>NZ_JACHYE010000040.1 GCF_014192645.1 Herbaspirillum sp. Sphag64 | reverse complement strand
GGTAAGAGACGATTTCACCGTTGTACAGATCCATGATGGGCGAGAGGTAGAGCTTTTCGCCACCAACGTTGAACTCGGTCACATCGGTAACCCATTTCTCTGCGAACTGCTTTGCTTTGAACTGCCGCTGCAGCAAATTGGCCACAGTGACGTGGCCTGCTCCCCGATATGAGCGGTACTTCTTCGGTCTCACCAGCGATTTCAAGCCCAATACGCCCATCAGGCGCTGTACGGTCTTGTGGTTAATCATCTCACCAGCTTGCCGCAGCGCGGCCGTCACCCGTCGATAGCCATAGCGGCCCTTGTGCCGCTCATAGATCTTGCGGATACGCGACTTCAGCGCGGCATGCTTGTCGCTCACCTCTTGCGCTTTGACCTGGTAATAGAACGTACTGCGCGACAGGCCTGCAACTCGCAGAAGCAGGCGTAATGCAAAGGACGGCCTCAATTCAAGCACTAGCCGCGCTTTTTCAGCGCAGCTTTCTCTTTGGCTTGCATCAAGGCCCCTAATTTTTTTAAGTAGGCTACCTCCGCGCGCAGGTATTCGACCTCATCCTCAAGGTCCTTGCGGGAGCGCGTTTCGTCGGCTTTCTTCTGCGGCGCCGGCACCGGGAATTTGGGTTTCATCATCTTCGGGCGTCCTTTTGGCTTGGGCTTCAATCCATCCAAGCCTTGCTCATGATACAGGCGCTCCCACCGACTCACCGTCCCACAACCACGAAGATTGAACACCGCCTCGACTTCCCGATACGACATCCGTTCCTTCTTCATCCGCTTCAGCACCGAGAGCTTGAACTCGGCGCTGTAATGTTCGAACTTCTTGTTCAGTCCGTTCAGGCCATGATGCCGGTAACTCTGCACCCAGCGACGTACCGTCGAATGGTCTAGTCTGTATTCTTTGCCAACGCCCTTCGCGCTGCCGCCGTCACTCAGGTAGCGTTGCACTACCTCATGCTTGAATTTCGTTTCGTACTTCGCCATGAAAAACACCCCAAAGGTTGGATTGGTGTCCAACTTTTGGGGTGCGGTTCA
>NZ_JACHYE010000039.1 GCF_014192645.1 Herbaspirillum sp. Sphag64 | reverse complement strand
TTATTACGCGTCAGGCAGGATGCTTGCAACAACGCCTGCACCAACAGTACGGCCGCCTTCACGAATCGCGAAACGCAGACCTTCTTCCATCGCGATCGGGTTGATCAACATCACTGTGATCGACACGTTGTCGCCTGGCATAACCATTTCCTTGTCCTTCGGCAACTCGATCGAACCAGTCACGTCCGTTGTACGGAAGTAGAACTGTGGACGATAGTTGTTGAAGAATGGCGTATGACGGCCGCCTTCGTCCTTCGACAGAACATAGATCTCGCCTGTGAAGTGCTTGTGTGGCTTGATCGAACCTGGCTTGGCCAACACTTGACCACGCTCCACGTCTTCACGCTTGGTACCGCGCAGCAGAACGCCAACGTTGTCGCCTGCTTGACCTTGGTCCAGCAGCTTACGGAACATTTCAACGCCAGTACATGTTGTCTTTTGGGTGTCACGGATACCGACGATTTCGATTTCTTCGCCGACCTTGACAACACCACGCTCAACACGACCGGTCACAACGGTACCGCGACCCGAGATCGAGAACACGTCTTCAACTGGCATCAGGAATGTGCCGTCAACTGCGCGCTCTGGTGTTGGGATGTAGGTGTCCAGTGCTTCAGCCAGTGCCATGATCGCTTGTTCGCCCAGCGGACCTGTGTCGCCTTCCAGCGCCAGCTTCGCCGAACCCTTGACGATTGGCAGATCGTCGCCTGGGAATTCGTACTTCGACAACAGCTCACGCACTTCCATTTCAACCAGTTCCAGCAGCTCTTCGTCATCCACCATGTCTGCCTTGTTCAGGAACACGATGATGTAAGGAACGCCAACCTGACGCGACAACAGGATGTGTTCGCGCGTTTGTGGCATTGGGCCGTCTGCTGCCGAGCAAACCAGAATCGCGCCGTCCATCTGCGCGGCACCGGTAATCATGTTCTTGACGTAGTCGGCGTGGCCTGGGCAGTCAACGTGAGCGTAGTGACGGTTGGCTGTTTCGTATTCAACGTGTGCTGTGTTGATCGTGATGCCGCGTGCCTTTTCTTCTGG
>NZ_JACHYE010000038.1 GCF_014192645.1 Herbaspirillum sp. Sphag64 | reverse complement strand
CGACGTCTCCCCGTATTCAGTAGCAAATGGCTTTAGAGTCAGGGGTTAATGTAGCCGCTTTCGCGGCCAGTTGCTTAGCGTAGGCTAACGGCGTCAGCCCACCCAAGGATTTTTTCGGTCGGTCCTCGTTATATTCCCTTCGCCAGCGTTCAATCACAGTGCGGGCATGGGCCAAGCTGACGAACCAGTGTTCGTTGAGACATTCATCCCGTAATCTTCCATTAAATGACTCGATGTACGCGTTTTGATTCGGTTTGCCCGGCTCGATCTGTCGAAGTTGCACACCTCGACGATGCGCCCACGTCAACATGGCACGACCGCAGAATTCTTTGCCGTTGTCAGTTCGAATGATCTTAGGAAGACCTCGCTTCAAACCTAACCGATCCAACATCCGTGTCAAAGGATATCCGCCAATAGCGCGTTCTGTCACGACAGCAATCGACTCATGCGTAGCATCATCCACTATGGTCAAACACTTGATCGCACGGCCTTCGGCAGTCCGGTCGAAGACAAAGTCCATTGACCAGACTTGATTGGCTGCATCTGGCCGAATCAATGGCTGGCGCTCAGATACAGGCACCTTCTTGCGCTTGCGACGTTTTACCTGAAGGCCGCACTGCGCATAGAGTCGCTCAACGCGCTTGTGATTGATTTGCAAACCAGCCTGACGAAGCTTCAAATAAATCATTCCGGAGCCGTAACGGCGATGGCGCTGTGCAAGTTCGATAATGCGATCTCGCAAAGCGCCGTTTTTGTCCGGACGGGGTTCATAACGCAACGCGCTAGCACTCATGTCTGCAACGCGCAGCGCATGGCGTTCACTTAACCCTCGTTGAACCATATGCCGCACCAGGTCACGTCGTGCCGGTGCGGTTACCACTTTTTTTGCAGTGCCTCTTTCGTGATCTCATTTTCCAACAATGAATTCGCCAGCATGCGCTTGAGTCTTGCGTTCTCGGCTTCCAATTCCTTGAGTCGTTTGGCGTCGGACACGCTCATGCCGCCAAACTTGCTGCGCCAAAGATAGAAACTCGCCTCCGAGAATCCATGCAGTCGGCATAGCTCTTTGAGTGGCAATCCAGCTTCCGCTTCTCTCAAGAAACCGATGATCTGTTCTTCTGAAAAACGCTTCTTCATGTCTAATCTCCTTACAGGATGGGATTAGACTCTAATTTCGAATGCTACTCAAATGTGGGGAGACGTCG
>NZ_JACHYE010000037.1 GCF_014192645.1 Herbaspirillum sp. Sphag64 | reverse complement strand
GTTCTTCTGAAAAACGCTTCTTCATGTCTAATCTCCTTACAGGATGGGATTAGACTCTAATTTCGAATGCTACTCAAATGTGGGGAGACGTCGGCCCACATGACAGAGCCAAGCGCGCCATTTGTACTAAAAATCGGCGTACCGGAAATGGCCGCCAGCGGCCCTGCGCCTGCAATCACCCCCGCTGCCCCGGCAGCCGCAAGCGTCGCATTACTGACATTTTGTCGAATGTTCTGATCACGACTTGCTGCCGCTACAAGGTCTTGTCCGGATGGGGTGTTCGTATGGCCGAATTGTGCATACATATCCATATTCGCCTTTTGATCTGGTGTCGCATAAAACATATAACCTGGGCCACTATTGCCGTCAGCTGGCAGCAACTCACGTCCAGCCTGATTCAGGAATGTATAGGCGCTCTGATCCCATTCACCGGGTGAACCGAATTGCACTTGACGGTTTGCCTGCGCGGTCAGTTATTCACACGCTCTTTTTTAGCCGCTAAAAATGACCCTGCAAATTCCGGCTAAGGCCGTAGGGATTTTTACGGTTACAAAGAACTTAGCGCGGCAGTTTATTTTTTATGGGGCGCACCCAATGAGCCTATGAATGCAACAAATACGACCAACAGACCTATACCAGCAACTGCAAGAAGACTATCAACTTCCAAAGCTCTTTTTAGCCCAATGCTGATGGCATATGTCCAACCCTTTTCATAAATTCCCAATACAAATATTCCAAGGTATGTTCCTAATACTGACAATAAAAAAACTATCCAATACTTAAACCGACTCAACCATCGTGAAAGAACAGGACCAAACAAACCACCAAATATTCCATACCAGAAGCCATCAACCATAATGCCCCCATTATTGATTAACAGATGGTTTCACAGCTGCTTGTGCGGCACTGCCAGCAGCTTTACCGGCTACTCCGCTATTGATGCGGATGACCGCTCCCGGAATAGTCAACCAGTTTGTGAAACTGTTGGGGATGCCCGCCCAGCCAAACATGGCCGTACTGTACATGCCAGTGAAACCGCCTACAGTGGTTGCCGCAGCTAGGCCTGGGTAGGAGAAACGTTGGTCAAATCCGGTACTAATCGCTTGCCCTGAACCGAATACGCGATCATAAACGGCACTACCCACAGCCCCGCCCGTATAAGAAGCTCCTCCCACCGCCATCCCCGTCCCCAAAGCCGCCCCCTGCGAATACGCAGCTGATGCGGCCCGATAAGCCGTCCACGCATCCACAGCTCCGGTAATGAACACTACGCTACCAGCGCCGGCCAATGCCAGACCGCCTGTGATGACGCCGGCGGTAGCCAAACCAAGTGCCGTATTCCCTTCGGCTGCTGGTAAGGACTTATGTTCTGGCGTCAGCGGGCCGCCAAGATTGCCGGGGTTGTAGTATTCGTCAACATTGGCTTTAAAGAGGCTTCCTGCATTCTGTGCAAGGAACGACACGGCAACCGCATCACCGGCTGGCCCCGCAATGCCCGGACCTTTGCTGGCAGCCGCATCAACCATCCGATAACCGTTACCTAGCAACATTTGTTCTGCTCGTTCAAGCGTAATTTCTTCCCCCATTTTTTCGACATAGTACTCCACAAATTTCTTGGCATTTTCTTTGGCCCAATCACGTTCACTCTGATGCAACTGCCGATTATTCGCCTCCAAATTGACCGCAGAAGCCATCCCCGCGTTCCCGCCTGCGGCAGCACCAATCGCCCCCGCAGCAATCTGCGCCAGCCCCTGCTTGAGCACATCGGGCA
>NZ_JACHYE010000036.1 GCF_014192645.1 Herbaspirillum sp. Sphag64 | reverse complement strand
GCGCCAGGTTCAGGGTACCGGCATTGACGTTGACGCTGCCCACACTAGAGCCCGTGCCACTCAAGGTGAGTGTCCCGATGCCATTCTGATTCAAGGTTCCCGCCCCGCTGATGGTAGCCGCTACGTTGAGCACACCGCTACGATTCACCGTCAGCGCCGCACCGCTGGCGATGCTGATGGTGTCACCACTATTCACACCCATGGCGCCATCCGCACCGCCGCTGCCAATCTGCAAGGTACCGGCGCTGATCGTGGTGGTGCCGCTATAGGTGTTGTCGCCCGAGAGGATCAAGGTATTGCTGCCAGTCTTGGTCAGCCCACCACTCCCGCTGATCACCCCTGCAAAGGTAGAAGCCTCACTCTCATTATTGGCCGTCAGTGTCGCCCCGCCCAGCAACACGTTGCCGCCACCGCTCAGATTGTTGGCCGTTTGCGCATAGTTATGCAGATCCAGCGTCGCGCCAGTGTCAACCGTGACCGCGCTGCTGCTGGCAAAGGCATCCTCAATCCCGGTCTGCAAGGTACCTGCCTCGATGTTGGTCGCTCCATCGTAGGTATTCTGCGCCGACAGGATCAAGGTCCCTAGTCCAGCCTTGGTCAGGGTCTTGCCATCCCAGCTCCCGACGCTATTGGCACTTTCATCATTGAGGATGACATCGACGTTAAAGCTATCCCCAACATTGGGCAGCGTAAAGACGCCGTTACTCTGACTGGCAGCGGCCATCCAGCTCAGCTGGAAGCCAACGTTGTAGTTATTGCCCGACTTGCCGCCAGCGATGATCAGATAGTCGACGGGGCTATCAGGCGCCGTCAGATTGACACCCGTAAAATCGCCGCTGATACCGCTCGAGGTCTGGATCAGGGTGTGTTGGCTACTGATCAAGCTGCTCGCTGTCCCCGGGGGATTACCGAGCCTCCCGATGTCGTCCAGCGTCACGTTGAGCTCGCCGCCCAGGTTGGCGCTGCTGGCAATGATCTCGGGCCCGGCACTGCTGATAGACAGCGCCAGCGTGCTGTTCGCGGCCTGCGTGAAGCTGCCACCGACGTTTAGCGTGGCACCGGCGGCAAGTACCGTCGTGGCACCGGTCGCCGTGCTGTAGTTGCCCGTGACATTCAACGCCCCGGTCTGCGCCAGATTCAGGGTGCCAGCATTGACGTTGACCGTGCCGACCGTCGAACCAGCACCGCTCAAGGTGAGTATGCCGCTGCCATTCTGATTCAAGGTTCCCGCCCCGCTGATGGTAGCCGCTACGTTGAGCACACCGCTACGATTCACCGTCAGCGCCGCACCGCTGGCGATGCTGATGGTGTCACCACTATTCACACCCATGGCGCCATCCGCACCGCCGCTGCCAATCTGCAAGGTACCGGCGCTGATCGTGGTGGTGCCGCTATAGGTGTTGTCGCCCGAGAGGATCAAGGTATTGCTGCCAGTCTTGGTCAGCCCACCACTCCCGCTGATCACCCCTGCAAAGGTAGAAGCCTCACTCTCATTATTGGCCGTCAGCGTCGCCCCGCCCAGCAACACGTTGCCGCCGCCGCTCAGATTGTTGGCCGTTTGCGCATAGTTATTCAGATCCAGCGTCGCGCCAGTGTCAACCGTGACCGCGCTACTGCTGGCAAAGGCATCCTCAATCCCGGTCTGCAAGGTACCTGCCTCGATGTTGGTCGCTCCATCGTAGGTATTCTGCGCCGACAGGATCAGGGTCCCTGCCCCTTGCTTGGTCAGGGTCTTGCCATCCCAGCCAGAGGTCGTACCCTGGGCTTGATCTCCCAGCACCACATCAACGTCAAAG
>NZ_JACHYE010000035.1 GCF_014192645.1 Herbaspirillum sp. Sphag64 | reverse complement strand
GGCACCGTTAAAGCGGTAGTCAGTCACTGCTTTTTTGTTGATCGCTGGCACGCTCAGCGTCGACGGATATTCTCAACGTAAGCCGCGCCATCGGGCGGGAAACCACTGCGTTGTGAGTTCCACAGCATTTCGCCGAGGCACTCCATGATTTCATGGTGTGCCTCGTGCTCCGATCCCTTACGGTGGGCGAGAGCCTCGAATGCCTTGCGAATACCCGGAGGCTGGTCAATGGAAATTTGCTCGCTGATGGACAAATGCATCGACAAATGCAGGAAGGGGTTGTGACCTTGCTCCACCGAGTAGTCGGCGGCCAACGCTTTGTCAATATCGCTCAAAGCATTGTCATACTCGGGATGCTGCATAATCCAGTCGCGCGCAATGGCTTCCAGCGGTGTGACAATCTGGTTTTCACGATGCTTGCGAAAGGCTTCGCAAAAGAAGCGGCGTACATCGTCCTGTGAGGGGTTGAACATTGCAGTAATACTCGGTGTGAAACCGCTATTGTACGTGCTCTCGGGCGATTCGGCTGGCGCACTCGTGGTATCCGCTTTGCGTCGGATGCCCTTTGCAGAGACCGGTAACGACGGTGTGCATTCTCTCAGTAATACACAATGCAATTTGCGCTGTCGCGTAGTTCATCCAAGGCAACGTTGATCCTGCTGGCTTCCTTTTTTCTGCATGCTCTTTCTGGCATGTCTGCCTACGACTGCTAATTGTTATTCACAAACCGTGTAGTTACTTCTCAACGCTTGGTGCTAGAGGGCCTGTAGCCTTGCATGAGCGGGTCTGAAATATTTTCAGACTGGTCCCATTTCTCTTGGTAGGTTTTGGTGACATCATTCGTTTGTCCCAATTCATCTACATCTTACTGATATTTTATTGTTTTTTTGCAATCTCGGACGTGAAGCCCGCTGTGTAATTTGCAGCACAGTTGTTCGATATTCACGTCGTCTCCGGCTTATCAGCGCTGTTGCTGCCGGTTAAACCATCTACCTCTTTGCTTATTTTGCTTGCAGTCCGGGCTGCCTCTGCACGCCCATTGTTTTCGTAAAGCTGCAGCGCAGGTGGTGATCAGCGATTCGGCTATTTCGCTTTTCCCCAAGTTCGTGATCCGCGAATTGTTGTTCATGCCGGATTACTTTTTTCTCTTCTTTGTAATCGAAATTATGAATAAAAACTTCTATCGGATTGTTTGGAATCGCACTTTGGGAATGTTTCAGGTTGCTTCTGAAATGGCGCGCACAGAGGGCAAGCCATCGAGCACCGGCGTGACCTGTGCTGTTGCTCCTGCACGCCCACACTCTGGCTTTGTCGGCCGCTTGGCATTACTTGCAAGTGCTGTCTTGATGGCCTGGGGTGGGCTTGCATCCGTTGCTGCCGCTCAGACCATTAATAGCATTTCAATTTATGGTGTTAACGGCCAAAAGGGGATCAATGGGGTCGATGGGAAAGACGGAGACTGGTCGATCGTGAGGATGTTCGCGCCTAATGATCCTGAGAACGGAGGCGATGCTACAAACGCTACATCGGGGACAAGCGGTGCTGTGGGTATATTGCTTCGCTCGAGCCAGACCTACATAAATAATGGGTCAATAACGGGGGGGGATGGCGGTGACGGCGGTGCAGGCGGACGGGGTGGAAAGGGTGGCTCTTGGGGGGACCAGTCCTACCTGAGCGCGAAGGGGCACGCATCTGGCGGTAATGGTAGTAACGGTGGCAGCGGAGGTAATGGCGCAAATGCGGTGGAGATCACTGGCACTTCTGTGACGCTGATTAATACCAAAAATATCGTCGGTGGATCCGGTGGCAAGGCGGGCACTGCAGGAGTAGGTGGTGAAGGCGGGGGTAACCACGGTGAAAATTGGGGAGAAGAGGGCAGTGACGGCGTTGCGGGTACGAATGGCCTGGGCGGCTATGGCATTTACGTCAATAACGTCAACAGCGATATCATCAATTCCGGCATTATTTCTGCAGGAGCCGACGGAGATGGTGCCATCAGACGTGCCAGTATCATGTACAGCAGTGGCGCCAATAATGCTCGTCTTGAGCTACAAAGGGGTAGTGATATCAGAGGGGTTGTCGACGCCAGACTATCAACCGGTACAAAGGTTCTTGCTCTTGGTGCCGGTGATGGGAATTATCAGGGAAGTTTCGATGTCACCCAAATCAACAATAAATATCTTGGCTTCAATGCCTTCAGCAAG
>NZ_JACHYE010000034.1 GCF_014192645.1 Herbaspirillum sp. Sphag64 | reverse complement strand
CTGCCGGTTTGGGTATAGGTCTTGCCGGCGCTGATGCTGACATGGCCATTGGTACTGCCGAGGGTGCTGGCGTTGTTGCTGACTTGGTGGCTGGTTTGATCGTTGTCTTCGGTCTTGACGCCGACGGTGATGCCAATGCCGCCGCCGCTGAAGACACCGGAGGTCTTCTCTTCTTTGCGGTAGGTCTGGCTGGCGCTGTTCTGGCTGGTGAGAATGTTGACGTTGTTGGTGGCTGTCAGTTGCAGGTCTTGGGTGGCTACCAGATCGCTGCCGATCACATGGAGGTCTGTTCCTGCCTGTAGGGTGAGCTTGTCACCGGAGAGGGTGGTGCCGATGGCTTGTGTACTGCTTTGCTGGTCGCGGATGTGCTTGCTGCTGGACGAAATGACGTTGTCGGTATCGACATAGACTTCCTGGTCGTAGGTGCTGCTGTGGGTGGCGCTGCCGATGGTGATCGCGCCGCCAGCGAGGACGTTCAGATCCTGTTCGGCATTGACATAGGCAGCAGCAGTATTCAGGTCGTGCCCGGCGACCAGATTGGTGTTGCCGCCGCTGTGAATGACACTGCCATTGGCTTGTTCCTGGTGCTGGTAGAGGTGGTTTTTGCTGTCATAGGTGACGTTGAGTTCATCTTGGGTGGTGACCGCCTTGAGGTTCAGGTCACGCCCGGCCATCAGGCTGGTGTCGCCACTGCTGGTAATGACGGCGGCGCTGACATTGAGGTCGCGTTGGGCCTGTGCCGTGACGGTGCCGGCGTTGATGGTGCTGATGCGATCAAGGGCAATCTGGATGCTGCTGTTACTGCTGCTGGTACTGGTGTTGGTCAACGTCTCTAGCTGGATATCACGTCCGGCCAGGAGGGCCAGTTGTTCGGCCTGGATGGTGCCGGACTGGTTGTTGATGTCACGTCCTGCCACCAGCAGGGTGTCGCCCTTGCTGCTGAGGGTGCCGAGCCGGTTGTTGATATCAGTGCCAGCCTGGATCACTAATTGTTGGTCGGCTTGCAGCGTACCGGCATTGTCCAGACTGCCGTTGAGGCGCAGGTCAATCTTGTCAGCGGCGATCAGGGCGCCGCTCGGTTTGACATCATCGGCGTGCAACTTGCTGAGGTAGACCACCGGGACCAGTACCTGTTGCGAACTGCCATCGGCCAGCATGACGGTTTGTTCGACCAGCCACACCATATCGGTGGTGAGGGTGGCCATCTGGGCTGCCGATAGTGCCATGCCGGGAAGCAGTGCGAATTGCTGGGCATAGGCGACACCGGCGTCCATCAGGGCTTGATATTGGGCTTCCTGACTGGCATAGGTCCCCAGGGTCTGGCGTCCGGTGAGCTGCAGGATCTGGTTGGTGATCAGTTGTTGTTCGTAGTAACCATCGCCCAGTCGCTTTTGCATGGCTTGCGGGTCCATGCTCAAGCGCCCGAACAGGTAGTCGCTGGAGAGATAGCGACGATAGTTGGTGTAGGCCGGGTGGGTTTCGATCAGGTAAGTGGCGTCGGGGGTGGTGACGGGCCGATAGAGTTGATGGCCGGTCAGTTGATCAAGGCGGGGCGTCTGCCCATGGGCTGGATTGCCGATGCTGTTATAGGGTTGATGGGAATCGGCTTGCCAGATGCCGAGGTCGAAATGGGTGACCGGTAAATCGCGCTGGAGGCGGACGGTGCTTTCTTTGTTGCAGCGTTTAAATCCGCCTGCACATTTTTCGGAGGTGTGGTGGGTGGAGGTGATGTCTTGATGGACGTAAATTTCACCCAGCGGGTTGCTGCCGCCATTGTCGAGTCCCTCGATCTGAGCGCTGAGGGTGCCGCCAGCGACGATGACGCTTTTATCGTTGAGCACGCTGCCGCCGCTGAGCAGCAGATCGCCACCGGCACGGATCTGGCCGGGATCGCTCTCGATGACGACGGTGCGGCTGGTGGTTTCGGTGATGCGGCGGGTGGTGTAGTCATCATGGCTGGCACCGGTGGCGCGGATGACGAGTTTGGTGGTGCTGCCGCTATCGCTGGTAAAGACGTCGTCGGCGCGGTAGACGGTGGGATTGCCGTCGAGTTCGTATTCGGTCCAGTGGCGGGTTTGACTGGGGTCGAGTTCAATCTCGCTGGCAAAGTGGGCGTTGGTGTTGGTCAGCGCGGCGCTGGTGATGGCGAGCTGGCCTGCGCTGTCGATGGTGGCGGAGCTGTTGACGATGGAGTCGGCGCTACCGGTGGCGTGATGTTCGGCATCCAGACTGCCGCCGATGGCTAGGTTGCTCTCGCTCTTGAGGAGGGCATGTTCGCGGTTGATGATCTGCTGGGCACCGATGTGCAGGGTGTTGCGGGCGGCAATCACGCCGGCGCTGGTGCGATCGCTATCATTGGTCAGTGACTGCGCGCCAATGGCAATGTCGTCACCGAAGATGCGGCCGGTATTGGTGATGGTTTGACCGGCCTTGAGCAGGGTCAATTGACCGGCACTCAACAGGCCATCGTGGTGATTGGCGATGGTGGCAGCTTGCACCGAGAGATTGCCGCCTGCGGTAAGCTCGCCTTGGTTGATGACATTGCCGCTGGTGCTAATGGCAAGATCGCCGACGGCGTTCAGAGTATCGCCTTGGGCATGCGTGTAATCGTGACTCAAGCTCAGGCTGGCATTGCCATTGGCCTGGATCACGCCACCGGTGTTGTCGAGGCTGTTGCTGTTGAGCTTGAGATCGCCTCCAGCGAGCAGCTGTGCCGCCTGATTATCGATGTGATCAGAAGCGTGTAGATCGATATCACCACCTGCCGACAAGGTGCCTTGATTGACGATGCTCTCGCCGCTGGCAATCTGTAACCGCTGTGCTGCAGTGGTATCGCCGATGAAGGTGAGTTTGCCGCTGCTGTCGATCTGGATATCGCCTGCCTGCGCGGCGATGTTGCCCATGCTGCGCACGCCGACACCGGCTTCGGTGCCAATCAGGCGGATATGGTTCGCGTACATACCGCCCATTTGGGATAGGTCGATACTGACTGTCGGTTGCTTGTCACGTCCTTCGATGACCTGCACGCCGAGGTCGGC
>NZ_JACHYE010000033.1:2237-3800 GCF_014192645.1 Herbaspirillum sp. Sphag64 | reverse complement strand
TTCGCCCACGGCGACGTGCTCATGATCGGCGCCATGGCAGGTTTGAGTATTCTCAAGCTGGTACAGGCACTGGCCCCCGGGCTGCCTGGCATCGTCAAGCTCGTGATCGTCATCATCGGTGCCATACCGGTATGCGTGATCGTGAGTCTGATCATTGAACGGGTCGCGTACCGGCCACTACGCAATGCACCGCGTCTGGCCCCATTGATCACCGCCATTGGCGTATCGATCCTGTTGCAGACCATCGCCATGATGGTCTGGGGACGCAGCCCGGTCCCATTCCCGCAGATCATGCCATCGGATCCGGTGCACATTGCTGGTGCACTGATTTCGCCGACCCAGATCCTGCTGCTATTGCTGGCACTGGCCTCGATGATCGGTCTGGTCCTGATTGTTGAAAAGACCAAGATGGGCCGCGCCATGCGCGCCACGGCGGAGAATCCGCGCATTGCCGGGCTCATGGGCGTAGATGCCAACCGCGTCATCGTCGTGACCTTCGCCATTGGTGCCGCACTAGCCGCCATTGCCGGCGTGATGTGGGCCGCCAACTACTCCACAGCGCAATTTGCGATGGGCTTCGTCCCCGGGCTGAAGGCATTCTCAGCCGCGGTGCTGGGTGGGATCGGTAACATTTATGGCGCGATGCTAGGCGGCATTCTGCTCGGCCTGATTGAAAGTCTAGGCGCCGGTTACATCGGCGATCTGACCGGCAATTTCCTGGGCAGTAACTACCAGGACATCTTCGCCTTCGTCGTACTGATCATCGTGCTGACGCTACGTCCTTCGGGGATTATGGGCGAACGCGTGGCCGACCGCGCATAAGAGTTGACTAGCTTGCTGTTGCGGGGATGGTGACGACGGTTGCCCTCGGCCGGCCCAGCAAGCTGAGCAAATTTCCCATTTGCGAATGCAAACAGAAAGAACACATCATGGCCTTATTCACCTTTGATAAAAAACGCTACCCGGCTCAGACCAATGTCAGCCTGGTGGTCACACTGCTGCTGTTGATCGCCTTCCCCTTCATTGCCAGCCAGTTCGGCAATTCGTGGGTGCGCATCATGGACATCGCCCTGCTCTACATCATGCTAGCGCTAGGTTTGAACATTGTGGTCGGCTTTGCCGGTCTGCTCGATCTGGGCTACATCGCGTTCTACGCGATTGGCGCCTACACCGCCGGTCTGCTGGCATCGCCCCAGTTCGCCGATGTCCTGCAATCGTTCGTCGACACCTATCCGAGTCTGGGCCACTTCCTGGTCTCGGTCAGTGGACCGGACATTACACAACACGGGATTCACCTGACGATCTGGGTCATCGTCCCGCTGTCAGCCTTCATTGCCGCCCTGTTTGGTGCCTTGCTGGGTGCCCCCACACTCAAGCTGCGCGGTGACTACCTGGCCATTGTGACCTTAGGTTTCGGAGAAATCATCCGGATCTTCATGAACAACCTCAATGCCCCGGTCAACATCACCAATGGCCCCCAAGGGATCAATCTGATCGACCCGATCCACGTATTTGGTGTGTCGCTGGCCGGCGCCCCCGGTTCCGGCTCGATGGTCAAGTTTC
>NZ_JACHYE010000033.1:0-2143 GCF_014192645.1 Herbaspirillum sp. Sphag64 | reverse complement strand
GTTTCTGGGTTTCAGCATGCCCTCGGTGAACGCCTACTACTTCCTGTTCCTGCTGCTGTGCATCGGCGTGATCTTCTTCTCCACCCGCCTGCAGGATTCGCGTCTGGGCCGAGCCTGGGTCGCGATTCGCGAAGATGAAATTGCCGCCAAGGCGATGGGTATCAACACCCGCAACGTCAAGCTGCTAGCGTTTGCCATGGGCGCCTCGTTTGGTGGGATTGCCGGTGCCATGTTTGGCTCCTTCCAAGGCTTTGTGTCGCCCGAATCGTTCTCCCTGACCGAATCGATTGCGGTGCTGGCCATGGTGGTGCTGGGTGGTATTGGACACATTCCCGGCGTGGTACTGGGAGGGATCATTCTGGCGGCCTTGCCGGAAGTACTGCGTCACGTGGTCGAACCGCTGCAGATGAGCCTGTTCGGTAAAGTCTGGATCGATGCCGAAGTACTGCGTCAATTGCTCTACGGACTGGCCATGGTGGTGATCATGCTCACGCGTCCGGCCGGCTTGTGGCCCTCGCCCAAGCATGAAGACCGTCCCGAAGCCGACCACCCGCACGGCGAACCCGCCGCCGACGTAGTCAAAGCCTAACCATCATCGACGCCACCAGAGGAATGAACATGAGCAACACCCTGTTGAAAATCGCCGATGTCAGCAAACGATTCGGCGGCCTGCAAGCCCTGTCAGGCGTTAGCCTGAAGATTGACGAAGGCCAGATTTACGGCCTGATCGGCCCCAACGGCGCCGGCAAGACCACCTTCTTCAACGTCATCACCGGCCTATACCAACCCGACACCGGCAGCTTCGAGCTGGCCGGCAAGCCCTATTCGCCAAGCGCACCGCATGCAGTCGCCAAGGCCGGGATTGCCCGCACCTTCCAGAACATCCGCCTGTTTGGCGACATGACGGTCCTGGAAAACGTCATGGTCGGCTGCCATGTACGCACCAAGCAAACCTTGCTGGGCGCCGTCTTACGTCACAAGGCAGCCCGTGACGAAGAAGCTGCCATTCGCGAGAAATCGCAACAGCTGCTGGATTTCGTCGGCATTGGTAAATTCGCTGCCCGCACGGCCCGCCACCTGTCCTATGGTGACCAGCGCCGCCTCGAGATTGCCCGCGCGCTAGCGACCGAACCACAACTGCTGGCACTGGATGAACCGGCTGCCGGCATGAACGCCACCGAAAAATTAGGTCTACGCGAATTGCTGGTGAAGATTCAGGCAGAAGGCAAGACCGTGCTGCTCATTGAGCACGACGTCAAACTGATGATGGGCCTATGCGATCGTCTGACGGTACTGGACTACGGCAAGCCGATTGCCGAAGGCGTACCGGCTGACATCCAAAAGAATCCCGCGGTGATTGAAGCCTATTTGGGCGCTTCTCACTAATCACTCAGGAAAAAAGTCAGGACAAACGACAATGACAAAGAACATTCTTAAAATTGAAGACCTCAATGTTGCCTATGGCGGCATTAAAGCGGTCAAGGGCGCCAGCCTGGAAGTCAACGAAGGCGAGCTGGTCACGCTGATCGGTGCTAACGGTGCCGGCAAGACGACGACCTTGAAAGCCATCACTGGTACGCTGCCGCAATGCAAGGTCAGTGGTCACATCAGCTACCTGGGTCAACCGTTGAAGGGGCAAAGCTCGTTCAATCTGGTCGAGCAAAAGCTGGCGATGGTCCCAGAAGGACGGGGCGTCTTTACGCGCATGAGCATTCTGGAAAACCTGCTCATGGGCGCGTACACCAGCAATGACAAGGCGCAGATCGAGGCGGACATTGAGCACTGGTTCACCGTGTTCCCGCGCTTGAAGGAGCGATCGGCGCAGATGGCCGGTACCTTGTCGGGCGGCGAACAGCAGATGCTGGCGATGGCACGTGCATTGATGAGCCATCCGAAGCTGTTGTTGCTGGATGAACCGTCGATGGGCTTGTCGCCGATCATGGTGGAAAAGATCTTTGAGGTGATCCGTAATGTGTCGGCACAGGGCATCACGATCCTGCTGGTGGAGCAGAACGCCAAACTGGCGCTGCAGGCGGCACACCGTGGTTATGTGATGGAGTCGGGCCTGATTACGATGAATGGCCTGGCCAAGGACATGCTCGATGATCCGCGCGTGAAGGCGGCTTATTTGGGGGAGGGGTGA
>NZ_JACHYE010000032.1 GCF_014192645.1 Herbaspirillum sp. Sphag64 | reverse complement strand
TGAGGAACATATCGCGTGCTTGAACAAGTATTGGGATGAATAATTGACATTCAGGGAGGGGCTTGCACGGTGCTGTTTCAGGCCGTGCAAGTTGCAGTAAATTCGAACACGAAATATCTGACACTCCCCCAAGCGATTATTGGAATCTTCTTTTTAAAAAAACAATTCCAATAATCAGTATAGTTAATAGGCTGACACGGATTGCGATGATCCTACTGTCCACAATACTCCACACTCGGTTAAAAGTAAGATGTTCATAGCAACTAGGAATAAAAAAACAATATCCCCATGCCACTAAAATCCATGCTGAAAATATGGCTACAAAGCTGAAAATCCAAAAACAAACCGTTATGAGAAAAAACTTTTTCAATTTTTATCTCCACTAATATTTTTATTTTTAACTGATTCGATGGCACTTTGCCCTGTACTCCCGATAAAACCTCCTGTTATAACTGGCGTTGTATTAGGGCGAAATAAATTCCATCCTCCGCCAGACCACGTACCTGTTCCTGCCCAATTAGTTGTATTAATAGTCGGTTTGACCGCACTGGTAAACAAATTCGCTCCTGCCTTACCCAAGCCATAACCCACGGAGCTAAAGACTCCACTCGCAAGTGCATTACCAACCACACTATTATCTGTTCCGTTGAAATAATTATTGGCTGCCGCCCCAGCGCCGCCAGCAACAGTATTCACACCAATATTCCAGAAGAGTTTACCGTATGATCCAGCGGCACCCGTAAGGAAACTTGTACTCACATCGATTGGATTAATCGTTCCATTCTGATAATACTGCGCCCCCGCATTGATACCAGCGCTAATCGTCCCGGTACCTAGTGGCGATGCCCACATGACAGAGCCAAGCGCGCCATTTGTACTAAAAATCGGCGTACCGGAAATGGCCGCCAGCGGCCCTGCGCCTGCAATAACCCCTGCAGCCCCGGCAGCCGCAAGCGTCGCATTACTGACATTTTGTCGAATGTTCTGATCACGACTTGCTGCCGCTGCAAGGTCTTGTCCGGATGGGGTGTTCGTATGGCCGAATTGTGCATACATATCCATATTCGCCTTTTGGTCTGGTGTCGCATAAAACATATAACCTGGGCCACTATTGCCGTCAGCTGGCAGCAACCCACGTCCAGCCTGATTCAGGAATGCACTGGCGCTCTGATCCCATTCACCGGGTGAACCGAATTGCACTTGACGGTTTGCCTGCGCGGTCAGTTCTTGCAGTGCCTGTTCAACAGATATGCCTTGTGTGGATGCATAGCGTTTGGCGTTTGTTTTAATCCATGTCTTTTCGTCCTGATGCAACTGCCGATTATTCGCCTCCACATTGACCGCAGCAGCCATCCCCGCGTTCCCGCCTGCGGCGCTACCAATCGCTCCGGCAGCAATCTGTGCCAGCCCTTGCTTGAGTACCTCGGGCAAGTCTGTCTTGTCGATCTGCTCCGCAATGGCGTTCATCGCCAGTGAGGAGCCCGCTGCGCCAGCGGCCCCGGCGAGACCACCAGTCAATGCCCCCGTAGCGGTGTGCAACAACATACGGTAAGTGCCGTTGTCTTCCCATTTGCTGGCTTCATCTTTGAGTGCGGCACGTTTGATGGGATCGGTTTCCTGATCGATCTGGGCGTTCAGTGCATTGAGCTTGCCGGTGGCATAGTCGCCAATGGCCTTGGCAGCTTGTTGCCCAAAGGCTTGCGTGATTTGCGCTTGTGCAGTTACGTCCTCCATCAGTTGCTGCCCATCCCAGTTCTTACTGAGCTTGTTGCTGCTGTCACTGCCGCTGGTGTTACCGTTCAGTTGAGGTCAGCGGCCTGAAATTCGCTTTTCGTGATACCAGCTTATTGTTCCTGCCGAGAAACTGATGAGTAAAATGACTAGTGTCATGCGACTGACTCGATTCAATGTAGGTAACTGATAGGGAGTGTCGTTAAGCAACCATTGAAATGCAGGGCCTATCACTAACTCACTCAAAATAACAATGACGGTAGAGCATAAAAAGAATAAAAGTACAAAATATAGCCATCTTATTAATTCAAATTTTTTTCGCTGATTCATTTCTGTCCTTCCATTTTTTCCTGAATCAGAGGGTCGAGCTTTTCCTGCACAATAGAAGATCCAACAGTGCCAACCCTGGAATTTTTACGTTTATAAAGAAGCGATATTATATTTTTCGGAGCACGTTGATCCAAGCCAAAAAAGTATAAGCCAATGAAACAACAAGACTTATTTTAAAGGAGGACTTTGCATCTTCCCATCTTGGCGTATAGCTGCAAGCATCAAAGTAACAATGCAAATAACTACCGATCACCCACATTACGGAGCATCCAGCGAACCAAATCAGCATCGTCAATAAAAAAATTAGAGTTAATTTCTGAATCATTTTTTGATGGCTCCTCGAATCGCTTCTTGGACTACCCCGCCACCGATAGCCCCACCAATAACTCCGCCATTATTTGGTATAAAAAAATTATAACCACCACCAGCCCAAATACCAGTTCCTGCCCATGTATTAGCGTTATTAATCGTTGGTCTCAGTATGGAATTGATCCCATTCGCAGTGATATACCCAAGCCCATAACCAATACCGGATAACGCGCCGCTCGTAATAGCGTCGCCAACAATACTACTATTTTTCCCGTTGAAGTAATTGTTAGCTGCTGCCCCAGCGCCGCCAGCAACAGTATTCACACCAATATTCCAGAAGAGTTTACCGTATGATCCAGCGGCACCCGTAAGGAAACTTGTACTCACATCGATTGGATTAATCGTTCCATTCTGATAATACTGCGCCCCCGCATTGATACCAGCGCTAATCGTCCCGGTACCTAGTGGCGATGCCCACATGACAGAGCCAAGCGCGCCATTTGTACTAAAAATCGGCGTACCGGAAATGGCCGCCAGCGGCCCTGCGCCTGCAATAACCCCTGCAGCCCCGGCAGCCGCAAGCGTCGCATTACTGACATTTTGTCGAATGTTCTGATCACGACTTGCTGCCGCTGCAAGGTCTTGTCCGGATGGGGTGTTCGTATGGCCGAATTGTGCATACATATCCATATTCGCCTTTTGGTCTGGTGTCGCATAAAACATATAACCTGGGCCACTATTGCCGTCAGCTGGCAGCAACCCACGTCCAGCCTGATTCAGGAATGCACTGGCGCTCTGATCCCATTCACCGGGTGAACCGAATTGCACTTGACGGTTTGCCTGCGCGGTCAGTTCTTGCAGTGCCTGTTCAACAGATATGCCTTGTGTGGATGCATAGCGTTTGGCGTTTGTTTTAATCCATGTCTTTTCGTCCTGATGCAACTGCCGATTATTCGCCTCCACATTGACCGCAGCAGCCATCCCCGCGTTCCCGCCTGCGGCGCTACCAATCGCTCCGGCAGCAATCTGTGCCAGCCCTTGCTTGAGTACCTCGGGCAAGTCTGTCTTGTCGATCTGCTCCGCAATGGCGTTCATCGCCAGTGAGGAGCCCGCTGCGCCAGCGGCCCCGGCGAGACCACCAGTCAATGCCCCCGTAGCGGTGTGCAACAACATACGGTAAGTGCCGTTGTCTTCCCATTTGCTGGCTTCATCTTTGAGTGCGGCACGTTTGATGGGATCGGTTTCCTGATCGATCTGGGCGTTCAGTGCATTGAGCTTGCCGGTGGCATAGTCGCCAATGGCCTTGGCAGCTTGTTGCCCAAAGGCTTGCGTGATTTGCGCTTGTGCAGTTACGTCCTCCATCAGCTGCTGTCCATCCCAGCGCTTACTCAGCTTGTTGCTTCTGTCTTCGTCACTGCGCACCGTGGTGTCGATGGTGGCTAGCGTTTGTTCGACATTCTTGCCAGTCAGTGCTTCTTGCGCAGTTGCATCCGTAATGGTGATCGTGCCGCCACTGATGCCTGAGTCAGTGCTGCTGCTATCACTACCGCTGGTGCTCCCATAGCCGAGGCCGGTGCCGTTCATCTTGGTGCTGGCATCGGTCATTTGGCCGGGTTTTCCGGGGACGGGCTTGGCATCGCT
>NZ_JACHYE010000031.1 GCF_014192645.1 Herbaspirillum sp. Sphag64 | reverse complement strand
AAGCGTTAAAAAAGTAGTTGACGCAAATTAAAAAACACTACATAATCTCGTTTCTCTGCTGCTGACAAACAAAACGATTTGACAGCGATGCAAGCGACAGTAAATGACGCGGCAAAGCAGGCAAGGTTCTTTAAAAATTAACAGCCGATAAGCGTGGGCGTTTAATGAAGTGCGACAGACCTTCGGGTCTGGAAACTTTAAACATTAAATGCTCACAAAGAAATATAGGTAAGAAATTATCTGTCAGTATTTTGAGTGAGTGACCGATTCGCAAGAATCAGCCAGAAATGGCAAAACAGAGATTGAACTGAAGAGTTTGATCCTGGCTCAGATTGAACGCTGGCGGCATGCCTTACACATGCAAGTCGAACGGCAGCACGGGAGCTTGCTCCTGGTGGCGAGTGGCGAACGGGTGAGTAATATATCGGAACGTGCCCTAGAGTGGGGGATAACTAGTCGAAAGATTAGCTAATACCGCATACGATCTAAGGATGAAAGTGGGGGATCGCAAGACCTCATGCTCGTGGAGCGGCCGATATCTGATTAGCTAGTTGGTGAGGTAAAGGCTCACCAAGGCGACGATCAGTAGCTGGTCTGAGAGGACGACCAGCCACACTGGAACTGAGACACGGTCCAGACTCCTACGGGAGGCAGCAGTGGGGAATTTTGGACAATGGGCGCAAGCCTGATCCAGCAATGCCGCGTGAGTGAAGAAGGCCTTCGGGTTGTAAAGCTCTTTTGTCAGGGAAGAAACGGTAGAGGCTAATATCCTTTGCTAATGACGGTACCTGAAGAATAAGCACCGGCTAACTACGTGCCAGCAGCCGCGGTAATACGTAGGGTGCAAGCGTTAATCGGAATTACTGGGCGTAAAGCGTGCGCAGGCGGTTGTGCAAGACAGATGTGAAATCCCCGGGCTCAACCTGGGAATTGCATTTGTGACTGCACGGCTAGAGTGTGTCAGAGGGGGGTAGAATTCCACGTGTAGCAGTGAAATGCGTAGATATGTGGAGGAATACCGATGGCGAAGGCAGCCCCCTGGGATAACACTGACGCTCATGCACGAAAGCGTGGGGAGCAAACAGGATTAGATACCCTGGTAGTCCACGCCCTAAACGATGTCTACTAGTTGTCGGGTCTTAATTGACTTGGTAACGCAGCTAACGCGTGAAGTAGACCGCCTGGGGAGTACGGTCGCAAGATTAAAACTCAAAGGAATTGACGGGGACCCGCACAAGCGGTGGATGATGTGGATTAATTCGATGCAACGCGAAAAACCTTACCTACCCTTGACATGTACGGAATCCTGAAGAGATTTGGGAGTGCTCGAAAGAGAGCCGTAACACAGGTGCTGCATGGCTGTCGTCAGCTCGTGTCGTGAGATGTTGGGTTAAGTCCCGCAACGAGCGCAACCCTTGTCATTAGTTGCTACGAAAGGGCACTCTAATGAGACTGCCGGTGACAAACCGGAGGAAGGTGGGGATGACGTCAAGTCCTCATGGCCCTTATGGGTAGGGCTTCACACGTCATACAATGGTACATACAGAGGGCTGCCAACCCGCGAGGGGGAGCTAATCCCAGAAAGTGTATCGTAGTCCGGATTGGAGTCTGCAACTCGACTCCATGAAGTTGGAATCGCTAGTAATCGCGGATCAGCATGTCGCGGTGAATACGTTCCCGGGTCTTGTACACACCGCCCGTCACACCATGGGAGCGGGTTCTGCCAGAAGTAGTTAGCCTAACCGCAAGGAGGGCGATTACCACGGCAGGGTTCGTGACTGGGGTGAAGTCGTAACAAGGTAGCCGTATCGGAAGGTGCGGCTGGATCACCTCCTTTCTAGAGTGCGCACGAAGTTAAGCGTCCACACTTATCGGTCTGTTAGTAAAGAAGAACAGTTATTCGGTTGCGGCGCAGGCAAGCCTGCATGCTGGCTCTGATTACTGATCCAAGCGGGTCTGTAGCTCAGCTGGTTAGAGCACCGTGTTGATAACGCGGGGGTCGTTGGTTCGAGCCCAACCAGACCCACCAAGAGTTTCGGGGGTTTAGCTCAGCTGGGAGAGCACCTGCTTTGCAAGCAGGGGGTCGTCGGTTCGATCCCGTCAACCTCCACCAGAAACATCAAACCTAAGTCGCATATGAATATGTGCAGATTTAGGTTTGGTCTTTTACGATCAATGGCTGTTTTTGTTCTTTAACAATCTGGAAGAAGTAAAGAATTCGTCAACGACGAATGCCAGGATTTCGATCCTTGCATGAGAAGTTGATGGGTGTGATTGTATCAATCAAAGTATTACGAAGTGATCTTAGCAATTAGAAGACTTACTTTGGCAATACGGCAAACGCTAAACTCAAAAAACTCTATGACGATCTCTGGCAACAGAGGCTAACGTTATAGGGACAAGTGAATAAGTGCACATGGTGGATGCCTTGGCGATTACAGGCGATGAAGGACGTAGTAGCTTGCGATAAGCTGCGGGGAGCTAGCAAACAAGCTTTGATCCGCAGATTTCCGAATGGGGAAACCCACCCTTTTAGGGTATCACTGACTGAATACATAGGTCTGTGAAGCGAACGTGGCGAACTGAAACATCTAAGTAGCTACAGGAAAAGAAATCAACCGAGATTCCCAAAGTAGTGGCGAGCGAAATGGGACCAGCCTGCAAGATTTAGCATTATTGATAGTGGAACGGAATGGAAAGTCCGGCCATAGAGGGTGATAGCCCCTTACACGAAATCAGTAGTGTGGAACTAGGCTTGCGACAAGTAGGGCGGGACACGTGAAATCCTGTCTGAACATGGGGGGACCATCCTCCAAGGCTAAATACTCGTAATCGACCGATAGTGAACCAGTACCGTGAGGGAAAGGCGAAAAGAACCCCGGAAGGGGAGTGAAATAGATCCTGAAACCGTGTGCATACAAACAGTAGGAGCCTCGAAAGGGGTGACTGCGTACCTTTTGTATAATGGGTCAGCGACTTACATTCAGTGGCAAGCTTAACCGAATAGGGAAGGCGTAGAGAAATCGAGTCCGAATAGGGCGTTCAGTCGCTGGGTGTAGACCCGAAACCAAGTGATCTACTCATGGCCAGGTTGAAGGTGCGGTAACACGCACTGGAGGACCGAACCCACTAATGTTGAAAAATTAGGGGATGAGCTGTGGGTAGGGGTGAAAGGCTAAACAAACTTGGAAATAGCTGGTTCTCTCCGAAAACTATTTAGGTAGTGCCTCAAGTATCACCATCGGGGGTAGAGCACTGTTATGGCTAGGGGGTCATCGCGACTTACCAACCCATTGCAAACTCCGAATACCGATGAGTGCGAGCTTGGGAGACAGACGTCGGGTGCTAACGTCCGGCGTCAAGAGGGAAACAACCCAGACCGCCAGCTAAGGTCCCAAAGATTGGCTAAGTGGAAAACGAAGTGGGAAGGCTAAAACAGTCAGGAGGTTGGCTTAGAAGCAGCCATCCTTTAAAGAAAGCGTAATAGCTCACTGATCGAGTCGTCCTGCGCGGAAGATGTAACGGGGCTAAGCCAGTCACCGAAGCTGCGGATATCAATTTATTGATATGGTAGGAGAGCGTTCTGTAAGCCTGCGAAGGTGTCTTGTAAAGGATGCTGGAGGTATCAGAAGTGCGAATGCTGACATGAGTAGCGATAATGGGGGTGAAAAGCCCCCACGCCGTAAGCCCAAGGTTTCCTGTTCAACGTTCATCGGAGCAGGGTGAGTCGGCCCCTAAGGCGAGGCAGAGATGCGTAGCTGATGGGAAGCAGGTTAATATTCCTGCACCGTCGTTAGATGCGATGGGGGGACGGATCGCGGAAGGTTGTCCGGGTGTTGGATGTCCCGGTTCCTGTATCAGAGAAGGCTGTTAGGCAAATCCGGCAGCGTAATTCAAGGGTATGGGACGAGCGAACTTGTTCGCGAAGCAATCGGAAGTGGTTCCAAGAAAAGCCTCTAAGCTTCAGTCTAACGAGACCGTACCGCAAACCGACACAGGTGGGCGAGATGAGTATTCTAAGGCGCTTGAGAGAACTCGGGAGAAGGAACTCGGCAAATTTGTACCGTAACTTCGGGATAAGGTACGCCCTAGTAGTTTGACTGGCCTGCGCCAGAAGGACAAACGGGTTGCAATAAAAAGGTGGCTGCGACTGTTTAATAAAAACACAGCACTCTGCAAACACGAAAGTGGACGTATAGGGTGTGACGCCTGCCCGGTGCTGGAAGATTAAATGATGGGGTGCAAGCTCTTGATTGAAGTCCCAGTAAACGGCGGCCGTAACTATAACGGTCCTAAGGTAGCGAAATTCCTTGTCGGGTAAGTTCCGACCTGCACGAATGGCGTAACGATGGCCACACTGTCTCCTCCCGAGACTCAGCGAAGTTGAAATGTTTGTGATGATGCAATCTACCCGCGGCTAGACGGAAAGACCCCATGAACCTTTACTGTAGCTTTGCATTGGACTTTGAACCAATCTGTGTAGGATAGGTGGGAGGCTTTGAAGCAGGAACGCCAGTTTCTGTGGAGCCATCCTTGAAATACCACCCTGGTTTGTTTGAGGTTCTAACCTTGGTCCGTTATCCGGATCGGGGACAGTGCATGGTAGGCAGTTTGACTGGGGCGGTCTCCTCCCAAAGTGTAACGGAGGAGTTCGAAGGTACGCTAGGTACGGTCGGACATCGTGCTAATAGTGCAATGGCATAAGCGTGCTTAACTGCGAGACTGACAAGTCGAGCAGGTACGAAAGTAGGACATAGTGATCCGGTGGTTCTGTATGGAAGGGCCATCGCTCAACGGATAAAAGGTACTCTGGGGATAACAGGCTGATTCCTCCCAAGAGTTCATATCGACGGGGGAGTTTGGCACCTCGATGTCGGCTCATCACATCCTGGGGCTGTAGCCGGTCCCAAGGGTATGGCTGTTCGCCATTTAAAGTGGTACGTGAGCTGGGTTTAAAACGTCGTGAGACAGTTTGGTCCCTATCTGCCGTGGGCGTTGGAAGTTTGAAGGGGGCTGCTCCTAGTACGAGAGGACCGGAGTGGACGAACCTCTGGTGTATCGGTTGTCACGCCAGTGGCATTGCCGAGTAGCTAAGTTCGGAAGAGATAACCGCTGAAAGCATCTAAGCGGGAAACTCGCCTTGAGATGAGACTTCCCGGGGGTTTAACCCCCCTAAAGGGTCGTTCGAGACCAGGACGTTGATAGGTCAGGTGTGGAAGCGCAGTAATGCGTTAAGCTAACTGATACTAATTGCCCGTGCGGCTTGTCCCTATAACATTAGCTGTTATAGCTTGAATTGACGTGTTTGCCATTGTGCATCACACC
>NZ_JACHYE010000030.1 GCF_014192645.1 Herbaspirillum sp. Sphag64 | reverse complement strand
GTCGGCGGGTTTTTTATTGGGGCTTGCGCATACAGCAGAAGATCAAACGTGCGGTCAGCCTTTCAGACCGGCGACTAGATCAATGAATTGCTGCTGAGCCTGTTCTTGCGGCAGTCCTTTGAGGGCCTCCCAGGCATCCCATTTGGCACGGCCGACAAAATCGGTCATGCCTGGGCGGTCGCCCTGAACGTCGCCGTTGCTGCCTTGTTTATACAGGCTGTACATCTTCAGCAGCGTCATATTGTCCGGACGCTCAGCAAGGTTCTTGGACTCGGCCACGGTTTGTTCAAACTGTTCCTGCAGACTCATGTTCTACTCCAGTGTGCAGGCTGTATCAGACAGCCAGCAGTTCAACTTCAAAAATCAGGGTAGCGTTTGGCGGGATCACACCGCCAGCACCACGTGCGCCGTAGCCCAGCGATGCAGGGATGATCAACTTGCGGATGCCACCAACCTTCATGCCTTGCACACCTTCATCCCAGCCCTTGATCACATGGCCGGCACCCAAAGGGAACGCAAATGGATCGTTACGGTCTTTACTGGAGTCAAATTTGCTACCGGCAGTGCCGTCCGAGTTTTGCAGCCAGCCAGTGTAGTGGACGCTAACGTGAGTGCCGGCCTTGGCTTCTTCGCCGGTGCCAACCTGGATTTCTTCGTATTGCAATCCGGAGGAAGTCGCGATTGTGGACATGTTATTCCTTTCGAGGGTGAGATCTTGATAATGGCTATCCGCTTTGGCAATGGATCGCTACGAGTTGTAGTCAGTTGCACAAGCAGTCTGGCAGCGCTGCAACCTGTCTCGCCGAACGTGATGAGCCGGAATCCCGGGAGTGTAAACCAAAATAGTGCAATCAACATCTTTCGTGTCAGCCAAACCGATACTTCAGACGTTAGCTTAAGTTGGGGCGTGCCTTCGGTACGATAATCAGGCGTTTAAATTTGTCATTCTTTTTTAAAGTTATTCATGCTGCATCGTTTTCTTTCGTCTTGCCAATCTCGTTTGAGCGTCAGCACTGCACTGCGTGTGCTTCCTGCTGTCATGCTGCTGCTTTTAGCCGCCTTTGGTACCTCGGCACACGCTACGGTCGTCGTGGTTCTGAATTCAGGTGATGCCAGCGTTTCCTTGATCGATCAGGCGACTTATCAAAATATCAACACTTTCTCGGTTGGCAAAGAGCCTCATCACCTGATGGCAACGCCAGACAACAAATCCTTGATTGTTGCTAGTGCGACCGGTAACCAGCTGATTTTCCTGGATCCAAAGACTGGTGAGATCCAGCGACAGCTTCGCGGCATCATGGATCCCTATCAAATCGGCTTCTCTCCGGACCAAAAATGGTTTGTCGCCAATGGCCTGCGTCTCGATCGGGTAGATGTGTATCACTACGATGGACATAATCTTGATCTGGCAAAGCGCGTGCGTCTGGCGCGTACGCCTAGCCATATTGCCTTTGATGCCGGTAGCACGACTGCCTTCATCACCCAGCAGGGTAGCGACGAAGTGAGCGCCATTGATCTTGCCAGCCAAGAAGTCAAATGGACCATGCCTGTCGGTAAATTACCAGCCGGTATTTTCATGACCCCGGATGACAAGCACTTACTAGTTGGCATCATGGGCAAGGATTATGTTCAGGTCATCGACTGGAAAACCCAAAAGACGGTCAAAACGATCAAGACCGGCGAGGGCGCCCACAATTTTCGTGCCCATGGCGACAAGCGCTATGTCTATGTCTCCAATCGCGTAGCCAACACGATTAGTGTCATCGATCTGCAAACACTCGAAGTTGTGGGCAGCATTTCTGTACCCGGCGGCCCAGATTGCATGGAAATTACCGACGATGGGAAAACCATGTGGACCACGCTGCGCTGGAGCAAGAAAGTCGCTGTCATTGATCTGACCACCAACAAGGTCATCAAGCTGATTCCCGTTGGACGTTCCCCGCACGGTATTTATTTCATTAATCGTGCCGCCGATCTCTGACTCTACCGCTGAGCTGAATATGCGCATCCTAAGTTACCGTTACCTCAAAATTGCCGCCCTGGTGTCTGTCGCGGTGATGGCGGCACCGGTAATGGCGCAAGTCCCTGCGGGAAAGCCGACAGCAAGTGTTGGTAACGCAGGGCCTTGCAAGGGGACCATTTACCTGACTTTTGATACTGGTAGTCAGTCACAGGCGACGTTCATTGAGCAGACCCTTGCCAGACATCACATCAAGGCGACGTTCTTTCTGGCTAATGAGAAGACGATCAACGGTGACTACACACTGGATCCAGCATGGGCACCATTTTGGAAACGCCTCGTCGCTGAAGGACATGCATTTGGTACTCACACGTTTGACCATGTCTACGTCCAGCGTGATTTGCCTGATGGCGCGATTCAGGTCAAGCCACAGTTCGGCCCCAACGCTGGCAAGAAATTAAGCTGGACGCCTGCGCAATATTGCAGCGAACTCAATCGAGTAGCCATCCGCTTCAATGAATTGACAGGCGCGCAGCTGGATCCACTGTGGCGTGCGCCCGGCGGTAAGTTGACTCCAAATTTGCTGGCCGCAGGTAAAGCCTGCGGCTATTCGCATGTCGCTTGGGCCGACGCCGGTTTCTCCGGCGATGAGTTGCCAAGCGACAAGTGGCCTAACGCTATGTTGTTGCAACGTGCGTTGCGCGGCCTCAAGGACGGTGACATTGTCATGGCCCACCTGGGTATCTGGTCCCGCAAGGATCCCTGGGCACCAGCAGTGCTTGAGCCGTTGATCAATGGTCTCGAAGAAAAAGGTTTCTGTTTTGCCACGCTGCGGGAACATCCTTCGTTTGTTGCTGCCCATCTGGCTACCCGTGGCGTGACCAATCGTGGGGGCAGCGTCACCACGCAATCGGCTGCGGTGATCAAATAATTTGCGATCACTCGTCAATCGCTTATTCAGGCGCGTACCTTGGTGCGCATTCATGGAATTGGACAGGACGTCATAATGCACTTGATTCAGGCTGGGATTGATTTGTTTGCCACCGTACAAGGGTGGTTGTTTGAAACGCTCGTCCAGCCCCTGGTATTTGCATTAGGCCTCGGCGAGTTTGTCGAGGAAGCCTTTACCGGTACCGAATGGGTTTTGGTCGGTATCTGTGAGCTGGTGGTCTTATTCATCATCTTGCGTCCGCTGGAAGCCATGATTCCGGTCCATGCCATCACCGACAAACGGGCCCGCTGGACCGACTTCATCTACACTGTGCTGTACCGCCTCGGTGCATTCTCGCTACTGGCCTTTTTTCTGCTCGATCCGCTGATGTCTTATCTCAGCGAGACGTTGCACTGGGAGGGCTGGGGTACTTTCAATCTGGATGATCTCTGGCCCGGGGTGACGGATCAGGCGCTGGTCAGTTTTCTGCTCTACTTTGTGGTCCTGGATTTCTTTGAGTACTGGTATCACCGCGCCCAGCATGGCTGGCGTTGGCTCTGGGCACTGCATAGTCTGCACCACAGTCAGGAGAACATGAATCTCTGGAGTGATGACCGGAATCATCTGCTTGATGGTCTGGTGCATGATCTGCTGTTCGGTTTCCTGGCACTGGCAATCGGGGTTCAGCCGGGTCAGTACATTCTTCTGATTTCGGTATCCCGCATGTTGCAAAGTCTGCAGCATGCCAATGTACGGATTCACTTCGGTCGCATTGGCGAGTATTTGCTGGTATCGCCACGCTTTCACCGGATGCATCATGCGATCGGTATTGGCCATGAGAGCCGTGGCAAAGGCTCACTCGGTGGGCATAACTTTGGCGTCTTGCTGCCAATCTGGGACGTCCTGTTCCGTACCACGCATTTCACCAAAGGTTTTGCCATGACAGGCGTTCGCGACCAATTACCGCCGCCGGCCGGGAAGGCCCGCAATTACGGACGTGGATTCTGGGCGCAGCAATGGCTTGGGTTCAAGCGCATCGTCGAATTTACCCGCAAGGCAAAGCGCTCATGAGGCTGATTCTGGCCTCGTTTGGTCGAGCCGTTCTGGCACAGTTGCATATTCGCATGTTGCTGCTTACGGTAATTCCTTTCCTGTTGTCGTTGTTGCTGTGGGGAGCGGGCTTGTGGTGGGGATTGCAATCAATGATTGACTGGTTGCAAGACTACTTTGTGACCCATCAAGCTTTTGGAGCTGCCGGTACGATGCTCGGCTGGTTCAAGCTCGGTGCCCTAAAAACCGTGATCGTTCCACTCATCGCGATCTGGACGTTGTTGCCTTTCATGATTCTGACTGCGCTGGTTTGCGTCGGTCTGTTCGCTGTGCCGGTCATTGCACGTCACGTTGGTGCCCGTCATTTTCCACAGCTGGAGAAACGCCACGGTGGTTCATGGTGGGGTAGCCTGTGGACCTCACTCTGGTGTTTTACCTTGTTTGCCCTGGCCTGGCTGATCGTCTATGTCGTGCCGCCGCTGGCGCTTGTGCTGCATCCTTTGCTGTGGGGCTGGCTGACGTATCGGGTGATGGCCTATGACACGCTGGCCGATTACGCCACAGCTGACGAACGTCAAACCATTCTGCATCGACATCGCGGTCCTTTGCTGTGTATTGGTGCCATTGCAGGTTGTCTCGGCGCAGCACCAACCTTTATCTGGCTGGGCGGTGCGCTGGCCTGGGTATTTTTCCCATTTTTGGCAGCGTTGGCAATCTGGCTCTATGTGTTGGTATTTGTATTTACCGCATTATGGTTTCAGTACTATTGCCTGGAAGCCTTACAAAAGCTGCGTGCAGAATCGGTTGCCGACAGCGTTTAGCGCAATGCGAGCGGTCGCGCTGCCTGATTTATCAGATCAGGGCATAATTCCAAGCTGAGATAACAACAGGAAAAATTATGGCGATCGGACTCATCATCATTGGCGACGAAATTCTTTCCGGCAGACGTATCGACAAGCATTTCCCCAAGGTACTCGAATTGCTCACTGCACGTGGTTTGCCGCTATCCTGGGTCGAATATATTGGCGACTCTCCTGAACGTATCACCTCGACCTTGAAGCGCAGCCTGGCCAGCGAAGACATTGTCTTCTGTACTGGAGGTATTGGGGCGACTCCCGATGACCATACCCGCCAGTGTGCCGCCGCCGCGCTCGGTGTGCCGCTGCTATTACATCCCGATGCCAAAGTCAAAATCCAGGAGCGTATTGCGGATACCGCCCGTGAGGCTGGCATCCCTCCCGACTTCAATGCTGCCGATAATCTGCATCGTCTGAAAATGGGGGAGTTTCCTGCCGGTGCGTCAATCATTCCGAATCCCTACAACAAAATCCCCGGGTTCTCGTTACCAAACGTCAGTGGCGTCGGAAGCCATTATTTCGCACCAGGATTCCCGGTGATGGCCTGGCCGATGTTTGAGTGGGTGCTTGATACCCACTACGCGCATCTGTTCCACCGTCTCGCGCATGCAGAAAAATCGGTTCTGGTATTTGAACAAATGGAGTCAACCCTGACGCCGCTGATGGAAGCAATCGAAGCGGAGTTTCCGCTGGTGAAGGTATTTAGCCTACCGCACGTTGGTGATGCCCAAACGCGTCGGCATATCGATCTTGGCGTCAAGGGTGAGCCGTCTCAGGTGGAAGACGCGTTCCGCAAGATGGAGCAGGGCTTGCAGACGCTGGGCGCAGAATATCGCTGAAGCAGACGTGGTTGCCACGACGCCATAAAAAATGCCTCGGCT
>NZ_JACHYE010000029.1 GCF_014192645.1 Herbaspirillum sp. Sphag64 | reverse complement strand
CCCGATGGCGCGGCTTACGTTGAGAATATCCGTCGACGCTGAGCGTGCCAGCGATCAACAAAAAAGCAGTGACTGACTACCGCTTTAACGGTGCCAATCACTGCTCTTTGATCGCCTAGAACGCGAATTTCAGACTCATCGAAATACCGAAGCTCTTCTGGCGTGACGAATCGATACTCTTCTCTGCACTTACCCGCAGATTGAGGTTGAGATTCTTGGCGATTTCACCGTCAGAGCCCGCACTCAGCTTGAGGCGTGAACCTGTCAGTTGATCGACATAATCGACATCTTCAGCGCCAGGCGTAGCGAACGTCGTCTTGGCGTTGCTGCCACTGGTATTCAACACATCCATTCCCAACCAGACCGTGCCCGGATGATCACCGGCTGACAGTCCAGTCTTCGACAGACGCAGACCTGCACGTGATGTCACACTGGTACCTGTATTCGTGCGCACGGTTGTCGCCTCATCAATTTCCAGATCACGCATCTTGATGTGCTGCACAGAAATCTGCGCCTGTGACTCCAGTTTGAGACTGGAACTCAGGTCAATTGCCTGTCCAACTTCGACCGATCCCAGCAGTCCCCAGGCGTTGGTTGATGTCTTCAAATCATTGGATGACTGGCTGTTGATGTTATAGCGTGTTGCCTGCAATACGGCGTCCAGAAAAGCGCCTTTACCGTCAAGTCGGGTCAGGTAAGCGCCGGCACTATAGGCCTTGATGACATTGGTGCCAGCAAGGCTGCCCGTATCGCTACTGGTATCAACGGCGGCAATACGTGCCGTACTCTGACCGCTGGCAACATACAGACCAATACTGTCGCGCCCAGCACCTTGTGAATTGACGTAAATATCATGGCCCACCTGCATTCCGCGCACATCAATATTCTGAGCGACGGATTGCTTGCTGGCACCGCGATAATCGGCCTGACCAAACACCCGTCCCCAGCCAGTCAGGCCATTCTGGTTGACCAACTGCTCTGGCGCACCCATACGTTCAACCAGGCTGCCGACGACCGCCTGACCGTAACCCGTAGTTTGGCTACCCAAGGCGTTATACAGAGCGCTCTCGGCGCGGGCTATGCTCACCAGATACCAATCATCCGCATCTGCGACGCCACCGCGTTCGAGCTTGTATTCAAATGCACCAGCAAAAAGCTTGCTGGATAACGCAAATGCACTCTCTTCGGTAGTGGCGTCATTGATGGCAGATACCACCTTGATACCATCACCAGTGGTCTGCGCACCAAGGCCTCCTGCATTGATAACGTTCAGCTTGGTTTCACCGGTTGCAGTACCTCCGTCAATGATAATTTGATCGGTGACAGAATCATCAGCGCCGAGCACGGTATTGAGGGTAACGGTACCGCCCTCACCAACCCAGTTGTTCGCTGTCAGGGTACGCCCAACGCTCATCAACGCTTCTGGTGCGTTAAGTCTGACTGTACCGTCCAGTGTCATGGTTTCCACACTGGAGTTTCCTGTCATGTTCCAGGTGCTGAACGCGCCGACTTCGACATGCAGTGGATCAATAGTACCGGTCAAAGTGGCTCCATTGAGCAACGATAACGTTGTGCCCGATTCACCGATAACGTTACCAGTCAAGTTGGCCGCACCAAATTGACCATTGAGTACCAACTTACCTGCCTTGATCACGGTATCACCCGAGTAAGTGAGCTCCCCGGCAAGCGTCAGTGTTTCATCTCCGGTCTTCTGCAGGCCACCATTACCGCTGACATTGCCGACAAAAATCGCTTCTTCAGTCTGATTGATCGTGAGCGTCTGATCGCCCAGTCGTAACTGACTGCCGCTCACGCCGCTAAGATTGTTGATACGAGTCCCTTCGTCGGTGGCACTAATATCCAATGCGGCAGTCCCGCTGTCAAGCAGCACACCAGTACTATTGGCAATACTGCCTGCACCCGACAAAATCAATCCACCGTCAATAATTCTGGTGGTACCGGTGTAGTCATTGACGGCGGTCAGTATCAAGTCTTCACTACCTGATTTGACCAGGCCGCCACTGCTTCCAGAGCTTAATCCGCCGTCCTGAATATTGCCGTTGAACGTACCGCCACCAGCGACATGCAATTTGTTTTTACCAAGGGAAATGCGGCTATCAATACCATTGTCAGTCAACCCGGCGATCAAGACAAATTCTCTCTCAGAGGTGGAGATATCAAAACGGGCATTCTCCGCACTCTCGGCAAACGCCAGGACGCTGCGTCCTAAATCGGCATCACCGCCTAGCGCCAACGTCCCCTCTACAATTTCTGTACTACCGGCATAGTCGTTTGCGCCAGACAGTATCAGCGTACCAGAGCCGGTCTTGGTCAGACCGAAATCAGCAATATCACCGTTCCTGCCCGATACACCACCTCCCCATTGCGTGGTATACCCCTCCGTAACATCGACTCGGCCTTCAGCAGTCAGCTCAATCGCACGGGCGGTTGTGAAACTGCCATTGACTCGCAATGTCCCGCCACCCAGAATGACTTCACGACTGTTCTCCGTGTCCCCCAGTAATCCATCGCGACTGACGGTGAGAATACCTGCATTGATACGGGTATTGCCAACATAGCTATTATCCGCACCGCCGAGGATGGTTTCACCCTCAGTCTCCTTGACGACATATACGCCCTTTTTGGCAGCGGGCATATCTTCACTGGCACCAATCGCCACATTGAATTCACCATTCTCCAGACGAATCGCATCGCCGTGACCGATCACACCACCAGTGCCATCTTTTGCGGAATCGGTAATGACCAGATTAGTCCAGTCCTGAAGGGCAGGATTATCTGACAAATCGAGCCAGCCACCATTGAGGACGATTGACCTGCTTGACGTTGGATTCGAGACATCACGCAACGCCAGCACCCCTTCGTTGATGGTCGTGATACCTGAGTAACCAAGCGCCTGGTCGCCATGCAGATACTGCGTATAGCTACCGTTTTTAACAAGTTCGCCAGTACCAGTAATGCTGCCATTGTAACTCGCGATGCTGCTACCGTTACCCGTGAGCGTCAACGTGCCGCTCCCCATATCGATGCTGGCTGCTTTACTGCTGGAGTCCACACGGGCAATCGACTGTGCCAGATCGTTCATGCGGAAAATCGCACCTTCTTCCAGTTCCAGGCCGCTGCTCGAGGCAATAATGTCACTGGCACCGGCACTGAGGATACCGCCACTCACCTTGGTCGTACCAGTGTAAGTATTGATACCAGATAGTGTCAGGGTATTGTCACCGCTTTTGAGCAAACTGCCACCGATGTCGCCCGACAAGGCTGTATCCTGAATACTGCCCGCAAAATTGCCACCACCGCTGACTTGCAGGGTATTGGCTCCCAAAGAGATGAGATTGTTGCTGCCGTTATCAGTCAGCGTACCAATCCGTGCAAGACCACCGTTCAAGCCGGACACATCAAACTCGCCGTTTTCTGCAGCGTCGGTGAATAACAGATCGGTACCGTTCAAATCAGCTCGTTCCTTAAGTACCAACTTACCCTGAGCAATACTGGTACCACCGATATAGTGGTTGCTACCGGACAGGATCAGCGTTCCGGCACCGGTTTTGAGCAGACCCGAAGTGGACGCGCCTTCGAGTCCAGCAACGCCACCCTTCCATTCCGTCGTGTTACCAAAAGTCACATCCAGATTGGCATCAGCGGCAAGTTGCAGGGCCCGATCACTTGCAAAACTACCATCTATGCGAAGACTGCCGCCGTTGAGAACGACTTCACGACTATATGTAGTATTACCTAGCAAATCATCACGACTAACCGTGAGCATGCCGGCGTTGATGCGGGTATTGCCGACATAGGTATTGGCAGCGCCACCAAGAATGGTTTCACCAGCAGTTTCTTTAATAACGTAGACGCCATTACTTGCAGCAAGTCCACCATCACCGGCACCAATACTGGCGTTGAAGTTACCATCGCCAAGATAGATAACATCGCCATAGCCAATCACTCCGCCAGTTCCATCGGCGGCGGCATCAGCAATGACCAGACCACTCCAGTCCGTCATTTCACTGTTGTCCGACAAGTCAAGCCAGCCACCATGGAGGAAAATCGATTTGTTCGCCGTCACACCGCTCATTTCCCGCAATGCCAACACACCAGCATTGATCGTGGTTGTGCCACTATAGGCAAACGCTTGATCGCCGCGGAGGTACTGCGTATAGCCACCATTTTTGACGAGATTGCCCGAGCCAATAATCTCACCGGCATAACTGGCGGTGCTGGCACCATTGCCAGTCAATGTCAGTGTTGTGTTACCAAGATCAATCGTGCCTGTATTGGCAGTGGAAGATATCTGTGCTACCGACTGGGCCAGATCGTTCATCCTGAAAGTTGCACCAGCGCGGACTTCGAGGCCACTACTGGTAGCAATAATATCGGTCGCACCAGCAAGCAGAACACCACCATTGATGACAGTCGCTCCCGTATATTCGTTATTTCCTGACAAAGTCAATGTGTTGTCACCGCTCTTTGTCAACCCGCCCCTCCCAAGGATCTGGCCAGAAAAATCGGTATCGATGGAGCTATCCACAGTCAGTACGGTATCGCCAAGCTTGACCTTGCTTCCCGCGTCTCCGGTCAGATTACTGATGGTCGTTACAAGATCGCCGACACCTGCGAGATCAAGTGATGCGCCATCACGAATCCTGATTCTGCTGCTCTCGCTGATATCACCCTCGCCTGTCAGTGCCAGCGTACCGGCGTTGACGTCTGTGCTACCACTATAGGTATTACTCGCCGAAAGGTACAGTGTGCCGGTACCATTCTTGCTCAGGTCATTGCCACCGTCAGCGCGGTTACCGAGCGCCTGATCAACATCGAAATCTCCCGCGTTAAGGGTAAAGCTGCCAGTAGGGTTGGTCAGCGAATTCCAGGCCAGACTCAGACCCATGACGTAATTGTTACCCTTGATCTGGCCACTCTGACGCAGGTAATCGTAACCTTCAACGGCTTGATCCGGAGCGTTCGTAAAATCGCCACCGATACCATTGCTCGTGGCAATCAGCACGCGATCATTCTTTTCCAGTTCACTGGCACGGGCTACAGGCTTGGTAATTTTGTAGTTATCGACCATCAGACTGCCATCAAGCTCTGCTCGATCGGCGATGATTGTTGCTGCCTCACTCTCATCAAGGTGGATCTTCAGTCGTGTATTGTCATGCTGTGTATAGGTATCTTCTAATTGGTATGTAGCACCACCAACAAAACTGAGAGAACCTTCAGAAAGCAACAGTTTGCCTGAGGTACTCCCCGCCGCACCTGACAGCGCGAAGTCTCCTTTACCAGTCTTGTTCAGTGAACCGGTACCATTGATACTCCCGGAAAAAATCGTATTATTTGCGTTTTCGACAGTCAACTGCGTGCTGCCAAGCAATACCTGAGTACCATTAGAACCATTCAGATCCTTGACAAGCGTGGCACTACCGGAGACGCTCCTCACATCGAGCGAGCTATTATTATTCAAGCTCACTTCACTGCTACGGCTGATATCTCCATTGCCGGTCAAGGCCAATCGGCCAGCGTCGACAATAGTTCTGCCTGTATAAGTATTTTCAGCAGATAAACTCAATGTGTAGATGCCTGCCTTGCGCAGATCGCCGCCATCACTGCGGTTGGCAAGTACTTCTTCCACAGCAAAATCGTTGTTGTTCAGCGTGAAATTGCCACTCGGGCTGACGTCAGAATTCCATGCAAGATTAAGACCCATGACATAGTCATTATTGCGGACCATGCCCACAACGCGCAGATAGTCGTAACCGTCTACAGCCTGATCAATGATGTTGGTGAAGTTACCTTCAATACCCTCCTCGGTCTGGATAAGGATACGGTCGCCATCGGCAAGCGCACTGCTTTTGGTTACTTTCGCAGTCGGCATCTTATAGTTGCTTACGTCCAGTGTGCCGTTAAGGGTGGCCTTGTTCGCCATGATGGTAGGCAGCAGCTCGATTGCGGTCAGTGCGATATGCAGCTTGCCTTCATTGCCCTGCTCATAGTCGCCATTGACACCAAAGCTGGCTCCATTTCCGAAATACAGATCACCGCCTGATAAAATCAGGCCACCCGATTGGCGCATCCTATTATTAGTGAAATAGAATGAGCCACCTGTCGAAGCGGCAAGAACCAGTTCACCATCACCTGAGATCTTACCGGTACTGGTAAAGCTATTGTTTCCGACAGAAATCACAGCATTACCCTGCAACTTGATCTCGCGGCCAGAATTGACTGACGCCAGCAATTGCAACTGACCACTCCCAGCGCTTGTCGTCTCTCCAGTCGAGACGCCGGCGGCACCAAATGTCAACGCACTGCTAGTCGCGCCAAGCGCGGCATCTGAACTGATACGCAAGGCCCCATCGTAAATGGTCCACGGTGTCACCGAATTGTTGGTATTGGTCAGCTCCCAGGCGCCAGCTCCGGTCTTGCTGAAGGCATTGAAGCCAAGATATTTATTGTTGATTTGGGTGACATCGAAACTTCCCTGATAATTCCCATCACCGGCACCAAGAGCAAGAA
>NZ_JACHYE010000028.1 GCF_014192645.1 Herbaspirillum sp. Sphag64 | reverse complement strand
TGTTCTTCTGAAAAACGCTTCTTCATGTCTAATCTCCTTACAGGATGGGATTAGACTCTAATTTCGAATGCTACTCAAATGTGGGGAGACGTCGGTAGGCATATCAACAAATTCGATACTTTTTAGGACAGCAATTATCTTCTCCAGAGCGCTGTCCTCAGGGTAGTTAAGGTTCATGACAGGTACGTTATAAAGGCAAAGAACTTGTGGCCCATCGTGCTGGAACAGGCAAAAATTGAACATGCGTTGACGGAGAGTTTCCTCTCCTGTGATTTCATCGTTAGTGTTTCCGATACCTGACCAGTTCAATCGGGCCAAGTTAATTGGAGGAATCCTCGACCATCCCATGGTGCATAACGTGCTGCCTTATTGGCTTCGTATAGCTTCCCAAACCACATCGTTTCCTGAGTTGCATTGCCATAAAAAGCCGCCAGTCGACTTGGTGTTACGATGCAATAGCGCCGCGTCGACTTGTTCAACACAGTAAGGCCTTGACGCCGATACGGCCGATGGCACTGGTGTCATCCATGCCAGCAATACCGGATACGATGGTGGCAAATACCAGCGGAGCAATGATCATCTTGATCAATCGCAGGAAGGCATCTGTCACCAGAGAGAAGTAGCCGGCCAGTTCCTTGGCCGCTGCTGCGTCGGCCGTGAAGCGATGGCACAGATAACCGACGGCAACACCGAGGACCATGCTGAGCATGATCATGCGGGTAGTTTTGTTCGATGTTTTCATGAAACGATTTCCCTGGGCTTTTTCAAAAGTGGGCGGAATTTACTAAAACAGCAGTGAGCGCGGTTGTTTAGGTGAATCATTGCTGTAACGGCACAGATTCATCGGGCCAGTTCGTAAAATATTTCTTAAGGGAAATGTTGCAGCTTGCGACGTCAGTTTATCGGTGATGTGGGGTGGGAGTCGTTTGTTTGGTGTTTACCCCCTTTGCATTTTCGGTTTTAGTCGCATTGAATATGTATCCACCTTCCTCTGCGTACCAACCCATAGAGACATTTTTTACCAGAAAACTACAGTCTCTTAATACATGAACTTGGGTTGTTCCAAATTTATTTAGACTATCAATTGTTGGTGTGGAAATATTACTCTCTGCGGCATTTACATTACATATAAGTTGAGCGGCGATGAGGCAAAGGGAGACAGTGTCTTTTAATTTCATGGCCGTCTCGGTGTGAAATCGTCAGGATCATAATTGAGATTTCCATTTGCGTCAGGAAATGTGGATTTGTCCAACAATACTATTTGAGCCGCTGTATATGCCTGAAAACGCGCCACAATGCCATTGACTGACGTATATGATGTCGTTGGCATACCGACATTCACAGTTCCAGCAACATTTCCAAAACTATTATTTGTGTAATAAATTTTTGGCTTACCGTTGACGATTTTTTTAGCTCGCTCATTAGGCGCATATCTATCGGCCAATAGTGCAGCCTGAGTCCACGCCCAATAGGCGCCTGCACTGTCAGCCACAGAATACAGACTTAGTATTTCAACATCTCGCCACTTTAATATGTGCACTGGTAAGTTGAATAGTTCATCAGAGAGTGGAACGTTACTCTTCTGTAAATTAGCCTGTTTAGCAGCTTTGTTGAGTTGAATTTTTAAGCTGTCGGCTATGATTTTTCCGGTAAATTCCCAATATTTTATGTAATTATCGGGCCAAGTTAATTGGAGGAATCCTCGACCATCCCATGGTGCATAACGTGCTGCCTTATTGGCTTCGTATAGCTTCCCAAACCACATCGTTTCCTGAGTTGCATTGCCATAAAAAGCCGCCAGTCGACTTGGTGTTACGATGCAATAGCGCCGTGTCGACTTATTCAATTCGGTACAGTATTGGTTCACCAAAGTTTGACGAATAATAACTTTTTCAGAAACCCATTGATGGTTGTGTTCTCTCATAGCGGTCATCGGAAATAGTTGAATCATTTCGTCTCCACTCAACCACCCACACTTCCTGAAATGTTTAATAAACTCCGTCGGATGAAAACGCCACTGTGCGTCTGTGTACTCTTGCGGTAATCCATCAAAGGTCATCGCCCGTAGATGATTGACATACTCTGCCCAACCCTCCGGATTATCCTTGTAGCCGTATCCCACTTCCTTGAGCCATTCGTAACGCTCAACCATGGCGTGCTTGTCCCACTCGCAGGGGAATTTGCAAATCGCCCTGCGCATTGCTTTGCGCACGTCCTTATCACCCAACCGTCTCGATAAGTTGACGTCATCCTTGTTGCGATCAGGATTGGGTTGATCGCCTTCTGCCCGGATCAGTGCCTTGAGTCTTTCTGAATCACAACGCTGGTCATTGGGACTGGTATCGTCGTCGTAACAGTTCCAGCCAAATTGCGGCAGGAAATCGGCATCGCTGAATTTATAAGTACCCGGCGCATTCAGGTCTGCCCAGACTGACTTACCCTCCAAGGTTCTGATCTTGCGCCAATGCGCCGCATCGTCGGGTAGTGAGTCTTTATCTGTTTCACTCCGCCCGATATTGCGACCGAAGCGCAATAACTCATACCAGCCAGAGGGGCTGCTTTTTACTGCGGGATGTGCCTTGATCAGGCTGTTGTGACGATCGGTGGCTTCTTTGTACAAGTTGTATTCGGCGTCGGCATCTTGTCGTGTGGCACCTAGCTGACCGTTGATGCCGTAGCTGGTGAATGCACAGCTACCGGGCGTTTTGCCTTCGTTCCCGTAATCGAGTTTGATCCATTGGGCCGTGCCGAGCGTGATGTCGGTTTCAGCGCGAAGATGATCGGTGGGTGCTTTGAGACTGATCGGCGTCGTGGCTGGCAGATAAATGTAGAGGCTGCCGAAGATGCTGTCGGTACGACCGTCTTTGGTGGGAATGGCTTCTGGGTCTAACCAGCCGGGCTCGCGCCCGATGATTTTTTTGAGGTTCTCGGTGTCGCAGCAGATCTCAAAGTGCAGCTGTTTGGTATGTCCATAGACCTGACCGGCTACGCCCAATTTATCCTTGCGATAGACCTTTTCTCCGACTCCTGCCGTGATCAGAATACGGACAAGGTGCATGTAGACACTGTAGCAAGTAATGCTGACTGGCTGGTCGCCGTCTGCACCGATTTCGGTCGTGTGTTTGAGGATGACGCAACCGTTATCGGTCCAGCCATCCTGGTATTGTTGACCATGCTGGCGGTCTTCGGTGAAGCGTGTCGGTTTGCACCGGAACACGACCTCGCCATCGGCAATCGCGTGTACTGGATAATCGTGACTACCCGCGTCCTTGGCTTGCAGATGAATGCCGTTGTGCCACATCAGGTGACTCGCAACCGGGAAGGTCCCGTCTTCTGCACCAGTGCCGCCAATCATGATGCTGGCAGTTGGGCACATGGCGTTTTCTGTGATCTCGTCGTCGGTTAGTCGGGGAGTCGCTGTGGATCTCCCTTTAACGCGGAGTTGATCGTCTTCTTTGACGACCGGCAAAATGAATGGGGGGCTGATGATCATTGGAGAGTTTCCTTGAATTAACGAGAGACAATGAAGTCGTCATCAGTTTTGCCACGTTCAGTAGGCAACACCGGCAAGACTTGCGGCAACGCCGCTGGCCCCTGCAAGGAGAACTTATCTGCCTTCCAGTGGATCTCGCCAAGCGTGCCGCTCTCAATGCCCAAGGGGCCAATGCGCAGATAGGAGCCGCCGCACTTGAGCAGGATGGCTTCTTTGGCGTTGATTTCTACCTTGCCGTTGACGCTGGTAATCGTCAGGTTATTGTCGGCAACGGCGTGTATTTCGTCGCTTTGCGCCTGTATCTCGATCTTTCCTTTGCTGGCGAACAGTTTCATGCCGCATTGCTGGGCAAACATCGATAGTCCTTGCCTGGCCGCGAGCAGGAAACGTTTGCCTGCGCTGATGCTGTGATCGTTGCCGCTGCGTTGCATGATCGTTTGACCAGCGGACAGGTTGATGTGACTCGGTGTGGCAGCAGCGATGCCGGCTGGAGCGGAGACCACGAGTGCGGCTTGCTGGAGGCCCTTGACGTAGTTGGTCAGCCAGTCGTATTCCGCTTGCAGGTCGGCGATCTCTGCTCTGGCAGCTTGACTGGCGTGGGCCAGTTCTTGGGACTCTGCTTGTAGTTGCTCCAGCAAGGTTTGTACTGCCTGCATTTCCAGTTGCAGACCCTCGGCGTTGGGTTGTGCATCGGCGGTAATAAGGACACCTTTGCCACCTCGGATTACCGCATGATTGTCGGTTCGGAGTTCAGCTCCTTCTCCGCGTTGCTGTCGTTGGCTATCGACTAGATGACCGAGGTTTAACTGACTCTTGCCGTGTTCGGTGGCGAGCTTGATGTGTTCTTCACCTTTCCAGTCTTCCATCCGCAGCTTGTTGTTGCTTTGGGTGCGGATGACGTTGCGGGAAAGCCAGCGGTGCTCGCTGATGATCAGGTCAGGGTGACGGCTGTTGTGGTGCAGGTGGGCGATGTAGGGTTTATTAGGGTTGCCGTCTGTGAAGCCAATTGCAGCCTCAGTACCGTCAATGATGGGGAAGTGAAAGCCGGTTTGATTGGCCCCGGCAAATGGTTTGGCTAGCCGTAACGGAACACTTTCATTGCCGGGGTTCCATTCCTCGAAATCAAGATCGAAGCGGACGGTGTAGTGGCCATTCTTGGTGATGTAGGCATGGGGGTATTGGCCCGGCGAGGTGACTCTTGCTGACAAGGTACCGGCAATCTTCGGCCAGTTGGCTTCGTTTAAAGGAAGTCGATAACGCCGGTCAGAGGGAATGGCGGTGTAGCTGTTTTTGTAGGCAGTATCACGTGCACCGCTGTGGGTGACGCTGATGATGACTTGGCCGTTGGGTGCATCTGGTAATGCATGGTCCATACGCAGGATACGCGCTGGACGTAGTTCGAGGATATTGCTTTCGCCGGTATAGACGATCTGGCTTGCGATTGCTGCTTCATGCCGTAATTGCGCTTCCCATTTGGCGCTGAGCTGGTCCAGGTGATGACTACCATAGACGTAGGGTTGGCCGTAGGTCGTAATGTCTTTACGGGCAACGTTGGCGTCATCCTTGAAACGCTCCCAGGCGGCATCGGGGTAATAGTCGGCTACCAGGTAGGAAGCAGGAACGGTCTGCGATTGCGTTTGTAAATTAAAAACGATTTCAGCATCGGCATCCAGTCCGGCGGCTTCACGATAGGGCACCTTGAGTTCGGGCTGGTAAATGTAGTGATCGATGTCGTCAGCAAAGACAATGATGTCGCCCAGCATGCCGGGGATAAAGTAGCTGTAGAGACCTTCCTGCTGCATCAACAGATGAATGAAATCCCAGTCACTTTGTTGATACTGCAAACGAAACGCATGTTGGGGACAGCTTCGTCGCGTTCTGAACTTGAAATTGTCTCCCGTGAACCCATGCCGACGCAGGATGGTTTCGATGATCTTTGGCGCGGTTTGATGCTGGAATACCCGACTGGCGTGGGTCAATCGCAATCTTGCCACCAGTGGTTCGATGACGAATTCGTAGCTGTGAAAGTCGTGGGTTTGTTTGAGCTTGTTGAAGTGGGTAATACAACCGGCGAATTCACGTGGCTCGCTTAGACCAGTACCCATGCTGAAACTGGCGTCCTTGCCGAGATAATCGGCGCGCTCCAGTTCCTGAGGATGGGTCAGCGTGATGGTGATCCGGTACGGCTCGCCCAAGGCTTCGACCGCTTCGAAGGAGACGACTGACAAGAATGCTGCGCTAGCCGTGCCGCGCACAGTAACGTGATATTGCTGCTGTCCGGTGATTGATGTAGAAAATTGACCTGCGGCTTGCCGTGCTGATTTCTCGATGGACATCTTGACCGCCTCCATGAAGTTTTTCAATGAAAGCGTGTGATGCTAGAGGTCTTTGATTGCGTTGGGCGATCCTTACCGCAATTAGGTCTTCACTTTCGATTTAGTCCGAGACGAAGACACCTATTGCACGGTGCACAAACACACCGTGCAAACCCTTCCTTAATTATTCATCCCAAAACTTGCTCAGGCTGGCGATGTGTTGATCCGATACATCGCGCAGCATGGTCGCTGCTGCCAGCGAGAGGCGAAACAAGTTGGCGCTATCGGATTCCCAATCGATGGCGCGGCCTCTTGTGCAGGATCGCTGTCCTGATTCAATTCATTGTTATCTTTCAGCGCACCCAGGACTGATTACTCGTCCGAATAAATCGGAGCGGATGGAATTGGATCTGCATCCTCAAGAAATTCAATACTACGAAGCATTTCCAAGACATAAGGCGTTAAATCACCTTTTTTACCTTCTTCAAGATAACCCATCTTGCCCCTGCCACATAGTGTCTTCGCATTACGGATCAGGCAATAGTACAGAGTACGTTGACGTCCCTCTTCGTCACCATTCAAGTCGTCTTCCGTGTAGGCGTAACCGCGTGCATTGATGTTGTTGAGTGGATAGAGTTTGATGGCACGTGCAAAATCACGACGTAGATTCATCATGCTTTCCTCACTCCATTGAGTTCCTGTCGCTGCAATGCGTTTATCAATATCGCGCACCCATTCATTACGCGCAGTATCAAAACGAACTGGATCTAAGTTTATTTCTCCATCGTCGACTGAATAACAGGTGAAACCAAAATAAAACGGTGCAATATATTCTTTGGTTTTTAGATTCAATGGATTTTCGACCGTCAATTTACCACCTCCTTTGCCATCATGTTTAGAGAAACGAATAGTAATTTTTCCAGTTACCGGTATTTTTAAAGATACATTACAGCCTGGCCCCATGTTGGCTTCGTGCTTTTTTGTTCTTTTAAATGCAGTATCGTTTGCTTGCAGCGTCAGCGGCCAGAGCAATATCAGCAGGCTTATCCATCGTTTCATGATTTATCTCCTCGGCGTAAAATCTGTTGGGTACATCACTGTAGGTTGACCGTTGCCATCTGGTAGTGAGAGCTCTGACAACACAGCTACCGCTACGCCATAAGCGCAGCAACGTGAATCAAATCCATTCAAGCCAGAATAATCGATCCTAGACACGGCACGAGGTGAATTCACCGCCGCGCTGGCCTTCCAGAAAGCTGGACTGCGATAGTAGGTTTTTGGACCAAGATTGCTTTCCACCACGCGCGCTTCAAGCACGTGTGGCGCATCGGCATGTCTGCCCATCCCCCTTGCTATCCAGTAGAAACCGGCACTATCGCTCGGTGCAAGAAGTGCTTCTTGCTCTGGAGGGTCAGGAGGATTAAGAGGCGCTTCCACATTGTTACGCCAGTCCTTAATTTCCTGAGTTATTCCCGTAAATTTTTCATCCTCTAAATCTGTATTACGCCTCTGATTCGGCGGTAATCGATAAATGGCGTTATAAACT
>NZ_JACHYE010000027.1 GCF_014192645.1 Herbaspirillum sp. Sphag64 | reverse complement strand
CGATGGTGGCGAGTGTTTGCTCGACGGTCTTGCCGGTCAGTGCTTCTTGCGCAGCGGCATCGGTGATGGTGATCGTGCCACCGCTGATGCCCGAGCCGGTGCTGCTGCTGTCACTGCCGCTGGTGCTCCCATAGCCGAGGCCGGTGCCGTTCATCTTGGTGCTGGCATCGGTCATTTGGCCGGGCTTGTCTGCTACAGGCTTGGCTTCGGTATGGCTGACGCTGATGCCTGCGCTCATGCTGTCGGCCTGGTAGTCATCGTGGTTGGCGATGCTGGACTGGGTCAGCGTTTGGGTAGTGAGGCTGTTTTTGTTATCGGTGACGGCTTGTGCGGTACTGGCGATCTTGGCACCGATGAGGTCGGTGTTGCCGTTGACGGTGACCTTGAAGCCGCCATCACCGGCGACACTGACGCCCATGCTTTGTTGGCGACCTTCATAGGTGCTGGTGTCTTGCAGGCTGTCGATGTGGAGATTACCGCTGCCGGAGCGCAGGGTGAGCTGCTTGCCTGCTTCGACCTGGGTGTTGATCTGGGTGACGTCGTCACCATCGCCATAGCCCTTGCCACCGGCCACGCTGGCGTTGACGCCGATATTGCCGGAGGCACTGACGGAGACACCGACCGAGGCGCTGCTGTTGCTGTTGGTACTGTGTTGGGCGCTGGTGTTTTGGGCGGCGAGGAGAGTGATGTCGTGGTCGGCTTCGAGCGTGGCGTTTTTGCCAGCCTTGATCTGGCTGCCCTGCATGGTGAGGTCACTGGCGGTACCGCCACCGGTGGCGCGCAGGTTGAGGTTGCCACCGGCCATGACCGCTGCGCTACGGGCGGTGCTGCTGCTTTGCTCGTTGTGGCTTTCGCTTTGGCTGGTCGAGAGCAGCGGTATGCAGAACATCATTGCATGCTTCATAGAGATAAATTGGCTTGACGCACGCCCTTCAAAAAGAGAATAATCTGCCGTCCCTGATAAAAAAGGGAACGAGTTTTGCAGCTCAGATTACCAAAGCGCACAGACCGCGCCACGCGGGTTTTTTATGTGCGAGCTGTTGTTGTGCCTTCTTTGGCGGCAATGGCAGGGAGGCTTCGGCCTGCCGGGTTCCTTTGGTACCGGTCTGCAAACCTTGTCATTTGCCGCCACCCTCGTTTTGCAGCGAGAAGCGGCTTAACCGCTACCAAAGGAGGCTTCAATGCCTAGCACTATCACGTCTGACCAAAAAACCATCCCACCTCATCACGAAGATTTCCGCTGGATTCACGGCCCCGGCCGCGAGGAAAAATTCGCTGACTTCATTGAACTCACTCGCGATGTCAGCGCAGGCATTACCTCCTGTATGCACATCATTTACGCCCGTGATTTAGCCAATGAAATGAATCAGGACAACGATCCTGAACAAGAGGTCGCGCCATCGATTGGGAAATCCGATAGCGCCAACTTGTTTCGCCTGTCGCTGGCAGCAGCGACCATGCTGCGCGATGTGTCTGAGGAACATATCGCGTGCTTGAACAAGTATTGGGATGAATAATTGACATTCAGGGAGGGGCTTGCACGGTGCTGTTTCAGGCCGTGCAAGTTGCGGTAAAGTCGGATACGGAACTTCTAACAATCCCGCAACGTTTAGCGGATTGATTCAATCCACGTCTTTTCATCCTGATGTAACTTCTAATTATTGCCATTTAATTTGAATCTTTTTTGTGGCTTTCTTTTGCACGCTTTTGATCATTATCAAAAGGTTTTAATCTATGTGTATTTGCACTTTCTGCATATGCTCCAATAGAGGCAGTCAAAGTACCACCCATAACTCCCCAAAAAATTAAAAATCCGTTTAGAAAAAAATAAGAGCAAATGGCAATTGCTATTCCCAATATCCAGATTGATGTTCTGAACCAAGGGGTGAAGTTCCCATTTTTAATTATCTTCTTTTTCCTTCTCCTATAGCATTATTCAACCTGTCAAAGGAAGTGCTTGCTGGCGAACTATTTTTTATAATTTCATTTATTTCAATTCATTCAATAAACCCAGCTTTGCGCAGATGCTTTGGCATATATACCCACGCCCATATCGTGACCACCACAAATATCGGGCCACCGATCCATAGCAAAGCCGTATTCTCTTCCAGTTTGAATGCGAAGCGGCAAATTCCGGCTATTACGGCAGCATAGAAGCCGCCTGTAAATAAAGCAGTACTTCCCACGATGATTGTAGTGCGCACAAACGTATAAATCTGCTGGCCGGTCATTTGCTTCCACTTGCTTTACGAACGTCATTAATCAAGGTCGCACCTTGCGACCCCGTCCCGTACAACAAAATAGCTTGTGTAGTGCCATAGGGCAGCGGCAATTTAGTCAGCGGATTCAATGTCGCATTTCTAAAACCTGATACCGTGACGCCAAACAGCGATTCGGTTCGATTAATTCCATCTGAAATACCAACTTTGAGTGGAACCTGTACACCCATTGCCATAAACGTCGCAAGAAAATTCAATCCATCATATGTAGCATTACCCCATACTGGAAAAAATTGATTAAACTGATTTCGAAGTGGATTAACACCCGGTGCCGCACTGCCGTTATAAGCGTTGTACAAACCACTGCCCCCCTCAATCATCGCGCTGCCACCAAAAGCAGTCATCGGGCCACCGGCGACACATCCAAGTCCGCTTCCACACAAGGCCAGCCCACCCGTTGCAGTCAGCCAGCCGGTCGCTACCTTGACACCATCCTTGATAACGGGAATATGCGTTGACTGTAAGCGATCGGTAGCTTCATTCATCATCGAATAAACAAACTGCCCCTTTGTCTGCTGCTCGTTAATCCACGCGGTTTCATCTTTAAGAGAATAGGCCGTCATGACATCAACAAAGTTGGCGTTGTACTCTTTGCTGCCTTCTGGATATTGTGACCAGCATTTGACCGCATAGCACGCCGCCTGCGTAAGACGCGCTTCTTTGTCCTTGTCTCCATTCGCTTTCTTCGCAATAAGGTCTTTTTCACTTTGATGCAACTGCCGGTTATTCGCCTCCACATTGACCGCAGCAGCCATCCCCGCGTTCCCGCCTGCGGCAGCACCAATTGCCCCCGCAGCAATCTGCGCCAGCCCTTGCTTGAGTACCTCGGGCAAGTCCGTCTTGCCGAGCTGTTCAGTAATGGCGGTCATCGCCAGTGATGAACCTGCTGCACCAGCGGCCCCGGCGAGACCGCCGGTCATTGCGCCAGAAATAGTATGCAGCGCGATCCGGCGAAAGCCGTCCTCGCTCCATTCGTTGGCTTCTTTTAACAGGGCGGCACGTTTGGTGGGATCAGTTTCTTTACGTGCCTGTTGGCGCAGGTCGTTTTCCTTGTTGGTCGCATAGTCGCCAATCAACTTTGCTGCCTGCTGCCCAAAGGCTTGCCTGATCTGGGTCTGTGCGTTCACATCCTCCATCAGCTGCTGCCCATCCCAGTTCTTACTGAGCTTGTTGCTGCTGTCTTCGTCGCTGCGCACCGTGGTGTCGATGGTGGCGAGTGTTTGCTCGACGGTCTTGCCGGTCAGTGCTTCTTGCGCAGCGGCATCGGTGATGGTGATCGTGCCACCGCTGATGCCCGAGTCGGTGCTGCTGCTATCACTGCCGCTGGTGCTCCCATAGCCGAGGCCGGTGCCGTTCATCTTGGTGCTGGCATCGGTCATTTGGCCGGGTTTTCCGGGGACGGGCTTGGCATCGCTATGGCTGATGCTGATGCCTGCGCTCATGCTGTCGGCCTGGTAGTCATCGTGGTTGGCGATGCTGGACTGGGTCAGGGTGTGCGTAGTGAGGCTGTTTTTGTTATCGGTGACGGCTTGTGCGGTACTGGCGATCTTGGCACCGGTAAGATTGGTATTGCCGTTGACGTTGACGGTAAAGCCGCCATCACCGGCGAGGATGCCGGATTGTGCATTGACGCTGGCGTAGCTGCCGTCAACCTTGCTGCGACTGACGTTGACGGCGCCGCTGGCAGTGCCGGTACCACCGGCGACACTGACGCCCATGCTTTGTTGGCGACCTTCATAGGTGCTGGTGTCTTGCAGGCTGTCGATGTGGAGGTTACCGCTGCCGTTGGTGCCGACATTGACGGTGACTTGCTGGCCGCTGGTGGTGGCACCGCGTAGGGTGGTGTCGCTGCCGGAGCGCAGGGTGAGCTGCTTGCCTGCTTCGACCTGGGTGTTGATCTGGGTGACGTCGTCACCATCGCCATAGCCCTTGCCACCGGCCACGCTGGCGTTGACGCCGACATTGCCGGAGGCACTGACGGAGACGCCGACCGAGGCGCTGCTGTTGCTGTTGGTACTGTGTTGGGCGCTGGTGTTTTGGGCGGCGAGGAGAGTGATGTCGTGGTCGGCTTCGAGCGTGATGTTGTTGCCGGCCTTGATCTGGCTGCCCTGCATGGTGAGGTCGCTGGCGTTGCCGCCACCGGTGGCGCGCAGGCTGAGGTTGCCACCGGCTACGACCGTGGCGCCACGGGCGGTGCTGCTGTTTTGTTCGGTGTGGCTTTCGCTTTGGCTGGTGCCGACGCTGACGTTGAGGCTGACGACGTCGCCCATGCTGCTGGCCTGATTCAGGGAATTATAGGTGCTGTAGGCGGTGAGCCCGGCGGCACCAGCGGCGAGTGCCTGCATGCGGCTGTTGTCGGTCTTGCTGGCGGCTTGCTTGAGTTGCTGGACGCTTTGCATGGCGGACAGCACCGGGCTGGTGACGGATACCGTGATGCCGGTTTGCTTGAACTGGTGGTCTTGCGTGCTGGCGCTGGTGTCGGTGGCTTGCTGGATAGTGATGGCTTGGGCATCGATATCGATGTTGCCGGTCAGGGCCAGTACGTCGCTGCCGGTTTGGGTATAGGTCTTGCCGGCGCTGATGCTGACATGGCCATTGGTACTGCCGAGGGTGCTGGCGTTGTTGCTGACTTGGTGGCTGGTCTGGGCGTCGTTCTCCTGACGTGTGCCGGCGGTGATGCTTGCGCCGCTGCTCATGATCCCGGAGCGCTTTTCTTCACTTTTAAAACGGCTGTCGCTGGTGTCTTGCGAGGTGCTAATGCGGATGTCGTTGACGGCGGCTAGCGTGAGGTCCTTGGTGGCGACGACGTTGCTGCCGGTGACGTCGATGTCGCGTCCGGCGAGGATGCTGACGCGGTCGCCTGAGAAGGTGCTGCCGATCTGTGCGGTGCTGTTGTCGTTGCGTTGCGAGCGGCTGCTGGCGCTGGAGAGCGGTCCGCTGGTGGTGGTGTAGATGGCCTGGTCGATCTGGCTTTCCTGCTGGGCAGTGTCGAGCTTGACGTCGCGTCCGGCGATGGCGGTGAGTGCGCCTTCGGCATTAACGTCGGCGGCGCGGGCGTGGATGTCTTGCCCGGCAGCCAGCGTCAGTGTGCCGCCGCTGTCGATTCCGGTGCCGATGACCTGGGTGCTGCTCAGATTAAGGTGGTTGTCGCGGTCGTAGCGGACCTTGTCGGTTTGCTGGGTCTTGATGGTGTCGAGCTGCAGGTCACGTCCGGCGGTAATACTGGCATCACCGCTGGTCTGGATAGTGGCCGCGACCAGACTGACGTCGCGTCCGGCCTGGATCGACAGTTCGCCAGCGGCAATGCTGCTGATCTGCTTGAGCCCGGTATTGAGGCCGTTGGCGCCGTTGTGGGAGGCGGTGGTGCTGGCTAGTGTGACGTCATTGCCTGCGAGGATGCCAACCCGGTTGCCGCTGATGTGGCCGTTGCTGACTAAATCGTGGCCGGCGGTCAGTATCACACCATCGGTGTCGGCATTGCCGGTGCTGTGCAGGGTACCGCTGTTGTGGATGTCGGTGGCACCGAGGATGAGCTGGTTGGCGGCGCGCAGGGTGCCGCTATTGGCGAGGCTGCCGTTGACGTTGAGGTTGATGTCGGCCGCTGCCATCAGGGTGCCGCTGGGGGCGATGTCTGCGGCAGCGAGCTGGCGCAGGTAGACCACCGGTGCCAGTACCCGGGTGCTGCTGCCGTCGGGCAGGGTGACGGTTTGCGCGACCAGCCAGACGATGTCGGCGGTGAGCGCGGCCATCTGCGCCGCCGTCAGGGCGATGCCGGGTGTGAGCTGGAAGGCGGTGGCAGTGGCGACACCGGCTTCCATCAGGGCCTGGTATTGGGCTTCGGCATTGCTGTAGGTGCTGAGCTGGCGCTTGCCGGTCAGTTCGCCGAGTTGGTCGGCGATCAGTTTTTGTTCGTAGTAGCCGTCGCCGAGGCGTTTCTGGATAGTTTGCGGGTCGAGCGCCAGACGGCTGATCAGGTAGTCGCTGGAGAGAAATGTCTTGTAGTTGGTGAACTGGGGATCGGTTTCAACCAGGGTGTGATGATCGGGTTGCGGGTGCAGCTTGAAGAAGCCATTGTCCGGCAGCGGTGGCAGGGGGATGCCGGGTAAGCCGCTGTCGGGCGTGGCATCGGGGGTGATGGTGCCGATGGCGAGTGCAATCGTGACCGGGGCCAGGACGTTGTCGTAGGCAGCGCCGTCGTTGTCATAGTTGTAGTTGTTGGTGTGCGATGAGCCGCTGACCCAGTGGTAGTAGTTTTGCCTGGCGGTCATTTTGCGAATCGGCGTGCCGGTGCCGGTGGCGCCGATGTTGTTGAGCGCGTCGACGGTGCCGATGAGTTTGCCACCGGCGATGATTTGACTCTTGTCGTTGGTGACCCGACCAGAGAGCAGCAGATCGCCACCGGCACTGATGCGTGCCGGGTCGCTGCTCTGGACGACGGTCTTGCGGACGATTTCGGTGTAGTCGCGTTTGTAGAATTTCTCGAAGCGGTTGCCATCCGGGATGACCAGCACAATGCCGCCATTGCCGCTGTCGCTCCAGCGTATCTGATCGGCGCTGAACCAGACATCGGGCGCATTCCAGGCGGCGTATTCGGTGACGTGACGGGCGCTGCTGAAGTCGTCTTCTTCGGTGGTGCTGAAGTGGTCGTTGCGGTTGTTGAGTTCGGCGCTCTGTAGGCGCAAGGCACCACCGGCGTCGATGGTGGCGGAGGCGTTGAGGATGCTGGTGGCTTCGCCGGTGACCTGGTTGTCGGCATTGAGTGTGCCGCCGATGCTCATGTCGCCCTGGCTTTGCAGTAGGGCGTGTTCACGGTTGATCACTTCGGCCGCGCCGATCTGCAGCGTGTTGCGGGCGGCAATGACGCCTGCTTTGTCGTTCTCGACATCATTGTTGACATCGTTGCGCAGGGTGGTGGTGCCGAGCGCAATATCGTTACCGTAAATTTGACCAAGGTTATGGATGTCTGCGGCGCGCAGGACGGTATCTGTCTGGCTGTTGAGCAGACCGGTGTTGTCGAGCTGGCCGCTGGTGTTGATGGTTAGCGCTTGCTGTGCGGCTAGTTGACCACTGTTGCTGATGGTGTCGCTGCCTTGGATAGCAATCTTGCCGGTGGCGGTGGTATCGCCGATGAAGGTGAGTTTGCCGCTGCTGTCGATCTGGATATCGCCCGCCTGCGCGGCGATATTGCCCATGCTGCGCACGCCGACACCGGCTTCGGTGCCAATCAGGCGAATATGGTTCGCGTACATACCGCCCATTTGGGATAGGTCGATACTGACTGTCGGTTGCTTGTCACGTCCTTCGATGACCTGCACGCCGAGGTCGGC
>NZ_JACHYE010000026.1 GCF_014192645.1 Herbaspirillum sp. Sphag64 | reverse complement strand
GGCACCGTTAAAGCGGTAGTCAGTCACTGCTTTTTTGTTGATCGCTGGCACGCTCAGCGTCGACGGATATTCTCAACGTAAGCCGCGCCATCGGGTGACTCGGCTAGAGCACTGGCGGTATCCGCTTTGCGTCAGACGCCCTTGTCGGGTAATGGTGTTTTCTTTCGAAATTCACACAGGTCGGCAATCAGGCAATTCCAGCATTGTGGCTTACGGGCGATGCAGGTGTAGCGTCCATGCAGAATCAGCCAGTGATGGGCATCTTGTAAAAATTCGGGAGCGACGAACTTCATCAACTTGCGTTCGACTTCATCGACGTCTTTACCGGGAGCCAGACCGGTTCGATTGGAGACGCGAAAGATGTGTGTGTCTACGGCGATGGTTGGTTGGCCAAATGCAGTGTTGAGCACGACATTAGCGGTTTTGCGTCCTACACCTGGCAATGCTTCCAATGCTTCGCGCGTTTGCGGGACTTCACCATCATGCTGTTCCAGCAAAATGCGGGAGGTCTCGATGACGTTCTTGCCCTTGGTGCGGAACAAGCCAATCGTCTGGATGTACGGAATCAAGTCGTCCAGTCCCAGAGCGAGGATCTTGGCAGGCGTATTGGCAACCGCGTATAACTTGCGGGTAGCCTTGTTGACCGAGACATCGGTGGCTTGAGCTGATAACAGGACCGCAATCAGAAGCTCGAAAGGCGTGCTGTATTCGAGTTCAGTGGTTGGGGTCGGATTGGCTGCGCGCAGACGGGTAAAGATTTGGCGGCGTTTTTCGCTATTCATGGTACGGGCAGGTTGACGCTTATTGATCTGCCGGTGGATTGCCGGCAAGTTGCTCTTTCTTCAGGCGGGCACGTTCGATGGCGGCCTGGATGATTGCCTTCTTGCGGTCCTGCTCGGCTTTTTCTTCCGGGCTGGCAACGCTGGCAGCGGCGACTTCCTTCAGTTTGGCAGCCGCTTTGGCGGCCAGTCGTGCTTCGTTTTCCTGTTTTTCGCGGCGCAGACGCAGGCTACGGAAATCATGTCGCGCGCGCGCCTGGTCAGCTTGCTCCTGAGACCAGGCTGCCCAGCCAGTTTGCCCAGGCGTCACCTCGATCATGCTGATGCAATCGACCGGGCAGGGGGCAACACATAAGTCGCAGCCGGTACAAAGATCGGTAACCACGGTGTGCATTTGCTTTGCTGCACCAACGATCGCATCCACCGGGCAGGCCTGGATACACAAGGTGCAGCCGATGCAGACAGATTCATCAATGAAGGCTCGACTACGGCTGCGCTCAATGCCGTTGACCGGATTGATTGGTATGACTGGCTTGCCAAGCAGGCTCGCTAGCCTGGCGACGCCCTCTGCACCGCCGGGTGGGCACTGATTGTATGCCGCTTCGCCTGCGGCGATGGCCTCCGCGTAGGGGCGACAGGCTGGGTAGCCGCATTTGGTGCATTGCGTCTGCGGCAGCAGGTCTTCGAGCTGGTCGGCGAGAGTGGGGCGGCGGGGTGTTGACACAATAAGCAAGTCAGACAACGGCTGAGAGAGACAAAACCGTATTATCAGGGAAATGCATGCGACTTGTCAGAGTTTGCACTCAGAAATGCGTCAGAAAAAAGCCTTTATCCCTCGCGGCATAAAGGCTTTCTATTCAAACGGCATTGAATCGCGTCAATGTACAACCCTATATGCGACAGACTGCAGGCAATCAGGCGTTTGCCTTGATGAACTCAGTAATTTGGGGGCAAACCATTTCGCGCCAGCGACGGCCGGAGAAAATCCCGTAGTGGCCACACTTGGCCGCGGTCAGATGTTGCTTGCGCGCCTTTGGAATGGACGAGCACAGCTCCTGTGCAGACTGGGTCTGACCTGAGCCGGAAATATCATCCAGCTCGCCTTCGATGGTGAACAGCGCGACGGACTTGATATCCTGCGGACGCACCGGTTTGCCTTCGATGACCCAGGTTCCCTTGGGCAGATTGAAATCCTGGAAAACAACCTTGATGGTTTCAAGATAGAACTCAGCGGGCATATCCAGCACAGCGTTATATTCGTCATAGAACTTGCGATGGCTTTCGGCCGATTCGTCATCGCCGTCGCGCAGATGCATATAAAAGTCCCAGTGGCTCTGTGCGTGGCGGCGTGGATTCATCGCCACGAAACCTGCATGCTGCAGGAAGCCAGGGTACACCTTGCGGCCAAAGCCGGGATAGCTTGCCGGCACACTATAGATCACGGTGTTCTCAAACCAGCTGAATGGTTTCTCAGTGGCTAGATCGTTGACCGCCGTTGGTGACTTGCGGGCATCGATTGGACCGCCCATCATGGTCATGCTTTTTGGTAATTTCGGGTCGTTGGCACTGGCCATGAGCGAAATCGCCGCCAGTACAGGCACGGTTGGCTGACATACCGAAATGACATGGACGTCCGGACCGAGAGTGCGAATGAAGTCTTGTACGTAATAGATGTAATCGTGCAGGTGAAATGGACCCGCACTGACTGGAACCATGCGTGCATCGGTCCAGTCGGTGATGTAGACATCGTGCTCCGGCAACAGGCCGCGTACGGTATCGCGCAGCAATGTGGAATGATGTCCAGACAATGGCGCCACCAGTAGCACAGTCGGCTGCTTGAGCGCAGCCTGTTGCTTGGTATCGAGATCCTTACGGAAATGGATCAGACGACAAAATGGTTTGTCCTCAGCAGTTTCTTCAACGATGTTGACGGTCTTGCCTTTGATTTCAGTGCTGTCGATCTGAAACTGCGGCTTTTCATAATCTTTGCCTAGTCGGTACAACAGCTCATAACCTGCAGCGATACGCTGCGCGAACGGGGTATGCGCAAGCGGAGAAACCGGATCTGAAAACAGTTTGGCGGAGGTTTCAGCCCACTGGATCAAGGGATTGAGCAGGCTGCGATTTAATTCATGGATTTGATAAAGCATGGATAACCCTTACACATCAAACTTGGCTGTCAGGCTTGCGGCTGCGGTAGCAGTGGCACGAGTGGGAATCTTGTAATGTTGCATCGCAATATTTTAGCACGCTTCGTATTTTGGCATTTTTAGTCTATTTCGGTGCAGGCAGTTGGTGCGCTGGCACCGGCTTGTCACAAAAGTGGCACAGAATTGGGGCTACTTTTGCTAAAACATACCAGAGAGTAGCTCAAGTTGAGGAGTATTGCTGGCAACATTGTTCATCCGCAAACAAAAAGGCCCTGATCCGTCGGTCAGGGCCCTTGTCGTTTAGCTTGTTTAGCTTGATTACCAAGCGCGACGATTAGCTGACAGATCAATCAAATACCGGAGTCTCAACGCCGAGGATCTTGTGCAGTTTCGGCGATGTTGTGGTGTACTGCATGTGGATCTTCTTTTCAGGGAAGATATACGGCGCAGCGCCAAAAGCGGCCAATGCGGCTTCATGGAAGCCTGACAAGATCAGCTTCTTCTTGCCCGGATAGGTGTTGATGTCGCCAACAGCGAAGATGCCTGGAACATTGGTTTCGAATTTCTCGGTATCGACGACCTTGAGCTGCTTGCGTTCAATATCCAGACCCCATTCGGCGATCGGGCCCAGTTTTGGCGACAGACCAAAGAAGACCAGCAGCATGTCTAGTGGCAGGCGACGTGTGACGCCATCCGCGCCGGTTACCTTGATCTCGGACAACTTTCCATCCTTGGCCTCAAAGCCGGTTGCCTGGCCGACCAGGAATTGCATTTCGTACTGTTCGCACAGTTCCTTCATCTTTGCCACAGAAGCGGGTGCGGCGCGGAATTCTTCGCGACGGTGCAGCAGCACTACGGATTCGGCCTTGCCGACGAAGTTCAGCGCCCAGTCCAGTGCTGAATCGCCGCCACCACAAATGACCAGATTTTTGCCTTCAAACAGAACCGGATCTTTGACGCGATAGAACAATTGCGAGCCTTCAAACTGCTCGATACCATCCACCTTCAATGTGCGTGGCTGGAACGAGCCAACACCTGCAGCGATGAAAATGGTTTTGGTGATAAATTTGGTACCAGCCGAGGTTTCGAGGTCAAAACGGCCATCGTCACGCTTTTGCACCAGAGTGACTTCCTGACCCAGATGGAAGGTCGGATCAAATGGCTCGATCTGTTTGAGCAGGTTATCTGTCAATTCCTGACCTGTGCATACGGGAACTGCAGGAATGTCGTAGATTGGCTTGTCCGGATACAGTTCAACGCACTGACCACCGACATTGGCGAGCGAATCAATCACATGCGCCTTGATTTCCAGCAGGCCCAGCTCAAATACCTGAAACAAGCCGACCGGACCGGCACCGACGATGACAGCATCCGCTTCGATAGGGGTTGTCTTGCCGGCATCTGCAGGCGCGATCTTGAAGTTATCCATAAAAATCCGTTTCCATTTCAAATGAAGGGGCCGCGCTGCGTCAGGGGAAGCATGCCCTCAGTGGGCCATGCGACATACCCAATGCCCTTTTTGTCCGTACAATCCGGTCTGGCCAAGTAACGCCAGCCAACCGTTGTGACTTACTAGTGGCTGCCATCGGCGGCGCAATGATTGCGCCAGCCAGTTGGTTTGCGGCTCGCAGGTCAGCGTTCCAGGAATTCCAGCTTACTCTTGACGTCTTTCCACTCCTCGGCTTCGGCCAATGGCGCCGTGGTCTTGGTGATGGAGGGCCAGTTGCGGGCCAGCACCTCGTTGAGCTTGATGAATTCCTGCTGATCTGCCGGTACGTCTTCTTCCGCGTAGATAGCATTGACCGGGCATTCAGCCACGCAGACTGCGCAGTCGATGCACTCATCCGGATCAATGGCGAGGAAATTCGGGCCTGCGCGGAAGCAATCAACCGGGCATACATCAACGCAGTCGGTATAACGGCAGCGGATGCAGGATTCGGTCACAACGTGGGTCATAACAGTCCTATCTGTAAAATTTCTTGAAACTGATGGCAAATTGAGCTGGGTTTAATGGCAATATGGCGCGACTCATTGTGCAAGGGCAAACGTTGCTTCTGCACGTTGCAAACCACGTTACTTCGCAAAATCTCGACGCAAATACAGCAAAATTACGAATTCGTGCCTTGTGTCATGACCTCTGCAAGAGTGCCAACAACCATAAAACCAGCTGGAAAGCCCTGTATTTTAAGGCAATTAGACTTTTCTCACAAATGAGGCTTATACAGATTACGTATAAGTAAATATGAAATTACCTTTCTCTAAAAAGCTCGACAAAAAGACTATGTGCCAGCAGAATAAAATGGAAATCATGCAGCCACGACTGCGCCGCTTGTCGGGCATATTCTTGCTGGTCTGCGCCTCTGCTGCCTCTGCTACACCTCTTAAGATAGGCTCCGTGGACAGTCTTGGTGGCGGGTTCCAATCAACCCAGGCTTACCAGCGCGGTGCCGAGTTGGCCGTGGCGGAAATCAATGCCAGCGGTGGTTTGCTAGGTAGGCAGGTGCAGTTGGTGGTGCGCGAGGATCAAGGGGGAGCAGCCGAAGCTGTGCGAAATGCGGAAGCCTTGGTGAGAGATGACAAGGTTGATGTCTTGAGTGGCACGATGCTGTCCAATGTTGCCCTGGCAGTGGCGAAGACGGCCGCGGCCCGTAAAAAGCTGTTTGTCGTTGGTGATGCACTTTCAGACGCGATCACGCTCGACAAGGGTAATCGCTACACTTTCCGGTTACGGCCCTCGACCTATATGCAGGCAGCGATGTTGGCTGAAGCTGCGGCCAAATTGCCGGTGCGGCGCTGGGCCATTATTGCACCCAACTATGAATATGGTCAGAGTGCCGTAGCCAATTTCAAGCTCTTGCTCAAGGAACGGCGTCCAGATGTCGAGTTTGTTGCCGAGCAATGGCCCGCGCTGGGCAAGATCAAGGCGGATGACGCCGTACGCAGCTTGCAGCAGGCGCGGCCAGAGGCAATCTTCAATGCCACTTTTGGGGGCGATTTGCTGCAATTCGTCGAAGCAGGCAGTCGTCAGGGTCTGTTTGCAAGCAGCAAAGTACTGTCGATGTCTGCTGGCGAGACCTTGGGCAACCTGCAGACTCAGTATCCTGCGATCAGTAACTGGTTTGTCATTGGTTACCCCATTGATCAGATCGCGCTCGCCGAGCATCAGCGGTTTCGGGATGCCTATGTCAAGCGTTTCAATGAACAACCGCATCTTTATTCCATCTTCGGCTACAGCACGCTCATGGCGATCGCCGGGGGCGTCAGGAAGGCAGGAAGTCTGGACAGTGACAAGCTCGTGGCAGCAATGCGCGGTCTGTCCTTTGACACGCCAGTGGGCATCATCAGTTTCAGAGCACAGGATCAGCAATCTAGTTTTGGCGCTTTCGTTGGCACCTTGAGCTACATGCCAGGGCAGGATCCTGCCAGTGACTGGCGCTACCTCGATGGTCTCCGCTATTTGCCGACGGAGTCCTATGTCAAGAGCCGGCGACCTTCTTCGGCCTCGCGCTGAGCAGCGTGGACCGTGGTTGTTGTCAATTCAGGGTAAGATGTTGCGCGATTCATAGATAAGCAACATCGCTCATTCGTCAATTGTCCGGTCCCGTTCCATGATTATTTCCTCTCTGCTCGACACTGATCTGTACAAATTCACGATGATGCAGGTTGTGCTGCATCATTTTCCAGGCGCGCAGGTCGAGTATCGCTTCAAATGCCGCAATGATGATGTTGATCTCACTCCTTATATCGACGAAATTCGTGCAGAAATCGCTGCGCTGTGCCGTCTGCGCTTTCAGGAACAGGAGCTGACCTATCTGCGCAGCTTCCGTTTCATCAAGAGTGATTTTGTTGATTTTCTTGATCTGTTCCATCTCAATGAAAAATACATCAGCGTCATGCCGTCGCCGGCCAACAATGGTGAAATCGAGATTCAGGTCAAGGGTCCATGGTTGCATACCATTTTGTTTGAAGTGCCCGTGCTGGCCATTGTCAACGAGGTTTATTTCCGTGCGACCCAGCGTACACCGGATTATCAAACCGGACGTCAGCGCTTGCGCGACAAAATTGCGCTGCTGACCGACAATTCCTTGCTGGAAGGATGCAAGATCGCTGACTACGGTACCCGGCGGCGCTTTTCACGCAGTTGGCACATGGAAGTGATCCAGGTTCTGAAGGAACAAATGGGCGCGCATTTTGCGGGTACCTCGAACGTCCTGTTCGCCATGCAGCATGATCTGACGCCGTTGGGCACCATGGCGCATGAATATTTGCAGGCATGCCAGGCACTCGGGCCGCGTCTGCGTGATTCGCAAATCTATGGTTTTGAAATGTGGGCGCGCGAGTATCGCGGGGACCTCGGCATTGCGCTCTCGGATGTCTATGGCATGGATGCTTTCCTGCGAGATTTCGACATGTATTTCTGCAAACTCTTCGATGGGGCGCGGCACGATTCCGGTGATCCATTCGAATGGGGAGAGCGCTTGCTAGAGCATTACGCCAATAATCGCGTTGATGCCAAGAGCAAGGTACTGGTATTTTCCGATGGTCTCGATTTTGACAAGGTTGTCTCCTTGTATTTACGCTTCAAGGATCGCGCTAAAGTCGCCTTCGGCGTCGGTACTAATCTCACCAATGATCTCGGCTATACACCGTTGCAGGTGGTCATGAAGATGGTCCGCTGCAATGGGCAGCCGGTCGCAAAGCTCTCCGATACGCCTGCCAAGAATATGTGTGACGATGAGGCTTACGTAAAGTACCTGCGTCAGGTCTTCGATATTCAGTAAGGCTTTGTTTTTTGAAAACTGATCAGCGCTATCCCGCTGATCAGGCGGAGTGAGGAAGAATTTTGTTTAGTGGGGAGTTATCTGGTGCGATGGTGGTCTCAGGCTAGCTGACTGCTATCGTGGTAGTTACTTTATTTTTTGTTAAGGATGTGCGCGTTTATCGGGCCATTCAGCTTGTTTTCGGAGAACCCCCCATTGCATAAAAAATTTCTTGCCCTCTCAGCATTGCTGATAATGGCATTTCTGAACCCCATCACGGCCTTCGCTGCAGAGCTTGACGGCAGCAGCCTGTCTCCATTGTGGGGCGTACCTTTCATTGGTTTGTTATTGTCGATCGCAGTTGGTCCGCTGTTGTTCGCCGATTTCTGGCACGCGCATTTTGGCAAGCTCGCGTTGGCCTGGGTTCTGGTTTTGTTGTTGCCGTTTGCAGCGGTCTTTGGCCCACATGCAGCGATTGCTGGCGCGGTGCACGCTTTGCTGGCTGAATATATTCCCTTCATCGCCTTATTGACGGCATTGTTTGTCGTTGCTGGTGGTATTTGTGTACGTGGTAATCTGCACGGTACGCCCGCACTCAATACAGGTTTACTCGCGTTGGGTACGGTGCTGGCGAGTTTCATGGGGACCACGGGCGCGTCCATGTTGCTGATTCGGCCGCTCATCCGGGCCAATGACAATCGCCGTCATTGCGTGCACATTGTGGTGTTCTTCATCTTTCTGGTGGCGAACGCTGGTGGAGCGCTTACCCCGCTGGGGGATCCCCCCTTGTTTCTTGGCTTTCTCAATGGTGTAAGTTTTTTTTGGACGATGCAGAATATTTTCTGGCATACGGCATTCATCTGCGTCGCATTGCTCGTGATCTTCTATCTGCTCGACCGCCACTACTACCACAACAGGGAAGAGCAGCGCCCACCTCAACAGGACCCGACACTGGATACGGCGCTTTCGCAGTTGGGTTTTGATGGCAAGTTCAACTTCGTTTTGTTGTTGGTGATTATCGGTCTGGTGTTGATGAGCGGCTTCTGGAAATCGGGGATTGAGTTTTCGATCATGGGTACACCAGTAGCATTGCAAAATATCCTGCGTGATGTCGCGCTGGTCCTGGTGATTCTGCTGTCCTTGTGGCGGACCCCAGATACTGCACGCCGTGGCAATGATTTCAGCTGGGGCCCGATTGTGGAAGTGGCCAAACTATTTGCCGGTATCTTCATCACCATCATTCCCGTGATCGCCATGTTGCGTGCCGGTGAAGCGGGCGCTTTCGGCGGTATTGTGCGCGCGGTCAGCGCTAGTAGCGGTCAGCCAATCAATATCATGTACTTCTGGATTACCGGCATTTTGTCTTCCTTCCTCGATAATGCCCCGACGTATCTGGTATTTTTCAATACCGCGTCAGGTGATGCCAATACCTTGATGACGATACTGCCATCGACGCTGGCAGCCATTTCTGCAGGTGCAGTATTTATGGGGGCCAACAGCTATATCGGCAATGCGCCCAACATGATGGTCAAGGCAATTGCCGAGGAGCGCGGTATCAGGATGCCTTCATTTTTCGGTTATATGGGATGGTCATTCCTGATACTGATCCCGTTGTTTGTCATCATGAGTTTCTTATTTTTCTGGTGACGATCAGCGTGATGCAGGGAAACATGAACCTAGATTGTTTAGCGCAAAGAAAGAAGCTATGAAGCCAAAGATTTTAGTAGCACGAGCCACGTTTCCAGAGGTGCTGGAGCGGTTGCAGAAAGACTTTGATGTAGAGGCCAATCAGGAGGATAACGTATTCAGCGCAAGCGAGCTCAGTGCTCGGTTGCAGGGCAAGGTTGGCTTGTTGTCAACCGGTAGTGAGCCGGTCAATGCTGCTGTATTTGCTGCCAATCCACAGCTTAAGGTGGTCAGTAATATTGCCGTAGGTTACAACAATATCGATGTTGCTGCCGCCACCGCAGCCGGTGTCATGGCGACCAACACGCCCGATGTGCTCAATGAAACTACGGCTGATTTTGGCTGGGCATTGCTGATGGCGACAGCACGCCGGGTGACGGAGTCCGAACATTGGCTGCGTGCCGGGCATTGGAAAAAATGGCGCTATGACAGCTTTGTCGGCACCGATGTACATGGCGCGACGCTAGGCATCATCGGTATGGGGCGGATTGGTCAGGCGATTGCGCGACGTTCCCTTGGTTTTGACATGCAGGTGATTTATCACAATCGCTCGCGTCTTGCGCCAGAACTGGAAGTCCGCGCCAATCAGGCGCGTTATGTTAGCAAGGAAGAATTGTTGCGGACTGCGGACCATGTCATCCTGGTGCTGCCTTACACCAAAGAGTCCCATCATACGATCAAGGCTGCCGATCTGGCACTTATGCAGCCTCATGCGACGCTGGTCAATCTGGCGCGTGGAGGCATTGTCGATGATGTCGCCCTGATTGCCGCATTGCGCGATCAGCAGATTGCTGCAGCTGGACTCGACGTATTCGAGAACGAACCGGCTTTCCATCCAGACTTTTTGGGCTTGTCCAACGTTGTACTGACCCCGCATATTGCCAGTGCGTCGGTGCCAACGCGTCTGGCCATGGTGAGCTGCGCCGTTGCCAACCTCAGTGCGGCCTTGTCGGGACAGACTCCGCCAAATCTGCTCAATCCAGCGGTTTTACAACGTTGAATTGATATGATTTTTGATGTCGTTTGCACAATAAAAAACCCGCCGACTAGTTGAACCGCACCCCAAAAGTTGGACACCAATCCAACCTTTGGGGTGTTTTTCATGGCGAAGTACGAAACGAAATTCAAGCATGAGGTAGTGCAACG
>NZ_JACHYE010000025.1 GCF_014192645.1 Herbaspirillum sp. Sphag64 | reverse complement strand
TACTGGTTGTGCGACAGACCGCTGGCATTGGGCGCGGCGATCTGGACCAGTGGCAGGCCGTTGGCGGTGTTGTCGATGACGGGGCGTTGTGCACCAGCAGCGTTGGGGTCGGCCACGATTTGGGCCTGGGCTTGGACCAGGGTGACGCTACCCAGCAGCAGGGCCAGACTGATGGCGAGTGTGGTGAAGCGACAGCCGGTGGTTTCTGCGACGGTGCTTGCTACCCCGGTACTGGCATTGAGAACAATGCGATATAAATGCTGGTTCATGCCCCTGCGCCTGCTCGATCATGGAGGAAGCGGGCGACTATAGGGATTTCCTTACACGGACAATATAGGAGCAGTCTGAAAAATCGAATTTTGGTACAAATATCAATCTTTAATCGAAATTACTTTCGATTTCATGTCGATATTTAACGAAATTGGCATGGTTTCCGATGCCACTTGGATGCTGGAAGGTAATTTTCAGACGACAAAGTGGTAAGAAAACTTACGCGTGTAATTTTTTCGCTTTCTCAATTTCCTTCTTCATTGCTGTTGTGCCCATCGACGGAAGAACGCCTGTAACGACGCCAGCCGGATCGAGATCACCCGATGTTTGCTGCGGATCATGTAGAAATGGCGTCGTAGTGGTGGCAATGGTGTTTGCAGTTCGATCAGTTGCCCACTGTCGAGTAAATCCTGCACCACCGCGCGCGACAGGCAACTGATACCCATCGCTTCGGCAGTAGCACGCTTGATCGCTTCGGAATTACCAAATTCACAAGCCAGCGGCAAGTGATGCAGATAGGGCAGCAAGGCATGCTCGACTGCTTCACGCGTACCTGAACCTTCCTCGCGCATGAGCCACTCAGCTTCGCTGAGCTTCTTCAGGCTAAGCTTCTGGCTCTGGCTGGCCAGTGGATGACTGGGAGCGGCCACCACAATAAGTTCATCCGTCATCCACGGCTCCACCTCGACATCCGTGGCATGGCACGGTCCCTCGATGAGCGCCATATCGACCTCAAAATGACTCACGGCAGCGACGATATCAGCCGTATTGGCGACCACGACGCGCATCTGCAGATCAGGTTGTTGCTGCCGGTAGCTGGCGATCATCTGTGGTAACAGATAGCTACCAATGGTCGTACTGGCACCGAGTTGCAATTGTCCTCCGGCCTGATTGGCCGGCAAAAACTGTTGTTCAATCCCTTGCGCCGCATCGAGCAGATGACGCGCCTGCGGTAGCAACATCCGTCCATTGTCATTCAAGACCAGACGCTTGCCGACCCGATCAAAGAGTAGCACTGCCAGTGCACTCTCCAGCTCGTTCAACGCAGCACTGGCGGCCGATTGTGACAAGGCCACCAGCTCCGCTGCCGCAGTGGTGCTACCGGCCTGGGCGACCGCCAGAAAAATCTGTATTTGCCTCAGAGTAATTTTCATTTTGACGTCAGATCTACCAGTAAATTAGGTAGATCATATCAAAATAACGCGTTTTTCTTTTATATAACAGCGGCGTAAAGTGCCCTCATTGATCAGCTCAGCTGATCAGACTATCGCCATTGAGGGCACATCATGCGCACCACATCTACTCACACTGCAGTACCCGATTCGATTAATTTTCCGGCGCTTAAGCTCCTACCCGGGCTGGCCTTGTGCGCAGCAATAGCATGGCTGGCCATGCGTGCCGGAGAGAACAGCTGGTTGCAGACACATGGTCTGAGCGCGTTGACCATCGCCATTGTGCTGGGCATGCTGCTTGGCAATACCGTGTTCCTGCGCATTGCCGAACACTGTGCGCCGGGCGTCGTGTTTTCCAAACAGAATCTGCTACGGCTGGGTATCGTGTTGTACGGTTTGCGCCTGACCTTTCAGGATATTGCTCAAGTCGGCGTCAACGGCGTGCTCATTGATGCCTGTATGCTGATGTCCACCTTCGCACTGGCCTATGTCGTGGGCGTAAAACTGTTCAAGCTCGATCGCAATGCCGTCATGCTTATCGGCGCAGGCAGTTCGATCTGTGGGGCAGCGGCGGTCATGGCGACTGAGCCGGTGCTGCGCGCGCGTAGTGAGCAGGTTACCGTGGCCGTCTCGACGGTCGTGGTATTTGGCTCGGTGGCAATTTTTCTGTATCCGATGCTGCATGGTCTGAGCTGGTGGCCGGCGCATGCCGACTTCGGCATCTACATTGGCTCGACCGTCCATGAAGTGGCCCAGGTCGTGGCTGCTGCCCGCAGCATTGATGATCACACGGCTAATACAGCGGTCATTGCCAAGATGGTCCGCGTGATGATGTTGGCACCGTTTCTGCTGTTGTTGTCGGCCTACGTACAACGCACCAATCCTGCCCCCAGTAATGGCGCTGGCACACCAATGCGCTCGCGTGCTGCCGGAATCCCCTGGTTTGCCTTTGCCTTTATCGGTGTCGTGGCGTTGCACTCCATGATGCCCTTGCCAGCAACCATCAACAGCAAATTGCTCGACATCGATACCGCGTTGCTGGCGATGGCCATGGCCGCACTGGGCTTGACCACGCATTTGTCCTCGGTACGTCGTGCTGGTGTCAAACCGCTGCTGCTGGGCGCACTGCTGTTTGCCTGGTTAATCGTGGGTGGCGCCCTGATCAATATGGCACTGAGTCATCATTGATCAGCGGTTGGAGCAAATTACTGAATCGAACCTCTGACGCTCAGCTCACGGATGATCCGGATCGTATCAATATCCGCCTCTTCATAGGCTGAGCGACGGAACTGATCATAGAAAGCCTGTTCGCTGCTGACGTCATCAGGAGCACCATCGTCATACTCAAAGCGGACGAACAACGCCCCCTCCTCGGGTTCTTCAATCGTCATGCTCATGCTGGAGGTTGGAATATCGCCTTGCGCTGGGACATGATAATGAACACGATGCTGAGGCTCAAAGGTCACAACATCACTGATGCGCAGTTGGCCATAGCGCAACTCGCGCTTGACTGAATCGGCGCTGTGCTCAGTGAGCTGGCACTCATCCAGATGCGGCATGAACAATTTTGGCGACTCGGCACGCAATACCAGCCCGCTCCACAGTTCGGCACGCGTCATGGTGTCGATGAGCGGGTTGAGGGGATCGTTGATTTGAATCAGGTGGTTGAATTTCATCACTGCAGACCAATTAAGTAACGCTCGCATTGTCCCACATCCACCCTGACTCGGCAGCGCTGCCGCGCGCTTGCCAACGCTCTTGCCACCGGGCCATCGGTGGACTCGCCTGTTACAATGCGGCGTTACTCCACCACCGCCTACGCTGCCTGATTCCGCATGTCTTCCGCCCCTGCCTTTGGTCTGAACGCGCCGCAAAGCGAAGCAGTCCTGTACATGAACGGCCCCTGCCTGGTGCTGGCTGGCGCCGGCTCGGGCAAGACCCGCGTGATTACCCAGAAGATTGCGCATCTGATCGAAAGCTGCGGTTACGAATCTCGCCATATTGCCGCGCTGACCTTCACCAACAAGGCCGCACTGGAAATGCAGGAGCGTATTGCCAAGCTGCTCAAGGAACCCAAGCAGGCCAAGCATTTGACGGTATCCACCTTCCACTCGCTGGGCGTCAAGATTCTGCGGCAGGAAGCCCAGCATCTGGGACTCAAGGATCGCTTTTCCATCATGGACAGCGATGACTGTTTTTCCCTGGTGCAAGATATGGCGGTCACGACCGACAAGCAATTGATCCGCCGTATCCAGAATGCGATCTCCTTGTGGAAAAACGGTCTGGTCGATCCCGAAATCGCGCTCAAGCAGGCTGCCGACGAGGAAGAAGCACAGGCAGCCCGTATCTATCGCAGTTATGTCGCTACGCTGGCTGCCTATCAGGCAGTGGACTTTGACGACCTGATCCGCCTGCCAGTAGAACTGTTCCGTAACAATGAAGAAGTACGGGATCGCTGGCAGCGCAAGCTGCGTTATCTGCTGGTCGATGAATATCAGGATACCAACACCTGTCAGTACGAACTGGTCAAGTTGATGGTGACCGGGATCGGCAAGAAACCGATGTTTACCGCCGTGGGCGATGACGATCAGGCAATCTACGCTTGGCGCGGTGCCACCATCGAGAATCTGAAAACCCTGCAGATCGATTTCCCCAACCTGCATCTGATCAAGCTGGAACAGAATTACCGCTCCAGCACCCGTATCCTGCAAGCAGCCAACTCGGTTATCTCCAACAACCCCAAGCTGTTTGAAAAGGCACTCTGGTCGGAACACGGTCTGGGGGACCCGATCAAGGTGCTGGCAATGGACGACGACGAGGCCGAAGCCGATCAAGTTGCCATCATGCTGTCAGCCCATCGTTTTGAGCGGCATGCCAAGTTCTCCGACTACGCAATTTTGTACCGCGGCAATCACCAGGCCCGCATTCTCGAAAAGGCCCTGCGTCGCGAACGCATTCCTTATGTGATGTCGGGCGGACAAAGTTATTTCGACCGTGCCGAAATCAAGGACATCATTAGCTACCTGCGTCTGATCGCCAATCAGGACGACGATCCGGCCTTCATCCGCGCCGTGACAACCCCGCGTCGCGGTATTGGTCAGGCCACGCTGGAAGCACTGGGTACCGTCGCCGGCCAATGGCAATGCTCCTTGTTTGAGGCCGTCTATAAAGGCGGCATCGAAGAAAAATTACCGGACAAACAACTGCGCCCCCTGCGACAGTTCTGTGATTTCATCAATCAACTCGAGTCGCGCGCCAGTCGCCCTGGCCCCTCCGGCAGCGGCGAAAATGCCGGCAAGGTGCTCGACGACATGATGGAAGCCATCAACTACGAAGGTTTTCTCTACGACGCCTTCGATGAACGCGCCGCCCAGAGCAAATGGCAGAACGTGCTGGAATTCACCAACTGGCTCAAGGAGCGAGGCTGCGGTGGCAAGGATGGTAGCGGCGAAGAAAAGAATCTACTGGAACTGACGCAGATGGTCGCGCTCATGAGCATGCTTGAGGGCAAGGATGAAGATCCCGATGCGGTACGCATGTCCACCCTGCACGCCTCCAAGGGGCTGGAGTATCCGCATGTGTTTCTGGTGGGCGTGGAAGAAGGCATTCTGCCGCACAAGGGTGATGCCGATGCCTCTCCCGAAACGATTGCCGCACGGATTGAGGAAGAACGACGCTTGATGTATGTCGGCATTACCCGTGCGCAGCGCTCACTGCACGTTACCTGGTGCAAGCGGCGCAAGCGTGCACGGGAATACGTCGCCTGCGATATGTCGCGTTTTATCCACGAAATGCGACTCAATGTTGGCGATGCGGTGCCAAAGGAAGAAGAGCAGATCACGCCGCAGAACCGGCTGGCCAATCTCAAGGCCTTGCTACAGAAGCCGCGTCCTGGCAGCACCTGAGTGCTGTCGTCGTGATGCACGAATTGTGCATAAGCGGTAGATTTACGGCCTGAAAATGCAGGGTAAATCCTGTCAAAAAACGTTTACAATTCGCGCTCTCAACGCATGCCGCAATGATTGCCTGGCATGCATCATTTTCATTTTCACAAGCTTTCCCATGCGCAAAATTTTCAAGCAAGTACTGCCTCTGATCGGCCTGGTCGCCGCCTTATCTGCCTGCAGCAAGCCGGATGCTCCTGCCGCAGCCACTTCTGCTGCCACCCCAGCCAAGGTCTACGTCGTTGGCGTTGAACCTGCCTATGCGCCATTCGAGGCTGAAGATGCCAACAAGAATGTCGCCGGATTTGATATCGACATCATGCGCGCCCTGGCACAAAAGATTGGTATCGAAGTGAAGTTTGTTCCTACGCCGTTTGAAGGCATTTTCAACTTCCTGGCCCAAGGCGACCGCGATTTGTTGATCTCGGCCATCACCATCACTGACGAGCGTAAGCAAACGGTTGATTTCTCGGAGCCCTATTTCGAAGCAAGCCAGTTGATCGCCGTACAAACCGGTAACACCAGCATCACCAAGTTCGCCGATCTCAAAAAACTCAAGATCGGTGTACAAAGCGCGACCACCGGCGACGAGATCGTGCAAGGTCTGGTCGGCAAGACCAACCCCAATATCAAGCGCTTTGAATCCACGCCGCTGGCACTCAAGGAACTGGAAAACGGTGGCGTTGACGCCGTCGTCGCCGATGATGGCGTCGTCAAGAACTACATCGCCAACAACCCGAATCAAAAACTGCGTACCATCAGCGACAGCAACTTCCCGAAAGAGTATTACGGTATCGCCGTGCGTAAGGGCAATGCTGAACTGCTGGCCAAGATTAATCAGGGCTTAGCAGCGATCAAGGCTGATGGCACTTTTGACAAGATCAGTACACAGTATTTCGGTAACGCCAAACACTGATCATTCATCTGATCGGTGTGGCGAGGCCTGCTCTTTGCGGAGCAGGCCTCGCATTTTTGTTTGTGGTGAAGTAGTTTTTCACTTATTTTGTCTTTTTATTCTTCACTACGCGCTGTTGAGCGCGTATCGCCATCATGGATTTTCGCTGGAGTATCGTCGAGAGCTACGCGCCGTTATTCATCTCGGGTTTTTTCATGACCCTGGAAGTCGCGGTCATCAGTATTGTCTGTGGCACCATTCTGGGCTTGCTGCTGGGCATGCTGCGTGTGGCTGAGGTCCCGCATGGCCTGTGGCGCTATTTGGTGCGCGTGGGTCAGTGGCTGGCCAGTTTTTACGTTGCCTTTTTTCGTGGCACACCGTTGTTTGTGCAGATTTTGCTGATCCACTTTGCGGTCATGCCAATGTTGATTCACCAGGATCATGGCCTGCTGATATCGGGCGAGCTGGCACGGACCATCAAACAGGATTACGGGGCATTTATCTCGGGTACGGTCGCTTTGTCGCTCAATGCAGGCGCGTATATTTCTGAAATTTTCCGCGCCGGGATTCAATCTATTGAACGCGGTCAAAGTTATGCCGCAGCCAGCCTGGGAATGGGTTATCGCCTACGTATGCGCTACATCATCTTGCCGCAGGCATTTCGCCGCATGCTGCCACCATTGGGCAATGAAGCCATTACCCTGCTCAAGGATTCCTCGCTGATCTCGACCATTGGTCTGGCAGAACTGGCTTATGCGGCACGCACCGTGGCAGGCAATTACTCGCGCTACTGGGAGCCTTACATCACGATCTCGGCGGTGTACTTCACCATGACAATATGTCTGGCCATGTTAGTGGCCCGACTGGAAAAGAAATACAGTGCACCAACACGACACTGAGCGCCTCACCCGCCTCCCTGATAACACCACCGATGCAGTCACCATCATCGGCGGTGGCCCGGCTGGCCTAATGGCCGCAGAGGTACTGATACAACAAGGGATACGCGTCGATCTCTACGACGCCATGCCTTCGGTAGGAAGAAAATTCCTGCTGGCTGGCAAGGGTGGGATGAACATCACTCACGCCGAGCCGCTGCCCCAATTTCTCAATCGCTACGGTACCCGGCGCGACAATATCGCTGCCTTGCTGCAGGACTTTGGCCCCGAGCAACTGCGCGACTGGATCCATGGTCTCGGCATCGAGACCTTCGTGGGCAGCTCGCAACGGATCTTTCCAAAGGATATGAAAGCCGCACCGCTATTGCGTGCCTGGTTACATCGCCTGCGTGAAGCCGGCGTACAGTTGCACATGCGCCATCGCTGGCAAGGCTGGGACGACGACAAGCGCTTGCAGTTCACGACACCCCATGGCGACGTCACCGTGCAGGCCGGTTGTGTGTTGCTCGCTCTGGGTGGCGCCAGCTGGGCACGACTTGGTTCGGACGGTCGCTGGCTGCCGCTGCTGCAAACACGGGGAGTCTCCGTGGCACCACTGCGACCAAGCAATTGCGGCTTTGACATACCGTGGAGCGAACACTTTCACACGCGTTACGCCGGACAGCCATTGAAAACACTGACTGCCACTGTCACGCGCCATGACGGCAGCACGCTGCGCCGCCAGGGCGAATGCGTGATCACCACGCAGGGAATCGAAGGCGGCTTGATCTATGCCTTGTCAGCGCCGCTGAGAGACGCGATTGACGCCACCGGCAAAGCAGAGCTATTGCTCGATTTATTGCCTGACTGGCCCTTGGAAAAAGTGCAGCGTGAGCTGCTACATCCACGCGGTGCACGTTCACTGAGCAGCCATCTGCAAAGTCGACTAAAGTTGAGCGGCGTCAAGGCTGCGCTATTGCGTGAATGTGTTGGCGCGGAAGTCTATCAAGACCTGCCGGCACTGGCTGCGGCCATCAAGGCAATGCCACTACAACTGAGCGCACCGCGGCCGATTGATGAAGCCATCAGTACCGCCGGTGGCGTGGCATTTGAAGCACTGCAGGACGACTTGATGTTGCGCGCCATACCGGGTGTGTTCTGTGCCGGCGAGATGCTGGACTGGGAAGCACCGACTGGCGGCTATCTGCTGACCGCCTGTTTCGCCAGCGGACGACACGCTGCATTGGGAGCGTTGCAATGGCTGTCACAATCACGACAAAAATCGGATTCAGAACCAGGCTCTGCGGATAACGAGGAACAAGCATCATGATCGATGAAAACCGACTGATCGATATCGAGCTCAAGCTGACCCAGCAGGAAGATCTGGTAGACGCACTCAATACAATCGTTTACCGGCAGCAGAACCAAATCGATCAGCTGAAACAGGCACTCGCCGCTCTGGCTGGCCAGATCAAGGAAGCTGCCAATAGCAACAATGCCAGCAATCCCGGCATGATTGATCACGAAAGACCGCCACACTATTAATGCCACTGGTGTGATTGTATGAATAGCAATGACCGCCGCATTGCGCATCTGGATATGGATGCCTTTTATGCCTCAGTCGAACTGCTGCGCTATCCACAACTGCGCGGACAACCGGTGGTCATTGGCGGACGCTCTACCCAGCCACCCGAGCGACAAAGCGATGGCAGCTATCGCTTTGCAAAGCTGCGCGACTATGTGGGACGCGGCGTAGTGACCACCTCAACCTATGAAGCGCGGGCGCTTGGCGTGTTTTCTGCCATGGGCATGATGAAGGCGTCGAAGCTGGCACCGGAGGCGATTTTGCTGCCAGCAGATTTTGACTCTTATCGGCATTACTCTCGACTGTTCAAACAGGCTGTCGTATCGATTGCGCCAGACATCGAAGACCGTGGCATCGACGAAATCTACATTGACCTGAGCTCGCACCCTTTACCCACACCCGAACTGGGACAACAGATCAAGGATGCCGTCAGGAATGCCACAGGTCTGTCCTGCTCGATTGGGATCGCACCCAACAAATTGCTGGCCAAAATCTGTTCCGATCTCGACAAGCCGAATGGATTAACGATCCTCCATCGCGCCGATATCCGTGCCAGAATCTGGCCACTGGCAGTGCGTAAGATCAACGGCATCGGCCCCAAGGCCAGCGAAAAACTCCAGGCCTTGGATATTGTGACCGTCGGCGATCTGGCACAGGCTGCCCCTGCCCTGCTGCAAGCCAACTTCGGTCGCAGTTATGCCAGCTGGCTGACCGAGGCTGCCCAAGGGATTGATGAACGCCCGGTGGTGACCCGTTCAGAACCCAAGTCGATCAGTCGTGAAACCACGTTTGAACGCGATTTACATGCTCGTCACGACCGCGAAAAGTTATCCGTCATCTTTACCGCCCTGTGCACCCGGGTCGCAGAAGATTTGAAACGCAAGGGCGTTGGAGGGCGCACGATCGGCATCAAGTTGCGCTACACAGACTTCTCTACAGTGACACGTGATGTATCGCTACCGATGGCAACGACTGACGCTGCGGTGATCCGTCGCGCCGCCGGTGAGTGCCTGCGTCGAGTGCCACTGGAACAGCGCCTGCGTCTGTTGGGCGTGCGTGTTGGCGGTCTGGAAAAATGGGATTCCCATACAGAGCAACTGGTGCAACAGCAGGCCGAACTGCCTTTTGCAACGCCACCGGACTAGCTGGAAACATAAGTGTTTCCGATTGCCGTGCGGGATTACGTGATTGATCTCCCTGCACGTGTAAAATGAGGCCTTTTGCCTGAACGCCATGTGGTTTAAGAACCTTCAGATTTACCGTCTCCCCGCGCCGTGGTCCATCACCGCCGACCAGCTCGAAAGCCACCTCGCTTCACAAGCGTTCACTCCCTGCACCAGCCTCGAATTGCAATCACAAGGCTGGGTATCTCCGCGAGGCAATGAGCGTCTGGTGCACGTGGTGAACCGACAGTTCCTGCTGCAACTCAATACCGAAAAGAAACTGCTGCCCAGCACCGTGGTCAATCAGGTCGCCAAGGCACGCGCTGCGGAACTGGAAGAGCAGCAAGGCTTCCCGCCGGGACGCAAGCAGACCAAGGAATTGAAGGAACAGGTCGCCGATGAATTGCTGCCGCGCGCCTTCAGTATCGTGCGCAGCACCTTCACCTGGATCGACCCGGTCAACGGCTGGCTGGTGGTCGATGCTGGTAGCTCCGGCAAGGCCGAAGAAATCCTGAAGTTGCTGCTCAAGGCAATCCCTAAATTCCCGCTGGAAACTCTGCGCACCGTACGCTCTCCCTTGTCCTGCATGACAGACTGGCTGGCGTCCGATGAGGCCCCAAGCGGCTTTACAGTTGATCAGGATACCGAACTGCGCGCCAGCGGCGACAGCAAGGCAACCGTGCGCTTTGTGCGCCACACACTCGATCCAGACGATGTGCGACGCCATATTGAATCCGGCAAGCAATGCACGCGACTGGCACTGACCTGGAATGATCGGGTATCGTTCACATTGACCGAAAACCTGAGCGTCAAGAAAATCACGCCGCTGGATGTGCTCAAGGAAGACAGCGATGTCACCTCGATGAACGATGATGAGCGCTTTGACGGCGACTTCATGTTGATGACGGGCGAACTCAGCAAGATGCTGGTTGATCTGATTGAGGCACTAGGCGGTCAATTGCGTGAGAACGATGGTTCGGCCGCCATGGCTGCCTGATCTGAGGTAGCACTCACAGCTGCATCAGCTGACAAAAACGCCGGGCGGTTGCAAAAACCGCCCGGCGTTTTTATATTCCGCGTTATTGTTTTACTGCACTAGCCTTGTGCGCCAGCAACACTGAATCCAGTGCACGCATCGCGTGGCAAATGGTATTACTAAGGCGCTCGCAGGAAATGCCGTCACGTGCACTCAGTGACAATCCATGCAAGACCGCAGTATAGAAATCGGCCAGTCCGGTGATGTCGGCATCGGCAGACAGTTCATGCTCTTCCTGCGCACGCTGTAAGCGCACGGCCAGGGCCTGTCGTTTCTTGAGTCGGCGCGCGGTTAATTCCTCTGCGTGCGCCCGGTTCTCCGGTGCACAATTGATCGCAGAAGTCACCACCATACAGCCTCGCGAATTGGCTGCTTCGGCAAACATGGCGATGCTCGCATGGAGCATGTTGCTGATATCGTCGCGCAGGTTCCCACCACCCTGCAAGGCCTCCATCGGCGCCGCGGCGGTGGTACGGGAGTACAGTTCGACCGCTTCACGGAATAGGGCATTCTTGTCCCCGAACGCGGCGTACAGGCTGGGTGCCTTGACGCCCATGGCGGTCGTCAGGTCCGCCATGGTCGTGCCTTCGTAACCTTTTTCCCAAAATACTTGCATGGCCTGCCGCAGCGCTTGGTCGCGATCAAAGCTGCGCGGCCGGCCTCTGGACTGCTGCATGGGCGTTCTCCTTGTGGCAAAAATTACTCAAATCCGGCTTGAGTGTAGCTTATTTTAATTTAAATTACAAAATTACCTTGACGCCAGATTCGCTCGAAAATTAATATGTAATACGTATTACATAAATGCGTATTATGATGTCCTATCGTAGAGCATCAAGTTTCTCATCAGACGACGGCATGTGCTGTCGCCTTTACTCAATGGAGCAAGGAAAGGAAAGATCATGACCCGCAAGACCCCCATAGAACGCTACCGGAACATTGGTATCAGTGCGCACATCGATGCCGGTAAAACCACAACGACCGAGCGCATCCTGTTTTATACCGGGGTCAATCACAAGATCGGTGAAGTGCATGATGGCGCTGCGACCATGGACTGGATGGAACAGGAACAGGAACGCGGTATCACCATCACGTCTGCCGCCACGACTGCTTTCTGGAAAGGTATGGCAGGCAATTATCCTGAGCATCGGATCAACATCATCGATACGCCGGGTCACGTTGATTTCACGATTGAAGTGGAGCGCTCCATGCGCGTGCTCGATGGCGCGGTCATGGTTTATGACTCGGTAGGCGGCGTGCAGCCGCAATCGGAAACCGTGTGGCGTCAGGCCAATAAATATGCGGTGCCACGCATGGCCTTCGTCAACAAGATGGACCGCGTCGGTGCAGATTTTTTCCGCGTACAGAAGCAGATTGGTGAGCGCCTCAAGGGCAACGCCGTGCCGATTCAGATTCCAATTGGCGCGGAAGACCATTTCCAGGGCGTGATTGATTTGGTGAAGATGAAGGCGATCATCTGGGATGAGGCCAGTCAGGGCGTGAAATTTTCGTATGAACCTATCCCTGCTGCATTGGAAGACACTGCGCGCGAGTGGCATGACAAGATGGTCGAGCAAGCCGCGGAAGCCAGTGAGCAATTGCTGGAGAAGTATCTGAGCGGAACGCCGCTGAGTGAAGACGATATCAAGCATGGCCTGCGGCAACGCACCATAGCGGGAGAAATTGTGCCCATGCTGTGCGGTAGCGCGTTTAAGAATAAAGGCGTACAAGCCATGCTCGACGCGGTGATCGACTATCTGCCTTCGCCGGTTGATGTACCCGCTATCAAGGGTCACGATGAAGACGACCAGGAGATTGAGCGCCATCCAGCTGACGATGAAAAGTTCTCGGCACTGGCCTTCAAGATCATGACCGATCCCTTTGTTGGCCAGTTGATTTTCTTCCGGGTGTATTCGGGCATGGTCAATTCTGGCGATACCGTCTACAACCCGATCAAGGGCAAGAAGGAGCGCCTGGGTCGGATTTTGCAGATGCATGCCAATGAGCGCAAGGAAATCAAGGAAGTCTATGCCGGCGATATTGCCGCTGCGGTCGGCCTCAAGGATGTCACCACTGGTGACACATTGAGCGATCCGGAGCACGTGATCATCCTGGAGCGCATGGTTTTCCCTGAGCCGGTGATTTCGCAGGCGGTGGAACCGAAGACCAAAGCCGATCAGGAAAAGATGGGCATTGCCCTGAACCGGCTGGCGCAGGAAGATCCCTCGTTCCGGGTTCGCACGGATGAGGAATCGGGTCAAACCATCATCTCGGGCATGGGCGAGTTGCATCTGGAAATTCTGGTCGATCGGATGAAGCGTGAGTTCAATGTCGAGGCCACCGTTGGCAAGCCGCAAGTCGCCTATCGGGAAGCGATTCGCGCCACCGTGGAAGATGTCGAAGGCAAGTTCGTCAAACAGTCGGGCGGTCGCGGTCAGTATGGTCACGTGGTTCTGAAACTGGAACCACTGCCTCCCGGCAAGGGCTACGAATTTGTCGATGCCATCAAGGGTGGCGTGGTACCACGCGAGTTTATTCCAGCGGTCGACAAGGGCATCCAGGAAACCTTGGGCAGTGGCGTACTGGCTGGTTACCCAGTGGTTGATATTCGGGCAACACTGACATTTGGCTCTTACCATGATGTCGACTCCAACGAAAACGCCTTCCGCATGGCTGGCTCGATGGCATTCAAGGAGGGCATGCGCCGTGCCAACCCGGTGCTGCTGGAACCGATGATGCAGGTCGAGGTGGAAACACCGGAAGACTTCATGGGTAATGTGATGGGCGATCTATCGTCACGACGCGGCATGGTACAAGGCATGGAAGATATTGCCGGCGGCGGTGGGAAACTGGTGCGTGCGGAAGTACCGCTGGCAGAGATGTTTGGTTATTCGACATCCCTGCGCTCGCTCACACAGGGTCGCGCCACCTACACCATGGAGTTCAAGCAGTATGCGGAAGCACCTAGACAGGTATTGGAGCAGTTGGCCGGTGCCAAGAAAGGTGCAAGGTAAGCGAACTCGAGTTTGCTGATACCTTAGTAATGCTGAAGGTGCGAACGCCTGCTTGTAGCTAAGCAGGCGTTTGTTTTCCGTGCAAACCCAGCGCTGATGGACATTGCGATTTTCACGCTTGATATGGACGAACACCAGCGCAGGCCGCTGAAACGCTTGCAAGCGTTTCCCTTCTCGCCCCGCCGGTGGCTCCCTCCACTCCACAGTGAGATGCCCTTCGGACAATTAGTAGGGACGAACAAAAACGCCCGCTTATTGCTAAGCAGGCGTTTGTGTTTGGCGGAGCGGACGGGGCTCGAACCCGCGACCCCCGGCGTGACAGGCCGGTATTCTAACCAACTGAACTACCACTCCAGAACTGGTTTTCAGTTTCGCTGAAAGACCGCAATTATAACGAAGCTTTTTCAGAAAACCAAGCACTTTTCATTAAATCAGCCTTGAAACTTGCCCTCGAAGGCAAACTTGCTCACCGGCTCACGCGGGCTAGGAACTTCGCGTGACTGCAATCCTTCGGGCAGTATCGACTTGTCGCCCAATTTGCCAATGGCGACCGCAGCTTCCACTGAAAAATCGGCTGGTACACCCAACTGGGTACGCGCGCGATCCTTGTCAAACCCAACCATCGCATGCGCATGCCAGCCCGACAGACTGGCTTGCAACGCTAGGTAAGCCCAGGCCGAACCCGTATCAAAGGAATGCGACACGGCAGGCACTGGCGCTGCAGCACCTGGGGGCGTAAAGGTGGTTTTCGACAGTACGATAAAGAGGACCGATGCATTCTCTGCCCAGCTACGATTGAAATCATTGAGCAAACCCAGCAGACCTTCCCATTGCGGTGTTCCACGACGGGCATAGACAAACCGCCAAGGCTGAGAGTTGTAGGATGATGGCGCCCAACGCGCTGCCTCGAGGAAGGTCAGCACCGTTTCCTCGGAAATATCAGCACCAGTAAAGGCACGGGGAGACCAACGGCTCAGAAATTGGGAATCAATCGGGTGATCGGCAACACGGGGATTGGCTTGCGGCATGATAGCTCCTCGGCAGTAGATGTTGTGACGCAACAAATTGCGTGAGGGGGCATCTTAGCAGCAGTTTGAACGTCGTGCAGAGGGACTGCCAAAGTGCGCCACAATTCAGAAACTATGGCGTCGACTTCACTGTTGCAGCGTCCATTTACCTGCTAGCGCGTCCCAGCGCCACCGGCCCCGCCAGGACCTGTGATGTTACCCGGCCCGCCAGGTCCGCAATACCATTGTGGGCAGGCACATCCGACGTCTCCCCGTATTCAGTAGCAAATGGCTTTAGAGTCAGGGGTTAATGTAGCCGCTTTCGCGGCCAGTTGCTTAGCGTAGGCTAACGGCGT
>NZ_JACHYE010000024.1 GCF_014192645.1 Herbaspirillum sp. Sphag64 | reverse complement strand
TGGCTTGCGCAGAATAGCGCTGCATACCATTTCTGGCGCAATGACCGGTGGTCTCGCCGGGGCTGCTGGTGCAGCAGGTTCATCACTGGCGATGATCGCCCTGACTGAACAGCTCGGCAAGACGGACTTGCCCGATGTGCTCAAGCAGGGGCTGGCGCAGATTGCTGCGGGGGCGATTGGTGCTGCCGCAGGCGGGAACGCGGGGATGGCTTCTGCGGTCAATGTGGAGGCGAATAATCGGCAGTTGCATCAGAGCGAAAAAGAATTGATCGCAAAGAAGGCAAATGGAGACAAAGATGTCGAAGAAAGGCTGACAAAAGCCGCCTGCTACGTAGTCAAATGCTGGGCAGAATATCCTGAAAACAGTAAGGAATATGAGGCAAACTTTGTTGATGTTATGGATGCCTATGCGTTAAAAGATGAATTGGCATGGGTTGCTGCACAACAAGAAAAAGGGCAGTTCGTTTACACGACAGGGCAGCAATTTGCCGATTACGTCAAAAATGATTTGAAAGGAAATGTCCTACCAGCGGCCGCTAATACGTTGAAAGTAGTTACAGGCGGACTCTCGGCTGCAACTGGTTATTCAATTTGTTCAACAACAGGCGTTGGTTGTGTTGCAGGTTTTCCAATGATCATGTTCGGCTTGAGTAACGTTACAGACGGTAGTACTGGTTTGTACAATCAGTATCAAGGATACGGCACTACGGGGACTAATCCTATGAGAAATAGCCTGAATCAAATGATTCCGGGAGGATGGGGTAATACTGTTTATACAGGTCTTGATTTCGCCATTGGTATTTTGGCTATGCGCGTGCAAATTCCATTAAATGTCGGTTTAGCTGATGGACTGGGACGTTCTCAATCAATGTTTGGTGTAACCGTACCAAGAATTAACAATCCGATGCTTTTGCCTTTGACAAATTTACCTCTACCAGTTGGTACTGGTGCTGTTGTCTTGACAACGGGAGCGGTTGTCAAGGGTGGTGAGTTTGCTAAAGAAGCATATGAGGCAGGAAAGAATGAATGAATTGGAAAAAACATTGTTCGACTGCAAATACAGTCTTTGTAATTGTCTTAGCATCTCTTATTGCTGGTGTTTTTTGGGGAAGCGTCGTAACAGGACTAATACGGTATTTTTTCCGTCCTGATGATGACATTGTGATGCAATGGATCTGGCTACCAGTCACGATAGTCATAACTATCTGGGGGCTTATTTACTTTCCTAAACATCTACGTAAAGTGGGATGGATAGCATAGTTTTAAGCGTTGATAGCGAACAATCGGCAGTTGCATACCTCTGAGCGAGATATTATTTCCAATCTTCCAAAGAAAAAGGCAATAGCAATTTGTAATGGCGATAGTAGCTGCGTCACTACTCAGACTTTATTTTGGACAGACACACTTGAGCGCGTCGCAAGTGGGATGGTCGATGATACGGAAAATGCCAAGAACAAGGCATATCTTGCACAATTAGTTCAGGCTGCCAGCGATCCCAATAGTGAAGGGGCACGTGGCCGACTGGAAAGCTACCTGAATGCCTTGCAAGTATCGCAGGACATGCTGTCTCCTTATGTTGGTAAAACCATTGTCGTCAATGGCCAGACGCAAATGGGAGCAGGAGCGGCAGAGACCTATTTCAGTGCGACCGACAGCCAGCGTCAGAATAAATACATTAATACCAATCCGATTACGGGTGAGATGCCCGATCCGATTGCGTTAGGGAAAGACGAGCGCGATGCAGCCCGTATCTCCAATTTCAAGGCCTTGAACGGAAGCGCGACACCTGACTATACGGTAGAGAAGTTCCTTGCCAGTCTTGGCGTAGGAAAAGCAGTATCAGGCTTGATTGGCAAGTGGCTGGGTACTGAAGCTGCGGCTACAACAGATGGCGTAAGTGCGACTACCTCTAGTGAGGCAGCTGGCGGTACTTCGCTCAACTACGGAAAGCAGGTCAGCGGCTATGGGAAAACAACGATAACGGATGGGAATGGCAATACAATAACGACCGGATTGCCAGCGACGACAAATGTTGGGGCAAATGGCGTAACCACGGTTGGTAGTGAGATCAAGTTGGTAGACGGCTTTTATCAGGCTGAGGGATCGGCCTTTAAGTTTTCGGAGTATTACTACAATAAACTCTAGTCTACTGGTCGTGGCGCCCCATTTTTGCAGGCAGAAGAAGTACTTAATACCGCTAAGGCAATTACTCCTGACCGTATGGCAGGCTTCAATCGTTACGTGAACGATGCTTTTGAGATGGTCTATAACCCGACAACCAAAGAAGTTTGGCACATACAGCCGCTTAGGAAATAAGTCTATGTTCAATCAGATATTACTCCTCATCTATCGACTGTTTCTCAGCGAGGGCAGACGAAGAGTAAATTGGATAGAGAAACGTTTCGGTTTTGATGCCAGTATTGCACTTTCTTGTGATGACAAAAGGAATGAACCGGGCACGTATGAGACTCTCTTTTCGCAAGAGCACCAAGAAAAGCTTAAGCAACTTTATCTTGAATTGTTAAATGAAATGAACGGAGTCACTTACCAGCAATGCGGGGATGTTCTGGATGCTCTCGAGTTTATTCAAGAAATTTCGGCTGCTGGGCTGTGGAAATATCGCCAGAGAGTGGATGTGATAATTGAGGAGTTTGTTAGAGACTTTGACCGCCTTGACGTCCCCGAGGAGCGTATCCGACTTTATGAAAGCGTGCAAAAACATTAGGGGCAAATTGTGGAAGTACTATTACTAATGTACGAGCAATAAGCGCCGAAGAAGCGAACGCACCATTCGTAGCAAAAGGATGGAATCCTCCTTATGACTCGGGGTCACAAGTCAGGACTTTCACGACAACTAGCGATGTTCAATTTGTTCGTGTTTCTACGGTAGATAGTCCACAGGGTGCATTCCTAGTACGCGCAGATGAGATTGCGGGGATGACGCCTGAGCAAATCCAGCAATATTTGGCATTGCCTAAAGTACCTACGCAGATTGCTGATGTAACCGTTCCCGCGGGAACCAATATGCAAGTTGGCAGGGTTGCCGCCCAACCGGATTTTGGTGCAGCTAGCAAAGGCGGCACTCAATATCAATTACTCAATCCTATCCCTAGTAGTAGTTTTGGTACGCCGAGGCCCATAAAATGAATTCATATATTGATCTTAATGAGGTTGCGAAGAAGATTGATTTACCTGAAGGGTTAAGTCTGGTGATATTGGATCGGCTAGCGAAGGAAAGTATTTTTGGTCCGGTTGAGTGTGCGAGAAATATTTTTCTTATTGATGTGACTGCAAAAATTGTTTGGCAAGTGCATACCGACTTTGATGCAAAGAGTGGACCTTTTACAAATGTTTTTTTAGATGGAAATGCGGTTAAGGCTTATCGATGGGATGGCGGAATGTATGAGATTGATTTGAAAAATGGTAAAGGGGTTCCGGTGTTACTGATGAAGTAATAACAGGGAATGAGATCATGCGGCGTTGACCCAAAATCTCATAAACACCAAAAACGCGGGATTCCCCGCGCCCTGTTTTTAAGGGACACACATTACGCACGCCTCTCGTCGAGCTAAAAAACAGCCGCAAAGCCATGCCAGCACTGGATTTTCGGTGTATGTGACCTCTCCCCGATTAACCGAGCACCTTGAACTAGAGATTTTCGGCCTCAAGGTGTGCGAGTCGAAACTCGCGTGGGGTCAGATCACCTAGCGAACTATGCGGTCTGAATTCGTTGTAATCCTGTCGCCAAGATTCGATTTTCTCGCGGGCATCATCCAATGACAGAAACCAATGTACGTTCAGGCATTCATCCCGGAAGCTGCCGTTAAACGATTCAATGAACGGATTATCCGTGGGCTTGCCGGGACGAGAGAAGTCCAAGGTTATTCCATTTTCATATGCCCAGTGGTCGGGGCTGTCAGAAATCTCGTGTTCTGCTGGTCAAAACCTGAAAATCTATAACCTGCACGGTGCCAATCCAGCACCGTGCAAGCCCCTCCCTGAATGTCAATTATTCATCCCAATACTTGTTCAAGCACGCGATGTGTTCCTCGGAGACATCGCGCAACATGGTCGCTGCTGCCAGCGACAGACGAAACAAGTTGGCGCTATCGGATTTCCCAATCGATGGCGCGACCTCTTGTTCAGGATCGTTCTCCTGATTCATTTCATTGGCTAAATCACGGGCGTAAATGATGTGCATGCAGGAGGTAATGCCTGCGCTGACATCGCAAGTGAGTTCAATGAAGGTGGCGAATTTTCCTCGCAGCTCGCTCCTGGAAGTTGAATTGAGAGGCGTGCTCAGTTCTCGGGGGTGTCTGGGGTTTCAAACACGCCAGCGCTGCGGTTCTTGCGCACCTGATCCCAGTCAAAGATGCGGCCATTCATGGCGACATAGACGCCATGCGGCAGAATCTGGGCGACGCCGCTGGCAAAACCGAAGTTGAACAATGCGTCTGAATTGGCAATTTCGTAAGGGATCATGGCGCCGGTGATGACTACGGTCTTGGCCAGTTGTGCGGCACCCAGCAGGCGTGCCGTATCCTGCATGGTGTCGGTGCCATGAATGATGACAATGGCATTGGCATCGGCCCGTTCGCATGATGCCAGTACCCGGCGTCGGTCAATATCCTGCATCTCCAGCGAATCCAGTAGCGGCAGTTCTTCCAGTGCATGTGGCACGGTCAGTCGCGCGCGTGCGATTACTGCAGGCAAATGGCTGCTGGCAAACGTCAGTTTTCCAGCTAGTTCATCATAGTGTTTGTCGAAGGTGCCACCGGTGGCGATGATATGTAAAGTCATGATGAAAACGAATCAAAAGAGGTGCAGGGATTGGCGAGCATCATCATAACGCACATCTTCTCGCCAGTAGCAGCTGCTTGCGTGTTCAGGCCACCAGACGCGGGCGTAATTGATGGACCTGATGGAGTTGATCCTGGGCAATGTCCTCCTGCGCAGGGGCAATCGATTTCTGTACGTCCTCGGGCATCGCAATCTGGCCGTCGATGAGCTGGGCAAACAGGCGTTCGACATCAATTGCCTGGATCAATAATTGACCGCCATTGGCCTTGATCAGTTGTGTTACCAGCATCGATTGCCCCGGCATCGATAGCGGCATCTGCATGACCTGCGCTGGATCAAACTGCGTGACCGCATGCAACTCGTCAACCAGTAGACCCACACTATGTTTGTCATGACGCACGATGATGACCTGGCTGCTGCTGGTGACGGGGGAGCGCGTGCCGCGCATCATCTGACCGAGGTCGAACACCCAGATAAACTCCTTTTGCTGGGCATCGCGGCGCAAGCCAAGCACGCCAATCTGCTCCGACCGGCTCGCCATCGAGGTTGGCAGGACTTCACTGAATGGCACCGCTTCATTGACATGGAAGGCGGAGATCGCCAGCAGATTGCCGTCGCTGAAGAAGGTCGCAAATTCGCTGCCATTGACAATGCCGGGATCCGATTGCAACTGGTACTGACGGCGGTCGGTCTGGCTGTTGGCGTTCTGCACGGCGCCAAAGGACTCAAATACAACAGCAATGATGTCATCCTGATAGCCATCACTGACCTTGAATTCCCGGTAACCACTGGAGACCGAACACGCAACGATGGCGTACTGCCCATCATGCACGGTCACTTGCGAAGCGGACTCGCCGTTGCTGATGCTAAGCAGTGCCGGATCAATCGGTAGGATCTCACCAACGGTACGTGTGCGGTCCGTGGTCGAGACAATACGTGCTTGCCGGTCAACATAGTAGGCCAGCTTGTTCGCCTTGCCGCCGATACCACTGGAGAGCATATTCGCGAATTCCGGTGTCGCATCGAAGACAATCCCGATGCCGCCGACGACAAGAGCTTCGTTATCCAGATCGCGGATGGCCGCATGGTAGATGTAGGTGCTCTGTCCGCCATACAAGTCGCTGTTTCCGAAGGGCGCGACGTAATACTGTTGTTGATCGCGTAGTGTCAGGACCTGTTGCAAGGTATCTGCTTCGATTTCGCTGCCGATCAGGCTGGCGTCATCACTGCCGGTACTGGCAACGATTCGGCCTTGACGGTCGTACACAAAGATACGGGTGTAGACCGTGTACAAGCCGTTGATGTAGGACAGGATCTGCGTTAAGGAATCCAGCGTAGCCTGATCTGGTACTGGTTGTGCTAAAGCGCTTCGCAGTTCCGGTGTCAGTGCCCACCAGCGACAATCGTCCGAGCGTTCGTAGAGGTTGCGATCCAGCAGATCGACCAGCAGACTGGTGGTGAACTCTGCATCGCGCATGCCCGAGACCAGCACTGTCTGATACAGGTCATGAATTGATCGGGCAAACAGTTCATTGCTACGGTTGCCGGTTTCGCTGATCTGGTCGAGGATGGTTTTCAGTTTGAGCATTTCGCCGTGCTCACCGGTTGTCATGACCTGTCCGTTCCAGACGATGCGCTGGATCGTCTTGGCGGCTGTCATGATGTCGTGCAATGGCGGGCAGAACGATTCTGCATGTGACAGCAGACCCTCGGCGATTTCCGGCGAGAGCTTGCTGAGCACGTCACTGACTACGCCACTAAACGCCACGTCAACCGGGATCATGACCTGACCTTGCCAGCCAGTGGGGCCGGGGTAACCTTGATAGCCTGCGGAGCAGACCGTGCGCACCAGATATTCGCGCCCGCAGAAGAGCAGTAATGCTGCGTTCCCCGCGCGGTTGACCGGGACTTCGGTGCCGACTGGTACCCATAGATTGTCGGCACTGGCGATCACACGGTTGTCACCGTCAAGCAGCAGCATGTTGGAGCGCGCCTCGGCATCTCGGTGCGAGGAAAAAATGCCTGCCATCTCTTCTTCAAAGTGGAAGCATAGACAAAGAATGCCCACCATTGCACCAGTTTGGGGATGTTGCATACGACGGGAATAGATCAATGCGCGCTCTTTGCCGGGACGCAGATCGCTCTGGCGAAAGGTTTCGACATAGCCGTCAGCCCGCAAGGTTGCGGCAATCAATGGATCACTGCTGTGTTCCAGTGGTGTTGCGGGATCAATTTGTACCAGCACATTACCGTCGGTATCGAGCAGCATGATTTCGTCGTAGACCGTGTATTTCTCCCTGTATTGGCGCAGGCGATAGCGTACTCCCTCGACATTGTCAGTGACGCCGGCGACGAAATTACAGAGTTCCCGATCCGTGGCAAGGAAGCCCACATCAGCGGTGCGTTCGAACAGATTGCGAACCACAATGTCGATCACGTATTGCGCTTTGGTGCCGATTTCTGCAAGCACATTTTGGACTTTTTCCTGTACCAGACTGATAACAAGCTCGTGTTCCAGCTTGCTGAATCCGGTACGGGTGGCAGCCATGGTTGGAAGAATGGTTTTCGCTTCTACCGGACAATTCATCTTGGCCGAAGCTTCAATGACACGCCACATCAGGTTCAATTCCTGGAGCGACTGTTCGCATTTGCTCACGTCGCGCATATAAGGCAGGAAAGTCTCAGTTTGAATTGCAAGTGTTGCTGTCATTTTGTCCCTTTTCCAGATACGGCAAATGCGAATGAGGTATTGCTTGCACAGGTCTGATCGTTATGATTTTTATGTCGTCACTGGCGCGCAATAAGGTGCAACGAAATGCAATAAGGCGCGATGGAGTGACGTATATTTTCCTTTCAGCAAATTATGTGCCATGTTTTGTCATGCCTCCGGTACAGCACAGCAACCCCTGTTATTGCAGATTTCTATAAAATCGCGGCATGAAACCGATTGCACCAGGTACCGTTATCTTTCACCGTCATCGCGGCTATGGCGTGATCGTCTCCGTCAATTTGCTCACGGGCTGGATTGCTGCGCGCTTTGGTAGCGAGGTAACGACTCTTGATCTGAACCTGTCTGCCGACGAAGTGCAACATGCTGATGGCACGCCGATCCGGTTCCGTCGCGATCCGCCGGAACGTATGCCCCATGCGCGGCTCATGGCAATGGTGCGACAGCTGCATACGGCCGGATATCAGCGACTGTATTTGTATAGCTGGCCCAAACCCTCCGGACTGCACTGGCGCTGGCATTTGTTTACGGGCCCCAGGAACTGGATTGAACGCCCCTGGCGGGAAGGTTGGTATGGCTCAGGCGCGGATTACAACTTCAATCCGGTCTTTGGCTGGGGCGATGTGCCGGGAGCGACTGCTCAGGATCTGATCAGCGCGTTGGCGCAGTTTGATCCGCAGGGACTGGCACAGGCGCTTGGGCGTGATGAGGATCACAGCAACTGGTTTGCTGCAGTGTGTGACGTCTTGCTACCAGACTATGCATTCAGTCTGGGTTGGGATCATCGCGGCGCGATGCCTGAACATTTGCCTGTGATTCCGGTGCGTCGTGGCGTGCCCGAGTATGCCGGGCCGCCTTTACCGTGGCCACCGGGATGGGCGCATCTGTGGAAGGTGGCGCATGCGCCGCATCACGTCTACGCACCGCCGACATCGGTCAGGATACGGCCAACACCTCAGGATTGAGCACGTTCTTTGGCGTGCCATTGGCAAAGTCGACAATATTCTGGAACGCCGCACGGAAATACAATTCATAACCGTCCCGCTCGACATAGCCCAGATGCGGTGTTGCGACCACATTGTCCATTTTCAGCAGAGGTGAATCAGTCGGCAACGGTTCGGTAGTGAATACATCGAGCCCGGCCAGACCAGGTCGTCCCTGTTGCAGGGCTGCTTCCAGTGCACCGTCAACGACCAGCTCGGCGCGGCTGGTATTGATGAAACTGGCACTCGGCTTCATCCGAGCCAGATCCTCAGCCTCAACGATGCCACGGGTGGCATCGTTGAGGCGCAGATGCAATGACAGTACATCTGCCGTGGCGAAGAACGCTTCCTTGCTGGTAGCGCGTTGGTAGCCATCTTGCTGCGCTTGCGTCAGACTGGCTTCGCGACCCCACACCATCACCTGCATGCCGAACGCCTTGCCATAGCTGGCGACCATCCGCCCGATCTTGCCGTAACCCCAGATACCTAATGTACGTCCCTTGAGCGCGGTACCGATATGGTTATGCTGCGGCAGTGCCGAGACCTGCTGCCAGATGCCGGCTTTCAGGTTGCCAGTGTATTGCGGAATCCGGCGTGCGGTTGCCATGATCAGCGCCCAAGTCAATTCTGCCGGTGCAGTCGGATCACCGACGCCTTCCACAATCGCAATGCGTCGCGCCGTTGCGGCAGCTACATCGACATGTCCGCTGACTTTGCCGGTTTGCGAAATGAGTTTCAACGCTGGCAGTTTTTCCAGCACGGCCTTGTTCAGGACCGTGCGTTCACGAATCAGCACCACCGCATCAAATGGCGTCAGTCGCGCCACCAGTTGCCCGGCACCGCGTACCGTGTTGTTGAACACCTTGACGTCATGCCCGTCGAGCAGGCCGAAGCAGTCGAGTTGGCGCACGTTGTCTTGATAATCATCGAGGATAGCGATTTTCATATAGTCTCCGGGGATACGCGCAGCGTTAAATTGATGCATTCTTGCTGTGGTTAAGGAGCACATGATAATTCGCATTTCCTCAACTTGTCATGGGAGGTGCCCCCTGTTACACAAATTCAACGACGACTTTGCCGCGGGTGGTTCCGGCTTCCATCAGGTCGTAGGCAGCATCAATCTGCTCTGGCTGGAAGCGGCGTGGATCGAGTTCAACCCGGATCTTGCCTTCGCCAGTCAAACGGCTGGCATGGCGCAGAATTTCTCCCTGATGTGCGCGGTCTTTCCCACTCAGCAAGGGCCACAAAGTGAATACGCCAGAATAACTTGCCGAACGGAAGGATAAGGGTGCCAGACTATGGTTACCCCAACCCAGAATACTGATGACGTGTCCACGATAGCGACGCGCGACGGCAAAGGAGGCGTCCAGTGTTGTGCCGCCAACGGTGTCGTAGACAATATCAAAGCCTTCGCCGGCGGTGTACTGGTCCACATATTGCTCCACCGAGGTAGTCTGATAATCAATAAAAGTAGCGCCATACGATGTAATCAGATCGCGTTGGCTCGCTGATCCGGTGGCATAAACGTCTGCTCCCAATGCCAACGCAATTTGTACGGCGATATGACCAACTCCACCGGCGCCGCCATGGATCAATACCTTCTGTCCCGCATGTACATTGGCATGATCTACCAGGCCTTCCCAGGCAGTGATGAAAATCAACGGTAATGCGGCCGCCTCGCGCATGGAAATGTTTCCCGGCTGATGCGCCAGCAAGGCAACATCAACCGCTGCGAATTCGGCCTGCGAACCTTGCTCTTTGCCGACGCCACCGATGAGCCCATAGACAGCATCGCCGGCAGAGAATTCGCTGACTTCATCGCCGACGGCCACTACCACGCCGGCCATGTCGAGGCCGAGTACGGCAGGTAACTGAATCTGTGCATGGGCGGCTTTGCCGGCACGAATCTTGGTGTCGAGCGGGTTGAGTCCGCTGGCATGTATACGCACCAGCACTTCTCTGGGGCCTGGCGTTGGCAGTGTGATATCGGTTGCGCGTATTGGTGTGGCAAAGTTTTCCAGGCGGTAGGCGCGCATGGTGGTGTTGGCAGAGCTTGTCATGATGATCCTCTCAGAGTGATGTGGTGCTGCAGGTAGCAGCGACGGGTGTCAGTCTAGGACCGCTCTCTGTTGCGAAAAATGGGGCAATCAGCAATTCAGAATAATGAAAACGGGGATAATCATCGGCACCGAACCCTGATAAGACAATGGAGGCAGCATGGACCGCTTGGATGCATTGAAGGTGTTTTGCAGCGTTGTCGAGGCAGGCGGATTCAGTCGCGCCGCAGATCGGCTGGGTATTTCAACCTCGTCGGTCACGAATCAGGTGCTGGCGCTGGAGGCGCACTTTCGCACTAAATTGCTGAACCGGACTACGCGCAGCATGTCACTGACTGCCGAGGGACAATTTTGTTACGCGCAGGCCCAGCTGCTGCTGGGGCGTATGACCGAGCTGGAAGACAGTCTGCTGCTGTCGGGGCAGGTTGCCGCAGGTGTGTTGCGTGTGGATATGCCGAGCATTATCTGTCGCAAGTATATTGCTCCGGCCTTGCCTGGATTCCTGGCCGCGTATCCCGAGATCAACCTCAAGATCACCGTGAGCGATCGCATGATCGACATGGCCGAGGAGGGTGTGGATGTGCTCATACGGATTGGTGATCTGCCCGATTCCGGGTTGATTGCGAAGACGCTCTGCACCACACAATATTTGTGCTGCGCGGCACCAATGCTGCTCGATCAATACGGACCAATCGAGACCCCGCACGATTTGGTACAGCTGCCGTGTCTGGGTTTTCTCAACCCCAAAACGCGCATGGTCAGGCCTTGGCAGTTCCACAAAGACGATGAACTCCATACCCATGTACCTCAAGGTGCGCTGGCAATCGATCATATTGAATCGATCATCGAAGCAGCTCAGGCTGGCTGCGGAATCATTCAGCAATTATCTGTTTCGCTCGCGCCTTTGATTCGTGATGGACGATTAACCAATGTGCTTCAGGATTGGGCATCGACAGGGCCGAAATTGTCGGTGTTGTATCAGCAGAAACACCACAAGGCAGCCAAGATTCAGGCATTCGTCGATTTTGTGGCTGAGGTTTTCAAGGACGCTTGAGATGGGTTGCGCTTTATGGATGCTGCGCTGCAACAAGTTGTATTTCTCGATTTTTTTTGTCTCTATCCCTGTTAATCCACGACGCCGTCATTAAAACAGGATTGCTTGAAAAATCGCTCAGAAGCACCTTGTTGCATTGCTTCGTAATGAAAAAACATGTTCTTGAGCAAAGCAGATATCCTACTACAATACTCGGTTACTTTTCACTACAACTCACCCTCTGGCGGGTGTACAATCGCCGCCAGACTGACACTCAAGCCAGTGTGCGTGCGGCTTTCAGGCAAGATCCTCGATGCCGGAACGTCGTGCCAGCATCTGATGGCACACCCGCCTCGCTGCTGTCGCATGACGATGGCCCAGACGTCTCAAGAATTTTTCAATTGATTAGGTAATGGAGGTAATTTTATGAATCAACCCGTCATGCAAGGTGTTGCAGCGTTGAATGCACCCGCGTTCGTCAAGCACCAGAAGTTACTCAACTGGGTAGCCGAAATTGCAGCGCTGACCAAGCCTGACAGTATCTATTGGTGCGATGGTTCACAGGAAGAATACGACCGACTGTGCGCAGAGATGGTCGCCGCTGGCACCATGAAGAAGCTCAATCAGGAAAAGCGTCCCAACAGCTACCTGGCGTGCTCGGATCCATCCGATGTAGCACGCGTGGAAGATCGTACTTTCATTTGCTCGAAGAACAAGGATGATGCCGGTCCAACCAATAACTGGACGGATCCGATCGAAATGCGTACCACGCTGAATGGCCTGTTTGATGGCGCCATGCGTGGTCGCACACTGTATGTGGTGCCGTTTTCGATGGGCCCGCTGGGCTCGCCGATTGCGCATATCGGTATCGAGTTGTCGGACTCGCCTTACGTCGCAGTGAACATGCGCATCATGACCCGCATGGGACGCGCAGTCTATGACGTGCTGGGCAGTGATGGCGAATTCGTTCCTTGCGTGCACACCGTCGGCGCACCATTGCAACCAGGACAGCAAGACGTTGCCTGGCCCTGCAATGCGACCAAGTACATTGTTCATTATCCAGAAACCCGCGAAATCTGGTCCTACGGCTCCGGTTATGGCGGCAACGCCCTGCTGGGCAAGAAGTGCTTTGCCTTGCGCATCGCGTCGACCATGGGGCGTGATCAGGGCTGGCTGGCTGAGCACATGCTGATCCTGGGCGTTGAATCGCCAACTGGCAAGAAGCATTACGTTGCTGCGGCATTCCCTTCTGCCTGCGGCAAGACCAACTTTGCCATGCTGATCCCACCCAAGACTTTCGCTGGCTGGAAAGTTACCACCATCGGTGACGACATTGCCTGGATCAAACCGGGCGCCGATGGCCGCTTGTATGCGATCAATCCGGAAGCTGGCTATTTTGGTGTGGCGCCAGGCACCAATGAAAAAACCAACTTCAATTGCATGGCCTCGCTTAGTGCCAATACCATCTTCACCAACGTCGCACTGACAGACGATGGCGATGTCTGGTGGGAAGGTATGACCAAGGAAGTGCCAGCCCATCTGATCGATTGGCAAGGCAAGGACTGGACGCCCGAGATTGCCAAAGAAACCGGCCGCAAGGCAGCCCATCCGAATGCCCGCTTCACCGTTGCAGCAACACAAAATCCGGTCATTGATGCGGCCTGGGATGATCCTGCTGGCGTGCCAATTTCGGCCTTTATCTTCGGTGGCCGCCGTTCCACTACGGTGCCATTGGTGACGGAAGCGCGCAACTGGGTCGAAGGTGTCTACATGGCGGCGACCATGGGGTCAGAAACCACGGCCGCTGCAGTTGGTCAGCAAGGGGTGGTACGTCGCGATCCGTTTGCAATGCTGCCATTCACCGGTTACAACATGAGCGATTACTTCCAGCATTGGCTCAATATCGGCAAGAAAATTGCTGCATCACCCGCCGAGTTGCCAAAGATTTATTGCGTCAACTGGTTCCGTACCGATGCCGAGGGCAAGTTTGTCTGGCCTGGGTTTGGCGACAATATGCGGGTCTTGAAGTGGATGCTGGAGCGTATTGAAGATCCACAGGGTGTGAAGGTTGGCGGAGAGCAGCATTTGTTTGGTGTCTCACCGCGCTTTGAAGATATCCAGTGGGATGGCCTTGATTTCAGCCGCGAGCAGTTCGCGACAATTACCGCTATCGATAAGGCCGCATGGATTCAGGAGCTTGAACTGCACACAGAACTGTTCGACAAGCTCAAGTACCATCTGCCACAGGAACTGATCGACACCAAGGCACAATTGGCGCGCAAACTGGCTGTCTGACTGTCCTGAGGCGCGTTCGCGTTTCTGCTGAAATCCGGCGCCACGTCCAGTATCAGTCTTCTTCATTCGAGGAGGTTGAGGCTGGCGTGGCGCCGTTGTTTTATTCTGGTCCGTTGGTACCGAACCCCGCCGGCATGCTTCCCAGGTTCAAGGCGTGGACGATGCCGAGGTGTCCCTTTTTCCTTGCACGACTGAGCGCGGTGTCTCCGCTCACGGTGGTCGCATCGAAATTGATGCCAGCGACCTGCCGTAGCTTCTCCACGATTTCTTCATGACCAAGGGTAGCGGCGATGATCAAGGCCGTATTGCCCTTGATGTTCGCTGCATTGACGTCAATCTCCGGCTGGCTCAATAGTCGGTCAACGATGTCGCCCAACTCCAGAAAGCTTGCCAGCATCAAGCCCGTGTTGCCGCATTGATCCTGTGTATTGAAATCTATTCCCGGTGAGCCCAGCAGCGACTCAACAATCTGGAGATGGCCACGCGATACAGCCCACATCAGAGCTGTCAGGCCAATATTGTTCACGGTATTTGCATCAATTCCAGGCGTTTGTAGCAATTGGTCGACGATGTTAACGTGGCCTGCATAGGCGGCCAGACTGAGTGGTGTTTCGCCCTCGTCGTTGGCTTGGTTGGGTTTGATCCCCGGGACCCGCAGCAAAGTCTGGAGCGCCTCTGCATGATTGGCATAAGCAGCCAGACTCAATGCGGTGATGCCGAGATGATTCGGTGCGTTGACATCGATGTCAGGCACCTGCAACAGCTGTCCCAGGATCTTCAGGTGGTTCTTGTAGGCAGCGATCCCGAGCGCATTCATGCCCTTGCGGTTCGTGATGTTGATCGTTGCCGCCTCTGTTTTCAATAACTCCGCTACCAGACCCAGCGACCCATGATAGACCGCCTTGGTCAAACTGATTCTGGTCGGCTGCGGCGCAATCAGTTGTTGGATGGGCTCCGGTCCATGTTTGCTTGCTATCGGCATCAGGCGGGAGGGGCCGGCCTCAGGATCTGCTTGCGTCGTTGCCTTGACTAGTGGCCGTGTCGTCACGGGTGGTGAAAATTGAACGCTGTCTACATTGACGATATAGCTGGCAATCGTATTGTCTGCGGCAGCAGCTGCTCCAACGGCTGCCTCCTCGGCACGGGGGGAGTAAGAAGACGGAGAGATGCATCGACAAATGTTTGAGAACATATAGTGTTTATTTGAGTTAACACCAGTCGTATATCACTTGTGAACTAGAAGTTTTTTTATATTTCAACCATCCGCTTGCGTACCATGACCAGGCAAGGTCACACGCGTTCAACACGAGTGCAGTAATATTGCGGCGGGAACCAAACTATTGCCGTCATCGCCATAGACGACAGCAACTGCCGGCGCTTGTTTTGCACAAGTTCCTCCCAATGTTGCCAAAAGCAAGCTGTTTTAACCCGTTGTCGATAGTTTTGTGCAATCAAAAGTATTTAATAAATAAATTTGATTAATGATAAACAGCGCTTTACTATGACTCATCTTCTTTCAACCCCAAGTAAAGGAAATTGCAATGTCCCTTATCAATACGACAATCAAACCATTCAAGGCAACTGCATATCATGACGGCAAGTTCGTCGATATCTCTGAAGCAACCCTGAAGGGCAAGTGGTCCGTGTTCGTGTTTTACCCAGCTGACTTTACTTTCGTTTGCCCAACCGAACTGGAAGATCTGGCCAACAACTACGCTGAATTCAAGAAGCTGGGCGTAGAAATCTACGGCGTGTCGACCGACACCCATTTTGCACACAAGGCATGGCACGACACATCGGATGCGATCAAGAAGGTTCAATACCCACTGGTTGGCGATCCAACGACAACGCTGGCACGCAACTTCGAAGTGCTGATCGAAGAAGAAGGTCTGGCACTGCGCGGTACCTTCGTGATCAATCCAGAAGGTCAGATCAAGGTTCTGGAAATCCATGACAACGGTATCGGCCGTGACGCTTCCGAATTGCTGCGCAAGGTCAAGGCTGCACAATATGTGGCATCGCACCCAGGTGAAGTTTGCCCAGCCAAGTGGACCGAAGGCGCTGAAACACTGAAGCCATCTTTGGACCTCGTCGGCAAGATCTAATTGAATTGCTGATTGGGCGACTGCGCAGTCCTATCTCAGCGTTGAGAAGCTCGCTAGGCCCATTCAACAATTCGAGGCGTTCGCTGTACTAGTTGTATTTGCTGCAAACATCCGGGCTCAGCCTTGGCAACGACATCAAGCTCACGAGGCAGCGTGTCGGAGTCCGGATTTATTAATCTCACACGAAAGTGAAAATCATCATGTTGGATGCTAATCTCAAAGCCCAATTAAAAGCGTACCTGGAAAAAGTGACGCAGCCGATCGAGATCGTTGCATCGCTCGATGATGGCGCCAAATCCCGTGAGTTGCAGGAGCTGCTGCAAGAGATCGTTTTGCTGTCCGAGCGCATCACGCTTGTTGAACGCAATGATCACGCTGCACGCAAGCCATCCTTTGCGCTGACACGACCCGGAACCGATATCAGCGTGCAGTTTGCTGGTATTCCCATGGGGCACGAATTTACTTCGCTGGTGCTGGCACTGCTGCAAGTCGGCGGCCACCCCATCAAGCTCGACGATAAAGTGATCGAGCAAATCCGTAACCTCGATGGCGATTACAGCTTCGAGACTTATATTTCGCTGACCTGCCAGAACTGCCCAGAAGTGGTCCAGGCATTGAATGTCATGTCGATCATCAATCCGCGGATTCGTTCTGTGACCGTCGATGGCGCATTGTTCCAGGATGAAGTTGAGAAACGTCAGATCATGGCCGTGCCAACCGTCTACATGAACGGTGAAGTGTTTGGTCAGGGACGTACCGGTGTTGAAGAAATTCTCTCCAAGCTTGATAGCGGTGCAGGTGCTCGCAAGGCAGAAGAACTGAGTGCCAAGGACGCCTACGATGTACTGATCGTCGGTGGTGGACCAGCAGGTGCTGCAGCTGCGATTTACACAGCACGTAAGGGCATCCGTACAGGCGTTGTCGCCGAGCGTTTTGGTGGTCAGGTGCTCGACACCATGTCCATTGAGAATTTTGTTTCGGTGCAGGAAACCGAAGGTCCACACTTCGCAACGGCGCTTGAGCAACACGTCAAGGCCTATGAAGTCGACATCATGAATATGCAACGTGCCGAAGCGCTGGTGCCTGGTGACAAGCTCATCGAAGTCAAGCTGGCCAATGGTGGTGTGCTCAAGAGCAAAACCGTGATTTTGTCGACTGGCGCACGCTGGCGCGAAATCAACGTTCCTGGCGAGCGCGAATATCGCAACCAGGGTGTGGCGTACTGCCCACATTGCGACGGTCCGTTGTTCAAGGGCAAACGTGTTGCTGTTGTCGGTGGTGGTAATTCAGGTGTGGAAGCGGCAATTGATCTGGCCGGTGTTGTCAGCCATGTGACCCTGATTGAATTTGGCGCAGAATTACGTGCCGATGCTGTGTTGCAACGCAAGCTGCATAGTTTGCCGAATGTTGTCGTGATTACCTCGGCGCAAACGACCGAAATCACTGGTGATGGCAAGAAGGTCAATGGCTTGAGCTACAAGGACCGCAATAGCGGTGAACTCAAGCATATCGAACTGGAAGGCGTATTCGTGCAAATCGGTCTGGTACCGAACACAGAATGGCTCAAGGGTACGGTTGCGCTGAGCAAGCATGGCGAGATAGAAATTGATGCCAAGGGACAGACTTCGATCCCAGGTGTGTTCGCTGCTGGTGACGTGACTACTGTGCCATATAAGCAGATTGTCATTGCTGTTGGTGAGGGTGCTAAAGCTGCGTTGAGTGCTTTCGATCACCTGATCCGCTCGGCACCAGACGAAGTTGCAGCCGCTCCTACCAAGTCCGAGGCGGTTGCTGCCTGAGTCGCTTGCCTGGATAGCACCGAAGAACAAGCGGTGCTTGAAAAACAAAAAAACCCACCAGTGTGTGTGAACCGCACCCCAAAAGTTGGACACCAATCCAACCTTTGGGGTGTTTTTCATGGCGAAGTACGAAACGAAATTCAAGCATGAGGTAGTGCAA
>NZ_JACHYE010000023.1 GCF_014192645.1 Herbaspirillum sp. Sphag64 | reverse complement strand
GTGAGCGTTGGTACACTGAAGAACAGCTCGAAGAACAGCTTCACGATCGAGACTGGCCAGGGCAATATTGCTGGTCAAAACATGAATGCCCTGTATTTCGGCGTGAGCCACTCGTTCTAATGTCATACCCGGCTGGTATCTTCCGATGCCAGCCGCGCTTGCCCAGGAACTTGAGGCCTGCGCAAGCGGAACCTGATGGATGCGCAGCACTGTGATGGTGAGGCGCAGCGAATTGTAGAGTAGTCGTAGGTGTAGTGACATCCTGAGGAACTCCCCCTCTTAGCCCGTTCGAATTGAGCGGGCTTTTTTATTTCACCTTCCTCATTAACTATAGATACCTAGTCCGTCGTCAGGTCACCGATTGTGTATCGGTAGCAAGTGTATTGTTCCGTGGAAAAGGGTTATCAAGTTGATGGAGTAGCAAATAAAAAACGGCAAGCCTGTTGGGCTTGCCGGTGATGTCTTGCGCCATCGAGAAAGTATGGATGCTATTTTGTATGTGAGATCAGGTTCGGCTTTCCACCATCTTCACCATCAGTTGCTTCGCTCGCTGCCGAGACCTTATCTCCGAGCGCATCGCGTGCTGAAGCGATATGTGCCAGGATGCCCCGTTTGGCTTGACGTTGCAGTTCGGCAAATGGACTGGAGCGGTTCAGGGAGACGCCTACTGCCAGTACATCGACCAATAGCAACATCAGAATGCGCGAGACCATCGGGATATGCATCGTGCTCCCTTCATCGTGCTCCACCGCTAGCGTATAGTCAGCACGTTTAGCCAACTGCGAATTGCTGGGCGCCAGTGCGATGATGGTCGCGCCAGAGTTGACGGCAACTTCCACGGTAGTGGCCAGATGACGCAGGCGACCGGAGTTGGAAATAATCACCGCCACATCCGTATTTTTGAGCAGGGAAGCTGACACTTCCTGTAACTGCGGATCGGTATAGGCAGTCGAGGGAATACCCAGACGGAAGAATTTTTGTTGCGCATCTTCGGCCACCAGACCGCAACTGCCAAAGCCGTAAAACTCAATCCGCGTGGCGTGACTCAAGACTTCAATGACTTTGGCCAGCGTGTCCGAATTGAGGCTATCGCGGACTTCCATCATGGCCGCAATCGTGTTGTCCACCACCTTGACGCCGACATCCAGTGAGGAGTCGCCGACATGTACCTGGCTGTGCGATACCGGTACCGTACCCGTCACACCTGAGGCCAGTTTGAGCTTGAAGTCAGCTAGTCCCTGGCAGCCCATGGTGCGGCAAAAACGGATGACTGTTGGTTGGCTGACATTGGCGCGACGCGCAATCTCGGAGATCGGCTCGCTCATCACGGCACGCGGGTGAGCCAGAATCAGGCTGGCGACGCGTTCTTCAGCCGGCGAAAACTGGGAGCGTGCTTTGCGGATGCGCTCCAGGAATGGTACTGCGTTGCCGCCGCCAAGACGTTCCGCCAGGATCGCTGCAACACCGACAAAGGCCGGATAGGGCGCGGTGATGACGAAGGTCGGGATCTTTTCCATGTAGGAGCTGAAGCGGCCCTTGCTTTCAAAGCGGGCACGAAACGCCGACCGTGCAAAATACTCGCCCAGATGCGGAACTACGCCCCCGCCAATATAGATTCCTCCCAGGGTACCCAGCGTTACAGCCACGTTAGACGCCAAGGTGCCAAGCATGCCGCAGAAGCAGTCAATCACTTCCACGCACAGCGCATCGTTGCTTCGCAGGGCGCGCTCGACAATCTGCGCCGCTGAGAGTGGGGCAGGATTGACGACCTGGTCAATATCGCAGAGTGCGTTATAAATAGTTTCCAGCCCGGGGCCGGAAATCAGGCGTTCGGCAGAGACGTGGGTAAAGGTGCGCCAGCAGTAGTGCAAAATGGCAGCTTCGCGCTCGTTATTGGGCGAGAACGAGGCATGGCCGCCTTCACTACCCAACGCAATCCAGCGTCCCTCACTCGGGATCAGGCCACCGACGCCGAGGCCAGTGCCCGCACCGACCAGACCAATAACGCTGCCTTCCAGTGCTGCTCCACCACCGATCTGGACACAGTGCGTCTGTTCCAGATGTGGCAGTGCCATCGATAGTGCAGTGAAGTCATTGACGACCAGCAAGGTATCGAAACCGAGCAGACGGCGCGTCTGTTCGATCGAGAATGCCCAGTGATGGTTCGTCATCTTGATTTGATCACCATGCACAGGATTGGCAATCGCGATCGCTGCGTGCTTGACCGCGGGGCTTTGATTGCCCTCCAGATATGCCTTCACAGCCAGGCTGAACTCCGCATAATCGGCGCAGCGCAGCGTCTGTATCGTATCGATCTGTCCAGGTGCGCGTTCCAGCGCAAAACGGGCATTGGTACCGCCGATGTCGGCCAGCAAGCGCGGGCCATCCATGAAGGCATTCGAAGGATGGTGACTGCCGGGTTGTAACGATGCAGACATGTAGAATACTTTCCGAAAAAAAACGGTTATGCGTATCGGTGAAACAGGGGCACTGCGCCTTTTTTAAATCGTCGGCTAGTGTAGCGTGTTTGCGCAAATTCCCCTTCAATCATTGCAGCTGGTGCGATCGAGTGTGCTCGCTGCAATTTTGTTCACCGGTCTTCCGGCCAATGCGCACCGGCGCGCGATAGCATCGCCGATGAAGCGCTGGGCCCCCAACTTCCAGCCTGATAGGACTTGGGCAGCGCGGGTGTGTTTTGCCAATGATGTAACAAAGGTTCAACCCATCGCCACGCCGCCTCCTGCTCGTCACGTCGTACGAACAGCGACAGATTGCCGCGAATGACATCCAGTAGCAGCCGCTCATAGGCGTCTGCGCGTTTTTCTTTGAAGGCCTGATCAAATGCCAGATCCAGTGCTACCGGTTGAATCGTCATGCTGTCACCGGGCTGCTTGGCAAAGCAATGTAGTTGAATCGATTCTTCCGGTTGCAGTCGGATGACCAGGCGATTGCTGGCGCCCGCGCCAGTCGGCATGGGCAGGATGGCATGTGGAATCGGGCGGAAGGTGATGATGATTTCTGCCGTCCGTTCGGCCAGCCGCTTGCCGGTGCGCAGGAAGAACGGCACACCCGCCCAGCGCCAGTTATTGATCTCGGTATGTAGAGCGACAAAACTCTCGGTCGTTGACTGCGGCGGGATACCGGCTTCCTGATGATAGCCCGGCACTGGCTGACCACGCACTGCGCCGGCGGCGTACTGGCCGCGCACGACGCGGGTTTCCAGGTCTTCCCGGCTGAATGGCTTGAGCGCGCGCAGGACCCGGACTTTTTCATCGCGGATGGCGTTGGCATCGAGTGAGGTCGGTGGTTCCATGGCGACCATGCACAGCAGTTGCAGCAAGTGATTTTGCACCATGTCGCGCAGTGCACCGGTGCTGTCATAGAATTCGCCACGACCCTCAACACCCAGTTGTTCGCCGATGGTCAGCTGCACGTGTTCGATCGAATCACGCCGCCATAGTGGTTCAAACAGGCTGTTGGCAAAGCGTAGTGCCAGCAGGTTCTGTACCGACTCTTTGCCCAGGTAATGATCAATTCGGTAAATCTGGTCTTCGGCAAAGACTTCCGCCACCGCATCATTAATCGCTTCAGATGTCCGCAAGTCATAGCCGAGCGGCTTTTCCAGCACGACACGGGCGTTGTCGAGCGCAATCCCGCTGGCAGCCAGGTTGTTAGAGATTGGCTCAAATAGACGCGCCGAGGTTGCCAGATAAAACACTGTCACGCTGTCGGCAGAAAGTTGCTGGCCTAGCAATGGATAGTCAGCACCGCGGGTGGCATCGAGTTCGACATAGCAGACGCGTGCCAAAAAACTGTCCCACTGGGCAGGGCTGTATTGGCTGTTGGTCTGGCTGGCAGATTCAGCACCCTGCTGGTCGATATGTGGTCGCACATCGGTGTCGATCCAGCTCAGATATGCCGCAGTCGTCAAGGAAAGATTTGAGACGCAGATGATACGGCCAGATGCATGCAACTTGCCGTCAACATGTGCGGAGAACAGCGCAGGCAATATCTTGCGCATGGCGAGATCGCCGGTGGCGCCGAAAAGCACAAAATTGAAGGAAGTTGATGCTTGCATTGAAATTTCTATGTAATTAAACAAAACTTATATTGCAATGTTACTGTAGCATTACTACAATTACAAGCGAGCGACGGGAGTTTGATTTAATATTTTGTAGTTTTACTAAAACAGATCGCTTTCAAAGAGTGTTGTTTTGCACATCACTGTTCTGGCTTGCAAGGCTGCAACGGTGGCGTGCTGACAAGGCACCAACAGGTTCTTGAGCGTCAGTTCTCTATTCCAGGGGAACACAGATCTTGCGGCAGTAAAACCTGCACGCAATGTTAAAAACACAGGAGATAAACAATGAAGAAGCACCCAATTTCGCAAGCCCTGAAAACCACACTGGTCGCCTCCACCCTGATTGCTGCCTCGACCGTCGCTGTCGTCGCGCAGGCTGCTGAAGTCGAAGTGTTGCACTACTGGACATCGGGCGGCGAAGCCAAGTCAGTTGCTGAATTGAAGAAGATCATGGAAGCCAAGGGCGTGACCTGGAAGGATTTTGCGGTTGCCGGTGGTGCCGGTGAAAACGCAACGACAGCGCTGAAGGCACGTGTGATTGCCGGTAGCCCTCCGACAGCTGCACAGATCAAGGGGCCTGCCATTCAGGAATGGGGTCAGGAAGGCGTGCTGGCCAATATCGATGCTGCTGCAACAGCAGGCAAGTGGGATTCGCTGTTGCCAAAGTCGGTTTCCAGCGTGATGAAGTATCAAGGCCACTATGTTGCCGCACCAGTCAACGTACACCGTGTGAACTGGGTCTGGATCAATCCTGAAGTGTTGAAGAAAGCCGGTGCCAAGGTGCCAACTAACTGGACCGAGTTCTTCGAAGCTGCTGACAAGATTCAAAAGGCCGGTTTTGTCGCGATTGCGCATGGTGGTCAGCCATGGCAAGACGCCACCGTGTTTGAAACAGTTGCGCTGGGCGTCGGTGGTGCTGATTTCTACAACAAGGCACTGGTCAAGCTGGACCAAGCTGCGCTGACTGGTCCTAACATGGTCAAGACATTTGACACGCTGGGCAAGATCAAGACCTACATCGACAAGGATGCCGCTGGTCGTGACTGGAATCTGGCGACTGCCATGGTGATCAATGGCAAGGCTGGTATGCAGTTCATGGGTGACTGGGCCAAGGGCGAATTTACTGCTGCTGGCAAGCAACCAGGCAAGGATTACCTGTGTGTCGCTGCACCTGGTACTGAAAAGTCCTACACTTTTAACATCGACTCGATTGCCATGTTCAAGGTCAAGAATGCTGACGCACAAAAAGCGCAGCTGACATTGGCAACAGCGATCATGAGCCCAGAGTTCCAGGAAGTGTTCAACCTGAACAAGGGATCGATTCCAGTGCGTCCAGATGTTCCACGTACCAAGTTCGACAGCTGCGCGATCAAGTCGATGGATGACTTCACTGCATCGAGCAAGGCTAATACGCTGGAGCCAAGCATGGCCCACGGTATGGCAGTGAGCTCGGCAGCACAGGGCGCCATGTTTGACGTGATCTCCAAGTTCATGAATTCCAACATGACCTCGCAGGCAGCGGTACAAGCGTTGGCCAAGGCAGCCAAGACGCAGTAATGCTGGTTAATGGTAGTCAATGGAAGCTGAAGGGCTTCCATTTGGTGTAACAATGTAAAACGATGGTTCGTGCCACAGTCTGTCATAGCTGATGGCCGAATTTTTGAAGGGGACGGCACCGTGAAGCGGTGCCGTCTTATCGACAGGCAGTCTGCTGTTGATAACAAGCCCTGGTTCAGGAGACATGCATGTCCAATTCATCACTTTCCCTGCCCTCGGCACGCGCCGACGGTTCTACGCGGACGGTACGTCGGCACGGCGGGAAATTCGCAGCACTGGCCGATACCTGGCTGCCACGCCTGGTGTTATCGCCAACCGTAGTGTTATCGCTGGTCTTTGTGTACGGCTTCATCGGCCTCACGGTGTATCTGTCGCTGACCAATTCGCGCCTGATGCCCAATTATGAATTCGCCGGTTTCCACCAATATGTCGCCCTGTTCGGGCTTGATCGCTGGTGGACCGCTGCTGCCAATCTCGGCATTTTTGGTGGTCTGTTCATTGTTCTGTGTCTGGCTATAGGCCTGTTCATGGCGATTTTGCTGGACCAGAAGATTCGTGCAGAAGGAGCCTTACGCGCCGTTTATCTCTACCCAATGGCGTTGTCGTTCATTGTCACTGGTGCGGCCTGGAAGTGGATTCTCAATCCTGGCCTCGGGCTGGAAAAGATGATGCACGACTTCGGTTTCACGCATTTCACGTTTGACTGGCTGGTCAATTCCGACATGGCGATTTACACCGTGGTCATTGCTGGTGTCTGGCAGTCATCCGGTTTCGTGATGGCATTATTCCTGGCTGGCCTGCGCGGCATCGACGATGCCATCATCAAGGCGGCGATGGTCGATGGCGCCAGTTTGCCAACCATTTATCGCCGTATCGTGATCCCGGCACTGCGCCCAGTGTTCTTCAGCGTATTACTGGTGCTCGGACACATCGCGATCAAGAGCTTCGACCTGGTCATGGCACTGACAGCGGGTGGTCCCGGTACTTCGTCGGACCTGCCTGCGATCTTCATGTATCAATTCTCCTTCACACGTGGACAGCTGGGGCTCGGTGCCGCTTCTGCCGTGATGATGTTGGCAACCGTGCTGGCTGTGCTGGTACCGTTGATGTATCTGGAAACGAAAGGAACCCGCAATGGCCGTTGATACCTTTGCGCCGAAACCCGGCGCCAATCAGGAACGTCAGCCGCTGACCCTGGGCCGTGTGCTGATTTATGTGCTGCTGGTTCTGGTCGCCTTGTATTACCTGGCACCGCTGTACGTGATGATCACGACTTCACTCAAGTCACTTGATGAAATTCGTACCAGCAACCTGCTGGCATTGCCGCATTCCCCGACGACAGCCGCCTGGGGCAAAGCCTGGGACACCGCCTGCACCGGTGTTGATTGCGGCGGGCTGGCACCATATTTCTGGAATTCGTTGAAGATGACCATTCCGGCAGTACTGATTTCCACCCTCATCGGTTCGCTCAATGGCTATGTACTGGCGCACTGGCGTTTCCGTGGTTCGGAAGTACTGTTTGCCGGTCTGATGGTTGGTTGCTTCATCCCGTTCCAGGTCGTGATTTTGCCAATGGCACGCTTGCTGGGCCTGTTTGATCTGGCCAATACCACCACCGGTCTGATATTTGTTCACATCGTCTATGGCATTGCCTTCACCACGCTGTTCTTCCGCAACTACTACGTGACGGTTCCGGATGAACTGGTCAAAGCTGCGCGCATCGACGGTGCAGGTTTTTTCCTGACCTATCGCAAGATCATCTTCCCGCTGTCGCTGCCGATCTTCATGGTGTGCTTCATCTGGCAGTTCACACAGATCTGGAATGACTTCCTGTTCGGCGTCGTGTTTGGCGGATCAGATGCCAAGCCGGTGACAGTCGCACTGAACAACCTGGTCAATACCTCAACCGGTGTGACTGAATACAACGTCAACATGGCAGCAGCAATCATTGCCGCCTTGCCGACACTGCTGGTCTATGTACTGGCAGGGAAATACTTTGTACGTGGCCTGACTGCCGGCGCCGTCAAGGGTTAAAGAATCTAAGAATCTATCTGGAGATGTAATCGCATGGCAAGCTTATCAATTCGCAACGTACGCAAGGTTTATCCGAACGGCAATGAAGTGCTCAAAGGTATTGACCTGGAAATTGAAGATGGTCAGTTCCTGATTCTGGTAGGTGGTTCCGGCTGCGGCAAATCGACTTTGCTCAACATGATCGCCGGCCTGGAAACCGTATCAGAAGGTGAAATTCTGATCGGTGACCGCGTGGTCAACAATGTCGCCCCCAAAGAGCGTGACATTGCCATGGTGTTCCAATCCTACGCGCTGTATCCCACCATGACAGTGCGCGAGAACATTTCCTTTGGTCTGGGCATTCGCAAGATCCCTAAGGCCGAGCAAAAGGAAATCGTCGAACGGGTTGCCAATATCCTGCAAATCACTCATTTACTGGACCGCAAGCCAGCCTTGCTGTCCGGCGGCCAGCGTCAGCGTGTGGCGATGGGACGTGCGATTGCGCGCGATCCGTCGCTGTTCCTGTTCGACGAACCACTGTCGAATCTAGATGCCAAGCTGCGGGTGGAAATGCGCGCCGAAATCAAGCGTATGCATCAACGTCTGGGCAGTACCATTGTCTATGTTACGCATGATCAGATCGAGGCGATGACATTGGGTGACCGGATCGCTGTGATGAAAGATGGCGTGGTGCAGCAGTTCGGTAGTCCGCAAGAAATCTATGACCAGCCAAGTAATCTGTTCGTGGCTGGTTTCATCGGTTCACCATCGATGAATTTCCTGCGCGGTCGTCTCACGACGGATGGCAACGGTCCTGCGTTCGAACTCAACCATGCAGGCCAGAAGAGTCTGCTGAGACTACCACTGAACGGCAATGCTGAAACGGTTGGTCAATGGGTAAATCGTGACGTGGTACTGGGAATCCGTCCTGAACATATCACCGATGCACTTAGTGCCCGTAATGGTGATGCTGATTCCGCACATGGCAACTATCGACCGACAGAGATCAACTGCACGGTGGAACTGACCGAGCCAACTGGCCCCGATACACTGGTGGTGGCACGCTTCAATGATGCACCGGTGACCTGCCGGACTCATCCACGTGCTGGTGCGACACCGAACCAGCCGCTCAAGCTGGCCTTCGACCTGACCAAGGCGTTGTTGTTTGACCCGGTTTCCGAAGAACGTATTGCCTGATTCTCACTGACATCTTGTCGATTGCAGACAGGATCTCAGGACAGATCAAAACGCCCCGCAACATCATGTTGCGGGGCGTTTTTTTATATATCGCCACAAACGACAATGTTTGTAATTTGCTATCGGTACGGGCTGATCGGAATCTAAACTCGCGCCTCCTAAATCGTGATATGTCGAGGCTAATATGATCTTTTTATTAAATCCTACTGAAATTTTTCATCGGATTACAAACGCCTGTAGCAAGGCGAGCAATTATGTGGCCAAGAAAATGATGAACATTGGACGTAGTGTCGTGAACGTAACGACTTGTAGCAATGCGACATTTAGTGAGTGCCCTCCGGTAGCAGGAAGGTATACCTGGATCGGTGCCAAGATCGCATCGGTATCTACTCAAGCGCTACCTGATCAGAAGTCGGATCGGCAGGTGGACGCTGCTATGCAAACGGATTATGAATGGGGGAAATACAGCAATTACATGATGAGCAATGTCAGCGATGACCCGCGTGGACATGACTGTCTCCATCAACGTTTGAGTACTATCCCGGAAGAGGTGGCTGAGTTGTCCTCTTTAGATGAAGGGAATGCTGTGCAGAAAAAGTGCATCAACATGTCAAATTGCTCCGATTGCTCCGGTTTCCACATCATTGAACTGGAGCTCGGTACTATCTGAGTTCCGCATGAACATTGCCGAATCTGGTGATGTTCATGAATCACCATTTACTGTCTTAAGTTTTTTTTGATTTTTCTTCGTACCGAGATGAAATTGTCATGTTGTCGAGCCTGCTGCGTGGTATTTGCTAACGCGCCTCGGACGGACAAGGCTACATTGCACTGACTGCCACCATCACCATACGAAGAATCGCTATGCCACTCAATATTGCTGCCCCTAAAGTCTCCCTAACGACACGCACCCTGGCTTCACTTTCAGAAGGCTTTTCACGAATCAAGCGCTATATCTCTGAGAGTATTCGACACTTTATTCAGAATATTAGCTGCGTAAAGACGTCGCAAAAAGCACCGCCAACCCAAGCGACCTCGGCCCCCCGTTGTTCCAATATGAACAAAGTCGATGGTGGTATGGTTGTAAAGAGAGTTATGTCTTTGCCAGTGAGAAAAAGTGAGTCGCTGATACAGCATGTGCGCGCCGATAGACCGCCGGAGCTAGTCTTTGAGAAGCTTGACGACAATGAGGAGCCTGACTCGCTAGACTATCTGGTGATGATCCCGGCGCGCCATCTTGTGTTTACCCAAGTTAAGGAAGCGTTCCTGCCATCGGATCAAAAGCCGGAAACTTGCTATCAGAACAATTCTCCTCGTCCCGTCACTGAGCTGTAACTGCGCTGTAAATAAATTCCCACCTCCCAGCTTATGTTCTGTCGGCGCATGTTGACGTATCAGCCGATAAAGCTCCCATTGGTCAGTTTCATCCATTTTGATTTAGTGAGTATTTCATTGTCTTCTATTACTAATTCCTTTTCGTTTAAGATGCTTTTGTCTTCGTTGCCTCGTCATTTCGGGTGTGGTGTCCAATCCGGGCCTTCCCTGTTTTCACGATTGGTTAACCTGGTTTCTGGAACATCCCGTATGCCACCGACGGACAAGATGGACTGCCAGTCTCGCTCTCATAACGCTGTTGGGTCCGTCATTAAAAAACGTAAGCTCACAACAAAAAGTAATTCAGCAACAATCACGAAATGTATCTGCTGACTTTCGCCGACTGGACGCCGAGGCACGAAAGGCGCTGACGGAAATGAAATCACAACTCGGTGAATCAACGCGTACCGAGGCGGGAAATCAGCAGTATGTGATGGCGAAAGTTGCGTCCTTTATTAAACCGCAAACGCAGAGCGTTATCACACCAGATTCCGGTCGGCCAGGAGATGAAGTCAGGCATGCGGGCAGCAGCTTTGAGAAAAGATCAAGCCCGCAAGATTCGACATGGCCGTATTTTGGACCATCTACTACCGCTCGAAAGCCATTGATTCCGCGTGCGAAATTGAGACCCGCGACGCAGCCCGAGTCCAAATCTGACATAAACCAGAAAAAAGTTGTAAGGTTTGATCCGACGCTCCCTCCGGAGCCTGTCAGCAGTCGTTATATCGGGAAGGTAACCCTGCCGCGTGTGCGGTTAAGTTCGGGTCAATATCAAACCCAGCAGTCACCTTTGTCGACGTCAGAAAACACAATGAAGCTGACGACACTTGGCCCGAATTGATCCAGCGTCCGTCGTTAGGGCTGGCTATTCGATTCCTGCAAACCTGCAATGATCGCCGGTTTACTTACAGCGCGCCGATCCAGCAATGCCGATAGTAATACCACCAGTAATCCCAGTACTGATACGCCAGCACCGAGTAGTGGCAAATCGGTCAGCGGCAATCCTGCAGCAATGACCAGACCACCCAGCCAGGCACCGCTGGCGTTACCGACATTGAAGGCGCCCTGATTGAGCGTTGACGCCAGATTGGGAGCCTTTCTTGCTTTGTCGAGAACGCGCACCTGCGCAGCTGGTACAACGGCAAACGAGAACGCACCCCAGACGAACATCGTAATGAGCGTCGGGATCATGTGGTGACTACTCCAGGAAAACTGCAGCAGAATCAATGCAATGCAGACAAACATGGAAAGCAGCACTGGCATCAGACGCCAGTCTGCCAGGCGACCGCCAACCAATCCACCGACCGTGATACCCGCACCAAACAGCAGCAAGACCCAGCTTTCCTGATGTGCCGTAAAACCAGTGACATCCAGCAAAATGTAGGCGATATAGGTCAACACGCTAAACATGCTGACCGATGCAAGGGTACTGGTCAGCAATGCCAGCTGGACTTGCGGATGAATGATGGCGCGGAATTCCTTGAGGATGCTGCCACCTTGCATGGCGATTTTGGTCGGCAGGCAGCGCCACAGAAGAACCATCGCCAGCAAGCCGATCAAGGTGATCACTGCAAACGTCGAGCGCCAGCCTGTGACATGGCCCAGTGCGGTACCGGCGGGCACGCCAAGGATATTGGCCACGGTCAGGCCGGTAAACATCAGGGCAACTGCCTGTGCTCTTTTATCGTGTGGCACCAGTTCGGCCGCGACCACGGCACCGATACCAAAAAATGCCGCATGACAAAACGCCGTCACAACCCGCGCTGCCATCAGCAGTTCGTAGGACGGTGCGATGGCGCACAAGACATTGCCCAGAATGAACAGGCACATCAAGCTAACCAAGGCACGCTTGCGAGGCCATGTTGCGGTCAGGATTGCCAGCACAGGCGCACCCGCGGCAACACCGATGGCATAACCGGAGACCAGCATGCCCGCAGCAGGGGCCGATACGCCCAGATCACGGGCAACATCGGGCAACAGGCCCATGATAACGAATTCAGTGGTGCCGATGCCAAAGGCAGCGACAGCAAGTGCAAACAGGGGCCAGTTCATGCGGAGAGATCCAGAGGAAAACGAAGCGAGGGAAATCGCTATTTTACGTGCAGCCGCAAAGTCATGCAGCGCACAGGCTAGGCGGATAAATCAGGAGGGAAAAAATAGAGCTGACAGCAGAGGCTTGAAGAGGAGTGAGGATGTTGAAAAATAAACATTAAACATTAAACATTAAACGCCGTTGAATAATCCGCTCAGCATGCCAAGAGCAAACTTGGGGTTGGGCCGTAGCGAGAGAGTGGTGAGCGGTGTCGCCCGGCGCGCAGGAACCGGAATGTACTTAAGTACATGAGGATTCCGAGCACTGTGCGGCATCGTTCACCGCTCTCGCAGTAGGCCCAACCCCAAGTTTTACCATTCGGCGAAACTGCCGTCTTTATGCCGCCAAATCGGATTACGCCAGCGATGTCCCACTTCAGCACGCTGCTTCACATAGTCTTCGTTGATCTCAATGCCGAGTCCTGGTCCTTGCGGAATGTTGACAAAGCCATCTTTATAACCAAACACATCCGCCTGTGTCACGTAATCCAGCAGGTCATTGCTTTGGTTGTAATGGATACCCAGACTTTGTTCCTGGATGAAAGCATTGTAGGACACCGCATCGACCTGCAGGCAGGCTGCCAGCGCTATCGGTCCAAGCGGGCAATGCAGTGCAACCGCAACGTCATAGGCCTCGGCCATGCTGGCAATCTTGCGGGTCTCGGTAATGCCACCGGCGTGGGAGACATCGGGCTGAATGATATCGACATAGCCTTCGCTGAGAATGCGCTTGAAGTCCCAGCGTGAATACAGTCGCTCTCCCAGCGCAATCGGCGTCGCCGTCAGATGGGCGATTTCCTTCAGGGCTTCGTAATTCTCGCTCAGCACCGGCTCTTCAATGAACATCAGCTTGTACGGTTCCAGTTCCTTGATCAGCACCTTGGCCATCGGCTTGTGAACCCGGCCATGGAAATCCACACCAATGCCCACGTTCGGGCCGACGGCCTCACGTACCGCAGCAACGTTGGCAATGGTCAGATCAATCTTGTCATGGCTATCGACGAATTGGAGCTCTTCCGTGCCATTCATCTTGACGGCAGTGAAGCCGCGGCCGACAGCATCCTTGGCAGCACGTGCCGTATCGGCAGGGCGATCGCCACCAATCCACGAGTAGACGCGAATACTGTCACGTACCGGACCACCCAGCAATTGATTGACTGGGACGCCCAGTGCCTTGCCTTTGATATCCCACAAAGCCTGATCGATCCCCGCCAGTGCGCTCATGTGGATGGCGCCACCGCGATAGAAGCCTCCCCGATAAAGTACTGTCCAGTGATCTTCGATGTTGCGGGGATCCTTGCCGATCAGATAGTCAGCAAGTTCTTCTACCGCTGCTGCGACGCTATGGGCGCGACCTTCCACGATGGGCTCGCCCCAGCCGGTAATACCTTCATCGGTTTCAATTTTGAGAAAGCACCAGCGCGGTGGCACGATGAAGGTGGTCAGCTTGGTAATTTTCATGGAGTTGGTTCCGTTTCTGTTCGGTGTCGTTACCGTGTTTTAAAGCCCCTGTTTCTCAGGGAGTGCATACCTGCATCGGCTTGGTTCATGCCGATAGGATGAGTCATTGATTAGTCGTACTGTTGTTGTGGCGGTCTTTCCAGGCAGCCACAAAGGCACGCGCATTTTTACCGACAGTAGTAGCGTCCAATCCAGGTGTATAAAGTGCCGAGCCGAGACCGAAACCCGAGGCGCCGGCCCGGATAAATGGTGCGATGCTGGCTGGAGCAATGCCGCCTACTGGTAGCAGGGCAATCGAGTTTGGAATGACAGCGCGCCAGGCTTTTACAACTGGCAGCCCGAGCTGCTCCGCCGGAAACATTTTCAGTACGTCGGCACCTGCGGCCAGGGCAGCAAATGCTTCGGTGGGAGTAGCAACACCGGGTGCGCTGAACAAGCCGGCCTGCTTGGCAGCGCGAATAACGGCGGGGTCGCTGTGCGGCATCACAATCACTTCTCCACCTGCGGCCTTGACGTCCTGGACTTGTTCTGGACTCAGCACGGTGCCGGCACCGACCACGCAATCGGCAGGCAGACTACGTCGCAGCGTAGCGATACTACGCAGCGGCTCAGGTGAGTTAAGCGGCACCTCGATGACGCGAAAGCCCGCTGCATAGAGCTCCTGTCCAATGGGCTCGACTTCATCAGGGCGTACGCCGCGCAGAATCGCGATCAATCCACATTCCTGGAGGGCTTGCTGGAATACGTTATTCGGCATGCTGAAACTTTCTTCAGTGTGTTGCAATAAATCGATAAGGAAAATGGATTCAGCCCAACAAGCCTGCGTGATGGGCAAGTTTCCAGAGTCCGTGTTCGGTCGCAGAGGCAGCCAATCGGGCGTCCGCAATGCCGTATAGCGTCAATGCGCGCTGATAGCGACGGCACAATTTTTCGTCGCCTACCAGCGCAATTTGCGCGGATGGCGATGCGCCTGTCATGCGCGATCTCAGCGCCAGCATGGCGGCGATTTCATGACCAATAAGGAGACCGGATAAATACTCTGACTGCGCATACGGGGACAATTCTCCTGTGAGCCCTAGCGTCCGGCTACTAAAGATGTTCGACAGCAGTCCAGCCCGGCCATCTGCGCTCTGTGCGACTGCGGCACCACGCAAGAATGCGTTGTCATCACGTTGTTCTTCGGCTGGAGCATCCAGCTCCATGGTGCGGCCTAAAATGGTGTGACCGACCAGCGCGGCATACATTTCGCCGGTCATGAACGTATCAAAATGCGCAATCCTGCGCTGATGCACATGGACCCATTTGGAATGCGTTCCCGGCAGTCCGATCAGCAGATCATCACTCTGCAATTGATCGACAATGCCAGCAACCTGCGTTTCTTCACCACGCATCACATTGGGAAGTGCAGTGCGCTGCAGCAGCCCCGGCACGATATGCAACGTGATGCCGAGTCCAGTATCGATACGGGTCAGGGTGGTGCCGATGGCATCGATATCCAGCGGTGCCTCAAGATAGGGAGCTTCGCGCCAGCCTTGCTTACTGCCGACCATTCCAGCCGCAATCACGGCAACTCCTGGGTACTGTTCCAGCCAGTCACCACAGGCAGCGACCAGCGCCCGCCGAAAGCCTGCTGCCGGATCGCTGTCGACGACCCCCGATGGTGCCGGCGGTAATTGCATGACACCCCACGGCAGCGCGCGCTTGTCCAGCAACGCGCCATCCTGACCGAAGCGGTAGGCGCGCAAGGAAGAAGTGCCCCAGTCGAGCGCAAGTAGTGCCGTCGGTACTGCGGTGGAAGAACTTGTCATGATGTCTCAATGTGGTCGGCGACGGATGCGTTGCGGTCTGCTCCGCCTGATAAAAACGAAAATGATGTTAACACCCGTCACTGATGCTGAATAATGAAAAAATAGTAAAGATTGATATCAAAAATGATAGGTTGTAAGGCCGATCAGGTCTGCTCTCGTAGCTATCTCTCATGTCTGAACTGGTATCGATAGTGGCTAAAAATTCATTTGTTCGGCATAAGCCACTCTCCTAAGATGGTCCGGCAGACTTTATCTGACCAATCCAGGCATCGCCTTTTGCCACACAAGTACAAGATTGGCGGTACCGCTGCAATCTGTGTCGGCCCCTTAGTGACACAACAATGACATGTATAAAAATACTCGGAGACTAGCAATGAAGATCACACGCAGAGCCGTATTGAGTACCGCAATCTGGTTGGGAATGGGATGGGGAATTGGCGCCAGTGCGCTGGCCGAAACACCACTCACGATTGGCTTCTCCCAGGTTGGCGCAGAGAGTGAATGGCGTACCGCCAATACTGTATCCATCAAAGAAGCGGCCAAGAATGCCGGCGTTACTTTGAAATTTGCTGACGCACAACAGAAGCAGGAAAACCAGGTCAAGGCGATTCGATCCTTCATTGCCCAGAAGGTTGATGTGATTGCGTTTTCGCCAGTGGTGGAATCAGGCTGGGATACGGTTTTGCAGGAAGCCAAGGCCGCCAAAATTCCCGTCATTTTGACTGACCGTGCTGTCAATGTGGCCGATAAATCCTTGTATGTGACGTTCATCGGTTCGGACTTCGTGGAAGAGGGACGCCGCGCCGGCCGCTGGTTGCTGGAGCGTGCCAAGACGCTGCCAGCAGGCGATATCAATATTGTCGAACTGCAAGGTACCGTCGGTTCGGCACCTGCGATTGATCGCAAGGCGGGATTCGAGGAAGTGATCAAGACCAATCCGAACTTGAAGATCATTCGCTCGCAGACTGGTGACTTTACCCGCGCCAAGGGCAAGGAAGTCATGGAGGCCTTCCTCAAGGCAGAAGGCAAGAAAATCAACGTGCTCTATGCGCACAATGACGACATGGCAATCGGTGCAATCCAGGCGATTGAAGAAGCTGGTCTGAAACCAGGCAAGGACATCATTGTGATTTCGGTGGATGGCGTCAAAGGTGCATTCGAAGCCATGATGGCCGGCAAACTTAACGTCACCGTGGAATGCAGCCCGTTGCTGGGCCCACAACTGATGGCTGTTGCGCGCGATGTCAAGGCTGGCAAGGAAGTGCCGAAGCGCATCACGACACAGGAAGGTGTATTCCCGGCAGAAGTCGCCGCCAAGGAATTCCCGAACCGCAAATATTGAGTCAACCTGTTCCAGGTTCTCTCTCACTGAACTCCTCTGGAGTATTCCCTTGGGCCCTTTGAGGTCGTTGCCAGACACTTTTGCTGGCGCGACCTCAGACGCAGGGCTTTGCGCGGCAAATCCATCATGGCGTATTGGCGCAGTGTTGTAACACCAAGCCAGAAGTGATTTGCCGCTCTTTTACTGCTGGAATCGCCATGTCCAACGTAGTCAACGGCATCGCACCGGTGCTCGAACTCAGTCATATTTATAAAGCATTCACCGGCGTCAAGGCGCTCACCGATGTCAATGTCTGCCTCTATCCCGGTGAAGTTCATACGCTGATGGGGCAAAACGGTGCCGGTAAATCAACACTGATTAAAGTATTGACTGGTGTCTACACCCCCGATAACGGTCAGATTCTGCTGGATGGTCAACGTATTGCGCCAGCCTCGACCCGGCAGGCACAGGAACTCGGTATCAGTACGGTGTATCAGGAAGTGAATCTATGTCCGAATCTTTCTGTCGCCGAAAACATTTTCATTGGACGTTACCCGCGCAAGTGGCGTGGTTTCGGTCCGGTGGATTGGCGCCGCATGCAGGTCGCGTCGGAGCAACTGCTGCAGCGACTTGATTTGCATATTGATGTGCAGAAGCCTTTGTCGGTGTATCCGCTGGCGGTCCAGCAGATGGTCGCGATTGCCCGTGCATTGCTGGTGTCGGCGCGGGTACTGATTCTGGATGAGCCGACCTCCAGTCTGGATGATGCTGAGGTCCAATTATTGTTTCAGGTGCTGCGCAACTTGCGCGACGAGGGCATGGCAATCTTGTTCGTGACCCATTTTCTGGATCAGACCTACGAGATTTCTGACCGTATCACTGTCTTGCGCAACGGCGTCAGGGAAGGTGAATACGCGGTGGCAGAGTTATCCCGGCTGGAGTTGGTCAACAAGATGGTTGGTGTCGCTGGTGATACCCCGTTTTTTGACGCCGTACCAGTTGTGCCGTCAGCAGCAAATGATGCTGGAGAAGTCTTTCTCGAGGCTCGCGGATTAGGACGCAAGGGCGCGCTCGCCCCGCAGGATATTGCACTACATAGCGGCGAAGTGTTTGGCCTGTGCGGCTTGCTCGGTTCCGGTCGGACCGAGCTGGCCCGGCTCCTGTTTGGTGCCGACAAGGCTGATACAGGCACGTTGCAGATTCGCGGTGTAGAACGCCGCCTGGCAACACCACGTGACGCCATTCATGCGGGCATCGGTTTTTGTTCAGAGGACCGCAAGACCGAAGGGGCGATTCTGGAGTTATCGGTGCGTGACAATATCATGCTCGCTTTGCAAGCACGTAACGGATTGTTGCGAGTGATTCCGCGCAAGCAGCAGCATAAGATTGCAAACGACTACGTGAAATGGCTGGGCATCAAGACGCCGGATATTGAAACCCCGATCGGATCATTATCGGGAGGCAATCAGCAAAAGGCATTGCTGGCACGCTGGCTGGCGACCGATCCGGCGATGCTGATACTTGACGAGCCCACCCGCGGCATTGACGTGCGGGCCAAGCAGGAAATCATGGACTTTGTGATCGGTCTCTGTCGTAAGGGAATGGCGATTCTTTTCATTTCATCGGAGTTACCTGAAGTATTACGTTGCAGTGATCGCATGTTGGTCTTGCGCGATCGTCAGGGCGGCGGCCAGTACCTGCGTGGTCAGCTCGATGAAGAGTCGGTATTGCAGGTCATTGCAGGAGAGGCAGCGTGAGTGCATCAATGAATACCAATCTGACGATGGAACCGGGGCAGCGCCAGACAGCGCTGAGGCAAAAGTGGCAGCATCTGCTGCGGTTGTTGCGACATCCGTTGATGCGTCCGTTAGGAGCATTGCTGGTGTTGCTGTTACTCGATCTGCTCTTGATTCCGGGCTTCTTTCATCTGACCCTCAGGGATGGACATCTGTACGGCAGCCTGATTGATATTGTCAATCGCGCGGCGCCACTGATGTTAGCGGCGCTAGGCATGACCCTGGTGATTGCCACACGCGGCATCGATATCTCAGTTGGCGCGGTGGTGGCTATTTCCGGTACGGTGGCAGCCATGCTCATTGGCGGCACCATGGTGGTCCACAATGGCGTGCCAGAGTATGTCAGCAATACCCCCATGGGTTGGGCCTTGCTGGCAGCGATTGGTGTGGCGCTATTGTGTGGTCTTTGGAACGGATTGCTGGTGGCGACGCTGGGTTTGCAGCCGATCATCGCCACCTTGATTCTGATGGTCGGCGGACGTGGTCTGGCACAGTTGTTGACTGATGGTCAGATCATTACCGTGTATTACAAGCCCTTTTTCTATCTGGGCGGTGGTTATCTGCTCGGGTTGCCGTTTTCGCTCACGATCGTGCTGGTCATGTTCGTACTGCTGGCACTGCTGATGCGCAAGACGGCACTGGGTCTGTTTATTCAGACTGTCGGTTGCAATCCTGTTGCGGCGCGACTGGCTGGTATCAGAACAGCAGCGGTGATTCTGTTTGTCTACCTGTTCTGCAGTCTCTGCGCTGGCATCGCCGGATTGATGATCTGCTCCAACATCAAGAGTGCAGATGCCAATAATGCTGGCTTGCTGCTTGAGCTCGATGCCATTCTTGCCGTGACGCTGGGCGGAACTTCGCTGGCCGGTGGCAAGTTCAGCCTGGTCGGCAGTGTCATCGGCGCACTCATCATTCAGACCCTGACGTACACCATCTATTCACTGGGTGTGCCGCCGGAGGTCAACATGGTAGTCAAGTCGGTAGTGGTATTTCTGGTCTGTCTGTCACAGTCGCCCGAGTTTCGGACGCAGTGGCAATCCTTGTCCTCACGACTGCGGAGCTAAGTGCATGCGTCAATTTCTGTCATGGCGTGCCTTGCTGGCCCGTCCTTATTTCACCTCACTGGTCACGGTGGGATTGCTGCTGGTCATGTTTGCCTTTGGCGGCCTGCAGTATCCGGGTTTTCTGTCCTGGCAAGTGGGATTGAATCTGTTTATCGATAATGCCTTCCTGCTGGTACTGGCCATCGGGATGACGTTTGTGATCCTGTCTGGCGGAATTGATCTGTCGGTCGGCTCGGTACTGGCGCTGACCACTATGGTTGCGGCGTATCTGCTGCAGGTCTGGCATTGGCCTGCGCTGCTGGTGATCGCGCTGGTATTGCTGTTGGGTACCGTGTTCGGTGCGCTCATGGGCATGCTGATTCATTTCTTCAAACTGCAGGCATTTATTGTCACCCTGGCGGGGATGTTTCTGGCACGTGGCTTGTGTTATCTGATCAGCATCAATTCGATCACGATCGACAATCCGCTTTTCGTCACCATGTCACAGACCCGCATCGGCTGGCCAGATGCATTCGTCTCGCCCAGTGTGGTGATTGCACTCTTGATGTTGGCAGTGGCGATCTATCTTGCGCATTACACGCGATTTGGTCGTGCCGTCTACGCCATCGGTGGTAATGAGCATTCGGCCTTGCTGATGGGCTTGCCGGTTGGACAAACCAAGATTGCCGTGTATGCCTTCAGTAGCTTCTGTGCAGCACTTGGTGGCGTTTTATTTTCGTTCTACATGCTGTCCGGATATGGTTTGCATGCGCAGGGGACGGAGCTCGATGCGATCGCAGCGGTGGTCATCGGTGGCACCTTGCTTGCTGGCGGCTATGGCTATGTTGCCGGCACACTGACGGGGGTTTTGATTCTTGGCGTGATTCAGACCTTGATCGCGTTCGATGGCACCCTTAGTTCCTGGTGGACCAAAATTGTCATCGGGATTCTGCTGTTTGTGTTTTGTGCGGTGCAGCGTCTGATGTCACTGAGCGCACAAAAGGCTGGCAAGCAGCATGAAAAAATTGCAAAAAAGAAATATGATTCTGCTACACCGGTCCAAACAGTTGCGTGATGCCGGGTGGAAAGTAAGCGAAGTCAGGCCAGAAGCCGCGATGGTGTAATGGATGCTAAAAATGATATGGCTTTTGGCAAAAAAATCATTAGAAATGTATTGCTTTAATGATTATCGTAGAGGCCTTGCAGATGCCGGTGTTTTTCCGGTCTGCATTATGCGGTTAAAAACAGAAATAACTTAGGAGACAAGCAAGATGAAACTCAAATCGGTACTGGCCGGGCTGACGCTCGGGTTGAGCATGGGTCTGATGGCAGTGAGCGCCCAGGTGAGCGCACAGACCAAAGGCCTGATCGGGATTTCCATGCCGACCAAATCGTCGGCGCGTTGGATTGCTGACGGTAACAATATGGTCAAGGTATTCCAGGAAAAGGGCTACCAGACTGACCTGCAATATGCAGAAGACGATATTCCCAATCAGCTGGCACAGATTGAAAACATGGTGACCAAGGGTGTCAAGGTGCTGGTTATCGCATCGATTGACGGTACCACGCTCACCGACGTGCTGCAAAAAGCTGCCGACAAGGGCATCAAGGTTATTGCCTATGACCGCCTGATCCGCAATTCCAAGAATGTCGACTACTACGCAACCTTCGACAACTTCCAGGTTGGCGTGCTGCAAGCCAGCTATATCGAAAAAGCACTGGATCTGAAGTCGGGCAAGGGGCCATTCAATATCGAACTGTTTGGTGGTTCGGCTGACGACAACAACGCTTTCTTCTTCTACAACGGTGCGATGTCGGTACTGAAGCCATACATTGACAGTGGCAAGCTGGTGGTGCGCAGCAAGCAAATGGGTATGGAAAAGGTTGCCACGCTGCGTTGGGACGGTGCAACTGCCCAGGCCCGTATGGATAACCTGCTCAGCGCCTACTATGGCAATGCGCATGTCGATGCCGTGTTGTCGCCTTATGATGGCATCAGTATCGGTATTCTCTCCTCGCTCAAGGGCGTTGGCTATGGCACACCAAAGCTGCCAATGCCAGTAGTGACAGGCCAAGATGCGGAAGTGCCTTCGGTCAAGTCGATCATCCGTGGCGAACAGCGTTCGACCGTCTTCAAGGATACACGTGAACTGGCTAAGGTCACTGCTTCCATGGTCGATGCACTGCTGTCGGGTAAGCAACCTACTATCAACGATACCAAGACCTATAACAATGGCGTCAAGGTGGTTCCTTCCTATCTGTTGAAGCCAGTCAGTGTGGATGCGTCCAACTGGAAGCAGGTACTGGTCGGCAGCGGCTATTACACTGAAGCGCAAGTCAAGTAATTCGGCGCGTAGTCTGATGTAGTTCAAGACAGCCCCGCGCCCTGCGCGCGGGGTTGGTGTTTCCGGAGCAAGCGCGGTCGCTGTGCAAACAGCATCGCCGCGGGCACAGCGGGAAGCCGGTTGGTGTCATCACAGTTTTCATCGATGACAGCCCGGTGCATAGAAGAGGTCAGAACACATGAATACAATTCTGGAAATGCGCGGCATCGAGAAGACATTCCCAGGAGTGAAGGCACTCAACAATGTCAATCTGGTGGTGCGCACAGGCGAGATTCACGCCATCGTTGGTGAGAACGGTGCCGGTAAGTCCACCCTGATGAAAGTGCTCAGCGGGGTCTATCCACACGGTTCCTATTCTGGCGACATCGTGTATCAGGGACAGACCCGTGCATTCAAGGATATCGTCGATAGCGAGAGCGTCGGTATCATCATCATTCACCAGGAACTGGCGCTGGTGCCGCTGTTGTCGATCACGGAAAATCTTTTTCTCGGCAATGAGCAGGCACGGCACGGGGTGATCGACTGGGAAGATTCCTACGCCAAGGCGCGGGCCCTGCTGGCCAAGGTCGGTCTGAAGGATCCTCCATCGACACTGGTGACCAATCTCGGCGTGGGCAAGCAGCAGCTGATTGAAATCGCCAAGGCGCTGTCCAAGGAAGTCAAGCTGCTGATCCTTGACGAGCCGACTGCCAGCCTCAATGAAAGCGACAGCGACGCGCTGCTCGAACTGTTGCTGGAACTCAAGGAACAGGGTATTTCCTCGATCCTGATTTCGCACAAGCTCAATGAAATTTCCAAGGTTGCTGACTCCATCACGGTATTGCGTGACGGTGCCACGATCGATACCTTCGACTGTCGGCAGGAAGCGATCAGCGAAGACCGCATCATCCAGAATATGGTTGGCCGGGAAATGGCTGACCGTTATCCCAAGCGCACGCCAGAGATTGGCGACACTATCTTCGAAGTCAGGAAGTGGCGCGTACATCATCCGATTCATCCTGATCGGGTCGTGATCAAGGATGTCGATTTCCATGTGCGCAAGGGTGAAATTGTCGGCATTGCCGGGCTCATGGGAGCTGGACGTACCGAGCTTGCCAAGAGTATTTTTGGTCGTGCCTACGGTACCCGTATCAGCGGTGAGGTGTCGCTGCATGGCAAGAAAGTTGATCTCAGCACAATTCAAAAGGCCATTGCGCACGGTATTGCCTATGTGACCGAAGACCGCAAGGGCGATGGTCTGGTGCTCGATGAAGATATCAAAAAAAACATCTCGCTGGCCAACCTCGGTGCGATCTCCGACAACATGGTGATTGATGAGGCGCGCGAATTCAATGTGGCCGATGACTTTCGCGCCAAGATGCGTATTCGCTGTTCGAGTGTGATGCAGCGGGTGGTCAATCTGTCTGGTGGCAATCAGCAAAAGGTGGTGCTCAGCAAATGGCTGTTCTCCAATCCGGAAGTGCTGATCCTGGACGAGCCGACACGCGGCATTGATGTGGGTGCCAAATACGAGATTTACAGCCTGATCAGCCAACTGGCCAGTGAAGGCAAGTGCATCATCATGATTTCGTCCGAGATGCCGGAGTTGCTCGGCATGTGCGACCGCATCTATGTGATGAATGAGGGTAAGTTCGTCGGGGAATTCGATGGTGCCGATGCCTCCCAGGAAAAGATCATGCGCGCCATCGTGCGCAATGTCGGAATGTGAAGAATGGAGAACACTGAAATGAGCAAGAAACCAGCGCTAGAAGAGGTCCCAGTGGCCAAGCGTGAATACGTCGGCTTCCTCAAGAACAATATGCGTGAATATGGCATGTTGCTTTCGCTGGTCGCCATCATGGCCTTCTTTCAGGTAATGACTGACGGCACTCTGATGCAGCCCCTGAATCTGACGAACCTGCTGTTGCAGAACAGTTATGTGGTGATCATGGCATTAGGCATGCTGATGGTGATTGTGGCCGGTCACATCGATCTCTCAGTGGGCTCGGTGGTCGGCTTTATCGGTGCACTGGCAGCAGTGCTGATGGTGAACTATGAAGTCAATTTCATTGTGACGACCATCATCTGTCTGGCCGCCGGTGCGTTGATTGGTGCCGCTCAGGGTTATTGGGTCGCCTTCTTCCGCATCCCGTCGTTCATTGTTACGCTGGCGGGCATGCTGGTGTTCAAGGGAATGACGCTGGCCTTGCTACAAGGCCAGTCGGTTGGCCCATTCCCACATGCATTTCAGTTGCTCAGCTCGGGTTTCATTCCTGAACTGTTTGGCGATAGCGGTTCGCTGCGCATGACCTCGCTGCTGGTCGGCGTGTTGGCAGCAGCGGTTTTGCTGGCATTCAAGGTGCGCGCTCGTAGCAAGCAGGTCAAGCATGGCATGGAAGATGAACCAGCCTTGTTCTTTGTGCTCAAGAATGTGGTCTTTTCTGTTGCCATCATCGGCTTCAGCTACCTGATGGCGTCGTATAAGGGAATGCCTAATGTATTGATCATCATGGCTGCCTTGATGGTGCTGTACACCTTCGTCACTAATCGCACCACCATCGGTCGTCGGGTCTATGCCGTGGGTGGTAACGAGAAGGCTGCCAAGCTGTCTGGTATCAAGACCGAGCGTGTAAGCTTTTACACCTTCGTCAACATGGGCATGCTGGCCGCGCTGGCCGGGCTGATTTTTGCGGCTCGTCTCAATACGGCTACCCCTAAGGCTGGTACGGGCTTTGAGCTAGATGTGATTGCAGCCTGTTTCATCGGTGGCGCCTCTGCCTCTGGTGGTGTGGGTAAGGTCATGGGCGCAGTCATCGGTGCCTTCGTCATGGGTGTGATGAATAATGGTATGTCGATTATGGGTATCGGCATCGACTACCAACAAGTAATCAAGGGACTGGTGCTGCTGGCAGCTGTGTTCTTTGATGTCTACAACAAGAACAAATAAGCGGGGCGTGTTGCTTGCCACAGACTAAAAAAAGTTTGTGGCAAGTACAGACAAGCAGGGTTGCAGCATCAGGTCTGCAGAATCGAATCGGAGAGTAAGAATGACTGTCGATAAAAAGCGTGTGCTGCGTTCCGCGGCATGGTTCGGTACGACTGACAAGAATGGTTTCATGTACCGCAGTTGGATGAAGAATCAAGGTATTCCTGATCACGAGTTTCAGGGCAAGCCGGTGATCGGTATCTGCAATACCTGGTCCGAGCTGACGCCGTGCAATGCCCATTTCCGCAAGATTGCGGAGCACGTCAAGCGTGGCATTATTGAGGCAGGTGGTTTCCCGGTGGAGTTTCCGGTGTTTTCCAACGGTGAATCCAACTTGCGTCCTACCGCCATGCTCACACGCAATCTGGCGAGCATGGACGTGGAAGAATCGATCCGTGGCAATCCGCTTGACGCCGTGGTGCTGCTGACTGGTTGTGACAAGACTACGCCGGCCTTGCTGATGGGCGCTGCCAGCTGTGATGTCCCGGCGATTGTGGTGACCGGTGGCCCAATGCTCAATGGCAAGCATCAGGGGCGCGATATCGGCTCCGGCACAGCAGTGTGGCAATTGAGTGAACAGGTCAAGGCGGGCACCATCAGTATTCACGATTTCATGGCCGCGGAAGCCGGTATGTCCCGCTCGGCCGGGACGTGCAACACCATGGGGACTGCATCGACCATGGCGTGCATGGCCGAAGCGCTGGGGACTTCCTTGCCACACAATGCGGCGATTCCGGCAGTCGATGCGCGTCGCTATGTATTGGCGCACATGTCGGGCATGCGGATTGTCGACATGGTCTGGGAAGACTTGCGTCTCTCAAAAATTCTGACCCGCGCCGCGTTTGAAAATGCGATTCGTGTCAATGCTGCCATTGGTGGTTCGACCAATGCAGTGATTCACCTCAAGGCGATTGCCGGTCGTATTGGTGTTGATCTGGAGCTGGAAGACTGGACCCGCGTCGGTCGTGGTACCCCAACGATTGTTGATTTGCAGCCATCCGGACGCTTCCTGATGGAAGAGTTTTATTACGCCGGTGGCTTGCCTGCAGTATTGCGTCGACTGGGCGAGGCCGATCTGCTGCCGCACAAGGATGCCCTGACGGTCAACGGCAAGACGCTGTGGGAAAACACCCATGATGCGCCGATCTACAACGATGAAGTGGTACGTCCGCTAGAGCAGCCGTTGATCAAGGATGGTGGTATCTGCATCCTGCGCGGCAATCTGTCGCCACGTGGAGCTGTCCTCAAACCATCAGCGGCGACGCCAGCGCTGATGCAGCATCGCGGCAAGGCGGTGGTGTTTGAAGACTTCGAGCATTACAAGGCGCGTATCAATGATCCTGATCTGGATGTTGATGCCAGCTCGGTACTGGTCATGAAAAACTGCGGCCCCAAAGGTTATCCAGGCATGGCAGAAGTAGGCAACATGGGCTTGCCGCCCAAGCTGCTGGCGCAAGGTGTCAAAGACATGGTGCGTATTTCGGACGCTCGTATGAGTGGTACTGCTTACGGCACGGTGGTGTTGCACGTGGCGCCGGAAGCCGCTGCCGGTGGTCCTCTGGGGATTGTGCAGGACGGCGACTGGATCGAGCTTGACTGCGCTGGCGGTCGATTGCATCTTGATATCAGTGATGACGAGATGGCACAGCGGCAGGCGCAGCGTGCAGCAAAACTCGCCGAGCGCAAACCTGAGATGGCTGGTGGGTATCAGACCTTGTATATCGATCGCGTGTTACAGGCTGATCAAGGTTGCGACTTTGACTTCCTGGTCGGTTGCCGAGGTGCTGCGGTACCCAAGCATTCGCATTAATTCTTATTGCTGTTTTTACGTATTCTGGAGTCATCATGTTGCTGGTGCAATTCAAACAAGCCGATGGCAGCCGTCAGATTGGTAGTCTGGAGGCGGATGGAAAGTCGATTCGTGTGATCAGCGGCTATCACACAACCTATAGTCTGGCGCGCGCAGCGATTGCCGCGCGTAGCTCGCTGCAGGATTTTGCTGCCGCGGCGCTCAGCAATTCGGTTGTGTCGTATGATGCCGTCGCTGCACGGGGGGGATTGTTGCCACCACTGGATCATGACGATAGTGCACATTGCTACGTTACAGGTACCGGGCTGACGCATTTGGGCAGTGCCGATGGTCGTGACGCCATGCACAAGAAACTGGATGCGGCGGAGTCGCTGACCGACAGCATGAAAATGTTTCGTATGGGACTGGAAGCAGGTAAACCTGCTGCCGGCCAGATCGGTGTGCAACCGGAATGGTTTTACAAGGGCGACGGCTCGATCGTTCGTGCGACTGAGCAGCCATTAGCGATGCCGCATTTTGCACTCGATGGCGGCGAAGAGCCGGAGATCGTTGGTCTTTACCTCATCGGTGATGACGGTCAACCTTGTCGACTGGGCTTTGCGATCGGCAATGAGTTTTCGGACCATGTCACTGAGCGTCAGAATTATCTCTATCTGGCGCATTCCAAACTACGTGTCTGTTCGATTGGTCCGGCATTATTGGTTGGTGAATTACCTGCCCATGTGCAAGGCATGTCGCGTATTCGCGGAAAGGATGGCAAGGTCCGTTGGGAGAAGCCGTTCGTTAGCGGTGAAGACAATATGTCGCATACGATTGCCAACCTTGAATATCATCATTTCAAATATCCTTTGTTCCGTCGTCCAGGCGATGTGCATCTGCACTTCTTCGGAACGGCCACCTTGAGTTGCGCCGATAATATCAGCGTAGAAGCGGGTGAAACTTTTGAAATTGATGTTGCCGCATTTGGCCCGGCCTTGCGTAACCAGCTCAGTCGGGACGATATTTCGCAGCCGCAGGTACAGGTACTGTAGTTGGCTCGTCAACATTTGACGCGCCAGTTAATGAGATAACAGGAACGCGCCCCGGCGCGTCCATGAACGGAGAAATCATGTCAGCCCCCAATCAACTAGCCCAATTCCCCAGCCTCAAGGGCAAGCGCGTGTTTGTCACCGGCGGCGGTACCGGTATCGGTGCGGCCGTTGTCAGTGCGTTAGCCGAGCAGGGTGCGCTGGTCGCTTTTGTCGATATCGCGACCGAGGCCAGCGAGGCACTGTGCCAGCGCATTGCTGCATCTGGTCATCCTGCTCCTTTGTTCCGCCAGGTCGATTTGCGTGATATCCCAACGCTGCAATCGACTATCGCCGATCTGGCTAGCCAGTTGGGTGACTTTGATGTGCTGGTCAACAATGCCGCCAATGACGAGCGTCACAAGCTGGAAGATGTGACGCAGGAATACTGGGATAACCGGATTGCGATCAATCAGCGTCCATCCTTCTTTGCCGTTCAGTCGGTCGTTCCTGGGATGAAGAAGAAGGGTGGTGGTTCCATCATCAATTTCAGTTCGATCAGCTGGCATACCTCAGGTGGAGGTTACCCGGTCTATACCACTGCGAAGGCGTCGGTACTGGGACTCACTCGTGGGTTGGCACGTGATCTCGGACCACACAATATCCGCGTCAATACAGTGACACCTGGCTGGGTCATGACCGAGCGTCAGATTGCTTTGTGGCTCGATGAAAAGGGCAAGGAAGATATCAAGCGTAATCAGTGCCTGCAGGGTGAGTTGCTGCCTTGGCATCTGGCACGCATGGTCCTGTTTCTGGCTGCCGATGACAGTGTCATGTGCACCGCGCAGGAGTTCATCGTGGATGCCGGCTGGGCTTGATACGGTATTCTGGCTGCGTTAATTCAAAGTCCACCTTGCAAGACTTTGTTTTAGCGCGGATTTTGCTTCCTCCCATCGGGCAGGAGCATTGAATATAGTTAGTTGTTATCTCAGTGCGTATCCTCTGCGCCATTTTCGACCGCGTTTCATTCCTCAGGCAGTCGAAAAATTTAATTTACTTATTGACAATTTATTTTTTTCATGATCGAAATTTGAAGGTGGCATGGATCGAAATGCCTGAGAATCCACATCCTACTGAGAGAGTAGGTCTTAATGGTCTTGGTTGTTCATTTTATTCTATGAATCATTTACAAAAATTTCATTCAATTGCCGAAGAATTGCTGCGGTATCTCAATTTTAGCGACAACTTGTTCGATACTGAGCAAGAGATTCTGAGTCTGGACGTGGATGGTCGTTTCGTGCTGCATTTTGAACTGCTGGATGAAGACTTCTGGTTGATGCATGCCGAGCTCGGCGTAAGCCCGCGTGATCAAGATGGTCAGTGGAAGGAATTCTCATGGCGTGACGGGCAGATTAACGTTGGCCATTGGCAGCCTTGCATCGCAATTGATGAGGATAATCAGCTTCGCTGCTGGCTCCAACTGCCGTTACAAGAATATGATTTGCCCGCATCACTGGATGCATTTGATGCTGTGGTCAACACCACAGAGCAATTGCTCGAAGGTGCCATGCATGCACTGGTTGAGCTGCCTGTCATGCAGGGTATTTCCGGCGGCATGGACTATCCATATGCTACAAGCTGAATGCCTGAGGCGCTTACCAAAAATTTAATTTTGAAAGTACAAAACTATGTCAGTTAACATTAATTTGGTAGGTTCACATGTGGCTGCAGCAAGTCGTTCTCTGAACGTAAGGCCGAAGCAAAATGCAAGTGTCTCGTATAAGGGACGGATCTGCACCATTTTGTCCAAACTGCCTCTGCCGCCATGTTTAAAGGATAAGTTGCTAAAAAATTTCTCTCAATCCAAAAGAACGATTCCCTCCGAGCTGCAGGTGTTGGAAAATGCACGCACGATGCTGGTGAGCGTGGTAAGCAGTATGCTTGGTGATAAGGAAGCCACAGTTCAGATGGTTGATAGTCTATTCTGCAGTGTTTATTTTTCCAGGAAAAACGAATTCGATCATTTAAACACCGAGCTTGGCTACAAAACTCCATCCGACTATTTGCGTGATATCGGACAGGCAGCCAAAGAGATGGGCGTCCTCTGCGGGGAGAAAGATGATTATTTGGTCCCAAATGGTGCTGGCGCGGATATTTTTACCAATATTTTTATCAGTGAAATTTTGAAAACAATGCCCGGGCAGAATGGTCAACCCTGTGATCCGACGAAGTATCAACGAATTGCAAAAAATATTGCTTTTAACGTTGTCGCGGATTTGACCGGGGAAAGAACCAGGGTCGAAGCCTTCAGCAATAAGCTGGCAGTATTAGCGAATAAATACGCGCCCGGCCTGAATAACTTCGTCCGGTTATAAAACCTGCTTGTTCAGGGGCGCTCTTCATTGATAGCAGCAGATAGAGACGAGTGATTGTCAATCACTGCTGAAGACTGTTTCAATAAATTGTCTTCGCCACATCTCTGATCGCCTGTTGCAAAATCAGGGCACCAGGAGACAGCAGTTGGTCGCGGCGGGTGATGATGCCGAAGCCATCCATCTTGCATGGCAATTCGATCGGCAGGATATCGAGCAGACGCGCCTCGGCGTAATAGCGTGCCACTTCAGTTGGCATCGCATAAACGAAATCCGTTTGCTGCAACAGGCTGGTAATGACCAGAATCGCCGTCGTATCAACTACATTTGTTGGCGGTGTAAGGCCGCTGTTGCGGAACATCTGCTCACAACGACTGCGCAATATGCTGCCCTTGGGCGCCATGATCCATGGTGAATCGGTCAAGTCACTGAGGCTTAACGAAGTCGCTGATTGCAAAGGGTGGCCGACACGTGCTACCGCACATACAGGTTCGTCTGACAGTTCTTCATAACTGAGATCGTGACTGCTGCCTTCATCGAGGATGCGTCCCACCAGAAAATCCAGCTCGCCATGAAGCAGGCGTGCCATCAAGATATTGCTACTCTCGACCTCGACGCCAATGCGCAACATCGGCGAATGTTGCTTGACGCTTGCAATGGCAGGTGGGATCAACGATAGTCCCGGCGACAGGATGACGCCGACATCAACCTGACCTGATAGCCCCGATTTCAACGCCACGATATCCTCATGCGCCTTCGATAAGCTGGTCAGCGCCATCCGCGAATGACGAATCATCGCCTCGCCATAAATCGTCGGGCGCATGCCGCGGGGCAGCCGATCAAACAAGGTAACGCCGAGCGTATCTTCGAGGTCCTTGAGCTGCTTGGAAGCGGCTGGCTGGGTCATGTTCAGCTCATTGGCGGCACGATGAATATTGCGCTCATCATCGAGCGCGATGAGTAGCAATAATTGACGAGTTTTCAGGCGGGCGCGCAAGAACCAGTTGGGGTCAGTATTCTTCATTTGTCTCTACTCTTGTTCTATCGTTTTAATTTGTTTTATTGTGATTCGATGATATCAAATCACGTATCGCCTTAGGCAAATAATTCATTAGAAAACTATCTCAGGAGTGCTTACCATCTAGCCCATTCACGGTAACTTATTCGCCTTGAATGACAAGCAGGAAAGGCTGGTTGGTCGTACGAATTGTGCGACTGCAGCACAACCCGACATGACAACTAGAGAGCGGGAATGGCATGTTGCCACCCCTCCTTTTAATGATAAAAACGACGGAGACTTCAGATGATGTATTGCATTCCGACCAATAAAATCGCCCGAGCCCTGGGTGCGGCAGCACTGTTTGGCGTATGTCTGGCAGCCCACGCCCAATCCAATGTGACCATCTACGGTCGTATCGACGCTGGTGTGAACTATCAGAGTGGAGTTCAGATTGGCTCTACCACAAAGACTGGCACCCA
>NZ_JACHYE010000022.1 GCF_014192645.1 Herbaspirillum sp. Sphag64 | reverse complement strand
TGAAGTCTTCAATGAAAGCGTGTGATGCTAGTAGTCTTTTGTTGCGTTGGGCGATGCTTACCGCAATTAGGTCTTCACTTTCGATTTAGTACGAGGCGAAAAACCTATTGCACGGTGTGCAGGCACACCGTGCAAACCCTTCCTTAATTATTCATTCCAAAATTTTTCTGGATTGACTCACCCAAATTGACTGAAATCCGGCTTCCGCTTTTCAAAGAAAGCCGTGAACGCTTCCTTGGCAGCAGGCTCGGTGAGCATGCGCGAGAAATGTTCGACCTCGGCAACCATCTGCGCTTCGATGACAGTAACCTGATTGCGCTTCATCAATTGCTTGGTGACGCGGATCGATTGCGCTGGCAAAGCCGCCAGCTTGGCCGCCTGACCCAGTACGAACGGCAACAGTTCATCACCCGGCAGTACGCGGTTAACCAGGCCCATCTGCTGCGCTTCTTCAGCACCAAAGGCTTCACCCAGCATCAGCTTTTCGGCAGCGCGCTGGTAACCGGCGATCTGCGGCAGCAATAGTGAGGCACCGGCCTCCGGACACAAACCCAGCTGTGTGAACGGCATCGAGAATTTGGCGTTGTCAGCGGCATAGACCAGATCGCAATGCATCAGCAAGGTGGTACCGATACCAACCGCAACACCGGCGACGGCAGCGACCATGGGCTTGTTGGCATGACTGATCTGCCACAGGAACTGGAATACCGGCGCGTCCTTGGCGCTTGGCGGGTTCTTTAGAAAATCTTCCAGATCGTTACCGGCAGTGAATACTTGCGGATGACCAGAAAACAGAATCACACGGATCGCCGGATCGGTATCGGCTTGCTTGATGGCGTCGGCCATCTGTTGATACATGGCAGCCGTGATGGCGTTCTTGCGCTCAACCCGGTTGAAGTTCAGGTGCAGGATGCCCTGCTCTTTGGTGATATTGATATCCATACGTCTCCCTGAGTAAAAAAGCCGCACGGCATGGACCGTACGGCTTGATTTTTGTTATTGCACTGTTGGCTTGACCGCTGGTGCTTGGTGATTACACGCGCTCGAAAATACCTGCTGCACCCATACCCGTACCGACGCACATGGTCACCATGCCGTACTTCAGATTCTTGCGACGCATCGCGTGAATCGTAGTGGCGGCTCGGATCGCACCGGTGGCGCCCAGTGGGTGGCCCAAGGCAATCGCGCCACCCATTGGGTTGACCTTGGCCGGGTCCAGACCGAGGTCCTGGATCACTGCCAGCGCCTGTGCAGCAAATGCTTCGTTGAGCTCGATCCAGTCCAGTTGATCCTGGCTGATGCCCGCTGCACGCAAGGCCGCAGGAATCGCTTCCTTGGGGCCGATACCCATGATTTCCGGCGGCACACCGCGAACGGCAAACGAGGAGAAACGCGCCAATGGTGTCAGGTTGAACTGCTTGAGGATCTTTTCGCTGACCAGAATCAGTGCACCGGCACCGTCCGACGTCTGCGAGCTGTTACCGGCGGTGACGCTGCCCTTGGCGGCGAACACTGGCTTGAGCTTGCCCAGTGTTTCGATGTTGCTGTCGGCACGTGCGCCTTCGTCCTTGCTGACGGTGCGGGTCTTGACGTCAATCTGACCGGTGGCCAGATTAGGGAAGTGTTCAACGATGTCGACCGAGGTGGTTTCGTCATTGAATTCGCCGGCCAACTGGGCTGCAATCGCCTTTTGATGCGAGGCCAGTGCAAAGTTGTCTTGCGCTTCACGCGAGACCTTCCATTGATTGGCAACCTTTTCTGCAGTCAGGCCCATGCCGTAGGCCATGCCGATGTTTTCGTCCTTGAAGGCACCCATGTTGATTGATGGGTGAAATCCCATCATCGGGACCATCGACATCGACTCGGCACCACCGGCGATCATCACATCCGCCTGACCGACGCGGATACGGTCGGCCGCCATAGCGATGGCCGTGATACCGGAAGCGCAGTAACGGTTGATGGTCACGCCGCCGATGGTATTCGGCAAGCCTGCCAGCAAGATGGCGTTACGTGCCATGTTCAAACCTTGTGCGCCTTCCGGGAAGGAGCAGCCGATGATGGCGTCTTCGATCAGTTTAGGATCGAGGCCAGGCACTTGTGCCATGGCCGATTGAATCGCACGCACCAGCAGATCGTCCGGACGCACATTCTTGAACATGCCGCGCGGTGCTTTGCCGATCGGCGTGCGGGTCGCAGCGACGATGTAGGCATCTTGAAGTTGTTTGGTCATTTGTGGCTCCTGAATTTTTTACGTAGCAGCGTGCATTAGTTACGAACTGGTTTACCGGTCTGCATCATGCCCATGATGCGTTCCTGAGTCTTCGGATGGTTCAGCAGTTCCATGAACGCTTTGCGTTCCAGATCCAGCAACCATTGCTCGCTGACCACACTGCCCGCTTCGACCAATCCACCGCTGACGATCTCGGCAATCATCTGGCCCAGCTTGAAATCATGGGCGGAGATGAAGCCACCGTCACGCATATTGACCAGTTGCGCCATGATGGTCGCTACGCCGTAACGGCCAACCACTTCCACTTGCGGTGGCAGGGCTGGACGATAACCGGAGTCAAACATTGCACGTGCTTCTACCTTGGCGACATGCAGCAATTCGTACGGATTGAAGACAATCACGTCGTCCTGCTTCAGGTAGCCCAGCTTGCGCGCTTCCAGTGCCGACTTGGAGACATTGGCAGTCGCCGCTGCCAGCATGTAGTCCTTCAGGAATTGCAGAATGTCGTTGCCACGGGCTTCCTTGGCAGCGCGCACTGCCGCTTCCTTCAGGCCACCACCGGCCGGAATCAGGCCAACGCCGACTTCGACCAGACCGATGTAGGACTCGATCGACACCACGCGCTTGGCGGTGTGCAGCAACAATTCGCAACCACCGCCGAGGGCCAGACCAGCGACCGCAGCGATCACCGGCACATTCGCATACTTCAGGCGTTGATGTGCCTGTTGCAGATGATGTACCACCGGCTCAATCGCCTTGACGCCACCGGACATGAACAGCGGCAACATCGATTGCAGGTCAGCACCAGCCGAGAAGGCACCGCCTTCGGCAGCATCCGCGTGCCAGATCACCAGACCTTTGAAGTTTTTCTCGGCTTCGTCGAGTGCCTTGTTGATGCCGTCGATCACGCCTTGGCCAATGACGTGCATCTTGGTCTTGAAGGACAGGATCAGGACATCATCATTTTGATGCCAGATACGTACCGCATCATCTTCAAAGAAGGTGGTACCGGCAGTCTTGCCATCGGCGACACCTTCACCGGTCAGCGTGGCGCGGAAGGCCTGACGCTGATAGACCGGCAAGGTTGAGCGACCAACGAAGGTCTTCTTGGCTGGCGACCAGGAGCCTTGTGCGGTATGTACGCCACCGTTCTCTGCAACGGCACCTTCAAAGACCCAGGCTGGCAGCGCTGCGCTCGACAACGCGCGACCGGCATCGATGTCTTCCTTGACCCAGGTGGCGATCTGTTGCCAGCCCGCTGCCTGCCATGTCTCGAAAGGACCGACGCTCCAGCCGAAGCCCCAGCGCATGGCGAAGTCGAGGTCACGGGCATTGTCGGCAACCGATTCCAGATGCACGGCAATGTAATGGAAGGCATCACGGAAAATCGCCCACAGGAACTGTGCCTGGGGATTAGTCGAGTCATGCAACGCCTTCATGCGCTTGACGGGGTCCTTTTCCTTGAGGATGCGCACGATGATGTCATCAGCCTTGCCACCGCCGGGGACGTAGTCGCCCTTGGCAGCGTCAATACGCAGGATGTCCTTGCCGACCTTCTTATAGAAACCGGCTCCCGACTTCTGCCCCAGTGCGCCCTTCTCGACCAGCTTGGCCAGCAGTGGTGGCGTCGCATAGCTGCTGAAGAAAGGATCTTCCTTGAGGTTGTCCTGCATGGTCTTGATGACATGACCCATCGTGTCCAGACCAACCACGTCAGCGGTACGGAAGGTACCCGACTTGGCGCGACCGAGCTTGGCACCGGTCAGATCATCGACCACGTCCACCGACAGGCCATATTTTTCCGCTTCGATGGCTGTTGCCAGAATGCCGAACACGCCCACCCGGTTGGCGACGAAGTTAGGCGTATCAAATGCACGGACGACGCCCTTGCCCAGTGTCGTGGTCAGGAAGGATTCCAGTTGATCCAGAATATGTGGTGCGGTGCTGACGGTCGGGATCAGTTCCACCAGATGCATGTAACGCGGTGGGTTGAAGAAGTGCACACCGCAGAAGCGCGCCTTGAGTTCGTCCGAAAAACCATCCGACAAGGAGGTGATCGACAGGCCGGAAGTATTGGAGGCGAAGATCGCATTTGGTGCGATGAACGGCGAGACCTTCTTGTACAGGTCATGCTTCCAGTCCATGCGCTCGGCGATGGCTTCAATGATCAGGTCGCAGCCCTTGAGTACTTCCAGATCATCTTCATAGTTGGCGACCTGAATCAGGGCCGCATCATCCTTGTTTCCCAGCGGTGCCGGGCTGAGCTTTTTGAGGTTCTCGATAGCACGTTGCACGATGCCGTTTTTCGGACCTTCCTTGGCAGGCAGGTCGAACAGCACCACAGGCACTTTGGCGTTGATGCAGTGCGCCGCAATCTGAGCACCCATCACACCTGCGCCGAGCACGGCTACTTTTTTGACGATGAAGTTGGACACGCATGTCTCCTTAAGAATTGGCAATACCGATGAATACGGGTGCGGACAGGGTGCCTGCGCAGACCAGACTCAGGCACCCGCCGCGTTAAAACAGATCAGCGTCCAGAGCCATCAGGTTGGCCGAACCGGAACGCGCCTGACGAATCAAGGTTGCGGTTTCTGGCAACAGGCGCGCAAAGTAGAAGCGTGCTGTGGCCAGTTTAGCGGTGTAGAACTTGTCGCCACCGTCTTGTTTTTCGAGTGCAATCTTGGCCATTTGGGCGAAGAAGTAGGCATACACTAGATGCCCGACAACACGCAGATAAGGTACTGCTGCGGCACCAACTTCGTCCGGATTCTGGAAGGCCTTCATACCAATTTCCATGGTCAGCTTGGTGACCTTGTCGCCGATATCGGCCAGCGGTGAAATGAACTCTGACATGGCTTCATCGGTGCCGTTGTCTTCGATGAAGGCTTGCACCTTGGCACCGAACTTCTTCAGCTTGGCACCGTTGTCCATCAGGATCTTGCGGCCCAGCAGGTCCAGCGACTGGATGGTGTTGGTGCCTTCGTAGATCATGTTGATACGGGCGTCGCGCACATATTGTTCCATGCCCCATTCGGCGATAAAGCCGTGACCGCCGTAGACCTGCAGGCACTCGGATGTGGCAATCCAGGCATTGTCGGTAATGAAGGCCTTGACCACCGGTGTCAATAGCGCCACTTCATCCGCGGCTTCCTTGCGAACCTCCTCGTCCGGGTGGTTCAGTTCTTTGTCCAGTTGCAGTGCCACGTAGGAGCAGAATGCGCGGCCCCCTTCAGCATAAGCCTTGGCGGTCAGCAGCATGCGGCGTACATCAGGGTGCACGATGATTGGGTCAGCCGCCTTATCAGGTGCCTTCACGCCCGACAGGCTGCGCATTTGCAGGCGGTCTTTGGCGTAGGCCAGGGCATTCTGGTAAGCCACTTCAGTCAGACCCAGACCTTGCATGCCAACACCCAGACGCGCGGCATTCATGAACACGAACATCGCATTCAAACCCTTGTGTGGTTCGCCGATGAGCCAGCCGACTGCGCCATCCAGATTCATCTGGCAGGTCGCGTTGCCGTGGATACCCATCTTTTCTTCAATGGCGCCGCAGGTAATCGGATTGCGCGCGCCCAGCGAACCATCCGCGTTGGGCAGGAACTTCGGCACCAGGAACAGCGAGATTCCCTTGGAGCCCGAAGGTGCATCTGGCAGACGCGCCAGTACCAGGTGAATGATGTTGGCCGAGAGATCGTGCTCGCCCGCCGAGATGAAGATTTTGCTGCCGGTAATCTTGTAGGAGCCATCTGCCTGCGGCTCAGCCTTCGAGCGCAGCAGGCCGAGGTCGGTACCGCAATGCGATTCGGTCAGGCACATGGTACCGGTCCATTCGCCGGAGACCAGCTTGGGCAGATACAGTGCCTTTTGGTCATCGGTGCCGTGTGCGTGCAGGCATTCGTAAGCGCCATGTGACAGGCCGGGATACATGGTCCAAGCCTGATTGGCCGAGTTCAGCATCTCGTAGAAGGAATTGTTCATCACCAGTGGCAAACCCTGACCACCGAACTCAGGATCACAGGCAAGTGCCGCCCAGCCGGCTTCCACGTATTGCTGATAGGCTTCCTTAAAGCCCTTCGGTGGCGTGACGGTCTTGGTTTCCTGATGGTAGTGGCAACCTTCGCGGTCACCCGAATGATTCAGCGGGAACAATACCTGCGCAGTGAACTTGCCCCCCTCTTCGAGCACTTGATCGATCAGCTCACGGTTGGTGTCAGCGTGCGGTGGCAGCGTCTTGAGGACGTCTTCAACCTGCAGTAATTCGTGCAACACAAATTGCATGTCGCGAAGCGGGGCGGTGTATTGTGGCATGGTGTGTCTCCGACAGAACGGGATAATTTAAGAATGATCAGGCCGCGCTGGTAGCGGCCGATTTCGGGCGTTTGGCCGTTGCTGCACGCGCAGCCGTGGCCTTGGGAAGATCGGTTTTACGATAACTGTCAATGAGGCGATCAAAACCTGCCTGCGCCCGCTCCACGCTACCCGGTACCCGCAGGAAGCGGGCATCGTGATGCAGCGCCAGAATCAGGCCGTAGGTTTCATAGACCATTTGCTCGACGTCGATATCGTCGCGCAGATGCGCCATTTCAATCGCTTGATTGATACTGCGTTGCAAGGCATCGCGCCAGGCTTGCACCATCGCCACCAGATGGTCGCGAATGGCACCAGGACGGTCGTCATACTCCACCGCGCCACTGATATAGATGCAGCCCAGTGCAATTTCGACGCTGACCAGTTTCACCCAGCGTGCAAACATCGCCTGCAGACGCGGCAAGCCACGTGCTTCCTTGATGCTGGGATAGAACACTTCCTGTTCAAAACGATGGTGATACAGACGCACAACTTCGATCTGCAAATCCTCGCGTGAGCCAAAGTGCGCAAACACGCCCGACTTGCTCATTTTCATTTTTTCGGCGAGCAAGCCAATGGTCAGACCTTCCAGACCATCACGGCTGGCCAGCTCAAGCGCCACGTCAAGAATAGCGGCGCGCGTGAGTTCACCCTTGCGCATGAACTTCGGTCTAATCGCTTCAGAAGAGCTCTTCATCGTTGCAATCTGTCTCTTAAATACATCGTTGATGCCGACTGTCCCACCCTTGTTATATGCTTTGAAATTCGAGGGACAGCTCTCATTTTTTTATGCGAACGGTCGTACTATTATTCATTGGGTGACAAATGTCAAACAAAAAATGCGACCCTTGAGGTGCTCGGCAACAGCGATGTGAAAGAGACAGGCAAGACCTTGCTTGCCGCAAAGAAACACGCTACCTGATACAGCAGCGTGTGGCGATCTGGAACGATCAGGAAGTGGAATGATCGAGCAAACGGCGGTCGCGTTTGGTCGGGCGGCCTTTGATGGCGGCCGCTGGTTCCTGGAATAAATGTTGTCGTTCTACCAGCAAACGACGCTTCTCGACGCTGGCGGCAGTTTCGCCGTACAAGGCTTGCGCCTGCGTTGCCGAACCGCGTTTGTCGGCAATGCCACAGATCTGCACTTCCCATTCGGTGGCACCGTTATCGATGTCGAGCTTGTCGCCGATGCGTACCCCATGCGCCGGCTTGGTCCGTGCGCCGTTGAGCTTGACCTTGCCGCGCTCCACCGCCTCGCTGGCCAGTGATCGGGTCTTGAAAAATCGGGCGGCCCAGAGCCACTTGTCGATCCGCGTTGTTTCCATCCCAGGCTTCCTGCTTTCTACTGATCCGCTGATTTGCTTATTTTTCTGCTCAATAAAAATGCCGGTCTCGATGTTCTCAAGACCGGCATCTTCACGTACGCAACTTTTAGCCTCTGTGCAGCGGCTTAACGCTCCACTGCCAGCGCCACGCCCATACCGCCACCGATACACAGGCTGGCCAGACCACGCTTGGCATCACGGCGCACCATTTCATGCAGCAGTGTGACCAGAATACGGCAGCCTGAAGCACCGATCGGGTGACCAATCGCAATGGCGCCACCGTTGACGTTGATCTTGCTGGTATCCCAACCCATTTGCTTGTTCACCGCAATGGCTTGTGCGGCAAAGGCTTCGTTGATTTCCATGAGGTCCAGATCCTGCGGCGTCCAACCGGCCTTCTTCAAGGTCAGTTGTGACGCTGGCACCGGGCCCATACCCATGATGCTCGGATCCAGACCGGCCGACGAATACGACTTGATGCGCGCCAGTACCGGCAAGCCCAGTTCCGCAGCCAGCTTGGCCGATGTCACAACCACTGCTGCTGCACCATCATTGATGCCCGAAGCGTTACCGGCGGTAACGGTACCGTCCTTGGCAAACGCCGGGCGCAATGTTGCCAACGCATCAGCAGTCACACCTGGCTTGATGAATTCGTCGGTATCAAAGAGCACGGTTTCCTTCTTGCCCTTGATTTCGATCGGGATGATTTCGTCCTTGAATTTGCCTGCTTTTTGCGCGGCTTCTGCTTTATTTTGCGAAGCGGCGGCGAAGGCATCCTGCTCCTCGCGGGTGATCTCGAACTTCTTGGCCACGTTTTCAGCGGTGATACCCATGTGGTACTGGTTGTACACATCCCACAGGCCATCGACGATCATGGTATCGGTCAGCTTGGCATCGCCCATACGGAAGCCGTCGCGCGAATTGTTCAGTACGTGGGGCGAGGCGCTCATGTTTTCCTGGCCACCGGCGATAACGATCTGTGCATCACCGCACTTGATCGCCTGTGCTGCCAAGTGCACCGCCTTGAGGCCGCTACCGCAGACCTTGCCAACCACAAACGCTGGCACGCCATCAGGCAAACCAGAACGGATCACAGCTTGACGGGCCGGGTTTTGACCGACGCCAGCGGTCAAGACCTGACCCAGAATGACTTCGCTGATGCTTTCGGGCTTGATGCCTGTCTTGGCCAGCAAGGCCTTGATAACTTGCGCACCCAGATCGGCGGCGGCGATTTTGGCCAGGGAACCACCAAATTTACCGACGGCTGTTCGTTGTGCAGCAACAATGACGACATCATCCATGTTTCACTCCTTTGATTGAAAAATCCTGAAGTCTTTCCGGGGGTGGACTGACTTACTTATTGAAATCCGGACGATCATCTTAGAGCATTTTATGCAGGCTGGCGATACGGTGATTTTGCTGCCAACAAGCCAGCGTTCGCTCACCGCACCACCCTACCCTCAGCTGGCGTTACCAGGCTGCGCTTGGCACTTCTGAGAGCCAGTCAACGCGCAGGCGCGCATCGTCACGCAACAAACCCGCCGCCGCAATCGAGAGCCGGAACAGATGATCGGCCTCAACAATACTCACGGCCGGGCTGCGCCGCTGACCCGGCTCGGCATCTGCATTGGCGGCGCGCTCCTGATTGCTGGCGTAAGCGATTTGCAGACAGGTGCGAATACCGGTGCTGACATCGAGTACGATTTCGAGAAAATCGGCGTAAGGCGTGCCTTGGGCTGGGCCTTCGGTCCAGTGGAAGTCTTGATGGGTAGGAGTGTCGTCTTCGGTGGGTGAATTACTGGAATTGCCGGAATTACGGGGATTACTGTCAGTCATGATGCCTCCATGAGGGTCAACCGTGCAGAACAGGACCCACCAACTCCTCGCCAGACGAGGGTGGCGGGCACGAGACAGGGTTGACGGACCGGACACGTTAACACAACCGGCATACCCGAAGGTATCCCCGCCAAGGCCCGCCGTAGAGGCGTGCAAAGGCAGAACGAAATAGCCGCGCTGAAAAACGCGGCCATTCGCCGTTAACGTGTCTGGCCGTCAAACCAGTTCCTCTCTTTTTCGAGGACGGGACCAGAATACCGGTCGATAAAACTGCGGTCAATCGAATATTGTCAGATTGATACTTTTTACCGACGGAAATAAGATTGCTTTCTTTAAAGCAACGCGAAGGCGCCGATGAGTCACTTCCCCAACAAACAGTTTGAGGGGGCGCTGTACACCTTCGACCATTTAAGGCCCGTACACATCAAGCTTGCCCTCAATGCAGACCAAAGCGTGATGATCGACCTGCATATCAGCTTTGGTTGCCATTGTTTTACCGAAGCATTCGATGTAGCTGTACACCGGCCAGACCATCGCTATACCTACCGTCATGAGACGCGCGCCTTCAATCCATTGCGCTACGCATGCTCTTTGCAACTCGGGCAAGTGGTCCGAACGATGCTAAAGGGCAAAATCTACAACGCGCGGGAAAGCTATACCTATACGACGCAAGTTAGTCTGGCATCGACCATCGGGCCACAAAGCTATTCGATCTTTTTTAACCTGGAGAGAGATAAAGGCAAGCAGACGCCAACATTGCGGATGTTCGTTAAAAGCGCCTATGTGAAAGCCTTGGTCGCCAAACCACATGCGCAGAGTTGGCGCTTTGTGTCATTGGCGGGGCAAATTGCGGGAGTGTTTGCGTCGAAGGAAAAGAATCCCAAACCGGCAAAGAAAAATCAGAAGAAAAAGGCCCCGTAGGGCCTTCTCTTGGCAAGCCAAGCTTGCCTTGCGAGCCTCTGTTACCCCCGCTAACCGCAGGACCCAAATTGCTCTGGGCAGCACGTTCGTCTTTCACTCGCTCTCGAACTGTCTTGGGTGGGATGTTAACACAGCTGGCTTGCAAGAACCAAACATCTTCATGTGACTGAGGTTTGTTGAGTTCGGATAACGCATTGTTAATAAAACGAATAAAAGTAATACAAAAAGGGCTTGATCCACTTACTTTCTGTATATACACTAACTAATGAAGATTACCTATGACCCCGGCAAGAACCAGCGCAATATTGCTGCCCGGGGACTATCGTTCGATCGTGCTTGTGAGTTTGATTTCGAGACTGCCATGACGAAAGTCGATCAGCGTTATGCGTATGGCGAAACGCGCTTCATTTCGTTAGGCTATCTTGATGCGCGCCTGCATGTGCTGTGCTTTGTAGAAGTCGTGTCAGGGATTCGGGTAATCAGTTTTCGCAAGGCAAACAAAAGAGAGGTTGATCATTATGCGCGCCAAGAAACCATTGACTGACGCCAGCGGCGAGGTCCGCGCGTTATCCCAGGAAGACATGACAGACATGGTTCCCTTTTCCGGCCTGCCACCGTCCTTGCAAACCAAGTTGAAGAAGATTGGTCGTCCTGTTTCTGAACACAAAAAGCAGGCGGTATCGATTCGTCTTGACCCTGATGTATTAGCTGCCATCCGCGCCACTGGCGAGGGTTGGCAAACCCGCGTCAACGACGTGTTGCGTAGCAAGTTTGTGCGTTGATACGCAACAGCTCATCTGTGACCGAACCGGGAAAATTCAGTTGTGCTGCGCCAGAATCACCGCCAGCAACCCCGGAAAACGGCTTTCAATATCATCCCGACGCAAGCTGTTCATGTGCATGGTGCCGGTGCTTTCGGTGAGCACCAGCCCTGCTTCGCGCAAGACCTTGAAGTGATGCGACACCGTCGACTTGGGACGCCCTCCATCAAGCTCGCCACAGCTGGCAGATTCCACCCGCGCCAGATGACGCACGATGTCCAGACGAATCGAATCGCTTAAGGCGTAGAGCACGCGCTCAAGCGCAAATTCACTGGCGGGGGGATGTTTATAGGGGCGCATCTGCAGAATTGTACACCTTGGGCTATACTAGTTCCATTGTTCGAATATATTCGAACAAACGAATATATCCCCACTGACTTCTGCTCATTTTTTATCTCGAAGGAAACCACATGTCTGCCTTGTTTCAACCGTTCAAACTCAAGGGTGTCACCCTGCGCAATCGCATTGCTGTTCCACCAATGTGTCAATACAAGGCCGTCGATGGCGTCGTCAACGATTGGCATCTAACCCATTACACCAGCATCGCCCGGGGCGGCGCTGGTCTGGTCATTGTCGAAGCGACTGCGGTTGCACCTGAAGGCCGTATCACTCCGGGTTGCACCGGTTTGTGGAATGACGAACAGGCGCAGGCCTTCGCGCCGATCGTCAAGGGTATCAAGGCGGCTGGTGCCGTGCCTGGTATCCAGATCGGCCACGCTGGTCGCAAGGCAAGCGCTAACGTCCCTTGGGAAGGTGACGACCATATGGCTGCCGATGACAGCCGCGGCTGGGACACGATTGCACCATCGGCCATTGCCTTTGGCCATCACCTGCCCAAGCAACCGAAAGCGATGACGCTCGACGATATTGCGCGCGTGCGTCAAAACTTTGTCGACGCTGCCGTGCGTGCACGGGACGTCGGCTTTGAGTGGCTGGAACTGCATTTTGCGCATGGCTATCTGGGACAAAGCTTCTTCTCGGCGCACGCCAATCAACGCGATGACATCTACGGTGGCAGCGTTGAAAACCGTAGCCGCTTCCTGCTGGAAACCCTGCGTGCCGTGCGTGAAGTATGGCCAGAAAATCTGCCTTTGACGATCCGTTTTGGCGTGCTGGAATACGATGGCCGCGACGAGCAGACTTTGCTGGAATCGATTGAACTGATCCGTCAGTTCAAGGCTGCCGGTACCGATCTGGTGAGCGTCTCGGTCGGCTTTACGATTGGTGAAACATCGATCCCTTGGGGTACCACCTTCATGGGTCCGATTGCCGAACGTGTACGACGCGAAGCAGCGATCCCGGTCGCGACCGCCTGGGGCTTTGGTACCCCGTCGATTGCTGAAGGAGTGATCAAGGATCAGCAGATGGATCTGGTCATGATCGGCCGCGCCCATCTGGCCAACCCGCACTGGCCGTATCTGGCTGCCAAGGAACTGGGTGTGGAAAAGGCTTCGTGGACCTTGCCTGCACCTTATGCCCACTGGCTTGAGCGTTATTGAGCTGAGCCAAGGTAACGTCATGCCTTGTCAGAAAGGCTGATTGGCGTTCGGCGTTGCCGACAGTTTTACCGCGTATGCCATGGGCATACGCGGACCATCACAGTACTGGCTTGCCAATCGCCAGATCGCCACTGCTGCGCAATTTGTCACGCGGGGCCAGTGTCATGACCCAGCCTGTCAGTTGTCCATTGACATCGGTATAAACGCGCACACTGCCACGACCAATACCATTTTGACGCGTACCATCGGTACGATGACGGGTGTCGTTCTTGCCATGCGAACTGGAGGAGTCAATGACGACGATTTCCCATTGCTGGGTGTCGGGAATAATCGGGCTGACCGGGTGTTCTATCAGCTTGGGCTTGGCATCGACCAGCATGACGTGGCCGGTATCAATCTCGGCTGTGAATTTAGCGGCGAAGATATCGCCAGCCTCCACATCCGAAATCGATGCACGACGCTCAAAGCCCTCTCCAGCGGCAATCGCTTCATAATAATTTGCTGCCTTCGGATAGCCTTTCCAGTGTTTGCTCTGAAACACCTTCAGCACCTGTGGCTCGGTGCGGTCAAGCAAGGCATCGACCAGTCCGCTGCAATCGGTATGGACCTCCGGCCGAGTCACTTCGCTGAGCAGGAAGGTATCTCCCTTGAGCCGAATCCAGCCGTTGTAGCGATAGCTATTGTTTTCCGGAGCAACGTCATTGACCAGATTTCTGGCCAACTGCAGATAGGGCGGTACGTCCTGTGCATGGGCGGTCAATGACAATGAGAACAACAGTGCTGGCACAAAAAGATGACGAACTGACATGAAATATCCTCAAATCGCTAATCAAAACGCTAGTGTTGCTATTGCTGATGCTAGGCTGCAACGAGCAGTCTAGCGCAATGTAGTGCCTGCTGAACAAACACGCAATTTTCGCAAAGTCGGCTAAGTCGCCGCTTTTACGCCGCGATACACTTTGCGACATGAAAACCCCTCGTGCCGAGCAAATTTATCGTCAGCGGGTCGCGCGCATCGTCGCCTTCCTCGTGGCGCATCCATTAGTGGAGCATCGCCTTGAAGATCTGGCGGCAATGGCACATTTTTCTCCGTATCATTTCCATCGTATTTATCGCAGCGTGGCAGGCGAAACCGTCAGCGCGACAGTGCGACGTATACGGCTGGCGCTAGCAACGCGGCTGCTAGAGCAAGGCAGTCACAGTATTACGCAAGTGGCTATGGAAGTTGGCTATGAAAGCCCGCAGTCGTTCACGCGGGCCTTTGGACAATTTGCCGGGCAGTCGCCAAGCGACTTTCAGGCGCAACTTCATCGTGTCGGCTACGACGCTGATGCGATGCCACAGGTAGAAGTCATCGAGCGTGCAGCGCAACGGCTGGTTGCCTTGTGTCATCAGGGGCCGGTGTCGACGATTCCGCATACCCATAGACGACTGCGTCAACTGCCGCTTGCACCTATGGTTTCTGCCTGGATGGGGGCCTGCTATGGAGATCCGGATGAGCCCCCTGATTTCCGCTATTACGCGGCGGCGGCGCTGACGTCAGATGTGAACCCGGCTGAACCAGCGCTGGAGTACATCGAAATCCCTGCAGGTCGCTATGCGCGTCATTGTCTGCACGGTCCCTATACCAACATCAGTGCAACGGTAAGCACGATCTTCAAACGTTGGCTACCCGCCAGCGGCTATGAGGCCGATGATCGTCCAGTGCTGGAACACTACCTCAACTCCCCTCACGATACCGCTGGGGACGCTTTGCGTACCGATTTACTGATCCCCATCCGTTCTGCCTACAGGGAGTAATTCTGCCATGCAGTTTTTCCGCCATTTTGTGTTCATTATTCTGTGTTTGCTGACATCGCTGTCGCATGCAGCAGGTTTCAGCTTCATCGAGGTTCCGGCTGATGCTGACGGTCCTACGCTACGCGGTGCCGTATGGACACCCTGTAACAGCACAGCAGCGCCACTATTGCTGAGTCCGCTGGTCATCAGTGTCGTCAAGGATTGTCCGGTTGCCGGTAGTAATCTGCCGTTGGTGGTAATCTCGCATGGCAGTGGCGGCTCTTTTCTGATGCACCACGATACTGCTGCGGCATTAGCTGATGCAGGATTCGTGGTGGCTTCCATCAATCATCCGGGTGACAACTTTCAGGATAGGAGCGAGCGTCCCCATCTTTGGTCCTTTGCCAACCGCCCAATAGATATGCGTCGGCTGGTCGATTACCTGTTGAAATCCTGGCCCGGCCGCAGCAATCTGGATGCACAGAAAATCGGCCTGTTCGGGTTTTCACGCGGTGGATACACTGGCATGGTCGCCGTCGGTGGTGTGCCGAACTGGACGTTGCGCAAGGATCTCTGCCCGCAGGATTCCGACATTGCCATTTGCGACGAGATACGCCGCCACGCCTTTCCGGCTCCGCCATCGACTGACCCACGTATCAAGGCGGCTGTCATTGTCGATCCGTTGAGTTTTTTTGACGCTGATGGACTGCGACAGATTACGGTTCCGATTCAGCTCTGGGCCTCTGCCAACGGTGGTGACGGCGTAACGCTGGCCAGTGTGGAAACAATACGCCGCGCGCTGAAAACACCTCTGGACTGGCACGTAGTGAAAAATGCCGGGCATTTCGCCTTTCTTGCTCCCTGCCCGCCTGTGCTAATGCATGATGCCCCGGAACTATGTCGCGATGCAGAAGGTTTTGACCGTGGTGCTTTTCATCAGGAATTCAACGCTGCAGTGACACATTTTTTTCAGCAAACGCTGACGTCGCCGGCAACAAACTAGGGTTGCTGCCTGTGACGGTATTCACGCATCACGTCCGAGCGTAATCACACCGATGACCAATCGGTATAGCAAAAATGCCATGCCATACCAGCAACGCTTATGCCAGGGAATGTGCAGATAATCCTGCAATTGCACAACCCTGCCATCAATGGTTCCCGCCTCGATTTCGGCACGCAGGGTGGCGGCAAAGGTAGCATCGTTAATGACGACATTGGCTTCCTGATTGATAAACAGGCTGAGTCCATCGTAATTGCTGGAGCCCACTGTCGTCCACTGATCATCGATGACGGCGACTTTGGCGTGCAACTGGCTTTTGGTGTATTCGACAATCTGTACACCCGCCTTGAGCAGTTTTGGATAGAAGGACTTGGCAACCGCATCTTGCACATCAAACTGACCAACGCCGAGTAACAGGGTCACCTTGACACCGCGTCGTGCAGCTTCCTCCAGACCTCGTCGCAGCTTGCGCCCGGGTGCAAAATAGGGATTAGCGAGCAAGGCGCTATGACGTGCGCGGCCCAGTGCATGCAGATAGGCACGCTCGATGGTGCGCCGATGCCGCAAGTTGTCGCGTACCACCAGTGCCGCCTGCGCACCACTGGTCGCATTCTGTCCGCCGGGTGTCAGATGACTGCTCCGGAAACGGTCCCAGCGCGCCCGCAGTTTCATCTTGCCGATACGTATCCATTGGGCTTGGGCTTCACGATGTAAATCTTCAACCAACGGGCCACGAATACGTACTGCGAAATCCCAGCGCGGCGCGGGAAGCGGCTTGCGACTGCCTTCATCGGAGAAAAAATCATCATTGATATTAATGCCACCGACAAAGCCCACGCTACGGTCAATCACGCATAGCTTGCGGTGACTACGGGCGACGCCGCGGCGAAACCAAGGGTTGAAGGAGCGATGCTGCACTGCCGTCTCCAGCAGACTATGTTTGAGTTGCTGGGTTTCCAGACGGCCGGTACCGTGCCAGTCGGAAATGACACTGACCTCGACACCGCGCGCGGCGGCACGCACCAGCGCATCGCGTACTTGAATACCGGTATCGTCAATACTGAAGATGTAGGTTTCCAGGTAAATCTCAGCGTGAGCCTGATCAATGGCGGCAATCATTGCAGGGAAAAATTCAGCGCCGCTGCGCAATAACGCAATGTCATTGCCGCCGCTATAGTTCATCATGCGCATGGGTGGTGGTCGTTATCGTACTTTTTTTATTCAGCAAGGTGAGATGCTGCGCTAGTGTTTTCATGTTAAATGCAGCGTCGTGATGATCGGCGCATGGTCTGACAAGGTAGCCCATAAGCCACCGCGCAGGACTTGAGCAGTTTCCACCTCAAAACCACGCAGGTAGATGCGATCAAGCTGTAATACTGGCATCGCCGCCGGGAAGGTGCGTGCTGGTTGTGGCTGATGTGCTGTACTCAGGCCGCTGAGTTGGCGCAGATAACCGATCAGCCCGGTGGTCTTGACCTGCTGATCGAATACTTCCTTCACCCCCAGTCGCTCTCGCAACATGTCGCTGAGCTGGTTGCTCCAGTCATTGAAATCACCGGCAATGATGATCGGCGCATTGGTCCCGGCCGATGCCAGCACGGCCTCAATCAATGCTGCCGTCTGGCGCCGTCGACCACCGGCAAACAAGCCCAGATGAATCACGTAGCAATGCACGGCAGTGCCCTCGATATCGAGCACGCAATGCAGGATACCGCGCGACTCGTACGCGTGGTCGGAGACATCCTGATTGCGGCTGGCGGCAATGGGGAAGCGTGACAGCAGTGCATTGCCGTGATGGCCGTGATCGTAGACGGCGTTCATGCCATAGGCGACATGATGAGAGCCCTCAGCCAGATATTCATGCTGCCCCAATTGCGGCCAGCTGGTGGTGTGACGGACAGCATTGCGATCGTGACGGCCCTGGACTTCCTGCAGGAACAGGATGTCGGCATCGAGCTTAGTCAGCGCCTGTTTGAGCGCATGAATGCGCGGGCGTCCCGTCAATGAGGTCACGCCCTTGTGTATGTTGTAGGTGGCAATGCGCAACTGCATGGATCGGCCTTACCCCTTTCGTGAAACGTGGTATTGCGTGAAATACTCCGCCGCTTCCTATTGTGGCATGGGCTGCAGCATCTGCGGTAGTTGCAGGATTGCCTCGGCATTGGAGGGCGAGAAACACAAATCAGCAGCGGCCTGATAGGGCAGCCACTGATAGCGAGTGTGCTCGCGTGGCGCGAGTGTTACCGAAATATCTCTGGGTACCAGTAGACCAAAGACATGCTCGGTATTGTGCGTCACTCCGGGAGCATAGCGATGACGCCAGACCGGGTAGATTTCGTAGACATTGGAGAGTTGCCAGTCACACAGGTGATGTGCTGGTACGCGAGGATCAGTACCGACATGGATACCGGTCTCTTCGCCGACTTCTCGCGCGGCGGTCTGCCGCAATGGTTCGTCGAGGCTATGCATGGAACCGGTGACCGATTGCCAGAAGCCGGCCTTGTCTGTGCGTTCGATCAGCAAGACTTCCAGCGCGGCAGTATGGATGACAACCAATACGGATTCTGGAATTTTGTAGGAGGCTGACATTGTTCTGGACCCTGTTTTGACATGACCAACATGCCGTCATTGTATAGGGCCGGACCGCTTTATGCTGCGCTAGCCTGCTCTACCAGCCAGTTGCGAAAACGACGGGCCGCCGCATGCTCGACCCGCTCACGCGGCCATACCGCATAGTAACCGCCACCCAGGCTGGCGCTGGCGTTACAGGCAGGTACCAGTAAGCCATCACGCAAACAGGGATCAATCATGTTGCGCCAGCCCAGCACGATGCCGTGTCCCTGGATCGCCAGTTGGACCAGGATTGGATACTGGTTGGCCAGAATCTGATGCGCGATCCGTGCTTCCGGCAAGCCGTTCTGAGTCATCCAGGTTTGCCATGAAAGCCACTGCCGCTGACCGTCCTCGATGGTCAGCAGCGTTTCCTGCAGCAAATCCCGAGGGCGCAGCTGGCGGTGTCTCAGATAAGCAGGCGCACATACCGGGAACACTTCTTCATCGTAGAGACGGCGTGCGGCAAATCCGGCAGGAGGACCATCACGCAGGTAATACATGCCGATATCAAAATCGGTCTCAGAGAGCGCAGCAAGGCTGTCATTGACAACCAGCCGCAGATGGCATTCAGGCTGCAGTGCCCGAAAGCTGGCCAGCCGTGGTGTCAGCCATAGAACGGCAACCCCGGAGGAACAGGCGACCGTCAGTTCGCTGTGCCCCTTGCGCTTCATGATGTCTTCAGTCACTTCGGCGCAACCTACCAGCAGACGCTGCACCTCTTCGGCGTAGCGCTGCCCGGCGACGGTCAGGCGCAGTGAACGCGGTTCACGCAAGAATAGCTTCTTGCCCAGAAAACGCTCCAGCTGGGCAATTTGTCGACTGATCGCGCTTTGCGTCAGATACAGCTCGGCGGCAGCGCGCGTGAAGCTGCCGTGGCGTACGGCAGCTTCGAAGGCAACCAGCGACGGCAAGGGTGGTAGCGGTGAAATACGCATGATGGCGACATGCTCCTGAGAGAACAGATAACGCCATCATAGAGCGAAATTCATGCCTGACGGAGGCAAGCTGCAACGTGGGCTTACAGACTGCTACGATGCACGTAGCCACTTTGCATGACCAATGCCAGATGCTCGCCCTGCCCGGTCAGCAAGCCTATATCGTCGAGTGGATTGCCGTTGACCACAATCAGGTCAGCACGGGCACCAACTCTTACGGTACCAAGTTCACCCTCGCGCTGCAAAATAGCAGCAGCGATGGAGGTCGCTGAGCGAATGGTTTCCAGATTACCGAGGATCTCGGCACGGATCAGGAATTCCTCCGACTGGCTCTCATGCATCTCGCCCAGCAGATCGGAACCAAAACCCATCGGTACGCCATGCTCGGCATAGATCTTCAGCGAATCGCGTCCAGCCTGACGCACGGACTCAATCTTGGCCACCGAGTCGGCTGGCAAACCGAGCCGTGCACCATCACGTGCCAATGCATCGTAGGTCACCAGGGTTGGCACCACGAAGGCACCGTGCTCGCGCATGATCTGTGCTGCCGCCGCATCAACCAGATTGCCGTGCTCGATGGTACGCACGCCACAGCGGACCGCGCGGGAAATGGCCCGGCCGGTATAGGCATGGGCCATGACATAGGTTTGTGCGGCTTCGGCTTCGGCCACGATAGCGCGAATTTCGTCTTCGCTGTATTGGGTGTTCCCAATCGGATCGGTCGGTGACGCCACGCCGCCGGAAGCCATGATCTTGATCTGGGTAGCGCCCTTCTGCAACTCTTCACGCGCCGCTAGGCGGACGGCATCAACGCCATCGGCAACGCGTGCTATGGCACCGGCACGAAACGCGCAGGAGCAGGGTTCCAGCACATCCGAGCGCGGCCGGAAATCACCATGGCCGCCGGTCTGTGACAAGGCCTTGCCCGACGGGAAAATCCGTGGTCCCGGTACCAGACCAATGGCGATAGCCTGTGCCAGTCCCCAGTCGGCACCACCGGCATCACGCACCGTAGTAAACCCACGGTTAAGCATCGCCTCGACGATGGGCAAGGCACGAATCGAGGTCAGTGACCCGGGCTGCAATGCGTTGGCCCCCAGATTGGCGAGCGATGCCAGCACATGCACGTGGCAATCGATGAGACCAGGCATGATGGTTTTGCCAATGACATCAAACCGCTGCGCATCGGGTGCATCGATGGGATCCGGCGAAATCGCAGTGATACGCTCACCCTCGACAAGCACATGATGTCCACGGAGCAATATGCCGTAGGCGGGATCAAGAACGTTACCGCCCTGGAGAAGAATTTTTGTCATGATGATTCAGCGTTGTTGCAAATACTGTGGGTCGCGCACAAAACGTGTGCCGATTAAGCTGATGGCAGCGGCAATCATCACGTAGAACGCGGGTGCCATGGTGTTGCCGGTGGCCGAGATTAGCCAGGTGATGAAGAAGGAGGCAAAGCCGCCAAAAATGGTCACCGCAAAGTTGTAGGCAACCGACAAGCCGGTGGACAACACCTTGGCGGGAAACAGTTCCGAGAAGGCGGCCAGGATCGGCGCGGTATAGATGGCGATCAATACGCCGAACACCAGTTGAAACAGCAGCAGCGATGACAGTCCCGGTGCGGCATTGATGTACGCAAACATGGGATAGGCCAGCAGCAGGATCAACAGTGCGGAGCCCGACAACAGAATCCGGCGACCAATACGGTCAGCAATGCGTCCAACGATCGGTGCGGCGATCATGATGCACAGACCTCCAACCATGCCGGCGATAAAGCCAGTTGATTGCGGCTGCTTCAATACCTTGATTGAATAGGTTGGCATGTAAAACAGCAGCACATAGGTACACACTGTCCACAAGATCACCATAGAAAAACTGGCGGCAGTTTCGCGTGGGAATTGGCGGAATACTTCCTTGAGCGGCGAGTTGGTCTTTTGAGCACTATCCTGAAAAGCGGGCGTTTCATCCAGGTGGTGCCGAATGTAATAACCAACCGGACCAATCACGATACCCAGCAGGAACGGCAGGCGCCAGCCCCAGCTCGCCAGTGACTGCGCATCCAGACTGCTGGTGACGAAGGTACCAACAGCCGCACCGAGCAAGACAGCCAGACCGATACTGGCCTGAATCCAGCTGGAGTAATAGGCGCGCTCTTTGGCTGGCGCATACTCGGTCAGGAAGGCGGTTGCCGAGCCCATCTCGCCGCCAGCAGAGAACCCCTGCAACAGACGGGCGACCACGATGATACAGGGTCCTAGTATGCCAACCTGGGCATAGGTGGGCGCCAGTCCGATCAGGGTGGTACCGGCTGCCATCAAGAGGATGGTCATGGACAGCGCGGCCTTGCGTCCTACCCGGTCAGCGTAGATGCCTAACACGATGCCACCCACCGGGCGCATGAAAAATCCAACACCAAAGGTAGCCACTGCCAGCAGCAATGAAGTCAGCTCACTGCCGGTGGGGAAAAACTGCTTCGCAATGATGACGGCGAAAAAACTGTAGACCGTGAAATCGAACCATTCCAGTCCATTGCCGATGACGGTGGCAATGATGGCGCGGCGACGCTGATCACCACTGACTGCAATTGGTGCGGCAACGTAGGCGGTATTGGCTTGCATGACTCCCCCTCAGGTAAATGCGTGTTCGCTGCGTTCGTAGGTGTTGTGCAGACAGGTCTTCGCTTAATCATAGGAGGAGCACTGCATCAGCCAAAAATGAAATCTATGCATGCGGCCATGCTTGTAGCGCATGCATACGTAAAAAATTTATAGTAAAAGCGCGATACCAGCGTGATCGGCAGGCACGAAGAAAAAGGGCGTCATGCCTTTCAGCATGCGCCCTTTTCTTGAGTGGCCGCGACAGCAACAACTGCGCTGTCGACTACCGAATCACATTACATCCTTACCTCATTACAGCAACACCTATATCAAGCCTTGATGACAGGTTCTGCGTTACGCAAACGGATATGCAGTTCGCGCAGTTGCTTCTCGTCGACCGCCGATGGTGCCTGGGTCAACAGACACTGTGCACGTTGGGTCTTGGGGAAGGCAATGACGTCACGGATCGATTCAGCACCGGCCATCATGGTGACCAGACGGTCCAGACCAAAGGCGATACCGCCGTGTGGGGGCGCACCGTATTGCAATGCGTCGAGCAGGAAGCCGAACTTCAGGCGTGCTTCTTCGTCGTCGATCTTCAGCGCGCGGAATACCTTGCTCTGCACATCGGCGCGATGGATACGGACCGAACCGCCGCCCAGTTCCCAGCCATTGAGGACCATGTCGTAGGCCTTGGCAATCGCCGCGCCCGGATTGGTCGAGATGAAGTCTTCGTGGCCATCCTTAGGCGAAGTGAACGGATGATGCAGGGCAACCCAGCGTTGATTGTCTTCGTCGTATTCGAACATCGGGAAGTCGACCACCCACAGCGGACGCCAGGCGTCGTCGAACAAACCGTTCTTCTTGCCGAAGTCGCTGTGACCAATCTTCACGCGCAGCGCGCCGATGGCATCGTTGACCACCTTGGCCTTGTCGGCACCAAAGAAAATCAGGTCGCCGTCTTGCGCGCCGGTCTTTTCGATGATCGCGGTCAGGGCGGCATCGTGCAGGTTCTTGACGATCGGCGATTGCAGACCATCACGGCCCTTGGCCTTTTCATTGACCTTGATGTAGGCCAGACCCTTGGCGCCGTAGATGGCGACAAACTGGGTGTAGGCATCGATTTCGGAACGTGGCATGTCAGCACCACCTGGCACGCGCAGGCCGACCACACGGCCACCTTCACTGTTGGCAGCGCCCGAGAAGACCTTGAACTCGACATCCTTCATGACGTCGGTCAGTTCAGTGAATTCCAGCTTGACGCGCATGTCCGGCTTGTCCGAACCATACATGCCCATGGCAGTGGCAAAGTCCATGACCGGGAATGGGTTCGGCAGATCGATGTCGAGTGCCTTCTTGAATACCAGACGAATCATGCCTTCGAACAGATCCCGAATTTCCTGCTCGTTGAGGAACGAGGTTTCACAGTCGATCTGGGTAAATTCTGGCTGACGATCAGCGCGCAGGTCTTCATCGCGGAAGCACTTGGTGATCTGGTAATAACGGTCAAAGTTGGCCACCATCAGCAATTGCTTGAACAATTGTGGCGATTGCGGCAGGGCGAAAAATTCGCCGGCGTTGACACGTGAAGGCACCAGATAGTCACGTGCGCCTTCCGGAGTGGACTTGGTGAGCATCGGGGTTTCGATATCGATGAAACCTTGCTCGTCGAGGAACTTGCGCACTTCCATGGCGACCTTGTAACGCAGACGCAGATTGTTTTGCATTTGCGGACGGCGCAGGTCCAGCACACGGTGAGTCAGGCGGGTGGTTTCGGACAGGTTGTCGTCGTCGAGCTGGAACGGTGGCGTCACCGATGGATTCAACACTTCCAGCGCATGGGCCAGTACTTCGATCTTGCCCGAAGTCAGGTTGGCATTGGAGGTGCCTTCCGGACGGCTACGCACCACACCGGTGATACGCAGACAGAATTCGTTACGCACGGCTTCAGCATTTTTGAAGACGTCAGCGCGATCCGGATCACAGACCACTTGTACCAGACCTTCGCGATCGCGCAGGTCGATGAAGATCACGCCACCGTGATCGCGACGACGGTGGACCCAGCCGCACAGGCTGACGGTTTGGCCGAGCAGGGCCTCTGTTGTGAGACCGCAGTATTGAGTTCGCATGGACATATTCAGGTTCCGGTTACAGTGTATTTGAGTCAGTTTTCAGGTGTTGTTTGGTGAGGGCCTGGGCGTACAGCCTGATCAGCTGGATCAGCCTGCTTTGGCTACGCCCGGGGTATTCACTTTCTTGTCGGCCAGTTCGGGAGCCACCACTCCCATGGAGACGATGTACTTGAGCGCTTCGTCGACGCTCATGTCGAGCTCGATGGTGTCGACTCGCGGCACCATCAGGAAAAATCCGGAAGTCGGGTTGGGTGTGGTCGGCACATACAGGCTGACGTAGTCGCCTGCCAGATGATTGGCGACCTCACCACCGGGCGTCCCCGTCAGAAACGCGATAGTCCAGGAGCCCTGACGCGGATACTGCACCAGCATCGCCTTGCGAAAGGCATTGCCGGACGAGGAAAAAAGCGTATCCGAGACTTGCTTGACGCTGGAGTAGATCGACTTGACGACTGGAATCCGGGTCAGCAAACCTTCCCACAGACGCACCACCTGACGCCCGATGAAGTTGCGCGTGGCAACCCCGGTCAGGAAAATGATCAACAGCGTCAGGATGCTGCCCAGACCGGGAATGCGAAAACCGATCAGCGCTTCCGGCCGCCAGCTGACGGGCAGTAGCAACAGCGACTGATCCATGGTGCTGATGATTAGATTAAGTACCCATAACGTGATGGCCAGGGGTACCAGAATCAGCAGGCCGGTGATGAAATATTTGCGCATGATCTTAGATGGTGGGCTCAGGAGGTGCTACTCGGTGCACCAGGTGCACTGGATGCAGCAGCTGGTGCAGGCGCTGCAGCTGCCGCCGCAGCGGCCGGGGCTGGTGCTGGTGGTGCCGTCGTAGCTGACGCTGCCGCTCCAGGCTCTCTGGCTGGCAAGGCAGTACCAGTGGCGCCACTGCTGTTGGCGGTACCGCTACCGTTCCCACGGAAATCGGTCACATACCAGCCTGAGCCCTTGAGCTGAAAGCCGGCGGCGGTGAGCTGTTTTTTGAAGCTGTCTTGATTGCAGGATGGGCAAACGGTCAACGGGTCGTCAGATATCTTTTGCAGCACATCCTTGGCAAACCCACAGGCCTCGCAGCGATACGCGTAAATTGGCATGAAAAACTCCGCAAAAATCGTCCAAAACCCTGAATTATAAAGGTTTTTCAGGGCTTTTTACGATTCTACCGCGGGGCGACCAATGAATGCCACAAAGTGACCACCTGCGTCGCATCACCGCATTGCCAGATTCATCACAAAAGACTGGTAGCGATTGCCCCTATTGCGGCTGCGCATGCTGAGGCACTGGCGCGACGGCCTGTGGCAACAGCGAACCAACGATCATGCCACCCAGGCTGAACAACAAACCAACGACTTGCGGCGGCCACATCCCTTCCGGTGCCTGAAACTCCATGAAGATCCACGATGCCAGACCGAGAATCATCGCCGCCAGCGCCCCCTGACGGGTGGCACGCTTCCAGTAGACGCCAAAGGCCAGCGGTACAAAGGCCGCGACCAGCGTCACCTTGTAGGCGTTTTCCACCATCTGGTAAATGCTTGACTGACTGTTCAGGGCCAGCGAAGTCACCGCGATCGTGAACAGCAATACAACTACGCGCATGGTGAAGAGAAACTCACGGTCGTTCTTCCAGGGCCGGAATTCCTTGATCACGTTTTCAGTGAAGGTGACCGATGGCGCCAGCAAAGTCGCGCTGGCGCAACTCTTGATTGCCGACAACAGGGCGCCGAAGAACATCACCTGGGCGAATACCGGCATTTTTTGCATGATCAGTGTCGGCAGGATCAGTTGCGGATCCTTGTCGATCAGGTCAGCGACCATCTTAGGGTCAATCAAGGTTGCCGAATACGCCAGGAAAATCGGAATGAACACGAAACAGAAATAAATCACGCCACCCAGCACGGAGGCACGTACCGCAACCTTTTCGCTCTTGGACGACATGACCCGCTGGAACACGTCCTGCTGCGGGATCGAACCCAGCATCATGGTGATCCAGGCACCGAAAAACCACAGCAGCTCCTTGGGCGTCGGTTGTGGCCAGAAATTGAACTTGCCAGCGGCAGCGGCATGTTTGATCACCACGTCGGCGCCACCGACCATGCCTGAAACATGCCAGCCAATGTAGAGCATGCCGACCACCACAATGATCATCTGCAGGAAGTCGGTGATTGCCACCGCCCACATGCCGCCCATGAGGGTGTAGATCAGCACGCTGCCAGCGCCAATGATCATGCCTAGATGCATCGAAATGGCACCGCCCGAGACAACATTGAAGACCAGACCAAGCGCCTTGATCTGCGCCGCCACCCAGCCCAGGTAGGAAATCACGATACAGATGGTGACCAGCATCTCGACCGCGCGACCGAAGCGCTTCTTGTAGTAGTCACCGATGGTCAGCAGGTTCATCCGGTACAAGGGGCGGGCAAAAAACAGGCCGACCAGGATCAGGCACAGCGACGAGCCGAACGGGTCCGCCACGATACCGCTGAGGCCTTCTTGCAGGAATGTCGAAGACACGCCCAGTACGGCTTCGGAGCCAAACCAGGTCGCGAACACGGTGGCGGTCACGACCGACATCGGCAAGGCCCGTCCAGCGACTGCATAGTCCTTGGAACTCTTGACGAACTTGGTTGCATACAGACCGATGCCGACTGAAATTACCCAATACAGAATGACGAACCAAATCAGGGCATTCATAGGTGTTCCTTAGACAATAGAGGAATGATAACGGCGCACTTGGCAAGCCAAAACCGCGCATTATAGCGGCATTATTAGCTTGTTTTAGCAAGCCGACAGCATGCTGTCAGAAAATTTCACGCCTGAATTGGCGACCCGGTACCGGGACGATTTTGCACAAGAGAATGTTGAACTTTTAGGGGTGTATGAGCGATACACTTTTTGCGCGATTTCGGCGCTATGCGATCAAGAAAAAAGCTGCATTACCAAAAGGCAATGCAGCTTTAGAGAGCAGTCCTGCTCGACACGCATGTCGTACCGATGTCGATATCAGTGAATCAGGGAACGATCTTTTCCAGCGCAAAGAGGTCCGCTGGATTTTCGCGTTGGCGGATCAGATGGACCTGATCGCCGTCAACCAGCACCTCAGCCGCACGGCCGCGGGTGTTGTAGTTGGAAGCCATGGTCATGCCATAGGCACCGGCCGACATCAGCGCCAGCAAATCACCCGGTGCAATGGCCAACTCCCGCGCACGGGCCAGCCAGTCGCCCGACTCACACACCGGACCAACGACGTCATAAACCTTGGCGGGCTCAGCACGCTGCTGTACCACTTGCACGCCATGCCAGGCTTCATAGAGGGCCGGACGCATCAGGTCATTCATGGCAGCATCGACGACGGCAAAATTCTTGCCCTCACCATGCTTGAGGTATTGCACTTCGGTGATCAGCAGACCGGCATTGCCAACGATGGAGCGCCCCGGCTCAAACATGACCTTGATCGGTGCACCGGCATATTTTTGCTCGCGCCAGGCATCCACGCGGGCAAACAGGCGGCTCAGATAATCGCCCACGGCAACGGGTTGCTCGTCGTCGTAGGTGATACCGATGCCACCACCGATGTCGAGGTGATGGATGTGGATCTGCTCTGCTTCGAGCTGATCGATCAGCTCAATCACCTTATCCAGTGCTTCCAGCAGCGGCGCATCGTCAAGCAGTTGCGAGCCGATATGGCAGTCAATGCCGACCACTTCGATATGCGGCAATGCTACGGCAGTACGGTAGCAGCCCAAGGCATCTTCATAGGCGACGCCGAACTTGTTTTCCTTGAGGCCGGTGGAAATGTAGGGATGGGTCTTGGCATCCACATTCGGGTTGACCCGCAGCGAGACACGGGCGCGCTTGCCCAACTCGCCAGCGACGTCGTTGAGACGGTGAATTTCAGGAATGGATTCAACGTTGAAACACAGAATGTCATGTTGCAGTGCCAGCCGCATTTCATCGCGGCCTTTACCGACGCCTGAGAAAATCACCTTGCGTGGATCACCACCGGCCGCAATCACACGCAGCAGTTCACCACCGGAGACGATGTCAAAGCCCGAGCCCAGCTTGCCGAGCAGATTCAATACTGCCAGGTTGGAATTGGATTTGACCGAATAGCAGACCAACGCGCCATCAGCATCACGGCCATTGCGCTTGCAGGCATCGGCGTAGGACAGGTAATTGGCAGTCAGCGCCGCCTTGGAATAGACATACAGGGGCGAGCCGAATTGGCTGGCCAAGGTTGTCAATGGCAGATTCTCGGCATGCAAAATGCCGTCGCGATAAGAAAAATGAGACATAAGGGCTTAGTTGGAGGGTGTTGCACGTGATGCCTTGGCGGCATCATCGGACTGATTGACTGCTGGTGTCGATTGCGCTGCAGGCGTTGTCTGGAGGGGATGTTCGGGCGGTTTGGGCAAATACAGTGGGCCGCGCTGGCCACAACCTGCCAGCGACAGCAGCAGCACCGCAGCAACAGGGACCGAACGCGCCGCCGAAAAGGCCGTCGAAAAAGCCGACAAGCGGCCAGAGACAAAAAGAATTGAGGACTTCACGTTAGAATCACGGGTTTCTATGAATGTCTCGGAGTGTAGCATGACAGAATCAGAATTCCTGGCCCTGGCCGATTCCACCCTTAATGCGATTGAAGCCGCGCTGGAACAAGCTACGGACGATACCGATCTGGACGTCGAATGCAGCCGCAGCGGCAATGTGCTGGAAATCGAATGTATCAGCAGCGCCAGCAAAATCATCGTCAACAGCCAGGCCCCCATGCAGGAGCTGTGGCTGGCGGCCAAATCGGGAGGCTATCATTACAAATATGACGGCTCCCGCTGGATCAGCACGCGGGACGGCTCAGAATTGTTTGCCACCCTCTCGGCCGCAGTGACGCAGCAAGCTGGAGTGGCTGTGACTCTGCCTGCCAACTGAGTACCCGAAAAATTACACCACCATTCTTGCCTTGATCGCGGCAGCGGCTGCCGTATACTCTGGCATCTTGTTTTCATCACCGCTTTTCAGGAAATCATCTTTCATGCGCAGTAGCCGCCAGCAATCTCCTTCCCACCTGCCCTCCTCTTTCCGCATGCCGCCGCAACAGCGTGGCTTGTCCCGCCTGCAGCTGCTGGTGGTACTGGTGGTGGTAGCCATCATTGCTGTGGTTGCTGTGCCGCGTCTGATCGAAGTGTTCGTGCACGCCCACAAACCGGAGGTCGTTGCCGCAGAGAAAGATATTAATACCATCATTCTTGGACTACAACATTACAAGAAAGATACCGGCGACTACCCGAGCAGCGAACAAGGCTTGCTGGCACTGATCGTCAAGCCGAGTCGCTCACCCGTTCCGATGAAATGGCAAGTTGGTGGCTATCTGGACCGTCTGCCGCGTGACCCATGGGGCCACCCTTATCAATACCGGGTGTCGGAAGATGGTCAGGAGATTGATGTGTTTTCGTTTGGTGCCAAGGGGCCTGATGGCGGTGAAGACAGTGACAGTATCGTGCGGGGAACGGCGGCACACTGACGTTGTACGCGGGAGGGTGTTGCAGTGAAAGCCAGCCACATGCTGCGGTTGCAGCACAATGGCTGGCTTGCTCTCTGGCCTGACTAGAGTACGTAGCGAGACAAGTCTTCGTTGACCGCCAGCTCGCTGAGGCGTTCGTTGACGTAGGCGGCATCAATGGTCACCGTCTGGTCGCCACCTTCACCAGCGGTGAAGGAGATTTCTTCCAGCAGTTTTTCCATCACCGTGTACAAACGACGGGCCCCGATGTTTTCGGTCTTTTCGTTGACGCCATAGGCGATTTCCGCCAGTTGCTGAATCCCGCTGTCGGCAAACTCCACGGTAACACCTTCGGTTGCCAGCAGTGCTTCATATTGACGGGTCAGGCAGGCATCGGTACCGGTCAGGATACGCACGAAGTCTTCGATAGACAGCGAGTCGAGCTCAACCCGGATCGGGAAACGACCCTGCAATTCGGGAATCAGATCCGATGGCTTGGCCAGATGAAATGCCCCGGAAGCAATGAACAGGATGTGATCGGTCTTGATCATGCCGTATTTGGTGTTGACGGTGGTCCCTTCGACCAGCGGCAAGAGATCACGTTGCACACCGGCGCGCGAGACTTCGGCTCCGGTCTGCGAGCGGGTGGCAATCTTGTCAATTTCATCAAGAAAGACGATACCGTTCTGTTCCACATTGGCAATGGCCTTTTGCCGCAATTCGTCTTCATTGACCAGCTTGGCGGCTTCTTCTTCGATCAGCAATTTCATTGCTTCACGAATTTTGACCTTGCGTGATTTCTTACGATTGTTGCTGATACCGGAAAACATGCTTTTGATCTGCTCGGTCATTTCTTCCATGCCCGGTGGTGCCATGATTTCCATGTGCGGTGCGGCTTCGGACACTTCCAGCTCAATTTCGCGATCATCCAGGGCCCCCTCACGCAAGCGCTTACGGAAGGTCTGACGCGTACTGTTGTCTTTACCGTCTTTGCTGTCCTTGCCATCGCTATCGTCACTGGCAGCACGGCTGGTATCCGGCGCAAAGCCGAAGTCACGCGCCGGTGGCAGCAGAATATCGAGAATACGGTCCTCTGCGGCATCTTCAGCACGGGCGCGCACCTTGCGCACCTCGGCTTCACGCGTCTGCTTGATACCGATGTCGATCAGATCACGGATGATGGTGTCGACATCGCGACCAACATAGCCGACTTCGGTGAACTTGGTGGCTTCAATCTTGATGAAGGGCGCATCGGCCAGCTTGGCCAGACGCCGGGCAATTTCAGTCTTGCCGACACCGGTTGGTCCGATCATGAGGATATTCTTGGGTGTGATCTCATGGCGCAGTGGCTCAGCGATCTGCTGACGACGCCAGCGATTGCGCAAGGCAATGGCAACGGCGCGCTTGGCACGGCCCTGGCCGACTACATGTTTGTCGAGTTCGGAGACGATCTCTTTGGGAGTCATGTTCATGATGATGTTCTTCTTGTTGCGGCAAAAATAAAGGGATCAGTCCAGGGTTTCGATGATGTGATTCAGGTTGGTATAGATGCAGAGTTCACCCGCAATGACCAATGACTTTTTGACAATTTCTGCCGGCGACAATTCGGTATTTTCTTGCAACGCCTTGGCTGCAGACTGGGCAAAGGTACCGCCAGAACCGATGGCGCCGATGCCGTCAGTCGGTTCCAGCACATCGCCGTTACCAGTAATGACCAGGGTGCTGTCGCGGTCCGCGGTCAGCAGCATGGCTTCGAGCCGGCGCAACATGCGGTCGGTACGCCACTCCTTGGCCAGCTCGACCGAAGCGCGCATCAGATTGCCCTGATGCTTTTCCAGCTTGGACTCGAACAGATCAAGCAGCGTAAATGCATCCGCCGTGCCACCGGCAAAGCCGACCAGCACCTTACCGTTGTAAAGCTTGCGCACCTTGCGGGCGGTACCCTTCATGACCACATTGCCAAGTGTTACCTGGCCATCGCCACCCAGGGCTACCGTGTTGCCGCGCCGCACCGACAGAATCGTGGTGCCGTGAAATTGTTCCATACTCATGCCTCAAATGTAGGGGGCCAACTCAAATACCTTCTTTGATATCGTTTTTGATGATTTTGCTGAAATGGGGACAGCCGCCAAGATTACAAGCATCTTGGCGGCTATCCCTCATCAATCAAGCATTTTACGCCGCCGACAGACTGGCGCTACCCCTTGTGCTAAACCACACTTGCTTCAACGTCTGGATAGCAGCTCTGCGAGCCTGCTCATTTGATATTGCCACCCCAGTGTGGCCCGGTAAGGAACACGAGCCAACTGCAGAGGAGCACAAACGTAAGCACCATCGACAAAGTGCTGTCCCCACTGGTCTTCTGGTGGCTTGTCATGCAGGAAACTTCCGCCGTCGCCCGCTGAATACGTTATTCCAGATCGCAAGAGGAAATCCTTGACATCCTGCGTCGATTCGTTCGGTGTATTCAGGTAGTCTCGGGTCAATTTAGCCGATTTGGCAATCTGGATGAGTAAAGGTGTACTGCATAGCGAAAAAAGACGTTCCATCTTTTTTAGTCGCGGCAAGACGCTGGCCGCATTCGCATTGCTTAGTCCATGTCGCATCGCCGGTATAGCCATTTTGCAATTCGTCAGATCATCGCCAAACAGCTTATTGCGTGCGAACGTTCCCACAGTGCTGAAAATGGCACGCGTGCAATCGGAGACATTCTGGACTAGTCGCAACATGCCACGCCATGAAGCAGGAGCGGCATCGCTACCCAGATTTTCAATACTCAACAAGGCTAGACGTACCGTAGTCAAGGTCGTATTGATCAAGGTGAACACGGTCGAGATATCACGTCCCTTTTCCATGCATTGCAGAGCACGGCGTCGGATTGGACGTGATGACAAACGGCTGTGGGCGGGCTCACCAGCACTATGTTCATCAAGACAAGCCTGGAGCAACTCCACACATACCGTGATGCGTTTGACAAATTCATCGGTGAGATGATGCCGCTTCAATGTCGGGTAACTCAGGCTAGTCGTTAATAACACCTTGCTGCCTTCGAGCACGATCAGTCCCACTTCGCCGGCGAGGTTGCCAAACGGATTGTTGGCGATGCTGAAATCAACATCCTCTTGATGTTCTGACGAGAAAAAGGCCGCTGCCACGGTGCCCAGCAATAGCGCGCTGCCGACGAGTGAAATGCCATCGCGCCATAACCGAAAGCGCAGCCCCGTTTTACCGCTCTGCTGTAATTCTTCCAGCACACCAATAATTTCGGCAAAACCCTGCCTCAGGTTCTGGTCAGCGCTAATGCTGCTCAGCGTGCCGGAGTCAGTGAGGGCGGGGGCGGCGCGCTCATACTCTGCCTGGTAAAAAGTCTGCCCCGTTTGGGTTGTGCTGAAGGCAGCCTTGAAAGCTTTCATCAGGCCACTTTCAAGATTATGCAGAGCCGGATTGTCGTCCAAGGAAGAATTCAATCTCATGACGGGCGACACGGTTGAAGCTGGAATTTCAGGCATTGTGAGTCCTCATAACTGATTGTCTAATGAACACCTGAGGCGAAATTTTCAGGTGTTCAGGCCTTACTTGCTCTCTGTAATCACAATGAAAAGAAGAGGAAGCGATAGGAAGAGAAGACATATAGCGCTGTCACGACAAGTGGCGGCTACAGTGAATGGAGGCTATGGCGGATGCGGCTATGGCGGGAAAATCAACATCGTGTTGAACAAGGGATGGCGGGCGCCTCCTTTAAGTGATGACTGGTATCTGGTACTGGATGAAGAAAAAAGGCGATAAGGCTGTCACAACCCTATCAGGGAGCTGTGACAGCCTCGATCCGTTACTATGGTCTTGGTTCAGTGAGATAGTTCCTAAATCCACTCCTGTACCAATGGTTTGTCAGCGCATCTCAAACAGACAATGTCATCAGACTGGCATTGCCACCGGCAGCGGTTGTATTGACGCACAAGGCACGCTCCGCCACCAGTCGCCATAGTGCAATCGCAGCATCTTCACTGGTCGCCACCAACGGCACCAGTGCACCCGGGCGTGCTGCCAGTGCCGTACGCCATTGGCTGATGACAGCCGCATCCAGCAGCGCCAGCTGCAGTTCGCTGGCAGCCATATCCTGACTGATTTCAATTGCTGCACGCACCGGCTCTGGCAAACCAGCAGGGATCAACACCGACGACTCTTGGCTGACAACAGCAATATTGCCAGTGGCCAATACTGCAGCCAGTTGATTGAGCAGCCCTGCGACACTGTTGGCGGCGCACAAGACCTTGCCACGTGCGGCAAAAGAAAGGCTGTTGCGTTCACCAGTCGGTCCTGGCAACGCCAGGCTTTTGTTGAGCAAGCTCTGACGCGCATAGCTGGCGGCCAGTTGCGACAACTTCGGATGACCATGTGTCGCCGCCCAGTTTTGCAGTTGATGCAATGCATCCAGAGCGTTACCGGAACTGGCTTCCTGCACTTTCAGACTCACTTCGGGATGCCGTTGCAAGCGCTTGAGGTAGAGCGGACCACCGGCTTTAGGACCGGTACCGGATTTGCCCTCACCACCAAATGGCTGCACGCCGACGACCGCACCAACGATATTGCGATTGACGTAAATATTGCCCACGTGCGCACGGGTCGCGACGAAATCGATCGTTTCGTCGATACGCGAATGCACACCCAGCGTCAGACCGTAGCCACTGGCATTGATCGCCTTGAGCAGTTGTGGCAGGTCGTCGCGACGGTAGCGCACTACGTGCAATACCGGTCCAAAGACTTCTTGCTGCAACTGATCGATGCCGCTGATTTCAATCACGGTCGGCGCCACAAAGGTACCGTTGTCATGCGCAGCACCGAGCGATAACTGATGCACCTTGCAGCTTTGCTTCATCTTGTCGATGTGGGCCAGCAGACGAGCTTGTGCTTCACCGTCGATAACCGGACCAATGTCGGTTGCCAGGCAATCCGGACGGCCGACGCGCAACTCTTGCATCGCGCCTTTGAGCATGGTGATGGTCTTGTCGGCAATATCTTCCTGCAGACACAGCACGCGCAATGCTGAGCAACGTTGACCGGCACTGTCGAAGGCCGAGCTCAGTACATCCTGCACCACCTGTTCCGGCAGCGCGCTGGAATCCACGATCAGTGCATTCTGACCACCCGTTTCGGCGATCAACGGAATATCACCGTGCGCATCCTTGCTGCGTGCCGCCAGGGTGCGATTGATCAATTGCGCGACTTCGGTCGAACCGGTGAAGATGACGCCCTTGACGCGCACATCAGCGGTCAGCAAAGCGCCCACCGTTTCTCCGGGACCAGGCAGCAATTGCAGTGCAGCGACGGGAACACCAGCCTCGTGCAGCAACTGTACGGCACGGTAAGCGATCAACGGCGTTTGCTCGGCTGGCTTGGCCAGTACGACATTACCTGCAGCCAATGCGGCGCTGACCTCACCGATGAAAATCGCCAGCGGGAAGTTCCATGGGCTGATACAGACCACAGTCCCCCACGCCAATACATTGCCATCGTGACGCGATTGCGCAGCGTAATAGCGCAGGAAGTCGATCGCTTCGCGTACCTCGGCAATCGCGTTCGGCAGCGACTTGCCGGCTTCACGTATTGCCAGTGCCATCAATTCAGGCATGTGTTTTTCAAACAGGTCGGCAGCATGTTCCAGCATCAGGGCACGATCTGCCGGTGCTATGGCTTGCCATTGCGATGCGAAGGCTTCCGCGGCTTCCAGCGCCTGCTCAACGTCAACGGCAGTGGCCTGGACGACCTGTCCAACCAGTTCGCGGCGGTCGGCCGGGTTGGTGATCGGTTCTGGCTGGGAGCCAACCGCACTGCCCCCTTGCACCAGCGGTGTCGCCTGCCATTGACGCGATGACCAGCTGGCAAAGGCCGAGTCGAGTTCACGCAGTGTGTCTTCATTGCTCAGATCCAGACCGGCCGAGTTGAGACGCTCGGCGCCATACAACTGGCGAGGCAAGGAGATTTGCGGATGTGGCATACCACCTGCTGCATGTACGGTAGCAATCGGATCAGCGATCAGTGTTTCAATAGCGACCTGCTCGTCCACGATCTGATTGACGAAGGAGGAATTGGCACCATTCTCCAGTAGACGGCGTACCAGGTAGGCCAGCAAGGTCTGATGGGAGCCGACTGGCGCATAGATACGGCAAGCCTTACCCAATTGATCAGCGCCGACCACCTGGTCGTACAGAGTTTCGCCCATGCCGTGCAGGCATTGGAATTCGTAATTATCGACCTGATGTTGCTTGGCCCAGGTATAGATTGCCGACAAGGTGTGGGCGTTGTGTGTCGCAAATTGCGGGTAGATCACATCGGCCACTGATAGCAGTTTCTGCGCACAGGTCAGATAAGACAAGTCGGTGTGTACCTTACGGGTGTAGACCGGATAGCCGCTCATGCCATCGACCTGTGCACGCTTGATTTCGCTATCCCAATACGCACCCTTGACCAGGCGGACCATCAGCTTGCGACCGCTGCGACGGGCCAGATCTGCGAGATAGTCGATAACAAATGGGCAACGCTTCTGGTAGGCCTGCACCACAAAGCCGATGCCTTCAAAACCTTCCAGCGCGGGATCAAAAGCCAATGCTTCCATCAGGTCCAGCGAGAGTTCAAGACGGTCGGCTTCTTCCGCATCGATGTTCAAACCAATATTGTAGGACTTGGCCAGTACCAGCAACTTTTGCAGACGTGGCAGCAACTCACTCATCACGCGGTCGTGCTGCGCGCGGGAATAACGTGGATGCAGCGCCGACAACTTCACGGAGATGCCCGGTCCATCCTTGATACCGCGACCGTTGGAGGCACGTCCGATCGCGTGAATTGCGGTTTCATAGGAGTCGTAGTAGAACGCTGCATCGTGTTCGGTGAGTGCCGCTTCGCCGAGCATATCGTAGGAGTAGCGATAGCCACGCTTTTCATTGTCACGACTATTGTCGAGTGCTTCATCAATGGTCTGACCGGTGACGAACTGATTGCCCAGCATGCGCATGGCGAGATCGACGCCCTTGCGAATCAGTGGCTCGCCACCCTTGTTGATCAGCCGCGTCAGCGCCGAGGTGAGACCGCTTTCGCTGCTGGTGCTCACCAACTTACCAGTGATCAGCAGCCCCCAGGTGGCGGCGTTCACGAACAGCGATGGCGATTCACCCAGATGCTTGCGCCAGTCGCCTTTGCTGATCTTGTCGGCGATCAGACGGTCGGCTGTCTGATGGTCAGGAATACGCAACAGCGCTTCGGCCAGACACATCAGCGCCACGCCCTCTTCCGAAGACAGCGAGAATTCATGCATCAGTGCATCCACCCCGGAGGAACGTGTGCGCTTGGTACGCACAGCTTGCACCAGCTTGCCAGCAAGCGCCTGAGTTGCCGTAGTCCATTCAGCATTGCTCTTGACCTGCTGCAGCAGCCATTGCACGGCAGCACTCTCGTCACGTCGATAAGCGGCAGTCACAGCAGCACGCAAGGGCGTGGCGGCGGGCATCACTTCGCGATGGAACATGCTGAAGGCGGGACTGTAGGCTTGTGGCGCCGCGGAGGCAACCGGGGGAATCGGGCTGTTCATAAGGTTTGTCTCCAAAAATCGGCAAACAATGGTGGTTGGAATTGCTGCGATTTTATGCGGGATACACCAATATTAATTCTGCATTTGAAGCCTAAGTTACGAATAATATTTCGCAAATTTACCTTTTTAAAAATTAAATTCCAGAATAGTGAATGCAATAAAAAACACCCGCCCCCTATGCGGTGGGCGGGTGTTTTTGATGCCGTGAAAGTACCGGCAACACGGGTGAATCAGTTACCGAAAATCAACTGCATGATGACGCCAGTGCCAATCGCCACCAGCGCATAGTCGGCGCCATTCTGAACCCATTGATAGCCGCGCGGCGGTGGGCTCAGGCGATGTTCGCGCCAGTTATCAACGACGTAATGATGACTCCAGTACTCAGGCGGCAAACGGTCGCCGCGATGAAAACCATGCTCTGGGCCAAAACCACGTTCATGTTCGCGATGATCCTCGTGCGCCATCGCATCACGACGATCATTGTGCCGGTCATCGTGACGCTCGTCACGGCGATCATCACGACGGTCGTAGTCCTGGGCATGTACCACTGGAATGGCACTGGCGCTAACCGCAATGGCCAGCATCACGGAAGCTAAAGACTTGAATTGCATAGAAGACTCCTGAAAGATTTCGCTGCAATCACCTGCACCATGGGGCGACTCCCCACGACAAGACAGCGATTGCAGCGTCTCTATTCTAACGACTCCGGGGCGACGAGGTGAGATTCACCCCTCCCCCAAATAAGCCGCCTTCACGCGCGGATCATCGAGCATGTCCTTGGCCAGGCCATTCATCGTAATCAGGCCCGACTCCATCACAT
>NZ_JACHYE010000021.1 GCF_014192645.1 Herbaspirillum sp. Sphag64 | reverse complement strand
TCGTAGGCTTTGGCTTCGCCGCCAAACTTCTTCGACAACACGGTCGCAATCGCCGCTGTCAGTGTGGTCTTGCCATGGTCAACGTGGCCAATTGTACCAACGTTCACGTGCGGCTTGGTCCGCTCGAATTTACCTTTTGCCATTTTACTATTCCTTCAAAAAGAACGATTTTTTCAACAATTAAAAGCGCACTCCCTGGATCACAGGAAGCGCGCAAAACCTGAATTACTTAGCCTTGGAAGTCACGATTGCATCGATGACGTTCTTCGGTGCTTCGGAGTAATGCTTGAATTCCATCGAGTACGTTGCACGACCTTGCGTTGCCGAACGCAACGAAGTCGAGTAACCAAACATTTCCGACAGAGGTACTTCTGCCTTGATGATCTTGCCGCCACCACCAGCAATTTCATCCATACCTTGCACCATACCGCGACGCGACGACAGATCGCCCATCACAGTACCAGCGTAGTCTTCTGGCGTCTCAACTTCAACTGCCATCATTGGCTCCAGAATAACTGGGCTGGCTTTACGGCAACCATCCTTGAATGCCATCGAACCGGCCATGCGGAATGCATTTTCGTTCGAGTCAACATCATGGTAGGAACCGAAGAACAGAGTAACCTTGACGTCAACCACTGGGTAACCAGCCAACACGCCGGTGTTCAGTGTTTCACGGACACCCTTTTCAACTGCAGGGATGAATTCGCGAGGAACGGTACCGCCCTTGATCGCGTCGACGAATTCAAAACCCTTGCCTGGTTCTTGCGGTTCGATCTTCAGAACCACGTGACCGTACTGACCACGACCACCGGATTGCTTGACGAACTTACCTTCGATTTCTTCGCAAGTCTTGCGAATGGTTTCGCGGTAAGCAACTTGTGGCTTGCCGACGGTAGCTTCAACGTTGAACTCACGCTTCATACGGTCAACGATGATGTCCAGGTGCAACTCGCCCATACCGGCGATAATCGTTTGACCCGATTCTTCGTCAGTACGTACGCGGAACGATGGATCTTCTGCTGCCAGACGGTTCAGAGCCAGACCCATCTTTTCTTGGTCAGCCTTAGTCTTTGGCTCAACAGCCTGCGAAATCACTGGTTCTGGGAACACCATACGCTCCAGCACAACCACGGACTTGTCGTCGCACAGTGTGTCACCGGTGGTGGTGTCCTTCAGGCCAACGACAGCGGCGATATCGCCAGCCAGCATTTCCTTGATTTCTTCACGTTGGTTGGCGTGCATCTGAACGATACGGCCAATACGTTCCTTCTTCGACTTGACCGAGTTCAACACGGTGTCACCCGAATTCAGTGTACCGGAGTAGCAACGGATAAAGCACAGCTGACCAACGAACGGGTCAGTCGCGATCTTGAATGCCAGCGCCGAGAACTTCTCGGTGTCTTCCGCCTTACGGACGGTTGGCTCATCATCTTCATCCAGACCGGGAACAGGTGGAATGTCGACTGGCGATGGCAGGTATTCGATCACGCCGTCCAACATGGCTTGCACGCCCTTGTTCTTGAACGCAGTACCGCACATCATCGGAACGATTTCGCCGGCGATGGTACGTTGACGAATCGCAGCCTTGATGTCGGCTTCAGTCAAGTCACCTTCTTCCAGGTACTTGTTCATCAGGTCTTCCGACGCTTCAGCAGCCGCTTCAACCATGTTTTCACGCCATTTTTGCGATTCTTCCTTCAGATGCTCAGGGATATCACGGTAGTCGAACTTCATACCTTGGCTGGCATCATCCCAGTAAATCGCGCGCATCTTGACCAGATCGATCACGCCTTCGAAGTTTTCTTCAGCGCCGATAGGCACTTGCATTGGGATAGGGTTTGCCTTCAGGCGAGCACGCATTTGCTCGTAGACCTTGAAGAAGTTCGCGCCGGTACGGTCCATCTTGTTGACGAACGCCAGACGTGGCACCTTGTACTTGTTCGCTTGACGCCAAACAGTTTCTGACTGTGGCTGCACGCCACCGACTGCACAGTAAACCATGCAAGCGCCGTCCAGAACGCGCATCGAACGCTCAACTTCAATGGTGAAGTCAACGTGGCCTGGGGTATCGATGATGTTGATGTGGTGAGCTGGGAAGTTGTTCGCCATGCCCTTCCAGTAACAGGTCGTCGCAGCCGAGGTGATAGTGATACCACGCTCTTGCTCTTGCTCCATCCAGTCCATGGTGGCAGCGCCATCGTGCACTTCACCGATCTTGTGGTTCACGCCTGTGTAAAACAGAACGCGCTCGGTCGTTGTTGTTTTACCAGCATCAATGTGAGCGGAAATACCGATATTACGATAGCGCTCAATGGGGGTCTTGCGAGCCATGATTTAATCCTAAGTCTTTAATGCACGAAACCGAGCGCTATTTTTATCAAATATACGCTCGGCCCGAACAAATTTTAGATACAAACGGAGCCTTGTCAGATCAATGAAAAAGCCCCGTCCAGTCTTGTTAGAAGCGGAAGTGCGAGAAGGCCTTGTTGGCCTCTGCCATACGGTGCACTTCATCACGCTTCTTCATCGCACCGCCACGGCCTTCAGCCGCTTCGATCAACTCACCGCCCAAACGTTGTGGCATGGACTTTTCGCTACGCTTGTTTGCGGCTTCGCGCAACCAACGCATCGACAACGCCATACGGCGAACAGGACGCACTTCGACCGGCACCTGGTAGTTAGCACCGCCAACACGACGGGACTTCACTTCGACCAGTGGCTTGCAGTTATTCAGCGCAGTGGCGAATACTTCCAGCGGGTCTTTACCAGTTTTGGTCTGGATGTGGTCAAACGCACCGTAAATGATGTTTTCTGCAACCGACTTCTTGCCGGACAACATCAGCACGTTAACGAATTTAGCAACTTCAACATTGCCGAACTTTGGATCAGGCAGGATTTCCCGCTTGGGAACTTCACGACGACGTGGCATTTCGATTCCTTTCAATCTTCAGTTGAGTGCTTGGGTGTTACCCCTTGCCTGCACTCGCGGACGACCATCATAGCCACCCACTTACTCGGCCCATCACGGACCGACACATTTCACCAGGCGCAAGCTACGCTATCGCCCGAGGAAGACAAATTAATTACTTCTTAGCTGCCTTGGCGCGCTTGGCACCGTACTTCGAGCGAGCTTGCTTACGATCCTTGACGCCTTGGGTATCCAGAGCACCGCGAACCATGTGGTAACGCACACCTGGCAAGTCCTTCACACGGCCGCCGCGGATCAGCACGACGCTATGCTCTTGCAGGTTGTGGCCTTCACCACCGATGTACGAAATCACTTCGAAACCATTGGTCAAACGCACCTTTGCAACTTTACGCAAAGCGGAGTTTGGCTTCTTAGGAGTCGTTGTGTATACGCGTGTGCACACGCCACGTTTTTGCGGGCTGTTTTCCAGCGCCGGCGATTTGCTCTTCACGGTCGCGGAGACACGTGGTTTGCGAATCAATTGATTGATGGTTGGCATCGTTTTATATCCAACAAAATTACGACGTTAATAACAATTAATCCCGGAAACGGTTGCCCGGAATTAAACGATAAACTTGCACAGGTGCAACTTGTGCGTATCGATTTCAAGAAAAATGAGAGAAGCGCCGAAGAAAGCCGGAAGCAGACCAAAGAACGCTTAAGCTCAGTTGAGCCCAAATTCGAGAACTCGCGAGTATATACTCGAGCACACAATACAGCAAGGTATTTTGTGGCTGTTGTCAATACCAAACAATGTGGGTCGACGGGGAATCGACCGCTTCTGATGCCCGTACTATTGCAGTAGATCACCACCGCGGGGCTGCATCCCATAGAGTGTACTGGCCACGACTGCAGCAGCCGAGCGTGTTTCCACACCCAGTTTGACGAAGATATGCTCGAGATGTTTGTTAACAGTACGCGGGCTCATGCCAAGAATCTGCGCAATGTCACGATTGGTCTTTCCCTTGCCTAACCAGGCCAGTACGTCGCTTTCACGCGGCGTGAGATGATAATCCTGTAACACCGACAGCCCGCCCGGCGACGCTTCGACATCCGCCAGAGACGGCGTCACAACATTCTCTTCCAGCAACAAAGTAACATCATGCCCCTTGCCGGCATCAGCCAGCGCAATCTGTAACGCGCTGCCATGCCCCTTCATGACCAGCGGCGTCGCGATGACGCCAGCGCCGTCTCCACCCCGACGACGGCGCGCCAGACTGTCATTGAGCCAGGCTAACACGGTCGCCGGCAATTTACCGCCCTCATTGCTGGCGGGGAAATATTTCGCCAATAACAACGCTGCCTTGCTGGTTTGCCACAATGGCATGCCGTTCGCCCCCAGCACGATCACCGCATGTGCCACATGGTCCAGCATGCCACGCGCTTGCTCCACCATGCGCGAGGTCTTGATATGCGCGCCGATACGCGCCACCACTTCCTGGGGCTTGATGGGCTTGGTCACATAATCAATACCGCCCACCTCAAACCCGCGTACCACATGCTCGGTCTCGACCAGCCCCGTCATGAACACGACCGGCACATGACTGACGCTCTTGATCAACTTGATGCGACGACAGGTTTCAAATCCATCCAGGCCGGGCATCATCGCGTCGAGCAGGATCAAGTCTGGCGTTATATAGTCCAGCCGCGCCAAAGCGCCATCACCATCGGTCGCCACCAGCACGATATGGCCGCTGTCATCCAGCGCGTCTGACAGCATCGCCAGATTGTCTGGCTGATCATCGACGATCAGCACCACGTGCCGATCAAACATTGCTGACATCATGCCCCATCATCTCCTTGATACGAATGACATATTCATTTAGACGGAATTGCCGAACCAGTTGACGCAACTCGGTCGTAAAAGGCAGATAGGCTGCATCCTGTTGCTCCAACTCATCGAGTTTACCGAGAATGGCCTTGGCGTAGCCAATATGGCCCAGTTCCAGAAGCGCACGCAGCTTCTCTGGCACCGGGATCAATAACATGGTCTGACTGACAACGGGTGCCGGAGGTGCCGACACCCATTCCAGCTGTAACTGCTGACGCATCTTCAACAGCAGTTCGTTGTACGACACCGGCTTGACCACAAAGTCATTACACAACGACGCGTCACCACGCTCGTGGGCCGACTCAAACGCATTCGCCGAGATAATGATGATCGGCAACTTCACATGACCGCGCGCGCGAATGGTTCGCGCCACCGTCCAGCCATCCATGAGTGGCATCGCGATATCGAGCAGGATTAAATCTGGCACGGCTTGCGTCAGCTGCTCCAGGCAAGCCAATCCGCTATCGGCCTCGCTCACCTCAAACCCCAGTGGCACCAGCATGTCTTTGAGCAAGCGCCGCTGCGATGCCTGATCGTCCACCACCAGCACCCGCTTGACGGCACCGACATAGCCTGACATCTGGTCTTCCAGTTTCAGGCGCGGACGTGGTGCGTTGACTTCCGGCAGATAAATCTTCAAATGGAAACTGCTGCCAACGCCCAGCGTGCTCTCCACCGTCAGCTCGCCGCCCATGATGTGGGTCAGCATGCTGCAGATCGCCAGTCCCAGTCCGGTACCGATGTCTTCCCGCAAATTGGCAGCACTGCTACGCTCAAAAGGCAGGAACACACGCTCCAGATCAGCGGGTGCGATCCCGATGCCGGTATCGATGATGTCGAAGTAAGCAATCTCGCGCTGGTAATGAATACGCATCGTCACGCCGCCATGATCGGTAAATTTGACGGCATTGCCGAGCAGGTTGATCAGAATCTGACGCAAACGCTTTTGATCTGCATGCACGATATAGGGCAAACGCCCTGACTTCTCAAAATCGAAACGCAAACCCTTCTGCTGCGCCTGCGGCGCGATCATGCTGATGACCTGCTCCAGAAATTCTTCCAGTGCCAGCTCATCGGAAGCCAACTGCATCTTGCCTGCCTCGATCTTGGCAATGTCCAACAAGCCATCAATCAAACTCAGCAAGTGCTCGCCACTGCGTCGAATCACACTGATCGCATCCTTGCGTGCAGGCGGAATGGTGGCGTCGACGTGGAGTATCTGGGCATAGCCAAGGATGCTGTTGAGGGGCGTGCGCAGTTCATGACTCATCCCGGTGACGAAGCGACTCTTGGCCAGGTTGGCAGCTTCGGCCGCTTCCTTGGCGCGCTGCAGCTCGGCATCGGTTTGCTTGTGGGCCTCGATTTCCTGCAACAGCAGATTGGTCTGCCGTTCCGACTCTTCCTGCGCCACAGTGCGACTTTCGTTGGTCAGAATCAACCACCACGCACCGACACCAATCAAGACCAGCAAGGTACAGAACAGTTTGATGAAAATGCCGTGAATCGAATCCGGCCCGCTACTGGCCAAACCGGAGAGTCCTGCCATCTGCTGGTAATACAGCATCCACAAGACAATCGCCAGACCGCCAGACAACAGACTGAAGACCAGCAGGTAATGGCCGATCCGGTTATTCAGACGCATCACCAAACGCCCCGGCAAGATCTTGCGCAAGAAACTCAATACCTGATGTGGCAAGCGTGCTGCCGGTGGTTTGCAGCGATCATTGCAGCGCGCATCGAGCGAGCAGCACAGTGAACAGATGGCACCCTGATAGGCGGGGCAATGCGCCATGTCAGGTGTCTCAAAATGATTGCCGCAAATGACACACTCCAGCTGGGCATGGTACCGATACGCCATTGAGGATGCCTGCTGAGCGGGTATATCGGCCAGCGTATCCTGACGCGCAATGTAATAGCGGCTACCAGTAGCAATAGCGATCAACGGTGCCGCCACCAACGCCGTACCCAAAGCGATGAACGGTGACAAAGCATGCGCCAGTGGTCCCAGCGTACCGGCCATGGCGATGGCCGACAACACCGAAGCAATCGCCATGGCACCCACGCCGACCGGATTGACGTCATACAGATGCGCACGCTTGAACTCGATATGCGCAGGACTAAGTCCGAGCGGCTTGTTGATCACCAGGTCAGCAACCACCGCACCGATCCAGGAAATCGCGACCAAGCCATACAAAGCCAGCACATGCTCCAATGCATTGAAAACCCCCAGCTCCATGAGCAGCACGGCAATCAGCACATTAAATACCAGCCACACCACCCGGCCCGGATGACTATGCGTAATGCGGGCAAAGAAGTTGGACCACGCCAGCGATCCGGCATACGCATTGGTGACATTGATCTTGATCTGCGACACCACCACAAACAAGGCAACGGCCGCCAGTGTCCAGCCCGGATCAGAGAATACATAGCGATAGGCGATCAAATACATCTGGGTCGGCTCGACCGCACGCCACATCGGTACCTCATGCTGAATCGCCAGGAATGCCAGCAAGGCCCCACCCAACATCTTGGCGCCACCCAACAGAATCCAGCCGGGGCCAGCCAGCAATAAAGCCGTCCACCAGCGACCACGATTGGCGGCTGTTTTTTCCGGTAAAAAGCGGAGAAAGTCGACCTGTTCACCAATCTGGGCGATCAATGAAAAGGCCACCGTCGATGCCGCACCGAACAACAACAAATTAAAGGAATCACCATCCTCGGCGCGCCCGGTAAAGCTCAGCAGATTGCTCAAGGCTTCGGGCTCCTTATGCAACACGCACACATACGGCAGTAACAACAGCAACAGCCACAACGGCTGGGTCCACATCTGCAGGCGATTGATCAGGGTGATGCCATACGCCACGATGGGAATGACAATCAACGAACACAGCACGTAGCCATAAATCAGCGGCAGCCCGAAATAAATCTCGATAGCCTGCGCCATGATGGCCGCTTCCAGCGCAAAGAAGATGAAGGTGAAGCTGGCATAGATCAGCGAGGTAATGGTTGAACCGATATACCCGAAGCCGGCGCCACGGGTGAGCAGATCCATATCCACACCGTAACGCGCCGCGTAATAACTAATCGGCAAGCCCGTCACGAAGAACAGCACCACCATGCAGATGATGGCCCAGAAGGCATTGGTAAAGCCATAACTCAGGGTGATTGATCCACTGATCGCCTCCAGCGCCAGAAACGAAGTCGCGCCCAACGCCGTATTGGCCAACCGGAACTCCGACCAGCGCCGGAATGAGCGTGGCGTGTAGCGCAAGGCATAGTCTTCCAGCGACTCGTTGGCGACCCAGGTGTTGTAGTCGCGCCGGACCTTGACGATGCGTTGTATTGCGGGATTAGTCCCGGGAATGTTCACGTTGTGCTCACGTTGTTATCACGACATGCTCGCGTTGGTAAGAAACTCAAAAGACATCCTGGCGCTGACATCAACGACAAATCCCGCCATCCCTCTCTGGCTAGCAATTTTCAAACCAATCAGTAGGTGGTGACATACGTCAAATGACGTATGTCGGCGAGTGGTCGAGCATAGCGGTATCACGACTTGCTACCACTGCCTCACCAAAACATGGCACGCACCCTCGCCAGCAAATTCCTGTACCGCCAGAAAAGCCGCACCAACAACGTGCACGGCAACCACCGTCGCTGTGCCAAGTCCGCGCATTCCCTCTCCCCACGGGACCAAGGGTTTTACGTCAAACAACGTATTGTTGCGTCGCAGCGCAAACCCTATTCTGCGTCTCACAGCGAACCGCAAAGCCGCATCACAGCAGCGCTGAGCTAGCGGCACTCCCGCCTTCACCGCTGGCCGATTTTCATGTCTTCCGTACCGACCAACAACACTCGAAAGGAGTACCGCATGTCGCAATCGTCGAACCGTCCCGCTGCCAAGCGCCCCTCATCCACGCGCCGCAAGGTCATGCTGGGACTCGCAGCTGGCGTCGCCAGCGCCGCCATGGTGATGCCCGGCATCAGCCAGGCGCAGCAATTCCCGACTGCCAAGGTCAACACCACCAAGCTGGCCATTACAGATACCGAAGTCACAGTCGGTCAGTTGCATTCCGCCACCGGCACCATGGCCATCAGTGAAACCGGTTCGATCCAGGCCGAGCGGCTGGCCATCGATCAGATCAATTCCATGGGCGGCATTCTGGGCCGCAAGATCAAGATCATTCAGGAAGACGGCGCCAGCGACTGGCCAACCTTTGCCGAAAAGGCCAAGAAGCTGCTGGAAAACGATCACGTTGCTACCGTCTTCGGCTGCTGGACCTCAGCTTCCCGCAAAGCGGTGCTGCCAGTCTTTGAAAAAGACAACGGCCTGCTCTATTACCCGACCTTCTATGAAGGTCTGGAGCAGTCCAAGAATGTCTTCTACACCGGACAGGAAGCCACGCAACAGGTACTGGCTGGCCTCAACTGGGTCGCCAAAGAGAAGAAAGCCAAAACCTTCTTCCTGATTGGCTCTGACTACATCTGGCCACGCACCTCCAACAAGATCGCCCGCAAGCACATTGAAAACGTGCTCAAGGGTTCCGTCGTCGGCGAGGAATATTACCCACTCGGCAATACCCAGTTCGGCTCCCTGATCAACAAGATCAAGCTGAAAAAACCTGACGTGATTTTTGCCGACGTCGTCGGTGGCAGCAATGTGGCGTTCTACAAGCAGCTCAAGGCTGCCGGCGTGACTGCCAAGACCCAGAATCTGCTGACCATCTCGGTCACAGAAGATGAAATGCTCGGTATCGGCGGCGAAAACGTCGAAGGTTTCTATGCCTCGATGAAGTATTTCCAAAGCCTCGATAACCCGAACAACAAGAAATTTGTGCAGGAGTTCAAAGCCAAGTTCGGTGCCAACTCGGTCATCGGCGACGTCACCCAGGCAGCCTATCTTGGCCCTTGGTTGTGGAAGGCCGCAGTCGAAAAGGCTGGCAGCTTTGATGTCGACAAGGTGGTTGCCGCTTCCCCTGGCATTGAGTTGAAGACCGCGCCGGAAGGCTACGTCAAGGTGCATGAAAACCATCACCTGTGGAGCAAGACCCGCATCGGCGAAGCGCAGAAAGATGGTCAGTTCAAGGTTATCTATGAATCCGATCTGATCGAACCGAATCCTTTCCCCAAGGGTTATCAATAGCACCCCGGTAACAATCGTCTGACCTGAGTTGTACGTAGCAAAGCGGCGACCTCTGTAGTGACATGCGGAGGTTGCCGCCCTCACTCTGTTCACCCTCCCCTTTGAGGAGTCAATATGGTTTCCCTCTCCGAATTTGGTGCAATTTTTGCCATGCAGGGCTTCAACGGCCTGTCGGTATTTTGCGTCCTGCTCCTCATGGCACTTGGTCTGGCGATCATTTTTGGTCAGATGGGCGTGATCAATATGGCGCACGGTGAGTTTCTCACCATCGGTGCTTACATGACCTATCTGCTGTCCAAACTCACCACCGAGTACGCACCGAGTCTGCAACCGTTCTACTTTTTCGCAGCCGTGATTTTGTCCTTTCTGGTTGCCTACGGCATCGGCTATCTGACCGAAATGCTGCTCATCAGCCGCCTCTACAAACGTCCGCTCGATACCCTGCTCGCCACCTGGGGCCTGAGTCTGGCGATGCAGCAAACCTTTCGCTCCATCTTCGGTGCCAAAGAAGTCAGCGCCACCTTGCCGGACTGGTTACTGGGTTCCTTCAAGCCGACCGAAAACATCGATATTCCAATCAACGGCGTGTTCATGATGACCCTGACCGTGCTGCTGACCGGTACCATTTTCCTCCTGCTGTTCCGTTCCCGCTGGGGCCTGCAAGTACGGGCCACGATGCAGAACCGGGTCATGAGCGGTGCGGTAGGTATCAATACCAGCAAGGTTGACCGCGCCACCTTCGCGCTCGGCTGTGGCGTTGCCGGTGTAGCCGGTGCGGCCTTCACCACCATCGGCTCGACCGGTCCAACCAGTGGCTCGCTGTACATCGTCGATACCTTCCTGGTGGTGGTATTTGGCGGCGCGCAAAGTCTGATCGGCACGATTGCATCGGCCTTCTCGATTGCCCAGACACAATCCACCGCCGAATTTTTCCTGACGGGTTCCATGGCCAAGGTGCTGACGTTGTCAGCGGTGATCATCATCCTGATGCTGCGTCCGCAAGGCTTGTTCTCGGTGCGTGTCCGTAAATAAATCCAACTCACTCCAGCTACTCTCGCGAGGTTCATCCATGCACGCAGCTTATGAAAAAATATTGGGCGGCAGATCCGGCTTGACCGGTCTGCTGGTGCTGGCAGCGCTGATCCTGCTGGTATTTCCCCTGAGCCTGGATATCTTCCGGCTCAACCTGGTCGGCAAATATCTGGCATATGCCTTCGTTGCCGTCGGCCTGGTACTGTGCTGGGGCTATGGCGGCATTCTCAGCCTCGGTCAGGGCGTGTTCTTCGGTTTGGGTGGCTATTGCATGGCCATGTTTCTCAAGCTCGAAGCGTCTGATCCGATCAGCACCAAGATTCAGTCCACGCCCGGCATTCCCGATTTCATGGACTGGAATCAGATCACCGCATTGCCCGCCATGTGGCAACCGTTTCACAGTTTCAGCTTCACGATTCTGGCGGTACTGGCGGTACCGACGCTGCTAGCGCTGATCATCGGGATGGCGATGTTCAAACGTCGCGTCGGTGATGTGTACTTCTCCATCGTGACGCAGGCAATTGCGGCCATTCTGTCGATCCTGATCATTGGTCAGCAAGGTCTTACCGGTGGCGTCAATGGCATCACCGATCTGAAGACCCTGCTGGGCTGGGATATTCGCACCGACAGCGCCAAGCTGATTCTGTACTTCGTCAACGCTGGCTTACTGTTTGGCTGCATCCTGATTGGCCGCTTCATCCTCACCTCCAAGCTGGGCCGCCTGCTCATGGCCATGCGCGACAAGGAAGAGCGGGTACGTTTCTCAGGCTACGACGTGGCCAGCTTCAAGGTCTTCGTCTATTGCGTTGCAGCCATGTTCTCAGCCATCGGCGGTGCGATGTTCACGCTACAGGTCGGCTTCATGTCGCCCTCCTTCGTCGGTATCGTGCCTTCGATTGAAATGGTGATCTTCGCCGCAGTCGGCGGACGTATGTCGCTACTGGGTGCGGTCTACGGCACCTTGCTGGTGAACTTCGGCAAGAGCTATTTCTCGGAAACCTTTCCTGAACTCTGGCTGTTCCTGATGGGCGGCCTGTTCATCGCCGTGGTGATGGTATTCCCGGATGGGCTGGCCGGCGTCTATCAAAACCAGAGCAAACGCTTCATGGCCTGGCGCAAACGACGCAAGACATCAACGCTGTCACCGTCGTCAACCACGTCAGCCACATCAGCGCCCGTCAAGACGGAAAAGATCAGCAACGTCCTTGAGCAACACGTCATCGATACCAGCAATCTGGAGGCCAGCAAATGAACAACGCACCAATCGGTTTTGAATCCACCGACCATCCGGTTCTGGCGATCGAAGACCTGACTGTTTCCTTCGACGGCTTCAAGGCAGTCGACGGTCTCAACCTCTACGTTCAGCGCAATGAAGTACGCGTTGTGATCGGTCCCAACGGTGCTGGCAAAACCACCGTACTGGATCTGATCTGTGGCAAGACCCACGCCACCTCGGGCAGCATCCGCTTCAACAACCATGAGCTGACCAAGATGAGCGAGCACGCCATCGTCCGGGTTGGCGTCGGTCGCAAGTTCCAGACGCCATCGATCTACGAAAACCTGAGCGTGTTCGAAAATCTGGAAATGTCTTTCCCGCGTGGCCGCAAGGTCATGGGTGCCTTGTTCTTCCAGCGCTCACCAGACGTCGTGGCACGAGTGGAAGCTGTCGCAGCCGAAATCTTCCTGCGGGAGCAGCTCTATACCCAGGCCGATCTGCTCTCGCACGGACAAAAGCAATGGTTGGAAATCGGCATGTTGCTCATGCAGGAGCCTGAGCTCCTGATGCTCGACGAACCGGTCGCGGGCATGAGCGTGTCGGAGCGCGAAAAAACTGCAGAGCTGCTGGGTCGCATCAGTCAGGGCCGTTCAGTGGTGGTGATCGAGCATGACATGGAGTTCGTCAAGAGCATCGCCCACAAAGTCACGGTGCTGCATCAGGGGAAAATTCTTGCCGAAGGCAGCATGGACAAGGTCCAGAACGACCCCAAGGTGATCGACGTCTATCTCGGGCATTGAAGCCATTCCACTCAACCAGGAAGGATCTGAACATGTTCAATGTATCGCAACTCGCGTCCGGCTATGGCCAGAGCAAAGTCATCCATGACGTCAATCTGTCGGTGGCCAAGGAAGAAATCGTGGCCGTCATGGGCCGCAACGGTATGGGTAAAACTACCCTGTTCAAAACTCTGATGGGCATCCTGCCGCTGCGTGGCGGCAGCATCAGTATGGATGGTGTCGAACTGGGCGCGATGGAAAGCCATCAACGGGTCAATGCCGGTGTTGCCTATGTCCCGCAGGGTCGCATGATTTTCCCCGGCATGACGGTCCTCGAAAACATTCAGACCGGCTTGTCTGCCGAGGCGCATGGCAAGGTGCCTGAAGAGCTGTATCACTTGTTCCCGGTGCTCTACGACATGCGCAGCCGCAAGGGTGGCAACCTGTCCGGTGGTCAGCAACAGCAACTGGCGATTGCCCGTGCACTGGCGACCAATCCACGGGTGCTGCTGCTGGATGAGCCGACCGAAGGTATCCAGCCGTCGATCATCAAGGATATTGCCCGCAGCCTCAAAGAGATCCGCAAGATTCGCGCGCTCACCATCATCGTCTCCGAACAGGTGCTGAGCTTCACGCTGGAAATCGCCGACCGCTTTCTGGTGATCGACAAAGGCCGCTTCGTCTACGAAGACACCCGCGCCAACGTCGATGCACCAACGATCAGCAAGTATCTGTCGGTGTAACGATCCGACATTTTTCAACTTGATTAGCAAAGGAGCAGCGACATGCGGCATGGAGACATATCAAGCAGCAAGGATGCAGTCGGCGTAGCGGTCGTCAACTACAAGATGCCACGCCTGCACAACCGCAGCGAAGTCATGCAAAACGCCAAGCAGATTGCAGCAATGGTGGTCGGCATGAAGCAGGGCTTGCCGGGCCTCGATCTGGTGATCTTTCCAGAATACTCGACCCACGGCATCATGTATGACCCGGATGAGATGTATGAGACCGCGGCCACCGTGCCGGGCGAAGAAACTGCCGTCTTTTCCGAAGCCTGTCGGCTTGCCAATGTCTGGGGCGTGTTTTCCCTGACCGGCGAGCGGCACGAGGCGCATCCGAAGAAAGCCCCCTACAACACGCTGATCCTGATCAACAATCACGGCGAGATCGTCCAGAAGTACCGCAAGATCATGCCCTGGACACCAATCGAAGGCTGGTATCCCGGCGACACCACCTATGTCTGCGATGGTCCCAAGGGACTGAAGATCAGCCTGATCATCTGCGACGACGGCAACTATCCTGAAATCTGGCGTGACTGCGCTATGAAAGGTGCCGAACTGATCGTGCGTTGCCAGGGCTACATGTACCCCGCCAAGGAGCAGCAAGTACTGGTCGCCAAGGCCATGGCGTGGATGAACAACGTCTATGTGGCAGTCGCCAATGCCACCGGTTTTGACGGCGTGTATTCCTACTTCGGCCACTCGGCCATTGTCGGCTTCGACGGCCACACGCTGGGCGAATGTGAAGCCGAAGAAATGGGCATTCAATACGCCGAGCTCTCGGTCAGCGCGATTCGCGATGCGCGCCGCAACTGGCAATCCCAAAACCATCTGTACAAACTGGTACACCGTGGCTACACCGGCAAGATCAACTCCGGCGAATCACCGGCCGGGGTGGCGGACTGCCCCTTCGATTTCTACAAGACCTGGGTCAATGACCCACAGGCTGCGCGGCAACAGGTGGAAGCGCTCACCCGTCCCACCGCCGGCACGCCCGAATGTCCGATCCCGGGCATTCCCAACGCGCTGTAACTGCACTGACATCAACCCACGACAAGGAGAGTCGCATGCAACATTTCAAGATCAAACCCGGTGTGCCACTGGCAGAACAAGCGGAACTGGGACACAACCGCTGGCATCCGGATATTCCGTTTCTGTCCTCGGTCAAGCCGGGCGAATCCATCCTGATTGAATCGCTGGATTTTCTCGATGCGCAGATCAAGAACAATGACGCGGTGGACGACGTCAAGAACGTTGACCTCACCCGCGCCCATCCGCTGACCGGTCCGTTCCACGTCGAAGGTGCCGAACCCGGTGACCTGCTGGTGATCGACCTGCTTGACATCAAACCGGTGACACCGGTCGGCTTCTCCGGCGTGTTCGCCAAGGAAAACGGTGGCGGCTTCCTCGCCGATTATTTCCCCGATGCCGACAAGGCAATCTGGGATCTCAAGGGTCTCTACGCCACGTCACGCCATATTCCTGGTGTCCGTATTGCCGGCCTGACCCATCCCGGTCTGATGGGTTGCCTGCCATCGCATGATCTGCTGACCGAATGGAACCGCCGCGAAGCACCGCTAGCCGCCAAGGGGCAAGCTCAACCGCCTGATCCACGTACTGCCGTGCTGCGCGGCCTGTCGGGTGCCAAGTTTGATGAGATGGCCAAGATTGCTGCGCGCACTGTGCCACCACGCGAGCACGGCGGTAACACTGATATCAAGGATTTATCAGCCGGTACCCGCATCTTCTTCCCGGTGTATGTGAAGGGTGCGGGCTTCTCGATGGGCGACCTGCACTTCTCGCAAGGCGATGGTGAAATTGGTTTTTGCGGCGCGATTGAAATGGATGGAGTCAGCCACGTTGGCTTCGACCTGATCAAGGGCGGCATGGCAAAGTACAACATCACCTCGCCGCTGTTCATGCCCAGTATCGTCAAGCCACATTACGAGCAATGGCTGACCTTCGAAGGTATCAGTGTCGAGAATAACGTCAACTACTATCTGGACGCCACGGTTGCCTATCGTCAGGCCTGCCTCAAGGCTATCGACTACCTGACCCACTTCGGCTACACCGGCAGTCAGGCCTACATGTTGTTGACTGCGGCACCGGTAGAGGGACGTATCGGCGGCATTGTCGACATCCCCAACTGCGCCTGCACGGTGGCGCTGCCGACCTCAATCTTTGATCAGGACATCACGCCCAAAGGGATGCTGAACGACAAAGCCTATTGGGGTCGTTAACACATCAACGGCCAGACATGGCGTTACCAGCTGACGCCATGTCTCTTTGCAGCATCCCATCAAATACGCGCTTGAGGAGCACACCATGCCGCTATACGACATCCGTTGCAGTCACTGCGAAGGTATCTTTGAAAAATCTCTATCTCTGCAGGCCTTACAGGCACCAACTCCTTGCCCTTACTGCAAGGAAGAAACGATCGCCGCCCCACTATTTACAGGTGGACGTGTGGGTCTGCAAGTTACCGAGCGCTGGCGACCACGTACCGGTGCCGAGCAACTGGCTGGGCCAAGTGTGGCCGGGCCGGGAGCGTATGCCGGGGCCGGACGCAGCAGTGTGCTGCATAACTGCAAGGGACATAGTTGCAGTATTTGTGCGACGTGAATTGGCGACACGAATTCGCACTTGGCGCGCCAACTGGCGTCAATCCAGACAACCCACTTCGGCGGTAACGAACAACGGCATCAGAATGTCTGATGCCGTTGTCATTTGATGCCGCGATCAATCGCGCATCCACGTTCAGGGCAAGTCTGAGAACAGACCTTTTATTGCCATGTGCAAGGGGTTGGTCTCAACACTCAGGAGCTTGATCGCCAGGGCCGTGCACACAATGATGAGCATCGGCTTGACCAGCCGTGGACCAACCCGCACCGCTACCCGTGCACCAAGCTGCGCACCGGCAAAGGAAGCGAGCGCCATGGCAATGGCCAGCGGCCAAAGAATGACACCCTGTACGATGAAGACTGACAGTGCGCCCAGATTACAGGATGCGTTGGCCAGTTTGGTAAAGCTCATCGCGCGCATGATCTCCAAACCGCAAAGCAAGACCAGACTGACCATGAAGAAGGAGCCGACGCCGGGACCGAAGATACCGTCGTAAAAGCCCAGCATCGGCGCTACCGTGAAGGAGAAGACAGCCAGCGTGATCCGTTGGCGACGTGCGATGTTGCCAATCGCTGGCGAGCAGGCAAAGTAGACAGCTACCGCGATCAGCATGATGGGGACACATGCCTCCAGCCATCGTTTGTCCAAGGCAGTGACCAGTAATGCACCGGCAACACCGCCGAGCATGGCAAGCAGCATGAGGGCGCGGCCTTGATGCCAGTCAATCAGTCTCTTCCGGGAAAACGCGGCGGTAGCAGAGACACTCGCCGCTGCGGCCTGAAATTTGTTGGTGGCGATGGCACTGATTGGCTCAACGCCTGCCAGTAACAAGGCCGGTAAGGTGATTAATCCACCGCCACCGGCGATGGAATCAAAGAAGCCTGCACAAAAGGCCACACTGGCCAAGATGATGATGATGTCCCAGGTCATGCTTTCTCCACTGCTTGAGCTACTGTTGATTGAGGTTGCCGTGGTGGCAAATGTTGCCGTTGGTGAGCGGCGGTTCCTGACTCACCCACGTAATAACAAAGGGTCTTTGGCAATGACTACTGGCTCCGCATAGGACGCCAGACCGAATAGCCGAACCAGCAGGCGGCGGTTGTCTCGGACGATATCGCGGCAGTGAAGTGCGCGATGATTGTTGATGATGATGGCGTTCTCCTGCGTCAGTACGGTTTGCATCGGTGTGCTCTGCGCAACTGCGTCATGGAAGTGTTGGTAGGCACGCTTCACGTAGTGCGATGCATTGGCATCCACCGAGAATCGGTAGGTGTTAAAGCGTACGGCGAGTCCGATCTTGTCTTTAAAATCCAGAATGGAGACACCACGCCCCTCCTCTCCCTTGCCTCTGACAAAGGAGTCACTACGGGTGAAGTTGAAATGTCGGGTCGTCAATGCCAGACTGTCTGCGACGCCGATCTGCTCCAGAATCGGTGCCAATGGAATGACAGAGGTCGGTTCATTGGCGGGGTTCCAGAGCGCAGAAAGAATCAAGGCAGAGGGCGATGGAGAGTGACCATTTTCTGCGGTAACGGCACACCAGTAAGGTGCCTCCGTATGTGGCCCCAAGGCCAGTCCGGAGTGGGAGCTGAGGTCTGCTCTTTCTGGCTCGGCCATGATCTTTTCGTGGCCGCCACCATTGAAATTGGCGACGAGGCGGATCAGCTTGGCTTCATTGTCAATATCGTAAGCAAAGCTAGTGTGGTCCACCATGCTCAGTAAAATCTGGTTGCGTGAGCCTAGGGTCAGAATGTCCGCGCTTTTCTCCAGCGAGGACAAGGCTGGCAAGTTCTGTGGTGCAGGAGCGTTGGTGACGTGATGCAAGCCCGTCATTTTCAACACGGATATCTGTCCATGTGCATACGATTTCAGCATGGTCTGCTGCGCTTTTGATAATGCGGGTTTGAGCTGGTGGGCGGCAAGGGATGCTAGATGCGCGGTGCCTTCGGCCTGAGGGCCACCATGATTGGCCAATTCCTGTGACATCTGCTGTAACAGGGCGGCCTGTTGCGGTTCGAACTGCAGGGTCTGTATTTCACCGCCGTCGGCGATGGGAGGAGGCGCTGATGCATCTTCAGTAGGTGTTGTCATGTGTCCTTCTTCTCAGGATGAGCGAAAGCCGCGACCAGAGGAGTAAGCACACTGACTGGCTTTGCGGTTGAGTGTTGCCAAACTTACAACATTCAATTTAGCACAGTTATGATGCATTTCGGCAACTTTTCAAAAAACACGTACCGGCGCTGCGAACACCAGACTAAAAATGCATAAAAAGCCGCATCAGAGTGATTTCTGACGCCACTTTCGTTGGTACCGCTGAAACCTTAATAACCGGCGCTACGATCCACGGCATGGAGTACGGGCAAGCCGTTTCGTACACGTTGCACGTTATCCAGTATTTGATGAACGATGGTCATGGGCTCTGCGCTGGATGCCATATGGGGAGTAATCACCACACGCGGGTGCCTCCACAGCACGCTCGCTGGCGGGAGCGGCTCCTGTGCAAAAACATCCAGCACAGCACCGCGCAAATACTGCTGATCGAGCGACTCCAGCAAGTCATCCACCACCAGATGCTCACCCCGGCCGCAATGTACCACTGCCGCGCCTGGCTTCAAGGTTTGAAAAAATCGGCGATTGAGGAGGTGACGCGTCGCATCGGTCAGCGGCAGCAGACAGACCACGATGTCGGGTGCCTGCAGAAATGTGTCTAGTGCATCACGACCGGCAAAGGTACTTACACCGTCGATCGCATGCACAGAACGCGACCAGCCACTGACGGTGAAGCCCTGATCACGTAACACCTTGGCCAGATGGCTGCCCAGTGCCCCCAACCCCAGCAGGCCGACATGGGTCTGGTGAGCTGGCTTTTGTGCCGGAATTTTCCATCGACGTTGCGTCTGCTGCTGCATCGCCTGATCCAGCGCCCGGTGGTAGTACAGTACGGCCCATAGAACATATTCAGCCATTCCGGCTGCCAATGCAGGGTCAACGATACGACAGATCGGTACCTCAGGACGAGGCTGCGCAGGACCGAGTACATGGTCAACCCCCGCGGCAATCGATGAAACCAGACGTAAATTAGGCAGGCTTTGCAGCAACGCTGCAGGTGGGTACCAGCCGGCGACAACCTCAACATCGGCTGGGTCTGGCATGTCTGGCCACAATCTTACTTGCAGGTCCGGCATGCGCTGCGCCACCTCTTGGCGAAATAGTGCGTGCAGCTCGCCAAGGTCATCGGTCGCACTACAGAGAAGGAGAGTCGGCATAGCGGTAAGAGCTCAATCGCGGTAGGAAGGATCAATGCGGTCGAGACGACGCAACCACGCTTGCCAGAGTATTTGCCGCTCCTGTTCCACACTTTGCAGCTGCGCGCAGGCATGTTCGCTGAGGTGGGTCGGTATGCGCGTAACCGGGCCAGCAATACTTGCCATCTGCCCTGCAGCGATCTGGATTTCGCAGGCGCGATTGAGGTAGAACATGATGGCAAACGCATCCGCCACGCTAACACCGACCGACAACAATCCATGGTGGCGCAGCAGCAAGGCAATATTATTGCCGAGTGATTGCTGAATGCGCTCGCGCTCGCCCAGATCAAAGGCAACACCTTCGTAGGCATGTGTTCCCACGCGTTGATAGAACTCGGTACTGATCTGGTTCAGTTGCAGCAGCCCTTGTTCGCAAGCAGCGACTGCCATGCCCGCCAGGGTGTGGGTATGCAAGACGCAGTGGGCGTCGTCACGCGCCATGTGCACGGCGCTGTGGATGGTGAAGCCCGCAACGTTATAGTCTGCATTGCCAGAGACAACACGGCCGTGCAGATCGACCACCAGTAAATCACTGGCGCGCACTTCATCAAACATCAAGCCGAAGGGATTGATCAGGAAGCGGTCATCCTCTGGTGCCGCACCGGATGCACGCGGTAGTCTGACCGAGAAGTGGGTGTAGAGCGTGTCGTCCCAGCCAAACAGCGCGGCCAGCCGGTAAGCAGCCGCGAGGTCGCGACGCAGCTTGAGTTCGTCAGGGGTTGTGGTCATTTTGCAATTCCAATCCTGTTTCTAGTCCCGCTTCTATTCCCATAAAGCGGCGCACCCGTAACGTAGCCACATCGGCTGTCGTTGTCTGCCGGATTTGCTGTGGTGTCGCATCGAGCTGGATACGACCACTTTCCATGAACAGAATACGGTTCGAGATCGCCAATGCGAAGTCCATTTCGTGGGTCACGATGATCATGGTCATGCCCTCCTGCGCCAGATCCTGAATGACTTTGAGTACCTCGCCTACCAGTTCTGGATCGAGCGCTGAAGTCGGCTCGTCAAACAGCATGACGTCTGGTGACATGGCCAATGCGCGGGCGATGGCAACCCGTTGTTGTTGCCCACCGGAGAGCTGATGCGGGTATTTATGCTGATGGGCGAGTAAGCCAACCTTGTCCAGCAATTGCAGGGCTTGTCCCTCGCGCAGCTTGGCATCGGCTGGCTGATGGTGATAGTGCGGTGCCAGCAACACGTTTTCAAGCACGCTCAGATGAGGGAACAAGTTGAAATTCTGGAACACCATGCCGATACGACGAATACCCTTGCGTACCAGTTTGCTTTCCAGTGACTCGCTGGCGTTGATGTAACTCTCACCGAAGAGAATGGTCTCGCCCTGATCGATTTTTTCCAGCGCGTTGATGGTGCGGATCAATGATGTTTTGCCCGAGCCGGATGGGCCGATGATAGTGATTACCTCACCTGCACCAACGGTCAGGTTGACCCCTTTTAGCACTTGATGGGCACCATAGGTTTTATGGATGTCACGTAGCTCCAGTGCACTAGGTTGACCAGGGGCTGTAGCCACGGCTTGGTTGGCTAAGGGTGTACCCAGGCTGTTGCGCAATGAGGCACATTCACTCTCGCTGAGGGTCACGGACTGCCGTTTTTGCAAATCCAGCGTGCGCTCCAGCCAACCCAGCAAGGTACTAAAGAGCGTAACCAGCATCACGTAGTACACCGCCACGCCGAGTAGCGTTTCCATCACCAGAAAGTTCTGTGAATACAGACGCAGACCAGTCATCAATAACTCAGGCAGCGAAATGACCGATACCAGCGAGGTCAACTTGATGATGGTGACATATTCATTGATCAAGGTCGGCAAGGCAATCCGGAAAGCCTGCGGCAGTACGATCAGGCGCAGCGTGCCGAGGCGGCCGAATGCAAGTGCCCGTCCGGCTTCGCGCTGACCGCGCGGGACAGATTGCAGGCCACCGCGGTGAATTTCTGCCATATAGGCCGCCTCAGTCAACACCATGGCAACCAGCCCCGCGAAGAAGGGATCGCCGATGATGCTCCGACTCAGTGGAAAAATTTGCGGCAGATTGAACACCACCACGACTACCACTAGCAATGGCACGCTGCGAAACAGCCAGATATAAGTCCATGCCAGCAGACTGATCCAACGCGTAGTAGACAGGCGGGCACTGGCCAGAAAGAAGCCCAGTACCATGCCCAGCAACCAGGAGAGTGAACCCAGCTCAACGACCGTCAGGCAGGCGCGCCAGAAGATCCCCATGGAAAACAAGGACCAAAAATACGACCAATCTAATTCCATGAGGAGGCTCCGGGGAATAGCAGTGAAGGCTTATTTTGTCGCCACAGGCTCAAGATCATACTTCTTGATCAGCGCGGCATATTCGCCATTGGCCTGACTTGCCGCGAGGGCTTTTTCCAGGGACTGATAGAGCGCGGTATTGCCCTTTTTCACATAAATACCCAGCGTTTGCGGATACACCAGCGCTGGTGAGCTGATGACGATCCGGCCCTTGCTGCGTTCGGCCAGCATCTTGGCAGCGCCGGCAATTTCCATCTGAGCTTGAATGTTCTTCGACAACAGGGCTTGCGAGACTTCCGGAGCCGTCGGGAACTCGCTTACAGCCACCGCCGGCTTGCCATTCGGCGCGCAATATTCGGTGGACAGCTTTTTGAGTGCATTGACCCAACTGGTACCAGCTTGCAAACCAACCTTGAGACCACAGAGGTCTTTCTCGGTTTTAGGCGTGATACCGCCATCCTTGGCCACCATGATCGCGGCGCCAGTTTGCGCATAGGCAATCGCATCGGCTTGTGCGGTGCGTTCAGGAGTGATGTACATGCCGGAAATGATGGCGTCGAACTGACCACCGGTCAGACCGAGAATCAGGCTAGGAAACTTGGTGTCGACAAAGGAGGGTTTGACTTTCAATACGCGGCCCAGCATGTCTGCGACGTCGGGATCAAAGCCGACTACTTTGTCACCTTGCCAGGATTCAAATGGTGGGTAGGTAATCTCCATGCCGACCTTGATCTGTCCAGGCACACTGGTTTGTGAGAATGCAGCAAGTGGCAGCAGTGCGGACAAAGTCAGCGCGACCAGATTGCGGGTAAGGGAGGCGGTACGGATGATGTCTTTCATGACGCTAAACTCCTTGAGGGTTGAATGGCCGAGCTAAAAACGGACAAGGTTGAATGGGGTTAAAACTCAGTTCCCAAGCGGTGCTTTAGGGCGTGTGTAGCCAAAACTACCGGGCTTTAACGCTCCGGCGGGCAGTGCAAGCTCCCCTGCCTCTACCTTGCGCTTGAGGTAGCTATAGGTCTGCTGGGCTTGTGAATACATGTGCTCGCCAATGGATAGTTCGTTATAGCCGGTAGCGGCACTGGCGGTGGCAACCGCAAACTGCGGCAAAGGGCGTATGCGGGTGTGGTAGTCGCAGGCAAAGAACAGCGGAAAGGAATAGCGCTCATGCTGCACCTTGCGCACTCTGTGTGACGTAGCAGCAAACGCGCCAGCGGTCATCACCTCAAGCATGTCGCCGATGTTGATAACGAAAGCTTCTTCACCAGCTGCACGATAGGGTGGTGCGTCAACCCAGACACCCTGATCGTTCATGACCTCTAGCCCAGGTTGATCCGACAACAACAGGGTGAAACATTCGTAATCAGTATGTGCACCGATCCCGGGTGCATCAACTGCCTCGCTATCAACCGGGTAATGGATCAATCGCAGCTTGGAGGGTGGGCAGGTTACCAGCGCATCGAAGGCGTCTTCCGGCTGCCCCAATGCCAACGCAAAACCTCGAAACAAGGTTCGCCCCAGCGCAAATACCGCCTCGTAGTAACTGGATACGGCCGCTTTGAACCCAGGTAGGTCTGGCCATTTGTTGTTGCCGATCAGTGGCGTACCGGCGCGCACCAAGGGGTGATCATCAGCGACTTCGAAACCAATATCGAACGCCTCCTTATGATCTGGACGGCCTTTGGAATACACCTCTTCACCTTCGGGCACATAACCTTTATGGCCCCATGCATTGCCGATGTAATAACGCATTTTCCATTCCATCTGCTGCGCGAACAGGACACGGCTGGCCTCGCGCAGACCGGCGATGAGTGCGGGATCAATGCCGTGACCGATGATGTAGAAGAAACCGACATCACGTGCGGCAGCACCGAGCTGGTCAGCGACGGACTGGCGCTGTGCCAGCGTGTCGCCGTAGAGACCACTGATATTGATCACGGGTAACGCGGTGAAATTTCGTTGTCCGGTTTGCATAGTCAAAGTCCTGCCATAGGGTGAGATTGAGCGTGTGGTTGAGCTACTGGCTGCTGCGACCAGCGCGTAAAATGCGCTCGCTCCTGTTGCGCCATCCAGCAATTTAGCTGCCACAGATCGGCCACTGCTGCGCGGGTAAAAGGCGCCAGATGGAGATAACCATCCGGACCGAACTCGGGCGTCAACGTGGTCGTCGCATAGCCCTGTTGCAGCTGCGATGCCCAGATGGTCTCCCAAATGCGCTGGTGAAATGCCAGCTCGGCGGCATACTCAGGCGCAGCCGGATCAGGCACCTGCGGTCCTTGCGCATAACCGACACGCGCTTGTACATGGTGTACGCGCTGCAGGAAGGGTGTCAGATCATCAAGCGGATCGTCTAGTAGCCGCTCACAGACGACGACCCAATGACTGATGTCGGCGGTGTAGCGCAACTGCGGTAACTGACGCACGATATCCAGGGTCACCCACGGGCTGTACAAGGAACTGGCGCGATGTGTTTCGAAGGTACAGGTGATACCGGCACTATCTGCCAGCGCTTGTGCCTGCCCCAGAAAATCCACTTGTTCAGACAACGGCCAGCGATCATTGCCCGCCAGCAGGTTCACACACTGCGGGTGCAATTCGGCTGCGGCATCGAAGGCACGTGCCAGATGCTGTAGATGCGTAGCTGGCCGGTCACCTTGACGCGGAATCACCTCTGCCCCACTGAAGACGGTGGCGATGTAGTCCAAGCCTTCTGCCTGCAAGCGCTTGCTTAGTAATTGCCGGCCTTGAAGATCCATTGGCAGCCGGGCCTCCAGACCAACACAGCCAGCCTCACGCAATTGCGACAGGCAAGTGGCCCAGTGCTCTGGTGCGCCCCAGGTGGAGCGAAATAGCTTGAGTTCCATCATCCAGTCCCTTGCCTGGTCATTGTTAACGGTAGTGCACGCCCGGTAACACACACAGCATTTCGTAGAGCAGATTGGCAGCGAGTTGGGAGGTATTGCCACTGAGATCGTAAGGGGGAGATACCTCAACCAGATCGCCGCCAATGAGGTTCATGCCGCGGCAACCGCGCACGATTTCCAGTGCCTGTATCGCAGTCAGGCCACCCACTTCGGGTGTGCCTGTTCCCGGTGCCCAGGCTGGGTCGATACCATCGATGTCAAAGGTCAGATAGACCGGACCTGCACCCATTTGCGTACGTACTTCCTGCATCAATGGTGCCAGCGAGCGGTACCAGCATTGCTCGGCCTGTATCAGGCGGAATCCTTGATCGACACCCCATTGAAAATCACCGCTTGAGTAGCCTTGCGCGCGCTGACCAATCTGAACGACTCGCTGACAGTCGAGCAGACCTTCTTCGACGGCGCGTCGGAAGGTTGTGCCATGCGCAATTTTTTCACCGAACATATCGTCGTTGGTATCGGTGTGGGCATCGATATGGACCAGACCGACTGGGCCGTGCTTGCGCACCAATGCGCGCAGGATAGGCAAGGTGATCGTATGGTCACCGCCCAAGGTGAGCGGAATGACCGGATGCGCCATCAAACTGGTGTAGCTTTCTTCGATCACGCGTACCGAATCCAGCAAGTTGTAGGTGTTGATGGCAACATCGCCGATATCGGCCACCGACAACGAGTCGAAGGGAGCAGCACCGGTGGCCATGTTGTAGGGGCGAATCATCACCGATTCCGCACGGATCTGACGCGGACCAAAGCGGGTACCGGCTCGCAAGGACGTACCGATGTCGAGCGGCACACCGATGAAGGCGACATCGAGCCCCTCGGCAGTATCTACTGCCGGCAAGCGCATCATGGTCGAACGCCCGGCAAAGCGCGGCATCTCATTGCCGCTTTGTGGTTGGTGAAGAACTTTTGACATCGTGTATTGCCCTTTATCTGGCAGCCTGACAGCTTGACGGCGCTGCGTTGATGAAGACTATACAATGGGCAATACTTGTCAAAACATAGCAGTAATCAAATAATAAGTTTCGAATTTTCAGAACTGAATCAACTATCAACTTTACGGCTTTTTCATGACACCAGGCATTGATTTCAAGTTATTGCGGATATTTGCAGCGGTAGTGCGGCATCAGGGTTTTGCGCGCGCACAGCAAGAGTTGAATCTGACTACGTCCGCTATCAGTACCTATATGGCGCAACTGGAAAGTGATGTTGGCTTCACGCTATGCCGAAGAGGTCGTGGTGGCTTTGCGCTCACTGACAAAGGTGAACTGCTGCTGTCTGAAACTCTGCGCGTGCTGGGCGAGCTGGATGGTTTTGAGCGCTATACCCGTTCACTCAAGGGAGAACTCGGTGGCACGCTGAAGATCGGCGTACTCGACACCACGGTCACCGACAGGTCGCTACCGCTGGCCGAAGCGATTGGCATGTTTTCGAGCAAGTATCCGGCAATGCACCTGAATTTGCTGATCCGCAGTCCGTACGAGCTACAAAAAGGCCTGCTCGACAATGATCTCGATATCGCGGTGGGATTTTTCCCTACGAAGGCAAATGGCTTGGTCTACCATCCGCTCTATCGCGAACAACAATGGCTGTACTGCAGTGACCGACATCCTTGCTTCGGTCAAAAGAATCTACGTGCTTCGGAGGTCTCTGAACTCAACGTGGTCAGTCGCAGTTATTGGAGTCAGACCGAGTTGAGCCGGCACGGCTTCAAGCGCAGCGTGGCGACAGTGGAGAGTATGGAAGCACAGTTGATTCTGATTCTGTCGGGTGGCTATATCGGTTACCTGCCTGAACACTATGCGCAATCCTGGGTCGAGCAGGGACGATTAAAGGTGCTGCTGCCTTCCGAATTCGGCTACCAGTCGCAGTTCTCTCTGGTGTTGCGTCGGGGGCGTAGCCGTGAACTTGCGTTGCAGGCGATGCGTGAATTGCTGCAACCGGGCAAGCGCGGTTGCAGGCGCTAGTGGCGTTGCAAACAAGTTGAGCAATAAAAAAACGGCGTCAGAATTTCTTCTGACGCCGTTTTCATTGCGTGCCGCTCATATTACAGGCGGCATCACAGAACTGCCATTACCTCAAGCTTCGCCTTCTGTACTACCGAAAGCTTCAGCAGCTTGTGCTTCGGCCTGGCTGGCACGCGCGGCACGCTCGGACTCCAACAGCGCTGCGCGCTCGTCGGCTTCCCATGCGTCTTTTTCCTTGCGTGCACGGTGGAACGCCAGACCGGTACCTGCCGGGATCAGACGACCAACGATGACGTTTTCCTTCAGACCGCGCAGGCCGTCCTTCTTGCCCATGATCGCAGCTTCGGTCAGGACCCGTGTAGTTTCCTGGAACGATGCGGCAGAGATGAACGAGTCGGTCGACAACGATGCCTTGGTAATACCCAGCAAGACGTTTTCGTAAGTTGCAGGGATCTTGTTCTCTGCAATCACGCGATCATTTTCGTCCAGCAGTTCGGAGCGTTCAACCTGCTCACCAACGATGTAGTTGGTATCGCCGGCATCCACCACCTGCACACGACGCAACATCTGACGCACGATGACTTCGATGTGCTTGTCGTTGATCTTCACGCCTTGCAGACGGTACACGTCCTGCACTTCGTCGACGATGTAACGGGCCAGTGCTTCGATACCCAACAGGCGCAGAATGTCTTGTGGATCAGCTGGGCCGTCAACAATCATTTCGCCCTTGTTCACGACCTGGCCGTCATGCACCAGCACTTGCTTGTCCTTGGTAATCAGGAACTCGTGCTTGTTGCCGTCCATGTCTGTGATTTCCAGACGTTGCTTACCCTTGGTTTCCTTACCGAATGCAACGGTACCGGTCACTTCGGCCAGCATACCTGCGTCCTTCGGCGAACGTGCTTCGAACAGTTCGGCCACGCGTGGCAGACCACCGGTAATGTCACGGGTCTTTTGCGACTCGGTCGGGATACGTGCCAGCACTTCACCAACGTGTACTTGCTGACCATCCTTGACGGTAATCAGCGCGCCCACCTGGAAGCCGATGGTCACAGCGTGTTCGGTACCAGCGATCTTGACTTCTTCGCCTTGTTCGTTCAACAGTTTGACCTGTGGACGCAGTACCTTGGCAGCCGAGGAACCACGACGCTTGGCATCGATAACCACCAAGGTCGACAGACCGGTGACTTCGTCGATCTGCTTGGCGACGGTCGAACCTTCTTCGACGTTTTCGAACTTCACGGTACCGGTGTACTCGGTGATGATCGGACGTGTCAGTGGATCCCATGTTGCCAATGCCGTACCAGCCTTGATGACCAGACCGTCCTTGACGATCAGGGTCGCACCGTACGGTACTTTATGACGCTCACGTTCACGGCCCAGATCATCGGTGATCAGCACTTCGCCCGAACGGGAAATGACGATCAGCTCGCCCTTGCCGTTGGTGACGTAACGCATAGTCGCCGTGAAGCGAACGGTACCGTTGGACTTGGCTTCCACCGAGGAGGCAACCGCCGCACGCGACGCTGCACCACCGATGTGGAAGGTACGCATCGTCAGCTGAGTACCTGGTTCACCAATCGACTGCGCAGCCACCACACCAACTGCTTCACCGGCGTTGACCAGTGAACCGCGGCCCAGATCGCGGCCATAGCACTTGGCGCACAGACCATAACGGGTGTCGCAGGTCAGCGGTGTGCGAACCTTCACTTCGTCGATGCCGAGGCGTTCGATTTCTTCCACCGAATCTTCGTCCATCAGGGTACCTGCTTCGTACAGGGTTGCCTGTGTTTCCGGATTGATGATGTCGGTCGCGGCAACACGGCCGAGGATACGGTCGCGCAGTGCTTCGATGACTTCACCGCCTTCGACCAGCGCCTTCATGGACGCGCCGTTGGAGGTGCCGCAATCGTCTTCGATCACGACCAGATCCTGGGTCACGTCGACCAGACGACGTGTCAGGTAACCGGAGTTCGCTGTCTTCAATGCGGTGTCGGCCAGACCCTTCCGGGCACCGTGCGTCGAGATGAAGTACTGCAACACGTTCAGACCTTCGCGGAAGTTCGCGGTGATCGGTGTTTCGATAATCGAACCGTCTGGTTTTGCCATCAGACCACGCATACCGGCCAGCTGACGAATCTGCGCTGCGGAACCACGGGCACCGGAGTCGGCCATCATGTAAATGGCGTTGAACGACTCTTGGGTACCCTTGGTGCCGTCGCGGCGGACCACGTCTTCAACCTTGAGCTGATCCATCATGGCCTTGCCGACGTCATCGCCAGCCTTGCCCCAGATATCCACAACCTTGTTGTAACGTTCGCCGGCAGTCACCAGACCGGACGAGTATTGCTGTTCAATCTGTTTGACTTCGCTTTCAGCGGTGGCAATGATGGTGGCCTTTTGTGGCGGTACCAGCATGTCGTCCACGCAGATCGAAATACCAGCGCGGGTTGCCAGGCGGAAGCCCGATTGCATCAGTTGGTCAGCAAACACGACTGTCGCACGCAGACCGCACTTACGGAACGAAGTGTTGATCAGCTTGGAGATTTCCTTCTTCTTCAGTGCGCGATTGAGCACCGAGAAAGGCAGACCCTTCGGCAGAATTTCCGACAGGATGGCACGACCGACTGTGGTTTCGTAACGTTTGACGGTACGCACAAATTCACCAGTGACCGGATCCTTTGGATTTTCAACGATACGCACGGTGACACGTGTGGCCAGTTCAACTTCCTTGTTGTCGTAGGCACGGATCACTTCAGAGACGTCCTGGAACAACATGCCTTCGTTCTTGGCATTGATGGCTTCACGCGTCGCGTAGTACAGACCCAGCACGATATCCTGGGAAGGTACGATCGATGGTTCGCCGTTGGACGGGAACAGGATGTTGTTCGAAGCCAGCATCAGCGTACGGGCTTCCATCTGTGCTTCGATCGACAGTGGAACGTGAACCGCCATCTGGTCACCGTCGAAGTCGGCATTGAACGCCGCGCAGACTAGCGGATGCAGCTGGATCGCTTTACCTTCGATCAGGACTGGTTCAAACGCCTGGATGCCCAGACGGTGCAGTGTTGGCGCACGGTTCAGCATGACCGGATGTTCGCGAATCACGTCTTCCAGGATGTCCCAGACGACCGGTTCTTGAATTTCAACCAGTTTCTTGGCTGCCTTGATGGTTGTTGCCAGACCCATCAGTTCGAGCTTGTTGAAGATGAACGGTTTGAACAGTTCCAGTGCCATCAACTTTGGCAGACCGCATTGATGCAGCTTGAGCTGTGGACCCACCACGATGACGGAACGACCGGAGTAGTCGACGCGCTTACCAAGCAAGTTTTGACGGAAACGGCCGCCCTTACCCTTGATCATTTCAGCCAGCGACTTCAGCGGACGCTTGTTGGCACCAGTCATTGCCTTACCACGACGACCGTTGTCCAGCAGCGAGTCAACCGCTTCTTGCAGCATGCGCTTTTCATTACGCGTAATGATTTCTGGTGCGCGCAGTTCCATCAGGCGCTTCAGACGGTTATTACGGTTGATGACGCGGCGATACAGATCGTTCAGGTCGGAAGTCGCAAAGCGGCCACCATCCAGCGGGACCAGCGGACGCAGTTCCGGTGGCAGCACGGGCAGTACTTCCATGATCATCCAGTCCGGCTTGATACCCGAACGTTGGAACGCTTCCAGCACTTTCAGGCGCTTGGCGTATTTCTTGATCTTGGCTTCTGACTTGGATTCTTTGAGTTCCTGACGCAGGGTTTCTGCGTCGCGGTCGATGTCGATCGAACGCAGCAGTTCACGGATACCTTCGGCGCCCATGAATGCGGTGAAGTCGTCGCCGTACTCTTCGTACTTGGCGGCGAAGTCATCTTCCGACATGATCTGGCACTTCTTGAGCGGGGTCATGCCGGGATCGGTCACGACATAGGCTTCGAAGTACAGTACGCGTTCAATATCGCGCAGGGTCATGTCGAGCACCATGCCCAGACGGGATGGCAGCGACTTCAGGAACCAGATATGGGCAGTTGGGGAAGCCAGCTCAATGTGACCCATGCGCTCGCGGCGCACCTTGGCCAGCGTGACTTCAACGCCGCATTTTTCGCAGATAACGCCACGGTGCTTGAGGCGCTTGTACTTGCCGCAAAGGCATTCGTAGTCCTTGATCGGGCCAAAGATCTTGGCGCAGAACAGACCATCGCGCTCAGGCTTGAAGGTACGGTAGTTGATGGTTTCCGGCTTTTTGACTTCGCCGTAGGACCACGAACGGATTTTCTCAGGCGACGCCAGACCAATTTTGATCGCGTCGAATTGTTCGTTTTGCTGTACTTGCTTGAATAGATCGAGCAGTGCTTTCATGTGTCACTCCAGTGAGCGTGAAAACGCTAGGTATAACGAGATGATGGGTGGCCGTACCGCGCTGCTAGACCCTGTTCGCATCTGCGGGAGAGCCTTTGCTTGCGCGAGGTTCCACAGATACCGGGACAGACTTGGTCGTCCTTGCTGCTTTTGAACTGCTTATGAATTACTTGGGGACTACTTGTTACTTGCTTGCACATTGTCTGATATTGCTTTTTGACAATGTGCAGATGGCTTGATACTGGTGTGAACCAATTAGTATACAGCGTTATAGCCCGCTGTGCCGAAAGCAAAAAAGGTGAAGCAGGGCCGAATTACCAGCCCTGCTCCACCTCATCGGAAAATCAGTCGCGTTCGAGATCGATATCGATACCGAGCGAGCGGATTTCCTTGACCAACACGTTGAAGGACTCTGGCATGCCAGCGTCGATGACGTGGTCGCCCTTGACCAGGTTTTCATAAACCTTGGTACGGCCGTTCACGTCATCTGACTTCACGGTCAGCATTTCTTGCAGCACATACGATGCGCCGTAAGCTTCCAGTGCCCAGACTTCCATTTCACCGAAACGCTGACCACCGAACTGTGCCTTACCGCCCAGAGGCTGCTGAGTTACCAGCGAGTAAGGACCAGTCGAACGGGCATGCATCTTGTCATCAACTAAGTGATGCAGCTTCAGGTAGTGCATGTAGCCAACGGTCACTGTGCGCTCAAAAGCTTCACCGGTGCGGCCGTCATACATGGTGACCTGGTTCTTGGACGGGGTCATACCGAGTTGCTTGGCGATGTGGTCTGGGTAAGCCAGATCGAGCATACGACGCGTTTCCGATTCGTGCGCACCGTCAAACACCGGCGTTGCAAATGGGACGCCCTTCTTCAGGTTGTTCGCCAGTTCCAGAATTTCATGATCGCTGAACTTGTCGAGCTCTTCCTGCTTGCCGGACTCGTTGTAGATCGTGGTCAGGAACTTGCGCAACTCAGCGATTTGTACCTGTGCATTCAGCATTTCGCCGATACGCAGGCCCAGACCCTTGGCCGCCCAACCCAGATGGACTTCCAGCACCTGACCGACGTTCATACGCGATGGCACACCCAGCGGGTTCAGCACGATGTCGGCTGGCGTCCCGTCAGCCATGTGCGGCATGTCTTCGATCGGCAGAATGCGGGAAACCACACCCTTGTTACCGTGACGACCGGCCATCTTGTCGCCTGGCTGCAAGCGACGCTTCACGGCCAGATAGACCTTGACCATCTTTTGCACGCCTGGTGGCAGTTCATCGCCCTGAGTCAGCTTCTTGCGCTTCTCTTCAAACGCCAGATCGAACTGGTGACGCTTCTCGGCGATCGATTCCTTGATCGCTTCAAGGGCAGTTGCCATATCGTCGTCAGCCGGACGGATGTCGAACCAGTGATACTTGTCGAGGTCGTCCAGGTATTCCTTGCTCAGCTTGGTACCCTTGACCAGCTTCTTCGGGCCCCCATTGGCGACCTTACCGATCAGCATCTTTTCCAGACGCTGGAAGGCATCGCCTTCAACGATACGCAACTGGTCGTTCAGGTCCAGGCGATAGCGCTTGAGTTCATCATCGATGATCTGTTGTGCTCGCTTGTCACGTTGGATACCTTCGCGGGTAAACACTTGCACGTCGATGACGGTACCGACCATACCGGACGGCACGCGCAGCGAAGTGTCTTTCACGTCGGACGCTTTTTCACCGAAGATCGCGCGCAGCAGCTTTTCTTCTGGTGTCAGCTGGGTTTCACCCTTCGGCGTCACCTTACCAACCAGCGTATCGCCTGCTTCGACTTCAGCGCCGATGTAAGTGATACCGGATTCATCCAGACGTGCCAGTTGGTTTTCGGCCAGGTTGGAGATATCGCGGGTGATTTCTTCCGCTCCCAACTTGGTGTCACGTGCAACAACCGACAATTCTTCGATGTGGATCGAGGTGTAGCGATCATCTGCCACGACCTTTTCGGAGATCAGAATCGAATCTTCGAAGTTGTAGCCGTTCCATGGCATAAAGGCGACCAGCATGTTCTGACCCAGTGCCAGCTCACCCAGATCGGTCGACGCACCGTCAGCGATCACGTCGTGCTTGGCAACACGGTCACCAACCTTGACGATAGGACGTTGGTTGATGTTGGTGTTCTGGTTAGAACGGGTGTACTTGATCAGGTTGTAGATATCCACACCGACTTCACCAGCCTGTGCTTCTTCGTCATTAACGCGAATCACCACACGACCAGCATCGACGTAGTCAACCACGCCGCCACGCAGGGCTTGCACGGTGGTGCCAGAGTCAACCGCCACGGTACGCTCGATACCGGTACCAACCAGTGGTTTTTCCGGACGCAAGCAAGGCACAGCCTGACGTTGCATGTTGGCACCCATCAACGCACGGTTCGCGTCATCGTGCTCAAGGAATGGAATCAGCGAGGCAGCAACCGACACGACCTGACCTGGCGCAACGTCCATGTACTGAACGCGCTCTGGCGAGACCAGAATGGTTTCACCAGCTTCACGCGCCGATACCAGTTCGTCGGACAGTTTGCCGGAGCCGTCGATGGTCGCATTCGCCTGAGCGATGATGTAGCGACCTTCTTCGATTGCCGACAGATAGTCGATCTGATTGGTCACCTTGCTGCCCTCAACCTTGCGGTAAGGCGTTTCGAGGAAGCCATACTCATTCAAACGCGCATACAGCGCGAGCGAGTTGATCAGACCAATGTTCGGGCCTTCAGGCGTTTCGATCGGGCAGACGCGACCATAGTGAGTCGGGTGCACGTCACGCACTTCAAAGCCAGCGCGTTCGCGGGTCAGGCCACCAGGTCCCAGAGCGGAAACACGACGCTTGTGGGTGATTTCCGACAACGGGTTGGTCTGATCCATAAACTGGGACAACTGCGACGAACCGAAGAACTCACGGATCGCGGCCGATATCGGCTTGGAATTGATCAGATCATGCGGCATCAGGTTATCTGCTTCCGCTTGGCCGAGGCGTTCCTTGACTGCACGCTCAACACGTACCAGACCAGCGCGGAATTGGTTTTCTGCCAGTTCGCCGACGCAACGTACGCGACGGTTACCCAAGTGATCGATATCGTCGACTTCGCCGCGACCATTGCGCAGTTCCACGAGAATCTTGATCACAGCCAGAATGTCTTCGTTCGACAAGGTCATGGCGCCAGTCAGTTCATCACGGCCAATACGGCGATTGAACTTCATGCGGCCGACAGCCGACAGATCGTAGCGGTCTTCGCTATAGAAAAGACCGTTGAACAACGCCTCCACCGAATCTTCGGTTGGCGGTTCGCCAGGACGCATCATGCGATAGATCGCTACGCGGGCAGCAGTCTGGTCAGCAGTGTCGTCTGTGCGCAGCGTTTGCGAGATGTATCCACCCTGATCCAGATCATTGGTGTACAGGGTCTGGATAGCATCAATGTTGGCTTCGCGCAGGCGGTCCAACAGCTCTTCGGTCAGTTCGTCATTGGCTGAAGCAATGATTTCACCGGTGTCACCGTCGACGATGTTCTTGGCCAGCACGCGGCCCAGCAGATAGTCTTCTGGAACGGAAATTTGCTTGATGCCTGCAGCCTCGATGTCACGCACGTGCTTGGCGTTGATACGCTTGTCCTTGGCAACCAGTACCTTGCCGGACTTGTCAGCGATGTCGAAACGTGCGACTTCGCCACGCAGACGCTCGGACACAAATTCCATGTCCGCGCCATCAGCGCGCAATGCAAAGTTATCAAATACGAAGAAGTTCGCGAGGATCTGCTCGGAGGTCATGCCGATGGCTTTGAGCAGGATCGTGACTGGCATCTTGCGACGACGGTCAACGCGGAAGAACAGGATGTCCTTCGGATCAAATTCAAAGTCCAGCCATGAGCCACGGTAAGGAATGATACGCGCCGAGAACAGCAGCTTGCCAGATGAGTGGGTCTTGCCGCGGTCATGTTCAAAGAACACGCCAGGGGAACGGTGCAACTGAGACACGATAACGCGCTCAGTACCGTTGATAACGAACGAACCGGTCGTCGTCATGAGCGGCAATTCGCCCATGTAGACTTCCTGTTCCTTCATTTCCTTGACAACCGGCTTGGTTGGCGATTCCTTATCCAGGATCACCAGACGCACCTTGGCACGCAGCGGCGACGCAAAGGTCAGGCCACGTTGTTGACATTCCTTGACGTCGAACGGCGGCGCGCCCAACACATAGGAGAGGAATTCGAGACGCGCAAAACCATTGTGCGAAACGATAGGGAAAATCGATGTAAAGGCCGATTGCAGACCTTCGTTCTTACGCTGGGACGCTGTTTTGTCCGTTTGCAAGAATGTCTGGTATGACTCGATCTGAGTCGCTAGCAGGAACGGAACGTTGTGGACGTTAGCGCGTTTCGCAAAAGACTTACGAATACGCTTCTTCTCAGTAAATGAGTAGTGCATGGACACTCCGTGAGTGACAGGAAGGATAGAGAGTTCAGGACTCGCCCGTATCGCTTGATGTCGCGATTAGTTGCAGCGAAACCTCAAGTCTCGGCCCTTCAGTCAGGGCTACCGCGCCTTCTTGCTTGTCTGATGTTAAATTCAATCGATCAGCAGTCAAGAAATCGCTCAGCATTAAACGAATTGCAATAAAGCCAATCCGCATACAAAATTTTCGAAACGACAAAGGAGCCAAAGCCGAATCCTTTTTTCAAAGGACTCTGTACTTTGACTCCGGTGGAAGCTATTGCCGGCGAACCAGCTCAGTTTCCAGATCAAGTAACAATTACTTGAGTTCTGCTTTCGCGCCAGCTTCTTCCAGCTTCTTCTTAGCTGCTTCAGCGTCTGCCTTGGCGATGCCTTCCTTGACTGGCTTCGGTGCGCCGTCAACCAGATCCTTAGCTTCCTTCAGACCCAGACCGGTGATTTCGCGAACTGCCTTAATCACGCCAACCTTGTTCGCGCCAACTTCGGCCAGAACAACGGTGAACTCAGTTTGCTCTTCAGCAGCTGCAGCAGCACCAGCGCCACCTGCAGGACCAGCAACAGCCATTGCTGCAGCGGAAACACCAAACTTCTCTTCGAATGCCTTTACCAGGTCATTCAATTCCAACACGGTCAAGGCGCCTACGGCTTCCAAGATTTCGTCTTTGCTAATTGCCATTTGAAACTCCTAATTTATTTCGGTAATAACATCTAATCGGTACTGACGCAAAAATGCGAAGTGCTCAACAGGGGGCTGCATCGCTGCAGCCACTGCCTTATGCAGCTTCGGATTCTTTCTTGGCTGCCAGAGCAGCCAGACCACGCGCAAAACCAGCGACCGGAACCTGCATCATGCCCAACAACTGGGCCAGCAGAACTTCGCGGCTTGGAATATTTGCCAATGCGGTGACAGCTGCTTTATCCAGCTGCTTACCGGCATAGTTACCCGCCTTGACGACCAGCTTGTCGTTGGTTTTAGCAAAGTCAGCGAGGACTTTGGCTGCAGCAACGGCATCTTCCGAGATCGAATAGATCAGCGGACCGGTCATTTCATCGGCGAGGTTGGCAAATGCGGTGCCCTCAACAGCGCGACGTGCGAGTGTGTTTTTCAACACGCGCAGGTACACGCCTTGGTCACGCGCTTTGGCGCGCAGTTGCGTCAAGTGACCAACCTGGATGCCACGGTATTCGGCCACGACGATAGTCTGCGCAGTTGCTACTTTGGCAGCGACTTCGGCGACAACGGCCTTTTTGTCATTCAGATTGAGACTCAAGATCAACCTCCAAAAATGATGCTTGGCGACGACACAGGCACAAAACCTGTTTGCCTCACATCGGTTCGAACACGGCGTCCGACGTTAGGAGTTCTTTGCAGCATTTAAGACTAACAACACTGCGCGAGACTACAAAACTTGTTCGGGTTCACCATCTGCGTTGGGTCATCAAGATTTTCATCGTTGAAATTTTTAACTTTGTGCCTGACTGCGACACGCCGCCCAACGGTCTTTGATTGCCTGAAGCACTTTGATTGACAAAGTGCTTCAGCCCAAAGATTTGCCTCGCCACTATCTTTCGACAGGAGCGAGGACTTGATTCTTTACTTAAGCGGCCAGCGAGGTTTGATCCACACGTACGCCTGCGCCCATAGTGGACGACAGCGCAACCTTACGCAGGTAAACACCCTTGCTGGTAGCAGGCTTTGCCTTGCTCAGTGCGTCCAGCAGTGCAACCAGATTCGACTTCAGATCGGCGTCGGAGAACGACTTGCGACCGATAGTCGCGTGCACGATACCAGCCTTATCGGTACGGTACTGAACTTGACCAGCCTTGGCATTCTTGACCGCTGTTGCGACGTCAGGAGTGACAGTGCCAACCTTTGGATTTGGCATCAGGCCACGTGGGCCCAGGATTTGACCCAGGGTACCAACGATACGCATGGTGTCTGGGGAGGCGATCACGATGTCGAAAGGCATGTTGCCAGCCTTGACTTGTTCAGCCAGATCTTCCATACCAACAACGTCCGCACCTGCAGCCTTGGCTTGCTCAGCCTTTTCGCCGGAAGCAAATACAGCGACACGAACGGTCTTGCCGGTGCCAGCTGGCAACACGACGGAACCGCGAACGACCTGATCCGACTTCTTGGCGTCAACGCCGAGTTGGATCGCCACGTCGATCGACTCATTGAATTTGGCAGTGGCAAATTCCTTGACCAGTGCGACAGCGTTATCGAAAGCGTAGGACTTGGTGCTATCGATCTTGCCTTGCATTGCTTTTGCGCGTTTGGTTAACTTAGCCATTACAGACCCTCCACCGTGATGCCCATGGAACGTGCCGAACCAGCGATGGTACGCACAGCCGCTTCCAGATCAGCAGCGGTAAGATCCGGCTTCTTCTGGGTAGCGATTTCTTCCGCTTGTTTACGTGTGATCTTGCCAACCTTATCTGTATGTGGCTTGGCAGAACCCTTTTGAATACCAGCAGCCTTCTTGATCAGGATCGTTGCTGGCGGGGTCTTCATCACGAATGTGAAAGACTTGTCTGCGAACGCAGTGATCACAACTGGAATTGGCAGACCTGGCTCATGACCTTGAGTCTGGGCGTTGAACGCCTTGCAGAATTCCATGATATTCAGACCGCGCTGACCCAGCGCTGGACCAATTGGAGGGGATGGATTTGCTTTACCAGCTGGCACTTGCAGCTTGATAAAACCGATAATTTTCTTTGCCATGATGGCTCCTACGTTGATTGAGTGTTAGCGCCTGTTCATTCGTCTTGCGACACCTTACTGGGGCTCCTCTGCTACTGCCTGATTGAGCGAAATTCTCATTTTGCTGCGCTCTGGCGGGCGCTGAATTTGTTGACTTAAACTTTTTCGACCTGGCCGAACTCGAGTTCGACTGGTGTTGCACGACCGAAAATAGTCACTGAGACACGCACACGGGATTTTTCGTAATTCACTTCTTCCACGTTGCCGTTGAAATCGGTAAATGGACCATCCTTGATACGAACCATTTCGCCCACTTCGTACAACACCTTTGGACGCGGCTTTTCAATGCCATCTTGCATTTGCTGCATGATCTTGTCGACTTCATGCGGCGGAATCGGTGTTGGACGATTCGACTTACCACCGATAAATCCGGTGACCTTGCTAGTATTTTTCACCAGATGCCAGGTCTCGTCCGTCATTTCCATTTCAACCAGTACATAACCTGGGAAGAAACGACGTTCAGTAACCGACTTGTGGCCATTCTTGACGTCAACGACTTCTTCAGTCGGCACCAGAATTTGGCCAAATTGATCTTGCATGCCTGCGCGATCAATACGCTCAGTCAGTGCGCGCTGCACACTTTTTTCCATGCCGGAATATGCATGTACCACGTACCAGCGCTTTTTACTCACGCCTGAAACGCTTTGCGCACCAACCGGTGCGCTATCTTGCGTGCTATCGCTCATGTTTATTTCCAGCCCAAAATTACGTCGTACAAGAGGAATTCGAGCAATTTGTCCGTACCCCAAAGGAAGATTGCCATGATCAACACAAAGACGAACACAATCGCCGTGATCTGCATCGCTTCTTTACGAGTCGGCCAGACAACTTTTTTGGTTTCGCGTACTGCTTCCTTGGCAAAGCCGATGAAACCACGACCTTGAGCCGAGGTCCAGGCAAAACCTACTGCCACCAGCAAACCAGCCACTAGGGCTAGCGCACGTACAGCCGTTGCTTGACTGGACAATACAAAAAAACCAACGACACCAGCGAGGACTGCCACGATCGCTAATGCAACCTTGAGCTTATCACTCGACGTGCTGACGGCTTGTACAGACTGGTTAGACATTGTTTTACTTTCAGTACCCTACTCACCTGATTCGGTGGCAGGGGCGGAGGGCATCGAACCCCCAACCTTCGGTTTTGGAGACCGACGCTCTGCCAATTGAGCTACGCCCCTACGAAAACACTTGATTGAGACACGAATGCCGCAGCGCGAAAAGTTTAGATTCCACGCTGCGGCAAACTGCTACTTCATTTATTACGCGTCAGGCAGGATGCTTGCAACAACGCCTGCACCAACAGTACGGCCGCCTTCACGAATCGCGAAACGCAGACCTTCTTCCATCGCGA
>NZ_JACHYE010000020.1 GCF_014192645.1 Herbaspirillum sp. Sphag64 | reverse complement strand
TCGCGATGGAAGAAGGTCTGCGTTTCGCGATTCGTGAAGGCGGCCGTACTGTTGGTGCAGGCGTTGTTGCAAGCATCCTGCCTGACGCGTAATAAGTAGTTGGTAGCAAATAGCTAATATTGCCGCGGATGATGGTCATCCGCGGTTCGTTCTTTAAAGGAAAATCATGTCCGCTCCTAGCCAAAAAATCCGTATCCGCCTGAAGGCATTCGACTACCGTCTGATCGACCAGTCCGCACTGGAAATCGTCGATACAGCAAAGCGCACTGGCGCTGTGGTCAAGGGTCCGGTTCCGCTGCCAACACGCATCCAGCGTTTCGACGTTCTGCGTTCCCCGCACGTCAACAAGACTTCGCGTGATCAATTCGAAATTCGTACCCATCAACGTTTGATGGATATCGTTGATCCAACTGACAAGACTGTTGATGCATTGATGAAGCTGGATCTGCCAGCTGGCGTCGATGTAGAAATCAAGCTGCAATAATCACTGTAGCGAGTGTTGTAAAAGTAAAGCTGTGGCAATTTTCTGACATACCACGACACTGTCGGGTATTGCAAATAAAAATTTAAGCAGTTATACTGATCGGCTTCGGTAGAGTCGTGATGGTCATATGGTCATCGCGACTTTGCATATTTTAGTTGTACAAACATCAGCCCCGCCCAATCGCAGGTGGGAATGGAGAAAACAATGAGCCTGGGCCTTGTAGGTCGTAAGGTTGGTATGATGCGTATCTTCACGGAAGACGGGGATTCAATTCCTGTAACCGTGCTGGATGTGTCGAACAACCGCGTGACTCAAATCAAAACACCTGAAGTGGATGGTTATTCCGCTGTTCAGGTCGCATTCGGTCAGCGTCGCGCCTCCCGTGTGACTAAAGCTGCAGCCGGCCACTATGCTAAAGCTGGCGTAGAAGCTGGGACCGTTCTGAAAGAATTCCGTATCGACGCAGCCAAGGCTGCTGAGTTGAAAGCCGGCGACGTCGTCGCAGCCAGCCTGTTTGAAGCTGGTCAAAAGGTGGACGTGCAAGGCGTGTCTATCGGTAAGGGCTACGCTGGTACCATCAAGCGTTACAACTTTGCATCCGGTCGTGCTTCCCACGGTAACTCCCGTTCGCATAACGTGCCAGGTTCGATTGGTATGGCGCAGGATCCAGGTCGCGTGTTCCCTGGTAAGCGCATGACTGGTCATCTGGGTGACGTTACCTGCACAGTACAAAACCTCGAAATTGCCCGCATCGACGCTGAGCGTCAATTGCTGCTGGTCAAGGGTGCAGTTCCTGGTGCAAAGAACGGTCAAGTGATCGTGTCGCCTGCTGTTAAAGTCAAAGTCAAGAAGGGAGCCTAATTCATGGAACTCAAGCTCCTGAATGATCAAGGTCAAGCTGCATCGAACGTCGCTGCTCCTGATACCATTTTTGGTCGTGATTACAATGAAGCCCTGATTCACCAGGTCGTCGTGGCTTACCAAGCCAATGCTCGCAGCGGTAACCGCAAGCAAAAAGACCGTGAAGAAGTGCATCACACAACCAAGAAGCCATGGCGTCAAAAGGGTACTGGCCGTGCACGTGCTGGTATGTCGTCGTCGCCACTGTGGCGCGGCGGTGGTCGTATTTTCCCGAATTCGCCTGACGAAAACTTCTCGCACAAGGTCAACAAGAAGATGTATCGCGCAGGTATCTGCTCGATCCTGTCTCAGTTGGCACGCGAAGGCCGTCTGTCGATCGTCGAGAACTTCTCGGTCGAAGCCCCGAAGACCAAGCTGTTGTCTGAAAAGCTGAAGGTTATGGGTCTGGATTCCGTGCTGGTCATCACTGACAACCTGGAAGAAAACCTGCTGTTGGCATCGCGCAATCTGCCGAACGTGCTGGTTGTTGAGCCACGTCAAGCTGATCCAGTTTCTTTGGTGTTCTACAAGAAAGTGCTGATCACCAAGCAAGCACTGGCAAAGATTGAGGAGTTGCTGGCATGAACGCAATTAAACATAGCGAAGAGCGCTTGATGAAAGTGCTGCTGGCACCAGTGATCTCTGAAAAAGCAACCTTCGTTGCCGAGAAGAACGAACAAGTCGTTTTTCTGGTGACGAAAGATGCAACCAAGCTGGAAGTCAAGGCTGCGGTTGAACTGCTGTTCAAAGTCGAAGTGGAGTCGGTTCAGGTCGCCAATCGCCAAGGTAAGCAAAAGCGCTCCGGTCGTTCGGTCGGTCGTCGTAACCATACCCGTCGCGCATTTGTCAGCCTGAAGCCTGGCCAAGAAATCAACTTCACCGAGGAGGCTAAATAATGGCACTCGTAAAAGTGAAGCCAACCTCGCCTGGTCGGCGCGGTATGGTCAAGGTCGTTAATAGCGACCTGTACAAGGGCCGTCCATTTGCCGGTCTGGTTGAAAAGAAAAACAAGACCGCTGGTCGTAACAACAATGGTCATATCACCACCCGTCATATTGGCGGTGGCCACAAGCAACATTACCGTGTTATCGACTTCCGTCGTAACAAGGACGGTATTGTTGCCAAGGTCGAGCGTATCGAATACGACCCGAACCGTACTGCGCACATTGCACTGTTGTGCTATGCAGACGGTGAGCGCAAGTACATCATCGCGCCGAAGGGCGTTGCTGTTGGCGATCAACTGGTTAGTGGTTCTGAAGCGCCGATCAAGTCAGGTAACGCGCTGCCGATCCGTAATATCCCTGTTGGTACCACTATCCACTGCGTGGAAATGTTGCCAGGCAAGGGTGCTCAGATCGCTCGTACAGCAGGCGCTGCAGTTGTGCTGATGGCACGTGAAGGTACTTACGCTCAGGTGCGTCTGCGCTCCGGTGAAGTGCGCCGCATTCATATCGAATGCCGCGCGACTATCGGTGAAGTCGGTAACGGTGAGCACAATCTGCGCAAGATTGGTAAGGCTGGTGCAATGCGCTGGCGTGGTGTTCGCCCGACAGTGCGTGGTGTGGTCATGAATCCGATCGATCACCCGCACGGTGGTGGTGAAGGTAAGACTGCAGCAGGTCGTCATCCAGTTTCGCCATGGGGCCAGCAGACTAAGGGCAAGAAGACACGCAGCAACAAGCGTACGACTTCCATGATTGTCTCGCGCCGCGGTAAGAAATAAGGATAAAACATGACACGTTCATTGAAAAAAGGTCCATTCTGCGACGCTCACCTGGTCAAAAAGGTAGAGGCTGCTCAAGCGACTAAAGACAAGAAGCCAATCAAGACTTGGTCCCGTCGTTCGACCATCATGCCAGACTTCATCGGCCTGACGATCGCGGTACATAACGGCAAGCAACACGTGCCTGTTTATGTTTCCGAAAACATGGTTGGTCATAAACTCGGCGAGTTCGCGCTGACCCGTACGTTCAAGGGTCACGCTGCGGACAAGAAGGCGAAGAAATAAGGTCCTATGATGGAAACTAAAGCTACTCTGCGTGGTGTGCATCTGTCGGCTCAAAAGGGCCGTCTGGTTGCAGACCTGATCCGCGGCAAAAAAGTTGATCAAGCACTGAATATCTTGGCCTTCAGCCCTAAAAAGGGTGCGGTCATCATCAAGAAGGTTCTGGAGTCCGCGATTGCGAACGCCGAACACAATGATGGCGCCGACATTGACGAGCTCAAGGTCAAGACTATTTATGTGGAAAAGGGTACGGTTCTCAAGCGCTTCACAGCGCGTGCTAAGGGCCGTGGTGATCGTATTTCCAAGCAATCGTGTCACATTTACGTGACTGTCGGAAACTAAGGAGTCACGATGGGACAGAAGATTCATCCAACCGGTTTCCGTCTGGCGGTGACACGCAACTGGGGATCACGTTGGTATGCAGGCAATAACAATTTTGCCGAAATGCTCAACGAAGATCTGAAGGTTCGTGCTTACCTGAAGACCAAACTGAAAAACGCTTCGGTCGGCCGCGTCGTTATTGAGCGTCCAGCCAAGAATGCCCGCATTACCATTTACAGCTCCCGTCCAGGCGTTGTGATTGGCAAGAAGGGTGAAGACATCGAAGTGTTGAAGTCTGCACTCGGCAAGTTGATGGGCGTGCCTGTGCACGTCAACATTGAAGAAATCCGCAAGCCGGAAGCCGATGCGCAACTGATCGCTGACTCGATCGCCCAGCAGCTCGAAAAACGTATCATGTTCCGTCGCGCCATGAAGCGTGCGATGCAGAACGCAATGCGTTTGGGTGCGCAAGGTATCAAGATCATGTCGTCTGGTCGTTTGAACGGTATCGAAATCGCTCGTAAGGAGTGGTATCGCGAAGGCCGTGTGCCTCTGCATACCCTGCGCGCAGATATCGATTATGGTTTCGGCGAAGCACAAACCACCTATGGCATCATCGGTATCAAGGTTTGGGTTTACAAGGGCGATCGTCTGGCAAATGGTGATGCACCAGTATTGGTTGGTGAGCCAGAAGACGATAAGAAGCGTCGCGGTCCACGTCGTGACGATGGCAAGCCAGGTGCTCGTCCTCGTTCGAAGACTGGTGCTCCAGCAGGTGCGGGTGCCAAGCGTGCTCCACGTCAAGCTGCCGATGCCGGTGTGTCGGCTGAGAAAGCAGGAGAATAATCATGCTGCAACCAGCACGTAGAAAATATCGTAAAGAACAAAAGGGTCGCAATACCGGTATCTCGCACTCGCGCGGTACAGCGGTATCGTTTGGTGAATTCGGTCTGAAGGCAGTTGGTCGTGGTCGTATCACGGCACGTCAGATCGAAGCCGCTCGTCGTGCTATGACTCGTCACATCAAGCGTGGCGGTCGTATCTGGATTCGCGTTTTCCCGGACAAGCCAATTTCCCAAAAGCCTGCTGAAGTGCGTATGGGTAATGGTAAGGGTAATCCAGAATACTACGTGGCTGAAATCCAGCCAGGTAAGATGCTGTATGAGATGGACGGTGTTGACGAAGCTCTGGCGCGTGAAGCGTTCCGCTTGGCAGCAGCCAAATTGCCGTTGTCGACGACTTTTGTTGTTCGTCAAGTCGGTCAATAATAGGAGCGGAATATGAAAGCATCTGAACTCCGTGGTAAAGACGAAGAGGCGTTGGCCAAAGAACTGAAAGAGCTGTTGAAGGCTCAATTCAGCTTGCGCATGCAAGTGGCTACGCAGCAACTGAACAATACCGCGCAACTGAAGAAAGTGCGTCGCGACATCGCACGTGTTAAGACAGTCATCAATTCGAAGGGTCAACAATGAACGATCAAGTGAAACAAGCGCTCAAGCGCACGCTGATTGGCAAGGTTGTGTCCGACAAAATGGATAAGACTGTAACCGTGCTGATCGAGCGTCACGTCAAGCACCCGCTGTACGGCAAGATCATCGTGCGCACCAATAAGTACCATGCACACGACGAGTCGAACCAAGCAAAAATGGGCGACACCGTTGAGATTCAAGAAGGTCGTCCAATCTCCAAGACAAAAGCTTGGAGCGTGACACGTGTGGTACAAGTGGCACAAATCGTTTAAGTAGTGCTTGCTGACTCAGCATTATGGTGCCATAATGCTGAGCTCTTCTCTTGATTCGTGATGTTTGTCGAGAGGGAGAGGCAAATAGTAGTTACGTAGCTTAATCGTCCCCTAACTAGCGAGTTCGCTTGCTAACAGGACCAAGACTGACCGCGATTCACATTGTGTGATTTGAGCGGATTAAGTTGGGAAAGAAAATATCATGATTCAAACTGAAAGCCGGCTCGAAGTGGCCGACAACACTGGTGCGCGCGAAGTTTTGTGCATCAAAGTCTTGGGTGGTTCCAAGCGCCGTTACGCAGGCATCGGTGACGTGATTAAAGTTACCGTCAAGAGCGCAGCCCCACGTGGCCGCGTCAAAAAAGGTGAAATTTACAATGCTGTCGTCGTTCGTACCGCTAAGGGCGTGCGTCGTCAGGATGGTTCCCTGGTGAAGTTTGATGGCAATGCTGCTGTCTTGCTGAATGCCAAGCTGGAGCCAATCGGTACCCGTATTTTCGGGCCAGTTACTCGTGAGCTGCGTACAGAGCGCTTCATGAAGATCGTCTCTCTGGCGCCTGAAGTTCTGTAAGGAGTGGTCATGGGAAAGATTCGTAAGAACGATGAAGTCATCGTGCTGACCGGTAAGGATAAAGGTAAGCGCGGTGTGGTAACTCAGCGTGTTAGCGCTGATTACGTTGTTGTTGAAGGCGTCAACGTTGCTAAAAAAGCGACCAAGCCTAATCCAATGACTGGTGCAACTGGCGGCATCGTCGATAAGCTGATGCCAATTCATGTGTCGAATATTGCGTTGTTCAACGCAGCATCCGGCAAGGCAGATCGTGTGGGTTTCAAGGAAGTGGACGGCAAGAAAGTTCGCGCTTACAAATCCAGCGGCGAAGTTGTTAAGGTTTAATAGATCATGGCACGTCTCCAAGAGTTCTATAAAGAAAAAGTCGTTGCCGACTTGACTGCTAAGTACGCTTATAAGTCGGTAATGGAAGTTCCGCGCATTCTGAAGATCACATTGAACATGGGTCTGTCGGAAGCTGTTGCGGATAAGAAAATCATCGAGCACGCTGTCGGCGACCTGACCAAGATTGCTGGTCAAAAGCCGGTCGTGACCAAGGCGCGTAAGGCGATTGCGGGTTTCAAGATCCGTGAAGGCTACCCAATTGGTTGCATGGTGACCCTGCGTGGCGCCCAGATGTACGAGTTCCTGGATCGTTTCATCACCGTGGCTCTGCCACGTGTGCGTGACTTCCGTGGTGTCTCTGGTCGTGCATTCGATGGTCGTGGTAACTACAATATCGGTGTGAAAGAGCAAATCATTTTTCCCGAAATTGAATATGACAAAATCGATGCGCTGCGTGGTCTGAATATCAGCATCACGACTACCGCGAAGACCGACGAAGAAGCCAAAGCGCTCCTCGCCGCATTTAAATTTCCGTTCAGAAACTGAGGCTGCCATGGCAAAACTGGCACTGATTAACCGTGAACAAAAGCGTGCAGATCTGGTAAAGAAATACGCCGGCAAGCGCGCTGAGTTGAAGGCTATTATCGACGACCAATCCAAGTCGGAAGAAGAACGTTACGAAGCGCGTCTGAAGTTGCAAGCGCTGCCACGTAACTCGGCTCCGACTCGCCAACGTAACCGTTGCGCACTGACAGGTCGTCCTCGTGGCACATTCCGTAAATTCGGTTTGGGTCGTATTAAGGTCCGTGAAATCGCCATGCGTGGCGAAATTCCGGGTTTGACAAAAGCTAGCTGGTAATAGGAGAACAAGCTATGAGTATGAGCGATCCTATCGCCGATATGCTGACCCGTATCCGCAATGCGCAAGGCGTGCAAAAGACGACCGTAGAAATGCCGTCGTCCAAGGTCAAAATCGCTATTGCCAACGTCCTTAAGGACGAAGGTTATATCGAAGACTTCGCGGTGGTTGAGGCTGGCGGTAAAGCAGAACTGAAAATCGGCCTGAAGTACTACGCTGGTCGTCCAGTCATTGAGCGCATTGAGCGCGTATCGCGTCCTGGCCTGCGTATTTACAAGGGCAAGGATGAGATTCCTAACGTGATGAACGGCCTGGGTGTGGCGATTGTTTCCACTCCACGTGGCGTCATGACTGATCGCAAAGCGCGCGCTACCGGTGTCGGTGGCGAAGTGATTTGCTACGTGGCCTAAGGAGTGCAATATGTCTCGTGTTGGTAAAATGCCGATTGCACTGCCTAGTGGCGCGGAAGCGACCATTACTGCAGCGCAGATCACAGTAAAAGGCCCTCTGGGCACACTGTCCCATCCATTGACTGGTTTGGTGACTGTGGTAAATGACAATGGCACATTGAATTTCGCAGCTGCCAATGACAGCCGCGAAGCAAATGCAATGTCCGGTACCCTGCGTGCGTTGGTCAATAACATGGTCAACGGTGTCACAAAGGGTTTCGAAAAGAAGCTGAACTTGGTTGGCGTGGGTTTTCGTGCACAAGCACAAGGCGACAAGCTGAATTTGTCGCTGGGCTTTTCGCACCCAGTCGTTCACCAGATGCCACAAGGTATCAAGTGTGAGACCCCGACTCAAACCGAGATCTTAATTAAGGGTATCGACCGCCAGGTAGTTGGCCAGGTCGCCGCTGAAATCCGTGCGTATCGTCAGCCAGAGCCTTATAAGGGCAAGGGCGTTCGTTATTCGGATGAAGTGGTTGTACTCAAAGAAACCAAGAAGAAGTAATAGGGGTTGACGATGGACAAGAAACAATCACGTCTGCGCCGCGCGACTCAAACCCGTGCCAAGATCGCAGAATTAAAGGTCAATCGCCTGGCTGTGCACCGTACCAATACGCACATCTACGCGAGCATCATCGGCCCCGACGCAAACGTTCTGGCTTCGGCATCGACGTTGGAAGCAGAAGTGCGCCAACAGCTGGCTGGTCAGTCGGGCAAGGGTGGCAACGCCGCTGCTGCGACTCTGGTTGGCAAGCGCGTCGCAGAGAAGGCACTGAAAGCTGGAGTCACTGAAGTCGCGTTTGACCGCTCCGGATTCCGTTATCACGGTCGCGTCAAAGCGCTGGCTGAAGCTGCGCGTGAAGCCGGCCTGAAGTTCTAAGGAAAATCATCATGGCAAAAATGCAATCGAAAACGCAAAGCGACAAGCCAGATGATGGCATGCGCGAAAAAATGATCGCGGTCAACCGTGTCACCAAAGTGGTGAAGGGTGGTCGTATCATGGGTTTCGCCGCGCTGGCAGTTGTTGGTGACGGCGATGGCCGTATCGGCATGGGCAAGGGCAAGTCGAAAGAAGTGCCAGTTGCAGTGCAAAAGGCAATGGAAGAAGCCCGTCGCAAGATGATCAAGGTCACCTTGAAGAACGGCACTCTGCAACACACCGTAACTGGTAAGCACGGTGCGTCGTCGGTTCTGATGTCGCCTGCTAAAGACGGTACTGGCGTTATCGCTGGTGGCCCAATGCGCGCAATTTTCGAAGTGATGGGCGTGACTAACGTTGTTGCTAAGTCGAACGGTTCTACCAATCCTTACAACATGGTCCGTGCAACACTCGACGGTTTGTCCAAAATGAATACTCCAGCAGAAATCGCAGCGAAGCGCGGTAAGTCTGTTGAAGATATCCTGGGCTAAGGTGAAACAGATGGCAAACACAATTAAAGTGAAACTGGTCAAGGGTTTGATCGGCACACGTCAAGATCACCGCGCAACTGTGCGTGGTCTGGGTCTGCGTCGCGTCAACTCGGTGTCGGAATTGCAAGACACCCCATCGGTTCGCGGCATGATCAACAAAGTGTCCTATCTTGTGAAAGTGGTGTCGTAAGCCTCGGCTTGCGAACGGAGCAAATCATGGAATTAAACACAATCCAACCCGCAGAAGGCGCAAAGCACTACAAGCGTCGCGTCGGTCGCGGTATCGGTTCCGGTCTGGGTAAGACCGCAGGCCGTGGTCACAAGGGTCAAAAATCGCGTTCAGGCGGTTTCCATAAAGTCGGTTTCGAAGGCGGTCAGATGCCTCTGCAACGTCGTCTGCCAAAGCGTGGCTTCAAGTCGCTGGCAACGCCGTACAAGGCTGAAGTTCGTTTGTCCGATCTGGAAAACCTGCCCGTGGGCGAAGTCGATATCCTGGCATTGAAGCAAGCTGGTGTCGTGCCTGAATTGGCCAAGGTTGTTCGCATTATTTTGTCGGGTAATCTGACCAAGAAAGTAACCGTCAAGGGTTTGATTGCTACCAAAGGTGCGAAGGCTGCGATTGAAGCTGCCGGCGGCTCGGTAGCCTAATCTGACTGTTGACGCGGAGCATTAATTGGCGACTTCCCCCCAACTTGCTAAAGGCGCTGCAAAAGGTTTCCCTTGGGGCCGTTTGTGGTTTTTGCTGGCAGCATTAGTGGTATATCGCATCGGTGCTCACATCCCCGTACCGGGGATTGACCCGACGCAGTTGGCGCAATTGTTTAAACAAAACCAGGGCGGCATCCTGGGCATGTTCAACATGTTCTCTGGTGGTGCCCTGTCGCGTTTCACAATTTTCGCTCTTGGTATCATGCCGTATATTTCGGCGTCGATCATCATGCAGTTGTTGTCGGTGGTGTCTCCACAAATGGAGGCGCTGAAAAAAGAAGGTGAAGCTGGCCGTCGCAAGATTACCCAGTACACCCGTTATGGCACCTTGGTGCTGGCGACGTTCCAGGCACTTGGCATTGCCGTTGCTCTGGAATCTCAAGCCGGTCTGGTGCTGGATCCGGGTCTTGCTTTCCGTCTGACAACGGTCATCACTTTGGTGACAGGCACGATGTTTCTGATGTGGCTGGGCGAGCAGATCACTGAGCGTGGGCTTGGTAACGGCATTTCGATCATCATTTTTGCTGGTATTGCTGCAGGTCTGCCAAATGCTCTGGGTGGCTTGTTTGAGTTGGTGCGTACCGGTTCGATGAGTGCGATTTCGGCGATTTTCATTTGTTTGATTGTGGCTTTCGTGACGTTCATGGTGGTGTTTATTGAACGTGGTCAGCGCAAGATCCTCGTGAATTACGCGAAGCGTCAAGTAGGTAACAAGATTTATGGTGGTCAAAGCAGTCATTTGCCACTGAAGCTGAATATGGCGGGTGTAATTCCCCCTATCTTCGCCTCGTCGATAATCTTGTTTCCTGCGACGATCACAAGTTGGTTCACCTCGGGTGATTCAACCAATCCTGTGATTCGTTTCCTTAAAGATCTGGCCGCATCGATGGCACCAGGCGAACCGATTCACGCTTTGTTGTATGCCATAGCAATTGTTTTCTTCTGCTTTTTCTATACTGCTCTTGTGTTCAATAGCAAAGAAACTGCGGATAACCTGAAGAAGAGTGGTGCGTTTGTTCCCGGTATTCGTCCTGGTGATCAGACTGCCCGCTATATTGACAAGATCCTGATGCGCTTGACGCTGGCTGGTGCGGTCTACATCACACTGGTTTGCTTGATGCCTGAATTCTTGATCGCACGTTGGAAAGTGCCTTTCTACTTCGGTGGAACTTCACTTCTGATTATTGTGGTTGTGACCATGGACTTCATGGCTCAAGTTCAGAATTACGTCATGTCACAACAGTATGAATCGTTGCTTCGTAAGGCAAATTTCAAGGGCGGTATGACCTCGCGGTAAGTGAGGGAGCGTCCAAAGGAACGAAGACGAATGGCAAAAGACGACGTTATTCAGATGCAGGGTGAGATTCTGGAGAATCTTCCGAATGCGACATTTAGAGTTAAGTTGGAAAACGGACATGTTGTGCTCGGCCATATCTCCGGAAAAATGCGGATGAACTATATCCGCATCCTGCCGGGAGATAAGGTGACGGTAGAACTGACCCCTTATGATTTGAGCCGGGCACGAATCGTGTTCCGTACCAAGTAGTGAAACGAACCTAGTATTGAAAGAAAGAGGGCCACAATGAAAGTGCTCGCATCAGTCAAGCGGATTTGCCGCAACTGCAAAATCATCAAGCGCAAAGGCGTAGTTCGTGTTATCTGCACAGAACCGCGTCATAAACAGCGCCAAGGTTAATTTAACGTTATTGATCGAGGAATAACGCATGGCACGTATTGCAGGGGTTAATATCCCCAACCATCAGCACACTGTTATCGGCTTGACAGCCATTTACGGTGTTGGCCGTCCACGTGCGCAAGACATTTGCGCCGCAACAGGTGTTCCGACCAATAAAAAGGTCAAGGATCTGGACGATAACGAACTGGAAAAACTGCGCGACGAAATTGCTAAATTCGTCGTCGAAGGTGACCTGCGTCGCGAACTGTCGATGAACATCAAGCGTTTGATGGACTTGGGCTGCTACCGTGGCCTGCGTCATCGCAAGGGTCTCCCTTGCCGTGGTCAACGTACACGTACCAATGCGCGTACTCGCAAGGGTCCACGTAAGGCAGCTCAATCGTTGAAGAAATAATCTCGGCACCCGCTAGTCGGTTACCGGACTCAAGGAAATAATTATGGCAAAAAGCCCAAATAACGCCGCAGCAGCACGCGTGCGCAAGAAAGTTAAGAAGAACGTTGCAGAAGGTATCGCACACGTTCACGCTTCGTTCAACAATACCATCATCACGATCACTGATCGCCAAGGTAATGCTTTGTCTTGGGCGACTTCGGGTGGTGCTGGTTTCAAGGGTTCGCGTAAATCGACTCCGTTTGCTGCCCAGGTCGCTGCTGAAGCTGCTGGCAAGGTTGCAATCGAATGCGGTATCAAGAATCTGGAAGTGCGTATCAAGGGCCCAGGTCCTGGTCGTGAATCTGCAGTGCGTGCACTGAACAATCTGGGTATCAAGATCACCCAGATCCAGGATGTGACACCAGTGCCACATAACGGTTGCCGCCCTCCAAAGCGTCGTCGTATCTAATCTGTAGTATAATCTTCGGCTTTCGCGGAATTAGTAGTCTCCGCAAAGGTAGTAGAAGCTACCCGCCAATGACCTTGGCGGGTTTTGTTCTTAAGACCACCGTCTGATTGCAGGTAGGTCAGACTAGCGTTTAGCCTCGTGTGAGGCTGGAACGTCATTATTTAAAGGAAAGATCGTGGCACGTTACATTGGACCAAAAGCAAAACTCTCCCGCCGTGAAGGTACCGACCTGTTCTTGAAGAGCGCACGCCGCTCGCTGGATTCAAAGTGCAAGTTGGACTCCAAGCCTGGTCAACACGGTCGCACTTCAGGCGCTCGTACTTCCGACTATGGTAACCAATTGCGGGAAAAGCAAAAGGTTAAGCGTATCTACGGTATTCTGGAGCGCCAATTCCGTCGCTACTTCGCCGAAGCTGACCGTCGTAAGGGCAACACCGGTGAAACACTGTTGAAGTTGCTCGAAGCACGTCTGGACAACGTCGTCTATCGTATGGGCTTCGGTTCGACTCGCGCAGAAGCGCGCCAATTGGTGTCGCACAAGGCGCTGACTGTCAACGGTATCGTCGTCAATATCGCTTCCTACCAAGTCAAGGCAGGCGACGTTGTTGCCGTGCGTGAAAAGGCCAAGAAGCAAGTACGTATCGCTGAAGCGCTGTCGCTGGCTGAGCAATCCGGTTTCCCATCGTGGGTTTCCGTTGATGCCAAGAAATTCGAAGGCACTTTCAAGACTTCGCCGGACCGTAACGAAATCGCTAACGACGTCAACGAATCGTTGATCGTCGAATTGTATTCGCGTTAATCCGTCGTCTAATTTTTCCCGGCCCACCGCTTTGGTGGGCTTTTTTCGACATGCCATCAGCCTTATCGGTGTAACGAACCGAGGGTATTGAAAAGGACATTTCATGCAAAATAGTTTGTTGAAGCCACGTATCATCGAAGTTGAAGCGCTCGGCGCAGGTCACGCTAAAGTCGTGATGGAGCCGTTTGAACGTGGTTATGGCCACACTCTGGGTAACGCGCTGCGTCGCGTCCTGCTGTCTTCAATGATTGGTTATGCACCGACCGAAGTGACTATCGCTGGTGTCGTGCACGAGTACTCGTCGCTGGACGGTGTGCAAGAAGACGTGGTCGATATTCTGTTGAATCTCAAGGGCGTTGTGTTCAAGTTGCACAACCGCGATGAAGTTACGCTTACCCTGAAGAAAGATGGCGAAGGCGTTGTGCTGGCATCCGATATCGATCTGCCACATGATGTTGAACTGATCAATCCTGAGCACGTGATTGCTAACCTGACCGCTGGTGGCAAGCTGGACATGCAAATCAAGGTTGAAAAGGGCCGTGGCTATGTGCCAGGTAACGTTCGTCGCCTGAGCGAAGATACTAACAAGACCATCGGTCGCATCATTCTGGATGCATCGTTCTCGCCAGTGCGCCGTGTGTCGTACGCAGTTGAATCGGCTCGTGTTGAACAACGTACCGATCTGGACAAGCTGGTGATCAACATTGAAACCAATGGCGTGATCACACCGGAAGAAGCAATCCGTCAGTCGGCACGTGTGCTGGTTGATCAGCTCAACGTGTTCGCTGCTCTGGAAGGTACAGAAGCAACTGCTGAAGCGCCATCGCGTGCACCACAAGTTGATCCTATCCTGTTGCGCCCAGTCGACGATCTGGAACTGACAGTGCGTTCGGCCAACTGCCTGAAGGCAGAGAACATTTACTACATTGGTGATCTGATCCAACGTAGCGAAAATGAACTGCTGAAGACGCCAAATCTGGGTCGCAAGTCCTTGAACGAAATCAAGGAAGTACTGGCTTCCCGTGGTTTGACCTTGGGTATGAAGCTGGAAAACTGGCCACCTGCTGGTCTGGAAAAGTAATCAGTAATTTGCTGTAAGGGCGGTCTGCATGCGTGCAGACCGCTTCGCAGTAAAGTTTGTTGTGCCGACAAGCCTGGTAGCAGGCAATAACCCAATCGATACCGGTCCGCGACATCTTTAGACAATGTCGATAGAAGAGCTGGATTAAAACTGTAATCTGAAAGGAAATATCATGCGTCACCGTCACGGTCTCCGTAAGCTTAATCGTACTTCCTCGCATCGTCTGGCGATGCTGCGCAACATGACAGTCTCCCTGCTGCGCCACGAAGCAATCAAGACAACTTTGCCGAAGGCCAAGGAACTGCGCCGTGTTGTTGAGCCTATCCTGACTCTGGGCAAGACCGATACACTGGCGAACAAGCGTCTGGCATTCTCCCGTCTGCGTGATCGCGAAATCGTTGGCAAGCTGTTCTCCGAACTGGGCCCACGCTACGCTACCCGTAACGGTGGTTACCTGCGTATCCTGAAGATGGGTTTCCGCGTTGGCGACAATGCACCGATGGCTTTTGTTGAGCTGGTTGATCGTCCAGAAATCTCTGATGCTGACGTGCCAACTGCAGAGTAATTCTCTCGTTTTCGGTAAAGCCCACTGAACAAGGGCTAAACGATGAAAAAGCCAGGCCTTGCCTGGCTTTTTTGCGTTCAGGGCGTTCAACAGTGTCGGTCTGGCAGGTGTATCATCGTCCGGCGCGCGCGTTTGGTATATAGCGGACCATGGCACGGCGACCGATGTGCAACACCATTCTTTTCGGCGGGAAATCATGTTTCAAGCGATCCTGGTGGTTACCAATGTCCCCAGTGCTGAACTTGCCTCGGCAATAGCTACCTGTTTGGTGGAACAAGGCCTGGCAGCCTGTGTCAATATTCTTCCTGCGGTGCAGTCGGTTTATCGTTGGCAGGGTAAGGTTGAGCAAGCGGTCGAGATTCCATTGTTGATCAAAACGACGGAGACACGTTATGGAGAACTGCAGGCCGCGATACGCGCCCTGCACCCGTATGACATCCCGGAAATCATCGCCATTAATATCGATGCTGGCTTGCCTGCTTATTTAAACTGGATTGGTGCTGAAACTGTAAAGGCTTTGAATGTGTAATCGTTTGTACGCTCTTGTGGTGCGCTGCCTGTTGTCTTTGGTCTTTTTACCTGGCGTCATGCTGTTGCCGCTGTTCGCCCATGCAGAAAATTACCTCGCTCCTGAAGCGGCGTTCCAGTTCTCGGCACAGATGATTGATGCCAAGACAGTCGTGGTCACATACCGGATTGCGGATGGCTACCACATGTATCGAGAACAGTTTCGTTTTCGCGCCCAAGGTGCCACCTTGGGTACGCCCGAGATTCCAGCCGGGGAAGTGAAGTTTGATGCCAACTTTGGCAAGAATGTAGAAACCTATCGGCACAGTGTGCAGGTTCTGCTTCCTGTCACCACAGCTGGGAAATTTACGCTGACCTCAACCGGTCAAGGATGCGCCGACAAGGGATTGTGCTATCCCCCCATGGATAGCGTAGTCTCCTTATCACCTGCGATGATTGGACAGGAGCTTGGTCCTGGTGCGCAGCCCTTACAACAAACCAATAACGAAGCAGAGACCATTACTGCCACGCTCAAGGGCGGTAAGTTACTCCCCGTTCTATCGCTATTTTTGTTACTGGGTCTTGGCCTGTCGTTGACGCCTTGTGTCTTGCCCATGCTTCCGATCCTGTCCTCAATCATCGTGGGTGACGGAGCTCAATCCAGTCGTGGCCGTGGTTTTTTGCTCTCGTTGAATTATTCTTTCGGGATGGCATTGGTCTACACCGCACTCGGTGTTGCTGCAGGCCTCCTCGGCGAGGGCTTGTCGGCCACCTTGCAAAATCCCTGGGTACTCGGTGCATTTGCGCTATTGATGGCGGCTCTTTCGCTGTCAATGTTCGATGTCTATACCTTACAGCTACCCTCGGCATTGCAGTCACGCCTTACCAATGCCTCGGGCAAACAGGCGGGCGGAAAACTGTTAGGCGTCTTCCTGATGGGGGCAATCTCGGCACTGATCGTTGGGCCTTGTGTTGCCGCACCACTGGCTGGCGCCTTGCTCTACATCAGCCAGACGCGTGATATTGTGCTCGGCGGTGCAGCGCTGTTTGCTATGGCTGCAGGTATGAGTGTGCCACTGCTCTTGCTTGGCCTGTCGGCCGGCACCTTGTTACCGCGTGCTGGCATGTGGATGGATGGCATCAAGCGTTTCTTCGGCGTGTTAATGCTGGCAACGGCCTGGTGGATGGTATCGCCAGTGTTGCCCGCCTGGCTCAATGTGACTGGCTGGGCGGCGCTGGGTATCGGCTATGGAGCCTTCCTGTTATGGGGAGCTGCTGGTGGTTGGCTTGTGCGTGCACTGGGCCTGGTTGTGGCAACTCTGGGACTGCTGCAACTGGTCAACGTGAGCACGGGAGGGCGTGATGCTTTATCGCCGCTGTCTCATCTCGTTGCCCAGCCTGCAACTCGACAAGGCGCATCTGCCGAGACCAAATTCGTGCGCGTCAAATCGATTGCCGAACTTGATGTTGCTCTGGCACAGACTGCCGGCAAACCGGCACTTCTGGATTTTTATGCTGACTGGTGTGTCTCCTGCAAGGAGATGGAGCGCTACACCTTTTCCGATCCGGCGGTGAAAGAGAAGTTGGCCCAGCTAGTCTTGTTGCAGATCGACGTCACAGCCAATAATGCTGACGATAAAGCGATGCTCAAGCGCTTTCAGTTGTTTGGTCCGCCAGGGATCATCCTCTTCGACAGGCAGGGACGAGAACTTGCAGACAAGCGGATAATCGGATTCCAGAATGCAGAACAGTTCTTGCAGAGCTTGCTGCCATTAACGACTTCATAGCCTGCCGTTATTTGAATACACCTTAATAGTTGTTTGCAGCGTCGCCGCAGAACGTTATAGTAATTGTCCTCAATTTGCTTCCAAGGAGACTCAGATGACATTACGTTTAGGTGATACCGCCCCTGATTTTGAGCAAGAATCCTCGATCGGAAAGATCAAGTTTCACGAGTGGGCAGGTGATTCCTGGGTGGTGTTGTTTTCGCACCCGGCAGACTTTACGCCAGTGTGCACAACCGAACTGGGTCTGACTGCCAAGCTCAAGCCAGAATTCGACAAGCGCAACGTCAAGGCGATTGCCCTGTCGGTAGACGGTGCTGAGGCACATAATCAATGGATCAAGGATATTGAGGATACGCAAAAGACCGTCGTTGGTTTCCCTATTGTCGCCGACGTTGACAAGAAAGTTGCTGATTTGTACGACATGATTCATCCGAACCAATCGGAAACCGCAACCGTACGCTCGCTGTTTATCATCGATCCAAAGAAGAAGGTGCGTCTCATCATTACCTATCCGATGAGCACCGGCCGTAATTTCGATGAAGTGTTGCGTGTGCTGGATGCCTTGCAATTGACTGACGGCTATTCCGTGGCCACTCCAGGTAACTGGAAAGATGGCGATGACGTCATCATTCCTTTGTCGGTCAAGGACGAGGAAGTCATCAAGCAAAAATATCCCAAAGGTTACACAGCCCCACGTCCTTATCTGCGTATCACCCCTCAGCCGAACAAATAATCGGTACTTCGAGCATCACAAAAAACGCCTGTCATTGACAGGCTTTTTTTCGTCCGATCGTGTGCGTTATGTTGTGATAACAACGGCATGCCATTGCTGATAATGCTTGTCATTCTGTCAATCAAAAAAGTATTGGCAATTCCAAATTTTCTCATTAGACAAACATCGATCTTTCCCCTACAGTTTCCGTTTTTAAACTTGCCTTGCGTCGGCAATCAACAGCAGACCATCGTCCAAAGCGTAAGCCACATTGCTGGTGATGACGTTGCTGTGAGCAATGCCGCCAGTCAAAAGATGTCATCAGGAGAATGCAGTAATGAGTATCATCGGACACAACTACATCGGCGGTAGCCGCAGTGCTCAAGGTAACGAAATTTTGCGTAGTTTTGCGGCCGTCAGCGGCGAGGCGCACACCGTTTCTTTCCTGACCGCCACCGAACAGGAAGTTGCTGCAGCAGTGGATGCTGCAGCCCATGCCTATCCGACATATCGCAATCTCCCAGCCGCTGATCGCGCAAATTTTCTCGACACCATCGCGGAAGAAATTGATGCATTGGGAGATGATTTCATCGCAGAAGTTGCACGTGAGACCGCTTTGCCTGCGGCCCGTTTGCAAGGTGAGCGCAGCCGAACCAGCAATCAGATGCGTTTATTTGCCAAGGTCCTGCGACGCGGCGACTTTCATGGTGCTCGTATCGATACGGCATTGCCGCAGCGCCAGCCATTACCACGCCCGGATGTAAGGCAGGTCAAAATCGGCATTGGTCCGGTCGCGGTATTTGGCGCCAGCAACTTTCCGCTAGCGTTTTCGGTTGCAGGTGGTGATACCGCTGCGGCATTGGCAGCCGGTTGTCCGGTCGTGTTCAAGGCCCACAGTGGCCATCTGGTCACCTCTGAACTGATGGCCAATGCGATCGAACGTGCGGTTAAGCGCAGCGAGGTGCCGGCTGGTGTCTTCAACATGATCTATGGTGATCGTGTTGGCGCGCAACTGGTCAAGAGTGCCGGCATACAGGCGGTCGGCTTTACCGGTTCACTGCGTGGCGGCCGCGCTTTGTGCGACATGGCTGCCGCACGGCCGCAGCCGATTCCGGTGTTTGCGGAAATGTCGAGCATCAATCCTATCATTTTGCTGCCAGAAGCCTTGCAGGCGCGTGGCGATACCATTGCACGTGAGCTTGCGGCGTCGGTCGTGGTTGGCTGTGGTCAGCTTTGCACCAATCCAGGATTGCTGTTAGGTGTCCGTTCGCCCGCATTGACGCACTTCATCGAACAACTGCAGCAGGCCATGTCGGCGCAGTCGCCACAGACTATGCTTAACAGCGCCGGACTCAAGAATTATTGCAACGGTGTCGAGCGGCTCAAGCAGCAAGCCGGGGTCAGTGTGCTCGCCGCTGGTGGCAGCAGCGATACGCAGGCCGTGCCGCATTTGTTCAAGGGCGACGCTGCACTCCTGTTCGCGCAAGAGGCTCCGCTGGAAGAGGAGGTATTTGGTCCGAGCACGGTGATTGTCGAGCTGGAGTCGCGTGAGCAGTTGCTTGATTTTGCACGCACAATGCATGGACAACTCACGGCGACATTGCAGGCCGAGTCAGCAGATTTGCATGCCAATCAGGACCTGATTGCCTTGCTTGAGCAGAAGGCAGGCCGATTGTTGGTCAATGGCTTTCCGACAGGGGTGGAAGTGTGCGATGCGATGGTGCATGGTGGCCCTTATCCGGCGACTTCCGATGCGCGCGGCACTTCAGTGGGAAGCCTTGCCATTGAGCGCTTCTTGCGCCCGATCTGCTACCAGAATTATCCGGATGAATTGTTACCGGCTGCATTGCAGAACGCCAATCCACTAGGTTTGCTCAGACTTGTGGATGGCGAGCAGACGCATGCTGCTGTGCGCGATACGCGTCTGGCTTAATCGGGAAGACTTAAGCAGGAAGACTTAAGCAGGAAGACGCGGTCAACAGCAAAGGCGCAATGCTCTCGGGTGTTGCGCCTTATTTCTTCAGATAACGCGCAATATCCAGCGCAAAATAGGTCAATACGCCATCGGCGCCTGCACGCTTGAAGGCTAGCATCGCTTCCAGCATGGTCTTGTCGTGATCGAGCCAGCCGTTTTGGGCGGCAGCCTTGATCATGGCGTATTCACCGCTGACTTGATAGGCAAAGGTCGGGACCTTGAACTCATCCTTGACGCGGCGCACGATGTCCAGATACGGCATGCCTGGCTTGACCATGACCATGTCGGCACCTTCTGCCAGATCCAGTGCTACCTCGCGCAGTGCTTCATCGCTATTGGCTGGATCCATTTGGTAAGTGCTCTTGCTTCCCTTGCCAAGATTGGCAGCCGAACCCACCGCTTCGCGGAAGGGGCCGTAGAACGCCGACGCGTATTTGGCCGAGTAAGCCATGATGCGCGTGTGGATGAAACCCTCTGCCTCAAGTGCATTGCGTACGGCACCGATGCGGCCATCCATCATGTCTGAGGGGGCCACAATATCGACGCCTGCACGGGCTTGTGCCAATGCCTGTTGTACCAGCAAAGCGGAGGTTTCGTCGTTGAGGACATAGCCCTCGTCGTTCATGACGCCATCCTGGCCGTGGCTGGTGTATGGGTCCAGTGCGACATCGGTCAAAATGCCCAGTTCAGGGAAGCGCTGTTTGAGCGCATGCACTGCACGTGGGATCAATCCATCCGGGTTGATGGCTTCGATACCATCAGGCGTTTTCAGCGCCGGATCAATAACCGGGAACAAGGCCAATACCGGAATGCCAAGCGCGACACATTCTTCTGCCACCAGCAACAACTGGTCGATCGACAGGCGTTCCACCCCCGGTAGCGAGCCGACCGACGTACGCAGCTCGTGCCCTTCCTGAATGAAGACTGGATAAATCAGATCGGCAGTGGTGATCACGTTTTCTTGCATCAATGCACGAGAAAATGCATCTTTGCGCATACGGCGCATACGTAAGGCGGGGAACGGGGCTGGCTGAAGTGGAAGAGACATAATTACTCGCTAATCACATTAATGGCGCGTTAAGGCAGAACAATTTGCGCTAACAGTTGGTTAATTGACGATATTCAAACAATCCGTCGCTCTCGTGAAACTTTTTCCTCGGCAACAATCTCCTAAGCGTGGGCAAGTTGCCCCCCGCTTACCCTTCCCTCCCTGAGCGGGGCTCGTCGTACAAACGAGGAGCATTTGGCCCCGGAATGGCTTGACCTTCCGGGGTCTTTTTATGGAGTGATCGGATTACCTGGCACATTGCCGCGTTCAAGCATTGCTGGCGTCGTCAGTGGGCGGGTTGACTGACTCGACCGCTTTGAACGCGTCGATCTCTTCGGTCTCATCAATCTCACCGTTCAATCCTGCCAATTCCAGAATCCTGTCATTGGCTTCGTCAATTCCCGTTCGCTTGAGTGCTGAAAACAGCTGCGCCGTAAACGGGAATGGCTTGCCTTCTGCATCCACATAGCTGGCCAGGAAGGTGTGTGCCTGACGCAAGGCATTGGTTGCCTCGTTCCGGTTGAGCTTGTCAGCCTTGCTCAAAATGCAATGCAGTGGTTTGCCGGTGGGAGCAAACCATTCCACCATCTGAATGTCGAGATCGGTAAACGGGCGTCGTGAATCCACAATCATGACCAGTGCTGCGAGCTGATCGCGACGGCGCACATAGTCACCGAGCAGTTCCTGCCAGTGCAATTTGGCTGAGCCAGAGACTTCGGCGTAGCCATATCCAGGTAAATCCACTAGCAAGGCGCGAATTTCGTCGACCTTGGTTTCATCCTTGCGGTGCTGCCCAACGTGGGCGCCGCCGATGGAAAAATAATTGATGTGCTGCGTACGCCCCGGTGTCTTGGAGGCGAAGGCCAGCTTTTTTTGATTGCACAGGACATTGATCGCGGTCGATTTGCCAGCGTTGGAGCGGCCGGCAAAAGCAATCTCGGGAACGTGAGTGTTTGGCAAATCACGGAGATGGTTAACCGTGGTGAAGAAACGGGCTTGCCAAAGTTGGGACATGGTGTGGGGGAAAATGCATTAAAAGGGGGCAGAAACGCCGAAAAGCTATTGTACAATAAGGGCCTGCCTCGCGCGATGTTGAGCTGAGGCACGCGCTTTTACGGGGTCTTTCCCCCCGTTGTGTGGAGGAAAGCGCAGGAGACAAAAAAGTACAAAAGGTACAAAAGCGGGATCTAGCAGAACCAAGTAGAACCCAGCAGCACCAAGTAAGAAAAAGGGATCGTCGCCAACCGGGCATTTATTATCACAATCAAGTCTCAGGGTGTTTGAATGAATCGTACCTTTTCACCATTGCTGAAATTGTTGTTTGTGGCTGTATGCGCAATTTCTACTACCTTGTCTGTCGCTGCATCGGCCGAGGATAAAAAACCTGATGCAGCCAAAGGCGAAGCGCTCTATACCAATGGCGATCCAGGCCGCAATATTCTGGCCTGTGTTTCCTGTCACGGCGCTGCAGGCAACTCCACGATTACCACCAATCCTCGGCTAGCCGGGCAACATGCTGCCTATCTGAGCAAGCAGTTGCACGAATTTGCCACGCCTGCTCGCGCCAATCCGATCATGTCGCCGATGGCCAAGGCCTTGTCGGAGTCGGATATCGCCAATATTGCCGCCTATCTGAGTGCGCAGACGCCGAAGTCCGGTGCCGCCAAGGATAAGGATGCAATGGAGCTGGGCAAACATATCTGGCGCGCTGGCATTGCCGCAAAGAACGTACCGGCTTGTGCCGGTTGTCACAGCCCGAATGGCGCCGGGATTCCTGCACAGTATCCGCGTCTGGCTGGGCAGCATCAGGATTACACCGTCGGTGAGCTGAGCAACTTCCGCAGCGGTGCCCGGAGCAACAGCCCGCAGATGATGACGATTTCCGAGCGACTGTCGGACAAGGAAATCAAGGCAGTGGCGGATTACATTGCCGGCTTGAGGTAACTTGACGACCCTGATTGTCGTCGGATTCGGATAACATGGAGGGCGGCTGAAAAGCCGCTCTTTTTTTGTGTTTTTTCCATTTCGCCAGAGTGGCGAGGCAGCCGCTGAAAACTGCAAAAGCAGCATCGATTGAGGTAGCACTATGACGGGCAGTACCGCAGGGATAGAACTGAAGACCAGACAGCGTTGGCTGGCGAATGCAGTGGAGCTTTTTTCGTCGATGCGGTTTGCCATCAGTCTATTGACATTGATAGCGATCGCCTCTGTGATCGGGACCGTGCTCAAGCAAAACGAGCCAATGCCCAATTACGTCAACCAGTTCGGTCCATTCTGGTTTGAGATCTTCAACAAGCTCGGTCTGTACAGCGTTTACTCGACCTGGTGGTTCTTGCTGATCATGGGTTTTCTGGTGTTGTCGACCTCGCTGTGTATTGCTCGCAATGCACCCAAGATGATCAAGGATGTCAGTAGTTGGCGCGAAAATGTGCGCGAACAGTCGTTGCGCAATTTTCATCACAAGGCAGAGTGGCACGCCGGTCTGGCACCGAGTGAAATGGGTCGCCAACTGGCGCAGCGCGTGAGTGCCAGTGGTTATAAGGTCAAGCTGGTCGAGCGAGAAGATGCCATTCTGTTAGCGGCCAAGAAGGGCGCGGCCAACAAGTGGGGTTATATATTTGCGCATACGGCAATTGTGATCATCTGTCTCGGTGGCTTGCTTGACTCGAATTTGCCGATTCGCTTTCAGCAGTGGTTCTATGGCAAGACACCGTTTGCTGGCAACGGCATCATTGCCGACATCCCTCAACAACACCGGCTTGGCCCCGGAAATCCGAGCTTTCGTGGCAATACCCTGATTGCGGAAGGGGCCAGCAGCAGCACCACGATTCTGGCGCAACAGGATGGTGTCCTGATTCAGGATTTACCCATCACCATCAAACTTAGACGCTTCATCATTGACTACTATTCAACCGGTATGCCCAAGTTGTTTGCCAGTGATGTGACGGTGCGTGATAACGCGACCGGCAAAGTCTTCGACGCCACGATCAAGGTCAATGAGCCACTTATCTATCATGGTGTGGCCGTTTATCAGTCCAGTTTCGAGGATGGCGGCAGCAAACTGCGCCTGACTGGTTACCCGATGGTTGGCGCGGTCAATACCAGTTTCGAGATTGCCGGTGAGGTCAACGGCAGCACACCGCTGGAACAGGTAAAAGCTGCCGATTACACAGTTGAGTGGACCGGATTCCGGCCGTTCAATGTCGAGAACATGGGCGATAGCAATGGACAGGACGTACGCGGCGTCAATCTGGCAAAGGGGGTTAATCGCAAGCTGGCCGATGATCTTGATCAACATCTGGGATCGGCAGCCAAGGGTGCCAACACCAAGGATCTGAAAAACGTCGGTCCGAGTGTGCAGTACAAGTTGCGTGACAAGGCCGGCCAGGCACGTGAGTTCCTCAATTACATGCAGTCGGTCCACATTGACGGCGATGATGTATTCCTCGCCGGTGTGCGTGATCAACCTGATGAAGCCTTTCGTTATCTCCGTATCCCGGCCGATGACAACGACAGCGTCAGGGAGTGGATGGGCCTGCGCGCTGCCTTGGCCAATCCTGCCATGCGGGAGCAGGCAGCACAACGTTATGCGCGTGCAGCGATACGAAGTACTGGCTCGGCCCCTGATCCAATGCGCGAGCAGGTTCGGCAATCGGCGCTGCGAAGTCTGAGCATTTTTGCGGGCGACGGTAACGAGTCCGGGTTCACTGCAGTGTCACGTTTCCTGCAGGGAGTGCCGGCAGCCGAACAGGAAAAGGCCGCTGACATTTTCATGAAGATACTCAACGGCAGCATGTGGGAGTTGTGGCAGCTAGAACGGGCACAAGAGGGGCTGAAGGTGGTAGCGGCGGATACGAAGCATGCGCGCTTCCTGCAACTGGCGATCAATGCATTGGCTGACGCTGGCTTCTACCGCGCGCCTGTCTACCTGCAGTTGAGCGGCTTTGACGAGGTCAAGGCCTCGGTGTTTCAGGTAACTCGTTCGCCTGGTAAGAAAGTGGTTTATCTCGGGTGTTTGCTGTTGGTCCTTGGCGTATTTTCGATGCTGTATATCCGCGAGCGTCGCTTGTGGGTATGGATTCGCCCCGATCAAGGCGGCAGTAACGCGCTGATGGCCATGAGCACGCAACGCCGGACCCTTGATTTCGATAAGGAATATGCCAGCCTGCAAGCGAAACTGACGCATTCAGCGTAAGCTAACGCCGCACAATATGCGCTGGGAGCACCGCTTCCTATGCGCCCCGGCAGATAGCAGTCGGCATGGATCAGGTTACGATGCGCCTGGTAGTTGAAATTGGAGACAACGATGGAATTGAGTCAGACAAGCCAGACAGCTCAGAGTGAGGCTTACCCGCAAGAGGTCGGCTATTTCGGGCGCTTGAGTATGCTGGACTGGATTTATGCTATGGCACTGGTGGCGGCTTCGGTATTCGCTTTGAGCCGTTACGGTAGTCATATGGACTATTACGAAAAGGCCGTATTGCTGCTGGCGGCGCCGACCTTCGCTGCGCTTGGCTGGCACTGGAAGCAGGTGCGCTGGTTGATGGCACTGTTGGCATTTCTGTCACTGTCGGCGATTGCCATGTATGGCGGCACACTAGAGCAGGCAGATCACAAGTTCTTTCTCAAATACTTGCTCTCTAGCCAATCCGCCATTTTGTGGATGAGCACCTTGTTTTTCTTGTCGACCCTGTTTTACTGGGGTGGCTTGCTGGCACGCTCGGTCAGCAGCGCGGCAATCGCTTCAAAGCTGTGCTGGGCTGCGGTGGTGCTTGGCTTTACCGGCATGCTGGTGCGCTGGTATGAGTCGTATCTGATTGGAGTGGATATCGGCCATATTCCGATTTCCAACCTGTACGAAGTGTTCGTTTTGTTCTGCATGATCACCGCGCTGTTCTATCTGTACTATGAAGAGCGCTATGCAACCCGCCAGTTAGGACCCTTTGTGCTGCTGGTGATCAGTGCCGCGGTCGGCTTTTTGCTGTGGTACACCGTTGCGCGCGATGCCGCACAAATTCAGCCATTGGTCCCCGCATTACAGAGCTGGTGGATGAAAATCCATGTGCCGGCCAACTTCATCGGCTATGGCACCTTTGCACTATCGGCCATGGTTGCCGTCGCGTATCTGCTGAAATCGAAGGGCTATCTGGAGGACCGGCTACCTTCGCTGGAGGTGCTCGATGATGTTATGTACAAGGCCATCGCTGTCGGATTTACCTTCTTTACCATTGCCACAATTCTAGGGGCACTGTGGGCCGCCGATGCCTGGGGCGGATATTGGTCATGGGATCCCAAGGAAACCTGGGCGCTGATTGTCTGGCTCAATTACGCCGCCTGGTTGCATATGCGTCTGATGAAGGGGCTGCGCGGGCAGGTAGCTGCGTGGTGGGCCCTGATTGGCCTGGTAGTGACGACATTCGCATTTCTTGGCGTCAATATGTTTCTGTCGGGATTGCACTCCTACGGCGAGCTGTAATATCGCAGCGACACTTTCTGCATACCGCCTCTCTCTTGGGGCGGTATTGGCTCTACATCCTTCCTGTCTGAACTCTCCATAAAATCTGCATAAATGCTTGTTAGTGTCGTCGCTCCAGGCTACCGGTGATGTGCACCACGATCTTGCATGTTGCTGTTTAGTCAATTTATCACGCGATTTTATTTTTGCTGCTACCGCGTATGTTTTTACGCTGGTAGATTTTTTGTTTTTCTAAGTGATTGTTAATAAAAGAGATTTTATATATTGCGTAGCAGCAAAAATGACAGAACTTATATATATCTTGCAGTTTCCTGACAAAAAATTGAATTTTGCGTATTCCAAATCGTATTTGGTGCGTTAATGGACATACGGTGCGCCAAAACCGCGCATCTGGAGCAGCCACAGAGAGAATCCAATTGCTGCTCGGTCATGGAGAAATCTTTGAGCAATGGTTAGGAAAAATCTTATGCAAACCATAGAACGCGATATACAGGTCAAGAGCAGCACTAAACCGCTTTCTCCATTCGTGATGGCGGTCAAGGAAGGTCGGTGCGGCAAGGTGATTCAACCCGGTCGCAGCAAAGGCCGTGAAGACGATTGCTCTGCCTACGACAAGCTGCCCAAGCAGATGGATGACATCGTGGAAGGTGAGTCACCTAAACGTTTCAAGCGGCCCAAAATGGCTAGCGACATTGTGGCGCGCTGAGCGTCATCGACAGGCATTGATTGAAAAGCCGGCTAAGACCGGCTGTGTAGCAGAGGTCGACGAACTCAGTTTTCCTCGCGTGGATCGCGCGACAATAACTGCGCCACCATTTCTCTGACGGCAACACCATCGAACAGTGCGCCAGCAACGGCATTGGTGATTGGCATATCGACACCATGCTGCTGTGCCAGCAAGCGTACTGCCTGCGCGCAACGTACACCCTCAGCAACATGACCCAGCTCGGCCACGATTGCGTCGAGTTGCTTGCCTTGTGCCAACCCAAGACCAACACGCCGATTGCGCGAAAGGTCGCCGGTACAGGTCAGAATCAGGTCGCCTACTCCTGACAATCCCATAAAAGTTTCTGCCCGGCCACCGAGTGCTATGCCGAGCCGGGTAATTTCTGCCAGCCCGCGGGTCATCAATGCGGCGCGTGCGTTGAGACCAAGTTGCAGGCCATCAGCGGCACCGGTGGCGATGGCCAAGATATTTTTCACGGCACCACCAATTTCCACGCCCACCAGATCATCACTGGAGTAGACCCGCAAATTGGCACCGTGTACGGCAGCCACTACTCGCGCGCAAAGCGACTTGTCCTTGCTGGCGATAGTGAGCGCGCAGGGGAGACCCTTGGCCACTTCCTGCGCAAAGGATGGTCCCGACAACGCGCCCGTTGCAATCTTGTCACCCAGCACAGCGGTAACAATCTGATGGGGCATGAGCAGGGTTTGTTCTTCCAGTCCCTTGCACAGCCAGACCAGATTGGGGATGTTGTGGTGTTGCAGGGTTGTACACAGCGCACGTAGGCCGGAGACCGACGATGCAACAATCAGCAGGCTGTCATTCGGCTTCTGCTCCACATGCGAGAGGGCAGCCTCGAAATCAGCGGTTACCGTTAATGCGTCTGGTAGCGTAAAGCCACTGAGATAGGTGTGATTTTCGCGCCGGGCAGATGCCTGTTCCATGGCTTCACGATTACGGCCCCACAGCACGACGTTATGACGTTGAGCGAGGTTGATCGCAAGCGCAGTACCCCAGGCGCCAGCACCGAGTATGGAAATATTCATGAGCTCAATCCCGAGCGTGGATGCAGAAATCGATCAGCATGCCTCAGTTGCCCCACACATCGGTCGCTTTGACGTAGCCGCTTTGTCCATCGCGATGCTTGACTTTCAGCCAGCCGGCAGTGGAGACCGGATCTGTCAGCTCCAGCAGGACATTCTTGTCGGCGGTAAAAACGATGGCGCCATTGTCATCGGCGCTAGCGCGAATTTTTGCATTGGCGGCGGTGATGATCACGTTCCTTTTAGGCGTCAGCATCTTGGTCATGATCCAGGTTAGCTTGCCCTCGGCATCGCGGATTTTGCTCCAGTCACCGTAGGTTGTGACGACTTCTACCGGCATACCGCGTGGTGCGATATGGGTGCGGCGACCTTTTTCCGATGGAGCATCGTACAGAATTGCCGGCTCTGCGCCGACTGACTGAAAGTCGATCGCGTGGGCAGGTGTTGTCATGGCCGTGGACAGCAATAAGGCAGAGAACATCAGGGGAACGAATTTCATGGGCAAGCTCCGCGAGAGAGTGGATGGCAATTGGAAATTGGCAAAGGTAGCCAATGTCTGCAATGAAAGCAGCGTAGCACTTTGCCTGGTTGACGTGCGCTATCGGGACCGATGCACAGAACATGAGAAGTGCATTGCCCCGACTTAACTTGACGTTTAGTCCTGGCAATGCACGATTGCTGCAGAATCAGTTGACAGTATTGGTACCGTTGACCAGTGTGCTATTTTGTTGCTCCGCAATTGCCTGCAGACGTTGCTGATAGAACACTTCAAAATTGATTTCCGCCAGATGAACCGGTGGGAAGCCGGCACGTGTAATCACATCGGCAATATTGGCGCGCAGATACGGATAGATGATGTTCGGGCAACCGATACCCAGCAATGGATCAAGTTGCTCATTGGGAACATTGCGCACCTCGAAAATACCAGCCTGCTTGCCTTCTACCAGAAAAGCGACCTTGTCATTGACCTTGGCAGTCACCGTGATTGTCACGGTCGATTCAAAAATGCCATCGGCCAGTGCCTCGGCACCCACATCAACGGCTACCTCGATTGCTGGAGAGTCTTGCTCCAGAAAAATTGCCGGCGAATTGGGTTGCTCCAGCGACAAGTCCTTCAGGTATACACGTTGAATCTGGAAAACAGGTTGCTGTTCAGCTTGTTGGTTTTCTTCCGACATGGAATGCTTTCGTTTCAGGTTAAATGGTAAAAACAGGCATAAAGGATAGCAGACAGCGTCAGTTTGCAATAGTCGGCAATGGCCGGGAATGGGCGCCAATATCAGACAAGATGCAGTCAACTACCTCGATAAGTGGTTAACTGTGTTGTCGTGGCAAGTTACGCTGTGGTGCCTTGCAACAGTGGATCAACACCGCCGTTACGGTCCAGCGCGCTGAGATCGTCAAAGCCACCGACATGGGTGTCTCCAATATAAATCTGCGGCACAGTACGACGGCCAGTCTTTTTCATCATGGCCTCACGTTCTTGCGGATCGAGGTCAACGCGCACCTTTTCAATTTCCGTGACACCTTTGCTCAGTAGCAAACGCTCGGCCATCACACAGTAGGGGCAGACTGCAGTGCAGTACATGACAACGCGCGCAGTCATTTGGTCGCCTTCTGACCTGCGGTTGGCAAACCTTGTACCTGCCAGGCAGCAATGCCGCCGGTGAGGCCGTATACTTCGGTGAAGCCGGCCTTTTTGAGGATGCCCTCAGCCTTCCCGGATTGGGTGCCCGACTGACAGACAACGATCACGCTCTTGCTTTTGAATTTATCAAGTTCGCCAATGCGTTGTGCCAGTTCCTTGAGAGGGATGTTACGGGCATCGCGCAGATGGGACGCGGCGAACTGCTCGGTATCGCGTACGTCCAATACCAGTGCTTTGCCAGTGTTGATGCGTTGGGTTGCCTCCAACAGGCTAAGCTTGCTGCCACGTTGTTGCAGGTAAGGAACGAGCAGCGCGCCACCAGAAATGATGACCAGGCCGATCAGAAAAATATTGTCTACGATGAATTTCACGGGATCTCAATGGGTTTACTGAATCTCGGCATTATAAAATAGAAGCAGCAAGCTATTTAATTCTTCCCACCCAATTTTCAATCGTAATCAAACTTACTATGTACAAAATCGTTTTCATGCGCCACGGCGAGTCGACTTGGAACCTCGCAAATCGTTTTACCGGCTGGGTAGATGTTGATCTGACTGAAAAAGGTGTGGCAGAAGCCAAACAGGCTGGCAAATTGCTCAAAGAGGCCGGTTTTACCTTTGATCTGGCCTACACGTCGGTCCTCAAACGCGCCATCCGTACCTTGTGGACGACGCTCGATGAAATGGACATGATGTGGTTGCCAGTCCAGCATGACTGGCGCCTCAACGAGCGGCATTACGGTGCGTTGCAGGGCTTGAACAAGGCTGAGACCGCCGCCCAGTATGGCGATGAGCAAGTGCTGGTCTGGCGTCGCAGCTATGACACGCCTCCTAATCCGCTGGAGCCAGGTGACCCGCGCGCTTCTTACAATGACCCACGCTATGCGCATTTGCAGAAGGAACAGATTCCACTGACCGAATGCCTCAAGGATACCGTGGCGCGCGTGTTGCCTGCATGGAATGACTCGATTGCACCGGCCATCCGTGCTGGCAAAAAGATCATTGTATCCGCCCACGGCAATAGCCTGCGGGCCCTGATCAAGTATCTCGACGGCATCAGCGATAGCGATATCGTCGGCCTCAATATTCCCAACGGTCAGCCGCTGGTCTATGAGCTGGATGCTGATCTGAAGCCAATCAAGAGCTATTATCTGGGTGATCAGTCCGCCATCGAGGCCGCGCTCAAGGCTGTTGCCAATCAAGGGAAATCCAAATAAAGACCGCTGCAGGCATGTTCAAGTCGTACCTCAACACCGGCGCCGCGCTGTTTTTGCGGCGCCCGTTCTTGTTGCGCACATTGTCTACCAGCTGGCTGTTGGGAAGTGCGCTGTGGCTGGCCTGCGTACCACTGCAAGTCCACGCACAGACCCAACAGGCCAGTGAGCGCGGTCGTCAAAAGCAGGCGGCTGAAAAGGAGCGGGCTGATCTGCAGCAGCGCCTGGCGACGCTCAAGCGTGATATCGACAAGACCGAAACTGCCAAGGGCAATGCCGCCGATGCGCTGGCTGAGTCCGAGCAAGCCATCTCCAAGGCGAACCGTGCATTACGTAATTTGCAGCAAGAACAGGCCGATACGGAGGCGCGCCTGGACGTGCTGGTAAGGCAGCAGTCGGATCTGTCACAGGTGGTGAACGGCCAGCAGGTCCAATTATCGACCCTGTTGCGCCAGCAATATGTCGCCGGTAACGAAGACCGCATCAAGCTGCTGCTATCTGGTGATAATCCCAATCGCATCAATCGCGAGTTGCAGTATATGGGGTATGTATCACAAGCCCAGGCCAAGCTGATCGAAACCCTGCGCCTAAACCTGCAGGCTATCAAGGACAACAAGGCGGCGACCCAGAATGCCAAGTTCGAGCTGGAAGAAATCGCTCAGGAACAGAATCAGCAAAAGCAATTGCTTGAGCAGCAAAAGGTCAAACGCGGTACTTTGCTGGCGCAGCTGTCAAGCAAGCTCAATGCGCAACGCAAGGAAGCTGGCAATATGCAGCGCGACGAGCAGCGCCTCTCTGGCCTCGTCGACAAGCTCGCACAATTGATCGAAGAGCAAAAGAAGGCGGAAGCCGCTGCCCGCGAGAAGCGCCGTCAGGAGTTGCTGGCCAAGGCTGAACGTGACAAGCGCACCGCTCAGCAGTCACGCTCGACGCCGGGAACAAAAGGGCGCTCGGCGCCGTCGGAGGCAGATGGTGATACGGGTGCCGGCGCACCTTCACTGGGACGCAATGATGCTGTGCCGTCGCCGGACGAGAACTTTGGCAAGCCGTTCGCCAGTCTGCGTGGCCAGCTGCGATTGCCGGTGCGTGGTGATCTGATTGCCAAGTTTGGCGGTAAGCGCGGTGATGGTCCAACCTGGAAAGGTTTGTTCATTCGCGCTCCCGAGGGCACCGAAGTGCGGGCTATTGCGGCAGGCAGAGTGGTCTATGCTGACTGGTTGCGCGGCTTCGGCAATCTGCTGATTGTGGATCATGGCAGCCAGTACATCACGATTTATGGCAATAACCAGTCAGTGCTAAAGCAGGCAGGAGATCTTGTGAAAGCTGGCGAAGTCATCGCCAGTGCAGGTAATAGCGGCGGCAATGAGCAATCGGGTTTATACTTTGAAATGCGGCATCAGGGCCGCGCATTCGACCCACTAAGCTGGGTAACTACTAGGTGAAACATGGGCAGCAAACTCAAGAATATTGGTCTTATCAGTTTGGGCGTGATTGCCGGCGTAGCGGCATCAATGCAATTCGACGCTATCGCACAAAAGAACGTGGCAGCGGCATTACCATTGGAAGAGCTGCGGCAGCTGACCGATGTCTTCGGTCTGATCAAAACAGATTATGTGGAGCCGGTCGAGGACAAGAAGCTGCTCACCGAGGCCATTTCCGGCATGGTGGCATCTCTGGACCCGCATTCAGCCTACCTCGACAAGAAGGCGTATAAGGAGTTGCGCGAAGGGACGATGGGTAAATTCGTCGGTCTGGGCATCGAAGTCGGGATGGAAGATGGCTATGTAAAGGTTATTTCGCCGATCGAGGATTCCCCCGCCTATCGCGCTGGCATCAAGGCAGGAGACCTGATCACCCGCCTCGATTCAACCCCGGTCAAAGGCTTGACGCTGGATGAGGCGGTCAAGAAGATGCGCGGCGAACCGAATACCAAGATTACACTGACCATCGCCCGCAAGGATGAAGACAAGCCGGTTGTTTTGACCATCACACGCCAGGAAATTCGCGTTCAGAGCGTCAAGGCGAAGGTCATTGAGCCAGGTTACGCATGGGTGCGAGTGACGCAGTTCCAGGAGCCTACCGTTGATGACATGGCCAAGAAGATTCTGGCGATCTACGCTCAAGAGCCAAATCTGAAGGGCCTGGTTCTGGATCTGCGCAACGATCCGGGTGGTGTTTTGCCTGGTGCTATTGGTGTGTCGGCAGCCTTCTTACCCAAGGATTCTGTGGTCGTGACGACCAACGGTCAGTTGGCCAGCTCCAAGGCCAGCTTCCTCGCCAAGCGTGAGTATTATTCGATCAACCCACTGTCTGATCCGCTGTCCAAACTGCCAGATGCGTTGAAGTCTGTACCATTGGTGGTCTTGGTGAATTCCGGTTCGGCGTCGGCTTCAGAGATCGTGGCAGGTGCGTTGCAGGATTACAAGCGCGCTACCATCATGGGTACACAGACCTTCGGCAAGGGCTCGGTACAGTCAGTGATTTCCTTGCCACCAGACAAGGAAACAGCCGTCAAGCTGACCACAGCTCGTTATTACACACCAAATGGTCGTTCGATTCAGGCGCGGGGTATTGTTCCTGACATCATGGTCGATGAATATGCTGATGGCGATGGTCTCAACGGTTTGCGTCTGCGTGAAGCGGATCTGACAAAGCATCTGACCAATGACAAGGACAAGAACACCAGCGAAGTCAAGGCTGCAACCGTCGACGAGAAAGAAGAAGAGCGTCTGATTGCGCAGGAAAAGAAGCGCAAGCCACTCGAGTTCGGCAGCAAGGAAGACTTCCAGCTGGCACAGGCAATCAATCATCTCAAGGGTTTGCCGGTCCAGGTCTCCAAGGTTCAGCCAGACTTGCGTGAGGATACCAGCGACGACAAGGCTGCGGCCAAGGATGGCAAGGGATCTTCACAAAAGAGCGACAAGAAGTAATCGCCTCATCGTCGCTCAGGTAGAAGGCCGCAGCCAGTCCGGCTGCGGCCTTCTTCATTTCAGGGAGGCTGCGGGGTATGACGTGGTATTCGCCAATGTTGTCATGATGAACAACCGCGACCTGAAACAGACAGGCAATCAAGCACGATCTACATGAATACGCCGCAATGAACGACCAGCAACTATTACGCTACTCACGCCATATACTGCTTGATGAAATCGATATCCCCGGGCAGGAGCGCTTGCTGGCTGCGCATGCACTCGTGATTGGCAGCGGTGGCCTGGGTTCTCCTGTTGCGCTGTATCTGGCCTCGGCTGGCATCGGAAAAATCACGCTGGTTGACGACGATACGGTGGATCTGACCAATTTGCAGCGACAGATCATGCATACCACGCAGCGGGTTGGCATGCTCAAGGTTGCCTCCGGGCGCGAGGCAATGACCCAGATCAATCCTGATGTTGACGTCGTCACCGTTGCCGAGCGGGTTAGTGAAGCGCAATTGGCGGCGCTGGTGCAAGGTGCCTCGGTAGTGCTTGATTGCAGTGATAATTTCGCCACGCGTCATGCCGTTAATCGTGCCTGCGTACATCATGGTGTGCCTCTTGTATCGGGAGCCGCGATCCGCTTCGATGGCCAGATCAGCGTATTTGACACGCGGCGCAAGAATGCCCCTTGTTATGCCTGCCTGTTTCCGCCGGATCAACAATTTGAAGAAGTCCAGTGTTCAACCATGGGCGTATTTTCGCCACTGGTTGGCATTATTGGCACCATGCAAGCCGCTGAAGCGCTCAAACTGGTTGCCCAAGTGGGCGAGCCATTGATTGGCCGGCTCCAGATCCTGGATGCACGACGCATGGAATGGACCACGATTCAATTCCAGCGCAATAGCGCTTGTCCGGTTTGTGGCGGCACCCATTTATAGAACTGGCAAAGTGTTGCTGTTTTGATGGCTTGCAGTTGCTAATCGTTCTGCTTCCTATGTGGGGCTGTGCCCAAGTCGCATTTCTGTGCGCACTTGTGGTATACACTGTGTTGGTTAAGGGTCTTGCGCGCCGAGTCAAATCTACGGGGTAGACGGGCGCAGAGAAAAAATCTCGTAGCACACTGAAATATCAGTCCGGATTCGCTGCGGATAAGTTGGCAAGTTCATTGGCAGGCAATATTGTTAGTGTAAAATCCTTCACCGTTGAAATTGGAAGTCAGAAACATCTATTGCCAGCCTACAGTGTTGGCAGTTGACTGAGCCGATGAATACAGTCTGGTAGCAAAGTGGACGAATGCACCTGCGTTGATTGCAACATTGGTGTCATCGGCAGCAAGGGAAGTGGATTCAAAAGCGACCAAATCCAGCGACAGTGCAGATCCCAAATCATGCGCATGTCAGGCAGGCGTTCTGGTAAAACCCGAAAGCAGGCGCTGGATTAAAGGATAAAATTGAAAAACCCGTAGTATTGAAAGTAAGCGAAGTGGCAACTAAAACTCCCAAAACTACCCCTGAGACGCAAACATTGCTCACTGAGGAGCAAATCCTCAAGATGGGCGAAAAAGATTACATGAACGAAGCGCAGCTGGCTTTTTTCAAGAACCGTTTGCAACAGCTGGAAAAAGATTTGCTCAAGAATGCCGGTGAAACTACCGAGCACTTGCGCGAAACCGTGCTCGTGCCTGATCCCGCCGACCGCGCAACGATCGAAGAAGAGCATGCGCTGGAATTGCGTACCCGTGACCGTGAACGTAAATTGCTCAAGAAGGTACAGCAATCCATCGTTTCTATAGATGCTGGCGAATATGGCTGGTGTGAAGAAACTGGAGAGCCTATTGGCATTCCGCGTCTGTTGGCTCGTCCGACTGCGACACTGTCGCTGGAAGCCCAGCAGCGTCGTGAATTGAAGCAAAAGCTCTACGGCGATTAATTCACGCGATAGCACTTGACTGCTGAAACCGATGGTGCCCCTTGTGGGCCTCGTCGGTTTTGTTGTTTTCTGACGTGATACTTCGCCGCTTCTTACCTGCTGGCAGGGCTTTATTTGATCGGCAGGCGAATCGTGTTTTTGACCTCTTCCATGACGGCATAGGTGTGCGTTTCTCGCACGCCCTTAAGCTGCAGCAGTGACTTGCCCAGAAATTCCCGATAAGCATTCATATCCTTGACCCTTGATTTGACCAGGTAGTCAAAGCCTCCCGCCACCATGTGGCACTCCATGATTTCCGGAATGCTCTGCACGCTTTTCTTGAATGCCTCAAACACATCGGCCGTCGTGCGGTCGAGCACGACCTCAATGAACACTAGCAAGGATACGTCCAGCAACTCAGGATTAAGCTGTGCCGCATATCCCAGGATATAGCCCGCTTCCTGCAGTTTGCGTACCCGTTCCAGGCAGGCTGCAGGGGACAAATTGACGCGCGTGGCCAGATCAACATTACTGATGCGACCGTCATTCTGTAGTTCTGACAGAATTTTTTTGCTGATTTTGTCCAGTGTAGCCATAGATTTTGAATATTATTCTGATAAATGGAGATTGTATGAATTTAATTTTGATTATAGAGACAATTATCGGAACTAATATCAGACAAGAGTAAATAAAATCGAGCTCGCACAAAGAGTCGCACCGGACCCCGGATGCGCCCCGCCTACCAGAGCTCAGAGGAGAGACCCTTGCCATGAAGTCATATCTGTATTCGCACTTGTAGCAATCGCTTTCCGCATCAGCTATAAAATCCTGCCGGGTCTCAAAAGGATCGGCCGGAAATGACGATTTACCCACCTGACCTTCACCATCGAGAGGAACATTACATGTATAACCGCATGACTATTATTGCCGCTTCACTTGCCATCCTGCCAGCGATTGCCTGTGCCCAGGAAGTGCAAACCGTGAAGATCGGCTTCAGCAGTCCGCTGACCGGCCCGCAAGCATCTGCTGGTAAGGACAATCAAGGCGGTTTGCAACTGGCAATCGAACGCCTGAACACACAAGGCCTGGTAATCGGTGGCAAGAAGATTAAATTTGAAATGGTCGCAGAAGATGACCAGGCTGATCCAAAGTCGGGCGTTGCTGCTGCACAGAAGCTCGCTGATATGGGTGTCAAGGCTGTTGTTGGTCCTTACAACTCAGGCGTGACCATTCCAGCGTCGCGTGTGTACAACGAAGCAGGTATCGTGACAGCAACTGTTGCTTCCAATCCTAAGGTGACACAGCAAGGTTTCGTGAACCTGTTCCGTGTGGCAGCCAGCGATAGTCAGCTGGGTGGCAAGATGGCACTGTATGCAGCCAAGGAATTGAAGATCAAGACTGTCTCCGTGATCGATGATCGCACCGCTTACGGTCAAGGTCTGGCAGAAGAGTTCACCAAGGTTGCACTGGCCAACGGCATCAAGGTCGTCAGCAAAGACTTCACCAACGACAAGGCAACCGATTTCTCGGCCATCCTGACCTCCATCAAGGGCAAGAAGCCTGATGCCGTGTTCATTGGCGGTTATGCACCACAAGGTGCGCCGATCAAGCGTCAGATGAAGCAGCTGGGTATTGATGCAGTGTTGTTGGGTGGCGACGGTATTTGCTCGCCGGAAATGGGGCGTCTGGGTGGTGATGCCATCGGCGACACCGTCTACTGCACACAAGGCGGCACCATGCTTGAGAAGGCCAAGGAAGGCAAAGCTTTTTCTGAAGAGTATCAAAAGAAGTTTGGCCGTCCTGCAGAAACCTACGCCGTGTCCTTCTACGACGGCATGATGCTGATTGCACAAGCCATGAAGGCGGCCAACTCGGTTGAACCAAAGCAATACGGCCCAGCCCTGGCCAGCATCAAGTACAAGGGTGTCGTTGGCGAATACGAGTTTGACGACAAACATGACCTGAAGCAATCGCCAGTGACGGTGTTCCGCTTTAAGGATGGTTTGCCAGTTGCGCTGACCAGCTACTGATCACAGTCGGTAGATTGTTGATCCTGGAAGCGGGCCATACAGGCCCGCTTCTGTTACCAGCGATACCAGTTCCCCGTAGTTCACAAATGCTTGCCCCTGTTGTTTGGCGGGGGCAGCTTTTGTGCATCTGCACATGCAGCTTTCTGGTGCAAATGGTCGCAAATGCAATACACTCCTGCCATTGAGCTCTGCGGCATGGAAATGGCAGGCTGCCCAGTTTGCTTGTAAAAGGTTTTTTTAGAGGAAGTCGCATGCTCAGTTACACCCGCACCGTTCAGACGATCGATGCCCATACCGGCGGTGAGCCGTTGCGCATTATCGTGTCCGGATTGCCGCCGGTACCGGGCGGCAATATTCTGGAGAAACGCGACTGGCTCAAGCAACATCGAGATGACCTGCGGCAGTTTTTGATAAACGAGCCGCGCGGTCATGCCGACATGTACGGCGCCTATCTGCTTCCCCCCATCACGCCAAACGCCGACTTTGGCGTTATTTTTATCCACAACGAAGGCTACAGCGACATGTGCGGCCACGGCATCATCGCGTTGGGAAAAGTATTGGTGGAGATGGGGTATGTCGAGCGTACCGAACCGACTACCCGCATCTGCTTTGACGCCCCAGCCGGCTTCATTGAAGCGCGCGTGGAGTGGGATGGTGTGCGTGCTGGCAAGGTGACCTTCAAGAACGTTCCTGCCTTCATCTATGCGCGTGATGTCGTGGTCGAGACCCCCAGCTTTGGTCAGATCACTGGCGATATCGTTTTCGGTGGCGCGTTCTACTACTACATCAATGCCGACCAGGCTGGTCTGAGCGTGAAACCCGAACAAGTGCGTCAACTGATCCAGCTGGGTGCCGAAACCAAAGCCGCAGTCAAGGCCAAGGTCAGCATTGTTCATCCGCTGGAGCCAGGTTTGAATACTCTGTATGGCACCATCATCGACAGCGCCCCGCAAGTAGTCGGTGCAGATCAGTCCAACGTTTGCATTTTTGCTGATCGCGAAGTGGACCGGTCACCGACCGGCACCGGTACCTCCGGGCGTGCTGCGCAATTGTTCCTGCGAGACCGCCTCGCGCTCAATCAGGATCTGGTCAACGCCAGCATAGTCGGCAGCAAGTTCAGTGTCCGTGTGACTGAGTCGACCCGCGTTGGTGCGTTCGATGGCGTAATTACTGAAGTTACCGGATCCGCTCACATCATGAGCACCAATCAATGGGTGTTGGAAGACACCGATCCTTTCCCTACCGGATTTTTCCTGCGATGAGCGTGCCTGTCCTGAACGCGCGGGAAACTGCCCAGGCGCTCCCCTACAAGCAACTTGTACCGGCCTTGTCGCAAGCCGCGCAGGAGCTCTTTGCTGGCAAGATCACTGCGCCTGAACGGCAGGTGGTGCCCATCGGTGGCGCCAATGTGCTGCTCAGCATGCCCGCCATCGGCGCTGATATCAGTGTCACCAAACTGATCACCGTACACCCGGACAATAGCGCTCATGAGCTGCCGACGATCCAGGGCGAAGTCATCGTATTTGATACCAAGACCGGTCGTCGCCTGGTACAACTCGACGGCCCGACAGTAACTGCGCGCCGCACTGCAGCGATGACCTTGCTGGGAATCGACGTACTAGGCATTCGCAAGCCCAAATCCGCGCTGTTGATTGGTGTTGGTGTGCAGGCCGCGGCGCATGCTGCGGCATTGTCGGATTATTTTGGAATCCGCCGCTTCTGGGTTGCCGGACGTGATGCCGAGCGTACTGAAAGTTTTTGCCGGGCATTAAGTGCCCGCGTGCCCGGTATCGAAGCTAACGCCATCAGCATGGCGCAGTTGAAGTCCGATGTGCCAGCCGCGGATGTACTCATTTCACTGACCACCTCGCGTACGCCGGTGATTCCAGCCAAGCTGGCTGCCCGCACGCTTGCCATTGGTGTTGGTGCCTTCAAGCCGGATATGGTGGAGTTTCCCGCATCGTTGCTGGCCGAACGCATCATCGTTGTCGACGATCTGGAAGGTGCCAAGCACGAGGCCGGTGATTTGATTCAGGCCAAGGTCGATTGGCAGCGGGTGCGCGTATTGGGTGACCTGCTGGCCGGTGGACCACCATTACAAGGCATGCCGATTTTCAAGACAGTAGGACAGGCAGCATGGGATTTGGCCGCTGCGCGTGTGGTATGCGAAGGCATGCTTGCGTCAGCGGAATAGGATATCCGCAATTACCAATTGTGGATTTAACAAGAACCGGTCTGTCGCAAGCAGACCGGCATTAAAGAAGTATCGAAGCAGAGGAGACATATGGACATTTTCATCCAGCAAATCATCAACGGATTAGTGCTCGGCAGCATGTATGCGCTGATCGCGTTGGGATACACGATGGTCTACGGAGTACTGAACCTGATCAATTTCGCCCACGGCGACGTGCTCATGATCGGCGCCATGGCAGGTTTGAGTATTCTCAAGCTGGTACAGGCACTGGCCCCCGGGCTGCCTGGCATCGT
>NZ_JACHYE010000019.1 GCF_014192645.1 Herbaspirillum sp. Sphag64 | reverse complement strand
TGGGTGCCAGTCTTTGTGGTAGAGCCAATCTGAACTCCACTCTGATAGTTCACACCAGCGTCGATACGACCGTAGATGGTCACATTGGATTGGGCCTGAGCTGCTGCGCAGGCGCAAGACAACACAGCCGCGACAGCAAGCGGCTTCGCAATAAATGCGACCTTTGATGCTTTTTTCATTTCATCTCCTAAATATGCTTGTGGGACGTCCACTATGTTTCGAGCGTTGCACTCGAATTCTTTTCTTATTGGCAATGTCTCCAGGGAACCATGTGATCGGTTCTCCGTTTTTCGCCGCCTACATTTTATGTAGTTTTACTAAAAATTTTAGTTAATTCTACACACTAAAAAAATTATTTCCATTGTTTTTTATCGCAACTACGTCACTTTATCGACCTATGCGCAGCTGCAGCACCCTATTTACCGCTAAACTGCTTGATGCATGTACTAATATTACAAGTAACTTTGCTACTTTGCGAAGGTTTTAAAACACCATGAGTGTTGTAATTTTCCACAAAAATACAAACAAAATAATTGACAAGAAAAAAATATCGGAGATTTTTCAATGGGGAAAAAACATCGGATCCTACCAAACGGTAAGTCGGTTTCAGATAAAACAAGGGATTAGCACAACAAGCTCATATTCTTCACTAACTGACCCGGACGATCGGAGGTGATTATTTTTTCTTCGAGGTCGTTGTGGGGACCGCAAATGGCTGCGGTAGTGCAATCGCACTTCTGAGAAAATAAGACAATACTGCCGAGCCGGTAGCAGCATCAATGCGCTGGGGATCACAGCGATGCGCAAAACTCACCCCTTCACACAAGGCCAGCAAGCCAATCGCAATGTCATCAACCGGTGCCAACGGCGTCATCCCGGTCAATCTGGCGTAAGCCTCGATAAAGCCAGCGATCTGCTGGTGCCGCTCTTCCTGAAACTGATTGAGCCGGATCCGAAACTTCTCGTCACGCAGAGCGACAATCTTGGCGTCCATACACAACAAACTAGACGTATCTTTCGATACCAGCGTGCTGTAGTAGTCCACCAGTTGCGCGTACAAATGGGCCGGATCCAGCATCGGCGCTTCCAGTAACTCCCGAAATTGTGATTCGATCACCGCGCTTTCTCGGTCCATCAACTCAAAGAACAACTCGGTCTTGTCTTCAAAATTGGAATAAAAAGCGCCGCGAGAATATCCCGCAGCAGAAGTGATTTCTTCGACGCTGGCATGGGCAAACCCCTTCTGCACAAAGACATCATGGGCTGCTGCCAACAGGCGTTCACGGGTCTGTTCGCGACTTTGCTCGCGACTTAGGCGTTGACGATTCATGGTTGTATTTTAACACTGTCGAATTCAAATACATCATTGCATCCGAATTCATATATGAATTAGAATAAAAAAGGACCTCCGCTGCGGACACGCGCTGGCGAAGTCGGTCAATTGTCCTCATTCCAGAAAGGAATTTCGTGAAGCCCGCCCTTCCCCGCCGCCGCACAGGCATTGCCTTGCCACCTGACGCACCACAAACCCACATTCCACTTCGCATCACAACTGGCAAGAATCTACTGATGCTGACGCTGATCGGGATGCTGGTAGCCTGTCACGATCAGCCACCAACCGTCGTCGCGCCACATGAAGTGGTAGTTTTGCCAGCGCAGACCATTTCCAGCTCGGCACAATTGCAGTTGCCGGCAGAGCTGCAAGCCCGCTTCACTACGCCAATGTCATTTCGCGTCGCTGGTCAATTGCTTGAACGACGCGTTCACCTTGGTGACAAGGTGCATCGTGGCGATATTCTGGCGCGCCTGGATGCGGTCGATGCCGAGCAAAACGCTGCCAGTGCTGCAGCCGATCTATCAGCAGCGCGACAACATCTGGAAGCGGCAGAAAAGCAGTGGCAGCGCGATACAGCACAAGCGCAGGAGAAATTGATCAGCAGTCAGCAACTGGAACAAACCCAGGATGCCTACGCAGCAGCACAATCACAGTTCAAATCCGCACAGGCGCGGGCTACCGTGGCCGACAATCAGCATCGCTATACCAATCTGGTGTCACCGCATGACGGGGTCATCACCGCCGAACTGGCCGATACCGGCGCAGTGCTGACAGCGGGACAGGCGGTCTTTTCATTGGCCTGGTCGGGAGCAACGGACATCACGACAGAAGCCGCCGAAAATCAGGTTACGAAGATTCAGGTCGGAGCACCTTCTGTGCTGACACTATCAGCATTGCCAGCGGGTCGTTTCACTGGTCATGTCCGTGAGATCAGTCCGGCAGCCGATCCACAAAGCCGGACCTATCGCATCAAGGTAACGCTGGACGACGTTGATCCTGCGTTGCGACTGGGGATGACCGGTGTCGTAGCGATCGACACCGGCACCAATGCGGCTGCAGGACAAGCCATTCGTGTACCTTCAACCGCCCTGTTTCATCAAGGTGATCGGCCGGCTGTCTGGATCGTCCGTGCAGATGACAGCAAGCTCGAACTGCGCACAGTCACCGTCAGTACCTACGGTGAGCGCAGTGTGACAATCAGCAGCGGTCTTGCTGCTGGCGAAAAGATCGTGGTGCAAGGCGTGCACACGCTCACTGCCGGTGACAAGGTCAACCCGGTTGCCCCACTGCATGCTGAGGACTTCGCATCATGAGTGGCTCAGGACGTTTCAACCTGTCTTCCTGGACCCTGCAACATCAGGCGCTGGTGACCTTTATTCTCGCGCTGGTGACCTTGCTGGGCATTCGTTCCTACAATAATCTTTCGCAATCTGAAGACCCCCCGTTCACCTTCAAGGTCATGGTGATCCAGACCAACTGGCCGGGAGCAACTGCGCGCCAGGTACAGGAACAGATTACTGATCGCATTGCCCGTAAATTGCAGGAAACGCCGGATGTCGATTTCCTGCGCAGTTATTCCCGCCCGGGAGAGTCTCAACTCTTCTTTACGATCAAGGACAGCGCACCCGCCAGCCAGGTTGCCGGAACCTGGTATCAGGTCCGCAAAAAGGTTGGTGATATGGCCGGGACCCTACCTGGCGGTGTCAAGGGCCCGTATTTCAATGATGAATTCGGCGATGTCTATACCAATATCTACTCACTTGAGGGTGATGGTTTTTCTCCGGCACAGTTGCATGACTATGCCGACCAGTTGCGCGGCGAACTGTTGAAGGTTCCGGGTGTCGGCAAGATCGATTACTTTGGCGACCGTGAGCAGCATATCTATATCGACATTTCGAACAGTCAGATGACGCGCCTGGGAATCAATCCCCAGCAGCTAGGTGATCTGATCAGCAGTCAGAACGTTGTCGCACCGGGTGGCTTGATCACGACTGACAATGACCGGGTATATGTCCGCCCGACCGGTCAATTCACTGACCTGCAATCGATAAGCGACAAGCTCATCCGCATCAATGGGCGCAGTTTCAGATTGGGCGATATTGCCACTATCCGTTTTGGCTATGACGAGCCGCAGCAACAAGAGATGCGCTCCAATGGCAAACCGGTGCTGGGGATTGGCGTGACCATGCAACCCGGCGGCGACGTGATCCGGCTTGGTCGTGCACTGGATGAACAGACCACGGCATTGCGCAAACGCCTGCCAGCAGGACTCACGCTCAACGCGGTATCGAGTATGCCGGATGCGGTAGCGCGCTCGGTCGATGATTTTCTGGAAGCCGTTGCCGAGGCAGTCGGTATCGTGCTGGTCGTCAGTCTGTTGTCGCTGGGTCTGCGTACTGGCATGGTGGTGGTGATTTCGATCCCGATTGTGCTGGCAGTTACCGCACTGTTCATGTACCTGTTCGATATTGGCTTGCACAAGGTGTCGCTGGGAACACTGGTACTGGCATTGGGCCTGCTGGTGGATGATGCGATCATCGCAGTCGAGATGATGGCGGTCAAACTGGAGCAAGGCTGGAACCGCACGCGAGCAGCTGCCTTCGCCTATATCAGTACCGCCTTTCCGATGCTGACCGGCACCTTGGTCACCGTGGCTGGTTTTCTGCCGATTGCCATGGCCAAATCCAGCACCGGCGAATATACGCGCTCGATTTTTGAAGTGTCGGCCATCGCGCTGATTGTTTCCTGGCTCGCTGCAGTGATCCTGATTCCACTACTGGGATATCACATCCTCAAAGAGAAACCGGGTGCTGACCAGCAGGAAGTGCATGAGGATGGGCCGCATGAAGAGGACCATGACCATCCGATCTATCAGACCCGTGTCTACCAGCGCTTGCGGCGTGTGGTGTCATGGTGCGTGATCCATCGTGGTCGCGTCGTGCTGGCAACAGCACTATTGTTCGTCGGTGCCATGGCCGCATTTGGCCTGGTGCCACAGCAGTTCTTCCCCAGCTCGGACCGTCCTGAATTGCTGATTGATTTACGTCTGCCGGAACGCGCATCGTTCGAAGCAACCCAGCGGGAAGCGATCCGGATGGAAGCGCTACTTAAAGGCCGTCCGGAAGTGGACCATGTAATCAACTTCGTCGGTACCGGTGCACCACGTTTTTATCTGCCGCTGGATCAGCAACTGCCGAGTGCCAACTTTGCGCAATTTGTGGTCACCACGAGGTCCGTAGAAGACCGCGAAAAACTGGCCAAGTCGCTCGACGCACCTTTGCGTGAGCAATTCGGTGGCCTGCGCACCCGTCTGACGCGCCTGGAAAACGGGCCACCTGTCGGCTTCCCGGTGCAGTTCCGCGTCAGTGGTGACAAGATCGATGAGGTACGAGCCATCGCCGAGAAGGTCGCAGCACAAATCCGCCAGGAACCCCGCACACAGAACGTACAGCTGGACTGGGATGAGCCGGCACAACGCTCCGCCAGCTTTGAGGTCGATCAACAACGTGCGGCAGAGTTGGGAGTCAGCTCTGAACAGATTGCCAACTTCCTGGCCATGCAACTCTCTGGTTACACGGTGACCCAGTTCCGTCAGCGCGACAAACTCATCAGCATTGATCTGCGCGCACCCAAAATGGAACGGGTTGATCCCTCGCGCCTGGAAACACTGGCCATGCCAACCGCCAATGGGGCTGTGCCGCTGGCGACACTCGGACACGTGCGCTATGACCTGGAATATGGCGTCATCTGGGAACGTGACCGACAATCCACCATCACGGTGCAGGCGGATGTAGTCAGCGGTGTGCAAGGCATTGACGTGACCAATGCGATTGATACCAAACTGAGCACATTGCGTACCCAACTGCCGGTTGGCTATCGGATTCAAATCGGCGGCTCAGTCGAAGAAAGTGCCAAGGGTCAGTCATCCATTGCAGCGCAGATGCCATTGATGCTGATCGCGGTGCTGGTGCTGCTGATGGTGCAATTGCAAAGCTTCGGTCGGGTCATCATGGTGGTGCTGACTGCGCCATTGGGAATGATTGGCGTGGTCGCAGCCTTGCTGTTATTCCACAAACCGTTCGGTTTTGTTGCAATGCTCGGCACCATCGCCATGTTGGGCATCATCATGCGCAATTCGGTGATCCTGGTGGACCAGATTGATCAGGATATCCGTGCCGGACGCGGTCGCTTTGATGCTATTGTCGGTGCCACTGTGCGACGTTTCCGCCCGATTACCTTGACTGCGGCAGCCGCCGTTCTGGCGCTGATTCCGCTCCTGCGCAGCAACTTCTTTGGACCAATGGCGACTGCGCTGATGGGGGGTATCACCGTTGCCACCATCCTCACCCTGTTTTATCTGCCTGCGCTGTATGCCTTGTGCTACCGCGTCAAACCGACAGAAACGCACCATGCCGACCAAAATGGTACCGGCGCAACACCTGAAGGGAGCCACTGATGCGTACCCACACTCGCGCCAGAAAGTCCGTATCCATCGCACTGTTGCCAGTACTGACCAGTCTGGCGCTGGCCGCCTGCACCATGGGTCCTAACGCTGAGGCACCGAGCATGCCGCAACCGCAACAGTACGGCGTAAACACCACACCGCAGGTGGTTGGCCCGGAAGGTGCGCAACAACATTTTGCGCTGGGTGAGCGCCTGATCCCGCAATGGTGGCAAGCGTTCCAATGCGCGCCGTTATCCGCATGGATTGATGAAGCCTTGCGCAACAATCACACACTGACGCAGGCACAGCACAATCTGCAAGGTGCACGTGAACAGCTGCGGGCACAAATTGGCGAGACATTACTGCCCAGCGTGGATGCCACTTTGCAAAGCAATCGCCAGCGGGCTTTGGGCTTACCCAATCTTGGTACTCCAACCAACCTCTACAACACCTTTGCCGGCGAGATCAGTGCCAGTTATACATTTGACCTGTTTGGTGTGGCTCGCTATGCCAATTCTGCCCTGGCAGCACAAATTGATGCGCAGTCTTACCAGCTTGATGCGGCACGCCGTACCGTCGCCGCCAATCTGGTCATTGCTGCCATCAATAGTGCAGCCTTGAAGGCACAGGTAGAAGCCACGCAACGCCTGATCGCGCTGGCCGATGCCGATGCGGCTGAAGCACAGCAACGACATGCATTAGGAGCTTCTTCTCAGGATGATGTACTGGCAGCACAAACCAATGCGGAGTCACTACGCACCAGTCTGCCTTCGCTACAGGCACAGTGGCAAGCTACCCGTCATGCGCTGGCAGTACTGATGGGACGCACACCGGATGCTGCACCGCCAGATCTGGACCTGGCGAGTGTGACACTGCCAGCCAACATCCCGATATCCATCCCGTCAGACCTGCTACGCCAGCGTCCTGACATTCTTGCCGCCGATGCTGCACTCAAGGTGGCAGGCGCAGAGGAAGCTGTTGCTACCGCCCAGCTCTATCCAAGCCTGTCGATCAGCGCCTCTTTTGGTCAAGCCGGTTTTACCTGGCCATCTGCTATCGGCGGTGCAGGCGCGGTGTGGGGCATTGGCAGCTCATTAACCCATCCGCTGTTTCATGGTGGCGCACTGCAAGCCAAGAAGCGCGCCGCTCATGATGCCTTTGAGGCAGCCCAGGATAATTACCGGCAAACCGTTCTGAATGCTTTTCAGAATGTTGCCGATAGCCTCAGCGCACTGACGCATGATGCCGATACGGTACAGGCCGCCGGCAATGCCCGGCAACACAGCGAGCGAAGCTGGCATGACGCGCAACGGCGATTGGCACTAGGCGCGATCGCACCTGGCACGGCACGCGCTAGCGAGAAGCAGTTCCATAATGCTCGTCTGACTGAGATTCGCGCCACGGCTGCGCGTCTTGCCGATACCGCAACCCTGTTCCAGGCCATGGGTATTGATCATGAAGAAAACCGGGATGGTGGTAGTACGCAATAGCCATAAAAAACCTGTAGCACCGCGCCCCGTAGTCAACCCTGACACGGGGCACGCGCCCTCCAGCCAGGTTACTGAGAGGTTGTTGCGAAAATAGCGTGGCGAGGCGCGGTGACGCAGACAGTACGATTAGTACGATTAGTACGACAAGGGGCCGCAACAACGCCACGGTAATTTCGCAACAGCCTCTTAGCCTCCCGCGCTGCAAAAGCCACCGCTCCTTCCTGGTACGCCCTCGAACATGGCATTTCATCGAATAACAACAGTTGTAAAAAGGAATGATTTATCCCCGCTGGTTGTGGATAAATCAATAAACCTGTGGCACTCTTCTCAGCAAGAGTGGGTTTAACAGCAGATTAATTTCGATTGCTTACCAGAATTTTATTGCTCCCCCGCGCTAAATTCTGATTTGTTGGTTGACTGCTTTACCTGAGCGATAAAGATTGCGAACAAATGAATCGCGACGCCTCCGCCTCAGACACGTTTTATCTACGTCGCGCTACCGCCGTCACGGGCAGCGCGGGTTCGACTATTTCGTTCACTCAGGGGAGAATCCATGCTGTCCTCATTGCGCACCAAGCTCATCGTGATCTGCGCGTTGATTGTGGCATTTGCCATGATCGCGCTCAGCGCGGCCAATATCATCAGTGTCAGAAGCGATACGCTAGAGACGCTACACACCCAGATGGCTCAACTGACAGAGACTCACGCTGCCAATATCGTTGAATGGGTCCGCAGCAAGCGCACCATCACTAGCGCCATGAAGCAGGCACTCAAACAATCAGATCCACTTCCAGCCGTTCTGGAAGCCAAGGAAGCAGGGGCATTTGATGATGCCTACATTGGCTATCCCGATAAACGCATGCTGTCGCCGCATCCCATGCCAGCAGGCTATGATCCGACTGCTCGCCCTTGGTACAAACAGGCCGTGGATGCAGGCACTCCGGTATTGACTGCTCCCTATGTTGATGCCACCACCGGCAAACTGGTCGTCACCTTTGCCGAGCCCGTGGGCGACAAGAACGACCTCAAGGCGGTGCTCGGCTCGGATGTCGTGCTTGACACCGTCGTGCGCAATGTCGCTGGCATCAAACCAACCCCCAACAGTTTTGCCTTCATTGTCGACAAGAATGGCGTTATCATCACGCATCCCAACAAAGAATTGGCACTCAAACCTATTTCGGCACTCGACCCGGCCCTGACGGCACAGAGTCTTGCTTCCTTCAGCCAAGGGGGTGAAATCACACTCAACGGCGTACGGTATCTGCTGTATGTGCATCCAATTGACGGCACCGACTGGTCACTGGCGGTAGCAACAAACTACGGTGAAGCAACCCACTCGATTCGTGCGCTGATGACTACCTCGGCAGTGGCAGCTATATTGGCCATTGCTGCAGCCGCACTCCTCTTGACCTTGACCATCACCGGATTGCTCAAACGACTCGGCGTGGTCCGTGATGCGCTGGAGGATATTGCTTCTGGCGAAGGTGACCTGACACGTCGTATCGACACCCACGGCAATGATGAGTTGGCTCAGATTGCCAGTTCCTTCAACAGCTTTGTCGAAAAAATCGCAGGCACCTTGCGACAAATCCGTGATGCCAGCGAGTCCGTCAAAACCTCATCCGGCGAAATCGCCAGCGGCAATCTCGACTTGTCAGGGCGTACTGAACAGCAAGCGGGCTCACTGGAAGAAACAGCCTCGGCAATGGAGCAATTGACATCCACCGTGAAACAAAATGCCGATAACGCGCGCCAGGCCAATCAGCTGGCTGTCTCTGCCTCGGAAGTCGCAACGCAAGGCGGTGCCGTGGTCGCGCAGGTGGTCGATACCATGGGTTCCATCAATACCTCGGCACGCAAGATCGTCGATATCATCAGCGTGATTGACGGAATTGCCTTCCAGACCAATATCCTGGCGCTCAATGCCGCGGTCGAAGCGGCCCGGGCTGGTGAACAAGGCCGTGGTTTTGCCGTTGTCGCTTCTGAAGTGCGCAGCCTGGCGCAACGCAGCGCCACTGCCGCCAAGGAAATCAAGGTACTCATTGATGCCTCGGTCAGCGAGGTCGACGCTGGCAGTCAGCTGGTCGAACAAGCAGGTAGCACGATGACAGAAGTGGTTTCCAGCGTGCGGCGGGTAACCGATATCGTGGGAGAAATCAGTGCCGCAAGCCAGGAGCAAAGTGCCGGTATCGGTGAAATTGGTCGGGCGATCACCATGATGGATCAGGCAACACAACAAAATGCTGCACTGGTCGAACAGGCAGCGGCAGCGGCGCAATCCCTGCAGGAGCAGGCAGCCAATCTGGCCAAGGCTGTTGCAGGTTTCAAACTACACGATCACGCCCAAGCAGCGCCGGTGAGAAAGCCGGAAGTCAAACGGACGGTCGACATCACGCCATCGGTTGCCGCACTTAAGAACAAACCTGCTGCAGCCTCGACCAAGACAGCCCCAGCTAAGCCCAAGCCTGCTCCCGAGAGCAAGGCCGTGAGCGTGCCCAAGGCAGGCAGGAAGGAAGCGGCTACTGACGACAACTCTTGGGAAGAGTTTTAGCTAACCGCTCCAGCGGCACCGATTTAACGTCTGTCGTAAAAAAATATGCCTGCGTAACCCGTTATTGGTAGCGCAGGCGTTTTTTTCACCAACGTTGCCAGCAATAATGTCTACTGTCCGGATGCAATCAACTGCATAGCCAAAATCGAATCAAGTGGCATGATGGCTATCACTTACGAAGTTAGAATTGCGCACTTAACGAAATTATATGAAGAGCGAAACGCAGATTCATGTGCAGAGGATCGTTTTGAATGGAAAAAGTTGATTGTATTGTGATCGGTGCTGGGGTTGTGGGTCTTGCAATCGCGCGCGCACTAGCACAACGCGGACTGGAAACGGTTGTCATTGAAAGCGAACCCGCTATTGGTACAGGTATAAGCTCGCGCAACAGCGAGGTGGTGCATGCAGGCATTTACTACCCGCCCAATTCACTCAAGGCACAGCTATGTGTGCGTGGAAGAGATCTACTATATGACTACTGCGAAGCGCGTGGAATAGCTCATGCACGATGTGGAAAATTCATTGTCGCGACTTCAACACAACAAATTGCTTTGCTCGAAGATCTGCACATGGCAGGTCGAAACAACGGCGTGGACGGGCTCGAGATGCTATCAGGTACACATGCCTGCAAGAGCGAACCGCAACTTTCTTGTGTAGCAGCACTGCATAGCAGTAGTACCGGAATCGTCGATAGTCACGCCTTTATGCTATCGCTTCAGGCTGACTGCGAAGCCGCCGGTGGCGTGCTTGCATTTGCCTCGCCAGTAATTGCCGGAAGTTCTTCTACAAACGGCATCACATTGTAAATTACCGGACAGCAACCAACGACACTATGTGCGGATATTGTCATCAACTGCGCTGGCCTGCAGGCACAACAGATTGCCCATACCTTAACGGGACTCGATTCAGACAAAATACCAAGGCTCCATCTAGCCAAGTGTAATTACTACAGTCTTTCTGGCCGCTCACCTTTTTCACGCCTGATTTATCCCATCCCGGAACCTGGTGGACTGGGAGTACATTTAACTATTGATTTGGGTGGTCAGGCACGTTTCGGCCCAGATGTTGAGTGGACCGAACATATTGACTATCAAGTTGATCCACGTCGGGCGGACAGTTTCTATGCGGCTATCCGACAATACTGGCCAGCACTTCCAGACGGTGCACTACAGCCTGGCTATGCAGGTATTCGTCCCAAGCTTTCAGGTCCGGGCGAACCTCCCGCCGACTTCATGATTCAGGGGCCATCGGAGCACGGCGTGCCGGGGCTAGTGAATCTGTTTGGCATCGAATCGCCAGGATTGACCTCATCACTGGCCATCGCCGAGAACGTTCTACTTAAAATTCGAATCCGCTAGACGCCGGACAATGATTTTCCTCGACCTAGCAGCATCAATCGTTGGGACCGGCGACGATGGCACCATCAATCTGATGCCGCGCCAGTGAGGCAGCAACAAAGCCCGACGCCTTCATCTGCTCGACAAATGCTGAGAGATAGCGGCTGGCAGCCTCACCGCGCGCCTTTGGAATACCCATGGCCTGGCGAATCACCATGAAGCGTTGATCCAGAATCCGTAAGCCACCCAAACGTGCCGCATCCCGTTCAAGCTGTTGCCGCACGCCAGCAGCAACCGTCAGATGCTGCTCCAGAAATTCTGGCACGACGGCCGGCGACGTCGGCATGCGCACAATCCTTGCCTGCCGCAGTTCGCGGCTCAGGAACAGATCATAAGCACTACCTTTGCCGACGGCGACGGTAACCCCTGGCCGATCAACCTCGGCATTACTGGTAATCGTTGACGCAGTTCGCACTGCGTAATAGCCTTCAATCAACACATAGGGGGCGGTAAAACTGATTTGCTCCCCACGCAAGGGATCAATCGCAAAAAATCCGATGTCGGCCTGCCCCTGCACCACCTTCTCAACGGATGCTCCGGCTGCCGGCACCGCTACCAGTTCCAACCCAACGCCAAGTCGGCGTGCCAGTTCCTGCGCCAGGTCGACCGATACGCCGACCGGCTTGCCGGTGAGGGTATCGAGACTGGCCAACACAGGATTGCCCAGATTGATTGCTGCCCGCAAGGTTCCCTCAGGGGCAAACGCACCGACCAGCGATGCATCCACAGGCATCGCCGAAACGCCAGCGGCATCGATGGCAGATCCGCTCTGTGCCATCGGCACTGCGCGCCAGGCCAGCAGGCAATAGAGAAAAAGAAAACGTGTGAGCCGCTCAGCGGCATAGAAAATTCGTGTCATCGGCATTGAAGGTGAAGGCTGGGGTCAGAGTCAAGGTAACGGTAGCAACATGTATAAATTACCACCCACAATAGACGCCAGCTTAATTTACCAGTACGGTCACATCCTGTCTTCAGTGGAGGCTGCACAGACGTACGTCAAATGCGCAACATATTCACTGAAACCGTATATTTTGAATAGGTATCCCAACGAATGATCTTATCCATCTGCTTACTGACGCTCACTATCGCAAGTGTCTGGCTCGCACCGATCAACGTGAACAATCAGCGCCAGTTCTTAGTCTGGATACCGTTGGCACTGGTGGCCGCTGCAAGTGCGTTGTACTACCAGTTTCTGACACCAATGGGATTACTCGGCTTGGGGCTGCTGTGGTTGATTGCCTCTCGAGCAACCAGCTCGCTCCTGGCCGGATGGAAAAAATCCATCTGCATGGTACTGACCATCATGCTGGCCCTGGCATTGGCGCTGCATCGCTGGCCAGGCTTCAATAATCCCATTCTGATTTCTGCCACCCGTCTGTCAGCCGACGCCGTGCCGTTAACGCTGTATGCCAATATCGATAAGGCGGGTGCAGGATTGATTATGCTGGCTTTGTTTTGCAAACGCTGCCAGTCGTGGCGTGAACTGGCGCACACTCGTGGCGAAATCCGCTGGCTAGCCATGTGGACAATTGCTGCTGCCATGGGTGGTGCGTGCCTGCTAGATCTGATACGCCCCGAACTAAAGCTACCCGCTGTCACCGGGCTGTTTCTCTGGATCAATCTCTTTTTCACCGTGATCGCCGAAGAAGCCTTCTTTCGTGGCTTCATCCAGGGACAGCTACAGCGTTTTATGCGTAGCCAGGCTGCGTGTGTTGGCATTTCAGCGCTGTTATTCGGCCTGGCGCACCTGGCTGGTGGCTGGCGCTATGCGGCGGTGGCCACTTTGGCAGGGGTCGGCTATGCAATTGCCTTCCAGCGCACGCAGAAAATCGAAAGTTCGATCGGACTGCACCTTCTTTTGAACACCGTCCATTTCATTGGATTCACCTATCCGATGCTGAGCCAGTAGTTATGCTGTTCGATCATGATGAGCAATATTTATTATTTCATTGACAACAATGTCAACGTACCCGGTCTACACCAAAATTTAAGGTAACAGTCATCCCAGATTTCTTGCATCTTGCGTGCGACTATTGTCAAATACGCCCTGACAAAAAATTTTAGCTTGCAGTCTTAAATAAATCTGATGCGCGGCCGATATAGTGTTGAGATGATGAAAAACACCATTCGATACTTGCCCCGGAGAAAGATCGCTCAACCCGTGATCGGCGTCATCCCATGAATGTCGGTTTGTGAAACAGCAGAACAGTCTTTTGCTCCAAGGATTAAAAGATTGGGTGAGGAGGTATATTGCCGGTCAGCAGCATGCTGATGTTTATCACAAACCTACCGTTTTGGCCCGTTTTCAGGGTAGTTGGGCAGCTCGTCAAACCACTTTTGGAGTAACTGAAATGAAAAAGAATTTGCAGAAAAAAGCCGGAGTGCTTCTGGCCCTGGTTGCCATGCTCCCGTTCGCATCAAGCTTTGCGACCTCAATTTCGATCTCGGTATCGGATAGCATCAGCAGCTCTATCACATCGATCTCCAACAGCATCAGCAACAGCAGCAAGGCTGCAGTTAATGCTGCCAAGCTCGAAGGTGGCTACAAGATTACTGATGTTGCCGCCGATGACACTCGCTCCGACCGTATGAGAATTGCATTGCGTGCAGATGGCGACGACCGTACCCGTGATATTTACCTGCATATGCCAGCTGCCGATTATCAGCACAGCACCATCAGTGTCGGTCAGGTCGTCACTGCGGTACCAAAGCCATATGGCGTGGCGTTTTTTCAGGAATATGCGCAACAGCCTTTCGCGGTCGCAGTTGCCGATAACCTGCTCAACGACATCAAGCCAAAAGCAGTTTCCTGAGCACAACACAGTCTGAAATGTCCGCCGCAGGACGTCTCAGGCTACCGTGTGTTAGTGCTTCAGTTTCATGATACCTGCCGGGGTGGCATCTGACGTCATCATTGACGTCGTGCACCATATGCCGCCTCGCAGCCAGTTGTAACGGCCCTACCTATCCGCTGTTTTGCACCGCGTTCAAGCATGAAAAAAATCCTGTTTTTTGCCCAGCTAGTGTGCCTGTTGTGTGCCGGACAGGTGCATGCCGCCTCGTTTTTATTTTGTGATCGAGAGGCCAATCTCACTGCAGCAGAAAAAAACCAGGTGCTCAATTTCAGCTCGGTCGTCAAGGATGTGCTGGAAAAATCGGGAAGCGATGCCGCCATCATCTCGCGTTCAGGAACCGATTTAACCCGCTTTCATATCCGTTATTCCCACTCCGGCTTTACCCTCAAAAAAAACGAGAACACACCATGGTCGGTACGTCAGCTCTACTATGGTTGCGAAGACCAAAAGCCAAGTATTTTTGATCAGGGCCTATCCGGCTTCCTGATGACGCATGATGACAATATTCCATCCTATGTGTCCGTGCTGCTCCTGCCAAAACCAGAGACTGATGCCATGGCAAAGACTGCGCTCGATAACAAGCTCTCAGTAGAGTTGCTCGGCAATGACTACAGCGCCAATGCTTATGCTTTCTCCACTATTTATCAGAATTGCAATCAATGGGTTGCCGAGATGCTGGCCTTTGCCTGGGGCAATCTTTCCAGCAACGATGATTTTCGCAACAAAGCGCAGGCATGGCTGAAAGCAAATGCTTACAAACCCACTGATATTGATGCAAAATACAGTTATGTAGTCTGGGTTGGCCATATGATCCCCTTGCTGCACACAAAGGATCACCCTTCCGAGAATATTGACCGCAAAATCTTTCAGGTGAGTATGCCAGCGGCAATCGAGGAATTTGTCAAAAACCGGGTGGATAATGTCAGCCGGGTAGAAATGTGCCTCAAGGACAACCGGATTGTCATTCACCGCGGCTGGGACTCGATTGCTGATGGTTGTATTGCTGGACCAGAAGACGACGTATTGCCCGCCTCATAATATTTACTGCGCGTGCAGACTGATCTGAAAAAATTTTGTAATATTAGGTAGCAAGGCCTAAAGTTTTCGGATCTATTGCCGATATACAACTTAAGGCGTCATAGTAGGCGGCACAAGTGAGGGCAACATGGAAATCAGCGGTACAACTGTTTCACCGGGGGCAGGTTCAACTGATCTGAACACTGCCGGCTCGGACAGCAAGGTTGTGGCAAAGCCCGTTGCCGACGACTCCGCCAAGCCACAAGTCCAGCAGGATAAAGTCACCATCAGCGATGCGGCACGCAATGCGCAGGCGCACGATGAGCAAAAGCCTCAGTCGCCAGCTGCTGCCAGCAAGACTGCCTCCAGTCAAAAGCCGGCAAGTACGAAAGATGGTTACTCCAAAGACGGCAACGTAAAAGACACTGGTCCAAAGGATACGTCAGCGAACGCCAAGGGTTTTGTTTATGGCGCGTTAGGCCTGGAGCGCCCCGAAAAAGAAGCCGAAAATATCCCACCAGATGGTTATACCGTCGGGCGATGGATGGCAGCTGCCGTTACAGTGGGCGCGATTGTCTCCATCATTGTCTGATATCTCATTGGCGTGGTGAACAGCTTAACGCTGCTCACTTCACCACTTCCCCAATACCAACACCCCGCGTACGAGCCAAACCATCACATTGCGGTCAAGCGATGTGCTTGCATTTGAACCGTTTTATTGACGATTCAAGCAGTGGTATTAATGAAATTACCAGTAGGACCAGTCGGGGGCGATGTAGATTGCGTCGCAGGTGAGACACTATTTGCTGTCTCGTCGTTTGTCTTGGACACTGACGAGGCAGGACCAGCAGGTGTCGCCGGTTTGGTATTCAGATTGGATTGTTGAGTACGAAAAGTATCTGCTGCAGTGCTTGACGAGACAGAATTGATTGCCATGGCGGCCTCCCAAAAAAATAAACGCGAAAAATGGTGCACGCGCAATAAGTATAGGTGAGGATGCGCCGACGCCTCAATCCCAAAAATGAATTGGGATTTTTTTACAACAAATTCGATGAGTGGCGACACGACGCCAGTGCACCGCCGTCCCAGATCTCCCTACGCGCTGAAAATCAATCGTGAATGACCAAGTCTCGAGATTCTGACCGCTCACTCAAGGCGCCATTTTCGGTATCCAGCTTGAACGAGCCGACCACACGATGCAAATTGGCAGCCTGCTCCTGCATCGCTTGCGCTGCAGCTGCGGCTTGTTCTACCAAAGCCGCATTTTGCTGGGTGGCATTGTCCATTTCGGTAATGGCAAGATTCACCTGACCAATCCCCGAACTTTGCTCGACGCTAGCCGCAGCGATCTCGGACATGATATCGGCTACCTGTTTCACTGAAGTCACAATGTGCTCCATCGCCGCACCAGCCTGGTCGACCAGACTACCGCCCATTTGCACCTTGTCCACCGAATCGCTGATGAGTTCCTTGATTTCCTTGGCGGCCGCAGCAGACCGTTGGGCCAGGCTGCGCACCTCAGAGGCAACCACAGCGAACCCCCGCCCCTGCTCCCCCGCCCGCGCCGCTTCGACTGCAGCATTGAGCGCAAGAATATTGGTCTGGAAGGCAATCCCGTCAATCACCGAAATGATGTCAACAATCTTGCTCGAGCTTTCCTTGATCGAGCCCATGGTCTGCACCACTTGCCCGACCACATCACCTCCCTTGACTGCAAAATCTGATGCCGACACCACCAGTTGATTGGCCTGTTTGGCGTTATCCGCATTTTGCTGCACAGTGGAGGTCAGCTCCTCCATCGCCGATGCTGTCTCTTCCAGGCTTGATGCCTGATTTTCGGTTCGACTCGATAGATCCAGATTACCGCTTGCGATTTCCCGGGAGGCGATGGCAATCGCATCGGTGCTTTTACGTACCTCCCCGATCGTCTTGTTAAGAGACGAAACAAAACGGTTAAACGCATCTGCAAGTGCACCAATTTCATCCTTGGATTCCACCACCATGCGCTGTGTCAGGTCACCATCGCCACTGGCGATTTCACCCAGCATACCGGCGGCACGAGCGACCGGTCCGGCAATCGCACGACTGACAACGAAAATCACACACAAACCAATGCCGCCACCAATGAGGGCTGCGATGAGGGCAGAGATAATTTGCGACTGCAATACATTGCCCAATATTTCTGCCTCGGGCACCTGGGCGACGACATAAAGATTGAGCTCCGGTACAAAGGAAGCGGCTGCGATCTGCGTGCCGCCTGGCGCAGAAAAGCTTGAACTGACAAACTTCTGACCGGCCAGCAATTGGCTAGAGAGATCGCCATTGAATCCTGGCAGGTCCTTGAGAAAATGTTTGCCATCAGCCAGTTGAGGATCACGATGGATCAGTAGGCTTCCATCAGGCCGTACCAGAAAGACAGACCCCGTATTGCCAACCGTATAGCTCTTGATCGCACTAGCCATCGCATCAACCGCCACACCGACACCTGCCACACCGGCCTTGCCACCGGCAGCCTCATAGCGCACATTGATGAACATCATGAACAGGCCCGACCTGACATCCTTGTCAAGATCGATCGCATAAGATTTGCCGCCTTTGAGGAACCCATAAAACCACTGATCAGCGGGATTGGCGGGAGACAAGGTTCGATCCAGTCCTGCCTCAGTCATGTATTTACCGGTCGACCCAGAAGCCCAGATCACCGAGGCTACGCCGGTTTTACTCTTGAGCAAAGCTGCATAGCGCTTCCACGAATCCAGCCCGGCATCGCTGAGCCCATCATTTTCCCAATCCAGCAGATACGCGTTATTGGCAATAGCTTGCGTGGTGGCGAGTGGCTCGCCAATACGGCGCAAGATATCGTTACGGATTTCGCCCACAATAGCCGGCAACTCCTGATTAACCGCGCGCTCACGAATACCTCGCGTGGTCAGAATCACGCTGATGAAAGACGAAATCAGCAAGAACAATACGAGGCAAAACGCCATGCTGATCATCAGCTTTTTTTGAATCGACATCGTCTTTAACAAGTTCAACTTGGACTCCTCGCATTTGAGCGCACAGCAGGTAAATGTCTGGCCGACGGACGCTATAGCGTCAGAATCGGGTGAACATACTATAGCGTATTAATTTTTAATTAATATACGAAAGCCGGTATATCGCTGTCTCTTCGTTGCCACAATACGCTGAGAGCAAATTCAGCCATTCGCGGTAGCCAGTCAATTTTTTACAAGCACAAAGTACATTACCCCAACTAAGATGCTTTTCAAAACGGGAATCGGTCCCGTTGTCAGGAGCGTATCGTGAATTGGGTAAAGGAAGAGCTTGGCAGAATGCCAACGAAGGGATTCAGCAGCGACAACATCGCTGGTGCATCACCGGAAATTATCGAAGCCATCGTCGCCAGCAATCAGGGACAAGTCAGCTCATATGGAACCGATCAGGCCAGCGCGCGGATTGAACAACGACTTGCAGAACTGTTTGAGTGCGATGTTAGCGTCTTTCTCGTGCCAACCGGCACGGCAGCCAATGCCTTGTGCCTCAGTGTGATGTCCCCCTCCTGGGGCAACATCTACTGCCACCCGGGAAGTCATATCAACAACGATGAGTGTGGCGCCCCGGAGTTTTATACCGGGGGTGCCAAACTCGTTACGATCGATGGCGTTGCCGCAAAGATTGATACAGCAGCCTTGGCGAAAGCCGCCCGCACGAAGGTCGGCGATGTCCACTCAACTCAGCCATCCTGCGTCAGTATCACGCAGGCTACCGAATTAGGTAGCGTTTATAGCGTCGATGAAGTCCGTGCCATTGGTGATATTTGCACTTCCTCTTCACTGGGTCTGCACATGGACGGCTCACGTTTTGCCAATGCCCTCGTCCACCTGCAATGCAGCCCAGCCGACATTACCTGGAAAGCAGGTGTCAAGGCACTGTCTTTTGGCGCCACCAAAAATGGTGTCCCCGGGGCAGAAGCGATCGTACTCTTCGATCAGCGTCTCGCGACCGAACTGGCATATCGCCGTAAACGCGCAGGACATCTGTTCTCAAAAATGCGCTTTCTCACCGCCCAGATCGATGCCTATCTACAAAACGACCTCTGGTTACGTAATGCACGACAAGCCAATGCCATGGCCCAACGCCTGGTTAACGGGCTGCTGCAAATGCGCGGTGTCGATGTGATGGGGCCAAGGCAATCGAACATCGTATTTTGCCGCTTGCCGGCGGCGCTCACTGCTGGTTTGCTGGAAGCTGGTTTTCATTTTTATCATGACCGATGGGAGCCGGGAGTGGCGAGGTTTGTCACTTCCTTTGCAACGACTACTAACGATATTGATCATTTACTCTCCTGTATGCAAAACCTTGTAGCTACCCTGCCATCAGAGCAGCAGTTCAGCGTCGGAAGACAACAATGACAGAGCGTCTCTATTTCAATACAGATCAATTAAACACCTCCACCAGCGTCATCAGCTGTTCGCCAAGTGACAACGGGCAGTTTGCGGTGGTACTGCAGGCAACGCTGTTTCATCCACAAGGCGGCGGGCAACCAGCTGATGTCGGCATGATCGGTCCAGCCAATGTGCTGCATGTGCAGCAAGACGGCGAGATGGTGGTACACATGACAGATCAAGCAGTGGCAGCAGGAGAAATTTTCATCGAAGTTTCTGCAGGCCCAAGACAGCTGCATGCGCGTTTGCACTCAGCTGGCCACCTACTCGGATACTGTGGAGAGCAGTATGGCTGGAAGGCTGTCAAAGGCCACCACTGGCCGGGTGAAGCACGCGTTGTTTTCGAAGCGACGGCCACGGCACAGGCAATCGATATCGAGACTATCGCCGCACAAGCACATACCCTGCTATTGAGAAACCTGCCGAGAAAAATCATTCAGGATGAGCATCAACGCATGATCAGTTTTGGCGATTTACCTGCGACTTGCTGTGGTGGCACACACGTCGCTTCGCTGGTACAAATCGGGAAAATCAAGATAGTGAAGATCAAGCAAAAAAAGGAACTGCTATCGATTCACTATACGGTCGAAGAGTTGCCCTGACACCCCGCGTAGTGCCTTGCTATCAGTAAAATGCAGCACGATTTATACTGGATTCGTTGACCCTGAACATTAATCCTGAATACTCGTCTGCAAACTGAACGCAATGGCTTCTGAAAAGAACGATGCTGTCCACTACCAACGTAGTGCTGATATCCCCGGCCTGGTGCTGGGGACAGGCCGTTTCTCAGAGTTTCATTTTGATCGTCACTATCATCTTGATTACCATATCGGTCTGGTGACGGTTGGTGCGCAACGCCAACATTTCCAGGGCGGTAGTATCGTCGCCTCACCAGGCAGTATCGCCTTGATGCCACCTGGAGAAATTCACGATGGCATCGGTGAAGGTAATCGTCCCTACACACTCAAGACCTTTCGACTATCATCCAGTTTGCTACAGGATCTGGCGCAGGAAATCACCGGCAGCCAGCGGCAGCCAGACTTCGCTGCCGGACTGCTGGAGGATGCACGTCTGGCAAAACATCTGTTGCGCCTGCACGAAGCGATGCACTCGCCTGTGGGCATATCTGCACTGGCGATTCAGTCCGAATGGTTAGCGCAGTTACATTTTCTGTTTGCACAATCCGGCGCGATTCAACCCGGAAAGGTCGATGCGAAATTGGCACCTGCTCAGTGGCAGATGATCAAGGACTATTGCCTGGCCCACTTGTCTGAAAAAATCACGCTCGATACACTCGCCGCCCTATGCGGGCTCGGTCGCTTTCATTTCTTGCGTCAGTTCAAGCACACAGTCGGCATGACACCCCATGCCTGGCTACTGAGACTTCGACTGGAGCAAGCCTGCACTCTGCTGGCACAAGGTGTACATACACTGACCGACGTGGCGCAGAACGTCGGGTTCTACGATCAAAGTCATTTCAATCGCGCTTTCCGACACGCTTATGGCGTAGCGCCTTCCAGTTATTAAGAACTCGGCTTAAGGCTTCCAAATCCCGATATCCCCGATATTGACTTTATGCGGCAGCACACCCTGCGCAAGGAAAGCATCGGCGATACTTTGCTGCTCGCTGAGTGACGCTGCGCCAATGCTGCGCACCTCGTATGATCGTCTGCTATTCGCCAGTTCAACCGTATCGGCATCGAGTCCCCAGATTGGTGCCAGCAACTCTGCCGCCACACGCGGATTGGCCCTGACCCACTGACCGGCGCCACGCAATTCTTCAAAAACGGCATTGAGCACATCGGGATGGCCCTGCGCATAGGAAGCCGACGCCAGATAGTAGCGTTGGTAGCTGGCAATATTATTCTTGCCATCGGCGACAATGCGTACCTTACCTTGTCGTTGCGCCGTGGCGAGGAAGGGATCCCAGATCACCCACGCGTCAATGGCTCCTTTTTCAAAAGCAGCACGACCATCGGCTGGCGTCAGATAGGCTGGCTCGATATCCTTGAACTTCAGGCCCACGCTCTCCAATAGTGCAATCAACAAATAGTGCGAACCAGCAGCCTTTGTCACACCAATGCGCCGGCCTTTCAGGTCAGCGATAGTCTTGATCGGTGAATCAGCCCGTACCAGCAGCGCCTGTGCAGACGGCGATGGTGCCTCCTGCGCCAGGTAGATCAACTTTGCACCAGCGGCCAATGCAAAGACCGGTACGGTATCGGCGACGTCGGCGCTAATATCAATGTTGCCGATATTGAGCGCTTCAAGTAGCGGCAAACCGCTGGTGAATTCGTGCCAGCTGATCTTGATGCCCAATTTTCCCAGTCTTTTTTCCAGCACGCCATTGCTCTTGAGCAGAATGACCAACGTGGAGGATTTCTGGTATCCAATCCGTAAAGTTTGCTCTTCGGCGGCGTAACCAACTCCAGAGGTGAGCAGGCCCAAGCCAAGAATGCTTCGCGTCAGGGTAGACAATACGTGGCGACGCTTCTGCAGACGGCTAAACGACATAGTTTTTCTCTCACTCTGTTAGACGTAACAGAGAATTATAAAAATTTTACGGCTTCAGGTGAAATACCAATACTTGTAATGCTTATACGATCAATGATGATCAAGAAGCGCGATTCTATGCCGGGATTATTTGAAGGCTGATGGCAATGAGACCTTACTCCACCAAAGTATCCCGACCTAACTTAGCAGAATGTAAAATCTGCTGGTAGTAAAAGTACCCGCTGTTTGAGCCGCTCCATTACTAACTTGCCAAGTGCTCCATACCAAGCAGACCATCTGTCGCCTTGACACCGGCCGGGCGACCAGACCTGTCGCTGGTTACCTATATTCCCACGGCCCCTGGCAGGGAGTCAGAGTCATAGGATAACAAGACGCCTTCTTGAGATTGTCGTGATTGCCTAAAGTGACGTCAGAGCAGTTCTTGAACACTGCTCTTTCACTTCACGGAGGCATTCCATGTCGCAACTCAATACCGATCCTGCTACCAATGCAGTCTCCCGCAATCCAGCCACTGGCGAGCTAATCGCCACCTACGCATTCCAGACGCCTGGCGAGGTGGAACAACTGCTCGAGGTTAACGCCACTGCCTATAGAATGTGGCGCGCCACCCCGATGAACGAACGCGTAGCGACCTATTGCCGACTCGCTGCTGCCTTGCGCCACCATTCCGACATCCTGGCCGCTACCATCACTGCGGAAATGGGCAAGACCATTGGCGCAGCCCTGGCCGAAGTCGAAAAGTGCGCCGCCACCATCGACTGGATTGCCGAAAACGGTCCAGCCATCCTCGCTGACGAGCCTGTCACCGTCAAAAATGATGATCAGGTGCACGTCTCCTACTTGCCGATTGGCAGCATCCTCGCCGTGATGCCCTGGAACTTCCCGTTGTGGCAAGTCGTGCGCGCCGCAGGTCCGATCATGTTGTCCGGTAACGGCTTCATCCTCAAACATGCACCCAATGTGATGGGATCGGCCTATGCCCTGCAACACATGTTTGAAATCGCTGGTTTCCCGGAAGGCCTGTTCGCCAACCTCAATGCTGACAATGAGACCGTAGCCCACGTCATCAAAGACCCGCGGGTTGCCGCAATAACGCTCACAGGCAGTATGCGTGCCGGCGCCGCAGTCGCAGCACTGGCCGGCAGCACGCTCAAGAAGAGCCTGCTGGAACTTGGCGGTGCCGACGCATTTATCGTGTTATCCGATGCCAACATCGATCTAGCGGTCACCGCAGCGATCGAAGCGCGCTTCCAGAATGCCGGTCAGGTCTGCCTCGCCGCCAAGCGCTTCATCCTTGAACAACCCATCGCTGAAGAATTCACCCGTAAATTTGTCGCCGCCGCCAGCCGACTGAAGACAGGCGACCCGCTCGATCCTTTGACCACGATGGGGCCAATGGCACGCAACGATTTGCGCGACGAACTGCATCGCCAGGTCGAACGCACATTGGATGCCGGAGCGACCTTGCTGCTTGGCGGACACAAGATCGACGGCCCGGGAAATTTTTATGCACCAACGGTGCTGGTCAATGTCCGCCCCGGCATGGCCGTATTTGACGAAGAAACCTTCGGCCCGGTGGCCGCCATCACGGTCGCTGAAGACGCAGAGCACGCTATCGAACTGGCCAATACCAGCGACTACGGCCTGGGTGGCAGCCTGTGGACCAGCGATGTCGGCCGCGCGCAACGCATCGCCCGTCGCCTTGAGACAGGTGGTGTTTTCATCAACGGCTTTTCGGCATCGAACGCACGTATTCCAGTCGGCGGCGTCAAGAAGAGTGGCTATGGACGAGAGTTGTCGCATTTCGGTCTGCGCGAGTTCACCAATGCACAGGCGGTCTGGGCCAAGACCGTCGGGTAAGGTGTTGCACGTCTTCACTCGCTATCAACATCACTTATTTTTACTAATCAGGAGATTCATCATGTCAGATTTTTCTTCAAACCCCGTGCTCCAGCCAGTCACAATCGGCGGCCTGCAACTGAAAAACCGTATTGTCATGGCCCCCATGACCCGCAGCCGCTCGGACGACTTTGGCGTGCCTCCCGACTATGCTGCCGACTACTATGCCCAACGCGCAAGCGCTGGTCTGATTATCACCGAGGCCACGAATATTTCGGCCGCAGCCCGTGGCTATCCGCGCACACCTGGTATCTGGAATGCAGTGCAGATCGCAGCGTGGCAGCGTGTCACTGACGCCGTCCATCAGCGCCAGGGGAAAATTTTCCTGCAGCTATGGCACACCGGACGGATGTCGCACCCCGATATGCTGGGCGGGGCGATACCTGTCGCTGCCTCAGCCATCAAGCCGCATGGCCAGATTCGCGTACATGATGGCATGAAGGATTTCGTTACCCCGCGAGCACTACGTACCGACGAAATCCCGGCCATTGTTGAAGACTATCGGCGTGCCGCAGAAAATGCCAAGCGTGCGGGTTTTGACGGTGTTGAAGTCCACTCGGCAAATAATTATCTGCTGGAGCAATTCGTACGTGACAGCACCAATCACCGTACAGACCAGTATGGTGGATCGCTGGAAAATCGCCTGCGCTTTCCACTGGAAGTAGTCAAGGCCGTCGTTGACGTATGGGGACCGCAACGTGTCGGTATCCGTATTTCGCCAACCACTACCACTCCCGGCAACACCCCGCTTGATAGCAATACCATGCAGACCTTCAGCGTGTATATCGATGCACTGTCGACCTTGGGACTACTTTATCTCCATGAAATTGAAGGCGTAACGCAGCTCAGTCGTGACGCTGACGACGGCATCAGCTTCGCTGCCCTACGCCAACGCTTCAAGGGTGCCTACGTCGCCAACAATCAATACACGTTGGCGCTGGCCGAGAAAACTCTGGCTGCTGGCGATGCCGACCTGTTCAGCATCGGGCGGCCATTTATCGCCAATCCGGATCTGATCGAGCGGCTGCGCAACAACGCGCCGCTAGCCGACGCCCCCAAGCAATATTGGTACGGCGGCGATGCCCGAGGTTATTCTGATTGGCCTGGCATGCAGGTGCCACGGCAGCAATAATGCAACGGTCAGGCAGAACGCTGGAATCAGAAAGCAGGTTGGTTGAACAGGTCAAATTCAACGTGATCACGATGGCGAACCGCCAGCGCTTCATCGCGCTGGCCTTACAGGCCTTTGCTGTAGATAATCAAAGTAAATTGATCAAAATCCCGTAAAAAACGCCATTGCGTAAAACGAAGAGCTAGCCATGGACCGATTTTCAGAAGTGAAAGCGTTTTCACTCGTTGCCAGTACCGGTGGTTTTTCATCCGCAGCCCGACACCTGGATGACGGTAGCAATGGCCCCATCGAGGAAATCGCCGTCAGCGACAATCTGTCGATGAATAACTCCGAAATGCTACGCCGCGCTGTAGAGGATGGCTTAGGCGTTGCATTGCTTGCCGACTGGTTGATACGGGATGCAATCGAGGCCGGCATCCTGGTCAGGGTACTTGATACCTATCGCGCCAATCCTGGACCAATGGATGTGGGAGTCTATGCAATGTATCCCGCGAGTCGCCGAGGCTCTGCCAAAGTCAAAGCCTTTTTGGATCTGCCAACGCAACATTTTCACAGGACATTGGGCGATCCATCGACTTCTGCACCAAGCTGAAGTCGGATCGGATCGCCACTGTCCTGCTGGATTTACAGCGCTGCTTCGAGGATGCGACGGCTCACTGCTGGCGTGACATTTTTCTGTTCGCCAAGCGCAACCATATTGTGCTTCTCGAGTTGCTGAATCACTTTATCGAGGTCCGCTGCACCAATGTCGTATTCGCGCAGACGAGTCGGCACACCCAGACTTTCAAAGAAGCTGCGCGTGCGTCCAATGGCAGCATTGATACGCTGATTGTCGTCACCATCCTTCAGGCCCCAGACACGGTCTGCGTATTGCAGCAACTTCCCACGCTTCTCCTCGGTGCGGACTTCCATATTCGCAGGCAAGACTATTGCCAATGTGCGCGCATGATCAATCCCGTGAAGCGCAGTCAGCTCGTGACCAATCATATGGGTTGACCAGTCCTGAGGAACGCCCGCGCCAATCAGACCATTCAATGCCAGTGTTGCAGTCCACATCAAATTGGCACGAAGATCGTAGTCCCGCGTGCCACTGACAACCTGTGGGCCGATATCAATCAGGGTCTGCAACAAGCCTTCAGCGAAGCGATCCTGCACATGCGCGTTGACCGGATAGGTCAAATACTGCTCCATGACATGTGTGAAAGCGTCCACTACACCATTGGCCAACTGCCGCTCAGGCAAGGTGTAGGTTTTGGTCGGGTCAAGTATCGAGAAGCGGGGAAATACGTGAGGGCTGACAAAGAAAAGCTTGTCCTGCGTCGCAGCCCTTGTGATGACCGAGCCATCATTCATCTCGGAACCTGTCGCCGGTAGCGTCAAGACACTGCCGAAAGGAATTGCCTCGGTTATCTTGGCGCCAAATGTTTCCAGTATCTCCCAAGGATCACCTTGGTAAGGCACGGCAGCGGCGACCAACTTCGTACCATCGATGACCGAACCGCCACCGACGGCGAGCAGAAAATCCAGCTTCTCCTGTTTGATCAGCGCGACCGCTTTCATCAGGGTTTCAAAGGTCGGATTTGCTTCAATCCCGCCAAACTCAACGACCAGCCTTTGACCCAAGGCTTCGCGCACTTCGGCCAAGGTCCCCGAACGATGTGCGCTTTGACCGCCAAAGAGCACCAGCACACGTGCGTCTTGTGGCACAAGTTTATCCAACTCGGCGATCTTGTTCGCGCCGAACACGATACGGGTTGGATTATGTAACTCAAAATCCTGCATTTTCTTTCCTCTCATCCGCGAACACGACACGGTGTTCGCAAGTTCTGTTCATCAAACAAAATTCCCTGGTGCTTGTGCCAAGCCAGGTAACTGGGTTAGCAGCGAGTATAAGGAGATCAATTACGCCAATAAATGGAAATGTTATGATTTTAGAATTCCCATTTTTGGAATTGTCATGTTGAATCGACTGGAAATGCTGCGCATATTTATTACTGCAGCAGAAACACGCAGCTTCAAGGAAGCCGCTACGCGCCTGGGAATTTCGCCGCAGGCGGTGACACGTGCAGTCCAGGAACTGGAACAGTTGCATGGCGAAATGATGTTTCATCGCAATACGCGCGGGATCCGCATCACAAGTTACGGCGCCTCACTGGCCGAGCGTGCCAAGCTCAGCGTGCAACAAATGGATACCCTGTTTCATTCAGGAAGTGGGCTCGATGCGCATGAGCCGACGGGCGTGGTCCGGGTGACAGCACCGGTGATGTTGGGCCGCCAAATGCTCATGCCGGTGATTAAAGAACTTTCTGCCCGGTTGCCACAGGTGAGGGTTGAATTGCATCTGAGCGATGCCCATGCTGACGTGGTTGACGAGCGCATCGACATTGGCGTGCGCTTAGGCTCACTTCGCGATAGCCGTTTTGTAGCACGCAGAGTGACTCCCATTGGCTTTCACGTCGTTGGATCGCCTGCGCTCATTGCACGCTGCGGTATTCCGACGCAAGTCGAGCAATTACAGGAATTACCAACGACAGCGCTGCTCGATTCCACAGCGGGCAAAGCATGGCCTTGGTATTTCGCCGGTGGTGTGCAAATCGCCCCCAACGCGCCGCACTTTTCTACTAACGACAGCGATGCCGAATGTGAAGCAATTCTGGCCGGCCTCGGTTTTGGTCAGATTCCTTCGTTCCTGGCCGATGCACATATTGCGTCGGGGAGGCTGATACCGGTATTACAGAGTTTCCAGCCCGATCCGTGGGATGTATATGTGTATCGACCACAACGCGGTCCTGTACCACCGCGCATACGACTGGTGTTTGATCGCTGCGTGGAGGTGCTGGGAGCGGCCTGATCTGACCGTGATTGTACTGAGGCTGCGGCCTCATCAAGGAGAGCCAGGACAGACTGTTTCATGGAATTACTCCTATACAGTAAGCAGATAGAACAACGTGGATGGATAAAAAAAGTTAAAAGCATCCCAAGCCCAGGCGTAATCTGGCCTGGGATTCATATTTATCAATCGATCATTAGTGTGACGAGCTAACTGTAGCTTGTAGGCCCAGCGCCGATAAGATGGAAAAAATGGAAAACGCCATTGCGTAAAACGGAAAGGTGGCCACGGTAATGGGCTCATGGCGTAACGCCTTCCAGTGATCAAGAACTCGGCTTATGGCTTCCGGAACCCGATATCTTCGGCATTGACTTTACCCGGTGCCCAACCCTGCGCAAGAAAAGCACCGGCGATACCTTATTGTTCACCGAGCGCATCAGGGCCTGCGCAGACGGCGATGAAGCTTCCTTCTTCGTTATCCGAAAAGAGCAGAAAAACGACCTTGCCTTTGATTTCTTGATGAATCAACAGAACCTTTATCGTTCCGGTGGAGCACTCAACTTATCCATTGCCGCCATCTTGATTGCAAGCAAATCGACAAATCGCCGGATGTTGAAGGGCAACGTTCGCCCAGCCATGGTCAATAACTGTACATCGCGTTGCCGTAATTCCGCATTCAACAGCGCAATACTGATCAAGTCATTTTTCTGTAGCTCATACTGCTCCGACACTTTACTTGTCAGCGCGATAGCGTTCGAACGCATGACAAATTGCTGCAATGATCCTGAGTCATTGCTGGTCAACACAGCATTCAACCTCAGCCCCTCCATTTGGCAACAAAGATCCACCAGTTGTCTTTGCGTACTACCTTCTTCCCTGAGCGCCATTGGATAGGGCTGCAAATCCGCCAGCATCAGAGACTTACGTTTGCTCAGTGGATGTTGACGATGCATAAGCGCATGAATTTGCGACCTGGCGGAATATTCAACTTGCACACCTTCACTCGGTTTCGTACTGAACGTGATCCCCAAATCCACATCACCATCCTTGACCATGCCAATGACGATCTTGGGAACGGCGACATTTAATACAAAACAAGCCTTGGGATACGCCTCTCGGAATTCGCTCATGACATGCGGCAAGAAATTACGCGCCACGCCTTCCGTAGAGGCAACCGAGATCGGACGTCCTCCATCAGTTGACGACTCCTGAATCTCGGACAGGACGCGCTCCCGCTCGAGATGTTCACGTCTGGCATGAGACGCAAGCACCTCTCCTGCCGGACTCAGCACCATGCCAGTGGGCAAACGTTCGAACAATTGCGCACCCACTTCTTGTTCCAGATTGGCAATTTGCCGACTGATCGCAGAGGGGGCAATGTGCAGTCTTTCGGACGCTCGCCCCAAGGAACCGGCGCGAGCGACTTCAAGGAAATAACGTAGTGCTGTGTTATGCATGTCCGACTCCGAAAAGCATTCTAATATTTAGAATAAGTTCTTCTTAATATAGCAATTTTAAAGAACACCCACTAGTACTAGACTTGCTTGCACCAACGTCACCTCAGTAATTATGGAGAAATTGTGAATAAAGCAATAGCAATGGAGAGTGCAAAAAAGCACTACGCCAATGGGCAGTTGCAAGCCGAGATTGCACGACGGGTTTCGTACAGAACAGAAAGCCAGGCATCGGAACAGGCAGCACAGTTGCACGTCTATCTGAAGCTAGAATTGGAAGCAGTGCTCAGCCGCATGGGCTTCACTTGCCTCATCGTAGACAATCCGCTCTCCGGAAAACCACCCCTCCTTTTCGCCGAACGTCACGAAGGTGACGATTTGCTCACCGTACTTACCTACGGCCACGGCGATGTCGTGCGTGGCTATGACGATCAATGGAGCGACGGTCTCAATCCATGGAAACTCAACGTCCAGGGCGACAAATGGTATGGCCGTGGCACTGCAGACAACAAGGGCCAGCATTCGATCAATCTGGCTGCACTCGAAACCGTCATCAAGGTCCGTAACGGTCGTCTTGGGTACAACGTGAAATGCCTTTTCGAAACGGGAGAAGAAATTGGATCGCCGGGCTTGAAAAGATATTGCGAATTAAATACGCGACAACTCAAATCTGACGTCTTCATTGCCTCGGATGGTCCGCGACTGAGCGCTAGCCAGCCGACTATTTTTCTGGGCTCACGCGGATCGGTTTTGTTTGAACTGTCCATCAATCTCAGAAGTGGTGGTCTGCACTCGGGAAACTGGGGTGGCCTGATGCGCAACCCGGCGACCATACTGGCCAATGCTCTGGCGAGCATGGTCGATGGTAAAGGCCGGATTTTGATACCAGACCTCCTCCCTCCGCCGATATCACCACTGATCAAAACAACGCTTGGCAAATTGTCTATTTCGGACGCCTTGATGGGCCGCGAAATCGACAAGCACTGGGGTGAACCAGGCATGTCATCGGCTGAAAAGCTATTAGGCTGGAATTCGCTCGAAGTGTTGGCGTTCACCTCCGGCAACCCCGCCAACCCGGTCAATGCGATTCCCCCTAATGCCAAAGCCTTTTGCCAACTTCGCTTTGTCGTCGACACCCGCTGGGAAGAACTGAAAGCCATCCTGAGAAAACATCTGGATGCACATGGCTTCGAGTCTGTCGATGTGAAGGTACAACGAGGTACCGCCGCGACCCGGCTCAATCCTGACAATGTCTGGGTACGATGGGCGGAGCAATCGATGAAGTCAGTATTGGACCGAGAAATTGCAATCTTGCCCAATCTTGGCGGAACCTTGCCGAACGACGTATTTGCCAATGTATTGGGTTTGCCTACCTTATGGATACCTCATTCTTACCCAGGTTGCGCCCAACATGCGGCTAACGAACACATGTTGGCATCGATCGCCGATGAAGGGATGCAGATCATGACCAGCTTGTTCTGGGATCTGGGTGAGCTTACCCCTGAGCAGATGCATCAATCCTGAGTTCATTCATGCATTCGTTGCGGGATTGAGACACCCCGCAGTTTCACTATCGCAATCATTCTTATAAAGAAGCGGAGTCATCACTATGGCTGCATCAGCGAGTAATTTTTCCTCTGAACCGGCGACCGGAGGAAAAGAAGTTTCATTGACGAAAGCGGTCGGAGCCGCTCTGATCGGCAACACATTAGAATGGTTCGACTTATCTGTCTATGCATATTTTGCAGTCACCATCGGCAAGGTATTTTTCCCTTCGAGCGACTCTTCCTTGTCCTTGCTGATGGCTTTCGCAACGTTCGGAGTTTCATTTCTTATCCGTCCGATCGGCGCAATAGTCCTAGGAGCCTATGCGGATCGCGCTGGCAGAAAAAAATCTCTGACCGTCTCACTCACTCTCATGTTGGTAGGCATGATCATGATTGCGGTGATGCCCTCCTACGCCACCATTGGTGCGCTGGCTCCCGCCGGGATCATGGTGGCGCGTCTGTTTCAAGGCTTTTCCGCCGGGGGCGAATTTGGCAGCTCCACCGCGTTCATGATGGAACATGCACCGAAGCGAAAACGCGTTTTCGTCGCGAGTCTGCAATTTGCAAGCCAGGGCTTTGGTACCGTGATTGCATCGCTTTTCGGCTACTTCCTCACAAAAAATCTGACACCCGAGGCGATGCAGGATTGGGGATGGCGGGTTCCATTTTTCTTCGGCTTGTCGATTGCCCCGGTCGGCTTATACCTGCGTAGCAAGGTCGATGAAACACCAGATTTCGCAAAAAAGGTAGCGCACCAGCATCCACAAGATCTCAATCAGCCGATTACAGAAATATTGGCTAAACAGAAATTATTGATAGTGGTGTCAATAGGCGTATTGATCGTTTCCACCGCATCAACGTTCCTGATCAAGTACATGCCAACCTATGCGGCAGAGAATCTGAAACTCCCCCAATCCACCGGCTTTCTCGCAACCTTGCTGGCCGGCGTCATCCTGACTTTGGTAACACCCGTTGTTGGCCTGTTGGCCGATAAAGTGGGACGCATCAACATCATGTTGGGCACCGCCATTGTTTATATCGTGTCAGCCTATCCTTTATTTCTCTGGCTGAACGCGTATCCAACCACGGCCTCGTTGTTGCTGGCGGTCGGCATGATCGGATTGATCAAGGCCATTTATTTTGCTCCACTGGCGTCGATCATGTCGGATATCTTCCCGCTGGAGACCCGCGTCACTGGAATGTCCCTCAGTTACAGCATCGGTGTCAGCGTATTTGGTGGATTTGCGCCTGCCATTTCGATTTTTCTAATCAGAATCACGGGAACGCCAGTTGCGACAAGTTACTACCTGGTTGCGGCCTCGAGTCTCAGCATCTGTGCCCTGTTGGTAGCCGCAATCAAACTGAAGTTGCGCTAGGCATCATTTCAGTACCTTACTTCGGTAGTGAAATCTCCATCAGATCAGGTCAGAACGGATCCAGTAAAGCAGGAGAAAAAAATGAAATGGTTTTATAACTTGAAAATTGGGACGAAACTGATCGTAGCTTTTCTCTCAATCATGATACTGATTGCAGCATTGGGAATTTTTTCCATCGTCCAATTGGACAAAGTCAACACGGCATCCACTGACATCGTCACAAACTGGCTTCCCGGTATTCGCGTTCTCGGCAAGGTCAAATTTTTCATGGGGCGCATTCGCAGTTTTGAGCTGCAACATATTCTAGCGACTGATCCCAAGGAAGTTGACGACGTCATCGGCAAGCTCAACAGAGACCTCGATATTCTTGCCAAACAACGCAAGGAATACGAAGCGATTGCCACCGATCCGCAAAGACAAGCGATTTATGCGGATATCACGAAGGCCATCAATAACTTCATGGCGGTACACGCTGACATTATCGAACTATCTCATGAAAACAAAAAAGTCGAGGCAACAGCACTTTTGCAGGGGGCATCGACAGAGTTTTATCGGCAAATGATTACCAACGTCGACAAGCTGATCGACGTCACCAATGCCGGAGCAGATTATTCCAGCAACCATGCAGGGGATATTTACGCGAGCTCCCGTATGCTGATCATCGGCATACTAGGGCTCAGTATCGTGGCTGCCCTGGTGCTCGCAATCGGAATGTCGCGGCTTATCTCGCGACCATTGACCGACGCCGTCAAGGTCGCTCGTCGCGTCGCCGAAGGAGACCTGACTGCGAATATCCAGCAAGCCAGCGCAGACGAAACAGGGCAATTGCTCGGCGCACTCAAACTGATGAACGACAATTTACTGAAAATCGTCAGTCGCGTGCGCGAAGGCACCGATACCATTGCGACGGCATCCATTCAAATAGCCAGCGGCAACAAAGATCTCTCCTCGCGCACCGAACATCAGGCCGGCTCTCTTCAAGATACAGCGTCGGCGATGGAAGAACTCACCTCGACCGTCAAGCAGAACGCCGACAATGCGCAACAAGCCAACGAACTGGCGGTATCCGCCTCCGTCGTAGCAATCAAAGGCGGCGATGTAGTAGGCCAGGTAGTTGATACGATGAGCTCCATCAACGATTCGTCCAAAAGGATTGTCGACATCATCAGCGTCATCGACGGCATCGCTTTTCAAACCAACATCCTCGCTTTGAACGCAGCAGTTGAGGCAGCCAGAGCCGGCGAACAGGGACGCGGCTTCGCCGTGGTTGCCTCTGAAGTACGCAGCCTAGCGCAGCGCTCATCAGCCGCAGCAAAAGAAATCAAAGCTCTCATCGATGACTCCGTTGTCAAGGTCGAAATCGGAAGCAGGCTGGTTGAACAAGCTGGCGCAACCATGGAAGAGGTCGTTAACAGTGTCAAGCACGTGACCGATATCGTCGGCCAAATCAGTGTTGCCAATCAGGAGCAATGCATCGGGATCGACGAAATCAACCGCGCTATTTTAAGAATGGATAAAGTTACCAAGGAAAATACCGCGCTGGTCGAAGAATCCGCTACCGCTACGCAGTCGTTGCAGGAGCAAGCAAACACTTTATCGCAAACGGTCAGCGTATTCAGGTTAAAAGTATCAGCCAATATGACAAACCTGCTCTCCGAATAACGCCAACGATACCGGTAAAAGTGTTAGCCACTTTACCGATTAGAACGAAACACAAGATGTCATCCCGATCCAGTGATAACGCTGGCGGAAAGGCGATATAGCACCAATGCGGCGATACTCAACAAAAATTGAGGTATCGACAAGAAATGAAATGTTTGCTGTATAGTTTTCTCATATGAATATCTCTTCGTATGCAAATACTCAACTACTCATTTCGTAGCGATCTCTCGCAGGTCCAGTCGAATAACACGCAATGTTCACCGCAAATTACGATTCGATATTAGTCATTCTCTCGTACACGGTCGCGGTGCTGGCTTCCTATACAGCGCTGGATGTGTCCGGTCGTATTCATTCCGCACAAAAAAATAGCATTTTATGGTGGCAGGCCGGTGGTGCCATTGCCATGGGAATGGGCATATGGTCAATGCATTTCATAGGGATGCTGGCATTCAGGCTTCCGATTCCGCTTGGCTATGATTGGAAAATTACAGCACTCTCTTTGAGTATTGCTGTTCTGGCGTCTGGATTCGCGCTGTGGCGTATCAATCAACCTCAGCTCTCTCGTACCCATCTCGCCACTAGTGCCATCATCATGGGCATTTCTATCGCGACGATGCACTATACCGGTATGGCGGCAATGCGCATGAATCCCGCGATTCAGTACGATATTCCGCTATTCATCGTTTCCGTCGTCATTGCCATTGTGGCTGCCGGAGCGGCGCTCTGGATCGCCTTCAATTTACGAAAAAATACCCGTCGTGTCCGGCTACTCAGAGGCGCTGCATCGCTAGTGATGGGCGCTGCGATTGTCGGTATGCATTACACCGGCATGGCGGCGGCAAATTTTCCTCTCGATAGTGTCTGCACTGCTGCCAACGATGGCATTGGTCCGGGCTGGTTGGCGGTTGTGGTCATTGTTGTCACCTTGGCAGTGCTGACAATTGCATTGTTGACTTCTGTGCTGGACGCAAGATTGGAGTCTCAAACTGCTCAACTGGCCCGTTCGCTGGCCGAAGCCAATTCCGAATTGCAAAAGCAGGCGCTGCATGACGGTCTCACCAATCTGGCCAACCGTAGCCTGCTTGAAGATCGTCTGGAGCAGATGCTCAACAAGGCGACTCGGGAAAAAAGTCGGTTCGCGTTCATGTTTATTGACCTGGATGGTTTCAAGGCAATCAACGACTCCCTTGGTCACCACGTTGGCGACCAGCTACTGATAGCAGTTGCTGCACGTATCTGTAACAGCCTGCGGGCGCAAGATACCGTAGCCCGTCTCGGCGGGGATGAATTCGTTATCTTGACGGAAATCGTCGACCCTGAAGATGTCGCACCGATAGCAGGCCAACTCGTCACCGTCATCCACCAGCCGTTTCAAATTGGGAAGCATGATCTTCGTATTTCCGCCAGCATTGGCGTTGCCATTTTCCCTGAAGACGGCAGTACCTCGCACGACCTGATGGTGAATGCCGATGCAGCGATGTATTTTACAAAAGGTACAGGTCGCAATGGCTATCACTTCTTCGCGACATCGATGAATGTCAATGTGCATCATCAGCTTCAATTGATTCAAGATATACATAGTGCGCTGGAACATCGAGAATTTTATTTAAATTACCAACCCAAGTTTTCGGTACCAACCGGCAAAATAACTGGTGCCGAGGCGCTGATACGCTGGCAGCATCCAACGCGGGGAGTCATTGCCCCGAATGATTTCATACCAATTGCCGAGAAAACCGGGCTTATCATTGCCATTGGAGAATGGGTACTCAATGAAGCGTGTCGGCAAATGCGCGAATGGTACGAGGCCGGCCACCAAGACTGGAAAATGGCAGTCAATTTATCTGCCGTCCAGTTCCGCCAGGAGGGCTTGCTCGATTTGGTCAAGTCAACACTATTGCATCATCACCTTCCTCCTCATTGCCTGATTCTCGAAGTCACTGAATCGACCGCAATGCATGACGTGGAAGCCAGTTTGCTGATACTAGACAGTTTGGTGGCCCTGGGCGTGGATATTTCCATCGATGATTTCGGCACCGGTTACTCCAGTCTCCTCTATCTGAAGCGCATGCCGGCCAGTGAGTTAAAAATAGATCGCGGGTTTATCCATCAACTTGCACAGGGCACTGATGACGCCGCCATTGTTTCTGCGATCGTCGGCTTAGGACAATCACTCAACTTGCGTATCGTTGCCGAAGGTGTTGAAACTGAAAGTCAGCACAACTTCCTGACGACCTTGGGATGCAATACGCTACAAGGCTATCTAATGGGTCGACCGATGTCGCCAGAGCAGTTTATCAACGCTATAGCAGCGATTTCTACTTCAACGATAAGCGCAGATGCTCCAGCGATTTCACCGGATCTTGATATTCAAGCCTGAAGCACTAAAGACCAAAAGCGTTCAATAAAAAACACTGATCTCCTGTCATCGGGAGTCCTCCGTTTTTGTTGGACCAGCACAGCCCCGTTCACGCGGAAGATAGATATCCGTCAACAATTCATACTCGGATGTTTCGCCAACAACGCTAAAATAGTGATAGTAAAACACCCGTTGCAAGTTACGCCATTGCTCATTAAATAGCGCGTAGATCAGCCCAAGTTGTAAAGTAGTGCAACGAATAGAGTAGGAGCAAAAAATGCTGCTGACACACAGGGAGAAATCCAGAAACGCGCACAGGATATTTGCAGCCATCGCCTTCTGCTTTGCCAGCATTGGCACGGTATTCGCAGCGTCCATTACGCCAGTCTCTCACACTGATGACGCCCTTAGTAGTACGATCTCCTTTACCTCAGTCACCCCTAAACACGTCAAGGATTTTGTAGCACGGAGCGTCGACAATAAAGTCACGATCACAGGGCGCCTCGCTTTTCCTGACACACTGCATTCTGCCGTACCGGCTGTGATTATCCTGCATGGAAGTAGTGGTGTTAACCCTGGCGAAAAAGTGTGGGCGCAGCGGTTGAATGCGATGGGATTTGCCAGCTTTATCGTCGACAGTTTTACGGGCCGCGGCATCAGCAATACCGAAGCAGATCAAACCCAATTATCGATGACCGCAGGTATTGCAGACGCCTACTTTGCCCTGCGCCTGCTGGCAGCAGACCCTCGTATCGACAACAGAAAGATCAGCGTGATGGGCTTTTCACGAGGCGGGATTGCAGCTCTTTATTCGGCATTAGAGCCGTTCCGGCGTGCCGTGATCGACGACGATCTGCGCTTTTCTGCCCATATCGCTTTCTATCCAGGATGCGGCATGCATTACACCTCAGCGTATTTGGACAACGCGCCGATACTGATGCTACTCGGCGGCAAAGATGATTACACGCCGGCGGCACCGTGTATCACTTACGCCAACGATTTGCGTAAGCAAGGTGCACAGATCACGCTAAAGACCTACCCCAATGCCTACCATGGATTTGATAGACCGACACGACTTCATTTCATCAAATCAGCAACCAGTGCGCGTGAATGCCACGGCAGCTATGATCTCGATAGCAACAATTTCACGATGCTGACTGATGGACAGTTAGTATCGGGTGCGCAGGCTACTACGGAATCCAGACGATGTCTCAGCTATGGAGTAACGCTTGGCGGGGATACACAGGCGCGCGAACAATCTCCGCTTGATGTAGCTGAATTTCTCAAATTCGTGTACGCAGCTCAGCCATGACATCAGAGTGAAGTCAGCGCCTGACCATGCGCTGGAGCTCGTGACTAGTTCAGTGGACAAGGAAAAGTGAAACCGCATTACCAGTATGAGAATAGCGGTCAGATGAAACATAAAACAGCTGATCTTCCAGATTTAAAAGCCAGCTGTTTTGCATGGATCAGAATGGGATCTATTTCAATGGCAGATAAATATCTGTCAGCAGTTCGTGCTCCGGTGTTTCGCCGACAAAATTCAGATAATGGAACACCAGCGGGAAATCACGCAATTCTTCACTACTTTGCGGGACCCATTGCCGATACAGGGCTCTCACGGTTTGCCCGATCTGGTCATGGGAACCGTGATGGCGCACCACGGCACACCGCCCGCTAGGAATACATTTGTTGATGATGCCTTGCAGGTTTTCTGGCACTGGTGCATCGACCTCACCACAGATATCAAAACGGAATGCCGAAGGTTCGGTGATTTCCGGATTGTCGTACATGATGCCAAAGGTGCGCGACGTATCTCGCGGTGAAAAGCCGCTGGTTTTACGCCAATCTATAAAAATCTTGACGGAGTCATTGACGCCCTCAATGGGGCCGCGATGCTCGCGTACGGCAATGCTCACTGCTGGAAAATCGACAATGGAGACGTTCATTTTTTTGGTCCTTGGTAATGTTGGATAGCGATAGCGCTGGAGCCATTCCTGCCATTGCGGATGTTTCCGGAAGGCTGATGGTGATTGACCGAACATCTTTCTGAAGGCCCGAGAGAACGACTCAGGTGTTTCAAAACCACTCTCCAGCGCGATGTCGATAATCTTATGGTCCGGATAAAACGCCAGCCTGAATGAAGCACGTTTCAAGCGAATGAGTTGCAGGTACTTACCAACGCTGATACCGCAATAGGCAGAGAACAAACGATGAAAATGAAACTTTGAAAAGCAGGCGACTTCGCTCAACCTGTCGACCGAAAGATCCCCTTCCAGATTCTGGTCAATATAGTCAAACAAGCGGTCAAATCTGCTCTGGTAATGTTGTTGTTTCATCATTGGCTCGGTTTACCTGCTGCAGAACCAATCATAGGACCTGATGGGTATGCCAATCTTGACCGATCTTGCGCAATACTGGTGGTGGCAGATCATAAAAATGATCTGAACAGGCAAAAAATCCCCCAGCAAAAGAAAAAGCGGCCTAGCGCGATAAGGCGCTAAGCCGCTTCTGTACTGGTGGCCCCCCCGTGAGTCGAACACGGCACCAACGGATTATGAGTCCCATTCATCATGTGACATTAGTGATCTACATCCAACTAAATAAGACATCCAGCCCCATTAGCCACCTTTACGTGACTTCCAATATTCGACCGCGTTGAACCTTTGTTGAACCAGCCATATACATGGTGCTATTTTTTGGAAGACTCGAAAAATTGCCTACTCAGCGAGATATTTTTTACCATGTTGACGCTACGACTTGCGCCCAGTAACCCTAAGTTCAATAATTACAAGATAAAATTGCTCAATGGCAAATCTTAACGAAAGGGGATATATGAATTTCAGCGCAGGGAACATCGCAATACTGGCTTTTTTGATATTAGTTGCAGCGGTTTTTTTACGACAACTCCGCGAGAAGCTTGATTTGATGTTTAAGCAACACCCCGTCATTGGCGGCCTAATTATTGCAGCGATCCTCGCCGTAATAATCTACGTCTTTTTTGCAGAAGAGACAGCTAACACATTGAACTGCTTCAATCAAAAAGGCGGGATTCAATGTCTTTTTCCGGTTTTGCATAATCGCTAATTATCGGGAAGAATCACATCCCAAAACCCCCTCCCATTTTTCACTCTAAAAACTGGCCAACATGGGATCATCTATAAAATGGTCCCAGAATGACAAACGCCCAGTCTTTCGAACTGGGCGTTTGCGTATCCCTCTAGGGGAAAAATTTACTACTGACCTCGATGGGCGATAGAAGGAGTATCCCATATACAGCCGCTAGAGACAACCGATAGACATAGATGTCTCTCGGCGTATACGTAAGTACAAATGACAAACGCCCAGTCTTTCGAGCTGGGCGTTTGCGTATCCCTCTAGGGGAAAAAAATTTACTACTGACCTCGATGGGCGATGACGAGAGTATGCCAAAAATATTCGACAGTCACAACCGGGAGACATGTAGATCTCCCGGTATTTTAGACTATACATATGCTTTGTTTCATACGCTCCCAATTTCATATACTTAGGGAGTCATTTTTGACTCCCGCCCCTTAGACACTCATGTCCCTCACCCCGGAGACACATAATACATAGTTTTGAATTGATTTTGCTTTCGCATGGGCGTATCTTCACTCCATTCTAATGACTCGAGGTGGCGATGGTAGAAAATGTGAATGGTGAAGACGAGATCGCAGATCGCCCGAAAAAAGAAGGACAGCAAACGTCATCCAAAAAGTGGGGCAAAGCGGTGCTGGGCCTAGGGTTTTGCGTAATTCCTTCGCTGCTATTGCGCGGGCAAGCCCGACTGGGCATCAGTCCTGTCCAGTTGGTGATTCTTCTTCACATTATCGATCATTGGTGGTACGCCGAGCAACTGCCATTTCCGAGCAAAGCGAGTATTGCCGGCAGATGCAATCTAAGTCCGCGCCAAGTTCAGCGGTACTTAACTGAATTAGAAGACCGTGGCTACATTAAAAGGGTGGATCGTTTTGTCGACCATAAAGGGCAGCAAAGCAACTATTACGATCTGTCCGGATTGGTAGCACAACTAAAGAAACTGGAACCAGAGTTTTCATCTGTAGAGGAGTTGCGAAAAGCTGTCGCCAAACGGGGAGGCTTAGCTGCCCTCAAGCTAAGCAAGGCAGAAGGCGAAATATTGGCCGAACAAATAAACAATGAATAAGAAAGAAGAAGATGTCTATTACTCGCAACCCTGCTGTCGGAGAAGTGCTTCAGTGTGACTTCGGTGATGATTATAAGCGTGCCCCCACAGGCGAACCTGTTCGAGCCGGCCTCACAACAAATGGGCGCATGCCTCCAGAGATGGTTAAGAAACGTCTTGTTGTTGTACTGAACGGTAAAATGACAGGAGGATGCTTAGTAGTTCCACTGTCTAAAACAGAAGGCAAGAGCACAACCACAACCAAATACCATGTCCCTATCGCTGGGTCATTGATTGTGGGCCATGATTATTTTGAGGAAAATACGGACCGCTGGGCGCTAGGCGAACAGATACAACAGGTCAGTAAAGATAGGCTCAATCCATTTCATCCGGATCCCAAAATGTCGCTGACATTGCCTTCTGAATTGGTTACCCAGATCCAAAAAGCAGTAATCAAAGCGATTAACGCTGGCAGCCTCCTTCCGAAGGATGAAGCAGTTACGGCTCAGGCATTAGCTCCGGCGCAAGTAGCGGCAAAAGCGCCGTCGACATCATTGAGTGCGGCGTTTGCGTCAGCCCAAGCCAAGCAGGCGGATCACACAACGGCGCCCACCATCGAAAATGCTATTGTGCAGGTAGTTACAAACAGACAGGCGGGGAATCAAGACGCAAGTTAGCCACGGTATTAGCAGCCATCTCAGACCCCGTTGTGGCTTTCGCTACTTTTTGGCGTTGTGCTTAAGAGGATACAAATCCAATGGCTCATGGTTCGCACTTAATGGTAGCGAATCATTTTTGCCCACTACGTTCCCAATTCAACCTACCTGTCAATGGAGCGAAAGCTGAACGGCTCATTACGGAGCAAGCGTTGCGACATGCCGCTGAAATTCAAATATTTCTGCAAGCACCGCCTCCAAATGATGATTTGTATCGATTGCAATCCAATCACCAGCATTACCCTTAAACACTAAATTTGCACAATCTTGAATACGCTGATCGCCCCAGCTAAACGCCGGCCCCATGTAGTGACCAGAAGCAATTACATATTGAGCCAAGGCGTGCGTCTGCGCACCTTTCGGGGGAACCTGGATTGAGTGGCCGCGTACAACCAAATAACGATTCGCCAGGGTATAGCGAATCTTACCGTTCATGTTTGGCGCAATCACATCTTCTTCACCACTGGGATTACGTATACCGTAGTCCCCGAAAATGATATCTGTATTGCGGCGCTCCGCGCAGATTGACTTCCAAAGCACGGCTTCTCGGCGCTCAACAAATCCCGCGGAATTAATTTTTTTCACTGCTTGATTTACCGTTGTAGGCAGAGAGCAACCGGCAACCACAATTCCACCGAATCCGATGGGTTCAAGCAACGTAAGTGCATCCGTCACAAGCGGCATTAAATCCACTACAGCAGAATGGAAAATATCACCGAGATCTACCACAACAAAGCAATCCGACGGGACTATGGCCAAACGATCCATAAGTTCGTCAAGCTTATCCATGAAATAATCAGGATCACCGACATCCTCCAGTGCATCCTTTTCCAAGCGAATACAAAATCTCTTTTGCCCTTCTTCGCTTAGCCCGGCTAACGCACGTTGATATTCGGGGTCGTCCCAACGATCATAAGACGCCACAGCACTAGCTGGAACACCAAGCATAGAGAGTTGCGAGCATGCATACGCAAGAACATGCTCTCCGTTTTCCGCTTGAGCGTTAGGCTTCCATTTGGGGATATCAACAAACACCTGCCCACCAGTCCAAGCCGAAGAGATCAGAAAGGCTAGCTTATCTAGGTGATCCATCGCGGCGACGCCGTCTTTCTGACGATGCAAATCAAAAAGTGGCAAAACCTTGCTAACAGACCGCGTCGACAGCTTCTCAAGTGCCTTCAATTCACCTGGTTTAGCTTTTAAAATCGGGACATATTGGGGATTCATGCGTTGCTCCTAAATTACTTAAACAACCTCTAAATTGAAGAGCTTTCGCACTTCACCCTGCCCTATCAACTCAGGAAACAGTTGATAGTTATTTTTTTCTCGATGAACTCGACCGGCAATAATTGACGGATGAATTTTCAGCTCACGTGAAAGCCGATCTATCGACTCCCGACTAGGCGACAAATATGCATCGCTTCGTTTCCAAACTACTCGTGGAATAAAGGATTCCCTGGCTATGCGATTTGCCTCGACCTCGCGACGGTCTTCAGATGCGGCATCTAGATTATCTAAAAACGTTTCGTCAGCGCCAATATGCTTCCATAGATGAGCCACTTCATGCATCAAGGTAAACCAAAAATTATCTAGTCGATCAAAACGCAAAGTTAACGCTACGATCGGAGTTCCATCTGCATCTTTAAGTGCTGCCCCATCCAGCATTGTTCCTTTTAGATGAGGCTCAATGACAACTGCAATTCCATGCTTCTCTAAAAATTCCACAGCCAAAAGAGGTCCTTGTTCAAACCAACTTAATTGAGCAAGCTCTTTCAAGAAGGAAACAGAAAAAATCTCTGCATCAAACCTTCCTAAGTTCGATTTTTTCTCTCGACTCAGCTGTATCACTTTCGCCAGCCATGCAAACAAGGCATATTTGGTACTCGGCGAATACGCATCACCGCTCAACGTACGCTTAAAAGCTGCATCGCCGAATTGAATTCCAATATCAGCAATGAAACGCTGAACAAGCTCTTCAATCGAATCCGACGCCTTATCCGTTAGTTTTCGAACCCATCCCCTGGCGACCATTTCCTTAATGGGAAACTTCCCCCAATCAAGGTTATCGCCTTTCTGCGCTTGAGATGGCACAGACAGTCCCACTAGCGTCTCTGTAGAGATACCCAAACCAATAGACAGGGCTCGAATCATCTGAACAGTGAGCGGCCTCTTCCTAGCCAAGACTTCAGATACTCGACTTCTCGTCCCAAAATACGGGACAAGATCGGTTTGCTTTAGCCCCTGCTCTTCCATTCGGAAAAGAATTGCATCAATTGGATCAGGAGTTTCAACAGGGTACTTTTGATTCTCATAAGAATCGACCAACACCGACAAGAGTTCTAACCTGTCCGCAGCTGGCGATCCGATGATAGGCATTCCAGCCATCAAACGCTGGATTTCCCCAAGATACTCATGATATTGCTCATCAGAGCGTATTACTTTAGGTTCAACCTTAGTTTTCATTGCAATTAAGACATATTTTTCAAATCGGTAACGACCGCAATATTCAACGGAAACATAATCGACAGCTGAATTGAATGCGGTTGCGAGGCCACACGGAATAGAAACACATCAACATTTGCCGCTGTGACTGTTGGAAACTGCTTAATGACATCACCAGGATGTTTCCAAGAAGCATTCACCACTTCAGAAATCCAGTTAACCAACCAAACATCTGTTGTGGCGTCAAGACCGCGCAAAAGTTGCAATTTATTACGTCCCAGTAGTTTCATAACCATATCTGTTCACGATTTGGGAACAGAATATCAGAACGCAAAGAAATGTCAACATGTTCCCAAAATGGGAACATCACAATAATACTGTATAAATTCACAGTATTCAAATTTTACTATGCATCGCTTTAAACATGCTTGCTTGCCGGCTACGGGGAACGCTACGCGTTAGTCTACCGACCCGGCCCCTACGGCAAACATCGGGCAACAAACCGCCCGACCGCGACATGTTTAAGAAGAACACCGCCTAAGATTTAAGCCTCCGGTCTTCAGTAGATACCAGCACAACCTACATTGCCCTTGGCGTGCCGCAAACGCCTCACTACCACCATTCGCACACCCGGCTTAGCCGACGTCTCCCCACATTTGAGTAGCATTCGAAATTAGAGTCTAATCCCATCCTGTAAGGAGATTAGACATGAAGAAGCGTTTTTCAGAAGAACAG
>NZ_JACHYE010000018.1 GCF_014192645.1 Herbaspirillum sp. Sphag64 | reverse complement strand
TAAGCAATTATTTAAACTTTTTACCAAACCCCTCGCAAACCCACGCCCACACTCACTCTCTTCGAACAAACAAAAAAAACCAACACCATAAACAACAAGGCCATCCCTGCGGGATGGCCTTATTGTTTTACAAAACTACTCAATTACTAGCAACGGGTCATGCAATCACTCGACAGCCTTGACCATATCTTCAATGACCTTCTTGGCATCACCGAAGACCATCATGGTCTTGTCCATATAGAAAAGCTCATTATCAAGGCCGGCATAGCCAGCTGCCATTGAGCGCTTATTGACGATGACTGTCTTCGCTTTGTAAGCCTCAAGGATAGGCATGCCAGCGATCGGCGACTTCGGATCCTTCGCAGCAGGGTTCACGACGTCATTGGCTCCAAGCACAAGAACCACATCAGCCTGACCAAATTCGCTGTTGATATCTTCCATTTCGAAAACCTGATCGTATGGAACTTCGGCTTCTGCAAGCAGTACATTCATATGCCCAGGCATCCGTCCCGCAACCGGATGAATTGCATATTTCACCGTCACGCCATTATGGGTAAGCTTCTCAGTTAACTCTTTGAGTGCATGCTGCGCCCGTGCAACTGCCAGACCATAACCGGGAACGATAATCACGGTTTCGGCATTTCCCATCAAGAACGCAGCATCATCAGCAGATCCTGACTTGACGTTACGCTGTTGCTGAGCGCCGCCAACCGCTGCTGTCGCTTCGCCGCCAAAACCACCAAGAATCACGTTGAAGAACGACCGGTTCATCGCTTTGCACATGATGTACGAAAGGATTGCACCAGACGAGCCCACCAGGGAGCCAGCAATGATCAACATCGAATTGTTGAGCGAAAAGCCAATACCAGCCGCGGCCCAGCCTGAATAGCTGTTGAGCATGGAGACCACCACCGGCATATCTGCACCACCGATGGGAATAATGATCAGCACTCCCAAGATAAAGGCGATGGCAGCCATAATGATGAAAGGCAGCCAACTTTGTGTCAGCACAAAGATCACGCCAAACCCAATCATGGCCACGGCCAGCAACAGATTCAACAAGTGCTGACCAGCAAAACTGACTGGCGCGCCTTGGAACAAACGGAACTTGTATTTACCAGAAAGTTTTCCAAAAGCAATGACAGAGCCCGAGAACGTGATTGCTCCTACAAACGTACCAATGAAGAGTTCGACACGGTTACCTAAAGGGATTGCCTCGCCGTGTGCCGCAATATTAAAGGCCCATGGCTCTGCAACGGCAGCAACGGCAATACATACAGCGGCCAAACCAATGAGCGAGTGCATCGCAGCGACCAGCTCTGGCATTTTGGTCATCTCGACATTACGTGCCAAAAAGGCACCAACTCCGCCACCGACAACAACACCGCCGGCAACCAGCCAGAAACCAAGCCCGGAGGCCGATAAATCGCCCTTCAACTTAATAATCAATGCGATAGTCGTCAGAACAGCGACACTCATGCCAATGATGCCAAAGGCATTACCTCTGCGTGCAGTAGACGGATGCGACAAACCCTTCAAGGCTTGAATGAAGCAAACCGATGCAATCAGATACAGCAAAGTGACCAGATTCATACTCATGCTGATGCCCCCGAATTTTCCTTGTTGTTCTTGGCCTTAGGTTCCTTTTTCTTGAACATTTCGAGCATGCGCTGGGTGACCATGAAGCCACCAAATACATTCACCGCAGCTAGCGCAACGGCCAATGTTCCGGCAATACGGCCAACTGGGCCTTCCGTCAAGCCTGCTGCAAGCATGGCGCCAATGATAATGATTGCTGAAATAGCGTTCGTCACCGCCATCAGCGGTGTGTGTAACGCAGGTGTGACGGTCCACACGACGTGGTAACCGACATAAATTGCTAGTACAAAAATAATCAGATTGATGATGGTGTGACTGACTTCCATGATCTTATTCCTTTCAATGGTGCATGCTGACGCATCTCCCCGCCAATATGCACCTGGGTAGTTTTAGATGGTCTTCAGGCTGGTGATGTGATTCTTGTCATCGACAAACACGATCTTGGGAACATAGGCTGCAACTTGCTCCTCAGTCATCGGCGCATAAGTGCAAATGATCAGCAAATCTCCGAGATGGGCGAGTCTTGCTGCGGCACCGTTGAGAGAAATCTCGCCACTACCACGCTTGCCACGAATGGCATAGGTTGAGAAACGCTCTCCATTGTTGACGTTATAGAGCTCGATTTTTTCGAATTCCCGGATATCTGCTGCTTCCAGCAAGTCTTCGTCAATACCACAGGAACCTTCATAGTTCAGATCACATTGGGTGACAGAGGCGCGATGTATTTTTGCGCGCAGCATGATTCGTTGCATAAGACTTTACTCGTCGTTACTGACCTTCAGCGAGAAGGTCATTGTGTTGAAAATGGATTGAATGAATTATTTGCGCAGAATTTCGCCATCACGGCACAACAGTGTCGCAGCGACGATGTCATCTTCACGATTGATGAGAAGCTTGCCCTCTGCATCCACGATGAGCTTGAGGAAATCGAGCACATTGCGGGAATACAGCGCCGACGCATCGGCAGCAACCAGTGCAGCCAGATTGCCTTCACCAATGATATGCACGCCATGCTTGACCACTGTCTTTCCGGATTCCGATAAGGGGCAGTTACCACCCTGATCTACTGCCATATCGAGAATCACGGAGCCGGGCTTCATGGCCTTGACGGTTTCTTCGCTGATAAGTACAGGAGCCTTTCGTCCCGGAATCAGCGCGGTCGTAATAATGATATCGGCCTGCTTAGCCCGTTCATGGACCAGCTCAGCTTGGCGTCGCATCCAGTCCGCAGGCATGGGGCGTGCATAGCCGCCTACGCCTTGTGCGATTTCCTTTTCTTCTTCCGTGATGAAAGGCACATCGAGGAATTTCGCGCCCAATGACTCGATCTGCTCTTTAACAGCCGGACGCACATCTGATGCTTCAATCACGGCACCGAGACGTTTAGCGGTCGCAATCGCCTGCAAACCAGCCACGCCAGCACCCATGATCAGAATACGCGCCGCTTTTACTGTGCCAGCTGCCGTCATCAGCATTGGCATGAATCGCTGATAGGTATTAGCAGCAAGCAACACCGCCTTGTAACCTGCGATATTGGCCTGGGATGACAAGACATCCATTGATTGCGCACGCGTGGTCCGCGGCGCAGCTTCCAGCGCAAAGGCAGTCAGTCCGGCCTGCGCCATGGCAGCAATATTGTCGACATCGAAGGGATTCAGCATCCCGACGACCACGCTACCAGCCTTGATACGCGCACGTTCTTCCGCGTTCGGTGCCCGCACCTTTAATAAAGCATCCGCAGCATAAACTTCATCTGCTGAAGCGATCTTGGCGCCAGATGCCACATAGGCCTCGTCAGTGATGCTGGATTTTAGTCCTGCTCCAGACTCCACAAGCACTTCATGCTTGGCGGCCACTAGTTTCTTGATTGTCTCCGGCGTTGCTGCGACACGCGTCTCTCCTTCCCGACTTTCGACGGGGATGCCTAGCCTCATTCAAAGCTCCTAAAGTAATAAATGTAGTAAGTTGTAGTGGATTGTAGTGAATTCTTACCTGAATCTTACACGGAAAATTTAAACGTTCATCAATTTTGTCAATCATGCAAATTCATGCTGAAAATACTCCTGCACCAAGCCGGTTATGCCTGCGGCAACTGAAAGCTTTATCAAGCCACGGTAAAATAATGCCTCTTGAAGGAAAATCATGCTTGATGTTTGGAAACCCTCTGTTACCGTCGCGGCGATCGTTGACCGCGATGGGCGTTTTTTATTGGTGGAAGAGCAAGCCGCCGACGGCTTGCGCCTGAATCAACCTGCCGGCCATCTGGAAGAAGGCGAAGCATTAACCCAGGCGGTCGTGCGCGAGACACTCGAAGAAACTGCATTCGGTTTTACACCAACCGCATTGGTTGGTATGTATATGTCACGCAATGTGTCTTCACAGCGTTCCAATGCAGGCGTTACTTACCTCCGTTTTGCATTCGCGGGCACACTTGGCGCACAGTATGATCGAGCACTGGATACAGGCATCGTCAGAACACTCTGGATGACCCGCGACGAGCTCGCTGCCTGTCCCGAAAGACATCGTAGTCCTTTGGTATTACGCTGTGTCGATGATTATCTTGCTGGCCAGCGCGCGCCGCTATCTCTGCTTTACACGGATGCCAGTGTCGGCGCTGAAAGCAGCATTGGGGACAACCATGGCTAAAAAGCGCGTAGTCATTGGCATGTCCGGTGGCGTAGACTCCTCCGTATCGGCCTGGTTGCTAAAAGAACAAGGCTACGAAGTCATTGGCCTGTTCATGAAGAACTGGGAGGATGACGATGATTCCGAATACTGTTCAACCCGAGAAGACTGGATTGATGCCGCAAGCGTCGCCGATGTAGTGGGAGTTGACATCGAAGCAGTCAATTTTGCAGCTGAATACAAAGAACGGGTTTTTGCCGAATTCCTTCGCGAGTATCAGGCTGGACGCACGCCGAATCCAGACGTGTTATGCAATGCCGAGATCAAATTCAAGGCATTTCTAGATCATGCAATACGCCTCGGCGCCGATCTGATCGCGACAGGACACTACGCACGTGTGCGCGAAAACAAGACAGGTACGTTCGAATTATTGAAGGCAATTGATGCGAGCAAGGATCAAAGTTATTTCCTGCACCGTTTAAATCAGGCTCAGCTCTCAAAAACCCTGTTCCCGCTGGGTGAAATCCATAAAACCGAAGTCCGCAGGATTGCCGAGCAGCTCAAATTGCCAAATGCAGCAAAAAAAGACTCGACCGGGATTTGCTTCATTGGTGAACGACCGTTCCGGGAATTCCTGAATCGCTACCTGTCTTACAAGCCAGGCCCGATGAAGACGGCTGAAGGCGATATCGTTGGCGAGCACGTCGGGCTTAGCTTTTATACTCTGGGGCAACGCAAGGGAATCGGCCTGGGCGGCATCAAAGCACACCAGAATGCTGATGGCCAAAGCGATGCGTGGTACGTTGCACGCAAGGATATCGGCACCAATACGCTGTATATCGTACAAGGCCATGATCATCCCTGGTTACTGTCGACGCAGCTTGCTGCGAGCCAAAGTAGCTGGATCTCAGGCAGTGCGCCAGATGTTGAGGCACTCAGCGCCAAGACACGCTATCGACAGGCAGATGTGGCCTGCTCAATCAGCGATGCGGGTGCGGATCGCTTTGCGCTGCACTTCCGCGATCCACAATGGGCAGTCACTCCCGGACAGTCAGCAGTCCTTTATGACGGCGATATCTGCCTCGGTGGCGGGATTATCGAATCGATCTGAGACTCGATACTTCTCAAAAAACAACACCATGTAAACGCCCCGCTATGGCAATAGCGGGGCGTTTTTTATTGTGCAGACCATTTTTAGCCTTGTTCTCAGAATTGCCAACACTAACTCACCTACTCCTCTGCATAAAGAGCTTGCAATCTGAAACCAAATGAAGAATAATCTAAATAAGAATTGTTCGCATTTAATAGGAGGTCATCATGAACCAACTGATTGAGCACGGAAACGAACGTCAAAACACCCAGGCTACAGCCGCTAACGGTACGCCCATCACGCGCATTAAAAGCCAGGATTTGTTTCGTCAGATGCGCGAATTGGAAATTGATCACGGTGGACGTATTTACAAACTCCGTCTGACGCAACTGAACAAGTTGATCTTGACGGCGTGAACTGGCGAAAAGCGCCGCGAACCGAGTCATTTCATTGATAGCAATACCAGCCAGCAGACCGTGAAGAATTCTTCACCGAAGCCAGCCAAGCTTCCTGACCAAGGAGAGTTTGATGGTTAACGACAAGATCGATTCCGCCTTTGTAGAACCGAACACCGCCCCGGCGCAGCCGGAGTTGCTGGTATCTGCGGTATTGCATCTGATGTCTCATTACACGGCAAATAATGACAAGGAATCCAGAAGCTGCGTCAAATTGGCATCAGTCATCGAGCGACATCTGAAAGCACTGGCAGATTTGCCGAACCTGGCACCAGTTTTACGCGCAACCTGTCAGCAACTTTCAGAACAATGGGCCTTGGTAGTCGAACGCAGCATGCCACAGCCTGAAAAATTCAATCTATTCACGCGTATTGTTTCCGGCGCGAGAACTATATAGGACCTGCAGAGCCAGGTAGCAAGGCATAAAATGATTGTCTGTGTTTGTCACAATGTCTCCGAGGGAAAGATTCACCAAGCCGTCAGTTCTGGAATGCACTCGATGGCAGAGTTGCGCAAAGAGCTGGGAGTTGGTACTTGCTGCGGCAAATGCCACAGCTGTGCCAAACAAGTCTTGCGAGAATGCCTGAGCAGCGTCAGTCAAACCCGTTCGCCGTTGCAGAGCGTGGTATTTCACCGCGCTATGTCTGCCTGAAACCATCGTTTTTGCACTGTCTTTCATCATGCGCAGCACTTATTACCAGCTTCAGCCCCTATTGAAGCAAAGCCAAAAAGTTAGTTTATTAGGTCTCATAGTCCTGCTGCACGTGGCCTTTTTTTATGCACTACAAAGCGGCCTCACGCTTCAGGTCAGCAGTGTCGCGCCAAAGGATGTATTGGTATCTTTCCTCACACCTGAACACGCACCTGAGCCAACACCAGCCAAGACGCCTCCAGCACCGCCCAAAGTCGTGCCGACGGTAAAAAAATCTGTCCCGCAACCTCCGATACCGTTGACACAAGCGCCGGCACCGACGGCAGTAAGCTTGCCCACAACACCACCGCAACATGCCGAACCTGCACCAGCGGCAGTTCCCGCCCCTGCGGCACCGGCATCGCCGCCGGGCCCAGTGTTACCAAAGCAGATCACTTCAGGTATTGAATATATCGAGTCTCCGGCAGTGACCTATCCCCCGGCATCTCGTCGGCTGGGCGAACAAGGCGTGGTGCAATTTCGGGTTCTGGTCAATACCAGTGGAAAAGCAGAAAAAGTGGAAATCATCAAAAGTTCCGGCTTTACGCGGCTTGATGACGAGGCTAAACGCGCAGTTATGCGCGCTGTGTTTAAACCCTATATCGAAGATGGCAAGCCGATCCTGGTATCGACCACCGGCGTCATCAATTTCAAGCTGGATCGTTAGTTCATCAAATTCAACACAAAGGAAGTCAACATGGAAGTAAGTCCATACGGATTGCAGAGCCTCTGGGCACAAGGTGATTTTGTTACCAAAGGCGTCGCCATACTGCTGCTCTCGATGTCTATCGCATCATGGTATGTCATTGTTACCAAAGCATTTCAGTTACTGCGTTTTCGTCGCGCCTCGGCGGCAGCTGGACATACCTTCTGGGATACCACCAGTCTGCCAGAGGGCGTTGCAACGCTTGGCAATGACAATCCTTTTTCCGATGTCGCCAAAGTTGGCGTGACCGCAATGACGCATCATGCCGCCCACAAAGGCCATCTGCATGACCAACTCTCAGTGAGCGACTGGATCACACTCTCCTTGCGTCAGGCAATTGATGAAGCGTCAGGGAAATTACAGGCAGGTATGGCCGTACTCGCATCAGTCGGCTCGACAGCTCCATTTGTTGGCCTGTTCGGCACCGTCTGGGGCATTTACCATGCCTTGGTCTCGATTGGCACCTCTGGCCAGGCTAGTATCGACAAGGTTGCCGGCCCAGTCGGCGAAGCGCTGATCATGACAGCCTTAGGTCTGGCCGTCGCTATTCCTGCAACCTTCGGCTACAACGCACTGGTCCGCGGCAACAAAACCACTATCGCTAAGCTCAACAAGTTCGGCTTCGACTTGCATGCACTGTTCGTCACTGGTGCGCGCACCAGCTCAGAGGACGGTCAGAACGGGAATAGCAAAAGTGCCAAGCTGACCGCAGTAGGAGGCAAATAATGGCCATGGGATCATTGTCCGATGGCGAGGACGACTTCAATCCGGAGATCAACACGACGCCGTTGGTCGACGTCATGCTAGTGCTGTTGATTATTTTCATCATCACCATCCCTGTCATGAATCATGCTGTCAAAATTGATTTGCCACATGCCAGCAATCAGCCGGAAGAGGCCAAGCCCCAAAATATCAATCTAGCGATCGATGCATTAGGCAAGCTGTACTGGAACGACGAACTGATCGACTCCAATCAATTGACGCTTCGCCTTGCTAACGCTGCCAAGAAGCAGCCGCAACCGGAACTGCATTTACGCGCCGAACGTACGACTCAGTATGAAAAAGTAGCCCAGGTCATGGCTGCAGCACAATCGGGCGGACTGACTAAAATTGGCTTTGTCACGGATCCAAAAGCCAAATAAAGCCAACCCACGCCAATCTTCAAGCCTCCATCGAATCTGATGGGGGCTTTTTCAATTTTGAACTGATCGCAAGCTCAAACAAAGGCAAGAATGATTCGCGCTAAATATTGCTGATCTGTCTTCTCTACTGCGTTATGATCCGCCCATTGAGCTGCCCGGCAGCAAAGGTTGATTGCAAAAAAACAATCGACATGCCAGACAGTCTCGTTCTCCCACACCATTTTCCAAGAGGTAGCTATGAAAGGCGATCCAGCAGTCCTGAAGTTGCTCAATGCGCAACTGACCAATGAACTGACAGCCATTAATCAGTATTTTTTGCATGCTCGTATGTATAAGCACTGGGGCTTCGAAAAAATCGCAAAAAAGGAATACGCCGAATCGATCGGTGAAATGAAACATGCCGACAAGCTGATTGATCGCATCCTGATGCTGGACGGTCTTCCGAATCTGCAGGCATTGCACAAGTTGATGATCGGAGAAAACACGGCGGAAATGCTGGAATGCGACCTGAAACTGGAAAAAGCCGCACAAAAAACAGTCAAGGAAGGTATCGCCACCTGTGAACAACAGGCGGACTATGTGTCACGCGAGTTGTTCCAGTTGATTCTGGATGACACTGAAGAGCATATCGACTGGCTCGAAACACAGATCGACATCATCGATAAAATCGGCATCCAAAACTACCTGCAAACGCAAATCATTGAAGAGTGATGCGATTTTTCAGGCGATCAGATATCGATAGCAGTTACTGAAAAGCAAAAAAGCGCGATCAAATCGCGCTTTTTTATTGCCTGGCCGCAAATGGCAAAGCTGCTCCTAACCGGGCACAGTGTCCTTGAACGACTGGCGCTCCGACAGTTTCTCAAACAAACGCTCAAGCTCTGGATAGGGCTCGCGCCAGTCCGTTTCCGGAAACCGAAAATCCAGCCACCCCAGCGCACAGCCCACCGCAACATCGGCTAGCGAATAATGATTACCGACACAATACGACTTTTCACCCAGACCAACCGCCATGGCGTGTAAGGCAGCCTCAACCTTGCTCCATTGGCGCCTGATCCATTCCGGACTCTGCTGACGCGTAGGACGTTGTTTTTCGCGAAATACCAGGATAGCCGCATCAAGCAGGCCATCCGCAAGGGCTTCCCAGCACTTGACTTCGGCCCTATCTCGGCCGCCTGCCGGCAGCAGCTTGCCAACCGGTGTCAAGACATCGAGATACTCCGCGATGACGCGCGAATCAAACATGGCACCACCGTCATCCATCATCAGACAGGGAACCTTGCCCAACGGATTGAATTGCTGGATCGTGGTAGTTTCGGCCCACACGTCTTCCAGCACGAGCTCGTAATCGATCTTTTTTTCCGCCATGACAATGCGGACCTTGCGAACGAAGGGGCTTCTCAGCGAGGCAATCAGTTTCATAGGGTTTCTTGTAATAATCCGTTTTGATTATAGCATCGGCTAAAACGCGATCATGTGAACAAGCGTGCACCGCAGCAGTCCCCATACAGATTTCGGGGGAATGGTAAAATCTCCCTTTGACGCAGACAAATCCGGCTATGCATGTCCTCCCGCTGGCCAGTCTTCTTATTTCAACGTACATCACTCCTCTGTTCATCATGTCCCTGTCCCCACTTTCCGCTCTCTCACCACTCGACGGTCGTTATGCCTCAAAAACCGACAAATTGCGTCCAATTCTGTCGGAAGCCGGTTTTATGCACCATCGTGTAAAGGTTGAGATTGCCTGGTTGCAAGCATTGTCTGCTGCAGGTTTTGCCGAAATCAAGCCATTTTCGGCAAGCGCATCGGCACTGCTGGATAAGTTAGCAAGCGACTTCACTGAAGCCGATGCAGCGCGCATCAAGGAAATTGAAGCCGTTACCAATCACGACGTGAAGGCAGTCGAATATTGGCTCAAGGAAAAGGTCAAGGACGTACCTGAACTGGTCGCAGCCTCGGAATTCATCCACTTCGCCTGCACTTCTGAGGACATTAACAATACCTCCCACGGCATGATGCTCAAAGCAGCACGTGAGAGTGTCGTCCTGCCAGCATTGCAAGGACTGGTCGACAAGCTGACTGAACTGGCGCACGAGCACGCTGCGGTGCCAATGCTGTCGCGCACTCATGGCCAACCCGCTAGCCCCACCACGCTAGGCAAGGAAATCGCCAACGTCGTTGCACGTCTACAACGGGCTGTACAGCGCATCGCCAGTGTTGAGATCCTCGGCAAGATGAACGGTGCGGTTGGCAATTACAACGCCCACCTGTCTGCCTATCCGGAAACTGATTGGGCTGCCTTCTCCAAAAACGTGATCGAGCAGCGTCTCGGGCTCGTATTCAATCCCTACACCATTCAGATCGAGCCACATGATTACATGGCAGAGCTGTTCGATGCGATTGCGCGTACCAACACCATTCTGCTCGACCTGAATCGCGATATCTGGGGTTACATTTCGGTCGGCTACTTCAAGCAACGTACCAAGGCGGGTGAAATCGGCTCGTCAACCATGCCACACAAGGTCAACCCTATCGACTTTGAAAACTCCGAAGGCAACCTCGGCATGGCCAATGCGGTACTCAAGCATCTTTCTGAAAAACTCCCCGTATCTCGCTGGCAGCGTGACCTGACAGATTCAACAGTCCTGCGTAATATTGGTGTCGCCTTTGGTTATGCGGTCCTCGCTTACGACAGCTGCCTGCGCGGCCTCAATAAGCTCGAAGTCAATCCTGTGCGCCTGGCAGAAGATCTCGATGCCACCTGGGAAGTGCTGGCGGAACCGGTTCAAACCGTGATGCGTCGCTATGGCATTGAAAATCCCTATGAGCAGCTCAAGGAACTGACCCGCGGCAAGGGTATTTCCAAAGAGGCATTACGCGACTTCATCAATGGTTTGGCCATCCCGCAGCAAGCCAAGGACCAGTTGCTGGCGATGACGCCTGCCAACTACATTGGCTCGGCAATGACGCTGGCTAAAAACATTTAATATGGCCCGGGATCAAGCGGAACTGCCTTCCATTTGATCCTCTCGATAGCGCAACATCAAACAACCCCCTCCATCATGGAACGCTACACAAAACCTGCCGTCTTGTTGCACTGGATTATTGCCCTGCTGATCATCGCCGCGTTTGCGCTTGGTCTGACCATGGTGGATATCCCTGGACTCACACCAACCAAACTCAAATATTTTTCCTGGCACAAATGGATGGGCGTTACCGTACTGGGGCTAGCTTGTCTACGCCTGCTCTGGCGTCTCACCCACGCGGCGCCGGCTTATCCTGCGCATATGCCACAATGGCAGCAAAAAGCAGCACATCATCTGCACGCGCTGCTTTATGTATTGATGTTTGCCATTCCTGTATCCGGCTATATCTACACACTGTCAGCCGGTGTACCGGTGGTCTACCTGGGCCTGTTCCCGCTGCCAGTCTTCATGGCACCAGATCCCCAGCTCAAGCCACTGCTCAAACTGGTCCATTACTGGCTGAACATGACATTGCTCGCGGTTGTCTGCCTCCATGTACTGGCGGCCCTGAAGCATCAATTCATTGATCGCGATGGCATCTTCAAACGCATCCTTCCCTGAAATTCTTTTACAAGGAAATTCCATGATTTCTCGCCTGTCCCTTATTCTCGCCGGCACCATCACCGCGCTGACCATGACCTCTGGCGTCATCGCAGCGCCGCTCAAGACGGATCCGACCAAAAGTACCGTAACCGCTGTTTTCAAACAAATGAACGTGCCTGTTGAAGCCAAGTTCAAGAGCTTCAAAGCGCTGATCGATTTCGACGTGACCAAACCAGCAATGGCAAAAGCCGGCGTTGACATCGATATTCCGAGCTTTGACCTGGGTGATCCAGAGTACAACAAGGAAGTGTTGAAAAAGGAATGGTTCAACGCTGCCCAGTTTCCCAAGGCCGGCTTTGTTGCCAGCACAATCAAGCCATCTGCAGGAGCACCAGCGGGTACCAAATATGATGTAACTGGCAAGCTAACCATCAAAGGCAAGACAATCGATGTCCAGTTTCCACTCACTGTTAAAAAAGACGGAAACGCACAGATATTCGATGGCAGCTTGCCCATCAAGCGTTTGAGCTTCAATATTGGTGAAGGCGACTGGAAAGACACCAGCATGGTCGCCGATGAAGTGACGATCAAGTTCCATATTGTGGCAACCCCTTGAAGTTGTACAGACGGGCAGCACGCTGGTGACATCAAGTACCCAAGATGACCTAGTCGCGAATCAGAGACAACAGAAGGCTGATGCATGATTAATGCATCAGCCTTTTTTGTTCTACGTCATATGTTGCCATGCCGATGTCACGCATAATTGCATGGCTTTGCAGCGGGATAGTGCAATTGACAACTCGCAATTTTTAAAGACCCTGCCTGCAGATTTTATAAAATCGCGCTAATCTAGCGCAGTCTTGAAAGAAAGATCAAACATATGTCGATAGCCGACCTTCGCAAGGACTATAGTCGTGCCAGTTTGTCTGAACTGGAGGTATCCGCCGATCCGATCCTACAATTCTCAATCTGGCTTGAAGAAGCGATCAAGGCTGAGATACCAGAACCTACTGCCATGGGGCTGTCGACGGTGGGCGCGGACGGCAAACCGTCATCACGCATCGTGCTGCTCAAACAGGTGGATGCAAGCGGCTTCTCACTATTCACCAACTATCTCAGCCGCAAGGGACAAGATATTGAGCAACATCCCCATGTGGCCTTGCTGTTTCACTGGGTTGAGCTGGAGCGTCAGGTACGTATCGAAGGCAGGATAGAAAAGCTTGGGGCGGGCGAAAACGACAATTATTTTGCCAGTCGCCCGTTGCGTAGTCAGCTTGGCGCAATTGCCTCACAGCAGAGTCAAGTTATCGATCGTAGGGAAACGCTGGAGGCGCAATTTGCCACAGCAGAGCAGCAATATGGAGAACATCCAGTGCGTCCAGAGCATTGGGGTGGTTACCGCGTCGTGCCAGAAGCGCTTGAATTCTGGCAGGGTCGTCGGTCCCGCCTGCATGACCGCGTGCTCTATACTTTGCAACAAGACGGCACCTGGAATCGGCAGCGCCTGCAACCCTGACTTATTCAAGGAACTTGCTAAAGCGCTGGTATTGCATCACATCACTTGCACGGAGGAAGGATCGTGTTTTGGGAAAAGAAGCTTACCAATTGGGTTCAAGAAATTCGCCACGCGTCAGCAATACCACTAAGGCTCGAGTTATGGAACGGAAGGCAATTCGACTTCAGTGACGGCACACCACAAGTGACCTTGCGTGTGCCCGACGTATCAGCGCTTACCTATCTGTTCAAACCCTCGCTATCGAATCTGGGCGAAGCCTACGTCGAGGGCAAAATCGATGTAGAAGGGCCACTCGGGAGTATTATCAGCGTGGCCAACACCTTAGCGGCGAGGACCTTGAAAGCCAATGGCAAACTGGGTCGCATCGCCCGGATCGTCAAGCATAGCAAGGAAAGGGATGCTGAGGCGATTCGCTATCACTACGATGTCTCAAACGACTTCTACCGGCTATTCCTCGATGAGAATATGGTCTACTCATGCGCCTATTTTGAAAATGGCGATGAAGATCTGGCCACTGCGCAATTAAAAAAAATTGACCATATCCTGACCAAGATCCAGGTTCGTCCCGGCGATACCTTGCTCGATATTGGCTGTGGCTGGGGTGCTCTCGTTTTGCGAGCAGCCGAAAAATATGGCGCACGTTGCGTTGGCATCACCCTATCAGAAAATCAATATGCACTCGCCAAAGAGCGGGTCGCAAGAGCTGGCCTGAGTGACCGCATCGACATTCGTCTACAAGACTATCGTGATGTCACCGGCACGTTCAAACGCATCACCAGCGTTGGTATGTTCGAGCATGTTGGACTAAAAAATTTGCCAATGTATTTTTCACGTATCAATGCACTGCTCGCCGATGATGGCCTGGCAATGAATCATGGAATTACGACTACTGACATCGAAAATGGCGAGTCACCTTATGGTGGCGGTGAGTTTGTTGATAAATATGTATTTCCTGCGGGCGAACTGCCGCATATCAGCCTGGTGTTGAGGGCCATCCAACAAGGTGGTTTGGAAACATTCGACGTAGAAAACCTAAGGCGGCACTACGCACGTACTTGCAGCATATGGGCAGATAATTTTGAGAATCATGCTGAAATGATTCGCAAAATTACTGATGAAAGGCATTACCGTATCTGGCGAATCTATCTGGCAGGTAGTGCGCATGGTTTCAATCAGGACTGGATTTCGCTTTATCAGGTGGTTTGCGGCAAAGCGAATCGTCCCGCAAACGCTCTGCCGCAATCCCGCCAATATATTTACGCACCCGATAAGTGAAACTAAAAACCTGAATTACTCGGCTTTACTTTTTTCGGTGAAAACTTCGCGAAATTTAGCCAGTTTAGGTGCTACGACGAACGCACAATAGCCTTGGAAGGGATGCTGCTGAAAATAGTTCTGATGATAGTCCTCAGCCTTGTAATAGGTTTCTGCAGGACTTAATTCGGTCACGACAGGCGCATCCCAGACCAATGCCATCTCGGCGATGATCTGTTTGGCAATCTCTTGCTGATCGCTGGATTGATAATAGATAACAGACCGATATTGCGTGCCGACGTCGTTACCTTGGCGATTAAGCGTTGTCGGGTCATGAATGGTAAAAAACACTTCGAGAATTTCTCTGAAACTAATCACCTGCGGGTCAAAACTGAGCTTGACCACCTCGGCATGGCCTGTTTCACCATGGCACACTTCCTCATAGGTCGGATTTTTGACCTGGCCTCCGGTATAACCAGACTCGACATGTACTACTCCTTTGAGCTGCTGATATACCGCTTCAAGGCACCAGAAACATCCTCCGCCGAGTATTGCTGTTTCTGTTGATCGTTTTACTGCAGTGTCCATGATCTGCTCCTGGGTGTGTAGATTCCGGGCTAAGCAATTACCTCTGCCAGCATGAATGCCGTCACATTGACGTTCAAACTTTTGAGTCTTTCCAGCATACTAACAATTGCCAGCTTTTTTTGCACTGCGGCCACAAGGCCGTTCCACCAACAATACGGCACCGCAATACTGCGCTGCAAAAATTGTGCATAATGCTTGTTTGTTAGTATCGAATCAACAGGCCCCACATGCATTCACGCTCGCCACGCGCTGCTTCGCGCAACTTCGATAGCGCTCATTTCCGTAAAGCCTTATCGCAATTCGCCACCGGCGTTACGATTATTACGACTCGTCTGGAGGACGGTAGTTTGATAGGTCTGACTGCGAGTTCGTTCAATTCAGTTTCATTGACCCCGCCACTCGTTCTATGGAGCTTGGGAGAAAAGTCCAGCAGCATGCCTGTTTTTTCTGGCAATTCGCACTATGTGATCAATATTCTGGGTGCCGAGCAGGCGGGATTGGCAGAGCAGTTTTCGCGCAAGTCGGGCGACCGCTTCAAGGGTGTTGAGTATGCGCTGTCACGGACTGGCCAACCCATCTTGAAAGGTGTGTCTGCCTGGTTTGAGTGCCATAATCGTAGCCGCTATCCAGAAGGCGATCATGTGATTTTTGTCGGCGAAGTCGAGCATTGTGAAGTGTCCCCGCAAGCACCACTGATTTATCACAATGGCCAGTTCACGAAAACAATGGGATGAATCTGTGACTTTCACTCCATAGTAAGGAAATAAAAAAAGCGCCGAATCGGCGCTTTTTTTATTCGTGCGATCAATCCTAGAACTTGTAGCCTAGCGAAACGAAGCTGACGACAGGATTGATGGTGATGCTTGTTTTGTAGACGATCGTTGAAGAAACACCAGCAGCTTGTGCTGTAGCAGTCGTATTACCAGTAATCGTTGCGTCCGTCTTGAATTTCAAATATGACACCGATAAACCAATCGACAGTCGATCGGTGAGGTTATACGTTGCACCAGCAGAAATCACAGGCGCGACAGACGAACTCAAAGAGGCTGACGCAGTCCCGCCTGTCAACGCACTATTCACGCTTTCACCACCTGCGTACTGCTGGAATCCATTTGAGAGATGAACATCAGAGTAGGTAATGTAAGAGACACCAGCGCCGACAAATGGACGAAATTTATCTTGTGGTGAGCCGAAGTAATATTTGGCAACAACCGCTGGACTCCATTGCTTGGCGTTACCAATCTCCCCGAAGGATGCCAAGGATCCTTTGCCGTACAAGGTAAATTCTGGCGGGATACCACCATCAAGCGTAACAGCAATATTATCTGTAAAAAAATGCGTCAGCGCGAGACCGAGGGTGTTGCCGTTGCTTACAGCGGAATGCGCTGTCGACGTGTAAGTACCAGCCCCAGTGCCGCTTGCGACGGTGATACCTGTACTTGAATCTTGTGGAACAATATGAAACCAACCTGCACTGACGATATTGTCACCAGCCTGTTGCGCCATGACAGGCGCAGCAAATGCGGCCAGAACGGACAATGCAGCGATTTTAGGCAAAAGTGTGGCTTGTTTTTTCATGTGTCGTCTCCGTGTTTTAAGGGCTGCGCCCGAATTTTATAAATAGTTTCGTTTTTTGCTGCAGGAGCAGCGATTTTTCCGACGTGTTCTTGTGCACGCTTGAAACAATATCGGCACCTCCGTTTTTTGCTTGCGATTTAAAACGAACGTGCGTGCTATTCTTTGAGAATACTATGCCAGCTTTGAAGCGCTTTGTATAGACGTGTATTTTTTTAACAACCGAAAATTGTTTATTTTTTCCGTGTATCGACGCCAGAAAAAAGCACGCTAAGTTGATAGCAAACGCGACAATATCCCTGTGGAATCAAACGCTGCGCGTCGCAGCCGATCATTGATCCCTTGCCATGCTGCGGTCTGCGGCAATGCCTCAACCAAGATAACCTTTGCCTGGCGCTGATCAAGCTCACGCAAACCCGAGTAAAGATCGTGCGCGTAATGCTCGGCATCTTGGGGCATTGTGATCACATGTTCGATGGATGAGACACGCATATTGCGCTGCATCAGTGCAGCTTTGATGGCACGCTGGCTTAAGGCATTCAAGACAGCAGATAAGTCTTCAGCCGCTACCTGCGCAACGGGAGTCTGGGGTGCGTAATGTGCATCCAGCGTGCCGGAGGCGCGTGGTGCGGTTGCATCGGGCAAATTCGGAGGTGCGCCAAGGACGGCCGCGATCTGATCGACCGTAATCTGTCCTGGGCGCAATAACACCGCGCCATGGGTCTCGATACGCGACAAATCGAGAATCGTGGACTCAATACCGACTTCGCTCTGGCCACCATCGAGAATATAGTCCAGCAAGACATCGTTGACGCTACTGAACTCATCACGCACATGTTGTGCAGTGGTTGGACTCACATGACCAAATTTATTGGCGGATGGTGCAGCGACACCGCCCTTGCCGCCTTTGAACTCTCGCAGCAATGCCTGTGCCACGGGATGCGATGGACATCTGACGCCAATAGAATCCTGCCCACCTGAAGCCGCCGCCGGTATCTGAGCAGCCCGCTTCAGAATCAAGGTCAACGGTCCGGGCCAAAACGCTGCGATCAGCGCGCGTGCCTGGGCCGGTACGCTCGCTGCCCAATAAGCGATGTCCGCCTCGGGAGCGATATGCACAATCACAGGATGATTGGATGGCCGTCCCTTGGCAGTATAAATGTCGGTGATCGCCGCAGCATTCTCGGCATCGCCACCAAGGCCATAGACGGTCTCGGTTGGAAACGCCACTAACTTGCCCTGCTCAAGCTTGCGGGCAGCCAATTTGATCGATGCCATATCGATTGCTGTCATGAGAGCGTCCTTATCCTGCGATACCCAAAATCTGGCATGCGATGCTTAATTGCGCTTGCGCCTCAGCCAAAGTCGGCGCAACAAAGGTGATGTGTCCCATTTTACGACCGCGTCGTGCCTCAGCCTTGCCGTACAGGTGCAAATGCGCTCCAGGCAGCGCCAAAATCTTGTCCCAGTCCGGCTCGCGCACTTCTGCACCATTCTCTGGATACCATACGTCACCAAGGATATTGAGCATCACAGCAGGTGAGTGCTGTCGCACATCACCCAGTGGCAGTCGTGCCATTGCCCGTACCTGCTGCTCGAACTGACTGGTAATGCAGGCATCGATGGTGTAATGACCGCTATTGTGAGGTCGTGGCGCCATCTCGTTGACCACCAGCGAACCATCTTTCAGCACGAAAAATTCAATGCACAAGACACCGACATAATCGAGTCGCGAGATCAGCGAGAGCGCCGCATCCTGCGCCTGCTTGGCAACGCTGGGAGCAACATGGTCAGAAGGTACGGTGGTAGTGAACAAAATACCATCACGATGCACATTCTCCGCAATCGGGTACACTACCGCGGCACCATCGGCGCCACGCGCTACTAACACAGACACTTCGTAGGCCAGTGGCAGCATCTTTTCGAGCAGACAGATCACACCACCCATATCGGCAAACGCAGCGCGCACCTCATCGACGCTACGTACACGTACCTGCCCTTTGCCGTCATACCCCATACGGACCGTCTTCAAAATCCCCGGCAAGAGATCTTCGGTAATCGCTGCAATATCGGCGTCAGAAGCAATCGTCTTGTGCGGCGCAGGGTGAACACCCGAAGCACTGCTGCTCTCAACAAAGAAGCGCTTCTCGGCAATCCGATCTTGCGCAATCGATACTCCATTGGCAGCCGGTGCGACATAGGTCTTAGCGGCCAATGTCGCCAGGCTCTGCGCAGACACATTCTCGAATTCGGTGGTTACCGCGCTGCACAGGCTACCCAGCTGAGCCAGACCTTCGGCGTCGGTGTATGCGGTACGGATCAAGCGATCCGCTACTTGCCCTGCAGGACAATCCAACTCCTGCTCCAGCACGGCAACTTTGAAACCCATAGCCTGTGCGGCATGTGCAAACATCCGGCCAAGCTGACCGCCGCCCATGACACCGAGCCAGGTGGCCGGCGTCGTGGTGGGCAACGCTACACTATTGTTAGCGGCCAGTTGAGATGACGATGAGGACTGCGATGCGTTCATAACGGTAACTTCATCTCCAGCGCAACTTGAGTCTGCTTGACACGGAAATCTTCGAGTCTGGCTGCCAGGGCATCATCCGTTGTCGCCAACATGGCGATCGCCGACAACGCAGCGTTGGCAGCACCAGCTTCACCAATGGCATAGGTGGCCACCGGAATTCCCTTGGGCATTTGCACAATCGACAGCAGTGAGTCTTCGCCGCGCAAATATTTGGAAGGTACAGGCACGCCCAGTACCGGCACGATCGTTTTGGCTGCAATCATGCCCGGCAGATGGGCTGCGCCACCGGCACCGGCAATAATCGCGCGCAAACCACGTCCACGCGCCTGTTCCGCATAGGCGAACATCTGATCTGGCATACGGTGTGCAGACACGACCTGGGCTTCGTGCGGGATACCAAATTCCTTCAGAATGGCAACTGCATGTTGCATCACATCCCAGTCGGACGACGATCCCATGACGACACCGACCACCGGCGTCTGTGCATTGTTCTGGCTCATGTTGATCCTTAATCTTTCAGTGGATTGCCGGTCAGGCGCTCCAGCGCTTCACGATACTTTGCACCGGTCTTTTCAATGACCTCTGCCGGCAGTGCCGGCGCAGGCGGGGTCTTCTTCCAGGTAGTGACAGTTTCCAGGTAATCGCGCACAAACTGCTTATCGAACGATGGCGGAGAGATACCGACCTGATAGCTATCCGCAGGCCAGAAGCGCGAAGAATCCGCAGTCAAAACCTCATCCATCAGATGCAATACGCCATTGTCGTCCAAACCAAATTCGAACTTGGTATCAGCGATGATGATGCCGCGGGTGGCAGCATAATCGGCTGCTGTCTGATACAGCTTGATGCTGATGTCACGCATTTTGTTGGCCAGTTCGCTACCGATACGCTTTTCCATTTCTGCAAAGCTGATGTTCTCATCGTGCTCACCGAGATCAGCCTTCGCCGCAGGGGTGAAAATTGGCTGCTCCAGTTTGGCGGCCTGTTGCAATCCTGCTGGCAATTGAATGCCGCAGATGGCGCCACTTTCCTGATAATCCTTCCAGCCGGAACCAATGATGTAACCACGCACGACGGCCTCTACCAGAATCGGTTTGAGGCGCTTGGCCACGACGGCACGGCCGCGCACCTGTTCGATTTCATGAGCCGCAACCACAGTTTCCGGAGCAACACCGGTCAGATGATTGGGAACAATATGGCCCAGCTTCTCGAACCAGAAATCCGACATCTGGTTCAGCACCTTGCCCTTACCGGGAATAGGTTCATTCATGATGACATCGAACGCCGACAGGCGGTCAGTGGTGACGATCAACAGTTTGTCATCGCCAACGGCATAGTTGTCACGCACTTTGCCATTGCCCAGCAGAGGCAGGGATGAAATAGAAGTTTTGTAGAGGCTGGTCATGATGATTCCGATCAATCTGTGAGTGGCTCTGGAGCGGCTGCGCTTGTCATTGCACTACCATTTTCCACCCACCTTTAAAGTCAAAAAACCGGGACTGGTAAATCCAGGTCCCGGTCGCATGTGGCGCGTGATCGCTTACTGCACGATTTGCGACAGCTCGCCCTTCTTGTATTTCTCGGCAATTTTTTCCAGCGGAATTGCCTTGATCTTGCCTGCTTGCCCCTCGCAGCCGAAGGACAGATAACGTGCCTTACACACCAGCTTGGCAGCTTCGCGCGCTGGCTTGAGGAAGTCACGTGGGTCAAACTTGGACGGATTTTCAGCCAGATAGCGACGTACCGCGCCAGTCATCGCCAGACGGATATCGGTATCGATATTGATCTTGCGAACGCCGTGCTTGATACCTTCCTGGATTTCTTCCACAGGAACACCGTAGGTTTCCTTCATGTCACCGCCGAACTGGCGAATTTCGGCCAGCAGTTCCTGCGGTACGGAAGAAGAACCATGCATCACCAGGTGCGTATTGGGAATGCGTGCGTGGATTTCCTTGATGCGATCAATCGCCAGAATATCGCCAGTCGGCTTACGCGAGAACTTGTAGGCACCATGCGAAGTTCCAATGGCAATTGCCAGTGCATCGCACTGAGTCAGCTTGACAAAATCGGCGGCTTGCGCGACATCGGTAAGCAGCTGCTCACGGGTCATCTTGCCATCGGCACCATGACCATCTTCCTTGTCACCCATCATGGTTTCCAGCGAGCCGAGAACACCCAGCTCCGCTTCCACCGTGACACCGATCGCGTGCGAAAACTCTACCACCTTGCGCGACACTTCCACGTTGTACTCATAACTGGCAACTGACTTGCCATCTTCCATCAGGGAACCATCCATCATCACCGAAGTAAAGCCGGATTTGATCGCTGCCATGCAGACAGCTGGCGACTGGCCATGGTCCTGATGCATCACAACAGGGATATGCGGATAGGCCTCCACCGCTGCCTCAATCAGATGACGCAGGAAGGCTTCGCCAGCATACTTTCGAGCACCGGCAGAAGCTTGCATGATCACCGGCGCACCGACTTCATCGGCGGCCTGCATGATCGCAGCGACCTGCTCCAGGTTGTTGACGTTGAAAGCTGGCAGACCGTAGCTGTTTTCAGCGGCGTGGTCCAGCAATTGACGCATTGATACGAGAGGCATGATAAAACTCCAGAACGATAAAAATCAGTACTCGCCGACCCTGAGTATTTTCAGCGCATTGGTGCCACCGACTTGGCCAATCGGCTCACCCCAGGTCACGACGATCAAATCCCCTTTTTGCACCACGCCCTGCGCCAGCAGCAAGTCCTGAACGCCCTTCAACACGACTTCTGTGTCGGTCGACTGCGCCAGCTCAAAAGTACGGACATTGCGGAACAACGCTGCCTTCTGACGGGTGGCGACATTGGGGGTAATAGCAAAAATAGGAACATCAATATTGTGTCGGCTCATCCACAGTGCAGTGGAGCCAGACTCGGTCAACGCAGCAATTGCCTTGACGCGTAAGTGGTGGGCAGTAAACAACGCGCCGTAGGCAATCGACTGATCAATACGGGTGAACTGCAGATTCAGGAAATCGGCATCCAGCTTGCAGTCTTCTGATTTTTCAGCGGCAAGACAGATCGACGACATGGCTTCAATCGTCTCAACCGGATACTTGCCGGATGCGGTTTCTGCGGAAGTCATCACGGCATCGGTACCGTCCAGCACCGCATTGGCCACATCCGATACTTCCGCACGAGTCGGTACGGCATTGACGATCATCGATTCCATCATCTGAGTCGCGGTGATTGCCAGTTTGTTGGACGCACGCGCCATCTTGATCATGCGCTTTTGCAAACCGGGAACAGCGGCATTGCCAACTTCAACCGCCAGGTCGCCACGCGCGACCATGATGCCATCGGAGGCATCCAGGATTTCCTGCAGCAACGGAATCGCTTCCGCACGCTCGATCTTGGCGATCATCATTGGCTTGTGACCATAGGGTTCGCCAGCAACGTTACCAAGCTGACGTGCCATTTCCATGTCGGTCGCATTCTTGGGGAAGGACACTGCCACGTAGTCAGCCTGAAAGCTCATCGCCGTCTTGATATCGTCCATGTCCTTGGCGGTCAGTGCCGGTGCAGACAAACCACCGCCCTGACGGTTGATACCCTTGTTGTTAGACAGTTCACCACCGATCTTGACGACTGTATGAATCTCATTGCCGAACACGCGCTCCACCACCAGCACAATCAGACCATCGTTGAGCAACAAAACATCTTCGCCGCGCAAATCACGTGGCAATGCCTTGTAGTCGAGACCTACGCGCTCTTGATTACCCAATTCGCAATCGGAATCGAGAATGAATTTGTCACCGTTGGCGAGCACAATCTTGCCGTTTTCAAACTTGCCAACACGGATCTTCGGACCTTGCAGATCGGCCATGATGGCGACTTTACGGCCACAGGTATCTGCTACTTCACGTACCAGCTTGGCACGATCGATGTGATCCTGTGCTTTGCCGTGCGAAAAATTCAGACGTACGACGTCAACGCCGGCCTTGATCATCCGAGTCAGTGTCTCCCTGTCGCTGGATGCTGGGCCGATAGTGGCAACAATCTTGGTGGCTCTCATTGATATCTTTCTCTTGGCGAGGTTAAAGAAGCTGCATTCTTGTTTTATTGGGTTCGCTTCCAGGTACTGCAATTACTTGTCGTTCGTGATTATTGTGCGCGCTGTAGCAGTATTTCCACGGCAGGCAAGGTCTTACCTTCCAGAAACTCGAGGAAAGCACCGCCACCGGTCGAAATATAACCAACCTTGTCCGTAATGCCATATTTAGCAATTGCTGCCAGCGTATCGCCGCCACCCGCAATTGAAAAACCAGAGGAGTCAGCAATGGCGTGCGCCAGGGCTTTGGTACCAGCACCAAACTGATCAAACTCAAACACGCCCACAGGGCCGTTCCATACGATGGTACCTGCCTTGCCGAGTTGTTCCGCCAGCAGCTTCGCGGTCTTGGGACCAATATCAAAAATCATGTCATCGTCGGCAACATCGGCCGCGTCCTTGACCGTCGCAACGGCGCTCGGTGAGAACTCCTTACCACAGACAACATCAACCGGAATCGGCACGGACGCGCCACGCTTTGCCATCATGTCAATAATGGCGCGCGCTTCTTCCACCAGGTCCGCTTCCACCAGCGATTTGCCGATGTTCAGACCAGATGCCAGCATGAAGGTATTGGCAATACCACCGCCGACGATCAGGTTATCGACCTTGTCCGCCAACGCTTTCAGAATAGTCAATTTGCTCGATACTTTCGAGCCGGCGACAATCGCCACCAGTGGCCGTGCGGGTTGATTAAGCGCCTTGCCCAACGCATCCAGTTCTGCCGCCAGCAGCGGGCCGGCACAAGCAATCGGTGCAAACTTGGCAACGCCATGGGTCGTGGCTTCAGCACGATGCGCAGTACCAAAGGCGTCATTGACGTAGATATCGCACAATTTGGCAATTTTTTGCGCAAGTTCGTCGTTATTCTTTTTCTCGCCCTTGTTCAAGCGGCAATTTTCCAACAATACGACTTGCCCAGGAGAAACACTAACACCATCGGTCCAGTCAGCAACCAGCTTGACCTCTGCACCCAAGAGTTCAGACAGGCGCTTGGCGACAGGTGCCAGCGAATCCTCAGGCTTGAACTCTCCCTCAACCGGCCGACCCAGATGCGAAGTCACCATGACAGCTGCACCAGCATCACGGGCCTGACGAATTGCCGGAACCGAAGCCCTGATGCGTGTATCTTCGGTGATATTACCAGCATCATCTTGCGGAACATTGAGATCTGCACGGATAAAGACACGTTTGCCTTGCAGCGCATTGGCGGAGATCAGATCGCTGAGTCGGTTGAATTTCATTTTTATGCGTAATCCAGGAGGGGCAAAAAGGCGTTATTTTACTCCACCCGCCCTGCTCCCAGCATGGTTTTTGCAGCATCCGTACAGCACCGGCAACAGCAGCATGGACAACCCGACTAAAGTGAGCGAAGCCTGCGTAAAGAATCACACTCCGGGAGGTTTATCTACAGCAAACACAAATCGCAGAAGAAACTTTTTGAGGCCTGCTTCCGTTAAAATGATGACTTTGATTCACTTGATCCGCACTCTCATTTGATTGGAGATTTCCATTATGTCCATGGCTGACCGCGACGGAAAAATTTGGAAGGACGGCGCATTGATTGACTGGCGCGATGCCACCATCCACGTGCTGACCCATACGCTGCATTACGGTATGGGTGTCTTTGAGGGCGTACGCGCCTATAAGACGCCGCAGGGCACGGCGATTTTCCGCCTCAAGGAACACACACAGCGCCTGTTCAATTCGGCAAAAATCTTCCAGATGCAAGTTCCGTTCGATCAGGAAACCATTATCCAGGCACAACTGCAGGTCGTCAGAGAAAACCATTTGGAGTCGTGCTACTTGCGACCATTGATCTGGATTGGCTCCGAAAAACTTGGCGTCTCCGCCAAAGGCAACCGCATTCACGTCGCAATCGCAGCGTGGCCATGGGGCGCTTATCTGGGTGAAGACGGCATCAACAAAGGTATTCGCGTGAAAACGTCCTCGTTCACCCGACACCACGTCAACGTCTCGCTGGTGCGCGCCAAGGCTTCCGGCTATTACATCAATTCGATCCTGGCCAATCAGGAAGCATTGACCGACGGCTACGACGAGGCCTTGCTGCTCGACACCGATGGCTACGTCTCCGAAGGATCGGGAGAAAATGTTTTCATCGTCAAGAACGGGAAGCTTTACACGCCAGACCTGGCTTCCTGTCTCGACGGCATTACCCGTGACGCCATTCTGACCATGGCCCGCGACCTCGGCATCGAGGTGATCGAAAAACGTATCACGCGTGACGAGATGTATTGCAGCGATGAAGCCTTCTTTACCGGCACCGCAGCCGAAGTTACCCCGATTCGGGAACTCGACAACCGTACCATTGGTAACGGCGCACGCGGCCCAATTACCGAAAAACTGCAGGCACTGTTCTTTGACGTGGTGTCTGGCAAAGCACCACAATATCAACATTGGCTGACGCTGGTCTGAAGACAGACTGCAGCTTCAGCGTTAGCTAAGGATTAGTTTTAGATTAAGCAATTTTAGTTATAACACCCCGGAGAACAATATGAGCACCCAACAACAAACCCAGCCAGTCCAACTCGATGGCAAGGACCTGCCGGCCCACTGCCCCAATCCGAATATGCCGCAATGGTCATCCCATCCGCGCGTATTCCTTGAACTGGACGATCACGGCGCGGCCAAATGCCCTTACTGTGGCACGCAATATCAGCTCAAGCCGGGCGCGGTCGTTAAAGCGCACTGAGCAGAGGATCAGACCACAAGGAAATTCTGGAATGGAGGGCCAGCAAACGCGTTGGCCCTTTTGGCATTCTTCGCCGGAGATACCATGCCACGCGTCAAACTGATACAAGGTTCCCCTGATGAAATTGAAGCTGCCTACTATGACGCGCTGGCACGCGCCGATATCGAAGCGCTGATGCGTCTATGGGCTGAGGACGAGGAAATCGTCTGTATCCACCCTGGCGCAACGAGACTGGTTGGACATGTAGCCATCCGCAATACCTGGGAAGAGATTCTGTCACGTGGCGGACTGCATATCCAACCTCGCCAATTGCATGCGACCCACTCCATGACCACGGCCATTCACAGCGTCATCGAAGAAATTGCCCGACCTGAGAATGTGATGGCGGAGATTCACATCGTTGCGACTAACATTTACTTGAAAACGGCACAAGGATGGCGCATGGTCATGCACCATGCGTCGGTGGCTCCCGGCCCTGCGCCGACGGAGCCCATTGCCGAGACCATGCTGCATTGATCCCAGCACATACCAAGACACAGTTTCAATTCAACCAACCTGATGATGCAATACAGCCCTCCCCGCTGGCTACCTGGCGGCAATCTTCAAACCATCTATCCAGCGCTCTTTATTACCAAGCCCAATGTTGACTTCCGGCGCGAACGCTGGGAAACGCCCGACCGGGATTTCATCGACGTCGATTTCGTTGATGGTCAGCCCGGGCAACCAATGGTGGTGCTGTTTCACGGCCTCGAAGGTTCTTCAGACAGTCATTACAGCCGCTCACTCATGGCCGCCGTTGCGGCACGCGGGTGGTCTGGTGTCATCCCGCATTTTCGGGGGTGCTCAGGCGAACTGAACCTTGCCCCGCGGTTCTACCATTCAGGTGATAGCGGAGAGCTTGACTGGATCTTGCGTCGCCTGCAAACGCATTTTCAGGCCATCGGCGCCACCAAATTTTATGTCGCCGGCGTTTCACTGGGCGGCAACGCCTTGCTACGCTGGCTGGGCGAATCTCAACATGAGGCTGAGTTTGTGGATGCGGCGTGCTCCATTTCAGCGCCACTTGATCTGGCTGGCGGTGGCGTGACACTCAGCAAAGGATTTAACCGGCTTTACACGCAGTCATTCCTGCGAACACTCAAGCCAAAGTGCCTTCTCAAGCTGCAACAGTTTCCGGGCTTGTTCGATCGCAATGCGCTGCTGAGCGCACGTGATCTGTACACCTTCGACAATATCGTGACAGCACCCTTGCACGGCTACGCCAATACCGAAGATTACTGGGACCGTGCCAGCGCGAAACATATATTGCACGACATTACCGTCCCCACGCTGGTACTCAATGCACGTAACGACCCGTTCTTACCGGAGCGCTACCTGCCACAGAGCGCATCGAATGCGGTGCAGCTGGAATATCCACAACACGGCGGCCATGTAGGCTTTGCCGTTGGCGCTCCACCGGGAAGCCTGGATTGGCTGCCCAGTCGCATACTGCACTTCCTGGAAGGTAAAGCGTAATGGATGACATCGTCAGGCAGGCCATGACCAAGTGGCCCAATGTGCCACATTGCTTTGGCTGGCTGCGGCTCGATGCCCGCGGATATTGGCGCATGCGTGACACTTACGCACAGGAGAACGATCTGCCTGGCACCAGAATCGATCACGCGACCCTGATAGGATTCATCAATCGCAATTATGGCGGCGACGATACTGGCCGCTGGTTTTTTCAAAACGGACCACAACGGGTTTATGTCGACCTCGAACTGACACCGTATATTGTGCGCACAGATCCTACGGCTGATCTGAAGCTACACACAGATGAACCGCTGCAACCCACCGCAGCCTGGCTCACAGAGCGTGGCCAACTACTGCTGGCGAGTCCGGACAAAGTGGCAACGCTCGACGATAGAGATGGCGCAGCGCTCTTTTCCGGATTGCACTGCGCGGGCGAGCACGCCAGCGAAGAGCAAGTGCTGCAGTGGCTCGACGGCAGCACCAGTGTGCAACTGGAATGGCGGCGCGGTAATTTGATACTACCGGTTCAGCGCATCGACAGTCATTCTCTGGAAACGCACTTCAAATTCGTGGCGCAACCTCGTGCTGATGAAACTGCTTAAGTAGGCTGCAGTACTATTTAAACTCCTCGTTCTCAGCCTGCTCATCTTTCCATCTCACCTTGAGCTCACGTTCCCGAGCATCCACCATGGACTGATCATAGAAAGTGGCATCCGGTGCAGTACGTGCCAGGCCAAGTTGCTCAATCGCTGCTGGCAGACTGCCGCCCAAGGCATAGGATTCAGCTAATGCCATGTGCTGCAAGGCCAGCTTACCCTGACCGGCATAGGCTCTCGCCAGCGCATCTTGTACAGCTTTATCTTGTCGGTACATTTGCGACTCCTCCCGCAAAAAGTCCACAGCTTCCTGCCACCGCTTATTCTCAATGAGCGCTTGTGCGAACTGATGTACTGCAACACGCGAGAAGGGATATTGATCACACTGCGCCTCAGCCAGCTTCAGGGCTGCAGGATATTGGCGCTGAGCGCTCTTGATCTCGATTTCCAGCTGCGAGAACAACATACTTGGGACCATTGATTGCGCGGCATTGCGCGCCTGCTGCAAGAAGCCTTCGGCCGCAGCATATTTACCCTGGAGATACGCAGCGTAAGCCAAACCATAATTAGCAGCCATGATTTGCTGCTTGGTATTCTGGCGCAGCTGCGCCTCAAAGTATTCCTGAGCATCTCGCAGACCCTGCGATGAATTATTCTGGAGAATACGAACCCTGGCCCGAATCAGCTGAAAATCTGGATTATCCGCATGTTGTCGGTAGCGCTCATCCCTGATACGCGCCTGAATATCTGCCATACGCTCGGTCGTCAAAGGATGCGTGAGCAGATACGGTGGCACCGACTCACTAAAGCTGCGTGTCGCGGTCTGCATGCGCCCAAAGAAAACCACCATACCCGAGGTATCAAAGCCACCATCACGCAGTATCTGAAAGCCAATTCGATCTGCTTCACGTTCGGCATCGCGGCTGAAACTGAGTTGTCGCTGCATGGCAACTCCAGCGCCACCCATCACCGTTGCCATTGCCGTATCGCTACCGGCTTTTGCCAACCCGGCCAGCGCACCAAGCACAAAAGCGCCTAACTGGATTATCCCATTCTGCTTTTGCTGCCCTAGCATACGTGCAATATGACGCTGTGCGACATGCCCGATCTCATGCGCCATGACTGATGCCAGCTCCGATTCACTCTGTGCCGCCAGCAACAAGCCCGAATGCACGGCAATAAAACCTCCGGGCAGTGCAAAGGCATTGAGCATCGGATCGCGTACTGCAAAGAAAAAGAAATCGAAGCCAGCCTCGCCGCGCACCTCGGGACGTACGGCAACCAGCCCAGTACCAAAATTATTCAGATATTCAAGCAATGGCGCATCATCGAGATAATCGGGATCGTGCCGGATATCGCGCATGATTTGTTCACCCAGCTTGCGTTCCATCAAGGGCGACAGATTTTCACGCTCCGTATCGCCCAACGTAGGCAACGACTGCGCATGTCCCGATAAGATGCTGATATCCATTAACGCCACCAGCATCAGACCGAGTGCAACATATCGTCGCACTGCAGCAGAAAAATGACGTGCCATAGGATTCTTCAAAGACATAGGTACATTGAACAAAGAGACGGGCATTTATCCAAAGATAAAGAAAATGATCTGAGAATAATGCCTGCTATGATACCTTCGCAAAACTAATTTTCGCCCCCCCCCTTTTTACCATGACCACAATGCCATCCTCCACAGAAAATACTGCCAATCCAGTTGCCGATAACGCGCAGCCTGGGTTGACGCATTTTGATCAACAGGGACAAGCCCACATGGTCGATGTTGGCGGCAAAAACGATACGCACCGCATTGCCGTCGCCAGCGGAACAATCCGCATGCAGCCAGCTACGCTCGCTGTGATTCAGTCAGGTACAGCAAAAAAAGGCGATGTCCTGGGAATTGCACGTATCGCGGCCATCATGGCGTCCAAACGCACCAGCGATCTGATTCCACTATGCCATCCGCTGGCGCTCACTCATGTATCGGTTGAATTCGAGATCAACGCTAAGCAGGCGAGCATTACCTGCCAGGCGCGCATAGAAACACAGGGCAAGACCGGCGTAGAAATGGAAGCGCTGATAGCCGTTCAGGTTGGACTGCTCACCATTTACGATATGTCCAAGGCGATTGATCGCGGTATGGTGATGACCGATATCCGGGTGCAAGAAAAGCATGGCGGGAAATCCGGGTCGTGGTCGCAAGCTTGAATGGCGACTCACACTAGATTTTTTTATTTGCATCCAACTCTTCGACAATAAAAAAGCGCGCATAAATGCACGCTTTTTTTGCTCAACCAGGCAGTGATCAACGGCAGTTTTCTGGCGCGAATTCTGCTGGCAATGTGCCTGAATTCGCCACTGGCGGGGTAGCTACCGAAGCAGCACGGCAACTCCAGCTAATGGCTGCGTCACTAACATTAGGCACCAGATTAATGGTCTTTCCGTCGAGATTGTTGCCAATATCAGCGTACTTGATTGTAATAACCCCTTGCGCTCCAATCGTGATAGCGCTGACATTCTTGATATCAGCACTCGGCGTAAAGGTATAGCCGGTTCGCGTAGGATCGATATCCAAACTCCCTTTAGTCTGAATCGCTTCGCTGACCGCCATTTTCGCTGGCGCTGCCAGATTCAGACCATCCACCACCTTGGTACGAATCAGGTACGAGCGATATTGCGGTACCGCGAACATCGCCAATACGCCGACAATGGCAATAACGATCATCAACTCAATCAAGGTGAAGCCGCCTTGTGCGCGTGGCGAATGGCGGTTGGACTGCTGCATTGCTTGCATATATTTTCCTCTGACAAAAATCGATTGCTCGACATGGTGCGCGGCCGCTTGATGCGGTCACATTGCTCTGGACTACGGCACCGGAATCCCTGTGCGGATAATAGGCGTACAGAGCATCTTTGTGAATAAGTTTTATTCTTCAGGACAACCGAATACGATATCGCATTCAAACTGATCAATGACTTAAAAGCAATATGGGGAGCAAAAGCTCCCCATATTGCCGGACGGACGACAAGTCAGCCGAGGCGACCTGTCACCGCGATGCCTGTCTTGACGACAAACAAATTACAGTACCGACTTCAACAGACGACCCATTTCGGAAGGATTGCGTGTGACCTTGATGCCGCACGCTTCCATGATCGCCAGCTTGGCTTCAGCCGTATCAGCACCGCCAGAGATGAGCGCACCAGCATGGCCCATGCGCTTGCCTGGAGGCGCTGTCACACCAGCGATAAAGCCTACAACTGGCTTCTTCATGTTGTCCTTGATCCAGTAAGAAGCATTGGCTTCGTCAGGACCACCAATTTCACCGATCATAATGACGGCGTCAGTATCAGGGTCATCGTTGAATGCCTTCATGATATCGATGTGCTTCAGACCGTTGATTGGATCACCGCCAATACCAACTGCCGACGATTGGCCCAGACCCAGTGCGGTCAATTGACCCACTGCTTCATAGGTCAATGTGCCCGAACGGGACACGACACCAATACGGCCCTTTTTGTGGATGTGACCTGGCATGATGCCGATCTTGATTTCGTCTGGAGTGATCAGACCTGGGCAGTTTGGTCCCAGCAGCAAAGTCTTGCTGCCAGACTTGGCCATACGATCCTTCAATGCCAGCATGTCGCGTACTGGAATGCCTTCTGTGATACAGATGGCCAGATCCAGTTCAGCTTCAACAGCTTCCCAGATCGCGGCAGCAGCGCCTGCTGGCGGAACATAGATGACCGACACGTTTGCGCCAGTAGCCTTCTTGGCTTCGGTCACATTGGCGAAAATCGGGATGCCTTCGAAATCTTCACCAGCCTTCTTCGGATTCACGCCAGCGACGAATGCATTCTTACCATTCGCGTATTCGCGGCACATACGTGTATGAAATTGGCCGGTCTTGCCGGTGATACCTTGGGTGATGACTTTGGTGTCTTTATTGATCAGAATCGACATAGCTATTCCTTGTCCTATTATTTACCGTTAGCTGCAGCAACAACTTTTTGCGCAGCTTCTTCCATGCTGTCTGCCGAAATGATTGGCAGGCCGGAGTCGGCCAGCAGCTTCTTGCCGATTTCTTCGTTGGTACCCTTCATGCGCACCACCAGTGGCACTTTCAGGGAAACAGCCTTGGACGCAGCGATCACGCCTTCGGCGATCACGTCACAGCGCATGATGCCGCCGAAGATGTTGACCAGGATTGCCTTCAGTTCTGGGTTCTTCAACATGATCTTGAAGGCTTCGGTCACCTTCTCGGTAGTTGCGCCACCACCAACGTCGAGGAAGTTGGCTGGTTCGCCGCCGAACAGCTTGATGGTGTCCATGGTTGCCATAGCCAGACCTGCACCGTTGACCAGACAGCCAATGTTGCCATCCAGGGAGATGTAAGCCAGGTCAAACTTGGAAGCTTCAATTTCAGCTGGATCTTCTTCGTCCAGATCGCGGTAAGCGACGATTTCTGGATGACGGAACAGCGCGTTGGAGTCAAAGTTGAACTTGGCGTCCAGTGCGATCACCTTGCCGTCGCCGGTCAGGATCAGTGGGTTGATTTCGGCCAGGGACGAATCAGTTTCCCAGTAAGCCTTATACAGACCTTGCAATTGCTTGCGCGCATCGACAACCGAAGCAGCAGGAACGCCGATTTTAGTCGCAATGCTGTCAGCATCGGCGTCAGTCAGGCCAGTTGCCGGATCGATAGCGATCTGGTGAATCAGTTCTGGATGCTTTTCCGCAACTTCTTCGATGTCCATACCGCCTTCGCTGGAAGCCATCAACACGACACGTTGGCTAACACGATCGGTGACCATACTGACGTACAGTTCCTTCTTGATGTCTGCGCCTTCTTCGATCAGCAAGCGACGAACCTTTTGACCATTGGCATCAGTTTGGTGCGTGACCAGTTGCATGCCGAGGATTTGGTTCGCGTATTCCTTGACCTGTTCCAACGACTTTGCAACCTTCACGCCACCACCCTTACCACGGCCACCTGCGTGAATTTGCGCCTTGACGACCCAAACTGGTCCGCCCAGTGTTTCGGCTGCCTTGACAGCATCCTCAACGGATTGGCATGGAATGCCGCGTGGAACGGTCACGCCGAATTGGCGGAGGATTTCTTTGCCCTGATACTCGTGGATTTTCATGGGAGCTTCCCTTTAGACACTATTGAATAAAACTTACTGGATTGAAATCCGGCTGGCGGGACAACCGCGCGGCGCGAATGGGGACGACAAATCGTGGCTGGGCGTGGTAATCGCACGCAACAGCGCGCAAGCCGACGGGCTTAGCGATTTGCCTGATAGACGGTGCTGAAAGTACTTGGGGCATAAAGATGCCATTTGATCAACATTGGTTGTTGTCGCATTGCGTGTCGTCATCACAAAGATTGCCATGACAGCCGCTAATGCGGCGCAGCAAAAACCCCGAGATTTTAGCACAGCTGAAGGCGCATCAACAGCAGCACGAACGACTAGCCGCTATTTACTGCATCTCCATCAGGTATCCGCATCCGGGTCATCCGGCAGCTCATTCCATGCCATCTTGACCGCGTCACGGATCGCGCGCGAAGAAAATCCTCTCTGCTGCAGGAAACGCTGACATTTCGCGCGCGCCTGTATATCTTGTGGCGGCGAGGCAAACTTGCGACGTAAAACCTCGCACGCTCTGAGCGATTCGTCTTCTACCAATCGTTGGCGGGTATCAACAAGCATTTCGCCATCAATACCGTGACTTTGCAGCTCGGACAAAATGCGGTTATTGCCGTAACGAGCCGAGCGCCTGTGCACCAGCGACTCCGAAAAACGTTCCTGAGAAAGAAATTTTGAAGCTTCGAGCCAGTCGAGCAAGACTTCGATATCGTCGTCATCTTGCGCGTAAGCACTTAGCTTACGCGCAAGTTCCAGACGACTATGCTCACGTGAAGAGAGATATTTGAGCGCTCGCGCTTTCAGACTAATGGGTGGTCGGGCCATTTTTATACCCATCGTTCCAAAGCGTCGAGCAACGACTTGTGGACAAACAGAGAAAACTATAAATCAAACAACAGCTGCAATGTGGGCTCAGAAAACTCAGGAAGCCTCTGCCGGAGCTGTACCTGCCAACGCTGGTACGCCCAGAGATGCACGCACCTTATTTTCAATTTCGCGCGCCAGTTCTGGACGCTCTTTCAGATAATTACGCGCATTATCTTTACCCTGACCGATACGTTCGCCGTTGTAGCTGTACCAGGCGCCCGACTTCTCGACAATCTTGGCTTCCGAACCTAGATCCAGAATTTCACCTTCGCGGGAAGTACCTTCTCCATACAAAATATCGAAATGCGCTTCGCGGAATGGCGGCGCCACCTTGTTCTTGACCACTTTGACCTTGGTTTCGCTGCCGATGACTTCATCGCCAGACTTGATCGATCCTGTACGACGGATATCCAGGCGCACGGACGCATAGAACTTCAGGGCATTACCGCCAGTGGTCGTTTCGGGATTACCGAACATCACACCGATCTTCATACGGATCTGATTAATGAAGATCACCGTTGTATTGGTGCGATTGATGCTGCCAGTCAGCTTGCGCAAGGCTTGGGACATCAGACGCGCTTGCAGACCAGGCAAGGAGTCTCCCATGTCGCCTTCGATTTCTGCGCGTGGGGTCAATGCCGCTACCGAGTCAACGACAATCAGGTCAACACCACCGGAGCGCACCAGCGCATCGGTAATTTCTAGCGCCTGCTCACCTGTATCGGGCTGGGAAATCAGCAGGTCAGACAAATTGACGCCCAGCTTCTGGGCATAGGTAACATCCAATGCATGTTCCGCGTCGATAAAGGCGCAGGTTCCGCCAGTCTTTTGCATTTCGGCAATTGCCTGCAGAGTCAGCGTTGTTTTGCCCGAAGATTCAGGGCCATAAATCTCAATGACACGACCACGTGGCAAACCGCCAACGCCGAGAGCGATGTCCAAGCCCAACGAACCAGTGGATACCACCTGAATCTCTTCGACCACTGCACCGTCTTCCATGCGCATGACGGAGCCCTTGCCGAATTGTTTCTCGATCTGCGCCAGTGCAGCGGCAAGAGCTTTGCTCTTTTCTGAGTTATTGGCGGATTTCTTGTCGTCCATGGGAGTGTCTTTCGGCAAAATAGTCTCTAACAGTTCGCAATCAAATAAGAATCGGGGACTGTGCACCAGTGCCAATCCAGTAATGGATCAGAATCAGTCTGGTGCAGCAGAATGGCTTAGACAGCACTGTATAAAAAAACAGTTATTCGCGCAAGCTCTTTTTTTATGTTGCAAATTTGCGCCAAAAACGACTTTGCCAGACTGATCGCAGAGCACCCCATTCAAGTAGGCGAGAATTTGACCGATAGTCTGTTAGTATGCGGCCGTTTATACTGTCATATCTGACAACAGTTCAGAGACACAAAAGAACGGCCATTCGGTCAAAAAAGCTGCATCGGATACTTGTGAAACACATAATTATCGGAAACGTAGCGGCTTTTTAACGAATTTTGCCTTATTTGATATACATTTCTAGTTGGTAATATAAAGCGTATCTGTTTTTCTTATGACTCTGGTTCCCTTCAGTCGCATTAGCAGCCTGCGTTCGCTTGTCATTGATGACATGCCAACCATGCGCCAAAACATCCGTATGCACCTGGGGCAACTCGGCGTGACGAAGGTAGATCAGGCCGGCACGCCTGACGAAGCAATTCGTTTTGTTCAAGCCGGCTCCTATGATCTCATTGTCTGTGACTACAATCTCAACAAGGAAACCAACGGTCAGCAACTGCTGGAATTCTTCCGCACTCAGAACATGTTGTCACCGACGACCATGTTCATCATGGTGACCGCTGAGAGTGGCTACAATCTGGTCGCCAGCGCTGCGGAATTTCAGCCTGACGCCTATATGCTCAAGCCATTGACGGCGTCCAAGATTGCCGAGCGGATTGATCGTCTGCTGGAAAAGCAGAATGCATTGTTGCCGATCAACAAGAAGCTTGAGCGCAAGGATCTGGCCGGTGCCATTGTCGAATGTGACAATGTGCTCAAAACCGCACCGAAATGGATGGTTGATATTCTCAAGACCAAGGCGAGCCTGCTGATTGATTTGCGCCGTATCGACGAAGCCAAGGCGGTATATTCAGAAGCACTGCAGATGCGCGAAGATTTGGTCTGGGCCAAGATTGGTATGGCACGCTGCAATATCGTGTCCGGTCAGCTCGACGACGCCAAGGTACTGGTGCAGGACGTATTGGCGCAAAATGCGCAATACATCGAAGCCTATGACCTGCTGGCACAGATCGAGGAAGCACAGGGCAACAATACCCAGGCGCTCGATGCGCTGTCGCGCTCTTCGGAAATCATTCCTTCCGCCCGCCGTAGCCGTATGGTGGGCGATGCGGCTTATCGCGCAGGCGAACTGGAACAGGCGAAAACTGCGTTCGACAAGGTTCTCAAACATACCAAGGGTTCGCTGACCGCACAGCCAAGCGATTTATTGACGCTCGCGCAGGTGCATGTCGATAGCGGCGATGCCGATGCTGCACTGACCCTGCTATCAACGGCGCCCAAGCGTTATGCTGAATCGTCGATCTTCAACTCCACCCAAGCGGCCGTATCGGCCCAGGCTCACGTCAAACTGGGCAATATGGCAGCGGCTGAACAGGCTTTTGCATCGGCGAAGAGTGCTGCCGGTGGCAAGCCGTCGGAGATGGCTATTCTGGCCTTGGCCAAAGCGGCGTTTTCAGTTGGCAAGGATGAAGAAGGCGCCAAGCTGATTTCGCAGGCCGTCAAGTCGGATCACGAAAACAAGACCCTGCTGACGCTGGCCCGCAAGGCACTTGCTGACAGCGGCAAGGAAGATCTCGCCTCGGAACTGGTGGATGGTGCAGTACAGCAATGCATGAGCATCATTACTGAAGCCAATGCCTTGATGCGCAGCGCCAAACCCGATGAATCGCTGGCCAAGCTGGAAGAGGCGTTACAGAGCTTGCCGGAAAATACCGGCATTTTGATGGCTGCAGCGCAGCTGCATTTGCTGTGGATGAGTCAACGCGGCATTAACACGGATTACGTCAAGCGCGTCAACCGTTACCTGACCACGCTTGATCGCCTGATCCCGGGCAATGACCGGGTAGCCAAAATGCATCGCTTCCTGCGCGACACCATCGCCAAGGCAGCCCAAAAGAAGAGCTGACCATGAACGCCGAACTGGCAGCCATTATTGTCCATGACATCAAAAATGCACTTGGCGTGCTGGAAGGCCAGTTGCGCGTGCTCACGACGGACTCTTCGGATCCACGGACCAACCAGGCACATCTGACCTGCCTGAACCTGCAGGAAAAGCTGATCGGCTTCCTCACCCTTTACAAGGCTTCCTCGCAAGGACTCAAGGCGCATATCGAAGTGCTGTCGCCGAAGGATTTCCTGACTGCGCTGATTGACCAATATCCAGCTGGTCATGCGGACCTGACGATGAAGATCAACGAAGAAGAGATGCCGGTCATTGCCTTCTTTGATGAAAATCTGGTCAGCCTGGCACTCGAAGCTGCATTGCAGAATGCGACCCGTTTTGCGCGCAAGCAGATCGAGCTATCCTGCCGCAAGCATGGTTCCGGAGTTGTCTTCCAGGTGCGCGACGATGGGCCTGGCATCGGCGTTCAGGAGACCAAGCAATCCACCGGCCTCGGCATGTATCTGTGCAATGCGATTGCTGATGCACATGTCAAAGGCGATCAACACGGGCAAGCACAATTAGGTAACCACCCCGATGGCGGCGCCCTGTTCGAACTGGTTCTCCCCTGACCCACATTCAGCGTTGCAAGCCTACATCGAACGCATAAGCTTGCACGAAAAAAATCGTTCTTTTCTATAGTGCAGATCCGTACAGTTCTGTCGAATCAGGTTTTATTGCCTGTCGCAACCAGATGTGTACAAGGATCAAACTCATGGAACGCCGCCACTTTCTCCGCCTGACTACCGCTGCTGCTGCCGGATTGGGCCTGCCTGCATTATCCGGATTGGCCAATGCCGCTGATCTGCCCGCCACGATCCGGCTTGACTACGCGACCTATTCACCGCCAAGCCTGGTGCTGAAGAAATTCGGCTGGCTGGAAGAAGATCTCAAGAGCAGCGGCACGAACGTCAAATGGGTGCAGAGCCAAGGCAGCAATCGGGCGCTGGAGTTTCTCAACAGCGACAGCATCGACTTCGGCAGCACCGCCGGACTGGCAGCATTGCTGGCGCGAGCCAATGGCAATCCGATCAAGGCAGTCTATGTCTATTCGCGACCAGAATGGACTGCACTGGCAGTCAACAAAGACTCCCCGATTGCGACAGTCAAGGAACTCAAGGGCAAGAAAATTGCGGCCACTAAAGGCACCGATCCTTACCTGTTTCTGCTGCGCACCCTGCATGAAAATGGCCTGAGCAAAAGCGATGTCGAGATCGTCCACCTGCAACACCCGGATGGGCGTGTCGCACTGGAACAAAATCGCGTTGATGCTTGGGCAGGACTGGATCCGCATCTAGCCGCCAGCGAGCTGGAAGCCGGTTCGCGACTGATCTATCGCAACGTCAACTTCAATACCTACGGCTTTTTAAACGTTTCCGACAACTTCGCTGCACGGTATCCTGAACAGGTCAAACGCGTACTGCGCGCCTACGAACGCGCACGCCTGTGGATCATCAACAATCCCGCAGAGACTGCCAAACTGATTGCCGAAGAAGCGCATCTGTCGTTACCCGTTGCGCAATTGCAGCTCAAGCGCAACGATTTCTCGCACCCACGGATCGGCAAGGAACATAGTGACGCCCTACGCGCAGCCGCGCCGATTCTGCTGGAAGAAGATCTGGTCAAACCAGGAACCGATTTGAACAAGACCATTCAGGCACTGATCGATCCGGGCTTCTCCCAAAGTATCGTCGCCTCATTCTGAGCCAGAGCAAAGACAGGAAACATCATGCACATCGAGTCGCATGCACTGTCGTCACATCCGCTATCCGATGCGGAAACGGATTTTCCATTCACTGACAGTGCTGGCACCCACAAGCCAACGCATACAGACAACCTCGACGCCACCCGATTGCGCCACCGATCTGCGACGTGGTCATTGGGCGCATTGTTGCCGTTGCTGGTATTAAGTTTGCTAGAGCTTGGCGGTGCACGCGGCTGGATTCCTGAGCATCTGTTGCCGCCACCCAGTGAAATTGCCCAGACCATCGTCAATCTGGCAGGTCATGATTTAGCAATCCACGTGCTGGCCAGTGTGACGCGCGTGGCGGTGGGCTTTGCACTGGGATCCTTGCTGGCAATAGGTTTTGGCTTGCTGGTTGGTATGCAAAGGCAGGCAGAGGCCTTGCTCGAACCCTCTTTTCAAGCCTTGCGAGCTATTCCAAGCCTGGCCTGGGTACCGTTGCTGTTGTTGTGGCTGGGGATTGATGAAACACCCAAGATTGTGCTGATCGCTATCGGTGCATTTTTCCCGGTCTATATCAACCTGGTCGCCGGCATACACAGCGTTGACCGCAAGCTTCTGGAGCTGGCCAAGATTCACGGCCTGTCTTCACGCGAGGTGATTCGCCGCATCGTACTGCCATCAGCATTGCCACAACTGTTCACCGGATTGCGTACCGGGCTCAGTCTGGCCTGGATGTTTCTGGTCGCTGCCGAGATGATGGCGGCCACCAAGGGCGTCGGTTATCTGCTCTCCGATGGTCGCGAGAGCAGCCGTCCGGATATCGTACTGGCTGCCATCCTGATTCTGGCGATTATGGGGAAGCTCTCCGACAGCATTCTCAAACGGATCGAAACCCGCAAGCTGGCGTGGCGCGATGTCCTCGTGTCATCGCCACGCTAGCTTTGTGACACTAAAGCTACCTCAGCCACCAAGCCATGCCTGTTGCTTGCGCAACGCCGCAACAGGTTTAGCCACCGCTTCCAGCTTGATCTGAGGCGCATCATCACTCTTTAGCTTGAGTTTAATCTGAAGCAATTCATCGCGTCGGAACACATGGAGAGCCACTACATCGCCCTCACGATAGCGCGCCAGCAATCCTTCAATGCCGCTGGATGGGATACGAATGCCATCCAGCGCCACCAGCAGATCCCCTGCCGATAATCCGGCCTGATGCCCGGCACCGCCTTCATAAAGATTGACCACCTTGGCATGGTCACCACCTGCCCCACGGGTAACACGAATACCGAGGCCCGGTAACTGCTGCTTGCGCTGATCGGTATATTGCACAGCAAACGGCGCTAGCATGTCTTCCAGCGGCAGGTCGTCGGTCCCGCGAATGTAGCGATCAAAGAAGCGCTTGAGCGCGACGCCGCTGACCTCTTCAAACAACGCTTCTACGTCAGCTTCAGCAACTCCCAGCCCACCATCACGTGTATAGAACTTGCGTCCGTAGCGTTGCCACAGGGCCAGCATCACATCATCGAGCGACTTGCGTCCACGGGTCTCCGTGCGGATCAACAAATCCAGCCCCAAGGCGACCAGCGAGCCTTTGGTGTAGTAACTGACGATCGCATTGGGGGCATTTTCGTCTTGCCGGTAATACTTGACCCAGGCATCAAAGCTGGACTCAGCCACACTTTGCTTTCGACGGCCGCTGCCGCGCAACACCCCATTGATGGTCTTGCTCAACAAGGACAGATAAGACGTCTGATCGATCACGCCACTGCGTACCAGGAACAGATCATCGTAGTAGCTGGTGAAGCCTTCAAACAGCCACAATAGCGAGGTATAGCCTTCCTGATTGAGATCGTAAGGAGCAAACGCTGCCGGCTTGATGCGCTTGACGTTCCAGGTATGAAAATACTCATGGCTGCACAGCCCCAGGTAGGTGCGATAGCCATCTGTGATCTCGCTCTTGCCCTTGACCGGTAAATCGGCGCGGGCGCAGATCAACGCAGTTGAGGCGCGATGCTCCAGGCCACCATAGCCATCACCAACAGCCAAGGTCATGAACACGTAGCGGGACATTGGCGCACGTTTGCTCTTGGGTTCGAAAAAGGCAATCTGGGCTTCGCAGATTTTTTTCAGATCGGCGGACAAGCGCGGCAAATCCAGATTCGGCACGTTACCGGTAATCACGATGTCGTGCGGTACGCCGTGCGCGTTGAAACTGGCCAGCGAGAACTCTCCCAATTCCACCGGATGATCAATCAATTCATCGTAATCGCCTGCAATGTAGCTACCAAAACCATAGCGCTTGGCTTTTAGTTCAGGCAAGGCTGTCGCCACGCGCCAGCGCTTGTATTGCTCGCCAGGCGGACGCTGGATATCGACAACATGCGGCGATTGCTCTTGCCCCGCCACACGCAGAAAGACGCTGGTGCCATTGAAGAATGCATGGGTCTGATCGAGATGCGCCGCGCGTACCGACAAGTCCCAGGCATAGACCTGATAGTGCAGCGTCAACGCGCCAGCACAGGGAGCGGCTTGCCAGGTATGCTTGTCGCGCTTTTTAAGAGCGACCTTCTTGCCGTTCGACTCGGCGCGAATCTTGACGATGTTGCGCGCAAATTCACGGATCATGTAGCTGCCGGGGATCCACGCCGGTAACGCAAAAATCTGTCCCTCAGCGGCAGGAACATCGACACTGAGCGTGACATCAAAGAGATGTGCGGCACAATCGTTAGAAGTAATGCTATAGCGAATCGGGGTACTCATGTGGCTCCTGGATAGCAGCAAAAATGGCTGAGAACGTTATTTTACTTGAGCCTGCGGCCAGCTGATGCACCCACAACGCACGTAAAAAAAACCGGAGGAGCCAAAGCTCATCCGGTTTTACAAAATAACAAAACGCGCTGCGGTGATCAGCGTGGCAGTACCGACGATCCCATCAGGAATTCATCGACTGCACGGGCGCACTGACGGCCTTCACGAATCGCCCAGACCACCAGCGACTGACCACGGCGCATGTCACCCGCAGCAAAAACCCTGTCTACCGAGGTCTTGTAGCAGCCTTCGCCATCGGTCGTGGCGCGGGCGTTACCGCGCTGGTCCTTGTCGACGCCAAAAGCGTCCAGCACTTGCTGCACTGGTGACACAAAACCCATGGCCAGCAAGACCAGATCGGCCTTCATCTCGAACTCGGAGTTCGGTACTTCCTGCATCTTGCCGTCCTTCCATTCGACACGTGCAGCGATCAATTTTTCTACTTTGCCGTTCTTGCCCTCAAGACGCTTGGTCGCGACTGCCCAATCACGGTCACATCCCTCTTCATGCGACGAGGAAGTGCGCAGTTTGGTTGGCCAGTAAGGCCAGACCAGTGGCTTGTTTTCGGTTTCTGGTGGCTGCGGCATCAGTTCGAACTGCGCTACCGACGCAGCGCCATGGCGATTGGAAGTACCGACGCAGTCTGAACCGGTATCGCCGCCACCGATGACGACGACATGCTTGTCGGTTGCCAGAATCTGGCCTTTGAGCTTGTCGCCGGCATTGACCTTGTTCTGCGATGGCAGGAATTCCATGGCGTAATGCACGCCCTTCAGTTCACGTCCTGGCACTGGCAAGTCACGTGGCTGTTCAGCGCCACCGGCGATCACCACTGCATCAAAGTCCTGCTTGAGCTGATCGGCCGAAATGGTTTCCTTGGACCAGTTGGTGATATTGGCCGGGAAGTCTTTGCCCACCAGTACGCCGGTACGGAAGGTCACACCTTCTGCCTTCATCTGCTCAACGCGCAAATCGATGTGCGATTTTTCCATCTTGAAATCAGGAATGCCATAACGCAGCAAACCACCAACGCGGTCATTTTTTTCGAACACGGTCACATCGTGGCCGGCACGCGCCAGTTGCTGCGCGGTTGCCAGACCGGCAGGCCCGGAACCAACCACGGCGACCTTCTTGCCAGTTTTTACTGCAGCTGGCTGTGGTACGACCCAACCGTTTTCCCAGCCTTTGTCGATGATGAAATGTTCAATCGACTTGATGCCAACGGCGTCGCTATTGATGCCCAGTGTGCAGGCTGCTTCGCAAGGTGCGGGGCAGATCCGGCCGGTGAATTCAGGGAAGTTGTTGGTCGAGTGCAGTGTGTCGAGTGCTTCCTTGTAATTGCCGCGATACACCAGATCATTCCAGTCAGGGATGATGTTGTTGACCGGGCAGCCATTGTTACAGAAAGGAATACCGCAATCCATGCAACGTGCGCCTTGCACCTTGGCAGCAGCATCGTCCAGATGCACCACGAATTCCTTGTAATGCTTCAGGCGCGCCTGTGGCGCTTCACTCGCCTCTTTCAGGCGCTCAAATTCCATAAAGCCGGTTACTTTACCCATGTTCCACTCACATTCTTCGCTAAGGATAGGTGACTGACGCTGACTCCATTGAGTCGCAAGCGTCAGCCTTGCGGTTTGTTGACGATGTCCAGGCTGGCGACTGCTTAAGCAGGCACCACTTCCTTGGCCTTTACTTTGGCAGCATTCAACTCGGCCAGTGCACGCTTGTATTCGGTCGGGAAGACCTTCACAAACTTGGCACGGGAAGTCGCCCAGTTATCCAGCAGGTTGCGCGCACGCGTGCTGCCGGTGTACTTGAAGTGACGTTCGATCAATCCACGAAGAATCACTTCATCGGTTTGACCCAGACCGCCGCGTTGCAGGCTATGCCAGACGGCACGGTCGGTCGATGCCACTTGCTCGGTATCGGCCAGGACCTTGTCCAGCGCTACCATCGCGAGATTGCACTTACCGGCAAAATCACCCGTCTCGTCATACACGTAAGCAATACCACCGGACATACCGGCGGCGAAGTTACGGCCAGTTCCACCAAGCACGACCACGGTACCACCGGTCATGTATTCGCAACCATGGTCGCCAGTACCTTCGACGACGGCAATCGCTCCCGAGTTACGGACAGCGAAGCGCTCACCGACCACGCCGTTGATAAATGCTTCACCCGTTGTGGCACCGTACAGCACGGTGTTACCGGCGATCATGTTGTCCACGGCGCGGCCACGGAACTCGGTATTCGGACGCACGATGATGCGGCCACCCGACAAACCCTTGCCAACATAGTCGTTGCCTTCGCCGACCAGATCCAGTGTCACACCGTGCGCCAGGAAGGCACCAGCAGACTGGCCAGCAGTACCTTGCAGCTGGATATGGATGGTGTCGTCTGGCAAACCATCGTTGCCATAACGCTTAGCCACTTCGCCCGAGAGCATGGCACCGACGGTACGGTTCAGGTTGCGGATCGGCGAGATGAAGGAAACCTTCTCGCCCTTGTCCAGCGCAATGCGTGCCTGCGCGATCAACTTGTGATCGAGTGCCTTGTCCAGGCCGTGATCCTGCACATCGGTATGGTAGTAGGGCGTATCGCTGACCGGTTGATAGAAAATACGGCTGAAGTCCAGTCCCTTGGCCTTCCAGTGCGCGATTGCCTTGCTGCGGTCGAGCAGATCGGAACGGCCGATCAGTTCGTTGAAAGTACGCACGCCCAGTTGCGCCATGATCTGACGTGCTTCTTCAGCAATGAAAAAGAAGAAGTTCACCACGTGCTCAGGCTTACCTGAGAACTTGGCACGCAATACCGGATCCTGTGTCGCAACACCGACCGGGCAGGTATTCAGATGGCACTTGCGCATCATGATGCAGCCTTCCACCACCAGCGGCGCAGTGGCGAAGCCGAATTCGTCGGCGCCCAGCAGTGCACCGATGACCACGTCACGACCCGTCTTCATCTGACCGTCAGCCTGCACCCGAATACGGTTACGCAAGCCATTGAGCACCAGCGTTTGCTGGGTTTCTGCCAGACCCAGTTCCCACGGGGTACCAGCATGCTTGATCGAGGACAACGGCGAAGCACCAGTACCACCATCGTGACCAGCGACGACGACGTGGTCCGATTTGGCCTTGGCAACGCCGGCGGCAACGGTACCGACACCCACTTCAGACACCAGCTTGACCGAGATCGATGCACGTGGGTTGACGTTCTTCAGATCGTGAATCAGCTGAGCCAGATCTTCGATCGAATAAATGTCATGGTGCGGTGGTGGCGAAATCAGACCAACGCCTGGTACCGACACACGCAGGGTCGCGATGTAATCGGTCACCTTGTGACCTGGCAACTGACCACCTTCACCTGGCTTGGCACCTTGGGCCATTTTGATCTGAATCTGATCAGCAGAAATCAGGTATTCAGCCGACACGCCAAAGCGGCCCGAAGCAACCTGCTTGATGCGTGAACGCAGCGAATCACCGGCTTGCAGTGGAATATCAACTTCAATCACGTCCTTGCCGATTTCAGATGCCAATGTCGCGCCTTGCTTGATCGGGATGCCCTTGAGTTCATTGCGATAACGATTGACGTCTTCACCACCTTCACCGGTATTGGATTTGCCACCGATGCGGTTCATGGCGATTGCCAATGTTGCATGCGCTTCGGTCGAGATGGAACCGAGCGACATCGCACCAGTCGCAAAACGCTTGACGATTTCCTTGGCCGGTTCGACTTCATCGATCGAGATTGCCTTGCTTGGATCAATCTTGAATTCGAACAGACCGCGCAAGGTCATATGACGCTTGGACTGATCATTGATGATCTGGGCGTATTCCTTGTAGCTGTTGAAGCTGTTGGAACGGGTCGAATGCTGCAGTTTGGCAATCGCATCCGGGGTCCACATGTGTTCTTCACCACGGATACGGAAGGCGTATTCACCGCCAGCGTCGAGCGCGTTGGCCAGCACCGGATCGCTGCTAAAGGCAGCACGATGCAGACGCAAGGCTTCTTCGGCAACTTCGAACACGCCGATACCTTCAACGTTGGAGGCAGTACCCTTGAAGTACTTGTCCACCAATGCCTTGTTCAGACCAATGGCTTCGAAGATCTGCGCGCCGCAGTAGGACATGTAGGTCGAAATACCCATCTTCGACATGACCTTCAGCAAGCCCTTGCCGATGGCCTTCTGGAAGTTGTAGATGGCCTTGTCCGCCGACAGGTCTCCAGGCAAGCCCTTGGCGATTTCCACCAAGGTATCCATGGCCAGGTACGGATGGATCGCTTCTGCGCCATAACCAGCCAGCAAGGCGAAGTGATGGGTTTCACGCGCCGAACCGGTTTCGACCACCAGACCGGTGGAGGTACGCAGACCCTTGCTCACCAGATGCTGGTGAATCGCGGAAGTCGCCAGCAATGCAGGAATGGCGACTTGCTCGGCATCGAATTTGCGGTCCGAAATGATCAGGATATTGTGACCCGACTTGACCGCATCAACGGCCTTGGCGCACAACGAGGCCAGACGGGCTTCGATACCTTCTTTGCCCCATGCTACCGGATAGCAGATGTTCAATTCATGCGACTTGAACTTGCCGCCGGTATGCACGCTGATGTTGCGCAACTTGGCAATATCCGCATAGTTGAGCACCGGCTGCGTGACTTCCAGGCGCATCGGCGGGTTGATGTTGTTGGTATCGAGCAGGTTAGGACGTGGGCCGATGAACGACACCAGCGACATCACCATGGCTTCACGGATCGGATCAATCGGCGGGTTGGTCACCTGTGCAAACAACTGCTTGAAGTAGTTGTAGAGCGGCTTGTTCTTGTTGGACATGACCGCCAGTGGCGAGTCATTGCCCATGGAGCCGATCGCCTCTTCAGCGCCAGCTGCCATTGGCGACATCAGGAACTTGACGTCTTCCTGGGTATAGCCGAATACCTGCTGGCGATCCAGCAGCGGAATGGTCGAGACCGGTTCTGCCGGCTCGGACTTAAGCTCATCGAGCTTGACGCGCACCGACGAAATCCATTGCTTGTAAGGCTTGGCGTTGGCGTAGGTATCCTTGAGTTCCTTGTCGTCGATGATGCGGCCGGCATCGAGGTCGATCAGGAACATCTTGCCCGGTTGCAGACGCCACTTCTGAATGATCTTCGATTCCGGAATCGGCAGGACACCCGACTCGGATGCCATCACGACCAGATCGTCATCAGTGACGATATAACGGGCTGGGCGCAAGCCATTGCGGTCCAGCGTACCGCCAATGTGGCGGCCATCAGTAAAGGCCAGCGCAGCCGGACCATCCCATGGCTCCATCATGGCAGCATGGTATTCGTAGAAGGCACGACGGTTATCGTCCATCAGGGTGTGGTTTTCCCACGCTTCAGGCACCATCATCATCATCGCCTGTGCCAATGGATAGCCTGCCATGAGCAGCAATTCCAGCGCATTGTCGAAACAGGCGGTATCAGACTGACCTTCATAGATCAGCGGAAACAGTTTCTTCAGGTCATCGCCCAATACAGCCGACTGCATCACGCCTTCACGCGCACGCATCCAGTTGAAGTTACCTTTGACGGTGTTGATTTCACCGTTATGGGCGATCAGGCGATACGGGTGAGCCAGTGGCCACTCGGGGAAAGTATTGGTCGAGAAACGTTGGTGCACCAGAGCCAGTGCCGATACACAGCGAGGATCCTGCAGATCCTTGTAGTACACGCCAACTTGGTCAGCCAGCAGCAAACCCTTGTAGACCACGGTACGCGCCGACATCGATGGCACGAAGAATTCCTTGCCATGAATCAGGTTAAGCGCCTGAATGGCGTGACCGGAGGATTTACGGATCACATACAGTTTGCGCTCCAGCGCATCGGTGACCATGATGTCCGGACCGCGCCCGATGAAAATCTGACGGATAACCGGCTCTTTTTCACGCACGGTCGGCGACATCGGCATTTCCATGTCGACCGGCACATTGCGCCAACCCAACACGACCTGACCTTCAGCCAGCACCGCACGCTCAATTTCTTGCTCGCAGGCAATGCGTGAGGCATTTTCTTTCGGCAGGAAGATCATGCCAACGCCATACTCGCCCGGTGGCGGCAAGTTCACGCCTTGCTTGGCCATTTCTTCGCGATAGTACTGATCCGGAATCTGGATCAGGATACCGGCACCGTCACCCATAAGCGGATCGGCACCAACTGCCCCCCGGTGATCCAGATTCTTCAGAATGAGCAAGCCTTGCTCGACGATGGAATGGTCTTTCTTGCCCTTGATATGGGCGATAAAACCGACGCCACAGGCGTCATGTTCATTAGCTGGGTCGTATAGGCCTTGCGCGTGCATATCAGTGCTCCACCACATTGAGAGTAAGGATTTGAAGGATAGTGCAGCGCAACCAATTCTTCAACCTAAACAAAAAGGGTCAGAGTAATTTAATAGCGCACACGTTTTTTTAAAAAAATTAAATAGGGACAGAGTAATTCAAAAAATTCGCCAAGTACTTGTTTTTATTATGTTTTCATGAATTTCACACCAAATAAGAAGATGCTTCTTTCTCCTCATCAACTTTTACCTTTTTCGCCGGCCTTCCCCGTTTAGCTGGGCTGACACGCCGATTAGCCTGTTTTTCCAGCATCTGCATGAATTGAGCGCCCCCCAATGCCCATCCCTTGAGCGTAGCCTGCGTGATCGCTGTCATCTCATTGGCACTTAATGGCTGCTCCACCAGTTTCTTGTAGGCAATCTCGCGGTCAAAAGGCGTATTGCCCAAATCCCAATAAACTTGATGGTCCGTGATCAGTGGATCCTGACGGGCACCAATGTGATGCACATAACTTGACCACTGGTAATCCGTTGGTGCAGCTACCAGACCACTACGGACCGGATTGAGCTCGATATAACGGCTACACAACAGCAGATAAGTCTCAGCATCGACCACAGTGGCCTTGTAGCGGCCCTGCCATAAGGTCCCGGCGCGGTCATATTTCTGATTGAAATATGGTACGTAGTACCGACCAAGCCATTGCATCATGCGTGCCAGCCCCTCGGCATCGCTGGGGGTGGCCAGCAAATGCACGTGGTCAGGCATCAGGACATACGCATGGAGTGCAACTTTGAAGCGCTTGGCACCTTCCTTGAGCCAGTCGAGGAAGGCAATATGATCGGCCGCATCGCGAAAAATCAGCTGTTGATGATGACCACGCTGAATGACGTGATGGGCTTGAAAAGGAACAACGAGACGGGGCAGGCGTGCCATGGGCGGGTCGGAAGGGTAGCATAACGAAACCCCATTTTAAACCACTCCGACCCCAATTATTTCAAACTCCCCCTACACTTCTGATTGCGAATGAACCTACTTGCGCGACAGAAACAGACTCAGCAGGATAGACGCCAGCAGAATCACTCCGACTACCAGTAACGACAACAGCACCGGAATATGGAACCAGTAGGCAATCAGCATCTTGGCGCCAACGAACATCAACACCAGCGCCAGGCCATACTTCAGATAATGGAAGCGATCTGCCACGTCTGCCAGCAAGAAATACAGTGCACGCAAACCCATGATCGCAAACATGTTGGAAGTGAAGACGATGAACGGATCGGTTGTAATGGCAAAAATAGCGGGAATACTGTCTACCGCAAAAATCAGGTCGGATATCTCGATCAATACCAGCACCAGCACCAGCGGCGTGAAGTAAATCAGTCCATTGCGACGGGTAAAGAATTTCTCGCCATCGTAGTTGTCGCTGATGCGCATATGCCGGCGCAGAAACTTCAGCAAGACGTTGTCATTGAGATCACTCTCCTTATCGGCAAAGATCAGCATCTTGACCCCGGTGACCACCAGGAACGCACCAAACAGATACATGATCCAGCTGAACTGGGCGATCAGCCATGCTCCCAGCAGGATCATCACTGCGCGCATCACAATCGCACCGACCACGCCGTACAGCAGCACGCGTCGCTGCATTTCAGCAGGCACAGCAAAATAGCCAAAGATCACCAGGAAGACAAAAATATTGTCGACCGACAAAGATTTCTCGATCAGGTAGCCGGAAAGAAATTCCAGGCTGCGCTGATTGGCGAATTCACGTCCGATATGATGATCCAGATACCACCACAGCAAACCGCAAAACAGCAGCGCCAGCACGAACCAGGCGAGCGACCAGCCAAGCGCTTCCCTGACCGTCACCTTGTGCGCATGACGCCCTCCCAGCAGCACAATATCGACAGCCAGCATGCCCAGCACAAAGACGATGAAGCCGCCCCACATGCCCAGACTGGCAAAACTCTCAACTCCGTTCACTTGATTCCCTTGGTAAATGATTTCTGGCACATGCCAAGCACTGCAAATTCGCTTTGCAGCCAGCACTTTACCGAAATGTAAACAACATGAAAATTCGAATATACTTTTCTAAATCTTCGAAAAACACGAACATTAACACCATCATCAGACTAGCATGTCAGCACTCAATTACAAGCACCTGCATTACTTCTGGATGGTTGCCAAAACCGGCGGCGTAGCCCGCGCCAGCGAGCGCCTGCATCTGACCGCCCAAACCATCAGCGGACAGTTGAGCCAGTTTGAGGACAGCATCGGTTACCGGCTGTTTAACCGGACTGGTCGCAAGCTTGAACTGAACGATGCTGGCCGTACAGTCTTTGCCTATGCCGACCAGATGTTCACCCTGGCCGAAGAGCTGGAAGCCGTGATCCGTCAGGGCGCAGCACCTACGACCTTGCCGCTGCGGGTCGGCGTTGCCGATGCCGTTCCAAAGACGATTGCCTATCTGCTGCTGGAAACTGCCTTGAAGCTGCCCGAAGCGGGCCGCATCGTTTGTCGCGAAGGCAAACTTGACAGCCTGCTGGCGGACCTTGCCATTCATCGGCTCGATATTGTCATTGCTGACAGTGCCATACCGGGCCACATCAACGTGCGCGGCTACAGTCATCGGCTTGGCGAAAGCAACACCAGCTTCTTCGCCACGCCTGCACTGGCGGCCACTTGTACAAAGAAGTTTCCGCATAGTCTGGATCAGGCTCCTTTTCTCATGCCAGGCGAGGATGCTGCGGTACGACCAGCACTGTTGCGTTGGTTTGAAAAGCACAATATCCATCCGCACATCACCGGTGAATTCGATGATGGCGCCCTACTTAATGCCTTCGGTGAGGCGGGAACCGGTATCTTTGCTGCGCCTTCGGTCGTCTCCACACATCTATGTCGGCAACTGGGCGTGCTTGAGATCGGCCAGACCGACCAGGTCACCGAGCAGTTCTTTGCGATTTCTGTCGAGCGGCGCCTCAGTCACCCTGCCGTGCTGGCGATTCAGTCTGCGGCCCGCGAAAACCTGATCGTGCCGTCCGGCAAATCCACGTAGCGTAACTGATCAAAAGAAAAGCCCCGCAGACCTTGCAGTATGCGGGGCAAATCCCGTTCCCTTGGGGTGAGAGAACGGAGGGGGACCTGAACTATAGGAAACGACTTCCCAAGGTGCACCGGCTTTTACAATTTCTTACTTAGCTTGAACGCCATGCTGGCAGTCTGCACCGATATCCAGCATGACCGCTGCCGTAATCGCAAATCAGATCACTGCGTGCCCCCTCTCCTACCACATTCAGGATTGCCTCAGAGTAACCATGACGCTGTAGCGCAATGTCAGCGGAAAGCCGGCTCGCTGAAGCTGCGCAGCTTGCGGCTATGCACTTGTTCAATCCCGTGATTGCGCAACAGCTCCAACGCACGAATCCCGATCTTGAGATGCTGTGCAACCCGTTGCTCATAGAACTTGTTTGCCATACCGGGCAACTTGATTTCTCCGTGCAGCGGCTTGTCCGAGACGCACAGCAAGGTGCCATAAGGAACCCGGAAGCGGAAACCGTTGGCAGCCACGGTTGCACTCTCCATATCCAGCGCAATTGCACGACTTTGGCTAAAGCGCAGCAGCGGCGTGCGATGGTCACGCAACTCCCAGTTACGGTCATCCACCGAGGCTACGGTACCGGTTCGCATGATGCGCTTGAGCTCGTAGCCATCAAGCTCGGTGATGCTCGCTACGGCATCCTGCAAGGCCAGTTGCACTTCCGCCAGCGCCGGAATTGGCACCCACAGTGGCAAATCGTCGTCGAGCACATGATCGTCACGTACATAGGCATGCGCCAGCACATAATCGCCCATGCGTTGCGACGCCGACAGGCCGGCACAATGGCCGAGCATGATCCAGCCATGTGGACGCAACACCGCAATATGGTCCGTGATGGTCTTGGCATTGGAGGGGCCGACACCGATATTGACCAGCGTGATGCCGGTACCATCCGGACGTTGCAAGTGATAGGCCGGCATTTGTGGCTGCCGCACCGGTGGCGTGCCCGAACTGGCAACACCTTTCATTCCTTCCAGATTGGCATTAGGCGTCGTCACATTGCCGGGTTCGACGAAGGCACTGTATTGCTGCCGATAGCTACGCAACTCGGGATCATCGGTTGCCTGCATCAACTCGCGCCCAAGTCGCACAAATTCATCGACATAAAAAGCGTAGTTGGTGAACAGCACGTAACGCTGGAACTGATGCGGCGCCGTTGCCGTGTAATGGCGCAGACGATGCAGCGAATAGTCAATACGCGGACCGGTAAACAGCGCCAGCGGATGCACGCCATCGCGCCAGCCGCCATTGTCGACCTCGTAGGTGCCATTGACGATACGATCATCCATCTCGGCCAGGTCAGGCAAGTCAAACAGGTCAGGCAACAATCGCAAGTGATCCGGATCCAGATCGCCCTCAACGTGAATGCCGTCGTTGAAAGCAAAGTGCACCGGAATTGGCAATTCACTGACGCCAATTTCCAATGGCACCTGATGGTTTTTCAGCAGCAGGTTGAATTGCGCCAGCAGGTAGTTCTTGAACAAGGCCGGCCGCGTCAATGTGGTCTGGTAAGTCCCCGGCCCTGACACATAACCAAAAGACTGGCGCGTATCGGCATGGGTTGCCTTGTCAGTCGTGATGCGCACAAACGGATAGCAGGCACGCACACGCTTGGGCAAGACTTCGCCTTTGGAGAACTGCCTGAATGCATCGCGCAAAGTAGCTGTGTTGGCATCATAGATTTCGATCACACGATCGACCGCCGCTTGTGGGTCGGTAAATTTTTCAGTCAACACTTGGGCTCCCCTCATTTACGGTTCTCGACGCATCACCGACGGCACACAAACACGCAAAAAAAGATCGAAAAACGATTAGGCGATAACGACGGTGACGTCCGTTTTCATTCTACCGAGTTGGCAAAAAAGGCCAACTGAAATCAACAAAAATTTCTACCTCCGTACGCATGGAAACCAGACATAACACTCATTGCAGAACCTACGCGCGACGCGGTAACAGAGAATCTGCCGCCAGACAATCCATCACATTATGCATAAAAATTATAGTTACATGCATACAAAGCATTGGCATCGACCTGTGACGCTCCCCTACGATGGCGGCGCTACTGCTGCCAGAGAAGCATGCAGAGAATCATTCAAAACAGTATTTTCAACAAGAGGAAGAGACATGATTTCCAAAAAAATATTCAGCACTTTTCTGTTGCTGGTCTGCGTGGCATTCGCCTCAATCGCACAAGCCCAAAAACTCCCTAACGTCATGATCCTAGCCACCGGCGGCACGATTGCCGGTACCGGTGCAACCAGCACCACCACGGTCGGCTATACCGCGGCCAAGATCGGCGTTGATGCCCTGATCGATGCGGTTCCAGAACTCAAGAAGGTCGCCAACGTCAAGGGCGAACAAGTGTTCCAGATCGCCAGTGAAAACATGAACAATGACTACTGGCTGAAGCTGGGCAAGCGGGTCAATGCGCTGCTGGCGCAGGATGATGTCGATGGTATCGTCATCACCCATGGCACCGACACCATCGAAGAAACGGCTTACTTCCTGGATCTGGTCGTCAAGAGCAAGAAGCCGGTCGTGATCGTTGGCGCAATGCGTCCATCGACCGCCATCAGTGCCGATGGCCCGATCAACCTGTACAACGCGGTGCTGCTGGCTGGCAGCAAGGAAGCGATTGGCAAGGGTGTGCTGGTCACACTCAATGACCAGATCAACGCTGGCCGTGAAGTGACCAAGACCAATACCTCAACACTGGACACATTCAAGACGCCAGAACTCGGCTTCCTTGGCTATATCCAGGGCAGCAAGCCGTTCTTTTATCGTCAGTCGACCCGCAAGAACACCGCCGATACCGTCTTCGACATCTCCAAACTGGACAGCCTGCCACAAGTTGACATCGTCTACGGCTACGCCAACATGAACCCGATCGCGCTCAATGCCTTCGTTACCGCTGGCGCCAAGGGCATCATCCATGCTGGCGTCGGTGACGGTAGCCTCAACAACACCGTCGTACCATCACTGGTCGAGGCACGCAAGAAAGGCGTCGTGATTGTGCGTGCCAGCCGTGTTGGTCAAGGCATCGTGGCGCGTAACGGCGAAGCCGATGATGACAAGCTGGACTTTGTTGTCTCCGATACGCTCAATGCCCAGAAGGCACGCATCCTGTTGATGCTGGCACTGACCAAGACCAGCGACAGCAAGGAAATCCAGAAAATGTTCTACGAGTATTAATCAAGCGCAGAACCAGTCAATTGAGAGAATCTACCAGGCCCACCGACCTGGCAGAGCAGGCAGGCGGCCCGCACAAGGGGCCGTCAGCATCAAGGCAAAACCCACCGATCTGAACCGCACCCCAAAAGTTGGACACCAATCCAACCTTTGGGGTGTTTTTCATGGCGAAGTACGAAACGAAATTCAAGCATGAGGTAGTGCAAC
>NZ_JACHYE010000017.1 GCF_014192645.1 Herbaspirillum sp. Sphag64 | reverse complement strand
TGCAACATTGGCCGCGGTTCTCCTTTCAAGGTGGAAATCGCTTTTTTGAGCATATCGTTCACCATTTGGAACTGCGGCGAGCGGCTTGTCTGGTATCAATAAATTCCGTACTGACAGCGTAAGACTATTTGCATGCATAGTCGAAAAAGCTGCACTGACAGGTACAGATCCTGTTCACTATTGCTTTGAGCAGATTGCAATGCGCTTCGATCAGTTTCTTGGTCGCCGCCATGCCAAACATAACGACCCACAACGAGGCTTGATGCTATTCGACGAATCAAGTACAGAAAAGAGACTTCAAACGCTCGCACGTGAGTTCAAGTATCAGGGCCATTCCTACGGCAAAACACGAAATTATGCAGAGGTCCCTGTCTTCTTGGATTCAAAAGCTACGCGCTTAATCCAACTAGCCGACTTAGTGGCATTTTCAATTTTTAGGCATTTCGAGCACAACGACGACCAATACTTCAATCTTATTAAGCACCGATTCGATGAAGAAGGCGGTGTTCAACATGGCTTTCATGTTCTACGTGCGCAAACAAACTCATCTATTCAGCCACAAGAAGCGAATGTATTTGTAGCGGCTCCGATAGTGAAGTCTGAATAAAATTTGTCTACAGTATCTACGACTTCCTCGTCAGCAAGATGCTCGTCAGATCAGAATTCGGGATAAGGTCATTGTCATGGCGACTAAGAAAAAATTTAAAAGTGATGCTTTTGAAGCAATTCATTCGTCTGCGCAAGCTCTTTTAAAAGTAGGTGCAATCGATAAAACAACACTGCACAATTTCGATGAGTCATGCCTAGTTGTAACGGATGAAATCGGGCCGGAGCAGATCAAAGAAATTCGCGAACATAACCATGTGAGCCAGCTTGTTTTTGCTCGCTATTTGAATACTAGCGAGTCCACCATTCAAAAATGGGAGACCGGTGAGAAGCGTCCTCGTGGCATGGCTCTCAAGTTGCTATCGATTGTGCAAAAGCATGGATTACAAATTCTTGCATGAATCAGTCTTGGCAGATGACTATACCGGTGGATTATGAGTCAATAGCACATTAAAAATGCGCTGCAAAGTCAGGGCAGGCGTGTCTTATTTACTATCCGGGAAATAATACCAGTTTGAGAAAATACAGCCAGAAACCCATTTAGGTATGCAAACTCAAGAGAACACCGGCACCCTACCGCTGGGTTAAATGAGTGATATCATATCACTCATTTATTCCAAAAATCTCAGATATGAACCAACATGACGAAGAACTGGCCCTACTGCGGAAGGTGCTGGAAGTGTACGATCAAAAGTATGTCGCAGAATATCTGAATAACATTTCCCCAAAAGATTGGTGTCGTGAAACCATCAATCGCTGGTTAAACGGAAAAGCATCCCCAAAGCTTAGTCATCATGAGTTTCAGCAGTTAGAACGATTGCTTCCACCTCCCCCGTCCGCTAACCGGAAATACGAATTCGATTTCATCGATCTTTTTGCCGGAATCGGTGGTATTCGGCGTGGCTTTGATGAGATTGGTGGCCGTTGTGTTTTGACGAGCGAATGGAACAAGTATTCTGTCCAGACTTACAAGGCAAATCATTATTCTGATCCAGATACACACATTTTTAATGAAGATATTCGAGAACTAACGCTTAGTGATAAGGAGGATGTGTCAGAGTCGGACGCCTACAAACATATCGATAGAGTCGTGCCAGACCACGATGTGTTGCTGGCGGGATTTCCTTGCCAGCCGTTCTCAATTGCAGGTGTCTCTAAAAAGAACTCACTAGGAATGAAGCACGGGTTCGAATGTAAGACGCAAGGTACATTATTTTTTGATGTCGCCCGAATCTTAGCAGTTAAACGGCCGGTTGCATTCGTACTTGAAAATGTAAAGAATTTGAAGAGTCATGACCGTGGTCGCACCTTCAAGGTAATTACCGAAACCTTGGAAGAACTGGGCTATTGGATATCAGATGCTGAACACCAAGGTCCGAGTGATCCAAAAATTATCGATGGAAAAAATTTCGTCCCTCAACATCGAGAACGGATTGTCCTTGTAGGATTTAGAAAGGATCTGTCCATCCATACGGATTTCTCATTATCTGATGTCACCAAACACATTCCCAAGAGGAAGACTGTACTTGGCGACCTCTTGGAAAGTAAGGTTGACGATAAATATATCCTCACACCAAAGCTATGGGAATACCTGTTTAATTATTCAATTAAGCACAAGGAGAAGGGTAATGGCTTCGGCTACGGTCTCGTAAAAGGTACAGACACAACCCGGACGCTATCCGCCCGATATCACAAAGATGGATCCGAAATCTTGGTAGATCGTGGATTCAATCCTGAATTGCCACTTTCGGACGCTTCCAATCAAGCTAATAGGCCACGCAGGTTGACTCCCCGCGAATGCGCTCGCCTAATGGGATACGACGCACCTGGTGATAGCAACTTCAGAATTCCAGTTTCAGATACACAGGCATATCGTCAATTCGGCAATTCTGTGGTCGTCCCGGTATTTTCTGCGGTTGCCAAACTGATGAAATCCAGAATATTGGAAGGAAAAAAGAAGGCTGCCCGTCCACTAAAAAAGGTAGCGTAGGTTTGACGGATGTTCACAATCCAAATATTCGCTCGAAAAATATGCGGGCGATTCGCTGCAAAGACACAAAACCGGAACTCTTGGTTAGAAAGGCTCTGCATGCACGCGGTTTTCGATATCGCGTGCATGTAAGGTCATTGCCCGGATCACCCGATCTAGTGTTTCCCAAGTACCAATCGGTTATATTTATTCATGGGTGTTTTTGGCATCGACATGACTGTTCATATTTTAAAATGCCAAAAACTCGTACCGAATTCTGGAGCAGTAAGATAGCTGCAAATATCCGACGGGATGAAAGTGCAATTTGCGCATTACACAGTCTGGGATGGCGCGTCCTAGTGGTTTGGGAGTGTGCACTGAGAAAAAAAGATGATGCATTAACCGCTCATGTAGACGAAATAGAAAAATGGATATGCGGTGGACTATCCGCAAAAGACGCTGCTTATGATCGATAACTTATGAAAAAGACGAATTCTCTATTTCCTGAATTAACTCAAAAAAAATTAGCCCTCGAAACCGTTGAAGAACCGGCTGTAAATGCTTTGAGCATTTTGATGGACAGCTCAGAGGAACTGTTTATAAAAAAAATGTCCCTCAATGACTGGGAGTGGACAATAAAGAAAAACAAGCATCAAAACGGTCCTCTTATTCCAAAAGAACAGAGAGACAGTGATTTTTTTCCCGCCCGCGCCCTTCTTGATCGTGAACCTGGAAAAGCTGAAATCTGGCTTGCAAGATTCGACATCGTATGGCCACAGACCGGCGAGGTAAAACTTGCCTCGTTGCGTTATTTCACGAGTAAGAACGAAGCGCATTTAACCGGCGTACCAAGCTATCTTTTTTCAGAAATTGCTCCGGCATCCTTTATCGTAATCGGTAAAAACACGAAAGATTCGGCAGAGCACGCCAGCTATCTGGCAGTTGTGATCGATTCAGAAAGTGAGGAGGCAGATGCTTTAGTAGATATGTTCAGTTTGGGGCCTAAATTCCAAAGTGGATTATTTATTCCAGCGATAGCTGTACGGTCCTACCAGGATAAAGTTTTCGACTTCGTTGATCAAGCTCTTGCTGCTTTCAAGGCAGGAAATCTGGATACATTCGCCAGAAATCATGCTTCACTACCGGAGCCGAATGAGATTGCATTGATGGCGCAACGAGAGTATCAAAAACGAGTCGGAAAGCTCACTAACTTTGATCCATTTTTAATGTCCACCCCAGGCGATTGTCTGCTGGAAATAAGTCGGGGTATTGAGCTTGAAATATTTCGCGAATACGAACTTCGTCAACGATCACTTGAGTTAGTAAAAGTAATTTTGGGATCCAGCCCGAACGGCAATAGCATTGAATCGGTATTCCGCAACATCATTCAAAACTTCCCGCTAATCGATAAGATACTTCTATCTGCATCTCAAACTAGGAAGTCGAGAGCAGGTAGGTCATTTGAATTTCACATTCAAACAATGTTGGAAGACGGTAAGGTGCCACATGAAGTTCAAGTCGTCATGGCTTCGAAACGACGCCCTGATTTTATATTGCCAAGTTTTGATCTTTATAACCGAAGAGGTAGAGAGCATAAACATGCATTAGTCTTAAGCGCCAAAACTACCTTGCGCGAACGCTGGAAGCAAGTAGAGGGAGAAATTAAAGATTGCGACCTCTATCTTGCCACCGTGGATGACAAAATTGCTGAGAATGCAATCCAATCAATGCAAGCTTCAGGGATAAAATTGGTCGTCCCAGAGTCACTAAAAAAATCGGAAATTACCACATACAAAAATCAAGAGAATGTAATTTCTTTTAAAGAATTTTTTCATCGTCATCTAAAAGATGATCGATATCCAGACTGGCGCTCTATGGGGATTATTATTTAATAAAAAATATTAATCCGGTAGATGATCTATGTCCAGAAGCTTGATCGAAAGCACCAGCGGTTGCTAGCTCTGTCGAAATATCTGCTCCGAGTGCTGAGCCTTGCATGTCTTTGTTCAGACGGATCAATTCAAAACAGACGAACAATACGACAACGGCCGCACCATCCCACTACCAAGCCCCAGCGCAGATCTTCGTGTACTGAACAAAGCCGCCCTAGGGGGTTTAAAAAAAATATTCATACCAGAATTACGCTACAAAAAAGCCGGTGTCATCCTGATGAACCTCGAGCCGCGCAAGGCAATGCAAGGGATTTTGTTTGAAAACGGTGTATCAAAACAAGACTCCCCTGCCTTAATGAATGCCATGGATGCGATAAACAAGCGCTACGGACACGACACCTTACGCTTAGGGTCTGGTGCTGGTTTTGGACGATGGAAAGCCCGTTTCGACAATAAAACATTCCACTACACGACGGATTGGTCTGAGCTACCAAAAGCGTTTTAGTAAAAACCGTTGATACAGCTATTTTTAGCCGTGAACTTCACCGAAGCATGCTGCTGATATTTGTTTGATTGGCAATGGCGTGCAAATTTCGAACATCAATACTTTACTAAAGGGCTGGTAGGAAGCATAACCGGAAAAGAGATAGTAAATATCTTCGTCGGCAACTCATCAAAAGCCCTCCAAAATCACGAGACTTCCATCCTGAAGTATTCAGAACTTACCTCGGCATATGCGGGAAATTCGCATTGAAAATTTTTCGATTTTTTGGACGTAAAAAAAGGCCCTCACAAACGGAGGGCCTTTTTTTAGTAATACTGGTGCTGGCTGCAGGACTTGAACCCGCCACCCCCTGATTACGAATCAGTTGCTCTACCAACTGAGCTACATCAGCGCGGACGAAATTATAGCGTTTTCATCAATTTCAACGCAAACCTCAAGCGCTCGCTTCATCGGCTGCAATCCCCTCCCCCAGCTCACGCAAGCGATCATTCAGACGGCCTAACAAACGCGCCAGCTGGGCCTTCTCTTCATTGCTGAGAACTTCAAATAATTGCTCGGTAAAACGTTCTCGCAAGGGCTCGGACTGCTGTAACGCCGTCACGCCTTCCGGAGTCAGCGAGATGTATTTGACGCGGCGGTCTACCGTGTCGACAACGCGCTCTACCAACCCATCCTTTTCCAACGCATCAAGCGCTTCGGTAATGGTGCGCGGTGCAAAACCGAATGCTTCCACCAGATCGGCAGAACGTACTTTGCCCTGCCGATGAATGAACAGCATCGTTTTGGTCTTGGCCAGCGAGACCCCTTTGGATGACATCAAACGGTTCAGCGTGCGCTGTGATGTCTGATAAAAGTCACGCATCGCGTCAACCGCAGCCGTGTGCTCCGCTGCAGATGAGAAGGTGTTGGACATAATTTCCTTTAATAGCATATTATATGGCACCTCCACTAATTATTGGTGCCATGATTTATTCCCTGGTGCCGAGTGTTTCATATTGATCAGGACAGAACAAGCATGAGTGCAACGGACAACACCACTGATACTCCCGGGAAACGCCTTGGCGGCGGAGCCACTATCGTCTTGCGCTGTGGCGCAGCGCTGGCGGTCATCGCACTGGGAGGCTGGCTCTTTTATCACGAAACACGCGGCAAGTATCTTGAAGGCACCGACGATGCCTACGTCTACGCTGATACGGTGACGGTGTCACCGAAGGTGTCGGGCTATGTCGAGCAGGTCTATGTTGCCGACAATCAAGAAGTCAAGGCTGGCCAGCCGCTGGTACGGATCGACCCGCGCGATTACGCGGCGCAAAGTGCCCAGTTCAAGGCACAAATCGCGGCCGCAGCGGCCAGCGAAGATGCCGCCAAGGCTTCCCTGCTGGAACAAAAAAGTGCGATTGAGCAGGCGCGTGCGCAGCTGAGCTCCGCCGAGGAAGATGCGCGTTACGCCAATACTGAAGCGCAGCGTTATACGCCATTGGCGGCCAGCGGAGCAGAAACCCAGGAAAAACTGAACTCACTCCGTAGCAAAGCGATACAGGCCAATGCCACCGTGCAGCAACGGCGTGCTGCATTGGATGCGGCCGAGGCCAAAATCAGTTCGATTCAGGCGCAGGTCCGTCAGGCACAAGCGCAGGGTGAAAATGCGCACGCCCAGCAAGACGCTGCCAACGTCAATCTGGCGGCAACCGATATCAAGGCCAGTACCGATGGCCGTATCGGTGACAAGTCGGTGCGCGTCGGCCAGTTTGTGGCCGCGGGTACGCGCCTGATGTCGGTGGTGCCATCGGCGTTCTATGTGGTGGCCAACTTCAAGGAAACCCAGATCGGCCTGATGCGCGTTGGGCAGACGGCAAGCATCAAGCTCGATGCACTGCCGGACCAGCCAGTGATCGGTCATGTGGATAGTATTTCGCCAGGCACAGGTGCGCAGTTCTCTCTGTTGCCACCGCAGAATGCGACGGGCAACTTTACCAAGATCGTGCAGCGCGTCCCGGTGAAGATCGCCATCGATGCCACACCGGCGTTGCGTCGCCTGCTGGTGGCTGGTCTGTCGGTGACGGTGGAGGTCAACACCCGCACTGACCAGAATCAACCAGAGCAAAGCAAATGAGTACGCCATCGCAGGCATCCTTGCCTGAACGCGCTGATGCAGCGGCGTGGCTGGCGGTTGCTGCCGGCACGCTGGGTGCCTTGATGGCAACGCTGGATATTTCCATCGTCAATTCATCACTGCCAACCATTCAAGGGGAAATCGGGGCCAGTGGTACCGAAGGCACCTGGATTGCGACTGCCTATCTGGTGGCGGAAATCATTGTGATTCCCTTGTCCGGCTGGCTGGTGAAACTGCTGGGCTTACGCACACTGCTATTAACGGCGGCCAGTTTGTTTACCGGCTTTTCAATGTTGTGCGGTATCGCGGACAGCCTGCCGACCATGATCATCGGTCGGGTTGGTCAAGGCTTTACCGGTGGCGTGCTGATCCCGACGGCAATGACGATTATTGCGACGCGTCTGCCGCGCTGGCAGCAGCCGGTTGGTAATTCAATGTTCGGCGCCACGGTCATTTTAGGGCCGGTATTGGGGCCGGTGCTGGGTGGCTGGCTGACCGAGAATATCAACTGGCACTATGCATTTTTTATCAACCTGCCGGTTGGTATCGCCTTAATTACGCTGCTGCTGGTGGCCATGCCAGCGGCGCGACCAAAGTGGGAACAACTGCGAGAAGCTGACTGGCTGGGCATTCTCGGCATGGCGCTGGGCTTGGGGGGATTGACCGTCGTTCTGGAAGAAGGCGAGCGCGCGCAATGGTTTGCCTCGACCGATATGCGCTGGCTGGCGGCAACATCGCTGCTGGGATTCGTGTTGCTTGGTATCGGCCAGTTACGCGCCAGCCATCCGGTGATTCAGTTGCGCCTGCTGCGTGACCGTCAATTTGGTGCGGTAGTGGTCATGGCCATGGTAGTGGGTGTGGCGCTGTATGGCACGGCGTATGTCATCCCGCAGTTCCTCTCGGGGATTGCTGACTACAACTCGCTGCAGTCCGGTGAGATTGTGTTGCTCTCAGGTGTGCCGATGATTTTGATGATGCCGTTCACGCCGCTATTGATGCGTAAGGTGCATATCCGGCTGGCGGTGGGTGGTGGTTTGCTGATGCTGGCCATGAGTGCGTTTCTACAGACGGATCTGACGCCTCTGTCCACCGGTGGCTCGTTTGTGGCTTCACAATTATTGCGTGGGCTGGGAACAGTGTTGTCGATGATGTTCCTGAATCAGGCGGCGATCCGTTCGGTACCAGCTTCACAGGCCGGTGATGCGGCAGGTTTATATAGCGCCGCACGTAACTTGGGTGGATCGCTGGCACTGGCGGGGATCGCCGTGATTCAGGATCAACGGGTCTGGCTGCATAGCCGTCGTCTGGAAGAAAGCATGTCGGCCAATTCGGTGCTGGTGCAGAACTACATGCATGCGCAAACCAGCGCTCTGGGTAGTCAGGCGACCGCCTTCCAGGCGCTGGGCGGCAGCATTCAGATTCAGGCCCTTACCATGACCTATGCCGATCTGTTCTGGATGCTGGGCGTGGGAATCATGTTCATCACGCCGCTGGTGTTTTTTCTGCGCCCCCTGCCAATGTCGGCACCTCCGGTGGCGGCTCATTAAAGAATATTATGCAACCTTTGACTCCTTTCACTCGACGTTTCCTTCAGCAGTTCACACTGCTGGCACCTCTGGCATTGTTCACATTGCTGTCGGCATGCACCCTCGGGCCTGACTATGCAGGACCACCCGAGGCGGCTCCCCATGCGCTACAAAGCGCGCATTTTGTGCGTGCCGATGGCGCATCGATGTCAGCCAGCATGCCTGTCAATCAATGGTGGCAAGGCTTGTCGGACCCTGTGCTCAATGACTTGATTGCACGCGCCTTGCAGGCCAACCCCAACCTCAATATTGCCAAGGCACGCCTGCAGCAGTCGCGTGCGGCACTGCATCTGGAGCAGGCCAATGCGCTACCTTCCGGCGGTGCCTCGGCAATTGCCGCACGTGCTGACCTGCCATCATTGACGACCAGCGGAAAGTCGACCGACTTCAACCTGTTCACTACCGGTTTCGATGCCACCTGGGAAGTCGATATTTTTGGCGGGCACCGTCGCAGTATCGAAGCTGCCAATGCCAGCGCAGCAGCGGCCGAAGCCTCGCTGGCAGACGTTCAGGTCAGTCTGGCGGCGGAAGTGGCCAATGCCTACATCAGCCTGCGCGAACGCCAGCAACGTCTGGCGCTGGGCGAGCGCATCATGCAGTTGCAGCAACAAATGATTGCTCTCACGCAGCAACGGGTGACGCATGGCACAGCAACCAGTCTTGATCTGATCCGCGCCCAGAATCAGCTTGATGCAACGCGTGCTGATCAGGTCCCGCTCCATACCGATTGCGAGATCTATGAGAATCAACTGGCAACCTTGCTGGGACAAGAGCCTGGCGCGCTGGACCAGCAATTGAACCTGCTTGCGCCCTTGCCATTGCCACCTGTCTCGGTGGCAATCGGTGACCCGGTGCAGCTGTTGCGACATCGTCCCGATATCCGCGCGGCAGAGCGTACCCTGGCAGCCGATACGGCCAAAATTGGTCAGGCCGAAGCCGCACGTTATCCAAGCATCAAATTATTGGGCGTGATTGGCCTGGGTGGTACACAAGTCTCCGATATGACGCATCTGGATGATTTTTCAGGGATCATCGCCCCGACCCTGAGCTGGAGTTTCCTCGACTTCGGTCGCAATGCGGCGCGTGTGGATCAGGCCGAACAGGTACGTAACGAGGCGGAAATCAAATACCGTCAGAGCGTACTGGAAGCCCTGCGTGATGCCGAAGATTCGCTGTCACGCTTTGGCCATGGACGAACTTCGGTGGCGACGCTGGCGCGCACCAAGGCAGCGGCGGATCAATCGCTGGGACTGGTGCAGCAGCGCTATCATGCCGGTACTACCACCAGTATCGATGTGCTCGACACCACGCGCCAGCAACTGGTCGCGCAGCAGAATCTGCTCCAGGCAGAAGCCAATCTGACCCGCAGTTTTGTGGCGATTCAAAAAGCCCTTGGTCTGGGCTGGGGTAGCTGAAGGGAATAGCGGAAGAAGTGGCAGAAGCGGCAGCGGGTAAAATAGAATTTCACCGCTTCCTGTTTTTTGCGTTCTCTACTCTGCCCGCTCCATGAAACTCTCTGCTCTGGCTCACTCTCCCGGCGTCAAAGCCGCCTTGCTGGCGGCTTTGCTGTTTGGCGCTGCCACACCGCTGGCAAAACTGTTCCTTCTCAACAACTCGCCTTGGATGCTGGCTGGTTTGTTCTATATGGGTTCAGGACTGGGCCTGACCGTCTATCGACGCCTCACGCACGCTGAACCGGTGGTATTGCCTGCTGGCGAACGCTGGTGGTTTCTCGGTGCGGTCGCCGCTGGTGGTGTGATCGCGCCGGTACTGATGATGGTCGGTCTGACGCATATGCCAGCTTCGGGCGCTTCCTTGCTTTTGAATGCAGAAGGAGTTTTGACGGCCTTGCTGGCATGGTGCGTCTTCAAGGAAAACGTGGATCGTCGTATCGCGCTGGGCATGCTCGCCATCGTTGCCGGTGCGGTGATCCTGAGCTGGCCGGAGCAAGCTTCACTGCGTGCGCAGTGGCCAGCATTGTTGATTGTGGCAGCCTGCCTGGCATGGGCCATCGACAATAATCTGACGCGCAAGGTGTCACTCAATGACGCTACCTGGGTGGCCTCAGTCAAAGGGTTGATTGCCGGTACCAGCAATCTGCTAATGGCGACGCTGGCTGGTGCTAGCCTGCCCTCTTTGCCGGTGATCGGCGGCGCCATGTTGCTTGGTTTGCTGGCGTATGGCGTGAGCCTGACCCTGTTTGTAATTGCGCTGCGTCACCTCGGTACTGCACGTACGGGAGCATACTTTTCCGTCGCGCCGTTTCTAGGGGCGGTATTGGCGCTGATCCTGGGTGAACCGGTGACTCCGGGACTGCTGCTTGCCGGCGGCTTGATGGCCTGGGGTGTCTGGCTGCATCTTTCGGAGCAGCATGCTCATGAACACGTGCATCCCGACACGGCGCATGAGCATGAACACACGCACGACGAGCATCATCAGCATGCGCATGATTTCCCGGTCCCAGCGGGGACCCGCCACCGGCATTTCCATCAACACGAACGGCTGGAGCATCGGCATGCGCATTATCCAGATGCACATCATCAGCATCGGCATTGATACTGATTTCGCCACACATCGTTGATCTCCCCTCTTCCCTGCATTCCAGAAAGGAATCTGCATGTCCAGCGCAACGGCATTACTCGTCATCGATGTTCAGCACGGCTTGTTTGTGACCTCTCCACCACCAGCGCAATCGGTGGAGGTCATTGAGCGGATCAATCTCTTGACTGAACGCGCTCGCGCCCATGCGGTGCCGGTCATCTTCATCCAGCATGAACAAGCCAGCGACGGTTTGATTCCCGGCTCTGCCGCGCATGCCCTGGATGCACGTCTACAGGTTACGGATGGCGACCTCCGGATTGGGAAAACCACGCCAGACTCGTTCTTGCGCACCCCGCTTGGCGACACGCTGAACGCGCTTCAGGTGAAACAACTGGTGGTCTGTGGTTACTCCACGGAGTTCTGTGTCGACAGTACCGTCCGGCGTGCTGCCGGACTGGGTTACCACGTCACGATCGCCGCTGACGCCCATACGGCACACGACAAACCACACGCCAGCGGTGAAGCGATACGCCGTCACCACAATGCAACCTTGCCGGCGATTTCCAGTTTCGGGGTCCGTATCGCCGCGATCGACAGCGCGGCAATTGGCTTTCGTGCAGGTGCACTGGCAGCATAAATCTGCGGTGTACCTTGAACTCAGGCTTTATCCAGAAACTTTCTGCGCCAGGGCTTGAGCACCAGCAATGCCAACACAGCGGTGACGATATCGAGTGTGATCGCGCTACTGAAAACCGGTACCCAGCTACCGGTTTTTTCATGCATCAAGGCAGCTAGCGGGCCGCCAAGAATCGAGCCGATCCCTTGTGAAATATAGAGCCAGCCATAATTGGCAGTGGCGTAGCGGGTACCAAAGGTGTCAGTCAGCGTTGAGGGAAACAAGGAAAAAATTTCACCCCAGCCAAAGAACACAACGCCCGACAACAGGACGAACAGTACTGCATTGTCGCGCGTGAGCAGCCACAGCGCCATGGCGATACCTTCTAGCGCAAAGGCCATGAACATGGTGTTTTCGCGGCCAAAGCGATCGGATACCCAGCCAAAGAAAGGCCGTGTCAGACCATTGGTCAGGCGATCGATGGTCAGTGCCAGTGGCAATGCAGCGAGCCCGAGCACCATCACGCTGGCAACACCAAAGTCACGCGCAAACGTTGCCATTTGTGAGGTCACCATCAGCCCGGAGGTGGACATCATTGTCATCATGGTGAACATCAACCAGAACAGCGGCGTACGCAACATTTGCCGCGGGGCCATGTCCCTGCCGTTGTTTTGACCCAATGCAGGCGCTGGCAAAACAGTGGTGGCGTCCGGCGAACGCAAGGCTTGTGAGGCAATCACGCCAATGACAGCAAACAGCAAGCCAAATTGCCATAGCGTGGTTTCCAGCCCCTTACCGGCCAGTGCAGCTGAAATCGGGAACGTCGTCAGAATCGCTCCCATGCCGTAACCTGCGGCGACCATGCCGACCGCGAATCCGCGACGGTCTGGGAACCAGCGCACCATCTGCCCGACCACACCAACATAAACAATTCCGGTACCGAGGCCGCCGACCAGACCATAACTGAGGTAGAGCATGCCAATAGTGCTGGCCTGGGATGCCAGCACCCAGCTCAAACCCGACATCAGCGTACCAAGCCCGATCAGACGTCGTGCGCCGAAGCGCTCAATCAGACTGCCTTGAAATGGCGAGAAAAACGTTTGCAGCACGATTAACATGGAAAAGGTGATCTGCAACTGCGACAGAGGAACACCCAGTTTGACAGCCAGCGGCTTGGTGAAGAGGGTCCAGACATACTGCGGGCTGGAAATCGCCATCATGCAGATCAGGCTGATGATCAGTTGCAGCCAGCGGTTTTGCAATTGCCCGGCAGCCCGGGCGGATGCCGGCGGGAGGGATTCGGTCAAGGTAGCCATACATTTCTCCTGGAAGATGAATTGCGTAACGTAGTACCGACAGAAATTTATGTATGCATAAATTTTGACGAACTAGTTGCACGATTCATGCCACCAGGAGAGGCGATGACAAAGCACGAGGATAAGGATTAATCGTCGCTAATAAATTATTTTAGGCAAGAAATAGCCATGAATACGCACCACAATCAACCAAAGCGCTTGCGCCGTCCGGGTGCGGCAGCCGGTTGCTGGCCCAGCTCGGTGCGCACCTGCTCGAGGCGGTCAATGGTGATCTGTTCGACCACGGTATGACTGTCCTGAATATGCTGGAGCAGCAATACCTCGGTCTGAGCGACATCACCGGCATCGAGTGCGTCGAGAATGGCGATATGTTCTTCGTAGGTATCGCGGATGCAATCGCCATAGGCGAAATCGAGACGGCGCATGATGCGGATATGCTCGGTCACTTGCCGATAGACCAGATCGGTTTCCGGATTGCCTGCGGCCGCTACCAGGGCGATATGAAAACCTTCATCCAGCACTGCGAGCTCAAGTCCGTCGGTTTCGCGCTGATTTGTAGCAACACGCCACCTTGCTGCGACGTCTCCCAGCAGTTCCTCGCATGCCGGGCTGCGCGGCTGCTTCTCGGCGATACTCTTGGCAACGCGCTTGGCGGCGTGCAACTCAATCATTTCACGTAACTCGTAAAGCGCCGCGAAGCGTCCCAGATCAAGCGGTACCACTTCCCAGCCGTTACGAAAATAACCGCGTACCAGACCTTCACTCTGCAAACGCATGAGCGCTTCCCGAACCGGTGTGCGCGAGACTTGCAGGCGCTCAGCCACATCATTCTCCGCAAAGCGGTCACCGGGCATGAGTCGGAATGCAAAAATATCTTCACGCAAACGCTCGTAGACCGACTCGGCTAGTCGAATGATGGGACGACGGGTGGATTTATCAGCGCTGATGAGAGGCAAAATCTGTTTCATACACGAACCATAAACCTTGAATGGAGACCCTAGGAAAGGAACCAGAAAACAAAGCAAGACAACACAAAAGAACGCAAAACAAGTTGCACGATGCTACAACAAACAATAGCAGCGGCGCGACATGGTATCGCAGGCGCTGGCAGAGTTGTTATCAGGGAATTTCTGAGCTGTGGTAAGGATTGGCGATTACCAAATCCGCACATCGTCATGAATGGCCGAAGATAAGCATACTTGGTGCCAGCTTACACCCGTGGTGAAGGTTAAAATTGCAGGATTGCCAAAAAAACTCGTTTTTATTTCCCGCATGACAACTTCCAACACAGTACGTGGTATCACCCTGTCGGTGAGCGCGTCCATCCTGTTCGCCACCATGTCTGCCTATACCCAATGGCTGTCACCGCTGAGCGGTCTCGATCTGCTGGCATGGCGAGTACTGTGGACTTTACCAGCACTACTGGTGCTGCTGTGGTGGAAGGGGCTCGGGCAAGCATTGATAGACGCCATCGGCAGTATGCTAAGACGCCCTTTGCTCGGACTTTTCTTTCTGGCGCTGGCAGCAATGCTGGGTGTGCAGGTATGGCTGTTTCTGTGGGGCTCAGTCAATGGACGTGCCCTGGAAGTGTCGCTCGGTTATTTTATGCTGCCCTTGACGATGGTGCTGGTGGGACGCTTCTACTATCGGGAACAGCTTGATATCTGGCAGCAACTCGCCGTCTTTTGCGCCTGCGTGGGTGTATTGCATGAGCTCTGGCTGACGCGCGCGTTCGCCTGGCCAAGCCTGGTGGTGGCTCTGGGTTATCCACCTTACCTTGTCATGCGTCGCCAAGTCTCCTTGAATTCATTGGTGACGTTCGCGCTGGAGATGCTATTGCTGGCCCCAGCTGCAATATGGGTGCTGGCGCACAGCCCCAATCTGGCTATTGTGACAGCACGACCACCATTGCTGTGGTTGCTGCTGCCGGTGCTGGGTCTGCTGAGCACCATGGCACTGGCGTGTTACCTGCGGGCCAGCGGCATGTTGCCGATGGCCTTGTTCGGCATTCTTGGTTATGTGGAGCCGGTGTTGCTGGTGATTGTGGCAACCGCCTTGCTGCATGAATCACTGACGCTGGCAAAACTGGGAACCTATGTGCCGATCTGGCTGGCTGTCGGCTTTACCGCTATCCATAGCGTCAAGCTGATGCAGAAGCGCTGACCGGTTTGTCCACAAAAAAGCCGTTACCCGAATCGCGGTAACGGCTTCAACTGAACAGCGGTGATGCTTATTGCTGGTGATACGAAGTCACGCGTTCAACTTCGTTTTTCGAGCCCAGGAACACGGCGACACGTTGATGCAGCTTCTCGGGCTGGATGTCGAGAATACGTTGCTTACCATTGGTCGCAGCACCACCGGCCTGCTCGACGATGAAGGCCATTGGATTGGCTTCATACATCAGACGCAGCTTACCCGCCTTGTCCGGTTCACGGGCATCGGCTGGATACATGAATACACCACCGCGGTTGAGGATACGATGGACATCCGCCACCATGGAGGCGATCCAGCGCATGTTGAAATCCTTTTGGCGTGGTCCAGTCGTGCCGGCCAGCACTTCGTCAACATAACGTTTGACCGGTGGATACCAGTGCCGTGCATTGGAGGCATTGATGGCGAATTCCTTGGTATCTTCAGGAATCTGCATGTCACGCTGGGTCAGTACCCAGGCCCCCATTTCACGGTCCAGCGTGAAGCAGTGGACACCGTCGCCAGTGGTGAGCACCAGAACGGTTTGTGGACCATAGACGGCATAACCGGCAGCAACCTGCTTGCTGCCGGGCTGCAGGAAATCCTTTTCGGTTGGCTGTGTCATGCCTTCAGGCGCCTTGAGAACCGAGAAAATGGTACCGATCGAGACGTTCACATCGATATTGCTGGAACCATCCAGCGGATCGAACATCAGCAGATATTCGCCCTTGGGATAACGGTTGGGGATCGGATGGATGGTTTCCATTTCTTCCGACGCCATACCTGCCAGATGTCCGCCCCATTCATTAGCTTCGAGCAGAATTTCGTTGGAAATTACATCGAGCTTCTTTTGCACTTCGCCTTGCACGTTCTCGCTGCCGGCGCTGCCCAGTACTTCACCCAGTGCGCCCTTGCCGACGGCATGGCTGATGCTCTTGCAGGCGCGACCGACCACTTCGATCAACAGGCGCAGCTCCGAAGGAATCTTGTTATGCAGGCGCTGCTGCTCAATCAAGTGTTGGGTAAGGCTGATACGTTTGCTCATGATGCTCTCTCTTTCAATAACAAATTTTTAATGCAATTCAGTTGGCGAGCGATTTGCTGACCACTTCGGCCACATCGCGCGATAAGTTGGGACTATCGGCCACTTGTCGCAAGGCCGCACGCATACGCTCCTGCAGCGCTGGGGCAAATTTGCGCCAACGGTCCAGGCTGCGTGCCAGACGGGCTGCAACCTGCGGATTAGTGGCGTTCAGGGCAATAACCTGTTCGGCCCAGAACGCGTAGCCGCTGCCATCGATGGCATGAAACGCCGAAGGATTACCGTTGCAGAAACTGAAAATCAGGCTACGTGCACGGTTCGGGTTCTTGAGGGTAAAGGCAGGATGCTGCGCCAATGTCCGGATCGTTTGTACATCAGCAATACGGGCCGTCGCTTGCAGGGTGAACCATTTGTCGATCACCAATGCCTCTTGCTCAAACTCGGTGTAGAACGATTCTAGCGCGCTCGCCTTGCCAGGAGCCTGACTATTGGTCAACGCAGCCAATGCTGCAAGCCGGTCGGTCATGTTGTTGGCGGCATCATTTTGCTGTTGAGCCAGCGCATGCGTTTGTTCGTCGTCCAGCTCTGATAGATAGGACAACACGATATTTTGCAGTGCGCGCTTGCCGCAGGAAACCGCATCCGGACGATATGCGCCTTCGGAGCGATTGGCTTGGTAGGCGGCCAGCAGGTCTGCACGCAGTGCACGTGCCAGCGAGCGACGCAGGAATTGACGGGCCACGTGGATGGCTTGCGGATCGATGACCTCCATCTGCTCGGCAATCATGGTCTCCGATGGCAAGGTCAGTACGACCTCACGGAAGGCTGGGTCCAGTGTGGTGTCGTTGAGGGTAGCGCGCAGAGCATCAGTCAACGCGCTGTCCTGCTGCTCATTGACCAATGCCGCTTCCAGCGAGACCACTTGTCCCGACTGGCGTGCTGCCTGTACTGCGCTCGTGAGACTGAGCAAACGACGCGTCGCCAGTCGCTGACCGGCTTCCCAACGATTGAAAGGATCGCTGTCATGTGCCATCAGGAAGGCCAGCTCAGCATCGCTATAGGCCACGTCCAGTACCACAGGAGCGGAGAATCCGCGCAGGATGGAGGGCACCGGTGCCTGTTCGACATTGATGAAGGTAAAACTCTGTTGCGCCTTGGTGAGCTCCAGCACGCGCGTGGTCGGACTGGCTTGCTTGCCGGAACGGTCACCGGCCAATGTCAGCGGGATGTCGCGACCGTGGCTATCGAGCAAACCGATGGCCACTGGAATATGGAACGGTAACTTTTTCTTTTGTCCGGGTGTAGCCGGGCACGACTGGGTCAAGGTCAGTTCGGCGGTCTTGCTGGCGGCGTCATAACGCAACTCTGCGCTCAGACGTGGCGTACCTGCCTGACTGTACCAACGCTCAAACTGCGATAGATCGCGCCCATTGGCGTCGGCCATGGCAGCACGGAAATCGTCGCAGGTAACGGCTTGTCCGTCATGACGGGCGAAGTACAGGTCCATCCCCTTGCGGAAGCCTTCACGGCCGAGCAGGGTCTGATACATGCGCACCACTTCGGCACCCTTTTCATAGACCGTGACGGTGTAGAAATTGTTGATTTCCACAAACGAGTCAGGACGCACCGGATGTGCCATCGGACCGGCATCTTCCGGGAACTGTGCCTGACGCAGTACGCGTACGTCGTCGATGCGCTTGACAGCGCGGCCGCTGTCGGAGCCGATCATGTCAGCCGAGAATTCCTGATCCCGGAATACCGTCAAGCCTTCTTTGAGCGAGAGCTGGAACCAGTCGCGGCACGTCACGCGGTTACCAGTCCAGTTATGGAAGTATTCATGTCCGACCACAGCTTCGATATTGGCGTAGTCGACATCAGTGGCAATCCGTGGATTGGCCAGCACGAACTTGGTGTTGAAAATGTTCAGGCCCTTGTTTTCCATGGCGCCCATGTTGAAGTCACCGACGGCGACGATCATGAAACGATCCAGATCAAGTTCCAGGCCGAAGCGTTCTTCATCCCAGCGAATACTATTCTTGAGCGACTCCATGGCGTGCTGGGTCTTGTCCAGGTTGCCGTGTTCTACCCAGACCTGCAGCAATACCTCGCGGCCGGACTGGAGACGGTAGGTTTCTTCCTGACAGACAAGATTGCCAGCCACCAGTGCAAACAGATAGGAGGGTTTTTTGAACGGGTCTTCCCATTTGGCGTAATGACGGCCGTCACCGAGATCGCCCTGTTCGATCAGATTGCCGTTCGACAGCAAGACCGGATAGGCTTTCTTGTCAGCGCGCAGCATCACGGTGTATTTACCCATGACGTCAGGGCGATCCGGGAAATAGGTAATCTTGCGGAAACCTTCGGCTTCGCATTGGGTGAAAAAATTGCCACTCGACACGTACAAGCCCATGAGCGACGTGTTGATCTCGGGCACCGTGGTGGTTTCGATTTCAAGAACCACCTTGGCAGGCGCGCCAGAGATGCGTAACACGCCGTTGTCTATTTGATATTGCCGCTTGTTCAGGACCTTACCGTTGAGGCGCAGACTGACCAGGTCAAGTTCTTCGCCGTAAAGTTCGATGTCCTTGCCGGCCGCATCGGGATTGCGCCGCATCTCAATGCGGGTGGCAACACGAGTCAGTTCTGGCGCCAGATCGAAGCCCATTTCGACGGTATCGACAAAATAGGTGGGAGCCGCATAATCTTTACGGTAAATCGTTGGGAGCGTAGCGTTGCGCATGGATAAAATCCGATAATTTGAATGCGAGGGAACGAACAGAACTGTCAGCAGGTCCAGATTTTACCAATCTGGCGCCCGAATAGGCAGAAAAGGGCGACAATAACCGCCGCCAGCATTTTTGGAGATCTTGATGAAACGCTTTTTTTGCATCTTCTTTGCCTGTACCAGCCTGTTACTGGGCGGTTGTGCCAGCACCATTACCAGTGACGTCACTACGTTCCACGCGTGGCCTGCATCACTGAGCGACAAGTCCTTCGTCTTTGCGCCAGAACCACAACAGGAAGGTAGTCTGGAATACCGTAACTACGCACAATTGATTGGCGGGGAGTTATTGCGACTGGGATTTTCCGACGGTCAGGATCTGAATCAGGGGCAGGACGGCAAGATCCCAGCACTGACAGTGCGCTTCCAGTTTGGGATGCGTACCGGCACACTGGTAGTGACTGAGCCTGCCTACGACCCCTATATGTTTGGCCCTGGCCGCCCATGGCGTCGAGATCCGTTCTATGACCCTTTCTGGCCGCGTCCGGTGCAACAAACGGCGTTTCCTGTGTTCCACAGACAACTGCATTTGACGATAGAACAGACCCGTACTACCGAGAAACTTTATGATGTCACCGTCGATAGTGCAGGTTATGAAGGTACCCTGCCGATGGCCATGCCATATATGGTCCGTAGCGCGTTTGCCGACTTTCCTGGGCCAAGTGGTGTGACGCGCCACATAGCGCTGGACGTCAAATAAAAAAGGCCACGACCGAGTCAACTTCGGTCGTGGCCTTTTTCACGTTCGTGCAATGGCAGTTGTTACCCTGCAAGCATCTTCAGGAATAGTAAGCCTCACTGCCAAAGGTAATCAGCACAATCAGCAATACCGTCAAAATCAGCACCACCAGCAGACGCCCGAATTTGGGCGATCCATCAACACCCGTGGGCTGCTCATCGGGATGCCGCATAGGGCTTTTCCCAGCTTCACCTTGTTGGTCCATCGCCATTCTCCTTGAGCTTCAGATTGTCACTCAAGGAATCAGGATTGTCGAACCAGTCGTCTTGCGCGCTTCCAGATCGCGGTGCGCCTGCGCCACATCCTTGAGTGCATAACGCTGGTTGATGTCGATCTTGATCTTGCCACTTTCGACCATCGCAAACAGCTCGCCGGCAGTCGCATCGAGCGCTGCACGGGTGGCCGTATAGCTTCCCAACGAGGGGCGCGTCAGGTAGAGCGATCCGCGCGAAGCCAGCTCACCCGTACCAAATGGTGGTACCGGCCCGGAGGCATTGCCGAAACTGACCATCAGGCCACGTGGCTGCAGGCAGTCGAGCGAACTACTGAAAGTGTCCTTGCCAATGGAGTCATAGACCACCTGTACGCCCTTGCCACCGGTAATTTCCTTGACGCGCTCAACAAAGTTTTCGGTTTTGTAATTGATCACGTGAGTGCAGCCGTGGTCCTTGGCCAGCGCCGCTTTTTCATCGGTGCTGACGGTACCAATCATGTTCACGCCCAAGGCCTTGGCCCATTGGCAGGCAATCAGGCCGATACCACCAGCGGCAGCGTGAAACAGAATCGTCTCGCCAGCTTTGAGTGGGTAGGTTTGACGCAACAGATATTGCACAGTCATGCCTTGCAGCATCATGGCGGCGGCTGTCTCAAAATTGATGCTGTCTGGTAGCTTGACCAGACAATCAGCAACCATCACCCGTGCCTCCGCATAGGCACCATTACCCCCACGTCCAGCATAGGCAACGCGATCGCCAACCTTGAAATCGGTCACTCCGGGACCAACGGCTTCAACCGTACCCGCCCCTTCTTGCCCGAGTCCGGAAGGCAATGGCTGCGGATACAGCCCGGTGCGGAAATACACATCAATGTAATTGAGACCGCAAGCTGCATGACGGAGTCGCACTTCGCCGGGACCAGGTTCACCAACCTCGACATCGACATATTCCATCACTTCGGGCCCACCCACCTTGAACAACTTGATCGCTTTTGTCATTTCCGTCTCCTGTCTCTGATCAACCAACAACTAATAACCAATAAGAACTTCAAGCCAACATCAAACCTTCTTGCGTGACAGCATATAAATTCCCGACAAGACCAGTGCCGTACCGATCAGCTGGATCATCGTGATCGGTTCATCGAGCAGCATCGCTCCCAGGAACAAGGTCGAAACCGGCCCCACCAACCCTGCCTGTGCCGCGTTAGGCGCACCAATTCGAGCCACCGCCACCATGGTCAGACACACCGGCAAGACGGTACAGAATACGGCATTGATCAAGGACAGCTGATAGACCTCAACCGGCACCAGCAGCGCCGATGGTGCACGCAGGATAAAAAACTGGACGATACAGGCAATCGAGGAAACACACATCGCATACGCCACCAGACGCATCGCACCGACGCGTCGCACCAGTTCACCCGAGAAAATCAGATACAAGCCGTAGGAGATTGCAGCACCCAGTACCAGTGTGCTGCCCAGCAGGACGTTGCTACCGCTCCTGAGATCGTGCAGCAGCACCAGTGCAGTACCGGCATAAGACACCAGCAAGGCACCCCACTCCAGCAACGTGACGCGGCGCTTGAGGAAGAAAAACGAAATCAGCAATACAAAGGAAGGCGTCAGAAACAGGATCAGCCGCTCCAGACCAGCTGAAATATATTGCAGCCCCAGAAAATCCAGAAAGCTCGACAGGTAATAGCCAATCAAGCCAAGAAAAATGATGCGGCCGTAGTCACGTTTGGCCAGTGGTGGTGACTTGCGTGCCTGCCACACTGCCAGCGCCGCAAACATCGGTAGCGACAGCATCATGCGCAGCGACAGCACCATCACGGCATCAACGTGATATCGGTACATCAGCTTGGCGACAATCGCCTTGGCGGAAAAGAAGATGGCGCCGACCACGGCCATCGCTAGACCAGTCAAAAAACTACGACGACTGGCGGTTGAGTGAGCAAGAGTGAGCGTAGACATCGGGCGATTGTAAACCGTCTTCGATTTGGCTGCCTTAGCCTACCCGCAGTGGACTGAGCAAATCGGCCAGTTCAGCTTCACCGAATTTGGGCGCCAGCCCTGCATCACTGCCCAGAATCCCCTCAGCCAACACCGCCTTACGCTGCTGCAGGTGTTGAATACGCTCTTCGATACTGCCTTCGATGATGAGCTTGTAGACCACGACCGGCTGCTGCTGGCCGATGCGGTGCGCACGGGCGATGGCTTGCTCCTCCACCGCTGGATTCCACCATGGATCGACCAGAATCACGGTATCGGCAGCTGTCAGGTTGAGACCGACGCCACCTGCCTTGAGACTCACAAGCATCAAGGCTACCTCGCCGTCCTGAAACGCTCGCACCACCTCAGCGCGCCGGCTTGCCTGAACGGCGCCAGTCAGACTGCTATAAGGCAATTGCAGATCGTCCAGTTCCACCGCAATCAGGCTGAGCATGGACGTGAATTGCGAAAATACCAGCACACGTCGTCCCTGCTCAAGCAGCGCCGGCAGCATGTCGCGCAGCATGGCGATCTTGGCAGATTCGACCGGCACGATTGACGTCACCCGTTCTTCCGCTCTGAGCAAACGCGGATCACAACAGACCTGGCGTAACTTGAGCAAGACATCCATGATGCTGATCTGGGTGGTGTTCACGCCGCGCCGTTTGAGCAACTCTCTGACCTGCTTATCGGCTGCTACGCGGACACTTTCATACAGGTCACGTTGCCCGGCCTCAAACCGCAATAGCTTGATGGCATCGGTTCTCGGAGGTAATTCAGTGGCAACCTCGGCCTTACGCCGCCGCAGCAAAAACGGCCGCACCCGGGCTGCCAGCAATTGGGCACGTGCAAGATCCCCGTTTTCTTCAATCGGCTTGCGCCACCAGCGCGTAAAACTACGTGCCTCACCAAGAAATCCCGGCATCAGAAAATGAAACTGACTCCATAGTTCGCCCAGATGATTTTCCAGCGGCGTGCCGGTCATGCACAGACGATGCCGCGCCCGTAACCGGCGTACCGCTCTGGCGGCCTGCGCTGTCGGATTCTTGGTGATTTGTGCCTCATCCAGAATCAGGAGATGAAACGACTGCGATAGCAAGGCATCAAGATCGCGCCACACCAGCGCATAAGTCGTCAGGATCAGGTCATATTGCGCCATGCGGGCAAAGTCATGGTGGCGCTGTTCGCCTTGCAAAGCCAGCACCCGCAAACCCGGTGCAATGCGCTGCGCCTCGGCCTGCCAGTTGAATACCAGCGACGTCGGTAGCACTACCAGGGCGGGGCAATCGAGTCTGCCCGCCTGCTTTTCCAGCAAGATATGCGCGAGAACCTGCGCGGTTTTACCCAAGCCCATATCATCCGCAAGAATGCCGCCCAAACCCTGTGCGCGCAGATATTGCAGCCAGGCCACACCATGTAACTGATAAGCACGTAGCTGTATCCCCAGTCCATTTGGCGGCGCTATCGAAGGCGGCGTCCCGGCCGCACGCAAACGCTGCGCCAGCGAACGCAAACCCGTATCAGGAAGATAGCGCCAGGCACCGAGCGACGTTCCGTCCGCCAACTGCTGACCAAGCTCATCGATGCGACACGCATCCCACGCCGATGCTTTTAATACACCCTGCTTGCGGCGTGGATCCGTCAGCAAATCGAGCATCGCGCTCATGATCAATTTGAGTGTGGTCGCTGGCGCGTTGACCCTCCGGCCACCAGGCATGCGTAAGGAAATCACAGCTTTGGCATCGATTTGTGCGATTTTTTGCAGGTCTAGCCAGCGTGCATCGCGCCGCATCAGATCCGTGAGCATCGGCAACAGATCGCAGCGTTCGCCCTCGATCTCGACGCCGAGCGTAATCAGCCAGCCGGCACCGCGGCCTGCAGCGCGCAAGCCACCGAGGTTGGCGAGTTGCCGGACGGCTTGCTGAGGTATGGCAGAGGCAGGTTCCTTACCGAGGACCTCGCCGCTGACAGGGCTGACAATCAACCGCCAGGCATCCACGTTGACGCTTTCATGGGCAAAACCCGGGCTGACCACAATACGCCACCCCTGTTGTTGCAGAAGTGGCACAACATCGGCCCAGAAATCGCTGAAATGTTCTTCCTGCACCAGCGACCACAGGGATGCCGGCAAATTACTCAGCGCCACACCACGCCACTGGATTGCGCCCTCGTGCAACGCGTGCATCCCGTGACTGAGGATCAGTTCCAGCGCTGCCGCTTCCGCCGCCAGATCACGCTGTATCAGCCAGCGCTGGCCATGCTCATCCTGTAGCTCCTGGCTGGCCGCTGGTGCAACCGTCATCAGGGTGACCGGCGCGGGGGTTTCCCAAGTCAGCCCATGCGCTACCTGATAGGTCCAGTCGATACTGGCAACGGTGACATTGCCACCGCGCGGTCCGAACAAGCCTCCGGGGCGCAAACCCAGCACGCCATCGCCACGTGTCAAGGTTTGCAAATGCAAACGGGGCTGGAAGCGGCAAGGAAGATCGGACATCGGCATGCGACTTGTGCAGGAGCAAAAAGCAATAGGGAAGCGTTGTGGGTGGGCTTGAGGATCGGACGGTATGATAAAATTCCGGGTCGATTATAACTAGAACACCTTTCGTCAATCGGCTGCAATCGCGTTCAATCCGGGAAATTCGACGAAGTTCTTTGACTTCCCCGGCTTCCCTGACGATACGCGAGGCTGTTCGAAGGTGCTTCATCAAGGCAGGAAAGATTCATCATGGCTGGACACAGCAAATGGGCCAATATTCAACACCGTAAGGGCCGTCAGGACGAAAAGCGCGGCAAGATCTGGACGCGCCTGATCAAGGAAATCACTGTTGCTGCCCGTATGGGGGGGGGCGACGCAGATGCCAACCCGCGTCTGCGTCTGGCGGTCGACAAGGCGGCCGATGCCAACATGCCCAAGGACAACGTCACCCGTGCGATTCAGCGCGGCACCGGCACCCTGGATGGCGTGAACTATGAAGAAGTGCGTTACGAGGGCTATGGCATCAATGGTGCGGCCATTATCGTTGACTGCATGACTGATAACCGTATCCGCACCGTGGCTGAAGTGCGTCACGCGTTCTCCAAGTTTGGCGGCAACATGGGTACCGAAGGCTCGGTCTCCTTCATGTTCAAGCACTGTGGTCAATTGCTCTACGCGCCCGGCACCAACGAAGATGCAGTCATGGAAGCTGCCCTCGAAGCGGGCGCTGAAGACGTCATTACCGACGACGAAGGTGGTATCGAAGTGTTGACGCCACCGCACGATTTTGCGGCCGTCAAGAGCGCCATGGAACAAGCTGGCTTCAAGGCCGAAATGGCAGAAATCATCATGAAACCGGCTACCGAGACCGTCTTCACCGGCGACGATGCAATCAAGATGCAGAAACTGCTCGACGCCCTGGAAAACCTCGATGATGTCCAAGAGATCTATAGCAACGCCGTGATCGAAGAGTAAGCTGGTCAACCTTTAAAGATAGTGCTTCCCATGAAAATTCTCGTTGTAGGTTCTGGCGGTCGCGAACACGCACTGGCCTGGAAAATCGCCCAATCGCCCCGCATCCAGACCGTCTATGTGGCGCCCGGCAACGGCGGTACTGCACTCGATGAGCGCCTGGAAAATATCGCCATTACCGATCTCCATGAGCTGGCCGACTTTGTCGAAAAAGAACATGTCGCCATCACGCTGGTTGGCCCTGAAGTGCCGCTGGCAGCTGGTATCGTGAATGTGTTTCGCGCCCGTGGCCTGAAGATTTTTGGTCCCACACGGGAAGCCGCGCAACTGGAAAGCTCCAAGGACTTCGCCAAGTCCTTCATGCATCGCCACAACATCCCAACTGCCGAATACCAGACCTTTTCCGAACTCAAGGCGGCCCACGACTACATCGATCAAAAAGGTGCACCGATCGTGATCAAGGCCGACGGCCTGGCTGCTGGCAAGGGCGTCGTGGTTGCGATGACGCTGCAGGAAGCGCACGACGCAGTCGACATGATGCTGTCCGACAACAAGCTGGGTGACGCTGGTGCACGCGTGGTGATCGAGGAATTCCTGGCCGGCGAAGAAGCCAGCTTCATTGTCATGGTCGATGGCAAGAACATCCTGCCACTGGCAACCAGCCAGGACCACAAGCGGCTGCAAGATAACGATCAGGGTCCCAATACCGGCGGTATGGGTGCTTACTCGCCAGCGCCAATCGTCACGCCAGCACTGCATGCACGTGTAATGCGTGAAATCATCGTGCCGACCGTACAAGGGATGGCCAAGGATGGTATCAACTTCACCGGTTTCCTGTATGCGGGCCTGATGATCGACGACAAGGGCAATCCGAAGACACTGGAATTCAACTGTCGTATGGGTGACCCGGAAACCCAGCCGATCATGGCGCGTCTGAAGACCGACCTGTTGACGGTACTGGAACACTCGGTGAGTGGCACGCTCGACTCGATTGAGCTGGAATGGGATCGCCGCACTGCACTAGGCGTAGTGATGGCTGCGGCCGGTTACCCTGATGCACCGCGCAAGGGCGATCTGATCACCGACATCCCGGCCGAGACTGAAGATTGCGTCACCTTCCATGCTGGCACCACTTTGCATGACAGCAAGCTGACCACCTCCGGTGGCCGTGTGCTGTGCGTGGTGGGACTGGGCGACAGCGTCAAGATGGCACAGAAACAAGCCTATGCCGCTACTGATCTGATTCACTTCGAAGGTGCGCAACTGCGCCGCGATATCGGCTGGCGCGCACTCAAGCGCTGAGCCGAAGCGCGGCTCACCAGAAGCCTGCGCGCTGAAACCTCGCAAAACCAGTGTTTGCGAGGTTTTTTCAATTTTGTACTTAGCCCGGTGCAACAAATCAGCCTAGTTGGTGCACTAAATCAGCACCTGACTACCCAAGAACAAAGGAAATACCGTGGAAAAACATCTGCTCAATCTGGACAACCTTATCAACAATATCCTGATGCCATTTGGCCTCAAGGTATTACTGGCGATCGCGATCTGGGTCGTCGGCAGCATGGCCGTCAATACGTTCGCCAAGGTCATTCGGCGTATGCTCAATACGCGTCTGCTAGAGCCGACGCTGGTCAACTATGCCATCTCTGCAATACAGGTCGGTCTGCGGATCTTCCTGGTGATGGGCATTCTGGAAGTGTGCGGCGTACCAACCACCTCATTTGCAGCCATGATCGGAGCGGTTGGCGTCGCGCTGGGCGTGGCCTGGTCGGGCCTGCTCTCGAACTTTGCTGCAGGGGTATTTCTGGTGGTGCTGCGCCCGTTCAAGGTCGGTGACTACATCAGCGCAGCCGGTCAGACTGGCAGCATCACCGAGATTGGACTGGTGACCACCACCATGCTCACCGACAACAACCTGCGCGTGACCATCGGCAACAACAAGCTGTTCTCTGACATCATCATCAACTACAACGTTCAGCCAACCCGCCGCATTGATCTGCGTTGCCAGATCGCCTATGGCGTTGATCCCAGCGCAGCCATTGAGCGTCTGAGCGCCAATGTGGCAAAGATTGCCAACGTGCTGGAGACCCCTGCGCCATCGGTACTGATTGTGGAATTCAATGCGCTCGGTACCTTGCTGGCGGTACGCGTGCATGCGCCGACGCCCTCCTATGGCCAGGTCTATAACGATACCAACCGTATCATTGCCGCAACTTGCGCTGAAGCAGGATGGCCGGCACCGGCTGCTTATCAGGTTATCAATCAAGGCCGCATTGCACCAACCCCACAATCACCTGAGCTCAAGCAGGCTGACTGAACACCGTAAAAACCGGACGGGCTATCCCCGGACGGGCCGGCAGGGTACAATCGCGGGGTATTTTTGCGTGACAAGCCTGTCAGATCATTGTTGCAGAGTCTGATGTTCAGACTGAAGTGACGTCTCAACCTGATTTTGATGATAAGCACACTGCACGCCTTCCCACCCATGCCTCGCTACCGTTTCGCGCCGTGACATCAACCACCCCTGTTGCTTCTGCATCTATTGTCAAAGCCTATCTGCAAGATCTGCAACACCGCATCGTCGCGGCACTGGAGCAGATCGATGGCACCCCTTTCCTGAGCGACTCCTGGCAACGTCCAGAAGGCGGTGGCGGGACATCACGCATCATTGAGGAAGGCCAGGTTTTCGAGCGCGGCGGCGTGGGATTTTCCCATGTCATGGGTACCAGCCTGCCGCCCTCAGCCGCCGCTAATCGGCCTGACATTGCTGGACGTCAATGGGAAGCGATGGGCGTGTCGCTGGTGCTGCATCCACGCAATCCTTATGCGCCAACGGTACACATGAATGTGCGCTTCTTCATCGCCAGTGCCGAGGGCCAGGAACCGGTCTGGTGGTTTGGCGGTGGAATGGATCTCACACCGTATTATGGTTTTGTGGAAGATGCTCAACACTTCCACCGCAGTTGCCGTGATGCGCTGGCACCGTTTGGTGACGATCTGCATGCCCGCTACAAGCAATGGTGTGACGACTACTTCTACCTCAAACACCGCCAGGAACCGCGCGGGGTTGGCGGGATCTTCTTTGACGACCTCAATCACCTGCCCTTCGAGGACAGCTTTGCGCTGCTGCGTAACGTCGGCGACAGTTTCATCGGTGCCTATGCACCAATTGTGCAACAGCGCAAGGATCTGCCGTTCGGTGAGCGCGAACGTGATTTCCAGGCGTATCGCCGGGGTCGCTATGTCGAATTCAATCTGGTGCTTGATCGCGGCACCCTGTTTGGCTTGCAATCAGGAGGCCGCACCGAATCCATTCTGATGTCGCTGCCGCCGGTCGTGAAATGGCGCTATAACTGGCAGCCACAAGCGGGTAGCCCGGAGGCCGCCCTTTACAGTGACTTCCTGGTACACAAGGATTGGCTGTCATGACCCATTCCGAGCAACAGGCACGGCGCTGCATCGCCGTGCTGGGTGGCAGTTTTGATCCGGTCCACAACGGTCACGTCGCGCTGGGCGAGCATTTTGTCGGCTGGTTGCAGCCGGATGAACTACGCGTCATTCCTGCCGGCAACCCCTGGCAGAAACACGGTTTGCAAGCGTCACCCGCAGACCGTGTGGAAATGGTACAACGCGCCTTTGGTGCACAACTGGTACCGGTCGTGATCGACCAGCAAGAGATTCGCCGCACTACCCCAACCTACACCATCGACACCCTGCAAGCCTTGCGCGCTGAACTGGGTGACGAAGTATCCATCGTCTTTCTGATGGGTGCCGATCAGTTGCAACACCTTGACACCTGGCAAGGCTGGCAGCAACTGTTCGACTATGCGCACCTGTGCGCGGCCTCTCGCCCCGGCTTCGGCATCGATGCCGCACAGGTACCGAAGGTGGTGATGAAAGAATTTACCCGCCGTGCCGGCACCCGACAGGAAATACGCAACACCGCGCACGGCAAAGCCTATCTGGCATCCAGTCTGGAGGTTGACATTTCATCAACCGAGATCCGTTCCTTGCTGCAACGCGGCGAAAGACCGGAGTCGCTGATTCCGGCCGGGGTGCTAGACTATATCGAACAACATCATCTCTATCAAAACTAATGGACATCAAAAAACTGCAAACCGCCGTCGTCGACGCACTGGAAGACGTCAAGGCGCAAGATATCAAGATCTTTGACACCACCCACCTGACCAGCCTGTTTGACCGCGTGGCGATTGCTTCCGGCACCTCCAACCGGCAAACCAAGGCACTGGCAGCATCAGTGCGCGACAAGGTCAAGGCCAAAGGTGGCAATGTCATCAGTATCGAAGGTGAAGACACCGGCGAATGGGTACTGGTTGACTTGGGCGACATGATCGTCCACATCATGCAACCGGCTATCCGTGCCTACTATCGCCTGGAAGAAATCTGGGGCGAAAAGGAAGTCAAGCTCGGCGCTGCCAAGCGCGTCGCATCGACGGCTGCGGCCAAACGTGCAGCAGAAGACAGCCCACCAACCAAGATGCGTCGCACCCGTGCCCAGGCTGAAGCGGTCGAGGCCAGCCAGGCGTTGGATGATGACGAGCCAAAGAAACCGGCCCGCAAACCGCGCGCTGCTACTGGCACTACTGCGGCAACCAAAACCGTACGCACCACCACTGGTACCGCACGCACAACCCGCAGCACCAGCTCGGCGACAGGAAGCAGCGCTGGCACGACTGGTAAAACAGTACGCAAGCCACGTGCATCGACCACTGCCGGTACCACCAAGACGGCAACTGGCACCGCTAAAAGGGCTGCGCCAGCGAAAAAAGCTGTTGGCAAGACCATCAAGGTCGCCGCACCGAAGAGCGCAACTGCTCCGAAGAAGGCGCCAGCCAAGCGTGCACCGCGCGCCAAGGCTTGATGACCGCGTCGGCATTGTGAGCCATGCAGCTCATCATTACCGCCGTCGGCCACAAGATGCCGGACTGGATTGCAACCGGCTTCAATGAATATAGCAAGAGGATGCCGGCGGAATGCCGCATCCTCCTGAAGGAAATCAAGCCGATTGAACGATCCGGCAGTAGAACCGCCGAAACCGTGATGGCTCAGGAACGCAGCAAGATTGAAGCCGCCCTGCCAAAAGGAGCGCGCATCGTCGCTCTGGATGAACATGGCAAGGACCTCACCAGCGTGCAGCTGTCGCAGTTGCTGACGCAATGGCAGCAGGATGGCCGTGACGTGGCCTTCATCATCGGCGGAGCCGATGGCCTGGATGCTGGCTTCAAGGCCAATGCTGACATGCTGGTACGCATTTCCAGCATGACCCTGCCACATGGGATGGTGCGTGTACTGCTGGCCGAACAGCTCTACCGGGCTTGGTCGATTACTCAGAATCATCCGTACCATCGCGTCTGAACATGCCGAGCAAGTGCGCCAGCCGCAAGTCGGAACCATACCGAAAAGTGTTGTCTCATGAAACTTGCCGACAAAAAGATTTACCTCGCTTCCAAAAGTCCACGTCGCCGTGAGTTGCTGCGCCAGATCGGCATCGACTTTGAACTGCTGCTGACCGACAAGGAAGTCGATGAGCAGGTACTGCCCAATGAAGCACCTGCCGACTATGTCGCCCGCGTCACGCGCGACAAGCTCTTGTCAGCACGCCAGACCATGTTGCACCGGCAATTGCTGGCCCGGCCGATACTGGCCGCCGATACGACAGTAGTCGTAGACGAACTGATTTTGGGCAAACCCGCCGACTTCAACGAGGCAGTGGCGATGATCACACGCCTGTCCGGCCGCACCCACCAGGTACTGACCAGCATCGCCGTGGCCTGGCAAGAACAGATGTGGCAAATCACCCAATACTCCGACGTTGCCTTCGATACGCTCAACGAAGAGACTATCCGCAGCTACTGTGCCACGCAGGAGCCTTACGATAAGGCCGGTGGCTACGGCATTCAGGGTCTGGCCTCGATGTTCATCAAGGAGATTGCCGGCAGCCACTCCGGGATTATGGGACTGCCCTTGTACGAGACGACACAGTTGCTGCAAAAGGCCGGGTTGCGGATGCTGCCACCGACCACACTCTGATACCGCGCCTGCCCGTGCTCCCGTCATTCCCCATTTAAACAATAAAACAACAGGTCACATGAACGAAGATATCCTGATCAACATCACCCCGCAGGAAACCCGCGTTGCCCTGATCCTGCAAGGCGCGGTGCAGGAACTGCATATTGAGCGCACGTTGTCGCGCGGACTGGCCGGCAACATTTATCTGGGCAAGGTCGTGCGCGTCTTGCCGGGCATGCAGTCAGCCTTTATCGACATCGGTCTGGAACGCGCTGCCTTCCTGCACGTCGCCGATATCTGGGAAGCCAAGGCACATGATGGCCATGGCGGTCAGAGCGCACCGCATATTCCGATCGAGAAGCTGCTCTTCGATGGCCAGACCATTACCGTGCAGGTGATCAAGGATCCGATCGGCACCAAAGGGGCACGGCTTTCGACGCAAATCTCCATTGCCGGTCGCATGCTGGTGTATCTGCCGCAAGATCATCATATTGGTATTTCGCAACGCATTGAGAATGAAGCCGAGCGGGACCGATTGCGCAGCAAGGTACAAAGCCTGTTGCCGCCGGAAGAAAAAGGGGGGTTCATTATCCGCACCATGGCCGAAGATGCCGCCGATGCCGATTTGCAGATGGATGTGGAATACCTGCGCAAGACCTGGGCCAGCATCAGCAGCCAGACCAAGACCAAGCCACCGACCACGCTGATGTATCAGGATCTGAATCTGGCGCAACGCGTGTTACGTGACTTTGTCAGTGACGACACCTCCAGCATTCAGGTCGACTCGCGCGAGAACTTCCAGATGCTGCAGGAATTTGCCACGCTGTACACCCCGTCGGTATTGCCACGGCTGATGCATTATCGCGGCGAACGTCCGTTGTTTGATCTGTATGGTGTCGAGGAAGAAATCGAACGTGCGCTGGGGCGCCGGGTCGATCTCAAGTCGGGGGGCTATCTGATTGTGGACCAGACCGAAGCCATGACGACTATCGATGTCAATACCGGCAGCTTCGTCAATGGCCGCAACTTCGACGACACCATCTTCAAGACCAATCTGGAGGCGGCGCATGCCATTGCGCGCCAGCTGCGCCTGCGTAATCTGGGTGGAATTATCATCCTTGATTTCATTGATATGGAGAACCTTGAGCACCGGGCAGCTGTCCTGTCTGAGCTGAACAAGGCGCTGCAACGTGACCGCACCAAGATTTCCGTCTCCAGCTTCTCGACGCTGGGGCTAGTGGAAATGACGCGCAAACGCACACGAGAGTCGCTGGCACACATCCTGTGTGAAACCTGTCCTGCCTGCCAGGGCAAGGGCCAAGTAAAAACGCCACGTACCGTGTGCTACGAAATCCTGCGCGAAGTACTGCGTGAAGCCAAGCAGTTCAACCCACGTGAGTTCCGCATCCTGGCGGCACAGGTGGTGGTTGATCTGTTCCTGGAAGAAGAATCACAGCATCTGGCCATGCTGGGCGATTTCATCAAAAAACCGATTTCGCTGCAGGTGCAAAGCGACTATCCACAAGAGCAGTACGACATCATTCTGATGTGATTGCTGATCATCCTGCTACTGCACTGCTGATCAGCGCGTCAGCAGTGCAGAGCAGAATATAAACCCCACTGAAGCATTCAATAAGCACTCGGCAGGTGCTTGAATATCTGCACCAGATTCCCTGCCGTCATCTCGATGTAGCCCCCCAATCTGAGCTGTTTGAGAATCGAATGGGCATGCGCCTTGGAAACGCCGGTACGCTCGCAGACGAATTTCACCACCGAGATATGATCACGAAACTCGGCCGATGCCTTGCTCAGTAACTCCAGTGCAAACTTGACCTTGCCGTAGGCGTCTTCCCTGAGCATGACCGAGACATAAAAGGCCATCACCATCGCCTGCCAGTTGATATGCTCTGCAATGGCCAATACGACTCTGCCATCGTCCAGATGGTGGAGAAAATGCTCGACCGGGCATACCGTATAACGCGTATCTTCGACAACTTCGAGATAGTGATCGGGCATCCCCCCCTGGAAGATATTGTTGACGCCGATTAACTGATTTTTGCCGAAATTGGCAATGCTGTACTGGGCATCGGTCCGCAAGAGCAACACACCGCTGTCGACCCAAAATACCTGGCTATGGAAATCCGCATCGCGAATCATCTGGCCGGCGCGCGCATAATGCGTCTGACCATACCTCTTGATGATGTCTTTCAGTAAATCGACGGATTGATGTGGAGCGCTTAACTCAGGTGACATGTAGTCTGGGCAAGTTTGGTTGTTATTCATTTTGTTTTTCCTCTGACAGCATTTTCAACACAATCTGGGCACAAGGGGTGAGCAAGTACGCAGAATCCCTGAAACAGTCGTTGCCGCGATTCTCTGTTTTTGCAAAGTCTGCTTCAGGAGCTAGGCTGCACTGAATCCGGGAAAAACACCCCCCCCATGATGGGGGGGAATTCGGAGGAATGTTGGGGGGGGATAGGCCTGCAGAAGACGATAAACAAACCAGACAGAGCCGATTCGACCTCTGTGGACCTCTATTTATTTTCCCGCAATTAACTATTGCCGATGACCAATCAGACTAAACGAAAAACGCCATCGTCATAAGCACTGGCATAGGTTTTCCAGTCCTCATTGACTTGCGATGCCAAGTCATCGCATGCCTCCAATAATTTGCCCCGCCATTTCTGACGGGAAGAAAATTCAATCAGTTCATCCGCAATCGCCGATCCTTCACGACCGGAGCTGCGCAACTGAGCCCAGGCAAGACATTGCCCCATCACCTCCAGCACACCACGCAGATGCTCAGGGTGGTGCTGCTGGCCAGCCAGCGGCACGCGGTCCTCGCTAGGTTGCAGGGCGCGCAGCACGTACGACTGCTTACCTATTGTGACTGCCTGCAAAAATGCCATGGAGACTGCCTGCATACGACGCTGAATCGTCACCACCCGTTCAGCCTGATGCCTCCATGCTGGTTGCAGATCGGGCAGATGAGCGGCAATCGAAGAAGGCAGCGCCTGCTTCAGATCTAGCAGATAATTCTGGTCAGGCGAGCCTTTACCCTGCACCAGAATGGCATAACGCTCGACGCCGAGGCTCCCGGTACCTGCGACCCGACGCGCAATGTCTACGACGCGATAAAAATCTGGATGTGGCTGTGGATGCGAAGCACGAAAGGTCGCCATGAATTGCTGCACCTTGTGCCGTTGTTCATCCGTGACCGCAAGGATCTTCCTGCCGTCAATACGAAAGCGCCGTTCTCCACCCTTCTTCTGGGTACGTCGATTGAGGAACATCACGCGCGAGCGATGCTGTAGTTGATGCAGCAAATCTCCCACCAGACCGGCGCTGGTTTCGCGTTCGACCCAGCGCGCTTTGCCCAGCCTGAGCGCATCACTGTAAGCCTGCATGAAATGCGCCGCCAATGCGAGTGCGTCATCGTGCGACAAACCCAGTCCGGGTGCGGCAACCAGAATGCTGACCATCAACCGTGATAGTTCCCAGGTCACCGGTGCTTTGGCGGCTTCATCAAAATCATTGAGATCAAAGTAGGCCAGTCGATTGTCACCCTTGTAGCTGCCAAAATTTTCCAGATGCAAATCGCCACAGCACCATGCCACCGGTGCTGACTTGAAGATGCCACTCTTGGATTGACGGTCATAAAACAGATGACAGGTGCCACGCAAAAAAATGAAGGGATCAGTACGCATGGCAGCATACTTCATGGCCAGACGCTCGGGATCTCGTCCTGCATTGGCCTTGTGTATGCGATTGATGATTTTCATCCAGTTTCCTTTATTGGTACGAGCAAAAGTACCCGCAGCAATACGCAATTTATCCCAGCAGGTTCAGGGAGGCAATCAGAGGATCAGAGGAAAAGAAAAATCATCTAAAAAAAGCCCACACCGAATGGTGTGGGCTTTGGACGGCGAGTTTACGGCTACTTTATTTAGTGTGATTCCGGACTTTTCTCGGCACTGATATCAGCATGCCACCAGCCGCCACCCATTGCCAGGAACAAGGCTGCACTGTCAGCATAGCGACTGGCTTGCGCCTGCGTCAGACTGATCACCGTCTGCTGATAGGCCTGGATTGCGGTCAACAAACTCTGTGGTGTCGCGTCACCCAGCTCAACCGAGCGCCTTGCAATGTCCAGACTCCTGGCTGCAGCCCGTTCGGCGAGCGACTGCGTACGCAAGGTGTCAGCATCAAACTGCAAGGTACGTAAAGCATCGGACACATTCTGGAAAGCCTTGATCACCGTGCTCCGATATTGTGCTGCCGCCTGATCCAAGGCGGCCTCAGCCGAACGCTTGCGATGCAACAGCGTGCCACCAGCAAACAGCGGCTGGGTCAACCCGCCAACTACGCTCCAGATGCCATTGCCGGAGGTGAACAAATCACTGAAGCCGTATGCGCTGCTGCCAACACCAGCGGTGAGCGTGATCTGCGGCAACATATTGGCTTTGGCGATACCGACGGCGGCGGTGGCAGCATGCAGCTGTGCCTCCGCGGCGGCGATATCCGGACGTTGAGCCAGCAATGCAGACGGCAAACTGACTGGCATCTGCGCTGGCAACTTCAAGGACTCCAGCGTGAACGTTTCTGGCAGTTCCTGATCTGGCAAGCTACCTGTCAGTGCCGCCAACAGATGACGTTGCTGCGACAAGGCGCTTTGCAACGGCGGCAGTGTGGCATAAGACTGCGCCAATGCAGTTTCCTGCGCAGCGACATCTGCCTGCGCCACATCACCGAGGGCATATTGGCGCTGCAACAGCTCGAGCAACTCTTCCTGCACGCGGATGATTTCCTGCGTCGCACGAATCTGTGCACGCAAGGAAGCTTCCTGTACCGCAGCCGCCACAACGTTTGAGGTCAGGGTCAGATAAGCCGCCTGCATCTGATATTTTTGTCCTTCGGCCACGGCCTTCAGGTTTTCCACCTGACGCTGATTACTCCCAAACACATCCGCTGTATACGCCACATTCAACTGTGCAGTGTGCAAGGTGTACAGCGCAGGCGTATTGTTGACGACCCGCTGGCGCGACGGAATATATTGCGCATTGACCGTCGGGAAGTAGGCACCCTGCTGTGCCGAGACGTTTTCCTGCGCGACTCGCAGTGCCGCCTTGGCTGCTTCCAGGTCAGCATTGGCATGCAAGGCGCGCTCGATGACGGCATTGAGCTCTGCCGAGCCAAACAGGGTCCACCATTGCGCCGGAATGTCCTGATCCATCACAAACTCCTGCGCGCCGCCAGCGAGCGTGCCATCGACTTCTTTAAGCGGCGCCAACGGCTCCGGTGTATAGCCACTGGCCTGAGGTGCCGCCGGCTTCTGATAGTCAGGACCGACCGCGCAAGCTGTCAGCAGCATGCTGGCAACTGCCGCAGCGACGATAGTCAGGCGCGCTGGCAGCTGCATGGATGATTTTTTACGTAAGGTGATCATGGTTCTTACCTGCCATCCTGAATTTGTATGGTGCCGCGACGGCTCTCGATAAAGCGCTCCATCGCAAAATAGAAAGCCGGCAAGATGAACAATGTCAACAATGTCGCCACGACCAGCCCACCGACCACCACGGTCGCAAGGCCGCGCTGTACGTCGGTGCCGACACCAGTTGCCAGTGCGGCTGGCAACATGCCGACCGAGGCAACGGTCGCAGTCATCAACACCGGGCGAAATCGCTCTGCCGCACCGGCCAAGACAGCCTCCTTGAGCGACAGTTCGGGATCACGTACACGATTGATATTGGAAATCATGATGATGCCGTTCTGTACCGCAACACCAAAGAGCGCAATGAATCCAACGCCAGAAGCCACATTGACAGTACTGCTGGTGAGATGCAGCGCAATCAGACCACCGAGTGCGGCCAACGGCACCACACCCAGAATCAGCATGGCATATCGCAGTTTGCCAAAGCCCGCATACAAAATGATGGACATCAAACCGATCACGAGGGCAAATACCAGAATCAGTCGTGCCTGAGCGCGCTCCTGATTTTCAAACTGACCGGCCCATTGCAGGCGGTATTTGGTCTTGTCGAATTTGACTTCGCGTGAGACCCGGTCCAGCGCATCGTTGTAATACGACAGTAAGTCACGATCCGCATAGTCAAGACGAATGGTGATCTGACGGTGGGTCGATTCATGGGTAATCGTGCTTTCACCAGTGGCCATCCGGATGTGAGCAATCTGCGATAAGGGAATGCGGGCACCGGTTGAGGATGTCAGCAACAGGTTACCCATTGCCTCGACGCTACTGCTTTGCTTCTTGTTGAACCGCGCTGTGACGTTGTAGATGCGATCGGCCACATACAGCTGCGTGACTGCACCACCACCAATCCCGGTCTGAATCAGATTGCTGACATCGGCGATATTGATCCCCAGACGTGCCGTTGCTTCGCGATCAATATCAACCACGATTTGAGGAATCGGCGGCTCCTGGAAAATCGATGCTTCAGCAGTTCCCGGTACCGTATTCAATACGTTGATGATGTCATTACCAATACGTCGCAGCTCCTTGAAATCGTCACCGTAAACACGGATCGCCAACGGACTATGCGAACCACCAACCGCATCGTTGACGCCATCGCTGATGGGCTGACTGATACCAATCGACATCCCTGGGATTTTCGCCAGACGCGCATTTAGCCGTCGCATGAATGCGGCCTTATTTTCTCCGGCCGGCCAGGTATCGTAAGGCTTCAGTCCAACCGGTGCCTCGATATGCGAAGGTGTCCATGGATCGGTACCGTCATCACTGCGACCAAGCTGCGTCACTGCAAAAGAAATTTCTGGAAATTCCAGCAAGGTGCGACGTAATTCACCGGCCATGTCACTGGCCTTCTCCAGGGAGATACCAGAAGGCAACTGCACCTGCATCCACAAGGCGCCTTCGTCCAGTTGCGGCATGAACTCGCGGCCAACAGTGGAGCCCAGTCCGATCACACCAGCCAGCGCCACAGCACCAATCAGATAGGCGATAGCCGTATTGTCCAGCAAGCTTCCCAGCAACTTGCGATAACCATTGCTCAGCCATTCCAGCGGCTTGTTGTGAAATATCTTGCGTGGCTTACGCAGCGCCATGTAGGCCAGCCCGGGAATCAGCACCACGCTGCAGATCAGCGCGCCGATTAATGCATAGCTGACGGTAAAGGCCATCGGCTGCAACAGCTTGCCTTCGGCACGTTCAAACGCGAACAGTGGCAGATACGCACTGATGATGATCAGCGTCGCGAAGAAGATCGGTTTAATCACTTCTGTCGTCGCCGCACGCACCTCGTTCTCGGTCAGTTCCACGGTCGGCTCAGCTTCACGCCGCCGCAGAATCGCCTCGGTGACGACGATGGCGCCATCCACAATAATGCCGAAGTCGATCGCTCCCAATGAAAACAGGTTGGCCGGCATCTTGGTCAGATACATCATGATGAACACTGCCACCAGTGCCAGCGGAATCGTGACAGCCGCTACCAGCGCACTACGCGGGCTGCCCAGAAACAGGATCAGCACAATACAAACCAGACCTATGCCTTCGAGCACAGTATGACTAACCTTGTGCACGGTCAGTTCGATCAAGTCATCTCGATCGATATAGGGCACGATACGCACACCCTGTGGCGCCAGCTGTGCCTGCAGCTCCGTCACCTTGGCATGCACCGACTTGATGACTTCCGAGGCGTTCTGATACTTGAGGAGCAGCACGATACCTTCAATCGTATCGGGATTATTATTCTTGCCCAGAATCCCCTGCCGTTCCTGATGGCTGTTTTGCAGCTTGCCCAGATCACGCACCAGAATCGGCACACCATTACTTTGCTTGACCACGATATTGCCGAGATCAGTCAGGCTATGCAGCATCCCGATACCGCGCACAACGTAACCTTGCTCACCACGGGTAATACGACTACCGCCGGCATTGGCATTATTATTGTTGATGGCGCTGGTGACATCGCTGAGCGCAATGCCAAAACGTTGCATCTGGTTTTGATCCAGCTCAATCTGGTACTCCATGGTGAAGCCGCCAAAATTATTGACGTCAGCAATCCCTTGCACCTGTTTGAGCGCCGGTATGACGACCCAGCGCTGAAGCTCCGAAAGCTGCATCAGATTCTTGGTATCGGACTCCAGTGTGTAGCGAAAAATTTCACCCGCGGCACCGCTGACCGGATCGAGCGAAGGGGTAATGCCACTAGGCAGGGTCGCCTGACCAATGCGCTCAGTGACGCGCTGGCGCTCCCAGTAATCTTCCGCACCATCCTTGAAGGTCAAGGTAATGAGCGACAGTCCAAAGGTACTGGACGAACGCATGTTGACCAGTCCAGGCGTACCGCTCAGCTGACGCTCCAGTGGAATCGTGATCTGCTGCTCGATTTCCTCGGCAGCCAGACCAGGAGCCTGCGTGGTGACCTGCGCCTGCACGTCTGCCAGTTCCGGATAGGCCTCAACGGCCATTTTGGTCCACGAAAAATAGCCAAAGATAGCGACCAGAATGGTCACCAGAATCACGGCATAGCGTTTCTTGAGGCAATAGCGAACGATGTCATTAATCATTGAGCAATACTCCACCTGCACCAATGACGCGTTCACCTACTTTGACACCACTGAGGATACGGACTTGCCCATTGTCTTCAAAACCGGTTTCCACAGTCCGCCGGGTGAAGGTCCAGGGTGCAACTTCCACGAACAAGGTAGTGCTGTCGTTATTCATCAGCAACGCTGAGGTGGGCACACTGGCGCTGACTGCCTGCGGTACCGGGAACGACGCGGTGGCATACATATTGGGCTTGAGCTTGCCCTCCTTGTTGTCGAGCGCGATGCGCACTAGCGAGCGACGGGTATCCGGTTGCAATACATCACTGATGAAGGAGACCTTGCCCTTGAACTGGGCATCCGGGTAGGCATTCAGGCTCAGCTTGACGCTCTGCCCTTTGCTGACATAAGACAGCATGTTTTCCGGCACGTTGGCAGTGACCCAGACCGAGTCCAGATTGGAGATGGTCATCACCGAAGCTGTTGCATCGTTGACGTTTTGCCCCAGACCGATACTGAGCGCAGTGATGCTGCCGGATACCGGTGCAAATACGGTCAGGCCACGACCACTGAGATCGGTACCGATATCGCCCAGGGCATGTACCCGGGTATCGGCGCGATTAAACTCATAGAGCGCCTGCTCGTAAGCACTTTCGGCCGCTTCCAGATCCTTCTGTGCACCGGCACCGGCCTGCTGCACGCCGCGCTGACGCTCCAGCGTCCGTTTCGCCAGTTGCAGGGCATCGCGCGCCTTTTGCTGATCCGAGGCCGCCTGGGCAAAGTCGCCCGAAGCAATCACCAGCAATGGCTGACCTTTCTTGACGCGATCACCCAGACCAACCTTGAGGGCGACAACCTTGCCCGTCAGCGGTGGCAAAATATTGACCGTCGTTGCCGGGTTGGCCTCAACCTGGGCTGGTAGCTCAACGGCATGCGCACTATCGGCCTGACTGGCCGTGACCACGCTGATACGCTGGCGCAAAGGTGAATTGGCTGGAATGACAATGTTGGGTCCCTGACGGACCATGAGCGCTTCCGGCTGGTTTTCCGCATGAACGAAACTACTGCGCATGCCAAGACTGATCGACAACAGGACCGCAGCGCCGAGCGCGGCACTGATGGCAATCGTCAAAGGACGCTTGGCAAGGGAATGAAATTTGTTTTGCATGACTGTGTTGGTTCAAGGTTTGAATTTCCGACACATTCTCATCTGACAATGTGGTCGCTGCTTCTGAATGCTCTGCTGCGATCCGACTTGCAGCTTGAACTTGCTGAATTTGCTCTTTTGGGGCGTTTATCCGACCGCTAGAATAAGCCATCGTCCTGTCGCGAATATGACACGACCCTGACAATAAACTGACAAGCCCACAATTTAAGAAATAGGGAAAAAATGAATCCTCCATTTTATGCAGCCGTTCTTCGCAGCTAGAATGATGCCCATTCATCAATGGGATGATTCGACCTGCTGCCGTTGTTGCGTTGTGGCGTTGTTGTCGTGTCATCATGCTGTCATCCCCACCTTCTTCCTGTCACCACCATGCATGTTCTTTTAGTTGAGGACGATCTCATTCTGGCCGATGGACTGTCGCGCGTGCTGCGCATGCACGGCATGGCGGTCGATATCGTTGCCACCGGTGATATGGCCGACATGCTGCTGCAACGTACGGATATTGCGGTACTGATACTCGATATCGGTCTGCCGGGTATCGACGGCTTTGAAGTGGTGCGACGCCTGCGCGCACGAGGCAGTTCGCTGCCAGTGCTGTTGCTGACGGCACGTGATGCCATTTCGGATCGCGTGCGCGGCCTTGAGCTGGGCGCTGACGATTATCTGGTCAAGCCTTTCGCTACGCCTGAACTGGTGGCCCGCATCAAGGCACTGGTACGCCGTAGCAGCCCGCAATCGCACGAATTGCAGATCGGCAATCTGTCACTGGACCAGTTCAGCAAGCGCGCCTACATCGATGGCAAACCACTCGAACTATCCGTACGGGAATGGGCGGTGCTGGAGTACCTGATCCAGCAAATCGGCCGGGTTGTCTCAAAGCAGCAGATTATTGAAGCCATTCTGACCTGGAATGAAGAGGTTTCACTGAATGCAGTCGAAGTCTATGTGTCACGTATCCGTACAAAAATTGCCGCGTCCAACCTGAACATCCGTACCATCCGCGGCTTCGGCTATGTACTGGAAAAACAGGAACAACAAGACCCGCGCGGGCCCGAGCATGCATAGCATCCGAGTAACATTGTTGAAGTGGCTGATCGCGCCACTGGTCCTGACCAACCTGATCGGTGCTGGCCTGACCTATGGCCTGGCCTGGGTTCCCGCACAAACCGCCTTTGACCAGAGCCTGGCCGATGGTATGTGGGCACTGATACCGCGTATCCGCGAAGTCGATGGCCAGCTACAGGTCGATCTGTCAACCGAGGCTGAACAGGTTCTGCGGGTGGACCATTTTGATTCCATGTTCTTCGTGGTGCGGACAGCGTCAGGTAAACCAATCGCCGGAGATCATGATTTTCCGGCGCTCAATCCAAGTGCAGAAATCAACGAACCGGTTGCCTACGACGGCTTCATGCGCGGTGAGCCGATCCGCATTACCACCATTCGCACCCAGATCGGCGATACCCCTGTCTTCATTGGTGCTGCCGAAACACTGCGCAAGCGTGAACACATCCGCAATCTGATTCTGAGTTCTCTCGTGGCGCTGGAAATCCTGCTTACACTGATCCTGATCGGCATCATGTGGATCGCGGTAACACGCGGTCTGCTGCCACTCAAACGTATGCAGTCGGATCTGGGACAACGTGACCACAATGATTTTTCGATCATCGAAAACCGCCATCAGCCGCTTGAACTGCAACCCGTCAGCAATGCTCTCAACAGTCTGCTGGACAAGGTCCGCGAGAGCGCGGCCGGCCAGCGCAATTTCCTGGCTGACGTCGCGCATCAGCTACGCACTCCGCTGGCTGGGATCAAGCTGCAGCTTGAATGGCTGCAGCCCAAAGTCCAGGAAGATCGCGAAATGGCGCACTCCACCAAGCTGATGATGTCGTCGACTCAGAAGATGATCCGTCAGACCAATCAGTTGCTGGCACTGGCACGGGCCGAACCAAGTCGCTTTGAGAAAAAACAGCTGGTGCCGTTGGATCTGGCCAAACTGGTAGAGTCCTCGATTCAACATTTCGTCACGGAAGCCGACAAGAAAAACATTGACCTTGGCTTTGATCTGGAACCCACCCTGATCAAGGGAGATCCTTACCTGCTCGGCGACATGATCGACAATCTGATCGACAATGCGATTCGCTACTCGCATGTTGGCGCTGCAGTAACGGTGCGTTGCTACACCGATCCCGGTGATGGCATGGGCGTATTGTCAGTGGAAGACTCGGGACCAGGTATCGCGCTGACCGATCAGGAACTGGTCTTCAATCGTTTCTACCGCGTGAGCAACAAAGTTCATGGCAGTGGTCTGGGGCTCTCGATTGTGCGTGATATCGCCAATGATCACGATGCACAGATCAAGCTGATTTCCGGCGGTGGCCAGCCAGGAACGCTGTTTATGGTGCGCTTTCCACCGATGTCACGTTGAACACGTCGAGACCGGCTTACGACAATGTTTCATATTGGAAATACTTCTCAAATCAACCAAGACTTCGCGGCTTCTTTGCGGGTGTCAAACCGTCATTTCGCCATGCCCTTGCATTACAATGACCGGTTTATTTGACATTGTCGCTGCAGCACGGGAGACCAGCTTCATGGTGCCAATCCATTTGCCGTATTAAGTAAGGAAGAACATGTTTTTGCCGTCCAATATGAAGAGGCTTGCGAGCCTGCACTGGCCCTATAAACAACGCCTGGCACTGGCGTTTCTCGCGATGATCGTTACCGCAGCGACCGAACCGGTTGTGCCGTACATTTTCCAGGTATTGCTGGACAAGGGTTTTGTGGGTAAGCCTACCTTTTCATTGTGGCTGGTTCCGGCGGCAGTGATCGGAATCTTCTTCATCCGCGGCATCGCTACTTTCACCAGTTCTTACATGATGACCTGGGTTTCGACCCGTGTGCTCAACGAACTACGCCGGCAGATGTTTGCCCGCATGATCGATCTGCCAGTCAATTTCTACGCCACCAATACCGTGGGCAAAGTGATCAATTCGATCATGTTTGAAGTGCAGCAGATTATCGATATGGTGACCAAGGTATTTACCTCGATCATCCGCTCGCTACTGACGGTGATCGGCCTGCTGGGATGGCTGTTGTACCTGAACTGGAAACTGACGATCGTTACGTTGATTCTGTTGCCATTGGTGACGGTGGTGGTACGCATGACCGGCAAGCGCCTGAAAAAACTCAACCGCGACTCGCTGGCCGTCAATGCCGAGATGACCCAACTGATTGAGGAGACCACCCGTGCCCAGCAAGTGATCAAGATTTTCGGTGGCCAGCACTACGAAAAAAATCGTTTCCATGAGCGTGCAGAAAATCTGCGTCGCTACACCATGCGTATGACGACTGCCTTTTCTGCAACGGTGCCGATCACCCAATTGATGACCGCTATTGCCGTGGCAGCGGTGATTGTGCTGGCGCTGGTTGAATCCGGCAATGGCCAGATTACCGTCGGTGGCTTCGTCTCGTTTCTGACTGCCATGCTGATGTTGCTGGCACCGCTGAAGCAATTGGCGGAAATCAACGGTCCCCTGCAACGCGGCATGGCGGCTGCCGAAGAAGTCTACAAACTGATCGACAAGGATACTGAACGAAGTGGTGGCAAGCCCCTGGCGGCGCGTAGCACTGGACGTCTGCAACTGGTGAATGTGGATTTCTCCTATCCAGGTCATGAGCAGCTTGCCCTCAAGGGCATCAACCTCAGTGTGCAGCCGGGCGAGACGATTGCCTTCGTGGGCATGTCGGGAGGCGGCAAATCGACATTGGTAAGCCTGATTCCTGGCTTCTATTCCGCCACAGGTGGTGAAATTCTGCTCGATGATGCGCCGATTGAATCCATTTCTCTGATCAGTCTGCGGCAGCAAATTGCGATGGTGAACCAGAATACCGTTCTGTTTGACGATACGCTTGCTGCCAATATTGCCTATGGTGATGCGACACCTGACCCACTTCGGATAGCCGCAGCAGTCGAAGCCGCGCATCTCAACGATGTTGTGGAGGGAATGCCAGAGGGTCTGCAAACCCGAATTGGCGACAACGGTTCGCGCCTCTCGGGTGGTCAGCGTCAGCGGGTCGCCATTGCGCGTGCGATCTACAAGGATGCGCCGATCCTGATTCTGGATGAAGCCACCTCAGCGCTGGATACGGAGTCTGAGCGTGCAGTACAGGCAGCACTGGACCGTCTGATGGAGGGTCGGACCACGTTTGTCATTGCACATCGTCTCTCGACCATTGAACGCGCTGACCGGATTGTCGTGCTGGCGCACGGACAGATCGTCGAAGTCGGCAGTCATCAGGCGCTACTGGCCAATGAAGGAACTTACGCCAATCTGTATCGCCTGCAATTCTCACAACAAGCTGCCTGACCCGGATTCACTCATGCCACAGACACTCATTCCTGCCGAGCTGCTCAAGAAATCCAACAAGATCTTGTTCATCGCCCACCTCGCACTGGGCGACTTCACTTATCTGCAGAATTTTTTTCAGGCGTTCGCTCGCGCAAATCCACACCTGGAAGTGCATCTCTGGGTCGATGAGGTCCGCCGCACGAGCGACACAACACAGTGGGGGCATCTGCAGAAATACGCACTGTATGACTGGGTCGAGGCTTGCCCCTTCTTCCACAAAATCTATCGTCGCACCTACAGTCCCGCACTGTATGAGGAGTCGATCCGCGAAGCGCAACAGGAGCAGTATCCGATTGTAGTGTCACTGGCAACACTGCGGCCGCATCTCTATGCAGAGCTGGCACGCAGTATCAGTCCCGATGGACTGGTGATCGGCATGCGCGGTCGTGTCAAACTATTGACCCTGCATCATCTGCTGGCCTACCGCAAACTGAATGCCAGCTTCGCCCCGTTCGCTGCGCAACGTGACAAACAAGCCCATATCACGGATGTCTACGCCGACTGGTTTTCCCAGCTCAGCGGCTTGCAACTGATGCCAGGCGAACGATTTCCGTTCGTCGACATTCCTGCACAATGGAACCAGTACGCTTCTGAAAAACTGGCATCGTGGGGCGTACAGGGGCTGCAACCACGTGACAATGGCAAACTGGTCTTCATCAATCCGTATGCCAAGACAAAAAAGCGCTGCTGGACCCTGGAGCAGGTAGCAGAATTGATTGTCGAGCTGCAGCATCGTCCACAATGGCGCGACAGTACCTTTATCGTCAATGCCGTACCGCAGGAACTGGCGCATGCGCGTAGTGTCATTGGTGCGCGCCAATTGCAGCGCACAGAACTCTTCAGCGCCGAAGAAAATTTCTTTCAATTGCCAGCTATCCTGGCGCAATGCGACCTGATCATTTCGGTAGAAACTGCCGTCATGCACCTAGCCAACGCGGTGCATGTACCAGTCATCGCCCTGATGCGCCAAAAGAACCCGGAGTGGGTACCCTTCGATCACAGCAATAGCATCGTTATTACTGCAGCACGTCGTCGCGACTGGGTCAAAGCAGTCGCTGTTGAACAAGTTCTGAAAGTGATTCCATGAGCCAGCCTCAAGCGCAAGACAACTCGGTTATACCCACGATGCAATCTCCGCTTCGTGACAACAATGGCAGTAATGGCAGTAATGGCAGTAATGGCAAAGCCTCGTTTCATATTGCCTTTTGTGTGGATAACCATTACTTCCGCGCCATGGGCGGTACCATTGCCTCCATTATTGCCAACAACCCGGGCCAGCATTTCACGTTCCACGTCCTGGCGTTCGAAGTCTCAAAGGAGCATCAGCGGCGACTCAAGCAGCTGGAACAGATGTACCCGGTCAGCACCCAGTTGCACCTGGTAGACATGTCGATCTTCAGCCAGTTTTCGCATCTGCTCGGTCACACGCACTACTCGTTGGCCATTTTCTCGCGCCTGATGATTCCCAGTCTGGTGCGCGAACAAACTGATCGTGTGCTGTATCTGGACGCTGACATCCTGTGTTTTAGCGCCGTTGATGAATTAGTAGACATGGATATCAGTGCCGATATCGCGGTGGTAGTGCCAGATGCCCCTGTGACACGACAACGCCGGATTGCAGCGTTGGGCCTGAAGCACGAAGAGTATTTCAACAGTGGCGTGCTGTTCATCAATGTCGAGAAGTGGATTGCGAACGGCATGACCGAGCAGACCATGGAAGTACTGCTCAACAGCAAGGGTGACATGCGTTTCAGTGACCAGGATGCGCTCAACATTGTCTTCAATGGCAAGGCACGCTATATTTCCCCGCGCTTCAATTATTTGTACGACCTGATTCACGACCTCAACGTCAGCAAATTTGCGATGCGCCCAGTCGGCAAGGCTGTGTTCGTGCACTTTGCGGGCTCAGTGAAGCCTTGGACCGAATGGAGCGGGCACGATGCTCGCAACCTCTTCCGCAGCTATCTGGCCAAGTCCCCGTGGGGCGACATGCCGCTCGACCCGCTACCGATCAATACCAAAGAAATGCGCATGCATTCCCGCTTCATGTTCCGCCAGGGGCGACCATTGGAAAGTTTGAAATGGTATATCCGGTATTTGCGCAAGCGGCATGCGAAATAGACTTCCTACAACGTCGTCAAGATTCAGCTTCAAAGTTCAACTATATGCAAATTCAAAGTTCACATATTCTCGTCTACAGAACAGATAATATCGGCGACGTTATCTTGACTTTGCCCATGATTGCCAAGCTGAAGCAAATCTTCCCACAGACAAAAATTAGTGTTTTGTGCCGAGCCTATGCAGCACCGGTCGTACGCTATTGCACCGATGTCGATGAGGTTATCGAGCTGGAAAGCATTACTGGCTCTGTAAAAGATTTTCTTAAACAGTCAGACATTGATACAGTCATTGTGGCGCAACCGGATAGAGCACTGACCAAGTCCTCATTCTCGGCACGGATAAAGCATCGTATTGGTAACGCCAGGCAGAAACTGTATCTGTTGTTTTACTGCAATCGCCGAGTACGATTTAGCAAAGGATTGTCTGATGATCATGAAGCACAGATCAACTTCAACTTTCTGCGTCCCTATGGTATTACCGCCATTCCGGATCGCTCGGAAATTCCATCTCTGTACCATTTCAACATCCCGGTCGACAGTGATATAAATCAGCAGTTTTCATCCTATGCATTCAATCTGGTATGCCATACCAAATCAAACGGCCATGGCCGGGAATGGCCGATCGGACATTACCAGCAATTGGCACAATTGCTAATCGCGCAGCCTGGAACACACATGTGGTTGACCGGTAGCGCTAAGGAAGGAAAATGGCTGGAGGAGAACGCGCAAGAATTACTTAGTCTCCCGAACGTCACCAATGTCTGTGGCACTCAATCACTGGCGCAACTTACCGCTTTCATCCATCAAGCAGATGGACTCATCGCAAGTGGAACTGGTCCGCTACATGTGTCTGCGGCGATCGGACAACGCACACTAGGGCTGTTTCCACCAACGCGACCGATGCATCCAGGAAGATGGGCAGCACTTGGCACCAGAGCAGAAAATTTGTGGATTGAGGACGGCTGCCCTGGCTGCAGGAAAATTGAAACCCCAAGCTGTGCTTGCATGCAACGCATCACTCCTGAGGCCGTACACAAGACTGTCTCTGCATGGATAAAAGACAAATCAATATCAAACTGACTCAAATTAGGCGGGAGGAAAAACTACTCCTCCCGTTTCTTCCTGTTTTCCTGCTTTGATGATCATTGCCAAAAAAATTGAAATCAAGATCACGTAGTAACCACAAAGAACTGTCCAGAAGAACATTAGATCGGTCAGCCCAAAAGCAAAAAAACCAATCACAACAATACACCCAGCTTGCGCTGCAGCCCTGACCTGCGACGACTTACTCCTAAGCTCACTCACGAAGTAATAACCAGGGACAATATAAAGTGACAAGGTGGAAAGAAGTCCAAATATGCCGGAGATGGCCATATTGAAAAAGATTTCGTTATGGGAGTGTGCCAACGTCGTTAATTCTTTCGTCACCTCTTTCCGCTCCGCCATTGCCTTGATACTTGGCCCATAGTTCTCACGGCCAATACCGAATATAGGATGCTCCGAAAAAAGCTTCAGCGCAGCTCCCCACAACTGCAAACGAATCCCAGTTGCTGTGTCGCGCCCCTCTCCTTCTGAATAGCTGATCAAATCAGATTGTGTCCCATTGAGGCGAGTCCGCGCCTGCTGATTAAATGAGACCATCACCATTACCACCAGAAATACTCCAGCGACCCAGCCAATTTTTTTTCGCCAGGTGATCGGAGAGACAGTCAGAAGGAAGAACAAATATAATAGCGCAGCAACCCAACCTCCTCTGGTTGCTGTCAATACACTGGTATAAGCGCCTGCAATACATGCGAGGACCATGAGAAAAACGACGCTCTTGCGTTGACGAGTCTCGGCAACAAGCGACAAGAGGCTCAGGACGCCCGTTAACATAGCGATATCGGAATAGGCAATAATTGAGAGAAAACCTATATTTCCAAACCTGAATTGACCACCCTGGGTGAAAATAAATGCCTTGATCATTACGATGAGGGTCGCAGCAAAGAAACTCCAGCGCAACACCCGGAGACGGTCAGGTGGAACTATTAAAACCACCCAGAAAATAAGTGGGAACAGGGCAAGCCGCCAACCTCGGTCGTAATATTTGAATGCGAAATTGCCGCTCGACAGCTGATTTAAAAAAACAGCCAAGACAGACGAAGCAAAGGCTAAATGCAATGGCCAATAGTCTTTAAGCAAATTCAAAAATTGGAAATCGTTTTGCTGGCGGCAAAATATCAACATAATCAGGGCAATCAAGGCCAGAATATAGTAAATACCATTACCTGCGTCATGCACCGTCAACGCAACCAGTGGATATAAAAACAATAATGTTGCAATCCACTTTACCGGCGAACGTACTTCTTTTAACGTCATATTTTTCAACTTGTTATTCACTCTTAGTACTCCACTACAACGGCTTCCTGCCCAAACGATTCACGTAACGCGAATTGAAGTCCATCACTTGGCACCACACGCCAGGCATCCCCCAAGACCACCTCGCAACCGACTCCCGATTTGACGTACTTCATCACGAACGGCAAGCCCTGCTCCTGACGGTAGGTCGATAAGGTATCGCGCAGATACGAGGGCTCAATCTCTCTGGACAAGGACACCACGACACGCTGACCGTATTGGATACGTGCGGCGCCGATATCCATCACCTTCTCTGCGGAAATCCGCAAACCACCACTGAAACGGTCTTCCGATACCTTGCCCTGCACAATCAACAATTCGTCTTCCTTGAATAAAGCCTTGTTGGGCTCAAACAACTCGTTATAGACCGTTACGTCAGCGACTGCGCTGCCATCATCGAGTGACACGATCAGCAGTTTTCCGCGCTGTGTCATCTGCACCCGAATGCCGACGATAATACCCGCCAGTGAACGCGGATCACGTCCAGGCTCAAGATTCGATATCTTGGTCCTGACGAATTGCCGGACTTCTTTTTCATAGGCATCAAACAAGTGCCCCGACAGATAAAAGCCGAGCGCGGTCTTTTCTTCAGTCAAGCGCTGCTTGTCAGTCCACGGGCGAACCTGCACATATTCCAGCGGCGCTTCCAGATCACTGTCATCACCACCGAACAGACTTACCTGATTGGCCGCTGCATCAAGCTGCTCAGCATTTTCCCAGGCCAGACCGACCGTCGCCTGCAAAATCGCCCGATCGACACTGAAGCAGTCAAAAGCGCCAGCGCGAATCAGCGAGTCAACCGTACGGCGATTGATCTGACGCTTGTCGACGCGTTTGGCGAAGTCGAATAAATCCTTGAATGGTCCATCCTTGCGTGCAGCGATGATGGCTTCGATCGCGCCCTGTCCGGAACCTTTGACCGCACCCAGCCCATAGCGGATATGGACTGCCTTCTTGCCCGGCTCACCGACCGGTATGAAGCGGTAATCGGAGAGATTGATGTCGGGCGGCAACAGCGATAATCCGCAGATATCAACGGCATCTTCGACCAGAATCTTGATCTTTTCCGTATCGTCCATGGCCAGCGACAAGTTGGCTGCCATGAACGCGGCGGGGTGATGGGCCTTGAGATAGGCGGTGTGGTAAGACAGCAAGGCATAGGCTGCGGCATGGGATTTGTTGAAACCGTAGCCGGCGAACTTCTCCATCAAGTCGAAGATTTCGTCGGCCTTTTCCTGAGACAAACCATCCTTGGCAGCACCTTCGCGGAAGATCTGGCGATGCTGCGCCATTTCCTCGGCCTTCTTCTTACCCATCGCCCGTCGCAGCAAGTCGGCGCCACCCAGCGAGTAGCCTCCGACGACCTGCGCCATCTGCATCACCTGCTCCTGATACACCATGATGCCGTAGGTTTCGGACAGGATGCCCTCGGTACGCGGATCCGGATAGTCGAATTTTTCACCGTGCTTACGTTTGCAGAAGTCAGGGATCAGATCCATCGGACCCGGACGGTACAACGCCACCAGCGCAATAATGTCTTCGAAACGGTCTGGCCGTGCATCCTTGAGCATGCCTTGCATGCCGCGACTTTCCAGCTGGAATACGGCGACCGTCTTGGCCTTGGTCAGCAGATCGTACGAAGCGCGATCATTGAGCGGCAGCTTGGCCAGATCAAAATCCGCCATCTCGGGATCCAGCATTTTGATATAGCGGACCGCCCTATCAAGAATGGTCAGTGTCGTCAGTCCCAAGAAGTCGAACTTGACCAGACCGACGGCTTCGACGTCGTCCTTGTCGTACTGCGAGACCACGCCGGCGTCACCACCCTGGGTGTACAGCGGACAGAAATCCGTCAGCTTGCCGGGAGCAATCAGCACGCCACCGGCATGCATACCGATGTTACGGGCAATACCTTCGACCTGTTGCGCCAGACCCATCAATTGTTTGACTTCTTCTTCGTTGTCCAGCCGCTCTTTGAGTAACGGCTCTTCTTCGATCGCATCGGCCAGCGTGACCAATTTACCCGGCTTGAACGGAATCAGCTTGGAAATACCGTCACAGAAGTTGTAACCCAGATCGAGTACCCGACCGACGTCACGCACAGCACCCTTGGCTGCCATGGTACCGAAGGTAGCGATCTGCGAGACCGCCTCCTTGCCATAACGGTCCTTGACGTACTGGATGACGCGGTCACGCCCTTCCTGGCAGAAGTCAATATCGAAGTCGGGCATCGATACCCGCTCAGGGTTGAGGAAGCGCTCAAACAGCAAGTTGTATTCCAGCGGGTCCAGATCGGTAATCGAGAGACTGTAAGCCACCAACGAACCAGCACCAGAACCACGCCCCGGCCCAACCGGTACGCCATTGTTTTTGGCCCACTGGATGAAGTCAGCCACGATCAGGAAGTAGCCCGGAAATTTCATCTTGATGATGGTGTCATTCTCGAACTTCAGACGTGCCTCATAGCGCGGCCGTTCCTTCTCCCGACGAGCTTCGTCAGGGTACAGATGCTTGAGTCGATCCTCCAGACCAAGCTTGGTCTGCGCTACCAGAAAATCATCAATGGTCATGCCATCGGGCGTCGGGAAGTTAGGCAGCTGTGGTTTGCCCAAAGTCAGCGTCAGGCTGCAACGCTTGGCAATTTCGATCGTGTTTTGGATGGCGCCGGGCAAGTCCGCAAACAAGGCTGCCATCTCAGCCTGGGTCTTGAAGTTTTGCTGCTCGTTGAAGCGCTTGACGCGCCGTGCGTTGGCCAGAATTTCGCCTTCGGCGATGCAGGTCCGGGCTTCATGGGCAATGAATTCATCAGCTGAAAGGAACTGAATCGGATGCGTGGCCACGACCGGCAACTGCAAACGGGCTGCCAGCGCCACCGTCTGGCGTACCTGCAACTCCATGTTATGTTGTTGATAACGCTGGATTTCCAGATAAAACGCGCCTGGAAACATCTCGCTCCAGCGTTGCGCACAGCGCTCAGCCGCAGCCACGTTGCCATTGTCGATGGCGACACCAACATCACCCAGCTGCGCACCGGAGAGCGCGATCAGTCCATTGCCACCTTCTTCTTGGCGCAATTGTGCCAGCCACTCGGGACGAATCTCCGCCCGACCACGGTGCAGATTGGTCAGCCAGGCCTTACTCAACAGGTCACATAACTGCAAATAACCGTGATGACTCTTGACCAGCAACAACAAACGCGTCGGTTTGTCGCGGTCTTCATCATTACTGATCCAGACGTCGCAGCCTGCAATCGGCTTGACGCCCTTGCCACGCGCTGCCTTGTAGAATTTGACCATACCAAACAGGTTACCCAGATCGGTCACGGCCAATGCCGCCTGGCCATCCTTGGCAGCGGCTTTGACAACATCGTCGATACGCACCAGGCCGTCGACAATGGAATATTCGGAATGCAGTCTTAAATGTACAAATTGCGGTGTAGTCATAGGCTCGCATTTTACCGGCTCTATATGACATACCGCTCGGTATTTATGAATGGGGCACTGAGAATGTGGACCATCGCCAGCACAGAGGAACGGTGGCCCGCAACCGCTTCACCAACAGCGACGAATTGTTGGCAGATTACGACCAGAATCTGGGAAACTACAGGCCAAGGCGTTTATAATGCTGTCAATTCAAAGACTTAGGCATTTTCATCATGCAACAAAACACGTCCAACGACGCGCAATCTTACGTCAATATTGCTGCTTACAAATTCATCACCTTCGATGACACGGCTGAAAAACGCCCGGTCTTCCTGGAATTTTGCAAACAACACAATCTGCGTGGCACGATCATCCTGAGCCCGGAAGGAATCAACCTGTTTCTCGCAGGCAAACGCGATGACATTGATGCATTTCTCAGCTGGCTGCGCGCTGATAGCCGCTTTTCCGATATCGAAGTCAAGGAAAGCCTCTCCGAAAAGCAACCGTTCAATCGCATGCTGGTCAAGCTCAAGGCTGAAATCATCACCATGAAGCATCCGCTGATCAAACCCGAAGAGGGTCGTGCGCCCTTCGTTAATGCACCTACACTCAAACGCTGGCTGGATCAGGGACATGATGACAATGGCAAGCCCGTGGTCATGGTGGATACACGTAATGCCTTCGAAGTCGATGTCGGGACGTTTGAAAATACCATCGACTATCGCATCAACAAATTTACCGAGTTTCCACAGGTTATCGCCGACCATAAGGATGAGTTGAACGACAAGACCGTGGTGACCTTTTGCACCGGTGGCATTCGCTGCGAAAAAGCGGCGATTCACATGCAGAACATCGGCTACAACAGCGTCTATCAACTCGAGGGCGGTATTCTCAAGTATTTCGAAGAAGTCGGTGGTGCCCACTATCAGGGTGATTGCTTTGTATTTGACTACCGCACCGCGCTCAATCCGCAATTGCAGGAAACGGCGACCGCGCAATGCTTTGCCTGTCGCGCCGTCGTAACCCCACGTGAACAGCTCTCCCCTGCCTACGTGCCCGGTAAATCCTGCCCGCACTGCGCACCTGAGCTGGTGAAAGTGGCAAGCACGACAACTGCGGCACAAGCGCCTGCCTGAATCTGCATACACAGCACCAGACTGAAAAGCCCATCGGCATACTCTGCACGATGGGCTATTCGTTAAGTCAGTATGGTGTGCTGCGTTGGCATTTATTTCTTGAACTGGGCTGCCGTCTCAGCAACACGCTTACCGAACAGCTTGGCCGTTTCCAGGTCTCCCGGCAACGGTCCTTCCTCAGGGGAAGAATCAGACGGACTTTGCGCCATCAGACCACTGAAAGAGCCCACATAGTTGATGTCGTTACGCTGCGCTGCCTTGGAGTTCGATGGCATCAGGCCAGTACCGACCCAGATCATGCTGTGTTGCATGCCAAACGTGAACAGATAGTGCAAGGTTGATAACTTGTCACCATTCATGGTCGCCGAATTAGTAAATCCAGCACCGATCTTGTCCTTCCACTTCTGGCTGAACCAGGGCTTGGAGCTGGCATCGGCGAATTTTTTGAATTGCCAGGAGACGGTACCCATGTAGGTCGGCGAACCGAAGATAATAGCATCTGCCGCATCCAGAGCGGCCCATTCGGCATCGGTGATCGTGCCTTCAGCAGTAATGGCGATCAACTCAGCGCTGGTACCTGCAGCGCCTGCGGCACCGGCCTGTACTGCTTCGGCGAGCTTCTTGGTATGACCATAACCGGAGTGATAAACAATAGCGATTTTGCTCATGAGATTGTCCTTTGGTTAAAAGGTTAAAAGTAGTCCTGCATGCGACCAGTAAAGCGACGAACATCCTTGCGATAAAACTCTTCTACTATATGCTTTCATGTAACGCTTGGTAAGCATCACAATGTGAAGACGCAATTCAAGAAAACGGAACAATCGCGACCTGCCTATCGCACCTGCAACCACCATGATGTCGACGTCCCCCCAACGGCCCTATGTGGGCCGCTTTGCCCCCTCCCCATCAGGACCGCTGCATGCCGGATCTCTGGTAGCTGCACTGGCCAGTTATCTGGATGCGCGTGCACACAACGGCCGCTGGTTGCTACGAATTGAAGATGTCGATGAAACGCGTACCATCCCCGGCGCAGCCGATGCGATCCAGACTGCACTGTTGGAATTGGGAATGCAATGGGATGGTCCGGTGCTCGTGCAGAGCAAGCGCACGGACCACTATCGCCAAGCATACCGGACGCTGGAAAAACATGTCTATCCTTGCGGCTGCTCACGCAAGGAGATCATGGATTCACGCTTAGGTCTGGCAGCTGATGGAGCGACAATCTATCCGGGCACCTGCCGCGCTGGTCTGGCAGTTGGCAAGCAAGCTCGGGCACTGCGGTTAAGAGTCCCCGATACAGGCCAGTCTGGCGAGCACCAGCAATTTGAAGATCGCTGGCTCGGACAGCAGTCTCAGCATCTGGCCAGTGAAGTCGGTGATTTTGTATTGAAACGTGCAGATGGGTTCTGGGCTTACCAGTTGGCCGTTGTCGTTGATGATGCGCAACAAGGCGTCACCCATGTGGTGCGTGGCGCAGACCTGCTGGACTCAACCGCACGACAGATGTACCTGCAGGATTTACTGGGCTATCCCGCGCCAGCTTATCTGCACCTGCCTCTGGTGCGGCACAGCGGTGGAGAAAAGCTTTCCAAGCAAAACGGCGCGCAGGCACTTGATCTGTCACAGCCTTTGGCAGAACTGCAGTCTGCCGCGCGGTTTCTGGAACTCGATCTGCCATCGACACCGTCGCTGGCAAAATTCTGGGATCAGGCGCAAGCGGCCTGGCTACGCAAACTGGCGCGCTTGCCAGTGCGTGCCTGATACGGCAATCAGCGTTTGGGCAAGCCACCCAGCAAAGCCGCCACCTTGTGCTTGGGAGCCTTGGCGTTCGTCGGCTTGGCTGCGGCAACCGGGAGACTGTCGCTACTGGCGCTGGGTTCATAGGGCTTGAGGAACCAGGGGTCGACCTTTTCCTTGCGTGGTGCACCGCCGTTGCTGCGACCGTAGGATTGGGTATCCCTTACCGCAGGAGTACGCTCGACACGGTCAGCTCTACCACCCCGCTCACCGCGGTCTCCGCGTTCACCGCGCTGGCGTGGCACAAAACCTGTCAGCTCGGCACGCACAAATTTGATCTTGATCAGCTTCTCGATATCGACGAGCAAACGCTCATCCTTGTCACTAAACAACGAAATCGCGTCTCCGGAAGCACCCGCACGGCCAGTACGGCCGATACGGTGCACATAGTCTTCCGCGTTATAGGGCAGGTCGATATTGATGACGCACGGCAGTTCAGCAATATCGAGGCCTCGCGCAGCCACATCGGTGGCGACCAGTACTTCGACCTGACCTTGCTTGAAGGCTTCCAGTGCCGCCATACGCTCGCCTTGCGACTTGTCACCATGAATCGCGGAGGCCTTGACACCATCGTTCTCAAGCTGACGCGCCAGCTTGGAAGCACCGATCTTGGTGTTCGAAAAAACAATGACCTGCTTGAGTTGACGTTCACGGATGATGTGCGCCACAGCATCGCTCTTGGCGTCTTCATCAACCTTGTAAATGGTTTGCGTAACACGCTCGGCAGTTGCGTTGCTGCGCGCCACTTCGATAGTCACCGGGTTGTTCTGGAAGCTGGCTGCCAACTTCTTGATTTCAGGCGAGAATGTTGCCGAGAACAGTAAATTCTGACGTTGTTTGGGCAACAGATTGATAATACGCTGCAAGTCTGGCAGGAAGCCCATGTCCAGCATGCGATCAGCCTCATCCATGACCAGTATCTGGGTCTGCGACAGGTTCACAGTTTTTTGCTGCACGTGATCAAGCAGGCGTCCCGGTGTAGCAATCACGATTTCCACACCGCCGCGTAAGATGGCAGTCTGCGGTGCCATGTCGATACCACCAAACACGACGGTCGAACGCAAGGGCGTGAAGCGTGAATAGGCTTTGACGTTTTCAGCAACCTGATCGGCCAGCTCACGTGTGGGCGTCAGAATCAGGGCACGTACCGGATGGCGTGCCGGTGACATGCTGGTACTCGCATGCGCCAGCAACAATTGAATGATCGGCAGCGAAAAACCAGCAGTCTTGCCAGTTCCTGTTTGCGCCGCGCCCATCACATCACGTCCTTGAAGCACCACAGGAATGGCCTGCGCCTGAATGGGAGTCGGGTGAGTGTAACCCTGCGCCGACAAGGCCTTGAGGATATCGGGAGACAGGCCGAAGTCCTCGAAGCGGACGCTAGGCATTTCAGGTGTTGCAGTTTCAGGCAGCATGGTTTATAGCGAACCCTGCGTGAATCGGCACAATGTTCTGCTCAGCAGATTGCGACTGACACATTCGCGAAAAGGCTCTGTAACTTTCAGTGGTAACGGGTGGTGGAGATTGGTCTCGGCGAGCAACATGGAACAACGGCATTGCGTGATAACAGCGGCGATCAATATTGCTGTCGGTACTATTAACAACACAAGCCACCAGAGGCCAGAGATTGCCCGACAGAAACTGCCGGGCAATCGCTTATTATACGCCCTCCGCCATTTGCATCCGTGACAGTTTGATGTCTGGATGCAGCAAAGAGCGAAACTTGCACAAACAATTGCTAAATTAGCAATATTTCTATCTATGTTTAGCCAATTGTGATGTTCAGCGCAGGCAAACCATCAACATGGCCTTGCAAATGATCACCCTTGACCACCGCGCCAACACCTTCCGGTGTGCCGGTATAGATCAGATCCCCCGGGCACAGCTCAACCAGTCCCGACAGGTAGGAAATGGTTTCGGCGACGCTCCAGATCAGATCTGACAAATCGCCTTGCTGGCGCACTTCACCATTGACCTTGAGCCAGATTGTCCCCTTGTCGAGATGACCAGACTGAGTCACCGGCACTAGTGGTGCGCACGGTGCAGATTGATCAAAACCCTTGGCCATATCCCAGGGACGGGACAGCTTCTTGGCTTCGCTTTGGATGTCGCGACGCGTCATATCGAGACCGACCGCATAGCCAAACACCAGCGACAGTGCCTGTTCGACGGAAACATCCCGACCGCCTTTGCCCAGTGCAACGACCAGTTCGATCTCATGCTGATAATCGTTAGTCTTTGCAGGATATGGCACGACAGTGTCAGTCGGCACAATCGCATCGCTCGGCTTCATGAAGAAAAATGGTGGTTCGCGATGGGGGTCATGCCCCATTTCGCGCGCGTGTGCAGCATAGTTGCGACCAACGCAATAAATACGGCGAACCGGAAATGGATCACCACCGACAACAGGCACAGTGGTTATAACAGGAGCAGGAATGGCGTAAGTCATGTCAGGGGTCCAGAATGAAAACGATGCCGGAAGTGTAAAAGAAAACGCCTGCATCTGTCATGCGGAACCTCAGCAAGCAAATTAACAACCACTTCAGCCAGCAAATCGTGACTCTGGCAAGCCACGAATACCATCGAGTGTGATCCCAAACAATCCACCGGCAGCAAGCTCATTGAGGCGTTGTGTGGCATTCATGCCCTCGTGGGCAGTCGTGATATAGAGAGTATCGAATGCGGCGCCACCGAGTGCAGGACAACTGGGTTGAGATACCGGCAACGAGATACTGCGATCAAAGCTGCCATCAGGCGCATAGCGCGCGACCCTGGCAGCCCCCCATTGCGCATTCCACAGATAGCCATCGGCATCGATCAGGGAACCATCCGGCCCGCCTTGCACATCAGACAGATCGACGAAGACACGTTGATCGCCGATGGTGCCATCTGCATGATAGTCACAGCACATGATCTTGCCTTGCAACGTATCGCAAAAATACATACGGCTGCCATCCGGACTGAAGCAGACACTGTTCGAAATTGCGATCGAAGGCAAAGGCAAACGCTCCAGCTTCAGGTCTGCATCAAGTCGATAAAAACTGCCGATGGGAGCACGCTCGCTATCTTCATTCAATGTGCCGAATACGAAGCGCCCGTGACGGTCACAACGACCATCATTCAGGCGTGTCGTCGGCAAATCAGGTTCGACTTCACAAATCGGCGTGATGACCTCGGTCACCAGATCAAAAAATGCCAGGCGCGAAGCCAAGCCGATCAGTAATCGCTGCGGTTGTGCTGTCAACGCGAACACCGATAAGCGCTCCGGCATGCTCCAGCTGCGTAATGCGCCGTCTGCAGGGCGATGATTCCATAACCGTGACGCCTGAATATCAGTCCAGTAAACAGACTGACTGCGCTCACACCAGATTGCACATTCACCAAGTTCATGTTTACCGTCAACGATCAGTCTGGCCTGCATAGGATGCTTCCTCCTGGATAAGTGGCTCCATTTGCCACTGCACTAATAAACAAAGACAGTGGCAGCACAAATGAAAGAAGGCAAGTCGAAACTTGCCTTCTTTTTACGACCTTGCTACTTTTTTTAACAATCCGACAGTTGCCTGTCACGCTGCATCGCCCCCCGTAATGATCGGATCCTCATACGATCAGAACGAGTGGCTCACGCCGAAGTACAGGGCATTCATGTTTTGACCAGCAATATTGCCCTGGCCAGTCTCGATCGTGAAGCTGTTCTTCGAGCTGTTCTTCAGTGTACCAACGCTCACATACAGCAACGTGCGCTTGGACAGGCTGTAGTTCGCACCCAGCATGAACAGGTTCGAATCACCATAACCCTGGTTCACAGTCGCGTGATACGCCGCTGCAATCAGTTGCAGCGCTGGGTTGTATTGATAATTCACACCCAGCCAGTATTGATTCGATGTCGTTGGTGTCGCGGTCGCGGTCGGTGCGCGCAGATTTT
>NZ_JACHYE010000016.1 GCF_014192645.1 Herbaspirillum sp. Sphag64 | reverse complement strand
GGCTTTTTGCTTTGCACTTTCCATTACCAATTCGCGCTCCGACAGCATGATTCTGACCTTCCCACGTAAAAGTATCCCCATTTAAAGTTAGTGACCGTGCTGATGGAGAGCTGTCGTTACGGCACAAGCGGCCAAGACGTAACAAATCAGCCCGGCTACGCCAGCCAAAGCAAATTGTCAGCACAATCAATGAGATTTGGAGCATGGATTTTGTTGCAGATGGATTGTTTGATGGTCGTCGTCTGAGCACGCTGGCCATCGTCGATAATTACACGAGAGGATGTCTGGCAATTGAGGTTAATGGCTCATTAAAAGGAGGGGATGTCGTGGCGGCACTCACACGGTTATCGATGCACCGTGCAAAATTGAGGAGTGGCGCGAGTACTATAACGAGGCTCGCCCTCACTTCACATTGCAATGACCCTCTCCCAGAAAACCGTACCGCTGTAAATTAGAAAAATCCGGCATGATAAAGACCTTAACGAAGGAGTCATGCCGTGAAGAGAAGCAAATTTACCGAACAACAAATTGCCTACGCGCTCAAGCAGGCGGAACTGGGAACGCCGGTTGAGGAAGTGTGCCGGAAGATGGGGATTTCGGACGCGACGTTCTACAACTGGCGCAAGAAATTCGGTGGTTTAGGGCCCTCTGAGGTAAGGCGGCTGAAGCAGCTTGAGGAAGAGAACAGCAAGCTCAAAAGACTGGTTGCAGACTTGTCCCTGGACAAGGCAATGCTGCAGGACGTCCTATCAGAAAAGCTATAAAGCCCTCCCGACGCCGGGATCTCATCACGGATTTGATGCAGCGCTTCGGCGCAAGTCAGCGGCAAACCTGTGCACTACTGAAGCTATCGCGCTCGGTTTATCACTATGAATCTCGTGCCAGAGATCAGAGCGCCTGGCCATGCGGATCCAGGAAATCACGAATGTGCGGGTACATTACGGATCACCGCGTGTTTATGTGATGCTGCGTCGAGAGGGCTGGAAAGACAACCATAAACGTGTAGAGCGGATTTATCGAGAGATGGGGCTGTCGTTACGGCACAAGCGGCCAAGACGTAACAAATCAGCCCGGCTACGTCAGCCAAAGCAGATTGTCAGCACAATCAATGAGATTTGGAGCATGGATTTTGTTGCAGATGCATTGTTTGATGGTCGTCGTCTGAGCACGCTGACCATCGTCGATAATTACACGAGAGAATGTCTGGCAATTGAGGTTAATGGCTCATTAAAAGGATGGGATGTCGTGGCGGCACTCACACGGTTATCGCTGCACCGTCCGCTGCCGCGCTATATCAAGACGGATAATGGCAGCGAGTTCATATCGAAAGCACTCGACAAATGGGCATAGAAAACGGCGTGGAAATTGATTTTCACATCCTGGCACATCAACCGATAACGCAAAGAAAGAGTCGGTCAAGCGGCGCTTCCGCGAGGAGTGTCTCAATGCACATTGGTTCTTGTCACTGGACGATGCACCGTGCAAAATGAAGGAGTGGCGCGAGTACTATAACGAGGCTCGCCCTCACTTCACATTGCAATGGATGATACCTACGGAATTCGCCCGCCAACGCGTCATCCCGGCCGATACGGCCACCCCTGAAGAGCCTGAAATTTCCACTTTGGACCGGTACTGATTTTGGGCTAGAGTCAAATCGCGTCATCAAACATAGAGACGCAGGTTAACAGCCTCGCCCCACGTTTATAACTACTCAAACAAAAATGCCGTTCAGTTTTAACTGAACGGCATTACGACATATAGCCGGTTTTTTATTCATGCGCTCCGAATTATCAGAAGTGATAACCGACTTTCAAGACTGCAAAATTCTGACCACCATTTGGTTCTTTAATCCCGCCGTTGGAAAAGTGCTGCAACTTGATGCCCACATCGACACCATTGGCGAATACATAACCACCACCGATATGGTCGCCAAATTGAAAGGCGGTCGATAATTGCTTGCCATTATTGTTATACAGTTCTGAGAAGAGATTTACGCCAACACCACCTTCTACGTAAAAACCACGCTTGTCATCGCGTTGGAAGCGAAAAACCGGCGTAAAGCCGATATTAGTGAAACGTCTCTGGCTATCTGTATCGTTATATTTATTTTCTTGCCATTCAGCAACGGATAAATCCCAGTAACCACCAATATGCGTACCATTTGATTGCCACCACGCGACGTTCTTCCAGTCCCATTGCGCACCTAGGCGCAAGAGCTGCACTTTCTCACCGCCACCGACTTCAACTGAGGTCGAGTCTACAGCATAACTCGGTGAGTGCAGACCGACCAATGCCAGAGCTGCGAGTGCAAATTTGAGAGTGTTTTTTGTAAGTAACATAGATTTACGATGATATACGCGTTAAATATAAACCAAGTATTTATGGCCACAAGTATCTGAAACAACGCCCAGATTTGCCAAAAAATAAACCATTCGTTATTTTCTCATATCGAAACAAACTGCGTCGGACGCACCCTGTAAATACTCCCGATTCGTTGTATGTAACCACCTAGCCGATATGGTTTTATCAACATATCAATACTGCGGTGCATATTTTATTTCGATGAAACAGAACACCCACAGGAGTAATGTGTCTACTCAGCTTTTGTAGGAATACTCAATAAGTCCAGGCACATCGATGCGTATCGATAGTAGGTAACCGGAAAGAGGGTATTGAGCAAGCTCGGCTTCACTACGTCCTTTTCGACCACTGGTAATGTACAGCGTTCGCAAGTCTTCTCCTCCGAAGGCAATCATTGTCGGACAGCGAGCGGGTACCTGTATGGACTGCAGAATTTCGCCGCTGGTCGATAAGCGGACAATCCGGCTGCCCTCAAACATGGCACACCAATACGCATCTTCGCTGTCGACTGCAGCCCCGTCTGGGCGACCGCCGTAATCGGGTGCAGTCTTGTCATTGTCGAAGGCATGGAACAAGCGTTTGTTGCGCGTCATCCCACTACTCAAGTCAAAGTCATAGACATCGATCCTGTGCGCGGGGGTATTGGCGTGATACAGAAGCGTCTGATCCCGATTGAAAGCAACGCCATTTGAGGTCGTGACTGGATGCTCGGCATCGCGCAGCATTCCACGTGCGAAGCAATACAGGCTTGCTGCTTCGCGATCCTTCGGCTCGTAGATGGTGCCTGTCCAGAGGCGACCTGCTGCGTCGCAACGACCATCATTGAAGCGAAGCTTGCTTGTGTCGTAAGGAGCCGGTGTGATCGGCGAAAGAGTGCCCGCATTGGTGTCCAGATGCATCAAGCCTTGTCGCAGCGCTACTACCAAGCCGCCATTTTCATGAATGGCGATACAGCCGGGTTCACCAGGCAACTCCCAGGCCCTATGATGTTTGCTTGCTTCATGTAATCGGTGTACAGCTTGTCCAGGAATATCGATCCAATATACAGCCCCTTCAGCAGGATGCCACAAAGGACATTCGCCCAATTGCATCGGTTGGTCGAAGGCGACTTGAAAATCACCGTTAGTCATACGCTATGTCCCATCTGACAGAAAGTAGCCCACCAAAAAAAGGGGGCTTAGAGTCAGTATTATGCCTATTCCGCCAACCAGAACAATGTGCTTATTCTGAAAATTCCGTACGACACTGAGAAGATTCTCGAATCGCTTAGCCAAGGATCGATGTAACAATAATCTGACACCAATTTCATTTTCTCTATGTAGCAAACTACATTGCTGTACTGCGTATGTTACGTCGCTGGGTTAGTTCGACCAGCCACCATCGATCATGTGAATCGCACCAGTAGTGAAGGATGATTCATCCGAGGCAAGATACAGCGCCAGCGCCGCAACCTCCTGAGCCCTGCCTATTCGGCCCATTGGTTGCCGAGCAACGAACCCTCGCCGCACGTCGTCTTCACTCTTGCCGCTTTCACTTGCCTGTGCAGCAATTCGCTGATGCAGTGACGGCGATTCTATGGTCCCCGGACAGATGGCATTGCATCGAATTCCTTGAGAAACAAAGTCGGCCGCCACGGACCTCGTCAGTCCGATTACGGCTGCTTTGCTTGCACCGTAGGCGAATCGGTTCGCCACCCCTTTCACACTGGATGCCGCAGAAGCCATGTTCACGATTGAACCGGATTTCTTGGCCAGCATGCCCGGTAATACGGCTCGGATAGTATGGAACATGGACCGCGCATTCACATTGAAAGAGACGTCCCAAGCCTTGTCGTCACACTCAAGAATGCTACCAGCATGCACATAGCCCGCACAGTTGAACAACACATCAATGTTGCCAATTTCAGCAACCAGCTTATTGATTGCAGCGGCATCGGTGACATCGAGTACCTTACATTGCACGCCTTCAAGGCTTGCGAGATGATCGGGGTTGATGTCGGTAGCAATGACACGCGCACCTTCCCGCGCAAACAGCTCTGCTGCAGCGCGGCCAATTCCTTGCGCAGCGGCAGTGATTAACACGACTTTGCTGGAGAGGCGGCCAGAAGAATTGGTCATAGCGTAGGTTCCTTCACGAAGTGTACGAAATTTAGGAAAGTTGGCGTTGCGCGAGATTCTTGAGCAAGGCGGTAATGCCAAAAGTCCACGGTGCAATCTGATCGGTAAAATTGACCGTATTCACCAGGCAACCAAGGGCGGGTGTCTTGATCGTGACGATATCGCCGACCAAATGCGTAAATCCCTGGCCCGGCCCGAGGCGATCCTGAGTCGGGGCAAACATGGTGCCGAGAAAAAGGACCAAGCCATCCGGGTACTGATGATGAGGTCCAATGGCATGCTTGACCAACTCAAGCGGATCGCGACTGATCATTGACATCGAACTGCTCCCTTTGAGCGAGAATCCTTCCTTCCCGTCAACCTGCATTGATAGCTCGGCACGTCGCACATCCTCCATCGAGAATTTGCTATCGAAGAGGCGAATGAACGGACCCACGGCGCATGAGGCATTGTTATCCTTGGCTTTGCCAAGCAGTAGGGCGCTACGGCCTTCAAAATCGCGCAGATTGACATCATTGCCCAGCGTTGCTCCAATTACGGCACCGCGACTGTTGATGACCAGAACGATCTCTGGCTCAGGATTATTCCACGCGGACTTGGGATGAATACCCACTTCATCGCCAAGCCCCACGGCAGAAAGTACCTGCGCTTTGGTGAAAATCTCCGCGTCTGGTCCGATTCCCACTTCCAGATACTGTGACCAGACACCCTGTGCCAGTAATACTTGTTTGAGCGTCGCTGCGGCTTCAGAGCCTGGAATCACGTTCGATAAATTGTCTCCGATGACGGCAGTGATTGCCGCCCGGATTGCTTCCGCTTTTCCAGCGTCACCGCGTGCCTGCTCTTCGATAACACGTTCCAGCATGCTGGCGACAAAGGTGACACCGCTTGCCTTGACTGCCTGAAGATCAATTGGCGCCAGCAGCCAGGGTTGTGACAGGTCGCGTGTGGCAACAGCCGCATTGCTCAGCAATGTATCAAGCGACGTCAGGTAGGGCAGCGTTGTTTGCCGGATCGCGGCTGCAGGTGCTTCCAATTCGAACAATTGACTTGAGGTTGCCGCAATCGCGCTCAGGTCATAGACGCCGTCACCTCGGATGCAAACTAGCACGGGGCCCAGCTCGGGCTGCCAGATGCGTCCGATCAGCAATGCGTGTTCATGATCGTACGGCAAGAAATCAAATTGACTGACTACTGATGTCATATTTTGCTCCGAAGGTAGAAGTGGATCTTGTTATCACAGGGAACTGCCTTGTACACAATGGCTCAGGTGTACAAATCGATATGCCAGGGAGCGAATTCATCCTGGCCATTGCTAGTCTCCTGTACATTATTTGCATACGCATGGGTATGGATGCGTTAGCATTAGTGTCTTGTGTTTTGACTATAAGAGGCTTCTTTTGTGATGTCTAATGAGCTTATTTCATCGGGTGATAACCATTTGCAGCAAGCGCAGGTGGCATTGCCATCGGTGGCCGCCATTCTTGGCCGGCTTCGCCTCAAGCAACTGGCCCTGCTGACTGCACTCGACGAGCAGGGCTCTTTGCACAAGGCCGCAGAAGTCATGCACATGACCCAGCCGGCAGCCACCAAGGCGTTGCATGAAGTTGAGGATGCCCTCGGCTTGATCCTCTTTGATCGTTCTTCGCGGGGAATCGAAGCGACCGAGTTAGGACGTTGTGTGATCCGTTATGCGCGAGTGATTCAAAGTGATGTCAGTAACTTGCACCACGAATTGCAAGGGATGCTCACAGGGCAAGGCGCGCGGCTCGCAATCGGTACAATTGCCGGTGCCGCGTCGCTGGTTGCTCGTGCACTTGCTCGCCTGCACGTGGTGCAGCCCGAGGTCTCGATCGAAATTGTGGAGGATAGCAGCGCTCGGCAGCTAGCCTTGCTGGATCAGGGGCGCATCGAATTGATGATTGGGCGCTCAATGGTCAGTCCCCAGCCGCAGATCTATCAGATCGACATGCTATGGGATGAGGCTATGTGCATTGTGGCCGGCGTTGATCATCCTCTGGCGCAAGCCCAGAAGGTCAGTCTGCACGATCTGTTGCATGCGCCATGGATACTGTATTCCAGCAATTTGCCGATGCGGGTATGGATCGAGCACGAGTTCAAGTTAGAAGGACTACGGATTCCTGGCAATGCGATTGAAACCGCCTCGTCGTTCATGACGGTGACTTTACTCGCGCAATCGGGAATGGTTGCGGTGATGCCGCGTGATAATGCCGACTTCTTTGCTGCCAAAGGAATGTTGCGCATCTTGCCGGTTGCGCTCAAAACCTGTGTCGAGCCCTATGGCATAGTGACCCGGAAAAACGCCACGCTATCCTCCATAGCAAAAATGTTTATCCATATTCTGCATCAACAGCGCTGATCTTTGATCGCGTATTCTTGTACCAAGAAAGTCATTTGTATGACGTCAAGTACCAAGCAACTTCTCCGAGTTGAACTGAAAAAATGGATCTCCCTAACTGCGTTGCTGCTGCTCACGGCATGCACATCGATGCCGCAACCGGTTGCCAGCGTTGCACAACCGGTTGTGAAGGAACAGCCACTGGCATTGTTTTCCACTAATCCTGCGCATGGATTGCCGTCCGGATGGGAGCCGCTGATCCTGATGCGCAAGAAACCCGCGACGCAATACAATCTGGTCGAAGATCCGGCACTCCAGCGTACGGTACTGCATGCCTATGCTGACAAGGCATCATCTGGATTGCGCCATCCTGTCAATATTGATCCCCGACAACAGCCCTGGCTGAGCTGGAGCTGGAAAGCCGCCAGCCTGATCAAGACCGCCGACAATACGCAACGTGAGACTGAAGATTCACCAGTGCGTATTGTGCTGGCTTTCGATGGAGACAAGAGCAAGCTGTCCTTTATGGATAGCATCCTGTTTGATACTGCCAAACTGGTGTCCGGACACGAATTCCCTTATGCCACGCTGATGTACATCTGGGAAAACAAGGCTCCTGAAGAGACCGTGATTCCGAATACACGAACCGGACGCATACAGATGCTCGTTGCTGAAAGTGGCCCGAACAATGTTGGTAAATGGGTCACTTATGAGCGCAATATCGTCAATGATTACATCAAGGTATTTGGCGAGGAGCCAGGACGGCTGATCGCGATTGGCGTGTTGACCGATACCGACAATACCGAGGAACAAGTAGAAGCCTGGTACGGTGATATTCACCTGTTATCAAATCCGCACCTGCACTGATCAGAATTCGGCGAGACCGACAGGGAGTCAGTCCGTGGCACAGGCTCGGCCGCAAACAGAGACCTTACGTGTGCCACGGAATCCCTGGTGGATTACGGCTTTTTCAGGAAGGCTTCTGCCAGGCGCACCCAATAGCTGGCACCGATAGGTAACAGATGATCGTTGAAGTCATAGCTTGGATTGTGCAAATTGCACGGACCAAGGCCGTGCCCGCCGTCGCGATGACTGCCTTCGCCGTTACCGATAAAGACATAGCAACCCGGCTTGTGCTGCAACATGAAGGCAAAGTCTTCCGAGCTCATGGTTGGTTCAATATCTGCATTGACGTTTTCTGCACCGACCATAGCTGTGAGCACATCAACTGCAAATGCAGTTTCCTTGGGATGGTTGACCAAAGGAGGGTAATTGCGCCGGAAGTCAAATTTGATATCTGCATCGAATGCTGCCGCAGTATGTGAGGCAATTGCTTCCATCCGGCGCTCCATCAAATCCAGCACTTCGGTGCTGAAGGTACGCACGGTTCCGATCAGCTGAGCACTGTCGGGAATCACATTGGTCGCACTGCCCGCATGGATCTGGGTGATCGACAGCACGGCTGCATCGTTCGGATTGGTATTGCGCGAAATAACGGTTTGCCAGCTTTGCGCAATCTGCACTGCAGTCATGACCGGGTCGCTACTCTTATGTGGCTGCGCCGCGTGCGAACCCTTGCCCTTGACCGTCACTTCAAATTCATTGCTTGAGGCCATCATCGGGCCGGGCGTGACACCAAACTGACCTGCCTGCATGCCGGGCCAGTTGTGCATGCCAAATACGGCTTCCATCGGGCACTGTTCGAACAGGCCATCGCGGATCATCCGCTCTGCACCCGCGCCGCCTTCTTCGGCCGGCTGGAAAATGACGTAGACAGTGCCGTCGAAGTTGCGATGCTGTGACAGGTAATGCGCCGCTCCCAGCAGCATGGCGGTGTGCCCGTCGTGACCGCAGGCGTGCATTTTTCCTGCGTGACGCGATGCGTGTGCAAAGGTATTGAGTTCTGGCACGGGCAGGGCGTCCATATCAGCACGCAGGCCGATACCGCGCGGACTGTCGCCACCCTTGATGATGCCGACCACACCAGTGATGCCTAGCCCACGGATGATCGGGATACCCCACTCGGTCAGTTTCTGCGCGACGATGTCGGCAGTACGTACCTCCTCATAGCGAAGTTCCGGGTGCGCGTGAATATCACGGCGGATTTTTTGGATTTCTGCGTGAAACTGAACAATAGGGTCAATTAATTTCATGATACGGGCCTCGCTGGCGGCAATTTACATGCCGAATTGCCTTACAGTCTATATTACTTCGGGTTGGAAAGCGGTTCGCTAAATGTTGTTGCTTGTCTAGCACGATTTATGCATCATTCTCGCTTGTTTTTGAGAATGTATGTTTTTAGTCCTATTTACTCACATTAGCCGCCAATCGCCAGCCTTATGCTTGTTTTCATCATTCGACGTTGTGTGCAAAGCGTTGCCGTTCTGCTATTGATGTCCGTGCTGGTTTTCGTCAGCGTGTACGCCATCGGCAACCCCATCGACATCCTGATCAGCGCCGATGCCGATCAGATCGAGCGTGCCCGTGTCATCGCCGCATTTGGACTCGATCAGCCGCTGTGGACACAATATTTCCTCTTTATCAAGAATGCCATCGCTGGCGATATGGGACGCTCTTTCGTCTATGCGACACCGGCTCTGGGCCTTATCCTCGAGCGCTTGCCGGCGACTCTGGAACTGGCGGTGAGTGCAATTCTGATTGCGGTCGTCGTCGGCCTGCCACTAGGGTTGTTGGCTGGCTTGCGACCACACAGCTGGGTTGGCAAGACCATCATGACCGTTTCCATTTTTGGTTTTTCGCTCCCGACTTTTTGGGTTGGCCTGATGATGATCATGTTGTTTGCGGTTCAGCTGGGCTGGTTACCCAGTAGCGGTCGTGGTGAGACCAGCCTGTTGTTCGGTGTTCCTGTCAGCTTTCTCAGCTGGGATGGCGTCAAGCATCTGATGATGCCGGCACTCAATCTTGCTTTGTTCAATATCGCACTAATCATTCGTCTCACCCGTGCCGGCGCGCAAGAAGCTTTGTTGCAGGATTACGTCAAATTTGCGCGAGCCAAGGGCTTGCGTAGCAGTCGCATCATTGGCGTGCACGTACTCAAGAATATTCTGATCCCTGTGATCACGGTGGTAGCGTTGCAGTTTGGATCAATCATCGCCTTCTCCATCGTCACCGAGTCCATCTTTGCCTGGCCGGGCGTTGGCAAGCTCCTCATTGATTCAATTCGTGTGCTGGATCGTCCGGTCATCGTGGCGTTTCTGTCGCTGATCGTGGTGATATTTATCATGCTCAATCTCTGTGTGGATGTCTTGTACTCCCTGCTTGATCCGCGCGTGCGTTTGTCGGAGGCAAAGGGCTGACATGTTCAAGAAAATTGCTGAGGCGAACACGCCTTTCACCCGGTTTTTACAAGCCTATTTTGATAGCCGATTGGCCACACTCGGCTTCCTGCTGTTATTGCTGATCTTGCTGGCCGCGTTGTTTGCGCCAGTCGTATCGCCACAGAATCCTTATGATCTTGAGCATCTGGACATCATGGATTCACGCCTTGAGCCGGGCAAAGCATCCATGGATGGTCTGACTTATGTGCTCGGTACTGATGACCAAGGCCGCGACATGTTATCCGCGATTTTGTACGGTCTGCGTATTTCGGTACTCGTCGGTGTGACAAGTACCGTGATCGCATTGGCGATTGGTTTGACACTGGGCTTGCTGGCCGGATATGTGGGTGGACGCGTGGAGGCGCTGATCATGCGACTTGCTGACATTCAACTGGCGTTTCCGCCGATCCTGGTGGCCTTGATACTGCTGGCTCTGACTGGGCGTGGTGTCGACAAGATCATCATTGCGTTGGTGACCGTGCAGTGGGCCTACTATGCACGCACTACCCGCAGCACCGCGCTGGTCGAGCGCAAGAAGGAATATATCGAGGCCGCACGCTTGCTGGGGTTATCACCGTTGCGCATCATGTTCCGTCATTTGCTGCCGAACTGCCTGCCGCCGCTGATCGTGATTGCTGCCCTGCAGGTGGCGTCGGCGATTTCACTGGAGGCGACCTTGTCTTTCCTCGGCTTGGGATTGCCGGTAACGGAGCCCTCTCTTGGCTTGCTGATTTCGAATGGTTTTCAATACATCATGTCGGGCAAATACTGGATCAGTTTTTTTCCGGGTGTGGCATTGTTGCTTACGGTGGTCGCCATTAATCTGGTAGCCGATCAATTGCGCGACGTACTCAATCCGCGCTTGCAGGGACAGTAATCATGACCCCGACCTTACAGGTAGAAAATCTGCAGACGCAGTTCCATTCACGTGGCGGTATCGCGCGTGCGGTCAATGATGTGTCCTTCAGCATCGCTCCCGGCGAGGTCATGGGCCTGGTGGGCGAATCGGGTTCCGGCAAGTCAATGACCGGCTATTCCATCATGGGCTTGATCGATCCGCCGGGTGAAGTAGTTGGTGGACGCGTGCTGTTCAATGGTCAGGATTTGCGGCAAGCCAGTGCAGAGCAGATGCGTCAGATTCGTGGTAACCGGATCGCCATGATTTTTCAGGATCCGATGATGACCCTGAATCCGGTCTTGCGCATCGATACCCAAATGGTCGAGGCGGTGCTTGCACATCAGAACGTCAGCAAAGCGACGGCGTTGGGGCTGGCACGTGATGCGCTGGTGCGGGTTGGAATTGCTGCGCCGGATGAGCGGTTGCGCTCGTATCCTCACCAGTTTTCGGGTGGCATGCGGCAACGTGTTGCGATTGCTATTGCGTTACTGAACCGTCCAGACCTGATTATTTGTGACGAACCGACGACAGCACTGGACGTGACGATACAAGGTCAGATCCTGTTCGAGATGCAAAAGCTTTGTCGTGAAACCGGCACAGCATTGATCTGGATCACCCATGACCTCTCCGTTGTCGCAGGTCTGGCCGATACCGTCAGCGTGATGTATGCCGGGCGCATCGTCGAGAACGGTACGGTAGAGCAGGTCTTGCGTCAGCCACGCCACCCCTACACGTACGGACTGATTGCATCAGCACCGTCACGCAATGCAGCAGGGCAGCCGTTGCACCAGATTGCTGGCAGCACACCTTCGTTACTGAAACTGCCTGACGGTTGTGCATTCCGTGACCGTTGCGGCAATGCCAGCGCTGCGTGTTCCCAGATTCCGGAGACACGTCAGCTCGATGGGCGCAGCCTGCGTTGTTTTCATCCAATGGAGGTTGAGTTATGTGCGACTCTATGACTACTCACCCCGATTCGAGTCAAGTTGTCGGTCAACAGAGTCTGCAGCAGCAGGCATCGCCATTGCTGGAACTGCGTGAGGTTAGCAAGCGATTTGTCAAACCACTTGATGCTGCTGCCAAGACTGCCAATCTTTTCACGCGCGCGTTTGGCAAGCAGTTGGAGCCAGAAATTGTGCATGCCGTTGATGATGTCAGTCTGCACATTCAGCGTGGCGAAGTCGTCGGTCTGGTGGGTGAGTCAGGTTGTGGCAAGTCGACCTTGGGGCGAATGGTGACCGGTTTGCACAGCCTGTCATCCGGGCAGCGGTTGTGGCAGGGGGAGGACCTGGACACGATTCCTGCAGCGCAGCGACAGGCGCGACAGTTAGCGATCCAGATGGTGTTTCAGGATCCCTATGCCTCGCTCAATCCGCGTTTGCGGGTCGCCGATATTGTTGGTGAAGCGCCGCGTGTCCACGGTTTGGTTGATCGTGCCGGTCAGAACGACTACGTCGCCGATCTGCTGCAACGTGTTGGTCTCAGCGGCGATATGCTGCGGCGCTTTCCGCATCAGTTTTCAGGTGGTCAGCGTGCGCGCGTCGGGATTGCTCGGGCGCTAGCCGTCAAGCCGGAATTTCTGGTCTGCGATGAAGCCGTTGCGGCACTCGATGTGTCGATTCAGGCACAGGTCTTGAATTTGTTCATGCGACTGCGCGATGAGCTGGATTTGACCTATCTGTTTATCAGCCACGACCTGGGTGTCGTTCAGCATATTTCTGACCGGGTGGTCATTATGTATCTTGGGCGTGTGGTGGAGTCAGCGCCAACCAAGAGCGTGTTTGGCGTCGCCAATCACCCGTATACCCAGGCACTGCTCGCATCGGCTCCAAAACTGCAAGCTGGCAAGGCAACGTTTTTCGCGGTCAAGGGAGAAATTCCTTCGCCATTACATCCGCCAACGGGCTGCCATTTTCATCCGCGCTGCCCGCATGCCATGGCGCGTTGTAGTTCCGAGCGGCCAGCATTACGCGAAGTTGCGTCTGGACATTTCTCAGCCTGCCATTTGAACGAGCAGCAGTAATCGACAGGACGTGGTCAAGCACGTGCGGTGGGTCAGGATTTATCGTAAAAAATGACGTGTTTTACGATAAAGTATTGGCCTTACCGCTCGATTCCTATTTGCCATGACTGCTGTCGCCCCCATCATTCCCATTGCATCCGAACCTGTGCTCGTGCGCGCAACATGTCCGCATGACTGTCCTGATACCTGTGCTTTGCTGGTGACCGTGAAAGAGGGCATTGCCACCGAAGTGCGTGGCGATCCGGATCATCCGACAACGGCGGGAGTACTTTGTACCAAGGTCTCCCGCTACACCGAACGAACTTACCACCAGCAGCGTTTGCTCCATCCAATGAAGCGTGTTGGCCACAAAGGGGAAGGTAAGTTTGTCCAGATCAGCTGGGATGAGGCGCTCACCACTATCGCTGCACGGCTGCAGGAAATTGTGCAGAAAGATCCGCGTGCGATATTGCCGTACAGCTATGCTGGCACCATGGGTCTGGTTCAGGGCGAGTCGATGTCGATGCGTTTCTTTAACCGGATCGGCGCATCGTTGCTGGATCGAACTATCTGCGCCTCTGCAGGAGGCACCGGTTATCGCTATACCTTGGGGACGCGGCTTGGCACTGATACCGAACACGTCCAAAACGCGAGCCTGATCATTCTGTGGGGAGGGAATCCGATTGCCTCCAATCTGCATTTCTGGATGCGTGTACAAGAAGCCAAGCGGCGTGGGGCAAAGATTATTGCCATTGATCCCTACCGCTCGCTCAGCGCCGACAAATGTCATCAGCACATTGCCTTGTTGCCGGGTACTGACGCCGCGTTGGCACTGGGAATCATGCATGTGCTGATCAAGGAAGATTTGCTTGATAAAGACTACATTTCTCGGCATACGCTGGGCTTTGAGGCATTGCAGCAGCGTGCTGCGGAATGGCCACCAGAGCGCGTTGCTGAAATCTGCGGCATCACTGTTGCCGAAGTGGAGGGACTCGCGCGTGATTACGGTAGCGCAGCGCAGCGCGGCGAGATCACCATGATTCGTGCCAATTATGGTTTGCAGCGTGTACGCGGTGGTGGCATGGCGGTGCGCAATATCGCCTGTCTGCCAGCCTTGGTCGGTGCCTGGCGAAAAGCCGGTGGTGGCATGCAATTGTCTACCTCGGATTCATTCCCCAAGAACACCCAATTTCTGCAGCGACCAGATCTGGCTGGGCGGCATGGCTTGCCGCCGCGTACCATCAATATGAGTACCATCGGCGATGATCTGTTGCGTCCGACAAGTGCCGAGTTCGGCCCGCGAATCGAAGCGATGATTGTCTACAATGCCAACCCGGTTGCGGTCGCCCCTGAGTCTGCTAAGGTCGTTGCGGGTTTCGCTCGCGAGGATGTGTTTACGGTGGTACTGGAGCACTTCCAGACGGACACTGCCGATTACGCGGATATTCTTTTGCCGGCGACTACGCAGCTTGAGCATGTCGATGTTCATTCGACTTACGGTCATGTCTACATGATGGCCAACAATGCAGCAATCGCCCCTCTGGGCGAGGCCAAATCGAATGCGGAAATTTTCCGTCTGCTGGCTGCGCACATGGGATTTGAGGAGGCGTGTTTCCGTGACAGCGACGACGACATTGCAGCGCAGGCGTTTGATCGCAATCATCCCCGTGCTGCAGATTTTGACTGGCAGAAGCTCAAGGAAACTGGCTGGCAACGCTTGAATATCGCGGCCGCCCCGTTTGCTGATGGCGGCTTTGGTACTCCCTCCGGGAAATGCGAGTTTTACTCTGCAAACATGCTCGCTGATGGCTATGATCCATTGCCAACGTATATTCCTCCCTACGAGTCTCGGGATAGTAATCCGGACCTTGCCGCCAAATATCCGCTGGCAATGATATCGCCGCCGGCCAGAAATTTTCTCAACTCTTCTTTCGTAAATGTTCAGAGTTTGCGTGATACGGAAGGTGAGCCGCATCTCGATATACATCCTGACGATGCTGCCGAACGTGGCATTATCAATGGCGCAACGGTTCGGATTTTCAATGATCGGGGCAGCATGCTTGCCAAGGCGCGAGTGACACCCAAGGCGCGCGTTGGGCTGGTTGTCGGCTTGTCGATCTGGTGGAAGAAGTTTGCTGCTGACGGCAAAAATGCCAATGAAGTGACTAGTCAACGTCTCACTGATATGGGGAAGGCGCCGACGTTTTATGATGTACTGGTCGAAGTGGAAGCCTATACGATCCCTGTTTGACAGAATCCGGAGGTAGTAAAGAGGTTTGCGAAAATTTCCTTTTGGAAATGTTATATTTTTAATATATGCGTGCGAACCGTCGGTTCTAATGGGTAAAGTCGATGTGAACGAGGAAGTTCGAGAAATTTCCTGAAAATACTTGCTCTGTGCCGGATAGGTGGATAGCATTTGCGATAAATAAAAACACAACCGTGCTTTTTTTCGCGCGCCAACAAATTGACAATGCGGTCGTTGCCGCTTTGAATCGGAGACAAAGGAACATCATGGATAAATTCTGGCTTGCAAATTACCCCGCAGGCGTCCCGGCCGAGATTGACCCCAGCCATTACGGTTCACTGGTGCAATTGCTTGACGAAGCGTTCATCAAACATGCCGACAGCAAGGCGTATGCCTGCATGGACAAGACGCTGACTTACCGCCAGGTCGACCGCTTTTCGGACGCACTGGCTGCCTGGTTGCAGAGCACTACTCTGAAAAAGGGTGCGCGCGTGGCGATCATGATGCCCAATGTGTTGCAATATCCGATTGCGATTGCTGCTGTGCTGCGTGCTGGTTATACGGTGGTCAATGTGAACCCTTTATACACGCCACGTGAATTGGAGCATCAACTCAAAGATTCCGGTGCCGAAGCCATTTTTGTGCTGGAGAATTTCGCCGGTACGCTGGCCAAGGTGATCGACCACACCAGCGTCAAGCACGTTGTGGTCGCGAGCATGGGGGAGTTGCTCGGTACGGTCAAGGGCGCACTGGTCAACTTTGTGGTCCGTCGTGTCAAGAAACTGGTGCCGGAATTCTCATTGCCTGGTGCGATCAGTTTCAAGAAAGCCATCGCCATCGGTGCAGGTCGACAACGGCAGCCTGTTGCATTGACGCATGATGATGTCGCCTTTTTGCAGTACACCGGTGGGACTACTGGGGTAGCTAAAGGCGCAGTACTTACGCATCGCAACGTAGTGGCTAACATTTTGCAAGCTGAGGAATGGTTGATGCCATCGATTCGGCAAGGGGCTAAAACCGATCAGCTGGTATTCATTTGTGCCTTACCGCTTTATCACATCTTTGCGCTGACGGTATGCAACATGTTGGGGATACGTGAGGGGGCGCTCAATGTGCTGATTCCTAATCCGCGCGACATTCCTGGCTTCATCAAGGAGTTGGGAAAGTACGATGTCAATACCTTCCCGGCGGTCAATACGCTTTATAACGCTTTGCTCAATCATCCGGATTTCGCGAAGCTCGATTTTTCTCATTATCGTTGCTGCGTGGCTGGTGGCATGGCAGTGCAAAAGGCTGTTGCTGATCGCTGGAAGAAGGTGACTGGCTGCCCGATTATCGAAGGTTACGGCCTGTCAGAAACTTCTCCTATTGCTAGTGCCAATCCCTGCACTATCAGCGAATATACAGGCACCATTGGTCTGCCATTGTCATCGACCGAGATTGCGATTCTCGACGATGATGGCCAACCGGTACCGTTGGGTCAGTCAGGCGAAATCGCCATTCGCGGGCCGCAGGTGATGGCAGGTTACTGGAATCGTCCGGATGAAACTGCAAAGGTCATGACGCCCGATGGTTTCTTCAAGTCTGGTGATATCGGCATCATGGATGAGCGCGGTTACACTCGCATCGTTGACCGCAAGAAGGACATGATTCTGGTCTCTGGTTTCAACGTTTATCCCAATGAAATTGAAGGCGTGATTGCTCAGCATCCCGGCGTGCTCGAATGTGCCTGTGTCGGCGTACCTGACGAGCAATCTGGTGAAGCCGTCAAATTATTTGTGGTGCGCAAGGACAAGGCGCTCACCAGCGAACAATTGATGAGTTATTGCAAGGAGCAGTTTACGGGTTACAAGAAGCCCAAATTCATCGAGTTCCGCGATGAATTACCGAAAACCAACGTGGGTAAGATCTTGCGCCGCGAACTACGTGACGAAAAGAAGGCTGCATAAATTCTCTTTGCTTCAGTAAGCGTATCGACCGAAAAGCGACTGCATTCAGTCGCTTTTTTTATGCACCGACTATGAGTGTTGTCGTGAGATAAGCGTACACGCCTTTGTTATTACCAATTTGCATTACTATCAAACTATTTATAAGTTCGGAATCTAAAGGCGCACTGTTATAGTGAATGCACCATTTTAGATACCGGCTTACCGTGATTCGCATCTCCCATTTACAAAAAAGTTACCCTACCGCCGGCCGAGAAATAACAGCGCTTTCCGATATCAACCTGCACATCAATAAAGGCGAGATCTTTGGCATTATTGGTCGTTCGGGTGCAGGCAAAAGTACCCTGATTCGCACCCTCAATCTGCTGGAGCGTCCCTCCCAGGGGCAGATTTTCATTGATGATGAAGATATCACTGCCTTCGATAGCACCGCATTGCACAAGCTACGTCAGCGTATCGGGATGATCTTTCAGCATTTCAATTTGCTCAGCGCCAAAACGGTTGCGGAAAATATCGACTGGCCGTTGAAAATCACTGGCAAGTACAGTCGGGAGCAACGCCAGCAACGGGTTGCCGAGCTACTTGATCTGGTTGACCTGACCCAGCATGGCGACAAATATCCTTCGCAACTGTCAGGTGGGCAGAAGCAACGCGTGGGGATTGCCCGTGCACTTGCCAACTACCCACAGGTGCTCTTGTGCGACGAGGCCACTTCGGCGCTGGATCCGGAGACAACACAGGCGATTCTGCGTCTGCTGCTTGATATCAATCGCAAACTGGATTTGACCATCGTATTGATCACGCACGAGATGCAGGTCATTCGTAGCATCTGCGATCGCGTTGCCGTTATTGATCACGCCCAGATCGTGGAAAGCGGGCGAGTGGTCGATGTGTTCTTGCGTCCGCAGCATGCTGTCACCCAGAAGCTGGTCGCAGAGAGCCACGCCTTTGATCCCGATAACAATCTTGATACAGCCGGCTTCAAAGGCAAACTGGTGCGCCTGACTTTTGTTGGTGACATCACGTATCAACCAATTCTGAATCAGGTGATTGCCCAGACCGAGGCACTCATTACGATCTTGCAAGGCACTATCTCGCGCATTAAGGACACGCCTTACGGGCAGTTACTGGTGGAGCTATCCGGTAGCGATGTCGCTATCAAGGAAGTGTTTTCTCAATTTCAGCGTTACGCGATTCATCACGAGGTGTTGGCATGATCGATTTTTCTGTTGTCGACTGGGGCGATATTGGCCAGGCAACGCTCGAGACACTCACGATGACCGGGTTGTCGCTGCTGTTTACGGTCTTGATCGGATTGCCGCTGGGGATCCTGTTGTTCCTCTCCGGGCGCAATCAGTTACTGGCTCAGCGTGGCGTTTATCTGGTTCTATCGTTGGTGGTCAATGTGCTGCGCTCAGTACCGTTTCTGATTCTGCTGATCGTCATGATTCCTGTGACCTTGCTGCTAGTTGGAACCTCGCTTGGCGTGGAGGGATCGATTCCTCCGCTGGTCATTGGCACGGCACCATTTTTTGCGCGATTGGTGGAAAACGTCTTGCGTGAGATTGATCGCGGCGTGTTGGAGGCCTGTACTGCGATGGGTGCCAAGACGTATCAGATCATTTTCGGCGCGCTGTTGCCAGAAGCACTTCCGGGTTTGCTGGCTGCCATCACGATCACTGCCATCACGCTGATGTCTTACGCGGCGATGTCCGGAGTGATCGGTGGCGGCGGTCTTGGAGACTTGGCGATTCGCTTCGGTTATCAGCGTTTTCAGACAGAAGTGATGATCGTGACGGTCGCAATTCTGGTGGTCCTGGTGCAGTTGCTGCAATTCTTTGGCGATCGTCTGGTACAGCATTTCACGCGTAAATAAAGAGTGTATTCGTCATTCAATTTTAAATAAGTCACCTCAAGAAAAGGAGTTTCACATGTCACGTAAATTATCCCTGCTGCTGGCCGCGTCGCTGGCCTACTTCGGAGTTGCTGGCGCGCAAGCGGCAGAAAAGCTGGTCATCGCTGCAACGCCGGTGCCGCATGCCGAGATTCTGGAATTCATCAAGCCAATATTGGCCAAGGAAGGTGTTGATCTGCAAATCAAGGTATTTACCGACTACATTCAACCGGCCCTACAAACCAATGAAAAACAGGTCGATGGTAACTACTACCTGCACCAACCCTATCTGAATGAGTTCAAGAAGAGCCATAAGAACGATCTCGAAGTTCCCGTTGCCAAGGTTCACGTGGAGCCGTTCGCAGCTTATTCGCAGAAGTATAAGAAGGTAGCGGACATCCCTGACGGCGCTACGATTGCGATTCCAAACGATCCTTCGAATTCGGGCCGCGCGTTGTTGTTGTTGGCACGCAATGGTTTGTTGAAGCTGAAGGACCCAAGCAATATCTCGGCGACACAAAAAGATATCGTCGATAATCCGAAGCATCTGAAATTCCGCGAGCTGGAAGCGGCGACATTGCCACGCGTGTTGAACCAGGTTGATGTGGCGCTGATCAACACCAATTACGCAATCGAAGCCAAACTCAATCCGATCAAGGATTCCCTGTTCATCGAAGATGCCAATTCACCGTATGCAAACCTGCTGGTTGCACGTGACGATAACAAGAACAGTGATGCCATCAAGAAGCTGGCCGCAGCTTTGAATTCCCCTGAAGTGAAGAAATTCATTGAAGAAAAATATAAGGGTGCAGTGGTTCCTGCATTCTGATGAGGTTGGAACAACTGGTCTGAGGTGGTTGCAGGACTAGTCGCCTCATCAGCAAAAAGGCCGCACAGTGCAAACTGAGCGGCTTTTTTTATTGCCATGACGATCAAATCGACTCACCCGGACCCAGGGGGGGCAGGCTGCGCGGTTTGCGGTTTTCGTCAGTGGCCACATAGGTCAACGTGGCCTCGGTCACTTTGACGATCTCTGCCTGCAGGCGGTTACGCTCAGCATAAACCTCGACATTGACGGTAATCGACGTGTTGCCGACTTTGATGATGTCCGCATAAAAAGACAGAAGATCGCCCACAAATACCGGATGTTTGAATAAAAATGAATTCACGGCAATGGTTGCTACACGGCCATTCGCACGCCGTGTCGCCGGTAACGATCCGGCAATGTCGACCTGCGCCATGATCCAGCCACCAAAGACGTCACCATAAACATTGGCATCGGAAGGCATCGGCATGACGCGGAGATGCGGTACCTTGCCGGCTGGCAGTGAAGAGTAGTCTGAGGATGACATGACGGTCCTTTCTGGTGCAATGCGGTAAGTTGGTCGGGCGCCGTACGAAGAGTAGCTTCGCTTTTATAATGCGCAGGTCCGAACAGAAAATGCGGTCTCTGGAGTTTACCGGACTGCGGGCCTTAGTGCCTGTTCTTGTCTGGGTTCCCGCTTAATTTTGGTTCATTTTCCCCATGCGCAGATATTCAAATTCTTCAGAACCATCGCCGAGCAGTAAAACGGCTTCCTTGCATAGTGACTGGGAGACGATCCGAACGTTGATTCCTTACCTGTGGAATTACAAATGGCGCGTCTCGCTCGCGTTGCTCTTTCTGGTCGGGGCCAAGTTAAGCAATATTGGTGTGCCACTGTTGCTCAAGCAACTGGTGGATCGCCTGACGATTTCGCCGGCACATCCTCAGGGTTTGCTGGTTTTGCCACTGGCGTTGTTGCTTGCCTATGGTGCCTTGCGCCTTGGCGCGACCGTATTTACCGAATTGCGCGAGCTGGTTTTCGTCAAAGTCACGCAACGCGCGATGCGCACGATTGCCTTGCAGGTGTTTCGTCATTTGCATGCCTTGTCGCTGCGCTTTCATCTCAATCGTCAGACCGGTGGCATGACGCGAGACATCGAACGTGGCACCAGAGGGGTTGCCTCCCTGGTTCAATATGCCTTGTTCAGCATCCTCCCGACCTTGATTGAAATCAGTCTGGTACTGGTGTACCTGGTACTGCACTACGACATTTGGTTCAGCATCATTACGGCCTCGGCTCTCGTCCTGTATATCGTCTTTACGATTACGGTGACGCAATGGCGCACCCATTTTCGACGGACCATGAATGAGCTCGATTCGCGTGCCAATACGCGTGCTATCGACTCCTTGCTGAACTATGAAACGGTCAAATATTTCGGTAATGAGGAGTTCGAAGCGCAACGCTATGACGAAGGTTTGCAGCGCTATGAATCGGCGGCGGTCAGATCGCAGTCATCATTGTCGCTGCTCAATGCGGGCCAGTCTGCCATCATTGCCATTGGGGTAACCTTGATCCTGTGGCGTGCCACGCAAGGCGTGATGGATCACAAGATGACGTTAGGGGATCTGGTGCTGGTCAATGCATTCATGATTCAGCTCTACATTCCGCTGAATTTTCTGGGTGTGATTTATCGGGAAATCAAGCAAAGTCTGGCCGATATGGAGCGGCTGTTCTCATTGCTCAATCAGCATCGTGAGATTGCCGATGCCGAGCACGCCAGACCCTTGGCTGTGCGTGGTGCGCAGGTCAGCTTTGCGCACGTCGACTTCAGTTATGAGCCTGATCGTCAAATCCTGTTCGATGTCTGTTTCGAGATTCCGCCAGGTACCACGACCGCGGTGGTCGGGCATAGCGGATCAGGAAAGTCGACGCTGTCTCGGCTGCTGTATCGTTTCTATGAAGTGAATGCGGGCAGTATTACGATTGACGGTCAGGATCTGCGTAACGTAACGCAGACGTCGTTGCGTAGCACGATCGGTATCGTGCCGCAGGATACGGTCCTTTTCAACGATACGATCGAATACAACATCGCCTACGGTAAGCCTGGCAGCAGCAAAGCCGATATTGTTGCCGCAGCCAAGGCAGCTTACATCCATGATTTCATCGAGTCATTGCCGAATGGTTACGGCACGATGGTGGGGGAGCGTGGCCTGAAGTTGTCCGGAGGTGAAAAGCAGCGTGTTGCGATTGCCCGAACCTTATTGAAAAATCCAGCATTGTTGATTTTTGATGAAGCAACTTCTGCGTTGGACTCCAAGGCCGAGCAGGCAATTCAGGAGCAGTTGCGGGAAATCGCTCGGGACCGTACCACGCTGATCATTGCGCATCGACTCTCGACCATTGTCGACGCGCAGCAGATTTTGGTGCTGGAGCAGGGCCGCATCATCGAACGCGGTACTCATGCGCAATTACTGGCTAATGAAGGTACTTATGCCCAGATGTGGGCGCGCCAGCAATTCTCGGAAAACGAGGAAGATGCCGAACAGGAAGGTGCGGGAATGCGACAATTGGCGTAGTCATTGACTGGCAGTATCTTTTGAACATCGGCACGTGTGCTCAGACATGTGGCATTTCACTCAGACGGAATAGTAGGCATGGAAACCAAATGGCTGGAAGACTTCATCTCCCTGGCAGAAACACATAGTTTCAGTCGATCGGCTGAATTACGGCATGTGACGCAACCTGCATTCTCACGTCGGATTCAATCGCTGGAGGCCTGGCTGGGTGCCGATCTGATTGATCGGACCTCCTATCCAACCCGCTTGACTGCGGCAGGTGAAGTATTCTACGAGCAGGCGGTGGAGATGTTGGGGCAGATCAACAACACGCGTGCCTTGTTGCGCGGCAAGCGCCCGGCGGCACAGACTACGGTTGACTTCGCTGTGCCCCATACCTTGTCGCTGACCTACATCCCCAAATGGCTGAGTGCACTGGAATCAGGTTTCGGACCGCTCAATACACGGCTGATTGCCTTGAATGTACATGATGCTGTCATGACCATTGTTGATGGTGGATGTGATCTGTTGCTCTGCTATCACCATCCCCGGCAGCCGGTGCAACTTGACTCCAGTCGTTACGACATGCTCGTGATGGGACGAGAAAGTGTTCGTCCCTATGCGCGCTGTGACCGTACCGGCAAGCCGGATTTTGTTTTTCCTGGCAACAGCAAGGCGCCGTTGCCATTTTTGTCCTATACGCCGAATGCTTATCTGGGACGGATGGTGGAGCTGATTCTGACGGACGCCAAGAGCCCCTTACATCTCGAAAAACGTTACGAAACCGATATGTCGGAAAGTCTCAAGATGATGGCGCTGGAGGGGCATGGTGTCGCATTCTTGCCTGAGTCTTCGGTATTGCGCGAGGTACGCAACAGGCAGTTGGCGAGGGCTGATGGTGCCAACGGAGACTGGGAAGTGGAAATGGAAATTCGGCTCTATCGTGAGCGACCTACCGCCCAGCGCACTGGCAAGGTATTGGTGTCAAGACTGTGGGACTACCTGCTCGAGCAAGATGAGAAACGCAAGGATGTTGAGGCGCGCGCAAAGAGGGCTGGCAGGAACGGATAAAAATCATTCCTCCTCAGTCTTATTCTCCTTAGCGTCAAATTTCAAGGTTATGCGTGTAATGCATAGTTGCATGCGCACAAAGCATTAGCGTTAGCTGCAGCCATTGCATACGATGGCGTCGCTATCGATGGCGGGTATGACGATAAATGCCAGTGCAGCGCGACGCGCTGTGGCTTTGCGTCAACATCCCGGGTTGGCATAAGCCGGCCTCCGATTGCAGATGACTGAAATGCATACAGGCAGTTGCTGTCCTCTCTGTTTTTCGCGGTTGAAGGAGTAGGATAGTTTGCCGATAGTTTTGATTGCATTTTTCATTTTGTGGCGGCCTCGACCAATCTTGCGCAAGCATGGCGAACCAAAGGAGTGATTGCATCATGTCAAACGAACCAGTCAAGCACGAAGTACCTTCCTACCTTACTCCACATGGCATCGGTCCATGGGGCGTCTACCTCGAACAAATTGATCGTGTCACTCCCTACCTCGGGTCGTTGGCGCGCTGGGTAGAAACACTCAAGCGTCCAAAGCGTATTTTGGTGGTTGATGTACCGATTGAACGCGATGACGGCAGTATCGCTCACTTTGAGGGGTACCGCGTTCAGCACAACACTTCGCGCGGTCCTGGTAAGGGTGGTGTGCGGTTCCACCAGGACGTGACCTTGTCCGAAGTGATGGCATTGTCGGCTTGGATGACCGTCAAGAACGCGGCTGTCAATGTCCCCTACGGTGGCGCCAAAGGCGGTATTCGCCTGGATCCACGTACTTTGTCCCGCGGCGAATTGCAGCGCGTGACCCGCCGCTACACCAGCGAAATTGGCATCATTATTGGCCCTAACAAGGATATTCCGGCGCCGGACGTCAATACTGACTCGCAGATCATGGCATGGATGATGGACACCTATTCCATGAACCAGGGAAGCACGTCCTCTGGCGTCGTGACTGGCAAGCCCATTTCTTTGGGCGGCAGCCTGGGACGTCATGAAGCGACCGGTCGCGGGGTATTTGTGGTTGGTTGCGAAGCTGCTGCCAAGCGTAATCTCGATATCAAGGATGCGCGTGTCGCAGTGCAGGGTTTTGGTAACGTAGGTGGTATCGCCGCGCGTCTGTTTGCTGAAGCAGGTGCTAAAGTAGTAGCGGTGCAGGATCATATCTCTACCGTGGTTCGCGCTAGCGGGCTGGATGTGCCGGCGTTGCAGGCCTACGTTGCTCAGCATGGCAGTGTTGCCGGCTTCCCGGGCGCAGACGAGGTCGCGGATCGTGCCCAGTTCTGGGCTACCGATTGCGACATTCTGGTGCCTGCTGCACTCGAGCAGCAAATCACTGAAGCCAATGCGGGAGTCATCCGCGCAAAAATCATCCTCGAAGGTGCCAACGGTCCTACGACCCCTGCAGCAGACGATATTTTGCGCGATAAGGGTGTATTGATCGTGCCTGATGTGATTGCCAATGCTGGTGGTGTGACGGTCAGTTATTTCGAATGGGTGCAGGACTTCTCCAGTTTCTTCTGGACCGAAGACGAAATCAATGTTCGCCTCACACGCATCATGCGCGAAGCTTTCGCGGCGGTGTGGCAACTGGCTGATGAAAAGAAGGTGTCATTGCGGACGGCTGCGTTTATTGTTGCTTGCACACGTGTGTTGCAAGCCCGTGAAATGCGCGGTCTCTATCCATGATGCATTGATCTAGTTGCACCGAGGACGGCGGTCCACAAAAATATAACGAAGACCGCGTCCTCATTGACTGAAAAACTCATGCGTCCCCCCTTGTGTCGCGTGAGTGCAGCTGTAAATGGAGGAGACATGTTGGGCCATGCATCGCATAGACGATCAGGCTTGATTACACAACGCAAAAACACAATCTCATATTTTTCACCCCGTCAGAGCCGGGCAGCGAGTTTGCTTGGCAGTCGTTGTTTGTCATCGATGCTGTCTCTGGCTTGGTGGGGCTAGTCATACGCCTCCAAAGTGCGAATTCTGGTACGGTTATTGCTCAATCAATATAAATTGCAGCATTTTCATGAGTTTTAAAACTGAATCGCATTAGCTTGGTCCAAGACTTGCACTTTTGGTGCTCGTTATTCGAAAAAAAACGATATAAAGATCGTCATTATTCAGTTTTGACACAGCTGGTTTTCAATTGAAATAGGCTGATTTGCGGAGTTTTCGAATACGGCCCGAATTTAGCTGTCAAACGGCGTTCTTTCAGGAGCGAAGGCTATTGTTGAGGAGGTGCTTTTGGTACACTACGTGAAATTTTTCGAGGAGGTCACATGAAGTTATTTAAGCTGGCAGGAGTATTGGTGGGTGCAAGTGTCTTGATTGGTGCTGCACACGCTGAAGAGTTGACTGGTCGTCTGAAGAAAATCAAGGAATCTGGCACTCTGACACTGGGTGTGCGCGACGCGTCGATCCCATTCTCCTATCTGGATGACAAGCAATCGTATCAAGGTTATTCGATTGATCTGTGTATGAAGGCTGCAACTGCCATCCAAAAGAAGTTGGGTATGACATCGTTGAATGTGAAGATGATCCCTGTGACTTCGGCAACGCGTATCCCGCTGATTGCCAATGGTACAGCTGATATTTCGTGTGATTCGGCAACCAATAATCTTGAGCGTCAAAAGCAGGTTGCCTTTGCCGTGACTGAGTTCGTTACAGCGAATCGATTCCTGTCTAAGAAATCCGCGAATCTGAAGACTCTGGACGATCTGAAAGGTAAGACTATCGTGTCGACTTCCGGTACTTCCAATCTGAAGCAGATCACAACCTTGAATGCAGAGCGCAATCTTGGCATGAATATTCTGTCTGCGAAGGACCATGCAGAAGCATTCCTGATGGTTGAAACTGGTCGTGCAGTTGCGTTCGTGATGGATGATATTTTGCTTTCTTCGCTGGCTGCGAACTCCAAGGCTCCTGGTGATTACGTTGTGTCGAGCGAAGCTCTGTCTGTTGAGCCATACGGCTTGATTTTGCCATTGGGTGATGCAGCGTTCAAGAAGGTCGTTGACGATGCGCTGATCAACGTCTACAAGGGCGACGATATCAAGAAGATCTACGCGAAATGGTTCCAGTCGCCAATTCCACCAAAGGGTGTCAACTTGAACGTGCCGATGAGCCCGCAGCTGCAAGCTGTACTGGCAAAGCCGACCGACTCCGGTGACCCAGCTGCTTACGCTGCTGTGCCTGAGGCGCAAAAGCAGTCTTCGAAGAAGAAGTAAGTTGCAGGCGCAGTGTTTAACTACTGTGCTGATATAAAACAAAACGGGGGAACTTTCCCCCGTTTTGTTTAATTTGCGAAGCAAGTGTGAGAGTCGCAAGCCACATTTCACAAGTGACATTTCACTCGTAACAAGTGAGGCAGTAAATTACATAGATTAGTTGGCAACCAGGGGAGTCATCACCCTGAACAATGCTGCAAGACCTGCCATGTGTCGCCGTACTCATGCGTAGGCAAACTGGGAGCGTGCATAGCGCGGTCCTAATCGCAAGAGTTGAGATGAGAAGACGAGGGAATATATGCACTATAACTGGAACTGGGGCATCTTCTGGGAGGAGTCTCCCGATGGTATCCCTTATATCGATACACTATTAATCGGATTGAAATGGACCATCGCCACTGCATTGTTGGCGTGGATCATGGCGCTGGTACTTGGCACTATTGTTGGTACTATCCGCACGACACAAAAGCCATGGGCTGTGCGGTTTGCTAATGGTTATGTGGAACTGTTTCGCAATATTCCTCTGCTGGTACAGATGTTTTTATGGTATTTCGTTGTACCGGAATTATTGCCAGCTGCGATGGGGGATTGGCTCAAGAGCTTGCCTAACGCATCCTTCGTAACGGCATTTCTAGCGCTGGGATTCTTTACCTCGTCGCGCGTTGCAGTACAGGTCACGACAGGGATCAATGCCTTGCCGCGCGGTCAACGTATGGCAGGAGCAGCACTCGGCTTGACGCCGGTGCAGACTTACCGCTATGTGCTCTTGCCAATGGCGTTTCGTATCATCATCCCGGCACTCACGAACGAGTTTGCTGCGATCATCAAGAATAGCTCGGTGGCGCTGACCATTGGTTTGGTTGAGTTGACCGCTGCGACTTACTCGATGCGGGAATTCACTTTCCAGACCTTCGAGGCGCTGACCGGTGCGACCATTATCTACATTATCATTTCAGTCATTGCGCTGATCGTTGCGCGTGTCCTGGAAAAAGTCACTGCAGTACCGGGCTATATCACCGGCGGCAGTGCCAGTACAGGAGGGCATTAATCCATGTTTGCCAATTTCGATTTCAATGTCATTGAGCGGTCCTGGTATTACCTGCTCACCACGGGTCTCAAATTTACGCTCATATTGACCATTTCGGCGATGATTGGTGGTGTCGTCATTGGCACCTTGCTTGCCATGATGCGCCTGTCCAGCAACAAGCCTCTGTCGTTCATAGCAACGAGTTACGTCAACCTGATTCGTTCGGTGCCGCTGGTGCTGGTGATTTTCTGGTTCTATTTTCTGGTGCCATTCATTGGTGCCTGGATTATTGGTGCTAGCGAGCCCATCCAGGTTGGTGCTTTTCAGTCTGCATTGATCACCTTCATCTTGTTTGAGGCCGCGTATTATTGCGAAATCATGCGCTCAGGCATCCAGTCGATTCCGCGAGGCCAGGTCTTTGCTGGTTATGCAATTGGCATGAACTATTGGCAAATGATGGGGAACGTGGTGCTGCCGCAAGCGTTCCGCAATGTCATGCCGATCTTGATGACCCAGACGATTGTGCTGTTTCAGGACGTGTCGCTTGTGTATGTGTTGGGCTCGGTGCCTGATTTCGTCACTAGCGCCTCCAAGATTGCGCAGCGCGATAGTCGTCTGGTCGAAATGTATCTCTTCGTTGCGGTGGTCTATTTTGTGATGAGTTTTATCTTTTCGCAGTTGGTCAAACGCTTCCAGCAAAAGATTGCCATTATTCGCTAACAGCATGGCCGACATAAAGCTCGGCCTCGATACCGTATTCAGGAATTAGGAGAAATAGATGATTGAACTTAACAATGTCAGCAAATGGTATGGCAGCTTCCAGGTCTTAACCGATTGCAGCACGAGCGTTGCCAAGGGTGATGTGGTGGTGGTGTGCGGCCCTTCGGGCTCGGGCAAGTCGACCTTGATCAAGACCGTCAATGGTCTGGAGCCGTTCCAGAAAGGTACGATCACTGTCGATGGCGTATCGGTAGGTGATCCCAAAACCAATCTGTCCAAGTTACGTGCGCGCATTGGTATGGTGTTTCAGAATTTTGAACTGTTTCCTCACCTGTCGATTCGTGAAAATCTGACCATCGGTCAGGTCAAGGTGCTGGGGCGCAGCGTGGATGAAGCAACTGAAAAAGGGTTGAAGTACCTTGATCGGGTTGGCCTGATTGCACAAAAGGACAAGTTCCCTGGGCAGTTGTCCGGCGGTCAACAACAGCGTGTCGCCATCGCGCGTGCGTTGTCGATGGACCCGATCGCCATGTTGTTCGACGAGCCGACCTCGGCTCTGGACCCGGAAATGATCAACGAAGTGTTGGATGTCATGGTGGGCCTGGCGCAAGAAGGTATGACAATGATGGTGGTGACGCACGAAATGGGCTTTGCACGCAAGGTCGCGAACCGCGTCATCTTCATGGACAAGGGTGTTGTCGTCGAAGATTGCAAAAAGGATGACTTTTTCGCATCGCCGCGCTCGGAGCGAGCCCGTGATTTCCTGGCCAAAATCATCACACATTGAAGCGGGTGTTAGGGAGGCCGGAGACGGCGCCCTTGTGCCTGTTGCCCAAAACCGTCCGGTGCAAACCGCGACGGTTTTTTTTATGGGGGCAACAACGCGGCAATGCGCTAAGCAGGTGCTTGATCTGGCGCAATCGTAGCTTACTCCCTTGCGGTAAAATACCGCCTTCAATGAACCACGCACCTACTGCGGAGTCGACAATGAAGTGCTTTGGCGGCCATATTGTGCGTGCCATGCAGGCAACTTACCTGATTCCTACTTTGAAAAAGAGAACGCAATGAGCGACGTAGTCACCATCACCCGTCCGGACGACTGGCATTTGCACTTGCGCGATGGCGCCACCATGGCCAGTGTGTTGCCGCACACCGTTCATCAGTTTGCCCGTGCCATAGTCATGCCCAATCTCAAGCCGCCGGTCACTACCACCGAGCAGGCGGGTGCCTATCGCCAGCGAATTCTGGCTGCGCTGCCAGCCGGTGCGCAGTTCGAGCCATTGATGGTCCTGTATCTGACCGACAATACACCGCCCGAAGAAATCCGCAAGGCCAAGGCTAGCGGATTTGTCCACGCCGTCAAACTGTATCCTGCGGGCGCTACGACCAATTCGGATGCGGGTGTCACGGATCTGCGCAAATGCTACAAGACGTTGGAAGTATTGCAGGAAACCGGTATGCCATTTTTGGTGCATGGCGAAGTGACCGATCCGGCTATCGATATCTTCGATCGGGAAGCTGTCTTTATCGACCGTGTGATGCAGCCTCTGCGGCGCGATATGCCTGGCTTGAAGGTCGTGTTTGAACATATCACCACCAAGGATGCGGCTGATTACGTGGCTAGTGCAGAGGGTCCAACGGCGGCCACGATCACGGCGCATCATCTGCTCTACAACCGCAACGAGATTTTCAAGGGTGGAATTCGTCCGCACTACTATTGTCTGCCAGTTCTGAAGCGGGAAACGCATCGTCAGGCATTGGTGGCTGCGGCAATATCCGGCAGTGACAAATTTTTTCTTGGCACTGATTCAGCGCCGCATCCCAAGGGGTTGAAAGAGCACGCCTGTGGTTGTGCTGGCTGCTATACCGCTTTACATGCACTGGAATTGTATGCGCAGGCATTTGAGCAGGCGAATGCGCTGGACAAGCTGGAGGCCTTTGCCAGCTTTAATGGACCGGCATTTTACGGCTTGCCTCGCAATACGGGCACAGTTAGCCTGCGTCGTGAGAGCTGGACAATACCCGCCGAGTTGCCGATGGGGGATACCACGGTAGTGCCACTTAATGGTGGTGAAACGATGCAGTGGAAGCTGGTCTGAGCCACAGGCTTATTCTGGCCTACTCTGTTCATCCGGTTCATTTTTATGAGGAACTGTTGTCATGCAATTCGTTGATCAAATCATCGCTGAACTGGATAAGGCGCTGCGTGTTGTCAGCGGTGTCGCTTGTGCGTCGCGCGTCAACCCCGCCGCTGCCTTACCCGAAGCGGCGTTGAGTGATGCGGAAAAGCGTCACAGTGCGGGCCTGATGCGTGTTAATCATGTCGGTGAGGTTTGCGCCCAAGCGTTGTACGATGCGCAGGGGAGATTTGCGCAGTCGGATGCCCTGAAGCAGCAGTTTGCTCATGCTGGCATTGAGGAGGAGGACCATCTCGCCTGGACCGCAGACAGATTGCGCGAGCTGGGCTCGCACACCAGTTTGCTCAACCCTTTGTGGTATGCCGGTTCTTACGTGCTTGGCACAATCGCAGCGCGCGTTGGCGATGCGCGTAATCTGGGCTTTGTTGCAGAGACAGAGCGGCAGGTCGAACAGCACCTGATTGGGCATCTGGAGAAGTTGCCTGCGCAGGATGCTAAATCACGGGCCATTGTGGATCAGATGCGCAGGGATGAGATCGAGCACGCCGAAGCGGCTGTCGAGCTTGGTGCGGCCGACATGCCTTTGCCTCTGCGTGGCCTGATGCAGGCAATGTCGAAAGTCATGACCACTGTGGCATATCGTATTTGAGCAGGTATGTATCTGCAGGCCGGCGGCCTGCAAAGACTATTGTTGCTGCGCGACGACGTCTGCGAGATCATCAATGATCTCGAAGGAGTGTGTTATCTCTGCAGTTTTCTCCAGCATGATGGAGGCCGAGCAATATTTGTCGTGTGACAATTTGATCGCACGTTCTACAACATTTTGTTTGAGGTTGCGGCCGCGCACCGTGAAGTGGAAGTGAATCTTGGTAAATACCTTGGGATCTTGTTCTGCGCGTTCCGACTTTAACGTTACTTCGCAACCGCGAATGTCTTGTCCGCTCTTGCGCAAAATCACCACAACATCATAAGCGGTGCAGCCGCCAGTACCTAGTAGTACCACTTCCATCGGACGTGGCGCCAGGTTGCGGCCTCCACCATCGGGGGCGCCATCCATTGCGATGACGTGGCCTGAGCCGGTTTCAGCCAAAAAAGTCATGCCGGACAGACCAGTCCAGCGCACTGTGCATTCCATATTGCATTCTCATTGGGTAAGTGGGACGAAGCAGCTATTGTAGCTTTTTCGCCAAACTGATTAGTGATTGTCTGTACAAGGAACTGACGATGGGCGATCAAATTGGCAAAAAATTTCATATTGCATAGCAGCAAACTGTAGGTGTTTTGAGGCAATTTTCCTCTAATCCAATAGGGGTAAATAAAATCTTGCATCGCACAATTTCGTTTGCTATATTGGTTCCAAGGACTTCTTACGCCAACGCGGCGGTCCACCAATGTCTCCTCCACCCTCCTCCTTTGGTGTGGATTTAAGCCCGAAACGTCTGTTTCGGGTTTTTTTTGCCTATTTTGTTTGTGGATTTCAGGGTTGCAAGAAGGAAAGGTGTATTGATCGTCACAGGGCGCTACTCATGGACATAAATAAATTGACCGTAAGTCCTTGAAAAGGCTATACTAATCGGCTTTTCCGTGCGCTCTGGAAAAGATAACAAGGAAGAGTCTGCATTTTTGCCAGGTAAAGTGGGTTGTTAACGCTGCGCCAGCAAAAGCCGGCAAGCACATCCGGATTGGTTTTCGGGCTGTCTTGAATGGGTTTGACTGCGGCAGAACCGCCAAATTGAGCGTTTATATTTACTTAGGAAGTCAACATGAAAACCTTTTCCGCTAAAGCCCATGAGGTAAAGCGCGAGTGGTTCGTGATTGACGCGACGGACAAAGTCCTCGGACGTGTTGCCAGCGAAGTGGCACTCCGACTGCGCGGCAAGCACAAACCAGAATTTACTCCGCACGTCGACACCGGCGATTTCATCGTCGTGATCAATGCAGGCAAGCTGCGCGTGACTGGTACCAAAGCTACTGAAAAGACGTACTACCGTCACAGCGGCTATCCAGGCGGTATCTACGAAACCAATTTCCTGAAAATGCAACAGCGTTTTCCAGGTCGCGCACTCGAGAAGGCGGTCAAGGGCATGTTGCCTAAGGGCCCACTCGGCTACGCGATGATCAAGAAGCTGAAGGTGTATGCAGATGGCAACCATCCGCACGCAGCTCAGCAACCTAAAGCCCTCGAACTCTAAGGAACAGACATGATCGGTAACTACAATTACGGAACCGGCCGTCGCAAGAGTGCTGTGGCCCGTGTTTTCATCAAGTCCGGTTCGGGCAAGATCGTCGTCAACGGCAAGCCAGCGGCTGAATACTTTTCCCGCGAAACTGGCCTGATGGTGATTCGTCAGCCGCTGGAACTGACCAACAACGTTGAGCGCTTTGACATTATGGTCAATGTTCACGGTGGCGGTGAATCTGGTCAGGCTGGTGCTGTTCGTCATGGCATCACACGTGCTCTGATCGACTACGATGCAACACTGAAGTCGGAACTGTCCAAGGCAGGCTTCGTCACACGTGATGCACGTGAAGTCGAGCGTAAGAAGGTTGGTCTGCGCAAGGCACGTCGCGCAAAGCAATTCTCGAAGCGTTAATCTGTACTTTCAGAAGTCCGAAAAAGCCGCCAGCTTCTGCTTGGCGGCTTTTTTGCATTTTGCATTCTCTCGTCCGATCTCACAGTGAGCAGAATCTGTTATCTACGGGTAATGTGATGGCAATATTCTCCTGTTAAAATTGGCCGCTCTCGGATACGTTTTTCAGCAAGGAATAAACATGATCAAGGTAGGCATTGTCGGCGGCACCGGTTACACCGGGGTGGAATTGCTGCGTCTTTTTGCATCGCATCCAGAAGTGCAACTGCAGGCGGTAACGTCACGCAAGGAAGATGGCATGCCCGTCGCCGAGATGTACCCCTCGCTACGTGGACGTGTCGATATTGCTTTTTCCTCGCCGGACAAGGCTAGGCTGACAGATTGTGATGTGGTGTTCTTTGCGACCCCACATGGCGTGGCAATGGCGCAGGCTGCTGAGTTGCTGGCTGCCGGTGTGAAGGTCATTGACCTGGCTGCGGATTTCCGTTTGCAGGACGTTGCCGTTTTTGAAAAATGGTACAAACTGCCGCACAGCTGCCCTGATCTGCTCAAGGAAGCAGCCTACGGTCTGGTCGAGCTCAATCGTGATGCGATTCGCAAGGCGCGCATCGTTGGCAACCCTGGCTGCTATCCGACCACCATGCAACTGGGCTATGCGCCACTGCTCAAGGCTGGCGTGATCGATGCATCGCACCTAATTGCGGATTGCAAGTCAGGCGTCTCTGGTGCGGGCCGTAAGGCAGAGTTGCCTTTGCTGTTCTCTGAAGCGTCTGACAATTTCAAGGCATACGGTGTATCAGGTCACCGCCATTTGCCCGAGACGCTCGAGCAGCTTGGCAAGTTGACTGACGACAAACTTGGCTTGTTATTCACCCCGCATCTGGTTCCAATGATTCGCGGCATGCACTCGACCTTGTACGCGCGTCTGACAAAAGAGATCGACAATGCAGCATTGCAGGCGCTGTTTGAAGATGCTTACAAGAATGAGCCATTCGTTGATGTAATGCCGTTTGGATCTCATCCGGAGACGCGCACAACACGTGCATCGAACATGTTACGCATCGCGTTGCATCGTCCGGGCGATGGTGACACTGTCGTTGTACTGGTGGTACAGGACAATCTGGTCAAGGGCGCCGCAGGACAGGCCGTGCAGTGTATGAATCTGATGTTTGGTCTGGAAGAGACAATGGGACTGTTGCACGTCCCTGTACTGCCGTGAAATACCGACTCTGGGTTCGGCGCATGTCGATTTCTGCGCCGAAGATGACGATCAAGACACATCTGCCATGGCCGCTGCGCGCCATGTTTTTAGTGCTTGTGATTGGTCTCGGCGGTGCGCTGGCAATGTGGGCTTACGATCTCGGGCGAAATTTCGCAGGTCTGAATCCGAATGCCGGTCGTGATCAGGTTGCCAGCTTGTCTGACGAAGTCAAGAAACTGAGCAGCGAGCGAGACAAGTTCTCCAGTACTGCCATGGCTGCCGAAAGCCAGCTCAACATTGAGCGCTCGGCGCAGACACAGCTAGGAAACCAGATTAAGACATTGGAGGCAGAAAATGCTAAATTGAAGGAAGACCTGTCTTTCTTTCAAAGTTTGCTGCCTACCAACATTGGGGCACAAGGAATTACAATTCAGCGGCTGAAGGCGGAAATCGTTCAGCCCAATCAGGTGCATTATCAATTGCTGGCAATGCAGGGTGAGAAAGTGCCTCGCGAGTTTGTCGGCAATTTGCAGTTGAGTATCACAGTGTTGCAGGGCGGCAAAAGTGTTATCATCAACTTCCCCGAGCAAAACGCGACCGATCTAGCGCGTTACAGACTGTCTTTCAAGTACTATCAGCGGGTGGAGGGGGTGGTAACTTTGCCTGAGGGCGCCATTATCAAGGCCATTCAGGCGCGCGTACTTGACCGCGGTCAAATGCGTGCTCAGCAGTCAGTGAATTTGTGAGGTGAAATCATGTTGGGACGTAAATCAAAAAGCACTATTGACAGCCTTATCGGCGCCTCCACGAATATCCAGGGTGATGTCAATTTCAAGGGTGGTCTGCGTATTGATGGTCAGATCAAGGGCAACATCAATGCAGAGCAGGGGCAACCGAGTGTGCTGGTGATTTCCGAGCATGCCAAAATCATTGGTGAGATTCGCGCAGTGCACGTTATTGTCAATGGTGAAATCGTCGGCGATGTGCATTCTGTGGAGTTGCTGGAATTGCAGCCCAAAGCTCGAATTACTGGCAATGTTTATTACAAGGCGCTCGAAATGCATGGTGGTGCCTTGGTCTCAGGCAAACTCAGTCACGATCAAAACGAAGAGCTGCCATTGCTCAAGCTGGCAGTTTCGAGTGGCGATGCATGAATTTTCCAGACCCCTTATAATGTGGGCATTGTCCGCTGATGCAGGAGCTCCAAAATGAACGCCGTTGCCGAAATTCAAGAAACAACCATTCCCGTACCTATCAATTTTTCTGACAGCGCAGCTGCAAAAGTTGCGCAACTGATCGAGGAAGAAGGTAATCCTGATCTGAAGCTGCGCGTCTTTGTTCAAGGCGGTGGCTGCTCAGGCTTCCAGTACGGTTTTACCTTCGATGAAATTGTCAACGAAGACGACACGACCATGACTAAAAATGGTGTGCATTTGTTGATCGACTCGATGAGTTATCAGTATCTGGTTGGTGCTGAGATTGATTATAAAGATGACCTCGAAGGCGCACAGTTCGTCATCAAGAATCCTAATGCGACTACGACATGTGGCTGCGGTTCTTCTTTTTCAGTTTGACCCGATCCGTATAGTCTGCCCAATAAAAAAGGACGCTTTAGCGTCCTTTTTTATTGACTAATACATTTTTCAATACACGCAGTATAGTTAAGCGCCACCCCATACAGTTTGCAGTCGCCGCGAAACCGGCAACTGCGTGACGGGTCTTCTCAAGCAATGGTGGCAAAGGCCTTCTTCGCTACCTCGAGCGTTTCTGCAATCACGTTGTCATCATGTTGTGCAGAGACAAAGCCTGCCTCAAATGCCGACGGTGCCAGGTAGACGCCGTTGCTCAGCATTGCATGGAAAAAACGATTGAAGCAGTCTTTGTCTGCTTGCATGACTTCGGCATAGCTGTCTGGAACAATTGGGGCGAAATACAAGCCAAACATGCCGCCCAGGCTGTCGGCAGCAAATGTCATGTTCGCTGCGCTGGCCGCTGCGCGCAGTCCAGCAACCAGTTTTGCGGTTTGTTCGCTTAAGTTTGTATAGAAATTGGGCTCTTGAATCAGTTTCAAGGTGGTCAATCCAGCCGCAACGGCAATAGGATTGCCTGAAAGCGTCCCTGCCTGGTAAACCCCGCCAAGTGGTGCAAGATGTTTCATGATGTCTGCGCGTCCACCGAAGGCTGCCACTGGCAAGCCGCCACCAATGACTTTGCCCAGTGCGGTGAGGTCGGGAATGATGCCATACAAAGACTGAGCACCACCGAGTGCCACCCGGAAACCGGACATGACTTCATCAAAAATCAGGATTGTGCCGTATTCGGTACAGAGTCGGCGCATGGTCTGCAAGAACTCTGGCGTTGCGCGCACCAGATTCATATTGCCGGCCACAGGTTCAACGATGACGCAGGCAATTTCATGTCCCGCAGCCTTGAACGCCTCTTCCAGCTGCTGCGTATTGTTGTAATCCAGTACCAAGGTATGTTTGACGAAATCCTCGGGGACGCCGGACGAGGTTGGGTTGCCAAAGGTCAGCAGGCCACTGCCAGCCTTCACCAGCAACGAATCTGCGTGGCCGTGGTAGCAGCCTTCAAACTTTACAATCTTGTCTCGTTTGGTCGCTCCCCGCGCTAACCGCAGTGCGCTCATGGTTGCTTCCGTACCGCTTGATACCAGTCGCACCTGTTCAATGGATGGCACCAGTTTGCAGATTTCTTCTGCCATCTCGATTTCGCCTTCGGTCGGTGCACCAAAGCTCAGACCGCGGGTAGCCGCTTCCTGTACTGCGTGGACTACCTTGGGATGCGCGTGGCCGACAATCGCTGGGCCCCAGGAGCCGATGTAGTCGATGTAGCGACGCTCTTCTGCGTCCCAGAAATAAGGGCCTTGAGCACGGGTAATGAAGCGCGGTGTGCCGCCAACGGAGCGAAAGGCGCGGACCGGCGAGTTGACGCCACCAGGTGTCGTCCGTTGCGCACGGGCAAACAAGGAGTCATTGGAGGGCGCGGATTGGTCAGAGTGTTGTGCAGTCATGAAGGTAAGAACAGTGTTGTTGAAAGGAGCGCTATAACGGCAATGATGATGATAAGGATGGCGATAGCGGCTACTTAGCTACTTAATTGGGTTCGTCGTTTTCGCGTGCCCAGAAATAGCGGTCAGGAATGAGCTTGCCCATGCCTAGGCGTTGCGCATGAGCCAGTGCCGCCAGCGTAAACTCTTGTGCCTCGGATACTGCTTCTGGAATTTCAAGGCCATTGGCGAGCATGGCGCAAATAGCCGCCGAGAGGGTTGTGCCTGCGCCGGTAAATGAGCCCGGCAGACGTTGCCAGGCATCGCGCCGCAACAGGCCGGATTCATTGAACAGGCTGTTGGCGACTTCATGCCCGTCGGCCGGGGTGCCAGTAACAAACAGATATTCGCATCCCATCTCAATGATGCGCATGGCGTCCAGCTGGAGGGTGTCCGCCAGCACAGGCTCACGCCAGGTTTCTGCGAGCCGGTTAAGTTCTACTGCCGAAGCCAGCATCAGCGTGGTCTGAGGTATCAGCAGCTCACGTACGGCGATCAAATTATCATCGTCGTCACCTTCCTGATTCGGCATGGCGGTAATGAAAGGATCAAGAATCAGCGGGATGTCTGGATAATCTGACACGATTTCGGCAATCGCAGAGACATTTTCGATGCTGCCCACGACACCAACCTTAAAGGCTGCTACTGGCATATCTTCAAGAATCACGCGTGCCTGATCAGCCATCCAGTCGACATCAATGATTTGCACGTCTTCGATGCGCGCGGTATCACTGACCAGAATGGAAGTGATGATGGACAAGCCATGACAGCCCATGGCGGCAAATGTGGCCAGGTCAGCCTGAACGCCTGTTGCTCCGACAGGGTCCGCAGCGCCGAAGGTCAAGATGAGGGGGGGAGTTTGGTTTTGCACGTCGAGTAGATTAGAATAGCTGGCTTACCATTCTACTTGATTGAATTGAGGGATAGTCAGCCGTGAGCGATAGCAAACAAGATTACAAGACCTGGATGTGCCTGATCTGTGGTTGGGTTTATGACGAAAAGGATGGCTTGCCGGATGAAGGTATTCCAGCAGGTACCCGCTGGGATGATGTGCCAATGAACTGGACCTGTCCGGAATGTGGCGCGCGCAAGGAAGATTTTGAGATGGTTACCATCTAAATAGCGTTGATCAATTTGATTTCAACTGTTCATCAGTTGTTATCGACGCGTTAATACCGCAGTACCCGGCACGCGCTGGCGGCTACTAGCAATTCTGGTGGTCGGTGTTGCACTTTTGCCCTCCTGTAATTTGGGAGGGCTGCCACTCATCAGAACTCTGCTCTCATGTTTGTGAGCTTGGTGACATCGCGGTAGTGCAAAACAGCAAGTTTCTGTTGTTCTTCAGTGCAATCCAACCCTCGTTTTCCTCCACGCTAGCTGCGCTAAGACTAGTACGCGATATGCGTTTTTTGGCATTGCTGCAAGCAACTGCCGGCTTGCCCTCGGACTCCAATACGAGTTTTGTTCAACAATAACTCGTCGTGCACTCTCCAAGACATCTACAACAATCGCTACCGCGACCTGACATTCCTGCATCTACAGCAATCATGCGTAGGGCTGTTGCATGAAGAGCCGGCCGCATATCGAATTGCCATCAGGACAGGGCAAGTCGTATCCGCAGGCGCGGCAGTGGAGCGTCTTCCAGATTGAGTTGCAATGTTTCATTGACGATATCAGCATGGTGGCCGTGCATCTTCATCACAGCTTCCGCAATCCAGCATCACTGCAACGCTTGCTCCGCCAGCTACAAGTATTCGAAGAGGTTTGCGCATCGTTGCAGCTGCATTGCAGCAGCGCTGAAGTTGCCATGTTGCAGCACTGGTTGCACCACTCGGCGACCGAAAACAATCAGGGAATGCAAAATCCGCTACCCATTGTGACCAGAATCGAGCGCGATCTACGTCTCTGGTTTGAGAAGCAACAGGAGCGCTTTCATCTGACACAGGCTGAAAATACGCCGGATTGTATGCTGCAAGACATTTTCCTGAGGGAGGCAGGAGAATTGTTATCGCAACTGGCAGCTACGCTGGTGCAACTGCATCAGCAGCCGGACAACTCCGACATGCTGCATAGTCATTTGCGCGCAATGCATACCTTGAAGGGTAGTGCCGGGATGGCGGATGCGCTGATGTTGGCGCATCATCTGCATGATGTAGAAGCGCAGATTGCTGAGATGCGAAGTCTGGGCATGGCGGCATCGGAGATAGTCTCGGAAATCGCAGTACGTCATGATTTCACACGCCGACTGATCGAGGCACTCTCTGTGGCGCTGCCGCTCACTTGGGAGCAAGCAAATTCGACAGTCACATCGACGTCGGGTCGGCAAAGCGGCAAGCGAGATACTAGTCTGACGAAAAAAATGCTTGAGTTGACTGCGTGTTTTCCGACTTCGCAGCATTTAATGGGGCAAGGAATTGCGGCGTTTCAGTCTTACTTGCAAACTCTGGTAAAAGAAGTTTCCGTACTTTCATTGTTATTGGAAGCCGGAAGCCCGCCATCAGGTCTTGGTCTGCCCGTATCCGGTGATCATGCACGGGATAGCTCAGCCGGGCGCCGCGATCAAAGCATGTGTCTGGTGCACAAGCAATCTGTTGAATCCTTGCGGAGTCTGCGTTGCAAGCTGCTCAATTCGGCAAGGCAAATTGAGCAGAATCTAACGACCCAGGCTGGTTTGGTTCATCAACTGGAGCGTGAGTTGGTGTTGTCTGGCATGGTGTGTTTCGTCGAGATAGAGTCGCGATTACAGCAACTTGTTCAGCATCTGGCGCGGGCAACCGGCAAGCCGCTGGTACTTCACCTTTCTGGAGGAGCGACGGCTGTCGAGCGCGGTCTGCTGGAACAGTTGGTAGCACCGCTGGAGCACCTGTTGCGCAATGCGGCAGTACACGGTATTGAGTCATGCCATCAGCGATCTACACGGGGTAAACCATTGATTGGGCAGTTGCATCTCGATATTCAACAGTACGGCTGTGAGCTCAGAATTACTCTGTCTGACGATGGGCGCGGCTTGGACTTGGAGCGTATCCGTGCAGTTTCCATCGAAAAAGGCTGGTTCGACCAAGCGCAGCGCATGTCGTCAGAGGCACTTGCTGAACTGATCTTTCATCCTGGCTTTTCTACTAGTGCAGAGCCGACGGTCTTGGCTGGTCGTGGTGTTGGCCTTGATGTTGTGCGCACCGAGGTACGTGCTCTTGATGGCGAGATTAGTGTCGCAAGCAGCTGCGGAGTGGGTACTACTTTCTGTATGCGCCTGCCTCAATCTGCTGCGCTTGCCTCGGTGCTGCTAATACAGCTGGCAGGACAGTCCTACGCCATTGATGTTGCCCTGGTTGAGCAAATACTACCGGTGGCGGAGGAAGATCGGGAGCGCTTGCTGCAGCGTGGTAGCCTGCTTTGGCGTGATTCCACTCTGGAGTTGCACAGTTTGTCGACACTCCTTGATGTATCGTCGTCCCTACCCAAGGGGGAGATGAATATTCTCGTGCTCAGGGACACACCAGTCTCGCGTGCCATTGTCGTCGAGCACATTGTGGCGTGCCATGAAATTGTCGTCAGAAAATGCCATCTACCATGGCGGCAATGCCTTGGTTTTACAGGTACTACCTTGTTGGCAGATGGCACGGTGACGTTCATCGTCGATCCCGTTCAACTCATCTCGCAAGTATCTGGATCAGGGCAGGGGACCAGTTGCGACAGGACGTGAAGGTTCTGCGCACCACTCACTCCAGGATCCGGGGTACAGTTTTGCTCCTGACAAGCCGGCAATCTCCAATGCCAGCAGATTATGGCAAGCCGTAACGCCTGAGCCGCACTGCATGATGGCCTGTTGCGGATGCTCCAGCAGGGTATTCCATTCGGAGCGTAATGCGGCAGCCGGCTTGAAGCGGCCATCGCTTTCCAGATTGTCCAGGAAGAATCGGTTTTTGGCACCGGGGATATGCCCGCCAACCGGATCAATCGTTTCATTCTCGCCGCGATAGCGATCTGCAGAGCGGGCATCAACCAGCGTCATTTTCTTCTCGCTGATGTTATTCAGCACAATCGCCGCATCAACCGACTCAACCAGTGGTGGATGCGCTTCCAGATTGCCGGTAGCCACTTCGGGGATGCTGGTGTCGATCGCACCTCCGTGTGTCTGCCAGGCCTGCAGGCCACCGTCGAGAACCGCGATCTGCGCATGACCGACCCAGCGCAGCAGCCACCACAAGCGCGCCGCGTATCTGCCGTCGACGGCATCATAGGCAATCACCTGAGTATCGTTATTGATCCCAAGAGATTGCATGGCGGCGATAAAGTCCTGGCGTTGCGGCAACGGATGGCGACCCTTGAATTGGCCATCGATACCGATTTTTGTCCCGGAGAGCAGCTTGTCCAGGTGGGCAAAGCGGGCGCCGGCAATGTGGCCTGCGCTATATGCTGCAGGTCCGACGTCCGGGTTGAGCAAATCGTGGCGACAATCAACGATCACAAAGCGGGAATCATTGCTGTGGGTTGCCAGTTCTGCCGCAGATATCAGCGTTGTATAGGCCATGGGTTCTCCTCAAGATCGATGGTGGCGGGATGGGAATCGGATAGTTTTTGTGACTCGCTCGGCGGTATTGGATCATTGGCCGGCTGTAACGCGGATTCAGTTGCCTGATGATAGAAAGTGGATGCAACGCCACTGAGCAAGATGATGGCCAGGCCAGTCCAGCCCATCCAGCCTAATGCGTCGTGCCAGATGACCAGCCCCAGCAGACTGGAGAAGACAATGCCGCTGTATTGCAGATTGGCGGTTACCAGCGTATTACCAAGCCGGTAGGCGCGCGTCATTGCGATTTGTGCGAGCGTTGCCGTTAGCCCGATGGTGATGACTAGAGCCAGACCTTGTGCCGAAACCGGGTGATAGAAAGGTATTTCACCGCTGCTCAGGCAGCCACCCAGGCCCGCCAGAAAACCCGTCAGCGAGAAATAGAAGACCACACGATATTCAGGCTCACCAAGCAACCCGAGCTTGCGCACTTGCAGATAAACGATGGCAGACAGCACGCCGGACACCAGTGCGACAATGCCGCCCGCAATCTGGCTGGCATCAATGGAGGGGCGCAGCAATAGCGCCACGCCGATAAAGCTAAAGATGACGGCCGCTGCCAGACCCCATTCGAAGCGTTTCTTTCCTTGCCACCATGCAGCACAAAACAGAATCGCCGCCATCCAGATCGAGGACATGTAGTTCAGTGTCGTCGCAGTCGCCACTGGCAGTAGTCGAAATGAATAAAACCACATCCAGAGAGAAATGACGCCAATGCCACCGCGGATCAGATGATCGCGCGGGAAGGCTGTACGCAATGTGCCGCCACGGATTTTGATAAGGCCGATGATGAAAATGACGCCGACCAATCCCCGGCAGAGAACGACTTCGGAAGTGGAGAAATGGCTGGCGCTGAGTTTGACGCATACGCCCATGATGGAAAACAGCAGTGAGGCAACGAGCATCCAGAGCGATTGCATGGCGAATGAAATGGGTGGGCTGGACAAAAAAACAGGCAGTGCTTCCGGTGGGAGGCACTGCCTGCTCGCGATTCATGTTATCGACAACATGCGCATACATGGGTTTTTTGTTGCATCACAGCGCAATCTGCGATCGATACCATTCATGGAAATGTTGCATACCGTCTTCCATTGGTGATTGATAGGGGCCGACTTCGCTGGTGCCGCGGTCCATCAGAATGCGGCGTCCGGCATCCATGCGCAAGGCGATCTCGTCATCTTCGATGCAGGTTTCCATATAGGCAGCCCGCTCGGCTTCGACCAGTTCGCGTTCAAAAAGCGCGATCTCTTCCGGATAATAGAATTCGACCACATTGGTCGTCTTTTGTGGACCATTGGGCCACAAGGTCGATACCACCAGCACATGTGGATACCACTCCACCATGATGTTGGGATACAGCGTGAGCCAGATGGCGCCGAATGCGGGCGGCTTGCCATTGCCCATGCGCAATACCTGCTCCTGCCATTTCTTGTAGGCCGGTGAGCCAGACTTGGCCAGGCCATGATTGACCCCTACAGTTTGCACGCTGTAATTGGCGCCAAACTCCCAGCGCAGGTCGTCGCAGCTGACAAAGCTGCCTAGGCCGGGATGGAAAGGCTCGACATGATAATCCTCCAGATAGACTTCAATGAAAGTCTTCCAGTTGTAATTACACTCGTGCACTTCCACGTGATCGAACAGATAGCCAGAAAAATCCAGTTCCCTGGTCACGCCAAGCTGTTTCAGTTGCGCAGCAACATCGACACCGTTTTGTTCAAACAGCAAGCCATTCCAGCGCTGCAATTCAGTCTTGGACAGGTTCATGCAGGGCGTTTCGCCAAAATGCGGCGCACCGACCAGTTCGCCTTTGAGGTCGTAGGTCCAGCGATGCAACGGGCACACAATATTGCGCGCATTACCACGCCCGTCGAGCATTTTGGCTTGACGATGACGACAGACGTTAGAAAGCAACTCGATGCCCTGCGCATTGCGCACCAGCATACGGCCTTCGTTTTCCCATGGCAGCGTTGCATAGTCGCCGACATTGGGAACCATCAATTCATGACCGACATAACGTGGGCCATGTTGGAATAATTGGTGGAATTCGCGCTTGCAAAGCGCTTCGTCAAAATAGACGTTTACTGGAAGTTGCGCGTTAGAGCGCGCCAGTTTGGCAAAAGTAGCAAGATCGGACATCCCCGCCCCCAAATTAATTTGCACCAACCTAAGAGAGAAAGAATCCGCAAAAACCTATGTTCAAATAATATGAAGAGGAAATTTTGGACAGAACGTCAAATTATGCCACAAATAGTCTTCTTGCGGGCGGTTTGCGTGGATCAATCTACCCTTTGCCAGTGCTTTGAGGCCCTATTGCGGCCAACTGTGGCGCGCTTTGTTCTAAAATAACGGGCTATATTCAGAAATAATCACTATGCCCAAGAATCCTGTCAAAGCCAGTCAGCCAGCCTCGTTCGAAGAGGCGATGCAAGAGCTGGAACAACTGGTAATCCAGATGGAAGCCGGTGAGTTGCCATTGGAAGCCTCGGTTGAGGCCTACAAGCGTGGTGCCGAACTGGTCAAGTTCTGCTCAGTGCAGCTGGACAAGGTCGACGTCCAGGTCAAGGTGCTTGATGGCGACATGCTCAAGCCGCTGGTAGCTGAGCGTCCGGAGGATCTGGCATGAATGCGCGTGCTCAGGAAGACCTGTCATTTATTGATTGGATGCAAACCATCCAGTTGGAGTTGGAAGTCGTGCTGGACCGCTTTCTGCCGTCTGCCAGCGAGATGCCGACGCGCCTGCATGAGGCCATGCGCTACACGGCGCTCGACGGCGGCAAGCGTGTGCGTCCTTTGCTGGTCTATGCTGCCGGAGCACTATTTGATGCGCCTGCGGAACTGTTGGCGCGTGCTGCTGCTGCCGTGGAAATGATCCACGTCTATTCACTGGTGCATGATGACATGCCCTGTATGGATGATGATGCTTTGCGACGTGGTAAGCCAACGGTCCATGTCAAGTATGACGAACCGACGGCACTGCTGGTTGGCGATGCGTTGCAGACGCAGGCCTTTGCGGTCCTGTCGGGAGTGGATGATCCTGCCTGTCTGCCACGCCAGATGGCAATGGTGCAGTTGTTGGCACAGGCGGCTGGCTCAGTGGGCATGTGTGGTGGACAGGCAATTGATCTTGCCAGTGTTGGCATGACGTTATCACTGGCCGAGCTGGAGCAAATGCACCGCCTGAAAACAGGGGCACTGCTGCGAGCGGCAATTCTATTGGGCGCAGGTGCCGGTCAAGAGCTGTCCGAGGCACAGAGCAGTGCCTTGCATGCGTATGCTGATGCTATCGGTCTGGCCTTTCAGGTGGTCGATGACATTCTCGATGCGACCGCCGACTCAGTCACATTGGGCAAGACTGCAGGCAAGGATGCGGCCGACAACAAACCAACCTATGTCTCTATTCTCGGTTTGTCGCAGTCTCAGGCACTGGCAGAAAAATTGCGGGCCGATGCGCATCTGGCGTTAGAGCAGTTTGGTTCTTCGGCACGTCGTCTGCGTGAGCTGGCGGATTTGATTGTGCGCCGCAAGGCATAGACTTACTTTAGTGAAGACATGGCAACGACCAGATAAACGGCGTAAATTTCAATGAAATCGTGCAACAGGAAAGGGTAGCGATGTGCGCCTTGATTGATTGCATCGGCTGCAATGCAGCAAATAAACGGTAACTAGATCCAGCATGCTTAACACGATAAACAGCCCGGCCGATTTGCGGCAACTTCCTCGTACCCAGCTCAAGCCGCTGGCAGACGAATTGCGTGCATTTGTGATCGACTCAGTGGCGCAAACCGGCGGCCATCTCTCGTCCAATCTTGGGACAGTTGAGCTTACGCTGGCGCTACACTATGTTTTCAATACACCGGAAGATCGTATCGTCTGGGACGTTGGTCATCAGACATATCCGCACAAGATACTCACAGGTCGACGTGATCTGATGAGCACGCTACGCCAGTTCAATGGCATTTCCGGTTTCCCGCGTCGCGCTGAAAGTGATTACGACACCTTTGGTACCGCGCACTCATCGACCTCGATTTCTGCTGCGCTCGGGATGGCACTCGCCGCCAAAACACAGGGTGAAGACCGGCATGCGATAGCGGTCATCGGTGATGGCGCCATGACCGCCGGAATGGCATTTGAAGCGCTCAACAATGCCGGGATTTGCGAAGACATCAATCTGCTGGTGATTCTCAACGATAACGACATGTCGATTTCGCCGCCGGTCGGCGCGCTCAACCGTTATCTGGCCCGCCTGATGTCAGGACAGTTCTATGCCAAGGCCAAGAATGTCGGCAAGTCGATGTTGCCAGCGCCGATGCTTGAGCTGGCCAAACGTCTGGAAGAGCATGCCAAGGGCATGGTCGTGCCAGCGACCATGTTTGAGGAATTCGGCTTCAACTATATTGGCCCGATCGATGGCCATGATCTGGATTCGCTGATTCCAACGCTGCAAAATCTGAAGAATCTCAAGGGGCCGCAGTTCCTGCATGTGGTTACCAAGAAAGGTCAAGGCTATAAGCTGGCCGAAGCTGATCCGGTGTTGTATCACGGTCCGGGCAAGTTCAATCCGGCCGAAGGCATCAAGCCGGTTAAATCAAGCAAGCAAACCTACACCCAAGTGTTCGGCGACTGGTTGTGTGATATGGCGCGCGAGGATAAGGCGCTGGTTGGTATTACACCAGCCATGCGCGAAGGGTCCGGTATGGTGCAGTTTGAGCAACAGTTTCCGGGGCGTTACTATGATGTCGGTATCGCAGAGCAGCACGCCGTGACGTTTGCGGCGGGGATGGCCTGTGAGGGTATGAAGCCTGTGGTAGCGATTTATTCGACGTTCCTGCAGCGCGCCTACGACCAGCTCATTCATGACGTGGCGCTGCAAAATCTCGACGTCACCTTTGCCCTGGACCGCGCCGGTCTGGTGGGAGCCGATGGTGCCACGCATGCGGGTAACTACGATTTAGCGTTTTTACGCTGCATTCCCAACATGGTCGTGATGGCGGCTTCGGACGAAAACGAATGTCGTCAGATGCTCTCAACTGCCTACGCGTACCAAGGCCCGGCTGCGGTGCGGTATCCACGTGGCGCCGGTACTGGCGTGGCAGTACAAAAGACACTGGACACACTGCCGCTGGGCAAAGGCGAGGTGCGGCGTGAAGGTAAGGGCATCGCGATTCTGGCTTTCGGCACCATGGTCGCGCCAAGTCTGGCTGCGGCCGAGAAGCTCAATGCCAGCGTTGCCAACATGCGCTTCATCAAGCCACTGGATGTGGAACTGGTCAAGCAACTGGCCGCCAGTCATGACGCGTTGGTGACGGTGGAAGAGGGGTGTGTCATGGGCGGTGCTGGTTCAGCCGTGGCCGAGGCGCTGGCGGCTGCCGGTATCGTCAAGCCCCTGCTGCAACTGGGCTTGCCAGACCGGTTCATTGATCACGGTGAAGTTGGTCACTTGCTGGCTGCTTGCGGTCTGGATGGTGACGGCATTGCGGCTTCCATCGTTCAACGTTTCGGCAATGAGCAACCACGACTGGTCGTCAACAACAGTTGAGGTTTGCTTGCAGTATGCAGAAACTAAAAAAGCGGCTGAGGCCGCTTTTTTCTTGTCCGGAATGTTGCGGGCTCACTGATCGCGCTGACGACCTTTTTGCCACAAGACGTCGCTGCCACCGGCGTAACGGTTAAGGACGCGGGATAGCACAAAGCACAGGTCCGACAGTCGATTCAGATACTGCCGTGGTTGCGCATTAATCACCTCGATCTGAGACAAGCTGACAACACTGCGCTCAGCGCGCCTGCATACCGTGCGACATACATGCATCAAAGCTGCCGAGCGCGCACCGCCGGGCAGGATGAACTCCTTCAGTGGTGGCAACTCGGCATTGTATTTTTCCAGCAACCCGTCAAGCCGTGCAATCTGGGCATCGGTGATCATGGTGTAGCCGGGAATGCACAGTTCACCACCAAGATCAAACAGGTCGTGTTGCACAGACAGCAATTCTTCACGTAGTGTCGACGGCAGTTCTTCACAGAGCAGCACCCCGAAATGTGAGTTCAATTCATCGATGTCGCCCAAGGCGTGAATACGCAGGCTGTCTTTGCCAGTGCGGCTGCCATCACCCAGGCCGGTCGTACCGTCGTCACCGGTGCGGGTGGTAATTTTTGAAAGTCGGTTCCCCATGGAAATAGTTTTCTCTGTCTGAATGCGAAGTGTGAAGCATAGGCTAAAAAGCGGATACGCGTTGTTGGTGCCAAAGTCTGCATTGCCTTGCGAAGGCGATATGAGTCTGTCACAAGGGAGTAAAATTCAGCAACAAGCCGATGCGACGCGCCCGCGCCCGCATCAGGACAATTCAATCCAAGAGACAAACATAGCAAAGATTAACGAAAGAGAATCGCAATGAATCACATCGTGGATGCCCAGAAGCTGCGCAAGCCTCTGCCTGAAGAACTCAAAATCGCGTTGCAGTCTATATTGGCAGAACGTTTTTCCACCAGTCAGGCGATGCGCGAGCACCATGGTCGCGATGAATCCTCCTACGATCCGATGTTGCCGGATGCGGTCGTCTTCGCTCACACCACGGCAGAAGTTGCGAGCGTCATCAAGCTATGCAGTCAATATCAGGTGCCTGTCATCCCTTACGGTTCGGGCACTTCGCTGGAAGGGCATGTGCTGGCACTGCAAGGTGGGATTACGATTGATCTATCGCAGATGAACCATATGCTAGCCGTTAATCCGGAAGACCTGACTGCCACCGTTCAGGCGGGTGTTACGCGCAAGCAGCTGAATCAGGAAATCAAGGACAGTGGTTTGTTTTTCCCGATTGATCCGGGCGCTGATGCCTCCATCGGTGGCATGGTGTCGACCCGCGCTTCAGGAACCAATGCGGTACGCTACGGTACCATGCGCGAAAACACGCTGGCACTGACGGTGGTCACCGCGGACGGTAACATCATCAAGACCGGTACCCGTGCCAAGAAGTCCTCGGCTGGCTACGATCTGACTCGCTTGTTTGTCGGCAGCGAAGGTACGCTAGGGATCATCACCGAAATTACGGTAAGGCTGTACCCGCAGCCAGAAGCCGTATCCGCAGCCATTTGTTCCTTTCCGACGGTCGGTGATGCGGTCAAGACCGTGATCCAGACGATTCAGGTTGGCGTACCGCTGGCGCGCGTGGAATTGCTCGATGAGAACGGGGTCAAGGCCATCAATGCCTACGACAAAATGACGTTGCCTGAGAATCCATTGCTGCTGTTTGAATTCCACGGTAGCGAGAGCAGCGTCAAGGAACAGGCTGAGATTGTGCAGGAAATTGCCGGTGATAATCAGGCGCGCGGATTTGAATGGGCCACCCGGCCAGAGGATCGTACTCGTCTGTGGGCGGCGCGTCACAATGCCTATTTTGCCACGCTGCAATTGCGGCCTGGATCGCGGGCGATTTCAACCGACTGTTGCGTACCCATTTCGCGTCTCGCCGAATGTGTACTGGAAACCAAGGCCGACTGCGAAGCGAATGGTTTGATTCACGCCATTATCGGTCATGTCGGAGATGGAAATTTCCATGTGCAAATGCTGGTTGACCCTAACGATCCGGCCGATGTGGCGCGGGCTGAGGCAGTCAATGCCCGGATGGTGGCGCGGGCGCTTGCGATGGATGGTACTTGCACCGGTGAGCATGGGGTGGGATTGCACAAGATGGATTTTCTGGTGCAAGAGCACGGTGAAGGTGCCATCGATGTCATGCGGTCCATCAAGCATGCGCTGGATCCGGGCAATATCATGAACCCGGGAAAAATCGTTCGCTGGCAATAAGCTGTGGTGACTGCGCTCACCAGGTAATGTGCCAATAACAGTAAAACAACAGCAAAACAATAACCGTAACGGTAACGATTTAATTATGGCCACACGCCTTCCTCCGGTACATGCCTTGTCGGCCTTTGAGGCCGCAGCGCGGCTCAATTCTTTCGCCGTTGCTGCGGAAGAGCTTTGCATCACGCCGTCAGCCTTGTCGCACCGGATCCGACTGCTCGAAGAATTTGTTGGTGAACGCTTGTTCTATCGCGACGGACGTTCTATCGTCCTCTCCGAGTTTGGGCGCCGGTATCTGGATGTCGTGCGTGCAGCCTTGCGCACCTTGATGGATTTTCCCATGCCACATCGTCAGGCGACGGTGCAGCCGAGAATCAAGGTCATGCTGCCGCCGACTTTTGCACGTCACCTGCTGATGCCAAGGATTACTGAATTTACCGAGCGCTATCCCGACATCACTGTGGAGATGTATCTATCGGTGCCTCTGTATGACTTGAGCCTGTCTGAAAGTGATGTGGAAATTCGCTTTGGTGCCGGTAACTATCCCAATATCGTTACCGAAAAGCTGTTCGAAGAACCTGCCTTTGCGGTTGCCAGTCCGGCCTATCTGAAGACCATTCCTGCACTCAAGAAGCCTCAGGACCTGCAGCACGCCAATTTGCTGCGCTCCGCACTCGAACCCTGGCAGCCATGGTTCGAAGCAGCCGGGCTGCCTGACTGGAGTGAGCCATCGACAGGACTGCGCGTCGATGATCTGGGTTTGTTGCTGGAGGCGGTACGTCACGGTTATGGCATTGGGCTCACGCGCCAGCATTTTGCAGAAGAATTGCTGGCCCGGGGCGAGATTGTCGAATTGTTTGATATACGCCTGCGTACTCCACCGCATGCCTACTACGTTGTTTTTGAACAGCAGGTGCGTGAGCGCCCCGAGGTCGATCTGTTTATCAACTGGATGCATGAAACATTTGATAAAAGCTACGCCGAGGTTGTGGCGCAGCGCTGAAAATTATTCAATCAAGGGCGTGAATTCTTTTCAGTGTGGTTTTGCCATGCTTTTCGCCCTGAAGAGTTGAAATTCGCTACACTGCAAAGATTGCGGAGACAGCGGCCAGCACCGACGTGCGGTCGCACCCACCCAGCCAAAGCCCAAGCGAGGTCTAGCATGAATGCCCCAGTAGCCCCTTTGTTCGCACCTGCACGTCAGCGCGAGGTCGTCGCTGCGCTCGCTGCGGTCGTGCCTTCTCATTGCATCCTGTTTGATACCGAAGACACCCGGCCCTACGAATGTGATGGTCTGGCTGCCTATCGCCAGCTACCGATGGTCGTGGTGCTGCCGGAGAATGAGCAACAGGTAGTGGCGATTCTCAAGGTCTGCCAGGCGCTACAAGTGCAGATTGTTCCGCGTGGCGCTGGTACGGGTTTGTCTGGCGGCGCCATGCCGATTGCGGATGGGGTAGTGCTTTCAACGGCCAAACTCAACCGGATTGTCAGTCTCGACAAATATTCCCGTACCGCAGTGGTTCAGCCCGGGGTGCGCAATTTAGCCATTTCCGAGGCTGCCGCGCCGCATGGTCTGTATTACGCACCCGATCCCTCGTCCCAGATCGCCTGCAGCATTGGCGGCAATGTCGCAGAGAACTCCGGTGGTGTGCATTGCCTGAAATATGGGTTGACTGTCCATAATGTGCTGCGTGTGCGCATGGTCACCATCGAGGGCGATGTCGTCGAATTGGGCGGTACTGCACTGGATGCCCCGGGGCTGGACTTGCTGTCGGTATTCATTGGGTCCGAAGGCATGCTGGGAGTGGTCACTGAAGTCACCGTCAAGCTGATTCCTAAACCACAGCAGGCGCGCGTGATCATGGCGTCCTTCGATGATGTGGTCAAAGGTGGCAATGCCGTTGCCAATGTGATCGCTGCGGGGATTATTCCTGCCGGGCTGGAAATGATGGATCAGACCAGTTCGCGCATGGTTGAGCCATTTGTGAAGGCGGGTTACGACGTCGATGCCGCTGCGATTCTGCTGTGCGAGTCGGATGGCACGATCGAAGAGGTGGAAGAAGAAATTGGTCGCATGCGCGATGTGCTCAATGCCAGTGGAGCCACTGCTATCACCGTCTCGCAGTCGGAGGCCGAGCGTCTGCGTTTCTGGTCAGGACGCAAGAATGCATTCCCGGCAGCGGGGCGTATTTCGCCGGATTACTACTGCATGGATGGCACCATTCCGCGCAAGAAACTGGCGCAGGTATTGCTCGGGATTGCCGAGATGGAAAGTAAATATGGCCTGCGCTGTGCGAACGTGTTCCACGCCGGCGACGGCAATCTGCACCCGTTGATTCTGTTCGATGCCAACCTGGCCGATGAATTTCACCGCGCCGAGTTGTTTGGCGCCGAGATTCTTGAGCTCTGCGTGGAAGTGGGTGGCACCATTACCGGTGAGCATGGGGTAGGCATCGAAAAGATCAACTCCATGTGCGTACAGTTTTCGCCAGAGGAGCGAGACGCCTTCTTCAAGGTCAAGCGTGCCTTCGATACGGCCTTTCTGCTCAATCCCGACAAGGCGATTCCGACCCTGCACCGCTGTGCCGAGTACGGCAAGATGCACGTGCAGCGCGGTGCCATCAAATTCCCTGATTTACCAAGGTTTTAATCAATACATGGAACAGACACTGCAATCATTCCGGGACCGTATTCTCGCCGCCGGTCAGCAAGCGCGCCCGCTGCAAATTCGTGGAGCTGGTACCAAGCAATGGTATGGTCAGGCGGCACAAGGTGATGTACTGGAAACGCTGGTCTACAGTGGGATCGTCGACTATGAACCGACCGAACTGGTAATCACCGCACGTTGCGGCACGCCATTGGCGGAGATTGACGCCGCACTGGCTGCCAATGGCCAGATGCTGGCTTTCGAGCCTCCCCGTTTTGGCGGAGCGGCGACGGTTGGCGGTATGGTCGCAACTGGCTTGTCCGGTCCCGGGCGTCAGTGGTTTGGTGCAGCGCGTGATTTCGTATTGGGTGCTGACCTGATGGATGCGCAGGGCCAGATACTGCATTTCGGTGGTCAGGTCATGAAGAATGTCGCCGGTTACGACGTCTCGCGGTTGCTGACAGGATCGCTCGGTACGCTGGGTTTGATCTTGCAGGTCTCTTTGAAAATACTGCCGGTGCCATTTGCGTCGAGTACCAGAGTGTTCGAAGCCGGGCAGGCCGATGCCATCCGTCTGCTCAATGAATGGGGTGGTCAGCCATTGCCTTTGTCGGCTAGCGCCTGGGTCAATAATGTACTGACGATCCGCTTGTCCGGGGCACAAGCCGCGGTCGATGCCGCGGTAAAGAAGCTGGGCGGTAGTGAGTTGAGCAATGGCGACGATTTCTGGCGCGACCTGCGCGAGCAACAGCATGCTTTTTTTGCACAGACTGCCGATGCCGATACGCCGTTGTGGCGTTTGTCATTGCCTTCGGTGACGCCACCGGTCGCGCTGGATGGTCAGCAGTTGATCGAATGGGGTGGGGCACAACGCTGGTATCGCGGAACCGCTGACTGCAACACCATTCGTGCGGTAGCGCAGGCAGCTGGTGGTCATGCCAGCCTCTATCGCGGTGGCGACAAAAGTGTTGGTGTATTCCAGCCACTGGCACCGGCTCTGGCGAAAATTCACCACAATCTGAAAGCTGCTTTCGATCCTTCCGGCATTTTTAATCCGGGCCGACTCTACCCGGACTTCTGAGCACATCATGCAAACCAATCTGGCCGATTTTATTCGTGACACCAATGAAGGCAAAGAAGCCGAGTCAATCCTGCGTGCCTGTGTGCACTGCGGCTTTTGTACGGCTACCTGTCCTACTTACCAGCTGCTGGGCGACGAACTGGATGGTCCGCGAGGACGTATTTATCTGATCAAGCAAGTCCTTGAGGGAAAACCAGCAACCGCTGCAACACAGTCCCATCTTGATCGTTGCCTCACTTGCCGTAATTGCGAATCCACCTGCCCATCGGGTGTGCATTACAGCAGACTCGTCGATATCGGTCGTAAGGTGGTCGAAGATCAGGTGCCAAGGCCATTGGCACAACGCATGGTACGCACCACACTGAAGACACTCCTGCCCAACAAGTGGCTATTTAACCCGGCAATGCGGGCGGGGCAGATGGTACGGCCCTTACTGCCGCAAAAGCTCAAGAACAAGGTGCCGCTGAAGCAGTCTGCCGGGCTGTGGCCCGTTGCGACGCAGGCGCGCAAGATGCTGCTACTTGAGGGTTGCGTGCAGCCAGCCATGTCGCCCAATATCAACAGTGCCACCGCACGCGTGCTTGATGCACTCGGCGTGGAATTGCTCACGCCGCCAAAGGCAGGCTGCTGCGGTGCGATTCGCTATCACCTCAATGATCATGATGGTGGTCGGGATGATATGCGGCGCAACATTGATGCCTGGTGGCCGTATGTCGATGGATCAGCCGGATTCAAGGTTGAAGCGATCGTCATGAATGCTTCCGGCTGTGGCGCTACCGTCAAGGAATATGGTCATCTGTTGCAGCACGACACGGCCTATGCGGAGAAGGCTGCGACCATTTCTGCACTCACCCGCGATATCAGCGAAATACTCCCGGACTTCGAGGCCGAACTGCAGCAAAAGCTGCAAGGCAAGGTCAAGAAGCGGGTTGCCTATCATCCGCCGTGCACTTTGCAACACGGACAGAAAATTCGTGGCAAGGTAGAGCAGATTCTTGCCAGCGCTGGCGTTGACGTCAAACTATGTACCGATAGCCATCTGTGCTGTGGCTCTGCAGGTACTTACTCGGTGTTGCAGCCGGAACTGTCGTACCGCTTGCGTGACAACAAGCTGCGGCAGTTGCAGGAGAGTGAGCCGGAGATGATTGTCTCAGGCAACATTGGCTGTCTGACGCATTTGCAATCGGGTACCGATACGCCGGTCAGACATTGGGTCGAGTTGCTCGACGACGCTTTGCAGACCTGAGCAACCGACATGAATAGGTACTAATGTTTGCTGGTTTGCAGCACCTTGATTGGCTGCCACTTCAGATTGCTGACCTGATAAACAGTAAACGTGGGCGACAACAGGTCGCCCGTTTCATCAAAGCTGATATTCCCGCTGACGCCCTTGTATTTGATGTTGTGCAACTGTTCGACGATCTTTTTACGGTCTGTTGAGTTGGCTTCCCGAACGGCCTCAATAAGCAAGTTGGTCGCATCGTAACTACAGACGGTAAATGGGTTGATGCCGTCCGCATAGGCCGTATTGAAGCTGCTGTAAAATTTTTTCCAGCCTGTCATTTTGTCAGGTGGCACGCCGTATTCCAGCGCAATGACGCCTTCGCTGGCAGTGCCGGCAACCTTGAGAAAATTGTCCCCCGCCGTACCAGCCATGGCACTGATCAAACGGGCAGTGACGCCTTTGCGTTGCATACTGCGTGCGAGCATGGCAGCTTGCTCCGCGTTGCCGCCAAAGAAGAGATAATCGACGCCAGCTTCCTGAATATGATCTAGTACTGCATTGAAATCATAGGTGCGCCCGCTGATGTTTTCCCGCATGAATGCCGGCTTCTGGAAGTCCTGCAGCGCCTTCTCAAACTTGCCACTGATGCCCATGCCAAACAGTGTCTCGTTGCTGATAATGGCGATTTTCTTGGCGTGCATGTCGCCGAGCAAATAGGGGACCAGGCTGTAAATTGCCTGTTCGTCGTGTCCAACCACGCGAAATGCACTGCGATGTCCCATGCGGGTGTAGTTTCGACCCGAGCTTGCTGGTGAGATATGGGCGAGATGCGCTTCATCAAATATTGCCGAGGTCGCCAGGCTATTGGTTGTATTGGTGTTGCCAATGACACCGACCACCCCAGACTGCACAAAATATTTGGCGACCAGAATCGACATGTTCATATCTTGTTTGTCATCCAGCGCGGCGAGCACAAACCGAACGCTCTTGCCATCGATCACATTGAGTGGCGCATTTGCCGGACTGTTGGCCTGGTCAACCGCCAGTTGTGCTGCATGAAACAAGCTTCGGCCGTAGGCCTCCGACATGCCACTCAATGGGCCACTGAAACCTATCTGCACCACCACGCTGTCCTCAGCCTTGGATAACGGTGCGGCCAGTGCAAGCGCGAGAGATAGCACCTTCAGGTAGCATCTGGCCCGATTCATACAATCTCTCCGGCAGCGTAGATGGATTGGATTGGTGCAACAACGTAATGATGGCGCATCAATTCGCTTTGGTGCATCAAGTATATCGCCGTTGCCAGTATGGAAAGTGTGTTCCGCTTGGGCTGTGTGTAAGCTGCGACAGCGTCTGTGCGGTCTGTTTTTGGACTTGTGTCAATTTCATGAATCTCGGCATTTTTGGCTCGTGGTTGTGCTGTATTGAAAATAAATCATCAAAGAGCGCTGGCGATATCTTGTCGGACAGCTGGGTTATCGCTCAGAATGTGCGTTCAACGCTGTGCTTATGGTCAGACTGGTCATATTCACAGTACAACAACACTCTGGAGACAAGCAGATGGGACACCCAGCTGGTAATATTTCACGCCGTCATTTCTTGAAAACCGTGTCAGTCGCCTCTGCGGCGGCAGCAACAGGTATGCTCAGCAGCGAAGCGCTGGCAGCCCCCGAATTCACGTTGAAATTCGCCAATAACCTGCCGCTGACGCATCCCATGAATGTGCGCGCCAAGGAAATGGCCGCCAAAATTGCCGCCGAATCCAAGGGCCGTATCGACTTTCAGCTCTATCCCAACAACCAGCTCGGTAACGATACCGATACCCTGGGTCAGGTCCGTTCGGGCGCGGTCGACTTCTTCAGCCTGTCACCATTGATTTTGGGGACGCTGGTTCCGGCTGCACAGATCAGCGGCATTGGTTTCGCTTTCAAGGATTACAACCAGGTCTGGGCCGCGATGGACGGCGACCTTGGTGCTCATGTGCGCAAGCAGATTCAGGACAAGACCTCGGTCTTTGCCTTCGACAAGATCTGGGATAACGGCTACCGTCAGGTCACCAGTAGTACGCGCGCCATCATCAAGCCTGAAGACCTCAAGGGAATGAAGCTGCGGGTGCCGCCAAGTCCGTTGTGGACCTCCATGTTCCGCGCCTTCGATGCAGCCCCGGCCAGTATTAATTTTGCCGAGACCTATTCTGCACTGCAAACCAAGATCGTCGAAGCGCAGGAAAACCCACTGGTTGTCATTTCCACCGCCAAACTCTATGAAGTGCAGAAATTCTGCTCGATGACTAACCACATGTGGGATGGCTTCTGGATTCTTGGCAACAAGAAGTCTTTTGAGCGTCTGCCCAAGGATCTGCAGGACATCGTGAGCCGGAACATCAATGAAGCTGCGACCAAACAGCGCATTGACGTCAAGCAACTCAATGACTCACTGGTCGCCGAGATGAAGAGCAAAGGTCTGCAATTCAACGATACCGATAATGAATTGTTCCGCGCCAAGCTGCGCAGCGCTGGCTTTTACGCCGACTGGCACAAGAAATTCGGCGATGACGCCTGGGCCATACTGGAAAAATACACCGGGAAGCTGGCCTGAATGAAAGCGGTAATGACTTATTCACCGGTCAAGGCCAGCAATCCGCTGGCCCGCCTTCTGATCGGACTTAATCGCGCGGTCATGCATGTTGTTGCTGCACTGGCAGCGTCGCTGGTCGTGATCGAAACGGGTGTGTTGCTGGCTGGCGTCATCAGTCGTTATGCCTTGCATGATCCCTTGATCTGGTCGGATGAACTGGCCTCGATATTGTTCATCTGGCTGTCAATGTTGGGCGCGGTATTGGCGTTGGACCGTGGTGAACATATGCGTCTGACGGCGATTGTGAACCGGCTCTCCGACAAATGGCGTGTCTGGCTGGAGACGGTAGCGGCGCTGGTAGTTTGTCTTTTCGTGCTAATGATTATCGGTCCGGCTTTGGAGCATGCCACTGAGCAGATGGATATCACCACACCGGCGTTGGAAATCCCCGATGGACTGCGTGCGGCTGCCCTGCCGGTTGGCGCCGTACTGATGTTCCTGGCTGCAGTCGCCAGAATGACGGCGCGCTCCACGCTACGTCAGGTGTTATCGGCCTTGGCGGTCGTGGCATTGATCGGCGCCGCACTGTGGTTCGCCAAGCCTGCGCTGGTCGCGATGGGCAATGCGAATCTGCTGGTGTTCTTCGTCCTGATCATTGGCCTCTGTGTGGCAGGTGGCATACCGATTGCCTTTGCGTTTGGCACGGCCACAATGGCGTATCTCACACTGGTCACCTCCGCGCCGTTGATGATTGTTGTTGGCCGTATGGATGAGGGCATGTCCAGCCTGATTTTGCTGTCGGTACCGTTGTTCGTGCTGCTGGGTTCACTGCTGGAAATCAGCGGTCTGGCACGGACCCTGATTGACTTCATGGCAGCGCTGGTCGGGCATGTGCGCGGTGGTCTGCAATACGTATTGCTGGGGGCAATGTTCCTCGTCTCCGGTATCTCTGGCTCAAAGGCTGCTGATATGGCCGCGATTGCACCAGCTTTATTTCCCGAGATGAAAAAGCGTGGTTCACGACCAGAAGATCTGGTCGCGCTGCTCTCATCTTCCGGTGCGATGACCGAAACCATTCCTCCCAGTCTGGTCCTTATTACCATTGGCGCAGTGTGCAGTGTCTCGATCACTGCACTGTTCATTGGCGGCTTGATGCCGGCCGTGATTGCGACCATCGCTATCGCAGCGGTCTGCTGGTATCAGGCAAGGCGTGCGCCAAAGCCCACTGTTGCGCGGGCATCCATGAAAGTGGTTGGTAAAACTTTATTATTCGCGTTGCCAGCACTGGCGTTGCCGATATTGATCCGGGTTGCCGTCATAGAAGGCGTTGCCACCGCGACCGAAGTTGCAACTATTGGAGTGGCCTACACCGTCATCGTCGGGCTCATCATGCACGTCTTCCTGAAACACCTCGACTTCAGGCGGCTGTATCCGATGCTGGTAGAAGCGGCAGCCTTGTCAGGGGCGATTCTGCTGATCATCGGCCTGGCCACGTCTATGGCCTGGGCATTGACACAATCCGGCTTTTCAGCACGGCTGGTAGCGTTGATGCAGGGCGTACCGGGAGGCAGTCTTGGCTTCCTGCTGATCACGATTGTTATTTTTATCGTGCTGGGAAGCATCCTGGAAGGCATCCCAGCGATTGTATTGTTTGGTCCCTTGCTGTTCCCGGTTGCGCGTTCACTGGGTATCGCTGATGTGCATTATGCGATGGTCGTGATTCTGGCCATGGGCATTGGCTTGTTTGCACCGCCATTCGGCGTCGGTTTTTATGCCGCCTGTGCGATTGGCAAGGTATCTCCGGATCAGGTTTTCAAGCGCGTCTGGGGGTATCTGGCGGCACTGGTGGTTGCGCTGCTGATTGTCGCTGCAATCCCTTGGCTGTCGATTGGCTTTTTGCCGTCCTGATTGTTCTCGATGAGTCGATGATGCCAGCACCTGTAAAGTCTCAGGTGCTGGTAGCCACTGATGATGCTATCGTTGCGAACTGAGTACTCCTCTTTTCATTCATCCTCCCCCTCCCACACACACTGACAAGGAGATAATTGTGCAACTGATCGGTATGCTTGACTCACCCTACGTGCGCCGTGTCGCTATTTCGCTGCAATTGCTTGGCTTGCCGTTTACGCACGAATCAGTCTCCGTGTTCCGCGGTTTTGATCGTTTCCGGAGTATCAACCCCGTGGTGAAAGCACCATCGTTGATCTGTGAGGATGGCAGTGTGCTGATGGACTCGATCCTGATTCTGGAATATGCCGAAGCGCACGCTGACAAGACGCGCTCGCTGGTGCCTGCTGATCTGCCGGGTCTAAGGCACTCCCTGTACCTGATCGGGCTTGCCATGGCCGCCAATGAAAAGAGTGTGCAAATCGTCTACGAGCAAAAGCTGCGTCCTGCAGACAAGCTGCATCAGCCATGGTTGTCACGCATTACCGGACAATTGTCGGCGGCCTATGATGCACTGGAAGTAGAATTCGCAAAACGCCGGGAGACCGTGACCAGCGAGAACATTGATCAGGCTACTGTAAGTACAGCAGTAGCCTGGAATTTCACCCGTGAGATGTTACCGGAGCTAGTCTCCGAGCAGACGTATCCTGCGCTGGCTGCCTTGTCGAAGGTCGCTGAGGCGCTGCCAGAATTCAAGGCGGCACCGTTTGGTGATGGAACGTATGTGTCGCGATAACCTAAGGTTACCGAACTGGCATTGATCATTCTGAAAGCAATTTTTCGATGTCAGCGGCGAGATCTTCCGGCTTGGTGGTGGGCGCATAGCGCTTGAACACCGTACCGTCCTTGCGGACCAGGAACTTGGTGAAGTTCCATTTGATTGCTTTGCTACCGAGTACACCCGGGGCAGCGGCCTTGAGGTAGTGATACAGCGGATCGGCCTGATTGCCGTTGACATTGATTTTGGCGAACAGCGGGAAGCTCACGCCATAGTTCTTTTCACAAAACGCACCAATCTCTTCGGCAGTTCCTGGCTCCTGACTTCCAAACTGGTTGCAGGGGAAGCCCAGTACCACCAGTCCACGCTCCCTGAATTGGGTATGTAGTTGTTCCAGCCCCTGATATTGCGGCGTAAAACCGCATTTGCTCGCGGTATTCACAATCAGCGCCACCTTGCCGCGAACCTGTTCCAGGGAATACGGTGTCTGATCTGATAAGGCGGGTTGAAAGTCGTAAATGCTTGGCATGATGGTCCCGAGAGAAAAAGAGTAAAAATACAGTAAGTTGCCATCATAGCTGCAAGCAGCGGGTTTGGTTATGGGACCAGGTTTTCAGGCTGGCGCGCCACCGCACGTGCGCTGTCGATGCTGATCAATTTCTCTCGCAGCAACTCGCTCAGACTTTGGTCCATGGTCTGCATGCCTGCCGCGGCAGAGGTTTGCATGACCGAAGTCATTTGTGCCACCTTGCCTTCTCGGATCAGATTGCGGATAGCCGATGTGCCCAGCAGTACTTCGTAAGCTGCAAGGCGGCAGTTTTCGCTCGCGTGCCGGAGCAGGGTTTGCGAAATGACGGCACTTAGCGACTCCGACAGCATGGACCGAACTAAATCTTTCTCATCTCCCGGGAACACATCAACGAGGCGGTCGATGCTTTTGGCAGCAGAGGAAGTATGCAGTGTCGCCAATACCAGATGGCCGGTTTCGGCGGCGCTCAGTGCCAGTCGTACGGTTTCCAGATCGCGTAGTTCACCAATCATGATCACATCGGGATCCTCGCGCAGCGCCGCGCGCAGGGCGTTGGTGAAGGAGTGGGTATGGCTGCCGACCGCGCGCTGGTTGATCAGACATTTGTCTGCCACATGGATGAATTCGATCGGATCTTCAATGGTCAGGATATGGGCCTGGCGCTGCTGGTTGATGTGTTGAATCAGTGCCGCCAGGGTGGTGGATTTGCCAGATCCAGTCGGACCTGTGATCAGGATCAGTCCCTGCTTGCGCAGTGCCAGCTCAGCCAGCACAGGTGGTGCGCGCAACTGGGTCAGGCTGGGAATGGTGTCACTGATGGTTCTGATCACTGCCGCTGGGCCGTGCGCCTGCTGAAACACATTGACCCGGAAGCGTCCCAGTGCTGGAACGGCAAAGGCAAAATCACATTCCAGCGTGGTCTCCCAGCCGGTCCGTTGCTGGGTATCCATGATGGCTTCGAGCATGCTGCGCAGTGCCGCAGCCGTGAGCGCGGGCAGATTGATCTTGCAGATGTCGCCATGAATGCGCAGCATCGGCGGCAACCCTGCTGACAGATGCAGGTCCGAGGCTTGCTTCTTGACGGAAAAAGAGAGTAGTCCGGGAATGTCCATTTATAATCGCTAGCAATAAAAACTGCGTTATCCCTCCCTGGTGCCAAGGATTATGTCGTCAATCGCTACTCAGTTGCAACTTGTTAACACCCGTATCGCTGCTGCCGCGCATGCCGTTGGTCGTCAACCCCAGGATGTTCAGTTGCTGGCCGTCTCCAAGTTCTTTGATGCGCAAGCGGTGCTGGAGGCGGTGCAGGCCGGGCAGCTGGCGTTTGGCGAAAATTATGTCCAGGAAGGCATCGACAAGATTGCGGCACTGCGGGCGCTGTTGCCAGAAACGACGCTGATATGGCATTTCATCGGCCCGATCCAGAGCAACAAGACAAAACCAATTGCCGAGCACTTTGACTGGGTGCATTCCGTCGATCGTGAAAAAATTGCCCGGCGACTGTCCGAGCAGCGCCCGGCGCATCTGCCGCCGCTCAATATTTGCCTGCAGGTCAATATCAGCGACGAAGACAGTAAAAGCGGTCTGGCGCCCGACGAGTTGCTGTCGGTCGCTCGCGTCGTAGTCACGCTGCCAGGCTTGCATCTGCGTGGTTTGATGGCCATCCCGGCACCGACCGAGATTGTCGAGGATCAGCATGCCGCTTTCCGGCGCTTGAACCAGCTCGCGCAGATGTTGGGTGAGCACGGTATTGCTTGCGATACCTTGTCGATGGGCATGTCGGCAGATATGGATGCAGCGATTGCTGAAGGCGCTACCATGGTGCGTGTCGGTACTGCCATTTTCGGGCAACGTAAAACCAACCAGATTTGAGTGAATTCAGGAAGAGAGCATATTGTGAAGATAGGTTTCATTGGTGGCGGCAATATGGCGACCGCATTAATTGGTGGACTGGCAGGGCAACTCACGGCGGGGGCGAATATCCACGTGGTCGATCTCAATCCCGATTCGCTGGCAGCGCTGCAGCAGCAATTTGGAGTTACCACCGCGTTGCAGCCGGATGCCATTTTGGATCAGTGTGACGTCATCGTCCTGGCGGTTAAGCCGCAACAACTGCGGACCGTTGCTGCCGCCATTGCGCCCTTCGTTCAGCAGCAGCTGATTATTTCGATCGTTGCAGGTATTCGCAGCGATGATCTGTCGCGCTGGCTTAACGGTCATCAGGCGATTGTGCGTACCATGCCGAATACGCCGGCATTGATCGGCAAAGGTATTACCGGCGTGTTCCCGACCAGCGGCGTGAGTCAGCCGCAGCGTGAGGTTGCCGACCAGATTTTGCGCGCGGTTGGCAGCACCGTGTGGCTTGACGACGAAAATCTCATCGATGCGGTCACCGCCGTTTCCGGCAGCGGGCCAGCCTACGTGTTTTATTTCATGGAAGCGATGCAACAGGCGGCGGTTGAGTTGGGGCTGAGCCCGGAGCAGGGGATTGCGCTAGCCAAGGCGACTTTCGCGGGTGCGACCGAGCTGGCAGTACGTTCACCGGACCCGGTTAGCGTATTACGTGAGCGTGTGACTTCCAAAGGCGGTACCACTTATGCCGCGCTGACCAGCATGAATAGCGATGCCGTTGGTCCACATATCGTCAAAGCGTTACATTGTGCCGCCGCCCGTGGCAAAGAATTGGGCGAGGAGTTTGGCAAGGATTAGCGTGAAGTTTTTTTCGACTATGCTGGTGAGGATTGCGCTCGCACTACCGCTGTTGTTGCTTGGTTGCGCAGGGCAGCCGACCGCGAATGGTGACTTTTATACGGTCAGAAGCGGTGACACGCTGTACTCACTGGGCCGTGCGTTTGGTCAGAGTTATCACGATATCGCTGCCTGGAACAAAATTTCCGACAAGGATGAGATCCAGGTCGGTCAGGTTCTGCGCATCCGGCCATCGGCGACAGCACCGGTAACCAGCGGTACCGGTGATACGCGTGTAGCCGCACGCAAGTCAGCTCCGGCTAAACGCAAGGCGGCGCAAGATGGTGATGGCGCGAGTGATCCACAACCGCCCGAAGCACCGGCCGCCGGCGAGCTGGCGAGCATGAACTGGATGTGGCCGGCACAAGGACGCGCCACCGCCGCCAGTGGTCACAATCTCAAGGGAATCGATATTGCCGGTAGTGCCGGACAGCCAGTCTGGGCTTCGGCCGCTGGCAAAGTCACCTATGCCGGTCATGGTATTCGCGGTTATGGCAACCTGATCATCATCAAGCATAGTCGCAGCCTGTTGTCCGTATATGCTCACAACAAGGCGATCATGGTCACCGAGGGGCAGACTGTCAATCGTGGCCAACAGATTGCCCAGATGGGCGATACCGACAGTAGTACGGTCAAGTTGTACTTTGAAATTCGCGGTAATGGCAAGCCGCTTAATACCTTGGCCATTCTGCCCAAGCAATAAGCGGCTCCTGCTGCGGTTGCAGCTGGGAACTCTCAGCGCAATGCGTACTCCAGTGCCATGCCGCCAAACATGGCAGCACCGAGCCAATTATTATGCATAAAGGCGGCAAAGCACTTGGCGCGGTCGCGGTCCCGGATCAAGGTGTAGTGATACAGCGCGCAGGCGACCGCCAGCAACATTCCCAGGCTAAACCAGGTGCGCAGCCCGTAGTGCCAGCCGACCGCCCAGAACAGACTCAGCGCGCCAACATAGCACAGCATGATGGCTAGCACGTCGTAGCGACCGAAGGTGATGGCTGAGGTTTTCATGCCGAGCTTGAGGTCATCATCGCGATCGACGATCGCGTATGCCGTATCGTAAGCGACAGCCCAGAATATGTTGCCGATTAACATCAGCCAGGCGGCTGCCGGCACGCTACCGGTAATCGCCGCAAATCCCATGGGAATGCCGAAGCCAAAGGCAATCCCCAGATAGGCCTGTGGAATGGCAAAAAAGCGTTTGAAGTATGGATAGCTACCAGCCACAATCAGCGCCAGCGCGGATAATTGTTTGGTCAGGCCGTTGAGTGGCAGGATCAGCAGGAAGGATACCAGCGCCAACACCATCGCCACCATCAGCGCTTCCCAGGCTTGGATTTTGCCCGCAGTCAAGGGGCGATCGACTGTGCGTTTGACGTGACGGTCGAAGTCACGATCAGCGAAATCGTTGATGGCACAGCCAGCTGAGCGCATCAAGATCGTGCCAAGTGTAAAAATCCCGACGACATGCCAGTCTGGTCGACCATTACCGGCCAGCCATAGCGCCATCAATGTCGGCCAGAGTAGCAGCAGAATGCCGATCGGTTTATGCAGGCGCACCAGACGGGCGTATAGAGCGAGGCGATTCATGGTCTTTCGAGGTGTCGAGAATGATAAACACCGGATTATGACGGTTTTTTTTGATAGGTCGGGTACTCGCCGTCGCCTGCGTTGTGCATTGCATGAATGATTTTAAGATGTAATTCTGTTAAAAAAGCGTACGTAACGTGCTTTTTTCGTTAGATAAAATCATTTGCGGTTACGAGAATTAGACGCTAATGTACCGCCCGTGTAACGTGGTCGTCATATTGCATTGATACCATCGCTCAACTTTTTTTAGGAATCGCGTAATGAACTTGCCCTTCAAGACCCTCGTTGCAGCGGCTGCGCTGGCAACCATGACCAGTTCTGCCTATGCAGTGACTGAAATTTCTTTTTGGCATTCCATGACCGGTGCGCTCAATGACCGTGTCAATGTCATGGCCGATGAATTCAACAAAGGCCAATCCGAGTTCAAGGTCGTTCCGGTCTTCAAGGGCACCTACGATGAGTCGATGGCTGCTGCCATTGCTGCCTATCGTGCTGGCAATGCTCCCGATATCCTGCAGATCTTTGAAGTCGGTACTGCCACCATGATTTACTCCAAGGGCGCGGTCAAGCCGGTCTACGAAGTCATGCAGCAAGCTGGCGAGAAGTTTGATCAAAATGCCTACGTCCCAGCTGTTGCAGGTTACTACTCCACGCCTAAAGGCTTGATGTCGTTCCCGTTCAACAGCTCGACGACTATCATGTTTTACAACAAGGATCTGTTCGTCAAGGCAGGCCTCGATCCAAACAAACCACCGGTAACCTGGCAGGATTTCGTTGGTATGGCTGCCAAGCTCAAGGCGAGCGGCACAACCTGTCCTTACACCACAACCTGGCAATCATGGGTACAGCTGGAGTCGTTCTCAGCCTGGCACAATACTGAGTCTGCCTCCAAGAACAACGGCTTCGGTGGTCTGGATGCACGACTGAAGATCAATGGCCCACTGCAAGTGCGCCATATCGAAAACCTGGCGAACTGGGCCAAGCAAGGTTACTTCGTCTACGCCGGTCGCAAGGATGAAGCCAATGCCAAGTTCAATGCTGGTGAATGCGCAATCATCACAGGGTCTTCTTCGGCTTACGCTGATATCCGCAAGAATGCCAAGTTCAAGTTTGGCGTCGCACCACTGCCGTACTACAGCGACGTTCCAGGAGCGCCGCAAAATACCATCATTGGTGGTGCTTCGCTGTGGGTCATGGGTGGTAAAAAGGCAGAGGAATACAAGGGTGTCGCCAAGTTCCTGACCTATCTGTCCAAGCCAGAAGTGCAAGCCAAATGGCATCAGGAAACCGGCTATCTGCCTGTGACCAAGGCGGCTTATGAATTGACCAAGAAGTCTGGCTTCTATGAGCAAAACCCTGGCACCGATGTTGCAGTCAAGCAAATGATTGTCAAGACCACTGACAAATCGCGCGGTTTGCGTTTGGGTAACTATGCGCAGATTCGGACCGTGATTGACGAAGAACTGGAAAACGTCTGGTCCGGCAAGAAGACCGCCAAGGAAGCGCTTGATAGTGCAACCAAACGTGGCGATGAACTGTTGACGCGTTTCGAAAAAGCCAACAAGTAAGCCCTGTCACCAGTGCTTTGCATGAAGTGTTTTTGCCCCGGACTGGTTCCGGGGCGATTCGTTTTCTGACCTCCAGTCTGCAAGACTGAGACTGTGTGTAATCGTTTGCATCGCTGACAACGGATGCAGGCCATCAACGCGCAGTATTTTCAAGGACCTGATTTATCGTGGAAAAACGCGCACGTTTTACCTCACGCTGGCTACCCTATGCTCTGGTTGCGCCGCAAATCCTGATTACGATACTGTTTTTCTTCTGGCCGGCGATACAGGCCCTGTATCAATCGATGCTGCTGCAGGATGCCTTTGGCGGGTATTCGGAGTTTGTCTGGTTTGACAACTTCATGACCCTGTTTCGGGATCCTACCTATCTCGCCGCGTTCGAGACCACTGCTGTGTTCTCGTTGCTGGTGGCTGGCTTTGGCATGCTGCTGGCATTGATACTGGCTGTCTTTGCCGATCGCGTCAGCAAGGGGGCTTCGCTATACAAGACCTTCCTGATCTGGCCCTATGCCGTCTCGCCGGTAGTTGTCGGTGTCTTGTGGATGTTCCTGCTGAGCCCGTCGCTGGGGCTGATCTCGCATGTGCTGGCCTGGCTTGGTATCTCCTGGGACTACATGATCAATGGCAATCAGGCCATGATCCTGATCGTTATTGCCGCCATCTGGAAGCAGATCAGTTATAACTTCCTGTTTTTTCTGGCGGGCCTGCAATCGATTCCGAAGTCGCTCATTGAAGCCGCTGCCATCGACGGCGCCGGTCCGGTCAAGCGCTTCTTCACCATCGTGCTACCCCTGATCTCGCCCACCACCTTCTTCCTGATGGTGGTCAACATTGTCTATGCCTTCTTCGATACGTTTGCCATCGTCGAAGCGACCACCCATGGCGGTCCGGGCAAGGATACCGAGATTCTGGTCTACCGCGTCTTTACCGATGGTTTCAAGGGCGGCGATCTGGGTGGTTCGGCGGCACAGTCGGTGGTGCTGATGGTCGTGGTGATTCTGTTGACCGTGGTGCAATTCAAATACGTTGAAAAGAAGGTGCAGTATGCATAACCCACACATTCTCATTGCCCGGGAGGATCGCGCATGATTGAGCGTCGCCCCATTCTTGATGCGATTAGTCACCTGGTCTTGATACTGGGTGTGATCGTGGTGATTTTCCCGTTATACGTCGCTTTTGTGGCCAGTACCCAGACGGCCGAGCAGTCTGCGATGTCGCCGTTGTCGCTGGTGCCCGGTAGCGAAATGATCAACAACTACAGCAATGTGCTGACCCATGGCGCGTCTGGTCAGGTCTCGGCACCGCCGGTGGCACGTATGCTGTGGGTGAGTCTGGTCACCGCACTGACGATTGCGATTGGCAAGATCACCATTTCCATGCTGTCTGCGTTTGCCATGGTGTACTTCCGTTTTCGTGGACGTGCACTGTTTTTCTGGATGATCTTTGTCACGTTGATGCTACCGGTGGAAGTGCGGATCACACCGACCTATCAGGTTGTCTCTGACTTTGGCATGCTCAACAGCTATGCCGGTTTGACGGTGCCGCTGATTGCATCGGCTACCGCGACCTTCCTGTTCCGTCAGTTCTTCCTGACGGTGCCCGATGAGCTGGCCGAGGCAGCGCGGATCGATGGTGCTGGTCCATTGCGCTTTCTTAAGGATGTTCTGTGGCCATTGTCGCGCACTAATGTCATTGCGTTGTTCGTGATCATGTTCATCTACGGCTGGAATCAATATCTGTGGCCGCTGATGATCGCTACCGATCAGAGCATGTATCCGATCGGTATTGGCATCAAGACACTGATCTCCGGCGGTGACTCTGCAGTCGAATGGAACATGGTCATGGCCACAATGGTGCTGGCGATGCTGCCGCCCGGACTGGTGGTGGTGGTCATGCAAAAATGGTTTGTAAAAGGTTTGGTTGATTCCGAAAAGTAAAACTATGGCAAAAATTCATCTGAAACAGGTCAAGAAGACCTACGGTAAAGCACCCAAGGCAGTGGATGTGATTCACGGTATTGACATCGACATCGCTGACGGCGAATTCATTGTCATGGTCGGCCCGTCCGGTTGCGGCAAATCGACCCTGCTGCGCATGGTGGCGGGGCTGGAAGAGATCAGCTCCGGTGAAATCGTCATTGGCGACAGAGTCGTCAATGACCTGGAGCCGAAAGAGCGCGATATCGCCATGGTGTTCCAGAACTACGCACTCTATCCGCACATGAGTGTGTATGAAAACATGGCCTACGGGCTCAAGATCCAGGGCTTGCCCAAGGCGGAGATCGATACCCGCGTGCAGCGTGCGGCCGAGATTCTGGAACTCGGCGCCTTGCTGCAACGTACCCCGCGGCAATTGTCGGGCGGTCAACGTCAGCGTGTGGCAATGGGGCGTGCCATCGTGCGCAAACCGGCAGTATTCCTGTTTGACGAGCCACTGTCGAATCTGGACGCCAAGCTGCGGGTGCAGATGCGTCTGGAGATCCAGAAGCTGCATACGGCGCTGCGTACCACCAGCCTGTACGTCACCCATGACCAGGTGGAAGCGATGACACTGGGACAGCGGATGATTGTCATGAACAAGGGACGCGCAGAACAGATTGGTACCCCTGCTGAGGTCTATGGTCGTCCGGCAACGACCTTTGTCGCCAGTTTCATTGGTTCACCGCCAATGAACCTGTTGAATGGTCAACTCAATGCCGATGGCAGCAGTTTCACCTTCGATGATGGCTCGCAACTGAGCTTGCCTGCCACAGCCTTGGCCGCTCAGGCGGGTGCCGGTGCGCGTATTCTGGGAATTCGCCCGGAACACCTGCAACTCGGGCGTCCGGGTCTGTCGATGCAGGTCGAACTGGTCGAGGCATTGGGAGCGGAATTGCTGGTGCATACCCGCTGTGGTGGGCAGAGTATGGTCATTCGTTGTGCGGCCGGGACGGAGGTTGCCAGTGGTCAGTCGGTCACTGCTGGTTTCGATGCCGCTACGGTACATTGGTTTGATCCGGTGACGACGCATCGCGTTAACTGAATCGGCGAGTCTCATTGCATTGTCAACATGAGATGATGCTGAAGAAAGCGGCGACATTGTCAAAAAACAATGTTGCCGTTTTTTATGGATCAACGATGTAGGGATATCTCGATTATCATTTTTTGCGTCGTAAAATTGTCTTAAGTGAATACCCATTGCTTGACAAGAACCGCGCTCGCAAGCACTGTCCGATTGTCGGCCACGAACCAATTGATTGGGTCGGCTCGCAACAGGAAAAATGATGAGCGCAAATATCGAGCAGTTTGCTTCACATATCTACCACGACCGCAGTTTCAATTGCCACGCGGCAAAAATTCTTCCCGGAGAGTATTACTTCACCCGCGACGACATGATGATCACCACGGTGTTGGGATCCTGCGTCTCAGCCTGCATCCGTGACCGAGTCAGCGGCATTGGCGGCATGAATCATTTCATGTTGCCGGACGGCGGAAATGATGCCGACAGTCCGATTTCTTCCTCGATGCGCTATGGCACCTATGCCATGGAAATTTTGATCAATGAGGTACTCAAGGCGGGGGCCAGGCGTGAAAACCTTGAGGCCAAAGTGTTTGGTGGCGGCGCGGTGCTACGTGGCTTCAATGCCATCAATGTGGGTGAACGCAATGCCAAGTTTGTCCGAGATTACCTGCGCACCGAGAACATCCGTATTACGGCCGAGGATCTCAACGATATCTGGCCGCGCAAGGTCAATTACTTTCCGCGTAGCGGCAAGGTCATGGTGAAAAAGCTCAAGAGCACCGATCCGGCGCTGGAGGTCAAAGAGCGCGATTACGCCGGTAAGCTCGCACAAAAGCCGGTTGGCGGCGATATCGATCTGTTCTGAGTTTTTGCATGGCAGGGCTGACCGGTCTTCCGGTCAGCTTGTCTGCATCTTCGATACATCCCCAGCCGTTATTTATTGTTCCCCTGAGCCGCCTGGCGTGCTTGCTGAACCAATTGTAGCCATTGCTGAACTGCGGGCCTTTGCCACTGACGTTGCGCGTAGTGTGCCAGTTTGGCAGGCAGTGGATCACCATTTCGTAGCAGGCGGTTGAGCATCAGTGCCAGGTCGGTATCAGCGATGCACCAGGTATTGAACAGGTGTTCACGGCCTTCTTCCAGCAAACTGTTGCAGGCCTGAATCAGTTTTTCTGCCGCATTTTGTGCCTGCGCGGACAACGGTGGCTTACTCTCTGCATAGAAAACAACTTCAGTCGGCCGTTCTTGGCGAACAGGCAGCAGATCGCTGCGTAACCATGCCTGTATCTCGCGCGCTCTTGCGCGTTGCCGCAATGCGGAAGGATAGAGTGCCGCGTGCAGTGGTGGTGGAAAACACTCCTCCAGGTATTCCGCAATGGCCGATGACTCCGACAAGCGCAAATCTCCTTGTACCAGCATCGGAATGCGCTGCGTCAGAGACTGCCCGGCATATTCAGGAGCGCGATTTTCGCGTGTTGCCAGATCCACGGTATGCAACGTGAATGGAATCTTTTTCTCGGTCAGCGCGACAAAGGCCGACATGGCATACGGACTGATAAATTGGGCATCGACGTAGAGAGTGATTTGCGGTTCTGACATCTATATTCCTCGTAATGTGGACGTGTCTTTATCTGTCTTAGTTCAGGCGGATAACTGTTAGCCTTCGGTTAGCTCGGCATCATGCAGCATGCTTACGCCGTGCAGGTTACACGACATGACCGCGTGCCGAATCGCTTCGATGGCGGGGCGTCGCGTGAAGCTCTTGCGCCATGCCAGCACAACACGGCGTGACGGTACCGGTTTATTGAACGGCACATAGCGCACCATGCCATCGGTGGTGTGTATATCGGGAACCGATGCCTGCGGCAACACGGTAACGCCGATACCGGATGCGACCATATGCCGGATGGTTTCTAGTGATGAACCTTCAAACGTCCGTGCGATACCGTCACCTGCAGTCGAAAACCGAGACATTTCCGGACATACTTCCAATACCTGATCCCGGAAGCAATGGCCGTTACCCAGTAGCAGCATGGTTTCACTCTTGAGATCCTGCGCGGCGATCTCGCTGCGTTCAGCCCACTTGTGATGTTTCGGCAATGCGACGACAAACTCCTCGTCATACAAAGGCTGGACCATCAGGCCATGCTCAGGGAAGGGCAGTGCCATGATGGCGGCATCAAGCTCGCCCTGGCGCAGCAATTCGATGAGACGGGTTGTAAAATTTTCCTGCAGGATCAGCGGCATTTGCGGCACGGTCGAGATCATGGTCTTGACCAGCGAAGGCAGCAGGTAAGGGCCGATGGTGTAGATAATACCTAGTCGCAGAGGTCCGGCCAGCGGGTCCTTGTTTTGATTGGCAATTTCCTTGATGGCGGCGGTTTGTTCCAATACCCGCTCGGCCTGTGCCACGATTTGAGCGCCCAGCGGCGTCACCGATACCTCGGTACCACCACGCTCGAAGATCACCACACCAAGTTCGTCTTCCAGCTTCTTGATCGCGACCGAGAGTGTCGGTTGCGCGACAAAACACGCCTCGGCAGCATGCCCAAAATGTTTTTGCCGGGCCACGGCAACGATGTACTTGAGTTCGGTAAGAGTCATGGCAATGTGATGAGCGAAATTCTTTTGACTATAGCGCATTTACCCCTGCCATGCAGCGCTGCAAGGGCATGCTAGAGTGCGTGCCAGAATCAGCAAAAGACTTCACTGGAGTGCAACACATGGACCAGCAATTTTCTCTCAGCCTTCCGCTAAAAATGCTGCCAATGATGGCGCTGTGTGCGTTGGCAAATGCGGCCCCGGCGGCGACCGCGGATCCTGTGGCGGGGCAGGCACTGTTCAAGACCTGTGCCAATTGTCATCAGGTTGGCCCTGCAGCACGCGCCGGATTCGGTCCCCAGCTCAATGGCATCCTTGGCCGGGCGGCAGCATCGACCAAGGATTACCACTATTCGGCGGCAATGCAGAATTCCCATATCGTCTGGACTGAAGACAAATTACGCGCTTTTCTCAAGGCACCTGGCGATGTTGTTCCTGGCACCAAAATGCGGCTGTGGGGGTTCAGTAATGATCAGGACATCAGCAATCTGCTGGCTTATTTAAAAACCTTTCACTAGCCCCTATCAGCGCGATTAATGGTGTGTGATTGCGGGCGCCGGTCACACCTTGAGAAAGTCTTCTTTGCCACCGAGCCAGCGTTCCAGGTGGCGATCAACCACCTCCAGATTATTGTGCAACAGTCGCTGCGCCAGATCACGCGCCTTTTCCACCAGCCATTGATCGGTGGCGAGGTCGGCAAAGCGCAGCATGGCTTCACCCGATTGTCGCGCACCAAGGAATTCGCCCGGACCACGGATTTCCAGATCCCGGCGCGCGATCTCAAATCCGTCGGCGGTTTCGCGCATGGTCATCAATCGCTGCTTGGCGGTACCGCCCAATGGACTTTGATATAGCAGGATGCAGGCACTGGCGGCGGCGCCACGGCCAACGCGTCCACGCAGCTGATGCAACTGCGAGAGGCCAAAACGCTCGGCGTGTTCAATCACCATCAGCGAGGCATTCGGCACATCGACACCGACTTCAATCACGGTGGTTGCTACCAGAACCTGAATCTTTCCGGCACTGAAGGCGTCCATCACCGCCTGCTTTTCCGCAGGCTTGAGGCGACCGTGCACCAGTCCGATCTGCAGCTCCGGGAGTGCCTCGGTGAGCATGGCGCAGGTGTCTGTCGCGGTCTGCAACTGCAATGCTTCAGATTCTTCAATCAACGGGCAGACCCAGTAAATCTGACGGCCTTCCTGCGCGGCGGCATGGACGCGGGCGATGACTTCTTCGCGCCGGTTCTGGTCTACCGTGCGGGTCACAATCGGGGTGCGCCCGGGGGGTAACTCATCAATCACGGAGACTTCGAGATCGGCGTAATACGTCATCGCCAGGGTGCGCGGAATCGGCGTGGCGGACATCATCAACTGGTGGGGTACAGTGCCATCAGTGCCGGTTGGGATACCTCCGGATTCGTGTCCATCCGATACATCAAGCGCCTTGTTGCGGAGTGCCAGTCGCTGTCCCACGCCAAAACGATGCTGTTCATCGACAATCACCAGCCCCAGCTTTTGAAACTGCACGCTATCCTGAATCAGCGCATGCGTACCGACTACCAGACGCGCCTGACCGGATTCGATCAAGGCATTGGCTGCCGCCTTTTCCTTTTTCTTCAGGCTGCCGGTGAGCCAGGCAACTTGTACACCAAGTGGCGCCATCCAGGCTGCAATCTTGCGGAAATGCTGTTCGGCCAGAATTTCGGTTGGGGCCATCAGCACAGCCTGGAAGCCACTATCAATCGCTTGCGCAGCGGCCAGTGCGGCGACAACAGTTTTACCGCTGCCGACATCGCCTTGCAGCAGGCGTTGCATCGGAAATGACTCGCGCAGATCGTGACGGATTTCTTCCAGTACGCGTTGCTGGGCCGCTGTCAGCTGGAATGGCAATTGCTGCAGGAAGGCTTGTGAAATTGTGCCTTGATGCGGCAAGGCGCAAGCTGTTCGCGCCCGCCTTGCTGCCTGCGCGCGCTTGAGCGAGAGTTGCTGTGCCAGCAGTTCATCAAATTTCATGCGGATCCAGGCTGGGTGCGAACGTTCGGTCAGCGCATATTCATCGACATCGACAGGTGGGTTGTGCAGCAGTCGCACCGCGCTCTCGAAGCTGCTCAGCTTCAGTTCGGTGAGGTTTTCGGATGGCAGCGTATCGCGCCAGTCGAGGCGACTCAGCGCGGTCGCAATGGCTTTGCGCAGATAAGCCTGAGACAAGCCTTCACCAGCCGGGTAGACCGGTGTTAAGGCAGTTGGCAAGGGCGCGCCTTCGAGTACCACCTTGTAGTTGGGATGGACCATTTCGGCACCAAAAAAGCCGTGACGCAATTCGCCGCGTACCCGAATGCGCACGCCTTCGGCCAGCTGTTTGGCCTGATTGCCATAAAAATTGAGGAAACGCAGCACCAGTTGTCCGCTGTCGTCCTGCATGGTCACTACCAGCTGACGGCGCGGCCGGTATTGAATGTCGCTGATACTGATGACGCCTTCTACCTGTACCATCTGCGTACCGCGCAGGCTGGCCTCATGAATGCTCATGATGCTGGTTTCGTCTTCGTAGCGCATCGGCAGATGCAACGCCAGATCCATGTCAGTGCGCAGGCCCAGTTTGGCGAGTTTTCTGGCACTTTTCTGGGCAGCGCTCAAGGCTGGCGTGCTGGTATCAGCCGGTTTGGTTCGCGCGCGCTGCGTGGCAGCTTTTTGGGTTTGTGCGGGCATGCAAGAGGTTAGCGTGGCGAGAAAGCGTAAAATAACGGGTTCGGCCTTATTTTACTGTGATTATTTACAGTATTGTTAGTATTCAATGCGATGACTGATCGGTTCCGGCAGGCGTCGCTGCTTCTATGTTGATTTTTCCATGTATTCACTCTCCGATTTTGATTTTGAGTTGCCACCCGAGCTGATCGCGCAATTGCCGTTGCCCGAGCGTAGCGCTTCGCGCCTGTTGCAGGTCGATGGCGCCACACTGCACGACCGCCATTTTGCCGATATCGTCGATTTACTGGCACCGGGAGACTTGCTGGTCTTTAATGACACGCGGGTGCTCAAGGCACGTTTTTTCGGCGTCAAGGAAACCGGGGGCAAGGTTGAGGTCCTGGTTGAACGTGTGCTCGATACGCGCTCTGTGCATGCGCAGGTGCGTGCTTCGAAGTCACCGCCAGTCGGCACGCGCATTCGTCTGGCCGAGGCATTTGACGTCGTGGTCGGCGAGCGTTTTGGCGAGTTTTATACCTTGCAGTTTCCAGACGATGTATTCACCTTGCTGGAGCAATATGGCAGCTTGCCTTTGCCGCCTTATATTGAGCATGCAGCCGATGAATTTGATGAAACGCGTTATCAGACCGTCTACGCCAAGGAACCAGGGGCGGTTGCAGCACCAACTGCTGGATTGCATTTTGATCAGCCTCTGCTGGATACGCTCAAGGCACGTGGAATCGATCAAGCCTTTGTGACCTTGCACGTCGGTGCCGGTACCTTTCAACCGGTACGGGTAGAGAATCTGGCTGAGCATAAGATGCACAGCGAGTGGTACACCGTATCGGCAGAAACAGCCGCCCGGGTGCACGCGGTAAAAGCCGCCGGTGGCAAGGTGGTCGCCGTTGGCACGACCAGTATGCGGGCCCTGGAATCGGCGTCGCAGACGGGTAGTTTGCTGGCTGGCAGCGCTGACACGCAACTGTTCATCACGCCCGGCTATCGCTTCAAGACAGTTGACCGTCTGATCACCAATTTCCATCTGCCGAAATCAACCCTGCTGATGCTGGTATCGGCCTTCGCTGGCTACGACCACATTCGCGCCGCTTATGCGCATGCAATTGCGCAGCGCTACCGTTTTTTCAGCTATGGCGATGCCATGCTACTTACCTGTGACCATCATGCTTGAATTTACCCTGCTTAATACCGACGGCAATGCCCGTCGCGGCCGCGTCAGACTGAACCACGGTGTGGTTGAGACGCCGATCTTCATGCCAGTCGGTACCTATGGTTCCGTGAAGGCGATGTCGCCACTGGAACTCAAGGAGATCGACGCTCAGATCATCCTTGGCAATACCTTCCACCTGTGGTTGCGCCCGGGGCTGGAAGTGATGGCCAAGTTTGGTGGCCTGCATGATTTCATGGGGTGGGATAAGCCGATTCTGACCGATTCCGGTGGCTTTCAGGTGTTTTCTCTGGGAGACATGCGCAAGATCACGGAAGAGGGCGTGCATTTTGCGTCGCCGATCAATGGTGACAAGCTGTTCCTCTCGCCAGAAGTATCGATGCAGATTCAGCGTGTGCTCAATTCCGACATTGTGATGCAGTTCGACGAGTGCACTCCTTACGAGATCGACGGTCGCCCGGCGACGCAGGTTGAGGCAGCACAATCGATGCGTATGTCACTGCGCTGGGCCAAGCGCTCGCGCGATGAATTCGCGCGCGGTGAAAATCCGAATGCTCTGTTTGGTATCGTGCAGGGCGGCATGTTCGAAAACCTGCGTGATGAATCGCTGGCGGGCCTGAACGAACTCGGGTTTGACGGGATCGCTATTGGTGGTTTGTCGGTGGGCGAACCCAAGGAAGACATGATGCGGGTGCTGGAGCATATCGGACCGCGTTTGCCAGCCAACAAGCCACACTATTTGATGGGCGTTGGCACGCCGGAAGATCTGGTGGCCGGCGTTGCCAACGGCGTCGATATGTTTGACTGCGTCATGCCGACCCGCAATGCGCGCAATGGCTGGCTATTCACCCGGTTTGGCGACATCAAGATCAAGAACGCCAAATACAAGGAAGACAGCAAGCCACTGGATGAAACCTGTGACTGCTACGCCTGCAAGAATTTCTCGCGTGCCTACCTGCACCATTTGCACCGTACCGGCGAAATCCTCGGCGCGCGTCTGAACACGATTCACAATTTGCATTACTACCTGCAGATCATGAAAGAGATCCGTGGTGCCATTGAAGTCGGCCAGTTCAGTCAGTTTGTTGCCAAGTTCCAGCAGGACCGTGCACGCGGCACCTAAATCTGTTTTAACCCGGCTGCGATGAGGCAGCCGGCGTGCCTCGGTCTTCCAGTACTTCTCTTCTGATCTATCCAGCTCGCGTCATCGGGACGGCTGTGGATGTATTTTTGACGCATCTACAGTTTCATCTGGAATCGCAAGATCGCGCCGGCCCTTTTCGAATTTGAGTTTGGCGAACATGATCAACTGTGAATACAAAAATTCCATCTCGATCTCTACATATCTCTTGGAACTTATTTCCTTATAATCTTGCGGTGCGTTATTGGTTTTGAATGCTTCATTTACATTCATCAAGGTTTCCCGAACGGAAACATATTTAAGATTTTTTTCAACTATTTCAGAAGGCAACATCGCACCCTCATTGCAGGTTTGAGTACTTGAATTGCACTTCACCAAACTTCCTGCCAAAGGGCCTGCTGTTTTGGCGTCATCCTCGGCCTCAGCCGAACGCATCCCCGATGCTTGTGGGCGGGTGGCACCTTCGCATGAATTCATCATTCTGTTGTACTCCTTTAAAACAATCCTCGGATTATTTTGGTGTATTGCGCAAACGCATTCAATTTTCAAGCCCTTGGACGGGCAATCGCATTCCGCCATTGTTCACATGTCTGAAAAATCTCAAATTGGTGGTGCGGAGGGATCGGCTATTGCTCTGTCAGGGACGATGACGTCGCTTGGTTCTCGTTTTTTATTCCCTGGGGCCTAGGGGGGAGATCTATATGCTGGATGGGCTGACTAAAAACACGCTGGATATTCAGCCAGATACATTGCATGGCGACACCCGGCCTCAAGGTACATCGATATGCGGATGAGGCCATCTGCAGCATCAAGTTTTTATTACGCATTCGCAATCAATACAGACGGTAATGCCTGTCTGGTCAAACTGAATCACAACGGTAAGATATCGGTCATCATATATGTTTAACTGCGTGATGCCGATGCGTAGGCGGCTTCTAAGTCTGTTTTAACCCAGCTATGCTTAGGCCGTAGGCGTCCTTTCATCTTCCTGTACTCGCTTTCATTCCAGAATAGCATTTGCCTTCCTCGCAAGCCATTTTTTTGCCATCAAACTCCCATCAACCTTGACTTTCAGGCATTCGAGTGTCAATATTTATACATCAGTCATCAGATAACTGATATCTTGAGAGCGGGGATTCAAGTCCGTGCAAGCGTAGCGTTCCTCCTTGGTCTGACACTGTCGGACTAGGATAGTTATTCAAGCGTCAAGACCGCTGGCAACGTGTCAGCGATTCGATCAAAAAGAGCCGTCCCGCAGAGGGTGGCCTGAAGGTGTGGGAGACCGTCATGAACATACCGCTTAGCCCTCTTTCTGGGGCACATCGCAACTTCCTCTGTCGATTGCGATGCCGACACTAGCTGTCCGGCCTTATCGCAGGCGTCGTTGTTGTGGTGTCTGCCTAGCGTTCTATTGCCGTCTTTATTGCCACTACTTGTGAGGTGAGGGCGCTACTGTGCCTCGTATTGGGCGTGGCATTTGTTGACGTCGTTGATTGCTGATGCGATGGCGTCAATTCAGTGCGGAGTCATACCGCAATTATCAGTGCATCGATCATGACCTGGGTCATGACCTAAAAATGAGGGAAAAATGAAAAAACGACATGGCTGGATGGTGGGAGGACTGCTGGTAACGGCGATGGGAATATCAACGTCGGCATCGGCGCAGAGTAATGTAACGATCTACGGCGTGGTCGACGATGCGCTGGTGTACACCAATAATCAGGGTGGGCTGAGCAATGTTTACTTGCGCACAGGTAATCTGTCGTCGAGCAAGCTCGGCTTCAAGGGCGTTGAGGACCTGGGCGGTGGATTGCAGGCAATTTTTACGCTGGAAAACGGATTTGATACCAATACCGGTGCATTTAGTTCGTCCAATGTGCTATTCAACCGGCAAGCCTTTGTCGGGCTCAACAGCCAGAGCGCGGGTACGCTTACTGTGGGACGTCAGTACACTCCTTACTACCTCTATGTTGGAGCGATCGGGCCGACCACGGTGCTCACCGGTGCAACCGGTGCCCATCCTGGCGATGTGGATGATCTCGATACCAGCGTGCGCAGTAGTAATTCAGTGACGTACAGTACGCCGGTGTTTGGTGGCGCGCAGGTCAGTGCCCTGTATGGGTTTGGTGAAACTGCGGGTAGTACATCGACCGGTAATGCCTACAGTCTGGCAGGCAAGTACGACGTGAACGCCTGGAACTTTGCGCTGGGCTATCAGCATTTCAATATCGGTACCGGTAGCACCACCTGGAGTTCATCGACGGCAACTGCCAATATTCCAAGCTCGGCGATTAATGCAGGCTATCAAACTGCCAACAATGTGCAGATGATTGCGGCTGCGGCACGTTATACCATCAACAAACTGATGGTGGGTGTGAACTATAGCAATGCGCAATATCGTCCCGGCACTGGTTCATTGTTCACGCAACCAGTCAAATTCCAGACCGCGGGGCTGATTTCGACTTATCAGTGGTCGCCACAGATGGTACTTGCCGCTGGCTACAGCTATACCTATGCCAATGCGGGCAATGGCATCAGCAATGCAGCCAACTACCATCAGGTATCGTTCGAAGAAACCTATTCATTCTCGCCACGTACCGCGATCTACTTCTTGCAGGCTTACCAATTGGCCGGCGGTCAGACGCTTTCTTCGACCGGCAGCATCATCAATGCGGTGGCTGCGGTGGGCGATTCCCAGAATAGTTCTGCCTCTTCCGGCAAGGGCCAGGCAGTGGTGATGTTGGGCATACGTCATTCTTTCTAAACTCTGGCCCATCAAGGCGCTGGCAAGTCACTTACGTTGATGCTCTGTCCTGAGCTTGCCTCCGGTGGCGTTTGTCATCGGAGGCTTTTTTCAGACGGTCTGAGACTGGGCGCGCCACTGCTGGACCTGATCGCGTAGCGTACGGCGAATCACTTTTCCGGTTGTGGTCATTGGTAAGTCATCCACAAAGTAGATTTCACGCGGATATTCATGCGCGGCCAGACGTAACTTGACGTGCTCCTGCAACTCCCGCTTGAGCGCATCGTCTCCACGATAGCCGTCGTTGAGGACTACGATAGCGACCACGATTTCGGTGCGCTGTGGATCCGGTGCTCCGATCACGGCAACCATTCTGACCGCGGCGTGCTGCAGAATATTGTCTTCAATTTCGCCGGGACCGATACGGTAGCCTGCGGAGGTGATGACATCGTCGTCGCGCCCCACGAAGCGGATATAACCAGTTTCGTCCATGCGGCCGGTATCGCCGGTGAGCAGCCAGTCGCCGACAAATTTGTCGGCAGTGGCCTGGGGATTGTTCCAGTAGCCGAGGAACATGACCGGATCCGGGCGTCGCACGGCAATATTGCCGTCACTGCCGTGGGGCACAGGTTGTCCTTGCGTATCCACAATCGCGATCTCATGACCGATCGCTGCACGGCCAATAGCGCCGGGTTGGCACGTCATGATGGCGGCACAGGATGACACCGTCATGTTGCATTCGGTCTGACCATAAAATTCATTGATGGTCAGGCCAAAGGTCTGCCGTCCCCAATCGAGTAATTCCATTCCCAACGATTCTCCACCACTGGCGACTGACCGCAGTTGAAACTTCCAGCGTGTTTGTGGATCGCGCACCGTGCGCATCATCTTGAGCGCCGTTGGCGGCAGAAAGCTGTTGCGAATACCGTAGTCTTGCAATAACTGAAAGGCAGCTTCCCCGGTAAATTTTTCGAAACGATGGGCAACCACGGCGACGCCGTGATGCCAGGCCGGCAACAAGACATCCAGCAAGCCGCCAATCCATGCCCAGTCGGCAGGGGTCCAGATGCGATCCGCTTCCTGCGGGAACAGGTTGTGCGACATTTCAACCCCGGGCAGGTGTCCCAGCAAGACGCGGTGCGCGTGCAAGGCGCCCTTGGGCTGGCCGGTGGTGCCGGATGTGTAGATGATGACGGCCGGATCATCAGCGCGGGTATTAACTGGGCTCAGGTCACTGCTGCTGCGCGCAAGCGCTTGATGCAGGTCCAGCGTGCCCGGTGCTGCACCGTCCATGTTCAGGATTGCCCGCAGTGCTGGCAGACGCTCGCGGATTTGTGCCAGTTTGGCAGCGCCGCTGTTATTGGTGATGACGACCCGGGTGCCACTATCGCGCAGCCGATATTCCAGTGCTTCCACGCCAAACAGGGCGAACAGAGGGATCGCAATGGCGCCTATTTTATAGGCGGCCACATGGGCAATGGCAGTTTCCGGTGCCTGCGGCAACAGGATTCCGATGCGCTCTCCCGGTTGTACATCAAGGCTACGCAACAACGTACCCAAGCGATCCGACTGTTCCTTGATCTCGGCAAAGCTGTAATCGCGGCGGCTACCATCTGCGCTGACATGGATCAACGCCAGGCGCTGAGGCTCACGCAGTGCCCATTTGTCGCAGACATCGATGCCGATGTTGTACTGGGTCGGAATATTCCAGTGGAAATTCGTCTGTAGTGCGGCATAGGAATCGGCAATTGTTGACAGCATGATAAGACGGGTCTCCTGATCTGTTTTTATGGTGTTGCCTGCGCTTGTTAATGTAGCGCGCTGCCCCGATATTGGCCATGTTTGCCCTAAAAATTTCCACCGGGCATGGGCTTTTGGCCAGACCTTGTTTCCTGGCTGATGATCCGGTTTCGCGGAAATAGGGATAAGCGCCCCGCCAATGCTAAAATGCGTGGCTAATTTTTTAAACAACCATTTTGGAGCGACACGTGTTTATTTCCGATGCAATTGCACAAACCACTGGTGCAGCTGGTCCTGCAGGCTTGCTGGGTAATCTGGGCAGCTTCCTGCCGATCATCCTGATGTTCGTGGTGCTCTATTTCCTGATGATTCGTCCCCAGATGAAACGTCAAAAAGAACAAAAGGCGATGATGGATGCCTTGGCCAAGGGCGATGAAGTCGTTACTTCCGGCGGTATGCTGGGTAAGGTCGTCAAGGTGACTGACGCCTACATCACTGTTGAATTCTCGGAAGGCAATGAAGTCGTCGTGCAAAAGTCGGCGATTGCCACGCTGCTGCCAAAGGGCACGCTCAAGGGCCTGTAATTGGTCAAGGTCAGGTCGGTTCACCCCGACTGACATGAGCGCATCCGCTTCCGTATGGGGCGGATGCGTTCTTGCTTTATGTATCATCGCCCAGGAGGCGTGTGTCTCCTGTGTACCCTGATTTGCCCCGATGTGTTCCCATGTCGTCTACCGGACTCCATCCTCAACGCTGAATCAATATGAATCGTTATCCTCTCTGGAAGTACGCCCTAATCGTCATAGCCCTGTTGTTTGGCACGCTCTACACGCTGCCCAACTTCTTTGGCGAATCGCCTGCCGTGCAGATCAGCAGCGCCAAGTCCACCGTCAAGGTTGATAGCGCCATTGCCGAGCGCGTGCAGCAATTGCTGCAACAAGGCGGTATCGCGCCAGAGAGCATCATATTTGACAACAGCGGTATTCAGCCGTCGGTACGTGCCCGCTTTGCCAATACCGATATCCAGTTCAAGGCCAAGACGCTGCTCGAAAGCGGCCTGAATCCGGATGCCACTGATCCGACCTATGTGGTGGCCTTCAATCTCTTGCCCAATACACCGGGCTGGCTGCAAAGCCTGCATGCCTTCCCGATGTATCTTGGGCTGGACTTGCGCGGCGGTGTGCACTTTCTGATGCAAGTTGACACACAGGCTGTGCTGAACAAGCGCCTGCAAGGTTTGCAATCGAGCGTGCGCAGCATTTTGCGCGACAAGAATATTCGTCACAACGGTATCAACCGTGATGGTGACAAGATCGTGATCCTGTTCCACGACGCTGCAACGCTGGGTCAGGCACGCGATGCACTGGCGTCGCAGCTGGCAGAGTTGTCCTTGCAGCAGGCTGGTAGCGATGATGCCTTGCAGCTCATTGCAACGCTACGTCCAGAGTCGCTCAAGCAAACACTGGAAGATGGCGTCAAACAGAATATTTCGACACTCTCCAAGCGCGTCAACGAACTTGGCGTAGCCGAGCCGATCATCCAGCGTCAGGGTGCTGACCGTATCGTGGTGCAGTTGCCAGGCGTACAAGACGTCTCGCGCGCCAAGGACATCATTGGTCGTACCGCTACGCTGGAAGTGCGTATGGTCGATGAATCGGTTGTCCGTGGTACCGAAGGAACTGCCGCCGTGCCATTTGGTTCGGAACTGTTCAAGGTCGGCAAGAGCGCGCCGGTGGTGTTGTACAAGGATCCTGTCATCACAGGTGACTATATCTCCAATGCGTCGGCCAGCTTCGACCAGAACCATCAGCCTTCCGTGAGCATCGATCTCAACGGCGATGGTGGTCGCAAGATGCGTGATGCCACACGCGACAAGATTGGCAAGGCAATGGCCATTGTCCTGTTTGAAAAAGGCAAGGGCGAAGTGCTGACCGTGGCGACCATCCGTGACGAACTGGGCTCGCGCTTCCAGATCACCGGTATGGGTTCGGCCGAAGCGGCGAGCGATCTGGCCTTGTTGCTGCGTGCAGGTTCGCTGGCAGCGCCGATGGAAATCATCGAAGAACGTACTATCGGCCCACAACTCGGCGCCGAGAATATTCGCAAGGGCTTTGACGCGACACTGTACGGTTTTGCGGCGATGGCCGTCTTCATGATCGTTTATTACCAATTGTTTGGCTTGTTCAGCGCGCTGGCGCTGTCGGTCAACGTGCTGCTGCTGATCGCTGTGCTGTCGACCATGCAGGCCACGCTGACTCTACCCGGTATCGCGGCGATTGCACTGGCATTGGGGATGGCGATTGACTCCAACGTGCTTATCAACGAACGGATTCGCGAAGAGCTGCGCAACGGCAATTCACCGCAGGCAGCGATTGCAGTCGGTTTTGAGCGTGCATGGGCAACCATTGTGGACTCCAACGTGACCACGCTGATCGCCGGTCTGGCATTGCTGATCTTTGGTTCCGGCGCAATCCGCGGCTTTGCCGTGGTGCACTGCCTGGGTATTCTGACGTCAATGTTCTCTGCCGTGTTCTTCTCGCGTGGCGTGGTTAACCTCTGGTACGGCCGCAAGAAGAAGTTGAGCAGTCTGGCGATTGGTCAGATCTGGAAGGGTGCTGCCGATAACGCAACCCCGGCCAAGAACGAAGTGACCAAGGCTGGCAAGGGCAAATAAGACTGCTGCAGGCAAAACGATTTCAGGCATCTGTCGCTTTGGCTGACAGATGTCGTACAGAAAGGTAAGCGATGGAATTTTTCCGGATTAAAAAAGATATTCCCTTCATGCGCCACGCGTTGATATTCAATATCATCTCGGCGCTGACATTTGTGCTGGCGGTGTTCTTCCTGTTCACCAAGGGTTTGCATCTGTCGATTGAATTCACCGGTGGCACCGTGATGGAAGTCGCGTACTCCAAGCCGGCCAACCTCGATAACGTGCGCAAGGCAGTTGAAGGTCTCGGTTTCACCGATACCCAGGTACAGAGCTTTGGTACGGCGCAGGACGTGATGATTCGTCTGCCGGCGCAACGCGGTGTGAATGCGACCCAGCAAAGCGAACAGGTGCTCAACGCCCTCAAGAGTGATGACCCGGACGTGAGGCTGCAACGAGTTGAGTTTGTCGGTCCGCAGGTCGGTGATGAGCTGGCCCATGATGGTCTCATGGCCTTGGCCATGGTGGTCATCGGTATCGTGATCTATCTGGCTTTCCGATTCGAATGGAAGTTTGCTGTCGCAGCCGTGATCGCTAACTTGCATGACGTGGTGATCATTCTCGGGTTCTTTGCTTTCTTTCAGTGGGAATTCTCGCTCACAGTGCTGGCGGCGGTGCTGGCGGTGCTGGGTTATTCGGTCAACGAATCGGTGGTGGTGTTTGACCGGGTGCGTGAAGCCTTCCGTGACCGTCGCTTCGGCAAGCTGAGTCCGCCAGAAGTATTGAATCATGCAATCACCAGCACTATCTCGCGTACCATCATCACCCACGGCAGTACTGAAATGATGGTGTTGTCGATGTTGATTTTTGGCGGTCCGACACTGCATTACTTTGCCGTTGCGCTGACCATTGGTATCTTGTTCGGTATCTATTCCTCGGTGTTCGTTGCGGCAGCCATTGCCATGTGGCTGGGCGTCAAGCGCGAAGACCTGATCAAGCCGGTCAAGCCCAAGGATGACACTGACGGTGCAGTAGTCTAAGCACTTGCAACGAATCTGGATGACCCTCACAGGCTGTTTCTTCGGAAACAGCCTGTTTTACTTTGTTCCGATAATGATCATGACCACTACATCCGACGAGATTGACTTTGAACGCCGCTTTGGCGGTATTGCGCGCCTGTATGGTGCAGCCGGGCTGGCGCGCTTTCGCCAGGCGCATGTTTGTGTGGTCGGTGTCGGCGGTGTTGGCTCCTGGATCGTCGAGGCGCTGGCGCGTAGTGCCATTGGCAAGCTCACCATGATCGATCTCGACAATCTGGCGGAGTCTAATGTTAATCGGCAGATTCACGCCTTGACTGATACCTTGGGTAAAGCCAAGGTCACGGCGTTGCATGAGCGTATCCGGCAAATCAATCCGACCTGCGAAGTCACCGAAGTTGAGGACTTTCTGACGCCCGACAATGTCGCTGAGATGATCGGTACGAGCCGCTTCGACTACGTGATTGATGCCATCGATAATGTACGTGCCAAGGTGGCGTTGATTGCCTATTGTCGCGAACATCAGGTGCCGCTGGTGACGATCGGTGGCGCTGGTGGACAGATTGACCCGACTAAAATCGAGATCCGCGATCTATGTCGTACCGAGCAGGAACCGTTGCTGGCGAAAGTGCGCAAGCGTCTGCGCGCCTGGCATCGCTTCCCGCGAGGTACCAAGACCAAATTTGGTATCGATGCGGTCTTCTCAACCGAACCATTGCGCTTTCCGGAAGGCGAGACTTGCGAAATCGATACCGAAGATGCTGCCGATGGTCTGGATGGTGTTAATGCTGATGGCTACCGGCAAGATGCCGGTGTCACTGGACTCAATTGCGCCGGCTTTGGTTCGGCGATGGTGGTGACTGCTTCATTCGGTCTGGTCGCTGCAGGATTTGTCTTGAGAAAAATTGCTGAAAAGACATGAAGTAGTAAGCACGCCGATTTTATGCAGGTTTCTGGATGGTTTTGAATATTTATCCTATAATCCATTCAATAATCTATTCAAAAATCCATTCTTGTCATGACTGATTATGTCGATCAGGTCCGTTTACATCTCGGTAGAGAGCCGCTAGGTGCACGCCAACTCATTGAAAAGATTGGAATTAGTCAGCCAACGCTCTCTCGCACTATCACTGCCATGGGTAATGAGCTGGTGCGTATTGGTGCAGCAAGATCTATTCAATATGCCTTGCGTGATCAGCATCGCGGTATTGGCGACATCGTTATCTATCGGGTCGCCATTGATGGTCGTCTGTCCAGGCTGGGGATACTGATGCCGGTCTGTCCTGAGGGCTTCGTGATGCAGCAGGAGGATGGCCGGACACTGCATAGTCACAGCTTGCCGTGGTGGCTGCTGGATATGCGGCCGCAGGGTTTTTTGGGGCGCGCCTATGTATCTCGTCATGCAGCAACGCTGGGTTTGCCGAAGCAGCTCTCTGAATGGAATGACACGCATATTCTGCGTGCAATGGTGGCGCATGGTCACGATGCTGTTGGCAATCTGCTCCTCGGTGAGCTGGGGCGAGAGCGCTTCCTCGATATGTCCTTGCCAGCGCCCATTGCTAACAGTGCACGGGCAGAGGTGTATGTACATATGGCTCTCCAGGCCAGCAGCGGCGAGCTGCCGGGGTCATCGGCCGGTGGCGAGCAGCCCAAGTTCGTTGCTTTTGTCGATAGCAGCGAGGGGCCACGTCACGTTCTGGTCAAGTTCAGTCAGCCGGAGTCTGATGCGCATGCGGCTGCAAATCCGGTTAGCCAGCGCTGGCGGGATTTGCTGCTGGCCGAACATCATGCCTTGACGACATTGAGAGAGGGCGGAGTCGCTGCGGCGCGCACCAGTATTGTTGATCACGATGGACAGCGTTTTCTGGAAGTCGAGCGCTTCGACCGGGTTGGTGTGCTGGGACGACGCGGTCTGTTTTCTCTGGCGGCAGTGGAGGCTGAGTTTGTCGGCAATGCCAGTGCGCCCTGGCCGGAGATCACACAACGTCTGGTCAAGGATGGTCAACTCAATTCGGAGTGTGCCGAGGGTGTCGCATTGCTGTACGCGTTTGGCAGTTTGATTGGCAACACCGACATGCATCACGGTAATCTTTCATTTACCACGGAGGAAGGTCGCCCGTATAGGCTGGCACCAGCCTATGACATGTTGCCGATGGGTTTTGCGCCGCGCGCCAGCGGTGCCTTGCCGGATCAATTGATGACGATCAATCTGCGTGCTGCCGTATCAACGTCAAACTGGCACAAGGGATTGGCACTGGCCAAAGACTTTCTTCTGAGGATTGAAGCGGAAGTGCGTTTTTCTGCTGATTTTCAGCGCTGTATTGCCAGCCTTCAGCAACATATTGCTCAAGCCGAAAGCAAGCTGTCACGGCTTGCTTGAGGTGCGTAAAAAATGCCGCTCATGATGAACTGACCCCATAAAGTTGGACGGTTTAATTGCTAGGCAGCCAAAGGCTGAGTTCTGTATTGCACAGGACTCAGCCCTTTTAATTTGGTCTT
>NZ_JACHYE010000015.1 GCF_014192645.1 Herbaspirillum sp. Sphag64 | reverse complement strand
TGGCCTGGGCAGTCAACGTGAGCGTAGTGACGGTTGGCTGTTTCGTATTCAACGTGTGCTGTGTTGATCGTGATGCCGCGTGCCTTTTCTTCTGGTGCTGCGTCAATTTGATCGTAGGCTTTGGCTTCGCCGCCAAACTTCTTCGACAACACGGTCGCAATCGCCGCTGTCAGTGTGGTCTTGCCATGGTCAACGTGGCCAATTGTGCCCACATTCACGTGCGGCTTGGTCCGCTCAAACTTGCCTTTTGCCATCTTAGACTCCTAACGATTTGATGAGAATGTTCAGGCAACGCGCCCGACTTGCTGACTTCTTGCAGCGACCTAGGTGCACACACCTACTTGCAGCAACTCACTACTTAAACTGGTGCCCTTGACGTGGATTGAACACGTGGCCTCTCCCTTACCAAGGGAGTGCTCTACCACTGAGCTACAAGGGCTTACCTGCGGCCGTACCAATAATACAACCAACAAAAACTGGAGCGGGTGAAGGGAATCGAACCCTCGTCATAAGCTTGGAAGGCTTCAGCTCTACCATTGAGCTACACCCGCGAGGAAACTTTCAAAACTTCACAGCCGCAATGTACTTTTGACTGCTCCCATAATGGTGGAGAGGGCTGGATTCGAACCAGCGTACTCGTAAGAGGGCAGATTTACAGTCTGCTGCCATTAACCACTCGGCCACCTCTCCGCTCGGGGAACTCAAAACTATAGACGAACACTTTTTGCTTGTCAACTTATTTTGTCTCTAGGGCTTATAAATTATCTCCGATCCGATTTTTTCGCTCTCTCAACGATACAAGCCATCAAAATGTCCCGTTAAACCGATCCTCTCAGATCTGTTTGTGATGCCACGGGGCAATCTTGAATAACATCAGCATTCCCGGGATTGCCAATACAAAACAGAGCAGGAAAAAATTGAACCAGCCCAGCTCAGCAACGATGTAGCCAACGGAGGAGTTGATGAAGGTACGCGGCACCGCGGCCAGACTGGTGAATAACGCAAATTGCGTGGCGGTATAACGGGGATCAGTTTCACGCATGATGTAGGCGACGAATGCAGCGGTACCAACCCCAACCCCAAACGCCTCGGCACCGATCACCAACGCCAGAGTAGGAAGGTCAGCGCCGACATGCGCCAGCCAGGCAAACCCGAGGATGGTCACGGCCTGCACTATGCCAAAAATCCACAGTGCGCGATTGATTCCCAGGCGGATCATCCAGATTCCGCCAACAATGCCTCCCATTACGCTGGCCCAAAGACTGGTGGTTTTGGAAACAACACCAATCTGGGTCATGGAAAAACCCAGATCAATGTAAAACTTGGTAGCCAGTGCGGTCGCCATGCTGTCGCCTAGCTTGTAGAGGAAGATGAACCCAAGCACCCATAAGGCCTGACGCCATCCATCGCGCGCCACAAACTCCTGAAACGGCTGCAAAACCGCCGCCCGCAGTGTTTTCGGCGGTTCGCCATAGACTACCGGCTCCTTGATGACGATGGTGCACAATAATCCCGGCAACATGAAACAGGCGGTGATCCAGAACACAATGTGCCATGGCAACAGATCAGCTAACACCAGCGACAGCGCGCCCGGCACCATCCCCGACAGTTTATAGGCATTGACATGGAGCGCACTACCTAGTCCAAGCTCCTGCTCAGAGAGAATTTCACGACGATAGGCATCGATGACAATATCCTGGCTAGCCGACAGGAACGCTACCAGCGATGCCATCAAGGCGATATCGCCGACCTGAGTCTGGGGGTCCAGCATTCCCATGCTGCCGATGCCCAGAAACAATCCAATCTGGGTCAACAGCATCCAGCCACGGCGACGCCCCAGCCGCCCGAATTGAAAGCGGTCCATCAGCGGTGACCAGACAAATTTCCAGGTGTAAGGAAACATGACCAGCGCAAACAAACCCAGCGCCTTGACGTTCAGACCCGATTTGGCCAACCACGCCTGCAACAGACTCAGCAAAATGAACAAAGGGAGCCCCGAGGTAAAGCCCAGAAACAGGCAAATCAGCATGCGCCGATTGAGGTAGCTGTGCCACGACAGGCGAGTATTGGTCATAGGTGAGCGATAAAGTGACAAGTAGCAAAAGGAAAAGCCATCAGACGAGAACAGCTCTGACCACTTTCAGGCAACATTTGTTCACATACAGGAATTTTCACGAGCAGCTCCTCCGCTGCCCTTCTTATTTTTTCCTGAGCCGAAATACGGCGAGACTGCCACGCCAGTTGGGCAGGAAGCTGATTGGCTTACCCTCATGCAAGGCGACACATTCAATAACTTCCAGTCCAACATCGTTGGCCAGTGCTTCAAAATCCTTGATGGTGGCGCAGCGTACATTGGGCGTGTCGTACCATTCATAGGGCAACGACTTGGAGACCGGCATGCGACCGCGTAGCAATGCTACCCGATGCGACCAGTAGGCGAAATTGGGGAAGGAAACAGTCGACTCCCTTCCAACCCGGGCGATTTCACGCAAAATACCTTCGACGTCCTTGACCATTTGCAACGCCGACAAGCACAACACCGTGTCAAAAGCATTGTCCTCAAACATGGCAAGGCCCCCCTCCAGATCTTGCTGGATAACCGAAACGTTGCGTGCCACGCATTGTGGTATCAAGGCATCCGCAATTTCAATCCCGTAGCCACTGCAAGCTTTGTCAGTCTGCAGGTAGTCCAGCATGACGCCATCGCCACAGCCAACATCAAGCACTTGTGCCCCGGGCTTTATCCAGTGGGCGATGAAGGCCAGATCAGGACGTAATGCGCTCAGTTCAGGGAAATTCATGCACGCTCCTTGGGGGCAATCTCGGCCCATACGCGTTGATAATATTCACGCAGCAATCGCATATAGCGGGCGTCATCCAGCAAAAATGCATCGTGTCCGTGGGGCGCATCGATTTCTGCATAGGTCACTTGACGCTTGTTGCTGACCAGGGCTTGCACCATTTCACGGCTACGCTCGGGGGAAAAGCGCCAGTCGGTCGTAAACGAAGCCAGCAGAAACTGGGCGCGCGTATTGGCAAACGCTTTGACCAGGTCACCACCATGTTCTCTGGCAGGGTCAAAATAATCGAGCGCTTTGGTAATCAGCAAATAGGTATTGGCATCGAAATACGTCGAGAACTTGTCACCTTGATAGCGCAAATACGATTCGATTTCAAAATCGACGCCATATCCAAACTGGTAATCGTCAGAACGCAGGTCCCGACCGAATTTTTCCGCCATGTCGTCATCCGACAGGTAGGTGATGTGGCCAACCATACGGGCAACCCGCAGGCCGTTCTTGGGCACGACACCATGCGCATAGAAGTCTCCGCCGTGATAATCCGGATCGGTCAGAATGGCCTGACGCGCAACGTCATTGAAGGCAATATTTTGTGCCGACAATTTTGGGGTAGACGCAATCACAATACAGTGCCGCAAACGGTCTGGATACATCATGCTCCAGGCCAATGCCTGCATACCACCGAGCGAGCCTCCCATGACTGCGGCAAACTGGGCAATACCCAGCGCATCGGCCAGCCGTGCCTGTGCGCCGACCCAATCCTCCACTGTCACCACCGGGAAGCTGGCGCCATAAGGTTTGCCAGTGGCAGGATTGGTATGCATCGGACCGGTCGAACCGAAACAAGAGCCCAGGTTATTGATACCGATGACAAAGAATTTGTCGGTATCGAGCGATTTACCTGGTCCCACCATGTTGTCCCACCAGCCAACGTTATCTGGTTCGTCACGATAGACGCCGGCCACATGATGCGAAGCGTTAAGTGCGTGGCAGACCAGCACGGCATTGGATTTGTCGGCATTGAGCGTGCCATATGTTTCGTACATCAAGACGTAATCGGTGAGACTCGCACCGCTTTTAAGCGGCAGCGGTTCCGAAAAGTGCATGATTTGCGGCGATACGATTCCGATCGACATGGTTTTCTTTGTTGTCCGTAAGTTTCCAACGCAGATTTTCCACCCTGAAAATAAAAAAGCCCGGAAGCACTAAGGCTCTCGGGCTAATTCTGGGCTTGTACTGCACATTGTATTCACAACGCCAAGCTCGCTTTAGCCGTATTTAGTTGGAACAATCGTCCCGGCGCCCGCAAGCTGAGGTTGGTTAAACCATTCAAATCGGCGCAGTAATGCAAGAATAACCAAGTCGGGCGATGCCGTCAAACCCGACTATCCAACTGAAAACCGTCGTTATCGGCGACGTACAGCCTTGACCTCGACTTCACTGTTGAGTGATTGCAACTGTGTCATGGCCAGCTCAATGGCCGCCGGCTCGGTTGCCCGCAAGACCTTCTTTACCTGTGGCTCCAGCAAGCTGAGATTACTATTGAGGATTTCCTGCTTGACCGACAACAGTTGTGAAGGATGCATTGAAAATTCTTGCAGTCCCATTCCCAGCAACAGACGCGTCCACTTGATATCACCCGCCATCTCACCACAGACGGATACTGGAATATCAGCCTTGCGCGCTGTCGCGATCACGGTCGAGAGCAGGAACAATACTGCCGGATGCAGTGGGTCATAAAGATGTGCCACTTCGTGATCAACGCGGTCAATCGCGAGCGTATATTGAATCAGATCGTTGGTACCGATGGAGAGGAAATCGAGACGCTTGATGAAGATCGGCAGCGCCAGGGCAGCAGCCGGGATTTCAATCATCGCTCCGATCGGTATATTTTCATCAAACTTTTGCTCGCGCTCCCGCAATTGTTCTTTGGCCTGCTCAATCAAGGCGAGTGTCTGATCTACCTCAAACGCATGCGCCATCATCGGGATCAATAATTTAATCGGTCCAAATGCCGAGGCCCGCAAAATTGCCCGTAATTGCGTCAGGAACATCTGCGGCTCACTCAGACAATAACGGATTGCACGCAAACCGAGCGCCGGATTGAGCGCCGTCTGCTCATCCGCATCGAGCGGCTTGTCAGCACCAACGTCGAGCGTGCGAATGGTGACTGGTCGGCCCTTCATGGAGACGACTGCCTGGCGATAAGACTCCAGTTGTTCTTCTTCGGAAGGGAATTTCTCCAGATGGCCGGCACCGCGCCCCATGAATAGAAACTCAGACCGAAACAGACCGACACCGTTGGCGCCGGCTTCCAGTGCCGCCGCACTATCACTGGGCAACTCGATATTGGCCAGCAAGGTAATGCCGATACCATCCTGAGTAATCGCGGGAGTTTTCTTGAGACGACCCAGCTTCTTGCGATCTCGCAGCAGGCGTTCCTGACGTGCGCGATATTGTGTCAACACCAGCGGCGAAGGATTGACAATCGCCACGCCGGCATCACCGTCGATAATCAGTATGTCGTCCTGTTTCACCAGTGCCGATGCATTGTGCATACCGACTGCAGCGGGAATATCGAGACTGCGCGCAACGATGGCGGTATGCGAATTCTGCCCGCCAAGATCGGTAACAAAACCACCAAAAGCACCATCCCGGAATTGCAACATGTCTGCTGGCGAAATATCATGCGCGACCACGATGATATTGGCCGTAGCACCATCACCTGCATCGGCCGGCGGCAAATTAATGGCGCTGCCGGTCAGCACCTTGAGTATGCGATCTCCGACTTGCTGAATATCTGCCTTACGCTCGCGCAGATAGGCATCTTCAATTTCGTCAAACTGTGCTGAGACACTATCAATCTGGGTCACCAACGCCCATTCGGCGTTGTAGTAGCGATGGCGGATAATTTCCAACGGCACTTCGGCGAGCATTGGGTCTGACAGGATCAGCGCATGCACATCGATAAACGCACCAAGTTCCGGTGGTGCCTCCTTGGGCAACTCGCTGCGGATAGTCTGCAATTCATGATGAACGGCTGAAATGGCGTTTTTCAGCCGCAGGACCTCAGCCTCTACCTGCTCCTCGGGAATCAGGTAATGTTTAACGTCCAGGGCGGCCGGTGCCAACAGATGGGCACGGCCAATTGCAATTCCCTTTGAAACCGGAATGCCATGTAATGTGAAGGATGCCATCGCGTTTGTCTCCTGCTGGTTTTATTGATCTGTCTTATGCCTTGCTGCGCGCGGTCGGCTGCGAAACCTTACCGGACAACGTCTGAATTGGCAATCGACGGTCATTGTGTGAGCAAACAAACAAAATTTGAATCGTTCTGATCTTGCAGGCGCCGCCACCCGCCGGATCGGCAGCGGATCGCGTATTCCGGGCTACTGGCCTTCGCCGAAATAATCCTTGATCAACCCCTCCAGCGCCTGCATGCAATCCTGCTCATCTTCGCCATTGGTTTCCAGCAAAATAACGCTACCTTTGCCGGCAGCCAGCATCATCACACCCATAATGGATTTGGCGTTGACGCGACGCTTGTTGAAGGTCATCCAGACTTCCGATTTGTACTTCGATGCGAGCTGCGTAAATTTGGCGGATGCACGTGCGTGCAAACCAAGCTTGTTGATGATCTCAAGTTCTTTTTGAATCATGGGAAATTCTTTCCTGGCAGTTACTGAGAAGAAACACGAATGCGGTTATCGACGCGAACGGCACCGCTCTGCCCGCCGGCAAGCGCCATTTCAACAACCACGTCGAGGGTGTCATTGCGGTAGGTCAATGCGCGTAGCAGCATGGGGAGACTGATGCCGGCAATCACCTGCACGTTGTCGATGGTGCACAAAAAGCCGGTGCAGTTCGATGGGGTTCCACCCATGACATCGGTAATGACCAGCACACCACTGCCGTCATCGAGTCGACACACCGCAGCCTCGGCAAGCTTTTGTACTTCCAGCGGATTCTGGTCGGCAATGACATCAATGGCTTCAATGCGCTCTGGCTGACCGCGAAAGACATGCGTGGCCGCTGAAATAAAAGCTTGACCCAGCGGGGCATGGGTAAGAAGAAGAATACCAACCATGAAATTCTTAATTAAAAGTGTACGCCAGGCACCACATTACTGATCCGGATCAATCGAGACTACCAACAACTGCTGCCTCTAGCGCATCAACGAACATCGCGGCAACGTCAAAACCGCTTTGCTGTGTAATTTCCTGGAAGCAAGTCGGACTGGTGACATTGACTTCGGTCAAATAATTGCCGATAACGTCCAATCCTACCAGCAACAGTCCTCTTTGCGCCAACACCGGCGCCAGTGATTCTGCAATTTCACGCTCGCGCGGTGAAATTGGCTGCGCTACACCGAGACCGCCAGCGGCCAGATTGCCGCGTACCTCGCCACCCTGCGGAATGCGTGCCAGCACAAAGGGGACAACCTTGCCGCCAATGAGCAGGACGCGCTTGTCACCTGCGGAAATTTCTGGAATGTAACGCTGCGCCATGATCGTGCGAGCACCGTTGTCGGTCAGGGTTTCAATAACAGAACCAAGGTTCATTCCATCCGCACCAATCCGGAAAATCCCCATGCCGCCCATGCCGTCGAGCGGCTTGAGGATAATTTCCCGATGCTCGGTGTGGAACGCCCGCAACCGCTTGGCATCGCGCGTGACCAAGGTTGGCGCGGTGAACTGCGGGAACTGCGCAATTGATAATTTTTCGTTGTGGCTGCGAATTGCCTGCGGCTTGTTGAAGACTCGTGCACCTTGCTTCTCCGCCAGCTCAAGCAGATAAGTGGTGTAGATGTATTCCATGTCGAACGGCGGATCCTTACGAATCACGATGGCATCAAATTCAGACAGGAAAGTGGACGTCGTGGCTTCGACCCGATACCAGTCATCAGCTTCACCGGTGAGGGTAATTCTAGTCACGTCGGCCGTGACAAGACCATTTTCGAGTGCTATGTCGGTCTGCTCGAACGCGTGAATACTATGACCGCGGCGCGCAGCTTCGCGCATCATGGCAAACGTGGAATCCTTGTAGGTCTTGAAGGACGCCAGTGGATCGGCGAGAAAGGCGATTTTCATGAAATATCCGTCGAAGGGAGATTAGTAAACTTCCGGGTTGGGATCCGTCTTTTCCATTTCCAGCGACGCCGCCAGCAAAGCCAGGCGGGCGACCACGCCATACATATAAAAGCGATTGGGAGCGACCGTCCCAGGTTTGGCCTGCAGATCCGGCAACGCATGCTGCTGTGCAAATGCCAGTGGGACGAAATGCGCTCCAGGAGCATTCAGATTTTCATTGACGTCGCGATCAGCGTGGACACGGTAGAAGCCGCCGACGACATAGCGGTCGATCATATAGACCACTGGCTCGGCAACTGCCTCATTGATACGCTCAAAGGAATGCACACCTTCCTGGATAATCACTTCACTGACTTCCAGCCCCTCTTTACCCACAGCAATGTTATTGCGTTGCTTGCGATTGAATTCCTTGAGCTCGCTGGCATCCTTGACAGTCACAATGCCCATGCCATAAGTCCCTGCATTGGCCTTGACGATGACGAATGGCTGCTCCTTGATGCCGTATTCCTTGTATTTCTTGCGGATCTTTGCAAGCAGGCTGCTGACGTTGTCGGCGAGACCGTCGGTACTGTCTTCTTGCTGGAAATTGATTTCACCACACTTGAGGAACAGCGGGTTCAACATCCATGGGTCGACATCCACCAGCTTGGCAAATTTCTTGACCACTTCATCATAGGCAGCAAAGTGATTGCTCTTGCGACGTACCGCCCAACCGGCGTGCAGCGGCGGCAACACATTTTGCTCATGGAGATTTTCCAGCACTGAGGGAATGCCAACCGACAGATCATTATTAAGCAGCACGGTGCAGGGATCGAAGTTCTTCAACCCAAGACGACGGCCATTCTTGGAGCGCTCAAGCGGCTCCAAAGTGATCTTGCTGCCATCGGGCAAGTCGATGTCGCGCGGCTTCTTGAGATCATCCGACAAGCTGCCCAAGCGGACATTGAGACCGGTCTGACGGAAAATCTGCATCAACCGGGCAATATTTTGCAGGTAGAACGTATTGTGGGTATGGTGCTCCGGGATCAGCAACAGATTCTTTGCATCCGGGCAATATTTCTCAATGGCTGCCATCGCGGCCTGTACTGCCAGCGGCAACATTTCAGGCGATAGATTATTGAACCCTCCGGGGAACAGGTTGGTATCCACCGGTGCCAACTTGAAACCCGCATTGCGCAGATCAACGGAACAGTAAAACGGCGGCGTGTGCTCCTGCCACTCCATCCGGAACCAGCGTTCGATGGCGGGAGTTGCCCCAAGAATCTTCTTTTCCAGATCCAGAAGCGGACCATTCAGGGCGGTGACAAGATGCGGAACCATAAGAAACCTTCTGCGCGTACGGGATAACAACAATGCTGCCAGAGATCGAAGAACAGGCTTTGCACTAGGAACCGGGCATTGTAGCGGGATTCCGCGGCTTGCGTCGCTCCCACAGGCACTTTGCCCGACAGGCTGTGCAGATGGTGGCGATACAGATATTTTTAAAGGCGAAAAAAAACGCTCCAACCGGAGTTGGAGCGTTTCTGATCAAGGACAGAATGCCCTTGGACAACAATTACGAGTGATAAGCAGACTCGCCGTGGCTGGAAATGTCCAGACCTTCGCGCTCTTCTTCTTCAGTCACACGCAGGCCGATGACGATGTCAACCAGCTTGAAGGCGATGAAGGCAACTACACCCGACAGAATCAGCGTGGTCAGCACGCCCTGGAATTGAATCCAGACTTGACCACCGATCGAGTAATCAGGCGCAACAGCGTTGGCAACGTAGTCATAGATACCGGAACCACCCAAGCTAGGCGCTGCAAACACGCCTGTCAGGAGCGCACCGAGGATACCGCCCACACCGTGTACGCCAAAGACGTCCAGTGCATCGTCGGAACCCAGGATCTTCTTCAGACCAGTCACACCCCACAGGCAAACCAGACCACCGATCAGGCCCATGACGACCGCACCGGCGATACCCACGTAACCTGCAGCCGGTGTAATGACCACCAGACCAGCAACTGCACCCGACGCTGCACCCAGCATCGAAGGCTTGCCCTTGCCAACCCACTCACCAAAGCTCCACGACAGCACTGCAGCAGCGGTAGCCAGGATGGTGTTGACGAATGCCATGACAGCACTACCGTTGGCTTCCAGAGCCGAGCCGGCATTGAAGCCGAACCAGCCGAACCACAGCAACGAAGCACCGACCATAGTCAATGTCAGGCTATGTGGCTTGAACGCTTCCTTGCCGTAGCCGACGCGCTTGCCGATGACGTAGGAACCAACCAGACCAGCGATAGCGGCATTGATGTGGACCACAGTACCGCCTGCGAAGTCCAGTGCGCCCTTTTGGAACAGCCAGCCGGAGGCCGCAGTCAGCTTGTCAGACGATGCAGCGTCGATGAAGCCATCTGGACCTGGCCAGAACCAGACCATGTGCGCCATTGGCAGGTACGAGAAGGTGAACCACAGTACCGAGAAAGCCACGACTGCGGAGAACTTCACGCGCTCTGCGAACGAACCGATGATCAACGCAACGGTAATCGCAGCAAATGCACCCTGGAAGGCCATGAATGCCAGCTCAGGAATGACGACACCCTTGCTGAAAGTTGCCGTATTGGAGTCACCGGTCAAGCCCTTGAGGAACAAGTGATCGAAGCCGCCAATGAACGCGTTGCCTTCGGTGAACGCCAGGCTGTAGCCATAGACGAACCACAGGACATAGATCAGCGAGAAGATCACGAAGCATTGCATCAGCACTGACAACATGTTCTTGCTGCGGACCAGGCCGCCGTAGAACAGGCCCAGGCCTGGCAAGGTCATCAGAATCACGAATGCCGTTGTGACCAGCATCCAGGCAGTGTCGCCCTTGTTAGGGACCGGTCCTGGCGCTGCTGCGGCTGGTGCTGCTGCCGGTGCGGCGGCCGCCGCAGCTGCTGGAGCCGCCGCCGCTGCTGGCTTGGCAGCATCAGCTGCCGGCGCTGCTGCGGTTGCCGTTGCCTCAGGCTTAGGCGCGTCCTGCGCCTGTACCGGAGCGGCAAAACTGACCGCCATCAACAAAGTGCCGATTGCGAGCGCACTCGAAAACATTTTCTTGATTTGCATTGTTGTCTCCCTATCAAAGAGCTTCTTTGCCGGTCTCGCCGGTACGGATGCGGATCACGTCGAGCAGATCTTGTACAAAGATCTTGCCGTCGCCAATTTTGCCGGTACGTGCGGCTGCCTCAATGGCTTCCAGTGCACGTTCGACGATGGCATCGTCAACTGCCGCTTCAATCTTGGTCTTTGGCAGGAAATCGACTACGTATTCGGCACCGCGATACAGTTCCGTGTGCCCCTTTTGGCGACCGAAACCCTTAACTTCAGTCACGGTGATACCTTGTACACCGATGGCCGACAAGGCTTCACGCACCTCGTCGAGCTTGAACGGTTTGATGATCGCTGTAATCAGTTTCATATCGACCTCAATTAAAAGTTTTTGATAAGGGAAACGACGACGCCACCTTTACCGACGTTCTTGGCGCCATCTGATACTGGAGTTGTCTCAACACCGTCTTTCAGATTCGTGCCCACATAGGCGACACCCAGAGTGATCCCTGCCAGATCGTCAAAGGTCTTGCTCAAACCGATTTTCCAGTCTGTGTAGCTGGTGTTGGCTGACGGCCCGCGCACCTGCTGGCGACCCAGATGCACGCCCAGCGTGACACCGTAGAATGTGTCGAAATTGCCACCCGCATCGTAGTATTGGCTGTATTTGCTGCCGTCTGCGCCAAACAGGGTGGACAGCGCTTGCGAATATTTAACGTAGACCGGGCCATAACCAACCTGACCATAAACTTCCAGAGTATTCGCATTGGCACCCAGCTGGTCATAGTTGTTATCGAGATAGATGTAACCCAGCGTACCAACGTCATAGGTGAATCCAGCACCCAGATCGCCGCGCTTACCACCGTACAGATCCCATTCTGCAGGGCCACGACCCTTAGAACCAACAGCATCCTTAATCCACTTAATAGTGCTCGCCCATGTACCCAGGTAAAAACCGGTTGGGTTATTTGTGTAATCAATCCCGGCTTGCACGGCAGGATCAAAGCGTGTTTGTGTCAGGCCACGATAACGATAGTCACTGACAACACCAGCGTTATATGTGACTTGGTTATCCGGTGGCGGAGGCGCTGCGTCTTCAGCGCGAGCGAAGCTAGTGACCAACGATGCTGCGACTGCTGTTGCAAGAATCATTTTTTTCATAGTGTCCCTCTGGGTTTCTGTTAAACAACAAATTTTTTTGGTCTGCCTAGCCCATAAGCAGGAGCCATGCCAGGTCTTCTCAAATGACTTTATCTGATTTTTTTTGGTGCAAAGCAAAAAAATATTGAGAGACGGCTATTTTTTTCACGAATTTGGTGCGAATTCTGCGCCAAATTCTTCATTGCACAAAATAAGTGCGACAATCGTAATGACTTTGAAATGCTGAACAGACAAGCCCAGTCTATTCTGGTGCAGCCAATGTCTCCGAACGAAAGTTTTCTTGCGGAGGTAAACGCGACTTGCCGATGACTGTGTTTTAATTTCCGGGAAAGTAGCGAAAGCGCTACACTTAACTACATGCTTGACCGCTGAAAGCACATACGAGGACTCATCATCATGGACAAGACACAATTTTTTGAAGACTTGCAAGCCAAGTTCAATAAGGCGATCGAAAACTCGCCAGCAAAAGACATCGAAAAGAACGTCAAGGCAATGCTCGGCCAAGGATTTGCCAAGCTTGATCTGGTGACGCGCGAAGAGTTCGACATTCAAGCGCAGGTGTTGGCCAAGACCCGCGCCAAGCTGGAAGCTTTGGAAGCACGCGTAGCCGAGCTTGAAGCGCAGCAAAAGACTTCCTGAATGGCACAGACTGCCCCGACGCATCACACATTGCTTCTTGTTTTTGAGGGTAGCCGTATGCAAATGCGGTTACCGGTCTGAGTGAGTCTGGCGGTACTCAAAAGCCGCGCGCTCTCAGGCATGCAGGCACCTCAGGTAACGGTAGAGGTGCATCTTGCGAACGGCTTGCCCGCTTTTACCATCGTTGGTTTGCCTGAAACAGAAGTCAAGGAATCCAAGGATCGCGTCCGGGCTGCACTACAAAATGCGCGTTTCGAGTTCCCGGCCAAGCGCATTACTGTCAATCTGGCACCTGCAGATCTGCCAAAGGAGTCTGGCAGGTTCGATCTGCCGATTGCATTAGGCATTCTGGCAGCATCGGAGCAGATGCCCGCTGATCAGTTTGACGACTACGAATTTGCCGGCGAGCTTTCATTGTCAGGCGCATTGCGCCCTGTCCGAGGTGCGCTGGCAATGACCTATGCCATGCATCAGGCCAGTGCGAACGATGGCCGCCGGCGTATTTTCATCCTGCCACGTGCCAGTGCCGACGAAGCCGCACTGGTAAGCGAAGCAACAATTTTCCCTGCCGATTCACTATTGCAGGTCTGCGCCCATTTTGCCGCGCGCGACGACAATAGCCGACTTACAAGACATCTTCCGACGCCCAAACCTGAACCCGCGAGTTATCCCGACTTTGCCGACGTCAAAGGACAATTACCTGCACGAAGGGCACTGGAAATTGCAGCCGCCGGTGGCCACAGTATCCTTCTCGTCGGTCCCCCCGGCACTGGCAAATCGATGCTCGCTGTGCGCATCCCGGGAATTCTCCCGGCCATGTCTGACCTGGAAGCGTTGGAAGCAGCAGCCGTCGAGTCGCTTACTCGTGCCGCCTCATCCAGCCGAAAGCCGCGTGGAACACACCCTTCAGCTTCATATCGTGCAGCGCTGGCGTATGCGGATCGCCTTCCTTGTCGGTGAGCTGGTGATGTCGCCGGTGAAAGGCCGCCCACACAACCGGGGGACCTTGCCCCCCCATAGAGGCCAAGACCACGAGCAGCTGCTTCAGCGGCTTGACGGGGACGAAAGACTTGTGGGATAAAAGCCGGTGGCTCCCGCAAATGACACCAACCAGGGTCAGGAACCAGAACAATCCGAACTCAATCAGGTTCGAAACGGTGGGAGGAAACCAGACAAACGCGATCACAGTCATAGGAATTGGCAGGCACGTGAGCACCAGAAAATGTCCCATCTGTGTTTTCGCCATGCGTTCATCGAACATCATGGGGTTTATCTTCTCAACTAACGTTGAGTCTACTTTTGCGTCGTTGCTCATCAGATTTGTTTCGCCTATATTGTGAATCTGCTCTCAAAGCGGCCGGTGGCTCTCAGTTAGCCTTGCGCGAGCGCGGCTGCAATGGAGCGTGCCGATCGCAACCCTGAATCCAGAGCGCCTTCTATTTGACAGGGGTGAGCTTGCCCGTACTCGGCACCGCACCAGTAAATGGGAGGCTCCTGCTCACGCAAGAGCTCCCCCATCCGGGTCATCACTCCCGGTGGAAAATAGGCGCCATAGCTGCCGCCGATCCACTCATTGGCAGCCCAGTCTTCGACCAGTACCTCTTCCGGTGCTGGAAAGTTGCAGCCGAACATTTGATTGATGGCTGCGGCGACGATCGCCCTTCGGTCGGTGCGTGCGTCCATGAACTGTTTGGCCTTGCTGGTACAAACGAATGCAGCAAGCACACCGCGTTGACCGTCCGCAGGCGAGTTATCGATGGTATAGCTTAGCGGATAGCTATTGCTCATCACCTGCCCGGAAAATCCTCGTTCCCGCCAATACGGACGTTGGTAGACTACTTGTATCTTAATGACCCGCCCCATCGGGAGCGCCTGTAGCAGACGCTCTCGTGAGGTGGAGCGTGGCGGCGAGAACTGTATTTTTCGCACAGCGGGTGGCGGCACGGCACACAGGACAGCGCGATATCGCCCGTAGGTAGATTTCGCCTCAACGTCGACATGACCGTCGCCAACATTGATGGAGCGAACCGGGGTATTCAGAAGAATGCGATCCGGCCCGATGCTTGCCGCGATCTTCCGGCAAAGATCGGCGGGGCCATCTTCGCCATCGCCGATCTGAGTATCTTGCAATGCGGTTCGTACAAATTCTCCTTGGAATTTCAGTATCAATCGGTCGTTCTGCTCTCTAAATAAATTCTGCTCGGTATAACGGCGTGTCGTGGACGTCGATACATGGCCTAGCCTTTCTTTTGCAAACAGAATATTCCCGCCCGCTTGGTGATGCAGCAATCCGCCACTTTTACGAAGTTGTTTGAAGTCAAAGTTCGGAAGGTTATTTCGCTCAATGAATGCAGCCAACATCATATGGAACAACTGAAAGCAAGGAACCCGCACTCCTTGATTGGTATAAGCCAGAAATAGCATTTTTCTATCCGCTTGCACCGCAAACGGAACGAGCTCCTCAGTCTGTGCAAGCAAACTCCTAATGACGTTCGGGGCACTGTGCGGTCGGCTGTTGGAAAAATCGGCCTTCTGTTCGCGCTTAGCTCGTGGCTTCGACCAAACGACGAATTCGCGATCGCTTCGTAATGGATGGAAACGTAGGCAGTCTCGCTTCAGACTTAGTATTGCCATAGGGTTACCGCTGCATTGAACGACAATCACGAGATAAAATAGAAAAATGTCGTTTGGTCCTAAGTACAGTGTCTTCGAAAGATTGCGAATGCCCCCTGCATTTTGAACGCGAGCAATCAAATTACGACCCGTACGCAGAATTAATTGCTGCGTCGGAAATAGCCGATTCACATCTAAAGAAAGCAATTCCGTCAATAAATCGGCTAATTCCTGCTCTCGCGCATCGATATACTCGCCCCGCAACAATCGCCTGCCGAATTCTATTCGGATTGAAACTTCGTTAATTTCCTTGTAAGCAGCAGCAAGGATTTTCTTAATTATCTCTTCGTCCAAAAATACCGATTTTGTCAGGTCGTCTCTTGGAAACGACGGCACATTCTCGATCAGATCGGTAGAAACGATTCCCGTCACGTTCCTGGATAGCCACAAGACTATCGACTTTACGGCATTGAAATGCGATTGACTGGTCGCCCCCTTTAAATTCTGTTCGACCAGCCAATCACGAAACACTCGCAGGATGTCTTTGGAAAATGGTACGGATTGGTGCTGATTACATTTTCGGATACAGAGTGAAAATTTCCGGATACAACGCCACGCCTGTCTCCGCGTCTCTACTGAATTGTGACCAAAGACGTGATCGAATGCATCACGCAGCGCGGAGGCAATGCGAGGATCTATTTGTAACGTGGAAAAATTGCATACTGTGCGCACTTTTCCGCTCTCATCGCGGATTTCGGAAACGATTGCGGCAGGACCTATCGTTTTCATAGCGTCGATCCATACAAGAAAGCTAGCGCCTCCTCTACGGCATCACTGTGAATGTCCATCGCCCTTAGATAGATTTCCGTGGTGTCGATTGAAGCATGACCCATGAGGATTTGAAGAGTTTTCAAAGGATTAAGCGAGGCGCCATTATCTACTTTGGACTGTAAAATGTGCAGCGCGAGCACTGCAAAGGTATGCCTCAAGTGATGCAATGTGGCGTCGCTTCCAATTTTGTCTGCTGCTTTGCGGAATTCCGTCGACAAAGTTTGGTTACCAATTTGGCGGCCGTTCCGACCAATAAATAAATATTTCCTTTGGATTTTTTCCGATCTGGGTCGATCAAACAAGGCATACCATCGACTCTCTTCAATGAGCGATGTCGGAACATAGACTGTTACATGTCGCCCTCCCTTCCGGACGAGACGAATCTCGTGGAGAGTGTCATATGCACCTATCTTTGCCAGATCTGGAATATCTGAGATACGCAAGTTACAAATCTCGAATCGCCGCAGCCCGCAAACTACGGCCCACTTGAACATCAAGGAAAATGGCAGCGTCGATACGGCAAACAACGCCTTCAACTCCTCTGTTTTGAGAATGCGAGGGATTCGCTGCTCGACGACTGGAGTGATATTACGCCCTGATTTGCTCCAGTTTCCCTTCCGAATCCAATGTTGGAACTGATTTCTCTCTAATGTTTTAGCCCAGGCACCAAGAGGGCAATCTATCAACTCGCGAGATTGTGCCCATTGGTGAAATCGGAAAGGTGTTAATACCTTCAGATTAACCGTCTGCGCCGAATAACGCCCCCACCGTGAAGAACTATTTCTCTGACAAAGTTCATTCCTATATTGTTGAAGATCTCGCTCGGAAACTACTGTAAGGTCTATTCGATACCTATCCAAGTGATCAAGCCATTGAATGAGTGCCTCTGCGTAGGTTTCAACTGTCTTACCTTGCGTACTTCTGCTCCTGAGAGCAACCTCGGCCAAGTAAAGCGTGGATGGCCATTGGATTGCTCCGTTCCCATCTAAAATGATTGCTGCACGAGGGCAATTGCGCATAGCAAAATCACTTGCGCTCAAGTCGCCACAACCTTGCTGCTGCCTAGCAAAAGACAGCAAAGTCTCTGTATTATCACTAGGACGAAGTCTCACAAGTTGATAAGCCATTTACTGTTCCGGATAAAATCGAAGATAACTACGTACTCACTGCGAGCTCTCAGACTGACTTCTGCCACGTTCTTTTTCACTGCTACCAAGGTGACGAACTAGTCCCTACAGCAGCCTACATGACAAATGAACAAAGAAATACAGACAGACAAAAAGTACAACCTAATACCCGAATTCGACCGGAAGGTACTGGAAGTCCTGCGCGAGCCAATGGAGTCAGGCCACATCACCATCTCGCGTGCAGCCCGACAGGCCGATTTTCCGGCGCGTTTTCAGCTGATCGCAGCGATGAATCCCTGTCCCTGCGGCATGCTCGGTGCGCAGCACGGACAATGCCGCTGTACCCCTGATCAGATTCGTCGCTACCAAGGGAAGATATCCGGACCGCTGCTTGATCGTATTGATATGCAAATCGAAGTCGGAAGTATGGCGCACGACGAAATGCTGCAGGCAGTTCAAGGAGAAAGTACCGCCAGTATCGCAGCGCGTGTACAGCAGGCACACTCAATACAACGCGCACGGCAGTCAAAGAGTAATTGCCAGCTGCCCGTGCAGGACATCGACCGTTATTGCACTCCGGATGCCGCAGGCGAAGCCTTATTGCGCGCTGCAATGCAACGGCTTAACTGGTCCGCACGGGCTTATCATCGGGTATTAAAGGTGGCACGTACGATTGCCGATCTGGGGATGGCATCCACTGTAGGCAAATCCCATATTGCCGAGGCCATTCAATACCGCCGCGCCTTGCGCGAATACTAGCCCGAGGACACGGTGTTTGCTACGATCGGCGACTGGAGCATCCTTTTTACAGATCGACTTGTTACCTGTTTTTTGCCTATGTTAGCCAACCTCCGTGTACTGCCCTTAATGATCCTGGCCTTGCTTCTGCTCTGGTTTGGAGCAGCGGCTGCGCAACCGGTTGCGACCGAAAGTGATATTAATCAGGCAATGGATATCTTGCCCAAGGACATGCAAAAAAGTCTCAACACCCAGCTGCCATCGGATGCCATCAACCAAGGGGCAGCAAGTGCTTCGCTTAGTCCGCACTGCCAGGAACTGCTCGCTGAAATTCAACGTGCGACGCTTGCCCCTCCTGCCGGACAGTCTGGCAGAGTGCTGGTGCCACTGCCACTGGCCCAGCCAGAGCTGCAAATCAATGCCAGCAATGGTGGTCACGGACACCTGGGAATTGGCATGGGTACTGGTATCTCGCGGCGCTCCCGGCTGGAACTACAATATGATCGCGAGTGCCGTTAAGCACTGCGTCTCTGCTGATTCTCTGCCGCTTTTACAACCATGAATTGCAACTGATACCAAACCATGCGCACTTTGCGAAACCTGTTGATACGCTTGGCTAGCCTCAGTGCCGTGTTAGTGTCCGTCGCCTGTTCACCGCAATATAACTGGCGTGAGGTACAAGAACCTGCATGGTCATATAGCGTGCTGATGCCAGACAAACCCGCCTCGGTGACGCGTGCAATTGACCTCAATGGCACTAACATAGACATGAATATGTTGGCTGCGGAAGTCAGTCACGTGACATTTGCGGTCGGCGCGGCAACACTGTCAGATGCGGCGCAGGCACATGCGGCGCTGGCATCAATGCGTACTGCGCTGCTGCGCAATATCAGCGGTCAAGCCTTATCCCAACCGATTGACAAGGACTGGCAACCACCGGGCGAAGCGATCGAACTGGTCGCCAATGGCAATGCCAACGGTCATCCGATACGACTCATGGCGCTGCTGGTTGCCAAAGATGCACGGATATACCAAGTGCTGATGATGGGAGACGAGCACCACATGCCGAGACAGAGCATCCAGACTTTTTTTACCTCGTTCCAGTCCCAATAAAGCCGAAAAACAGGCCTCAGATGACAAGTTGGCGAGGTCCGAGTTATCCTACTGACCGCAGTGAGCACTGTGCATACAGCGAAAGCGCAGCGCTTTTATTCATATCAATACTCTGAGGAAATATGCTGGTTACGTTTAAATCAAAGGCGGCTGCCGATGTTGTCATGTACGAGACACATGCCAAGCCTATCCTCGATCTGCTGCATAAGGACGTCAAGCGCGGTGTGATTACCGCTGCCGAAAGTGCAGATGCGCTTGCCGTGCTGGCAAAACAGATCGACAACAGCAAGGCACATGAGGCAGCTGAAGCGCTGGAGCGTGATGTCCGTGCGCACCACAATGAAAACGGCGACGATCACGGCCACGAAAAGATCGAAGTCGTGACCTTCTCGGCACGCGCTTATCCTTTACTGGACATGTTGCGGGCAGCCAAGGAAGGCAATCACGACATTCTCTGGGGCGTCTAAACTCGGAGACCGACTGTGCAGAAGCTCAACAGCTTCTGCGCATCAGGACGCTTGTGCGCGAAACTCAGTTGCGTAGTAGAACAAAGCAACCGTGGGAAACAGCAAACCCAGCAAAGACGTGGCGCTCCAGCCACCTTGTGCGTAAATCCATCCGCCCAACGCCGAGCCAAGTGCACCGCCAGCAAAGAACGTTGCCATGAACAAGCCATTGAGGCGGCTACGAATTTCTGCACCGAGCGCGTAGATCGCACGCTGACTCAACACCAGATTGGCGGACACGCCAAAGTCAAGCAAAATTGCCGCTACTAGCAGCAACACCAGCGAACCACTGCCATTTCGCACACAAAAATACATCAAGACAAAAGACAAGGCGACCGAAAACATCGCCCAACCAGTCGCCAGTCGACTCCAGCCACGATCTGCTACACGGCCCGCCAGCGGAGCAGCAATGACGCCGATGACACCGGCGAAGGCAAATAGGGCAATTCCCTTCTGCGACAGCTTGAACACCGGGCCAGCAAGAAGCAAGGGAGACGTGGTCCAGAACAAGCTGAATGCAGCAAAGACCAGCGCATGATAGCCGGAGCGGCGGCGCAGGACCGGCGTTGTTTTGACCAGTTCCCACATGGATGCCAGCAAACTCCCGTAGTGCATCCCTGCTGGGGGTCGTCGCTGGGGCAAGTAGCGCGACAGCACCACTGCCAGCAGTGCAATGGCCACTGCCGAGAGACCAAAGATCGTATGCCAGCCGAACAGATCTGCGACCAGACTAGCCAATGGTCGTGCTAGCAAAATCCCCATCAATAAACCGCTCATCACATTGCCTACGGCGCGGCCACGTGTTTCCGGACGCGACATATGCGCTGCATATGGCACCAGAATCTGGGCACCTACTGAACTGACGCCGATGACGAACGCTGCCGCAAAGAACTGGCCCGCCGTCTGCGCGCAGGCTGCACCGATCAATGCCAGACAAGTAATGATCATGAGCGCGATCACCAACTTGCGGTTTTCCAGCAAATCCGCAACCGGTACAATAAACAACAACCCGACACCATAACCGACCTGCGCCAACGTCACGATCAGGCCTGCAGCACCTGGAGAGATACCCGTGCTGGCGGCAATTGGTCCGATCAATGGCTGGGCAAAATACAAGTTGGCGACAATGATCCCGCAGGCCGCGGCCAGTAGGGTAATCATCCACGTGGCGATGTCAGTTTGATGCGCCGTTGGGTGTACAGCTTGATCCATAGGGTTGACGATTTTGTTAACAGAAATAGGCAGCCACTGTAGCCGAACTGGCGCAATCTTGCAGATACTGGGTGGCAATGTAGCCGGTACGCATTACCAGTGTAAATTTCAGCCCGGATGCCAGTGACAAGTTCATAATGGCGCGCCGCCATATCGCGCTATTGAAGATCACACGCAAGCCAATCTGCCATTCTGTAACGGCAGTCTGGCTGTTACACTGGCGGCTGGCTCTGGACGGGCCTCAATAACCATAACGATGATGCAAGCTTCCTTGAAAACAGACTCTCTGGCCTATGCCCTGCACGGTGCCGCCTGCGCGGTAGCAGAAGTACGCAACGGTACCGCCCTGCCAGCAGCATTGGCGCAATTGTTCGCGCAAGCAGATCCGCCACCACAGGCTCGCGGCGCCATACAACATCTGTCTTATCTGACCATGCGCAGGCTCGGCCTGGTTGATGCAATGCTCCCAGCGCTGGCCAACAAGCCGCCGCAACCGGCTACCTTGCATGGTTTGCTCAGCTGTGCGCTGGCGCTGCTGGCGGACGAGCAAGATCCTGCCTATGATGCGCATACAGTCGTTAATCAGGCGGTCGAAGCTGCCGCTGCCGACCCAGACCTGCAACATGCCAAAGGCGTGGTGAATGCCATCCTCAGACGCTTCTTGCGTGAACATACAGAATTACTGACACAGGCGCGCAAGACGCCACCCGGCACCTGGAATTACCCAACCTGGTGGATCGACCGCCTAAAAGATGCCTATCCGCAGCAATGGCAGGACATTTTGCTGGCTGGCAATGCCGCACCGCCATTGACCTTGCGTGTGAATCGCCGCAAAAGCTCGATTTCTGCCTATCTGGAACGCCTGTCTGCAGCCGGCATGCATGGCAACCAGATTGGCGCCGATGCCGTGCGGCTGGACAAGCCGGTACCTGTGACGCAGATTCCTGGATTTGCAGAGGGGCTGGTGTCGGTGCAGGATGCTGCTGCTCAATTTGCAGCGCCGTTACTGGACGTCCACGATGGCATGCGCGTGCTTGATGCCTGCGCTGCACCTGGGGGTAAAACCGGCCATTTACTGGAAATTGCCGACATTGATCTGCTGGCATTGGACCACGACCCAAAACGTCTGCGGCGGATTGAAGAAAACCTGCAGCGCCTGCAGTTGCAGGCAAAACTCAAATCGGGCGATGCGGCCAGCGCCGGTGATTGGTTCGATGGACAGCAGTTTGACAGGATCCTGGCCGATGTACCTTGCACTGCGTCAGGAATCGTGCGGCGTCATCCCGATATTCGCTGGTTGCGCCGCAAATCGGATACCGCGCAACTTGCAACACTTTCTGCGCAAATCCTCGACAATCTTTGGCAGATGCTCAAGCCCGATGGTAAATTGTTGCTGGTAACATGCTCTTTGTGGCCTCAGGAATCAGAACTGCAAGCTGCAGCATTTGCTACACGTAACAATGCCTTGCGCTTGGACGCACCCGGTCAGTTATTGCCAACAGCCAGTACCGACGCTGACCATGATGGCTTGTTTTACGCACTGTTTCAAAAAACTGGACCATGAATTGACGCAATCGGCCCTTTTCAACTTCCTCTTTCCGGCATCCGCCATATTGCCTTGCGACAACGCAAGACAGGTGTTACTACGGCTGCTCCAGCGCTTCCGACAATGCACCCGGCAATTGCTGCTGCTTGCCATGCTGTTGTTAAGCAACGGCAACCTGCATGCTGCTGAAATCGATATTTCACAGGCATCGCTGGAAGCTGTTGACGATGGCTATCGCCTGTCGGTGACCTATTCTTTCGAGCTTAACCGTAGCCTGGAAGATGCCCTGACCCGAGGGGTTCCGCTTTATTTCACCACCGATGTGCAGCTCACCCGCCGCCGCTGGTACTGGTTCGATGAAGTCAGCGCGGCAGCATCACGTACGGTCCGTCTTTCCTACAACGTTCTTACGCGCCAATACCATGCCTCTACCAGCGGTCAGCTGCAACAGAGCTTCAGTACGCTGGAAGATGCCTTGTCGCTGATCCGCCGGCCGCCACGCTGGATCGTTGCTGACAAAAATGCGCTCAAGCCCGGCGATGTTGTCAATGTTGGCGTACGTATGCGCCTGGACGTGGCACAGTTGCCCAAACCGTTCCAGATCAATGCACTCAACAATAGTGACTGGCGGCTTTCCTCCAACTGGAAAGAATTCAGCTTCAAACCAGAATGACCCGTGCCCTGCGCTATCTGTTAGGGGTTGGTGGTGGTGTCATCAGCATCCTGTTGTTTCTGCTGGCGTCCGCCTCTGAAAACTCTGCCCTTTTCGATCAACATTATCCTTGGCTGCTTGGGCTCAATGCACTCGCAGCGATATCGCTGCTGCTGCTGGTGGTGCTCCTGCTGATACGGCTTTACAAACGCTATCGCAGCGGCAAATTCGGCTCGAAACTGCTGGCGCGACTGGTAATGATGTTTGCCCTCATCGGTATTCTGCCGGGTGCCATCATTTATATGGTGTCGGTCCAGTTCGTGTCACGCTCGATTGAATCCTGGTTTGACGTGCGCATGGAAGCGGCACTGGAATCCGGTCTGAATCTGGGACGCAATGCACTTGACTCATCGCTTACCGACCTGACCTCACGTACCCGTGCCATGGCACAGGAGCTGGCAGATCTGTCCGAGTCAGAACAGGTTACCTATCTCTCCCGCCTCCATGACCAGAACATGGAAATCACCTTGGTCAACGCAAACGCGCAAGTACTGGCGACTGTCGGAGGGCGTATCGGTGTACTTACGCCCAGCGTGCCAAGTCCGGCAATGATGCGGCAGGCGCGCATAACGCGCGGTTTTTCAGTGGTGGAAAGCGACGATTCGCGTGCGATGGGCAGTGACGCCGATACCGAAGGCAATCTACGCCTGCACGTGGTAGTAGCTGTTCCCAATTCGAGCAAGACAATGGGCTTGCAAACTGCCGGACGCTTCTTGCAGGTATTGCTACCGGTCCCCGATTACCTGGCCTCCAATGCCGAAACCCTGCGTCTGGCCTACAGCGAGTACCAGCAACGTTCGGTGGCACGCTCAGGCTTGCGCAAGATCTATCTGGTCACCCTGACCTTAACCCTGTTACTGGCAATTTTTGGCGCCATCGCCAGTGCCTTCCTGATTGCCAGCAGCCTGGCGCGTCCCCTGTTGCTACTGGCAGAAGGTACCAAGGCGGTGGCTGAAGGGAATTTGTCTCCACGTCCTATCATCAGCAGTGCCGATGAACTAGGCACGTTGACCCAGTCCTTCAATGTGATGACGCGCCAATTGCTGGAAGCGCGCACCTCCGTTGAGCGCAATCGTGCTGAACTGGAAAATGCCAAGGCCTATCTGGAGTCAGTGCTGGCCAATATGTCGGCCGGCGTCATGGTGCTGGATAATGAATTCCGCATCGTCAGTATCAATCAATCGGTCCGCCGTATCCTTGATTACGACTTCAGCGACCGTATCGGAACGCCCTTGCATACCATTGAAGGGCAGGCATTGTTCGCCGAAGCCATCATCAAGGCATTCTCGGAAAAAAGTGCACAACTGGCGGCCGACTCGGCGCACGACAGCCTGCACTGGCAACAGCAGATCGAGCTGGGCAATGGGGAGGCACCTGCCAGCAACCATTCTGACCGGGATAGCAATAAAATCATCTTGCTGGCACGTGGCTCTCACCTGCCGGTGGAAAACGGCGTCGGCTACGTAGTCGTCTTCGACGATATCAGCAACGTCATTTCGGCCCAACGCTCGATTGCCTGGGGTGAAGTGGCGCGCCGTCTGGCCCACGAAATCAAAAATCCATTAACACCGATCCAGCTGTCAGCGGAGCGACTGCAAATGCGCCTGTCAGACAAATTACTGCCATCCGACGCCGCAGTATTAGAAAAAAGTACCGCCACCATTGTCAATCAGGTCGCCGCCATGAAGCGCATGGTCGATGATTTCCGCGACTACGCCAAGACACCTCCGGCCAAGCCTGTAGCGCTTGATCTGAACGCACTGACCGAAGAAATCCTGCATCTCTATCTGGCAGGTGATGGTCGTGACGTGATTCAGGCGCGCCTTGCACCAGGACTGCCGAAGATTATGGGTGACGCTACGCAGTTACGTCAGGTGATCCATAACCTGCTGCAGAATGCCCAGGATGCGGTTGCCGACAATGGCGGGCTCACACCACGTATTGAACTAGTCACGGAATTGGTCAAATATCAGGGCTCGGGCGGAACGGGGCGCAGCGCAGTGTGTCTGTCGATTACCGATAATGGCCCTGGCTTCAGTCCTAAAATACTGGCCAGTGCATTTGAACCTTATGTAACATCCAAGCCTAAGGGAACAGGATTAGGTTTGCCGATGGTAAAAAAAATCATCGATGAACACGGCGGACGCGTCGACATCCAGAATCGCAATGACACGAGAGGCGCAAAAATATTAATTTTGCTGTTAAAGTTAGCACCCGATGCATAAGCATTAAGATTTTAGCGCCGCTGCCGTTGATGGAGGCACGGTCGTTTAGTATGGTTGTGACATAAAATTTTGCGTGGTTCGTTTATTTTTTGGAAAACGACATGTCTGCAAAGCGCCAGCCGGGGGGTGGTCATTACGTGCTGTACTATAGGTAGCGTCTTTGCCGATATGGCTGGCAACATTGATTTTGTGAGCGCACAACATTGATTTTGCCAGTTGCATAAAATATCTCAAAAATAGTTAATGAGGAAAGCAGGCACATGGCTAACATCCTTGTCGTCGACGACGAAATGGGTATCCGCGAATTGCTCTCAGAAATTTTGGGCGATGAAGGGCATGTCGTATCCACCGCAGAAAACGCGCAGCAGGCAAGAGAACTGCGTCTAGGCAGTGTTCCTGATCTGGTGTTGCTGGATATCTGGATGCCAGATACAGATGGAGTAACACTGCTCAAGGAATGGCAGCGGGATGGCTTGCTAAGCATGCCAGTCATCATGATGTCAGGACATGCGACAATTGACACCGCGGTCGAAGCAACACGGATCGGCGCGCTCAATTTCCTGGAAAAGCCGATTGCCTTGCAAAAGCTGCTCAAAGCTGTCCAGCAAGGTCTGTCACACAGCAGGGAGCCGGTCCGTGCGCCCTCCTACATCCGCCCCAATGTTGTCACGACAGCCGACACCAACGAACATCATGCTGCCAGTGTGTCGGCCTATACTTCAGCCGCCAATGGCGATGTCGCACATCATGGACACGGTGCGGCATTGGCACCAGCCTACGCACCTATTGCCGATAATGCTTCCAATATCTCGTTTGATCTGCCGTTGCGCGAAGCCCGGGATGCATTCGAACGTGCCTACTTTGAATACCATCTGGTCCGTGAAAACGGCAGCATGACACGCGTTGCCGAACGCACCGGACTGGAGCGCACCCACTTGTATCGCAAGCTCAAACAATTGGGTGTCGAACCTGGCAAGCTGGCGAAAAAAGGCCTTTGAAGTTTCTCTACCGCTCATCCGGGGTGGCGATCATTCAGATCGCTGCCTTGGGCTAGCCTGGTATCTCAGCCGCGCCTGAGTTGCCCGTTGACAATGTCATTGCTCGCATTTCTGACCTTCGCTCCCCGACTCCACTCTTTCACTCTATGTTGTGAAGACCGCAAAAGTTATTGCGGACTCTGCCGTAAACAAATCAAGGGTCGATGAAGGCCCTTGAAATATGGTTACCTGACGCCATTTCCTGCACAAAGTCTGACTATTTGCTAAAGGAGCCACGATGAATCTGATCTACAACAGTGAGCAATACAGCGTCGTTGAGTTCGGGGCCGACCGCGATCACGAAGCCTTGCACTTCGGTGGCTACGAAATCATGGACAAATCCGGCAAGCGCGAAATCTACATTGACGGTCCGGCTGCCGAAATGTTTCGCAAGAACGTGCAGGATCTGATTGCCACCGAGCCTTCCATGGAAGACATTGACTCATTCCTCAGCAGTTATGATATTTTGATGCGCCAACCGATGACCTTGCACTAAAGTCTTGCATGCCGCGCCATGGACCATGGCACGGCATGCAGCGTCACCTCCCCAGCAGACCCCCTACGCTACACCATCCCTGCAAATTGAATTCGTCCGCCATCTCCAGCAGCCAGACCGGCATCCATAGCCAGCTCTCAAGCCTGGTTGCCAGACATGCCCGCCATCCATTCCGCAAGCCGGTGACTGCCTATAACCAGGGAGCCTTTGACCAGAGTATCGGGGTCTGGCGTACCGCCGGATCACAACCGTTGATCCTGGACACTGGCTGCGGTGTTGGCTTGTCGACATTGCACCTGGCAGCACAGTATCCAGATCATTTTGTGATCGGCATCGACCAGTCTGAAGACCGCCTGGCACGTAATACTGACCGACAGGCGTGGGATGGTCCGGAACCTGACAACCTCTGCTTTGTGCGCGCCGATCTGGTTGATTACTGGCGCCTGTTACTGGATGCGGGGATTTTTCCGGCCCGCCAGTACCTGCTCTATCCCAATCCCTGGCCGAAGATCGGGCATCTGGCGCGACGCTGGCACGGTCACGCGGTATTCCCCACCATCGTGGCGCTGGGTGGACATATCGAATGTCGCAGCAACTGGCAGATTTACGTTGAAGAATTCGCGACCGCACTGAACCAACTGGCTGCAGGGGCAAGCTGTGAGGCTTATCTGCCAGACGCGCCAATGACACCTTTTGAACGAAAATATCTGGCCTCAGGACACCAGCTCTGGCGTTGTGCCGTAGCGTTGCCTCATCAGCCATCCATAGCCTGAACCCTGACGCAGCAGGTCAGCGCAGAACAAGCCAACATCAAGTCTGGATCAGCGCGTATGATGAGGGCTTTTTTACGCGCCGCCCCGCTGTCGCAATGCTCGCCACCATGAAACCGTTATCAGGATCCCGCTCATGAATCCCGGCGTGGTTGCTTTGGTCTTGCTCGCCGCACTGCTGCATGCCTCTTGGAACGCCCTGCTCAAAAGCAGCGGAGATCGACTCAGCTCACTGGCCATCATGACCATCGGGGCCGGACTTGGCGCACTGCCATTGATCCTGCTGACACCCCTTCCGCACACTGCTGCGTGGCCATACATACTCCTCTCCGGCGCACTGCACACAGGCTACAACCTGTTCCTGATCCGCGCCTATCGCATCGGCGATTTCAGCCAGTCTTATCCCATTGCACGCGGCTCCTCACCGTTGCTGGTCGCAATCGGCGCAGCGCTGCTGGTCGGTGAAAAAATGGGAGGTGCCACCTGGATTGGGGTTGGTCTGGTCTCACTCGGGATCATCAGTCTGGCGCAGATCAAGGACCGCCATAACCTGTCAGGACCGATTGCGGCCTTCACCACCGGAGCCTTCATCGCCGCCTATACCGTGACCGACGGCATCGGTGCCCGCGCGTCGGGCAATGCATTAGCCTATTCTGGCTGGCTGTTTGTGCTCGACAGCGCGCCGCTGGCATTGATCGTCATGTGGCAGCAACGCCGCTGGCCAGTGCTACCGCAGGCCCGCCAGAACTGGATCAGTCTGGCGGGTGGGGTGATGTCATTATTGGCCTATGGGATTGTGATCTGGGCCGTAACATTGGCCCCGATGGGGACCGTCTCTGCATTGCGCGAGACCTCGGTTCTGTTTGCCGCCGTGATCGGCAGCCTGTTCCTCGGGGAAAAGCTGACACAGCGGCGCATCGTTGCTGCTCTACTGATCGCTACCGGCGCCATCGTGCTGGGGATGCAACGATAACGCCGGTTTGCCAAGCAATTCAGTAACTCAAATTTCTACCTTGGTACCCAGTTCCACGACACGGTTGGCTGGAATGTGGAAGAAGTCCGACGTCTTGGCGCCATTCTGATACATCCAGGCGAACAGCTGCTCGCGCAAATGCGACATGCCACGCAACTTGGTCGGCACAACCGTGTCCCGCGCCAGGAAGAACGAGGTATCCATCAGATCAAAGTGCAAGCCGAACTGCGCCTCTGCCAGTGACAGCACCTTGGTCACTTCGGGCGCTTCCTTGAAGCCGAATGCCGCACGCAACAAATGAATATTGCCACCCAGATCCTTCAAGGTCAGACGTTCCTGGTCGGCCACGTAGGGGACGTCCCAGATACTGATCTTCAGGAAGAACACGCGCTCGTGCAGAATGCGGTTGTGCTTCAGGTTATGCAGCAGTGCGACCGGCACGGTATTGACGTTGCCAGTCATGAATACTGCCGTGCCACCTACCCGATGCGGTGGATGCGCGAGCAGGCTGGCCACAAAGGGCTCCAGTGGAATGCCGTCATCCTTGACCCGTGAGCGCAACGCCATGCGTCCCGAATACCAGGTCATCAGGACAAAGAAGGCAATGCCGCCGAGCAGTAACGGGAACCATCCACCATCGGCGATCTTGAGCAGGTTCGCCGAGAAAAATGCAAAATCGACCACAAACAAGGCACTGATCAACAAGGTCACCAAGGCCGGATGCCAGCGCCACTCGATGCGCATGACGACTGCCGCCAGCACCGTGGTGATCAGCATGGTGGTCGTCACCGCCACGCCATAGGCAGCGGCCAGATCATCCGACTTCTTGAATTTCAACACCACCGCGACCACCAGCACCAATAACATCCAGTTGATCAGTGGAATATAAATCTGACCACGCTCATCGGCTGAGGTATGCAAAATGCGCATACGTGGAACGAACCCCAGCAAGATGGCCTGACTGGTCAGCGAGAACGCGCCAGAAATCACCGCCTGCGAGGCAATCACGGTGGCCATGGTCGCCAATACCACCATCGGTACCATCAGCGGTTGCGGCACCATCAGGTAAAACGGATTGCTGACCGCGCTGGGGTGGGCCAGCAGGTTGGCACCCTGACCGAAGTAATTGATCATCAGGCTGGGCATGACCGTATAGAGCCACGCATACCGGATTGGACGAATGCCAAAGTGTCCCATGTCAGCATAGAGGGCTTCAGCTCCGGTCAAAACCAGCACAACCGAACCCAGCACGATAAACGCCTGTATTTCATGGTGCACCATGAATTGCACCGCATACATGGGATTGATCGCCACCAGCACGCCGGGTGCCTTGACGATGTTGAACAGGCCAAGCAATGCCAGTGAAATGAACCAGATGAACATCACTGGTCCAAACAGCTTGCCGACCAGATTAGTACCGTGGCGCTGGATCAGGAACAGGCCGATCAAGATCACCAGTGTCAGCGGAATCACGTAATGCGAGGTGCCAGGGATAGCGATATCGAGCCCCTCAACCGCCGACAACACCGAAATGGCAGGCGTAATCACCACGTCGCCATAGAACATGCAGGCGCCAAAAACGCCCAGCATCATCAGCCATTTGGCCCGCCGCGAACCGGCTACTGCCGTGCGCAAGGTCAGCGCCATCAATGCCAGCACACCACCCTCACCATTATTGTCGGCACGCATGACGAACAACACGTACTTCAACGACACCACAATCGTGATCGCCCAGAACAGCATGGAAATAATGCCCAGTACCGACTCTGGAGAATATGGCACGCCGTGGTCGTTACTGAAACACTCCTTCAGCGCATACAAGGGACTGGTGCCAATATCGCCAAAAACGATACCGAGTGCTGCGAGCGTGATGATGTGAAATTTCTTCGACCGGAAGGAATCGCTTGGTCTGACCACTGTTGAACTCATTGTTTTCCCGCTTCAATTTATGTCTCATTTACGAAAAACGAGACTTTTTTTACGTCTACCACCCCCACAAAACTGGTGGCTTTCATCCTGCTTCTCAGGAATTGTCAGGAAACATATAGCTGAAAAGCTAGTTTGTTTTTATTTCTGAGCGCGTACTGTATCGTAAAAATTTTATGCGGGGAGAAGACGTTGTGCAAAGGCATCTGTCCAATGCACGACACTTGACAATGGAAAAACAGCTATCCGCGATCGTAGATCAGGGATAGCTGCTGCCAAAAAAGGACAACATCAAGTATCAGCAGGCATCTGCATCAAATAACTGACAATGACGGGATCAAACCATCAAAGCAGCATGCATGGCTTACCAACCGGCAAGAACGGCCCCATTGAAGGTGCTCTGAATATATTTGCGCACTTCGTCTGACTGATAGGCTTGTACTAATCGTGGCAGCCAGACCTGGTCCTTGTCTTTCTCACGTACCGCAATCAGGCAGGCATAAGGGCTGGCACCGTCTTCGACCACCAAGCTATCGCGTTGTGGGTTGAGTCCAGCCTTGACCGCATAGTCAGCATTCACGGCAGACGCATCCAGATCATCGAGCGTGCGCGGTAGTTGAGCAGCATCAATTTCGATCAATCTGAGCTTGCGGGGATTCTCGACGATGTCGATCGGCGTTGCATTGACGCCAGTGAGCGGGTCAATACCGGCACGCAACTTAATAACGCCATGTTTTTGCAACAACAGCAGAACCCGACTTTCATTGGCAGGATCGTTGGGGATCCCGATCTTGGCAGCGATGGGCAGGTCTGCCAGCTGGTGAAATTTCTTTGAATAGATGGCAATAGGCCCAATGAACGTCTTGCCGGTGCCGAACAGCTTATAGCCGCGCGCCTTGATCTGCGCATTCAGGAACGGGCGATGTTGATAGCTGTTGGCGTCAAGCTCACCAGCATCGAGTGCAGCATCCGGTTGAATATAGTCGTTAAACTCGATGATCTTGATTTTGTAGCCAGGGTTGTTGCGCTCGAAGATCGTTTTCACTACTTCAAACACCTCGGCATGCGGGCCACTGGTCACACCGACCTTAAGTACTTTATCCGCCGCTGTCGCAGTCAATGTCACGCTGCTCAGCAGGCTAGTGAGCAGCAAGCTCATGGCAACTCTGTGCAACATACGATGGAGAATTGATTTCATAGCTTGACTTGATACCTCAAATAATCGTTTGGACACCTGCGGCTGGGTTCACATCCAGCCCCGGAATCAGGCATGGCGTCGATTTTGGTCGACTGAGCTGACTGTGCGATACGTGGCGCCGATATGCCGGGATGGCAGGTAGGCATCACCATGAAACAGCTTTTCACGTAGCGAGCCCGGTGCATAGTCGTGCTTGTAGGAGCCACGGGTTTGCAGCTCTGGGATCACCAGATCGATGAAATCCTCATAACTTTCCGGTGTGACCGTGCGGGTCAGATTGAAGCCATCAATATCGGTCTCGCGGATCCATCCCTCGAGTTCGTCGGCAACTTCCTGAGGCGAGCCGACGATGGTGAGGTAACGTCCACCCAGCTCCAGCTGCCGCAGCAACTTGCGCTTGGTCCAGTTCAGTTCGGGATTGGTAACAGTCTTGACCAGCGACTCAATCGAGTTGGTCTTCACCTGGCGGATCGGCTCATCGAGTTCGTACTTGGAAAAATCGATCCCGGTACCACTGGAGAAATGCGCCAGGCCGGCTTCAGGGCTGGCGTAGCGTTTGTACTCCTGATACTTTTCCTGCGCCTCTTTGGTGGTGGGCGCCACAATCACGGTGATGCCCATGAAGACCTTGATATCGTCAGGATGACGGCCTTCACGCACCACACCTTCACGCACACCGATCACCAGCTTGCGCACCGCCTCACGGGTTTGTCCGGAAATGAAGATGCACTCGGCATGACGGGCGGCGAACTGCTGACCGCGGCCGGACGAACCGGCCTGATACAAGACCGGCGTGCGCTGACGGGACGGCTCGCTCAGGTGAATTCCGTCGACGTCGTAATACTTCCCGTGATGGGAAATGGTATGCACCTTGTCCGGCTGCGCATAAATGCGACGTGCGCGGTCACGTAGTACAGCCTGCTCTTCCCAACTGCCTTCCCAGAGTTTATAGACCACTTCCAGGAACTCATCGGCGCGATCATAACGCTCATCGTGCGCGATCTGCTCGGACAAACCCATGGCACGGGCAGCACTGTCGAGGTAACCGGTAACGATATTCCAGCCAATGCGACCCTTGGTCAGGTGATCAAGGGTGGACATACGGCGTGCAAACAGGAACGGGGCCTCGTAGGTAAGGTTGACCGTGACGCCGAAGCCCAGATGTTCCGTCACATGTCCCATCGCCGAGACCAGCAGCAGCGGATCATTGACCGGCAGCTGTATGGTCTCGCGCAAGGTCAGGTCGACCGCGTTCTGATAGACATCATAGACACCGACGATATCCGCCAGAAACAGTCCGTCGAATTTGCCACGCTCAAGCAGCTTGGCAAGATCGGTCCAGTAATTGACATCGGTATAGTCTTGCGAACGATCACGAGGATGCGTCCACAAACCGTGATTGATGTGGCTCACGCAATTCATATTGAAGGCGTTGAGACGAATTTCTTTTTTGCCGGATTGACTCATGCTGCGACATCCATGATCGGTTGGTCGGAATCAGATCGCGCCGTGACGTGGCGGGTTCTTGTCATTCAAATAGTAGTTGCCGATGACGTGATATTTCCAGCGCACCGGATCATGCAGGGTATGCGTACGGGCATTGCGCCAATGACGGTCAAGATTGCCCTCGGCCAGGGTGGACTGGGTACCGGCTAACTCAAACAGTTTGGTGCTGGCTGCCAATGCGACGTCCGTGGTCAGTACCCGCGCTTCAGCCACTGCAACCGAGGCCGCAGCAACGTTCTCTGCAGATTGTTCACGCGTCGCGGTATCGACCTTGCGTCCGGCACGCTCCAGCAATGCCTCCGCCGCATGTAACTGGATCGTCAGATCACCGACTTCGCGCAATGTCAGCGGATCGTCTGACGCCCGCTCGACACCGCTGTCAAACCAGGGGCGCGAGCGTGTCTTCACAAAGCGAATCAGATCCTCATAGGCCGCACGCGCCAACCCCAGATCAATGGCGGCATGCAACAGCTGCGCCAGCGGACCAACCTGAGTCGGCCGGTCAAATGCAGCCTGAAAGCCGAGCACGGCATCGGCCGGGACAGGCACATTGTCAAAGATGGCTGAACCACTGCCCGTAGTACGCTGACCAAACCCGGACCAGTCGTCAATGATGGTCAGGCCAACGGCGTTGCGCGGTACCAGTGCCAGTTGCTGCACACCGCCATCATCAATGGCAGAGGTCGGTACCCAATCGGCATACAGCGCGCCGGTCGCGTAAAACTTGCGGCCATTAATTCGGAAACCACCCTCGGCATCAGCACTCAGACGGGTCTTGCGTTCAGCGGAATTCTTGGTGCCGATTTCAGCGAGTGCATTGCCCAGACGATCGCCCTGCAACACCCGCTCAAAATAGAAGCGTTTTTGCGCTTCGCTGCCATTGACGCGAATCAACTCAACGGCATAAAAGTGGTTTTGTGGAATCTGACCAATCGAGCCATCCGCCGCCGAAATGATCGCCGTTACCTCCGCCAGCGTGACTTTGGACACCCCTGCACCGCCGTATTCTCTCGGTACCGAAATCCCCCATAAACCCGAGCGGACATAGCGCTCCAGTTCGGGCCACGGCAAGCGACGCTCACGATCGCGCGCCGACGCTTCTTGCGCCAGATCTGTCGCGAGTACACGCGCAGCTTCAAGGGCGTGGGCATCATCACGGATACGGGTTACGCCAGTACGCGGAAGTTGGGGATGAACAACGGCAGATGCGGCATCCGAAGATGCCGCGAGAGAAGGCGATTGAGACATGACAGAGCTTTCAGTAGCGGGCACAGGCGACGGAGGGCCATTAGAGCAAAAACCGGATTGTCACCCAACGAAGAATTTCAAATTTGCAAGCATGGAAAACGCATGTCGTGCCGCCGACACAGCCGTAGTCAGCGGCGGGCGTACAATACCGGCATGAGCGAAACCATCATCTTATTGACCGATCTCGAAGCGGCTATTAACTACTGGCGCCTGCAACGGCCTGCCACCGGCGAAGAATGTGCGCTGTCACCGGAAGTCAACACGCTGGCCAATGTGTATGCGGTGATGATCATCGAACATCTGCATGAAATCACAACCACCGCCATCAGCAAGGAAGCATTGCAGTTATTGCATGCTTGGCGAGCCAGTCGAGCCGACTCCGTAGCTGTCGACCAGCGCTGAAGTCCTGCCCCGGTCGCGCTACAATTGCTGCGCTGCACTGCAATCTCCAGTATTCACACTGCAAGGACCACGATGCCACGCCGATCTGCCAGCACTGCCTCTGCCGACACCGCACCAGCGACGTCTTCCCGTACCAGGAAATCACCTTCAGCTGCTCGGCCCCGGATTGCTCTGGTTCTGCAGGGTGGCGGTGCGCTTGGTGCGTATCAAGCCGGCGTCTATCACGCCTTGCATGAGCATGACCTCTGCCCAGACTGGGTCGTCGGTACTTCCATCGGTGCCATTAATGCGGCCATCATTGCGGGCAATCCGCATGAGCACCGGATCGAACGACTTCGACAGTTCTGGGAAAGCGTTTCCCATCCGGATCCGGTCGACCTGCGTCAGGTACCGGACGCCACACGTCAACTAGCAACCTGGTTGTCTACCCTGGATACCTTCAGCCGTGGCGTAGAAGGGTTTTTTACGCCACGTCCGTTTAATCCCTTCGCGGCCGGTTTGCCGGTCCCGGCCGAAGAGGCCAGTTTCTACAGCACGGAAGCCTTGCGCGAGACGCTCAATGCCCACGTCGATTTTGATTATCTCAACCGTGGCGACGGCATGCGTCTGACTGTCAATGCGGTCAAGGTCACCTGTGGCACGCTGATCCGCTTTGACTCAACGAAACTGGCGATCAATGCCGAGCATGTCATGGCCAGCGGTGCGCTGCCACCGGGCTTTGCCGCAGTAAGAATTGACGGCGACCTATACTGGGACGGCGGTCTGTATTCCAACACGCCGCTGGAGGTGGTGCTCAATGACGAGCCGCGTCAGAACACCCTGTGCATGATGGTTGACCTGTGGCATGCCGATGGGCCCGAGCCGAGAACACTGGAAGCGGTGCAGACACGGCAGAAGGATGTCACTTTTGCCTCGCGCTCACAGCGCCATATTGATGCTTATATCAAGCAACATCAGCTGCGTAAAATTGCACGCGATGCCTACGCCCGCCTGCCCGCGTCCCAACTCAGTGCAGCTGACCGGCAGCAAATTGCCGAGCTTGGCAGCGATGCGACCATTCACGTCGTGCGACTGGCCTATGCCGGTCGCGACTGGAACATGGCATCAAAAGATGTCAACTTTTCACAAGGATCGATCAGGTGGCGTTGGGAACAAGGCTATCAAGATACCTTGCGCGGGATTGCGCTCGCTCATACCTGTCAGTTCGCGGCATCCGACGAGGGTGTTGTGGTGCATGAGCTGGCACCGCCAGAACGGCGTGACGGACGGTAAGGCAAGACGTCATTTCCCAAGGGAAATGGGACGAGTCATATCCATATCGTGAGACTTGCCGGGCGATCGATATCATTTTGGTGCGTTGCACAAAAACCACTTGACCTCACCAAAGAAGTGCGTAAAATCGGTCTTGTTGCGGCGCACAATAACATCTTGAGACGGAAGCCGCCAGTCGCCTAATAGTCGTCGAACCAAAGGAGAAGTCATGTTTTCGTACCAAGATCAATTTTCCGCAGCAACCAAAACCCATTTCCAGGCACAACTGGACCTGATCAACACACTGACCACCAAGACCTTCGAAGGCGTGGAAAAGCTGGTTGAACTGAACCTGAACGCCGTCAAAGCTTCGCTGGAAGAGTCTGCTGCTGCTGCTCAACAATTTTCCGCCGTCAAGGATCCGCAGGAACTGATCGCACTGGCCACTGCCCACGCTCAGCCAACCGCTGAAAAGGCTGCTGCCTACGGTCGTCACCTGGCATCAATCCTGTCTGCTACACAAGCTGAACTGACCAAGGCTGCTGAAGCACAAGTTGCTGACACCAGCCGCAAGGTTAGCGCACTGGTTGATGAAATCGCCAAGAATGCACCAGCTGGTTCGGAACAGGCTGTGGCACTGCTGAAGTCGGCAATTGGCAATGCCAACGCTGGCTACGAGCAACTGACCAAGAACACCAAGCAAGCCGTAGAAACACTGGAAGGTCACCTCAGTAATGCTGCCAAGCAATTCACTCAGGCTGCTGAAAAGACCACTAGCCGTGCAAAGAAGTAAGCAGTACTGATCTCAAACAAAACGGGCCGCAACTGCGGCCCGTTTTGCATTGGTGCCAACGACATAATGCGGAAATACGACCAAAGTCGAGTAGCGACGCCTCAGCCCCCAGTAATCGACAGCGCCACCGCCTCGGCCACCTTGATCCCGTCGATTGCGGCCGACATGATCCCGCCGGCATAACCAGCACCCTCACCGGCCGGGAACAAACCTTTGGTATTGAGGCTTTGCAAGGTCTTGTCATCGCGTCGGATACGCACTGGCGAAGAGGTGCGCGTCTCCACACCGGTCAATACCGCATCATTCATCGCGTAACCGCGAATCTGTTTATCAAACTCCGGCAAGGCTTCGCGAATGGCGTCGATCGCATAATCAGGCAATGACGTACTCAGGTCACCCAGCAAGACACCCGGCTTGTAAGACGGAATCACACTGCCGAGTTCCCTCGATGGCCGCTTCGCCAGAAAATCGCCAACCAGTTGCCCAGGAGCATCATAAGTGCGGCCACCGAGCTCATAGGCGCGTGACTCCCAGTGCCGCTGGAATTCAATCCCGGCCAGCGGATGACCCGGATAATCCGCCGGCGAAATACCAACCACGATGCCGCTATTGGCATTGCGCTCATTGCGCGAATACTGGCTCATACCATTGGTGACCACACGCTCCGGCTCGGAGGTGGCGGCGACGACGGTGCCGCCCGGACACATGCAGAAGCTGTAGACCGCACGTCCATTGGAACAGTGATGCACCAGCTTGTAGTCGGCCGCGCCAAGGATAGGATTGCCGGCATTCGGACCGAAACGGCATCGATCGATCAGGGATTGTGGATGCTCGGCCCGGAAGCCCACCGAAAACGGCTTGGCTTCCATGTAGACGCCCCGGTCGTAGAGCATCTGGAAGGTATCGCGCGCGCTGTGACCAATTGCCAGCACCACATGATCGGCCTCGATATGCTCGCCACTTTCCAGCACTACACCGCGCATCTGGCCATCCTGGATGACGACATCGCTGACCTTTTGTTCAAAGCGAAACTCGCCACCGAGGCTGACGATTTTTTCCCGCATCAGTTGCACCATCTTGACCAGACGGAAGGTACCGATGTGCGGCTTGCTGACGTACATGATTTCCGGCGGTGCGTCAGCGGCGACGAATTCCGTAAGTACCTTGCGGCCGTAGTGCTTAGGATCCTTGACCTGGCTGTAGAGCTTGCCGTCGGAAAACGTACCAGCGCCACCCTCGCCATATTGCACATTGGATTCCGGCTTGAGCTGGCGTTGACGCCACAGGCCCCAGGTATCCTTGGTCCGCTCGCGTACCGTCTTGCCGCGTTCCAGAATGATCGGGTTGAAACCCATTTCGGCCAGAATCAACCCCGCAAAAATACCGCATGGGCCGGTGCCGATGACCACCGGGCGTTGGCGCAAACCAGCTGGTGCCCGGGCAACGAAATGGTAGTTGGTGTCTGGTGTAGGAACAATGGCAGTCTTGCTGACCGCCTTGCCTTGTGCTGGCTGCCGTTGCAACACGGCAGCTTCGTCGGCGACCTCGACATCCACCGAGTAATTGAGCAGGATGGCTGACTTCTTGCGCGCATCGTAGCTGCGACGGAACAGGCTCACGCTCAGCAGTTGGTCATCCGGAATACCCAGGCGCGCGAGAATGGCCGCGCGCAGATCGGCTTCAGGATGGTCGAGAGGGAGTTGTATTTCAGCAATTCGCAGCATGTGCAGTTCCGGTGTAACGTCAGGCGCATCGATAGGTCGATGGTCGGGAAAACCCATTGCCATGCCCGCCGGACGCCTGTTCAAAAGGCGATATTTTACTCTACCCCGGCCCTCTTCAGGCGCCCGACAGGCTGCAAGGGGCTTGTTGTGTTTGTCCGGCGGATCACTGGTTGCGAGTTTGTTTCTTAGTGTTTCAGCAGCGCAAAAAAACCCGTCGGCGATACATAAAATTACATCTCCCCTTTCTGCTCTGTTCTACAGTCATCCCCATGTAGCGCGGCTACTATTATCAATACTCAGGGAGTGCATCATGTTCTACAAAAAATTGCTTCTTTCGCTCTTGCTCAGTACCAGTGCCGTTTCAGCGCTCATGCTGGCGAACGCGGCGCAAGCGCAGATCATCATTGCGCCCGCACCACCGCCACCACCCCGCTATGAAGCATTACCACCGCCACATCATGGCTATGTCTGGGCACCGGGGTACTGGGCCTGGGACGGTTATCGTCATGTCTGGGTCGCAGGCCATTGGGAACGCATGCATCGCGGCTATCGCTATGCGCCACCCGGCTGGCATCAAGGCCCTCGTGGCTGGGAATTTGATCACGGCGGTTGGCAGCGCTAATCAGGTCGGTCAGAGGTTGTCGGGATGGCAACCTCAACCAGCGCGCCGGTGTGCTTTGAGCGCAAAGCGTGCCGGATCCAGCAACGCTAGCGCATCCCTGCCTAAGGGCAGTGGCTCGCCGGTGAGCTGGCTAGCCACAATTTCTGCGGCCAGCGGTGACCAGATCAGGCCGCGTGAAGCAAAACCCAGCACCGCATGTAACGACGGATGACGCGGCACGTCGCGTAACTGAACTTCACCAGTAACAGCCAGCACTGCCATGTCGGGCAGCGCGCCCACCAGCGGCAGACGATCTGTCGATACACAACGAAATCCCACACGCCCCTGCCAGCTGGCCAGATCGGGCTGCTTCTGCCATTGCGGCAACATCTGACGTAACTTGCCGAGATTGCCCAGATGGCTGTCCAGTCGCAGCGAAGTATCCTCATCGCCAAGGTCATAGCTGGCACCCATGCTGACCAGACCATCAACGGCACCAGTCAGATAACCGTCGCCACACAGTGCCATCGGCAGGACGGGTAATTGCTCTGCCGGTACATGACTGACTTGCCCCCGAATCTGCTGCAACGGCAATCCGGCAGCCTGCTCAAATTGCAAGGCTGCCGCGCTATTGGCGAGCACGACGACTGGCGCCTGCGCCAGCACCGCACCATGGGCGTCGACCACCTGCCATTGCTGTGCAACCCTGCGCAAGTGCACCGCATGTTGGTGAAACCGACGTTGTACCGCATCGCCACAAGCTTCCAGCATGGCTTCACACAACCGCGCTGGTCGCACCCAGCCAGCTTGCGGAAACCACCAGCCACTTCCTGCAGCCATCTGCAAACGATCGCTGACTTCAGACTCCGACCACCATTGCGCAAACGCGGGTGGATAACGCCAGAAGCGGGCAGCATCGGCGAAGGCCTCGGCCTGCTGCGGACCGCGCGCCAGCTGCAAGACGCCACAGGCCTTGCCGATCTGCCGCTCGGGCGCAAAGATGTCGAGCTGCATCCACAGTTGCCGGGCAAACAGAAATGCGGCCCGCGTCAGTCTGGCGGTCGGATTGTCATCGCGCGAAATGGACGGCATGTAGACCCCGGCCAGATTGCCCGATGCCTCTTGCGCGGGTGCGCCATGCCGTTCAATCAATGTTACCCGCCAGCTACGTGCGACCAGTCGCTGGCATAGGGTCGTACCTGCCAGACCGGCACCGATGACGATGGCCTCACGCGATACAGGTAGCACTGTCGGTACAGCAGGAGTAACACGCCAGCGCGGCGCATAGCGCATGGCAAGACCCGCTGTGTTACCGGCAACAGGCGCAAAACCGGCCTGCTGCAAGGGGCCAGCCAGTGCAGTGGCAGGCGTCGGTAAAAACAGCAAGGTATCGGTCCGGACCAGTTGGCATAAGCGCTTGATCTGCGGCGCTTGCCATCCTTGCGCAGCCTGCAGCAACACGCAATCGGCGCGCGCTTCGAGCTGCGTTAATGCCTGTGCTTGTTCACCAACAATGAGCGTCAGCGCGATACGGTCCTGCGCCAGCAACAGACGGTGATAACCTGGTGTAGCCGCTGGCCAGACCGGTAGCCATTGCGCCACCAGCCCCAGTGGATCCTCAATACCTGTAGCGCGTGGTGCTGCCAGCGGCGGATCCTGCTCGGTGGGCCCCGGCAGCAGGATGTAATGCAGTCGCTGCGGCACTGGCTCACCAGCGTCGCGCTGTTGCTGCCAGCGCGTCCACAGCTGCAACAGCATGCTGCCATCATCGGCACCATATTGCAGTACGGTGTAAAGCGCGTGATGACGCCAATGTGACTGTACTGCTGTACAGATTTCCACATCATCACGACCAGAAAACGGATTCAGCATGCAATAAACTCAGCGGGCACTGATAGTCAGGCCCTCTGCGGGAGTAGAAATCGTCTCCTGCAACAGCTGGACAAACTGCTCCGCCGACACCGGTGGACTGAACAGATAGCCCTGGATTTCGTCACACCCGTGATGCCGCAAAAAGCTTAATTGCTCCTGCGTTTCGACGCCTTCGGCTATGACTTGCAGCTTGAGGCTGTGAGCCAGCGAAATGATCGATACCGTGATGGCGGCATCATCGGCATCGACCGAAATATCGCGCACAAATGACTGATCGATCTTGAGCGCATCGATGGGGAAACGTTTCAGATAGGAGAGACTGGAATAGCCCGTCCCAAAATCATCAATCGAGATATGAACACCAAGCTCCTTGAACTGCCGCAGGATACCAATCGCCTGCTCGACATCCGTCATGACCAGCGTTTCTGTCAGTTCCAGCTCCAGGCAATGGGGTGGTAGTCCGGTTTCGACCAATGCGGTGGCAATCGATGACACCAGATCCGCCTGCAAAAACTGGCGTATCGATAGATTCACCGCCACCCGCAGCGACTCCCAGCCGGCGTCATGCCAGGCTTTGGTCTGCGCACAGGCAGTACGAATCACCCAGGCACCGATCGGCAAGATCAGCCCGGTCTCCTCTGCCAGACCGATGAAACGTGCCGGTGCCACCATGCCCATTTGCGGATGCCGCCAGCGAATCAGGGCTTCCATGCCAACCACCTTGCCACTGCGCAGATCAAGCTTGGGCTGGTAGTGCAACATGAACTCCTCGCGCTCCAGCGCTCGTCGCAGATCACCCTCGATACGCAACCGCTCCAGTGCCTGTTCATTCATTGCAGGGGTATAAAACTGGAAGTTGTCGCGCCCGTGCAGTTTGGCGCGGTACATCGCAATATCGGCATATTTGACCAAGGTCTCGGCATCCTTGCTGTCGCCCGGATAAGTCGCCACACCCATACTGCATGTGGGAAAGAAGGTATGTCCGTCAACCGTCAATGGCGCCGCAACTGCGGTCTGTATGTTGTGCAGAATATGGGTGTCGAGATCGGCACCGGGATACTCTGACATGACGATCACAAATTCATCACTACCCTGCCGGGCGACCGTATCGGCACTACGTACCACATGACGCAAACGGTCGGCCACCGCCTTGAGTAGTAAGTCACCGGCGCGATGTCCGAGGGTATCGTTGACGAACTTGAAGCGATCAAGATCGATGAACACCACCCACAAGGCATGCTGATAACGCTCAGCATAGGCCATGGCCTGATTCAGCGCGGTGCGCAACATGTTGCGATTGACCAACCCGGTCAGCACATCGCAATTGGCCTGAAACGCCAATTCCTCTTCATAGCGCTTCATCGCGGTAATGTCATGCAATACGGCCACAAAATGGGTCGTCTCACCGAGCTCGTCCTTGACCGGCGCAATGAAGCAATCGTTCCACATCGGTGCGCCGTTCTTGGTCTGGGTGCGCAGCAGTACATTACCCTCCGTGCGCTGGTCCATGATGCGCCAGATATCGTCAAAGCTGGACGTCTCGCGCTGCGCACTTTCCAGCAGGCGGATACTTTGTCCGCTGGCTTCGGCCGCAGCGTAGCCGGTGATCCGCTCGAATGCCGGATTCACGTATTCGATCGGATAATCGGGTCCTTTGGCCTGCATGATGATGATCGCGTTGACGCTGGCATCAATGGCGCGTTGACGCAACTGCAAGGCGCGTTCGGCCAGCTGACGGGCTTGAATGTCAGCCTTGAGCAGTGCATTGGTCAGACGCAACTCAGCGGTTCGCTCATCCACTGTGCGCTGGACGCGACGCGAGCGCATCAACAACGTATTGAGGTAAGCCGTGGCAAGCAGGGTCAGCAAGCTGCCTGCGATGAGGATCAGCAAGGAGTTGCTGTGATTGGACAGAATCGGCCGCACTGCGCTGATTTCTACATGCCAGGGTTGACCGGCAATGACAAAGGTACGGTTAAATATTGCAGGTGAACGGTAGAGCGGTGCCAGACGACCGGCCATCGATTTGGTGACGGATTCGGGACTTCGGTAGGCCAGCATTTCTGGCTGCGCACTATCGCCAACGTAGACGCTGATACGGTCAGTCTTGGCCCCAGGGACGCTGGCCTGACTAAAAATACGTTCCAGCAAGGTGCGTACATGAAATACCTCGGCAGTATCGCCAATAACGGCCGCCCGCCTTTGCGCTACGGTGTCTCGCGGCATGCCAGACCGATATACCGGCATCAGCACCAGCACACCAAGATCGTTTGCCGAAGCCTGTGCCAGTCGCACGCCGCCGGAGGAGACCGGCTGGTTCAGTTCAATCGCCCGCGCCAGCGTCGCCATGATCTCGCTGTTACCGGAAAGATCCAGACCGAGTGCGGGCTGATTTCCCTGGAGCGGCTCCAGATAATCCACCACCAGATAACGTGCATGCTCCGCCGCAGGCATCAGGCGCCCCTGCTGCAGAACACTGATCTGGAAGCCGGGAACCTGTTTCTGCATCATGGCTTCGTAGCCTGGCCGCTCGGCATGGCTGATGATGCGCTGAAAGCTGAACGCCTTCACGAAGCTGAATTTTTGCAGTAACGGGGTCGTGAAGGTATGAAATTGCCCACGCGTTGGCGCTTCGACCGTCAGGAATAGGCGATTGATCGATGTCAGTACTTGCACCGCCTCTTCCATGCCGCGTTGCAGGATATAGATTTGGGAGGCGCTGCGTTGTTCGAAATCCCTGTCGAAGGCGTTGTCTTCCAGTTTGCTGGTGCCGAGAAACAATAAAAACGTCAAGCCAAAGCCAATGCACAGCGTCACTGATGCCGAGAGAGATGCTCCGATGCGTTTAATCGCTTTTATCATGCTCAGGGAGTGTTCCGCATAGCCAATGGCATCCATCATAAACGCCACATTCATTGGATAGACGAATTACCAACACAATTTTTGCGCAGCTTGATGTGCGGCAACATTGCACAAGGGATAGCGGCCGCCGGAACCGCAAAGGAGTGACTCAACAGAGTTCCCTAGCGACGCTTTTCCCGAATCGCTTTGCATCATTTTTACCACGCCAAAACAGACGTTAGCGGCCTGCTTGCTCGCGTTCGATCGCTTGCGCCTGCATGAAGGCCTTGAAGGAGCGCTCAATGGTGGCACGTTCGACATCCTTGGTGATGAAAACGATACGGGTACGGTGATCTTCAGACGGCCATTGCGGTAGCGTCACGGTGGGGTGGAAGATGTGTTGTACGCCGTGAATGACCACCGGCTGCTCTTGCCCGGCGAGATTAATGATGCCCTTGATGCGCAGGATATTCTGGCCCTTGAAGCCCACCAGCAGGCTCAACCACTCGTCAAACTGGTCTGGTTCGATCGGTGTATCAAAGCTGAAACAGAACGCGCGGATATGATCATCATGGCGGTTTACGTCGTGCTGGTGATCATCGTGGTGGTCGTGATGGTGATCATGCCCATGGTGGTGCGCATGCGCCTGATCGTGCTTGTGAGCATCATCGGCGTAAGACTCTTCGTTCAGCCAGCGTGTGACATCCAGACTTTTTTCGCCGGTTCTGAACAAACCGGCATCAAGCAACTGTGCCGGAGCAACCTGTCCCTGTTGTGACAGAAGCTGCTGCGCGGCCGGATTGATCTGTCGCAGTCTGTCCCGCAACGCATCCAGCACAGCAGCATCAGCCAGATCGCTCTTGGTCAGCAACAGCCGATCGGCAACCGCCGCCTGCTGCACCGCTTCGATATGCTGATCAAGCGTGGCCGCGCCATTGACCGCATCAACGGTGGTGATGACGCCGTCGAGCCGGTATTTGCCAGCAATGAACGGATCGGTCATCAAGGTATGCAAAATCGGGATTGGCGAAGCCAAACCGGTGGTTTCGATAATGACGCGATTGAATTTGCGGTGGCCGCCCTCGGCGAAGCGCCAGGTAATGTCCTTGAGCGTCTTCTTGAGGTCGCCACGGATGGTACAGCACAGACAACCGCTGCTCATTTCCACCACGACCTCTTCCTGACTGTGCGCGACCAGCAGATGATCAAGCCCGATCTCACCAAATTCGTTGATGATGACCAGGGTATCCTTGAGTTCAGGCTGGCCCACCAGATAATTGAGCAAAGTGGTTTTGCCACTGCCCAGAAAACCGGTCAACAGGGAAATCGGGATCAGATCGGGAATCGTCATGGCAGCAAAATGTTGGATTGATCAGACACTGACTCAGTCATTGTCATGTGACGGCAACAAGTGACCCAGCTTGGTCGCCTTGGTACGCAGATAGCGGATATTGAAAGGATTGCGGTTTTCCACCAACGGCATGCGCTCAACCACCTCAACACCACATTCCTGCAAGGCATTGACCTTGCGGGGGTTGTTGGTCATCAAGCGCAGCGCATTGATGCCCAGATGTCTGAGCATTGGCAGCACAATCGTGTAGCGTCGCATATCGGCCGGGAAACCTAATTGCTGGTTGGCCTCCACCGTATCGGCACCACCGTCCTGCAGATGATAGGCACGCACCTTGTTGAGCAGACCGATGCCACGACCTTCCTGACGCAGGTAGAACACGACGCCGCGCTTTTCCTTGGCGATACGCTTCAAGGCGGCTTCCAGCTGGGCGCCGCAATCACAACGCTGGCTGAACAATGCATCACCGGTCAGGCATTCAGAATGTACACGCGCCAAAACTGGCTCGCCGTTGCCGACATCGCCCAGCACCAGTGCCAGATGTTCCTTGCCGGAAACATGATCAACAAAAGCATGCAATTGAAAAGTTGCCCAAGGCATGGGCAAGGCGCAGGAACTGACGAATTCCAGATTTTCTTCTGGAATGACTACGTCAGCTTCGATGTTTTCTTGTGACGACATGAGTAAACCTATATGAGTGCCAAAAATGCGGCGCAGCCTTGTATCTTACAACGGGCAGGCATTTATTTCAGGTGTCCACTGGTTTATTCAAGAGGCAAGCGGGCTGCAACTTGCCAGCCCGCTTGCCTTGCTTGCCATCCTTGATACGGCTTGCCGTTTATTGACGCCCATCCTTGGCCGGCCACATGCGTACTACCAGCGCCGCCACCGACACGGTAGCTGCCAGACTGACAACACCGATCCAGCCCCATTGCGCCAATAGCAGGCTGCCTAGTGCGGCTCCGGCTGCCATGCCGATAAACATGCCAACAAAGAGAACAGCATTCAAGCGGCTGCGGGCACCTGGTTCAATCCCGAAGACAATCGTTTGATGCGCAACCAGCGTCGCCTGCACACCCAGATCAAAGCCGATTGCGGCCAGCGCCAGCAACACCAGTTGGGCATGCGATGACAACGCAGGTGACAGCGCCATGGCAGCGAAAGACAGTGTGGTCAAGCCAATTCCCAGACGGGTAACCAGTTCTGGCCCCTTGCGGTCAGCAATCCGGCCAGCCAGTGGTGCCGCCAGCGCACCAGCAGCACCAGCCAGACCAAAGGCACCGGCCGCAGCGCTACCCAGATGAAACGGTGCTGCATGCAGCATCACTGCCAGCGTGGACCAGAAAGCACTGAAACCAACTGATAGCAAGCCCTGCGCCAATGCGGCACGACGCAAGGCAGGATGACGCTTGACCAGCTTGCCCAGCGAGCCCAGCAAGGAGGCATAGCTCAGATGCGTCGTGGCCTTGAAGCGGGGCAGACCGCGCCAGCTCGCCACGCCGATCGCTGCAATACTGACGGCCGCACCGATGAACATGCCACGCCAGCCAAAATATTCCGCCACCACGCCACTGACTACTCGCGACAACAAGATGCCCATCAGCAAGCCGGTCATGACGGTCCCGACGACCTTGCCGCGGTGTTGCTCGGACGCCAGGGTTGCTGCCGCCGGGACGATATCCTGCGCCATCGTAGCCGACAGTCCGATCACCAGACTGGCCACCAGCAACAAGCCGATACCCGGCGCGGCCCCCGCCAGTAACAATGCCGCGGTCAGTACCGCCGCCTTGATGAGGATAATGCGTCGGCGGTCATAGCGGTCACCCAACGGGGCCAGCAGCAGAATCCCCAATGCGTAACCTAGCTGAGTCGCCATCGGTACCATGCCGATAGTACGGTCGGAGGCGCCAATATCTGCGCCCAACACACCTAGCATCGGTTGAGAGTAATACAGCGAAGCAACGGCAAATCCGGCACCTGAAGCCAGTAACAACATCAGCGAGCGCGGCAGGCCGTCACCAGCAGTCTTGGCTGCCATCGCCGTTGGTGCTGCAGTATGCACATTTTGTATGGAAGACATGATAAGCACCCCGTAATCAGTAAGGAAAAGAAATAGTGGAATGTCGACGGAGTGCAGTTTGGGCTTGATCGCGGCGCAGTGGTAGTAGCAGGATCAGTAGAATTGTTATACGCTTTACGTATGACCAAGCCAACCACCCCCTCCCCTGCCACTAGCGCCTCTGACCGGATCGAACTGATCCAGACATTTGTGCGTATCGTGCAGGCGGGCAGCCTGTCGGCGGCAGCGGCCCAGATGGGCACGACCCAGCCAACCATCAGCCGCCGTCTGCAGTTACTGGAGAAATCGCTGGGTTTGCGCCTGCTGCAACGCTCTACCCATGCCATGAAGCTGACTGAAGACGGCGAGCTGTGCTACGAGCGAGCCCTCGATCTGCTGGCGGGGTGGGAGTCCTTCGAACTTGATCTGCGCGGTGCGGCCTCGAAGGCAGCGGGCTCGTTGCGGGTGTTCGTACCACATGTGTTCGGGCAGGAAAAGTTGATCGCTCCGCTGGCAGAATTCATGCGGCGGCATCCGGGCATTACCGTCGAGTGGCTGCTGCATGACCGCGCCTCCGACTTTATCGAGCACGGTATCGATTGCGCGATCCATGTCGGCGAAGTGCAGAATCCTTCGGTAGTCGCCATCCATCTGGCCGAAGTGCCGCGCGTGCTGATCGCGGCACCCTCGCTGCTGGCCCAATATCCGCCACTACAGCACCCGCGGGAGCTAGCGGCATTGCCGTGGCTGGCGATTCCGCAGTTCTATCGACGTCAGATCCGCTTAACGCACCGCGTCAGTGGTGAGGTATGCGAACTCAATTTCCAGCCACGATTGACTTCCGATAGTCTGTTTGCCCTATCGAACGCGGCCCAAGAAGGACTGGGCATTCTGGTAGGCTCGGCCTGGCTGATGCAGGGCCATCTGACCAACGGTCGGCTCATCGAACTATTCCCAGGCTGGGAAGCCAGCGCATTGCCGGTCTCGATCATTTATCCCTATGCGCGTTTTTATCCAGCGCGGTTGCGACATTTCATCGAAACCATGCGTGAAGCGATGCCGGCCGCAGTCGGTTCAGCCATGCGCTGGCTGGCACGCTGACCCCGTGCGGCCAGCTGCCGATAACTAGCCGGCGAACAGATCGGTGGCGGCAATCAGCTTGTCCAGAATACCCGGCTCGTTATAGGCATGACCGGCGCCCTCAACCAGATGCAGTTGCGCTTGCGGCCAGGCTTGATGCAGCTCCCATGCCGATTTGGCCGGTGTGGCCAGATCATAGCGACCTTGCACGATGACGCCGGGAATATCTTTGAGACGCCCGGCATTAGTCAACAACTGCCCCTCTTCCATGAAGCCCTTGTGCACAAAATAGTGATTTTCGATGCGGGCAAAGGCCAGCGCGAAATGCGCGTCACCGAATTGGGCAATCATCGCCGGGTTGGGTGCCAGGGTGATGGTGCTGGCTTCCCATTGGCTCCAGGCCCGTGCTGCCTGTAATTTGGCGGCCTCGTCATCGCCAGTCAGTCGACGTCGGTAAGCACTGACCAGATCACCGCGCTCAGCAACCGGGATCGGCGCCAGAAATGCTTCCCAGCGGTCCGGACAGAGCCAGGATGCGCCTTCCTGGTAATACCAGTCCAGCTCACGCTGACGCAGCAAAAACACGCCACGCAGGATCAACTCGGTCACGCGTTCAGGATGCGTCTGGGCATAGGCCAGCGCCAGCGTACTGCCCCAGGAACCGCCGAACACCTGCCACTTCTGAATCCCGAGCAAAGTACGCAAACGCTCGATATCGGCCACCAGATCCCAGGTGGTATTGGCCTCCAGCTGGGCATGCGGCAGCGAGCGTCCACAGCCGCGTTGATCGAACAAGACAATCCGGTATTTCTCCGGATTGAACAGTTGCCGGTGCGATGGGCCGCAACCACCACCGGGGCCACCATGCAGGAACACGACAGGTTTTCCGGCAGGATTGCCGCACACTTCCCAATACACCTGATGGCCGTCGCCGGTATCAAGCAATCCACTGTCATAAGGCATGATCGGAGGATAAAGCGTACGCAGGGAGGGCGTTGCGGGGGATGTTGCACTTGTCATGAGTTGAAATCCTTGCCAATGAAATGTCTGGTCGCGATCACCTCGCGCACCGGACGCAAAAATAAGTTTGCCTCAGCTAGGCTGACTGGCCTCGGCATAATCGGCAATCGCATGTTGCGCACGCTGCACTGCCTGCCGCAATTGGCCAGCGCGCTCCTGGCAAGCCGCAATCGGCACCTGTTCGACCAGCAGCACTTCCAGGTCTCCGGCCAGTTCATAGACCTCATTTAACGCCAATGTACCGGCGCTGCCACGCAGCTTGTGTGCCAGCACCTTGGCCGGAGCAGTCTCGGCAACCAGCAAGTGCGCCACAATCTGGTCAGCCGTACCGCCATATTGCTCGGCAAACTGCAGCAGGAATTTGCGGTACAGGTCAACGCTACCCCAGGCTTCCAGACCAACGTCGATATTGAGCACGGGCGCTGGCGCGGCGCTCGCCTTGGTCACCGTTACCGGCCCGGCAGTTTTGTCGGCGTGCGGATTTGCCGCATGCTGGCGCACCACGCTGAGGATCTGTTCGATGTTGTAAGGCTTGGAGAGGAAGCCATCCATACCAGCGGCCAGCGCCGCCTCCTGCTGCGCCTTGAATGCACCTGCAGTGAGCGCAATGATCGGCAAGGCACTCAGTTGAAGCTGGTTGCGGATTTCCTGCGTGGCCTGATAACCGTCCATGAGCGGCATCTGGATATCCATGAAAACCAGATCGGCAGATTGTTCTCGCAACCAGGTCACGGCTTCAGAGCCATCATTGACGCAAGACACAATGACCCCTTCGGATTCAAGAATGCGCCGGGCTACTTCGCAGTTGATCTCACTATCATCGACCACCAGCACACGCAGACCACGCATATCGGCATGCTCCTGCGACGCTTCCTGCGTTGATGGCTGTAGCGCCGGGGTACCCCGACGTTGGTATGCCTGAATAATTGTGTTGTACAAGGTTGACGGCGTCACCGGTTTGCTGATGACGGCATCGATCAGACCTGGATCCGCCGCCGACCAGAGGTCTTCCCGGGTGTGCCCTGTCGCGATGATGATGACCGGCGACAGTGACTGGGCCACAGAAGCTTCACGGATGGCGCGCGCGGTCGTCAGGCCGTCAATGCCGTCCATGCGCCAATCCAGCAGAAACACGTCATACGGGTTGTTATGCTGGATTTTTGCCATGCTGCGGGACAACGCATCTTCGCCCGACTCGGCAACCTCAACCTGCCAGCCGATGGATTTGACGGTATCGGCCAGAATAGCCCGGGCACTGTCGTGATCGTCTGCCACCAGCACCTGCAACACCAGACCCGCCTGGAGTTCAGTGACCGACTCTGGCAAAACCTGAAACGGCAACGTAAACCAGAACTGGCTACCCTCACCCGGTTCGCTGATGACGCCTATTTCGCCTCCCATCAGTTGCACCAGATGGCGACAGATCGTCAGTCCGAGACCGGTACCGCCATAGCGGCGGGTCGTAGAAGTATCTTCCTGGGTGAATGCATGGAAAATATCTTGCTGACGCGATTTAGGAATACCAATCCCGCTATCGGTGACCGCAAAACGCAACACCACCTGATCGCCGTTCTTGCTGATGGTTTCGGCACGGATACTGATCTCGCCACCAGTAGTAAACTTGATCGCATTGCTGGTCAGATTGGTCAAAATCTGCTCCAACCGCAATGCGTCGCCGTATAAATGCTCGATCCCGACATAATTGAAACCCACCACCAGTTCCACCTGCTTGTCACCAATGGCGGGCACATTGACGTTGACGACATTTTCCAGCACGGTACTGAGGCGGAACGGCACACTCTCGATCTCAAGTCGTCCGGCCTCAATTTTGGAGACATCGAGAATGTCATTGATGATGCCTAGCAGCGACTGTCCCGCGGTCAGTATCTTGCGAATCAGATCGCGCTGATCTGCTTGCAGTGATGTCTTTTCCAGCAGATAGGTGAGCCCCAGCACGGCATTCATGGGCGTGCGGATTTCATGACTCATGTTGGACAGGAAGCTGCTCTTGGCGCGCGTAGCCGACTCTGATCTGGACAAGGCCAGCTCCAGATTACGATTGACCTCACGCAGCTTGCCAGTTTGCTGCTCCACCAATGCCTCAAGATGCTGCCGGTGTTGATTGACTTCTTTTTCCAGACGCTTACGATCACTGATATCACGCGCGATGTAGGACGTACCAATGATGTTTTTCTGGTTATCGAGGATCGGCGATACCGTCACCGAGATATCCAGCAGACGACCATCGCGATGCCACCGTACGGTCTCAAAATTAACGATCCTGCTGCCCTCGGCGACCTGCGTGACAAGCCCGCGTGTTTCCTCGGTCCTTTCGGCCGGCACAAGCATGTAGATCGACTGACTGAGGACTTCCGTGGACAGATAGCCAAACACTCGTTCAGCGCCGGGGTTCCAGCTGGTGATAATGTCATCAAGGCCGGTACCGATGATGGCATCATCCGATGACGCCACAATGGATGCCAGCATCGAGCGCGCCTCCTGGTAGCGCTCCAGTTCGGCGACCCGATGCTCACTGACGACCAGCTCGGCTTCAGTACGCAACCGGTCATGATTTTCCAGCTCGCGCTTGCGACGGATGCTGGCCAGCCGCCAACAGAGCAGTCCCAGAACCAGCAAGACCACGGCGACAAAAGCGCCCAACCGTATCATGATCAGATTTCTGTCAATCAGCAGTCGCTGCGAAGGAAGATACATCGCCACCGTCCAGGGTGACGGCTGGCGGACGTGATAGCGCGGGTTGCCAACCTGCAGCTCAACGCGCTGCCACGACCAGATACCGTCATCAATCTCATTGCCCTGCGGGCGCGTCTGCATCATTTGCCAGATGCGCGCGAACTGCTTGCCGATGGTCACCTCATGACCAAACATGAAGCCCCATTCGTCACTGGTATTGGTGTTGTAGAGCCAATATCCCTCACCATTGAGAAGCATGGCGCGATTGCTCTCGTGCTCGACCTGATTGGCAAAGTGTTCCAGCAAGGGTGCCATCAACAGGTTGATGATCAGAATTCCGCGTGGCTTGCCATTGGCATCGCTGATCGGTGCAGAGAGTCTGAGGACGGGCTTGTGGGGCGCGTCAACGTGCCCGTTGGTTTTGTACAGTTCCAGCGGCGAAAGCAGGATTTCATTGCGGGGTAACGCCATGGTGCGAGCAAAGTACGGCATGTTCTTCTTGTTTGCCAGGGCCTGCTCGGCGATGCGTTCCGGACCATTGAGGCCGGCCATCACGTTCACGATTTCGTTGCCGCCTTCATCAATCCAGCGCACCTGATCGTAGACTGGATTGCGCAAGATCAAGGTAGAAAAACTGTCCGCCATCAAACCCTTGTTGATCTCTGATGGATCGTTGATGGCAGCCTGAATCGGATTTTCGTGTACCAATATGCTGAGATGGCGCAACGGCGCATCCATGTCGTTGGCCAGCGATATCGCACCCAGGGCGACATACTCCTGTTGCTGCATCTGCAACCGATGCAACTCGACATCAATATTGTTGTTATAGCGGAACGCGGCAGCGCCCAGCACCAGCAACGCCAATGGCAGGAATTGTGCCCAAAAATAAGGCAGACTTAACTTCGACCTGAACATGCCATGTCCTTTAGAGAGATCGGTCAAGGTTGAGGTGAAGCGCGATTGCGTTATTCATTCGTACCGCTTGTTCCCGCGCCTGCCGGCGGCAGAATACAAGGAGCAGTTGCGCCATCTCTGGTATCAATTATGAGCCTCTATGCAGTTGCAATTCAGGGCAGCGCATCGGATCCTGTGGGCGTACCCGCCGGGACGATACGCAGGCAGTCGACAGGTATCTGGTTCAAGTCAGATCATTATGCCCGAGGAACTTTCGAGGTGGCAATTTGGTCATTGCGCTATTGACCACACACCCGGCGCCAAATTTCCCTGGCGCAATAAATGGGATGTACTGTCACTCCAATGGATCCACTCCGCCAAACCTGGACGAATGTCATCCAGATTACCCTACTATTGGAATGAATGCGGACCTGATACAGTGTATTGCTAAGCTATACCCAAGCATTACCCGATTACCTCGCTGCTGCACTGTGGCCATGCCTGAACGTCTCCATGACCCAGCCTGGCAGTGCAGCACTGCTCACCGACTTCGACCCACCAACGTTCTACCACTGGAGAAATTATGAAAAAGCCATTCTGGATTGCCCTCAGCATGCTGGCCGCCAGCGTTTCCCTGTCTGCTACTGCCGCCCCGGCGACGTATCAGCTGGACCCAAGCCACCTGTATCCGAGCTTTGAAGCCGATCACTTCGGTGGCGTATCGGTCTGGCGCGGCAAGTTCACCAAGAGCAGCGGCACCGTCGTGCTGGACCGCGCAGCGCAAACTGGTACTGTTGAAGCGACGATTGACGTCGGCTCGATTGATACTGGTAATGCTGGTCTCGATAAGCACGCCAAGTCGGACGGCTTCTTTGATGTGGAAAAATATCCGACTGCGGTCTACAAGGGTACTTTCTCCGGCTTCAAGGACGGCGTCCCAACACAGGTACAAGGCAATCTGACCCTGCACGGCGTTACCCGTCCTGTCACACTGACGCTGGAAACCTTCAAATGCTTCGTCAACCCGATGTTGAAGCGCGAAGTCTGCGGTACCGAAGCCAGCGCCACGTTCAATCGTGACGACTTCGGTGTCGACTTCGGCAAGGCCTATGGTTTCTCCATGGCAACCAAGCTGCACATCCAGGCTGAAGGCATCAAGCAGGACTAATTTGTTCTGATTGCACCATGCACCTTGCCTGCCGGGCAAGGTGCGCTATTCCTGCTTTTCCTCACCCCGGTTTTTCCTTACTCCTCCCAGCCACCTCCCAGCACCTTGTAGAGTGTGATGCGATTACTCTGCTCGGTCAGCCGCAAGCTGATCAGGCTCTGCTGCGCGCTGTAGAGCGCCCGTTGTGCGACCAACGCCGTCAGATAACTGTCAATGCCGTTGCGATAACGCGCATCGGACAAGCGGTAACTACGTTCGTCGGCCGCCGTGACCTGTTGCTGTGCATCCAGACGCTGTTGCAAGGTAGCCCGCACCGCGAGGGCATTGGAGACTTCTTCAAAGGCCGTCTGAATCGCCTTTTCATACGTGGCTACATCGATGTCGCGGGTAATCTTGGCTGCATCCAGACTGGCACGATTGCTACCGGCATTGAAGATCGGCAGATTGATGGATGGTGCAAAACTCCAGGCACCACTACCCGGTTTGAACAAGCCACCCAAGGCGTTGCTGGCCGTACCGCCGCTGGCGGTGAGCGTGATGCTGGGGAAAAACGCCGCACGCGCAGCGCCGATATCAGCATGTGCCGCCTTGAGCGTATGCTCGGCCGCCAGTACATCGGGACGGCGCAACAAGGTGGACGATGGCAAGCCCGCTGGTGCCTCCAGCAATGCTCCTGCCGCAGCAGGTAACTGATGCGGCAATAATTTCTCATCCACACTGGCACCGACCAGCAAGGTCAGCGCATTGATATCTTGCGCAACCTGACTGGTGTACTGACCAACGTCAGCACGGGCCGACTGCAGGCTGGCTTCCTGACTGGCAAGATCAATCGCGGAGGTGGTACCAATCTCGTGGCTGCGCAGACTCAGCGCGTAGGTTTTGCTGAGGCTGTCAAAGGTATCCTGTGACAGCTTGAGCAATTCCCGGTCGGAGGCCAGGGTCAGCCAGGCCGTGGCGACTTGCGCGACCAGACTGATCTGCGTGCTGCGACGGGTTTCCACCTGATACTGGTAGGTCTGTAACGCAGCGTCACTGAGATTCTTGAGACGGCCGAAGAAGTCCAGTTCAAACGCAGACACCCCCAGACCGACACTGTCGTCGTGCGAGACCAGCGCACTGCCGGTACTGGACAGACTACCCGGTGTGCGGCTGGCGGTGCTGCTGGCGCTGGCACTGAGTTCCGGATAGCGGTTGGCATCGGTGATCCTGTATTGAGCACGTGCATACTGCACGTTCAATGCCGCTACCCGCAGGTCGCGATTATTGGCCAGAGCCTGCGCAATGACCTGACGCAGACGCTCATCCAGAAAGAAGCTTCGCCAGTCCAGACTGTCTGCCGCAGTGGCGTTGGTCGTTCCGCTCACATTCCCGCTCAGCGCAGCGCCCGACCAGTTACCCGGTACCGGTGCCGCTGGCTGCTCGTAGGTCGGCGCCAGATTGACGCAGCCACTCAGGCTCAGCGCGAGGGTCAGTGCCAGCAAGGTCGGTGCCGGTGCGCGCAGACAAGTCGCTAATCGCATCATGCGCCCTCCTGTGTCATCACTGGAGATTGTGGAGCTCGTTTGCGCAGTTGACGTTTTTCCATCAGAGAAGCGATCAGGTAATAAAACAGCGGTACAAAGAAAATTCCCAGCAAGGTCGCCGAAGCCATGCCGCCCAACACGCCGGTACCGATGGCACGGCGGCTGGCAGAGCCAGCACCGCTCGCCACAGCCAGTGGTAGGACACCAAACATGAAAGCCAGCGAGGTCATCAGGATGGGCCGCAGTCGCAACTGCACCGCCTCCAGCGTGGCGGCATGGAGCGATTTACCCGATTCATGCAGTTGCTTGGCAAACTCCACAATCAGAATCGCGTTCTTGGCGGCCAGACCGACCGTGGTCAACAAGCCCACCTGGAAATACACGTCATTGGACAAACCCATGATGCCGGTCAGCAGCACGGTACCGACAATCCCCAGCGGTACTGCCAGAATCACCGCAAACGGTACCGACCAGCTCTCATACAGGGCCGCCAGACAGAGGAAAACAAACAGGATGGAAATCGCATACAGCATCGGCGCCTGATTGCCGGACTGTCGTTCCTGTGCCGAAGAGCCGGTCCACTCATAGCCGACACCGGCCGGCAGCTTCGTCATGATCTGCTGGACCGCCGCCATTGCGGTACCTGAGCTCACCCCGGCAGCCGGTTCCCCGACGATCTCGAACGAGGAGACACCGTTGTAGCGCTCCAGCAAAGAGGGGCCGAAAGTCCACTTGCTGCTGGTGAAGGCCGACAGTGGCACCATCTGACTCGCGCTGTTGCGGACGTACCATTTGTTCAGGTCTTCGGTCTGCATCCGGAACGGCGCATCGCCCTGCACATAGACCTTCTTGACCCGGCCGTTGTTGAGGAAGTCATTGACATAGGTGCCGCCCATGGCAGTGGCCATGGTGCTGTTGATGTCACTGATGGCGAGGCTGTAGGCATCGGCTTTGCGATCATCGATGCTCACCCGCAGTTGCGGCGTATCGTCCAGCCCGGTGGTGCGCACATTGGCCAGTTGCGGATTGCTGCGCGCCAGTTGCAGGAACTGGTCACGCGCCTGTAGTAACGCATCGTGACCGACGCCGCCGACATCCTTGAGTTCCAGATCAAAACCCGAACTCTGGCCAAGACCTCGTACCGCAGGTGGATTCATCAGGAAAATACGGGCGCCACGGATCTTGCTCAGATCCGCATTGGCACGACGCATCAGATCCGTAGCCGACGTCACACTGCCGCTACGCTCGTCCCAATCCTTGAGGCGGATGAAGGCACGTGCACCGTTCTGGCTGTTGCCGCCCATACCAGCGCCGACGATCGAGAGAATCGAATCCACCACCTCTGGCTTGCTGGTGAAGTAGTCCTGTACTGTCTTCATGACAGCGGAAGTCTGTTCAGCGGTTGCTCCCGTAGGCAGTTGAATCATCGCCATCAGCACGCCCTGATCCTCTTCGGGTAGAAACGACGTCGGCAGGCGCAGAAAACACAGTGCCATGGCGATCACGATCAACCCATATGCCAGCATCCCACGCTTACCGCGCGCCAGCACCGCACCGACACCACCACGATAGCGCGTCGCATTGCGCTCGAAAGTACGGTTGAACCAGGTAAAAAAACGGCCCTGCGCCACGTGCTTGTCATCATGAGGCTTGAGCAGAGAGGCACACAAAGCCGGCGTCAGCGTCAACGCCACCAGCACAGACAAACTCATTGCCGAGACGATGGTGATCGAGAACTGCCGATAGATCACGCCAGTGGAGCCGCCAAAAAACGCCATCGGAATAAACACGGCCGACAACACCAGCGCGATCCCGACCAGAGCGCCGGTAATTTCCTGCATTGACTTGCGGGTCGCCTCTTTGGCATTGAGATGCTCTTCCCGCATGAGCCGTTCGACGTTTTCCACCACCACGATGGCGTCGTCCACCAGCAGTCCGATTGCCAGCACCATGCCGAACATGGTCAGGGTATTGATCGAATAACCAAACAGCGCCAGTACACCAAAGGTACCCAACAGCACCACAGGTACCGTGATCGCCGGAATGAAGGTAGCGCGGAGATTCTGCAGGAAAACATACATGATCAGCACCACCAGCACCACCGCTTCGATCAAAGTCTTGACGACTTCCTCAAGCGATACCCGCACAAACGGTGTGGTGTCATAGGCGATGCTGCTTTTGAGCTTCATGGTGGCCGGGAAATACGGCTCCAGCTCGGCAATCTTGGCCTGTACGGCCTTGGAGGTTGCCAGTGCATTGGCCCCCGATTGCAGTTGTACCGCCAGCGCGGAAGACGGCTTGCCGTTCTGTTGCGAGCTGGTCTGGTAGCTTTCACCACCGAGCTCGACCCGTGCGACATCGGACAGCTTGACCACTGCCCCGCTACTGTCGGATTTCACAATGATGTTACGGAATTGCTCGGCCGTCGTCAGCTTGCTGCGCGCCGTGATGGTGGCATTAATCTGCTGCCCGGGAATCGCCGGCAAGGCCCCCAGCTCACCGGCGGAGACTTCCGTATTCTGTGCTTCCAGTGCGCTGGTAACATCGGAGGGCATTAATGCATATTTTTGTAGCTTGTCAGGATCAAGCCAGACGCGCATAGCGTAGTTGGTACCAAATGCCGTCACGTCACCGACACCTGGCACGCGGGCGATCTGGTCGGTCAGGGTGCTACTGATGAAGTCGCCAATATCAGTCGCTGTGATCGTGGGATCATCCGAGGTCAAGGCCAGCACCATCAAAATATCAGTGGAAGCCTTGGTGACCGTCACGCCGTTGTCCTGTACCGCCTGCGGCAGACGCGATGTCACCTGTTGCAATTTGTTCTGGACCTGCATCTGGGCCACGTCGTCATTGGTGCCGGCCTTGAAGGTCAGGGTCACGCTGGCACTGCCGGCCGAACTGCTGCTGGCAGACATGTACTCCAGGTTGTCGAGCCCCTTCATCTGCTGCTCGATGACCTGAGTCACCGAGTCTTCCAGCGTCTTGGCCGAAGCACCGGTATAGGTGGCGTTGATGTTGACCTTGGGAGGCGCAATATCGGGATATTGTTCCAGCGACAGATTACTGATCGACAGCAAGCCGCCAAGCATGATCACAATCGCCAGTACCCAGGCAAAAATGGGGCGGTCGATGAAAAAACGTGCCATGTCTGCTCCTTACTTCGCCGTAGTGGCAGTAGACGGTGGTGTCATGACAGATGCAGGTGCTGCGACTTCCTCTGCATGCGGCACCATGCCGGGGCGGATATTCTGCAAGCCATCGACAATGACCTTGTCACCGGCTTGCAGGCCGGCGCCGATCCACCACTGATTCCCTACCGCCCGCGATACTGTCAATGTGCGCTGCTCGACCTTGCCGGCGGCGTTGACTATCAAGGCACTGGCACCACCAGCAGCATCCCGGCTGACCGCTTTCTGTGGCACCAGAATGGCATGTTCATCCACGCCTTCCTCCAATACCGCCCGTACATAAGCACCGGGTAGCAGGATGCCATCCGGATTCGGCACCAGTGCCCGCAAGGTAATCATGCCGGTGCCGCTATCGACCGACAGGCTGGTGAATTCCAGCTTGCCGATCTGGGCATAGGTTGAACCATCTTCCAGCAAGATCTTGACGTTGGTGGCATTGTCGCCACTGCGCCGGATCTGACCGCTGGCCAGTTCCTTGCGCAGACGCAGCACATCGGCGCTGGACTGGGTAACGTCGACATAGATCGGATCTATCTTTTGTACCGTGGTCAGTGCAGTGGTCTGCTCGGCCACCACCAGTGCACCGGGAGTCACGGTCGATTTGTCGATACGGCCAGAAATAGGTGAGGTAATGCGGGTGTAATCGAGGTTGATTTTGGCCGTCTTGAGCGCGGCACGTTGTACCTCCACGTCAGCCTGATCCTGACGCAGCGTACTTTGCATATCGTCGTTATCCTGCTTGGCGACGGCATCAATCTTGGCCAGTTCGGTATACCGCTGGGCCTTGAGCTGAGCTGATGCCAGTGTCGCTTCGGCTTTGGCCAGCGAGGCCTTGGCACTGTCATAGGCAGCCTGATAGGTGGCCGGATCAATCTGATACAGCGCTTGCCCCTGCTGCACCGTAGCGCCTTCCTTGAACAGGCGCTGCTGGATGATGCCGCCAATTTGCGGGCGAATATCTGCACTCAGGTAAGCGGTTGTGCGACCGGGCAACTCGGTCAGTACCGACTGATGCTGGGGCTTGATCACCATATAGGCGACCTCGGCTGGCCCGGGCGCGGGGCCGCCACCCTGTCTGGAACAGGCTGACAGGGCGATCGCGAGCGTCAGAACAGTCAGGCCAAACAAATGAGGAGTGCGATGAACAGGATCTGGTTTCATGGAAGAACTGTGGCCCGTCTACGCCATGTTGCATGACATCGTCCGGACACTGTGAGCTATCGGAATCCGCATCCTAAAATCCAATTGTGAAGAAAAATTGAGGATCGTAACGATCGTAAAATATCGCCACCAGCACCCGTGAAATTGCTAATCTAACGCGTAATAAAGCCACTTCCGTTGCCTGCCGGCAGCAAAAATGACCATGTCCCGCCCCCGCCATTCACGCCCTTTCCCGGGTCTCATGCCGCTATCGTCGCTGTATCAGCGTCTGTTCAAGCGTGCCAGCATCCGGCTCAAGCTGTTCACGACCATGCTGGCGCTGGTGGTGGTACTGATCGTTGCGATGAGTACCGCCAGTCATGTCATTTTCAAGCGTGACTTCCTCGGCTATCTCAACGAGCAGGCGCAAGACCGGATGGAAGAAATGGTGCCGCGTCTGGAGCAGGCCTATCGTAGTCATCAAAACTGGGATTTCGTCCGCAACGATCCGCGCACCTGGTTTTCCTTCATGCGCCCGGAACTGGCCGAACAGGGATCGCGATCATTCAACCCGCCGACCGAGACCACCGACCTGACCGGCGCCACGATGCGCTTCACGCTGCTGGACGCGCATCGGCAATTCGTGATTGGCTACCCCAATATAGGTCCGGAGGCACGCTTGCGTCCGATCATGCAAGATGACGCTATCGTCGGCTGGATTGCTCAGACGCCGTTTGAAAGCGTGATCGGCGCTGTCGATGTGCGCTTTCAGCAGAAGCAGTTACAGGCGCAGTTGCTACTGGGCCTGGTCGCCGTGATGCTGGTCGGGCTGATCGTGATCCGGATTGCCAATGTCTTGATCCAACCGCTGGTACGGATCGCCGATGCCACGCATGAACTGGCCAACGGCGACTATGGGATTCGCGTCATCGCCCAGAGTGAGGATGAACTGGGCCGTCTGGCGCTTGACTTCAATCAGCTCGCACATACGCTGGAACGTAACGAAAAGCTGCGACGTGATTTCATGGCCGATGTCTCACATGAGCTGCGTACACCGCTAGGTATTCTCAATGGCCAGATCGAAGCCTTGCAGGATGGCGTACTGCAACCTGATGCAACTACCCTGGCCTCGCTCAAGACCGAAGTCCGGCAACTGAGCAAACTGGTCGATGATCTCTACGACCTGTCACTGGCCGACGCCGGTGCCTTGACTTACCGTAAGAGCCCGCTCGATCTGGTACCACTACTGGAGCACACGGTACAGATTTATCAGGAGCGCTTCAGTAGTCGTGGGATCGCGCTGCATTGGCGCGCCATCGCCGAAGAGATGCTGGTAGATGCCGACGCTGCCCGGTTGCAGCAGTTGTTCAATAATCTGTTCGAAAACAGTCTGCGCTATACCGACCCGCACAACCCGCTTGGTCCGGGCCAGTTACAGGTCAGCGTCAGCGCCGATGAGGCGCAGCGCATGTGGCAGATACAGCTCGACGATACGGCACCGGGGGTTGAAGCCAGCGCCAGAGAACGCCTGTTCGAACGTTTCTTTCGGGTCGAGGCCTCACGTAACCGGGCCAGCGGTGGTGCCGGACTAGGGCTGGCAATCTGCCAGCGCATCGTGACTGCCCACCAAGGCCTTATTAGCGCCAGCGACTCGCCACTAGGTGGCTTGCGGATCACGATTGCACTGCCCATGCTGCTAATCGCACCAGCCAGGGCAACGTCATGAGACCGCCCGATTTTGAGTTCCGCGCACCGGTCAGTGCCGATATCCTGATCGTTGAAGATGAGCCCAAGATGGCGGAGTTGCTGCAGAAATATCTGGCAGCATGCGGCTATACCACCCGTCATGTCGCGCATGGCGACGCCGTCCTGTCGGCCGTGCAGCAGCAGCGTCCTGATCTGGTGCTGCTCGATATCATGTTGCCAGGACTGGATGGCTGGCAGATCTGCCAGGCCTTGCGTCGCTTCACCGATGTACCGATCCTGATGCTGACAGCCCGCGCCGAAGAGGAAGATCGCCTGCGTGGTCTGGAACTCGGCGCCGATGACTACCTCAGTAAAAACCCATTCAGCCCACGCGAAGTAGTCGCCCGGGTCAAGGCGATGCTGCGCCGCAGCCGGCGCGAGCAGCAGGTCGCCGAGCCACTTGCCGCTGCGGCCGCAATAACGACTACGTCAGCATCACGCCTGCAGATCGACGAGCAGCGGCATCAGGCCAGCATCGATGGCGAGTTACTGACGCTGACGCCACTCGAACTGCGCCTGCTCAAGACCTTTGCCGCCGCACCGGGACAGGTTTATTCACGCGAGCAACTGCTCAACCATCTGCACGATACCTACCGTGCGGTCACTGATCGCGCCGTCGACACCCATATCAAGAATCTGCGACGCAAGCTGCAACCATTCTTTGGCGAGATCAACGCGATTCAATCGATCTACGGCGTCGGCTATGTGTTTGCCGATATTGATCAACTTCCGCAGCAGGCTGGCGACGCCACGCACACCACGCCGCCAGCCTGACCAACACCTAAGTCAGCAGTGCTGCGGAAGGCTGCGGCAAGGAATTGAATGGCATGCTGACGACATCCACCAGATCTACCGTAAAGACAGCCACCGCACTCCGCAGACGTTGGGCCTGATCAGACAACGCCTGTGCCGCAGCAGCAGCCTGCTCCACCAGTGCAGCATTCTGTTGCGTCACCTGATCCATCTGTACCACTGCCGTATTGATCTGTTCGATGCCATCGCTTTGCTCGCGAGATGCTGCCGTAATCTCGGTCATCACATCGGCCACACTCTGTACCGAACGCAATACCGCCTGCATGGTTTCACCAGCCTGATGCACCAACTGCGAGCCATGCTGGACATGGGTCAGAGAATTGCCGATCAAGGTACGGATCTCCTTGGCCGCAGCCGCACTGCGCTGCGCCAGACTACGCACCTCGGTTGCCACAACGGCAAAGCCACGCCCCTGTTCGCCGGCACGGGCAGCTTCCACCGCGGCATTGAGTGCCAGAATATTGGTCTGAAATGCCAGCCCCTCCACCACCGAAATGATGTCTTCCATTTGGGCTGAGCTACCAGCAATCTCTTCCATGGTCAGCACCACACGCTCCACCACAGCACCACCGTCCTGCGCCGTCTGCCTAGCGCTCTCGGCCAGCGTATTGCCCTCTTTGGCGTTGAAGGTGTTCTGTTGCACGGTCGAAGTCAGCTGTTCCATGCTGGAAGCGGTTTCCTCCAGCGAGGCGGCCTGCTCTTCAGTGCGCTGTGACAGATCGGTATTGCCACGGGCGATCTCTGCGGCAGCTACCGAGATGGATTCAGCCGACAACTTGATCCCGGACACCACCTGACTGAGCTGGCCGCGCATGATTTCCAGTGAGGCCATCAGGCTATCCTGATCACCCTCAGCCACCCGCATACGCACCGTTAAATCTCCCTGTGCGATCTTGCGTGCGGTGTATTGCGCCTCACGCGGATCGCCGCCGAGCTGCCTTAATACGCCACGTACAATCAGCCACGCCGCGAGCAAACCGAGCAAGGTTGCCAATGCCGTTGCCGTCAGTACGGTGACACTGAGTGCATGGTAAGTGCGCTTGGACTGCTCAGCCAGCTGGACATTAAGCTGCTCCTCAAATGTGGCCAGATCCGTCAGCCGCTTGAGCCATTGCTCCTGACGCGGCAGGACTTCTTCCATCAAGACTTTAGTGGCCGAGGCATTGTCGTTGCCCAGCCCGAGCTTGATGCTCTTTTCCATCAAAGGCACGGCGGCGACTTCATCGGCTTTGAGCGCATCGAACAGCGCGTGCTCCTGGGGTGTAGTGTCAGTCGTGGCAAACAAGCGACCGAGCTGGGCATAGGCCTGTGCGTAGAGTTGTTCCTGCTTGCGGATAACCTCGACCTGGCGCGCCATATCCTTGTCTTCGGTCAACAAGACCACGTTACGAATGGCAATAGAGCGTTGTTCGAGCGTGGATTTCATCCGGTTGGCGAGTTGCGCTTCCACATTGTTGACATCGGTGATGTCACGCAGTGCGGTATTGATGCGCGACATGCCAAACGTACCAAGGCTGGCGACCACGATCAGCAAGCTGATAACAAGACCGAATCCAAGTGTGAGACGGGTGGAGATATTCAGATTTTTCATGTGCATTGTCCTTCAGGGTAAGGTCGGTCATGACGATAGCCGACACAAGGTAGCGCTTGAAAAAGCGACTACGGCAGCTTGTTACAGGGCATGCGTGAGGGAAAAGAAAATAAAGGGGGAGCGTGGAACCGGACAGTTACCGGAGCGTGTAACGGGGTGATGACGTAGAGCAACCGGGACCGACGAAAGCCGTGATAAGTCATGACAGCGCCTTCCATTCTTGTTATTTGATCAAGCACTTCTACTGGGCAACACGAATAAAAGTATGCCAGAAGTAACAAGAATGCGTGGACGCTGCGTGGAGACACGATTTTTCAGCACAAAAACTTGTCGAAAAAACACGTCACGCTGACAAGTGTAAATTGTTGCCGTGACGCGAAAAATGACTCAAGAATTTTCCTCCCGATGCCGTAAAAGCTCATGTAGCACATGCAAACGCATCACGATCCGGCAGGAGTCAATCATGAAAAGCATCTCTCAGGCAGCCATCACCGCAGCAATCATGCTGATGGCTATCGCCGCCGCACTGATCATGGCGGCCGCCCCTTGGACTGCCGCCGAAGCCCAGACCGTCAACGGTGACATTTCGATATCAATCCAGCCCGCCGCATCGGACTCCTGATGTGCAACGGGCAATTCTGCCAGTCACCCAATCGCAATTGACTCCCCGGCAGCGGCAAGCGACAGCTGCGTGGCTGAAGAAAAAGCGCTACATTGCTGATCTCAACCCCACGCCAAGGAACACTCTATGTCCATCGAAGTCAAGCGCGACCTGTCGCAAGCCATGCGTCACATCGTCCATATCCGTAACCATCTGGTGTCGGCCGATGCCTCCGTAGCCGAAGGCGGCGCCGATGCAGGCCCTGATCCACACGATCTCTACGATGCGGCGCTCGGCGCCTGCAAGGCACTGACACTGGTGTGGTACGCCCAACGCAAGAATATTCCGCTGGAAGATGTGCAGGTAAGGATCGACCGTGACAATAGCCAGGAGCGACAAGGCCAGTACCGGCTCGCCGCAAGCATTGAACTCGGTGGTGAACTTACCGAGGCACAACGACATGAGTTACTGAGCGTGGCAGAGAAATGCCCGATCCATAAGCTGATGACCAGTGTCACCACCGAAGTCACGACGACACTGGTCGAGCCCTGAGGAATTTAGCGGGTTAGGCGCCATAGGCGGCGCAGATCATCGATCAGTGGCACCAGCGTCATCAACATCAGCAACGCTGCCGGTAACAGCGTAAAACCAAAGCCGATGCTCCTGAAACCGAACGAGCCCAATGCGCCGCCAAGGAAGAAAAAACTCACCAGTGCCGACAGGTTTTTCAGCTTGCCGATATCAGCGTGAACATCCATGTCGGCCGGGTGCCGATGGCTGTTCCAGTACAGCGCCTTGCCCAGCTCGATACCAATATCGGTGACCATGCCCGTGACATGGGTGGTGCGGATTTCGCCATGCGAGAGCTTGGTGATCATGGCGTTTTGCAAACCCATGATGTAACACAGCAGCATCACCGTCACCGGCACGAAGAGCCACTCAACGCCGGCGACATTGCCGCCCAGCAGACCGAAAATCAGCAGTAGCAGCGCTTCGGCAATCAGCGGCAATGCATACTCGGCCTGCAAGGTCCGTTTGCGCGCCCAGTTGATCATGATCGCCGAGCTGGCCGCGCCGGCAATAAAAAACAAGACACCTGCAAATCCTGATACCAGCAAGCCGAAAGCACCAGCGGCCAGATCTTCGGCCATGGCCGAGACGATGCCGGACATGTGCGATGTGAATTGCCCCACCAACAGAAATCCTCCTGCATTGACGGCACCTGCGATACCAGAAAGTACAAACGCCAACTGACGATTGGCGCGCACGGTACGGTCTTTGCCAGCAAGGCTGCGGAGATAGTCTATGGGCATGTGGAGTGCACCGGAGGAGTGATCACAGGCATCAGCATAACCCGTCTGAAGAATCGCCGAGGCAGTCGCCCACGACTTCCCATCATGTCCGCGCGAGATCAACCACGAAGTTGACGTCGAATTGTGGGTTTTCCGGTGTGCCATTGCGACTTCGATAGCCGCAAGGATTGCAGACCACGCGACACTTGTCGACTTGGTAATCAAAGGATTCGTGCATATGTCCATGTACCCAGACATCGCTCTGCTGCACCAGATGCTCCAGGCGCGACGCAAAACCGGCCGACACCGGATCGTCTGCATAGCGCGGTGATACCGAGTGCATCGAGGGTGCCATATGGGTAATGACGACTGTCTTGCCATCAAACGGTTGTGCCAGTCGGTTGGCAAGCCAGTCACGCTCGTTCACATGCAGCCTGGCCGTATCCTCCGGACACAGTGTTTGCTGCGCCGGCCCGGATCGCCTGATCTTGCGATAGTCATTCATCACCTCCTGCGCGGCGAGCATCGCCTGTGCCTGTGTCGGTTCGCCGAACAGGCAGAAATCGGTCCACAACGTGGCGCCCAGAAAACGCACCCCGCCAAGCTGCAGCTCGCGACAGTGCAGCTGTTGCACATTGGTAGTTCGCGCACAGGCCTCATCGATCAGTTGCCGGGCCCGTTCCAGGGTACTGCCATAGGCTTCATGGTTTCCGGCCACATACAGTACCGGCAACGGTGCGAACGCACGCGCTGCCCATGGGATAGCGTGCGCACCGAGATGGATGTCGCCGGCCAGTATCACCACATCCGGCCGACTACGGGACAAATCCATCTGCGGTGCATGATCACGCCATATTTCATGATGCAGATCTGACAACACCAACAGGCGCATGGCCGCTCCCTTCGCGATCAATGTCCTTCGGCGATGATCCAGTCCGGCTTTTCTGTTGCCAGAAAGTGACGTAATGCCGTCACGACATCCGGGTCAAACTGGCTACCACTGCGCGCATCAATGTAATCCAGCACCTCCTGCAAGGGCCACGCAGGTTTGTAAGGACGACTGTGCAGCAAGGCATCAAACACATCGACCACCGCCACGATCCGTGCCGACAACGGTATCTGTTCACCCTTGAGCGCACGCGGATAACCGTTACCATCAACATGCTCATGATGACCGCCTGCGATCTCGGCGCCGATGCTCAGACTGCTGACACCCTCGACGGTACTGGAGGCGTGCGAGAGCACGGTTTCACCAATCATGGCATGAGCTTCCATGATGATGCGCTCTTCCGGCGTATGACGGCCGGGCTTGAGCAGGATCGCATCCGGAATGGCGACCTTGCCGATATCGTGCAGAATGCTGGCGATCCCCACGAAGGTCAGAAAATTGGGATCCGTATCGGCCGGCAGTTTGTGCATGCGCTGCAGTTCGAGCGCGATGGCATTGGTCAGTTTGCAGACCCGCCGCACATGGCCACCAGTGGTGGCATCACGCGACTCGGCCAGATCGGCCAGTGCAATCACGGTCGCTTCCTGGGTGGTCTTGAGCAAGTCAAACATGTGCAGGTTGTCGAACGCAGCTGCAATACGGTTACAAAAAATATCCAGCAGACTGCGTTCAAGCGCATTCAGCGTCCAGCGTGGCGAAAAGGCGACCGCAAACTGGTAACCGTCCTTGGCCTCAATCGATAGCACGTTCACATCCGGCGCATAGAGACTGGTGTGGTCGCGGAAGGTTTGCAGAATGGCCGGAGTCCAGGGATGTTCAGGCGGCAGAAATTGCTGCTCCACCAACGGCATGGACATCCCGGTCGCGGCAATCACAACCGGCTCCGACTGTTGCTGAGCCTTGCGTGTATGCATCACGCATAGCACACCATCGGTTCCAAAGCCGAGAATCGCACCAATCTGTGTGAGCACGCCCGTGGCCAGCTCCTTGAGCGAATCGAGTTGATACAGATTACTGACCGCCTGCAGAATTTTTTCCAGTCCATGACGACTGGCTTCGACCGTCTTGATCCCTTCATAGGCACGCAGCGATGAAATCACGGTCGTCAACATCTTGGAGGCCGTGAGATCGGTTTTCAGTTTGTAGTCATTGATGTCATAGTCAATGATGACCTTCTGCTCAGGCGCCTGGCCCGGCTGGCCGGTGCGCAGGATGATACGAACCGCAAGATTGTTGAGCTCATCGCGGATCCGTCTGACCAGCCGCAAACCGGCATCATCGGTCTCCATCACCACGTCCAGCAGGATCATGCCGATATCGGACTCGTCACGCATCAACTGATATCCCTCTTCGGCCGAGTAGGCGGAGAGAATATCGATTTCCTTGTCCTTGAAGACAATTTTGTTCAGTGCCAGGCGGGTTACCGCATGCACATCGGGTTCGTCATCGACGATCAGCACCCGCCATCTGGCAGCGGCAGGGTGAGGTTTGACGGCGCTATCCTCTGCTGCAAACCAGTCGTTTTCATCGTCAGCGTGTTGGATCATTATCGTCTCGCGAGATCAAGGTTAATCGCAATCCATGCTATGTCTGCCTCGGAACATCTTGTCGCCAGCGCACGATGCACTGTACCGGGCCCCAGGATCAGTCACGCCCCTGTTACTACCGACTCACTAACGGCTCACTGCGGCGCTTCCCGGAGTTGTTTGGTTACCCGCGGAATCACCATTCTGAAATGCGCTCCCTGGTTTGCCGCACTGCGCACAGTGATCGTGCCACCCAGTTGCTCCGTGACAATATTGAAAACGATATTGAGGCCCAGACCAGTACCTCCCTGGCCCCGTTTGGTGGTGAAGAACGGATCAAATATCTTCTCCAGATTGGCTTCTGGAATACCAATACCATCGTCGTCAAATTGAATTATAACGAGCTCGCCTTCAACCTGAATGTCGATCACGATATGCCCTTCTGCGCGTCCGGCAAAACCATGCGTGACTGCATTCATGGCCAGATTCGTCAATACCTGCGCCAGCAGGCCGGGATAGCTGTCCATCTCAGCGTCATCGGTGCCACGCAATTCGATACTGGCGCGCGCCTTACGCAAGGTCGGGGTAAGACTGGTAATCAATCCCTCAACAAACTGATGGATCTCGAATTCGCGGCGCTGCTCACTGGTCTGATCCACTGCCACCTGCTTGAAGCTCTGAATCAGATTGGCAGCGCGCTCGGCATTGGACAGAATCAGGCGCGAGCTCTCGGTCGCGGTATGCAGATAGTGCAGGATATCGGACTTGCGGATCACTCCCTGCTCAACATTCTTTGCCACCTCATCACTGGCCTCACTGAGCACGGAAGCACCGGTGACAATGACGCCAACCGGTGTATTGATTTCATGCGCGATACCTGCCACCAGGGAGCCGAGCGCCGCCATTTTCTCGGCACGCACCAGTTCCCCCTGCGCCATGCTGAGGGTATCCAGCGCGGCATTGAGTTCCTTGTTGGCTTGCTCCAGCCTGGTGGTACGCGACAGCACGCGCGACTCAAGCTGGGCATTGATTTCCAGGATTTCGCGCTCGGCCTGACGCTGGCGCGTGATGTCGACCGGCGTCAGGATGTATAGATCCTGATCATTGATATTGAGCGGTCGTCCCGACAGCGCGCAGATCAGCACCTTGCCATCCTTGGTACGGAAGTGGGTCTCCATACGATTGATGATGCCGGTCTGATTGGCCTGCGCCACCATGATGGCGCGCTCGCTGGGGTCGACCCACAGACCAATGCCAAGTGCGGTATTGCCAATGATGTCTTCGCGCTGATAGCCGAACTGACGTAGCCAGAATTCATTGACGTCGACAAACTCCCCACTCTTGCGCACCAACGTCAATGGCATCGGAGCATGTTCAAAGACACTGGCAAATTTGTAACGACTGGCCTCCATGTCCTTTTCATACTGAACCCGCATGGTCTGGCTATCGAGAAACGCGTTGAACCAGTTCACCAGTTCACTGATCTCATCTTCACTCGCCGGTACCGGCAGATGTTCTACCGCAGGCGCGGTATTGGGTCGATCAATATGGGGCTGAAGCCGCCGAAAACCTTCGGATATGGCCTGTACCGGGGCAATGATATTGCGCCGGAACTGCCGGGTGGCAACCACAATGACCACCGCCGAGAGCAAGATTAACAATACCGCAATCAACGTCAGCCGCCGCATCGGGGCCAGCAATGTGGACTTGGGTACCATACCGATGACTTGCCAGGGCTCGGCATGCAGAGACGTCGACATGAACAGGTTGCGCTGCAAATCCAGATGCGAAAGCGAGGCTCCTTTATCGGGGATCGGTAGCTTGCGCAGTGCAGGCGGTGCCAGTTGCCCGATCTGGGTACGATCCGGCGTAAATATCATGCGTCCCTCGGTATCCAGCACCACCAGCGTGGCATCCTGCCCAAGATCAACCCGACTGAAATACTCGAACAGATAGTCTGTGGAATAGTTGATCAACAACATCGCTACCGGTACCGCAGATTTTTTCTCAGGTGAAAAATGCCAGATGATCTTCAACGCCGTCAGTACTTTGTGCGAGGCCGATGCCGTATTGAGATTATTTTCCACGCCTAACCACAAGATCCGGTGCGACGATGCCAGTCCCTTCTGAAACAGGGCCATGCGGGTCGCTTCGTTGACCTGTGGCAGGGTCATCGTGTCACCAACGTAGAACCGATGTCCCTGTGCCGTGAACAGATCAATCGAGACGATTCCCTTGGAGCTACCGTAAATATTGAGCGTCTCACGGATCTTGGCCTGGGTGGCCAGCTCATCATAGGCATTACGTTTTTCATCGGTATCGGCACGCGCGGCGACATCACCGATATCTTCGATACTGGCCAGGCGCGTTGCCAAATTCTGAACCTGCTCCATTTGCAGTTCCAGATAATCACGATGGGTTTCGAGCAACTGCAGACTGTAATGCGTGGTCAGATCGGACAAGGTCCGTTCGACCACGTCGTACACGCTCACCGCCAGCAGCAATAGCGGCAGCACGCTGATGATTACCAGATAAGCAATCAGCTTATGCAGAATATTGCGCTTGAAAATCACCGGGTATCCTTACCTGAGGCTGTCAGCGGTCATGACCTGCGCATTCACCAGTACCGTTTCGGGCAGCTTTTCACCTTTGAGTGCACGCACTGCCAGCGCCACGCCCTGATAACCCTGTTCTGTCGCCTGTTGATCCACCGTAGCAGCCAGCGTGCCCGCAAGAACCGCCTTGCGGGCCTCATCAATAGCGTCATAGCCAATCACCGTGACATTCTTGCGACCACTTTCCTGCAGGTACTGGATTGTTCCCAACGCCATCATATCGTTGGCGCAAAATACCAGTTTGATATCCGGATGTGCGCTGAACAAACGCTTTGCCACATCATGCCCCTCGTCGATGCGCCAGTTGGCATTGTCATTGGCAACCACCTGAATGACACGGTTCTCGCCAAACGCGCGCAATGCACCATGTATCCGCTGCTGCGAATTCTCAGCATTGGGAATGCCTCCCATGACGGCGGCCTTGGTCGGTTTGCTGATCGACTGGGAAATCTGCCGCGCAACTTTGTAGCTGGCAAGTTCATTATCCACACTCACCAGCGGCACGGGCTGCATCTTGTTCTGGGCCAGTGTCTCCGAATCCAGTGCATTGTCGATGGTGATGACGACAATGCCAGCGTTCTGGGCCTTCTTCAATATCGGAACCGGTCGTTTGGAGTCGCCCGGCGAAATGACGATCGCATCCACCTTCAGATCGATCAATTCTTCCACAATCTGAATCTGCTGCTCCATCGCGGTTTCCTGGGAGCCCGCCTTGACCTGCAAATCAACCCCAAACTCCTGCTGGGCACGACGCGCACCTTTTTCGATGCCGGCGAAATAGGGATTGATCAAGGTCTTCATGACCAGTGCGATTTTAAACTGGCGGGCTGGCGCCGCCGGTGCTGCCACAGGCGCCGCGAACTGTTGCTCATCCGGGCCATCAGATTTGCCACAGGCACACAACATTGCCACCAGAAAACCGCTTACCATCGTCCGAAAGAGAGTCATAAAACAGCCCCGCCCCGCGTTAGTCTTAAGAGCTCACATACCCAAGAGTATTCAATTCTTACCGAGAATGTTAGCCCAAAGTTGTCAGTGTTTTATTCTTATTGATTTTATGCTGATCCGCTGTTGCGAACAGCCAACGAGACAGCAACCACCGACCAAGGCCGGAAGCTGCTGCCTTGAGGCATTTACCCACATTTACTGCCAGCCGTAGCGTTTGCTGTAGAAACTCTTCATCGCCTGTGTCAGACCAACATAGGCCAGTAATACCACCACCAGCCACGGGAAGTACGCCAGCGGCAACGGTGTCATCTTGAAATAATCAGCAATCGGACTCATCGGCAGAATAATCCCCACCGCCACAATGATCGCCGTGCCCAGCAACAGCGGCCATGCTGCGCGACTCTGGATGAAGGGAATCTTGCGGGTACGGATCATGTGCACAATCAGCGTCTGCGACAGCAAGCCCTCGACAAACCAGCCCGACTGGAACAGCGACTGTGTCTCAACCGTATTGGCCTTGAAGACGTACCACATCAGCGCAAAGGTAGCGATGTCAAAGATGGAGCTGATCGGACCAAAGAACACCATGAAGCGGCCAATATCGCCCGGGTTCCAGCGTTGCGGCGCGACCAGTTGCTCGGCATCCACATGATCAAACGGAATCGCCACCTGCGAGAAATCGTAGAGCAGATTCTGCACCAGCAACTGCAGCGGCAGCATCGGCAGGAAGGGCAGGAAGACGCTCGCCACCAGTACCGAAAACACGTTGCCAAAGTTGGAACTGGCATTCATCTTGACGTACTTGACCATGTTGGCCGAGGTCCGACGGCCTTCCAGCACACCCTGCTCCAGCACCATCAAACTCTTTTCCAGCAGGATCAGGTCAGCCGCTTCCTTGGCGATATCAACCGCCGTATCGACTGAGATACCAATATCGGCAGCGCGCAAGGCTGCCGCATCATTGATGCCGTCACCAAGGAAACCGACCACGTGCCCGTTGGCGCGCAGCGCACTGACAACGCGCTCCTTGTGTTGCGGCGTGAGTTTGGCAAATACATGGGCCGACTCGACCAGCCGCCCGAGCTCTTCGTCGCTAATACTTTCAATATCTGATCCCAGCACCACACCACCATCCATCGGCAAACCGACTTCCCGGCAGACCTTGGTCGTGACCAGACCGTTGTCACCGGTCAGCACCTTGACGGTCACCCCATGTTCACGCAGTGCCTGCAAGGCTGGTGCGGTCGATTGCTTCGGCGGGTCGAGGAAGGCAATGTAACCAATGAGCGTCAAATCACTCTCGTCGGCTACACCATAGACCTGCTGCTCCAGCGGCGTCTCGCGGGCGGCCACGGCGACCACGCGCAAACCATCGTTGTTGAGCGCTGCCGTGACTTCACGGATTCGCATCAGATGCTCATTCTCCAGCGGCCAGTCTTCATGACCAATGCGCACCCGGGTACACACCGCAATCACCTCTTCCAGCGCCCCCTTGCAGATCAGGCGATGGCTATGATTGTTTTCCGCCACCACCACCGACATACGACGGCGCTGGAAATCGAACGGAATTTCATCAACCTTGCTGAAATTAGTCGCCAGCTTCAGTTCGGTCTGCAACTCGGCATGCTCAAGCACGGCTACATCCAGCAGATTCTTCAGGCCGGTTTGATAGAAGCTGTTGAGATAGGCATGTTGCAAAACTTCATCGGAGGCATGGCCCAACACATCGGTATGGCGCTCCAGATAGATCTTGTCCTGCGTCAGGGTACCGGTCTTGTCGGTACAGAGCACATCCATGGCGCCAAAATTCTGAATCGCATCGAGCCGCTTGACGATCACCTTCTTGCGCGACAGATACACCGCCCCCTTGGCCAGAGTAGCGGTGACAATCATGGGCAGCATTTCCGGTGTCAGACCAATCGCAATCGAGATCGCAAACAAGGTTGCATCAAACCAGTCACCCTTGGTAAAGCCATTGAGCAGCAGCACGATCGGTGTCATCACCAGCATGAAGCGCACCAGCAACCAGCTGACTTTGTTGATGCCGATCTGGAACGAGGTCAGGCGCCGTTGAACTGCTGTCGCGCTGCGCGCCAATACCCCAAACAGGGTCCGGTTACCGGTATTGACCACGACCGCCCGTGCCGATCCACTGACCACGTTGGTCCCCATGAAGCAGATGTTATCCAGCTCCAGCGGGTTGGCCGCCAGTGCTGCATCCTGCAAGGCGGCAAATTTCTCGACGGGCAGTGATTCACCGGTCATCGCGGCCTGGCTGACGAACAGATCCTTGGCCACCAACAGTCGTACGTCAGCCGGAATCATGTCACCGGCCGACAAGGTGATCACATCACCGGGCACCAGCAACTTGATTGGCAACTCGATCCGCTCGGGCGTGGCCGGCAACGGCGGAATACCAAAATAGGCACTGGTTTGCTGCAGCAAAGGATCGGCCGGTGATCGACGCAATACCGTGGCCTTATTGCTGACCATTTCCTTGAGCTTATCGGCCGCCCGGTTCGAACGTGCTTCCTCATAGAAGCGGATCAGCGTCGACAACGCCACCATCGAACCGATCACCAACGCGCCCTTGGCATCGTCGGTGATGTAAGAGATCGTGGCCAGCAGCGTCAGCAGCAAATTGAAAGGGTTGCGATAACACTGCCACAGATGCTGCCACCATGGTCTTGGCTTTTCGCTTTCAATTTCATTCAGGCCAACCGACTCGCGGGTACCCGCGGCCTGCGCATCGGTCAGTCCGTCTTCATGCGACTGCAGTTCCTGCAACAGCGTGACCGGGTCGTTCTTGGCCGCATCCATCAAGGAAATGGTCGCTACCAAGGGCACGTCTTTGCTGATACCGTTGCGTGAGAGCACATCGCTGATGCTCAAACGTCGAAACTTGTCGGCCATCCCACGCGAGCGAATGAAATTACTAAACAGATTGTTGAAATTTGGCATCTTGATCGCCGTCTCTGGAATCGAATCGATACTCGATAAAGGTTGAATCGGAGGGGGGAAACCAGCACAGCGACAGTCCCACTGGTTTGGCATCTGCGTGTCCGGCAGACACGCGTGCGGGTAACACTAGCCGGGGGCCTGCCACTGGCTGAAAAGGCGACTGACTTCGGCAGCGTTGGTGGCTGCGCGCAGTTGCTCACGCAAGGGCCGGTCAGAAAACATCTGCGCGATGCTGGCCAGAATCTGGAGGTGCTCCTGCTGTGCCTGTTCTGGCACCAGCAACACCAATATATCCGACACCGGCTTGCGGTCCGGCGCGTCAAATGCAATCGGTGTACGGGGCCGCACGAAGACCGCAACCACCTTCTGCAAACCCGCGATGCGGGCATGCGGAATCGCCAGACCATGGCCAACAGCGGTCGAGCCCAATGCCTCACGTGCATTGAGACTGTCGATCAGTGCTGCCGACGGCAAGCCATGACGCTCCTGAAGATGCCGTGCAACGTCGTCGAACAAGCGGCTCTTGTTGGCGATGTCACGACCCAGCAGGATGTCCTCCACCGGGCACAATGTGGCAATCAAATTCATATTCTCGGCTCCAAGGGCATTTTCGATGGGTTCGTCGGCAATTACGCGTCAATTTCTTGTCATTTATACGATAAATAAACGGAAATTTTTCTAGGTGAAAGATTATGGCGAAGCCAGGTCGGTTTGTCGATCAAGGATTACCTGCATGGAGCGCGGGTTGAACACAAGGCCGGCTTACCGACGCTGCTGATTCACAGATTCATCAGTCGTTTATGTGTTTTTGCCATGATGCCCTGCAAATTTGACAGGATTTTTACGTCGCTCTTTGTATCCTGCCGAGACATGAAACTTGTTGAAGCGTGAAAGGCGGGAACAATGGGACTCTACGGAAACCTGGTCAATACCGGGAGCGACGAGCGTCTGGGTACGCAGTATACCGATGGACGACGCATCGGTAGAAGCGCAGATCACCAGCGCGAAGCATTGTCCAGTCTGAGTGGTTGGCACTGCGACCATCCCGATGTGCGCGCTCGCTTCGTGCAGCTCTACCAATGCCTGTTCCCGAGTCGCGGCGACCATGGGTGAGTCAGCAAGATCATGATCCGTGCTGCCGTGGCTGGCGACATTGCCGCCCTACTGGAGATAGAAAACCGCAGCTTCAGCGGTGACCGCATCAGTGCACGCAGCTTTCGCCACCTACTCGCACGAGGTCATGCGGCAACCCTGCTCGATGACCACGATGGACAACTGCGCGGATATGTCACGCTGCTGTTCCGCAAGAATCTCTCACTGGCGCGAATCTATTCGATTGCCACCCATCCCGATCACCTTGGTCATGGCGTCGCAGCTGGTCTGCTGCTCGCCGCCGAGCAGACTGCGCTGATGCATAACTGTGTCAGCATGCGACTGGAAATCCGCAAGGATAACCAGGCCTCGCTGCGACTGTTCCAAAGCCGCGGCTATCGCATCTTTGGCGATTATCCAGCCTACTACGACGACGGCATGGATGGCTTTCGGCTGGAAAAGTCGCTGACCCATCACCTGCGCACAGCACTGGCACGCGCGCCCTATTATCAGCAAACGCTCGGCTTCACCTGTGGCCCGGCCTGCCTGATGATGGCAATGAAGGCCTTTGATCCGGCACTGCGCCTGGACCGTACGCTGGAACTGCAACTCTGGCGCGAAGCGACCACCATCTTCATGACCTCCGGACATGGCGGCTGCAGTCCTTATGGTCTTGCGCTGGCAGCGCAGCAGCGCGATTTTCCGTGTGAGATTTTTGTCAACGGCAATGGTGTGCTGTTCCAGGAATCGGTCCGCAGTCCGGAAAAGCGCCAGGTGATTCAACTGGTGCACGATGACTTCGTGCGCCAGGTCAACCAGTTGCGCATCCCGGTCCATCGCAAGCTGGCAGGTACCCGCGATCTGGTGCGCTGTTTCCATGACGGCGGGATACCGCTGGTACTGATTTCCACTTATCGCCTCACGCGCGAGCGCGCACCGCACTGGGTCATCATGACAGGCTGTGATGACCGCTTCTTTTATATCCACGATCCTGACAACTCGCCCCAGCGCAGTGGCGATGAACGCATCAACATGGCGATCCTGAAAAAGGACTTTGAACGCATGGCGCGCTATGGCCGTGACGCTACCAAGGCGATGGTGATCCTGTATCCGCCGCAAGCTAAACGCTGATGAAAATTTAATGCCGGCAGTCGATAAATTTACGCCGTTTTTATTTTTGACCACCTAGACTCATTGAGGTCAGTGACACCACCCGGTCGGTACTGACATTGATCAGTCAACGATAAGACATCTATGCCTAACGCAAGTACAATCGTTCCCCCGGTGCCAGGCGCTACGACGCTGTCGCGGCCGCTACCACTGCCAAGCAATGACGAAGACACGCCCGGCGAACCGTCAGACCTATTGGTCATCGTCGAAAACAGCAAGGACTGGAGTGCCCACGCCAACGAAACAGTGGTCAGCGCGGCCGACTACCTCAGTCCCGGCACCCGCCATGTCAAACCTGGCAGCATCGTTATCAACCTCTGCCGCAGTGTCAAATACCTGTCGATTGGCTACTATTGCTCGCTGCTGGCCGAAGCCCGCAAGCAACATGTCTATCCGTCAGTGAAGACCGTCAACGATCTGTCGCGCAAAGCCATCTACAGTCTGGACATCAGCGATCTGGATGCCGCGCTCAACAGCAGTCTGTCTTCCACGGATACAGTTCCGATGCCGGTCGAGTTCTCGATGGATGTGTTTTTTGGCAGCACCGACTACACGCCACTGGCTGCACTTGCGCGACAGATTTTCGAGAAATTCCCGGTGCCGTTGATGCGCATCGAGTTCGAGCACCGCGACGACTGGAAGATTCAGGCAGTGAAGGTACAAAACGTTGCCACGCTATGCGCGCATCAAACCCAGCAGCTGACGCAGGCATTCGACAGCTTCCGGCATCACGCCGCACCACGCCCTGTCGCCGGTCGTCAGCACCGGTATCAGATCGCTATCCTGCAGAATCCGGAAGAAGCGCTGCCACCAAGTAATCCTGGTGCGCTCGACAAGTTCATTGCGGTGGGTCATGAGCTCGGAGTTGACGTCTCGCTGATCGAGAAGAAGGACTTCAACCACATCGCCGAATACGATGCGCTGTTCATCCGCGAAACCACAGCCATCAATCATCATACCTACCGCTTCGCCAAAAAGGCCGAGAGCGAAGGACTGGTCGTCATCGATGATCCAGTCTCGATACTGCGCTGTACCAACAAGATCTATCTGGCCGATCTGCTGCGGCTCAACGACATCCCGACACCGCGCACCTACGTGCTGCAGGAAGATGCGCTGGACAACATCGCCGCGCTGGAAGCCGAGATTGGCTATCCAATGGTGATGAAGGTACCCGATGGTGCGTTCTCACGCGGGGTATCGAAGGCGGCAAACCGGGAAGAGTTTTATGCGACGGCACAGGAGCTGCTCAAGCAATCCTCCTTGATGCTGGTGCAGGAATATCTGTACACCGAGTTCGACTGGCGCATCGGTGTACTGAACCAGCGGCCGATCTTTGCCAGTCAGTATTTCATGTCCAAGGGTCACTGGCAGGTCGCCAAGCGCGATGCCAGCGGCAAGGCCGAGTTCGGCATGAGCCGCGCCATGCCGCTCGATGCCGTCCCACCAGAGTTGCTACGCCATGCAGTACAGGCTGCCAATCTGATTGGTGATGGTTTGTATGGCGTGGACATGAAGATGACCAGCCGTGGTCCGGTGGTCATTGAGGTCAACGATAACCCGAACATTGATCAGGATATCGAAGACAGTGTGCTTGGTGACGCGCTCTATCGGATCGTACTGGAGGATTTCCTGCGGCGGCTGGAGTTACGGCACCAGCATGCACGGCTAGCACCGGCACTGGCAGTGTCCTGAGCGGCGAGTGCATCAGTCTCGCGCAGGATTTATGGCAGTGATTCCGGTGGTTGATGGGCGAGCACCTTTTCCAACAGCGCCTTGAGATGCTCCTGCTCCTCGTCGCTGAGGAGTCCGAATGACGCATTGGTCACATCAAACATGGTTTTTTGCCCCTCTTCCAGCAGTGCCCGTCCCTTCGCAGTCAGTTCATGCAAGGTGCTACGGCCGCTGCCGGGGTAAGACTTGACTAGCTCCGCCTTGAGCAGACGTGTCACCAAGGTGCCGAATGCCTGCGCCGAATTGAATGTCAGTTCGGCCAGTTGAAGTTGCGAGCAACCCGGGTTGCGATCAATTTCCCTGAGCGCATTCCACTGCACCAGACTCAGCCCAAGCTCCCCCAATTTCTTGTCCAGGTGCCGATGATGCCGATGCTGGATACGCTTGACTAACCAGCCGAGATGTTCAGGTTTGCTTGACATGTAAATATATTTATATAAATATGTTTATAAATGAAGATCGTACCAAAGATACTTCATCTCATCAACGTTAAGGAAAATCATGTTCAAACTACAAATCATTGTCGGTAGCACACGCGAAGGTCGTAACGCTGAAGCAGTCTGCCGCTGGCTGTTACCGGTTGCACAATCGCACGATGCATTTGATGTCGAAGTTCTCGACTTGCGCGACTGGCCGCTACCTTTTTTCCAGGAAACCATCGCCAGCGTCGGCGACTTCAGCAATCCGACCTACTCGACGCCCATCGTCAAACAATGGAACGAGAAGATCCGGCAAGCTGACGCTTACCTCATCATCACCCCTGAATACAATCGCAGCATCCCGGCGGTACTGAAAAACGCTATCGATTCGGTCTTTTTTTCCTTCAACTTCCGTCGCAAGCCAGTTGCCTTTGTGGGTTACAGTCTTGGCCCCACAGCAGCAGCCCGAGCAGTGGAGCATCTGATCCAGGTGATGACCGAAGCCGAAGCAGTACCCGTGCGGACATCAACATTGATTCCTTTGGTAACGACGGCATTTGATGCGCAAGGTCGGTCAACGAATCCGATACTCGATGTGCAACTGGAGGTGATGCTTGACGATCTCGAGTGGCTGACAAGGGCGTTACAACTGGCCCGCGCCGAACCACAACTTCCGCCAGCTGCACTACGTATCCGAGCCAAGCGGTAGCGCCGGCCATGGGGGAATGCTGCAACCGGGGGATGTTCCACCCGGTTGCTATCAGTATTGTCTAAGTTCCTGTGCCTGTCACACTGCCAGCTGCCGCTCAAAAGGATGACTGCCTTTGATGACGTTTCTCCGTGCCGTCAGCAGTCTGCCTCATGGCATAGAAAATACCTGCGGGGAACTGTGTATTTTTTACCGCAGGGACCGATTTGCAGGAGCGAAATCGGCGTATTCTCGTTGCGCAAGCGGGACCTTCCGAGGAGAATATTTGTAACAATTGTAAGGAAGGAGACCGTATCATGAATCAACTTTCGAACCTGCGTATATCCAGCCGGCTGACACTTGGATTTGGTGTCGTACTGGTACTTGCCATCCTCTCGACCGGCTTTAGTCTGGTCAATAACAAACGAAATGCCGACGCGACACGCGCCATGATGGAAATACCGCTGGCCAAGGAGCGCCTGGTCGCGGATTGGTTTGTGCTGACCTACTCCGCCATTGTGCGTACCTCGATGATTGCGCGCAGCACCGATGCCCAGTTGTCTGAAACGTTCAAGGATGAGATCGCCGCCAGCGTCGCATCGGGGGGTGAAATTATCAAGAAGATCGAGCCCAAATTAAGTTCGGATCAAGAAAAAGCCTTGTTCCAGGAAATCATCGCCGCGCGTCAGAAATATCAGAGCGCCAAGGAGCAGGTGATGAATACACGCAAGACCGGTGATGCCGAAGCTGCCGAGAAAGTTTATCAATCTACGTTTAGTCCTGCCTCCAAGGCATATGCGAACAAGGTCAATGCATTGCTTGCCATGCAGCGGCAGGCGATTAACGACATGGCACAAAACATCGACCACAACAATGAGCGCGGCTTCCAGTTACTGCTGTTGCTGGGTGTTTTGCTGATCGGTATCAGCCTCGTCACCGTACTGATCATTTCACGCAGCATCACCACACCTTTGCAGCGGGCATTGAATGTAGCGCAGGCAGTCGCAGCAGGCGATCTGACCACCACAATTGCAAAACACGGCAAAGATGAAATCGCGGAATTGATGCAGGCTCTACAGCAAATGAATTCTTCGTTACGTAAAATCGTCAGCGAGGTGCAGCAAGGTACCGATTCGATCACGACCGCAGCCAGCGAAATCTCCTCCGGCATTACCGATTTGTCTTCACGTACCGAGCAGCAGGCCGGCTCGCTGGAAGAAACGGCTGCATCGATCGAGCAGTTGACCTCGACCGTCAAGCAGAATGCCGAAAATGCGCGACAAGCCAATCAAATGGCGATGAATGCTTCCGAAGTGGCAGTTAAAGGTAGTGGCGTCGTGTCAGAGGTGATCGATACCATGGGCGAAATCAATGCCTCCTCGGGCAAGATTGTCGACATCATCAGCGTCATTGATGGCATCGCATTTCAGACCAATATTCTGGCTCTCAATGCCGCAGTAGAAGCAGCGCGCGCCGGCGAACAGGGCCGTGGCTTTGCCGTCGTAGCATCTGAGGTGCGCAGCCTGGCACAGCGTTCAGCAGCTGCCGCCAAGGAAATCAAATTGCTGATTGATGATTCTGTCAACAAAGTTGGCTCGGGCAGCCGCCTCGTGGAACAGGCCGGGGTTACCATGCAGGAGATGGTGGAGAGCGTGCGTCACGTGACCGCTATCATGGGAGAAATAGCGGTCGCCAGCCAGCAGCAGAGTGCAGGCATCGAGCAGATCAATCAGGCCGTCACTGAGATGGATAACACCACACAACAGAATGCCGCGCTGGTGGAGCAGGCCACGGCTACATCCGAGCTACTGCAGGCGCAGGCTGACAAACTGGCCCAAGCCGGTCATCAGTTCAAATTGTCGGTGTAAATGGTTTATCTTCCTATGATGAGAATCTCACCAACACGGTGAGATTCTCAACTAATTCAACTACTCCACACTATTCTCTTCAACCAACGAGCCCATGCGCCTGCTGGTCAGCATGGTAGCTGGAGCGCACCATGGCGCCGACGGCAGCGTGGACGAAGCCCATCTTATAAGCTTCTTCTTCATACATCTTGAAGGTATCCGGGTGCACGTAACGACGTACCGGCAGGTGGTCGCCGCTCGGCATCAGATACTGGCCAATGGTGAGCATGTCGACATTGTGCGCGCGCATGTCGCGCATGACCTGCAACACCTCTTCATCGGTTTCACCCAGGCCGACCATGATGCCGGACTTGGTCGGCGTGTCGGGGTGCAGTTCCTTGAAGCGCTTAAGCAGGTTCAATGAGTATTCATAGTCGGAGCCGGGACGTGCTTCCTTGTACAGACGGGGCGCGGTTTCCAGATTGTGGTTCATCACATCTGGTGGTGCCATCTTCAGAATTTCCAGCGCGCGGTCCATGCGACCACGGAAGTCGGGAGTCAGAATCTCGATACGGGTCTCGGGCGATAGCTCACGCACACGTTGGATGCAGGCCGCAAAGTGGCCGGCTCCACCATCACGCAAGTCGTCACGGTCGACGCTGGTAATGACTACATAGCTGAGCTTGAGCTGGGCAATGGTGCGTGCCAGATTTTCTGGCTCGTTGGGGTCAAGCGGATCAGGACGACCGTGACCGACGTCACAGAACGGGCAACGACGGGTGCACTTGTCACCCATGATCATGAAGGTGGCCGTGCCTTTGCCGAAGCATTCACCGATGTTGGGGCAAGATGCTTCTTCGCACACCGTCACCAGATTATTGGCGCGCAGGATGTCTTTGATTTCGTAGAAACGGGTGGTCGGCGAACCGGCCTTGACGCGGATCCAGTCAGGCTTCTTCAGCTTTTCAGCTGGCATGATCTTGATCGGAATCCAGGCGGTCTTGCCAGCTCCCTTTTGTTTTTCGGTCGGATTGCGCAGCGCAGACTCAGCTGCATTGGTATCGGTTGTCATAGTCAAGATAATTGGTGCCGTCACAGTCGACGGCGATCAAGTAAAGTCATTGCGGGTGCAGTAACAGGTTGATGCACCACAAACCCTAGCCAAAACAGCTGAGCAGCTGTTGCGCCAGTTGGTTCTGCACCACAGCAAGTTCAGCGACCGCGCCCAGGGTCTGCATGTCTACCGTTGCCAGACCTGCATAACCGCAAGGGTTGATCCAGGAAAACGGTGTCAGGTCCATCGCCACATTGAGCGACACACCATGATAGGTGCAACCGTTGCCACGGATTTTCAAACCCAGCGCTGCAATCTTGGCACCCTGCCACGGCCCTGAACTGACGTAAATGCCGGGCGCACCCTGCTTGCGCTCACCAGCGAGATTATACGCCGCCAACGTATCGATCACCGCCTGTTCGATCTTTTGTACGAACTCACGGGCAAACAGGCGCGCACCGGGATGCTTGCGGCGCAAGTCGATGAGCAGATAAATGATGACCTGACCGGGTCCGTGATAGGTCACCTCTCCGCCGCGATCTGTTTGCACAACGGCAATATTGTGGGCATTGAGGACATGGGACTGATCCGCCCCGAGACCGAGCGTGAAGACCGGCGGATGCTCGACAATCCAGAGCTGGTCGGGACTGTCGACGGTGCGGCTGTCGGTATAGGCGCGCATGGCGTCGAAGGTGGTCTGATAGTCTTCAACGCCGCGCTGGATGATCTGTGGGGCAATTCGCATGGGCGACAGTGTAGCGAATTTCGCCCCTGATTGCCGCAATCACGGCTTGCGCGACTACCGCAGCCTGAGCACTGAAATGCACACCAGCAACAACAACGGCACGGTGACCATCGTGTGGACGCTGGCGACCCGCTGGATCGCATTGACCAGCTGCTGACGCCATTGCCGCTGCGGCCGCGGCAAGTCGACTTGTACCTGGCAGGTACCGCAGGCCGCTTCGACCACCAGAATGCCATATCCGGGGATATCAATCTGCTGACCGTCGCAAAGCCAGTAGTCGGCTGAGTCACCTTGTAAAGTTACCCATACCCGACCGCGCATGACCTTGAGCTTGATGCCGCCCTTGATGCGCAAGGCGACGACCTCGCCCTGTGCCAGTTGTACGTGCTTGTTGTTGAAAATATTTTGCATGGCAATGATTCCTCGGTTACACGCTCAATACCGGTGCACTATTTGTGAATACAGCTCACATACTGGAATAACTTGGCATTGATGGCGTTGAGTAGGTATTCTAGTAAGCCGGGAAACAGTAACAAAACGATAAATATTGCCATTCCTTATTAGTTTTATTCACAAGCAAATACTCAACCATGGCTGACCTCAGGAAACTGCCCAACCTTGCTGCACTGCGTGCCTTTGAAGCGGCGGCGCGGCACGAAAGCTTTTCGCGTGCGGCCGAAGAGATCCATGTCACGCCAGGCGCCATCAGTCATCAGATCCGGGCACTTGAGGAGGAGCTCAACGTCCAGTTGTTTAACCGCTACGGCAAACGCATTGCCGTCACTGTGCCGGGTCGGCGCTTTGCCGAAGTGATCCGCAAGTCGCTCGGCGAGATTGCCGACCTTGCCGTTAGTCTGCAGGAGCAGTGCCAGCAGCGGCTGGTGGTCACAGCGCCACCCTCCTTCGCCTCACGCTGGCTGGCTTCGCGGCTATGGAAGTTCATCGACCGCCATGCCAATATTGAAGTCATCCTGCAATCGAGCAACCAGATCAGCGATCTGGCGCGGGAAGGCATTGATGTCGGCTTGCGTTTTGGTAAGGGCAATTACCCGGGCCTGAAGGTGGAACGCCTGCTGGAAGACTATTACTACCCGGTGGTCAGTCCGCAGTATCGCGGTGGTCAGTTGCCCGCCTCGCCGCAGGCGCTGCGTGATTGCACGCTGTTGCGCATGGATAATCAAGAAGAGTCCTGGCAACCCTGGTTTGCGCTGGCCGGGCTGGACATGCCGGATCCGAGCGGCGGGCTGGTGACGGAGGATTCGTCATTGACCTTGAGGGCAGCTGCTGATGGCGCCGGCGTAGCGCTCACCCATCACGCGATTGCCTCGCAGGAAATTGCCGCCGGCGAACTGGTGCGTCTGTTTGATATCGCCTGGAAGTCCGACCACAGCTATTACTTCTGCGCCACGCCCATGAGTTTTGCCAAACCGCAGGTACAACTGTTCCTGCAATGGCTGCGGGAAGAAGCGGTCGCCTTCATGCAGCATCCTCTGTGGCCGGGTGAATCGAACGTCCAGCCAGCGCAGAAATGAAAAACCGGACCGTGTCAGTAGACAACGGTCCGGTTATCAAGGTACGTGATCTGCAGCTGATCGGTGCTTACAGCACAAACTTCACCATCTCATGGGAAGACAGCGCACGGTACAGATTGTCGAGTTGTTCGCGGCTGGTAGCGCGAATGGTCACGGTCAGCGACAGATAGTTACCCTGGGTTGACGGACGCTTCTCGATCTTGCCACTGTGAAATTCAGGATCATGTTGCACGATCAGTTCCACGATGCTGTCATGGAAATCATCGTGCATGATGCCAACGACCTTGATAGGAAAGTCGCTCGGATATTCGATCAGGGATTCTTCAGTAGGTAATGGCATGGTGTGCGGCTTTCAGGTTCAATGACACTATTTTACGCCTGCCAGTCCCGGATAGCGAGCTTGCCCCTCGACAGGCCCGCTACCGCCGACAACAATCAGAGCGCTGCCTTTGCTGCCTGATAACCGGCATACAATGCCGCAAAGACCGGCCCCGGTGCACCCTTGCCAACCGGCTTGTCGTCGATGCTGACCACTGGCAGCACTTCCTTGCTGGCGGAGGATAGCAAGATCTCATCGGCAGCAAAGACTTCTTCAGCCGTGATCTTGCGTGCCTCAAAGGCGATCCCCTGCGCTGCACACAGCTCCTCGATCAGGCCATAGCGGATGCCTTCCAGAATCAGGTTGTCCTTCGGAGGCGCAATCAGCTTGCCCCCCTTGACCACCCACACATTGGAGGACGATGCCTCACTCAGGAAGCCGTCGCGGAACTGGATCGCTTCGGTGACTTCATGTTCTGCTGCAAATTGCGCGGCCAGCACATTGCCCAGCAACGAGGTCGACTTGATCTGGCAGTTGAGCCAGCGGCGGTCTTCCATGCTCACGCAGGCAACGCCCTTGGCGCGCACTTCAGCCGACGGCAGTACCATGGTGTTGGTCATGATGAACACCGTCGGTGTCACTTCCTTGGGGAACGCATGAGCGCGTTTAGCCACACCACGGGTGACCTGAATGTAGATCATCTGATCTTCCAGCCCGTTGGCCTCAACCACCTGTGCAATCAGGGCCAGCCATTGCGCCTGGTCATGCGGATTTGGAATACCGATAGTAGCCAGACTGCGGAACAGGCGCGCAATGTGATGGGTGCCGCGAAACGGCTTGCGCGCATACATCGGAATCACTTCATAGACGCCGTCACCGAAGATGAAGCCGCGATCCAGTACGGGAATTTTTGCTTCCGACAGGGGTGTCAGCTGGCCGTTGAGATAGACGATGGGATCAGACATGAGAGGCTTTCAATTAGGAATATCGACGAATCAGGCATGGCAGGAAGCACCTGCCAACACCTGCCGGAGCAGCGCGCTCCATGAACAATATTCTGGCACAGGCAATCACTGCAACTTATGCAAAGTCGGCATCAAGTTTGCCTGATCGACTCACAGTGCGCTGACCTGCAAGGTGCTGGCCTGACGCCCTGCCACCGGCACAAAATGCCAGCGCTGCTGGTGATAGCGCTCTACCGCCTCGCGATGCGCAATACTGATAATGGCCGCTTGTGGCAGTTCTTCCAGCAACTGCGAATAGAGCTGCTGCTCGGTCTCACCATCCACGGCGCTACTGGCCTCATCCAGGAACAGCATGTCAGGGCGCGTCAGGAACACCCGCGCAAACGCCAGCCGCTGCTGCTCACCCGGTGACAGACGGTTACCCCAGTTGCTGGCAACATCGAGCTCCGTCGTGAGATGCGACAGGCGGCACAGCGAGAGATAGCGGCCAATCTCTGCATCGCTATAGGCATCCTCGGCAGCCGGGTAGGTCAGCGCTGCGCGTAGTGTACCAATCGGCAAATAACTGCTTTGCGGCACGAACATCAGCTTGCCACCTTGCGGAAGATCAATGCTGCCGCTGCCATACGGCCAGATACCGGCAATCGCCCGGAACAAGGTGGACTTGCCACAACCCGACGGCCCACTGACCAAAATGCGCTGACCAGCCGCAATGGTGGCATTGACCTGCTCGATCAGGCTGGTGCCATCGGGCAGGGCCAACGCCAGATGGCGGGATTGCACCACATCGCCGACATGCGCCAGCTTGATCCCCTCGGGCTGACGTTGCGCCTGCTCCACCGCCTGGTTGAACCCAGCCAGCCGGTTGATGCTGGCCTTCCAGTCCGCCAAGGTTGAGAAGGCATTGATGAACCACGACAAGGCATCCTGCACCTGACCGAAGGCACTCGCAATCTGCATCAATACGCCCAGCGAAATGGCGCCGCCAAAATAACGTGGCGCGGCGACCAGCAGCGGGAAGATATTGGCAAACTGCCCATAGAAATTGACCGCAATATTGAGGCTCTTGGTGGTGCGCATAATGGCCCACCAGTTTTGGCGGATGTCTTCAAAACGCGCATTGAGCTGGCCGCGTTCACGCTGCTCACCGCGATACAAGGCAATCGCCTCGGCATGCTCACGCACCCGGATCAGGCCAAAACGATAGTTCGCCTCGAAGCGCTCCTGATTGAAACCCTGCGACACCAGCGGCTTACCAATCCACCAGATCAGCCAGGAGCCGACACCGGCATAGGCAATCGCAAACCACACCATGTAACCAGGAATGGTCCACTCCCGTTGCAACAGCAGGAAACTGACCGGGCCGCTGATGGCCCACAGAATGCCCACAAAGGACACCAGCGTCACCGCGCTGGAGATAAAACCCAGCACCAGACTGATGGTGCTGGAGGTCAACGAGCGCAGATCCTCTGCAATCCGCTGGTCCGGGTTGTCGGCAATGTGGCCCTGCTCCATGCGGTAATAGGCATGATGCTCCAGCCATTTAGCCATGTACTTGTCGGTCATCCAGGTACGCCAGCGGATTTGCAGCCACTGTGTCAGATAGATACGCGCGGTTGCTACCACGATGTAACCAAACGCCAGATAGGTGAACTGCCATAACAAATGCTTGAAGGCCGGATAGTCCTTGTTTTGCAGCGAGTCATACATGACCCGGTTCCAGTCGGTAATCAAGACATTGATGTAAACCAGCACCAATACCAGCGCCAGAATGACGGCGAACAGGCCCCATGCTTTCCAGCGGTCTTCCGAGACCCAGTACGGTTTGATGAGATGCCAGATGGCGTGGCGGTCGAGGGGTTTCTTCTTCTGAGCGGTCATGGTGTTCCAGATAAGGCCGATGAAGGCAGACGAACGAGGGTGATTAGAGTGCAACCAGAATGTATATTGGCTATATCTCGCGAATTAGCGAGACGATAGATGGGGACAATAATAAGCAATCCCTCGGTTTTCAGCAGGACGAATTTGAAACAAGATATGTTTGCCCGGCCAGATCTGACGTCATAGCATCGGATCTCCCGCCTTGACGCAGCTTTTGAAGGGTATCGCTGGCCTTGCGTTTCATCCGGCGCCTGCCCGATTTTGGTGAACAGATTAAAATCACGCTGGTCGTATGTCCTGTTGGCGCAGTATTTCCTGCCTGTCAACGCGTCGACATTCTGGAGATTGCATGCTTGCCTGGTTTGAAAAACTGATTCACCCCTTCCCCGAAAGCCCTGCCAAGCCGCCACCACGCGGCTTTTTTGCCTTTATCTGGAGCTGTAGTCAGGGCATGCGCCGCTATGTGCTGGCGATGACCTGCCTGACCGCCACCATCGGTGCCTTCGAAGCATTGTTGTTTGCCATGATGGGACGCATCATTGACTGGCTTGGCCGTGTCGCGCCCACCCAATTGTGGCAACAGGAACGCACCAGCCTGCTGTTGCTGGGAGCCGTGCTGATTGCCAGCCCGCTGGTAGTAGCCCTGCAAACCATGATCAAACACCAGACACTGGCAGGGGCGTTCCCGATGCGGCTGCGCTGGAAATTCCACCGCCTCATGCTCAACCAGAGCATGAGTTTCTATCAGGACGAGTTCGCCGGACGGGTTGCCACCAAGGTCATGCAGACCGCGCTGGCGGTGCGCGATGTGTGCATGATCCTGGGCGACATCGTGGTCTTCGTGGTGATCTACTTCGTCACCATGACTAGTGTGGTCGCTGGTTTTGATCGTTGGCTATTGCTGCCATTTCTAGGCTGGCTGGTGCTCTATAGCGCAGCGTTGCGGTTCTTTGTGCCGCGTCTGTCACGGGTCGCCCGTAGCCAGGCCGATGCGCGCTCGCTGATGACAGGACGCATCACCGATGCCTACACCAATATCGCCACCGTCAAGCTGTTCTCTCATGCGGGTCGCGAAGCTTCCTATGCGCGCAGTGCGATGCAGGATTTCCTCGGCACGGTGCATCGTCAGATGCGCTTGGTCAGCGCTTTTGATGTCACCAATCACATCCTCAACATGGGATTGATTTTGTCCACCAGCGGCGTCGCGCTCTGGCTGTGGACACAAGGTCAGGTCGGCGTCGGTGCTGTTGCCGCTGCGACCGCCATGGCACTGCGCCTGAACGGTATCGCCCATTGGGTCATGTGGGAAATGGCGGCCCTGTTTGAGCATATCGGCACCGTGCAGGATGGTATCAATACCCTGGCACGTGCGCATGAAGTCAAGGACCAAGCCGATGCGCAGCCGCTCAAGGTCACGCAAGGCGCGCTGCACTTCGACAACGTCAGCTTCGCCTACGGTGCTGACGGGCCCGAAGCGCGACAGGTGATCGACAAGCTCAACCTGCAGATTCGCCCCGGCGAAAAAATCGGTCTGGTCGGTCGCTCCGGTGCAGGCAAATCCACCATCGTCAACCTCTTGCTGCGCTTCTATGATGTCGAAAGTGGCCGCATTCTGGTCGATGGGCAAGATATCGCACAAGTCACCCAGGACACCCTGCGCGCGCAGATCGGCATGGTCACGCAAGACACCTCGCTGCTGCATCGCTCGGTGCGCGACAACATCCTCTATGGACGTCCCGACGCGAGTGATGAGGAAATGATCGCCGCCGCACGTCGCGCCGAAGCCCATGGCTTCATCAGCACACTGGCCGATGCCCGCCAGCGTCAAGCCTATGACGCCCACGTCGGCGAGCGTGGGGTCAAGCTCTCGGGCGGCCAGCGCCAACGGATTGCGATTGCCCGCGTGATGCTCAAGGATGCGCCGATCCTGCTGCTCGACGAAGCCACCAGCGCCCTTGATTCCGAAGTCGAAGCGGCAATTCAGGAAAGTCTGTACCGCCTCATGGAAGGCAAGACCGTGGTTGCCATTGCCCATCGCCTGTCCACTATCGCCGCCATGGATCGTCTGATCGTGGTCGATCAGGGCCGCATCGTCGAACAAGGCAGCCATCAGGAACTGCTGACACAGAATGGTTTATATGCGCGACTCTGGGCGCATCAAAGTGGTGGATTTCTGGGCGAAGAAATCTAAGCGCTGTCTTTTTTATCCCAACCTTACCCCTGCTCTGTCGCCCTCTTTGGGCGGCAGAGTGTGCATTTTCCGCCTCAACAAAATACGAAGAATCCTGTCCTTTTCACCTGACAAATCAGATTTTTCTTCAAAACATATAGGACCATTCTGAAAAGAATGTTTCCGTGATTCAGGCCCTGAATCGCTCTATAGAATCGCCCTCCGGCAAAAAAGATACGCCAAATAATCTTTCCGGAGCGGTATTTTGTATTTACCCAGCAAACACTTCAGCAGCCTTGTGCTAGCAACTTCGGTGGCCACAGGCGCAGTTGGCCAGGCACTCGAAAACAACGACACACAAGAGCAGCGTCGTCGCACGCGCGAGCAGGCGATACAACGCGAGCGCGTGGTCAACGAACCACGCGTGGACTTGCCGCGTCTGGAGAATCCACCTGCGCCAGACGATGCTGCTGCATCCACCGACCTACCCGGATCGACTGCCTTGCCGCAAGAGTCGCCCTGCTTCGTCATTGACCACTTGGTGCTGGAAGTTCCTGCGCAATTGCCGGCAACAACCCGGGCGCTCGGTGCCAGTACGCTGCCAATGGACCCGTTTCGCTTCGCCCAGGATGCATTGAGCCACTATCAGGGTGCCTGCATCGGTCCTGCCGGTGTCAATCTGATCGTGCAACGTCTCACGCGCACGATCCTGGAACGCGGCTACAGCACCACCCGACTCGGCATTCCCAGGCAAGACCTGTCAACCGGTACCCTCACGCTGACACTGGTACCGGGTGTAATCCACACCATTCGCTTTTCCGACCCCGACACAGATGCCAGCTGGCGCTCGGCCTTCCCCACCGGCCCCGGTCAATTGCTCAGCGTGCCAGATATCGAGCAAGGTCTGGAGCAGATGAAGCGCGTCCCCAGCCAGCAGGTGGAGATGGAAATCGTCCCCGCCGACGCCCCTGGTGAAAGCGATATCGTCATCACCGTCCACTGCGATACACGCTGGAAAGTCAGCGCCTCGCTCGACGATAGCGGCGCAAAATCTACCGGCAAATTGCAGAGTAGCGTCAACCTTGCCATCGACAATCCACTGGGACTCAACGACCTGTTCAACCTCGGTCTCAACACCGATGCCGATCGCCACGGCCAGCAACGCGGCACCAATGGCAACAGCCTCTACTACGCCATTCCCTGGGGTTACTGGAACTGGTCGGTGGCGGCCAGCACTTACCGCTACCACCAGCAGATTGCCGGAATCTATCAGACCTTTGTCTCCAGTGGACAATCACGCAATCTCGACCTGACCACGCAACGCCTGCTCTACCGCGACCAGCAACAAAAGCACACGTTGCAAGTCAAGCTCGGCAAGCGCTGGAGTCGCTCCTTCATCGACGATACCGAGCTTGAGGTACAACGCCGCAATACCACCTCGGTCGAGCTGGCCTGGCTACAGACCCACTACTTCGGCAATGCCCAGTTCAATCTGACACTCGCCAACCGCTGGGGTGTCGCGTGGTTCAACGGTCAGTCTGATGTCGGGCCGCGTACCAGCGACAGCCCCACCTACCGTTATAGCCTGCAAACCCTGGATGCCAGCCTGTATACGCCATTCCAGCTGGGTCAGCAAAGCTTCAGCTACAGCGCCACGCTGCGTGCGCAACATACGCGCTCGGCACTGTTCCAGTCAGAGCAAATTGCCATCGGCAACCGCTATTCAGTGCGCGGCTTCGACGGCGAACAAACCCTGACGGCCGAGCGCGGGTTCTATCTGCGCAACGAGCTCGAGATGCCACTGGCGCAAAGCCACCAACGACTCTATCTCGGCATCGATGCAGGACGCGTGTTTGGCCCCAATACCCAAAATCTACTCGGTACCAAGCTGGCCGGTGCTGCCATCGGCATGCGCGGCAACATCAACCGCCTGTACTACGACGTCTTCGTCGCTAGTCCATTGGTCAAGCCGGACGGATTTCGTACCGCCATGCCGGTTACCGGCTTCATGTTGAACTACGAATACTGATCCCGAAAAAACCTCCATGAACCAGCAACGCTATCGCCTCATCTTCAACGCCCATCGTGGTGCCACTATGGCTGTCGCAGAAAACGTCAGCAGTCACGCCGGTGGCTCTGGTATCAGTGCGATTCGTGCTGGCACACGCCCTGACAGCAGCACACCGGCAGCCGCCAGCGGCTCTGCCCCGTTACGTCTGGCGCGACTGGGCGTGATGATCGCCTTCCTCTGTGGCAGCGTCATCAGCGGCATGAGCGCGGTGCAAGCCCAAATCGTGGCCGACCCCAACGCCGCCGGTGCACAACGCCCCGTCATCGACAACACCGCCAACGGCCTGCCACTGGTCCAGATCGCCGCGCCCAATGCCAGCGGTCTGTCGCACAACCAGTA
>NZ_JACHYE010000014.1 GCF_014192645.1 Herbaspirillum sp. Sphag64 | reverse complement strand
TTGCACTACCTCATGCTTGAATTTCGTTTCGTACTTCGCCATGAAAAACACCCCAAAGGTTGGATTGGTGTCCAACTTTTGGGGTGCGGTTCACTCACGAGGGGGCATGTCGTTATTGCGCGGAGTGATCTGTTACCGCGTGACGCGATCCACTGAGGCCCTTTGGCATAGGAAAAGTGACATGTTCTTCGATGCCATCGAGAATGCGGACGCTACGTGTTTCGCCTTCCTTGAGTCGATCAATCACCGCCTGCACCAAGACTTCAGGTGCAGATGCGCCTGCCGTCACACCGATACGGCGCTTGCCCGCGAGCCAGTCCGTCCTGATCTGCTCAGCGTTGTCGACCATGTAAGCAGGTACACCCTTCTTCTCTGCCACTTCTCGCAAACGGTTGGAATTGGAGCTGTTAGGGCTGCCCACGACGATCACCAACTCTACCTGCGGCGCCATGAACTTGACGGCCTCCTGTCGGTTGGTAGTCGCATAGCAGATATCGCCTTTCTTCGGTTCGGCGATCAAGGGAAATTTTTGTTTGAGCGCAGCAATGATGTCGATCGTGTCGTCCACGGATAAGGTGGTTTGCGACACATAGGCCAGCATCGCAGGATCCTTGACTTCCAGCTTGAGCACGTCCGCCACTGTTTCCACCAGATGCATACCGCTGTCGGTCTGTCCCATGGTTCCTTCGACCTCTGGGTGTCCCTCGTGTCCGATCATGATGATCTCGCGTCCTTCACGGCGCATTTTGGCAACTTCCATGTGCACCTTGGTAACCAGCGGGCATGTCGCATCAAATACTTTCAGACCACGCTCCTGGGCTTCGGACTGGACTGCCTTGGAAACGCCGTGCGCAGAAAAGATGACGGTATTACCCGCAGGCACATCCGCCAGCTCTTCAATGAAAATCGCACCTTTGTTGCGCAAATCAGCAACAACATAGGCGTTGTGTACGATTTCATGACGTACATAAATCGGCGCACCAAACTGTGTCAGTGCCCGCTCGACAATTTCAATCGCACGGTCAACGCCAGCACAGAAGCCGCGCGGTTGCGCCAGCAGGATTTCGGGAATTTGCTTGTCCATAGTGTATTCCTTGGCTATCGGTAGTCTACTCAATGAACACTTATGTCAAAGAATACCAATGATCTTGACTTCAAATTTTACGGTTTGTCCAGCCAGTGGATGGTTGAAATCAAACAGGGCCCCCTGCGCATCGATTTCGCGCAAGACACCAGCAAAGCGTCCACCGCCAGGCGCGGCGAAGTCGACCAGATCACCAATGCGATACTCCTCATCGAGTGCAGAGTTTTCTTGCAGCGTGGCACGCGAGATACGCTGAATCAATTCAGGGTTGCGCGGTCCAAACGCCTGCTCCGGACCAAGCTCAAAGGTTTGATGGGTTCCCTCTGGCAATCCCAGCAGACAAGCTTCCAGAAACGGTGCCAACTGACCTTGTCCAAATTGTAAAGTCGCAGGCTTCTCTTCGAAAGTACTGACAATATTTTCACCCGACTGGGATGCCAGACGATAGTGGAGGGTCAAATAGGCGTTTTCAGTGACGACGGGAATAGATACGTTAGACATGAACAATCTTCAAAAAGCGTGATAGCCCATTATTGTAAGCCACGAAGCCTTACTCCGTAAAAATCGATAGGAGTTGGCATGAATCAAGGAGAAGTATGGCAATTACCGACTGGCCAATTGAACACCGTCCGCGCGAGCGCCTCATTAAACAAGGCCCGCAGTCACTGTCTGATGCAGAATTACTGGCCGTATTCCTGCGAGTTGGCGTCACGGGCAAAAGCGCTGTAGATCTGGGTCGCGACATGGTGACAAGATTCGGCTCTTTGCAAGGGCTGTTCTCCGCAACCGAAAAGGATTTCTCCAGCATCCACGGGCTCGGGAAAGCTAAATATGCACAATTGCAGGCGATACTGGAGCTGGGGCGACGGGTAATATCAGAAGAACTTGAGAGTGGCACCAGCCTGCACTCCCCTCTGGCGGTAAAACAATATCTGCAAATGCTGTTTCTCGGGAAAATGCATGAGGCGTTCGTTGTGCTTTTTCTCGATGTCAAAAATCGCCTGATTTGTGCCGAACAAATGACCCGAGGCACACTATCCCAAGCCAGCGTCTACCCGCGTGAAGTGATCAAGTCGGCATTGGCGCACAACGCAGCGACAGTCATACTCGCCCACAACCACCCCTCGGGAGACGTCGAACCCAGCTCGGCGGACCTGCATCTGACAAAGCGCCTGCAACAAGCCTTGGCGCTACTGGATATTGCCGTGATTGATCACATTGTTGTGGCCGGATCAAAGACCTATTCTTTCGCTGAGCAAGGGCGGCTATAAATGCGGCCGATACTGCAAATCGCTTGCCCCACATAAATGTTAAATGCAAAAACAAAGAAGATACAATTATTTTTCGCAAGTCATTGAAATATCAGAGTTTTCTAGCTATACTCTCTTTTTTTCCAATTTCTGGAATTTTTAAGGAGCACTAACATGGCACGTGTCTGCCAAGTCACCGGGAAGGGGCCGATGGTCGGCAACAACGTTTCCCATGCGAACAACAAGACCAAGCGTCGTTTTTTGCCTAACCTGCAAAACCGCCGCATTTTCGTTGAATCCGAAAATCGCTGGGTTTCCCTGCGTTTGTCCAACGCTGGTCTGCGCGTCATCGACAAGATCGGCATCGATGCCGTTCTGGCCGACATGCGTGCTCGCGGCGAAAAAGTCTAACTAGCAGAATAAAGGAAATCTATCATGGCTAAATCAGGCCGCGACAAAATCAAGCTGGAGTCGACCGCAGGTACAGGTCACTTCTACACTACGACAAAGAACAAGCGTACAACGCCCGAAAAGATCTCGATGATGAAGTTCGATCCTAAGGCACGTAAGCACGTCGAGTACAAAGAGACCAAGATCAAGTAATTGATGTCGGTACTCTGGCAGCAACAAAAAGCCCCGCGAGAATATCTCTGCGGGGCTTTTTTATTGGTGCATTGTAGCGGCACATTCTCACATCCATGATAGAGCGATGACAACTGGGTTGCTGCTGCCTGCTCACCATCTCTCCACCTGCCGGCAGTCCTTCAATACCGGATCAGCGCCCTCTTCCCGAGAGATGTCCTCGAGAAAACCCTCTCCTCCCTTACTCCACCAGGCGTAACGATCTGCCACATAGCGAGCACCAGATGCGCTGACAACATTGACGAATATCCGCTTTTTCCCTCCGACAGATAGATAAGCTAACGCTCCCGCGTTCGTATTCAAATACCGTACCGGCAAGCGCACATCACCAGCGCATCGATAAATGACACGCTGCTGATTCAAAATGATGACACCTGGGATGTGAAAAGCAATCGGTACCGTTTTGGCAGTGACTGCATTGGAGAGAAAAATTCCAGCACCGAGTGCCGCGGCAGCTAGTGAGAGAGAAGCACGCATTTCTGCCTCACTAGCAACCTGTCAAAAATTTCAATCGACGCCAGTACAATCAAGCGTAGCTACGTAGACGCAGGGCAAACTCTCGTAGAGCCTGGATACCTGATGCCTCAGCACGAGCACACCAGTCTTGCAACTGCTGCAGCAACTGTTCACGTGTCGAGTTCGAACGTCCCCAGATTGTGCCCAGCTCTTCACGCATTTCATGCATGGTTTTGAGCGCCTTACTGTGAGTGAAGAGCTCCGAGAGCTGTTGCTTCTGATTAGCCTCCAGATCGCCAGGTTCACGCTGCAACAGATTCTTGGCGGACTTCAGGAAACCTGATTCCAGCTTGGTTTTACCAGCCAGATGTTCAATCTCGTCGCGCCATGCACGCTTGAGTGATTTCGCATACTTCGACATGACATCGTAACGATTGGCGATCACTGATTGCAATGTTTCAAAGTCAGCTACCAGCTTCTGGCGATTAAACTTGGGTTCAGGCGCGACCTTCTTGACCTTGGCCAGACCAAGTGTTTCCAGGATGCGGATATACATCCAGCCAATATCAAACTCATACCACTTCGACGACAGCTTGGCAGAAGTACCGAAGGTGTGATGGTTGTTATGCAGCTCTTCGCCACCAATGATAATTCCCCATGGGAAGACATTAGTCGAAGCATCAGTACACTCGTAGTTACGGTAGCCCCAGAAGTGACCAATACCGTTGATGATGCCGGCAGCAGTGATCGGAATCCACAACATCTGAACAGCCCAGACGGTCAAACCAATAACACCAAACAGCATCACGTCAATGATCAGCATGATGCCAACACCTTGCCAGCCATATTTGCTGTAGATGTTGTGTTCGACCCAGTCATCAGGCGTACCGTGACCATACTTTTCCATGGTCTCTGCATTCTTGGATTCGGAGCGATACAGCTCAGCACCTTCCAGCAAGACCTTCTTGATACCACGTGTCTGCGGGCTGTGTGGATCTTCGGGCGTTTCGCACTTGGCGTGGTGCTTGCGATGAATCGCAGCCCATTCCTTAGTGACCATGCCAGTCGTCATCCACAGCCAGAGACGGAAAAAGTGACTTGGAATAGCGTGCAGATCAAGCGCACGATGCGCCTGGCAACGATGCAGATAAATAGTCACGCCAGCGATCGTGATGTGCGTCATGATCAGCGTGTAAAAAAAGATCTGCCAGCCAGTGGCATGCGTCAGCCCGTTCGCCAGGAAGTCCAGAATTGAGTCTACAGTCATTACTACTCCAATAGAAATACCACAGGACAGACTCGGCTCCGACCAATTGCGAGGACCAACCCTGCCAACAAAACACACCTATATTCTTTTATTTCCGGTCATTGTACGCCAATTATCCTTCTTTGGACAGATTCGACGCTGATGCCGCAACACTTTGTGCAAAACTGCGCTCATCCATCAACCGAAGATCGCGCTTGGGGTGCGCAACCTGAATGCCGTGCAACTTGAATACTCTCCAGATTGCCCGATTGACATCTGAAGTCACATTCAGACGACCGTTTTCAGGATCTGTGATCCAGAAACCTATTTCCAGTTCCAGACCATGCTCTCCGATCTTTAACAGCAAGGCTTGCGGCAAGATCTGCCGGGATACGCGTTCGACCTCAAGTGTGGCCTTTTCGAGCATGGTCAAGACCGTTTCAATATCATCCTGATAAAGAATGGTGACATTTGTTGCCAAACGGATAATTTTTCGATGCAAGGAGTAGTTTTGTACCGGCCCCGACATGAACATCTCATTGGGCAACACCGATTCAATACCATCCAAGCCTTCAAGAATAGTGTAGCGCGAATTGATCTGGGTCACCTTGCCGAAATAACGCTCGACATTGACCATGTCACCGATGGCCAGACTGCGCTCAAACAAAATGACAATACCGGAAACATAGCTGCTGGCAATCTTTTGCAAGCCAAGTCCCAGACCAACCCCAAGGGCACCGCCAAATACCGAAAGTACAGTCAGGTCAATACCAACCAATGACAGACTGACAAGAATGGCGATCAGGATCAAGACTGCCCGCGCCAACCGGGCCACCACCGTACGCAGGGACGAGTGCATGGAGTTGAGCTTCATCAGGCGCTCTTCGAGCAGCGCTCCGATCCATAAAGCAATAATCAACGTCACCAGGACCGACGCGGTGGCTTGCAAAATGGTCAACAAAGACGTTCTGTGCCGACCGAGCGGCAGCATGGTGCTATCCAAATAATCGATGAAATCCGGCCACAAACCGGCGATGTAAAGTAAGACACCAATCCAGATCAGAGTCGCAAAGACCTTTTCAAACACCTGCAGAAAGGCACTGGCACCGGAATCCTTGATGAAGATCCGGCGCAATACATAAAACGAGAACCGCATGACCACCTGTGACATCGACAGCGGAATAAATACATCCCACAAACTCACCGACAGATGGAGCTTCAACATCAGCCGACGGGCCACTATCAACATCACCAATACAAGCAATGGCGAGAGCACATGCACGAAGCTCTTGACACCGATGTCGACGACACTGCTATCCCCCAGCGGCAAAGTAAGCATCTGCCGGAAACCACGTGAGAGGCCTAGGCCAAGAAGCACGCAAATGGCAATCACCCCCAATTGCTGCAGCAGCGCCCAAGGTGACAAATCACCAAATAGATAAGCGTAAATATCTAAAAGCAAGATCGATATATTCCTTGTTGATACACGCTGCGATGAGCATCACAGCATCATTGCCGCGTAGCAGGTTCGGCATCTTTGAAATGGCGCATCCAGTTAGCTGCATACACGGCGGCCAACGGGGGATTTCGACGCAGGATCAGTATATTTTCTGCATTCTTGTTCTGCGCACTCCACGTGAAATTATAGCTACCGGTAATCACGGTCGCATCTTCCGTCATGGCATCAATCACAATGACTTTGTTGTGCGCATTTTTATAGCGGGTTTCCAGCGTTACCTTGACGCCAGCAGACTGCAAGAGACTTAGACAAGCCTGGCCGGTCTTATTCAATTGCCCTGCATCAATTAGCAGGCTGACCTCTACGCCGCGCCGATGCGCCTGGATCAATGCCTTGGTGAATGGCTTGCTGGTCAGAATATAGGCTTGCACCAACACTTGCTGTTGCGCTCTGGCAATTTCAGCCAGCAGCATTGCCTCGATGTTGTCCCAGGGTGTGAAAGCTGCCTCCACCGTCCCCTGGGCTTGCAATTGCTGCGGTGCCGGGCTGGGTGCAAGTGATAAGGCTTGCGCCTGCGCATTGCCTCCCGAAAGCGCAATCAGAATCAGCGCCAGTGCACCAGACCAGCGCCAACTGTGCATTATTTCTTGCGTTCCAGAACAGCAGCGAAGAAACCATCGGTCTGATGCTGTTGTGGCAACAATTTCAGGTAATCGTCCATGTCCAGTGCAATTTTCTGTTCCTCCAGTATCGCGCGCATTGGCACCAGGGAGAAGTCGGGATTGGCTTGCAGGAATTCTGCAACCACATCTTCATTTTCCTCATTGAGGAAACTGCAGGTGCCATAGACCAGACGTCCACCCGCCTTGACCAGACGTGCTGCGCCAGTGAGGATGCTGACCTGCTTGGCATGCATCTCGGTGACAGACGCTTCGTTCTGCCGCCACTTCATGTCGGGATTGCGGCGCAAGGTGCCCAGACCGCTACAGGGTGCATCGACCAGTACACGGTCTATCTTGCCCGCCAGGCGCTTGACCTTGGCATCGTTCTCGTGCGCGATGAGTACTGGATGGACATTGGAAAGCCCGCTTCTGGCAAGACGTGGCTTCAGTTTAGCCAGACGCTTGTCAGAAACGTCAAACGCGTACAGCCGCCCCGTATTGCGCATGGAGGCACCCAATGCCAATGTTTTGCCGCCTGCGCCAGCACAGAAATCGACCACCATCTCGCCACGCTTTGCACCAACAATATGCGCCAGCAATTGACTTCCTTCATCCTGCACTTCTATCGCACCATCCTTGAACAGTGGAAGGTTCTGTAGTGCCGGCTTTTTCTTGACGCGCAAACCAAGCGGTGAGTAAGGTGTTTCTTCGCACACAATTGGTGCGGCCAACAGTTCGGCAATGACCGTTTCCCGATTGGCCTTGATCGCATTGACGCGCAAGTCCAAAGGAGCTGGCTGATTCATCGCTTCAGCCAGCGCCATGGCTGCGGCTTCGCCATCACGCGCAATCAGCTTGTCCAGCAGCCACTGAGGCAAATTGGCACGCATGGCCAACGGCAACTGATTCCGGTCGATCTGGGCCGTGCGATTGAGCCAGTCAACCTCTTCCTGCGATAGGCCGGCAATGGCATCCACGTCAACCGTATCGGTCAGACCTAGCAGCGCCATGCGGCGCATCATCGGGCCAACACCAGATTCGGCAAAATTGGTATACACCGACTTGTTGCGCAGCAGACCGTAGACGGCTTCTGCTATGACACCGCGCTCGCGACCGCCGAGTCTGGGGTTCTCACGGAAGTAACGCGACAGGGTAACGTCAGCCGGACCGGTGAAGCGCAATATTTCACGCAAGACTTCTTCGGTGTGGGGAACGATTGCAGGTGGCAATCTCATACTGCTTCCTTCAAAAAATAATGATTCAGGCGTTGCTGACAGTCGGATCAATGCGCACGCGCGCACCATCCAGATGCAACTTGCCTTCTATAAACCAACGCACTGCGCGTGGATAAATAAGATGTTCTTGCTGCAACACACGCTCAGCAAGGCTTTCTTCAGTGTCGCCCTCTTGTACCGGCACTGCAGCTTGCGCCACAATTGGGCCATGATCGAGATCAGGCGTCACAAAATGGACGGTAGCGCCATGCAGCTTCACACCTGCCGCCAGTGCCTGACGATGCGTTGCCAGCCCCGGAAAGGCGGGCAGCAGCGAGGGGTGAATATTGAGCATGCGCCCAGCATAATGATCCACGAAAGGCGCCGTCAGGATACGCATGAACCCGGCCAATACGACAAGGTCCGGAGAAAAAGCGTCAATCACGTCCCGCAAGGCAACGTCAAACTGCTCGCGTGTCGGAAAGTCCTTATTGGTCACCACGGCTGTGGCAATGCCATGTTCACGGGCGAATACAAGACCGGCAGAATCAGCCCGATTGCTAATCACTGCAGCAATCGACACCGGCCATTTCTCTGCCTGGGCGGTACGGACAATGGCTTCCATATTGGAGCCGCGTCCTGAAATCAGGATAACAATGCTTCTCATGCTGCGCATTGTAACCGCTGCGTGCTGACCGATCGCCAAAAATCACGAGCAAGTAGCGCGATGGCAGCCGAAAAACTACTGGAACGAATAAAAGACGCGGAAGGAGACCTTTTTATCAGCCCAAAAATCGGCGGCATCACGGAATACGTCCAGCAAAGTTTCCCGTGCTTCCTTGTCGAATTTTTGCGTGTTGGGCAATTGCTCTAGTACAACAATAAAACCAGGCTGTGGTCCTGACTTGTGCGTCAGGTCAGTCAGACAATCACCGAGCGCATCGAAATTCTTGCCAAAGTGACGGGGGAAATGAAACGCACTGGCAACGAGCGCCAAAACCTGCTGCTTGGTCATGGCATCGGCACAATACGCGTACAGAAAGTGCTGACCAAGACGCGCAGCCTCTTCCTGCAAGTCGGTCACGCGGAACGCGCGGATAGACTGCACAACATTTGGCGGCACCGTTTTAAATAAACTCATTTCTCCCTCAAATTTTGCAATGAATGTTGCAAGCAAGCCTGACTGCAAAAACTAAGCCCCTGCCGCCTGATTCCTCCGGGCTGGCTACTCTCGGATACGCTGGAATGTGCGGTAGTGGTCCCCGGTGTAAAAATATTCCCCCGACGTTTGCGGATTGCCACCAGCGATGATGCGCCGGGCTCCACGATTACGGGCATGCGGGGTGATGACGGTGAATTCGTGATAATACCCACGCTTTCTCCCGGGCAAAACCCCTTCGTAGTTGCCAAAAACAATGCCGTCCTTCGCATACAGATAGGGCCCTCCCTGCTTGATCAGCTTCAGCGTCTGCGCCACTTCAGGCGGCAGGGTGCTGATCGCGACATCGGCAATGGGGCTCCCACTTGAAGGGGCCTCTTTTGCCAATGCCGAACAGGAAAAGAGCAGTGCTACGAAAAATAACCAGCACCGTTTCGAAAAATTATTCAAGAGCAGGCTCGCAATTTATGTTGCACATCTATTAATTTTTCGCAATACCATTGCGTAGAGTAACGTTTTGCCGCAAACGAGGCAACTCGAATCTGCAGCCAAAGCATCTCAAAACGACCATCAGAGCGGCTGATATTGTCCAAAAAACGCCAGCACCTCGTCGCGCATGGCTTCGGTATCGCGCTGCCCCAGTGCGATCAGCTCATTGGTAAAACTTGCCTCAAACAACAGATAGGAAGCCAGCGCCGCGCCACGTGCCTCGGTCGCCCCGATGCCGCCAAGCATCACGCGCACTGGCCTCGGCAAACTGTTGACATGCCGGCTGGCGATCTCGTCAATCCGTTCTGAAGGCGTAACCACCAATACATCGACCGGACGCAAGCTCATCTTTTCGCGCTGCTCAGTGGTCAGGATAGACAATGTCTGATTGATACGGTTGACGCGTTCGATATCTGCAGACAAGCCATCCAGAAAGATGCTGGACAAAGCATGCCCTGCCACCTGCGCCAGACTGGGATACTGCGTCTGCGCGTTTGCTGGCCCGGCACGATCACCAATGCGGCCGGATCCAATCACCAGAATCTTGCTCGCGCCGAGGTGGATCGCCGGCGAAATTGGCGCAACCTGACGCATCGAACCATCGCCGAAATATTCGCGACGACCTTCATAGAAAATCGGTATCGCAGGAAAGATGAAGGGAATCGCCGATGACGCCAGTAGATGCTCCACGCCAATCTGATCCCGCACAGCAGCACGCTGGGTCCGTTGCCACGGCTCGACCTTCTGGCTGGATTGATAAAAGGTTAAATGCTGCCCACCGGAGTAGGACGATGCCGTCACCGCCAGTGCATGCAAAGTGCCATTGGCCAGCGCATCGTCAAGCCGGGGCAAATCCAGCAAGCGATGCAGCATGGTGACCAGGGGCGTATTGTCGAGCAGGGAATTGGGTGGATTGGCGTGCCATTTGCGCAGCAACCATCCGAAAGAAAACAACGATAACCAGCGCGCGCCTGAACGAATCACACCCAGCGAATCAGCACGATAAACCTGATCTGCCTTGAAATGCGACCAGACTCCCATCAGCTCGCGCACGCCTTCGCCAAAATCATCGGCACGACAGGCTAGCGCCGTCGCATTGATAGCACCAGCCGAGGTACCACAGATAATCTGAAAGGGATTGCAATGCGCCGGCCAGCCTGCTTCCAGCAAGATCAGCGACAGGGCATTGAGCACACCAACCTGATAGGCCGCGCGCGCGCCACCGCCAGTCAGAATCAATCCTGTTTTTTTGTCCATTGTCTCCATGCCAACAGCTTAGCAGTCACCAGGATTCGATAGCATCAAAACTTCGAAATAATTTCAATGCCACCGAAAATCCCTGCCATGAAAACGACAAAAATCGGCTATTTAGGCGCCATACGAATCGCACCATCAAGGCGAATTGTTTCGCCATTGAGCATCAGATTTTCAATGATGGTTTTTGCCAGATGCGCATATTCCGTGGCCTTGCCAAGACGCGGCGGAAACGGCACTGAACTGCCGAGCGCATCCTGCACTTCCTGTGGCATGGCAGCGAGCATTGGCGTCTCGAAAATACCGGGAGCAATCGTCACCACGCGGATACCATTACGCGACAGGTCGCGTGCCATCGGCAAGGTCAGACCGACGATGGCAGCCTTCGAGGCCGCATAAGCAGCCTGACCAATCTGCCCATCATAAGCCGCAACCGAGGCAGTATTGATGATGACACCACGCTCCCCCTGCTCCAGCGGTGGCAACAAACTCATTGCATGCGCAGCCAGGCGGGCCATGTTAAAGCTGCCAATCAGATTGATGTTGATGGTTTTCTGAAACAACGCCAAACTATGTGGCCCTTCTTTGCCCACCACCTTGGCTGCCGGCGCAATCCCGGCACAGTTAATCAGCCCGCGCACACCGCCGAGCCGCTGTGCGGCGTCAAACACGGCCTGTGCATCCTGCTCCGACGTCACATCGCAGCGCACATACTCACCACCCAATTCTGCCGCTAGCTGCTGCCCCGAAAGCTCCTGCAGGTCAGCCAATACGACCTTGCCCCCGTGCTGCGCCAACATGCGTGCGCTGGCTGCGCCCAAACCCGATGCGGCTCCTGTCACCACAAATACCTGTCCGGCAATCTGCATGAATACGGTCTCCTTTACACACTGTCTCGTTATCGTTGAAATGTGCAACCGATGGCGACGTACGCCATCGGTCTGCGCTTACCCTCCTTGTGAGAGAGTCGACCTTATTTTCCCACGGTAACGCTCACAGTAACAGCCGCCAGCGGTGGCACCACACTGGCCAGCGACTCCGGACGCTCCAGCTTGGCACCCACCATGGGTGTCATCGGCAATAAAGGCACCAGCAACAGCGCCACGATATTGATGATCTTGATCAGTGGATTAACCGCAGGACCAGCCGTGTCCTTGTAGGGATCACCGACCGTATCACCCGTGACGGCGGCCTTATGGGCATCCGATCCCTTGCCTCCAAAATGGCCTTCTTCGATATATTTCTTGGCGTTATCCCAGGCACCACCGCCGGTGGTCATGGAAATGGCGACAAACAAACCTGTGACGATGGTTCCCATCAGCAAACCACCCAACGCTGCCGCGCCCAGCAATAAGCCAACCAGAATCGGCACAATCACCGGCAACAACGAAGGCAGGATCATTTCCTTGATAGCCGACGAAGTCAGCATATCCACCGCTTTGTCATACTCCGGCTTGCCACTGCCATCCATGATGCCTTTGATGTCTCTGAACTGGCGCCGCACTTCGATCACCACGGCACCTGCAGCCCGACCAACGGCCTCCATGGCCATCGCACCGAACAGGTAAGGAATCAGGCCGCCGATGAATAAACCGACAATCACCATCGGATCAGATAGATCGAACACGCTGTGCTTGCCGACGGCGTCGAGCGCATGTGTGTAATCGGCGAAAAGCACCAGCGCTGCCAATCCCGCTGAGCCGATTGCGTAGCCTTTGGTGACCGCCTTGGTCGTATTGCCGACCGCATCCAGCGGGTCGGTAATGGCACGCACTGACTCTGGCATCCCGGCCATTTCGGCAATCCCGCCAGCGTTATCGGTAATCGGCCCATAGGCATCGAGGGCGACAATAATGCCCGCCATCGACAACATTGACGTTGCTGCAATCGCCACGCCATACAGCCCTGCCAGCCAGTATGCCGCAAGAATCGCTGCACACACTGACAAGACCGGGAAAGCAGTTGACTTCATCGACACACCCAGACCGGCGATGATATTGGTACCGTGACCAGTCGTGGATGCTTCGGCAATGTGGCGCACAGGGGCAAAGTCGGTGCCCGTGTAGTATTCCGTGATCACCACCATCAGGCCGGTAAGCACAATACCAATCAACGCCGAACCCAGCATGGAGATACGCAACTCAGCCGGGAACATGATCCAGGTAACGACGGCAAAGCCAATCAGACTTAGTCCAGCCGCCCACCACAGTCCGGTATATAAGGCTGACATGATCTTCTTGCCAGGCACTACCTTGACCATGCCGCAACCGATAATCGAGGCCAGAATCGATACACCGCCCAGCGCCAGTGGATACAGCACGGCGAGTACATCGGCATGCTGCATCAACAGACTGCCGAGCAACATGGTGGCGACCAGCGTGACCACATAAGTCTCAAAGAGATCGGCAGCCATACCGGCACAATCGCCCACGTTGTCACCGACATTGTCGGCAATCACCGCAGGATTGCGGGGGTCATCCTCGGGAATACCCGCCTCCACCTTGCCGACCAGATCCGCGCCCACATCGGCACCCTTGGTGAAGATACCGCCACCCAGACGGGCAAAGATGGAAATCAGCGATGCGCCGAATGCGAGACCGATCAACGGTCGGATCGCATCATGCAACGACACGGCGCTACCCTGCCCTTGCACAAATAACCACCAGAAGAACAGCGACACGCCCAACAGGCCCAGTCCGACCACCAGCATGCCGGTAATCGCACCGCCACGAAATGCCACATTGAGGGCTTCATTCATGCCCCGACTGGCAGCCTGTGCGGTGCGCACATTGGCGCGCACTGAGACATTCATACCGATAAAACCACAGGCCCCGGAGAGTACGGCACCGATCAGAAAACCTAGCGCTGTGATCCATCCCAGCCCAGGAATCAATGCAATCAGAATGAACAGCACCACACCGACGACGGCAATGGTGCGATATTGACGCGCCAGATAGGCCGCAGCACCCTGTTCAATGGCACCTGCGATTTCTTGCATGCGCGCATTGCCGGGGTCCTGCCTGAGAATCCAGCTTCGTGAAATGAGTCCATAGATCACTGCGACAATACCGCAGGCCACGGCAAACCACAGGGCTGTTGCCATCATGTCTTCTCCTTATTATTGAAGAAGATGCATCCAGAAGACGCATCAGGATTTCAGTTCAACGCAAAGCATCACAACAAACCCAGGCAAAGCCTGTCCAAGGCAAGCCGGGCAAACAGCATCACAACTGCGAACACCCTCAATTCCCTACCACACGGATGCGGTTCAGAGACTGCGACTGCCTGTTCTATTGAGCCCCACCCTTTACGCGATCATCTTCCACGACAGCACCAGCCAACAAATTGCACGCAAAAAAAAAGCGGACACATGGTCCGCTTCATTTTATTCCGACAGTGCCTTGAATGCACTCTCTCTGATTTGCTCCACCGGTCCGACGCCGGCAATCTTGCGATACTTCGGTGCACCCGGCTGGCCTGACTCGGCCCACTTGCCGTAATAACCAACCAGCACTTCGGTCTGTTCGTGGTAGACCGACAGGCGCTTCTTGACGGTTTCTTCCTTGTCATCATCACGCTGGATCAGCGCTTCGCCAGTCACATCATCTTTGCCCTCAACCTTGGGCGGATTGAACTTGACATGATAGGTGCGACCCGAAGGTTGATGCACACGGCGGCCACTCATGCGCTCAACAATGGCACTATCAGGAACGTCGATTTCCAGCACGTAGTCGATCTGCACACCGGCATCCTTCATCGCATCGGCTTGCGGCGTGGTGCGTGGAAAACCATCGAAGAGGTAACCATTGGCACAATCCGGCTGCTTCAGACGGTCCTTGACCAGTCCGATGATGATGTCATCCGACACCAGACCACCAGCATCCATCACCTTCTTGGCCGCGATGCCCAGTTCCGTACCGGCAGCAACGGCTGCGCGCAGCATGTCGCCGGTTGAAATCTGTGGAATATTGAATTTTTCCTTGATAAAAGTGGCTTGCGTACCTTTACCGGCACCAGGCGCTCCTAGAAGGATGAGGCGCATATTGTTTCCTAAATGAAGTTTTGAATTTTATTGCGATGGCAATCGACTCAAACTGCACAAACTCATGCCATCGAAGGCGCTTGTCTCGGTTGACGCCGCTTGTATCATTACCTTGCTCTTGACGAAACTTACCACAAAATCTTACCGAATCATGACAAACGCCTATTTTTTAGGCAGCCTGTCAGGGATGATTATGGGAACAAAGTTTGACCCGAAGCTTACAAGTGCCGATTTACAGCGCCGAAATCGCGGCCACCAGCGCACTGTCCGGTGGCGCCTGATATTGTTTGCGAACGCGTTCGAGATCTTCGGGCGTATCGACCCCCGCCTCCGGCAGCAACGAAGTGACATGGACTGCAATCGAATAACCATGCCAGAGCACGCGCAACTGCTCCAGCGCCTCAATCCGTTCCAGCGGCGAAGCCGTCAGCGTCGGATAGATCTGCAAGAACTTGTTGGTATAGGCGTATAAGCCAATGTGCCTCAACGGCGCGAATTCATGCCGATGCGATTCGGACAGCTGCTCACGGGATTGTGCAAAACCGTCCCGATGCCAGGGAATTGCCGCGCGCGAGAAATACAGCGCACGACCATCCTTGCTCAACACCACCTTGACCACATTCGGATTGAACATCTCCGGCAACTGCTCAATCGCATGCGCCGCCGTCGCCATTGGCGCATCCGCCCGGACATGCGCTGCCGTAGCAGCGATCAGGCCCGGATCAATCAGCGGCTCATCACCCTGCACATTGACCACCACGGCATCGTCGGCCAGATCCATGGCTGCTGCCACCTCAGCGATACGGTCGGTGCCAGATGGATGATCAGCACGCGTCATGGCAACATCAATGCCGTGCTGCTCGCAGGCAGCAAAGATGTCACGGTGATCGGTTGCCACCACAATGCGGCGAGCGCCGGATAGCGCGGCCCGCTCGGCTACGCGCACGATCATCGGCTTGCCGCCGAGATCAGCCAGCGGCTTGTTGGGCAGACGGGTCGACGCCAGACGGGCGGGAATAATGACGGTAAATGACATGGCAGGCAAATTGAAATCAGTTGCAGAGTTCAGAAGGCGGTCATCTTGTCAGACCGACCAGACAGACAGCGTATCAAACCGCTGGTTCACTGCCCGCGGTGACAACACCCAACTCGCGTGCTTCATCAGCCCACATAATGGGAATACCATCGCGAATCGGATAGGCCAGCTTGTCGCCATGGCAAATCAGTTCCAGGTTCTTCTTGTCATGCTCCAGGGGACCTTTGCAGATCGGGCAGACGAGGATATCAAGCAATCGGGCGTTCACGCAGTTTCTCCACTAATTGATCAGCCAGCGCGCCATCGATGCGCGCTGTCACAGGCACGACCCACAATCGGGAATCGTTTTTGAGGGCCTCTATTGCCCTGCATTTTACTGCATCCTTTTCCGTAATCAGGATCAGTCCGGCTGATACAGCCGCAAATGGATTAACGGCAAAATCGTAATGATCCGGCAAGGCCAGGGTTTCAAACTGCAATCCGGACGCTGTCAGCGTCGCGAAAAAACGCCCGGGATTACCAATTCCGGCAGCCGCCAGCAATGGCCCATCAAAAGACGTTACAGCCAACTCCGCCAGCGGCACACGCCGCGAACGATCCTTCAGTTGCTCAGCCTCACCCGCTTGCAGCCACATGGGCAACGTATTAGGCAACGTATCGGGCGGCAATATCGGCACGCCCTCTGTCGTGTCTGCTGCACTCCCCAGATTGCAGACTGCAAAATCACCACGTCGGCGCGCGGATTCTCGCAAGGGTCCAGCTGGCAGCAACCAGCCATTGCCCTGCCCGCGTCGGTCGGAGAGGATAATTTCCACATCACGCGCCAGCGCATAATGTTGCAATCCATCATCAGAAATGATCACATCGACTTCGGGATACTGTGTCAGCAAGGCCCGTCCAGCTGCCACCCGACTGCGACCAACCACCACCGGACAGGCGCTGCGCTCGGCAATGAGCAAAGGTTCGTCACCAACCTCGCGGGCCTGCGAAGCGGGCGTCACGGTCAGTGTGCCCTGCGCGGCGGCACCATAACCACGGGAAATTACACCCGGCGTATAACCGGCACGGCGCAACACCTCCACCAGCCAGATCGTCAATGGTGTCTTGCCGGTCCCGCCAACAAAGACATTGCCAACCACCACTACCGGCACCGGCAAACGTTCAGCCTGCTTCCAGCCCCGACGATACATGGCACGGCGCCACCAGACGACGGTACCGAACAGCAGCGACAGCGGCCACAACAGACAAGCCAGCCAGCCACGGCGCGTCCAGGCGCGCATCAGGCCAGATTCCAGGGAGGCAGACAAAGGGAACCTCAACGAAGGTAAAAAATACGGGTCAGCACATTATTTACTGCTGCTCTGCGCGGCAAACGTCACCTTGGCAAAGCCGGCCGAGCGCGCCGCCTCAAGCACGTTGATGACCGTCTGATGTGCCGCCAGCGCATCAGCATTAATGATCACCACCGGGTCCGGTCGTGCAGTGCCTTGCTGCGGGGAAGTCTGCGCTGCGGTCTGCGAACTTGCCACATTCATCGCCTGTACCGCCGCCTGCATCTCCAGTGCCAGTCCGGCAGCATCCTGCGCCGCAACCTGCTGATTGTTGATCGCATAGTGGCCTTGTGCATCGACCGCCACGTTGATCTCGAACGGCTGCTCGACCGCCTTGTTGGCATCCGCCGTTGGCAAGGTAATCTGCAAGGCGGTGAATTTACTGTAGCTGGTGGTCACCATCAGGAAGATCACGATCACCAACAGCACATCAATGAAGGGGATCAGGTTGATCTCCAGATCCTCACGCGCGCGCCCTTTGCGAAAATTCATGACTATTCCTGTGGACTATTCGTAGCGTGTGCCATGCACGACATCGACAAAGCGGATCGCCTGCTGCTCCAGCTCCACCACAAAACTATCCACCAGCGCCCGGAAATGACGATAGAACACCAGTGCCGGCATCGCAATGGCGAGTCCGAATCCAGTGTTGTAGAGCGCAATCGAAATGCCATGCGCCAATTGCGCCGGATTGGTACCGGCAGCAGTCTGCGAACCAAAAATCTCGATCATTCCGATCACCGTGCCAAACAGGCCCATCAAAGGAGCCAGCGACGCAATCGTGCCCAGCGAGGTCAGGTAGCGTTCCAGCCGATGGGCCGCAGCCTGACCAGACTCCTCGATCGCTTCCTTCATCACCTCGCGCGGCGCATCCAGATTGCGCAAACCCGCGGCCAGCACCTGCCCCAGCGGCGAATTCTGTTCCAGCTTGTCGATCACATCTTCGTTGAGGCGGCCCTGCTGATAGACGCGGACGACTTCGGCCAGCAGATTCTCGGGCAAAATGCGCGGACGCCGCAGATACACCAGCCTCTCGATAATCAGGGCGAGGCCAATGATGGAAGCAATCAGCAGCGGCCAGATCGGCCAGCCAGCGGCTTGAATGATAGCGAACAAGAAAGACTCCTTTACGGTATTGCAATGACGACAGATTCAGTTCATGGACCACAACGACGGTGCAGAATGTAACGGTTTGCGCTGCGCCCGGCAAGGCAGAAACTCACGCTCACGCCAAAGCGATTTAAAATCCTGTGCACTTTACCCACATTTTCTGTGCATAACTTTGTGAACAAGCCCTTGATCAAGACATCAACATACTGATTTCAAAGACTTTTTTAATTCTGATCACAAAGCTTGCACCGCACCATCACCTACCACGACAACACAGAGCGCCACCAATGAGCTTCAACGAATTCTCCAGCCCCGCTGACAACGCCGCTGCCGGCCCACCGGTACTGGCCGTTTCGGCCCTGAATCAGGCCGTCGCACGGATGCTGGAGCGCAACTTCCCGCTGGTCTGGGTGGCAGGCGAAATATCCAATTTTACCCGTGCTGCGTCAGGTCACTGGTACTTCACGCTCAAAGACGATGCCGCACAGGTGCGCGCAGTCATGTTCAAGGGACGCGCGCAACATGCCGGTTTCAGCCCGCGTGAAGGTGACAAGGTCGAAGTACGTACGCTGGTTACCCTATATGCACCGCGTGGCGACTATCAGCTCAACGTCGAAGCAATCCGGCGCGCCGGTGTCGGCAATCTGTATGAAGCCTTCCTGCGACTCAAGCAAAAGCTGGAACAGGAAGGCCTGTTCGATCCCGAACGCAAGCGCCCCATTCCGGACTTTGCGCGTTGCATCGGCATCGTTACCAGTCCGCAGGCGGCAGCCCTGCACGATATTCTGACGGCGCTACGCCGCCGGGCACCACACGTACAGGTGATTCTTTACCCCACACCGGTACAGGGAGAAGGTGCCGCCACTAAAATTGCCCAGGCCATCGAGACCGCCTCGCGCCGCGCTGAATGTGATGTTTTGCTGGTCGGCCGTGGTGGCGGCAGCATGGAAGACCTGTGGTCCTTTAATGACGAAGCCGTCGCACGCGCCATCGCCGACTGCAGCGTGCCTGTCATTGCCGGCATCGGCCACGAAACCGACTTCACCGTTGCCGACTTCGCCGCCGACCTGCGCGCGCCGACACCAACCGCCGCCGCTGAACTTGCAGCCACGCCACGCGCTGACTGGATCGCAAGTCTGCAGAGTTATGCCAATGATCTCCGGCGCGCCTTCAAGCGCCAACTAGCCGAGCAGGCACAGAATCTGGACTGGATGTCACGTCGCCTGATCAGCCCGGCAGCCTATATCAGCCGCGAGCGCCTCAAGCTGCAAGCGCTGCAAGGGCGACTGGAGCACGCTACCCGCATGCCTATAGCCACTGCACGGTATCAATTGCAGCATTTACAGACCCGACTGCAGAATCGCTTGCCGCATACTACGTCTGCACGTCTGCAGATCACTGCTTACGCGCAGCGCCTGAGCCAGGCCGCCAGTCGTCACAGCCAGCGACGTCAGCAGTTACTGGCAACACAGGCGGCACAGCTGGAGTTACTCAATCCACAGCGCACACTGGAGCGCGGCTATGCCATCGTGACCGATGCCAAGGGACAAGTCATGCGCTCACCGGCTGCCTTGCAGCCGCGCAGCAAGATCACCCTGCGGTTAGCGGCAGGCAGTGCCGAAGTCGATATTGCAGGGGTGCAGCCAACACTGGAGTAAGCTGACAGCAACTCTACAAAGCGCGACCCAAGACAGTGCAAAGAATCGCTATCCGCTTTAGAATCACGTTCTACCAATAAAAACCTTCGTTTGATCAACAATACCGAAAGGATTCACCATGGCGCATACCCTCCCGGCACTGCCTTACGAACTGGACGCACTGGCACCGACCATTTCCAAAGAAACACTCGAATATCACTACGGCAAGCACCATCAGACCTATGTGACCAACCTGAACAACCTGATCCCCGGTACAGAATTCGAAACACTGTCCCTCGAAGACATCATCAAGAAGTCTTCCGGTGGCGTGTTCAATAATGCAGCCCAAATCTGGAACCACACCTTCTACTGGCACAGCCTGACACCAAAGGGTGCCGGCGCACCAAGCGGCGCACTGGCTGACGCGATCAACGCCAAGTGGGGTTCGTTCGACACATTCAAGGCAGAATTCACCAAACTCGGCCTGGCCAACTTCGGCTCCGGCTGGACCTGGCTGGTCAAGAAAGCGGACGGCTCGCTGGACATCGTCAACACCACCGGCGCTGGCACACCACTGACCACCACCGACAAGGCGCTGCTGACTATTGACGTCTGGGAACACGCTTACTACATCGACTACCGCAACGCACGTGCGAAGTACGTCGAAGCGTTCTGGGGCATCGTCAACTGGGACTTCGCTGCCAAGAACTTCGCTTGATCAGCTCCTGCTTGAACCTAAAAAGCCTGCCACTGTGCAGGCTTTTTTGTTGGCCGTGAGCGACAGAATGCCTTTCTACAGCGACATTGTAGAAATAAGCATATTTTTCGATTATTGATTAAAAAAATCCCAATTTATTCGCCAATAAAGGCATTAAAAACAGGAAGCATAAAAATTTAATCATTAATAATCAACAACTTAAATTAATTATCGAAAATTTCGACAATAGATCACCAATCTTTCCGTTTTTCTTTTCATATGCAGCGACGCATACTCCATCCGTCCCTCAACACACGGAGAAAATCATGATTGAAATGCGCAAGGCAAATGAACGCGGTATCGCCAACCACGGCTGGCTGAACTCGCACCATAGTTTCTCGTTCGGTCATTACTATGACCCCAAGCACCTCGGCTTTGGCCCGCTGCAAGTGATCAATGAAGACCGGGTCCAACCGTCGATGGGATTTGGCACCCACGGCCACCGTGACATGGAGATCATTTCCTATGTCCTGGAAGGTGCGCTGGAGCACAAGGACAGCATGGGTACCGGTTCGGTCCTGCATTACGGTGATGTGCAACGCATGAGCGCAGGTAGTGGTGTGCGCCACAGCGAGTTCAATCACTCGGCAGAAGAGCCGGTGCACTTCCTGCAGATCTGGATTCAGCCCAACGTCACCGGGATTGCCCCCAGCTATGAAGAAAAGCACTTCAGCCCGGAGCAAAAGATCGGACAACTGCGCCTGATCGCCTCCTCAGATGGTCGCGACAATTCAGTACTGATCCATCAGGATGCCAGCGTCTACGCGTCCATCCTCAATGGTGATGACAAGCTCGACTATGCCATCGACAGCAAGCGACTGGCCTATGTGCATCTGATCCGCGGCAAGCTGGTGGTCAACGGGCAATCACTCACCACGGGCGATGCGTTGAAGATCAGCGAGGAAACAAAGATCACGCTGGAACAGGCCGATGCAGCCGAATTCCTGCTCTTCGACCTGCCTTGCTGATGGGATCACGTTGCGCTTTCGATCTGGCGTTAGCGTGCAAAATACAGATCATGCAACTGATCCAGATTGACCTGGTCGGCCGCTTGACTCAGGGCCACCTTGCCACTTTGCATCAGATACACATGATCTGCCACACCCACCGCACGGTGGGTGTTTTGCTCCACCAGAATGATGGTGCGACCACCTTGCTTGAGCTGGGTCAGAATCTCGAACAGTTCATTGACCACCACCGGTGCCAGCCCCAAAGAAGGCTCGTCAATGATCAGCAGCGACGGGTCAGACATCAAGCCCCGCGCCATTGCCAGCATCTGCGCCTCGCCGCCCGATAGCGATCCCGCCAGCTGCGAGCGGCGCTCCCTGAGCCGTGGAAACATCGTATAGGAACGCGCAATATTGTCCTTTACCTGCACCCGGTGCTGCGGTGCAAATGCCCCCAGGATCAGATTTTCCTCAACGCTCATGTCGCGGAACACCATGCGCCCTTCCGGAATCATGGCCATCGACACATCGGCCATTTTCCAGGTCGGCGTGCCATCAAGACGCGCACCATTAAGATGGACACTGCCTTGCGATAGCGGCAGCAAACCCATGATGGCGCGCAGCAAGGTAGTCTTGCCAGCGCCATTGGGGCCGATGATGGTGGTCAGTTGTCCGCGTGCGAAGTTCAGGGAAACATCCCACAGCACATTGATGCCGCCATAACCGGCACGCAGATTGGTAATTTCCAGCATGTTCAATTCCCTGTATAGCTCTTGATCACGGCCGGATCATTGAAGACTGCGTCGGGCGTGCCATCCGCAATCAATTGACCAAAATTGAGCACTGCCACGCGCTGACACAAATTGCAGATGGTCTCAATGTCATGCTCAATGATGATGATGCCGACTGCAAAGCTCTGATGCAGTTGCTTGAGCATTTGCATGAAACGACGCTTGCCATTGGTTTCCAGCCCGGCCAATACCTCATCAAGCAACAGCAAGCGTGGATTGGTCGCCAATGCCTTGGCCACTTCCAGTGCCTTGAGCTCGGTCAGCGCCAGTTCGCTGGCGGCTTGCCGGGAAGCCTTGTCGCTCAGGCTGGTGAAATCCAGAATCTCATCAATCTTGTGCTGATCGACGCGACCAGTGGCAAAGCGCTGCGCCACGATCAGATTCTCACGTACGCTCAATTCATGCATCGGCTGCGGAATCTGAAAGGTGCGACCGATCCCGCTGCGTGCGCGCTGATACATCGGTGCGCGCATCAGATCGACGCCATTGAAACTGATCTTGCCGCTGGTCGGCCGCACCAACCCAGAGATCGCGTTGAACAAGGTGGTCTTGCCGGCGCCATTGGCACCAACCAGCCCCAGCACATCCTGCGATTCCACCTTGAGCGAAACACTGTTGACGGCGGTCAGCCCACCGAAGCAGACGGAGAGATTGTCAAGTTGCAGCATGGTTCTTCCTCGTCAGCTTGCGTAGCAGCGGCAGCAAACCTGCCGGACTAAAGACAATCATCGCCACCAGTAGCCCACCCAACACCAGTTGGTGCCCCGACGGCAGAATATTCTTGAAGATCAACTGATCGATCAGATAGACCACCACCGCACCAATGATCGGGCCAATGGTGCTGCGATAGCCGCCAAAGATGGCAGCCACAATCGGCAAGGCCACCCAGAGACTACTGAACGCGTAATCCGGCTCAAGAAAATTGATGTAATGGGCATTGAACGCGCCCACTACCCCGCACATGAACGCCGACAACAGCAACATCAGTGCCTTGAGCATGCCACTGTTGACGCCGACTACGCGAGTTGCATCTTCACTCTCGTGCATGGCACGCAAGGCCAGACCATAGTCGCTGTCACGCAGGGCCTGATAGCACAGCACAAACAGCAGCACAATCGTCAGCAACACCAGATACGCGCCGGTCTTGCTGCTCAGATCCAGACCCCACAGGCTTGGCAAACCAGGAATACTGGATAAGCCCGCTGCGCCACCAGTGATGCTGGTGCATTCGGTCGCCAGAATACGAAAGATCTGGGCATATGCCAGAATCGCCAAGGCAAAATATGGCCCTTTCAGGCGCAATACCGGCAACATGAAAACCGCTGCCACCAAGGCCCCAACGCCACCCAGCAGCATCGCCAGCATTACCGGAACGTGCAGCTGCATGCTCAACACCGCCGAGGTGTACGCCCCCACCCCGAAGAATGCCGCATGCCCAAAACTAATCATCCCCCCCAGATTGCCCAGCAAAGCCCACGACAATGCAATACCGCCAATGATCAATGCCGCTACCACCAGACTCATCACATAGTTGTTATTACCCAGAGCCAGCGGCACGACCAGATAGATCAGCAGCAACCCGAGCCAGAAGGTCTTTCCGGCTTTCTTCAGCACATTCAGCAACTGCATCATCCGCGCCTCCGCTTGGCACCAAACAGTCCACTGGGCATCACAAACAACACCAGCAGAAACAAACCCATGCCTGCCAACTCCTGCAACGCAGAACTGGCCAGCGTCACTGTCAGCGCTTCGGCAACACCCAGCAACAACGCCCCCAGCAAGACGCCGGGAATCGAACCAATCCCCGCCAGTACCGTGATGATGAAGGCCTTGATCGTCAGCACACTGCCATAGGATGGGCTGATCACGCCGTAACTGAACAGCGCGACACCGGCTACCGCTGCCAGGATGCCTGCCACGATAAAGGCCACCAGCTCCGTCAAGGCCGGGTTGATCCCCATCAGCTTGGCGGCATCGCGATTGCTCGATACCGCACGTACGGCACGCCCATACCAGCTCCGCGATAACCATAGCCACAAACCGACAATCATCAGCAGACTCACGCCAAAGAACAGCACTTCACTGCGCATGCTGTAGAGCGGCCCGATAATGAAAGCTTCCTGCATCCAGGATGAACTGGTAGAGCGCACATCGGCCTTCCAGATCAGCAGCATCAGATTGGTCAGCATCACGCCGATGCCGTAGGTCAGAATGAGTGAATTGATTTCTCTATCCTGCTTGATGCGGCCGACGATAAAGTACACCGCCACCGACGCCAGGCATACCACCACCAACGCACATGGAATCGCCAGTATCGGGTTCCAGCCGAGCTTCGCCTCGACCGTGTAGGCGATATAAGCCGACAGCAACACCAGTTCGCCATGCGCCAGATTGATCATCTTCATGGCGCCAAACACCAGCGCCAATCCCAATGCAATGAGCGCATACGAACCGCCCTGCAACAGGCCCGAATAGAGCGCCTGCAGTATTAATTCAGTCATGTCATCAACCTGTCAGTGACTACCAGCGTTACCAGGGAACCGCAGGGTAATTCATCTTCCCGGTGGCAGCCGCAGGCGGCCAAACCAACACGATCTTGTTGCCTTGGTGCTGCCCCATGCGATGGACAAAATTGGGGTTGTCGCCGTTGCTGCCAAACTGTACCCGACCGATCAGGGTATCGCGGTCGGTCTTGCGCATCTCTTCAGCCACACCATTTTTCTTGAGTGTGCCTTTATCAGCAGCACGGGCAATCGCTTCAAACAACAGCATCGATTGCACATAGCCGAACTGACCAAGATAGTCCGGCTCCTTCTTGTACAGCTTTTGATAAGTGTCGCTAAAGACCTTCCCGTCAGGCGTGTTGAACTGGGCCGGGAAGGGCAATACCGCCGTGCCATAAACATTGGGCATCAGGTCAGGGAAATCGGCCGCCATCTTCGGTGTCGCCAGCGACCACACACCGACCAGTGCCTTCACGTTAGGCTTGAGCACACGTGCTGCGCGCAGAATACCGACGTAGTCGTTTTCGTAACCGACCATGGCGATCACTTCAGAGCGATCCTGCAGCTTGATCTTGTTGATGATGGGCTTGAAATCGGTAATGGCAGGATCAAACGGATGCGACACGACTGTCACGCCACGCGCTGCCAGTGTCTTTTGCAGGTCACCCGCCAGCCCGGCGGTCGCTTCCTTGGTGGAATAGACAATCGAAACCGACTTCGCCTGCATCTCGGTCAATAGACCATCGACTGCCTTTTGATAGCCTGCCGTATTGTTGATCCGGAAAAAATTCTTGCGCCCGCTATTGACCAGGCTGTCATCAACGCCACCCGAGGTCACGTAGACCAGACCGGCCTTGGCAGCAGCATCAGCCGCCGGGGCGATATTGTTGGAGCCGTAACCACCAGTGATGGCAAGCACACCCTGCCCGGACAATTTTTCTACCGCAGCAATCGCCTTGGCCGGTGCTGATTCATCATCAATAGTGACCAGCTTGATCTTGTTTTTGGGGTTCTTGCTATTGAATACTTCAGCAGCGACGGTAATACCTTCGAGCATGCCGGAGCCAACCCGTGCCAGTGAACCGGTCAGCGGAATTTCTACGCCAACCTGCAAATCCTCTGCATAGGCAGCATTCAGTATCGATGCAGCAGCCAGTGCCGTAGTCATGACAGCAGCCAGACGCCATCCCTGCCCGCGGGCATTGAATCGTTTTTTCATTGTCTCCACCTTATTGATGAAATTGAATTTAATTTAATTTTTTATTTTTACAGCTTGTTGAAATTAAGGGTAATCAACGCTCCTGAGCCAGTTGTCGCAATTTGCCCTTCAATAATTTACCAGTCGGCGCTGCAGGCAGCGTCGGCATGATAATGATTTCACTCGGACGTTTGTACGCCGACAGCAGCGGCTGCAGATAATCATCGAGCTCGCTGACCGTCACCGTCGCCTGCGGTACCAGCTCGACAAAAGCCACCACCTCTTCATTGCCGTCAGCCACCTTGCGCCCGACCACCGCCGACTGACTGATCGCCGCATGCGCATTGAGCGCCGCCTCCACTTCAATCGGGTAGACATTAAAGCCGGAGCGAATAATCAGCTCCTTGGTGCGCCCGACGATGAACAAGGCACCGTCCGCATCCTGACGTGCCAGATCACCGGTGTTGAGCCAGCCATCGGCACGCATCACGCTGGCAGTCTGCTCTGGTGCACGGTAATAACCACGCATCACATTCGGACCACGAATCCATAATTCGCCGACCTCGCCAGAGGCGACATCAGTCTCGCTACTATCGACCAAACGAATCTCCACACCTTTGATCACCTGCCCGACCGACGTATCACTGCGCGGTGCGCCAATGCGGGTCAGGCTCACGCTAGGCGAACTCTCGGTCAGGCCATAGCCGTTATGCAGCGGTTGCCCGAACAGCTTTTCAACCGCCGTCTTGAGCGCCAGATCCATCGGCGAACCACCGGCATAGGCAAAACGCAATTGCGGGAAAGTCGGACTGGCATCAGTGTGCCCCAGCAGATCGAGCAGACGCGCATACATAGCCGGCACACCGGAGAGGACAGTGATGCCATCCTCTTGTAGCGCATGCAGCAGGGCCGCGGCCGAGTAACGTGGTGCCAGTTGTAAGTAAGCGCCTGCCAGCAAGCTCGCCAGCATGACCGAAGACAAGCCAAACACATGCGACAACGGCAATACGCCATAGACGCGATCCACCGATGTCAACCGGCGCAGCTGGGCAGACATGGCAGCCACAAACAACAGATTACGATGCGTCAGCATCACGCCCTTGGGTTGGCCGGTGGTACCACTGGTATAGATCAAGGCGGCTACCTGCTCGGCATTGCTGCTAACAACAGGTTCCGGCAGACAATCTGCATTACAGGCACCAATCGCCAGCGCACCCAGCAGGGGGATCTGATGCACCGGCGCGGCAAGGCGCTCGGCGTGAGCTTTGGCATCGGCAGAAACATCGATCATGAAGAAGCTGCGGCGCGCACCACAATGGTCCGCAATAACATCGACCTCACGCGCCGACAGCCGTGCATTGACAATCACCGCCCAGGCATCGATCGCTGCACAGGCAAGAATCAATGCCACCTGCGCGCCACAGTTTTCACCGACGATCATCACGCGGTCACCGGGCCGCACTGCTTGTGCGTGCAGCAATGCAATAGCGCAATCAACGGCGGCGTTGAGCTCGGCGTAATTCCAGCGCACGATGCCATCGCTGAGCGCCGGTGCGGTTGGTGCGTGCTGTGCCCAGTAGCGGGCAATATCACTGAGACGCTGCGGCAAATCAGCGAGCGAAAAATCCTGGTCCAGCATCATCGTCGGTCGACTCCTCCAGACACTGATCACCCCTGACGGTCGATGACACCATCACGTCACAGGGTGAACAGTGGAATAAGCAAAAAACTCTGATCAGCGGCGCCCCATGCTGACTTCCAGATTGCGTACCAGCTTTGCCAGACGCGGCCCCAGATCATCCATCAACATCTCTCGCGTGACCAGAAATGACGGGCCACCACAATTGAAGGCCATCATCTTTTGACCATCGGTATCGAGCAAGGGAACCCCTACCGCCGAGATATTCTTTTCCCAGTCGCCGGCAGAGAGGCAAAAACCGTAATCCTGATAATCCTTGAAGCTCTGTTCGAGGCCCGCCTTGATCGCCGGCCACTGCTCCTCATTGCGCAGACGGATATGGTCCATCAGAAAATCACGCTCGCCCTGCGGCAATCCACACATCAACGCACGCCCCATCGAGGTATTCGCCAGCGGAATCCGCGAACCGACATCACGCCGCAAAGTCACGGCTGCACTGCCACGACAGGACTCGACATACACCATGCTGAGCCGGTCGCGAATGCCCAACGCCACATTACATTGGGAATATTCAGCCAGCTCCTGCATACCAGGACGCGCCAGCTTGCGGATATCCATCCCCGACAACAAGGAATAACCCAGCGCCAATACGCCGGAACCCAGCTGATACTTGCCCAGCTCGGGACTGAAATCGAGATAACCAAGCTTGGTCAGGGTGTGGGTCAGGCGTGAGATGGTCGGTTTAGGTAGACCAGTACGTTTGGACAGCTCGGTGTTGGGCAGATAGACCTCGCCCGGACGGAAGCAGCGCAAAATCTCCAGACCACGGGCCAGCGCATTGACGAATTGCCGGTCCTTGCCGGTTTCTTCATCGCTGAATACTTCAATCTCATCCTGCACGCCTGCCATATTCGCCCCAATTCGCCCCGTCCACACTGCCATGATTCGTGATGCGCCGCACCACCACTGGGCTGACGCTGTATTGCTAGCGAATGTACACAGCGCAAACATGCTTGTCAACAATTTGCGAACTACTGGTTCGCATGGCGAAATATCAAAAAATATCCCTTCTACTCCCTCCATGGACATCATCATTGAAGCCAATGCCGACAAGGAATACAAGCTAATTGATGGACAAAAGATTACCTTGCAGAGGCTATTTACACGCCGAAAATAAATAGGGTATTGTTCTCTTCTATCTGTATTTGCAAACCATAATTTCGCACAGCGAACCAAAAGTAAGTCATCAAGGAGACGTTGACCATGCCATCAGAATCATCCCTACCGTCCGCTGCCGTTACCAGTGCCCTGCACGGCAACATCATGCTGGTCACGATCGACAATCCCCCGGTTAATGCGCTCGGTGTTGCCGTGCGCCAAGGGATACTGGAAGCGGTTGAGCGCGCCGACGCCGATCCGGCCGTGGCAGCGATTCTGTTACATGGTGCCGGCAAGAACTTCATCGGCGGTGCAGATATCCGCGAATTCGGCAAACCGCCACAACCACCAGCATTGCCCGACCTGTGCAACCGGATTGAAGCCTGCAGCAAACCAGTCACCGCGCTGATCCATGGTGCTGCACTGGGTGGCGGTCTGGAGATTGCACTATCAGCGCATTACCGGCTGGCACTCAGTGATGCCAAGATCGGCTTGCCGGAAGTCTTGCTCGGCCTGTTGCCCGGCGCTGGCGGCACCCAACGCACGCCGCGCCTGATCGGTGCCGCAGCAGCGCTGGACCTGATGCTCAGTGGCCGCCATGTGAGCGCACAGGAAGCGCATAAATTGGGGCTGGTCGACCACTTGCAGGAAGTCAGCGACGGCCCGCAAGCCGGGCTGGACTATGCGCGCCAGTTGCTGGCAGATGCCGCACCCGTGCGCCGCACGCGTGATGCACAGGCGCTCAGCGACATTGCGGCTACCCAGACTGCACTGAACGAAGCACGTGAACAAACCAAAAAGAAGGCACGTGGTCTGTTCTCCCCCCTGAAAATCATCGATGCCGTCGAAGCCGCTGCCACCCTGCCCTTCGATCAAGGGCTGCAAACTGAACGTACCCTGTTTCTGGCTTGCCTGGAAAGCCCGCAGCGTGCTGGTCTGATCCACGCCTTCTTTGCCGACCGTGAAGTCTTGAAGGCACCCGAAACACGCAATGCCAAACCACGCCCGGTCACCAGTGTCGGTGTCGTTGGTGGCGGCACCATGGGCGCCGGGATTGCCGTGGCGCTGCTCGATGCCGGATTGCCAGTTACCATGATCGAGCGCGACGAGATTGCCCTCGCCCGTGGTCGCGGCCATATCGAGAAAGTCTATGATGGTTTAATCGGCAAAGGCCGTCTAAGCGCGGACGCCAAAGCCGCCATCATGGCACGCTGGCAAGGCAGCACCGATTACGCGGCACTGGGTCAGGTTGATCTGGTGATCGAAGCGGTATTTGAAGACCTGGGCGTCAAACAAGCGGTTTTCAGCGAGCTGGACCGTTACTGCAAACCTGGTGCCATTCTCGCCACCAATACCTCCTACCTCGATATCGAAGCGATTGCCTCCAGCACCTCGCGTCCGGCAGATGTGATCGGCCTGCATTTCTTTTCGCCGGCCAACATCATGAAGCTGCTGGAAATTGTGGTGCCACAACGTGTTTCCGCCGATGTCGTAGCGACTGCCTTTGCGCTCGCCAAAGCCTTGCGCAAGGTGCCGGTACGCGCTGGTGTCTGCGATGGCTTCATCGGCAACCGCTTGCTGGCGATCTACCGTCAGGCTGCCGACTTCCTGATGGAAGATGGCGCCTCGCCGTATCAGATCGATCAGGCCGTGCGCAACTTCGGCTATCCGATGGGACCGTTCGAAATGTCTGATCTGGCCGGCGGCGACATTGGCTGGGCCGCTCGCAAACGGCGCGCGCCAACCCGCGACCCACGTGCACGCTATGTGCAGATTGCCGACCGCCTGTGCGAGCAAGGCTGGTTTGGTCAAAAGACTGGCCGCGGCTATTACCGTTATGCCGAAGGCTCACGCAACGGCCAGCCTGATCCCGAGGTATTGGCCATCATCGACAGCGAGCGTCAACGTGCCGGCATTACCCCACGCCAGTTCAGCGACGAAGAAATCATCCGCCGCTATCTTGCTGCGATGATCAATGAGGCCGCCAATGTGGTGCACGAAGGCATTGCGCTACGTCCGCTCGATGTCGATGTCACGCTGCTGTATGGCTACGGCTTCCCGCGCTACCGTGGTGGCCCACTGAAGTATGCCGACCAGATCGGTCTGCCACAGGTCCTGGCCGATCTCCGCCGCTTCGCCGAGGAAGATCCACTGTTCTGGAAACCATCCCCCCTGTTGGTGGAGCTGGTCGAACGCGGTGCCAGCTTCGACAGCCTCAATCAGGCCGAATGAAGCCGAATGAGGCCGAATAAAACCTATACCAATAACATCAACGGAGCCAATCAACATGCGTGAAGCTGTCATCGTCAGTACTGCCAGAACCCCTTTGACCAAGGCCCATCGGGGCGAATTCAACATCACGCCGGGCGCCACGCTGGCTGCCTTCGCAGTGAAGGCAGCGGTCGAACGGGCTACCATCGATCCCAACCTGATCGAAGATGCCATCCTCGGCTGCGGCTATCCGGAAGGCACCACCGGCCGCAACATCGCCCGGCAAGCAGTGATCCGCGCCGGACTGCCGATCACCATTGCCGGTGCCACCGTCAACCGTTTCTGCGCCTCCGGACTGCAAGCGATTGCCATGGCGGCTGGCCGTATCGTGGTCGAAGGTGCACCGGCGATGATTGCCGGCGGCGTCGAAAGCATTTCGCAAATCCGCAGCCGCAGTGCCACCGATGCCGGCGATAGCGGTATCGACCCCTGGATTCAGGCGCACAAACCGGATCTGTATCTGCCGATGATCGAGACCGCTGATATCGTCGCGCAGCGTTACAACATCAGCCGCGAAGCGCAAGACCGCTTCTCCGCAGAAAGTCAGCGCAAAACCGAAGCCGCACAACTGGCCGGTCGCTACCGCGATGAAATCATCGCCTGCACCACCACCATGGCCGTCACCGACAAGGAAACCGGGGCCGTCACCCAGCGCGAAGTCACCGTCGATGCCGACACCTGCAACCGCCGTGGCACTACCTATGAGGCGCTGGCCAAGCTGGCACCAGTCATGGGTGCCGACAAGTTCATCACCGCCGGTAACTCATCACAATTGTCCGATGGGGCATCCGCCTGCGTGCTGATGGAAGCACGCGCTGCCGAGCGTGCCAATCTGCAGCCGCTGGGCGCATTTCGCGGTCTTGCGGTGGCCGGTTGCGAGCCCGATGAAATGGGGATCGGCCCGGTGTTTGCGGTACCCAAGCTGCTGGCGCGCCACGGCCTGACCGTCAATGACATCGGCCTGTGGGAGCTCAACGAAGCCTTTGCCTCCCAAGCCATCTATTGCCAGCAGCGTCTGGGAATTGATGACGCCCTGCTCAATGTCAACGGCGGCGCGATCTCCATCGGCCATCCATTCGGTATGACCGGTGCGCGACTGGCAGGCCACATCCTGCTCGAAGGCAAACGCCGTGGCGTCAAATATGCCGTGGTCACCATGTGTATCGCTGGTGGCATGGGTGCCGCTGGCCTGTTCGAGATTTATTGAGGAGCATCCGCATGGATTTGAACTTCACCGCCGAAGAAGAACGCTTCCGTCAGGAAGTCCGTCAATTTCTTGCCGAGAAACTGGCGCCTGAGGTCGCAGCCAAAGTCGCCGCCGGCGATCATTTGAGCAAGGCCGAGATGGAAAAATGGCATGCCACCCTCAACGCCCGTGGCTGGCTGGCCAATCACTGGCCACAGCAATTTGGCGGCCCCGGCTGGACCACCGTCGAAAAATTCATCTTTGAACACGAATGCTGCCTCGCCAATGCTCCGCGCGTTGTCCCGTTTGGGGTCAACATGCTGGGCCCGGTGCTGATCAAATACGGTAGTCCGGCACAGCAGCAGTATTGGCTGCCGCGCATCCTCAATGGTCAGGACTGGTGGTGTCAGGGTTACTCCGAACCCGGTGCCGGCTCGGACCTGGCGGCAGTCAAAACTACCGCCGTGCGCGATGGTGATCACTACATCGTCAACGGCCAAAAGACCTGGACCACGCTGGGCCATCACGCCAACATGATTTTCTGTCTGGTGCGTACCGACCGTGATGCCAAGAAGCAGGAAGGCATCAGCTTCCTGCTCATCGACATGCATGCGCCGGGCGTGGAAATCCGCCCTATCATCACCCTCGATGGTGCGCATGAAGTCAATGAAGTGTTCTTCACCGATGTACGGGTGCCGGTTGCCAATCTGGTCGGCGAAGAAAACCGTGGCTGGACCTGTGCCAAATACCTGCTCACCTACGAACGTACCAATATCGCCGGCATCGGCTTTTCGGTCGCAGCACTGGAGCGGCTGAAACGACTCGCTGCCAAGCAGACCCGCAACGGCAAACCCTTGCTCGACGATCCGGCCTTTGCCATGCGTCTGGCACGGGTAGAGATTGATCTGGAAAACATGAAGACCACCAACCTGCGCGTCATCGCCGCCGTTGCCGGTGGCGGCGTACCGGGTGCGGAAAGCTCGATGCTCAAAATCCGTGGCACTGAAATCCGTCAGGAAATTACCTCCCTCACCCGCCGTGCGATGGGCCCTTATGCGCGTCCGTTCCTGTCGGATGACGAACTCGCTGAAGTTACTGAAGTTGCTGAAGGTAGCGAAGGCAGCACCATCACCAATGCCGCTGCCCAGTATTTCAACAATCGCAAGCTGTCGATCTTCGGCGGCTCCAATGAAATCCAGAAAAACATCATCTCCAAGATGATCCTTGGCCTGTGAGGAAGCTGACATGAATTTTTCCCATACAGAAGAACGCCGGATGCTGTCAGATAGTCTGGAGCGCTTCCTCAGCGAACAATATCCGTTTGAAAAGCGCAACAAGATCATCCAGTCTGCCGACGGCTTCAGCCGCGATATCTGGCAGCAACTGGCCAACCTTGGCGTGCTGGCAGCCCTGTTCAGTGAAGACCATGGCGGCTTTGGCGGCAGTGGCTTTGATATTGCGGTGGTATTCGAAGCGCTCGGTCGCGGGCTGGTGGTCGAGCCTGTTCTGGGCAGCGCGATTCTGGCAGGCGATGCCATTGCCAGCGCAGGTAATACAAACCAGAAGGCCTTGCTGGAAGAACTCATCGCCGGCACCACCATCGCTGCGCTGGCACACGATGAACCCGGCAACCATTACGAACTGGCGCGCGTGCATACCCGTGCCGAGCAGATTAACGATGGTTGGCGACTCAATGGCGCCAAGGCAGTGGTTGCACAAGGTGAAGCGGCGGATGTATTTGTGATTTCTGCTCGCACGGCTGGTGCTGTCGACGACAACAACGGCATCTCGCTCTTTCTGCTGCCGGCTAACACGCCCGGCCTGACCATCCACGGCTATCCGGCAATTGACGGTGGCCGCGTGGCCGAACTGCAACTGCGCGATGTCACACTCAGCCCAGAGGCGCTGCTTGGTCCGCTGCATCAGGGCCATGCGATTCTGGAACGGGTCATCGGTCGTGGCGTACTAGCCTTGTGTGCCGAAGCACTGGGCGCGATGGAAGCGGCCAAGGCAGCAACGCTGGACTATTTACGCACGCGCCAGCAGTTTGGCTTACCAATCGGCAGCTTTCAGGCGCTGCAACACCGCATGGCCGATCTGCTGCTGGAAGTCGAACAGGCACGCTCGGCCGTCATCAACGCCGCTGCGGCGCTCGATGCAGACCGTCTCACGCGCGAACGTGCACTATCGGCGGCGAAAGCCAGCATCGGCCGTATCGGCACACTGGTGGCGGAAGAGAGCATCCAGCTGCACGGCGGTATCGGCATGACCTGGGAGCTGCCACTGGCACACTATGCCAAGCGCCTGATCATGATCGATCATCAACTGGGCGATGAAGACCATCATCTGCAACGCTTTATCGCGCTCGGCAAGGAAGCGAATCAAGAAGCCATCGCATGAGCGCGCTCCTGATCGAACAACGCGATGCCGTCCGCATCCTGACCAACAACAATCCGGCAGCGCGTAATGCACTGAGCCCGGAACTGGCAGTGCAGTTGCCGGCAGCACTGGCGCAGGCACAAGACGATCCTCAGGTTGGCGCGATTGTGCTGACCGGTGCGCAAGGCTACTTTTGTGCGGGCGGCGATCTGCGTCAGCTGGCAACCCGGCGCGAACTGTCACCACCGGAGCGGCTGCGCATGCTGGACCGGCTGCATGGGATGATCAATGCGATCCGCCATTGCAGCAAGCCAGTCATTGCTGCGGTGGAAGGTGGTTGTGCCGGTGCCGGATTCTCGCTGGCAATGGCTTGCGATCTGCTGGTGACTTCGCCTGAGGCGGCGTTCTCGATGGCCTACGTTAAAGTGGGCCTGAGCCCGGATGGTGGTGCGACGGCTTTTCTGTCGCAGTTTGTTTCGCGCCAGATTCTGACTGAACTATGCCTGAGCGGAGAGCGCATCAACGGTGAGCGCCTGCATGCCTTGGGCGCAGTCAATCGGCTGGTGGCAGCAGATCAGGTGCAAACGACGGCACTGGCACTGGCAGCGCAACTGGCGCAAGGCCCAAGCCGCGCCATGGGTCGCATCAAGCAGTTGTGCCAGCATGCGTACGACAACGATGTCGCCACGCAGATGGCGCTTGAGGCGGAACACATGGTGACCTCACAGGGCGACACAGAGGCCGCGGAAGGCATCAGTGCCTTCCTGCAAAAGCGACGTGCCGACTTCATCGCATTGCGCGCCACAGCCAACTAAACACATAATAAAAATTCTGGAGACACCATGTCCTTCAACGCTTCTTCCCTGCCCTTGTCAGGGGTCCGGGTGCTTGACCTGTCGCGGGTACTGGCCGGCCCCTGGTGCGGCATGGTACTAGCCGATCTGGGTGCCGAAGTCATCAAGATCGAACACCCGCTGCGGGGCGACGATACGCGGGACTGGGGCATGCGCATCGGTTCCACCGAGACCGCCTATTTCAACAGCGTCAATCGTAACAAGCGCTCCGTCAGTGTCGATCTGCAAACGCCCGAAGGGCAGCAGATCGTGCGCGAGCTGGTCAGCAAGAGCGATATCCTGGTCCAGAATTTCAAGTTCGGCGGACTTAGCAAGCTCGGGCTGGGCTATCCCCAGTTGCGTGAGCTCAATCCGGGATTGATCTACTGCTCCATCACCGGCTACGACAGCAGCGGCACCGAGGCAACACGCCCCGGTTACGATCTGGTGATTCAGGGTGAAGCAGGCCTGATGGCACTCAATGGCGAGCCGCAACAACCGCCGCTGAAGTTTGGCGTTGCCGCCGTCGATCTGTTCACCGGCATGTATTCTGCACAAGCGATTCTGGCGGCACTGTATGAGCGCCATAAAACCGGCGTAGGTCGTCATATCGAAATGGCACTCTTCGATTGCGGCCTGATGATTACCTCTTACTACGGGCTGGAAGCCTTGATGCTGGGACAAGACCCACCACGCTACGGCAACGCCCACCCTTCCATCGTGCCCTACGGCGTGTTTGATGCACAGGATGGCCCATTGGTGATCACGGTCGGCAACAACAGCCAGTTCGAGCGCTTCTGCAAGGAAGTCATTGACCGCCCCGATCTGACCGAGGATGCACGTTACAAGAGCAACATGAACCGCGCTGCCAATCGCGATACCTTGCTGCTCGAAGTGAATCAGGAGCTAGGTCGTCGACCACGTGCAGAATTGCTGCAACGACTTGGAGCAGCGGGCATTCCCTGTGGTGAGGTACTGGGCCTGCATCAGGCGCTGAACTCGCCACGCGCACAACAGGCCGGACTAGTCTCCACCCAGCCGCATCCCGAAGTCGGCAGCGTCAAGGTGCTGGCACCACCCTATCGCTTCGACGGCGAACGCCTGCCGGTACGCAATGCACCGCCGCAATTAGGTGCCAGCACGGCAGAGGTGCTGGAATCCTTGCTCGGCTATTCGTCTGAAAAGGTTGCCGCGCTCAAGGCGGGTGGTGTGGTGTGAATGATATGTGGCAATGCAATGACTAACCGCTTCCGTACAGGAGGCGGTTAGTCGCTACCTTGCTTAGTTGGAGAACGCAGCAATACCGGTAATGGCGCGACCGATGATCAATGCATGCACATCATGCGTGCCTTCATAGGTATTGACCACCTCCAGATTGACCAGATGACGGGCCACGCCAAACTCGTCACTGATGCCATTGCCACCCAGCATGTCGCGCGCCATGCGGGCAATATCCAGCGCCTTGCCGCAGCTATTGCGCTTCATGATTGATGTCAGTTCCACGGCCGCATTACCGGCATCCTTGAGTTGACCCAGTCGCAGACAACCCTGCAAACCCAATGCAATCTCGCTGAGCATGTCGGCCAGCTTCTTTTGCACCAGTTGGTTAGCTGCCAGTGGACGACCAAACTGTTGCCGGTCCATCGTGTATTGACGCGCCCGGAAGAAGCAATCTTCGGCCGCACCCAGCGCCCCCCAGGCAATACCGAAACGGGCGCTGTTGAGGCAGGTAAAAGGTCCTTTCAAACCGCGCACGTCAGGGAAGGCGTTTTCCTCAGGGCAGAACACTTCATCCATCACAATTTCACCGGTCACGGATGCACGCAAACCCACCTTGCCGTGAATCGCCGGGGTCGACAAACCCTTGGCGCCTTTCTCCAGAATAAAGCCGCGAATTTCACCGGCATCATCCTTGGCCCAGACCACAAACACATCCGCAATCGGGCTATTGGTGATCCACATCTTGCTGCCGCTCAGGCTGTAACCACCCGGCACCTTGCGCGCCCGTGTCACCATGCTGCCCGGATCGGAACCGTGATTGGGTTCGGTCAGGCCAAAGCAGCCAATCCATTGGCCCGAGGCCAGCTTGGGCAGATATTTCTGCTTTTGCGCTTCGGTACCGAACTCGTTGATCGGCGTCATCACCAGTGAGGATTGCACACTCATCATCGAGCGATAGCCAGAGTCGATCCGCTCCACTTCACGCGCTACCAGCCCGTAGCTGACATAGCCCAGACCGGCACCGCCATAAGCTTCAGGAATGGTCACACCCAACAGCCCCAGTTCGCCCATCTCACGGAAGATACCGGCATCGGTGGTCTCATGCCGGAACGCCTCCAGCACGCGCGGTGCCAGGCGATCCTGACAATACGCCTGCGCCGCATCACGCACCTGCCGCTCCTCATCGCTGAGTTGCTGGTCCAGCAGCAAAGGATCGGCATAGTTGAAGGTAACGCGATGGTGCGATGTCGTCATGACAGCCTCTTGGTCAAAAGAAAGACAAAATATAAAGATTCCTGCTGAGGCAGACAAACGACTTGCCTGCATAGCATTGTGCGTAAAACGCACTTCAAACGACGCACTTCAAGCAACGTACTTCAACGCATCAGGTCGCCGTAGCCTGCTGTACCAGCCAATGTTGAAACGTGCGTAACAAAGGCCGCTCGGCCCGCCCCTCCGGGTAGATCAGGTAATACGACTGCGCGCTCAGATATTCATGCTCCACCGCCACCACCAGCAAACCGCGCCGTAGCTCATCCTCGATCAGAAAGCGCGGAATCAGCGCCACGCCCATCCCCAGAATCGCCGCCTCGGTCAACATCGAAAACAGCTCCATCTGCGGACCGACCAGATCATTTTCTGCCTGTATTCCCTGCGACGCCAACCATTGCCGCCAGACATACGGGCGCGTGCTTTGCTGCAACAGCGGATAGGCCAGTAGCGCATTGGCAGTCAAGGAACGATGCGGCGCAATCAGCGCCGGACTAGCGACCGCCACCATGCTCTCGCGCATCAGGAAGATGCCCTCGGTACCGGGCCAACTAGCCTGCCCGGCGTAGATTGTGGCATCCAGACTGGTTTCATCGAACAGAAAAGGCCGGGTGCGCGGCCGCAGATTGACCGTCACATCGGGATGCGCCTGTAAGAATACCTTCAGGCGTGGCAACAGCCATTTGGTGGCAAAGGTCGGCATCACACCAAGCTCCAGCGTATCGCCATGACCTTCCCGCGCCATCAACTGCAGCGCATCGCGCTCAATCTCATCAAGCCGCACACTTACCTGCTGGCTATAGCCGATACCGGCATCGGTGAGCAACACACCACGCTTGGTGCGCCTGAATAGTTTAAGACCGAGGAAGTCTTCCAGACCGGCAATCTGCCGACAGACTGCACTCTGCGTGACCGCCATTTCTTCAGCGGCCTTGGTAAAACTCTGATGCCGGGCAGCGGACTCAAAAACGGCCAGTGCCTGGGTAGAAGGGATTTTTCTGCGCATGGAGTGAATAAGCTACAGGAATGACTTTAATGCACATGGTAGTGCATATTGGGCCTGCAGGGGTGCGCTTGGGGTGGGGTAAATGCGGGAGCGGGTCAGACGAGGGGCCGTCGCGATTGTTACCGGTGAAAATCGCTTGACGCTCCTCCTTCAAAAAGTAAATACTTCGTTCGTCCCTGATAAAGAGGGGACCAGGTATGAGAGCCTGAATTACCTACTACGCATGAGCGGTGCAATGCCGTTTTTCGTGCGTGCACGCCATTGTTGCCCCGTCTACGGGCGGCAGTGTCGGGGAGGCTTCGGCCTGCCGGGTGCTGTAGGTACCGGTCTCTCAACCCTGTCATTTGCCGCCCACCCCCGTTTGAGAGCGGGGAGCGGCTTAACCGCTACCTACGGAGGCTCATATGCCTAGTTCCACCACGTCTGACCAAAAAACCACTCCCCCCAACCACGAAGATTTCCACTGGATTTCCGGCCCCGGCCGCGAGGAAAGTTTCGCCAGTTTTGTCGAACTCGCACGCGACATCAGTGCAGGCATCAGCTCCTGCATGCAGATTATCTACACCCGTGATCTGGTCAATGAGGTCAATGAAGATGGCGATCCAGAGCAGGTATCTGCGCCTTCCATCGGCAAATCTGACAGCGCCAATCTATATCGTCTGTCGATGGCCGCAGCAGGCTTGCTGCGCCATGTGTCGGATGAACATATTGCGCGGATGAACAAGTTCTGGGACGAGTAACCAAGTCGGTTGCCCGGGCTATCCTTTAGCAGATAGTCCGGTCATTACTCACCACAACCTTAGGCAAGGAACGATCATTTAACGCATGATGGGTCTATCCCCCTCCGCGCACCATCTCCGCTAACAACCGCTGCAACACATCCCCCTCCCGCAGCCGCTGCAACCACCACTTGAGTGCTGCGCCATCCTCCCCTACCCGCCAGGCCAGCGAGAAGGTCTCATCCAGACGCTGCTCCTCAACCTCTTTCTGCACCAGCGCACCGGAGGCTAGCGCAGCTCTGGCCAGTGGCTCGGGCAAGAAACCAAAGCCGACCCCGGCGACCTGTAGTGCATATTTGCTGCGCATGTCGGGTACCGTCAATGTGTCCTGACCAAATAACAGCCCGACCGTGCGCGAGCTCAGGCGACGTGCTGAATCGGCAACAGTGATGGCGCGGTAGGGATGCAGATCCGCCTTGCTGAGTACCTTGTCCATGGCGGCTAGCGGATGGCTGGGCGCGACCACGAAGACGAAGCGTACGGTACCGATCGGCTCGGCAATGTAGCCACCGCCCGCGGGGCCGGTGCCGGGGACGGCAATCAATAAATCAACACGGCGATCCAGTAATGCCTCCCAGTTGCCGTCGAGGGATTCATGCAGGATGCGCAGCCGGGTCTTGTCGGCGACCTGATAGAAGGCGGCAATGTCTGCCTGCAGCCAGTCAGCCGGGAACATCGAGTCGAGGCCGATGCTGAGCTCGGTCTCCCAGCCGCTGGCGACGCGCCGTACGCGTTGCTCCAGATCGTCGGCCGCGCGCAGCAGGTAGCGCCCTTCCTTGAGCAGCTCGGTACCGGCTTTGGTCAGGATCACCTTGGGACCCTGACGCTCAAATACCTGCACGCCAAGGTCTTGTTCCAGCTTGGAGACGGTGTAGGAAATGGTCGAGGGCACGCGGTGCAACTCGGCACCAGCGGCTGAAAAGGACCCGCGCCGGTCAATCGCATCCAGGATCAATAGCGCATCAAGACTGATTCTGAACATCGCAGCGTTCCGCAGAAATGGAGGATGAGTGGTTGGTGGCGTTGATCGATGAGCGTCGCACGTTAATGCTCAACGGTATGCCCTGCCGCTTTCCAGGCGTCAATACCACCGGTCAATGGACGCACCCGGCGGTAGCCACGGCGCATCAATTGCTTGGCGACCATGGCGGCCGAAGCTTCGTTGGGGCAGGCGCAGTAGACGACAACTTCGCCATCGATCGGGGCATCAAAGTCAAAGGTATCGATCTCGCGGTGGGTAATCGTCTTGGCACCGGGAATACGCCCCAAGTCTTGCAGGTCGGTGGCGCGCACATCGATGATGTTCGGCTGCTGACCACTCTGCAACAGTGTGTTGAGCTCGTCCACCGAGATACGTGCCATCTGTAGCGACTTGCGAAAGCGCAGGCGTTGCCACCATTTGTAGGCAATGAAAATACCGAGCGCGATAACGATCAGCAATAATCCGAACTCGCCCAGCTCGGCCAGCACAGTGAGCACGTCATCGATGGCATCGTTGAACAATGCACCAAGAAAAATGGCGAGGCCTGACCATAACGCAGCGCCGATACCGTCGTAGATCAAGAAGCTGGTACGCGATGTGCCAACCGAGCCTGCCAGCGCACTGGCAATCGATGCAAAGCCAGGAATGAATTTGGCCAGCAGCAACGAGCGTGCGCCCCAACGGGCGTAGATGGATTCAGTCTGGCGAACGCAGGAATCAGGAGAAAGGGAGATGCGGCATAGCGTGGACATCACACGCCGGCCAAACCGGCGGCCGGCGAGAAACCAGATATAGTCGGCAATCAGGGCTGCAGCAACGGCCACCGGTAGCAGCAAGGCTAACGGATATTGACCACGGTAGGCAAAAGCACCGGTGATGACGAGCGTAGGGTAAGTTGGTACCGGTGCGCCAAGTTGCCCTGCCAGCACGTTGGCGAAGACGATCAGCAGACCGTACTGTTCTATCAGATGGTACAAATAATGCATCGTCGCCCCGTTCGCCCTGCGCTTGTTGACTGCTGTTGATCCGTTTTCCCCGGCCGCTATTATAGGGTTGAACGGCAGCAGTCACAGGCGCATTGCGCCAGTTTTATGCGGCAACCGGTACCGGTGTGGCGTGTTGGTCACCGCGAATACGCAGCACCAGCACCGCGCCAATCAGACAGGCACAGCCCATGAGCACCGACGACAGCGTGTAGTTGCCCAATGTCGAGCGCAGGTAGCCGGCAATCGTGGTAGCGGTAGCCGCCCCCAACTGATGGCCTGCAACAATCCAGCCAAATACGATCGGTGCCGCCAAACGGCCGAATACATCATTGGCCAGACGTACCGTGGGCGGCACGGTGGCGATCCAGTCAAGACCGTAGAACACGGCAAAGATGGTCAGACCGAAATACTGCAAGCCAAATGCATACGGCAGGAAAATCAGTGCCAGACCGCGCAGACCGTAATACCAGAACAGCAAGACACGGGGATTGAAGCGGTCTGACAGCCAGCCTGACAAGGTGGTACCCACCAGATCAAGCATGCCCATGGCGGCCAGGATACTGGCACCACCGACTTCGTCGATGCCATAGTCATTGCACATGGCGATGAACTGGGTGCCGATGTAACCGTTGGTGCTCAAGCCACAGATGAAGAAGCTGAAGAACAGCAACCAGAAGTCAGGAATTCGCACTGCACGGCGTAGGGCATCAAACGCGATGACCAGCGGATTGCGATTGGCAACGGCGGCCTCTACCGGTGCGTCAGGGGCTTCACCATAGCGGCGCAGGCCAACGTCGGAGGGGCGCTCCGGCAGGAACAGGAACACCAGCGGTATCGCCAATGCGGCTACAGTGGCCACCAGGAAGGCGACGGAGCGCCAGCCGAAGTGCCCGACCATGGAGGCCATCAGGGGCAAAAACACCATCTGGCCGGTGGCCGCGCTGGCGGTCAGCAAGCCCATGGCGAGCCCGCGGCGCTGCTCAAACCAGCGACCGACAATGGTGGCACCCAGGGTGTTGGCAGCCACACCGGTGCCACTGCCAACCAGCAAACCCCAGCTCAACAGCATATGCCAGGGCATCGTCATGAGGGTACTTAACGCCGTACCGATTGACAGTAATGCCAGCGCGCCAATGACCACCGGCCTAATACCAAAACGCTGCATGGCAGCGGCCGAGAAAGGTCCGATCAGGCCATACAGGGCGATATTGAAGGAGATCACCAACGAGATCGTTGAGCGGTTCCAGCCGAATTCGTGCTCCAGCGGCAAAATCATCACCGAGGGTGTGGCGCGGATGCCCGCTGAAGTCAGCAACACCAGAAAGATGAGGCCCACCACAATCCAGGCGTAACTGAAGCGCTGGCTGGTGCGGGCGGCGATGGCTTGTGTGAGTTTTTGCATGACCTGGCCGGTGAAAGTTGAAAAATGAATGTTGTAGGTAAAGAGAAAAAGGAACGGCGAACGAGAATTTCAAGCCACAGAAATGTCTTCGACTTGCAATTTCCCGTAGGCATCTTCAATGATGCCGATCAGCGATTTTTGTGTCTGGTCGCCCAGCAGGGTATTGATTTTTTGTTGGGCCGCTTGCCAATGCGGATAAGCGGCTGCGCGCTTGGCCTTGCCTGCCTGGGTCAACACCAGCGCAAAGGAGCGCTTGTCGAGCCGTTCTGCGGCAGGTAAATCAGCGGTCTCAACCCAGCCAGCCAGCATCAGTGGCTTCAGGTTGCGGCTCAAGGTGCTGCGCTCCATCCCCATTTCGGTAGCCAGTCGTAGATTGGCAATGGGCCCCTGCCGCCCGATCCATGACAGCAGCGAATATTGACTAATGGTGATCTCATCGACTGCCAGATGATGGTCGTAAATGGCGGTAATCCGCCGGGTAAGCCGCCGTAGCGGCGAACAGGCGCACTGCATCAGCAGAGGATCCGTGTTGCTTTTCATGCCATCAACCGGTTGATTGGTAAAAATAGTGCATATACATCGATGCATATGCATGCTAATCTTCATGTCCCACCCTGTCAAGCAACAGGTGTTGCATTCCATCACCTGCAACAACATCGAGGAGACACTATGACAAACAGCACCCCACGCTTGCTTTATCTGGAAGATTTCAGCGCCGGACAGATTTTTCACTTTCAGTCTGATGAACCGGTCAGCGCTGCAGCTATCAAGGAATTTGCCAGTGCTTACGATCCTCAGCCATTCCATCTGGATGAAGCCGCAGCGGCCGCCAGTTTTTTTGGCGGACTGGCCGCCAGCGGCTGGCATACGGCGGCATTGACCATGCGCATGCTGGTCGACACCTTGCCCATACAGGGCGGGATCATTGGTGCTGGTTTTGAGGAATTTCGCTGGCCGCGACCGACGCGGCCTGGAGATGTCTTACGGCTGGAGGCTGAAGTGCTGGACTTGAAGTTTTCTCAATCGAAGCCGCAGCAGGGATTTTTGAAGCACCGCCTGACCACCTTCAATCAGGACAATCAGCCGGTGTTGATCATGACGGGTAACTTGCTTGTGCCGCGACAGCCTCAGTCGGCACAATGATGTGATCGAACATGAACTGGGTTGCCTTGTCGGACGGTAACGGCCTGGCATACAGGTAACCCTGAATCTGATCGCAGCCCCAGCGATGCAGTAACTCACGCTGGGCCTCCGTCTCCACCCCTTCGGCAATCACAGACAGACCAAGGTGATGCCCGAGATTGATCACGGCCTGCACAATAGCGGCGTCCTCGGTTTCGGGACGCAGGTGCCGTACGAAGGATTGATCGATCTTGAGCTTGTCGATAGAGAAGCGTTTCAGGTAGGCCAGACTTGAATAGCCGGTACCGAAGTCATCAATTGACAGTGCCAATCCCCGGGCGCGCAGATCCTTGAGCAGTTCGATGGTGCGCTCGACATCGCGCATGACGATACCCTCGGTGATTTCGAGTTCGAGGAAAGAGGGATCGATCCGGCTTTCATTCAAGGCCTTGGTCACACGCCGCAGGAAAGAGGGATGGTGGAACTGGCGTGGCGAAATGTTGACTGCGATCACAAATTTTTGCGTTGACTCGATACTCCATACCTTGGCCTGACGGCAAGCCTCGGCCAGTACCCAATCGCCAATCGGCACAATCAAACCACACTCTTCGGCCAGTGGAATGAACTCGCCGGGCGGAATCAGTTCTCCGTTACGACGCCAGCGTACCAGTGCCTCAAAGCCGACCAGTTGATTGTCTGACAGACGTTGTTGTGGCTGGTAATGCAGTTCAAGCTCATTGCGTTCGATCGCATGACGCAATTGCGCTTCCAGCGTGAGACGCTCCTGAGCGCGGGTATTGAGATCATTCGAGTAGCTGATGTAGCAGTCACCACCGGCATCGCGGGCGGCCTGCAAGGCAGCATTGGCATTTTGCAGAAGATCACTGGGTTGTGCACCATCGCGTGGATATTCAGCACCACCAAGGCTCATGCTGGAAAAAATTTCATGCTGACCAAACTCGAAAGGACGCCGCATGTGCTCCTGCAGATTGGTCAACGCCTCATGAAAATAAGGATTGTCGCCACGTGCCTGATAAAGGATAGCGACATTGGCACCATCGAGACGGAAGACTTCCCCACCATCACGCTCGACCACCTGTTTGATGCGATTGGAAAACTCCAGCATCAGGCGATCACCGAAGGCATGTCCCAGCCCACCAATGACGCGTTCGAAGCGGTCAATCATGCCTAACACCACGACATGTGGCTGCCCGGCCAGATTGCGCAGACGCCATTCAAAGGTACCGCGATGGGCCAGCCCGGTCAGCGGGTCGTGGGCCGCCTGATGGGCCAGCTGATTCTCGGAGCGAAACCGCGCCCACACGTGATACAGCATGAACAGTGTCACGCTGACCATGCCGACGCAATACAACTTGATCAGCAGCGAAATACGGTCAACGCCAGCATCAATGGAGGCGCTGACCTCGTCGCGCGATACATCCAGATCCTGGGTAATCTGGTCGAGCAGTTCGTGAATATTGTTGGTGCGCAGATTCAGCTCTGCCAGCACCGCACGCACACGGTCATGCGTAGCACCACCTGTAGTGATGATCTGTTCGATGGCAGGTCCAATGCCCAGGATGGCCTGATAATTACCGACCAGTGCCTGCCATTGCATGCCTTCTGGCACGTCATGACGCAGTAGATCAAAACCCTGGTTCAGCTGGGTTAGCTGCGTCAGCGTCTGCGTTTCCAGTGAGGGTGGATTGGTACTGTCGGCGGCCAGAACATAGCTGTTCAATGCCACTTGATAACGCAGCAAGACGCTGTCAAAACTGGCAGCATGGCGCAACGTGGGAATATTGCTCTTGAGCAGTGGCTCAGCGGCGTTACGAATCTGGCGGGTAGAGCTTGAGAGTGCGAAAAACAAAAAAACCCCCGCCGCTAGCACCAGCAGCAGCAAGGCATAGATTGCCCAACGATAAGGACGGCCAACAACTTGCATAGTCAAATCCTGGAAAACAAAGCGCCTTATCAAAACAGCTACGAACAATATTTACTGCCAAAAAATAATATTGTTGACCGACGACCATGGGCCGCCATCCCTGATTATATTGCGTGATGATGTTGCCAGAATGTTCAGTTTTGCAATCGGCCCTCAATGATCGCCGTGCACGATGCAGTGCAACATAAGGACCAATGAAAGGAGCTTATCGCAAAAGCGCCGAGGACTGAAGCCGCGTACGTTTGTATTATTTCATGAGTTGCAAAAAACGACAGTAGGCACATCATCCTTTTCGGTAGGATGATGTGCCCTTGATGCTTTTACGGTGTGAAGATTGGTCGTTGGCGACTGATACACGGCGCCGACGCCCCCCTCGGGGCTTGTCGCTGTCAGGCGGCATCCGGCTGAGCGCCCGGTGCAGCCAGACGGAAAGCGTCCAGCGCTTCACAGGCTTGTTCGATACTCACCAGAGTTGGATAGGGTGTCATATCTACTTCAAAGCGACGCGCATTGAATATTTGCGGAATCAGGCAGCAATCGGCTAATCCCGGCGTATCGCCGACACAAAAGCGGCCGCGCTGCATATCAGCGGTGCCTGCTGCCAGTTGCTGCTCCAGCGCGGCGAATCCGAGCTTGATCCAGTGCGCTATCCAGGCATTCTTTTGCGCTTCCGCGATCTCCAGATCCCTTTTGAGATAGCGCAAGACCCGCAGATTGTTCAGCGGATGGATATCACAGGCGATTTCCAATGCCAGCTGCCGCACCCTGGCGCGTTGCAATGGGTCGGCGGGCAGCAGCGCAGGAGTTGGAAAGCGCTCTTCCAGATATTCCAGAATTGCCAATGACTGAGTCAGGTGATGACCATCCTCCTCCAGTACCGGCACCTGCGATTGTGGATTCAGCGTGCTGAACTCCGGCAAGAACTGTTCTCCGCCCTGATTGAGTAAATGCACCGGCACTGTCTCGTAGGTCAATCCTTTGAGATTGAGTGCAATGCGCACCCGGTACGACGCGGAACTCCGGAAATAGCTGTACAGATGCATGGTCATGGGTTTGGTCTCCTTCAGCTTGGCATTCCAGCCTTTTATTTAAGCCTGAACGTTCCGGGCTGGCAAAATGCTTCCTGCGACTTCACCAAAGCCGATACGCGGCAATCCCGGAGCCTGTGCCCAGCCACGCATGATGATGGTATCGCCATCCTCAAGGAACAAGCGAGTCTCACCGCCAGGCAAATTGATTGACTGCTTGCCGCCCCGCGTCAACTCCAGCAACGAACCGGCAGCCTCTGGTTCAGGGCCGGACTGGGTCCCGGACCCAAGCAGGTCACCGGGACGCAGATTGCAGCCTCCCACGGTGTGATGCGCGACCAGTTGCGAGACGGTCCAATAGGAATCCCGGAAGTTCGACAGCGACAGTGAATGTGGCGCCAGGCCAGCAGCACGCATGGCTGGCGTTTGTATCAGCACCTCAAGCTGGACGTCGAAGGCGCCGCTGGCGCGCAGACTTGGCGAGTCGAGATAGGGCAACGGTTGCGGATCGCCGGCATCACGGCTCCAGGGGGCACGGTAAGGTGCCAGCGCCTCAAGCGTCACGATCCAGGGCGAAATGGTGGAGGCAAAATTCTTTGCCAGGAATGGCCCCAACGGTTGATATTCCCAGGCCTGTACATCACGTGCCGACCAGTCGTTCAACAGGCACAGCCCGAAGACATGGGCTTCAGCCTGCGCGATGCCGACTGCATCACCAAGCGCATTGCCGGTACCGATGAAGACACCGACTTCCAGTTCATAATCGAGCCGCTTGCACGGACCGAATACCGGTACGTCGGCATCAGCAGCTTTGGTCTGGGCGACGGGACGGCGAAATTGCTGGCCGCTCACCGCAATCGAAGAAGCCCGGCCGTGGTAGCCGATTGGTACCCATTTGTAATTCGGCAGCAGTGGATTATCGGGACGGAACAGCTTACCAACCGCAGTGGCGTGGTGGATCGAGGTATAGAAATCAGTGTAGTCGCCAATCTGTGCTGGCAGCGCATATTCTGCTTCGGCCTGGGAGACCAGACAATCCTGCAACTGGGACTGATGCACCGAGTCTTCCCGCAGCAGCAACGACAGCGCCAGACGCAAGGCTGACCAGGCGGCGCTATCGAGCGCCATCAACGGATTCAGACTGGGGCCCGCCGTAGCTGCTTTGATGGCACGATGCGTCGGCTCACCAAAACCACCGAAGGCACCACTGGCAAACGCTTCTTCCAGATCAAGGATCTGGTCACCAATAGCAACACCCGCGCGGAACGCTTCTGCACTACCGGCGCGACGAAAAATACCATACGGCAGATTCTGGATCGGGAACGGATGGTTGCTCTGATTGGCCGAGGTGACCCAACTGAGTAATTCAGGGGCGTGGGTCTCGTTGAGCCCGACGGCGACGATGCCGGCGCCGGGATTGCTGGGGTTACTCATACTTGCTCCGGGTTGAAATGTTTCTTGATGTCCATCCAGCACTGATAGTAATTCTTTTGCAGTGTCGGTGACGACAAGGCAAAACGGGTCGGTTTGATGACATCACGGGTTTCGAACATGAAGGCCATGGTGTCCTCGACCTTGTGTGGTTTGCTGGTATCGATCTGGCTGGCCTTCTCGAAGGTTGCCCCATCCGGACCATGACCGATCATGCAATTATGCAGGCTGGCGCCGCCAGGGCGGAAGCCATCGGCCTTGGCGTCATATGCACCATGAATCAGCCCCATGAATTCGCTAGCTACATTGCGATGAAACCACGGTGGACGGAAAGTATTTTCTGCTGCCAGCCAGCGCGGCGGGAAGATCACGAAGTCCAGCGTATCGACACCAGCAACGGCGCTCGGTGATTGCAAGACGAGAAAAATCGATGGATCGGGATGGTCGTAGCTGATCGAACCAATCGTATTGAAATGGCGCAGGTCATATTTGTAAGGCGCATAGTTGCCGTGCCAGGCGACGACGTCCAAGGGAGAATGATCAATCTGGGCCTGCCACAGCTTGCCGCCAAACTTGGTGATCAGGGTGAAGTCGCCTTCGCGGTCTTCGTACCAGGCATGCGGCGTCAGAAAATCACGCGGGTTGGCCAGACCGTTGGAGCCCAATGGTCCCAGATCCGGCAAGCGCAAGAGTGAACCGAAGTTCTCACATACATAGCCCTGCGCATGGCCATCCGGCAGGCGTACCTGAAAGCGCACACCACGGGGAATCACAGCAATTTCCTGCGGTTCGATGTCGATCAGGCCCATTTCTGTGAACAACTGCAAGCGCCCTGCCTGCGGTACGATCAACAATTCACCATCCGACGAATAGAAGTAGGAATCTGTCATCGAGCGATTCGCTGCATACAGATGAATCGCACATCCGCTTTGCGCCTCTGGCGAGCCATTGCCTGCCACAGTCGCCAGACCGGCCACGAAATCGGTCGGCGTGGCAGGTAATGGTTGCGGATCCCAGCGTAACTGGTTTGGCGGCGCCTCCACCTCATTGAAATGCTCGGCAATCAACCCGTTATCGATACGGATAAATGGCTCATGCATGGCGGCGGGACGAATCCGATACAGCCAGCTACGACGATTGTGGCTACGCGGTGCAGTAAAGGCGGTGCCTGAAACCTGCTCCGCATACAGCCCATAGGGAGCGCGCTGCGGGGAGTTTTGGTTGGCGGGCAAAGCACCAGGCAAGGCCTCGGTGGCAAACTCATTGGCAAAACCGGACTGGTAACCAGTTGCCACCGAGGCAACCAAGGCAGCTGTCGTCTTACCGGGTTGCACAACAGCGATATCTGCAAGCGTATTCATGATGCGTCCTTCAACAAACAGAGAGTGACGAAAAGCGGTTTAATTGATTCAGCGTGGACGATAGGCATGCAAACGCACCACGGTCAGCGCCGAGATCACAGCCGGTACAGCTGCCGCCATGAACAGTGCGCTATTGGCCCATTGCAATGCAATCAGCTGGCCACCGATCACCGGCCCCAGTACCGAGCCGATACGGCCGATGCCGAGCGCCCAGCCAATGCCGGTCGAACGCAGTGTCGTGGGATAGTAGGTACCCGCCAGCGCATTGACTGCCGGCTGACCACCGACCACACAAAAACCGGCAACCACCACGCACAGCAACAACAATGCCGGCATCGTCGCAACATGGCCGATCAGCGCAATAAAGACGCAAGCTGTCACGAAGCAGCAACCCAACACTTTGGTAAAACCAAAGCGATTGATGAACCAGCCCAACGTCAAGGTACCGACAATACCGCCGACCTGGAGCGATGTTCCAATCAATACGGCAGTACCGGTGGAGTAGCCTGCATCCTTGATCAGGGTTGGCAGCCAGTTGGAGAGAAAATACAGATTAATCAGATTCATGAAGCTGATCAGCCACAGCAGCATGGTGACGCCAGCACGACCCGCGCGGAACAACTCCGCCACCGGCATACCATCGTTACGCTGCTCCTTGACCACGATATTGCTGTCGCTACTGATCTGCAGACCTGGCTGCAATTTGGACAACCAGCGCGCTACTTGGGCTGCTCCACGCTTGCGCAAGATCAGGAACTGAATCGACTCGGGCAACCAGAGCAGCATGGCCAAACCCAGCGCTGCAGGTACCAGACCACCGACCAGAAATACCGACTGCCAGCCAAAAGCCGGGATCAGCGCGGCACTGACAAAGCCGCCAACCGCTGCACCGACAGTAAAACCACACGACACCAGCATCATGCGCGTCACCCGCGCCCCGGAGGGGCTGAACTCACCGACCAGCGCCATCGCGTTGGGCATGATGCTGCCCAGACCAAGGCCGGTGATAAAGCGCAGCACCAGTAATTGATCGATGCTGGTGACCTGGGTGGTCAGCAACATACAGAGCGCAAAGAAAAAGGTCGAGGCGATCAGCACCGGACGACGGCCGAACTTGTCGCCAACTGGTGTCAGGCTCAGTGAGCCCAGCAACATCCCGAATAAGCCTGCTCCAAACACCGGACCAAGACTGGCCTTGCTGACATGCCAGTCGGCAATGATGGCCGGTGCCACATAACCCATCGCCTGAATATCGAAGCCATCGATAATCAGGCAGGCGCCGCATAGCAACAGCAAACCGATTTGAAAGGCGCCAAGTCGGCTTTGCTCCACGATCTGATCGACATTAATGGTGTCGGATGTCATTTGTCTTCCTCCTGATTGAGTCTGGGGCGCACAGGTCCGGATTGCCGGCTATGCCTATTGATGCGGCACCGCAGCAAGGATCAGGATGCGATCGCAGATTTTTTTATTGATCGTCACTGTAGTGCAATGCTTGATTTTTTACGATATAAATACTGAAATACATATCATTGATTTCATGAATAAAGGTAGAAGCACAGCATGATTGAACCACATGACATTGATCTGAATTTGCTGGTGGTATTTCAGGAAGTGTTCCAGGAGCGCCAGATTTCTGCCGTGGCACGTCGTCTCAAGCTGTCACAGCCTGCGGTCAGCAATGCACTGGCACGCCTGCGCCGGACCTTCGATGATGAATTGTTTGTGCGCACCTCACAGGGTATGCAACCGACACCATTGGCCTCGCAACTGGCCGAGCCGGTGGCTGCCGCGCTGGCCCATGTGTCGCAGGCATTAAACCGGCAGGAAGCCTTTACGGCGGCCAATAGCGAACGACATTTCACGATTGCCATGACCGATGTCGGCGAGGTGTATTTCATGCCAGGCCTGATTGAGAAATGCCGCCGACTGGCACCCGGCATACAGATCAGCACGGTACGTGCCGGTAATATCGATATCAAGGCAGATATGGAGTCTGGCCGGGTTGATCTGGCTATCGGGGCCTTTGACAATGTCTCTGGCGCGCTATATCAGCGACGGCTGTTCCGGCAAAACTACGTGAGCATGTTCCGGCGCGGCCATGCCTTGTCGGGCAAGAAGGTAACCGGCAAGGACTTTCTGGCGGCGCAACATCTGGTCGTATCTTCCCGCGAGAGCCCGTATGACCGCATCAATCAGTTGCTCGAAAAGGCCGGCATACGAACCAGTTCTCAATTCAGCGTCCCGCATTTTACGGCGGTACCCTATATCGTCAGCACCACGGATCTGGTAGTCACCGTGCCGCAAAAGCTGGCCGATAGCGCGGCCGCGCCATTCAATCTAGAATACATCCGCCCGCCATTACGTTTGCCGTCGCTACAGACCAATATATTCTGGCACCGGCGCTTCAATCAGGATCAGGGCAATCAGTGGTTACGCGGCTTCATTTCTGAACATTTCGCCGAACAATGAGAAACGTTGGCGAAAACATACGGAGGCAGTGGAGATGACACAGTACCTGCACTACGATCGCGATCAGCTAGACCGTCAATACAATGTACGCGCCGCCATCCCTAAAGTGCAAGACGTCTTTGAACGCTGGCGCAACCACGCCGAGCTGTATTGCGCAGAGCATCCTGCGCGCCTGAATCTGCGTTACGGCAGCCATCGCCTGCAAACGCTCGATTATTTTCCGGCGGAGAAAAGTGGCGCTGCGCTGCTGGTTTTTATTCATGGCGGCTACTGGCGCTCGCTGGACAAGAGTGACTTCAGCCATCTTGCCGGTCCATTGCGCCAGGCCGGTATCGCTACAGCGATAGTCAATTATCGGCTAGCCCCCGAAGTGGATATGGCCGCCATCGTTGCCGATGTGCGTGCGTCATTTACCTGGCTGGTACAGGAGGCATCCAGACTTGAATTTGATGCTGGCAACATCGTTGTGGCTGGTCATTCAGCAGGCGGTCAACTCGCGGCATTACTGGCGAATACCGACTGGCGCGAGACCAATGTGCCGGAGGATGCCATCAAGGGTCTATGCGGCCTCAGCGGCGTCTACGATCTGGAGCCGATCCGACTCTGCTATCTCAACGATGCGCTTCATCTGGATAGTGCACAAGCCGCACAGTTCAGCCCGCTGCAACATCTGCCCCACACCAAGATACCAGTGTTGCTTAGTGCCGGCCAAGGCGAGTCGACAGAGTTTCACCGTCAACTGGCGGCCTATGCGCGACGTTTGCTAACTGAAGGCTATCCAGTGCGCCCGATTGCGCTGGGCAATGGCCACCATCTCGATATCATCGACCAGCTGGCAGACGCCAACAGCACCTTGACCCAATCGCTGATTGCAATGATCAAGGGACAATAAGACAACAAAGCAGGAGCAGTTTGCTCCAGCCTCAGTGCGCTTCGGGCAAGTCCTGAGGCACATTCTTGCCTGCCCCAAGGGCACTGTACGTGACCATCTTTCAGGCTACAAAGCAGATACAAATTAAACTTAATAATAACGATTCTCATTAGCATTATAATTTATAATGCATCGCTTCCGACTTTGACTTCTTCACGCCGCAAGGTGCCCCACGCCACGGCGATCCACAACATGTTCAAAAAAATCTGGTTCCAGGTGCACTGGTTCATTGGCATTACTGCCGGCACCGTCTTGATGGCGATCGGCGTGTCCGGAGCGATCCTCTCCTTCAGTGATGAGATCATTGACTGGATCAATCCCGGCATCGTCCATGTCACCGTCCAGCAATCCCCCATGCTGACACCTCCGCAACTGTTGGCGCAGCTGCAAGCGACATTACCGGAACGCCGCGTCAGTATGGTCACGGTGTATGCTACACCCGGCGCGTCGGCGCGCATCATGTTTACGCCGCCGCCTGGCGTCCGCCGCGGCGAAATGCGTTACGTTGACCCTTACAACGGTACGCTGCTGGCAGCACCACAGGGCGCTGCCTTCTTTCAGTTTATAGAACGCTTCCATCGCTGGCTGCTGCTGCCGGTCGAAACCGGCAAGATCATCAGCGGCAGTTTGTCGCTTTGCCTCTTGTTGCTGGCGCTGTCGGGGTTGTACCTGCGCTGGCCGCGCCGTATCGGCAATTGGCGCGCCTGGTTCAAGCTCGATTTTGGCTTGTCGGGACGCTCCTTTTTGTGGAATCTGCACTCGGTCGTCGGCACCTGGTTACTGGTGATGTATGTGATTTTCGCTGGTACCGGTGCGTACTGGAGCTTTGACTGGGTCAAGCTCGGTGTTAATACGCTGGCCGGTGAGAGTATGCCCAAGCGCCCGGGTGAAGGTAATGGTCGAAAGCAATCTGCGGGTGAGCGCGGCGATAAGCGCAACAACCCTGCTGAGACTGCACCCGTCCCAGATCTCAACGTAGCGTGGAACAGCTTCGTCACCGCTGCCGGCCCTACCACCATGGTCAATCTGCGCATACCTGACAAAGCCGGTGAACCAGTACAGTTTAACTATCTGACCGATCAGTCGCCGCATGAACGTGCCCGCAATCGTATGAGTATCGCGGTGCAAAACGGCGAGATCAAACAAGTCGAACTATATGCCGACAAGTCGCGCGGCAGCCGTTTCGTCGGCGCTATCTATCCTCTGCATATGGGCAGCTATTTCGGTCTGCCTGGACGTATCATTATGACGTTGGCAGCACTGCTGATGCCCTTGTTTGGCATCACTGGGTGGATGCTGTATCTGGATCGCCGTCGCAAGAAAAAAGCCATTCGCGCGCAACGTGCAAAGCTGTCGCCGTCACGAGTCAACAACCCGGACAATCAAGCATCGGACGTGCTGCTGGCCTATGCCAGCCAGTCTGGCCATGCAGAGCGACTAGCGCTGCAAACTGCTGCCATGCTGCAGCAGACCGGGGTGGCAATCCGCGTACGTTCACTGGCAACGCTGGAGTTGACTGAACTGGCTAGCTTCCGACGTGCGCTGTATATCATCAGTACCTTTGGCGAGGGAGAACCACCTGATCCCGCGCGCCCGCTTGCGGCAAAACTGTCAGCAGCAATCAAGGGTAACAAGGCGTCACCACCAGCGCAGCTGCATGATCAGCAATTTGCCGTGCTGGCATTGGGCGACCGTGGTTATCCATGTTTCTGCGGCTTTGGGCATCAACTGGATAACAGTCTGCGTGAACTCGGTGCAACTCCTCTGTTTCCGCTCATTGAGCTTGACGGTGAGGATCCTGCTGCGCTGGCACAATGGCAACAGGCACTGACTGTCTTCAGTGACGGACGGACATTAACGCCGGTGACTCAGCAACTGGATTCGTCCACCTCATTCATGCCGTGGACGCTTCGCAGCCGTAGTGTGCTCAACCCCGGCAGTTGTGGCCAGCCGCTTTACCATCTGGAACTGGAAGCAGACGCCGGTATTACTCCACACTGGCACTCAGGCGCATTGGCCGAGATTGCGCCGCGCCATCGCCGCGAGCGCGTTAGCAACTGGCTGCTGCAAGCCGGGCTTGATGGCGCGTTACCGGTACATCTCGGTGGTGAGCAGATCTCGCTGGCGGAGGCATTGGCACGCAGTGAACTACCACCGGTATCGCCTTCAGTCGACACGCTGCCGCAAGGCATCGTGGATCAGCTCAAACCATTGGGAACACGACGCTATTCGATTTCCTCGATTGCCTCGGATGGCCGCCTGCATCTCCTGGTACGTCAGGTTCGCCAGGCTGATGGCGTGGAACTGGGAGTAGGCTCAGGCTGGCTGACAACCGGTATCGACATCGGCGATCAAGTCGCGCTGCGTATCGTTGAAAATCCACAATTTTCACTGATAGCCAATCCGGCTCCAGCGATTTTTATCGGCAATGGTTCCGGTATGGCCGGATTGCGCGCCCACTTGCGGGCACGTGCAGCGCAAGGACATCAAAGTAACTGGTTGCTGTTTGGCGAGCGCCAGCGCGCCTGCGATTTCCTGTATCAGAACGAAATTACTGCCTGGCAGAACGATGGCACGCTCAATCGCGTCGATCTGGCATTTTCGCGTGATCAGCCAGAGCGTATTTACGTGCAGGAAAAGCTCCGACACGCTGCAGACCAGTTACAGGCCTGGCTGCACGAGGGTGCCGTGGTCTATGTCTGCGGCAGTTTGCAAGGTATGGCCGCAGGCGTGGACGCTGTGCTGACTGACATCATCGGTGCAACTGGTGTGCAGGAGCTGATTCGTCAGGGCCGTTACCGACGTGATGTTTATTGATGCGTACTGCGGTGGTGAAGACTAATTAGTGGGCGGTGCCCGGCAGGCCGAACTCGGCCTGCGGAAGCGCTGACATCACCGCATCAATCAGGGTTGAGATGGCAAACAATGGCACCGACAGACGTAACTGCATGCGCCGCGCATGATCGAGCGGTGACAGGCGCATCAGATTCACACTGGACCCGCAGCTTTGCATGATGACCTGACGCAGATGCGTGACATCGGCACGATCGACGGTAATGAGCATGGTCTGTTCACGCGTGTCGCTGAGCGACGCGTTTGCATTCGGATGACGCATGACAGCGGCGGAGGATCCCGGCATGATCTGCGGGAACAGACATTGATGTATCAGTGCCGAACATGCTTTCCAAGTGATCTGTTTCATGATGCGCCCGTGACGTTGATTGGGAGAGCTCAGCTTATCCGTGGTGGCATCAAGCTAGTCTAAAAAGATCAGGTGGCGGCATAAAAACTGCATAAACAAAGCAGACGAAGAAGCAACAACAATCAGCTCTCCGCCTGATTCCCGCCAAGATACCAGCGACTCTCGATTTCGCTCGCGGGCAAGGCTTGTGCGTGCAGGTAACCTTGCACGACATCGCAGCCAACCTCCTGCAGGAAGCGTTGCTGCTCTGGCAACTCCACCCCTTCGGCCACTACCCGCAACTGCAGTTTATGCGCAATCGCAATGATCGCCTCAGTCAGCGCGGTGTCGTGACCATCATGGGGAATACCTTGAATGAAACTGCGATCAATCTTGAGCGTATCCAGCGGATATTGCTTGAGACTGGCCAACGACGAATAGCCGGTACCGAAATCATCGACCGAAATACTCACCCCCAGGCGTCGCATGCGTTTAAGCAGCACTGCAGCATCCTGTGGATTCTGCATGATGGCACCCTCGGTGATTTCCAGCTCCAGCATGGTCGAAGGCAAACCACTTTCGGCCAGCGCATCATCGATGGTGCGCAACAGATCCCCGGCAGAAAACTGACGTGGCGACAGATTCACAGCAATCCGGCCGAAGTGATAACCCCGATCCAGCCACATTTTGCCCTGACGACACGCTTCGCGCAGCACCCAGGCACCCAGCGGCACGATCAGACCAGTCTGTTCCGCGAGCGTGATAAACATGCCCGGCGCGACCAGTCCACGGGTGGGATGACGCCAGCGCACCAGGGCCTCGACGCCACAGACCGTGCCATCGTTTGCCGCAAACTGTGGCTGATAGAAGAGCTCAAATTCCTTGCGCTCAACCGCATGGCGCAAACTGTTTTCCAGCAGCATCTGCTCCAGCGCGTGCTGGCTCATTTCCTGATTAAATAACTGGAAGGCATTCTTGCCACCATCCTTGGCACGATACATGGCAATGTCGGCATTTTTCAGGATACTGACAGCGTCATCGCCATGCTCAGGAAAGGCTGCGCTGCCGATGCTGGCGCTGATGAACATCTCATGCCCATCAATCACGAAGGGCTGGGCAATGCTGTTGATGAGTCGCTGTGCCAGCGTCGCGATCATTTCCTGTGGTGGCGAACCATGCAGGACCACCACAAATTCATCCCCGCCAAAACGCGCCAGCACATCGGTAGGTCGCAATTGCTGGCGCAAGCGCTCGGCAGCAGCGACCAGCAACTGATCACCCGCGTGATGCCCGAGCGTGTCATTGACGGTCTTGAAGCGATCCAGATCGATGAAAAACACGCCCAGTCGCTCACCCCGCTCCCGCGCTTGCGCGATCTGCTCCGACAGCGATCGCATGAGACTGCTGCGATTCTGCAGTCCGGTCAGACTATCGTGATCGGCGAGAAAGGCGAGTTTGGTTTCGGCTTCCTTGCGAATGGTGTTGTCGGTAAACACGCCGACGTAGTGTGAGATACCATGCTCAGGGTCACGAATTGCCGAGATCGCCAGCCAGGCCGGATACCAGTTGCCATCCTTGCGCCGGTCCCGCATTTCGCCCTGCCAATGACCATCAGCCGCCAGCCGTTGCAGCATGCCGCGGTTGATCTCGGCCTGCGCTGCCGGTCCGGTGAGCATGCGTGAGCGCTTGCCCATGGCTTCTTCAACACGATAACCGGTGATCCGGGTAAAGGCCGGATTAACTGCCAGAATACGAAATTCCTGATCCGTAATCAGAATGCCTTCACTGGTTGACTCAAACACCCGATCGGCCAGCCGGGATTGCCATTCGGACTGCACCTGACGGTTCACATCAAGCAGCATTTCCACCAGCAAGGTCGCACCTTCCAGACCCGGGCGCCAGTCTTCACAGACGCTACCCTGCACCTGTACCCAGCGCTGGCTGCCGTCCTGACGCTGTAACCGGCAGCTATAGCTCACCTGCTGTTGTTGTTTTAATAAACGTTGATGGTGCTGATGTTCAACCGCCGCCAGATCGTCGGCAGCTATCAGCTCATGTAATGCCATACCCTGCAAGGCATCGCCATGATTGAGCCCAAGCATCTGCGCCATCTTGTCGTTGGCCTGCACGATATGGCCGCTGCCGTCGAGCAGGTAGACACCAATCAGCGATTGTTGCATCAGATAGTCAACGCCACCTCCCGGCTGTGCCGGCAAGCTGACTGGTGGTGGCTGTACACTGGAACGCAGAGTACGCTGCGCAAGCCGTTGCGGCGACAGACGTCGGTAGCGCGACTGTGCGGCGACTGCCACATACGATAGGCGTCTTTGCAATGCTCTCAAAGTCATGTCCATGTCAGGCAGGACCGGTACGCTGCGGCGCCGGTCAGGGGTGAGCGGCTGCGGTGTGCGTCAATACTGCCTGTGTCTCCGTCATCAATGAATTTTCCGGTATCCGGAAATATCCGCGTGGCAATTTATTTATATTGCCTGTCTTCTACCAACACTATTTTTTATGGTGATTTTTATGCAGGCGGTAGAGTAGCATGCCGCCCGGAGAACGGGCGCGGTTTGCGCAAAAAACCCCGCAATTCAAACATTAATCTTGTTGCCTGACATCAAGTTGTACTTGCTGCTACGGGTGCGGGTGGCGCAGCCGCTTCCAGATCTTCCTGGGTCAAGACGATATAGGGCACCAGTTTGCCCTGCGCCAGCTTGCGCTTGACCGCCTCGGCGATGCGCGGCCGATGTTCTGTGTACAGCGCGACGATATTGTTGCTGGTCAGCCCACCCACGGCAATTAGACTCTTGCGCGCCACAAAGCCAGGTAACACGGTGCCATTGCTACGAATAAGGAAGCTCACGCGGTCATCACCGGTGTCCTTTGGGCTCTCAATCAAAAACTGTTTCAACATGCGACAAATTAAACAAGACGGGGACAAAGGAGGATGGCGAGTGCCATCAAGGGGCGGCATCGTAGCACACCGAGGCGGGGGACGGGTTAAGACAGCGCTGCTCCTGATGATGTTTTCGACGAAGCTGCTTTAATCAGCCGGGCGGCTGCAACATGTGCATGATCTGTTGCGGCAGTTTGTCCAGATAGTCTTCGGTCTTGGATAAAATCTCCGTAATGCCTTGCTGCCGGGCCTCATTAGCATGCGCTTCATCCGAAAAGCCGCTGCACATGATCGCTGGAATATCACGTCCCTGCGCGCGCAGTTCAGCATAGAAATCGAGCCCGGTCATATTGCTATCGAGCTGATAATCAATCACCAACAGATCAAAATAACTGTTATCGAGCAAGGCGCGTGCCTGTTCGATACTGAGCGCACCACTGACAGAGAAACCACGGCGCTGCAAGTGACGACACGCCAGCATCAGCAAGCCTTCATCGTCATCAACAACCAGGATGGTCAATGCGTTGCTGGTCATGGAAACCTGACGCTCCTTTCCTGTCTTTTACTGACTTTTATGCAGAGGAAGCGACTTCCTGAAAATGAAACAATATGGCTCTGCCGACTCAGGTCATCCTCTCATAACCAATTTCAAATCGCTAATATTTTCTCGATGCAAATATCGTATGGTCAACAAACAGCAACGCGGCGAAAAATCCTTCCCGGTTTGTTAAATAGAAAAACTAATCAGGCCACTCGCATACGCTTGGTTACGCTGTAGTTGACGTGCCAGGACAAGGCTTCGGCCATGACATGCGGTGTATGGCCACCCTGTGTGCAGGCGCGTGCAAAGTAGTCGCGCAAGGCGGGCCGATAGTCAGGATGGACGCAGTGCTCGATGATCAACGGTGCACGTTCACGCGGGGCCAGTCCGCGCAAATCAGCGAGACCGAATTCGGTCACCAGCACATCAACATCATGCTCGGTATGATCAACATGCGACACCATGGGTACAACGCTCGAGATATCACCATCCTTGGCAGTTGCCTTGGTCACGAAAATGGAAATCTGCGCATTGCGCGCAAAATCCCCCGAGCCGCCGATGCCATTCATCATGTGCGTACCACCAACATGGGTGGAATTGACATTGCCGTAAATATCAAACTCTAGCGCGGTATTGAGTGCAATGATGCCGAGCCGGCGCACCAGCTCCGGATGATTGCTGATCTCTTGCGGACGCAACACCAAGCGTGAACGGTAACGCTCAATGTTACGCAAAAAATGCGCATTCATCGCTTCAGAAAGCGTGATCGAGGAGGCCGACGCAAACGCCAGTTGGCCAGAGTCCAGTAACTCGATGGCGCTATCTTGCAGTACCTCGGAATACATCGTCAGATCGCGGAATGAAGAGTCAATCAAGCCATGCAGGACGGCATTGGCGATGGTGCCGATACCCGCCTGCAATGGCGCCAGATTGGTCGGCAGACGTCCAGCTCGGACTTCGCCTTCGAGAAACGCAATCACATGCGTAGCGATTGCATCGGTTTCGGCATCGGCGGGCAAGATAGTCGAAGGGCTATCCGGCTTGTTGGTGGCGACAATGGCAACGATGCGTCGTGGATCGATCGCAATCGTACTGCTGCCAATCCGCTGATCAGGACGGGTCAGCGCAATGGGCTGACGTGCAGGCCGGACCTCTGGCAAATAGACATCATGCAGTCCGCACAACTCCAGCGGCACGCTGGTATTGAGCTCAATAATGACTTGTCGGGCCTGTTCCACGAAACTGGCAGAGTTACCAACCGACATGGTCGGGATGATGCCCTCTTCGGTAATCGCAGCCGCTTCAATCACGGCGATATCGATGGCAGCAGGGCATTGGGAGCGCAATTGCTCAACCGTCTCCGACAGATGCTGGTCAATAAACATGACTTCACCGGCATTGATTTTTTTACGCAATACGTTATCAACCTGAAATGGCAGACGACGTGCCAGCAAGCCAGCCTGCGCCATCAATGCATCACTGCCATTGCCCAGTGAAGCGCCAGTAATGACGGTGAGCTGAAACGGTTCACCTGTGGTGCCTTTAATGGCTGTTGCACGCTCGGCCAGTGCTTGCGGTAAAGCCTTGGCATCACCAGCGCGAGTAAAACCGCTGAGGCCCACGGTCATGCCATGTCGAAACAGATTCGCAGCCTGCTCGGCGCTCATGACTCTGTCGGCCAGTGCGGGGGGAATACGGCTCAATACTGACTGTTGTGGATGTCGTTCCATGGCTGCTCCTGCTCCTATTCCTGTTTTACGCTCTTCAAGATGAGATCGATTGGCTCTGTGGCTGGCTGGTCAACCCGAGCGGCTGCCAGTTTTTTGAATCAAGTATAGAATCGCAAAATCATGCGAAGTATGATTTAAACAGCGATCATTCATTCCTTTTATTCATACTTCCCACACCCCTTAATACTTACCTTTTCTTCCGGGATGCACTCCATGGATATCCGTGCGCTACGTTACTTCTCTGAAACAGTGCGACTCAACAGCTTTAGCCGTGCCGCCGATTTATTACATGTGACGCAATCAACGGTCAGCAAAATGGTGCGTCAGCTGGAAGACGAGATTGCCTCGCCGTTGTTGATCCGCAATGGGCGCAATCTGGAGCTGACCGATACCGGACGCGTGGTCTATGACCAGGCGCAACAGATTCTGGCCAGCGTACAGCGTCTCAACAGCGAAGTGCATCACACCCGCACCCTGCGTCAGGGCCATCTGGAAATCGGCATTCCCCCCATGATCAATATCCTCTGCACACCGGTACTGAAGACCTTCCGCGAACGCCATCCCGATATCACCTTGACCTTGCATGAAGACACCGGCCCGCAGATAGAACAGCGAGTAGCAACAGGAGCGCTAGAGATCGGGATGACTATCCTGCCGGCTGACCCTGCACTGGAATTGACATTGCAGCCGGTGGCAAGTTATCCGATCTGGGCCGTGGCGCGACGCGGACGTTTCCAGAAGCAGCGTGCGACGCTGCCCTGCAAGGCATTGGCGGAGATGCCCCTCTTGTTGCTAAACAATGAATTCGGCCTCACCCGCAGTGTGCGTAATATGTTCCGCCAATGTGCCATTACGCCGCAGATCGTGGCACAAAGCAGTCAATGGGATTGGCTGGTCGGAATGGCATTGGCGGACATGGGCGTAGCTTTGTTGCCGCAGCCGTTTGTCGGCCGCCTGGCCAGCGACCAGTTGCATGCGGTTCGGCTAGTGGAGCCAGAAGTCCCCTGGCAGGTAGCCTATGCGATGCGCCCGGCTTATCTCTCCCATGCGGCAAAAGCCTGGCTGACATTGAGTGAAGAATTATTCGCAGGCGGTCTTCCATCATGAATTTTACGACTTAATTCACAGCAATTAAGTCATACCAGCACTGCAGGGCAATTTCTATACTGTGGCATTGATCGGTATCGATCGTATTCCAACGTTCCATCTCATCTGCCGCCAGCAGCCCGCCAGCATGCCACCGAGCTCTACCCTTGCTCCCTCCCCCGGTCCTATCCAGGCGCTATTACGCTGGGGTCGTGGCTTGCCATTGCGACATGCTAGTCTGTCCGAGGGCTTACGCGCAGCCTGTGGTGCCGGCACCATGCTGCTGTTGGGCGAATTACTGCACAACCCCTTGTTTTCTTGGGCGGCGGTGGGTGCCTTCCTGACTTGCCTGGCCGATAGTGCGGGCTCCAATCGCGCCCGACTGGTATCGATGGGTGGCTTTGCACTGGCCTCGACGCTCGCTGGGTTATTTGCGGCAAGCCTTGCTGGTGACGGTCATCTGGCGGGCTTGCTGGCCATCATGCTGTGTGCAGGCATTGCCGGTTTTGCCCGGATCTATGGTGCGGCGACCGGGCTGGTACTGATGCTGGCAGCCGGTGTGTCGGCGATTCTGGCGGATTTTCCCATCGTATGGTGGCCGTGGCAGGACAGCCACATCCTGATTTATTTTGCTGGTTGCGCGTGGGCCACGCTGCTCGGTCTGACGGCATGGCGTATCCATCGTTTCGGCCCGGCGCGCCAGGCCATCGCGCGGGTCTATGCAGCGCTTGCCGAGCTGGCAACACAAGCGGCAAGTTCGCGTGACGAAGCCGCCGCTGTTACGCGTGCTCATGTGCGCAGCGATATTGCCAATGCCCGCACGATCCTGATACGTATCGCTGCACGTGCAGATATTCGCCACGTCTACGAAAATCTGCTGATCAAACTGGCACGCGCTGATGACCTGTTGCATACCATCACGGTGCTGGGTGATCTGCGCTTGGGCCAATATCAGCACGCCACGGCACATCGTCGCATTGCACGGATACTCGATGGCTTCGCGCTCCTGCTGCAGGATATCGCCCGCGCTGTCAGCACCAATACGAATGACAGCAATGTCGAAGATGCCAAAGTAACGCTACGCTTGCGCCAATTGATCGGCCGCCTTCCGACGCTGGCAGCGCAACAATTGACGCTACCTGAACTGCAAATGGATAGCATGGCGCATCAAGCCTTGCTGGCAGAGTGGAAGCGTTCGGTCCATCCTGCGACCGTGACATCCGGATTGATCATAACTGCTCTGGAGCATCTGCGCACCGCCGTCGCACACTTGCAGAGCGGCTCGGCAGAAGTCCGTCATGGCTTGCGCTGCGCCGTTGCCGCTGGCACCACCTACCTTCTGCTCCATCTGCTGAATCTGCCCTTTGGTTATTGGGCCACCATGGCAACTATGCTGGTGATGCAGCCTTCCATTGCCGATAGCTGGACGCGTTGCATGGAGCGTGCGCTGGGCAGTATCGTCGGTGGCGTTCTGGCCGTCCTGTTATGCCTGTTCATTCACACGCCGCTGATGCTGGCCTTGCTGGTGTTCCCGCTAGCGGCGCTGGCAATGGGGTTAAGGCCCGTGAGCTACGGCTTGTATTCCACGTTCCTGACACCGGTCTTTGTGCTGGTCGCTGATGTCGCCAGCACGCCACAACAGCAGTTGAGCAACGCCTTGCTGCGTGCCGGTGACAATGTCATCGGCGTACTGGTGGCGATTGTCGCCAGCTATCTGCTGTGGCCACGACCGCATCAGGTCAATCTGCAGCAGGACGTTTCACAACTGCTTACCCGCCATCTCGATTATGTGCGCAAGGCCTTACAGGTTGCGCAGACCCTGCAACAGGGGCAGCCCTTGTCACCCGCCGTGCGCAGTCAACTGGCGCTACGCCGGCGAGACGCCTGCGTCATGACGACCGAAACCGGGATATTGATGGAACGACTCTCACGTGAGCGCGATCATGATCACAGGCAGTTACACCATGCACGTACCTGCGTGGCACTGTCACGTCGGCTGGCAGCGACGGCAACGCATCTCTGTCTGCCACAAGGCAGCGCGACAGTAGAGTGTGGCAGCAACCACCGTGTGGATCAGGATCAGGATCTGGATGCGTGGCTGGGGCAGATCCGCGTGTTATTTGAGAGCGACATTCGTACTGGCGACATCCACACGCTGCTGCAAAAAAGACCAAGCTGTCATGAACTGGCGCGCGCAGATGTCGTGGAAACGCTGTGCCTGCTGGTGCAGGCGATGCACCAGCACGTCATGCCGGCGGCATTGCCAACATCGCCAACATAAGCAGCGCTTATACGTGATGCAGCAATTGCTGCATCACTTCACGCGCCGGCGGCAAATGCTGGACCCGGATCTTGACCATCGCGCCCCACTCCACCCAGTCACGCGTCACCCGGTCGCACAAGGCAGTGACATGGGCAATCTCGCTATGCAGAGGCTGGCCCGCATCCACCACTGCCTGTAATGCCGGCAAGCGTTCCTGATCAGTGGCAACGCAATACTCAGCAATGGCGCTGGCCATGTGAAGCATCTGCGCCAGTCGCAAAGTACGCGACTCGCCGTCGATCCCGGACTCATCGGGGTAGGAATGATGTAAAACAGCATCACAGAACAACAGCGGGATTTCCCAATCCTGCATCATGGCCGCGGCCAGTTCACGGTGATTGAAACCAAAGCTGGCCTTCTCCGCCGCGGTCAAGGTTTTATCGTCGGGACAAGAGACCAGCAGTTTGGCATAGGTTGCAGTTTTAGTGGCTGCCAGGCCAAGCTGTCCAATATTGGCCAGCAATCCACTGGCAAACATTTCACCCGGTGGCGCTTCGCCGTAATACTGCGCCAGCGCCTGTCCTGCACACGCCATCGCAACCGTGCGTGCCCAGAAGCGCTGGTAGTCGAAACCGGCACAGGACTCCTGTTTGCGTTCTGCTGTCAGGGAAACCGCCAGCGCCAGTTGGCGCACGGTCTGCAAGCCGATCATCAGCAGGATGTCCTTGTTGATCGAGGCGATCGGACGCCCCTTGTTGACACCTGCAGCATTACCGATCTTGATGATGCGTCCACTGAGTAACGCATCGGCCTGAATCTGCACGACCAGATCCGGCAATGAAACATCTTCCTGACGGCACATGCGCATGATGTTCAGTCGCACACCGCTCGGGGATGGCAGGCTATCGTCCTGCTTCAGTACCTGGAAATCGATAGGATCAATAAAGTTTTGCATAATTCCGACAACATCCAGCAAAAAACCTGCTCATCAACGGCCTTGGCGATCACGCTTGCTGATCAGCCCAGTAATAATGAATCATGTTATCAGTTCGCGCTTGCGCCTGACGTCCACCGACAGCGCAAAGCAAGAATATTTCAGCAGACAAACAACACCGGCCATCACGTTGCCCGGAAGCATCACCCCCCGACCACTGTCTTGCGGGTTTCCAGTCCATGCGGATCATGCCCATGATGCAGCGAAGCACACCACAGCACGCCAGCGACCAGGCAGGTAATGGCCAGCAGTTCCAGCCGGCTGGGCAAGCGTTGTTCCCACAGAAATCCGTAGACCAGTGCGAACACTGTTTCAAACACAATCATCTGCCCCATCAAGGTCATTGGCAACAATCGGCTGGCGCGGTTCCAGCAGGCATTACCGACCACCGACGCCAGTACCGCCACGCCAGCGCTGACAGCCCAGAAGCGTGACCATGCCGCAATGCCATGTGCAGCGGCTTGCCAAAAGGCCGGCACAACCAGCAGCAGCGCCAGTGCACCGGTCACAATACCGGTCAGCAGTGACCAGTCGTGGGAAGAAATATCCGGTCGTCGCTCAAGCCAGCGGGTATTGCCAATCGAATAAGTAGACCACGAAAGCAGCGCCGCAAAAGCGCATAACATTCCGCCCACACGCAGCAGTACGTTACCGCCCTGCCCTGCCTTGGCGAGCTCATTGAGTACACCATCAATGCCTACCAGCGCGACACCGGACAAGCTCAGTAACAACGGTGGCAACAGTGCAGAGACTCGAATTGCACCGGCCTCACGTGCGCCCACCATGGTCACGACCAGCGGCAGCAGGCCGATGATCAGCGCGGTCGACGCCCCACCGGCCCATTGCACCGCGGTTGCCAGCAAAACGTAATACAGAATATTGCCGAGCATGCTCAGCCAGACCAGTGCACGCCACTCGGCGCGCTCCATTTGCGGCAAAACCTTGCGCCAGCGTGGCAGCAGCAATAACAACGCGACCACACCGTAGGCCAGATAACGTGAAGCCGCCAGCTGCATCGGGGCAAAGTCACCCAGCACCAGCGGTGCCAGAAATACCAGTCCCCAGAACGCGCCCGCTGCCGCACTGTGGCTTACCCCCTTGACGATCTCTTTACGCATGTTCCATCCGTTTTTTCATCAAGGGCGCAGCATAGTGCAAGCGCGACTATTTGTCTCGGCGCGTGCAGACAAGTGCCAGGATCAATTTGGCAATACCACCGGCGTGCTCGCATGGATGAACTTTTCAAACTCGGTCAACGGCAGCGGGCGACAGAAGTAATAGCCCTGATAGGCATGACATCCTGCATCCGCCAGGAAGCGCCACTGGGCTTCTGTTTCCACACCTTCGGCGATCACCTCAAGACCGAGACTTTGTGCCAGCGCTACGATGGTCTTGGCAATGGCAGCATCATTCGGGTCGATCAGCACATCGCGCACGAAGGATTGATCAATCTTGAGCTGATCAAGCGGCAGCAGCTTGAGGTAAGACAAGGAGGAATACCCGATCCCAAAATCATCCAGCGAGAACTGAACACCTTGCACCTTGAGAGCACGCATTTTCTGGATAATATCTTCGACGTTGTCGACCAGCACACTCTCGGTCAATTCGAGTTTGAGACGGCGTGCATTGGCGCCAGTTCTGGCGATGATGTCGGCTACGGTATCAACAAAATCAGGTTGACGGATTTGCTTGACGCTGACATTGACGGCAATGCTCAGCCCTGCCATCTCAGGTTGATCGGCCCAGCGAGCCAGTTGGGTACAGGCGGTTTCGAGCACCCAGTTTCCAAGAGGCAGAATCAGGCCGGTTTCCTCGGCCAGCGCAATGAATCTGGCCGGCGACACCAGCCCGCGCTGCGGATGCTGCCAGCGTACCAGCACTTCAGCGCCGGACATGCAGCCTTCGGCACCAAGTTGTGCCTGGTAATGCAACACCAGTTGCTGCTCGGCGATGGCAGTACGCAGCCCCGCCTCTATGTCAGCCCGTTCGATCACGGCAATCTGCATTTCCGGATCAAAGAAACGCAATGCATTACGACCACTCTCCTTGGCCCGATACATGGCCAGATCAGCTTGCTTGAGCAATTCATCAATGCTGCTTTCACGCCCCTGAAAAACGGTCGCACCAACGCTGGCGGTGGTACGGTATTCCACGTGATCCAGATGATAGGGAGCATCGAGCACGCTGAGAATTTTTTCACCAATGAGGCGAGTCTGGGTCGCGGCCTCGCCGCTGTACTGATGCAGATCTTCCAGCACTACCACGAATTCGTCACCGCCCACCCGTGCCACCGTGTCATTGGCGCGGACACTCGAATTAAGTCGCAGTGCCACCTGTTTGAGCAGCAGATCGCCCTGGTCGTGACCGAGCGTGTCATTGAGCGTCTTGAAATGATCAAGATCAATGAACAGCAAAGCACTACAGGTCTTGTGACGGTGACTGACCATGATCGCCTGCTTGAGACGATCAAGTAGCAGTGTGCGGTTGGGCAAGCGCGTGAGCGGATCAAAGAAAGCCAATTCCTTGATCCTTTCCTCCGCGATTTTACGTTCGGTAATGTCCTGATGGGTGCTGACGTAATGGGTGACCACGCCATCCTTGTCCTTGACCGCAGAAATTGTCATCCATGCCGGATAGGCACGACCACTCTTGCGCAGGCTCCACAATTCACCCTGCCAGCCACCAGTTCGACGCACGCTTTCCCAGATTGCACGATAAAAGGTCGAGCCATGGCGCTCTGATCGCAATCGACGTGAGCTCTTTCCCACCAGCTCTTCTGCGCTATAGCCACTGATCTGAGTAAAAGCATAATTGACACGCAAGATCTTGCTATGCGGGTCACTCACCATGATGCCCTCAATCGAGTCAAAGGCAACTGCAGTAATGCGCAACTCATCCTCAGCCTGCTTGCGTTCGGTGATATCACGACCACTGGTACGAAACCCGGCAAACTCACCATTGGCGTCCGTGATCGGCCCCCATGACGCCAGCAGCCAGAAGACCGAGCCATTTTTGCGTACACAGCGGAACTCCAGATCACGCCCCTGTCCGCCCTGCAAACCGTTGCTCAGTGCAGTGACAACCTTTGCCAGATCCTCGGGATGGCAAAGTTGCGCCCACAAGTTAGGCATGGTCATACATTCTTCGACGCTATAGCCGGTGTAGCCTGCTACGGAAGGATTGATCCAGCGCGGCTGACCGTCAAGTCCCCACCATATTTCCCAGTTCACGGTACAGTCGGCAATCGCTCTGAACTGTTCCTCGCTAGCACGCAATTCACTGGTCATCTGATGCGCCAGATACAGTGCCCGACGTCGACTCTCAATCAATGCACGCGCAAACAGCGCCAGCAACAAGCTGAGAATGAGGCCACCCGCGGCGGTACGCCACTCTGGGGCACGCCCGAAATAAGGACTGAACTGATCGGTAACCGACATCTCCAGCAACCAGTTGTGCCCGGCCAGTACCAGATACTCGGCGCCTGCCATTCTGACCACGTCAGACTTGCCTGCATCCGAGTCGGAGCGATACATGCGCAACTTCTCGTCAGGCAGCACACCATCATAAATAGCGAAATTGACGCCCTGCGGCCACTCGCCATAGAGGCTTGCCATCACGTCAGACATACGAAATGCAGCATGCACCCAGCCAATCAGACTGCTACGTCGTTGCGCGACCGTGGACTGCGGCTTGCCGTGGGCATAGACCGGCAGATACATCAGAAAACTGGGCTTCTTTTCGGTCTCCAAATCCGCATTGAGCGTGACCATGCCTGTAATGGCTGCCATGCCGGAATCGCGAGCCTTGTCCATTGCATAACGCCGCGCCGGCTCGGAGTAGGGATCATAGCCAAGACTGCGCCGATTGCGCCCCATATCCGGCTCGCGAATGATGATCGGTGCGTACACGCTGCGCTCACCATCCGGATGAATTGCATACTCGGTCAATCCTGCTGCACGCATGGCAGCAATATGAGCACTCTTGCTGGCATTGGTGACGAGCTGATCGACACCAATGGCTTCCACACCAGAGAAGTTGGCATCCAGATTCAGTACTGCAACATAGTCGCGGAAAATATCACGATCAAACTTGCCAGTTGCCACAAACAAGCCTTGCACACCGTGCAGCATTTGCTCATAACTGACAATACGCTGTTCGATCCGGCTGACCGCTTCATGCAGGGAATAATCGAATTCTGAACGCAGCGCCTTGGAGGCCAGCTCATGCTCATGATGCCAGGCCCCCCAGGTTACGCTCAAGCCAACGATCAGGATAAACAATGGCAACAGATGTCGGTAAAAACGATTCATGGTGCCACCTGAAAGTCGACCATTGTGCCGGCCAACGCAGCGGAGAAATACTTCTCAAAGATGCGCTTGACCGTCCCATCCGCACGCATGGCATCCACCAGTGCCCGCCACTTCTCGCGTTCACCTGGCGAAAGTGACTTGTTGGACATGATCAGTCCATGCGATGTGGCAGGATCATTGAATTCGACGATGGTAGTCTGTTCGCGAATATTCTTTGCCTGCAGTGCCGGATAATCAAAAGGCTCCATGATCATGCCCTGGATCCGGTTGCTCAGCAGCGCTGCATAGAGCGGATCAAGACCGCCGGCCAGCACCACCTGATCGCGGGAACTGAGCACATCGACCAGACGGTTGGCAGCGTCACTGTAGCGAAAGCTGCGAATCACGCCGAGCTGAAAACGGGGAATATCTTCGACCTGCGAGACCTGACGGATACCGCTATCTTTACGTACCAGCAGATAATATTTATTGCTGAAATACCAGGCGAAACTGGCATAACGCAAGCGCTCCGGCGTCGCAATTCCTGACAGGCTGAAGTCCAGCGCACCCGACTCGATGAGCTGCCAGATCCGCGCCCGCGACATCAGACTGATGATCACATTGCAACCACTGCGACGACTCAGTTCATCGGCAAAATCACGATCTATGCCGCTATCCGTATCGGCTGAATACAACAGACCATGATCGTGTAATGCCAACGTGTAGGGACGCGAACAATCCGGCCCGGCAGCACGACTCACTGTACTGAAACAGATGGCACTCAACAACCAGACACTACAGAGTTTCAAACCCAACGCTGAGAAACGCCTGAGGAGAAACGGACAAAACGAACGACCATGATGATCGCGACGAAAAAAACGATTGATGCAGCACCAACCCGCCGCTCGGATGGTAATCACTAAAAACCCTGCCTCCAGATAGATACACTGCGACCCGCAACCGCTGGTTGCTGCCAGTCCTGATGTTGCCATGGCATCGCAATAATGCTTGTTATTTTTGATGCTTGTTATTTTGACATTTATTTTTTGTCAGACAAACGTGACTACAGTTGCCGATTCAACATCAGTCTGATAATCGGTTGCAAGGATACCCTCCCAAGCATCACTGGAAGTTGATGTTACCCGAGCGCCAGTCAATTCGCAATCACTGGCAAGCCCAGTCTGGTAGTGGCTTACAGCATGAATAGCAGCTTGGATAGCAGCAGTCGCCAATGACAAAGATGACAACAGGCAACACTTGACTGACTTGCGCAGTGGTTCGGGGCCATTTCTGCACATTGTGCAAATCACCGCTACACTTTGCGCGTGATTCCATTACTCCACCACCGCGAACATCAGGGGCACAACGTGAGCAGGAATACAACATGCCGCGCATGACATCGGCAAGCCTCGATGGGCAATTCATTGCCAGTGAGCCATTTGTCTATCCAAGTCATATCGACGCTGCCAGCCTCAAGCAACTACCCAACAAACCGGGCATCTACATTTTTCGCGGTGAGCAAGATGCACCTTTATACATTGGCAAGAGCATCCATTTGCGCAGCCGCGTGTTGACGCACTTACGTAACCCTGACGAGGCACGCATGCTCATGCAGAGCAGGCGGATTGAATTCCAGCGCACCGCCGGTGATATTGGCGCGCAGTTACTGGAAGCACAACTGATCAAGCAGTTACAGCCTCTACACAACAAAAAACTGCGTCGTACCCGCCAGATGTGTGCATTGCGCCTGAGTCCTGAAGGGGTACCGGAGATCGTGTTCGCCAGAGACGTCGATTTTGCCACCACAGCAAATCTGTTCGGCGTATTTGGCAGCCATCGTGCAGCCTTGCAGACCCTGCAGGAGCTGGTCGGCGCGCATCTTCTCTGCGGCGTGGTGTGCGGCGTTGAAACCGGTCGCTCCGGTCGCCCCTGCTTTGCCCATCAGCTCAAACGCTGTCATGGCGCCTGTATCGGTGAAGAATCTCTGGCGGACCATGGGCTGCGACTCCGACAGGCACTAGACAGCCTGCGCCTGATTCAATGGCCGTTTCAGCGTGCGATGGGTATCGTTGAGGAGTGTGATGGCTGGCAACAAACCCATGTCATTGACCACTGGATGTATCTGGGATCGATTGACCGCAAGAACCGTAAGCTCGTGCTACCCAAACAACGCAGTTTTGACATTGACACTTATCGCATCATCATCAAACCCTATCTGGAAGGTCAGTTTGTGGCGCTTGACGAAGGCGCATTCACACTGTCACGCGCAACACGCCCACGTAAAGTGAAATCAATCACAAGTGCATCAGCGACTGCCAATATGCCACCCAGTGCTGAATAAGGATGGATCCCGAAATCCGACTGGCGCAATACCATTGATCCACTCGCCATCAGACTATCTGGCAAACCAGTGACCGTCAGTGGTACCCACATCTCACGTACCTGCCCATGTAGTTCCACACTGAGCCTGGCAGCAAAGCGGGGAGATTCACCGATAATCTGCAGCGAATGAATGCGGACAAACGGATACTGTTCAGCCTGCAGGTTGGCCTCGCCAAGCATATGCTCACGGGTACTGGCGATCATGTCTGGCGATATCTTGCTGGCGAATGCCGGACCCAGCGCAGCACGATATTCCGGCTGGTCGATATCGAGTGCATCCAGCCTGAATGCAAGATCAAAACGTGCCGCATCGGTACCGCTACCTGGCAAATAAAAATACCCGGTGAATTGCGGTGCCGAGAGCACATGGTTATGCCCGAATCGCGCCGCCGCCCCCGCGCGAAACACATAAATGCGTACCTGCGACTGTGCAGGATCAAGCGTAAACAGTTTGCCACCCTCTTTCGCCAGCGCCGCATAGGTCGCCTCCAGTGAAGCCGACGATGACCCCAGTGTGCTGGCCGTTGGTGCCGACGGCGGTGTAGATGTTGCTGCAGAAGAGGGGGCCACCGTACTCGGTGACGAACATGCATTCAAGGCACAAAACAATGTTGCGGCAGTGATCAGTTTTCTTGTCTTACCAGCTTGCATGCAGACTCCAGCCTTGATGTGTTAATGGGGTATCGATTAATGCATTGATCAGTACATTGATCAGCGCTTCAATCATGGATGCGCCACTGCCTGCGGCAATTGCACCGGTCCGCTCAGCGGCCCCGGTAGCTCACTACCCTGCTCGATTTTGAGACTGACTGCGTCCAGCATTTTGTGCAGATCACCCTTCATCATTGTCACACCAATAATTGGTGGTACAAAGAAAGTCGGCGCCAGCCTCGCGTTATACAGGATTCTGGTGTGCAGGGTATCGACCGGAATCAATTGCCAGTGCGCCTCATAGTGACGCATATTTCCCTGCAGCAAGTTCAGGTCGACTTTGGAATAAGGTTCTTCGTGTACATCGAGCAGCAGGTTGATCGACTGTTTGATGAACAGAAAGCGGACAAAGCCCTCCTGCGCCAATACGCCATCATTACCGATCCGCGTCACCATATGGGATGAAGTAAAACCAGGGACAAACGTAGCCAGATGATCGTAGTCCGTCATCACCTGCCAACTGCGTTGCGGGGTAGCTTCGACTATCATGCTGGCCTGCACCGCATAGAACTCTCCTTCGCTGCCGGGCTCACGCTGGACGCTAATGTCGATGCTGCCATTGCTTCCAGGCGTACTTGATTGCGCAACTGCCAGCGCAGATACCAGACACGACGACACGAAACACGTCAACAAAAATAGCTTACGCATACGGCAGCTGCCTGGAAAGAGTGAATGAATTTCAACACAGATTATAGGTGCAAGCTTGCACCAGGATGACAAGCTGTCCCTTTCCACACCGATCGCATGCGGAATGTGAAAAAGTCATCATCAAGCAGGAATTACCGCACTTTTTACCTTTACTCATTAATTTTTAATGAGTAAAAGACATGAAAACATCAAATTAAATCGTTTTGTGAGGTCACCAAGACATTTTAAGATGCCGTCATCTTCCCTCAAAAGGCAATCATGATGCACTCCATCACAGGCAGTAATCTGCAGGCATTGCTGCATGCAGTACTCGATACCAGCACAACGGAGCAACTGTTTGATCGGCTTGAGATTCCGGCCAGCACGATTCGGCCAGCAGCAGACCAGATCACACGTCTGGAGCTGGCACAAGCACTGAATATGGCACTATTCCAGCAATTGCTAGGACACGTCCCCAGCGGTCGCGCCTACGTCGAGGATGCTACTGCCGCCGGTATCCGTATCTGCTTCGATCATGGCGCCGTGCGTACCGTATTGCGCCAGCAAGCCAGTGACTTCCCGAACGGCGAGGCGTTTTTCACCCGACTACTGTTGCCACTGGGCTATCAACGCAATGGCGTCTATCCTCTGCCACGGCTGCACATGACGGGTCGGGTCTATACCCATCTTGATGATCCGGAAAACATTGCCCAGTTCTTTGTCAGCGAACTGCATCCGGAACATTTTTCAGCCCCCTTTCAGGCCGTGGTAGAAGAAGTCCTGTCGAGCGCCGTCGACCCTCTTCCAGCTGCGATGCAACAATTACTGACGCAACTTGCCAGCACCGGAACGCTACCATTTGCGGCTGCCAGCCTGTTGTTGCCTGCCATGCTGAACTGCTTTGCGCGTCACCACAGATTGCCAACCCAGACCCAGTATCAACAGTTGCTGGCCGAATCCGCCGAGATGGCGTGGATCGCGACCGAAGGCAGCGTCTTCAACCACGCCACGGATCGGGTCAAGGATGTCGAAGAGACCGCCGCACAGCAACGTGCACTAGGCAGACCAATCAAGGATCTGGTGGAAGTTTCACGCAATGGCCGCGTCCGTCAGACCGCCTTCCGGGCCGACAAAGTCAGCTACCAGTTGTCCGATCAACACGGCCAGCTGACGCCAGTTGTGGTGCCCGGTTCTTTCTATGAATTCATCAGCCGCGACAGCTATACCGATCCGGTAAGCGGCGTGAGCAAGCTGGATTTGAGTTTCGACAGCGGTAACGCCCAGGGAATTTTCAAAATGACCGCCGGAGACAGTCGTGAAGCCAGTGTCTGCTGAACGGGCACTCTCGCGTATTACCGCCTTGCTAGGTGCCGAGGCCTGTCTGGTCAAGCAAGACGCCCGCGCCCCCTATGAACACGGCCCTCGCTATGGCGCTGGCACCGCATTGTGTGTTGCCAGACCAGCTGATGTCGCCAGCGCCGCCGAGTTGATGCGCCTGTGTGCGGCTGACCGGATCAGTCTGGTGCCACAAGGCGCCAACACCGGTCTGGTCGCTGCCGCCTCGCCGGACAACTCGGGGTTGCAAGTCATCCTGAGCATGGAACGGCTCAAAGGCGTTATCGATATTGATCCGGTCGATGGGGTGATCCAGGCCTGGGCCGGAACCCGGTTATCAGAACTGAATCAGGCACTGGAACCACATGGCCTGTGCTTTCCGATTGACCTTGGCGCTGATCCCTCGGTTGGCGGCATGCTGGCCGCCAACACCGGTGGTGCACGCCTGATCCGCTATGGCGACGTGCGCCACAACACACTCGGATTGCAGGCTCTGCTGATGGAACCGGCCGGTGAATTACTTGACCTCAATAACCGGCTACGCAAGAACAATACCGGCCCGGACTGGAAGCAACTCTTCATCGGCAGTGCTGGCAGCTACGGTATCGTCACGCAAGCGGTACTGCAAACCCACCCTTTGCCGCAGCAAACTGCCACCGCACTGATCGTCCCCAACAGTCTGCCAGTCGGCTTGCAATTGCTGCAGGATGCCGAACGCCGGTTCGGTGATTTTCTGAGCGCCTTTGAAGGCATGTCACGCAATGCCATGGAATCGGTTCTGCATCATCTGCCGCAAGTGATCGCGCCCTTCAATCCACTGCCGCCTTATGCCCTATTGATCGAACTCAGTTCGTCAGCACCAGCCAGTGCGCATTGCAATCTGGAGCACCTGTTCATGCCGTGGCTGGAGCGACATCTGGAGCAAGGCAACATCCTTGACGCTGTTGTCGACAAACCGGAAAGCCTGTGGCGTATCCGGCATGCGATCAGCGACAGTATCAAGCAGGAAGGCAAGATCGTCGCCTTTGACATCGCCGTCGCACGTTCTCATCTGCCCGCATTTCGCACTGCCGCTATCGAACTGGTGGAGCGCGACTTTGCCGGCGCCGTGGTGTGCGATTTCGGACATTGGGGCGATGGTGGCCTGCACTTCAATCTGGTGATCCCGCCGACGCATGCACAGCAGTTTCTACCAGCGCGTATCGATGCGCTGCGCACCGCCATCTACGATCTGGTGGTCCGTGATTATCGTGGTAGCTTCAGTGCCGAACATGGTATCGGGCCGTTCAACCAGCACTATTACGACCGCTATCTGAGCACCCAGAAGCAAGCGCTGGCGGCGCGTCTGCAACCGGCTTTCGATCCGTATTATCTGCTGGGCAATACCCGTTTTTCCTGAGGTGCAACGAACTCCTGTGCAGACACCTTTGCTATAGTGCCGATGTATTCACACTGACAAATCCGGCACTATGCGTAGATTCATTCCTTCCACCTCCTGCCTGATTGCATTCGACACTTCGGCGCGGCATCTCTCGTTTACCAAGGCCGCGCACGAGTTGCACATGACGCAAGGCGCGGTCAGTCGTCAGGTTGCGATCATGGAGGACTATCTGGAAGTCAAACTGTTTGAACGCATCAACCGCCGTCTGATCCTGACCGAGGCCGGCCGCGAATATGCGGTACAGGTCTCCAGTATTCTCAAGCAGATCGAGATGGCGACCTTTCAGGTCATGACGCATAACAGCCTGTCGAGCGTGCTCAATCTGGCGATCCTGCCGACTTTCGGTATCAAGTGGCTGATTCCACGCCTGACCAAATTTTCAGCAACCTACCCCGATGTGCTCCTGAACCTGAGCACGGAAGTGCTGCCCTTTGATTTCAATACGCGGCAAGTCGATGCGGCTATCCACTTTGGTGAGCCGGACTGGCCTGAAGCGGTGATGGTGCGCCTGATGGGCGAAGAAGTGGTACCGGTGTGCAGCCGCCAGATGCTCGACCGTATCCAGTCGGTCGAAGATCTGGCACAAGCGACCCTATTGCAGCACACTACCCGGCCACAAGCATGGCAAGACTGGTTCCGCCATGTCGGTGTCGATTGCCCCAACGCCCTTGCCGGGCCGCGTTTCGAGCAACTCAATATGGTGATTCAGGCCGCCATGGTCGGACTGGGCGTGGCACTGATGCCGAAGTTCCTGGTCGAGACCGAGCTCAGTCTGGGCCAACTACACGTGCCCTTCCCATTTGCCGTGAAAAGTCCACAAGCCTATTACCTCGCCTATCCAGAAAAAAACGCCAGCAAACCGGCTGTGATCAAATTTCGCACCTGGTTGTTGAGCGAACTGCAAAACAGTTGACCAGCAATCTTGGTCGCATAAACGACTAAACATACAAAAAGTAATAGCGAAGTCGCTTTTCCCACCAGTCAGGCAACGCCTCAAAATGGTGCAACGCAATCTATCCGGCATTGCGCCAACCCCCATATTCCTCCTTGAAACACAGGCCAACAAAGGCCCTGGCTCCACCCATGTTTTGCGGCAACGCACCATCAAAGCGCATACTATCCAGGCGCAGCCGAACATTTTTGTGCATGAGGATAAGTAATGATGTCGTGATATTTTTTGACTTTAACAAGGGCCCACTTCCTCCTTATACTCGGCGACGAATACGACCGTTTTTACCTATCGCCGCAAAGGAATTTATGCAATTCGCCCCTGTTTTTGCCGCCCTGAACCTCGATCTCTCCAGGCACATTGGTACCGACCTGTCGGTCCGTTCACCACGCGATGGACAAATGATTGCCACCCTCAAGACCCACACCGCAGCGCAAGCCGAAACTGCCATCGCGGATGCCCATACGGCTTTTCAGTCGTGGCGTCAGGTACCGGCACCGGTGCGCGGCGAGCTGGTGCGCCTGCTGGGTGAAGTCCTACGTGAACATCGTGAAGACCTGGGACAGCTGGTCACACTGGAGTCCGGCAAGATCTTGTCTGAAGGGATTGGCGAAGTACAGGAAATGATCGACATCTGCGACTTCGCCGTTGGCCTGTCACGTCAGCTCTACGGCCTCACCATCGCCTCCGAACGTCCCGGCCATCGCATGATGGAAACCTGGCATCCACTAGGCGTCTGCGGTGTCATCACGGCGTTCAACTTCCCGGTCGCGGTCTGGGCATGGAATGCGGCATTGGCGCTGGTGTGTGGCAACACCATCATCTGGAAGCCTTCGGAAAAAACTCCCGTCGTCGCACTTGCGGTCCAAGCCCTGTTTGCCAAAGCAGTGGCGCGTTTTTCTCAACAACGCCCCAACACTGCACCAGCACATCTGAATCAGGTCCTGATCGGTCACGCGGACATCGGCGAAGCACTCTCGCGCTCACCGCTGGTGCCGCTGGTCAGCGCCACCGGCAGTGTACGCATGGGACGCCAGGTTGCCAGCGTGGTCGCACAGCGACTGGGCCGTAGCCTGCTGGAGCTGGGCGGCAATAACGCCATGATCGTGGCACCGTCAGCCGATCTCTCGCTGGCACTGCGCGCTATCACCTTTTCGGCCGTCGGTACCGCAGGTCAACGTTGCACCAGCCTGCGTCGTCTGTTCGTCCACAGCAGCATCCATGATCAGGTTGTGACACAGATCAAACGCATCTACGCCAGTGTCAAAGTCGGCGATCCACTTGAGGCCGATACACTGGTTGGCCCGCTGATTGACGTGCACGCCTTCGACGCCATGCAACAGGCATTGACCCAGGCTCGTACTGAAGGTGGTGAAGTCACCGGCGGCGAACGGGTCAGCGTACTCGGCAATGCTGCTTATGTGCGCCCTGCGCTGGTCTGCATGCCAGCGCAAACCGCCATCATGCATCACGAGACCTTCGCGCCAATTCTGTACGTCGTTAAATATGATGATCTGGAACAAGCGATTGCACTCAACAATGCCGTTCCGCAAGGTCTGTCCTCGGCGATCTTTACCAATGACATGCGCGAAGCCGAGAGTTTCCTCTCTGCCACCGGCAGCGATTGTGGTCTGGCCAACGTCAATATCGGTACCAGTGGCGCAGAAATCGGTGGCGCTTTTGGTGGAGAAAAAGAAACCGGTGGTGGTCGCGAATCGGGCTCGGACGCCTGGAAAACCTACATGCGACGCGCTACCAACACCATCAACTACAGCAAGACCTTACCGTTGGCACAGGGTGTCCGGTTCGATATTGACTGAGTATCTCGATCTTCGCATAGCTGATGCGCTGAACAGTCTCGCGCATCAGCACTCCGCTTCACCAAAAGAATCCGCTAATCAATCACCGGAGATGGATTGATGTCATTCCTGAAGTTAGAAAACCTGAGCAAGCAATACGGCGACTTTCATGCCGTGACCAATATTGATCTGAGTGTCGAGCAAGGTGAATTTGTCTCCCTGCTCGGTCCCTCAGGTTGCGGCAAGACCACGACACTGCAAATGATTGCAGGCTTCGTCGAAGCCAGTGCTGGCCGTATCCTGCTCAACGGACGAGACATCACCCATGAAAAACCTAACCGCCGCGGGCTGGGCATCGTGTTCCAGAGTTATGCGCTGTTCCCGCATATGACGGTGAGCGACAACGTGCGCTTCGGACTGGAGATGCGGCACGTCGATGCGAAAGAGAGTGCGCAACGCGTCGAGCAGGCTTTGGCGCTGGTCCATCTGGAGAAATTTGCGCACCGTTATCCGCGTGAGCTCTCCGGTGGTCAGCGACAGCGGGTCGCGCTGGCACGCGCACTGGTGATCGAACCACCCATCCTGCTGCTGGATGAACCGATGTCCAATCTGGACGCCAAACTGCGCGAAGAAATGCAGATCGAACTGCGCGACATTCAGCGCAAGGTTGGTACCACCACCATCATGGTCACCCACGATCAGGCCGAAGCCTTGTCCATGAGTGACCGCGTGGTGGTCATGGAAGCCGGTCGTGCGGTGCAGATCGGCAAGCCGCTCGACACGTATGAAAATCCCGTCAATCGCTTCGTCTCGCAATTCGTCGGCAAGGCCAATCTGCTGGAAGCCGACATCGTCTGGCAACGTCCAGGCAAAGTAGGCTTGCGGATTGGTCAGCATGAACTGGAAGTTGATACTGACACTACGATTGATACGCCACAGGCAACCATCTGCATCCGTCCCGAAAAAATCGAACGCTGTAGCACGCAGGACGCCATGCTGACCGGCGAAGTAGCCTCCTGCTTCTTCCTCGGCAATCAATGGCTATATCGTATCCGCACCGAGTGCGGTGACATTCTCGCGATCTGGCAAAACGATGGTCAGACCGCCTGCCAGCAAGGTCAATCGGTTGCCCTGCGCTGGCCAGCATCAGCAACACGTTTATTGAACGCTACGTTGCAAGAAGCCCATGTTTAAGCGCCGTCCACCACGCCGCGGGGCGCATCCGCATGCGTTGCCCTATACGCTCTCGTTTCCCGCGCTGATACTGTTTACCACCATGGTATTGGTGCCACTCCTGCTGACCGGCTTGCTCTCGCTCAACAGTTACGACGATAGTCTCGGTATCAAAGCCACCTATGATCTGCATAATTACGCGGCGATCTTTGGTGACGATTATTACCTGCGTATTTTTGTCCGCACCTTCTGGATTGCCGCCCTGACGACATTGATCTGCGTATTGATCGGCGCACCCGAAGCATATGTACTGAGCCGCATGCGTGGCAAATGGCGCAGCATCTTTCTGATCGTGATTCTGGCGCCGCTACTCGTCTCGGTAGTGGTCCGCGCGTTTGGCTGGAGCATGCTGCTCAGTGCTGACGGTCTGATCAACAAGGCACTGGTTGCGCTCGGCATGGCGCCGGTCAAGATGCTCTATACCTCCGGTGCAGTCGTCGTGGCACTGGTGCATGTGATGCTGCCATTCATGGTAATCCCGGTCTGGACAGCACTGCAGCGCCTCGACCCGACGGTTGAACACGCTGCGCTCTCGCTCAATGCGTCACAGGCCACGGTGATGCGCCGCATTCTGCTGCCACAGATTTTGCCGGGTGTGCTGTCTGGCAGCCTGATCGTCTTTGGTTTGAGCGCGAGTGCTTTTGCGATCCCCGGCCTGCTTGGTGGGCGTCGTCTCAAAATGGTCGCCACCACGGTTTATGACGAGTTCCTCGGCTCGCTCAACTGGCCGCTCGGTGCCTCGATTGTGGTGGTGTTACTGGTCGCCAATCTGATCATCATGATGAGCTACAACCGTATTCTGGAACGCAAGGTTTCCAGAACCCTGGGCTAACGGAGAAACAGATGCAACGCAACGGTCCCCTCGCCCTCCTGTTCCACACACTGGTCGTCTGCTTCATGCTGGCACCGCTGGTGATTGTCTGCCTGGTCGCCTTTACGCCGCAGGATACGCTGTCACTGCCAACGACCGGCATCTCGCTACGCTGGTTCAAGGCGGTTTTTGATCACCCGGATTTCTTGCAATCATTCAGCAACAGTCTGCAACTGGCGTTGTTATCGGCAACCCTGGCAGTCGTCATTGCCTTACCTGCCGGACTGGCACTGGGCCGCTATGACTTTCCCGGTCGTACGGCGCTCAATGCATTGTTCCTGTCGCCGCTGATCATCCCCTCGCTGGTACTGGGTGTCGCGTTCATGCGCCTGTTTTCGGTGATGGGTATTACCGGTTCGTTTTTCTGGCTGGTGGTATCGCATACGGTCGTCATTACGCCTTACGTGCTGCGACTGGTACTGGCAGCTGTGGTCGGTATCGACCGCAGCACCGAGCAGGCCGCTGCGTCGCTGGGTGCCAGCCCATGGATCGTTTTCCGGCGTGTCACCTTGCCGGCGATCCTGCCCGGTCTCAGTGGTGGCTGGATGCTGGCCTTCATCAACAGCTTCGACGAGCTCACCATGTCGATCTTTGTCACCACGCCTGCGACCGTGACCTTACCGGTGCGCATGTACATGTATGCGACAGAATCCATTGATCCGATGATGGCATCGGTATCAGCACTAATGATCCTCATCACCGGTGCTGCCATGCTGATTCTGGATCGCCTGTATGGACTCGACAAAGTGCTCATCGGAGAACGTGCATGAGTCTGCTCCGTCGCATCTCAACAGCACAAGGTGCACCGGTCCGGTTCTGGCTGGATGGCCAAGCGCTGACAGCCATGGCCGGCGATACAGTCCTCACCGCCGTACTGACACAGACAACGCAACTGCGCCGCAGCGAGTTCAGCGGCATGCCACGCGCTGGTTTTTGCCTGATCGGCAGTTGCCAGGACTGCTGGATGCGACTCGAAGACGGTACACCCCTGCGCGCCTGCAGCACCAGCATCGTCGAAGGCATGCGCCTGCTGAGCGGCACCCCGGCCACGCCCCTGCATCAGAAAGCATCCTCATGAGCGACACTGCTTTGCCTCAGGTCGTGATAGTCGGTGCCGGACCGGCTGGCATCCGTGCGGCCGAAGCATTGGTCGCCGCCGGTATTCGTCCACTGATGATTGACGAAGGCAGCCGCGCCGGTGGCCAGATTTACCGCCAGCCGCCCGATGAACGTCAACGCAGCAAGAAGTCACTCTATGGTTTTGAAGCCGGTAAAGCAGCCGCTTTGCATGCACGCTTTGCCCAACTGCTTCCCAGCATCGACTATCGCCCGGATACACTGGTCTGGAACTGCACGCCGGGGCAACTCGATCTGCTACACGCCCAGCGTCACGTCGAACAGCCGTATACCCATCTGATCCTGTGCACTGGTGCACTGGACCGTGTGATGCCCTTCCCCGGCTGGATCCTGCCCGGCGTCTACACACTGGGTGCTGCCCAGGTAGCGCTCAAGGCGCAAGCCTGCGTACTCAACGGACGCATGGTCATTGCCGGCTCTGGCCCCTTGCTGTATCTGCTGGCGTATCAATACGTCAAAGCCGGCGCCAATGTCGTTGCCGTTCTCGACACTGCCAGACTGCACGATAAATTGCGCGGATTTCCCTCCTTGCTGCGACAACCGGTAACACTAGCCAAAGGCTTGTACTTCATCGCCTGGTTGCGCAGCAAAGGAATCCGTCTGCTCGACAGTGTGCAAGCCATTGCTGCCAGCGGCGATCAACAGATCAGCCGCCTGCGCTGGCAGCGTCACGGCAAGACCACTGACATTGATTGTGATGCACTGGCAACCGGCTTTGGCTTGCGCAGCGAAACACAACTGGCTGATCTGGCTGGTTGTGAATTCGCCTTCGATACCCTCAATCAACAATGGCTACCGACCTCAGATGCGGATGGCCGTAGCAGTGTGGAAGGCATCTATCTGGCCGGTGACGGTCACGGCATCGCCGGAGCCGACGCGGCTGAACTCAGTGGCCGGGCCGCTGCACTTGCACTGCTTCAAGATCTACAGCCATCCCGGTTTGGTACAGGCGATGCACTTGCCACACAGGCGCAACTGCGTCAGGCGCGCGCCAGTAATATACGCTTCCGCCAAGGACTGGAAACCACCTTCCCGACACCGGTGCACTGGGCCCGTCACTGCCCGGACGAGACCATCATCTGCCGCTGCGAAGAGATCACCGCCGGTCAGTTACGTCACAGCGTGGCACAGGATGGCACCCGCGAAATCAACCGTCTGAAAGCACTGACACGGGTGGGTATGGGTCGCTGTCAGGGCCGTGTCTGCGGTGCAGCCGCTGCTGAAATTCTGTCGCATGCGAGCCAGCAAGAAGTCGCAGCCGTCGGTCGTCTGCGTGGTCAGGCACCGATCAAGCCGATTCCCGTCAGTGTGGCGCTGGCTGCGCTGGCGCAAGGCAATCCAAATCATGCCAAGGATGGGCAGGAATGAGTACCACCACAGACATCCTCGACACCGACGTCGCCATCATTGGTGGTGGCCTGATGGGTACCTCCGCCGCCCTCGCACTGCGTCGCCAGCAACGCTCGGTGATCGTGCTGGAACAAGGTTGGTGTGGCGCACAAGCCAGTGGCGTTAATTATGGCGGGGTACGACGTCAGGGACGATCCGCCAGCCAGTTACCACTCAGCCAGCGTGCCCACACGATCTGGCAGCAGTTACCCCAGATCATTGGCTGCGATGGCGAATATCGCGCCACCGGGCATCTCAAACTGGCGCGCAGTGAATCCGATATGCAAGAGCTGCTGGCGTATCGCGACATGGCTGCCAGCCACGGACTAGTGCTAGAGGTACTCGACGCAGCAGCCCTGCGCCAGCGCTATCCCTGGATTGGCGAACGCGCCTTTGGCGGCTCGCTATGCGCCGACGATGGCCATGCCAATCCACGTCTGATCGCCGCTGCCTTTGCCAGCGCCGCCGAGCGTGCCGGTGCCAGACTGCTGCAACAGAATGCGGTCGAGCAATGCCATTTCGATGGCAATTATTTCGGTTTACAGACCCGGGCTGGTCTACGCGTACGTAGCCGCTTCCTGCTCAATTGCAGCGGTGCCTGGGGCAAACAGATCGCCCAGCAATTTGGCGAAGTCATTCCCGAGCAGCCGATCTATCCCAACATGTGCGTCACCGAACCATTGCCACCGATCATGAACCTGAGCCTCGGCGTGGTTGGCGGTGGCTTCTACGCACGCCAGGTCGAACGTGGCAATGTGGTACTCGGTGGTGGTCGCGGCACCGGCAATCTGGCCTTGCAAGGGACCCGACCGCGGGTCGCCTCGACCTTTGCCGCACTCGGTCATCTGGTCGATATGGTGCCCGTATTAGGGCACGCCACCATCATCCGCAGCTGGAGTGGTGTCGAAGGTGAAACGCCTGACCACCAGCCAGTCATCGGCCCCAGCGCAAAAGTACCCGGATTGCTGCATGCATTTGGTTTCTGTGGTGCCGGCTTCCAGTTGGCACCCGCCGTTGGCGAAGTGCTGGCAGAGCTGGTCACCTCCGGCGAGAGCACGACGCCGATCGACGCCTTTTCCGCACAACGTTTCGCAACCCAATAGCTATCGTCACCACAAACCCCATGTCTATTCACCGTTACCGCCTAGGAGATTTCAAGATGAAGACCCTGATGCTCAGCACCGTTATTGCGACCGCACTGTCCGCCACAGTGCCGGCCCATGCCGATACCAAAACCATTTACGTCGGCATGAATGGTGGCACCATGGAAAAAAATTTTTCCGCCTCGATCTTCCCTGATTTCGAAAAGGCCAATAACGTCAAAGTTGTGGTCGTCCCGGGCACCTCTTCCGACATCATGGCAAAGATGCAGGCGCAAAAAGACAAGCCGCAAATGCACGTGGTATTCCTTGACGATGGCGTGATGTACCGTGCCACCAACATGAACCTGTGCGAAAAAGTGCGTGACAGCGCTGTCCTCAAGGAAGTCTATCCATTTGCCCGCATGGCCAATGATCAGGCAGTCGGCATTGAAATGGGCGTAGTCGGCATCGGTTACAACAAGAAACTGTTCGATGAAAAATCCTGGCCAGCACCCACTTCCTGGATGGACTTCAGCGATCCCAAGTACAAGCAGAAAGTGGTGTTCCAGTCGATCCCCAGCAGCACCTTTGGCCTGCACAGCTTCCTCATGATCAACCGCCTCATGGGTGGCACTGAAAAAAATGTTGAACCAGTGTTCAAAAAATGGTCCACCTCGGTCGGTCCGAACGTTCTTGAGTATCTGTCCAGCTCAGCCAAGATTTCTGAAATGATTCAGACCAACGAAGCAGCGATTTTCCCGCTAACCGTCACCGCTGTCGCTAACCTCAAGGCCAAGGGTATTCCGGCCGAATTTGCCATCCCCAAAGAAGGTGGTGTGACATTGATGGTGGGTGCCTGTGCGCTCAAGGGCAACAGCGAGCCAGAACTATCGCAAAAGTTGATTGAATTCCTGCTCAGTGCCTCGGCGCAATCGAAGGACATGGAGCTGGCCAATGCCATCCCGGTCAATCGCAATGTCAAAGTCAGTGACGCGGTACAAGCGCGCATTGGGAAGCTTGAAACATTGACCAAGGGCATCAATACCGTTGACTGGAACGTCATCAACGAAAAGCGCACCGACTGGAACAATCGCTGGAACCACGTGATCGAGCAATAAGCCCTTTATGGCGACACCGGGCTCCGTGCCGGTGTCGCTTGTGTTTCCACGATTGCCACTGCTGATCCCCACTCGCCATGCCTCCCCTCTATCATTTCAACCCATCCTTTCAGGCACCGCAAGGTTCACCGATTCGTGAAATGTTCAAATACATGGCACAACCCGGCATGATTTCCTTCGCCGGTGGCTATCCGGCAGCCAGCCTGTTCGACGTCAACGCACTGGCACAAGCCAGTACCGAAATCCTTGCACAGACACCTTCGAGTTGCCTGCAGTACGGCGCTACAGAGGGTATGAATGGTCTGGCAGAGGCGTTACGCGCGGTGATGCAGCAACGTGCCCCCAGCGCCGACGCGACGCCTTTATTGGTCACCACAGGTTCACAGCAAGCGTTTGAATTGCTGCTCAAGGTATTGATCGGGCCCGGTAATTGCGTTGCCATCGAGCGCCCGGCGTATCCGGCAGCAATACAGGCATTGCGCTTGAGCGAGGCCAAGATTGTTGACATCCCCAGCGACGCGCAAGGCATGGATACACAAGCCCTGGAGCAAACGCTAGAAGCAGGTGCGCGCCCCAAGCTTCTGTATATCGTCCCCACCTTCGCCAATCCGACTGGCGCCAGTCTGCCGCTGGAACGACGCCAACACCTACTGGCGCTGGCGCTGCGTTACCAGTTCCTGATTGTTGAAGATGATCCTTACGGTGCATTGCGCTTCAGTGGTGAGCCACAAGCCAGCTTGCTGGAACTGGCAGCCGATATTCCCGGCGCCAGTGAATGGGTGATTTACCTGTCGAGTCTCTCCAAGATCATGGCCCCTGGCTTACGTATAGGCTGGATGGTCGCGCCCGCAGAAATCCTGCGCCGCTGCATCATCGCCAAGCAAACCGGTGACCTCTGTACCGCACCATGGATGCAACTGACAGCAGCGCAATATCTGCGTAGCGGCCGGCTGGAACAGCATCTACCTAAAGTGGTCGGCATCTACAAGGAGCGTTGCAATGCCATGCTCAATGCCTTGCACAAGCATTTTGGACAAACGCTGGAAGTCACCGCGCCAGACGGCGGCATGTTCATCTGGGCACGCTGGCGCGACGGTAGCGAAGCAAGAGCGCTGCTGGAGTACGCGATTGCCGAAAACGTGATGTACATCCCTGGTAGCGCCTTCTATGCCAGCGCGCCAGACCCGGCGCAATTGCGCCTGTCGTTTGCGACTGCTTCACTGGAGGAGATTGCTGAGGGTGTGGCAAGGCTTAAACGTGCGCATGATGCTTATCGAGCGAAGGAGCAGTAAGTTTACATTCTGCTGTTTTCTCACTCTGAGCGTCAGAAAACATACCAACCGCCCTATTGACGGCCAAGCAAATGCTAGGCTAGACTCACCTCCGCAGTTTGCAATCAAGCTGCCGTAAGCGTTACCGTCATTCAACGCGTCCGATTCGGAAAAAGCCCCGCAGGGCCGCTTCCGTTTATATACGACGCCGTTTAATGACTACATATTCTGCTTTTTTTGCTGCTTTTGCTCCTCCCGGGTTACATCTATCCTGGATATCTGAGCATCAAGACTCCCACTTTTTTTTTGCGATGGCGCAATACGCGCCCAGCTGTCACGGCCTTGTCGTGAGAATCTCCGCTATTGGCTTAAACGCCAACTACGGAGGTGAAGTGTCGTTCTTGCTGCTCATCTGCATCAGATCCCGGCTGAGCGGGCTGAATCATGTCAATCAGGTTTGCGGCGTTATCGCAATCCAACTAATGTGAAAGACCTTATGAAAACACAATGCACCGGCACGCTAAACCATCTCAGCCTTCCGACAAAAGATCCGCTTGCCACCGCGCACTTCTTCGAGAAATTTTTCGGCTGCACGATCGTTGCCGCAGGCGAGAGCATTCTCCTGAAACGCGATGGCTTCGACCTTGTGCTCGATCACATCGCCGAGAATCAGGTATGGCCAAGCAACTTCCACTTCGGTTTTGAAATGGCCACATTAAAGGAGGTACAAGAACTGTATCAAACCTTCAACGAAGCCAAGGTACATATGGAAACTGCCGTATTCAACAACTCGCGCGGCTCACGTTTCTTTTGCCGCACCCCGGAAGGGGTACTGCTTGAAATCAACACGCGCGAAGACAAGGAGGATGGCTGGAAAAAGCTGTTTTAAATACCCCAACGATGAGCGCTTGCACGGCGACTGCAACAACCGAGCAAGCGCTTCGCCAGTTATGCCCACTTTTCTACTGACAATCTGGCGAAATATGCCGGTCAGCTACCCGTGTTTGTAGTCAGCTAAAACTTGCAATTTGCATTGCCATCAAGAACTAATTCGATCCATACAACGACTTCTTTCTAGTCTCGATGGCAATATTTTCAATCAAAATATCGTATATACATTGTTTATACAATTTTTCTTGACACCACATCAAATGGTTCTAGAATGTATCGACATCAAGGAGACTTACACATGGAACTTTCTATTCAAAAATGGGGCAATAGTGCAGCAGTACGCCTGCCCACCGAATTGTTGAGTCTGCTGAAGGTTAAGCTGGGAGACAAATTGGCCGTTGACGTAGGTCCGGAAGGTGCATTACTGAAGCCCAAGCGCCATTCTTATGCTCTCAAAGATCTCGTTGATCAATGCGATCTAAATGCGCCAGAGCCAGCAGACATGGCTGCCTGGAATAAGGTCGAGCCTGTGGGCCGCGAAGTATGGTGAAACGGATTAAATTTGAGCGCGGCGACATTGTTGCGGTGAATCTGGAACCAAGCCGATGAAATGAAAGCCGGTAATCCACAAATCGTTCCATTGAATCAAGACGCTATGCGCATCTTACTCACCCGCAAAAACATCCATCCCATCTTCGTTTTTACGTACAAGGGAAATCGCATTTTGCAATCCAGTACAGCAGCTTGGTACAAAGCACTTCAACGAGCCGGTATCCGAGATTTCAGGTGGCACGATCTTCGACATACCTGGGCCAGTTGGCATGTGCAAAATGGCACACCGCTGTTGGCGCTGCAAGAACTTGGCGGTTGGGAATCTACAGAAATGGTAAGAAGGTACGCCCACTTCTCAACTGACAATCTGGCGAAATATGCCGGTCAGCTACCAGTGTTTGTAGTCAGCTAAAACTTGCAATTTACATTGCCATCAAGAACTAATTCGATCCATACAACGACTTCTTTCTAGTCTCGATGGCAATATTTTCAATCAAAATATCGTATATACATTGTTTATACAATTTTTCTTGACACCACATCAAATGGTTCTAGAATGTATCGACATCAAGGAGATTTACACATGGAACTTTCTATTCAAAAATGGGGCAATAGTGCAGCAGTACGCCTGCCCACCGAATTGTTGAGTCTGCTGAAGGTTAAGCTTGGAGACAAATTGGCCGTTGACGTAGGTCCGGAAGGTGCATTACTGAAGCCCAAGCGCCATTCTTATGCGCTCAAAGATCTCGTTGATCAATGCGATCTAAATGCACCAGAGCCAGCAGACATGGCTGCTTGGAATAAGGTCGAGCCTGTGGGCCGCGAAGTATGGTGAAACGGATTAAATTTGAGCGCGGCGACATTGTTGCGGTGAATCTGGAACCAACCGAAGGGAGAGAACAGCGCGGCGAACATCGACCGGCGTTAGTGCTCTCAACATCAGTATTCAACGTCATGGGAACTGTATTAATCGCCCCCATTACTCAAGGCGGTGGTTTTTCTCGATACGCAGGTTTTGCTGTGACTCTGAGCGGTACCGGGATGAAAACTCAGGGAGTCGTCCTGGTCAATCAAATCAGGATGCTAGATCTCGAAGCCCGTGGCGCAAAGAAGATCGAGAGTGCACCCGATGTTGTGATCGATGATGCGCTTGCGCGGTTGCAAGCGATTTTAGATTGAGAAAAGCAGGAGCGATTTGTAGTTTTTCTCAGAACAGGGAGAGGTCGGCGCGAGTTGCGCGCCACATTTCAGGATATCAGTAACAAGACGCGGATTACATGGGTTGCCGCCCATGCGATCCGCTAACCACCACCAACTAGCAGGAGTTGATAATGGCTAAGCAAAATCATACGCGAAAAATATCCGCGTCTCAAAACAGTAAACAAGTGCGTTTTTTAACAGTGCAGCTTTCGAATTCAAAAGTACCATGGCTGCGCTTACATGGACTGTGGCTTCAGCAAGCTGGGTTTTCACCGAGATCTCGCGTTCAGGTGCGCGTTATGGATGACTGCTTGGTGATCACACGAGAGCAAGCACCGCCCAATTTGGATGATGCCTGCACTCACACGCTTACTGAGATGCTGCGGAAAATAAAGCTTCGCAAAGCGGTTTAGTTTCTTGAGTTGCTCAGTCGGCTAAGCTGAAATGACTCTTGCTAATCATTTCACCTAGTGCCACTATCGCACGCGAAAATGTTTCCTGTTTCCATTTGAAAACAAAAAAAACACAGCCATGTGACGAGTTCCAATTTTTCTCGCTTGCTAAATACACGCGAGTCGATTGTTATAAAACGTGAAAGCCATGCGAAACGCCCTAGTAGCATGACTCTCAAGTTGTTATCTATTGCACAATAGCATGCGCTAAGGAATTGACATCCTGCTACGTGGATTGTGGCAGATTCATAAGTAATTTTCGTGACTACCATCGCAGTATCCGTTTGCCTCGGTAAGTCGGATGTCATCGAAAACTCATCGCAATGTATATTTTTGTGTATAATTTTAGGCTTGGGTCGGGAGCGCTGCCTTTGCGGTGCGTTGAACATATGTGTCACCTGGCTCACCTTTCTTTTACGGGCTGCCTTTGGCAGCCCGTTTTCGTTGGTACGGAAAGAAAGCAATCCAATGCACCTTCTCTACGTTGATGAATCCGGATCTGTCTCGGATATCAGTCAAAAATTCTTTGTGCTGGCCGGGGTTTCAGTATTTGAGCGAAACACTCATTGGGTTGAGCAAAATCTCAATCAATTAGCAATTTCGATTGACGCTACAACTCCCAACGAAATTGAACTTCACGGCTCACCGATTCGAAGTGGTAAGGGGGCGCCTTGGAGAAAGATGCCCCAGGAACAGCGCTCACAAGTTATTAAAAATGCCCTCGACGAGGGTAAGAGACGATTTCACCGTTGTACAGATCCATGATGGGCGAGAGGTAGAGCTTTTCGCCACCAACGTTGAACTCGGTCACATCGGTAACCCATGCAATCCGCTAACCACCACCAACTACCGAGAGTTGAAAATGGCTAAGCAAAATCATACGCGAAAAATATCCACGTCTCAAAACAGTAAACAAGTACGTTTTTTAACAGTGCAGCTTTCGAATTCAAAAGTACCATGGCTGCGCTTACATGGACTGTGGCTTCAGCAAGCTGGGTTTTTACCGAGATCTCGCGTTCAGGTGCGCGTTATGGATGACTGCTTGGTGATCACACGAGAGCAAGCCCCACCAAATTTGGATGATGCCTGCACGAACACGCTTACCGAAATGCTGCGGAAAATTAAGCTTCGCAAAGCGGGCTAGATTCTTGGGCCACTCACTCGGTCCAGTTTCACTGAATTGCCAAAGGAAATCTGAATCCAGATAGGCGAATGGCCCACCAAGGCGGGCCATTCTAACTCTCTTGTTTCTAGGGGGAGGCTCGCGCCAACAAGTCCTAGAACTCACGATGGGCACTGTATACCCATTGAGGTGCCCATACAAGCGAACAGGAGCATACCGACTATGGCGCTCTCAAAGAAAAAATTGTAGCCATTGCAACCACTGTTCCATTTCACTGCGCTAACAATACCCTTGCCACTCATAGCACCTAGTGCTACTATTTTATGCATAAAGATACGCTTCCAACAATTCGCGTTTTTAAGACCGCGTGGTTTTCAAAAGCGTCCATGAAATCGCAGATTAACGACAACGAACTGTGCAGGGCCATCCGCCAAGTCATGCAATGTCAGGCTGATGATTTGGGTGGTGGGGTTTTTAAGAAACGTTTGAATGACAATATGCATCGGTCAATCATCCTTGCCAAAGGTGGACATTACTGGTTCTACGAGTATCTGTTTGCAAAAAAAGACAGAGAGAACATTGAAGAGGATGAGTTGGTAAATTTTCGTGCGCTTGCCAAGGTTTATGCGAAATTGACCAACACTCAAATTACCCAGCTGTTGCTTGAAAAAGATTTAATGGAAATTTGCCATGACCACTAAGAAGAAATTTAAAAGTGACGCGTTTGAAGCGATTCATTCGTCTGCTCAAGCTCTTTTAAAAGTTGGCGCTATCGACAAAGCGACGCTACGCAATTTCGATGAATCATGCCTGGTTGTACCAGACGAAATCATGCCAGAGCAGATCAAAGAAATTCGGGAACACAACCATGTGAGTCAGCCTGTTTTTGCTCGCTATTTGAACACAAGCGAGTCCACCATTCAAAAATGGGAGACTGGTGCGAAGCGTCCTAGTGGCATGGCTCTAAAGCTGCTATCTATTGTGCAAAAACATGGCCTAAAAATTCTTGCGTGAGTTGACCGCCCTCCAGCCAATATATCCCAATGTGGACCAATGAATGTGCTGATAGAAAGTTCAAAAAATCAACCCGAACAGGGCCATAGATTGTGAAAACGTTGAGTGGATCTGACCTATTCCGTTAGTTTGGGAAGAATATTCTCCAATAAGCAATACTGATAAAGTGAAACCTTGGAATGCATACGATGACATCAAACGTCTAAAAGAAAACCTGCATGGGGCCTAAAGTTCATAAATATGCTTAGCAACATAAGCTTCGGCTAACCGTGATTTCACTATGGAACCCCGTAACCGAGCTGAAATCTTGGTTCGAGATTTTTTATATTCAGAATTAACTAAGTCCGTTCAGTCAGCGGATCCCACAGGCTACAACTCGACCATTGCAATAGGATCAAAATTTCTTGGTGTAGGCGTGCTAGACCCACATAAAATCGACGACCAACTATCTCATGTTGGTGGCCTCATATATCCAAGTGTTCAGGGAAAAATCTCATCTAATGTAACGACATATAATTATGCGATTCAGCCGAGGTTATTTGACAAATGGTTTGAGATCATCGAGGCTAAAGTCTATTGTTTAACGTTCGAAACGACCCAATTTCGATTAAATGAACTCAACCGAAGCACTGCTATAGGTATGGATGGTGAGATCAGTTGGCTACTATCTTTCGAAGAAATGAAAGGGCGAACTTCGATAGGTTTGTGCTTAGATGGAAACAACCCTCACCTCATTGACTTAGAAAAAACCTGCCTTAATGAATGGCATTGATACGATAAACAAGCGCTACGGACGCGACACCTTACGCTTAGGGTCTAGTGCTGGTTTTGGACGATGGAAAGCCCGTTTCGACAATAAAACATTCCACTACACGACGGATTGGTCTGAGCTACCAAAAGTGTTTTAGTAAAAAACGTTGAGCCAGCTATTTTTTGTAAACTTCGCCTGCGCCTACTGTCGATATTTGTTGCAATTTAAAAGCAATGACGTGAAAATTTCGAACATCAAAACTGCACTAAAGGGCTGGTGGGTGGCATTACCGGGGCCGAAATAATAATTATATTCGCTAGCAATCCGACAAAATCCCTCAATTACGAGACCTGCATCTGAAGTATTCAGAACTAACCTCGACATATGCAGGAAATTCGAACCGTAAAATTCCGAATTTTTAGACGCAAAAAAAGGCCCTCACAAATGAACTGACCCCATAAAGTTGGACGGTTTAATTGCTAGGCAGCCAAAGGCTGAGTTCTGTATTGCACAGGACTCAGCCCTTTTAATTTGGTCT
>NZ_JACHYE010000013.1:43828-98794 GCF_014192645.1 Herbaspirillum sp. Sphag64 | reverse complement strand
ATGCCTGCGCTGACATCGCGAGTGAGTTCAATGAAGTCAGCGAATTTTTCCTCGCGGCCGGGGCCGTGAATCCAGCGGAAATCTTCGTGATGAGGGGGGATGTTTTTTTGGTCGGACGTGTTGGTGCGAGGCATCTACAACTCCTTGTGCGAAAAATGAACCGCGCCCCGCTCTCAAACGGGGTGGGCGGCAAATGGCAAGGTTGAGAGACCGGTGCACAAGGAACCCGGCAGGCCGAAGCCTCCCTACCATTGCCGCCCATTGAAGGTGCGACATGGTACAGACGAAAAAAACCGCCAAGGGAGGCGGTTGTCCGCCTTGTGCAAATCGAGCTCTCATACTCGGTCTCCTCTTTTTTGGAGACGCAGGAAGTATTCACTTTCTGCGTGTAACACGTCAAGCGATTTTCTCGCGCAACGTGCTATCGCTTGCGTTGCAGCTTGCCCACAGCGGGTGTTTTTGCTTCGGAACAATCCCATCGGTAACGCTGTTTTTGGGTCTGACAAGTCAGATTTTTTCTTCATGTGCTTAAGACCAGGCTGAAACTGGCTTTTCGATGTTCCGGCGCTTGATTGGCTCTATAAAATCCCGTCTCGTTACCTGATTCTCCGCTCCTTGCGGGCCAATATAGATCTTCTGATCCGGCCCATTCTCATATCAATTACGCCATCAACTATTCATGAAAAAACACCCTTCCCTATTGGTCGCGTTGCTGGCCTGTGTCATCGCACTAAGCGCTGGATGCGCGAGCACGCCGGAGCATGTGCCGCAAAAAGAAACCGCACGCGCTGATATTGAAAAGATCACCAAGGTCGATATTTTTTATCATCCAGCCGAGTATTCGGTCGTGGATGCGGGCGGGTCGTCATTGTCGGGGCTGGCTAGTTTCCTCGGTCCCATCGGCACGCTCGCGGGAGCAGCGCTGGATGCCGGTAGCAAATTGACTGTGGCAGAGCGGGCGACTGCGCGATCGAAGGAATTCACGGCCTTGATTGAGGATGCAGGGACTCCGGAAATCACCTTAATGCAGGCCGAGCGTCTGGCCGAGCGCATCAGAGAATCGGGCCGTGAAGTGCGTCTGATCAGCGTCAAGCGACCACTGGGCAAGATGAGCGCGATGGATGCAAGCGATCCGGAGGCCGCGACCGCCGATTACATGCCTGACCGTGCGCGGCTGGTCTTGCGTGTTACCCCTGGTTATCGCGCGGAGAGTGCGATGTCTTCGTTTCAGTCTGTCATGACCACTGCTTTTGTGTTGCGTGATGCGGAGGGCAAGCATCTGGTGTCCTACAGCCTGAGGAAGCAGGATAACGGTGAAACCTATATGGCTTATGAGGGCCTCAAGGAAGCTGCTGCGACGGCTGCTGCATCACTGCTCAAGGATGCGCTGGCGCAGGCTGATGACGTGTTTGTGATGACGTTTGATTTAGCGCCAGTGGCTCACTGAACCGGCTCTCGCTCATGACACCGCACCAACTGCGAGTGGCAGCGTAGGGAGGCGGTCCTCTATCTTTTGACGCACAGCATGGGGTACTTGCTCTTCTTTCTCTTTCAGACGGGCGATACCAGGTGATTTTCCTTGCTGGTATCGCCTGACAAACTGATTACCAGGCAATACAAGGCAACGTATCCAGAAAATTATGTTCGCGTAAATATTGCCAGTTGTCATTGCTGTTTTTACCTTCGGGGAAAGGATAGGCGTAGGCGTTATCTGTTTTGGCTTTGAAATATCTGCTGTTTTCAGGTGGGTACCGGTACCAGCCATGGCTGAGTTGCCACGATCGGTGGTGATTGTCCATATCGTAGCCAAACGAGGTATAGAGCCTGCTACCATCACCGTCCAGAAAACGATTGGTCGCTCTGTTACGCAACTGGACCATACCGTTCTCTAGCTTGATCGGCCACCATTGCTGGTACCCGCTGCCTGGCGTCGGGTCTCTCGTGTAGACGTGGCCATCGGCATCGCTATCAAGCACTCTGCCTGTGGCAGTTTGCTTGATGACGTACCAGGAGCTGAATTCTGGCCAACCCGGGTAGGCTTTTACAAATGTCCATAACTGGTAGGGATTTCCTATAGTCCACGGACGCATGTAGGCGTTGCCTTGGGGATCAGCATCGACGTTGTTATCGGTGCCTGAGACTTGCCGCAGGTTCCAATGGCTATCGGTGAGGAATGTGGTGATATAGATACTGTCTTTGCCACCAGCCTGTCCGGGTGTCAGGCACATGGGTTTTTGCGGTTGACCGTATTCTTCATAACGTTTATCGGGCAATTGCTCGAGGACACCTCCCTTCTCTTCCATTTCACTGATGGTGAGCTTTTTGTTGTCGTAGGTAACAATGTGTGCTTTTGCTTCGAAGGCGGCGCCTGTGCGGTAGACATTGACATTCCCAAAGAGGGGGTCGTCATGGTGTTCCTCCCTGGCGAACTGATGTTGATGCCCGACGAAAATTGCCAGCGGAGTATACGTATTCATAATGGCCCGGAACTGCAACCTTTCAGCGACGGTGGCCGTTCTCGAGAAGAAATCATTGTCTTGATGAAAATTGACAATGATTGCTGACATGCCACGCAATCTTGCCAGACGCATGTCTTCATGCAACCAGCTCAAGGACCGGTCTATCCAGATATAGCGGGCAGTCCAGCTCGTAAGCTCAACCCGATAGGTTGGATAGTTTTGCAATTGTACAAAATGAACGCCGTTGTAATCCCACGAGTAAGACATGCTGCCTGACCAATGCGCGCTGGAGGTCCGAACCCAATCCTTTGAGAAGTTACTGAGGCGATTGGCATACAGTCCCAGTTCGTAGTCCATTCTGGCGACAGAATTCATGGCACAACCGTTGGAGTCAAACCCAAAGTCTGGGTGAGTGCAATCACCGACGTTATTCTGATAGTCGTGATTACCCAGGCCAAAGTAATAGGGGAACCTCAGATTACCGTAGACGGAGATGACATTGTTCCAGGAGTCACTGCGTCCGAATTCTGTGACGTCGCCATTCATGATAGCGAACTCCACTCCGCTGTATTTGTTGAGTGCAGCGACCAGATTGCTATTGATTTTCCTCCACTCTGTGCCGTTTATCGATTCGCTGTTGGGATTGCCACCCGAGCTGAGTCGAAATGCCTGTGGATCTGCTATTACTGCAAACGTAAACGGTATGTCGGCGAGCGGTAAGGCGTTGGCTGGTCGTGGTGGCTCACCCATGTTGCTATTACCGTCTTGCTGCGGTGTGACACTCCGTGCGTTGATTGCGTCGATGACCTTAATGGCATCGATTGCAGGGTTTGCTTTGTCGGTATCAGCTGCGCAAGAAGTGCCACTGACAAGACAAAAAAGCACCAAGGTTATCGTTGCTGGGCGGTACCAAGATAGAGATTTTTTCGGTGTAGTGAAGGGTTGCATTTACTCGTCTCCAGATTGCAGACCGTGAGAGCAAAATACTTCCCGTTGGAGAAGGACTTTGCTGCCTCTGGCCAAGGTACCCGCGTTCGGATCGAGAATAGGTTGTTTAGTGGCGCTCAGTACCCCCCGCGTCAGGGGGGGCGCGCGTGGATGAATCAATTGCGTCGAGATGCTCTGTTATTGGAGTGAGTTCTTGTTGATGGTAAGCGTGACGCCAGCAACGTCGGTATGCCGGCGATGATTGAGATCGTCATCGCCGACGCGGCTGGCTTCACGGATATGCGCTGCGGCTTCAACGGCCTAGCAGCCAAGGTGGAGAGTGCCTTGCAAGACGATCCATTCAGTGGTCATGTCTTGCCTTCCGAGGACGACGCGGCAACGTCATCAAACTGCTGTGGTCCAGCGTGGACGGTCTGTGCCTGTTTGCCAAACGATTGGAACGTGGACGTTTCATCTGGCCACAGACCAGCGACGGGAAGGTTGATTTGACTGCGGCCCAGCTCTCCCGGCTTCTCCAAGGCATCTATTGGAAACACCCAGAACGCACCGCGCGCCCTATGCGTAACGGTCGAGGATGACAGCACCCGCACGCGGTGGAAATTGCCTTACGCTGCCATTGTGGATGATCAAGCCCCCCGTCCTGAACAGGCGCTGCAAGTACTGCCAATACGTGCTGAGATGCCCGTGTTCAAGCTTGATGACACCGCCAGCTTCACTGATAAGCATCTACGGGAACACATCGGTACGATTACCAAGATGAACACAAAGACTTATTCCCTCCCTTGCCACGCTGCGTGTGCTTGGCGGTGAGCATACGTGAGCGCTTTGACGGCAGAAGAGACTGCCGTTTTGCTGCTCGATTGTGCCACTGACGGAGTGTAATGGTGAATCGATATTGCTATCGTGTCATCTGGAATCATCCACTGCAGGTGAGCCAGGTCGTCTCCGAAAAGGTGCGATCAGGCAGAGGTACGGGCAGCCATAGCGGGAGCGTCAGGGCACCTGCGATCAGGCCGATAGGGCTGCGGCTATGGGTGGTGCTGGTCATCACTATCACGCTCAGCCTTGTAAGTGCCTTACCCGCCGTAGCCGACGACAATGGCGGCAATGGCGGCAATGGCGGCAATAACGGCGACTGGGAAGGCCGTGAGGGTATCAATGGCGGTACAGGTGGTGGCGGTGGCAGCGCTGGTAATGGTGGCTGGGGTAGTGCGAATGTGAGCAACGGAGAGCAATGGCTGTTACCTGGGTACCGGTGGTGGTGGTGGTGGTGGTGGTGGTGGTGGTGGTGGTGGTGGTGGTACCGGATTTGTCGGCTCCTCACTGACGAGTGTGGTTAGCACCATCTTGGGTGGTAATGGCGGTAACGGAGGTATTCCGGATGGTGCCAATCAGTCTGGTGCTGATGGCGGTGCAGGTGGCGGTGGCGGTGCGGGTGCTGCACTGTCGGGGTTTGGCAGTACCAGCACCCAGGCCAACATCGTTGGTGGCGCTGGCGGCAGTGGTGGCAATGGTGGCATTACTGCCAATGGTGTTCCTGCCTCAAATACTGCCGATGGCGCAGGGGGTGCGGGCGGAAGTGGTGTCAGTGGTTCCGGCTTTACTCTGACTAACTCGGGCAACATTACAGGCGGTAACGGCGGTCAAGCAGGTTTCAGCAACCCTAATCTTGGTGTGATGGGTGCCGGCGGTATCGGTGTGGTGGGGGGCAATCTGACGATCATCAACTCAGGCAGTATCAGTGGTGGTGTCGATGGAAACGGGAACCGCGCGGCCGCCATTAGCTTCACTGGTGGAATCAATCGTCTTGAGTTACAACGCGGTAGCAGCATCACCGGTCTCGTGATCGCCTCGGGGCTTAGTAATACCTTCGCGTTGGGCTCGCTCGACGCGAGCAATCAGGGGCAATTCAATGTCAGTCTGATTGGCTCGCAATACTTAGGCTTTAGTAACTTCCAGAAAACCGGTAACGGTACCTGGCAATTAACCGGTACCACCGCCACATCAACGCCATGGACCATTTACGATGACACCCTGATCATCAGCAGTGATGCGAACTTGGGCAGCACCGGCAACGCCCTCACGTTTGGTGCGGCTGGGGTCTACGTCGGCTCGACCATCAGTGGCGGTACCGGTCAACTGCAGGCAAACACTTCGTTGACCATGACGCGCGACATCGTGCTCAACGGTGACGCCATCATCGGAGCCAGCAGCGGTGCTACCTTGACCAGTACCGGTGCCATCAGCGGCAGTGGCAGCTTGACCGTCAATGCTGCCGGCGCCACGCTGGCGCTCAGTGGCAGCGCCAGTCGCAGCACTGGTGGCTTGACGCTGGCAGCAGGTACCCTGGGCTTGTCCTCGGGTGCTACGGTAACGGTCTCAGGGGCCTATACGCAGGCTGCAGACACGACGCTCGACATCAATCTCAGTGGTAGTACAGGAGCGGTCATCACTGCCAATACCGCGAGTCTGAACGGCACCTTGACTGTGAGTAACTATACGTTTGGTACGGCACCATCGAGCGTGAGCCAACTCGCTAATGCAGACTATATCCTGATTGCGACAAATGCTGGCATCAGCGGCAATTTTACGTCTGCTCCTGCCGAGGCCGTAGCCGGTTACGACTACCTGCGCGCAGGTGGCATGGTAAAGGGTAACAATTATGTGATGGGTCTGAGTCTTGCCTGGGATGCGCTGACGAACCCTAGTGGTAACTTCACGCTCAACAATGGCAATTTCAACGTGGATCAAGTGCTCGGCAATCGCGCCGATGGTGGTAATGATCTGGTCAAATCTGGCACCGGCACACTGACGCTGTCGGCTAACAATATCTATACCGGTAGTACTACCGTCAATGCGGGTGGTCTGGTATTGAGCGGTGCGGGCAATATCAGCAACAGCAGCGCACTGATCATCAATGGTGGCACCGTCGATGTCTCTGGGGTGAACGGCAACAGCACGCTGATCAATAATCTGAGCGGGGCTGCGGGCAGCACCGTGACGTTGGGTAACACTGCGTTGACCATCAACAATATAGTCGACACCTCCTTTGCGGGCAACATCCAAGGTACCGGAACGTTGATCAAAAGCGGCGCAGCAAGCTTTGCCATTGTGGGTACCAGCAGTCTCGGCAACATTGGCGCGGTGGTCATTAACCAAGGTACGCTGGATGTCTCTGGGGTCAGCAGCGGCAGCACGCTGATCAATAATCTGAGCGGGGTTGCGGGCAGTACCGTGACGTTGGGTAGCACCGCACTGACCGTCAACAATACGGTCGATACCGCCTATGCAGGGGACATTCATGGTACAGGCACACTGACCAAGACCGGGGCGGCTGCGCTCACCCTCACGGGCAATATGGCCTACACTGGCGAGACCATCCTCACTGCAGGCAAACTGATACTCGATGGTTCCGCTGGTGGTGCGCAACTGAGCGGTGATGTGATCGGGCAGCCCGGTAGCAGCTTAGCACTGATCAATGGTGCGCGTCTGACTGGTTCGATTGATCCGGTCAATAGCAGTATCGATGCATCCAGTACCTGGAACATGACCGCACCCTCCGTGGTGGCCAACATGGCGCTGGCGGGCATAATCAACTTTGCGGCACCGCCCCAGCCAATGACGACTGGCCGCACGCTGACTGCCAGCAATTGGACAGGCCAGGGCGGCACCGTCAATTTGTACGCGGTACTGAGCAACAATGCGTCAGTCATTGATCAGATCGTCATTAATGGCGGCACTGCCAGTGGCAATACCAACTTGCACATCATCAACATTGGCGGACAGGGTGCGCAAACCACGGGTAGCGGTATCAAGGTGGTCGATACCATCAATAACGCCAGCACTAGCGCCACCGCCTTTACGCTGGCGGGCCCGTTGTATGCGGGCGCCTATCAATACAACTTGCAGCGTGGTAGTGGCGACAGCTCGCAAGACTGGTTCCTGGTCAGCAAAGTACGTGCCGAAACAAGTTTGTACAGCAGCATCGACAATCAAGGCGCGCGTTATGCAAGCGTGGTCGCTGGCAGTTTGATCGAACGCATGGGTGCACTCACCGCATTGGAGAGAAAAACCGAGCCCTATGCCTGGGGACGTCTGTTCAGGCTGACTGACGATCAGGCGGCGAGCAGTCGTTCGGTCGGCCAACAAGCCGACATAAGCGGGGTGCAGGTCGGCAGCGATGTGCTTGTGGAGGCAAGCGATGCCAGGCGCGATAGTGTCGGGGTGTACTTCGCCAGCGGACAAAGTGTTGCCAATGTCAATGGCTATGGCGGTAGCGATAGTGGCCAGACCGTAACCGGCCAAAATACTATACATGGTTACAGTTTGGGTGCTTACCTTACCCGGCTCGAAAGTGATGGTGGTTATCTGGATATGGTATTTCAGACAACCTGGTATGAAGTCAGTGAAGCCTCGGTCAATCATCTGACGGCATCGACCCGAGGCTTGGGCGTATTGGGATCGGCCGAAATTGGTCAGGCGTTTGATCTGGGTGACGGCCGAAAATTGGAGCTACAGGGACAGTTAGGATTGCAGAGCGTCAAACTGCGCGGCTTTGCGCTCGATGCCGAGACCGACGTGAGCATGGATGCCCGCATCAATGTCGCATCCCGTCTGGGGCTGCGACTGTCAAAAACAGAGCTGCCGGATCAACATGGCAATGATGCCGTGGTGTGGCTGGGCTTGGATTTATTGAACAACAGCGGTCCGGCATCGACAACGCATTTCATCACATCGAATACCTCCGATGTCGAATTTTCCAACAAGCTTCCCGGCACTCGCGTGGCCATCTCGGCCGGTGCCGATGGCCAGATCAGCAAGAATCTCATGGTCAACGTGCGGGTCAATGCAGAAACCAGTATCGATGCCTCGCACAGCAAGAGCTACGGCTTGCAGGTCGGGATCAAGCTGGCGTTTTGAGCTTGCCCTCATGGTCGTGCCGATCAGACAAGCAAAGCGAGCAGGCCAGCGGACGGCCCGACCAAGTCTAACCGTGAAAGAATTTGATATCTCCGGCTAATGCGCTGTTGATAATAGTGTCGTGCACATGCGTGCTGTCGGCCCTGGCCGTGCTCTGCGGTTTTTGCCGAGATTCTGGTGTACCTGATGCAGGCCAGCGGCAATCCACTTTTGCGGTGCCGGGTTCGATGCGATTCCTCGTGGCCAGATTGTCTCGTAAATTGGTCCTTCTGAAGCAGGCAAAACGACGCTGCTGCGTTGCGTGAATTTTTTGGAAGCGGATGACGAGGGCGAAGTAATGATCAAGGGGCAGTTGCTTGGTTATCACTCTCACTGTCGCGCCCCCAAAGATCGAGATAGTGGGAAACGCATTGCGGAAGTGCGTCGCTACGTCGACATGGTGTTTCAGTAATTCAATTTGTGGCCGCATATCAGTATAACTATTCGGCAGCAACAGCAGTGCAAGGGGTCATCAAGGCTGTCAGGACTCCACCGCCTCACCGCGCAAACGCGTAATCACACCATCGAGCGCATCCAGATCGGCGAAGTTGATGATGAGCTGACCACGGTTCTTGGCGCCGGTCTTGATCGATACCTGGGTCGCCAGAATGTCGGAAAGCTCTTCTTCCAGACGGGCGATGTCGCGTGATTTTTCCTTGCTGGCATCGCGTGGTTTGCTGGCGGCAGATTGCTCGGCGCTGGTGCGTACGACCAGCTTTTCTGCTTCGCGAACCGACATGCGCTTGGCGACGATCTGGTTTGCCAGATTGATCTGGGTTGCCGAATCAACGGCCAGCAAGGAGCGCGCATGGCCCATGTCGATATCGCCGGCCATGAGCATGGTTTGTACTGGCTTGGCCAGATTGAGCAAACGCAGCAGATTGGAGACGGCACTGCGCGAGCGTCCGACGGCAACGGCGGCTTGCTCGTGGGTGAAGTTGAAGTCGGTGATGAGGCGGTGAATACCTTGCGCTTCTTCAAGCGGGTTGAGGTCTTCACGCTGCATGTTTTCGATCAGCGCCATGGCGGCGGTGGTTTGATCGTCGACGTTCTTGACCAGTACCGGGACTTCGGTCAGGCCAGCAATCTTGGCGGCGCGGAAGCGACGTTCACCGGCGATGATTTCGTAGCGGTCGCGACCTTCGTGGGTGCCGATCTGGCGGATCAGGATCGGTTGCAGCAAGCCCTGTTCCTTGATTGAGGCGGCCAGCTCATTGAGTGCGCCTTCATCCATGCGGCTGCGTGGCTGGTATTTACCGGCCTGCAGTTCGGTGACGGCCATGATCGATGGCGAACCAGCGACCACTGGCACATCGTCCGTGATGTCGGAAGAGCTGCCGAGCAAGGCGTCGAGTCCACGGCCGAGGCCTTTTGATTTTTTGATTGCCATCTTGATTTACCTGCCTGTTCTTTAATTGCTCAATGACTGAATATCTCTTGATCTTTGCTGCTGCCTGCTTACAGCGTCTTGATGCGTTCGACCATCTCGGCACCGAAGGCGATGTAGGCCTGTGCGCCCTTGGACGACTCGTCAAAATTGACGCCCGGCATGCCGTAGGACGGTGCTTCTGCCAGCCGCACATTGCGCGGGATGACGGTCTTGAATACCTTGTCGCCGAAGTGTTGCTCGAGCTGGTCAGAGACCTGTTGCGAGAGCGTCATGCGAGGGTCGAACATGACCCGCAGCAGACCGATGATCTTGAGATCGGGATTGAGTTTGGCGTGCACCTTCTTGATCGTGTTGACCAGGTCCGACAAGCCTTCCAGTGCGTAGTATTCGCATTGCATCGGGATCACCACACCGTGGGCCGAACAGAGGCCGTTCAAGGTCAGCAGGGAGAGCGCTGGCGGGCAGTCGATGAGGATGAAGTCGTATTCATCCTGGACGGCGGCAAAGGCGTCTTTGAGGCGCTTTTCACGGTTTTCCAGTTCGACCATTTCAACTTCGGCACCGGCCAACTCACGGTTGGCAGGCAGTACGTCGAAGTTACCGCTTTCCGAGCGCTTGCGTACCGATTTGATATCGGCAATGCCGAGCAGGACCTGATAGATGGAGCCTTGCAGATCGGACTTGTTGATGCCGGAACCCATGGTGGCGTTGCCTTGCGGGTCAAGGTCGGCGAGCAATACGCGCTGGTTGTGCTGGGCCAGACCAGCGGCGAGGTTGACTGCTGTGGTGGTTTTGCCGACGCCGCCTTTTTGATTCGCAACGCAAAAGATTTTAGCCATGAATTCGTCTAGTAAATGAAACGTTGGTGGGCCATGAAAATGGAAATGCTACTGCTATTGCACGGATACTCAATTATTGCGTCCCCAGCTTGAGACCGAACAGGATCAGAAAAATCCCTGCTGTGCGGGTCGCCAGTTTGCCGAGCCGACGGTGATGCGACAAGCGCTTGGCCGCTGTGTTGCCGGCAAAGACCAGCAAGCTGCCATAGAGGAAGGTGCAGGTGCAGATGACGCTGCCCATGACGATGAAGGTGAGCGCGCCCTTTTGTGTCACCGGGTCGATGAACAGCGGGAAGAAGGCCATGTAAAAGACGATCGCCTTGGGGTTCATCAAGGTGACGAAAAAACTGCGACGAAAGTCAGTACGGGTCGATCCTGAGGTGTCCTGAACCAAGCCTTTACTGCGTGCAAACAGGAGTCGGCAACCGAGATAGGCCAGATAGACCGCGCCAATGTACTGCACTGCCTTGAACAGCAAGGGATTGGCATGCAACATGGCGGCTACGCCTATGGCGGCAAGGAACATCAAGACGATATCACCCATCATCAAGCCGATGACGGCGATAAAGCCGCCGCGCAAACCTTGTCTGGCCGAGCAGGTCAGGATGCAGAAGGTGCCCGGTCCCGGCAGCATCAAAAAGATGGCGGTGGCTGCGATCAATTGCCAGACATTGGTAATGCCGATGGCGTGGAATAAGGCTTGCATGGTGGTCTCCTTCTTACGCTGAAGTGTTTTGAGCAGCGTTACTGTAAGGTCTTTACCAGTCGGGCAGTATCAAACCCTTGTCTGGTGGCGTTGTTGACGGCGGCTTCGTACTGCGCCTCCGAGACAGTTGGCGTGCGCGACAGGATCCATAGATAGTCTCGCGACGGTGTGCCAACGGTGACGAGGGAGTAGTCGGCATCGAGACTGATAATCCAGTAGTCACCCCAGACCAGCGGCAGCCATGACAGCCAGCCCGGTGCAAAGCGCACCTGCAGCTTGGCATTATTGGTACCGGGGACAACTTTTGCGAGCCCGACGGCTTCATCGGTCTTGCCATCTTCGACCTTGCAGCGATTGACGACATCGATATTGCCATCACTGCGGGGCTTGTACTCAGCGCTGACATCGGCGAGGCATTTCTTCTGGAAGCTGTTAGGGAAGCGTGCAATCTCGTACCACTTGCCGGCGTAGCGTTGGAGATCTACCGATGCGACGGTGGTGACTTCCTGTGCCTGAGTATGCTGTGGTGCCAGTGTAGCGGCAACCAGCAGCAGCGCACTCAAGACGGTGGAAGTACCAGTGACAACGCAACGCGGCAGGTTCAGCATTCAAGACCTCTCGATAAAGATCAGATGGCGTTCTGCATCCAGACCAGGGACGTGCAACGGTTGAGTGTGGCTGACCTTCCAGCCCACCGGCAGGCGTGCGATTTCGTCTTCCGGCATGACGCCTTTCATGGCGATGTAGCGACCATTGGGTGATAACAGGTGGTTGGACCAGGTGATGAAATCATTGAGCTCGGCAAAAGCGCGGGAGGTGATGACATCAAAATCCTGCTCTACTTTCAGCTGCTCCACGCGGGCGGTATAAACCGAAATATTGCCTAATTGCAACTCTGCTTTGGCCTGGGTCAGAAATGCCGTTTTCTTGTGCACGGTATCAATCATCGAAACGCGCATTTCAGGATAAACCTCTGCTGCCCAGATGGCCAGCACGATTCCCGGCAAACCACCACCGGCACCGACGTCAAGGACATTCCTGGCGTCTGCGAAGGCAGATACTGCTGCCAGTGAATCCAACAAATGATGCGTCATCATTTGCGCCGGATCGCGTAGCGCAGTCAGGTTGTAGGTACGGTTCCACTTGGCCATCAGGGTCAGATAGGCCAGCAGCTTGTGTTGCTGCTGGTCGCTCAGGCTCAGACCGAGTGCTTCGGCACCGCTACGTAAGGTCGCGGCGAGGGCTTCGTTGTTCGGAGTTGCGCTCAAGATTCAGGCTGCCTTGTTATCAGTGGTGGCAACCTTGAGGCCGCCTTTTTTCAGATGTACCAGCAGCAGCGAAATTGCCGCCGGTGTAATACCGGCAATCCGCGACGCCTGACCGAGCGTCTCTGGCTTGTGCTTGTTGAGCTTTTGGCGGACTTCAATCGACAGGGCTTTGACTTCCATGTAATCGAGATCGGCTGGCAAACGGAGGTTTTCGTTATGATCCTGACGGCTGATTTCCTTGGCCTGACGATCGATGTAACCGGCGTACTTGACCTGGATTTCGACCTGCTCGCGCACCGCATCATCGGTCACACCGGGGCCAGCCAAGGTTTGACCATCGCTAGCGGTCAGCGTCATCAGGCTGTCGTAGTTGACGTTGGGGCGGCGCAGCAGATCGATCAGGTTATATTCATGCTCGATGGCTTTGCCCAATACACGCTCTGCCTCGGCAGCGGGCAAAAGGCGTGGATTGACCCAGGTCGATTTGAGGCGTTCCATTTCACGTGCAACGGCTTCGCGCTTCTTCTCAAAGACTTCCCATTGGGCGTCGCTGACGCAACCGAGCTGGCGACCGATTTCGGTCAGCCGCAAGTCGGCATTGTCTTCGCGCAGACTCAGGCGATATTCGGCGCGGCTGGTGAACATGCGGTAAGGCTCTTGCACACCTTGCGTGATGAGGTCGTCGACCAGTACGCCGAGATAGGCTTCATCGCGGCGCGGAGTCCAGCTCTCGCGGCCCTGTGTTTGCAAGGCGGCGTTGATACCGGCCAGCATCCCTTGGGCGGCCGCTTCTTCGTAGCCGGTGGTGCCATTGATCTGGCCGGCAAAGAACAGCCCCTGAATCTGACGGGTTTCCAGCGAGGACTTCAAACCACGTGGATCAAAGTAGTCGTATTCGATGGCGTAACCGGGGCGCAGAATGTGCGCGTTTTCCATGCCACGCATGGAGCGTACCAGCGCCAGTTGCACATCGAATGGCAAGCTGGTGGAGATACCGTTGGGATAAAACTCGTTGGTGGTGAGACCTTCCGGCTCCAGATAAATCTGGTGTGAATCCTTGCCAGCGAAACGGTGAATCTTGTCTTCAATCGACGGGCAATAGCGTGGACCAACACCTTCAATCACGCCGGTGTACATCGGGCTACGGTCAAGGCCGGCACGGATGATGTCGTGTGTCTGGATATTGGTATGGGTGATCCAGCATGGCATCTGGCGTGGATGCATGGCAGCATTGCCCATGACCGAGAACACTGGCACCGGATCGAGGTCGCCCGGCTGCTCTTCGAGGATAGAAAAGTCGATACTGCGACCATCAATACGCGGTGGCGTCCCCGTTTTGAGACGACCTTGCGGCAGCTTCAATTCTTTCAGACGTGCCGACAAGGAGATCGCTGGTGGATCACCGGCACGGCCAGCGGCGTAGTTATTGAGACCCACGTGAATCTTCCCGTCGAGGAAGGTACCCGCCGTCAGCACCACTGCCCTGCCCTGAAACTGGATACCGGTTTGCGTAACAGCACCGATCACGCGATCACCTTCGACCATCAGGTCATCGACCGCCTGCTGGAACAGCCACAGGTTGGGTTGGTTTTCAAGACGGGAGCGAATCGCTTGCTTGTACAGGATACGGTCAGCTTGTGCGCGCGTGGCACGGACTGCCGGGCCCTTGGAGGAATTCAGAATACGGAATTGGATACCAGCTTCATCGGTCGCAATCGCCATTGCCCCACCCATGGCATCAACTTCCTTGACCAGATGACCCTTGCCGATTCCGCCGATGGACGGGTTGCAAGACATCTGACCGAGGGTCTCGATATTGTGGCTCAACAGTAAAGTCTTCTGCCCCATGCGGGCAGCTGCCAATGCAGCTTCGGTACCGGCGTGACCACCGCCGACGACGATGACATCAAATTGTGTGGGAAATAGCATAATGCGCCTCGTGGAGACGGTGAACAGAGGCGAGATTATAAAGTCTTTTTGGATGCCCTACCCCGACCCAGTCTGACTATTCATCGTTTCCGTTGGATTTTTGTTTCACGTGAAACAAAAAGAGGAGGCTTCCGCCTCCCCTTCTTTCCTTACCAACAACACGGATACTTGATTGTTTCACGTGAAACAATCATCACCCCCGTTACTTTTACTTTAGGAATGCGTCATAGGTCGTCTTGATGATCAATGCCGACACCACAAACAAAAACAGCTTTCGCACAAAACTGCTGCCATGTTTGATCGCTAGTCGGGTACCAACCAGCGAGCCTGCAATATTGAACACTGCCATCAACAAACCCAACTGCAGGATTACATGACCGCTGTAACCGAACCAGACCAATGCGGCCAGATTGGTCGCAATGTTCACGATCTTTGATACTGCCGACGCACGCAGGAAGTCGAAGCCAAATACACGCACAAACAGGAATACTAGACAGCTACCGGTACCAGGACCAAACACACCGTCGTAGAAACCGACCCCGGCACCAATCAGAATCGCGAACAACCTTTCCTTGCTGCCAGACAACAGGGGTGCATGCGTCTGACCGAAGTCTTTCTTCTTCAAGGTATAAACCGCCACCGCAACCAACACAAACGGCAAGGCCTTGCGAATCAACTCGGTGGGAATATGGGTCACTACATAGGCACCTGAAAAGGACAGTACAAATGCTGCCATCGCTGCCGGCACTGCTGCTCGCCATTCAATCCGCACGCGCCGGGCAAAGTTGATCGCTGCTGCGCTGGTACCCATGACACCAGCGACTTTATTAGTTCCCAACAGGGTTGCAGGTACTGCCGTCGGAAACACCGAGAACAAGGTGGGAATCAGTACCAACCCTCCTCCACCGACGACGGCATCGACCAGTCCGGCGACGAAGGCACCGAGGCAGAGAATGAGGTAATTGGAAAGCAGATCAGGCATGGAAATCTTCTTTGGAAAATAAAAATGCGGCCGAAGCCGCATGGTGTCAGATAACGGAAGCTAGATATTTTACTCTTGCTCCATTGCATACAGAACCATCACTACCTCCAAAAAAACAAAACCGCCGGATGGTTTCCCATGCCGGCGGTGAGCAGTTTCAAATGAGCGCTATTCAGTGTGCGGTTGAGGTTTTCCGCTTGGCAAAGTGAATGATTTCACCGACGATACCTCGCCGGAATGCCAGCACGCAGACGATGAAGATGAAACCTGTCACGATCGTGACCGAATCGCCCAGCGTGGTGAACCAGTCGATGTGGGTGACACTGGCAAGCCAGTTACCGATATCACCAAGTTTGTTCTCCAGCATGACGATGATCACGGCGCCAACAATCGGCCCCATGATCGTGCCCAGACCACCAACCAGCGTCATCAGCACCACCAGACCAGACATGCTCCAGTGGACATCGGTCAGCGTCTCAAAACCCAGCACCAGCGCCTTGGTGGAACCGGCCAAACCGGTCAGCGCGGCGGACAATACAAAGGCCAGCAGCTTGTAGCGATCGATGTCGTAGCCCAGCGAGATAGCGCGTGGTTCGTTCTCCTTGATGGCCTTCAATACCTGACCAAACGGCGAATGGATGATGCGCACAATCAGTGCCAGTGCAGCGACAAAGATGGCCAGCACGACATAGTAAAGCGTGATGTCGCTGCCCAGATCCAGAAAGCCCAGCAGGCGACCACGTGGAATCCCCTGCAACCCGTCTTCTCCACCGGTAAAGGGTGCTTGCAGCGCCACGAAGTACAACATCTGTGCCAGTGCCAGGGTGATCATGGTGAAGTAAATCCCCTGCCGGCGAATCGCCAGCAAGCCCATCACCAGACCAATCAAGGCACCAGTCAATGTACCCAGTACCAAGCCCAGTTCAGTTGGCAGGCCCCACAGCTTCAGCGACTGTCCGGCAACATAACCAGCCGCGCCGAAGAAAGCAGCATGTCCAAATGACAACAGTCCGGTATAGCCGATCAAGAGATTGAATGCGCACGCAAACAAGGCGAAGCACAACATCTTCATCAGGAACACCGGGTACAGACCGAATGGTGCCAGCAAGGCCAGCACCAGCAGTACGGCCAGAGCAATTTTTTTATTGAGGGAGTTATTCATGTGCTTCACCTTATTTCTCTTTGCCGAACAGACCAGCAGGACGAATCATCAGCACAATCGCCATGATGATGAAGACCACGGTAGCCGACAGTTCAGGATAAAACACGCGGGTCAGACCTTCGATCACGCCGAGCGCCAGACCAGTGACAATCGAGCCGAGGATCGAGCCCATGCCACCAATGACCACCACGGCAAAGACGACGATGATGAGGTTCGAACCCATCAACGGCGACACCTGAATTACCGGTGCTGCCAGCACGCCTGCAAAAGCAGCCAGCGCTACGCCAAAGCCATAGGTCAATGTCACCATCAGTGGCACGTTGATACCGAAGGCTTCCACCAGCTTGGGGTTTTCCGTGCCGGCACGCAGGTAGGCACCGAGTCGGGTTTTTTCGATCACGAACCAGGTCGAGAAGCACACCGTCAGCGAGGCCACCACGACCCAGGCGCGATAATTCGGCAGAATCATGAAGCCCAGATTGGTCGCCCCCTGCAAGGCGTCTGGCACCGAATACGGTTGACCTGACACGCCGTAGATTGAGCGGAAGATGCCCTCTACCATCAGCGTGATACCAAATGTCAGCAGCAGACCATATAAGTGATCAAGCTTGTAAAGCCAGCGCAGCATGGTCTTTTCGATAATGATGCCAAACAGGCCGACAATCAGCGGTGCCAGAATCAGCATGAGCCAGTAATTGATGCCGAAGTAAGACAGCCCGATCCAGGCGGTAAACGCACCCAGCATGTACAGCGTGCCGTGGGCAAAGTTGATGACGTTGAGCAGGCCGAAGATCACCGCCAGTCCCAGCGACAACATCGCATAGAACGAGCCGTTCACCAGACCCAGCAATAGCTGACTCAACAAGGCTTGCAGAGGGATGCCGAATAATTCCATAGAAACTCATTCACTCAGATTGACCGGCAAGCCAGATGGCTCGGCCGGTTTTACCAATGCTGACAACAAAAATCTGCCATTCCCGCCGAAACAGAAATGACAGACTCTTGGCAGCATGCGCACTGGCATATTCAATGACCGGAAATCAGTGGCTTCGCTAACGGGACACTAAGCTTGGCTGAAGTGAACTCAGGTACGAGCTCAGGTCCAAGCTCAGTATCAAGCTGACGTCGCTGCTTATTTCCAGGCCGCGCACTTGGACTCGGCCTTGGTGGTCCATGCCTGTTCGCCAGGAATGGTTTGCACCAGCTTGTAGTAGTCCCATGGATACTTAGACTCGGCCGGAGTCTTCACCTGATACAGATACATATCATGGACAACGCGACCGTCAGCACGGAGATAGCCGTTCTTCTGGAACACATCGTTAAACTTGGTCTTGCGCAACTGTGCCATGACCTTGTCCGAATCGGTGGAATTGACAGCCTTCACCGCTTGCAGATATTGCAACGCTGCAGAGTAGTCAGCGGCTTGCAGGCTTGATGGCATCTTCTTGTTCTTCTCGAAGTAGCGCTTGGCGAACTTACGGGTCTCTTCATTGGTATCCCAGTACCAGCTGTCGGTCAGGTACATACCCTGCGTCAACTTGGGAGTGAGCGAGTGAATGTCGTTGATGAATACCAGCAGCCCTGCCAGTTTGGCGGTACGCGTGATACCGAACTCGTTGGCGGCCTTGACCGAGTTGATGAAGTCACCACCGGCGTTGGCCAGACCAATGATCTGTGCCTTGGAGGTCTGTGCCTGCAACAGGAAGGACGAGAAGTCCGATGCGCCCAGCGGATGCTTGACCGAACCGATCACGGTGCCGCCAGAGGCCTTCACAACATTGCTGGTATCGCTTTCCAGGGAGTGACCAAAAGCATAGTCAGCCGTCAGGAAAAACCAGCTCTTGCCACCCTGCTTGACTACTGCAGAACCGGTACCTTTGGCCAGCGCGACGGTGTCGTAGGCATAGTGCACGGTGTAAGGCGAGCATTCTTCATTCGTCAGACGGGCTGAACCGGCACCGTTTTCAAAGAAGACGCGCTTCTTTTCAGAAGCCACCTTGGCCATTGCCAAGGCAGTACCGGAATTGGTACCACCAATAATGGTGTTGACGCCTTGCTGATCGAACCATTCACGGGCGCGGCTGGCAGCAACGTCTGCCTTGTTTTGATGGTCAGCGACCAGCAGTTCGATTTTCTTGCCGTTGATGGCACCGCCCATATCGGCGATGGCAAACTTGATTGCTTCGGCGCCGCCTTGCCCATCAATATCGGAGTACACACCGGAAATGTCGGTAATAAAACCGATCTTGATCGCATCTCCAGCGATCTGTGCGGAAGCCGACGTCGCCAACGTTGCCAGTGCAAAGCCTGCAACGACCGTCGAGACAGCGCGTGACATAGTCCTTAATTTCATTTTCATCTCCTTTGTTATGACTTACGACTACCCGTTACCCGATCAACACCAGCGATGCCGATGCACTCCACTGATTGGGCAAGGTTCGCGGTTTTACAGCAATCTTTTAAACGCCAAGCAGCTCGTTGAGTTTCTGGGTCTTTGATTCCAGCTCGGCAGCGGCAAACGATTCGACAATCTGTCCATGCTCCATCACATAGAATCGGTCCGCCAGCGGCGCAGCAAAGCGGAAATTCTGCTCCACCATCACAATCGTGTAACCCTTGGCCTTGAGCGTGGTGATCATGCGGGCCAGTGTCTGCACAATCACGGGAGCCAGACCTTCAGAAATTTCATCGAGCAGCAGCAAACGGGCACCGGTCCGCAGGATACGCGCCACCGCCAGCATCTGCTGTTCGCCGCCAGACAGACGTGTGCCCTGGCTGTTACGGCGTTCTTTGAGATTGGGAAACATGTCGTAGATTTCTTCGATCGACATGCCCTTGTCTGTTTTGGAGACGGAGGGTGGCAGCAGCAGGTTTTCTTCCGTCGACAGCGACGAAAAAATGCCACGCTCTTCGGGGCAATACCCCACGGCCTGATGCGCAATCTTGTAGGTCGGCATGGCGATGGTTTCGACGCCATTGATCTTGATCGAACCACGGCGTGCGCCGACCAAACCCATGATCGAACGCAGTGTTGTGGTACGACCGGCGCCATTGCGTCCCAGCAAAGTGACGACCTCACCCTTGTTCACCGTCAGATCAACGTTGTGCAGAATATGCGATTCACCGTACCAGGATTGCAGCTGGGAGATCTCCAGCGCAGGTGTCACTGCTGATTGACTTGTGGTCTTGCCAGCAGCGGCGTCCAATGTCGCTGTGCTCATTAATGTGCTCCTTGCAACTCAGTCGCTGTGGTGCCCATATAGGCTTCCATCACTTGCGGATTCTTCGATACCTGTTCATAAGTGCCTTCGGCAAGCAGCGCACCACGTTGCAGCACGCTGATACGGTCACAAATGCCGGAAATCACCGCCATGTTGTGCTCCACCATCAGAATCGTGCGACCGGCTGACACCTTCTTGATCAGTGCTGTGACACGATCCACATCTTCGTGGCCCATGCCTTGGGTTGGCTCATCGAGCAGCATCAGTTCAGGTTCCATCGCCAGCGTGGTGGCAATTTCGAGTGCGCGCTTGCGACCGTACGGCAAATCGACAGTGATGGTATCGGCAAAGCTGGCTAGATCGACCTCTTCCAGCAAGGCCATGGCACGGTCATTAAGTTGCGACAGGCTGCTGCCGCTCTTCCAGAAATGAAAAGAGGTACCCAGGCTGCGTTGCAAACCGATCCGCACGTTTTCCATCACGCTCAGATGTGGAAATACCGCAGAAATCTGAAACGAACGAATGATACCGCTGCGCGCAATCTGTGCTGGTGGTGCCATCGTGATGTCACGGCCATTGAACAGAATCTGCCCGGAGCTGGGTACCAGAAATTTGGTCAACAGATTGAAACAGGTTGTCTTGCCAGCACCGTTCGGGCCGATCAAGGCATGAATATGGCCTCGCTGAATTTGCAGGTTGACCTTGCTGACGGCGGTAAAACCCTTGAATTCCTTCGTCAGGTTTTTTGTCTCCAGAATGACATCTGTCATAGTGTCTCTTAGGTGTCTCTTGTCATTTTTCCCATGAATACCATGCACTTGTCACGGTGCCTGGCCCCTGAGCCATCCGCCCTGCTCTACTGGCATTATCTGGCGGCAACTCTACTGTGGTGCATGAGTCTTTATTTTTATTATTGTCGGTCTGCTGATGTTCGTATGTTCATATGATCTTTCTATGAAGTTCATATTATGAAGTTCATATTTGTCCTAAATATGAACAAACTACCTGTCAGCAGGTCCGATATCTGGCGCATAGTAGCCGAGTCATTTCATTCATACAATACGTATAAACACCGTATCTGACCAGATCTTTCTACATCTCAAAAATAGGTGGTTCATCAACTGAAGTCCTTTATCAAGCCTGCTTCTGACGCGCTTTCCGGATCAATTCTGCGGTCTTTTCGGCAATCATCACGGTCGGCGAATTGGTATTGCCGGAGGTAATTGTCGGCATCACGGAAGCGTCTACCACCCGTAGCTGGCCAACACCGCGTACCCGTAATTGCGTGTCGACAACGGCCAGCAGATCGTCTTCCCGGCCCATCTTGCAGGTACCAACTGGATGAAAAATGGTGGTGCCGATATCACCGGCAGCCTGGATCAACTCATCTTCATTCTGGAATTGCAGACCTGGTTTGTATTCTTCAGGCCGATATTTTTTCAGTGCTGGCGCGTTGGCGATATTGCGTGTCAATTTCAGGGAATCAACGGCCACCTTGCGATCAGCCTCGGTGCTCAGATAATTAAGCGTTATTTTTGGTGCAATAGCAGCGTCAGCAGAACTCAGACGGACATGGCCACGTGAGCTTGGTCGCAAATTGCAGACGCTGGCAGTAAAGGCCGGAAACGGATGCAAGGGTTCGCCAAATTTCTCTAGCGACAGCGGCTGCACGTGATATTCCAGATTGGCGCTAGCCTGTGCGCTGTCCGATTTGGCAAACACACCCAACTGCGACGGCGCCATCGACATCGGTCCACTCTGCCGCAACGCATATTCCATGCCGATCTTCATCTTGCCAAACCAGTTATTAGCCATCTTGTTGAGGGTCTTGACGCCTTCCACCTTGTAGGCTGTACGCAACTGCAAATGATCTTGCAGGTTCTCGCCGACACCGGGCAAATCATGTTGCACCTGTATCTGATGTTGCTGCAGCAACGCTGCCGGGCCAATCCCCGAAACCTGCAGCAGATGCGGAGAACCGACGGCACCAGCAGCGAGAATGGTTTCGCAAGTGGCTTCGGCGAACCATTCACGACCACCACCGGTAAATTCGACACCGACGCACACTGGCCCTGTCTCGGTTTGCTGGATACGCAGCCGTTTAACGTGGGAACCGGTCATGATCTCCAGATTCCCGGTTTTCATCGCAGGTCGTAAAAATGCCTTGGAGGCGTTCCAGCGTATGCCGCGTTTTTGATTGACATCAAAATAGGCACTGCCCTCATTATCGCCACGGTTGAAGTCATCAATCTTGGGGATGCCAACCTGTGCTGCGGCATCCCTAAAGGCATCCAGAATTTCCCAGGACAAGCGCTGCTTTTCCACCCGCCATTCGCCACCTCTTCCATGAAACGCGTTGGCTCCACCGTGGTAATCCTCACTCTTCTTAAACCATGGCAGAACCTGATCCCAGCGCCAGCTTTCATCACCCGTCAATTGCGCCCATTCGTCATAATCACGTGCCTGACCACGCATGTAGATCATGCCGTTGATCGACGAACAGCCGCCGAGCACCTTGCCGCGCGGGTAAATGAGACTACGCCCGTTGAGGCCGCGATCGGCTTCGCTGCGGAACAGCCAGTCGGTACGCGGGTTGTTGATGCAATAGAGGTAACCGACCGGAATATGGATCCAGATGTAATCGTCCTTGGCACCAGCTTCCAGTAGGAGAACCTTGACATCACGCTCCGCACTGAGACGATTGGCCAGCACACAGCCAGCAGTACCGGCACCGATAATGATGTAATCGTATTGTCCTGCTGACTCCATGTTGTCTCCGTGCTGAAACACACATCCCGACTGATGCCGGGATGCTGGGTGTTATTCGTTATTGTTGATTGTTATTGTGTTGGGTCCGGTTTTACTTTGCTACCGGCATTGTGAATTCTGCACCCTTGCCAATGGTGGCGGACCAACGCTGCATGATCGACTTGTAACGGGTATAGAACTTGATGCCTTCCTCACCATAGGCATGCGTGTCGCCAAATAGTGAGCGCTTCCAGCCGCCAAAGGAATGCCACGCCATCGGCACGGGAATCGGTACATTGATACCGACCATGCCAACCTGGATCCGGCGCGAAAATTCATGTGCTGTATTGCCATCAGCCGTGAACAGCGATACGCCATTGCCATATTCATGCGCATTGATCAGCCGCACTGCTTCGGCAAAATCAGGGACCCGCACAATACACAGCACCGGGCCAAAAATCTCTTCCTTATATATCGTCATGTCAGGTGTGACGTGATCAAACAAGGTACCACCAACAAAGAAACCCTTCTCATTGCCCGGCACCACATGGCCACGACCATCAACCAGCAGCTTGGCACCAGCGGCGACGCCTGCATCGATATAGCCTTCCACTTTGGCTTTATGGGCAGCAGTAACCAAAGGCCCCATTTCGGCATCGGCTTCCATACCGTTCTTGATTTTCAACGCCTTTACGCGTGGAATCAGCGCGTCAACCAGCTTGTCCGCCACACTACCTACGGCCACCGCAACCGAAATTGCCATGCAACGCTCACCAGCCGAACCATACGCTGCACCAATAAGCGCATCCACAGCCTGCTCCAGATTCGCGTCTGGCATCACTACCAGATGATTCTTGGCACCACCCAATGCTTGTGCACGCAGTGGATAAGTCCCGGCACGCTTGCTGGCTTCGCTGTAAATATATTCAGCAATCGGGGTCGAACCGACAAATGACACCGCCTGCACCTCAGGATGGTGCAGCAGCGCGTCGACGGCAACCTTGTCACCCTGCACCACGTTGAAGACACCATCAGGCAACCCGGCGCGTTTAAACAGCTCAGCCAGCATCAACGATGGCGATGGATCGCGTTCGGATGGCTTGAGAATGAAGCTGTTACCGGTAGCAATGGCCAGCGGCGCCATCCACAGCGGCACCATCACCGGAAAATTGAACGGCGTAATACCGGCTGTCACCCCCAACGGCTGACGCAAATTCCAGTTGTCGATACCACCACCGATGTTGTCAGTGAACTGCGTCTTCAGCAGTTGCGGCACGCCACAGGCAAATTCCACGATTTCCAGACCGCGGGTGACTTCGCCCTTGGCGTCCGAAAACACCTTGCCGTGCTCGCGGGTAATCGCCGCGGCCAGGTCATCATGATGTTGCTCAATCAGCTCCTTGAACTTGAACAGTACCCGCGCCCGCTTCAACGGTGCCGTTTCGGCCCAGTCAGGTGCGGCCGCACTGGCTGCAGCAACCGCAGCATTGACTTCCGCAACAGAGCCCAGCACCACCTGATTGACTACTTCGCCAGTGGCCGGATTGAACACATCTTGCTGCCGTTCGCTTGTGGAGGGAGTGATACGACCATTGATGAAATGCTGAATCGGTGAATGTGGGCTAGTCATAAGTTTTCCTTTGGTGATATTGGATGTTGAAAGTGTGTTATTCGCTCAACATAGTCACTCTTAGAGAGATACTCCTCCTTATATGACGATTTGTCGGCGGTTTTTCATGACATTTCAGAGGATATAACCGACTCAGGACAGAATCCAATCAGTTATTATCAATAGCAATATAATAAAAACTTATAAACACAAATGTGTTTTATTTTAAAGTTATAAATAACGTCATTTAAAAGAACTTTTCAATATTTAGGTATGGATTTAACACTTTTACGTGCATTTGTCACAGTTGCCAGAGAAGGAAATCTGACCCGTGCCGCCACCAGTTTGCACCTGACGCAACCGGCAGTGAGCTTGCAGATCAAGACCTTGCAGGAGCGACTCGATCTGCAATTGTTCGTACGCACGAATGCCGGCATGCGGCTGACCAATGAAGGTTCTAAATTATTGCCACTGGCAGAACGCCAGCTGCAACTACTGCAAGAGTTCCGCCAACATGCTGCCGCCTTGCATCAGCTTGATCAACTAAGGGGAACACTTTCAATTGGTACCATCCTTGATCCTGAATTCATCCGCCTCGGTGCCTTTCTGAAGCATCTGGTCGAACGTTATCCCCAGTTGTCCACACAACTTCAACACCATATGTCGGGTTCGGTGTTGCAACAGGTCAAGGCAGGGGCCTTGGATGTCGGTTTTTATCTTGGCAATCCAGGCAAGGGCTTTCATAGCCTGACGCTGACCCATTTCACCTACAACGTGATTGCTCCAGCTGGCTGGAAGAGCCGGGTTGCCGGCAAAGGCTGGAAGGAATTAGCCCAATTACCCTGGATCTGGACGCCGCCGGAGTCTGCGCATCAACGCTTGCTCAGTAAAGTGTTTGCACAATACAAACTTACACCACAGACCGTAGCATTGGTAGACCAGGAGTCCTCCATGCTCGATCTGGTGAAATCCGGTGTTGGTTTGTCGCTGGCACGGGCCTCTATTGCATTAAATCAATCGCATGCGCATGGTCTGGTGATCGCTGATGCGGTTGATTTGTCGACGGAATTGTCTTTTATTTCCATGGAGAAACGCCAGCATGAACCTGCTATAGAGGCAGTCTTTGCCTTGATTGCCGATGTCTGGCGTTGATGGCGACGCTTTTTGCTGATTTTTGCTCTTTTTCTGTCTGCCGTGACGAAATAACGTGATGTTGGTTTTTAAATTAAAAGGTTATATATATACATAGTAGTAGTAGTTAACACAGGGTGTTTTCTGTGGATAACTTGGTAAACCGAAGTTGAATCAGATGTTTACGAAAATGATAAGTGCTTGGCAAGTCTTGTATAGTCAAAGAACAGTTCGGGGATAGAAAAACCGTTTGTGAACAAGTGCCAAGCTATCCCCAATTCACACCCAGGATATACAGAGAGTTATCCACAGGAGAAATCAAAAAATGGCTTTTTAGCCATTTTTTTCGTCTTTTTTCCGATTCACATCTTTATGTTCAGCAAATGAGTGATCGGAGAGAGAAGCTTTTAAACCGTCACCACAGCAAAACAGGGAAAAACTGATGGCACCACCCGTTCTCACCTCACAACATGGCTGGAAGGTACTGCTCCTGCCTTCAGGATTGCAATTTCATGCACAAGCGAACAAGTCTTTGGTGTTATCTGCACTGGATGCAGGGATTCGATTGCCAAATTCTTGTAGAAGTGGCGCTTGTCGAACCTGCCTGTGTCAATTGCGAAAAGGAAATATTCGTTATCTGATCGAATGGCCCGGTGTTACCCGGGAAGAAAAAGCAGAAGGTTGGATCTTGCCGTGTGTTGCCGTAGCGGAATCTGACTTGGTAGTGGAAGTACAAGATGTGCAGGTGTTGAAGTAGCTGAACGTGTGTGTGAATACACTCAGCCGGTTTTTGCTTTTTTAGTTCAGCCGATAGAAAAGTAGGGTTTTAGGTTTTAAATTAAATGTTTATATATAGAGATAGTAGTAGTAGTTAACACAGGGCCATTTCTGTGGATAAGTCGGTAAACCAATGCGCAATCAAGTGTTTACGAAAATGATAAGCCCTGAGTAAATTATGTATGACTGAAGAATAGTTCTTGGATAGAAATCGGCCATGTGGAAAAGTGTGATCATGTCCCCAAATCTTCCGCGACTTATTCACAAGCTTATCCACAGAAAAGCAAGGGCCTGACAGTGCTATCCAAAGCTGAGTATGACCAGTGCTGCAGGCAGCATCAGTGCTACGTCTTGCTGGTAGAAAAACCATTCGATCACGCGCTATTGCCCGCCCAACAAGTCTTTGCGGCATATTTCCATCAGTCAATTCATCATATCTGCGCGCCCGGCACGCCTGTCATTGCCAGGCAGAAAACTAAAAATACAGAGTAGTCGGTGGTATTCGTTTGTGGCTTTATCCACATTAACGGAGGCGTTGCAGGATAGCCCCGGGCAATGCACAAAAATAGCTTGAGCAGATACCAGCGCTGCGACTTTTACGCGCGCATCAAACCGGCAATGAAGCAAAGGAAAGAGGTAAAACAGGAAGCACAACATGATCAAACAGTCATGTTGTGCAAGGTAGGATCAGAGGGACAGGATCAGCAGTATCACTGCGCCAGGTTGAAGCGCCCAAACTGCTCATGCGTGGTGGTTACCAGGTGAGCGCGTAACCATTTGTGGGCAGGGTTGCGTGCATCGCGCTCATGCCAGAGCATATCGACGTGTTCGTCGGGTGTCTTGAACGGCAACTCCTTGACCACCAACGCTTCAGTCATACCCGTGGCGGCAATCAGATGGCGCGGCAAGACGGTGATCAGTTCTGAACTGGCAACAATCCGGCCAGCAGTGAAGAACTGGTTGACCGTCAACAAAATGCGCCGCTCCCGGTTCATGCTCGACAACACATCATCGATCACGGCATGTGGTTTGCCTGACAGACTCACCAGCAAATGGTCGGCCGCACAATACTTGTCCAGCGTCAGTTCTTCATTGGCCAGCGGATGACTCTTGTTCATCACGCAGACATATTGACCGGTGTAAAGCCGCTCATGGCTGATCTGACTTTTTACCATGCCTTGTCCATCGGCCAGTTGCGCTGTCACCCCCGGGAAAAAACCGACCGCCAGATCCACATCGCCGCGCAACAGCATCGCCCGCGGGTCACGGGTGGTCAGCGGCATCATGCGAATTTTGATCCGAGGAGCATCGCGCATGATGGTCCGTACCAGCGACGGCAACCACAATGCCGCCGTTGCATCGACCATCGCCATGCGAAACGTATTTTGTGCGCGCGAAACATCGAAGGTCTCTGGTGTAATCACCGCTTCCAGCTCCGACAAGGCACGGCGTACCGTCGGCCATAGTTCTTCGGCACGCGGTGTCGGCTTGACCCCATGGGCGGTCCGGATCACCAGTTCATCATTGAGTGTGTCGCGCAAACGCCGCAGGGCATTGGACACCGCCGGCTGCGTCATTGCCAGCAAGTTGGCTGCGCGTGTCAGATTTTGCTCAGTCATGACGGCGTCAAAGACCCGCAAAAGATTCAGATCAAGTGTAAGAAAGCTCATGTCAGCCGCGCCAGATTAAGGGTTGCGGGAGGGGGTAGGGGTAAAAAACACTATTCACACCAACTATAACTGATATCTCAAAAGGAAATTGGTAAAGCGAGTATGCCATCACTATACTGCACTGCAACATCCCCTCTTTTTCAAGGAGTGCATCATGAGCACAATGAGCGCAAGCTATTCAAGCAAGACCAGTACCGGCTTTGGCACCAAGATCGGCGTCGCACTGCGTAACCTGTTCGTCAGTTTCGTCAAGGCGCACGAAGCACAAGCCGGTTTGCTGGCAGCGGATCAACACATCAACGGCATGGCCCAATTGAACCGTTTGGCCAATGAAGTTGAGTCGAGCCAACCAAATTTGGCAACAGAACTGCGTTTTATCGCCGGTCGCGGTTAATTTTGCTGTCGTTTTTTGTGGTAATAAGTGGTCGGAATTCCGACTACATGGCGATACCGAAGTACAAACAGTAATACTACATTGCAGATGACTGTAATGAAGTAGTAATGAAGCAGCAATGAGGCAAAGATCGTCTCTTTTTATTTTTGCCAGGGGATTGAGAAGGTTTTCCTTCGGCAATACCGCTGGTATGTTGGTGAGCCAACATGATTCACTTCGCCGCGCCAGTCGCCGGCCCAGTTCCAGTCTGCTGCTGAACTTTGCTTCAGCAACAAATGCTACGGCGCCATTGTGTGTCACTCGCATTTTCTGAACCGTGTCTCCTCTTCCCTCGCTGAGGGAAGGCTTACCCCGCTAACCTTGTTGTGCGGGGATTTTTTTGTTTTCAGCACACCAAGCAATGATTCATTACCAGTTTTGGTGATGGGAATTCACAACGCTATTCATATTTCATATATCTGATATCCCAACTCGAAATTGGAAAACTACGAGTTGACTCTTTATACTGCAACGCAACAGATCAGATAAATCAGCGCTAATGACAGCGCCCAACAGTTCGATATCAGGAAAATCAATATCATGTCCGCCTTCACCATCGCCTTTCCAGTTGAAGCAGCTGTTCCGGTTGCACAGCAAGTGATCGGTGCAACCATCGCCATGATCCGCCCGCTGCTGGGTCTGGGCATGATGGTCACGTTGCTGATGGTATTCAAGCCGCTGGTGCTTGGCATGATGCGCGCAGTGATGGTGTTCTTTGTGCCACGCAAGTCGCTTGAAGATCGTGTCTCGCAACACCGTTTCAAAGGCGTCAAGATGTTGAACCGCATGGCCAGAGATTATGCTGGCTCACAACCGAATTTTGCAGCAGAACTGCGCAACCTGGCAGGCCGCGATTTTTAAGCTGGCCCATTTGCTTGAACCCAGTTCTGTTTTTTGAAAGTTAAGTAGTACGAACCGCGTCTCCTCCTCCCTCTTTAGGAAGGATTTACCCCACGAACCAAGTTCGTGGGGTTTTTTTTGTCCATCGCACTGCCGCTCCTGTTTATTCGTCTTCCGCCCTGGTGGATGGCGTGATACCGTGAAGCCTGTACGCTTTGTATCAATTGATACAGACCTCCGAGCATGTTTTCCATCACTCCAACAAACTCTGATTTACTGCTAAACCGCGACCATGTGCCAGCTACTCGGGATGAACTGCAATACCCCCACCGACATCATGTTCAGCTTTACCGGGTTTGCCAAACGCGGCGGCCTGACTGATCACCACGCTGACGGTTTTGGGATCGCCTTCTTTGAGGGCTCTGGCGTGCGTACCTTTGTCGATTACCAGTCTGCAGTCACCTCGCCGGTCGCCGAACTGATCAAAAATAGCCCGATCCAATCCAAGCACGTCATTGCGCACATTCGTAAAGCCACTCAGGGACGCGTCACGCTGGCAAATTGCCATCCGTTCGTGCGCGAATTGTGGGGACGTTATTGGGTTTTCGCCCACAATGGCGATCTCAAAGAATTCACGCCCTCCCTCGACGGCCCGTATCGGCCAGTCGGCACCACCGACAGCGAACTGGCGTTTTGCTATCTGCTGCAACAATTACGCGAACGTTTTGGCGACCATCAACCTGCATTTGATGATCTGCATGCCACCATCCGCGAGATCGTCGACGATATTGCCCGTCACGGCACCTTCAACATGCTGCTTTCCGATGGTTCCGCCCTGTTCGCGCATTGCTCGACCAACCTGTACTACGTCCTACGCCAACATCCGTTTGGCTCGGTGCATTTGTCAGACGAAGATCTTTCTGTGGATTTCTCTGAACTGGCTGGATCCGAAGACCGCGTTGTGCTCATTGTCACGCAACCGCTGACCACTGATGAGACCTGGATCCAAATGCAAAACGGTGAGCTGAAAGTCTTCATAGACGGGGTTGTTGTCGGATAGACCAGATTTTGGAGCGCATATTTCCGAATGCAATGACAGCGCCTATCGATATACATTTTTACTCTGCCAAAATCGCACTCTGCCTGTGGATAACTTTTCCGGTCAAGGGTAAAATGGCGCCTCTGTTTAACGAACCCGTCGCGCAAGTCATCCACAAGACATCGCCTGCGACAGGTTCAGACAGATCCCCGCAAGTCCCTCACTGATAAGAAGATCCATGGAAAATTTTTGGCAGGCTTGTTCCGCGAAGCTGGAGCAGGAACTGACACCTCAGCAATATAGCGCCTGGATCAAGCCGCTCGCGCCGCTTGATTATGAAGATGGCCGCTTGCGTATTGCTGCGCCGAACCGTTTCAAGCTGGATTGGGTCAAGACCCAGTTCGCCAGCCGTATCACCACGATTGCTTGCGAATACTGGGAAGCCCAGGTTGATGTGGAGTTTGTGCTCGATCCACGTGTCGGCGCTGCCCGCCGCGCCGCCGCTGTTGCCGCTGGTACTTCACCGGCCAACACTGGCGGTCAAGCTGGCGCCTTGCTGGCGAGCATGCTTGATGGTTATCCGACCGGCATCCAGGAAGCACTGGTTGAGCCGCCGCCGCCGCCGGTCGCACCGCGTCAGGAGTTGTCGCGCATCAACTCGGTACTCACCTTTGACAACCTCGTCACCGGTAAAGCCAACCAGCTCGCCCGTGCCGCCGCGACTCAGGTTGCCAACAATCCGGGCATCTCTTACAACCCGCTGTTTCTGTATGGTGGTGTCGGTCTGGGCAAGACCCACGTGATTCACGCGATTGGCAATCAGGTGTTGGCCGACAATCCCAATGCCAAGATCCGCTATATTCATGCCGAGCAATACGTGCGCGACGTGGTGACCGCCTATCAGCGCAAGGGTTTTGACGATTTCAAGCGTTACTACCACTCGCTAGACCTGTTGTTGATCGACGATATTCAATTCTTTGGCGGCAAGAGCCGCACCCAGGAAGAGTTTTTCTATGCTTTTGAAGCCCTGATCGCGGCTAAAAAGCAGATCATCATCACCAGCGATACCTACCCCAAGGAAATCAGCGGCATGGATGACCGCTTGATTTCGCGCTTTGACTCTGGTCTGACGGTTGCCATTGAACCGCCCGAACTGGAAATGCGCGTCGCTATTCTGATGAAAAAGGCTACGCAGGAAGGCGTACAACTGTCCGATGATGTTGCCTTCTTCGTCGCCAAGCACTTGCGTTCGAACGTGCGCGAGCTTGAAGGCGCACTGCGCAAGATCCTCGCGTATTCGCGTTTCCACGGCAAGGACATCACGATCGATGTCGTTAAAGATGCGCTAAAAGACCTCTTGTCCGTGCAAAACCGGCAGATCTCCGTCGAAAACATTCAAAAGACAGTTGCCGATTTCTTCAACATCAAAGTCGCTGACATGTACTCCAAGAAGCGTCCGGCCAATATTGCCCGTCCGCGTCAGATTGCCATGTATCTTGCCAAAGAACTGACCCAGAAAAGCCTGCCCGAAATCGGCGACCTCTTCGGTGGCCGCGACCACACCACGGTGTTGCACGCGGTGCGCAAGATCGCCGCCGACCGTACCAAGAACCCTGAATGCAACCACGAACTGCACGTGCTTGAACAGACACTCAAAGGTTGACCAGAAGGCAAACCAAAAGCCTGACCGAATGCCCGATTCCTGAGGTCAATTTGCTTCCTTAGCGGGACCGTTGATTGATACAATGGCAGGGTTGGTCAGGTTGGCTGCCAGGGTGCTTTATTGTGCAAAAACATTGTCAAAAAAGCATGTTCGCGAGATCGGCGGCAAACCGCACGCAAGGATGGGTCCAACGCAGTCTGAGGCCGAACCTGCAGGCAGAATTTGAAAGCAGCTTTCAGCATCCGGTAAACCACTTCTAGTAAGGATAAAGAGACTATGCAATTGGTCAAAACCCAACGAGATACTCTGCTCCGACCTCTGCAAATCGTGAGTGGTATTGTCGAGCGTCGGCACACATTGCCGATTCTGGCCAATATCCTCATTCGCAAGGACGGCGAAAAGGTATCTTTCCTGTCCACCGACATCGAAGTGCAGATCACCACGCACGCTGACGTTGGATCCGGCAGTGACGTTACCGCTACTACCGTGGCTGCCCGCAAGTTCCTCGACATTTTGCGTGCCCTGCCCGACACCGGTGAGGTCACCGTCACCCTGGCCAACAAGCGTTTGACCGTGCAATCGGGTAAATCCCGCTTTGCCCTGCAAACACTGGCTGCTGAAGAATTCCCCACCGTTGCGCAGGCTGACCAATACAACGCCAACGTCACCCTGCCGCAAAAGACGTTGAAGCACCTGTTCAACATGGTCCATTTCTCGATGGCCCAGCAAGACATCCGTTACTACCTCAACGGCCTGCTGCTGGTCGTCGAAGGCAAGAACGTCATCGCCGTTGCCACCGACGGTCACCGTCTGGCCTTCTGCCAGGTTGCAACCGAACAGGAATTCCCGCGTCAGGAAGTCATCATCCCGCGCAAGACCATTCTGGAACTGCAACGCCTGCTCGAAGAAAGCGACGAACCAGTCCAGCTCGATATCGCCAACAACCAGGTCAAGCTGACCTTCGCCGATATCGAACTGATCTCCAAGCTGGTCGAAGGTAAATTCCCCGACTACACCCGCGTGGTACCGAAGGGTTACAAGAACAACTTCACCATCAGCCGTGATCAGCTGCTGCGCTCGCTGCAACGCGCCGCCATCATGACCAGTGACAAGTTCAAGGGCGTGCGTTGGGTGATTGCACCCGGTAGCCTGAAGATCAGCTCCACCAATGCCGACCAGGAAGAAGCCGTCGAAGAACTCGAAATCGACTACGGTGGCGACAGCGTCGACATCGGCTTCAACGTCACTTACCTGCTCGACGTGCTCAACAACCTCAAGGGCGACTACGTCAACGTTGCCCTCGGTGACACCAACTCATCGGCGCTGATCACCATCCCTGACAATGCCGACTTCAAATACGTCGTTATGCCAATGCGGATCTGATCTCCAGCAACACAGTAGTTACCGAAGGGCCGGCATAAGCGGCCCTTTGGCACTTTTAAGTTTTACCGGTTTTCGTCTTGTTTTGCCGTAATTTGCCGTTCTTTTGTATTTTTACCGGTATTCAGCTCTCACCCGAGCGTGTTTCAAGCGTGTCGTAAAGCGCGATTTTTCAGAAGGTAGCCATGTCCCAAGCCCCTGCAGACAACACCAATCAACCGCAACAAAATCAATATGGAGCCTCCTCCATCCAGATTCTGGAAGGTCTGGAAGCGGTCCGCAAACGGCCAGGCATGTACATCGGCGACACCTCTGACGGCACCGGCTTGCACCATCTCGTGTTCGAAGTCCTGGACAACTCGATTGACGAAGCACTGGCCGGCCACTGCACCGAAATCCACGTCACCATCCACTCCGACAATTCCATCTCGGTCACCGACAATGGTCGCGGAATTCCGACCGGTCTCAAGATGGATGACAAGCACGAACCAAAACGTAGCGCAGCCGAAATCGTCATGACCGAGCTGCACGCCGGCGGCAAGTTCGACCAAAACTCCTACAAGGTGTCCGGCGGTTTGCACGGTGTTGGTGTGTCCTGCGTGAACGGTCTGTCCAAACTCCTGCGCCTGACCATCCGTCGTGACGGAAAAATGTATGCGATGGAATTTGTGCGGGGTATTCCGCAGAATCGTGAAATCGAAATCGTCGACGGCGTACAGGTTTCGCCGATCAAGGTCATCGGTGACACCGACAAGCGTGGTACTGAAGTCCACTTCTGGGCCGACGAAGAAATTTTCACCCACGTCGAATTCCACTACGAAATTCTGGCCAAGCGCATCCGGGAACTGTCCTTCCTCAACAACGGCGTGCACATCAAGCTGACCGATCAGCGTACCGGCAAGGAAGAAGACTTCGCCTTCGAAGGCGGCACGCGTGGCTTTGTTGAATACATCAACAAAAACAAGAGCATCCTCAACCCGACCATTTTCCAGGCCACCGGCGAAAAGCTCTCCGACCAAGGCACCAACATCTCGGTCGACGTCTCCATGCAATGGAACGACGCCTACAACGAGCAAGTGCTCTGCTTCACCAACAACATTCCGCAACGTGACGGCGGCACCCACCTCACCGGCCTGCGCGCCGCGATGACCCGCGTCATCAACAAGTACATCGAAGAAAACGACTTCGCCAAAAAGGCCAAGGTCGAAGTCTCCGGCGACGACATGCGCGAAGGTCTCACCTGCGTCTTGTCTGTGAAGGTGCCAGAACCCAAGTTCAGCTCGCAGACCAAAGACAAACTGGTCTCCTCCGAAGTCCGCGGCCCGGTAGAAGAAATCGTCGCCAAGACCCTGACCGACTTCCTGCAGGAAAAGCCGAACGACGCCAAGATCATCTGCGGCAAGATCGTTGAAGCCGCGCGCGCGCGTGAAGCAGCCCGCAAGGCGCGCGAACTGACCCGCCGCAAAGGCGTCATGGACGGCCTCGGTCTCTCCGCCAAACTGGCCGACTGCCAGGAAAAAGACCCAGCCCTGTGCGAACTCTACATCGTCGAGGGTGACTCCGCGGGCGGCTCGGCCAAGCAAGGTCGCGACCGTAAATTCCAGGCCATCCTGCCACTGCGCGGTAAGGTCCTCAACGTTGAAAAAGCCCGCTTCGAGAAGATGCTCTCCTCCGAGCAGATCACCACCTTGATCGCCACCCTCGGCACCAGCATCGGCCCGGACGAATTCAACGCCGACAAACTGCGTTACCACCGCATCATCATCATGACCGATGCCGACGTTGACGGCGCCCACATCCGCACCCTGCTGCTGACCCTGTTCTATCGCCAGATGCCACAACTGGTTGAACGCGGCCACATCTACATTGCCCAGCCACCGCTCTACAAGGTCAAGGCCGGCAAGGACGAGCGCTACCTCAAGGACGACATCGAAGAAGCGCAATACATGATGCAGATCGCCCTCAATGACGCCGAACTGACGCCAAGCGCAGGCGCTGCCCCGATCAGCGGCGACGCGCTGACCGAGCTGGTCCGCCAATACAACACCGCCAACGCCATCATCATGCGTCTGTCGCGCATGATCGATGACGCCGCGCTGTCAGCGATCATGACCGGCGTCAAACTCAACCTCAACACCGTCGCCGACGCAGAAGCCTCCGCTGCTGCGCTCAAGGCATCGATCAACGAACCCGGCGTTGACGTATTGGTTCGCTCAGACGAACTGACCGACAAGCACACCCTACGCATTCAACGCCTGTACCACGGCAATATCAAGGTTTCCGGCATTGATGCCGACTTCGTCAACGGCCCCGACTATCAGGTGCTCAGCAACGCAGCAGCCACCTTCAAGGGCCTGATCGGACCAGGCGCACTGATCCGTCGCGGTACTGGCGAAAAAATCAAAGAAAGCGCCATCAACGACTTCCACCACGCCATGGCATGGCTGCGCGACGAAGCCGAACGCGGCGTCAACAAGCAACGCTATAAAGGTCTGGGTGAAATGAATCCAGAACAGCTGTGGGAAACTACGATGGACCCGACTGTGCGTCGTTTGTTGAAGGTGCAGATCGAAGACGCGATTGCCGCTGACCAGATCTTCATGACCTTGATGGGCGATGACGTGGAACCACGTCGTGCGTTTATTGAGTTGAATGCGCTGCAGGCTGGGAATATTGATGTGTAATGCTGTAGGATCCAAGAATAGTTGCAATTTGTCCAGGTAGTTGCAACATATTTGTTCCTTGCATGATCGATGCCGCCACGTTCATGGGTGAATAGGCGTAGGCCAGAGTTACTGCGAGTGGCCTACTTCAGTGCGGTAGTCGACGTGCAAAGGCCCGGTTGTATGGCCTAGTCATTAATCTTGGGCGAACGGGCCGCCCGTAACGGCAGTTTGCTTTCAGGCACTCAAATACCACAATTTGCTGCCAATTTACCGTGGGACTTGGCGGTCAAAAGGCACATGTGCCTAAGTTCACCCCGCCAGAGCGATGAAGTTGGCAGATGTAGCTGCTTCAAAATAATTGGACTTAGTTATTCGTAATGAGCACGGATGAATTTAACCACTTCGAAAGTTACGAGTGGCTGGGCCTTTTCAATTACCCGGACAAATCGATCGATTTCCCCGGCAAGTTGACCTACACCCCCGATAAGGGATTGCAGCTGGAATTCATGTGCCAGATGGATTCGAATGCGAAGAAGGTCGGACATCTGCATGGCGTTTTGTCCAGCGGAAGGCTATGCACATTGGTCGGGAATTTTGATCCGCCAAGCTACGGAATGAGTATTGGGAGTGTTTCGATATATCGCGGCAAGCCAAGATTTGAATACGCGATCTTTGGCGTGCACGCCGATCCCTCGGAAAAATTTCGCGGAATACTGATGGATTTTCCAAACTTCCAAGAATTCTTCCATCCCCAAGGGTTTCAAGACTCGGCCGAGTATTCAAATGAACCGCTGCACGTCCATAGCGGCGACGGTCTCGAAGTGTCAGTCATAACTTCCGGAAAGTTCTTTCCCGTCTTTTCCGATTTCGCCAACAGATTCCAAAGCGAAGATCCGGAAGTCTTGCAGGAGATCGAAGAGTTCTTTGCTGACTTGGCGAAAAGGCATCCGGCCGGCAAAATTTCGTCACGGGTCGAAATGAAATGGCTGCTGGAGTGTTGATTTGCACCGAAAATTGACCCACTTAGCCGCATAATTTGCATCGAAAAGTGACCCACGTTTAGCACACAATCCTACTCTTCGAAATGAGTAGGGGAATGGAGTGATTGACGTGGCATTACTAGGAATAATCAGACGCTGGCACCTGCGTGACAAGGTGCCGCTGAGGGAGATCGCCAAGCGGCTCGGCATCTCACGCAACACTGTCAGGCGCTACCTGCGCTCGGAAACCACTGAACCGACCTATGCGGAGCGCCAAACTGCCAGCGCCATCGACCCATACGCTCATCAGCTCGCCGGCTGGCTCAAGACCGAGGCGGCCAAATCCCGGAAGCAAAGACGCAGCCTCAAGCAGCTTCACGAGGAGCTTGTCGATTTAGGCTTCAAGGGGTCTTACGACAGGGTTGCAGCGTTCGCCAGGCAGTGGCGGGAGGGTCAAACTGAGTGGGTCAATTCAGCGCGCAAACGAACAGGTGTTGGTCATCTGGCTTCCAAGTTTGGAAATACCATGTCGCCGGTATTTCCGCGTGGCGCTACTGGAGATCACCGGGCGGCCCTCGATGCCTAGGCATTGACCGATCCCGAATCTAAATCGGGTGAGCATGCGATCGGCACACTGCTAAAGAAGCGACCGGAATTCCTCCATTGTGACGAAAGCGGCGCACATCAATTTCCAGCTAGAAAGAAAACGACTTTAGGCCTCGCAAATGTGCGCGATATATTAATAGCATAATATTCATATAAATCAATGACTTGCGTTATTTTTGGCCTCGATTTAGACTTGTTGGAATTGTTATTTTAACGGTCATTCCAAGGTTTTCAATATGAGCAGCCCTGTTGCCATTTATATACGTAATTTGCGCGTCCAAACCGGCCTGACCCAGCTGGACCTGGCGGGTTTGATGGGATATGAGCAAGCTTATGTGTCTGCGATCGAATTGGGAATCAAAAGCCCAAGTGATGAATTCATTGCAAAATTGATAATTGCGTTGAAGCTCGGCACCAAAGACCAGGAGGAGATAGGTCTGGCCCTGAAGGATTCCAAACGACGATACACGTTACCGCCTGAGGTATCGACGAAGACCTATCTGTTTTGTAGTGCGTTCTGGGAGCGGATCGAGCACCTGCATCCCGCCTTGCTCGATGCGATGTATGAAATGCTGAAAGCGGGAGACAAAGTCGCGGAGCGGCCGATTTATCGTCCGACACGCGTCCGCCGACAATCAAAACGGGAGGCGCCAATGTAAAAACGGGACCAACCTTGCGGCGTGCCCCGTTTTGATGATCGCTGAAACGATCGATACTGCTGCGTGAGAACTGCAGTATCGCGCTTCGGGCCCATCTCGGTCAAGCATCCCCGCTCAATCTGACATCTGAACACCTGGTTCACACCCGGTGAAGGGGCGTTATAACCTCCGATTTCAGTGTTGCTCAATCTACGAACCAATGGCGCGCAGGCCAGGGGATCGCTTTGCCTGCGCCCAAATGACAGGAGGGCATTGGATGGAACCTGTAAGAAAAGTAGTTACGCGAACCGGCAGGAGCATGCGCGGCAAATTTCCGTCGCTAAAAATGGGGCGATCCATCGGATGCGAATCCCGATTGGAAACAGACGCCGCGTTGCTCTTCGAATGGACGCCTGAGGTCCTGCGCTATTACGCACAGCCTTGCCACGAATTTCCGAGCGATGGCATCAACACCTTCCGATACACACCGGATTTTCTTCTGGAAATGGTTGATGGCACCAATATCTACGTGGAAATCAAACCGGCGCAAAAACTCTCCAACCCGACGCTACGGCAGCGGCTCACCGATATCGAGTCGCATTTTCGACGATCAGATCGCGCGTTTCAAATCTTCACGGAGATCACATTGCGCAACGATGTGATCAGGACCAATGCGCGCAAATTGCAGTATCACGCTAGGCGCCTGCCTGAATCCGTCGAGTTTTGGGAAACCTATCATCGCCTGATCCGCAACACGGATCTCACTTTTGGCGACGTTCAACATGCCTTTAATGACCCGCGCCATGCATTTCAGCTGTTGAGCAATCGCTGGCTTGCATTCGATCTTGAATTGCCGTTGACGTCGAATACGCCAATGGTTTTACCAGGACCGGAGGTGCGCCATGTTGCGTTTCAAATTTAAGAAAGGATTGCGCTTTCTACAGGGACAAAAAACCTGGACGCTCTTGCGGCGATTGCCCACGCATAAATTTCAACTTGAGGATGAACAAGGAGTCATCGAACAATTGACCCACGACGAAATTTTCGAGCGCTGGCATTCAAGGGGCTGGGCGATTGACGAAAGCAGCCTGAACGAAAATAGCAGCGTCTTCTATCAGGCAACGCCGCGCGACCTGTCCTCATTCTCGCAAAAACATCAGGACGTAGCCAAAAGGCGTTTTGCTTACCTATGCGAACGTGCCGCGGTCGAGGGTAGTAGCCTACGTTTGCCAGCCTTGGAGAGTCCTATCGTGCCAATACCGCCGGAGCAGAATTCTGAATCCACCGGTCCCAAACCACATCGCACGACGCTCTACCGGTGGCGAATTCGCCTTTCGGCTGGCAAAGACATTGTGTCACTCGTAGACCGCCGCGTGCGCGCGGGGCGCAAACGAAATGCGGTTCTGTATCGTTACTTTGAAGATGCGCTCAATAGTGTGTATCTCACCCCGCAAAAGACAACCAAGGTCGCGGTGTATGAGGAGGTCAGAAGGCAGATCGATCGCTTCAACAAATCGCAGCCGGAAAGCGCCAGGCTGAAAGCCCCATCGCGCGCGACGATTTTCAATTGGTTGGGTGAACTTGATACCTACCTCGTTGACGTGAGCCGCCTTGGAAAGCCGGCGGCCGATCGGCTCCATCGGCGGTCTATCGGATCGGCACCGCCATGCAAGATCATGGAACGCATTGAAATCGATCATTCACCTATCGACGCGATGATCGTCGATAAGGCAACCATGATCGCGATTGGCCGGCCATGGATCACGCTCGCCTGTTGTCGCGCGACTCGCGCGATCCTCGGCTTTTATGTCACATTCAATGCCCCATCTTCGCTTTCCGTCTTGCGCTGCCTGAATCAGGTCATGCTGCCCAAGACGGATCTCCGCAATCGCTATCCTGACATCAAAAACGATTGGCCTATGCATGGCATTCCAGAAGAGGTGGTGTGCGACAACGGCATGGACCTGCATTCCCGCGCGACGGAGGAGCTTTGTTTGCATGCCGGCATTCGACTGACCTACTGCCTACCGGCTGATCCAGGTGCAAAGGGTAGTGTCGAACGGGGATTTCGCAGAATGAATGAAGACCTTATCCACAAGCTGCCGGGCGCCGTGTTTTCCAATCCGGAACAGCGTGGCGACTACCCATCGGAGAAAGAGGCGATTCTGGATCTTGATGATTTGACCTATCTGATCACGAAGTGGATCGTCGATGTGTATCATCAAACACCCCATCGTGAGCTCAAGGAGCGACCGATCGACGTCTGGAACAGGCAAGTGCAGACCGCTCTCATTGAATATCCAGCGCACCACGATTCGTTCCAAATCGCCATCGGCGAACCAGCCGAGCGCACGTTATTCCTGTATGGCATCGAATTCGAAGGCCTGCATTACAACAGCGATGAATTGCAGAACCTTCGGCGCCGCACCGGCGAATCATCAAAAATCAGGTTCAAGTATTTCGATGATGACATCAGTTTCATCCAGGTCTGGGATGAGAACAAGGAGGAATATTTCCGCGTCAACGTGAGCCCCAAGCACAACGACTACGTTTTACGCCTCAATCGCCAAATGCATCGCGTCATACACGCGCATCGCCGGCGGGCCTATCACGAGTTGTCCCAGGAGATGGATCCGCTCCATGCGAAGCAGGAGATCCTGGACATGGTTTCCGAGGCACGCGTGGACAAGAAGATGCGGCAACGCAAACGGGCCGCAGTTCTCCGAGGCCATAGCAGCGAACGCCCGCTGGATTTTCCGTCGGCACTTGATTTCGCCGAGCAAAGATCCCTGCCTTCCAAAAGCAATCCGCCCGAAGATCTCGACGCCGGGCTTGAAGATGAATTACCTGATTACGAAATATCCATCTAACGGAGACGACAATCATGTATGACTTGAACGCACTCGAAAATTTCCAGATCGCAGCAACCGAATTGAATCTGCTGATGCGCGAAATCGATCAACCCTTCTCCGTTCGTAGCAATACCATACCGCATCCTTCATATAGTGCGGCAATCAGGAAAATCGCCGGCCTTCACAAAAAAGGCCTTGAACGTAACCACGGCGGCGGCTTATTGCTGACAGGACATTCGGGGGTCGGCAAGTCAATGGTGCTGAGCTACTACAAGAATCAGTTTCCGACAGAGCAGGAGCCGGACGGCCTTGTGATTCCGGTCCTGTTTGTGATTACGCCCGCAGCGCCCACCGTCAAGAACCTGGCCGAGTCGATTCTGGAAGCGATGGGCGACCCATACAGTGCGAAGGGAAGTTCCGAGGAGAAAACGCGGCGCATCTACCTGTATCTGAAAAAGTGTCGCGTCGAGCTGATCCTGATCGACGAGTTCCAGCATTTTTTCGATACGATACGCCGGTCGGAGACGAGAACCGTGACAGACTGGCTCAAGAATCTGCTGACCGTTGCTAAAATTCCGGTCGTGCTGGCCGGGCTGCCGCGCAGCGAGCTGGTCATCCAATCCAATCCTCAGCTCGCCAGAAGATTCTCATCGCGCTTCAACATTCCGCCGTTCGCCTTTGCCGAGGAGAATTTGCAAAAGCAGTTCCGCGGCATCCTCAAGACTATGCATTCCAAGATTCCATTGACGTGCGTGCCCTTGCACGACGCCAATGTGGCGCGGCGGATATTCATTGCCACTAATGGCGTAATGGATTACATCTGCAAGTTGCTGGACCAAGCGTTTTATCTTGCACGTCGATCGCCAAAACAAGAGATAACGCTGGACACATTAAACCACGCCTTCCTCGACGAGATATGGAAGGACTGTCCCGGCTCACTCAACCCCTTTTCGCCTGTTTCGATACTGCGGCCGTTGATACAAACGGGGGAGCCGTTTGAATCCCATACGCATTCACTCGACGTGCCTCGAGCAATCCGCAAGGCATTATGAAATGGACTCAACTTGAGCCAACTATTGCGTCACCCGCGCCTGATTGACGGCGAGGGTCCGCAAGGCTTCCTGCTGCGTCTGGCGAACGCCAACGGCCTCGACCGCTCGTCTCTCAAGACGGGCGGCGTTTTCTTTCATGTCGAACTCCTCAAAAGCATCCGTTGCCTGCCCGACGATGGGCCTGATCATACCCTGATTGCTTATGCCACCCTGGTGGCTCGAGAATGGGACGAGCGTCCGCCGATCTGGAACACCAGACGATGCCGGTGTTGCCCGCTGTGTCTGCAGGAGGGCGAATATTGGCGGATTGGTTGGGAGCACCTATTCTTCGATGTATGTCCTGTTCACAGCTCCTGGCTTGTCGATCGTTGCGACAGTTGCGGATCGGCGATCAGCTGGCGGCGGCAAGATCTACACCGATGCGACTGCGGCCATCATTTTGCGAGCAGCAAGACCAGCGAGGCTCCTGCCGCCAATGTGCTCCTTGCACGCGACTTGAAGAACAAATTCGTCACCCAACATGCTGCCTGCAATTTGCTGCCGCTGCAAGGCCTGAGCTTTGAGCAGTCGGGACATCTGATTCGATTGCTCGGCACCTATGGGCAAAACCAGGTTGGCAGATTGCCCCAAAAAATTCAAAATGCCGGCGCCATGGACGTGTCCTGGCAGGTCACCAGCACAGCGGCAGAGATCTTAAACAGATGGCCACATTGCTTCGAGCATATGCTGCATGGCATGCTTGACCAGAGCACCGCCAGTGCAGGCCAACGGTTTCCGGCACGGTTCGGCCATTTTTATGCCCTTCTATATAGACGCTTTGCCGGCGTTGAGTTTTCCTGGTTGCGCAATGCATTCGAGAACTTCGTCGCCGAGCATTGGCGTGGACCGATCGCCAGGCGCAACACGCGTTTGGCGCAAGCCATGCTCGCGCGGGCGACTTGGGTGCCTGCCAATCATGCGCGTGGTCATTTGCAGGTCTCCGCAAGTCGGCTCTCCGAACTGGTGCGCACCGGCACACTGGTCGGTGAGGAACGATTATCTGAAACCGGCCGCCGCTTTCTGGTTGTCCGACGGGACTCGATGCAAGCGCTATCCCCTGCTTTGGAAGACGAGGTCGATCTATCCACTGCCAGCGAAATGTTGGGCTTGACCCGGGCAAGGCTGCGCACCGCGCTGCCACAGCTTTTTCCCAACGCAAGAAAAATCGAAGGCGATGCAAACCGCTGGGCGATTTCGCGCGCCGATGTAAGCCGATTTTTGCAGATCTGCGATGTTCCAATGATCGCGGAGCCCAACGCAGGTCAGCTAAGTATTGATCATGTTTTGCGATTCTGGTGCTGTTCTGAAGATGAAATCGCGACCTTGCTTGCCCACCTGCGTGACGGCGTGCTCAAGCCGATGGGACGTCTGAGAGGGGGTGACGGCTTGAGCCACCTGGTCATCGTTGGCGCGCACGCTCGTCAATTGATTGATGGCAGACGCGGAATGACCCATGACAAGTGGAGTATTCCCCAAGTTGCTGAAATGTTGAGCATCAAGCAGGAAGTGGCATATTTCCTGGTTCGCTGTGGATTGCTGGTGGCCGTTCCGGAGATCATAGGCCGCCGCGAGGCCGCCATGGTCAATCGCGAGGCCCTTGATACATTTCGTGCCCGATATATTTTTGCAAGGGACTTGGCAAAACTTCACAAAACCAGTGCGCGCAGTTTGCAGTCACGCCTGGCCGAGATTGATATCTATCCTGCGGTCTCGCCCACGTCTGGAGCCTGTCGCCAGATCGTCTATGAAAGAACGCAGACACTGCTGCAGCTTTTTCCTGCGGCAACCAATCAACTTTCCCCGATATAAATCAACGGCTGGAACTGAGCGAACTCAGGTAACCGTGTGGATTGATGCGGGTTCGCGCCGGACTCAGGTGGTGATAACTGTGCGAACTGAGCATTGAAGCAGCCTAAGCAATCCGGTAAACCGTTGTTGGCGTGCCAGGCGAAGCTTTCGGGCGGCCGATCATTTGAACTTGAATTCTGGCGGGTGTCATTCCCAGGAGATGGTCGACGGCAGCATCTATTCGCATTTTGGTCTCGCGCCGATTGAAGCATTCCACTGTAATGTCGCGCCTCGAGGCTTGCCCACGCTGCCCTAAAAATGCGAGAATTTGGTTGGCCATTTCCAGCACCCTTTCCATTTTCGCATCTTCTTCCGCGCTCACAAAAATATACCTGACCGAAGCGACTGCATGCCGGACCCATGCGACGGAAGCATCTATATGCGGAACATCGATGCGCAGCTGCGAATCGGTCAACGCAAACAACATGGCCAGACGCAACATCATCGGCGCCCGGCGCTCCAGCAGCGCTCCCAAAACGGAATTCCCGCTTTCTTCGTTGAGCTCACCGCGATAGAGTTGTCCATAGCGCCATTGGGCTTGGGGTGAAAGGTCCAGCCGAAGGCTGTCCCCGCTTCCATGCTGATCAGCGTGTGCAAATTCCAGCACTTTCAGAATGCGTTGCGCCAATCCATCGACGCTTGTCTGGGGAGTGGCTTTGGGAAATGCCACCACCTGCGAGCGCTCAGCCCAGATCATCAAGAACCGGTTGGCAAAACCATTGGTCAGTTCACGGAGTTTCATGAGCGCCAACAATTCACCAGGGGAAATTGCGCCGGACAGGCAAATATGGGGATCGCTGGCATAGAGGCGATTTGATTTGGTGGCCGGTTTCATGGACACGCCATCCCAGCAGTCGCGCAGTGCTGCCGACAGGGTATTGCCGTCGCGCCGCCCCTGGTGCAGCACATTGGCAAATTCAGACTCAACAACCCATAAGCGTTTGTCCAGAATCCGTGCAACTTCCCGCTGCCCTTGCTTGTAGCCGTCGTGAATCAATGCGACCAAGCCTTCTCGACTTGACAGGCCGCCCCGATGAATTTGTGGCGCATGGGCGTCACTCAACTCTCGCAAGGCCTGATCAACGCGCATGACCAAGGATAAGGCATCCCCCTTGCGCCCGCGACCAGATCTCCCGACGTGCAGAACAAACTGCCTTGCGTGATGCCACGTGTTGCCGATTGGAAGGTAAGGATTGCGGCCCACCGCGCAGGAAAGGTAAGCGATGAAATTGGCTGCGATGGCAAAGGGATTTGTTTCAGTGCCGTCGCTTCCCGCGCGCGCTATATCGCCGATCAATCCATACAGGCACGCCGGATCTGGGGTCGGGGCATTGCGATGTGCCGCAACCGAAGTGTCGCTGCTCCATTCCAACGAGTCGTTCTTCTGGATTGGATCGAGCGGCCCCTTGACCAGCGACTCCGTGCCGGAATCGGATCCCCGCGTATTCATCTACTTGTCCAGGGACGTCGTATCGACGATGTTCGAAAACTCGCTCAAGAAATCCGCGTGCTTCTGCGACAAAAAGCGGATCACGGCCTCATTGCCGATCAACTTGGCCAGATAGCCCCTCGCCAACACGAGATTCAAGATGTCTTGTCCGTAGGAATGCTCAAGCAGTTTGAACTGGCTTTCAACATTGGACATTTCGCGCTCCATGATGGCCATCTGCTCAGGCGTTACGCCACGGATCTTTTTTGGCTTTTCTTCACCGACAAGCATGGGCGCAGATGTCGCAGCCAATAGCGCAGTGGCATAAGCCACAGTGATATTGTTGGTCGCGACCATCAGCTCGACACACTCCACCTGCCGGGTCGGTTTCATCTTGCGAAGAACGGGACTCAGATTGGCGGAGAAATGCTGATCCTTGAGCAGACGAACCGCCTCAGTGCAAATACCGTCGAGCAAGTTAAGCTTCTTCATGATGTGGTCGACATCGATGTCCAGGGAGCTTGACAACTTCGATGGCGTCACGCCCCGTTCCACCGCGCGGCGGATCATGAAATGCTCTTGGATTGTCGACAAGCGATTGATTCGATTGTTATACGTGTAGCTTTCATCATCAATGGCCAGCAGGCAGGGCGCATCGACAAAGCCAAGCTCTTGAAGGGCCGCCATGCGGATGTGTCCATCGAGCAGGAGGTGCATGCCGCTGCCCTTGTCAGCTTTGCCGACAGTCAATGGCTCAATCAACCCCACCGCTCTGATGGACGATACAATCTGCTTGAACTTCCTGGACAGTGCGAGTCCATCCGGTGGTTTGCGTGACGGCAGAAGTTTTTCGAAGGAGATCGTGACGGGCTCCGGAACGAAACCGAGTGGCAGTTGACTCATGCTGCATGGCCCGTGCCGCTAATGCGATCGGCAAGATATTTTGGAAGACTTTCGAGACCTTCCGCTCTGAGAAGATTGGTGAAATTCTCATCCGCAAGAAGTTGTCGCATCGCTTCCACCACGAACAGGAGGCGCTGTTGCACAAATTCGGCTTTCTTCACCATTATTTTTTGTCGGCCAACCTCATTTTGGTAAGTGCGGATCAAGCTTGACGAAGTGACCTCCGCCACCTTGCGCGGTGCGCCCCTCGCGATGGAGCGGCCCAATGTCCTCCGCTTTTCGATGACTTTTCTGGCATTGAGCAAATGATTTCCTCGCAACATGCCGCTTTCATACGCCTCCTGCAGTGCAATCTGCACGTCCTTGTCGGCGCTTCCTGCGCCGGCGATAGACAGTGCCGCGTTCAAGGGAACTCTGCCGCTTTCCACCGCAATCAGCAGTCGCTCCTCCCCATTCTTTAGGAGCTGCAAGATGCCGTAGACATAATCAACGCTGAGTCCGGTTTTCTTGGCGATGGCCTTTTTGTCATAACCCTGCTCTTGCAATTGCTCGATCCCCGCCAGTAGTTCCAAGGTGCGTGCCTGCCGTCGCGCGATGTTTTCCGCCAGGCTCATGATGAAGGCGTCCTCATCGGAGACCTGCACCACCATGGCTGGAATAGTCTTTTCCGCTAATGCCTGGTAGGCCTTGAGCCGTCCTTCACCACATATCAACAGATACCGATCATTGCCATCGGCACCCTTACGGGGCGTAACGGTGATGGGCTTTTTGAGGCCAATGTTCTTGATGTTGCCAACGATATCGTCAAACACGCGCGTATTGCGTTCCCGTGGATTGAGGACATCAATCAATTCAAGAGGAATCATTTGCAAGTTGCTTGAGGGATGTTCTTTGGTCACGCTGCTCTCCTGACACGAGTTCGCTCTGCCATGCCATGGAGGTAGTCCAGGCTTTCAAACCGGTAACTCTCGAATTCGATGCCGTTGTGCTCAGCCAGGCTGATGCGGGGAAGACCGAAATCCAGTCGGGGCAGCAAGTAGTAATCCAGCGGCTCACGGTTGGCCTGGTCAAGCCGCACCGCGACCGTGATATCGGGCGCCAGGCCCGTGTCGAAGCGAACCTTCCAGCGGTGGCGCCCATTGTCATGGGTCTGGCAACGCGCTAAAACAATGGATACGCTGAATTCCTCATTTATTTGCAGCAAGTCGGTCGCCGGATCCCGCACCACAATGCCACCAAGATTGGCGATCTCACGCTCGGTGCGGCGAATGATTTCCGGGTGCAAAGTGCGCAGGAACCGGTTGACCTCCAAGAATTTGTAATCGCGGTCCGGCGTAAAGCCAACTGCTTCATAGGCGCGTATCAAGCTGCCAAAGCGGTGGATGTAGGCGGCCGACGACGGCATGTCCTCCGCCTCATCGATGATCAACCCGGACAGGAAGCCGCGGTGCTGGAACAGGTGACGAAGTTTTTCGATCAGCTCGTCGTTGCTGAACCGGTGCGACCTGGCCCGAATGATCCCCTGGGCCATGTAGAACACTTCGGGGGAAACCAGCGCTTCGAATGCACCTTCTTTCTTGATCCACATGTCGGGCTGGTTGATGATCCGGCGCTTCTTGAGCTTGTAGGAAATTCGGTTGTAGACGTTGTTGCCGACGTATTTTTCATTGGTCAGCACTTCGCGAACGGTTGCGCGCGTCCAGTTACGGTCCAGATCAGTGCGCACGCCCTTGTCGTTTAGTCGTGTCGCAATTTCCAACTCTGGAATTCCCTCGTCAATGAACCATCTATATATCTGGTTCACTGTCGCCACTTCCGTATCCGGCCCGGGCATCAGTATGACCCGGTCGGTTTGCAAACTCTTGTGTTCACCGCGCGTCAGTTCACTTTTGATGGAACCACTCTGGTCTATCAGGATACGGCGCAGACCAAAGCCGGCCGGCCCACCCTGGCGATAGCCGAGCTCGATCAGGCGGCACTGGCCGGCAAACACTTTGGCGGAAAGCTCCCGGCTATATTCACCAGCCATGGCGCGCTTGACGCCTTTGACAATCGTGGACACGGGAGAGCCATCGTTCTCGAACTGCTCGGCGCAATAGGTGACCTGGATTCCAGCGCGCCGGCAGATGTATTCGTAATAGGCGCTCTCGTCGGCATCCTGGAACCGCCCCCAGCGGCTGACGTCGTAGACCAGGATCATCTGAAAATCCACCGGGCCCGCCTCAACATCTTTGATCAATTTCTGCAACGATAGCCGGCCGGCGATGTTCAGCCCGCTTTTGCCCTCGTCAGCATAAGTGCGAACAATTTCGATACCGCGCTTGGCGGCATATTCGCGAATCTTGTCGCCTTGGTTTTCAGTAGAGTATTGCTGGTGCTCCGTTGACATCCGAACGTATTCAGCGGCCCGCAACATGGCCGGAGGATCTGTCGATTCGTTGGTCAATTTTTCTGACGACATAAGCCCGACAACTCACTATTTGAAGATTGAAGGACGCCCCGATCGTCACTTAACCCACCGGAATAAACTGCATGCCGGATTGGGTGCGTGGCCGGCATCCGTGGTAACGCACCGCATCTAGGTTGATCGAGGGCTTTATTGTCGTAAAGTTATCGGATGTTCGTTGTGCTGACCATTACGCACTGTCTTTGCAAGCGTCGCCTTTGCAAGCATCATTTTTGCAATTGGGGTTGGCACAAGCCGGTGAAATTTCAACAATCCAGGCACCATTTTTTCCAGCCCCCTTGCTATGAACTGGAGTGATCCGGTATATGCCGGCCTTTAACGTTTGCGGCCAACTTGACGCGTCTATCTTTGCAAGGACAGATGACGTAGGCACATCGACTTTTACCCGTTGGCGACGACGGTTTTTGTCTGCATACTCAGGATTGCCTATCCTGTATTGACGCCAGTAATTGGGATTTTGGTCCATCCACTTGCGTTGCACCCGTCGCTTGTTGTCTCGATAGTCCGGGTCACCTTCAAGCTTTTTCTGATACCAGCGTTGCCGCCGTGCCCGCTGACAAGCAGCTTGAGAACAGTATTTTTGGCCTGGGACTTGCGGGATCGGCTGAAACGGCGAACCGCAGTTTGCGCATGACTTGATTGGCATCGAATTTCTCCATACGGGTTGAGGTATGGAAAGGGGAGCGCATAAGCAGCCTCATGACTTTGATTTAGGATGCTTTTTTTATATCATGGGATCGCCGAGCACGGGTGATGCGGGATGGAACATTCGAATGCCAAGAAATAAGTTACGTGATACCCTACTAAAATGTAGGTTATTGAGTAACTTATGAAAAGAATGGACCTGATTCGTCGCCTGTCCGAACTGGAAAGGCATGGCGTTTTCGTCCTGGCCAAGCGCGACATCGAAAAGCTATTTCCCGACGAAAACGAGAAGTCGATGGAGAAGTCGCTCCAACGCATGGTGCGGGATGGCATCCTGGTGAGGGTTGCGAAGGGGATGTATGTGGACGCGGGTGTCGCTGCCCGCAATCGTGGTTGGCTGATTGAAGAAATTGCCAAGGCCCTGCGCCCAGGGAAACTTTGTTATGTCAGCCTGGAAAGCATGCTCGCGGAATTTGGTGTCATCTCGCAAATTCCGGTCAGTCATATCACGATCATGACGACCGGGGCCAGCGGTTTGCACGAAACCCCTTACGGCACGATCGAGTTCACGCATACGAAACGGAGCATGGCGGCGATTCTCGATCGCACGCTGCATGTTAAGGGCCGGCCGCTGCGAATTGCCAAGAAACATGCCGCCTACCGCGATCTTGTTCGCGTCGGCAGGAATGTCAATATGGTCGATCTCGAAGAGTTGGAAGCAGACGATTAGAGATAGGCGGTGCAGGCGCTTTTTTGCAGCACTTGGCGACGGCCAAGCTTAGGTTGTCCGACCTTGCAATGAAGGAGAATCAAGGGTAAAGTTCATTTCGATATTTTCGATTTAAGTGAACACAATGCGCCTCTCCGCCGAGTCCAGGGTCCGCAAATGCCTGCAAGACATTCTGTATGCCGAGCTATCGGCCGTGCTGCGTTCGGATCCCCGGCTGGGCGCGCGGGTCTTGAACCTGAAAAGTATTCGCGCGATGAGCACAAAGGTCGTTGACAGCTTGATCGAAAACCCAAAGTTTCATGAGGCACTCGGTCAGATCCCCACAAAACAAGAGAAAGAATGGCTGACCACCGAGGAGGCTGCGAAGATCTCCGGATTTAGTCGCCCCTTCATCGTTGCGTTGCTCGACAGCAGCACCTACAAGGGCGCAGTCAATCGGACAGAAAAGGGCCATCGAAGAGTCCTGGCATCCGATTTCCGAGAATGGATAACCAAACTAGGCGCTATTGATTTACCTCGAACGGTCACCGATGTTCGAACGGGTGTAAGCCTGGAGTCGGAGATCGAAAGTGATACACTTGAGGAGAGGAAGGCCCGATCGCGGTCCCGCAAGAGGGCCCTCGATGTCGCACGCAAATTGGGGCTCAGTTAACAGGTGTAAAAGGCAAATAGGATTGGAGCAATTCATCTTGGACTGCATCGGGAAAAAATCCAAATACACGCGCACAGCACATTGATTCTTGGCCCCTCGTTGAGCAACTATTCTTGGATCCTACAAATGCTGTCGGATGACATGAAACATGAAAACTGTGCCAAGTTAGTGAAAAAATCATGACGTAGATTGTGAAATTTTCTAACTGGCACAGTTTGTAGCTTGGATAATTTTGATGTAGGTGTCGTATCCGTTCTAACTACGGGGGACTTCTTTGATAAATGAAAAAAATTCCAAAACAATCAAAAAAGAAAAAAGTAAATCCTCGATACCTGGCGCGGCCCCAGGGCAGGCTTTAAGCTATAGTCTTCAGTACACACGTTTAACAGCAATGTTGCTTATTGCTGAGCCGGGCAGCTGGTGCAGCTTAGAGGTTTTGGACGATGTGGTGGAAGAAAAAAATACAGGTGTGAAACACCTCGTTCAAAGCAAAAGTACTCTCGGTAGTAATCCAATCTCGGACCGTGCCAAATCTCTTTGGAAAACACTTTTTAACTGGTTACACCTAGTTGAAAACGGCCACGTAGAACCCGACCAGACTATCTTCGAAATCTACGTTTCCCGTTCAGTTGACGGTGACATAGCTTCGGTATTCTCCGGTACCAGGAACGACGCTGATGCACTGGCGGCTTTGCAGAAAGCGCGAGAATCTATCTCCAAATACCCTCCTGAAAAAACTTAATATAGTTCCTGTAAGCGGCCCTAAAATTGATGGAGGACGTCAGTATTTTTACAGACGCACCGATCTGGAATCCTCTTAACCGTCTTCAATTATTTCATTCAAGCTGTCTCAGGAAATGATTCCTAAAGAATATATAAACGAGCTAATCGAGCATTCGGACATTGCTAAATTAATTAGTCAGGAAATCAAACTCCACCGATCTGGCCGAAATTACTTTGCCCCATGGCTTAGAGCAGCTCTGCCAGCTATTAAAGAAGGACTAAATATTAGGTTCGCAACGTTGCCGGACGGTTATGGTGTTTCTGCGCTAGTTAAGCAAGAAGACGGAAATGAAGATCTGCAACAGGCGATAGCCGGAGCTATTTCGTTATCCGAATTTCTGTTTCAAACTTTGACAGAACGTTTTGATATTCGCTTAATCGAGGAAAAAGCCAAGCTGCTCGCAGAGATGGATGAATTATTGGGGATGGTCGTCGCTCCCCGTATAAAACAGCTTTTGCAAGAGCGTTTAGACAGCCTTATACAAGATAATCTTGAATTGCTAAATTCGCTGGAAGAACATGACCGTTGGTTCTCAGATGCAATCTCGCGTGCTAAACATGAGTTGGTCATTGTTTCCCCTTGGATACGCTAAGCAACTGGCCGCGAAAGCGGCTACATTAACCCCTGACTCTAAAGCCATTTGCTACTGAATACGGGGAGACGTCGCGCCAAAAACATTGCTGTTGAATATTCGATCAAGAAATCGGCGGTCGTCATCAATGGATCGCCTGTGCGTGTTGCAATTGGTCGTTCGATCGAGAACCACGGTGCCTGCGAGCCCTATTTCTCGGTCTTTGAAGCAATTGCAAGTCTGATCAGCAGTGACGCACAGGAAGGTGCCAGCTATACATTCATGCCCTCGATTTTGACGCAGTGCTCGAAGAATGCAAGGTGGTCATGTGTTCGATTGAAAAGCGCATGCGTGGTGGCGGAGCGGGTGATATCGCCACACTGCCAGGAGAAGGACGCACCTGCCAGATTCTGCTTGGGGTGGCGCACGCGGGCTTGGGAAACTCGAAAAACGCGATCCGGCAATTGCTGCAAGAAGAGCAGGAAATATTGGCACAACCTATCGATTTCGATTGGTATCGCTTGCTGTTTCTCGAATGGGGATTGTCGAATGCCCATCTGATGCAGGGCGATTTATCCAACGCCAGGTTTCGAGCTGCGAAATTCGTGGAGCGTGCTCAAGCCACTGATGAAATGTGCTGGTGTGCTTTGGCGTGGGAGATGAGTTCCCGCATCGCCATGCTAGGCGAAGAGGATGACCTGGCGTTGAACTCAATTATGCGGGCGATTGACACGGTCGAATCCCGTCATGTTCCGTTGGCGGCGTGGCGTGTCTATCATACAGCGGCAACGATTTATGCCAAGCGTGGCGATATGGCTCAAGCACACAAATACGCCGAACGTTTCTCACTGGCGCATCAAAGTTTGATTGAGTCACTACCGGAGCAACACCAGAGTCGTCATACGCTTGGAGGACTGCATCTGGACATAACGTCGGCTTGAACCGCCCTTCCGCAATTCCATCTTAATTTGCTAGCAAAGCCGAGGCGATTCAGTTCGTCCGGTAGGCACATCTGCACTGAACCGGAAAAGTTTAAGTTAACCAGAGCGCGGTGCTATTAGGACCGAGGGGGCCATAAGCTCAGTGAAGTGGCCAGCTTTAAGCAAGAGAGTTATCGATATTTTTTGCTGGGAAAATTTGGAGCATCAGCTGCGGTAACTTCTAAATCTCATACATGTAGCAATCAACAACCACTGAGATTATCCACTCGCTCCCGCGCCAACTGCGCCGAACTATTTCGCACCGCCCACCGTATAGGCCGTGCAGCAACTCCCACAGCCCGCAATAATCCCGCCTGTTGCCAAGGCCGCAAAGCAGTCACACCCAATTGCTGCTGCGCCCAGTCCGGCAGAAGATCCACCCCCGCGCGCATCATCAAACGTGTCCACGGCTGCGCCAGTGGATGCGGAGCTGGGGCATTGAGCACCAGCTCCAATGTTTTCAACGTGCGTGCGTCGCAGTGCAATTGCGGTCGCGTGTCTTGCAGATATTGCTCCAGTTGCACGACCGTGCGCGGTACCTCAATGGCACCAAGCGCAATCGCAATGCGGCTGATTTCATCGAGGTATTGATCCTGTTTTGCCAGTGGCAGCGAAGGATCGCGATAGCGCAGATAGGCGCGCAAAAAGCTGGAAGTTTCGGCCGCATGAACCCAGGTCAGCAACGCCGGGTCATCGGCTGCATAGGCTCTGCCGTCCGGTGCAACACCACGCACTTGGGTGTGAATCTTTTTGACTTTGGCGATCAGGTTCTCGGCATCGGCACGGCTGCCGAAGGTGGTGCCGGCGATGAATTGCGCTGTGCGGCGCAAACGCCCCAGCATGTCTTGCTGGAAGGTCGAGTGGTCCCATACTCCGCTTAATGCCAGCGGATGCAGCATCTGTAGCAGTAGTGCGCTGACGCCGCCAATGAGCATCGCTGTGAAATCACTATGTACTAACCAGCTCGCCGAGTCTGGGCCAAACAGGCCGGGGTCGCCTTTGGGAAAGCGGAAGTCCGGGCTGCCCGGTGGGCGGCTGATCGCCAGGACGCTGGCTTCGATACGGGTACGCAAGGCTTCCATGACGCGGGTCTGCTGGGCGCAGAAAGAAAAGAGGATGCCGTATTCTGGCATCCTTTTTGAGTTGCGGTTGCAGAGCAGTCAGACATTGCTACAGAGAAGAATGTGGTCGTCATTTTGCATGGAAGTATGGATAGCCGTTAATTTGCGCATATGTCATCAGTGTTCCTTTTCCGCGAGTTGATCATGACCAAATGATCGCAGCACAAATTCGATGGCGTATTAAGACTTCCTTGGTATTCCCACTTAGGTTCTCGGACTCTTCAGCGACAAGTTAAAACACCACTCTGACCGCACGTAGGCGAAGAATTTTGAAGGCGCTCACGCGCCTCGCAATTGCTTGGTGCTCGCAATTTTCGAACATCAACATCTCAATTCTACCCACTTCGTACTGGTCAGTATGTTGCGCGAGTAATCTCGTATTTCTCTTATTTCTGACAGCAGAAAATTCTCGCAATATGACTGTCAGGTTCTCCCGGAGGGAGTCCAGAACAAGCGACATAGTGATTAACCCTGACTTCAATAGTCATCTCAATAGAAACCTTATGATCGGTAAAATTTATAGCGCAGCACCTGTGCGGTCCTTGGAATGGCAGGGCACGCAAAAAATTGACGACAACACCAAACGCGTTTTCGCGATGTCGTTTATGGGTGTGGAATCTGTACACCATATGTTCAATGTAGACGAAGAGGGCCTAAAGAATGTTGAGCGTTGGTATGTCAAGGGTATCAATCCACAACTTCGTTTTGCCAAGTCCCCACTTCAACGCCATGAGGCTCATGCCGGGGGTGTGGCCCCTGTAATGACCTTGCCTGTTTCGATGCCGTCTCTAGAACCGCAGACAGAGGAGCTGTCGCAGCCCCCACTTCACCATCATGAAGCAGATGCCGG
>NZ_JACHYE010000013.1:0-43729 GCF_014192645.1 Herbaspirillum sp. Sphag64 | reverse complement strand
CCCACTTCACCATCATGAAGCAGATGCCGGGAATGCGAAACCTGTAATGACCTTGCCTGTTTCGATGCCGTCTCTAGAACCGCAGACAGAGGAGCTATCGCAGTCCCCACTTCACCATCTTGAAGCAGATGTCGGGAATGCGGCCCCGGTAATGACCTTACCTGCTTCGATGCCGTCCGCAGAGCCGCAGACAGAGGTGTTATCACAGACACCACCAAAGGCCATATTTAAATGGGTGGCGACTTCTACAAAGGCAACTGAAGAATTAAACAAATATATTGACCAATTCAAAACGGGCGCTAGCAAGTTATCCAATAAAGTACATGAAGGACTACAATCATTTAATCAGCTCACGACCACTCTGCAAGAAAATAAAAACTCGAACGAGCTTCTAGAGAAAATCAAAGGAGGTCTTAGACGCTTCTTCAATAGGTTATAACAAGCAAAACAGGTCAACGACAGAACACAGAAGCTGTCCTGTCGTTGATGTTGTCACTGATATTTACGCTGCCTCAGTAATCTGATTTCCCGGCTTCTTTCACCGACCTAAATCCACTCTCTACCCACGTTGTCGCGCTAGCCATGGTCAGTTTGTAGCTCGGCAGCACCCTCACCTGCGCCATCTGCTCTCCATCACTATCGATGGCGGTCAGCATGGCATAGGGATCGTCTTCGTCAGGCACGATGTCGAGCGTGACGTTGATGGTGGCGGTGCGGGTGTTGACGATCATGCTCTTGTGCAGCATGGCATGGAGTTGCTGTTCGTGGCGGCGCAGTACTTCCGAGGCGGTTTTGACGAGTGTGCCGAAGGCGTTGGCGTCGAGCGGTTTGGGGTTCTTTTTGTCACGCCCCATGGTCCAGGGGCCGACCAGTGCCGGTTCGGATTCACCATCCTGAAACATGGCGACGGCCCAGCCTTCATCATCTTCGTTCTTGATCACGCGGGCGGTCCAGCCGTCGTCCTGCCAGAGGCGGTCTTCGTGGATGACCGGCGTGTCCTCGATGACGGCGGCTGTGTCCGCCGTTTCAGTGTCGTCCAGCTCGCTGGCCAGGTCTTGGGTGAGTGTCATTGTTTCAGTCATGTTGATCAGGTCCGGGACCGGTGGATAGTCGAAGTGGGTCGCGCTGGCCCGACGTGGTTTGCGTCGGGCGGGTGGGGCTTCCTGTTCTGCAACGAGGCTGTTGATGGCCTCGACTGCAAAATCCTGAAACGGGAGCGCGAACTGTGAAGTGCTGTCCGACATAACGCGTTACCGTGCCTTGGAAAAAACCACCAGCCATTTGCGCAGCAACAGCATTTCCAGATAGCCGGGCTCCATGCCGGTGCGGCATTGCAGCAGCGATGGCGTCGGGCCATAGCGGCGACGGGTATCGCGGGTCAGATAGAGTTCACGTTTGCCGAGCCGCATGCTGATCGCGGACGGCAGATAAGCTATGCCAAAGCGGCTGTCGTTCGGGTTGCAGGTTGCCATTAGAAGCTCCTTGTTGAAAGAGGCGACGATGGACGAAAATGTATCACAAATACTGTATAAATAAACAGTATTATTTTGAGAGAGAGCAGAAAATTTATTTGCTTGGCCCGATCGCCCGCCAATGCTTGCTGTTGTTCTCCAGCCAGCGTTGTGCAAGGTAGTGGTTGTCGTGATCGTTGGGATGAAAGCCGGGCCGATAGTAGCCTAACAGTGGCAAGACACTGCGCCAGACATGTCCGTTTCTGCCAAACAGAAATTTCAGGGCAGACCATCCTGTGCGCGCCCGGAACAGGCTTTTGTCGCGGTGCAGATTGAGGATCGTCTGGCGGGTTGATTCCAGTGTGAACAGCAACAGCACGTGGGTGAACCATGCCACCCGACGCAGATAGCCTCCTCCCAGCGTTTGATACAGATCGAAAGCGACCGCCTTGTGTTCGGTCTCTTCGGCTGCGTGCCAGCGCCACAGGGTTTGCATCGCCGGCTCGGCACCGGCCAGCCAGTTGTCGTAACGCAGGGTGCCGTCGGCAAAGACGGCGGTGATGTGCTCGTAAGCAGCAGTCAGTGCCAGCAGATTACGTGGATGCAGTTTGAGCTTCTGGGTGATGGCGACGCGGCGGCTGGCCCAGTGTTGCCAGCGGTTGACCAGCCCTTGCTGCTCCAGTTGCAGGTTGTAGAGATGGTGCAGGTGGCGATGGGTGGCTTCTTGCCCGGCGAAGTCTTTGACGGTCTGGCGCACCGCAGCATGCTCGGGCGTGTCGGGCAGTAAGGCAACGCCGGCACGGACGGCATCGATAAAAAACTGTTCGCCGACCGGGAAGCTCATCGAGAGCGCATTGAAGTACATGCTGAGGAAGGCATCACCGCCATGCCAATGGCGGGGGAAACCGCCCGCGAGGTCAACGTCAAGTTTGCGGATCAACAAGGATTCGGTGCTGCGGTTCATAGTGGCGAGCTTGCGGTGAAGGAGGAATATGCGCATTATTCACCTCTGGATTTATCCCCTCAACTCGCTTAGTGCTCAGGTTTTATCCATGTCGCGTACACCATCGCCCACCACCCGGACAGGCCCGGAAACCATGCGTAAGCTGCCCACGCAGGAGCGCGCACAGCGGACCATTGAGACCATTTTTGAGGCAACTGCTCAGATTGTGGATGAACAGGGCGAAACCAGCCTGACGACCAACAAGATTGCGCAAAAGGCGGGTTTCTCGATTGGTACGCTGTATCAATACTTTCCCACCAAGGAGGCAATTTTGCTGGCGTTGATCCAGCGTGGCCGGCGGCAGGTGATGGATCAGATGCAGGCGGCGCTGATGCAGGCGGTGCAGCAGCGCGATGATCCGGAGCAGATTATCCGGGCTCGGGTGAGGATGCTCATTGAGGCTTTCGCTGCCGGTGGTGTCTTCAAGCGTTCCATGATCCGGCTGGCCTGGCGCATGGACCATGATGACAACATCCTGCAAGCTCTGCGCGAAGGGGCCGAGCATATCGCGGTGGCGCTGGGGCAGTTGCAGTCGCTGGCACCGGAGGTCGCCGCCGGGATCCGTGTACCCAGCGCGGCAAGCATCTTTGTCTTGACCCGGGCGGTGATGGGTACGCTGCGCAGCGCATCGCTGGAGCAGTCACCGCTGCTGGGAACGCAGGAGTTTGAGGATGAGCTGGTACGGCTGGTATGGGGAATTTTGCGGGCCTGAACTAATAAAAGTAGCTATTTTGACAAGTGATCAGGTATCCACGGCCATCCTGAGCTGCGTTTAGGCATGCAAATCCTTGCTACCCGGGCGTTTTCACGTGGTTTATCTTTTAAAATGGCGGCATGCAAAATATCTCTAGCGACAAACCGGATGACATCCCGGGCGACAACACCGCATTACCGGACGAGGAAGCGTCCACGGCCTTGCAAAGTTTCTTTCATGACAAGGTTTCTCCGGACGATATCGAACAGGTCTTCCTGCTCAAAAAAGCCCAGCCTTTGCTGCAGGCCTTCACGGCAGTGTTCCATGGCGGTTTCAATGGTGTGCTGGTGCGCCTGTTGGTACTGCGCGAGCTGGTGGCCGATACCTCGTCATCGACGATTACCCGCGCTGACATCAATCTGAAGCTGTCTTACCTCGATAGCGATAGCCTGGAAACCGTGCTCCTGCGTTTGCGCAGCAATGGCTTGCTGGCCTGGGATACGGTGCAGAGTGTTTATCGTGTGACGCCGATGGCGCGCAATATTCTGGCAGCAGTCGATAGCTTACTGGTCGCCGCCAATACCCCGGACGATGATGCCGACATGGGCTTCCTGCTGTCACAGGTGGCCGGTGCACAGGCGGTTGGTGGCGTCTCGGTGGAGCAGTTGCATCACTTGCTGGGGCGCTTGATTGAGCTCACCGATGAGTTCCGCGATGCGATTGCGTCGGGCTCGGAGTTCCGCCTGCGCACCGCGCAGGAAAAGTGGCACAGCGCTTGCGACTGGGTCGAGAAGGGGTCGGCCATCATCCACGCGATCACGACTGATAGTCAGGCCGATGCCATGACGCATAAGGCGGCGCAGGCCATTGGCCGGGCCCAGAGTGCGTTGCTGAACATGCAGGGCATGTTCTCCCGGGCCTTGAACCAGATCGAGCGCCAGCGCGTGCATCTGGGGCAGTCGGGTTTGTCGACGACCGATATCAAGTCCTGGTTGCTGAAGCATCCTGATCTGTCTTCGCTGGCCGAAGGGGCGATTGATGAGCCGCTCTCACTGCTGTTTGTCACCCCGGCTGAAATGGTGGACGTGGCCGAGTCCGAGCTGCTGGCCGACCGCGTAGTGGAAGTGGACCATGGTTTGCCGCAGGGCGAGGATGCACCGATCACGATCGATGAAGCCAAGGTCAATGCACCGCAGCTCGAGGACTGGATTGCTCGCCTGGATGCCATCGTCAATGGTATTACTGGCGCTGCCAACGATGTTGGCATGCCGATTGCGAACGCCCTGTTGCCCGCCAACTTTGCGATTGCCTCTTACCGTGCCTCGCTGTTGCCCTTGCTGGGTGACGAGAGCGAGGCTGTATTGCAGGGCGGCACCGCCACCATGGCGCGCTTGCCGCTGGACTTTACGCCCGAAGATGTGCTGCTGAAGGTCGATGATCCGCATGTTGCGGCGATCTCTGCCGGCACGCTGGCGCATAAGCCAAACTCAACTAATCAAGTAGCAAACACCGCTCCACGCCATGAATGACGACGCACAAATCCTGATTGCCAGACTGCTGGCTCAACAAACCCTGCTACGCAAGGACAAGCTGGTGACCCGCGCCTTGTCGGACGAGCACTTCCGTACCGAGATTGATAGCCGGCTGGCCGCCTGCGGCATGAAGCTGGTGGATAACGTGTATGCCGATCACGTGACGCTGGCGCTGGTGCGCGAGGTGGAGCCGAAGGTCTTTGGTGCCCGTGAAACCTGGCAAAACAATAACTTTGGCCTGGCCCGTGACGGCGTGGCGATGCTGGTGGTGTTGTGGGCGCTGATCATTTTGCCCAAGCGCGAGCGACAAGCCGCGCACCAAAGCGCCAAGGATGATCAGAACGATATGTTCGGCACCGAGAAACCTTTACCGAGCGCGGAAGATACCTCCATCGGTGTGTCTTATCGTGCGCTGCTGGCCGACTTTGGCGACAAGCTCGGCAAGAAGACCCGGATGGACATGAACCTCGGCCAGCTGGCGCGCTTTGGCTTTATCGAGCGGCGCGGTGATGTGATTGCCGAAGGTCCGCTGCTGGACCTGTTGATGGATACCGACGTCTTGAAGGAGCGCATCGTCAATGGCGCGCTGCATGACATCCTGCGTGAGGAACGCGCACAGGCGGTGCTGCTGGAGCTCAAGCCGAATACGGTGCCAACGCCGCTGCGCCCTGCACCGCCGGCTGCCGTGATCACACCGGTGGCAACTTCCTCCGATACCGAATAAGAACGTAAAGAAAGTCACCATGTTTCATATCAAATCCCTGGAATTAGTGCACTGGGACTATTGGCAACGGGTCAAGAATATTCCGCTCGATGCCAAGATCATCACCATCGCCGGGCAGAACGGCTCTGGCAAGACCACCCTGCTGGATGCCTTGCGCACGCTGTTTGGTCTGGATTGCTCGATGAAGCGTTCCTACAAGGATTACGCGCGCCACTCCGGTCAGCAAACCGTGTGGCTGCGTGCGGTGGTGGATAACAAGACCAGTGGCAAGCAATTGTCGAACCGCCCGTTCCGAAGCTCCGGATTTTTCAGTGAAGATGAAGTCACGCTGTTTTGCCAGATCCAGAAAAACGGTGGCGACTGGAAGCGCCAATATCTGATCCTCGGTGGTGCGGTACAGATTGAAGAAGTCGGTGACAACCCGGAATGGCTGGGGCTGGACAATTACCGCAAGCGTCTGGCCAATGCTGGTCTGTCGCAGGCGATGTCGAAGGTGCTGGCGCTGGAACAGGGCGAGACCGACAAACTCTGTGAATACTCGCCGCGGCAATTGCTGGATCTGGTGTTTCAGGTCTTTGGCGACAAGGAAGTGCTGGACGCCTATGACGAAGCCAAGCGTCATCAGCGCGATACCGAGCAGGAACTGCAGCGTTTCGAAACCGAGCTGCAAGCCTCAGAGACACATCTGGCCGGGCTCAAGCTGCGGGTTGCCAATTATCACCAATGGCAACATCTGAACCAGCAACGGCGTGACTTGCAGGAAGAAGTGCTGCCGAGCCTGCAATTTCATGAAGCGCGACAAAAGGCGCAGGTCATCAGCGAACGGTTGCGTGATGAACGCCTGCGCGTGACCAGTAACGACGGTCAGATTTCCACCAGGCGGCGTGAATTATCGACACTGAGCGAGCAGCTGACGGCTGCGCGTCAACGCGAGCAGGCGCTGGAAGTCGAGCAAGGCACGCTCGGTACGCAGCTCAATGGCGTCAACGCCCTGCTCAAGCCGCTGGAGTCGCTGCTGTCGCAAAAGACCCGGCTGCAGGATCTGGCAGGCAAGGCTGGTGCGGATATCAGCAGCGTCACCACCGAGCTGGAGCAAAAGGAACAGGCGCTGGCCCGCGAGCGCAGCGCACGTGAAGCGATCAAGACGCGACTCGCCGAAGAGCGTGCCACCATTACCGCGCTGGAAAGCAAGAAGGGTTTGCCCGAGCCGGCTGATGTGACCGCCATGCGCCGGGCCTTGCTGGAAGCCGGTATTGGTCACGCCATGCTGACCGATGTGGTCGAGGTCAAGGATGCGCAGTGGCAGGCCGCGGTCGAAGGTGTTTTGCGCGGCTACACGGCGCTGGTGTTGCTGGAAGATCCGTCACAGGCCAAGGCCGCCTTCCGTCTGGCAGAAAAGCTGCGTTACCCGCACTTCATCGTGCCCGATCTGGTCAAGGCGCCCAAGGTCAAGGATCAAAGCCTGTTGTCGGTACTCGACTTCAGCGGCGCGGTTCCGGTCTGGCTGATTGACCAGCTCAAGCGGATCAATCGGGTCGATTCGATTGAAGACGGCATGGCGCAGTCGGCGCATGACGAATGGATTACGCCTGAGGCGTATCACCGTGAACGTCGTGGTGGCCGCTCGCTGCAGATTGATATTTCACGCTATCGCTTCGGTCAGGCTGGTCGTGCGCAACGTCTGGCGGCACTGCAACGCAACCTGCCGGCACTGGAAGCACAGGAAGACCAGCTGACCCTGAAGATCAACACGCTGGCCAAGGAAATCGGCCAGCTCAAGTCCCTGATTGCCGGTGTTGATGCCGCCAAGGAACTGGTGGCGCGTCAGGCCGAGTTTGATGAGGCCGAACAAGAAGCCGCACCGTTGCTGGCTTCGCGTCAGCAGGTCGGTGCGCGTCTGGGTGATGTGATGGCGCAGATCAAACCGGCAATTGAAGAACGTACGTTGGCCGAAACCCGCTGGACCAATGCCAAGCATGGTCTGGCCAATGCCGAATCCGAATTGCGCGGTTCACGCAGCAAGCTGTTTGAAGAGCGCGCTGCGCACATGACCACCTTGCTCAGCTTGCGCAAGCAATGGCGCCATCTGCCGTTTGCGTGGCGTCGTGCCGAGCGTCAGCAGGCGCTGGCGGAGCAATATCAGAATGCCTATCAGGTCAATCTGCGTATCGATAGCCTGAATGGCGATCTGGCGCGTGAAGACTGGGAAACCGACGATACCGTCGTTGAACAGCATTTGCGCCTCGGTGCGCAACTGGCTGGTCGTCAGGCCGAGACTGCCGAGCGGCGCTATCAAAACAACCGCGCCATCGAGGCGACGACCAATGCCCGTGCGGCCTACATGGAGCGCCTGCGCTTTACGATCAAGACTTACTCACGCAACATCAAGGAGCTGGGTGAACTGGCCGGGATTGAGGTGCATACCGATCCGGTGCGGCTGGAGAACGACGATCTGCAATTGGCACAGGCGGGTTTGCATGTGCGCTTCAAGTTTGACGGCAAGATCGCCATCGGCATGAACGACGGTGAAGCTTCCGGCGGTCAGCAGGTCATGAAGTCGCTGATTTTGCTGATTGGCCTGTTGAAGTCGGATGATGGCGCTGGTGGTTTCGTGTTCATCGACGAACCGTTTGCCCACCTGGATATTCGCAATATCCAGCTGGTCGGTGAATTCCTCAAGAACACCGATGCGCAGTATCTGATGACGACGCCGCTAACCCACAATACCGATGTCTATGATCCGTCAGAGTTGACCCTGATCACCAGCAAGAAGAAGCGCGATACGCCGTGGGCACCACCGATTTTTGTCTTGCAGCGTCAGCAGCAGCAAGCCGAAGAAGAGAGCGGCAAGCGCACCCGGCAAAGCAAGCGCGCTTAAGGGCTTACATGCCTAGTCACCCAGATCGATCGTCGCCAGGGCAGTGATCTGCTCTGGCACTTCGTAGAAACTGGCAATCCAGGCTTGTGTACTTTGTCCTGCGAAGGCATTGAGGGTGTCGCAGACAAAATGGATGGCGCTGCGGTCGAGACCGGCAAACGGATCATCGAGCAGATTCACCGCGGCACCTGCGGCAAAGGCACCGGCCAGATAGACCTTGCGTTTGCTACCGGTGGAGAGCATGAACAATTTCTTTTCGACATGCGGCAATAGCGACAGGCCTTCCAGCAAGGCTGGTACACGTGCTGCATCAAACCCGGCAAACTTCGCCTGTACCGTTGCCAGATATTCCGGCACGCTCAATTGATCAAACTCTTCAGTACGCGGATCGACGTAATACACCTGCTGCCGGTATAAGGTCGGCTGCTGGTCGAGCCGAATCCCGTTGATCGCCAGTTGCCCGCTCCGGGCCTGCAGTTCCCCTGCCAACAATTTCAGCAAGCTGGTCTTGCCACGCCCGTCGCCACCGCGAACGAAGGTAACGCCTGCCGGGATGGACAGGTTCAGGTCGTCGAACAAGGGATGGTCGGGGTACTGAAAGTGCAGCTGGCTGGCTTGCACAATGCTGGGTGCGCTCATGGGATGCCGATACGGTAGTGATGGATCATGTCAGCGGGTGTACCCGCAAAGCGCTTATTTTATCCTCCCGCATCCACATGCTCCACATGCGAGTGGATCGGGAAATAGCATCAGCGACGCTACGTAGGTGTATGCGCTTTTTGCAATTGATAAATATTCTTTTACGTATGATGTTGATAAGAAAAAATTTCTTGCCGTGCACCTCAGTGCATATCCCCTTCCGTACTAGCTTACGGTCTCTTACTTCTGTGATGTCAACGGTAGTTCACTGGTGTATCTCCATGCGACGCGATTTGCTGCAAGAGCTTGAATGGGGGTTGCTTACCTTGGCTTCCTGTGTCGTCGCGCCTTTTTTCATTATGGAACATGCATTCGAACCTTTTACCGACTTTTAATTTACAGACATTGCAATATCGACGGGCCGTTGGAAATCAAACCAAATATTCAAAATCACAAAATTCACAACTTAGCAGGTCATCCTGCAAGGTCAACCCCCAAACAGGAAGATGCATTGGAAGGGGAATTACCCCCCTGAAACTTCTTTGTATTTCGGCAGCGCTTTCTTTGGTTACATCATCGTCCGTTGCAGCCCGCCCCGGCGTAATCGGGAGCAGGCCGGTAGGTAGCGAGTTAGACCGAGCGATTGGAAACAGCACTGCGGGCATGAAGGATCAAGTAAATGCTGTGCTTACTTACCAAAGACGATCAGCGCAACGCGCAACGCTTCCGGTCAATGACACATTTGCATATAGAGATTCCGATTTCAAAAGAATCGCTCAATCACCGTCCAGGTTGCCAGGCAATGAGATTCTCGATAACAGACAGGGAAAGGAATCCACCGCGCTTTCCTCGGCTGATAATCGTGATTCCCTCCCTCACGTTAGGCACCAAAAGAGTCGGAAAGAGGTGAAGTACCAAAGAGGCCAGAAAAAGGTGAAGTACCAAAGAGGCCAGAAAAAAAAGATGCCGCCGAAATTGCCGTCACAACCTGTGCCGCAGGCGAATGAATCTAACAAAAATAGTCGAGCGGGAAATTCTGTTTCGTATCCTGGCGAGCCTCAGTCGAGACCGATGCTTGTATCAAGGGGATGTCGTAATGAACTGGCACCGTCAACTACTTATATCGACGGGAAAGAAGTCAAAATCACCACCTATAAAGAACTGTCGACAATTAGTCCAATCAAAATGTCATTATTCAATGACGATCTACTTAATCTTGAATTGGTCGATACTAGTGCAATGAACGAAATCAAAAAGATGTCGGACGACGCAATTGTCGAATTTTTATTTCAGCAGACCGGAGGACACATCACAATCAATGAGGCAAAGAAAATTCGTTCGAGTATCAAAGAATTGTCCGTTGAAATAAATTATTTTTTACAAAATCGTGAATGTTTCATGTTTTTTTCGGCTCACGATAATCCTGGCATTCTTGGCATGTATAGGGATAAAAAAATATATCTAAGTGATACTGTTTTTTTAAAGCCTTCGATAATACAGTTGTTTATCATGGAGCATGAGGGTACGCATGGTGTAGGAGCCAAAGATTATCTATACTATAATATAGACGCTTACGATAAAAATGGTAGCCGTGTAATCGAGCTCATTGATATGTCGGCAACTAAAGCGACTCGTATCTTTTTGATGCATTTGAGTAGGCAAATATACGCTCATCTCAGTGCGCCGAATTATAACCATGACTTTCCTTTGAATGCGGACTCGATCGCATTCTTTGCGCTTTCTCTTTATTATAAAAATCGTAGTAATCCTTATCAAAAGGCACTTATCAATTCGGCTACCGACATTAAGTCGCCGGAAAATAACGAGGCTTTACCCAGTCTTGCCTATCGAGAGTATCCACCGAGATACTGAGCAGAAAGACTAAAAATTAAGTTTGTAAGGGGTACTTGCCGCTCAACTCGTATCATCCCCTCCGCTATAGACCTCTGATCGCTCCCCTTACTGTTGCTTGTTCCGCGTGCTGCGCAGATTGATGGTGATTTCACCATTTTTTTCCAGCACCGCACGCGAGACATCGGCCAGTGTTGCGTCGTCATCCCTCTTGCGCAAGGCAACGTCGATGTCGCGGTCGGTAATCAGACCTGCCTGCATCTGGCGCAGGTCTTTGATGCCATCCTTGACCAGCAGTCTTTGCGGGCCGCTGATGAGATCGTCGAACCAGACCCAGCGTGATACCAGTATCCCAATCAAGCGATGTAGCAAGACCAGTGTGGCGCCGGCTGCCAGCGTCGGCAGCAAGGGCGAGGCGCCGACGATGGCACGACTCAGAATCGCGCCCAGCAACACCGTGATGCACAGATCAAAGGCGCTGCGCTGACCGAAGGAGCGGCGTCCTGCAATGCGCAGGAAAATCAGCGTGCAGAAAAACACAATCAATGCGCGCAAGGCCATGGTCAGTGGATCAAGATGGTCAGTGGCGATGATGAGCTGGCTCAGGTCGGGCATGAAGGCCTTTGGTCTGGTGGGGGAAGGTTGCTGCCGTCAAAGCGATGACATGGACTGCATCCACGATGATAGCAATCTGCCTGCAGGTGACGCAAAAAATTGCTCTGCCGACAATATAGGTTGCTACTCGTCCATGCTGAATCGGCATGGGACAGCGCTTTGCTGAATTTGTATAGTGACGTCTTGCTGTTCCCTATTTCCGTTCTGTCTCTCAGCTACCTTCAGCGTCAAACCAATCATATGGAAATCAAGTGGGTCGAAGACTTTCTGTCGGTAGTTGAAACACTCAACTTCAGCCGTTCTGCCAAGTTGCGCCACGTCACGCAACCGGCCTTTGGCCGCCGCATCCGCGCGCTTGAAACCTGGCTTGGGGCCGATCTGTTCGATCGCTCCAGCTATCCCTGCAGCCTGACGCCGGCGGGTGAGTCGTTTGTGCCGATTGCGCGTGAGATGTTGAGTCAGTCGACCCAGGCGCGGCTGATTTTGCGCGGGCAGCTCGCAGGCAAGCAAAGCCTGATCAAGCTGGCCATGCCACATACCTTGTTGCTGACCCTGTATCCGCGCCTGTTGCTGCAGATCGAGCAAAGTACCGGTCTGTTGTGTTCCAGTGTGCAGGCTACCAATGTGCATGATGCCGTGATGGCGCTGGTAGAGCGTCATTGTGATTTGCTGATCTGCTATCACCATCCGCAGCAGGGCATTGATCTGGACGTCGAACGTTATGCCATGTTGTCATTAGGCAAGGAACCTTTGCGTCCGTATTCGCAGGCGCTGCAGCGTGGGGTGCCCAAATATGCGTTGCCGGGTACGTCGGCCGATCCGGTACCGTTCCTGAGTTATGCCTCGTATTCGTCACTGAGTCGGATTGTGGAAAAACAGCTCAGCGATAGTGTACGACCGGTACATTTGTTACGTCGGTTTGAATCCGATCTGGCCGAGGGTTTGAAAAGTATGGCGCTTGAGGGGCACGGCGTAGCGTGGTTGCCTGCCAGCGCGATTACGCGTGAGCTGGCCGAGGGCAAACTGGCACTGGCAGTTGCTCCCAACGACCAGGAGGCGTTGCGCCAGGGTTGGTGGTGCGATGAAATGGATATTCGTGTCTACCGGCGTAAGGATGATAACCGGCCTGATCTGGACCGGATCTGGGCCAGCCTTGCCAAGAGCCGTAGTGCACGTTGATGGCTTCTTGTGCTGCAATTTTCACCGCTTGTTTTAGCGTTCATTTAAGCGCTCAACCAGGCGTTCACTCAGAAATTCATTCAAAAGGAAATCATCATGAAGCTCATCACCAATGAACAGGTCAACGAACTTGTGACCACTGCCGAAGCGGTCCAGGCCATGCGTGCCGCTTTTGCAGGTGCTGGCAGCGGCGCGCAGCAGGCAAGGGTGCGTACGAGCGCTGCCAATGGCGTGATGCTGTCGATGATGGGGGCAGTTTTGCCTGACGCCGGTATCGCTGGCGCCAAGGTCTACACCACGATCAAAGGTGCCTTCAAGTTTGTGATTACCCTGTTTTCGAGCGAAACCGGCGCGCCACTGGCGACCATTGAAGGTGACACCATGACCGGTCTGCGCACCGCAGCGGCGACCGCAGTGGCCTGTGATGCACTGGCGCGCAAGGAAGTTGGTGTGCTTGCCGTGATTGGCACCGGCGTGCAGGCACGCTCCCATATTCCGGCACTGTTGCAGGTGCGCAGTTTCAAGGAAATTCTGATCGCGGGTTTGTCCGGTCAACAGGAGTTGGCCGATGAAGTGACGGCAGCGTATGGCATACCGGCCCGCGTGGTCAGTATTGATGATGCCGCCCGTCAGGCCGATGTGTTGGTGACGGTGACGCGTGCGGCGACACCGTTGTTTGATGGAGCGTTGCTCAAACCCGGGACGTTTGTGGCCGCCGTCGGCGCCAGCAAGGCAACGGTACGTGAGCTGGACGATACCGCCATCAGTCGGGCCGCGGCGCTGGTAGTGGAGTGGAAGCCACAGGCGCAGATTGAGGCTGGGGATCTGGTGCAATGTGCACCTGGTACCTTCGACTGGGACGATGTGTGGGAATTGAGTCAGGCTTTCGATGGCAGCATGTCGTATCAACGTCAGCCCGAGGACATCGTGATCTATAAGGCCATCGGGATCGGCCTCGAAGATATCGCGCTGGCCGGACTGGCTTATCGTAAAGCGGCGCAATGGCATGGCTGGTGACAGAAATGCGACCGGGGCGCAACGCCCCGGTGAAAGTCTGGCGCAGTGCAGGTGCTGACTATGGCGCGTCAGCGCTGCGGCGGGCCAGCTTGATTGCGTCTTCCGGGCAGGCTGTAACACACAGACCGCAGGCCCGGCAGGCATCGGCATTGACACTGTAGGCCACTTGCATGCCGTGTACTCGTAGTTTGAGCTTGTTGAGCAAGCCGAGTGCGGCATAGTCCTGGTCGTCAATGCGACGTACTTCAAACACGTTTTCGGGACAGACCGCCAGGCAATCTCCGCGTCCTTCGCAGCGTTTCAGGCTGATGACGGGCGTAAATTTTCCTGCTGGCTGCTTGCAGTGGCTCGCTGTTGTCACGGGCATGTCAGACTCCACTTTCGGTGCCAGGCTGGTTGGTATTGCCGCAGCCTCGGCCACGACGTCCACCACCATGAAACGCCCGCATACCATCCTTGAATTTGCGGCGCTCTTCATCACTCATTTGCTCCCAGCGACCGCGCATGCGCCATCCACGGCCACCGCCTCGCAATCCACCAAACAGAATGCGGCACAGTACGAACAGGCCCAGTGCCTGCAAATAGTTGATTTGATGAATCCCAGGAATTAATTGCGGCAATAACCAGTTCCAGAGGGACATCACAATGGCACTCAGGGCGATGCCGCCGACGATCACGATGATCAGGATTTTAAGAATACGGGCGCTACGGTTCATGTTGTTTCTCCTACGTAAAGTCAAAGATTGAATTCGTCATACAGGTCTTGCAGGCGCTCGCGCAGTGCCAGTACGGCATAGCGTTTGCGTGCCAGCAGCGTATTCACGCTGAGACCGGCTTCCTGCGCCAGCTCCTTGAAGCTGCGCCGTTCCAGCTCATGCGCAATGAACACCTCACGCTGCGCAGCGGGCAGCTCTTCCAGCGCATCCTGCAGTTCGGCAATCAGCAGGGAGCGTGCATAGGCAGCCTCGGGTCCGGCATCTTCTGTCGCTGGTAGCATCTGCTCCAGCCAGCTATCGTCCTCGTCGTCAGCGGCGAGATCGAACAGCGGCACTTCCTTCTTCTTGCGGAAGCGGTCGATGATGCGATTGCGCGCTACCCGGAACAGCCAGGCACCGACCTGTTCGATCTGCTCCGGCAAGCGGCAGGCTTCGACCAGCTCATAAAACACATCCTGCAGAATGTCCTCGGCCTCACCCTGATCGGTGACGCGGCTACGGATGAAATTGCGCAGCCGTGCCGTCTCACGGACGACGGTGTCGGTGATGTGTTGATCAGAGTCAGCCATTGAAGGCAGTGGCAGCGTTGGGTCCATGCGCTGTAGACGCTCCAGAACCTGCCATATTGTGTGACGGATGAAAAATTGCATGAACGGCGCTGCAGGTAAGTGCTGCAGGCCGGTTGGTGTTCATGCGGGAAGGGTGGTGGAGGATGGCAGGAGAGAAACTTGCCAGAAAATCAATGCTGCTCTTCGGCGACAAATCCAGCTTCGTGCAGGGCATCGAGTACTTGTGCCAGATGCGGTCTGCCACGGGTTTGCAGGACCAGCTCGATATCCACATTCTGGGCGGCCAGCATGGTGAAGGCGCGTTGATGATGCACTTCGTCAACATTGGCACCGGCGGCGGCCACGGTGGTGGTGATTTTTGCCAGAATACCGGGAACATCACGGGCCGAGACGCGCACCCGTGCCAGTCGGCCGGCACGTACCATGCCGCGCTGGATGATGGCGGCCAGCAGCAGCGGATCGATGTTGCCGCCCGACAAGACCATGCCGACGCGCTTGCCACGGAATCTTTCAGGATGGCGCACCATCGCTGCCAGTCCGGCGGCACCGGCACCTTCAACCAAGGTTTTTTCAATTTCCAGCAGCATCAGCACGGCATGTTCGATATCGCCTTCATCGACCAGCAGCAGGTCATCGACATGGGTGCCGATGATGGCCTGCGTCAGTTTGCCGGCCGTGCCAACGGCAATGCCTTCGGCAATGGTGCTGCTGCCCATCGGCATATCTTTACCCTGTACCGCATTGATCATTGAGGGGAAGCGCTGTGCCTGGACACCAACGATATCGATAGTGGGTTTGCGTGCGCGGGCGGCAACTGCCATGCCTGCCAGCAAGCCGCCACCGCCGATAGAGACCACTATTGTGTCCAGATCGGGCACGGTGTCGAGCATTTCCAGGGCAACGGTACCCTGTCCGGCGATGATGGCGTCGTCGTCGAAGGGATGGACGAAGGTCAACCCGCGTTCGTCGGCCAGCGCATAGGCATGGGCACGGGCTTCTTCCAATGAATCGCCGTGCAGTACGACCTCGGCACCGAAACCGCGGGTACGTTCGATCTTCACCCCGGGGGTATAGCGCGGCATCACGATGAGCGCATGCATGCCCAAGCGTTGGGCATGGTAGGCCACACCCTGAGCGTGGTTGCCGGCGGACATGGCGATCACGCCCTTGACGCCGTTGGCATTGAGCTCAGTAAGCTTGTTACAGGCGCCGCGCTCCTTAAAGGAGGAGGTGAATTGCAGATTCTCGAATTTGAGAAAGACCTGTGCGCCAACGATGTCAGAGAGCGTGCGCGACTCGACAAAGGGGGTATTGAGGATATGGCCTTGCAGCCGTTGTGCGGCCAGTTCGATATCGGCGATGGTGGTAGGCATACGGTGGGCTGATAGCTGAGGTAAACAACGATCAGCCATTGTATCCACAGTCATCGTGGCTGCGGCAATCTTTGCAAAGATTGCCGCCCCGGAAAGATGAGTTAAGTTCAGCCTGACTTTTAGCTTAGCTATTGAGTTTGAAAATTCCTACGATTCTGGCCAGCCCCTCTGACTGATCCTGAAGCGAGCGCGCCGCTGCCGCTGCTTCTTCGACCAGTGCGGCGTTTTGCTGGGTATTTTCGTCGATCAGTGCAATCGAACGATTGACCTCCTCAATGCCAGAGCTTTGCTCATGGCTGGCGGCGCTGATTTCACCCACGATGTGGGTGACCCGTTTGACGCTGGCAACCACTTCAGACATGGTGGTACCGGCATCCTGTACCAGCTTGCTGCCACTGTCGACTTTATCGACCGAGTCGGTGATCAGTTCCTTGATTTCCTTGGCGGCAGCGGCAGAGCGCTGTGCCAGTCCGCGCACCTCCGAGGCCACGACTGCAAAGCCGCGGCCCTGTTCGCCAGCACGCGCCGCTTCGACGGCGGCGTTGAGTGCAAGGATGTTGGTCTGAAAGGCAATGCCATCAATCACGCTGATGATGTCGACAATCTTTCTGGAGGATTCGTTGATGTGGCCCATGGTGTCGATCACCTGATTGACCACTGTTCCACCTTGAATTGCGACTTCCGAAGCCGACTGCGCCAGCTGGTTGGCCTCACGCGCACTCTCGGCATTGCGTTTGACGGTGGAAGTCAGCTCTTCCACGGCGGCCGCTGTTTCTTCCAGCGTCCCGGCCTGTTGTTCGGTGCGGCTGGAGAGATCCAGATTGCCGGTGGCGATTTCGGCACTGGCCGTGGCGATGGTCTCGGTTCCGGAGCGGACCTGACTGACGATGTCGATCAAATGGTCGTTCATGTCCTTGAGCGCGGCCATCAACTGGCCGGTTTCGTCACCTGAGTTGACTTTGATATCAGCACGCAGATCGCCTTGTGCTACCCGGCTGGCGACTTCGACTGCCCGTGACAGGGGTTGCGTGATGGAACGGGTGATGATGTAGGCAAGCACGACGCCGCCAATGACGGCAATCACGCCAAACGCGATCATCAGCAAGCGCGCGCTGCGGAATTGCTGATCCACCTGTTGCGCAAGCTGGTTGATGCTGTCGCTTTGGCGGGTCGACAGCTTTTCGATCGCGGCCAGATAGACCTTGCTATCGGGGATCAGCCGTTCATCCACGACTTTTTTGGCGGCATCGGCATTACCGGCGTCTTTTTCCTTGAAGACGGCGCCATTGTCGGCGATCACCACTTTGCGCAGTTCATTGATCTCGTTGAGCAGCGCCTTGCCTTCATCGTCGGTGATCTTTTCTTCCATCTGCTTGACCAGGCCGTTGTTGCTGGCAATGGTGGCGACGATCTGATCCTTGTAAAACTTCTGCTCGACCGGGTCTGGATTCTTGGCGGCAGCGATGATGCGCCCGACGTTAAGCTCAATCGATTTATAAAAAGAATTGACCAGTCTTTCCTTGGCCAGTGCATCGTTGACCATGACATCGGTCAGTTGCCCCACGGATTGCAAGCGCCAGACACCGATGCTGGTGATGATCCCCACGATGACCAGCAATGCTGCGAAAGCGATGCCAAGCCGTGTCCCAATATGCAAGTTTTTCATGCAGTGTCCTATTTGTCTCTATGTATTCGGCAACCAATCTCCGGCGTTCTCAAGGGCACGGAGTATGTCGTTTATGTCCAACTATAACGCTATGGAACAAGATTTTTGGCAGTTTTTGCTGGTAATTTCACCATCTGGTCTGTCCGGATTGATTTTCTTTGACGCTTGTCAGCGGTGCACCACGATGGCACCCAAAGCCGACCATTTCGGCGCAGGAGGAATGGGAATTCCGGTGCAGTATTGGCAAAATCGTTTCGGATGTGGGCGATTGAATGTGGCACAATTGTTGCAGCAGCTGTTTATGTATACATTGATTTGTTTTCGAAATGGATCCTGATGAACAAGCACTTGCCCTTCTCACAGCGCCACTTCCGCCCGTTTAACTGCGCGTTCGCGCTCTCTCTCGTTGCGCTTGGCTTTGCCAGTCAGCATGCCGCTGCGACCACCATTAACATTTCGCTTGATGATGATCCGGGCAAGCTTGATCCGACCCAGTCATCCATGATTGTTGAACGCATCGTGTACCAGAGCATTTTCGACAAGCTGGTGGATCTGGACGAGAACGGCAAAATCGTTCCCATGCTGGTCCAGCGCTGGAGCGTATCTCCCGACCAGAAAACCTATACGCTGACACTGCAGAAAGGTGTGCAGTTTCAGGATGGCACGCCCTTCAATGCCAAGGCGGTTGAATTCAATCTCTTGCGGGGGCAGGGTAAAACCTCGTTGCGCCGTAACGAGCTCAAATACATCAAACAGATCACGGTGATCGATGACACTACGCTCAAGATCGAGCTCAGCGAACCGTTTGCACCGTTCATGTCGGTGCTGACCGACCGGGCTGGCATGATGTCGTCGCCGGCGGCGGTACAAAAATATGGCGACGATTACGTCAATCATCCGGTCGGAACAGGGCCTTTTGTCTACAAGGGCCGTCTCAAGGGGGCCACCATCACGCTGGAAAAGAACCCGCATTACTGGCAGGCCGGTTTGCCCAAGGTTGATGGCGTCACTTATAAGATCATGAGTGACGTTAATGTCGCCTTCAATAATCTGCGCAGTGGTCAGGTCGATATCACCAACCGTTTCCCCTACAAGGAAATCAGCAACATCAGCTCCGGTGCCAATTACACGGTCATCAATCAGCCGTCGCTGGGCTTTCGGGGCTTCTATCTGAACACCGGCAAGCCGCCTTTCGACAAGCCAGAAGTACGACAGGCAATTGACTTGCTGATTGATCGCAATGCCATTGCCAAGGTGGTCTACAACGGCGCAGTGGCCGCCAGCCATTCACCGTTCAGCAAGGCGCAGTTTGCCCATGGCGATACGGATGCGCCGCCCAAGGTTGATCTGGCGCGTGCCAAGGCATTGTTACAGGCGGCGGGCAAGCAGGATGGCTTCAGTTTCCGTCTGACCTTGCCAACCACGCCTTACGAGACACAGGTGGGGCAGATGATTCAGGGCATGCTGCGTCCAGCCGGGATCAGCGTCACGCTGGAAAAAGCCGAACTGGCGACGCAGATCGAGTCAGGCAAAGCCGGCACCTACGAAGCCTTGTTCGTCGGCTGGAGCGGTCGTCCGGACCCGGATCAGAATATCTATGACTTTGCGGTGACCAATGGTTCGCTCAACTATTCCAAGTTCGGTAACAAGGAACTGGACGATGTGCTGCAGCAGGCGCGCCTCAGTGGCGATGAGAGCAAACGCAAGGCTTTGTATGATCAGGCCATGCAGATCCTGGACAAACAGATACCCTACATTTATCTGAACCATGACAACGTGCTGTTCGGCATAGCGAGGTCCGTCAAGGGCTTTCATTACGTCCCTGATGGTGTGATCCGTACTGCCACGCTGAGCAAGTAGGATCCTGAATGAAGCTGGCCATGGCAATTCTTTCCCCGCTATTCAAACGTGTGCTGCTGGTCATTCCGACGCTGTTGCTGGTGAGCGTGATGATCTTTTCGCTACTGGCGATGTTGCCGGGTGACCCGGTGACTGCCATTCTGGGCCAGGAAGCAACGCCGGAGGCAGCCCAAGCGCTGCGTGCCCAACTCGGTCTGGATGATCCTTTGTATCTGCAATACGCGCATTGGCTGGGCGGCGTACTGCATGGTGATCTGGGGCGCTCCTTCATTGACCACACACCGGTGATGGAGGTGTTGCTGCAGCGTTTGCCAGTCACGCTGGAACTGGCGTTGGGCAGTTTTGTGGTGGCTATCCTGATTGCGGTGCCGGCCGGGATTGTGGCCGCAGCCCGGCCACGCAGTGTTGCTAATTTCTTCAGTACCGTCGTGGCCTTGTTTGGGATGTCGGTACCGCACTTCTGGCTGGGCATGATGTTTATCGTGCTGTTTGCGGTCAAGCTCGGCTGGCTGCCTGCCTCCGGCTACGTACCGTTGTGGCAGGACTGGCGCGGTAATCTGGCTGCGATGTGCATGCCGATACTGGCGACTGGTCTGCGCGAATCGGCGATTCTGATGCGCATGGTGCGCAGCAGTCTGCTGGAGGTACTCAATGAAGACTTTATCCGTACCGCCTTCTCTAAAGGGCTGACGGACTGGCAAGTGGTGTTGGGACACGCCTTGCGCAATGCCTTGATCCCGGTGCTGACTGCCAGTGGTCTGATGGTGTCCGGCCTGCTGGGTGGGCTGGTGATTACAGAGAGCATTTTTGGCTTGCCGGGGATGGGCAAGATGATCGTCGATGCCATCTTTCAGCGTGACTACATCATGGTGCAAGGTGGCGTGCTGGCTGCTGCGTTGATGGTGGTGCTGGTCAATTTGCTGGTCGATGTCCTGTATGCGCTGGTCGACCCACGTATCAGCCAGACTGTTTCGGAATAGGGCGTGGCGATGGATCACACTACACCGGCTGTTGCCACTCCGACCCTGCCTCAACGCGCGCGATTTACTGGCTTGCGGCGTTTCGCAGGCAATCATCTGGCCTTGCTGGGGGCAGCCATCATCGTGTTGCTGATATTGCTGGCGTTACTTGCACCGTGGCTGGCGACCCACGATCCCATCTTCGATCAGGATTACAGCAATCTGCTGGCGACCCCTTCAGCACAGCACTGGCTGGGTACCGATGATCTGGGGCGAGATATTTATTCGCGCATGCTGTTCGGTGCGCGCATTTCACTGGAGGCGGCATTGATTGCGGTTGGTCTGGCCTTCTGTCTGGGTGTGCCAATTGGTATTGCCAGTGGTTACTTCGGTGGCCTTTGGGATGAATGGGTGGTCATGCGCGTGGTCGATGCGTTGCAGGCGTTTCCATCGCTGATTCTGGCCCTGGCGCTGGCGGCAGCGCTGGGAGGCGGGTTCATCAATGCGATGGTGGCGGTCGGGATTGGCTTTACACCTGCCTTTATCCGTCTGGCGCGTGGTCAGGCAATGAGCATTCGCAATCTGGAATACGTGATGGCGGCGCGGGCAGTAGGGGCTGGACCGATCCGCATCATGTGGCGCTATATCCTGCCCAACGCGATGGCACCACTCGTGATTCAGGCGACCTTTGCCATGGGTTCGGCCATCATTGCAGAGGCTGGTTTGTCTTATCTCGGGCTGGGAGCGCGGGCCGAGGATCCGAGTTGGGGTTCCATGCTGCATATTGCGCAAGCCTATCTCAATACCAATCCGACGCTGGCATTGTGGCCCGGCGTGGCGATCTTTCTGGTGGTGCTGGGCTTCAACCTGCTCGGTGATGGGGTACGGGAAGTGTTCGATCCGAAGTTACATCGTTGAGTCAATGTTGCGTTGAGGATGAAATAGCCATGTTGGAAGTCAGCAATCTGCGTGTCGAGTTTGTCAGCAATGGCAAGTCAGTGGTACCCGTCGATGATGTGTCCTTGCGTGTGGGGGCGAATGAAATTGTTGGCCTGCTGGGAGAGTCCGGCTGCGGCAAAAGCGTGACTGCCTTATCGATCTTGCGTTTGTTCCCCAAGACCAGCCAGGTGCGCCTCGGTGGCAGGATTCGCTGGAACGGCAATGGCTCGGCGTGCGACTTGCTGCAGGTGGATGAGGCCAGCTTGCGCGGCATGCGTGGTAACGATATCGCGATGATCTTTCAGGAACCGATGACCTCGCTCAATCCTTTGCACCGGATTGGCAAGCAGTGCCGGGAGATGCTGGAAATTCACACCGATCTGACACCTCAGGAGATCAATGAGCAAGTCCTTGTCATGCTGCAGCAGGTCGGGTTGTCCCGGCCAGAACAATTGCTGGAGGCGTATCCGCACCAATTATCGGGCGGCATGCGACAACGCGTGATGATTGCCATGGCCTTGCTCTGTCGTCCGGCGCTATTGATCTGTGATGAGCCGACGACGGCGCTGGATGTGACGATTCAGGCGCAGATTCTGGCGTTGATGCGCAAGCTCGGAGAAGAACGTGGCACGGCCATCCTGCTCATTACCCATGACCTCGGCGTGGTCGCGGAAATGTGCGAACGCGTGGTGGTGATGTATGCCGGGCAGGTCGTCGAGCAAAGTACCGTACGTGCACTGTTTGATGCGCCTGCGCATCCCTACACGCGCGCATTGATGCTGGCGCGGCCGGCACTGGATGCTGAGCCGGGGATGCCACTGACGGCGATTCCAGGTGCTGTCCCTCTGCCAGGATCGGTGACTTCAGGTTGTCGCTTCGCGGCGCGCTGTGCGCAGGTGCAGGAGCGTTGCCGGACTGATGCCCCAGAACTGAAACCGGTTGATCTTCCCGTGTCGGAACATCTTGTACGTTGCTGGTACCCCTGTTAAGGATCGAGACAAGCATGGCGAATTCAAACTTATTGCAGGTGAGCGGACTGCGGAAATATTTCACCGGCAAGCGCGGTGCGGCACCGGTCAAGGCGGTTGATGATGTGTCCTTTACGCTCGACGAGGGCAAGACACTCGGTCTGGTCGGCGAATCCGGGTGCGGCAAGTCGACGACCGGACGCAGTGTGTTGCGACTGATAGAGCCAACCGCTGGAAGCGTGCGCTTCATGGGTGAAGAATTGTGCGGCTTGTCGGCTGGTGCTTTACGCCGTACACGACGGCATATGCAGATGATTTTTCAGGACCCATTCGCCTCGCTTAACCCGCGTATGACGATAGGCGAGCTACTGGAAGAGCCGTTGATCGTGCATGACCTGTTTGATCGCGCCGCGCGCCGGCGCAAGGTAGCCGAGATGCTGGATGTGGTTGGCTTGAGCCAGACCTATGCAAGCCGCCATCCGCACGAGTTCTCAGGAGGCCAGCGACAGCGTGTCGGCATTGCCCGTGCGGTCATTACGCGCCCTAAGCTGGTGGTGGCCGATGAAGCAGTATCAGCGCTGGATATATCGATTCAGGCGCAGATTCTGAATCTGTTGCAGGATTTGCAGCGTGAATTTGCACTGACCTATCTGTTTATCTCGCATGATCTGGCGGTGATCCGCCACATGAGTGACAGCATCGGTGTGATGTATTTAGGGCGCATGGTGGAGTATGGCAGTCGCGAACATATTTACCGCACACCCAAACATCCGTATGCGCGGGCATTATTGTCGGCGATACCGCGTGAGCATCCCGATGAGGTGCGGGAACGTATCATCCTCAGTGGAGCTGCGCCCAATCCGGCGGCGCCGCCGGCTGGTTGCCATTTTCATCCGCGTTGCGTGGCCTGCATGAAAATCTGTGAGACCGAGGCGCCACCGCAGATCGAAACGGCACCAGGGGAGTTCGTGGCCTGCCATTTATACCGCTGAGGTGATTGTCCCTTTCACTCGTTACTTATTTTTTCAGGTTCGCTTTACAGAAAGCTGCTCATGCCCAACTTCAATTCCAATCACTATCCTTATGCCTCACGTCGTAGTGCGGTCTTTGCCCGGCGTGGTATGGTGGCAACTTCCCAGCCGCTGGCTGCACAGGCCGGGCTGCAGGTATTGCAGGCCGGTGGTAACGCCATTGATGCTGCCATTGCCGCAGCTGCCGCATTGACGGTCGTGGAGCCGACCGCTAACGGCATTGGCGGCGATGCCTTTGCGCTGATCTGGCATCAAGGAAAACTGCACGGCCTCAATGCCAGTGGTCCTGCACCGATGTCGATCTCGCAACAGGCGCTCAGCGCTGCCGGCCACAAGAGCGTGCCGAAATATGGTGCTTTGCCGGTGACTGTACCGGGTACGCCATCGGCCTGGGCGGCGATGGCGGAGCGTTTTGGGCGCTTGCCGTTGCCGCGCTCGATGGCGGGCGCAATCGCATTGGCCGAGCAGGGCTTTCCGGTCTCGCCGATGGTCGCGGTGGCCTGGGAGCAGGCCTACAAAAATTTCACGCGGGAGTTCAAGGAAAGCTACTTCGCCTCCTGGTTCGATACCTTTGGCATTGATGGTCGTGCACCACGGGCGGGTGAAATCTGGAAGGCACCGGGCCATGCTGCGACCTTAAGCAGCATTGCTGCAGACAATGCCCACAGTTTTTACCGAGGAGCACTGGCCGAGAAGACTGCGGCCTTCATCCGTGCGGCGGGGGGCTATATGGAGCAGAGCGATCTGGCCAATTTCCGCCCGCAATGGGTGGAGCCGATCCGTGCCAATTATCGTGGCTATGACGTCTGGGAAATTCCGCCTAATGGTCATGGTCTGGTGGCATTGCTGGCATTGAATCTGTTGAAGGGCTTTGATTTCAGTGAGCGCGATACGGTGCTGACCTATCATCGTCAGATCGAGGCCATCAAGCTGGCCTATGCCGATGGTCTCGCGCATATTGCTGATCAAGGACACATGCGGGTATCGGTGGAGGATATGTTGTCAGAGGCGTATGCCGATGAGCGTCGCAAGTTGATCGGCAGCCACGCCAGACTGCCTTCGGCCGGTGAGCCGTCGCGTGGTGGTACGGTTTATCTGTGTACCGCCGATGAAGACGGCAATATGGTGTCCTTCATCCAGAGCAATTACATGGGCTTTGGCTCGGGTCTGGTGGTACCGGGAACCGGTATCGCCTTGCATAACCGGGGTAACAATTTCACGCTCGATGCAGATCATCCGAACTGTCTGGCACCGGGTAAACGTCCTTATCACACCATCATTCCGGGCTTCCTGACCAGGGACGGTCAGGCCGTGGGACCTTTCGGCGTAATGGGTGGCTTCATGCAGCCGCAAGGCCATGTGCAGATGGTGATGAACACGGTCGATTTTGGCCTCAATCCGCAAGCCTCACTGGATGCGCCGCGTTGGGAATGGGAGAGTGGCAACAAGGTCAGCATTGAACACGCGACGGCTGAGCATCTGTTTCGCGCATTGGGGCCGGCGGGTCTGGGACATGCGCTCAGTTGGTCAGGCAACCAGCTTGGCTTCGGGCGTGGTCAGATTATCTGGCGAGATCAGCATGGCGTGCTGTGCGGTGGTACCGAGCCACGTACCGATGGCTGTGTGGCAGCATGGTGAGGCACATCTGATCCTGCTACCGACCAGACTGATGTTGTGTCTGGTCGATAGTACCGCGCACTCAGATTCAGAAAATCAGAAAGTGATCCGTGCTCTCAGGCTCAACACCCATAATTCACTTCTGCCAGGTGCCAGTGGTGGTCGTTGAATATATTGAAGGTCGGGCGTGATGGCGAGGTTGGGCGTGACCATGTAGCGATAGAAAAGTTCTGTCACCGTCTGCGTACGCAATGCCTCGTTGGTCGGCCTTATCCAGCCAGTGGCGAGGCCAAACAGATCCGAATAATGCTCGGTTGGACGCCAGCCGATGCCAACCGATACCGCACGATCAATGGCCCATCCGGTGGACCAGCCGGCACGGGTAAACCACATCAGGTTATCTCCTGCCATGAAGTTGGCATTGAATGCCGCACCGTAGGAGCGTGCTGTTCCATCCTCCTGTGGATCGCGATACCAGCCGGTCAGATGGATATTGTCGCTATCCATGGGACCACGCGCCTGAATCGGTACTCCGGATTTGGCCTGTCCGCTCCAGCCGGCTTCGAGCATGTAGAAATGCTCGTTCTTGTTGAAGAAATCGCCAACTGTACTACCCGTGTCGTCACTGTGCGTGGTGAAGATACCGGGCTTGATATACACACCCTGCTCGGTTGGATACCAGGCGGCGACTGCACCAAAGCCACGTAACGGAGAGGCAATCGTGGGGCTGGTCGAAAATGCCTGACTTAGGAATTGCCGGTTATCGTCAAAGAACGGATAAGCATCGATGAAGTTGGGCGCAAAGATTTTGCCGACTGTATATTGAAATTGGTTATCGAACAGGTTTTGACGGATATAGGCCTGTGAGATACCAAGATCGAATTGCCCATAGGTGGCGGCGGTTGGCACCATCGACCCCGTTGATAGCCCGGCATGCAGTGGTGCCAGATCGTTACCGAAGGGACGACGATCTTCTACCGCCATGTCGAATGCCAGCGCATCGGGCCTGCCCGCATTAAGCAGCGCGTAAGAAAAATTGATCGTCAGCTTGCTCCCGACTGCCTTGTTCTGGTTAATCAGGCTGCTGGAGTAGCTTTGCCCCAGCAGTTGATAGGAACCACCGATCGACAAGCCGGTATCCTGCTGAAACGCACGTTTCCAGGCAAACCAGGGATCCATCATTGTGGGCAGCCGTAAATGACCGGAGTGTGGCAAAGCGTCTTCTAGTAAATCTCCATTGGCCGACATCGTGTTATCTAGCAGTGATGGATGGGCTGATTCTGCATCATTTGTCGGGGCAGCCAATGGTGCCGTAGTAGCGGCCACATTGACTGCATCGTTTGCATTCGGTACCGCTGTCGTGGATTGGGCAAAAGCACCGAAGCAAACTGGCGCGATAATGGTGGTCAATGCAAGCAGACGAACCGGGTGATGGGGCAGGTGAGTGCGGGTCATGGTTCAGGACTCCCATTCTGGCTTGTCGCCGCCGCGTACTGCCACCAGAGGATCTCTCCAGCGCCCTGGGGTGGCTGATAATTTCGCTAGTGGCGCAAGACGGTGGATTTCACCATAGGGGGTGTGGCGTGTGATGGTCTCCGGTGGCACCATCATCTGTGCTGGTGTGGGTGCAAAATCAGTATTGGCGAAAATCCCCAGACTCTGGTACCACATAGCCGCACGCGTCAAACTGATGCGCACATGATAGCTGCCCCCCTCGGTTGCGCGGCGTCGCAAGGCGGCGATCACACCAGCTGCGCCCAGATAACCTGCGATGTAATCGTTGATGACCAGCGTCGGAGGAAATGCGGGCGTGACTGTGCTTTCGCTCTGAGCATCGCCGTAGTTCGCGGAAAACTGCGCGCCACGATGACCACCTTCGGCCATCGTATAGCCTGACACTGTCACGCCTTCCATATCAAAGCCGGCGCGTTCGCGCCAAGGGCCGTCCCAGCCATAGCAACGCAACGACAGATAGATGATGCCGGGACGTTGCTTGGCGACTTCTTCGACCCCAAATCCAAGTCGTTCAATACTGCGACCGCTGAAGCTTTCAATGAAGACATCTGCTTTTGGCAGGAGTGCAACCAGTGCCTGACTATCGGCTGCCCGCCGCAGATCCATGTAGGTCGAACGCATGCCGACGTTGACATCGGTCACCAGGCCCTCGTGCTCGAAGGCTTGATCGCGGGCCACATGGAGGACTTCAGAGCCATATTCGGCTAAGGTGCGTGCAGCGCATGAGCCGGCAATCACATGGGTGAGAGCCAGTGTGCGAACTCCAGAGAGCGGCTGGGTCGGATTTTGGGTGTAAGGGACCGGATCGGATTCGCCAACTTTCACGATTTCGATCAGCGGGACTGTCGACAGATATTGTCCTTGTGGATGGCGTAGCCATTCGTCCGAGGTACGGTGAATGGCACCGATGACCCGATGTTGCTCCATGGCCGCATCCAGATCATCCGCCTTCCATTGGCGGATAGCACTGGCGACCGCCTTACGGTTGGGCGCTGCATTGAGTAGATTCAGGGCCCGCTCCAACAGGTGCGGATACACGCCAGTGATGGTGACCTGGCGATCATCCTTGGTTGGAAATATACCAAATGACACCGGATTTCCCAGCGCCAATGGTGCCTGATACCAGTGTCCATTGACCGTCGGTATAAATGAGAACCGACTGGCGATGGGATCATCTGCTGGCACGACACCCAAGGCCATGCGCTTTCTCATGATGATGGTCATCAATGGGTTGACGTTGTACATTGCCTCGCGCAAATCAACCTTGATATCTTGTCCCTGGCCGGTCCGTTCCTTCCAGATGGCAGCCGCACCGACTGCTGCGCCCATGGCTGGAATCGCCATGCAGGAGGCGATACGAAAATGACTGCGCACGATAGGATCTTGTCCGGAAAACTCGATGGTGCCGCCGCCATCGCTGGCACTGCCGCCGATGCCCTTCATAAAATCGGTGAAGGCGGTGTTGATGTCAAAATTCACAGAGGACGGCGTTACTGCAGCAGCGTTGGAAAATGTGCCTGCCATGGCAACACCCAATACGGCAGTCCCAGAAAGTTTAATGAAGTCGCGGCGGTCCATAGGGGTATCGGCCATGTTTTCTCTCCAATGTGAGTGGGGAAGGGTCTCGGATAACGTCCGAAGTGATGTCAATCTATCGGCAGCAGAGAAGTTCATTACACGAGAGAACGAAACCAGACCTATTGGAGGTGGCAAAGTCTTTTAACCTATCCGTCACCGTACACCTGGCGCTACGGTGATGCCTTAGGGCATCTCTTTTACGAAATGATTGTGGTTGGCGTTGGTGTTGTTGCGAGGCCTTGGTGCTGTACGCAAGATCGCCCCTCAACTCGGCAATCGACAAATATTGGCAGGCTGCCATCGATACTTCATGGCAGGTTGTATGACTGCTTTGGATGTTACAAAACTCTTCTCTGCTCTGCCTTGAAAGTCGTCCGTAACTTGCCTAGATTGAGAGCTCGGCTTGATCGATTTGACTGAAAAACCGCAATCACTAGTTGCATACGTGCAGCTTGTCTGACTTGCGGTTTGTATGCGTTTTGCGGTTGCGGATGGCCCGACTGTGGCCAGTTCATCAATGCTCGTCAATGAGGAGTACCGAATGCGTCCTGCGACATCGTCTGTTATGGAAGAACACCTTTCCATGCTTGTGACTCATCCTTTGGTTGAACGTCTTGCCATGACCTCCATCACGCCCCAGGCAGCCGGCATTTTTGCGGGTGCGCTGCCATTGGATCTGCCTCCGCTGGGGCAATACCCGCATCCACGCGACATGGTTAATATGAGCCTGTTCGAGATGGATCCGCGCGAAGTGATTGATGGCGTGGTGTTGGACAATGGGGCGTTTCTGGCGCCGGATCCGATTTCTGTGGGTAACATGCGTGAATCTTGCCCGCATTGCAGCGGCGAGCCGCTGCAACTGGTACTGCGGCGTCACCATGTGAAGCGCGCCCATCTGTTCTGCCCGCATTGCACGCGCTGCTACGACGTCCTGGGTGCTGAGGGCTATTCGATGCTCGACATTGTCTGAATACCAATCTGACTCAACACAATAGCGGCCTGCGGGCCGCTTTTTTCTGCCATGTCGCCGCCGTTACCCGTGACGATTTGTTGCAGATCTGTCGGTAACCCAGTGATATCGGCGGTTAAGTCGATCCCTGTGAGGTTTAGTTCTGTTGGCGACTTGATACAATGGCGGCCTGATTTTCTTACCGGTTTCTCTCCCATGTCTAAAAGCAAGCGTCCGGCACCTTCCAAGGCAGCCAAAGTCCATCAAGCAGCGCTCAATGATGATGAAGTCGAAGAAGCATTGATTCAGCAGCTTGCCGATCTGGCAGTGGAACTGGCAACCGAGGATGAACATTCGCCGGAGTTGCCTGTCAAGCAACGCGACTTGCGGCGTCTGATTACAAAGAATCTGCGTGATCAGCAGGATGATGTCCTGTACGAGGCGCTGGAACGTGCCCGTGATCTGGAGGCGGAGGCCTTCCCCTATCTGCGCGAAGCCATCGAAGAAGCGGCGGAGACCGTGATCTTCGTGCGCAATGAGCAACGTATCGAGGTCAATGCATTCGTGATTCCGATGTTTGTGCGGACCGCCGGTGGTTTGCATCCGGATCACAATTTCCGTGATGCTGAGGCGTTTGAGGCATTGACTGCAAGCATCCAGCAAGCCCAGCTCGAGAGTGCGGATGCCAAGGTTGTGCTGGTCAGCTATGCCTACCATCTGGATGAAATCGATGCGATCACCTACAGCCATCTGGAAGCCATGGTGCGTGATGCCTACAGTGCAATGACCGACAAGAAGATCAAGGCAACACCGGCCATTGAGCGCAGCTTCGGTAGCTGGCCGCCGAATCGTTTTGGTGCTGATGATACGGCCGTGGAGTTGCGCTTCTTGCTCGGGTTTGCACTCAAAAATGTGAACGATCCGTTCTATCAGGTGCCAACTGACGAGGTTGCCATGGATGCCTACTTTGCGCAGCGGGCTGAACGCTTTCAGGCCTGGAGCGAGACGGTCGTGCCGGTGGTGCAGCGTTGTCTGGTGGCCGATGCGCGTGGGTTCGAGGTGCACTTCCTGTATCAGGATCTGTTCCATGGCGGCAAGCAGCGCGGTGTGTCGGAATACTTCATGTTGCAGATGATGTCGGAGCTGGATCATGGCCTGCAGCAAAGCGGTATCGCAGGTACGGATACTCACGCAGTGATGGGGCCGGTCGACAATGATGGCGATTTGTTATTGCGGGTCAATCTGTACAGTGATGCCGGGCAAATCGTGGCGACGGTGGATAAGGCGATTGATGCCGCGCGCGCGCTGGAAGAGGAACTCGCCGATACCTGTGACGCCGTGCTGACACTAGGCGTGAAGGGGGTTGGTCTGGCTGAAGGTTTTGATGCTGCCGGCAACGCCGTGGGGGTTTCGCCCTTCGCGGATGCATAAGGCGCGCTGCGCTTGATCTCAGGGCGGAGTTTTGGCTAGGTGTTCGGCCAGAATCGCAACCGTATCGGGGGCGTTGAGCGCGGTTGCAGCCTCGATAGCGGTACTGCCATTATTGCTGCGCGCCCGGATATTGGCACCATGGGCCAGCAGCAGTGAGACGATCTCGGTGCGATTGAACATGGCGGCAATCATCAATGCGGTCTGCCCTTCGGGGGAACTTCCTTCGACATTTGCACCATGCCTGAGCAGGCTTTCGACGACCTCGACATGTCCTTTGAAGGCGGCGCCGGCAATGGCAGTCTGGCCATGATGATTGCGGATATCGGGATCGGCGCCGTGGGTTAGCAGTATGTCGACGGCGGTGGTATGACCATGGTAAGCCGCGACCATCAGCAAACTATCGCCTTTGTGGTCCCGCAGATTGACCGGGCTGGTGGTTGACGGACTTGCGCTTGAAGGACTTGTACCGGACAGGCTTGCACGCAATCCAGCAGCGTCACCGTGCCGCGCCATGACAAACATTCTGGCGGCAATATCCAGCGTTGCATCGTCAATTGTTCCGGACGAATTCGATGGTCTCGGCTGCATGGGTGGCTCCTGGGGCACCTGAACATGCCGCAATGACAAGAGTGAACTACCCGCGGCACCGTATGCATGATAGCAAATGCCCTGACAAATCGGGCCAGGAGAACACAAAATCCTCAAGCCTGGCCGATAGGAAATCTTACTTGAAAGTCGTCAATGACTTCCCTTGTTCCTGAGACGCTGGGTCCCCCTTGCCTTGTCGGGGTACGCAGCGGAAGCTGAGTTCTACCTGCATCGGCTGCCAGCTGCGTGCCTGTTGTCGCAACTGCATGTCCTTACCCTGAGCGTCGCACCAGCTGGTTGCTTTCTCACGGCTGGTGGCGGTCAACGCATTCATGGACATGGTGTAGCTCATGCCGTTGGCGGTCAGTCGATAGTTGCCATCGCCGTCTTCAGCGGTAACTGCACTGTAGCTGGCGCAGCCACTGATGGCCGTGCTTGCGAGGAGAGCCATGACGGTCAGAACTTTCCCTTTGCCAAAGCCAGTTTGGCGGGCAGATGCGGTGGAAAGGGAGATCGGATGCGTGTTTGGAAGATTGGTGTTGCGCACGAGACAGAGAACTCCGAATGAAGGGTCGCACAATGAACCGAAGATGTTGCTACGCACTGCTATTTTACGCGCAGCAAAGTCATCATACACCACGTACCTGACTATAGACGCTGCCAAAACGATTGGCGAGAAAGTCGTCGAGCTGTACCTGCTCCTGGGCGACGAAGCCTGATTGTGGTAAGCGTCCTGCAACGAACAGGTCAACCGCGGCACAGACACCGGCCGCTGTGGTGCGCTGGATCGCACTTTCGTGGCACCCATTGGCATGGGTTGAAAAGATCTTGCGACTGAATACCTCCTGCATCAATTGTCCTTCGCGCAGACCGCTTACCGTAATGAATACCAGCACCACATCCTGCATCGTGCCGGGAATGCTTTTACGCAGGATACTCTTGAGCAGTTCTGGCTCACGTTTAAGCCCGAGATCGTCGAGCAGGAATTTCATTTTTTCCTGATGCCCTGGATAACGAACCGATTTGTAATCCAGATTCCGGATGCGCCCAGCCAGCGTATCGCACAGGGTGCCGAGTCCGCCAGAGGTATTGAAAGCTTCATATTCAACGCCATCGAGTGAAAAGTGCTCCAGCCCTTCCAGTGGATCGACGGCGACTGGATGACCATCATGCAGCGCTTCGCAGGGATGGCAGTACTCGTTGATCAGGCCATCAATACTCCAGGTGAGATTGTATTTGAGCTCGTTATTGGGGAACTCGGGTAGTGCGCCGACCCGCATCTTGACGTCAAGCACTTGATCGAACGAGGCCGTCAGTGCATGGGCGGCGATGCCGATGAATCCTGGTGCGAGACCGCATTGGGGCATAAACAGCGTATCGGCATCACGCGCGATGGCCTTGATTTGTCTGGTCGCGCTGACATCCTCGGTCAGGTCAAAGTAGTGGGTGTGGGTATCTCTGGCCACCGCAGCGACAGTGCTTGCCAGATGGTAGGGCAGTGCATTGATGACGATATCGGCTTCGCGCAGCAGCGGCGCCAGTACCGCCGGATCGGCTGAGTTGGCGACCCGGGTGCTGACGTTTGCGCTGTCGATGTGCTGCAGCGCACTGTCTTCACGATCGATGACGGTGACCCGGTAGTCGCCGCTACCGGCAAGGCGTTGTGCAATGGCGCTACCGATATGACCGGCGCCGAGCAGTGCAATATTTTTTTGATCCTTGGTAGTCATGACAGATTCCCCTGCGGTGTTGATGAATGACTTCATCTTAGACGGGGTTCGATACGATAAAAAGACCAATGTTGTAGTGATTATTGTGTGTTTCTAGTCAAAATGATGTGCATAAACTTACATCATGTAGTGTTTGCGATGGTGGCATTTTGAATCGCGACTCATGGATGTCTTGATGCATGGCTCTGCCAGCAGTGGCGGCTTAGGATTAGAATTGATAACCGGCGCCAACGACGCGTTGCCGTCAGAGCAGGTACTAGGGTCGTAGAGCCCTTTGCCTATTGATTTCTATCAGGGAGAAAAGTAATGCCAAACCGCCGTCGCTTTATCACTAATCTCGCAGGACTCGCCGCTGCCGGTTCTTTACCCGCAGCGTTCGCGCAAAGCGTCGCGGGGGAAAACACCCTGGCGCGTATCAAGCGCACCAAAGTCTTGCGTATCGGCGGTGTACGCGGACAGGCGCCTTACTACAACAAGGATCTGGTCAGCGGTGAATGGGGTGGCTTTATGGTGGATTTCGCCCGCAGTCTGGCGGCCAGCCTGAACGTCAAGCTGGAAGTGCAGGAAACTACCTGGGGCAATTCGGTACTGGACCTGCAGACGCGCAAGATTGATGTGTTCTTTGGCATGAATCCGACACCGGTACGCCGTGAAGCGGTCGGGTTCTCCGAGCCCCTGTTCAATAATGCCTTCACGATTGTCGCCAAGAAGGGCTTTGCACCCAAGACCTGGGCTGAGCTGAATAATCCCGGCGTGAAGATTGGCGTGGATATCGGTTCATCCCACGATCAGATGATTTCTCGCGTCTGTCCGAACGCCACCATCGTGCGCCTGGAAAAGGCAGACGATGCGACGCTTGCGCTGCAAACCGGCCGGGTCGATGTGCAGGTACTGGTCTGGCTGCTGGCATTGAATGTGTTGAAAAAGAACCCCAGCCTGGGCACCATGATTGTGCCGATGCCACTGGAGGCAACCTCGACCAATATCGCGGTGCCCAAGGAAGACGACAAGGCCTGGCTGGAGACCGTCAACAAGTGGATCGAGCAGGAGCGTGCCGCTGGCAAGATCAAGACGACAGTCTTGCAGAATTTGCAGAAGCTCTCCGGCGTGCGCCCAGAAGATGTGCCGCCACAAATCCCTCTGTAATCAACGCTCAGTATGGAGGCTGGTTCGGCAGATGGTGTGTCTGCCGGTCAGCGATCAATCTTGCGTGACAGGACAATCGAGGTCGTGGTCTTGATGACGCCTTCGATCTCGCCGATTTCATCGAGCAGTTTGTCTAGTTGCTCGGCGGAGTCGGCGCGTAGCCAGGCGACGTAATCAAACTCGCCGCTGACTGAGCAGAGTTGTTCAACTTCCGGAATGCGCTTGAAACGTTTGAGTACTTCGCGTGCCGTTTTTGGTTCGACCGTGATGCCGACATAGGCACGCAGGCCGCTATCGCTGATGTCTTGCCCAAGTCTGACGGTATAACCCGCGATGACATTGTTCTTTTCCAGCCGCGCCAGACGAGCAACGACGGTGGTGCGCGCCACGCCAAGCTTGCGCGCCAGGTTGGCAACGCTCTCGCGCGCCGAGGCCTGCAACAGCGCAATGAGCTTGCGATCCGTATCGTCGAGCAGGTCGAGGCGGGCGCTCATGGTAGTCCTTAACCGTTGAAGCGTGACAGAAAGGCTTGCGTGGCCGCTTGCCGTGGCTGATCGATGACTTGCTCAGGTGGGCCAGCTTCGACCACTACGCCATCACGCATAAAGACCACCTGATCGGCCACTTCACGGGCAAAGGCGATCTCATGCGTGACCAGAATCATGGTCATGCCATCTGCTGCTAGCGAGCGAATCACGTTCAGTACTTCGCCGACCAATTCCGGATCTAGCGCCGAGGTGGCTTCGTCAAACAGCATCACGCCGGGCTGCATGGCCAGTGCACGGGCAATTGCCACCCGTTGCTTTTGTCCGCCGGAGAGGCGTTGTGGGTAGATGTCAGCGCGATCGGCTAAACCGACTTTCTGCAACAGCGCTTGTGCTTGCGCACGGGCTTCGACTTTGGGTTTGCGCAGTACGGTGAGCATCCCTTCCATGACGTTTTCCAGAGCGGTCATGTGTGGGAACAGGTTGAAGTGCTGAAATACCATCCCTGTATTGGTACGAAACTTTGCAAGCTCGCGGTCTTTCAACGGTGTCGAGCCCTTTTTTCCAGCGCCGAAACTGAACTGCTGCTCACCAACCCGAATGCTGCCATGCTCCGGCACGGTCAGCAGGTTGATGCAACGTAGCAGAGTCGATTTGCCGGAGCCGGAGGGGCCAATCATGGCGACCACGCTCCCTTTGGTGACTTGCATCGAAATGTCCTTGAGCACGACATGGTCGCCGAAGGACTTTTTCAGATTCTGGATGTCGATCATGACTTGAAGGTTAACGTCGCGCATGGACTCAGGCCCCTTGTTGTTGGTTCAGGCGCGTTTCCAGGCGTTTGGCCCAGATGGTCGCTGGTAGCAAGATCAGGAAATACATGACTGCTACCAGTGTGTAGATTTCCAGTGGACGGTAGGTTTCGTGGGCAATGATCTGACCTTGGTAGAGCAGGTCGGGAACGGCCAGTACCGACAGCAGTGAAGTATTCTTGAGCTGCATGATGGATTGACTGACCAGTGGTGGTGTCATGCGCTTGAATGCCTGCGGCAAAATCACCCGGCGCATCAATTGCAGACGGGTCATGCCCAGTGCGCTGCCGGCTTCGGTCTGGCCGACATCGATGGAGATGATGCCGCCACGGATGATTTCCGAGTAGAAGGCACCGCCATAGAGAGTCAGCGAGACCAAGGCGGCAGTACCGGCTGACATTTCGATCCCTGCTAGTACCGGCAAGGCATAGTAGAACCACACCAGCTGCACCAATACCGGGGTGCAGCGAAACAGCTCGACATAGGCGCGCAATGGGCCGGATATCAGCGGATTGCTTGACAGCCGACCGAGCCCGACCAGCAGTCCCAGCAATAAACCCAGCGCGACGCACGCCACGGTATAGGCCAGCGTATAGCCGAAACCCACCGCGATGATGTTACGGAATTGCCAGAGCGAGGCAAAGTCCCATTGATACATTGTGATTCCCTTTTGATTTTTGCCTGAACGCGTTCACCATTGCAGGAAGCGTACCAGCGGCCTTCAATCACTAACAACTGTCGGTCTTCTCCTGAAGGCTTCGCAATTGTAAAGGAGAACATGCGCATGCAGATAGCGCTGCTTGCCGTGCTTATCGGGTCTACTTATTGGTTAGAATAGTCACCTTATTCTGCGATCGTTGCCATGCTTTCTCTGCGCTGGCAAAACCTATTCTCATCATGCATATCATCGTTCTCGGCGCTGGGATTGTCGGCGTGACCACCGCTTACTTCCTGCACGAAAAGGGTTACACCGTGACCGTAGTCGATCGTCAGCGCGAGGTCGCCGTAGAAACCAGTTTCGGTAATGCCGGTCATGTCTGCCCCTCCTATGCGACGCCATGGGCGGCACCGGGTATGCCGGCCAAGGCGCTCAAGTGGACGGTGCAGAGCTGGCTTGGCATGGAGACCGCACTGCGCTGGAGTCCGCGTCTGGATCGTCATCAGTGGCGGTGGTTGCGGCAGTTCCTGTCGCAATGCAATGCCGAGCGCTATGCCATCAATAAGGCGCGCATGGGGCGTCTGGCGCGGTATAGCCATAGTCAGCTCAAGGCGATACGCGAGCGACTGGATATCCAGTATGAACAGACTACGGGCGGGAATCTCCAAGTATTCCGGACCCAGGAAGGACTGGACAACGCTGGGCTGGCAGCCGGGGTACTGGCCGAGGCTGGTGTTCCTTTTCAGTTGCTGGATGTGGCTGGATGCATGGCGTTTGATCCTGCCTTGGAGGCGGCCAGAGGGCAACTTGTCGGTGGCATGCTATTGCCCCAGGACGAGACCGGCAATTGTCCCTTGTTTGCGCGCGCGCTGGCGGAGTGGCTCAAGACGCAGGGTGTGGTTTTTCGACTCGGTACCGCGGTGCGTGCACTCGCACATGCTGGCGGGGAATTGACCGGGTTACATGTCGATGACGAGCATGGTCAGTCAGCTCTGCTGCAAGCCGATGCCTATGTCGTGGCCTGTGCCAGCGCGTCGGTATCCTTGCTGGCCCCGCTGGGTTTGTCCTTGCCGGTCTATCCGGTCAAAGGGTATGCGATTACTGCACCCGTCACGGATGCTGCGGCTGCGCCGCGTAGTGGCGTCATGGACGAATATTACAAGGTCGCCATTACGCGAATGGGCAACCATATCCGCGCTGCGGGCACGGCAGAGATTGGTAATTGGGATACGCGGGTGTCACCAAGGGATTGCGCGACGGCAATCAAGTCACTCAAATCACTATATCCTAATGGTGCCGACATGAGTCGCTTGCAGTATTGGGCGGGCCTGCGTCCGATGACACCGGATGGCGCTCCACTCATTGGTGCAACTTCGTATGCCAGGCTATACCTGAACGCTGGACATGGCTCCAATGGCTGGACAACGGCTTGCGGAAGCAGTCGCCTGATTGCCGACAGAATTGCTGGTGTGACCAGTGAAATCGTTAGTGACGATCTTGGCCCGCTGCGCGTCATATAATAGGTGTTGCTGCAAATACATCGACAATGGCATATTAGTGTGTATTCTTGCGCTAATTGGTGCAAAAATAGTTGGTATGCCGGCAGATGTTATCAATTTGCTTTTGAGTCTGTTTTTCAGTCTGCTTTTCAGTCCAATCGGTCGTCAGCATGGTCAAACTTATTTTCGTCTTTTTGTCTGCCGCCTCCTTGTCGGGCTGTTTCAGCACGGTGCTGGATGCTGCCAGTCTGGTCGGTACCGGTGTCAATGCCGCGGGCTCACTACTGCCGCATAAGGCAGACAGTTCGAATGTATTTGATCACGATGAGATCAAGGAAGTCTGTATTGAATGGAATGGCTCCGTGGCGTTGAGCGACTTTGTGCCCAGCCTGCAATCCGAGCTGCAAAAGCATGGTGTGCTCAGCCGTGTCTACAATGCAGGAACCCAGCCTACCAATTGCCCGCTGACCATGGCCTACAACGCGTTCATCAAATGGGACGTCAAGGCATTCAGCAGCAGTTATTCCCCTTATCTTGCCTACGCTTCACTTACCTTGCGCCGAGAAGGCCGGGTCGTTGGTACAGCGCAATACCAGATTGGCTCATTTGGACAGGATAAGTGGGGATCGACGACGAGCAAGCTGGGACCATTGGTTGATGTCTTGGTGGTTGTCCCGGACAAAAAGGCAAAGAAAGACACTTCGACTTTCAGCGGGTCTTGAGATCGCTGTGAGTAACTCAGGATGATGCCTGAATCACCAGAAAGTCAGGATATCCCGGAAGAATTTCTGCAAGGCATTTTGTTGATTAGCGTCAGCAACTCCACCGCCACCGATCTGCTCGAGTCTGGCATCGGCTACATCGCTCGATGACACGACATTACCCCCATGAATATCACGGGTACGGACTACGCCAGAGAAGCGCAGCGTATTGATCGATCCATTCATACTGATGCGTTTCTCACCAGCAACGACGAGATTGTTATTAGGCAGCACTTCAGTCACGGTGACCATGAGTACACCGGTCATCGTATTGGAATTATCAGTCTGACCAGATCCCTTGAACGAGTCTGCGCCAGTGGCGGTGTCATTGATATTGAAAATCGATGCCAGCAATCCGCTCATGGACTTGCCCGCACCAGGACCAACCTGTTTGAGAGAGGTCGCACGGCTGTTGTTGGTTGTGGACTTGGTGCTGCCGGACAGCGACTCTGAGATATTGATTTTCAGAATGTCGCCGATATTGTGGGCATTCGGTTCTTCAAACAACTGCGCACTGTTGACACGAAAGATCGCGCCATTGCTCTCAATATTAGCGACTGGGTAGGGTGGGCGAACACTAGTCGGACCAGGCACGACTGGCGGCGGCGGGGTGCCGCAGGCACTTAGTAAGCACAGACCTAACCCTAAGCCCGTCAGTCCTGCGCGATGAGCGATGCGCCGCTGATTCATGATTTCCCCACACCTAAACAAATCGAAAGCCGATCAAGGAGCCAGTTGCCGAAGCTTGCCGACACAAATAGACACCTACTCAATTCTAGCAAATAAAGCTTAATATTCCAGAGGATACATCAAGAATGTCACTACAGGCGCTATTTTGCGCGGAGTTGCTACCGTCTGGACATAGGTTTTCCTGACCGGGCACGATCCAAACCGATTTGGCGTTTCAAGGCATAATGTGGCTACTTTCAATTGCAAGTGCGATCGCACCCCAGTTCATAATGGCCACAGAGCAACCACAACAAAGCGTGCATGACGCACTGGTGTCAGCGCGGATTCGCGCCCGCATCAAAGCCGCAGGCGTTCGCTTTCACGCCAACGACAATATTGCCGCCTTTATCCGTGAAGGTGAACTCGAGGCGCTGCAAGCCGAGGTGCAATCCAAGCTGGTTGGTGTGTTGGAAAGCCTGGTGATTGATATTGAGAGCGATCACAACACCCAGGATACCGCCAAGCGAGTTGCTAAAATGTATCTGCAGGAAGTTTTTCGTGGTCGTTACCAGCCTGCGCCACCGGTCACCGAATTTCCCAATATTGAGCGCCTCAATGAGCTCATGATTGTTGGACCGATTACAGTACGTAGTGCCTGTTCCCACCACCTGTGCCCGATCATGGGCAAGGTCTGGGTCGGCGTGATGCCCAATGAGCACTCGAATCTGATCGGGCTGTCCAAGTATGCACGTCTGGTCGAATGGATCATGAGTCGGCCGCAAATTCAGGAAGAAGCTGTATCGCAAGTGGTTGATTTGCTGATGCAAAAGCTGCAACCGGATGGCCTGGCACTGGTGATGGAAGCCGATCACTTCTGCATGCACTGGCGTGGTGTCAAGGATACGGAGTCCAAGATGATCAACAGTGTCATGCGTGGTTCATTCCTGCGCGACGCTGATTTGCGCCGCGAGTTTCTTTCTCTCATCCGCAAGGGGTAAGCATGTTAGTAAGACTGATTTACGCAAGCCGCGCCTCGACAGCGATCAGCCATGAGTCAATGGAAGGTATCTTGTCGGCCTCGCGTCGACATAACCCCAGTAATGGGATCACGGGTGTGCTCTGTCATAGCGATGAAATCTTTGTCCAGGCACTCGAAGGGGGCCGCGATCAGGTCAATCAATTGTATGTGCGTCTGCTGCAGGATCCCCGCCACCGCGATGTGGTACTGCTTTGCTACGAGGAAGTTGCCGTACGTCGATATTCGTCCTGGACGATGGGCAAAGTGAGCTTGGACAAGATCAATCGTTCGTTATTGTTGAAGTATTCCAGCAACGGCACCCTCAATCCTTATGATGTCCCTGCCTGTGCTACCGTCGCCTTACTTGACGAGCTGGCGGCAACCGCGGCTTTTGCGGTGCGTGACTAGCAGGCAATAGCGCCGGGCAGGCTTCGTCAGTTTCAGAATGCTACGCGAGGTCCCCAGACGGCATCCAGATTGGGCAGCTTGTATTTGCTCGGATCAGCGTGCGACACAATTTTGTCGCTAGTCCTGCTAGCGGCGAGGTCGATGATTTCAATTGGAATCGGTGCCATGGTGCGGGTAGAGAAAAACGTCTTCACTTTTGGTGTGAGTAACGATCCCGGATGTTGATCCAGCACAATCCCAATTTTTCCCGACATCATTAATACGCAAGATCCGGTCGGGAAGATTCCGACGCTCTTGATGAACGCTTCTAGAATGATTTCGTCAAAATGCCCCTCGTTGGAGGCCATGCGTTTGATTGAATGACCTGGTTCCCAACCCGGCTTGTAGGGACGGTCGGAGGTAATTGCATCATAGACATCACACACCGCGCCCATTTTGGCGAAGAGGGAAATCTGGCCACCACGCAGATTAAACGGATACCCGCTGCCGTCAATTTTTTCGTGATGATGCAGGGAAACATCGAGAGCCGCTTCACTGATGCCGTTGACGTTGCGCAGAATTTCATGGCCTGCCACGGTATGCTTCTTGATCGAGGTGAACTCGTCATCCGTGAGTTTGCCAGGCTTGTTCAGAATATCCGACGGCACTGCCATCTTGCCGATGTCATGTAATAGTCCCGCCACACCTGCTTGTCTGGTGTGTTCAGGGGATAGTCCCAGCTTGTGCGCCAGCGCAATCATCAAAGCACAAACTGCCACCGAATGCATATAAGTGTAGTCGTCAGTATTCTTGAGTCGTGCCAGGCTGATGAGCGCGCCTGAATTGCGCGATACCGACGCGGTAATTTCCTGCACAATTGGTAAGGCTTGCTTGACATCAACGGCTTTACCCATGCGTGACTCATTGAACATGGTCATGATGGCTTGCTTGGATGAAGTCAGAATACGGCTTGCCGTGACCCGCTCCTGTTCGACGCTGACCTTGATGTTCAGCTTCGCAGGTACCGGTTTGGTTTCCGCTGCCGTTTCGGCTTCTTTCTCTTGCTTACTGTCTGATGTAGCAGCTACCGTTGTCGTGGTGGCGACTTCTTTCTCTTCTTCCGGCAGGACATCCACGCCCTTGGTAGTGCAGATGACGATCTTCTCGATATTGCCGTGTCGCAATATTTCAAGATCTTCGCGTTTTTCCAGTTTGAAAGAACCCCTCCAGAATGGATGATTCATCCATGGTCCCGGAATTTCCTGGATATACATTCCAAGACGTAACTGGTCAGGGGCAATCCGTTTGAACACGCTGAAATCTCGCTTTGAAACAAATAGTGAAGTAGTGGTCGTTCGGGGGCCGAAGGCTTCACCCGATCATCATATCGACCGAGACAGATGCAGCTGACGCGATAATGTATCTATCGTAGCAGAACATCCATTCCATTTAGCAATAGCGATGCATAGATACTCCTGGATTCCCTTGCTCTTTGTATATACCGTTGTGATCAGTTCCTTATTGTTGCTGCTGAGAAAAATTTGAGTAAGCCGATTGCTTCACCTGGGTGTCCGTGGCGCAGCAGGATTGTTTGTCAGCAGTCGGAGAAAGCTTGCCAGACAAGCCGCTCCCGCGAAGCCAGCGCCGAGCCCTAGCGCCAGCCGTGATCCATGCGACATCGAGACGCTGAAACACAAGGCGACCAATGCCGCACCAATACTTTGTCCAAACAATCGTGCAGTGGCCACGATGCCGCTTGCGCCGCCACTGCGCTCAGCGGGTGCGCTCGTCATCAGGGCCTTCAAGTTAGGTGATTGAAAGAAACCGAAACCCATTCCACACAACAGCATGCGCCAGGAGATATCAAATACGCTGGGTTGTCCCGGCATGAACGCCATCAGTAGCATGCCGATACTCAGCAACGCCAGCCCGACACCACCAAGGATGCCGGCAGGATAGCGATCAGAAAGACGTCCTGCGATGGGTGCCATGATGGCGACTGCAACCGGCCAGGGCGTCATTAGCAAACCGATTTCCACCTGAGTCCGTCCGAGGTCGTGATGAAAGAAAAAAGGCAGTGAGACGAAGGCCAGCCCTTGTGCCGCAAACGAACACACAGCAGTCACTGCAGAGAGCGCAAACATCGGACGCCGGAACAAGTCGACCGGCAGCATCGGTGCGGGATGCGATGCCTGTCTGCGTAGAAGGAAGACGCCACAAATAAGTGCAGCCGCAAATTCAAGTCCGACGACGTTGGCAGATGCCTGGTGCGCACCTTCGCCGATAGCTAAAATCAGCAAGCCAAACGCCGCAGCATTCAGCAATGCCGTCTTCATATCAAAATGATGCGTAGAGTTAGGCGTGAACGGAAGCGACGGGATGGCCAGAGCCAAGCCAATCAGGCCGAGTGGAACGTTGACCGCAAACAACCACGGCCAGGGAGCGATCGCCAGAATCGCTGAAGCCACGCTGGGACCAACGGTAAAGGCAATAGCGACAATCAGTGTATTGAGCCCCACGCCGCGCCCAAGACCCTTGGACGGATAAATGAAACGTATCAGCGCCGAATTGACACTCATGATGCCGGCGCCACCCAGTCCCTGCAGAAAGCGTGCTACCACTAGCGTTGGCAGTGACCAAGAGACTGCACACAGCAATGATGCTGCGGTGAACAGCGCAAGGCCGCCTATATATATACGCCGGTAACCAACGATTTCTCCCAGCGCAGCCAACGGCAGCAGGGACACCATCATTGCCAGCTGATAAGCGGTCACGATCCAAACAGAGGCTGCCGGTGTCGTGTGCAGATCTATTGCCATCACGGGTAAGGCGGTGTTGGCAATGGCGGTATCCAGTGTGGCTAATCCCACTGCGATAGAGAGAGTGACAACGGCTAATGTGCGTTTGTCAGCTGGTAAGCCTTCTCCGGCGGTGACAATATGATGCGCTTTTGCATTGTGCGAGGGTGTTGTGGGATCCATCTTTAATAGGCATTGGTAGGTGTCACCTTCAATGATATCGGGTAACTGCCGACGTCGCTGGCTGCACCTTTTTCGGTAAAGCCTATCGCCTGCTGGATAGTAAGCATGTACGCGGATAATGAAGCAAACAACAAGGCCATCCCTGCGGGATGGCCTTGTTGTTTATGGTGTTGGTTTTTTTTGTTTGTTCGAAGAGAGTGAGTGTGGGCGTGGGTTTGCGAGGGGTTTGGTAAAAAGTTTA
>NZ_JACHYE010000012.1 GCF_014192645.1 Herbaspirillum sp. Sphag64 | reverse complement strand
GTTGCACTACCTCATGCTTGAATTTCGTTTCGTACTTCGCCATGAAAAACACCCCAAAGGTTGGATTGGTGTCCAACTTTTGGGGTGCGGTTCACATGATGAGCGGCATTGTCATGCAAGTCGTCGCTATCAGATCATCGATTTTTCAGATCAAAATCCGATCGTACGGCCATCCGGATTGCGGGGATCCGAGTAACCATAGAACATGCCATCCTTGATTTCGATGGTTTGTGTACGTCCCATCGATGGTTGTACGCTGACGTTCTGACCCTTTTCCTTCAGGATCTTGATCGTGTCTGCGCTGATACCTTTTTCGATACGTAACTGGTCCGGTGTCCATTGGTGATGGATACGCGGCGTCACCGTTGCTTCGGCCACATTCATGTCGTACTCAATCACATTGAGGATCGTCTGCAGGGTTGTCGTGATGATACGGCTACCGCCAGGGCTACCGGTGACCATGAACGGTTTTCCATCCTTGAGTACGAAGGTTGGTGACATTGAGCTCAAAGGGCGCTTGCCGGCACCAACGGCATTGGCTTCTCCTCCGACCAAACCAAATGCATTGGCGACACCGGGCTTAGCCGAAAAGTCATCCATTTCATTGTTGAGGGTGATACCTGTACCCGTAGCAACGATGCCACTGCCAAAGTTCAGATTCAGGGTGTAGGTCGTTGCCACCAGATTACCTGCTTTGTCAGCCACCGAGAAATGCGTGGTCTGGTCGCTTTCGTAAGGTTGTGGCTTGCCTGGTTTGATTTCAGCCGCTGGTGTGGCGTGATCAGGATTGATCTTCTTGGCCAGTTCATCGGCATAAGCGGTCGATGTCAGACCTTTGACCGGTACCTTATTGAAATCCGGATCGCCCAGATATTCAGCGCGATCAGCATAGGCCAGTTTCATGGCTTCGGCCATCAAGTGGATGCTCTGGGCACTGTCAGCACCATATTGCTTAAGCGGATAGCGTGCCAGGATGTTGAGCATCTGGATAATGTGCACGCCGCCCGAGCTTGGTGGTGGCATCGACATGACTTCATAGCCGTGATAGTTGCCAACGACTGGCTCACGTTCGACGACCTTATAGTTTTTCAGGTCGGCGGCGGTGATCAGACCACCATGCTTGTCCATTTCGGCGACGATTTTCTTGCCAATCTCACCTTCATAAAATACAGATGGGCCTTGCTTGGCAATCAGCTTGAGCGATTTGGCCAGATCTTTCTGTACCAGCTTTTCACCTGCCTGCAGCGGACGTCCGTCCTTGAAGAAGACCGCCTTGCTGGAGTCCCATTTGCCCAGGTGATCACGCTCGGCTGAGAGGATCAATGCCAGGCTGGGGCTCACGGTATAACCGTTTTCTGCGAGCTTGATCGCGGGGGCGATGACATCCGCCAGTTTCATGCTGCCGTACTTCTCCAGCGCGTGCGTCAGACCAGCGACAGTACCGGGTACGCCAATCGCCAGGTGGGTATATAGCGAGCGGCCTGGTGCAACGTTACCCTTGTCGTCGAGGTACATGTCGCGGCTCGCCTTGGCAGGTGCCATTTCACGGAAATCCAGAGCGACGTTCTTGCCAGTCTTGGCATCGTGAATCATCATGAAGCCACCACCGCCGATGTTACCTGCATTAGGCAATACCACGGCCAAAGCAAAGCCGACGGCAACGCCAGCATCAATCGCATTGCCGCCACGCTTGAGGATGTCTACACCGACCTGGGTTGCCAGTTCTTGCTCGGATGCCACCATGCCATGACTGGCTTGAACCGGGCTGATGATGTCATAGGTCAGATCGTATTTAACCACTGGCGCGGCGCTGGTGGTTGTTTGCGCAACCGCTGGGATGGTTGCCAAGGCAGTACAGAATGGCAGCAAGGCCAGTGTAGCTGGTTTGGCCAGGCTATTGAGTTTCCACATGAGCTTCTCCTGAGTGAGTCCTTGAGTGCGTCCTTGATGAGGATGCTTTTTTTGCGCTGATTTTATTGTGATCGCAGTCAAGGATTGTAACGTCAGGAAATTTCTTGTCTACCGCATTTACCGTCTCGCTGCACGAGTTCTGTTCCTTGGTAATGCTGTGCCGCCACATTGTTCGACAAGGGTGTTCAGGCGTGCTTCCATGATTCTGGTCAGGGTTAGCCGGCTCTCCGTATTCTCAACAGAGGCTGGAATTTCCGAGTAGGCCTGCGTAAAAATGTTGGCGATGAGATCAGGGTTGCGTTGTCGCAGTGCAAGGTAACGGAGGGCAATCTGGATGCGTACAGATTGTGCTGATCTTGTCGCATCGTTGTTGCCGGAGGTGATATGGGCGTAGTCGGCATAGGGCAGATCATCAAATTGCTCACCGAGTGATGGAAGCCTTTCTGAAAATTCTGCATGTGCACGGGTAAATCTCTGCTTCAGTTCGGGAAATACGGCAGGTCGCTGATTGACGGCAATATCGAAACTGTCCCTTTTTAATGCACCCTGGAAGCCGCAGTCGAGGCTGCTAGCAAAATCCAGGCGCATCACGTGGAGCTGACTCCCTTCCCGCACGATACCCATGTTCCGGTAAAACGCATTGAGCGGATCCCAGTCTCCAATCAGTTGCGATACGCTCAAATGTCGCTGGATATCTTCCTGCATTGATTGCGGCAGCAGGGCAAACTGATTTTTCATCAGGTCATCGAACCGGCTGGCCAGTGGGCGATACGCTGTCACCAGACCGGGCAAGGGCGCATTGACTGCACTGCGCCACCAGTCGTCAGGGTACGCATTACGTAGCGCAGAGAGTTTACCTGAAATTGCGTGGGCTTCGCAGGCATTGCGCTTGAATACAGTCAGCTGTGCCGTGGGCCATCTAGGGTGTTGCCGCTGCATGTCATCGGCCGAATCCGCATGCGCCAGCCAGTCGCCGAAATCCAGGTAATCCACATATCTGGAGGCAATACACTGTTGAGGCTGTTGTACTGGTTGAAAAAAAGTCTCGTAATGTGCTGGCAGAAATTGCTCCGTCGTTCGTGCAAACAGGCTATAAATTCGTCCGGCTGCGACTTCCTTGGCGGCAGCGAGTGCGCTGTGTATCTTCTTGACGTAGAACGTTCCCGATTCAGAGCGGATGAGCATGCCCGGATTGGCATTACCGATTTTTTCATTGTTGGCAGTATGCGTGATGTCCTCGCCAAAATTGATGCCAAATGAGGTTGGCAAACTGGTGGCAGAAGAATCTCCACGGGCGTCTCCGCCGCTGCGATGATGGTATGGGCTGTTGACGGCGCTGGCTGCACGCTGTTGTCGCCTACTGTTACGGGCAACGTAGCTGGCTGGTTGCTGTCTTCTGGTGTGCTCTGGGGGGGGCGGGAAATGGCGGATGGTGGGGACGCCCAGTCTTGGGTGCCAGAGACCAGGGTGAAATTCCATGGGTGCCTCAAGAGGAAGGTTATTCTCGATTAGTCCCGTATCGTGCGGGCCTATCCGCGAGCGACTTATCTGTTGCATATTCACCATCGAATGAAAGCTGCTGGCGATGTTGTACCTGAGTGACGGGTTGGTTTCAGGCTCTCGCCCTACCATACTCAATTGCTGCGCGCGTGCTTCAAATACGGGTCTCTGATGCATCCAAGGTTCTTTACCGACTGCGCTCGATGCGTCGGTCATCATTGTTGCCAGTGTGTTGTACGATGATGGCACCGTGGCCGTGGCTTGGGGCATTGGCGGGTATTGGTTGGTGGGCGTGATCGTCGGGAAGGGCATGATGTAGGTACCAAAAAAAGTAAGAAGACAGACGTACTCTCCCTGGCAGCGAGATGGCATACCAAGACAGCATTCGTCGCGATGGATCGAACGTTCGGGACGTGTAATTTCTTCTTTTTCTTTGATGCCGTGGCAGATCCCGATGGTAATTCAGGCGACCTGCACAGCTTTTATACTTATTTGTATCGGAATTATGCACCATGCGGCCCGTACCGCGTGCAATAGCGCCAATGGCAGTTCAGGTACTCTCGCGTGCGGCTAGTTCAAAGCCCAGATCAAGGCGGGGTTTGGCGATCGTTTCTCCCTTGAGCGTCTGGATCAATAATTGCGCTGCCTGGTAACCAATCTCGTAACGCGGCGTAATGACCGTGGTGATCGAAGGCGTGGCACAAGCGGCCCAGGAGAGGTCATTGAAACCGACAATCGCCATTTGCTGCGGCACGTCGATACCGCGGCGCTGACATTCAAACAAGGCGCCCAGCGCCAGATCGTCGTTACAGCAAAATACCGCATCGCAGTCTGGTGTGCTCTCCAGTATCTGGCGTAATAATTGTGCGCCCATCTCAACCTTGGTTGGCTGTGCCAGCAATACCTCTGCGTCCGGATCAAGACCGGCTTCCAGCAAGCCTTTGCGAAAACCTTCGCGACGCTTCATGACCCGTGGATCGAGCTGTGCCGCCAGAAATCCCGGGCGTCGGTACCCGCGCTCAATCAGATGGCGGGCGACAGCGTAACCGGCCTTGATTTGTGAGAAGCCAACCGACATTTCCTGATGACCTTTTCCCAGATCAAACATCCGTACAGCGGGCAGATGACTGCAGGCAGGCAGGCCGCGCAAGATTTCATGCTGCGCAACGCTTGACAGCAGAAACCCCGCCGGTGCATGCGCCAGATAGGTCGCGATGAGTTGTGCTTCCTTGTCGCGCGTATAACCAGTCTCGCCAATCAGGAATTGATAACCCTGCTGCTCCAGATAATCGCGGATGCCACTCAAGGTATCAATGAACACCGAATTGGTCAGCGAAGGTACCAGTACTGCGATGACTTGTGAGCGGGCGGAAGCGAGTGTGCTGGCGGCCTGATTGGGAACGTAGCCGAGCGCGGCAATGGCCTCCGTGATGCGGATGCGTAACTCTTGTTGTACACGCTCTGGCGTCTTGAGCGCACGGGAGATTGTCATCGGGCTGACGCCCACGTGACGGGCAACGTCGACAATGGTCACGCGGCCGGTGGCGCGGCTGGTGCGGGTTGTTCTGAGTGCTGGTTGGCGGGGATTGGTCTGGCTCACAGGTGTTCTTGCAATAACGTGTCAATAGGGAAGTGCGGCATCCTGGGCGACATCATACCTCCAGCCATGTTTCTACTGACAGAGTGGGGGTATCGAGGGAGTCTGAAAATCGCTGCTGCAGTGCATGATATTCATATAAATGATTTGACACTGAAAATTTGTTAGCGTTACCATTCGCGCCTTGTTAGCGCTAACATTGTTCGGGTTGATTGTTTCGAATAATGTTGCTTAGCGCGATATTTGTGATATTTCCCTACAACACTACGCAGATGGTGAACCGGTAGCTTGTTTCGCACCCGTGCGGTGTGGCGTATCAAGCGCATGCCTGTCCATTGCGTAGTGGCAGACCGCTTGCACTTGCTACGCCTCTCTGGCCCAGCTACTGGCACCTTTGCCATGGAGACACTGCATGTTCGGACTAAGTACTGACCTCAATCTATTGTTGAACGCCGCATTGGCGATTGTGGTGCTGATCGTGCTGATCACGCGCCTGCGCATTCACCCCTTCATCGCATTGATCATCAGCTCCGGCTTGCTGGGGTTGTTCTGTGGCATGCCATTGTCCAAGATCGTCAAGTCGTTCCAGGATGGCTTTGGTGGGGTACTCGGCTTTGTCGGCATCGTGCTGGGTCTGGGAACCATGCTGGGTAAGATGATGGCCGAGTCGGGCGGTGCTGATCAGATTGCGCAGACGCTGGTGCGCGCTTTTGGCAAGCAACGGGTGCACTGGGCCATGATGATTGGGGCTTTCCTGGTCGGTATCCCGTTGTTTTTCGAAATCGGCTTCGTGCTGCTGATTCCTCTGGTCTTCATTGTCGCCCGGCGCTCAGGTGTGCCACTGTTGAAGATTGGCATACCGATGCTGGCCAGTCTATCGGTCATGCACGGTCTGATTCCTCCGCATCCTGGACCGCTGCTGGCGATAGGTGTGTTCGGCGCTGATATTGGCAAGACCATTTTCTACGGCTTTATTGTTGGTTTGCCGACCGTGATTATTGCTGGTCCGTTATTTGGCTCCTTCATTTCCAAATACGTCGCTATTGAGCCATCGGAAGCCTTGCTGGAGCAACTTGCACGTGAACCCCAAAGCAAGCAATTACCTGGTTTTGTCATGACTTTGATGACCGTGTTGGCGCCAGTCGTACTGGTGTTGCTGAAAGCCCTGGCCGATGTGGCTTCGCCAGATGGCAGTCCGATACGCAATTTGATGGAATTTATTGGTAACCCGATCGTGGCCTTGCTGGCGGCATTACTGTTGTCGTTGTACACCTTTGGGACAGCGCAAGGTTTGTCGCGTCAGCACGTACTGAAGTTGCTCGATCGCAGTCTGGCACCGACCGCTGCCATTGTGCTGATCATTGGTGCTGGTGGCGGATTCAAGCAGATGCTGGTCAATAGTGGCGTTGGTACGGCCATCGGCCAGCTCGCTGTGCACGCGCATATCTCTCCCTTGTTACTGGCATGGCTGGTCGCAGGTCTAATCCGCATCGCTACTGGCTCGGCCACCGTTGCGACCATTACCGGTGCAGGTATTGTGGCGCCGCTGGTGACCATGATTCCAGGGACCAATCGTGAACTGCTGGTACTGGCAACAGGTGCTGGCTCGTTGATCCTGTCGCATGTCAACGATGCGGGTTTCTGGCTGGTCAAGGAATATTTCAATATGAGCGTGGGTGAAACTTTCAAGACATGGACCGCGATGGAAACAATCATCTCGGTAGTTGCTATCATCCTCATCATGTTACTTAACCTGGTCGTTTGATCTGACCCAGAGGATTTTTCATGTCGCGCTTCATGCTTGGTGTTGATATCGGCACCACCAGTACTAAAACCGTCGTATTCGCCTTGGACGGCAAGGTGATATCGCATCATGCAGTTGAGTATCCGCTGCTGTGCACGGCACCGGGTATGGCCGAGCAGGATCCGCAGCAAATTCTGGCAGCAGTACTGGAGTCAATCGGCGTTGCCGTCCAGCGCGCACAGGCCAGGCCTGAGGAGATTGCGCTGGTGTCTTTCAGTGCTGCCATGCATAGCATCATTGCGCTGGATCGCGACAATCAGTTACTGACCAATAGCATTACCTGGGCCGACAACCGCGCCAGTGTCTGGTCAGCGCGTCTACGCGACGAGTTCGATGGGCATGCCATCTATGCCCGCACGGGTACGCCGATTCATCCGATGTCACCGCTGTGCAAGCTGATGTGGCTGCGCCATGATCATGCAGATATTTTCAACCGCGCGGCACGGTTTGTGGGTGTCAAGGAATATGTATTCTTCCATTTGTTCGGGCGCTGGTTGGTCGATCATTCCATTGCTTCGGCTACCGGATTATTCAATCTGCAAGCCATGCTATGGGATGATGAAGCATTGGCGCTGATCGGTATCGATGCCGCACAGTTGTCCACGCCAGTGCCCACCACTGAAGTGGTGCAGGGCCTCGACAGGGCCGTCGCTACGCAGCTCGGGCTGCGTGCCGACACGCCGTTCGTGATCGGTGCCAATGATGGCGTGTTGTCCAATCTGGGTGTCAATGCCATTGCACCAGGACAGGTCGCGGTCACCATCGGTACCTCTGGCGCCATGCGCAGTGTGGTCGACCGGCCAGTGACTGATCCGTCAGGACGAACGTTTTGCTATGCATTGACTGAGCAGCACTGGGTCGTTGGCGGACCGGTCAATAACGGCGGCAATATCTTCCGTTGGGTGCGTGATGAGTTGGCCACCGCGGAAGCACAGGCTGCGCGTGACGCGGGAGTGGACCCCTATGAGGCACTGACACAGATCGCTGAAAAGATTGCGCCCGGCGCCGAGGGTTTGTTGTTTCATCCGTTCCTGGCCGGTGAACGTGCCCCGCTGTGGAATGCCGACCTGCGTGGCTCCTTCTTTGGTCTGGCGCTGCATCATCGCAAGGAGCATATGATCCGCGCCGCGCTGGAGGGCGTGATTTTCAATCTTTATTCCATCTTGCCTGCGGTCGAAGATTTGATCGGACCGACCAAAACCATGATGGCGACCGGTGGGTTTGCCCGCTCGGCGTTGTGGCGGCAGATGATGGCGGACATCTTCGAGCGTGAAGTGGAAGTGCCCCAAAGTGTCGAGTCGTCCTGCCTGGGTGCTGCAGTGCTGGGTTTGTACGCACTTGGCAAGGTCGGTTCGCTGACGGTGATTGCAGACATGGTGGGCTCAACCAACCGACATGTTCCCATTGTCGCCAATGTCGCCATTTATGAACGGCTACGACCGATCTTCATGGCCTTGCCACAGAAGCTGGCGCAGGAATACAAGTTACTGGCGGAGTTCCAACGGGGCTGTACCGCGTAACGAAACATTGGATGAGCAACGACAAAAAAGCCAGGGGTCACCTGGCTTTTTTGTGTGCTACGACGTTGATGCTACCTTAGCTGCGTTTGAGCGCAGGTGCTTGCGCACCGCCACGACCGAACAGCAGTTGAACCACCACTGCAACAACGATGTTGATGGTCAGTGCAATCAGACCTGTGTAGAGCGTGTAGGAATCTGCGCCGATATGGAAGGTATGCACCGGCTTGATGCCATCGGCATAAGCCAGCCAGCTACCGCCAATGATGCCCACAGCCCAGCCAGACAACAGCGCATTGGCACCGAACCAGCCCACGAACAGACCGAATACGACCGCCGGGAAGGTTTGCAGAATCCAGACACCACCCAGCAATTGCAGATCAAGCGCAAATTTGGTCGGCAGGAACAGGATGAACACCAGTGCACCAACCTTCACCACCAGCGATACCAGTTTGGCAACCTTGGCTTCGCCTTCGGCGGAGACGTTCGGATTGACGTAAGGCTTCCAGAAGTTACGCGTGAACAGGTTGGCCGCACCGATCGACATCACCGCAGCCGGCACCAGCGCACCAATGGCAATGGCAGCAAAGGCAAAGCCACTGAACCAGCTTGGGAACAGGGCATTGAACAAGGCTGGTACCACATCATTGTTACTGCTGACTTTGATGCCAGCGGCGTACGCCATGTAACCGAGCAGTGCGATCAAGCCCAGCAATACGGTGTAGGCGGGCAGGAACACGGCGTTCTTGCGGATGGTGTCCGCACTCTTGGCAGCAAAAATGCCTGTCAGGGTATGCGGATACATGAAGGCCGCCATTGCCGAACCCAATGCCAGAGTGGCAAATGGCAGGATCTGTTGCGATTTCAGGGTCAGGCCAGTGGCACCACCCTTGAGCGCGAAGGCATCACGGGCTGACTGGAACACGATGCCATAACCACCCAATTTCATCGGCACGATTACCACTGCGACCAGCACCACGATATAGATCATCAGATCCTTCACGAAGGCAATCAGCGCAGGTGCGCGCAGGCCAGCTGAGTAGGTGTATAGCGCCAGAATCACGAAGGCTGCCATCAGTGGCAACTCACCGGTTACGCCCAACGCCTTGATGACGACTTCCATGCCGATCAGTTGCAGAGCGATGTAGGGCATGGTGGCTACGACGCCAGTAATGGCAATAGCCAGTTCCAGACGACGTGACTGATAGCGTCCAAACACTACGTCGGCCGCCGTAACGTGTCCCGCCTTGTGCGCGGCGTGCCACAGTTTTGGCATGATCACGAACACGATCGGGTAGACCAGAATGGTGTAGGGCAGCGCAAAGAAACCATAGGCACCGACGGCATAGACCAGTGCCGGTACGGCAATCACCGTGTAAGCGGTATAAAAATCGCCGCCAACCAGGAACCAGGTGATCCAGGTGCCAAAATTACGGCCACCGAGGCCCCATTCATCCAGATGGGCACCCTTATTGGAGCTGCCGCCACTTTGCCAGCGCGAGGCCCAGAAGCCCATCACGGTGACCAGCGCGAAAAAGAAGATGAACACGCCCAAGGCGGTCCAATTGATTGCGGAGGATGCGTCGTTCATTATTCCACTCCCTTCTTCAGACCGTCTTTATAGACAATCCAGATGATCAATGCAGTGAGAGGAACCCAGGCAAACTGGTACCAGTAAAAAAACGGAAAACCGAACAAAGCAGGTAACTCGTCGTTGTAAAACGGTACCCACAACAAACCTATGAACGGCAGTAAGAGTAAAAGCCGCATGCTGAATCTCCTCAGACTTTTGGTGGAAGGGAATTATTTTTTAAAATCTCGGCAATTATAGAGAGAATGGCAGAAGATTGTTGATACGGCTACGTAGGGCGGGTCTAAAGCGTGAATGGACCGGCCTTGCCAGAACCGATCCATTCGTTTGTTGTTGTTTTATTGTTTTGTTACTTCGCAATTCAGATAGTGCGGACACTGTCCGGTCAGACCTCGCGTAATGCCTGATCCAGATCGGCCAGCAGATCATCGATGTGTTCGATCCCGATGGACAGACGCACGGTATCTGTCGTCACGCCCGCCTTTTGCAGTTCTTCCGGAGACAACTGACGGTGTGTGGTTGACGCCGGGTGGGTTGCCAGTGACTTGGCATCACCGATATTGACCAGGCGTGTGAACAGCTTGAGCGCATCCTGGAATTTCGCCCCGCCCGCCAGACCACCCTTGACCCCAAAGGTGAGCAGTCCGGATGCCCTGCCTTTGAAGTAGCGTTGTGCCAGCTGATAATCGGGATGGCCTTCCAGCCCGGCATAATTGACCCAGTTGACCTTAGGATGGCGCTGTAGATGTTGGCCGATTGTCAGTGTATTGGCAGTGATGCGGTCCAGACGTAGCGCCAGGGTTTCGATGCCTTGCAGGATCTGGAAGCTGTTGAACGGAGAGAGCGCCGCACCGGTATTGCGCAGTGGTACCACGCGTGCACGTCCGATATAGGCGGCTTCTCCCAGTGCTTCGGTATAGACCACACCGTGATAGCTGACATCTGGTTCGTTGAGGCGCTTGAAGCGTTCTTTGTGCTGCGCCCAAGGAAATTTGCCGGAATCGACGATGATGCCTCCCAGTGTTGTGCCATGGCCACCCAGGTATTTGGTCAGCGAGTGGATGACGATATCGGCACCATGTTCAATCGGACGCAGCAAATAGGGCGTGGCGACGGTGTTGTCGACGATCAGCGGTAAGCCATGACGGTGCGCAATGGCGGCGATCGCAGCAATATCGGTAATGTTGCCGAGCGGGTTGCCGATCGATTCAATGAAAATGGCTTTGGTGCGTGCATCAATATGCGGGGAAAATGAATCAGGATCCCGCGGATCGGCGAAGCGGGTCTGGATGCCGAACTGCGGCAAGGTATGAGCAAATAGATTGTAGGTGCCCCCATACAATGTCGCTGCTGAGACGATGTTGTCGCCCGCTTCGGCGATAGTCTGGATGGCGTAGGTGACGGCCGCCTGTCCGGACGCGACTGCCAGCGCGGCAATGCCACCTTCGAGCGCAGCCACGCGTTGCTCCAGCACATCCTGGGTCGGGTTCATGATGCGAGAGTAGATATTGCCCTTGACCTTCAAGTCGAACAGGTCTGCCCCATGCTGTGTATCGTCAAACGCAAACGCTACGGTCTGATAAATCGGTACCGCAACTGCTTTGGTGGTGGGGTCCGGCGTGTAACCGGCATGCACCGAAAGGGTTTCGAATTTCCAGTCTGAATTCGTAGTCATGGCTGCTCGCAGTCAAGAGTCAAAGGAGTCTGTCAGCGTAGCGAGTTAGCGCAATGTGATGAAATGATCATTTGGTATATCGATATGCGGCGCGAGTAATTGCGACTGCACCACTGCACTACTAAATCAGTGCGGCAGAAAACAGATATCGATGCTGCCAATTGTTCGTTTTCCCGACCTTCCCTTCATTTCTATACTTGCCACTTTGTCTTAGTCGCAGCCTGTACGACATAGACAGCTTGAATCAATATGAGAGATGGGGGAGTGCTGTATGACGATCAAGAAGCAAGTCGAGCCGGTACGTCCGGTAGGAGTGGTTGATACAGTAGCGTTGTCTCAGTCAGGCATGCGCCGGCGCTTTCTCCTGCAAGGTGGCTTGCTTGCCGCGGCAGGGGTGGGCGCGCTGACACTGTCGCCAGGCAGGGTTTTTGCCGCCACGCCGCGTGAATTACGGGTTGGCAATCAGAAAGGGCTGCTCAGTCTGCTCAAGGGGCGCGGCATATTGGAGAAGCGACTGGCGCCGTTGGGGGTTACCGTTAAATGGATCGAGTTTGTCGCGGGACCAGTCCAGCTGGAGGCGCTTAGTGTTGGCTCCATCGACTTCGGTGATGCCGGAGAGGCACCACCGATTTTTTCTCAGGCGGCAGGATCACCGCTGGTATATGTTGCCGCAACCGTGGCGAGGCCTTCGGTCGAGGCAGTTCTGGTGCCCAAGGAGTCGCCGATCCGCAAGGTCAGCGACCTTAAAGGTAAACGGATTGCACTGAACAAAGGGTCTAACGTCCATTACTTCCTGGTCAAATTGCTGGAAAAAAGCGGCTTGCAATACAGCGATATTTCACCCGTCTGGTTATCGCCGCCCGACGCCCGTGCAGCTTTCGAAAAGGGCGCTATTGATGCCTGGGTAATCTGGGAGCCGTTTCTGGCGGCAGCTGAAAAGACCTTGCCGGTACGCATCCTGGCTGATGCCAACGGTGTTGTGAAAAATCGTGCGTATTATTTTTCGTCAAAAGACTACGCGCTAAAAAATACCGACGTACTCAATATTGTCATCGACGAGCTCAACAAACTCGACGTCTGGGCCCGCGCCAATCCGGATGCACTCGGAACGGAGCTGGCCGCAGTGCTGGGTTTGCCCAAGTCAGTAGCTGATGTCGTGGTGAGTCGTTCGGCCTTTGGCACCGAAGCAATTACGCCCTCCATCATTGCTGAGCAACAGCAAATCGCGGATGTTTTTTTCGACCTAAAGTTGTTGCCGAGAAAAATTCTGGTCAAGGAAGCCGCACCACCGTGGCTGGCAATATAGATTTTTGTTGATCAAATGATAATTTTCGCCGGCAAAGCCTTGCCGGCGTTGCTGTTTCCAGAACAGGTACATTGCTGTAACAATTTGGCCGCCCATAAAGGGGAAAATTGCTTCATAATAATAGCGATTCTCATTTATGTTCTCATGTTCCCGACTCGGGAAGGGGTGCCAAGGATGTCCATGTCGCAACCATCAGTCGTTAATACCGCTCAAGCGGTTACCGCCGAGGCTGGCGCAATGACCAGTCTGTCTTCCCTCGTCAAGGGGGATCGGGCCCGTATTCGAGCGCTGATGCCAGCGCGTGGCGCGGAGCAGACGGTATTGTTGGAGCGGTTGCAGGAGCTGGGTTTTGTACCCGGTGAGCTCTTGCGGGTGGTGGCGATTGCCTTTCCCTCCGGTGATCCGATTGCGCTACGCATCGGCAATACCACCTTTGCGTTACGTCGGCATGAGGCTGAGCTGATTCAGGTCGAGCGTCTGTAACACGCAGCGCTTAGGCGTTTCATCACAAACCATTGCGCTGGCGGTTGCGGCGCGAGTTTTCATTCTGGTCTCACACTATGCAGCAAGCGAATACCTTGAATCTGGCGCTGGTCGGCAATCCCAATTGCGGCAAGACCGCCTTGTTCAATCGGTTGACGGGAGCCCGTCAAAAGGTGGCCAATTACGCCGGCGTGACTGTTGAACGCAAGGCTGGTCGCTTTGCGTCCGAGCAAGGGTTTCAATATCAGGTACTGGATTTGCCCGGAACCTACAGTCTGAGTGCATTGACCCCCGACGAGGCCATCACACGAGCCGTGTTGATGGGCGAACGCCGCGATGAAGTGCCTCCTGATCTTATTGTGCTGGTGGTTGATGCCAGCAAGCTGCAGCTTAATCTCAAACTGGTAGTTGAGGTGCTGCGTCTTAATCGTCCTACTGTGCTGGCCTTGAACATGATTGATATTGCGCGCAAGCGCGGTATTGAAGTCGATGCCGAGAAGCTCAGTCGTGAGCTCGGTATTCCCGTTGTCGAAACCGTTGCCGTCAAAAAGCATGGTGTGGCAGCTCTGGTCAAAGCCATTGATGAATGGCGTTCTGCCGGTGGCGAGCATGCCAGTTGGACGACCGACCGCTTCAATCAGTCCGAGTCAATGACGGGCAGTCAGCGGCAAGATATCGTGCGTCACATCCTCAATGTGGCGGTCACCGAGCGTCCTCTTACCAATACGACCGAAGATAAAATTGATGCCTGGGTTCTGCATCCGGTGTTGGGCTATGTCATTTTGCTGGGCTTGCTGTTCATGATCTTTCAGGCCGTCTTCAGCTGGTCCGAGATGCCGATGGACTTCATCAAGGACAGCATGGATGGCCTTGGTGCGCTGGTCGCGCATTTGCTGCCGGATGGTTTGCTGCGCAGTCTGCTGGTGGACGGCATCATTGCCGGTGTTGGCAGCGTGCTGGTATTCCTGCCGCAGATTTTGATCCTGTTCTTTTTCATTCTGCTACTGGAAGACTCTGGTTATCTGCCCCGCGCGGCGTTCTTGCTGGATCGTTTGATGGGTAGTGTCGGCTTGTCAGGACGGGCTTTCATTCCCTTGCTGTCGAGTTTTGCCTGTGCGATTCCGGGAGTCATGGCAACGCGTACGATTCAGAATCCACGGGATCGGCTGGCGACCATCATGATTGCGCCGCTGATGACCTGTTCGGCTCGCTTGCCGGTCTATGCGCTCATCATTGCTGCATTCATTCCTAATCGTGATGTGGGGATTTTCAATCTGCAGGGATTGGTTCTGTTTGGCCTGTATCTGCTGGGTATCATTGCTGCGATGGCGGTAGCCTATGTATTCAAGCGGTTGATCACCAAGGATCAGCCGCAGCCATTGATGCTTGAGCTCCCGAACTACCATCTTCCCAACTGGCGCAATCTGGCGCTTGGCTTGTGGGAGCGGGGTCGTATTTTTGTCTCGCGCGTCGGTACCATCATCCTGGCGTTGATGATTATCCTGTGGTTCCTGTCGACCTTTCCTGGTGCGCCAGCAGGGGCGACCGGTCCGGCCATTGAATACAGTCTGGCCGGCAAGATCGGCGCGGCGTTGCAGCCGTTGTTTGCGCCCATCGGCTTCACCTGGGAAATCGTGATTGCACTGATTCCTGGCATGGCTGCCCGTGAGGTCGCTGTTGGGGCGCTGGGCACCGTCTACGCGCTGTCGGCAACTGGCGACGAAGTCTCATCAGCGCTGGGCCCGATGTTGCCACATCTGTGGACCTTGCCAACCGCATTGTCTTTGCTGATGTGGTACGTGTTTGCGCCGCAATGTATTTCAACCTTGTCGATTGTCAAGCGCGAGACCAATTCGTGGACGCCAGCGTTGGTCATGGCGGGCTATATGTTTGCGTTGGCGTATCTGGCCTCGTTTGTGACTTATCAGTTGGCAGTGGCCTTTTTATAAGGAGTAGAACATGCAAGAGATTATTGTCGGTGCAATCGTCCTTTTCGCTTGCTGGGCGGTTCTCAAGCGTTACCTGCCGCGATCGGTCCGTGCTGGACTGACCCAGCGCCTGTCAGATGTCGCGGCCAGACTCGGCTGGCAGCAACTGGCCCAACGCCTGCGCAGCGCCAGCATGACGGTGTCGGCCAAAGGGAGTTGCGGTGGTTGCAGTTCCTGTGATTCAAGCAGTGGCAAAGTCAACAAGGTGTCGAGCGCCAGCATCACACCTGAAGCACTGAAAAATACTATCCGCCGCTAGTTCTTCTTCAGATCGAAGCCCCTGTTACTGGCTTACTTTGCCAGCAAAGGGGTGACGATTCTCTCCAGCCTCTCGACAGTCCAGACAGGATCGTCTTCATTCCAGCCGTTGTCGGCCAGTACCCCATTACGATCAATCGTGAAACTGACCGGAATGCGCCACATGCGTCCATAGTCTCCAGCCCATGGGCTGCCCAGCAAACCAACCGGGAAATTCAGCCGACTCGCAAACCTGCGTACTTCCGGCAAGTTTTCGGCACCATCCAGGCTAAACCCGAGTATCTCCAGACCTTGCTTGCGGTGCCGCGTTAGATACTCGGATAGCAACGGCAACTCTGTCAGGCAGGGACCGCACCAGGTCGCCCAGAAGGTGAGGATGACCACCTTGCCGGTCAGCTCTTTGCTGGAAATGCTAGTGCCGTCAAGCGTATGCAATACCAGCTCAGGTGCAGGTTTACCTACAGCAAGTGCGTTGGCACTGGCGGTATTGCTCCAGCTGCCAAGACCGACACCCGCTGCGAGGCTGAGCGCTGCACGCAGCAATGTACGGCGCTCAGCCGAAGGCGCCACATTGGCGCCCCCATGTAAAAATGATGCTTGCTTAGAACGCATAGCTGGCACCCACGCTGGCACTCCAGCGTGGGAACAGTTGATAGCCAGAAAGCTGACTATAGACGGCCTTCTGAATGAAGGTGTAGACATGTAGCTTGGAGGTTATTGCAAAGGTCGCTCCTGGACTCAGATAGGCAACGGTACCGGCAGTATCGGTGGTATCGGCCAATGCACCCTGATCGGCACTCTTGTGCGTCACATTGATTTGTACCTGGGGCACAAATTTTGGATCTGCTTCATAACGCAGCCCGAAACTGACATTGCTTTGATTGCCCGGACGATAGTCTGCATTGGTCTCATCCAGTTTATGCGCCACTGCCGCCTGGAATTGGCCATTGATAAAGAAATCGAAATTTTGGCTGATCGGTTGATAGTAGTAAGCACCAATGATCAGGTCGGTACTGCCGGTGCCAGGTTGCAGACTGGTATCGAGTGCCTGACTGGCATTCGGGCCGGTAGAAAAAAACACCGGGTGGTGGCCGACAACGGTGCCGTCTGCCGTTTGTCCACCGTAGTTGCCGGTAGGTAGTTTGATACCAAGCTGTACCCCCAGATTATGGGTCGGCAAGAAGCCTTGATAACTGCCAATCAGCTTTATATCGCCAACTCCGGTACTACTGGCGCTGCTCAAATTGTCGCTAGTTAGTGTCGAAACGCCCTGGATACCATACGTCGTATGGCTGCGATCAATGTAGGGAATAATGGAGCTGATATTCCAGTCCGGCGATGGGGTATAGCTGATGCCCAGATTGATGTAGCGATTGATGGTCTTGTGTTCGACTTCCTGCTGCCCATTGTTATCATTGATCGCCGCTGGTACCGTTGCGCCGACTGCACTTGAGCCTGAGCGCAACTGGCTTTGGTTGATGAAGTTATAGTCGAGGTTGATACGCCATCCCGTTTCAGCGGAATAGCCCATTGCAGCATCGCTACTGAGCGAGCAGCCGCAAGTAGCGCATGCATGTGCTGCAGTAGGAACACCGACGCTCAGCGCGAGCGCGAGCGCATAGGGTAGGGATTTTTTTTGTAATGTGATCATTGTGTTACTCCAACCGAGAATACGGGGCTGAGCCCCTATGTTTTCTGCCAATAACGGAATGGACTCGCGCCTTTGAGAGCAAGTCCGGTTTTTTGTCAGAGAACAGCGGGAGGAGCGCGTGGGCGTCTGGAGGGATAGCGCGCTGTGCGCGAACCATGTATCGCCAGCGCAGTAATGGTCAGGGCAATCAGCAAACGCACCAATTGAGGCGCAGTTACCACTGAGGTAGGCAGCGACGTGTAATGATCAAAGAAACTGCAGTAGCCACAGACATCGGTCTGCCCACTGGCGGCCTTGTGCTGGGAGGATTTGTCATCAGTGCCATGCGTATCGCTTTGCACGACACTGGACATTGCCGGATCACCGACCTTCATCCCGCAATACATCATCGACGGTGTTGCGCCATGTGATGCTGCGATCAATTGACTTGCCAGAGGCACGCAAGTGACCAGCAGCATGGCAATCATGCCTAACCATGCTACTAGTCGTTTGCGGGATTCACGCGTCATCATTGGCTGCACTTGGCGGTGTCTGGCGTATTTTCTGGGATGGAAAAGCTGTCGAACGTTGGTCGGGCAGAATGGCCTAAAATCAGTGTCGATGACATCAAAGAATGACCGCAATCAACCTGATGAAAAACAGAAATATCGGCATCAATACATCGCAAGATATTAGCAGTTAAGCGCGTTCTCAGTCTTACGAACAACTGACTCTGACGTCAATCTACCTGCGACATTTTGTCGCAGGTAGATTGATGGGGAGATAGGAGGATTGGAGCAAAAGCGTAGTTTCAGGCTCGATTTGTAAATTGAGTCTGGCGTTGAATTATTTCGGTGCGCTCAGCATACGTTCGACATAACGGGCAATCAGATCGATTTCCAGATTGACCCGACTGTCGACTTTCAGGTGCTTGAGTGTGGTGACTTCAATGGTATGCGGGATCAGATTGATCGAAAATCGGCAACCGGTATCCGTATCTTCAACCCGGTTCACCGTCAATGAGACGCCGTTGACGACAATCGATCCTTTGTAGGCCAGATATTTTCCTAGCGACTTGGGCGCTTCGACCACCAGCTCCCAGGATTCTCCGACCGGCTCAAACTTGCGCACAGTGCCTAGTCCATCGACGTGTCCCGAGACCAGATGACCGCCAAGGCGCTCTGCCAGTGTCAGCGCTTTTTCAAGATTGACTTCGCCGGGCTCCGACAGACCGACCGTCAGGTTCAGGCTCTCACGCGAGACATCAACCGTGAAGCCCTGTGTGTTTTTTTCAACCACCGTCATGCAGGCACCATTGAGCGCAATCGAGTCGCCCAATGCCACATCCGCCATTGGCAGGCCGCCAGCATCAATGTTGAGTCGGACCCCGGCATCGGCGGTGTTGCCCAGAGCGTGAACGGACGTAATACGCCCAATGGCGGCGACGATTCCTGTAAACATGATCAATTCCTAACAATGCATTAACTTAACTGAAGCGTGCAAGGATACGCAAATCTTCGCCGATTTGCTTGACCTGCTGCAGACGCAAGGTAAATTTGCCGGACAAGTCTTCCAATGCCGGCAGTTCGAACATGCTACGGCCATCGCCCAGAAGGCTAGGGGCATAGTACAGCAGCAACTCATCGACACAGGCTTCACGGATCAGCGAGCCACCCAGCTTGGAGCCTGCTTCGATATGTACTTCATTGAGTTGGCGGCGGCCCAGTTCGGCAATCACCGCGGGCAGATCAACTTTATTGTTGGCATTGGGCATGACGATGACTTCTGCACCCTGAGCTTCCAGCGCAGCAATTTTGTCGTGCGCATGCTCGGCAGTAAAAATCCAGGTGCCGCCACCGGTCAGAATATTTGCCTGCGGATCAATCCTCAGCTTGCTGTCGATGACGATACGGCGAGGCTGTCTCGGCGTTGCTACGGCACGTACACTCAGCTGGGGGTTGTCGTCCTTGACGGTTCCAATGCCGGTCAGAATGGCGCAGGCACGGGCACGCCAGAAATGGCCATCGTCGCGTGCAGCGGCACCGGTAATCCATTGACTCTTACCGTTATGCAAAGCCGTTTTTCCATCGAGGCTGGCAGCAGATTTGAGGCGTACCCAAGGCCTCCCGGTGCGCATCCGCTTGAAAAACCCAATGTTCATTTCCTGTGCTTCATCCTGCAGCACACCAGCGCGGACGGCGATATTGGCCGCCTGTAGTTTGGCAAGGCCCTGTCCGGCGACCAGCGGATTAGGATCCATCATCGCCGCAACGACGGTTGTCACGCCAGCCCGGACCAGCGCATCGGCACAGGGTGGGGTGCGACCAAAATGACTGCAGGGCTCTAGCGTGACGTAGACGGTTGCACCGCGCACGTCATGACCGCGTGCGGCGGCGTCATGCAGCGCTTCAATTTCAGCGTGATTACCTCCCGGTGGTTGGGTAAATCCGGCACCAATAACACGTTGTCCTTGCACGATGACACAGCCTACGCGCGGATTCGGGGTTGTGGTGAAGAGACCCCGCTGTGCCTGCTGCAGTGCCAATGCCATGGCCTGCTGATCATTGTCTATATCGCTGTCGTAGAGCGCCGTTGTGGAGGTCGAATCTGTCATGGCTATTCTGTATAGGAGGTATCGTCAGTCTCAGTCACTTCGGCAAATTGGCAACTGTTGTCAGTGGCCGGATTGCACATCCGTGCACGGCCCGCCAGCGTGAGTCTGATCAGCCTGGCCTGGCCGTTCAGGGAAAATTGCCACGAGCCCCACTGCCTGGTCAAGGTGCTGACGTTGGTGCGGGTTCTGCCGCTTGCATTGTAAGCGATGTAGGCGCCGCTCCGGTCGCTCAGGCGAGCGACCAGTTTCAGCGGCAGCTTCAGTGGTGCATGGCTGTGGATCAGTTCGTCATCGCTACCAACGGTATACTTGTCAGCGCCTGACTGACGCACAAAGACCTGCCAGCCGCTTTGCCAGTCGTTGCCATCGCGCGCGGCCAGATCGACGCGGGTGCCGCGTCGCATCGCTTCACTACGTGCCAGATTGAGGGCGAACAGAAAGTCGCCAGCAGCATTGTTGACTTGCTGTGTTTGCAAATAGTGACGAAAGCTTGGCACCCCAGCGGCCAGTAATAGCGCGACGATACTCAGCACGATGAGCAACTCCACCAGCGTCAGACCAGCCGCACCGTTGATATCTGGCTTAATGGCAGACATCAGGTGCCTCACTTAGTGGCTGCCCGGCGGCACGTCGTTCGCCACGGCTATTGAGGCTCAGTACGCCACAGACTTCATCGGTATAGTGCTCATCCACCAGGGAACCACCCGGTCGGGCCGACAAAGTGACACATTGCACCAGGGCCTGATTCGCGCAGGGCGCAGCGCTGATCTGATAGGCGCTGGAGCGCGCATTTTCACCGGAAAACCAGATAAAGTTATGTCCGGTTGCCGTGCTCGGTCCATCGTAGGCGGCATAGCGATTGGTTTGTGTGTAATAGCGTTCCTGTTGCTGCATGGCACGCAGCAGAGCGGTATGCGCCTCGGTGCGTTTGCTCTTGCGCACGGCGCTGCGGTAGGACGGATAGGCGCTCAACGCCAAAATGCCGATGATGCCCAATACGATCATCAACTCGATCAGGGTAAAGCCTCTGCTGTGGCTGGTAGGGCTGGATAAACGATGCTGCTGGAACATGAGGCTAACTCCTATAGGTCGAGATCGGCGATTTCACGCCAACTGAGGCGTCTGTCTGGTCGTAAGCTGTTGTCAGGTGTCGACTGGATTGACTCGATGGTTTGCAGAATCACCCGTTGTTGCCGTTGTGGGCCAAAGCCGATGGCGGTGATACGGTAACGCTGGCGAGGAGCTTGCTCTGGCGATGTATTGATTTCGCCGATCTGCAACAACTCAATCAGATAGCGTGGTGGCTCAGCCACAAGTAACTGTGCGCCGTGGGGAAAGTCGCGACCGGTAAAGCTGCCATAGGCAACAGACAAGCGTGATAAAGCAGCAGTCTTCCACAAGGCAGTGCCATCACTGAAACAGAGACCTGCCGTCTGCTGCGCGCCACATTCTCCTGCCAGCGCGGGGAACGCCTGGCGTGTACCACGACCGGTGTGCAGATCGTGCAGCGCATCTGTCAATGCGGCTTCTGCAGCCTGAAAGGCGAGCAGGCGATCACGCGCATTGCGGCTGGCCTTCTCCTGCATGAGCGTCATATTGGCTGTGGTGGCGCCAAGCAGCATGCAGATAGTCAACAGCATCAGTGTCGTCAACAAGGCACTGCCGCTTTGGTGCAACTGCTTCATGTCGGTAGATTCCGCAATTGAACTGTGCTGCGGAAGATCTTGCGCAGCTTGCGGTGCTGGTCTTTTGCCGTAATCGTAACGATGCCGTCATCATTGTTGTGATAGGTCGAACCAAATAGCGGATAGGTTTCGTTGCTGCCATCGGTAGTGAAATGTTCACCGCGCAGCAGAAGTGCGAATTGCACGGCCACTACCTTCGGCCATTGCTGCGCCGTCAACGCGTATGCCGGGAGAAATTGCGTCAGTTGGCCATCGGTCGAGGCACTAACTTCGTATAGGACGTGGAATGCTTCGACGTTGCGCACGATTGCCGTTGAGTTCCATCCACCAGCCTGAGTTGTATATTTACAGCGTAGTTCTGGCGTGCCAGTGCTATCTGCAGCAATAAAAAAAATACTCCAGCCTTGCTGTGCTGCCAGATTGTTTGGTTTCCCTGGCTGACGCGCGATTGCCTTCACGGCAAACCCAGCGCAGTTGAACAAAGGACTCGCACTGTTACCAAGAAAGCGCACCGCCAGAACATCGCTGGCATGGTTGGCTTGGTTGTTTACGGCCTGTGTGATGCCGGGGCTGGTCACTGGGAGTCGGCTGTTATCCAGTCCGATCACGGCTGGCAACAGCTGCTGTAATTCCTGGACATCCCAGTTTGCTTCATCGTGTGGCACATAGCCGGCCTGACGTAGCGCCTGACTGATGACCTCGGTGGCGTAATGTCCACTATCCTGTATCAGGGCTTGATCGTAGACCGACAAATAGCTGAGTTTGACGGTGCTCAGCAAAGCGGTTGCGGCGAGGGTAACACCTATGCCCAGTGCCATGGCGATCAGTAGTTCGATCAGCGTCAGTCCTTGCTGCTGATGGCGTGGTGTTGGGTTGTCGCGGTCTTGCATCAATTACCCAACACAAAGATCAGACCGGGTACTTCGCTGGAATGAGACCGTGTAGCCCAGCCGATCTTGATGACCAGTGCGCTGCCAGGTTGCTGATCGCAATCCCAACGCGGTGGCGCATCAGTACTCGTGCTTGCCTGGTCGCGGCAGACAGTGGCACGCGCTCGGGGTAAGCGTTGCTGAAGCGTGGTTTGCCAGTCGCTGAGAGTAAAGCTGGCCAGCATCGAAGGGTAGCATGTGGTGTGGTAGCAATCTGTCGCCGTATTTGTATCCGTAGCGCCATCAGCGGTGGTGTCAAATGCGAACAGATAGTCTTCAACAGTATGTTCGTGCATGCGTTCAGCCAGCTCTGTTGCCAGTTGGCTGGCACTCAGGAGAAATCCGCTTTCCTGTGTCATGCGCATCGCATGCATCTGCATCGTGACTATCCCGCTGGCACCGATTGCCAGAATGAGAATGGCTACCAGCACTTCCATCAGAGTGAATCCATCGGCCGGTGACAGATGCTGTGCCTGATGTTGCGCTAATGGGCCTGTTTTGGTGACTTGCATGGTGGTTGATCCGATTGATCCGATTCTGAGGAGGAACAGACAGCAACGTCCAGGCTGGGAGTTCGCCTGTGAGCATTGGAGTGTAGTGGCCCGCCGCAGCGGCTACCATCGGATAGATACGGAAAATCTATGGCACAACCAGAACGGTGTGATCAGGCTTGCGGTGTTGAAGAGTGAGGATCACGACCTGGTGAACACCAGGTCAGATGGAAATGCACTAGCAGAATCATCTTCTGATTCAGACCGAACGGACTTCCGGATGCTGGGTCACGACGTAAGCGATGGTGTCGAATTGTCCAGGGTTGTAAAAAGTGTGAGGCTGGTCAGCATCGAAGAAAATGGCGTCGCCAGTACTGAGGAGCTGACGATGTGAATTCATGCTGATTTCCAGCACACCGTGACTGACGACCAGATTTTTTTGCGTCCCTGGAAGCTGTGCCGCGATACTCTCAGTGGCTTGCGTTGCCAGCGTCAGCGCCTGAAACTCAAAGCGGCGCTCGCCGGCTGGCTGCAGGGCGCGACTACTGAATTGTCCATTGCCACTGACCAGTCGTGGCGATGCATGCAGCGGCAATACGGCATATCCTTGCGGCGCAAAGTCACGCAGAAACGCTGATACCGAGACCTGTAACGCCGCAGCAATCCGCTGCAGTACGCGAATTGTCGGCACACTGCGACCCGATTCGATCTGTGCCAGCATGGCGCGGCTGACGCCGGATTTGCGCGCCAGACCATCCAGCGACAAATGGTGCAAAGCGCGCAGACGCGCCAGATTGTGTGCGACGACATCTTCAATGTCAGACTTGCCTTCAGCTGTGCCAACCGAACGCGATACGACGGCATGCAAATGCGCTGCCGGGACATGCTCACCAGCCGGTTCCACTTCCTGGAAGTCAGTGCGAGCAAGCTGGGTGGCGGTGTGCATGGAAGTCTCCTGAAGGTGGCGCGATGCCAATGACGAAAGTTGGCAGCGTAACATTCAGTACATTAGATCAAAACGAATACTTCATTACATCCTTATGCGGATTCAGAATGATGAATTGGGTTCTTGTAGAAAGGCCGTCTCTTCGGCGCTGGAGGCACGCCCGAGAATCGCATTGCGATGCGGGAAGCGGCCAAAGCGGGAGATGATGGCGTGATGCTGGCGGGCAGCCTCGGCGAACCGGTCAAAAGCCGGCTTGGCGGCAGGGTGCTGCTTGCAACCATCGCGCGCCAGTTGGCGTATCAGCTGCAAGACCTGTTCCTGATCATCAAGATCTTCCGAATGCTCCAGCGGAAGGTAGAAGAACAGGCGTTGCAGCAGTGGCAACTGCTGATCGACACCCATTGCCAGGCCAAGATGACTGCACTGTCGCGCCAGCTCATCGGCGGCAAAGGCCTGTGGGGTGTTGCGAAAGCAATTGCGGGGGAATTGATCGAGCAACAGAATCAACGCTAGCAAGCCATCTGGGGTCTCGCTCCAGTGGTCGAGCTGATTGCCGTACGCCGCTGCCATGGTGGTTTCAAAGCGCGCATGCAGCGCCTGATCGACTTCGGGGTTCTTGCCCCACCACAGGCCGGACTGGCGTTCAGCAACGACTTCCACTGCATCTTCCGGGCCAAACCAGAATGTCAGAACATCGCCGATGCTGGCAATGGGCGCGCTGCTCATCATAGCGTTGTCGCGATCACACGGATGCGAACATCGCCCAGCGTGACGATTTGTCCCGCGGTGATTTTGCAGGTCTTGCGCAACTCGGTCTTGCCATTCACCTTGACCTGGCCGTCGGCCACAATCATTTTTCCGGCGCCGCCGCTGTCGCATATGCCGACCAGTTTGAGCAATTGATTGAGCTCGACGTAGGGGCCTTGCAGTTCAAATTCCAGATGTTGCATGCTTGCTTTCAGTTTTTAGTTCAAGGGACAATCGGTATTCAGGTTCACATCAGGGTGCGTTCGGCTTTGTGTAGCCACAATGCCAGGTTGTTGAGCAGGTCTTCCTGACTGAAGGAACAACTTTCTTCGGTAAACAATCGGCCTGCTTCCAGTCTGGCCAGTAAATCTTCGGCGACTTCGGTGTAGCGCGGCGGCAGGCGGTTCAGCAAGTCTTGTTGCGCGCGCCAGAGGATGCAAAAGCGCGCAATATCGATGTTCTGGTCGCGCAGATCATTGAGGGTGTCGTGCAAGGTCTGAATGCTGGGATGAGACATGGTGTTTGTTGGTAATGATAAATACGAAGAATCAGTCGGCACGAAGCGACGCCTCAGCCGTGACCATACAATGCCGCCGAGACGAACAGAGCAATGACACAACCATAGCCGATGATCCAGGCCAGCGAACGCAAACTGGACAAGTCGCGCAGATACAACATGGTATAGATCAGCCGCACAATGATGAATGTCAATGCCAGCGTATCAATGCGTGTCTGGGCTACACCGGTTTGTTGCGCAACCAGCACTGCTGCAGCGAAGAATGGGAACGCTTCAAAATGGTTGCGATGCGCGTAATCAGCACGTCGCCGCAAGCCAGTCAGACGCTCCATCCAGGCGCGCGGTTCATGATTGTCAAAGTCACGCTTGCCCCATTTCGCCACGGCAACCGTGATGATTGGCAAGAGACCAGCCACCAGAATGCACCAGTAAGCGATTGCCATGTTTTTCCTTTAAGAATGGTTGCGAATAGGGTTTCAGTCCGCGGCAGGCTGGTGCTTGCGAACGTAGCTCCTGCGGCACCCGCATTGTAATAGAGGTGATGCTATCGAGTCTGGATCAGATTGGCACCGTTGATTGTCTCGCCAGCATGGCTTTTTCAATGATCGTGAACGTTTTATAATTGACTTCTCTTTTTACCGTAGCGCAGTGCGCGCATTCCTGTCATGTCCACATCCCCTAATCTGCAAGCTGCGCTGAAACAAAATCAGGCGCCAGCGTTTCACTGGCTTAATCCGTTCAAGCCCACCACGTTTCGTGTGATTGTTGGCTTGGGGCTTGGTGCACTGGTCTTGCTCCTCATTAACACCTTTTCTTCCGAGGCGTTGACAGTAGCGGCCTATGTCTGCGCGCTGGTCACCGCTGCGCTCTCCTATGTACTGGCCGAGGTATTACTGGTAGCGCTGGTCGCGTTGGGGCCTTTTATCGGCTTCGTATTTGGTGTGATTGCTTATTTTACCCACTGATTACGCGCGGATTTTCTTCTCGTCCGGCAATAAAAAGCCCATGACATCACGGTCATGGGCTTTCTTTTTGGGTGTGGAACAGAAGCTGACAGGGTCAGTTTGGTTCACTCATAGGCGGTAGCCAGCTTTTCCGGTAAAGGCACGTGTAGCCACTTCTGCACGATGCGGTTGAGTTCTCCCGATTTCTTTGCCTGAGTCAGGATTTGATTGAGGCGAGCGGCCAGGGCGGTCTCACCCTTGTTGACGCCCACGACACAGCGTGATTCCTGAATCACATATTTGAACACGGGTTTGCGGCTCGGATTTTGTTCGCCCAGCGTAATGGCCACAAAGTCGCCGGTACCAATCAACTTGACCTGTCCGGAAGAATACGCCGAGATCAAGGTGTTGTTATCTTCATAACGCTTGATGACGGTGCTCGGTGGTACGGTCTTGGTCAGCAGAATGTCTTCAAAGGTGCCGCGGGCTACCCCCACGGTTTGTCCTGCCAGGTCCTCCGGTGCACTGACCTTGATATCGGCTGCACCGAAAACGCTATTGTTGTACGGTGCATAGGGTTGAGAAAAATCCATTACCTTTTCACGTTCGGCATTGCGTCCCAGTGTGGAGATCACCAGATCAACCCGGTTTGATTGCAAGTAGGGAATGCGATTGGCGCTGGCGACTGGAACCATTACCAGCTTCAGTCCCAGACTGGCGGCAACCAGCTTTGCCACATCAATATCAAGTCCTTGCAATTGCATGTCGGCATTGACCGAGCCATATGGTGGAAAGTCCTGCGGCACGGCGACGCGCACGGTACCGCTCTTGGTGATATCGGCCAGCGTGTCGGCCTGGGCAGGCATGGAGATCACGGCGGACAAAGCGAGGCTGCAAGTCGCCAGGAAATACGTCAATTTCATTACGGTTCCCCCATATTGCGTTGAAAGAGCAGGATCTTGATTTCACCCTCCTGCGATGCACTGTGAGCATAAGCAAGCGTCATGCCGAGTCATGCTGTGGCCCAGCCTATGCTGGAAGCGTGCCTAAATCAAGTGCATTGAGTGCTACAAATCTGCTCAGCATGCGATGTTTCTTGCAGAATGCGCAGGATCATCTGCGCCAGACGTTCTGCCGTGGCTTGCGAGTCGATATTGGTAAAGCCCAGTAGTAGCGCGGGAGCGGCTGATGTGCCAATAGTGCGCTCCGACAAGGCATTGGCGGCAAGGCCATGGACCCGCATGCACGCTGCAATCGCACGGTCGCTCAGGCCCTTGCGTAAGCGCAGGATCAGATGCATGCCACCCGGTTGTGGCGCGATCTCAAGATAGTTGCCCAGCACCTTGGACAAGCCATTTGCCGTATGCGTGCGACGCTCGCCATAGAGTTTGCGCATGCGTTGCAGGTGTCGCGCAAAGTGGCCTTGTGTCATGAACTGGTGAACGATCTTTTGCGTGAGCAATGGCGCTCCGCTATGTACCTTGCGGGCTGCTGTCTGGAAGGTGGGGACCTGCGATGGTGGTACGACCAGATAGGCCAGGCGCATCCCGGGAAACAGGACTTTACTGAAGGTGCCAGCGTAGAGCACACGTTGTGCGTCATCGAGACTTTTTAGCGCCGGCAGCGGTCGGCTCTGGTAGCGATACTCACCATCGTAATCATCCTCGATGATCCAGGCTTGCTGGCGGATTGCCCATTCCAGTAAATCCAGCCGACGTTGCAGGGACAGTGCCACACACATCGGGCTTTGATGAGCCGGCGTCACAATTGCTGCGCGTGCCGTCGGCGCCAGGGCGATCCCCTGTGCGACCCGGAGACCCTCGTCATCGACTGCAACGGCGACGGCGCGCATGCCGGCATGCGTGAGAACGTGCGCGGTAGCGGGATAACCAGGATCTTCGGTCCAGACCTGATCTTGCGTCTTTAGCAGTGCTGTGCAAAAAAGATGTAGCGTTTCACGGTAGCCAGCTGTGATGAATACCTGTTCAGGTTGACACGTCACACCGCGCGATACCTGCAGATAGGTCGCTATTTCCTGACGCAGTGAGTGTAATCCCTCTACTGGCGGATAGAGCATGTCTTCCTGACCAGTCGCACGTATTACCTGTGCGGCCAGACGGGCCCAGATTTTGCGCGGAAAACTATCCAGCGCTGGCAAGCCCATCTGAAACGGAAGCGTACTACCATTGCTGGCCATTCCCGGCTTGTGTGCTGCATGCTCAGCGAGCATTGACACAGCAGGCACAGTAGACACCGTAGGTGTCTCGCCTCGGGAGCGTGCAGGTAGTTGTAGATTGAGTGAGACGATTGTCCCCGCCGGACCTCGCGTCTGGACATAGCCTTCCGCTTGCAGCAGGCCATAGGCGGCTTCTACCGTGCCACGTGCAATTCCCATTTCCTGCGCCAGCGCGCGCGCCGCAGGAATGCGATCGCCGGGTTTGAGCACTTGTTGCGTAATCGCCAGGCGCAGCCGTGTGTAAATCTGGCGGTATAGTGGTTCGACTGGCGTGTCCGGTGAGTTTGTCTGTGCCGACAATAGCAACGACGGAAGACAGTGAGTAGAGGTGGGCATGGAATGAGGTGATGGACCAGTAGGGATGTTCAATCTTGGCTCTATTTATTATGCCATCGAGCATTTACTCTGCCACGTGCTTCGCGACATTTTCTTGCAATTTTCGCTACAGAAAGACTGATCATGACATCCTCTCAAGTCCCGCCTGCATTGCAGCCTGTCGTCACGCCCCAGCAACTCGAGGCCTGCTATCCCTTGATGCGGGTGTTGCGTCCCCACCTTCAGAGTCAGGACGAGTTCGTCACAAGAATCCAACGCCAACAAGAGGAGGGTTACCATTTACTAACCATTTGCCGGGATCAGGAAGTGCTTGCGCTGGCAGGTTACCGTTTTCAGGAAAACCTGGTGTACGGTAAATTTCTCTACGTTGATGATCTGGTGACGACACCTCAGCAACGTAGCAGCGGCTATGGCGCGCAATTGCTGGCGGCGCTGAACACGGCGGCGCAGCAGGCCGGATGCGCGCGACTGGTGCTGGATACGGGGTTGTCCAATGCGCTGGCACAGCGGTTTTATTTTCGGGAGGGTTTGCTGAGTACGTCGATGCGCTTTGGAAAAGCGATTGAGCCCGGGGTATCTGACTGATACCTCAGGAGCTGGCAGGACAGGTTCAATAACGGCTTGGAGCAATCATCTCGGCATAATCATAGAGTGCGCCAAGGATTTCTTCTCCGCGCTCATCGACCTGGTCAGATAGCGCATCGATTTCTTCAAACATTGCATCAATGGTACGTACGCCGCCTTCTCCTTCGAGCAGGCGCGCCATCCGATGTTCTTCCCAGCGTTGGGTTTCTTCGGCTGACAAGGTCTCCGGGAAATTGCGTGCTCTATAGCGAAACAGCAGTTCCTCCAGGCGCAGGTCATCAAAGCTGATGCTTGCCTGCGCCAGTTCTTGCGGTGTGAGTGCACGTAACTGGGTTAGCTGACGTCGGTCATTGCTACCGATGAATCCACCGTATAAGTCCTCATCAACATCGGGCGTTGCTTCCTTGGGTCGCTGGAATACCTTGCTCCACACATGGCTCAACTCCGGCAGGGTGGCAGCGATGCTGGCATGCTGCGCAGCGATGTCCAAATCCAGCCCGAGCTCCGCGGCACGCGCCGGAGTCAGAGTTTTCAGGCTGGCGATTACCATTGGCGACTTGTTCAGATGAATGGACTTGACCGGCAAGCGCGTGACGCCCTCAGGCAAGGCATCGCTCTTGCTGAACAGGCGCGTGCGGATGGTGTCTGCATCCAGACCTGGCAATTCGCTGGGATCGTAGCGCAGGTCCCAGGCCAGGATTTCGTTTTTGTTGGTCGGATGTACGCCGAGCGGCCACATCACCGCCAGACAGCCCTGTGTGGCGGGGAACATGCCAGACACATGCAGGAAGGGTTTGGCGACAGGCCAGCCGATCTCGCTGGCGACTCTATCCTTCTTGTGTAATGCCAGACAAAAATCAAACAGTCTTGGCTGGCGTTCGCGAATGAGTCTGGCGAAGGCGATCGTTGCCCGTACATCGGAGAGCGCATCATGTGCTGCCTCATGTAGCAAACCGTTGGCCTTGGTCAGATGTTCCAGTTTAAAGCTCGGATTGCCATCTTCCTTCGTCGGCCAATGAATCCCCTCAGGGCGCAAGGCGTAAGTCGTGCGAACGACGTCGAGCAAGTCCCAGCGGCCGCAATTGTTTTGCCATTCGCGCGCATAGGGATCGATCAGATTGCGCCAGAACATGAAGCGGGTAATTTCATCGTCGAAGCGGATGGTGTTGTAACCCACGCCAATGGTCCCCGGCTCGGCCAGCGCCTGTTCGATGGCCGCAGCGAATTGATATTCAGGGATGCCACGTTCCAGACAGACTTGCGGTGTGATGCCGGTGATCAGGCAAGACTGCGGATCCGGCACAAAGTCAGGCGCCGGTTTGCAGTAGATCATGATCGGATCGCCGATTTCATTGAGTTCAGCGTCAGTGCGGATCGCCGCAAACTGGGCAGGCCGATCACGGCGTGCCTGAGCGCCAAAGGTTTCGTAGTCGTGCCAGAGGAAGGTATGTGTGGACATCGCGGAAGTTAAATGGAAGTTTCCGCGATTTTACCCGAGCACTTCCTGTACTGCGGCGTTTGTCAGGAGTGTTGTCAGGCGCGTATTGTTATTGCGCGGTTGGCTTGGTCGGTAGCGTTCTTTTGTAAGCGCTATCAGCCAGGATATTCTGGAGGAATTTTTGCAGATCGCCGCTATGCTGACCGCTACTGGCGGTGCCGCTATAGACAATATTGTCGATGACCCAGCCCCGCGCATCGCGCGTCAGCACGATTCGGTCAATTGATTTGCTGAGAGTGGTTTGTCCAGCATCGCCATAGAGCAGCTCGGTCGAGCAGTTGGCATTATTTTCATCAAACTGGCACATCAGCAGTCGGTAGCTGGTCGCGCCTTTAGGATTGGTCGTAAAAAGATCGCCATCGACCAGTGCGGGAGCGTCTGGGTCTCCTTGCGACTGGCGTGCTTCTTCTGCGACAGAGACATCCTTGAGCAGTTCGAACAGCTGAACCGACATGAAGTTGCGAAACGTGATCAACTGCTTGAGTGTCAAGGCGCCATTAGGACGTGCAGACTGATGTAGCTGATAGAAATTGTTGACCAGATCACGCGCTTCCTGCTCGCTGTTGTCACTGCAGCCAGCGAGCAAGATCAGTACTGCCAGAATTGCTTTTTTGCCAAATCGCACCACGGTCTTGATCTCCCAGATGTTTTTCTTGTCGCCTCGATAACTTTTTTTGTTTGCCGTCCTGCGTTGCCAGACAGCACAGGCGGTGCATTGATGCTTATGCTACCGTAAGCCGGGCAGAGTCTTGAGCTGAGTTTGCTGGGAGAACGCCTGTATTTCTTCGATTTGCAAAGCAGGTTTGGGGTGTCTGCTATTGATAATCGTTGATGACGCTGTTGAGCGTATCAGTCAGATACTCATGTTGTGCAGACTGGTCGTTACCGACAAATTCGATATCATCAATACGCCATTGTTGATTTTCCTTGATCAGCAGCAGTTTATCGGTCCATCGCTCGTCGCTGCCATTTTTTTCATCCGCAGTGGGAGTATGGCGCAGACGCACCAGGCAAGTCGCACGATTTTCCTCGCTTTCACAGCTATCCAGAGAAAACGACGTTGCCCCTTCAAACAGAGAGCTGAACAAGTCACCATCGACCAGCGGTGGAACCGGTGTTTCGGCAGCTGCGTGATAGCGCGCTTCGACATCGGATGCTTTACTCAGTAGCGCAAACAGGGTTTGTGAGAGATACGGTTGTATCTGTTTTAACTCGTCAGGACCCGGAATCCCGTTACTGTGATTCTTGATGTGCTGTTGGTAAAAGCCATTGATGACTTGTTCTTGCTGGCGATTGCCGTTAGGCGTTTCCCCGCAGCCAGTCGCAAACATGGCCGCCGACAGCGCCGCGAGGCAGGTTAGGATTCTCATGCAATATTCATTAAAATCTGGATCAGACAGGATGTGCCATCGAAGCTCGTAATTTGGCTGCGTCGGACACGATTCCTGGTACCACATCGCCAGCAAATTGATCAGGCCAGTTGCACCGGCCCGTCGATCACAGACTCAGTTTGATTCGGTCAGCAGGTTGAAATGTTCTACGTGTGGGGCACTCGCAAAATGCGGCCCGACGATACCACGCCATTCTGCAAAAGCAGGCGATTCACGGAAATCTACCATATGGTTTTCCAGCGTCTCCCAGTAGATCATTAACACGTAGCGTTCAGGTGTCTCGATACCTTTTTGAACCTTGTGACCAATATAACCTTTGGATTTGCTGATCACTTCGGCGATACCGCGCTGGATCGCTGCATCGAATTCTGCCTGTTTGCCCGGGTTGATGCGGATGTCGGCGAGTTCCAGAATCATTTTGATTTTCCTAGGTTGGGTAAGCGAGGCGTAGATTATTACATTTTCCAAATGAGATTGCTCATGCGTGTCTGCTCAAATTGGTGAGTCCGCGCTCGCTGAAAGGGGAAAACGCACCTTCATGGCGCAATCATCGATACCAGCGAATTTTTACGTATGAACAGTGCGTAAAGCAGGGGTATTTCATTGTCATTTTTTCTCTGCCTTACTAAACTAGCCTCCGGTTATCCAACAACAAGACGCGTCAGTGCGACTGGCGACAACAACTGATCGGAAGGAAGTTCATGGCAGGTTCCTATTTTCCCCAATGGCGTTTGCGCACCAGCCTTGCTGATGGCCAGGCACAGGTAATTTCCACGGACGAGCGCCTGCCCGTGCCGCAGACGGTTGCGATGGGTGTGCAACACGTGGTTGCCATGTTTGGCTCTACCGTACTGGCACCGTTGCTGATGGGTTTTGATCCTAATCTGGCGATCCTGATGTCAGGTGTTGGCACCTTATTATTCTTCCTGCTGGTCGGTGGCCGCGTGCCGAGTTATCTCGGTTCAAGCTTTGCGTTCATTGGTCTGGTCATTGCCGTTACCGGCTATGCCGGGCATGGAGCCAATGGCAATCTGGGCGTCGCTCTGGGGGGCATTATTGCCTGTGGCGCGGTCTATACCCTCATTGGTGTACTTGTCAGCGTCATCGGTACACGCTGGATTGAAACCCTGATGCCGCCGGTCGTTACTGGTGCGGTGGTGGCAGTGATTGGGTTGAACCTTGCGCCGATCGCCGTCAAGGGCGTTACCGGCAATACCTTTGATGCCTGGATGTCGCTGGGTACCGTCCTGTGCGTCGGACTGGTCGCGGTTTTCACGCGAGGCATGATGCAGCGCCTGCTGATTCTCATCGGCTTGCTGCTGGCCTATGCGATCTATGCCATTCTCACCAATGGTGCTGGCTTGGGTAAACCGATTGATTTCTCAGGTGTTGTCAACGCTGCCTGGTTCGGTATTCCGAATTTTTCCGCACCGGTGTTCAAGCTGGATGCGATGGCTTTGCTGGCCCCGATCGCCGTCATTCTGGTGGCGGAGAATCTGGGGCATATCAAGGCGGTCAGCGCCATGACGGGGCAGAACCTGGACAAATATATCGGCCGTGCCTTTATCGGTGACGGATTGGCAACTATCCTCTCAGGCAGCGTCGGTGGCACAGGTGTCACGACGTACGCTGAGAATATTGGCGTCATGGCCGTGACCCGTATCTATTCCACGCTGGTGTTTGTCGTTGCTGCCATCATTGCTATTGCACTGGGGTTCTCGCCCAAGTTCGGCGCTGTGATTCTGACGATTCCTGGCGCCGTGCTGGGCGGTGTTTCGATTGTAGTGTTTGGCCTGATTACGATCTCTGGCGCGCGCATCTGGGTCGAGAACAAGGTCAATTTCTCTGACAATACCAATTTGATTGTCGCCGCGGTAACCCTGGTTCTTGGGGCTGGAGACTTCACTCTGAAACTCGGTGGTTTTGCCTTGGGTGGTATTGGGACCGCAACATTTGGCGCGATCATTTTGTACGCATTGTTGCGCAAGAGACAAGCCTAAGTATTCGGGGGGAATGGGCGCAGGAGGTTCCGCCTGCTCCCGGAATTTTGCGTCGTGCTTTTATTTGAGGAAATCGCAGTAAACTTGCCGAATTGCTATTGAGCAATTTTTATTAGCTTACTATAATCCGAAGCTGTGCTGAACGTTGTCTTTCGGCGCCGTTCTATCGCCAGTTTTAAAACCCGGTTGGCCGGGGTCATCTGATCGCATAGTGTCATTCAAATAACTGGAACAACCCGTATGAATATTTCATTGAAATACTGTGCTGTTCTTATTTGTCTGGCAGTGCCTATGCTGACAGCATGTGACAGTTTCAGTGGCAAGAAAGACTATGCCTATTTCCGTCAGCATGTTGACGAGGCCAAGTCTGTGTCCGACGAGTGCCAGCTTAATGGCACTTCCGGCATGGATCAAAAGAAGATCGCGGAGTGCGATGCTGCACGGCAGGCTTACTCGAACCGCAATTTTACTTATTGATAGTCAGTCCCCTGAATTGAACAACGCCCCACTCGATATGATTGGGGCGTTTTTTTTGGCGAGATCAGACGCAAGGCGTCAGAGCCGTCAACTCTACGATTCAATGCTGTCCGATGTAATCGCCTTTGCCGATTTCAACACCGTTATGGCGAAGGATATCGTAGGCGGTCGTGACATGGAAAAAGAAATGTTGCAGGCCGTAATGCAACAGATAGTCTTCTCCAGTGAAACGTTTTTCCTTGGGAGTGCCTGGGCGCAAAACGATTTCACGTTCGCCAGCGCCATTGAATTGTTCCGGCTTGAGGCCATCAATGAATGCCAGGGTGCGATCCAGTCGTGCCTGCAGATCCGAGAAACTGTTTTCGTTGTCGTCATAAGGCGGAACTTCAATCCCTGCCAGTCGAGCAGGCACGCCCTTGGCGAAGTCCGCTGCGATTTGTACCTGACGGATCAGGTGGAACATGTCTGGAAACAATCTTGCCTTGAGAAGGGCATCGGCTTCCAGATGTTTTGCCGTCGCATGCTGTTCGGCTTTGGCGAGGATGGCTTTCAGGCTATGTAATGCTTGCTTGAAGACCGGAACAGAGGCGGTGTAAAAAGAGATGGTCATGGCATTCCTTCCAGATAACAGATAAGGGCGTCTTGTCAGGACGTCGGTTTATTTCTCGTATTCGATTTCCAGCGAACTGAATTTGGAATACAGCCAGAGCCCACAGGCGAACAGCGTGCCGAGGAACCCTGTAAATATCAATGCCAGCATGATGCCGACAAATGGTGAGGCAATCAGGCCCATCAGGCCAGTCAGGTGCTGACCATTCCAGACGATGGTCTGCGCACCGAAAAATGCAAACAGTCCCATCAATACCGAAATCGGTACCATGGAGCAGCCCGAGGCGATTGCCAGAATCTTGTAGACGGTAGCAAACGAAAAACGCCTGATTTCAATTGTTTCAAACATCTTGGTTCCAGATTTCCGAGAATGACCAGTTTGACCGGGACCGATGCTGAGTCGGCCGCCGATTTTGCCTATTATTTTGCTACCCAGCTATCCTTCAGGGTGACAGCGCGGTTGAATACTGGCTTGCCTGGCGTTGAATCCAGACGGTCGGCAACGAAATAACCATGCCGCTCGAATTGATAGATTGCGCCAGCTTCGGCAGTCTTCAGTGTTGGTTCCAGATAGGCATGAATGATTTCCTTGGAGTTGGCATTGAGGGCCAGCTTGAAGTCTTTGCCACCGGCATCGGGATGCGGGTCGCTGAAGAGGCGATCATACAGACGCACCTCGGCGGCCAGTGCATGCTCGGCGCTGACCCAGTGCAAATTGCCTTTGACCTTGTAATTAGCGCTGCCTTCGGTACCGCTCTTGCTATCCGGGAAGTAGTTGCAATGCACGGCAATGATATTGCCGTTTTCATCCTTGTCGCAGCCGGTACATTCAACCACATAGCCATAACGCAGGCGGACCTTGTTACCAGGGAACAGACGGAAATAACCTTTCACGGGGACTTCCATGAAGTCTTCCTGTTCGATCCACAGTGTCTTGGTGATCGGGAACTTGCGATGTTCGCTATCGTGCTGTGGATGTGCTGGTGGATAGACCGGTGCGCTGCACTCAACACTTTCGCCTTCCGGGAAGTTGTCGATAATCAGTTTTAATGGGCGCAGAACAGCGACGGCACGCGGTGCTTTCGGGTCAAGGTCGTCACGCAGGGCACCTTCGAGAATGCTGTAGTCAATCCAGCTATTGTTCTTCGATGCGCCGGTACGATCGCACATCAGGCGGATCGCTTCGGGCGTATAGCCACGACGACGCAGGCCGACAATGGTTGGCATGCGCGGATCATCCCAGCCAGACACAATATTCTCGTCTACCAATTGCTTGAGTTTGCGCTTGCTGGTGATGATGTAGGTGAGATTGAGCCGGGCAAATTCGTATTGATGTGGCAGTGGCTTCTTGAACAATCCCTCGGTGGCGAGGCGCTCCAGAACCCAGTCGTAAAACGGCCGCTGATCCTCGAATTCCAGGGTGCAGATTGAATGGCTGATGTTTTCCAGTGCATCCTCAATCGGGTGTGCGTAGCTGTACATTGGATAGACACACCACTTGTCACCGGTGTTGTGATGCGTGGCATGACGGATACGATAAATCGCCGGATCGCGCAGATTGATGTTGGGACTTGCCATGTCAATCTTGGCGCGCAGGATCAGGCTGCCATCGGGATGCTTGCCATCACGCATTTCTTCGAATAGGCGCAGAGACTCCTCTGCCGGGCGGTTGCGCCACGGTGAGTCAGTACCAGGTTCGGTCAGCGTGCCGCGAGTAGCGCGCATTTCATCAGCGCTTTGCTGATCGACATAAGCATGACCGGAGCGGATCAGTGCTTGCGCACCGGCGTACATCACATCGAAATAATTGCTGGCGTAATAGAGATGCTCATTGCCATTGTGCTGCCAGTCAAAGCCTAGCCATTTGACCGAGTCAATGATGGTATCGACGTATTCCTGATCTTCCTTCTCCGGATTGGTATCGTCAAAACGCAGGTGGCAACGACCGTTGTAGTCGCGTGCCAGACCAAAGTTGATGCAGATCGATTTGGCATGACCAATATGCAGATAGCCGTTAGGCTCAGGCGGAAAACGCGTCACCACTTGCGGTAAGGGCTGGCCCTGGCTGTCGCTGCGGCTGCTGTAGGTTCCAGCAGTCAGATCAGCTTCAATAATGCCGCGCAAGAAATTGGAGGAGGGGGCTGGGATGTGACCGTTTTTCAGTTCGTTGCTCATGGATGACGAATAGATGCTTTTATATATAGACATGCATTTTACCGCAGCAAGCGTCATTGCAAGGCATACCGGGCTGGTCTGTGAGCAGTTGCTACGAAATATTTGATTACACCTGAAACGGCTGGGAATTACCTCGCCCATCGTTTTGACGGCAATCTGTGCTCCATCGTCAAGTCCAAGGAGTACAACATGAAGAAACTGATCAAACTGGCCATCGCTGGTGTTCTGGTCGCAACCACCCTGTCGGCCTGCGTGGTTGTGCCAGCAGGTCCGGGGCCGGGCTACTACCGACCTTACTACGGGGGGTATTACGCCAGGTAAAAAATTTCTTTATGGCAATTGCTTTGGGTGAATAAATCAATAAAATACGCAGTCTCAATCCTTATGGAGGTTTTAAAAAAATGAACAACATCAAACCACGTATCAAACAATTGGCACTGCTGGGCTTGCTGCTGCCGGCTTTCTCAGCAATGACCGCGATGAGTGCTCACGCCGACGAGCCTGGTCGTCATCCGTTCTATGCACATGCAGAGGCGGATTTGCATCAGGCACACTGGCTCATTGAGCATCGCCCGGGCGATAACTGGGAGATGGGGCGCGATGAGCAGCGTGCACTCGAAGAAATTGATCGCGCCTCGCAGATCGTGATGCAACTCGGGCTGGATGTTGGCAAGGATATGTATCACCCAGAGCATAGCGATGCCCATCCGGACCACCGCGGTCGTTTGCACGATGCGCTCGACAGCCTGGGCAAGGCGCATGATGATCTGGCCCATGAAGAAGATGATCCACGGGTACGCGGCATGCAGCGTGACGCCGTGCATCACGTCGACATCGCGATCTCTGCTTTGCATCACGCCATTGAAAGTGCTGGCTACTAACTGTTCCTGGACTTGATGATGTGCCCGCCCCTTAACAGGGCGGGCATTTTTTTGTCTGTATTACTATGCGCGGTCAATGTGCTGACGGTGCGATGTGATTTACATCGGTTTGAGTAAATGCGAAAAAAGCCGACTTACGGTCAGTTTTTCCGTGCGTCCATGTAGATTTACCAAGAGTTTGCCAGTCTCGTCGCGTTGTGCCGATAGGATGGCGCCGGCGCGCACGATGGTGCTGCGATGAATTTGCCAGAATTGATCTGGATCCAGCCGAGCCATTAACTCCTTAAGGCTGCTACGAATGAGAACTTCGTCGTCGGCCGTGACGACATTGATGTATTTGTCAGTTGCCGAAAAATACACGACCTGCTCAATGGGAATGAGCTTGATACGCTTGCCCTGTGTCGCCCGAATCATTTTCAGCGGGGGCTGCGCAATTAGTGCTGCCGGCATGATGACTTCGTTCAACTGACGCAGCTGTACCAACGCTTGCTGCGTGCTTTGATCTGCTTGTTTGGCGATGTCACGGCGATCAATGCGTTCCTGCAAGCGGGTCATCGTTTTGCGCAAGCGCTCCTCATTCACCGGCTTGAGCAGGTAGTCTGTCGCAGCCTGCTCAAACGCGGCGATGGCGTAGTGATCGTAGGCAGTGACAAAAACCAGTAGGGGAAACGGCCTCTCTTCAGGCCAGATGTCGGCCAGTGCGGTGGCCGCATCGAGTCCGCTCTGACCAGGCATTCTGATATCCAGAAACATCACATCGGGCAGCGCTTCGAGTGCCATGGCAACCGTTTCCAGACCATTGGCGGCAATGCCCGTCAGTTCCATCTGTGGCCACAGTTTCTGCAGACTGGTGGCCAAAGCGTTGGCTAGTAGTATTTCATCTTCGGCGATCAGGACGCGAATTGGTTTGTGCGGCAACATGGCGGGGCGGCGCGCGTCTGACTTATGGTCAGTGCATGCGTAACGCTGTCATTGGGATGGTGATCTGCGCGATGGCTCCCTCAGGAATGTTATGCGTGAGGGTCAGTTCCGCCAGATCGCCATATAGGGCGTCCAGACGATTGCGGATATTCGCCAGCCCGAGATGACTGGAATATGGCTTGTTGTAAGCCGCATTGCTTTCCAGACCAAGGCCGGAGTCGATCACACTGAGGATCAGTGTCTCGTGCTGCTGTGAGACGCGTACGGTGCAGTCACCGCCTTCAACTTTTGGTTCGAGTCCGTGGCGGATGGCATTTTCGACCAGCGGCTGCAGCAGCATCGGCGCAATGGGTATGCCCTCGAGTTCCTCTGGTAACTCAAGCGCATAGGTCAGGCGCAATCCCATGCGCAGCGACATCAGACCGAGATAGGCCTTGATCAGTTCGAATTCCTGGCCCAGCGTGGTTTGCTCACTACGTGACGCCGACAGTGTGGCGCGCAGGTACAGGATCAACTGGTCCAGCATATGCTGGGCGCGCAATGGTTCGTGCGAGATCAGGGTTTGCAGGGTTGCCAGGGTGTTGAACAGCATGTGTGGTTCGATCTGCGCCTGCAGCATTTGTAGCTGCGCCAGTACTGCCTGCTTTTCGATGGCAGCATTACGGGCTTTCAGTGATGCCATTTTGCCGCGGTTCCAGAAATACAGGGTGCCGCTGACGCTGGCCAGAAGCGTCAGCACAATGAAGCCGGTAATGTTTTGGCTATGCGTCAGCGAAAGCAAGCTGGTGGGTTGCCCGCGCAGGCTGGAGGCAATGAAGCTGCCAATAAAAAATGATAGCGGTGCAATCACCGCCAGTAATGCCAGCAAGCCGCCCTCATGCGGCTCGTTCGCGCCCCACAGTACTAGCCGCCCACCATCAATGAGCAACATGGCCGTGACACCGATACAGGTTGAAAACAGCAGGTTTTCTCCAAAACTGCCACCGACATGCATCAGATAAGTCACTGCCAGTGCGCATAGCAATGAAATGATGAGCGTGGAGATTAGCCCACGTGGCAGATCCTGTAAAAAGAGTTCTAAACGTGAGGCAGTGGGAGTCATGACTTCTTGTTTCTTCATTCTTATCGGGTCACATGCGCCCGGTTGTGCCGGGACGGTCGCTCGTACGCGGTGAAGCCCGGAAATAGTACCTTGATTCTCGCCAACAAGTCACTGCTTTCTCTGCAAACGCGCACCATCGTTGGCGGATGGTGGGGCGATGTAATGCAATAGAAAAATTTCCGTATGGAAATGGTGAGTTTGCATTGTGATTTGATCGGGCGCCGTTGGGGCTGTTCTACGAAGCGGGCAAGGCTTAGAATGCTGCCACCAAAAATTCTAGAAGGATTGCATCATGTGGCCTTATCCAATCGTTGCCGCACATCGTGCCGGTGGCACTCTGGCACCTGAGAATACGCTGGCGGCGTTCCGTTGCGGGATGGATTATGGTTTTCGGGCGGTCGAATTTGACGTCATGCTGACCGCGGATGAGCAGACCATCCTGATGCACGACGCTCAATTCGGACGCACGTTGCCGGGTGTTGGCAAGGTAGCGGAGCACACGCTGGCACAACTGCAAAAGCTCGATGCCGGTGGTTGGCATAGCCCGGCATTCAAAGGTGAAACAGTCTGTACGTTGGCGCAGGCGTTGCTGTTCTGCAAGGATCATGGAATCTGGATGAACATTGAAATCAAGCCGTCATCCGACGCTGCAGCCGCCCGCACAGGTGACTTGACTGGGGTCGAGGTAGCCGCATTTTTTGCCGATGCTCTGGCCGCATATGTTCCGGGACAGAATGACCGTAGTCTGCCGCTCTTTTCATCATTCTCCTTCGATGCGCTGATGGCGGCAAAAAAGGCCGCACCAGGAATTCCTCGCGGGTTCCTGATGGATCAGGTCACGCCTGACTGGCGTGAGCGCCTGCAGCAACTTGAGGCGGTTGCGCTACATACGAATCATCAGTATCTGACCCCGGCGCTGGTACAAGCTATCAAGCAGGATGGGTACGGTCTGTTCTGCTACACCGTCAATGATCCTGTGCGCGCCATAGAAATCCTTGATTGGGGTGTAGATGGATTTTGTACCGATAGAATTGATTTGATTGGGCCGCAATAGAAAATTGTTCGTTGAAGTACTAAAAACCCCGATAATTCCTGATGCAGGACGGGCCTGATCCCGTTTAAAATGTGTCAACGCGAGCAAAAAGCGTCGCGTTAAATAGGCATAGCGCGTGTGTCAGATCAGCCTGTCGACAGGACAGGACGGAACTGTAAAAATGTCAGCGTATTTGTAATGAACTAACTTGAGAGGAAAACGATGAAACTGAATAAACTGTTGGCAGCTGTGCTTGTCGCCGCTTTCGCGATGCCGGTTCTGGCTCAGAACGCGCCTGCGTCTGCTCCGGCTGCTGATGCTGCACCGGCTGCTACACCCCACGCCAAGCACAAAAAGCACCACAAGCACAAAAAGCATAAGAAGCACCACAAGCATCACGGCAAGAAGAGCGTCGACAAGACCTACCAAGGCGCTTGATGCATTGTCGGTAATGTCGCCTTGCTGCATTGCAGCAGGTGCAACAGACCAAAACCCGTTGGGAGCAATCCGAACGGGTTTTTTTATGCTTGCGCCTGCTCAGCCGCTTGAAGCCCGGCGCAGAGCGTGATTGTGAAGCGGCTTCTCACGTATAATCAACGGTTCGCAACCTTTTTTGCACCGCTTTCTTTATAGTCCTTGAACATGAACTCAGCCGAAATCCGCGATAAGTTTCTGAAATTCTTCGAATCCAAGGGACACACCGTCGTCCGTTCCTCCAGTCTGGTACCGGGCAACGATCCCACTTTGTTGTTCACCAATTCAGGCATGGTGCAGTTCAAGGACGTGTTTCTTGGTACTGACAAGCGCAACTACGTGCGTGCAACGTCTGTACAGCGCTGTCTGCGCGCTGGCGGCAAGCACAACGACCTGGAAAACGTTGGTTATACCGCGCGTCACCATACCTTTTTTGAAATGCTCGGGAATTGGTCGTTTGGAGACTATTTCAAGCGTGATTCGCTCAAATGGGCATGGGAACTGCTGACCAAGGTGTATGGATTGCCTGCCGACAAACTGTGGGCTACCGTCTATGAAACCGACGATGAAGCCTATGACATCTGGGTCAACGAAATCGGTTTGCCTAAAGAACGGGTCGTTCGTATTGGCGATAACAAGGGTGCACCGTACGCCTCTGACAATTTCTGGCAAATGGCCGACACCGGCCCTTGCGGTCCCTGCTCTGAAATTTTCTATGACCACGGTCCGGATGTCTGGGGTGGTCCTCCAGGAAGCCCGGAAGCTGACGGTGATCGCTATATCGAGATCTGGAACAACGTGTTCATGCAGTTCGACCGGCAAATTGACCCGGCCACAGGCGAGGCAACACTAACCCCGCTGCCGGCACCGTGCGTCGACACCGGGATGGGACTGGAGCGTCTGGCCGCGATTCTGCAACATGTTCATAGCAATTACGAAATTGACCTGTTCCAGCGTCTGATCAAGGCCTCCGCTCGAGAAACCAACATCAGTGATCTGACCAATAATTCGCTCAAGGTCATCGCGGACCACATTCGTGCGACCTCGTTCCTGATCGTCGACGGCGTGATCCCTGGCAATGAAGGTCGTGGTTATGTCTTGCGTCGTATTATTCGTCGCGCATTGCGTCATGGCCACAAGTTGGGACAAACGCAGCCATTCTTCTACAAGCTGGTTAAAGATCTGGTCGCTGAAATGGGTGCTGCCTATCCAGAGTTGCCTGAAGCTGCAGCGCGTGTTGAGCAGGTGCTCAAGCAAGAAGAAGAGCGCTTCGGCGAAACGCTGGAGCACGGCATGAAGATTCTTGAGGCCGCCTTGGCCAAGAACGCCAGTAAGCTGGACGGCGAAACCGCCTTTACTCTGTATGACACCTACGGCTTCCCGCTCGACCTGACTGCAGACATCTGCCGTGAGCGCAATGTCGAACTGGATGAGGCAGGTTTCGCTACTGCCATGGAACGCCAAAAAACAACGGCGCGTGCGGCAGGTAAATTCAAGATGGCAACGGCCATTGAGTACAGCGGCGACAAGACACGTTTCGTTGGTTACGACGCACTCACTGAGCAAGCTAAAGTCGTTGCGCTGTATGTTGAAGGCAGTGCCGTCAACAAGATCAATGCCGGACAGGATGCCATCGTGGTTCTCGATACCACACCTTTTTACGCGGAGTCTGGTGGTCAGGCTGGTGATGCCGGTTTGCTGGAGTCGGCAGGCGTGACTTTTGCGGTCGCTGATACACACAAGATTCAACCGGATGTGTTCGGTCATCATGGCACCCTGGTCAAGGGCTCTTTGGCTGTGGGCGATAGCATCTCGGCGCAGGTCAACTCTGAGCAGCGCGCACGTACCATGCGCAATCACTCTGCTACGCACTTGATGCACAAGGCGTTGCGCGAAGTATTGGGTAGTCATGTTGCACAAAAGGGCTCGTTGGTCGATGCCGACAAGACCCGTTTCGACTTTAGCCACAACGCACCGGTAAGTGCTGAAGAAATTCGTCGCGTGGAAGAGATCGTCAATCGTGAAATTCTTGCCAATGCTGCAACTGAAGCCAAGGTCATGGGCTTTGATGATGCCGTCAGTGCAGGTGCGATGGCATTGTTTGGCGAAAAATACGGGGATGAAGTCCGTGTTCTGTCGATTGGTTCGTCACGTGAGCTGTGCGGTGGTACGCACGTATCCCGTACGGGGGATATCGGTCTGTTCAAGATTGTCGCCGAAGGTGGCGTGGCTGCTGGTATTCGCCGGGTTGAGGCAGTGACCGGTGAAGGCGCTCTGGCGCTGGTGCAGGCGCTGAGCAACCGTGTCAACGAAGCGGCCGCAGCGCTCAAGGCACAACCCGAAGAATTGACCCAGCGTATTGTGCAGGTGCAGGATTATGTGAAGGCGCTGGAAAAAGAATTGTCTTCGCTGAAGTCGAAGCTGGCGTCCAGCCAAGGCGATGAGCTGGTATCTCAGGCCGTGGATGTGAACGGTATCAAGGTGCTGGCTGCGACCCTGGAAGGTGCTGACGTTGCTACCTTGCGTGAGACTATGGACAAACTCAAGGATAAGCTGAAAACTGCCGCCATCGTGCTGGCCTCGGTCAAGGATGGCAAGGTTAGCCTGATTGCCGGTGTAACAGCGGATGCAACCGCTAAGGTCAAGGCTGGTGAGCTGGTCAATTTTGTGGCCCAGCAGGTTGGTGGCAAGGGTGGTGGTCGTGCTGATATGGCGCAAGCCGGCGGTACCGATCCAAGCGGCTTGCCGCAAGCGTTGCAAGGCGTTGTTGGCTGGGTCGGCAGCAAGGCTTGAGGCATTCGACGTGAGCGAGTTCAAGTTCTGTCCTGTTTGTGCCGCCAATCTGGTGCTGCGGGCGGACGATGATGATGCGCGCAAGTTCCGGCTGGCTTGTCCTGATGGGCATTGGACCCATTGGGATAATCCCTTGCCGGTACTGGCAGCATTAGTAGAAATCGACGGCAAGATGCTGCTCGCCCGCAATGCCGCCTGGGCGGAAGGGCGGTTTGCGTTGATTACCGGCTTCATGGAGCGCGATGAGACACCTGAACAGGGTATTGCGCGTGAGATTCGTGAAGAAACCAATCTGGAAGCATCTGAAATCAACCTGATTGGCGTGTATGAATTCATGCGCAAGAATGAGCTGATTATCGCCTATCATGTAAAGGCAACGGGTAGCATTCGGCTGTCTCCAGAGTTGCTTGAATATCGTCTGGTGGAACCGCCCGATTTACGGCCTTGGCCGGCAGGAACAGGTTATGCGGTGGCAGACTGGATGAGGCGACAGAATTTGCCTGTCCAGTTTGTCGAGTTCGCCGGATCTTTCACTCCGTTAATTACTCCCGCACAACAGTAGTGCGCGAAATACAACAGAGTATGTTGCGACGCACCAACACGGTTCATGTTGGAGTAGAATTCTCTCGTGCTCACTAGGAAGCGTTGATCAGCGGTATGGTTATTGAATTTGACAGAGAATTGGATGCGCGTGGACTGAACTGTCCGCTGCCGATATTGAAAACCAAGAAGGCGTTGGCCGATATGGTAAGTGGGCAGGTGTTGCGTGTGACGGCAACGGATACTGGTTCGGTGCGTGATTTCCAGGCGTTCGCCAAACAGACCGGAAACGATTTGTTGTCGCAGTCGCAGGAAGATCATGAGTTCATTTTCTTCATGAGGCGCAAGTAGCGTCAGTTTTGCACATTTTTGGTGCGCTCGCGTGTGTCGTAAATATTAAAAAGCCCGCTGTCATCATCCGCGGGCTTTTTTTATTGCAGCAGGGGAATTGCGAATGTTCAGTGACTAGTGCCGTTGAGCTCGGGATGAAAGGAGTCTGCCCGTGCTACAGGCCAATATTTTTCGTAGACCGGATAGCGGTAATTTCCATTCAACAGGTCTCCGGGTTTGAGATAGTCCAGCATATCCGACAATAACTGCACCTGATGATCATTGATGCGGTGGACGATATGGAAAGGCCTCAATGCCGATGTGTGCGGCAAGCCGGCTGCCTGCACCAGTTCCTGCAGCGCATGAAGTGTGCTCTGATGGAATCGATACACGCGTTCTGCTTTGTCTGGGACCACAAGGGCACGAGCGCGGGTGGGATTCTGTGTTGCTACGCCAGTTGGGCAGCGATCAGTGTGGCAACTTTGGGATTGAATACAGCCAAGTGCGAACATGAAGCCACGCGCCGAATTGCACCAGTCGGCACCCAGTGCCAGCGTACGAGCAACATCAAATGCCGTAATGATTTTGCCGCTGGCACCGATTTTCACACGATCCCGGACACCGATGCCGGTCAGTGTGTTGTGCACCATGAGCAAGCCCTCCTGCAGTGGCATGCCAACATGATCCGTGAACTCCAGTGGCGCTGCACCGGTACCACCCTCGGCGCCATCAACTGTAATGAAGTCAGGGACGATGCCTGTTTCCAGAATGGCTTTGGCAATACCGAAGAACTCCCATGGGTGGCCTACACATAATTTGATGCCGGTTGGTTTTCCGCCTGAGAGATTGCGCAGGCGGTCAATGAATTCCAGCAATCCTATCGGTGTTGAAAACGAGGAATGTACTGCTGGTGAAATGCAATCGGTCCCCATAGAAATACCGCGTGTCGCGGCAATCTCAGGGGTGATTTTTGCGGCAGGCAGGACGCCGCCGTGGCCCGGTTTCGCGCCCTGGGAAAGTTTTACTTCAATCATTTTTACTTGCGGTGCTTTGGCTTGCGTCGCAAATTTTTCGGGATCAAAGCTGCCATCAGGATGGCGGCAGCCAAAATATCCAGAAGCAATTTGCCATACCAGGTCTCCTCCGAATTCGCGGTGGTAGGAAGAGATGGAGCCCTCGCCGGTATCGTGTGCGAAATTCCCCTTCCTGGCTCCCTGATTCAATGCGCGAATGGCGTTTGCGGACAACGCGCCAAAACTCATCGCAGATACATTGAAGACCGACATCGCATAAGGCTGCGCGCGGTCAGCGCCCACCGTGATGCGGAAGTCGTGATTGGCAAGTCGTGTAGGTGCCAGCGAATGTCCGATCCATTCATAGCCAGCTATTTTTACATCCAGTTCAGTACCAAAAGGGCGGCTATCCACATCGCCCTTTGCGCGTTGGTACACTACGCTGCGTTTTTTGCGAGTGAATGGTGCGCCATCATTCTCGCCCTCAAAGAAATATTGACGCAGCTCAGGCCGAATAGCTTCCAGCATGAAGCGGAAATGCCCGATCAAGGGATAATTGCGCAGTACGGCGTGCCGCCTCTGCAGGATGTCGCGAATGCCGAGAGTGGTCAGCAGCAGCGGGATCATGCCGCACCACCAGCTCATCTGACCGGCTGCGGCAAGCGTTGCCAGAACCAATGTCAACAATGCCATCATCCAGAAAACCAGGTATCGAGTAGCCCACATCACCGCATCCTCATTATCGTTAGTCAGGGTGTTGCGATTCTACTTCGGCATGTGCGTTGATGTTGAATAAAAAACAGCAGCTTTGTCTTTAGTATTTTGTATTTGTCATGGTTATCTGGAGTTGTCCGGGCAAGGAGCTTGCGCGGACAGAACGAAATGCACGGGGTGGCACCGTTATTGCTAATGATAGGCTTTCTCATCGTTCGACATAGTGCGGAATAGCAATGCCGCTGACGATGATTGCAACGCTATTTGCCATATTGATAATTCCACGTAGCAATATTCTTGTCATCGGTAATGAAAGCCCTCGCCTGTTCAATGTCATCGAACCACTCAGCTGTCATTTCTTCCATTGCCAGGCCGCCACGCCTGCTTGAAACATTGCTATCCAATCTTGATGGCATGGTCTATCGCGGCCGGCTTGATGATGATTGGACGATGGAGTTTGTCAGTGAAGGATGTTCTGCATTGACTGGTTATGAGCCGCAGGCGCTGTTATTCAATCGACGCATCTCCTACGCCCGCATCATCCATGCCGACGACCTTGCCAGGGTAAATGATGTCATCAGGAGTAGCGTTGCGGCCGGCCATCGTTTTGAGCTTGAATATCGGATACTGCGCGCGGATGGGCAGGTGCGTTGGGTCTGGGGGCGAGGGGTCGGGATTGCCGGTGCGGATGGTAAGCTTCAGTGGGTTGAGGCCTATGTGCAGGATGTGACCTCGCGTAAAGAGTCGGATCAGGCATTGCTGGAAGCGGAACGGCGCTATCGAAGCATTTTTGAAAATGCGATTGAAGGTGTGTTCCAGTCCACTGCCGATGGCCGCTATATTGCCGTCAATCCCGCACTGGCAAGAATTTATGGCTATGCGTCGCCACAGGAGTTGATCATTGGGCTGCGCGACATCGAGCATCAACTCTATGTCGATCCTGAGCGCCGTGCAGAATTCATGCGGACGATGGCGGAAGTCGGTAGTGTCTCGAATTTTGAGTCGCGTGTGTATCGACGTGATGGTCAGATTATCTGGATTTCTGAAAATGCTCGTACGGTACGCGACGACGCTGGGACGCTTTTATTTTACGAGGGAACCGTCGAGGCAATCACCGAGCGCAAGTTATATGAAGCCGAGATACGTCATCAAGCCAACCACGATGCGTTGACCGGTTTGCCCAATCGCAGCATGTTGCACAAGCATTTGCGACGTGCGCTGCAGAACCGCGAACAGGGCCGCTCTGGGGCCATGATGGCGGTGGCCTTTGTTGATCTTGATCAGTTCAAATTCATCAACGACAGTCTTGGTCATCTGGTCGGCGATGACTTATTGAAAACCATCGCCCGGCGTCTGGTCTCCTGTGTGCGTGACACTGACATGGTGGCCCGCCAAGGTGGTGATGAGTTCGTTCTGGTGTTGCAGAACCAGGCCGATGAAAGCCGTATTTCCGAGGTGCTGCAGCGCATTCTGGTCACGGTGGCACAGCCTTGGGCTAACGGGGATCGGGAATTTCATATTACCTGCAGCATTGGCGTCAGTCGCTGTCCGACAGATGGCGACGACGTGGAAACCTTGCTCAAGAATGCGGATGCGGCGATGTACCGCGCCAAGGAGCTAGGGCGTAACAATTTCCAGTTTTTTGCAGGCTGGATGGATGTGCAGGCGAGCAAGCGACTGGATTTGCTGGTGAGTTTGCGGCGTGCGGTCGAGCGCGAAGAGTTTTCTCTCTACTATCAGCCTAAGATCAGTATGGCCGATGGACGCCTGATTGGTGCTGAAGCGCTGATTCGCTGGAATACGCCATCCCAGGGAATGATTGCTCCGGATCGCTTTATTCCGCTGGCAGAGGAAACCGGACTCATTGCGCCTATTGGTGAGTGGGTTTTGCGTACCGCCTGTAGTCAAAACAAGGCCTGGCAGAAGGCCGGATTGCCGCCGATGTGCGTCGCCGTCAATTTGTCGCCGCGCCAGCTTGATCGTAATTTGCCCGAGCTGGTCAGTCAGGTCTTGAGTGAAAGTGGTCTGTCTCCTTCTTGGCTGGAGCTGGAAATTACTGAGAACGTGGTCATGAAGGATGCCGGCAAGACTGTCGCCACGCTCAATGCGCTGAAACGACTTGGCGTCCAGATATCGGTTGACGATTTTGGTACTGGGTATTCTAGTTTGAGCTACTTGCGACGCTTTCCCGTGGATGCTTTGAAGATTGACAAGTCATTTGTCCGAGATATTGCGCGTGACAATGATAGCGCTGCCATTGTCAAGGCAGTCATCTCACTTGGGCATATTCTTAATCTGCGCGTCATTGCGGAGGGGGTTGAGGATCAGGAGCAATATAATTATTTATTGCACAACGGTTGTGATCATGTACAAGGCTATTTACTGGGCAAGCCCGTCTCGGTAGAGGAGTTCACGCGTCGTCTTGCTCTGGAGGCGGGGGCGTCGGGCGATGCACGCAATCAAGTGCAGGCTTTGCGCGATCCGGTTTAAATTCTGTGTGAAGCGCGCAACGGAACGACAAACAAAGAAGGCTTTGTGCTACACTCTGCGCAGTACATTTTGCATTTTGCTTGTGGCGCTCCCGAAATGGCGAGGGCCACTCTCAAGGTCAAAAGTTGAAATGGTGCGCGAATCTGGGAACGCAAGATTCTTCCTTCGCAGCCAAGCCTTATTTTCCCGCTCATCTTCAACCTCCTACAAACGAGCGCCGGGAAGCTGCATCAACAGCATCAAAGCATTTTCAGATCAAGTGCCTGTTAGCACTGCTGGTGCTGTGTTGTAACTCAATCCGTGCAGCCGGCTTCGTAGTGGTTAAGCCTCTAAGCTTTTGTTAAACAAGTCGCACAAGAGTCGTACATGAATACTATTGAGGCCAAGAAAGTCCTCGAAACAGCATTGCTGTGTGCTCACGAGCCATTGTCAATCAACGATTTGAAAAAACTCTACGCTTCCGAAGAAGGTGCCGAAAGCGAGATCACCGCCGATGTCATTCGTCAGATGTTGGCGCAGTTGCGAGAAGACTGGGCTGACAAAGGGATTGAAGTGGTCAGCCTGTCGACTGGTTGGCGCTTTCAGAGTCGACCAGAAATGAAGGTCTATCTGGATCGGCTAAACCCGGAGAAGCCGCCCAAATACACGCGCGCCACACTGGAAACCTTGGCAATCATTGCTTACAGGCAACCTGTTACGCGCGGTGATATCGAGGAAATTCGCGGTGTCACAGTCAGTACGCAGACGGTCAAGTTACTGGAAGATCGTAGCTGGATTGAGGTTATTGGTCAACGTGATGTACCTGGGCGGCCAGCCTTGTTCGCCACTACCAAACGTTTTCTTGATGATCTTGGTTTGACATCGCTGGATCAATTGCCGCCGCTGCAGGCCGTGACCAAGGATGTCGCCAGTCCGGGTGCTCTGCTGGAGTTGCAGGCACTGGAGGCGGAAATGCAGGCAAGCCTGCTTGAAGAAGTTGCTCCATCTGATGTTGTTGCTGAGTCAGTATTGCTGGCCGAAAGTGTCAGCCAGGAAGTAGTTGATGAAAATATTGAGAACGACGTGGAAGAAGTTATCTCCAACGTCGCCAAAACGGAACCAGTGCAGGTCGAAACCCCTGCTTCTACGGAATTAATTCACACCAAGGACCTCGCCACCGGTCATGCAGATGACATCGCGTCTGGTCTGAACAACCAAGATTCAAACAATGAAACCATCTAGTTCCAATGACACGCAGTCTGGCGATCTCGCCGGCGTGGCTGACCAAGCCGATGTTGCTGCGGTGAAACCAGTTCGTAAGCGCACCAAAAAAGTGGCGACTGAAGCAACCTCGGCAGAGCCTGTTTCCGCCGAGCTTGAAGCTGCGCCGGTAAAGGTTGTTAAGCCAAGGGCGCCGCGTACCGTCAAGGCTAAGTCTGCCGCAGTGGACGTGGCGCCTTCGGTGTCTGTTGTTACTGCGACTGATGCGCCTGAGTTTGAAGCAGTTGCGACCTCGGAGGCGCCGGTTAAGCGCGCTCCGCGCACCCGCAAGGTCAAGTCCGAAGAATTGATTGCATCGGATCCGGCGCCGGTTGCAGCAATCGATATGCCCAAGGTAATTGTGACCATTGGTGAGGCAGTCACTGCCGCACCGGTATTGTTGGATGCGCCCAGTGATAACGCACAGCGCTCCAAGCCGGCGCGTCGTGGTGTGCGCGGACCGCGTGCATTGCGTAACAATCGTGCGGCGCAGCGCGCTGCCGAAGGCAGTGTGCCGTCGCATCAGGGTGCTGCTCCGGCTGAGCTCGATGGTGCGAGCGATGCCGCAGCACCGATTCCGGTAGCAGACCAGGCGGCGCGTCGCGATGGGCAGGATCGTCAGCGGCAGCAGAAGGGCAAGAAACAGTTTGCCAAGGGTGGCAAGCCAAAGGCGCCCCAATTAGGTTTGCGCGCACAGGATGCCGGTGATGACGTGTTTTCGTTCGTCACCTCGGAAGCCTATGACAAGGAAGATGGCGCACGCGGTGGTGCGCGTGGCCATCAAATGCGCGGTAAGAATGGTCGGCGTGACCTGACATCGGAAGATGATGCGCCCAAGTTGCACAAAATCTTGGCCGACTCTGGTCTGGGTTCGCGTCGTGACATGGAAGAGCTGATCGTTGCGGGTCGGGTCTCTGTCAATGGTGAACCTGCGCATATTGGGCAGCGTATTCTGCCGACCGATCAGGTGCGTATCAATGGAAAGTTGTTGCAGCGCAAGGTCAGCAAGAAGCCGCCGCGTGTGCTGGTCTACCACAAGCCAGCGGGTGAAATTGTGAGCCACAACGATCCAGAAGGACGCGCTTCTGTGTTTGATCGATTGCCCACAATGCGTGCTGCGAAATGGCTGGCTGTTGGGCGTCTCGATTTCAATACTGAAGGTCTGCTGTTGTTTACAACGTCGGGAGACCTGGCCAATCGTCTGATGCATCCGCGTTACAACATTGAGCGTGAATATGCTGTTCGTACCCTCGGGGAGCTCGAAGAAGGTATGCGGCAAAAGTTGTTGCATGGCGTTGAGCTCGATGATGGTATGGCGCAATTTTCCAAGATCGCCGATGGCGGTGGCGAGGGTGTCAACAAATGGTACCGCGTGACGATTGGTGAAGGTCGGAATCGCGAAGTGCGCCGGATGTTTGAGGCCATCGGATTGACTGTGTCGCGCCTGATTCGTACTCGTTATGGTGCATTCACCTTGCCACAGGGTCTCAAGCGTGGTCGCTGGGAAGAGATGGAGGAAAATGCCGTACGTGATTTGTTGACGGCCTGTGGCCTGGAAAAGCAGGCGACGCCAGACTCCTCCGGCAAAGGTAAGCCAGCTCCGCGCGGCAATGGTCAGCCGCGCAGCAATGCCAATGCTAATCCGATGCAGTCGAATGGACCGCGTCGCGATCAGTGGCAAGGTCAGGGGCGGGGTCAAGGTCAGGGGCAAGGACAGGGTTCACGTCAAGGTCAGGGGCAGGGTGGCGGTGGTCGTCAGCCGGGCAAGAGTCGTCAGCCTGATCCGTTGCAAACGGCACTGGGTTTCCCGGATGCTGGTCAGCGCCGCCAAAATCGCCCGCAGCGCAATGGGTTTGCTAACCCCGGACAAGGTGCCGGTTTTGGTGGGTTACCACGTCGTCGCCGTGGATAAGTAATTGATTGTTTTGGCATTTCTTTAATGAAATGTGGCAAAAATTATGGTATGCCCGGCAATCTTGAATTGCTGCGCATACCGTAATCAGTTATAATGCGCAAGTTATCGAAGTTGGTCACGGAAAATCGAGGCCACGCTTGTATTAAATAAACGATAAGAAAGATGGGCGGATGCCCATTTTTTTTTTGCTGAACAAAACGACGTGCTCGCGTCGAAAGTGCGGAGAATTTCCTTGCAATTGCTGGATCTGATTGAAACTACCTTGTCCGGGATGGAGTACGAACTGGTCGACTTCGAGAAAGCGGCGCGTGGTTTGGTGCGCGTGTTTATCGATTTCCCGTTTGAGCATGCTGACAAGGGCCCGATCACAGTCGAGGATTGCGAGAAGGTGACGCATCAGCTGTTGCATGTGTTCACGGTGGAAAACGTGGATTACGAGCGGCTCGAAGTGTCGTCGCCGGGCCTGGATCGTCCTCTGAAAAAGCTCACCGATTATGTGCGCTTTGCAGATCAGGAGGCGATTGTCAAGCTGCGTATGCCGATGCCAGGGGCGGCTAATCGTAAATCCTTCCAAGGTATTTTGCGGGCTCCCGAAGGCGAGATCTTGAAACTGGAATTTGAAGCAAACGATGGGTCGGCTGCAGTGTTGGATTTTACACTCGCCGATGTGGATAAGGCACGCCTGGTGCCGAAAGTGGATTTTAGGAGTCGCAAAGCATGAGTCGCGAAGTTTTATTGTTGGTCGATGCGCTGGCGCGCGAAAAAAATGTCGATAAGGAAGTCGTCTTCGGTGCTCTGGAGCATGCGCTCGCGCAGGCAACCAAGAAGCGCTATGAAGGTGAAGTCGATATTCGCGTATCTATCGATCGTGAAAGCGGCGAGTTTGAATCCTTCCGCCGCTGGCACGTCGTGCCCGACGAAGCGGGCTTGCAATTGCCTGATCAGGAAGTACTGCATTTCGAAGCCAAGGAGCAGATTCCAGATATCGCCGTCGATGAATACATCGAAGAGCCCATCGAATCGGTCGAGTTTGGTCGCCGTTTTGCGCAGGATACCAAGCAAGTTGTCTTGCAACGGATCCGTGATGCCGAGCGTGAGCAGATCCTGGCGGACTTCCTGGAGCGTGGCGATTCACTGGTAACCGGGACCATCAAGCGCATGGAGCGCGGTGATGCGATTGTTGAATCCGGCAAGATCGAAGCACGTTTGCCGCGCGATCAGACTATTCCTAAGGAAAATCTGCGGATTGGCGATCGTGTGCGTGCCTATATTCTGCGCATTGATCGCAACGCACGTGGTCCACAAGTAATTTTGTCGCGTACAGCGCCTGAGTTCATCATGAAGCTGTTCGAGCTGGAAGTGCCGGAAATTGAACAAGGCTCACTGGAAATCAAGTCGGCTGCACGTGATCCAGGTGTACGCGCAAAAATTGCAGTCTACACCAGCGACAAGCGTATTGACCCGATTGGTACCTGCGTCGGCATGCGTGGTTCACGCGTACAGGCAGTGACTGGAGAGTTGGGCGGCGAGCGCGTCGATATCGTGTTGTGGTCGGAAGATCCGGCGCAATTCGTGATCGGCGCACTGGCACCTGCCAACGTCACCTCCATCATGGTCGATGAAGAAAAGCACGCCATGGATGTGGTCGTTGATGAAGAAAACCTGGCGATCGCCATTGGTCGTGGCGGTCAGAACGTGCGTCTGGCCTCCGAGCTGACCAACTGGCAGATCAATATCATGACGGCCGAAGAGTCGGCCGACAAATCGGCGCAGGAAACTGCAGCGATTCGTCTGTTGTTCATGGAAAAGCTTGATGTCGATCAGGAAGTAGCTGACATTTTGGTCGAAGAAGGTTTCGCCAGCCTGGAAGAAATAGCCTACGTCCCGATCAATGAAATGCTCGAAATCGAGTCGTTTGACGAAGATACCGTCAACGAGTTGCGTAACCGTGCCCGTGATGCGCTGGTCACTGAAGCGATTGCTTCAGAAGAAGGCCTCGAGGGTATGGACGAAAGCCTGATCAATTTTGAAGGTATGGATCGCGTCATCGCCGGCAAGCTCGGTCTGGCCGGGATCAAGACAGTGCCAGCGTTTGCTGCACTGGCGTATGACGAGTTTGGTGCCATTCTGGCCTTGTCGGCTGATCGTGCGCGCCAACTGATTGAGAGTGAATTTGAAGATGTGACCGACGATGAAATGAAGCTCATCGATGCGAAATACGACGAGCGTGCCAAGGCATTGCAAGCCAAAGCATGGAGTCTCGCGGAAGCCAAGCAATGAGCTTGATTCCTGGACCCCACATCATCTGCCGAGCCACATAGAAAAGAGGACTGAATGGCAAGTAACAACGTAGCCCAATTTGCCACCGAGCTGAAAATGCCGGCGGACTTGCTACTGACCCAGCTGCGATCTGCCGGAGTGCAAAAAAGCTCCGAGTCCGATCCTTTGTCAAAAGAAGACAAGGACCGTCTGCTGGAGCATCTGCGTCGCGTACGTGGTGCAGCACCAGAAGGCGAAAAAAAGAAAATCACGCTGACACGCAAGGAAACAACCGAAATCAAGCAAGCTGATTCGTCGGGAAAATCCCGTACGATTCAGGTGGAAGTACGCAAGAAGCGTACTTTCATCAAGCGCGACGAAGCAGGTGCTGAAGAGTCATCGGGCAAATCCGATGCGCTTGCACCAGCTCCGATCGATGCTGCAGAAGTCGAGCGTCGTGCTGAAGAAGCGCGTAGTCAGGCCGAATTGATTGCGCGTCAGGAAGCTGAATTGCGCGAGAAGCAAGAGCGTCTGGCGCAGCTGGAAGCGGAAAAAATTGCTCAGGCCAAGGCTGCTGAGGAAGAGGCTCAACGCGCTGCTCAGGAAGCCAAAAAGGCTGCCGAGGAAGAGGCGCGTCAAACTGCTGCCAAGGCGCTTGAGAAAGAAAAAGCGCGTACTGGCACCGTCGAAGGTACTCCTGTCGTAGCACCGGTTGCAGCCCAGTCTGCCGAAGATGCTGCCGAGGAAGAAAAGAAACGTGCCGCAGCGGAAGAAGCCAAGAAAAAGGCGGCTTTGGTTGCTAAGGAAGCCAGCGATCGTGCTGCTGCCGCAGAGCGCGCACGTAAGGCGGTCGAAGATGAAGTGGCGCAGATCAAGGCCATGATGAACGCGCCGCGCCGCGTCATCAAGGCACCTGAGCCTGCACCTGCACCAGCGCCAGCGAAGACTTCTGAAGGTACTTTGCACAAGCCGGCAGACAAGAAGCCAGGCGAGAAAAAGGACGACAAGAAAGCGCCGGCAGCGGTCGACAAGAAGTCGATCAAGTCGGCCAATGTGTCCTCGACATGGCAGGATGATGCAGCCAAGAAGCGTGGCGGTGGCATGAAGACCCGTGGCAACACCAGTGCTGGTGGCCGTGATGGTTGGCGTGCAGGTCCCAAGGGACGTCGTAATTCGCACCACGATGATCACGAAAGTAATTTCCAGGCACCAACCGAAGCCATCATCAAGGATGTGCACGTGCCAGAAACGATTACCGTGGCAGAAATCGCGCACAAGATGTCGGTCAAGGCCTCAGAAGTCATCAAGCATTTGATGAAGCTGGGACAAATGGTCACCATCAATCAGGTGCTGGATCAGGAAACCGCCATGATCGTGGTGGAAGAAATGGGTCATCGCGCTCATGCCGCCAAACTGGATGATCCTGAAGCATTGCTGGAAGAGGGTGTCGAACACGCGGATGCAGAATTGTTGCCGCGCGCGCCGGTTGTTACCGTCATGGGTCACGTTGACCACGGTAAGACCTCGCTGCTGGACTACATTCGTCGTACCAAGGTGGCTTCCGGTGAAGCTGGCGGAATTACTCAGCACATTGGTGCTTACCACGTAGAAACGCCGCGTGGCATGATTACTTTCCTCGATACCCCTGGTCACGAAGCGTTTACTGCAATGCGTGCCCGTGGTGCCAAGGCAACTGACATCGTGATTCTGGTCGTTGCAGCGGACGACGGCGTGATGCCGCAAACCAAGGAGGCGATCGCCCACGCCAAGGCTGGTGGCGTACCGCTGGTGGTGGCAATCAACAAGATTGACAAGCAGGGCGCCAATCTGGATCGCGTGAAGCAGGAACTCGTCGCTGAAGGTGTTGTTCCAGAAGAGTACGGTGGCGAATCGCCATTTATCCCAGTCTCGGCAAAGACTGGTGAGGGTGTTGATACCTTGCTGGAAAATGTTCTGCTGCAAGCGGAAGTGCTGGAACTGACCGCAGCGATTGATGTGCCTGCCAAGGGCCTGGTAATCGAAGCCAAGCTCGACAAGGGCCGTGGTCCGGTGGCGACAATTCTGGTGCAGTCCGGTACGCTCAAGCGTGGAGATGTGGTGCTGGCTGGTTCGGCTTATGGTCGTGTGCGTGCGATGCTCGACGAGAGCGGCAAGAGTATCACTGAAGCTGGTCCATCGATTCCTGTTGAAATTCAGGGTCTCACCGAAGTACCGAGTGCAGGCGAAGAAGTACTGGTCATGAGTGACGAGCGCAAGGCGCGTGAAATTGGTCTGTTCCGTCAAGGCAAGTTCCGTGACGTCAAGCTGGCCAAGCAACAGGCTGCCAAGCTGGAAAACATGTTCGAGCAGATGGCCGAAGGCGAAGTCAAAAACTTGCCAATGATCATCAAGACCGACGTGCAAGGTTCGCAGGAAGCACTGGTGCAATCGTTGCAGAAGCTGTCGAACTCCGAAGTGCGTGTGCAGGTTGTGCACGCGGCGGTGGGTGGTATCAGCGAAAACGACGTCAACCTGGCAGTGGCATCGAAGGCGGTCATCATCGGCTTCAACACCCGCGCAGACGCGTCTGCACGCAAGCTGGCTGAATCCAGTGGTGTTGATATCCGTTACTACAACATCATTTATGATGCGGTAGACGAGGTGAAGGCCGCGATGTCCGGCATGCTGGCGCCAGAGAAACGCGAACAGGCCCTGGGTCTGGTTGAGATTCGTCAGGTATTCCACGTCAGTAAGGTTGGTTCGATCGCTGGTTGCTACGTGCTCGAAGGCCTGGTCAAGCGTGGTTCGTCGGTACGTTTGCTGCGCAACAACGTTGTGTTGTGGACAGGCGAACTGGATTCGCTCAAGCGCTTCAAGGATGACGTCAAGGAAGTCAAGTCTGGCTTCGAATGCGGTCTGTCGTTGAAGAACTACAACGATATCCAGGAAGGCGACCAACTTGAGATCTTCGAAGTTCAGGAAATCGCGCGTACACTGTAATCGCATCTGACAGCCTGGACCAAGCGGTCCGGGCTTGTCGAAGACAAAAAGGGCGGGCGTCTGCGGCAAACCTCGCAGGCATCCGCCCGGTTTCATTTCAGTTTTGATTAAAAAAATGTAGTTCAATGCCGTTTGTGTTCAGGTTTGACGGAACGGCGAGGTAAGTTTCCCAGCATGGCAAAACATAGCAAATCCATTCCCGGGCGCGGCTTGCGCGTCGCCGATCAGATCCAGCGTGATTTATCGGAATTGATCGCGTTCGAGTTGAAAGATCCGCGCGTGGGGATGATCACGATCACCGAAGTGCAAGTGACACCTGACTATGCACATGCAAAAGTCTTTTTTACGACCTTGAAGGATGACAAGCAGGCCATTGCCGATACGCTGGTTGGCTTGTCGAAGGCATCCGGGTTCCTGCGAGGTCAGCTGGGACGCCGCCTGACCATTCATACCTTGCCAGATCTGCATTTTGTGCACGACAACTCGACGGTTCGCGGTATCGAGATGTCACGCCTGATCGACGAGGCCAATGCAACCCGCGCCAAGGATGCGGACGAAGACTGAGTTTCTCAGTTTGTAGCGTTCGTCGTGTGCCTTGCCTGAGTGTGTGCACGGCCACCTCAATTCAGTACTATCCGGACCCACATTCCATGGCGCCATCTGCCTCTTCAATCTCTTCTGACGTGTCTGCTGCGACTGTGCGGCCGGTCCGTGTTCCGCGCGTGTCTGTGCATGGCGTGCTGCTGCTGGACAAGCCGGTCGGCTGGACCAGCAACGATGCGTTGATCAAGGCTAAGCGTTTGCTCAACGCCCAGAAGGCGGGACACACTGGCACGCTCGATCCTTTTGCTACCGGCCTGTTGCCGTTGTGCTTTGGTGAGGCGACCAAGTTTTCCCAGGATTTGCTGGAAGCAGACAAAACCTATGAGGCGGTGGTCCATCTCGGTATCGTGACTAATACTGGCGACACCGAAGGCGAGGTGCTCGATACACGTGAAGTGAGCGTGTCGTTGGCTCAGATTGAGCAGGTGCTACAAGGTTTTCGCGGTGAAATTTCGCAGGTTCCACCGATGCACTCGGCGCTCAAGCGTGATGGTAAGCCGCTCTACGAATACGCACGTGCAGGTATTACGCTCGAACGCGAAGCGCGCCGGGTGACGATTCATCGTCTGGAATTGATCGACTACCAGGCACCCTTGCTGCGTATTCGCGTGCTCTGCAGCAAAGGCACCTATATTCGCGTGCTGGGTGAAGATATTGGAGCCGCCCTCGGTTGTGGCGCCCATTTGCAGCAGTTGCGCCGCACCAGCGTTGGCCCTCTGGAACTCAATGGCAGTGTCACACTGGAGCAGTTTATTGCATTAGAGGATGCACAGCGGTCGCAGGCTTTATTGCCGGTTGATGGCCTGCTGATGAGTTTTCCGGCGGTGCTGCTCAGCGATGCATTGACCGAGCGTTTCCTGCATGGGCAGCGACTGGCATTGAGTAAAGAAGGCGTCGCGCTGCCACAGCAGATCGGGCGCGCGCGGGTATATCAGGAAAGTAACGGACGCCTACTTGGCACAGGATTACTACAGGAATTCGGCATACTGGCGCCGGAACGGCTGATTTCGACATTGTCGAACTAGCGTGTTTGTTGCGAGACCAGCCAGCGTGCAGGAAACGGTCAGCAACTCGTTGAAATTAATAGGCTTTTTTAAATTCGTGCGTCGCAACATGTTATAATGCGCGCCTTCCAGGATTCGGCAGACCAACTCAAATCAATCATGTCAAACAATAAACGCGCTATTCGTAACATCGCCATCATTGCCCACGTTGACCACGGGAAAACTACGCTGGTCGACCAATTGCTCCGTCAGTCCGGTACCTTCCGCGACAACCAACAGGTTGATGCGCGGGTGATGGACTCCAACGATATCGAAAAAGAGCGTGGCATTACCATTCTGTCGAAGAACTGTGCTGTGGAATACAAGGGTACCCACATCAATATCGTCGATACCCCAGGCCACGCCGACTTCGGTGGTGAGGTTGAGCGCGTGCTGTCGATGGTTGACAGCGTGCTGTTACTGGTTGATGCGCAAGAAGGTCCGATGCCGCAGACCCGTTTCGTCACCCGTAAGGCACTGGCCCTGGGTTTGAAGCCAATCGTCGTGGTCAACAAGATCGACCGTGAAAATGCCGATCCGCAAAAGGCCGTCAACGCTACTTTTGAGCTGTTCGACAAGCTCGGTGCAACTGACGAGCAACTTGATTTCCCGATCGTCTACGCGTCCGGTTTCAAGGGTTATGCCGGCCTGGAAGACAGCGTTCGTTCGGGCAACATGGAGCCACTGTTCGACGCCATCCTGGAACACGTTCCAGCGCGCGAAGATGATCCAGATGGTCCATTGCAACTGCAAATCACGTCGCTGGAATACTCTTCCTACGTCGGCAAGATCGGCGTTGGCCGTATCCTGCGTGGTCGCGTCAAGGCATTGCAAGATGTGGTCTGGATGAACGGTCCTGAAGACAAGCCAACCAAGGCTCGTATTAACCAGGTTCTGACTTTCCGCGGTCTGGATCGTGTTCAGGTTGATGAAGCGCTGGCTGGTGACATCGTGCTGATCAACGGTATCGAAGAAATCAGCATCGGTTCCACCATCTGTGCGCCGGATGCGCCAGAAGGCTTGCCGATGCTCAAGATCGACGAACCAACCCTGACCATGAATTTCATGGTCAACAGCTCACCACTGGCTGGCCGCGAAGGCAAATTCGTGACCACCCGTCAGATTCGTGACCGTCTGGATCGCGAACTGAAGTCCAACATGGCGCTGCGCGTGGTGCAGGCAGAAAATGACGACTCGACCTACGAAGTGTCGGGTCGCGGCGAATTGCATCTGACCATTCTGATCGAAAACATGCGTCGTGAAGGCTACGAGCTGGCTGTTTCGCGTCCGCGCGTGGTGTTCAAGATGGTGGATGGTGTCCGTCATGAGCCATACGAAAATCTGACCGTGGATGTGGAAGAAACCAGCCAGGGTGGTGTGATGGAAGAGCTGGGTCGTCGTCGCGGCGATCTGCAAAACATGGAACCGGACGGCAAGGGGCGTGTGCGTCTGGAATATCGTATTCCTGCGCGTGGCCTGATCGGCTTCCAGGGTGAATTCATGACGCTGACACGTGGTACCGGCCTGATGAGCCACGTGTTTGACGAATACGCGCCGGTCGACAACAGTAAGGGTGAACTGGGTGGTCGTCGCAATGGCGTGCTGATTTCGCAAGATGACGGCGCTGCCGTTGCCTATGCGATCTGGAAACTGCAAGATCGCGGCCGTATGTTCGTCAGCCACAATGACCCTGTCTATGAAGGCATGATCATCGGTATTCACTCGCGTGACAACGATCTGGTCGTCAACCCGATCAAGGGCAAGCAATTGACCAACGTGCGTTCATCGGGTACCGATGAAGCGGTTCGCCTGGTGCCACCGATCGAAATGTCGCTGGAGTATGCCGTTGAATTCATTGATGACGACGAACTGGTGGAAGTGACACCGAAGAGCATTCGTTTGCGTAAGCGTTTCCTGAAGGAACATGAGCGCAAGAAGGCATCGCGCGAAGGCTGAGGACGGGAGGTGCTGATATCTGTGTTGTGAATATCTGATATCAGCAAAATAAAGCAGACGCTTATGGTGCGCTGCGATATAGTTACTCCTGTCTCCTCCAATTTCCTCCTAAAGAATTGGATTTAAGCCCGCAACCTTCTGGTGAGCGGGCTTTTTTTTGTTCATTCGTTTCAAGTTCGCTATCGCTGCACAGGCCGCCACAGCGGCTTAGCTCCTGGGCTCTTAAACTGAAACACCTGCTGTTTTCTTGAATCTCGCTGCGCGTTTGCAGAAAGCACCCATATTGTGCACTGCGAAATGACTATTGCTGGTTTGTGGTGCAAAATCAACTCCGTAGTATAAAAATCCTATCTCACAGAGGATAGAGGAGACACCAACCCGCAGCGTGAAAACGTTGCGGGTTTTCTATTTGGGCGCCGTCTGCGCGTACGCTTGTTTCAGTCAGTGCTGGTTTGTCGACACTGGCAATGATCTTACCCAATGCAGTGCTGCTTCTTTTGAAAAATTATGTCGTACGGACCGAGAACAATTAGCGTGGCCCCCATGATGGACTGGACAGACCGTCATTGTCGGCTGTTCCATCGCCAGATTACTCGTCATTCCTGGCTGTATACCGAAATGGTGACGACCGGTGCCCTGTTGTATGGCGATGTTGCGCGCCATCTGGATTTCAATCAGGAAGAGCATCCTGTTGCCTTGCAATTGGGTGGAAGTGAGCCGGAAGAGTTAGCGAAAAGCGCCAAACTGGGCCAGCAGTGGGGCTATGACGAGATCAATCTGAACTGTGGTTGTCCGTCTGAAAGGGTGCAAAAGGGGGCGTTTGGTGCCTGTCTGATGGCGGAGCCAGGTTTGGTGGCGGATTGTGTCAAAGCCATGCGCGATGCGGTCTCCATTGATGTCACCGTCAAACATCGGATCGGGATCGATGATGTCGACTCTTACGACTTCGTGCGTGACTTCGTTGGCATTATTGCAGAGGCCGGATGCGAGACCTTTATCGTGCATGCACGCAATGCCGTTCTCAAAGGCCTGAGTCCCAAGGAAAATCGCGAAATTCCGCCTCTCAAGTATGACTACGCTTATCGTCTCAAGCGTGATTTTCCACAGATGGAAATCCTGATTAACGGCGGCATTAAAACAGCGGCGGAGATCGACCGGCATTTACAGCATGTGGACGGCGTCATGCTCGGTCGAGAGGCCTACCATAACCCCTTCCTCATGGCGGATTTTGATGTGCGCTATTATGGTGCGCTCTCAGATGGACTGCGCCCGACACGCGAAGACGTGATTGATGCCATGGTCTCCTATGCGTGCACTCAACTGGCCTTGCATGGCAATGATGGCAAGGGATTGCGTCTCAATAGCATTACTCGTCACATGTTGGGGCTGATGGCCGGGTTGCCTGGTGCGCGGGCTTTCCGTCAGACGCTGTCGGATTCCAAACGACTGGCGTTGGGTGATCCAGAATTGTTGCGTGAAGCATTGTTGCGCATGCAACACATTGCGGCTGTGCAGGATTGAAGCGGCAGCGTTTGCGACGTCCGAGAGCCAACAAGCCATCAATAATAGTGCGCAAATCCTTTAAAATACGGGCCTGAACAAGGAACTCGCTATGTCTATCGCAACAACAGAAGAAATCGTCGCCGAACTGCGGGCTGGCCGCATGGTGATCCTAGTCGACGAAGAAGATCGGGAAAATGAAGGTGATCTGGTACTGGCTACCGATTTTGTCACGCCAGAGGCCATTAACTTCATGGTCAAGCATGCCCGTGGCCTGGTCTGTCTGACCTTGACCGAAGAGCACTGTGACCAGCTTGACTTGCCGATGATGTCGAGTCGCAATGGTACCCAATTTGGTACCAACTTCACGGTTTCGATCGAAGCCGCTGAAGGTGTTACCACAGGCATTTCGGCGGCCGATCGTGCACGCACCATTCAGGTCGCTGCTGCACCTGGCGCCAGTGCTGCCGACATTGTTCAGCCTGGACATATCTTCCCGCTGCGTGCGCGTAAGGGTGGTGTGCTCATGCGTGCCGGACATACCGAGGCAGGTTGTGATCTGACACAAATGGCGGGGCTGACACCCGCTGCCGTCATTTGCGAGATCCTCAAGGATGATGGCACCATGGCACGTCTGCCAGATTTGCTCGAGTTTGCCGCCGAGCACAAGCTCAAGATCGGTACTATTGCCGATCTCATCCACTATCGCAATCAGCATGAAAGCATCATCGAACGCGTAGCCGAGCGTGAAATGCAGACCGTACACGGTGTTTTCAAGGCCATCGCCTACCGCGACAAGCCAAGCGGTGGCGCCCATCTGGCGCTGGTACATGGCGAGATCAAGCCAGGGGAAGAAACTCTGGTGCGAGTGCATCAGCCGGTCTCGATCATGGACTTGCTGGAATCCCAGGCGACTACCCACTCGTGGAATATTGCTGCGGCAATGGCCGCCATCAAGGCCGCACCCAGCGGCGTGCTGGTGCTGCTCAACTGTGAAGAATCGTCAGAGCAGCTGTTTGCTCAATTTGCCGCGCTAGATAGCGCGCCGACGCCCAAGCCAAGTCGCGCTGAACGGTTGGATCTGCGCACCTATGGTATTGGCTCGCAGATTCTGAAGGATTTGCGCGTCTGCAAGATGCAGTTGTTGGCAAGTCCCCGCAAGATGCCATCGATGGCGGGCTTCAATCTTGAGGTTACCGGATATCGCGCCAAGCCAGATGCATTAATGCCGACGCAGGGATAGCCGCGTATTTTGCGGCACTACAGCGATACATAAAGCTGAATTAGCTGAAAACAGCTCAATAATGCGCGTGCGCTGCTGCACGCGTTACACTGAATTACTCTCATTAAAAGCGCAGGTTTGCGTATAAGGAAAAGCCATGACAATAGGAACATATGAATCGGATTTCACTGGCGAAGGCTTGCGCATCGGTATCGTACAGGCCCGGTTCAATGAGGATGTCTGCCACGGCTTGCTGGCAGCCTGTCTGGCAGAGCTCAAGCATCTTGGTGTACACGATGAAGATATCCTTCATGTGAGCGTGCCGGGCGCGCTGGAGATTCCTCTGGCGTTGCAAAAGATGGCGGAGACCGATCAATTTGACGCCTTGATTGCGCTCGGTGCCGTCATTCGGGGTGAAACCTACCATTTCGAGCTGGTATCCAATGAATCCGGCGCAGGAATTACCCGCGTTGGTCTGGACACCGGTATTCCGATTGCCAATGCCGTTCTCACCACGGAAAACGATGAGCAGGCTGAAGTGCGCATGGCCATCAAGGGTGCTGATGCAGCCCGCGTTGCAGTCGAAATGGCAAATCTGGCACTGGCACTGGAAGAGCTGGGCCAGGCTGCCGAAGACGAATAAGGCTTTTTTGTCCGCTTGCCGTCCTGCCATTGATTGTCTGATTCATTGGTAGGTATGATGGTGCAGGCGGCTTTTCATTTTGTACCGAACCGGTATCTTGTAACTGATCATGACCAATAAAAATCAACACGCCAATCCCAGCAAAAACCGTACTCCGCGCCACCGTGCCCGCGAGTTTGCGTTGCAGGGCCTTTATCAATGGCTGCTCAACAACGAAGATGCCGGTGCGATTGAGGCGCATATCCGGGAAGCACATGGTTTCGATAAAGCCGATGCAGAACATTTTGATGCGCTGTTGTACGGGGCTATCAAGCAGTCTGCTGATTTGCGCAGCGGCCTGGCACCATTGATTGATCGCCCGATTACCGAGCTGTCGCCGGTGGAGCACGCTGCATTATTGATCGGTGCCTTCGAATTGCAGAACCACATTGAAATCCCTTACAAAGTGGTGATCAACGAGGCGGTAGAACTGACCAAGTCGTTCGGCGGTATCGACGGCCACAAGTATGTCAATGGCGTGTTAGACCGCTTTGCTGCCAAAGTACGCGATACTGAGGTAGGCGCCGCACGTCGTTAATTGCAGAGCACCATCTGGCGCACTGGCTGCGCTGTCCGGCACGTAGCTGCTGGCTTGTGCGGGGTGCTGATTGCTTGCGTACCTGTGTAGATTGTTGCCCGGTGCGCTAGATTTTCTTCAACTCCTCTTTCAATCCTTCCTGGGCCCTTCCGATGCATTTGAATGCACTTGCCTCACGTTTGCAAAATATTGCTCCATTTCATGTCATGGAGTTGTCGAAGATGGCAGCGGCGCTGGAGCAGCAGGGGCGCCATATCATCCACATGGGAATTGGTGAGCCAGATTTCACTGCGGTGCCGGCGGTTGTTGCCGCGGCGACAGAAGCGATGTCTGCAGGCAAGATGCAATATACCTCGGCGACCGGTTTGCCGGAGCTCAGAGGGGCGATTTCAGCGCATTATCAGCGGGTATACGGGCTCAATATCTCCCCATCGCGCATTGTGGTCACAGCGGGCGCCTCAGCGGCCCTGTTGCTGGCATGTGCCGCGCTGGTAGAGCCTGGTTCAGAAATATTGATGCCAGACCCCTCATATCCCTGCAATCGGCATTTTGTTGCCGCCTTTGAGGGCCGTGCGCGTCTGATCGAAAGCGGACCCGAGGATCGCTTCCAGTTATCGCCGGAGATGGTGGAACAATATTGGTCAGAAGCAACCCGAGGTGTGTTGCTTGCCTCGCCCTCGAATCCAACAGGGACCTCGATTCTGCCAGCACAATTGCAGAAAATTGTGGAACTTGTTCGGAGCAAGCAGGGCTTCACTATCGTTGATGAAATTTATCAGGGCTTGTCCTATGAGGGTGCGCCATTCTCGGCGTTGTCATTGGGCGAGGATCTCATAGTCATCAACAGCTTTTCCAAGTATTTCAATATGACAGGCTGGCGTCTTGGATGGCTGGTGCTGCCAGAAGTATTGGTGCCGCAGGTCGAAAAGCTGGCGCAAAATCTGTTGATCTGTGCCTCTTCGATTGCACAGCACGCTGCCTTAGCCTGTTTTCATCCCGATTCGATTGCTCTTTACGAGCAGCGCAAGGCAGAATTCAAGCGACGCCGTGATTACATCGTGCCGCAGTTGCAGCGTCTCGGCTTCAAAGTTCCGGTTGTGCCGGATGGTGCTTTCTATGTGTACGCCGATTGTAGTGACATCAGTGACGATGCGGATGAATTGACGATTGATATGCTCAACAAGGTTGGTGTTGTGCTAGTGCCAGGTCTGGATTTTGGGCCTTCCACTGCGCGCCGCTATATCCGCCTTTCCTATGCCACTTCGATGGAAAATCTACAAGAAGCGGTAGCCCGTATCGAGCGCTATCTCGCGCAGCGATGAGTGGCGTCGGTGTCTGTTAGAGATATATGATGCCAAAAAGGAGCCAGTTGGCTCCTTTTTTTGTGTTGGTTGCGAAGTGCAGCTTTACAGCGCAGCGACCTCGGCAGTCGTCACAGATGGCTTAGGACCAGTTGCGTTCGTTGCCGCAGCAACATCAGCTACCGGATTCGGCTTGGTCGGTTGATTGATCTGTGCAGTGGCTGGTGCCAGTGGCCGCGGTTTGATCAGCGCCGTAGTGAAAATAGAGACATTCTTCCCGGTCGCTACTTCCTTGAGGTTTTCGTATTCAGACAGGACCTTAATGCCATAGCCGCCATCGTTTTGCATGTCAGCAGCACCGACGTAGCTCTTCAGGCCAGCTTCAACCGAACCGAAGCGGGTCACGTATTCTTTCAGAATCAACGAGCCAACCTTGATGTTGGCCACCGGATTGAGAGCCGCCTTCACACCGCCCAGTTCCTGAAACTTGTCGTGGTGTACCTTCGACATTACCTGCATCAATCCTTGCGCGCCCATCGGGCTCTCTGCGAATGGATTGAAGCGCGATTCAATCGCCATCACCGCCAGAATCAGCAATGGATCAAGTTTGATTTCACGTGCAGTCAAATAGGCTGCCGAAACCAGCATGTCAGTGGCGTCATTGGCAACGCGATAACGTTTGGCAAGCCAGTTGGTGACCAGCTTTTGCTGACGTGGTGTACCCAGGATCTTGCGTTCTTCTTCGGTCATCGGCGCAGAGGCAACGGCAGAAGCACCTGTTACATTTGCAATGGTTGCCGGGCTTGCACCCACGGCTGCAGCTGCCAGCGGCATCTGCATCAGATTGGCCAGTGGCGAAGGTGCTGGTAGCTCCGCTTCTTCTGTCGGTTCATCCGAGAATGGCGACAGGGCAATGATCTTGTCAGCGAAATCCGGGTGAAAAAACATCAGGCCCAGAACGAACAAGGCAGCGATACCAAGCAAAGTCAGCGCATAGTGCGCTGCAGTAAAGAAACGACCAATCTGGCTAGGGACAGACTTCATCCATGTCGCCGACTGATCAACCATATTGGAGGACGAGCGTAGCTGCGCCTCTATCGGTTGGTTTAACATTGAACCTCCAGAATGTTGCAACTCATATAGAGCAAAACCGGCAAAGAGTGGAAAAACCGGATCACTGACTACACGTATTACAATCAATACATTGCCATCGCAAAGCGTTACGGCAAGCTAACTGTTGTTTGCTGTTTCTGCAGGGCCTTTGGCTCCTGTGCAGTGCAATACAACCTGAATCGGGGGAGAAGGCTGACGCCTTTTGATAACACTCCTTAAAATGCCTATGGGACCCCGCTCCCGTGAGAACCTTGTGAGCATCTCGGGTTCCTGGCCCGGCTCCTTCAATCAAGGTGGGCGAATTGTAGAAGCCACTTTATATCAAGTCAATACTATTAAAACGATTCTATATAACTTTTAAGTATCATATTTGGAGGGGTATCCCGCCAAAAATCAATAGAATCAACCGTTTGCCCGGTGTACCTCATCCAAGGGCTGTAAAAAGAAAACCAGCGAAAAAAAATGAAATACACTGATTTACGCGACTTTATTGCTCAATTGGAACGTATTGGGGAGCTAAAACGTGTTTCCTTCCCGGTATCGTCCCATCTTGAAATGACAGAAATCTGTGATCGCACCTTGCGTGCAGGTGGGCCAGCGATTCTTTTCGAGAATGTCACTGGAAAAAACATGCCTGTACTTGCCAATTTATTTGGTACGCCGCGTCGCGTGGCGTTGGGCATGGGAGCGGAGGACGTCAGTGAATTGCGACGTATTGGTCACGTGCTGGCCAAGCTCAAAGAACCTGAACCACCGAAGGGTTTCAAGGATGTGATGGGGCTCGGTACGCTAGTCAAATCGCTCTGGGACATGGCGCCCAAGGAGCTGCGTTCGGCAGCCTGTCAGGATATTGTCTGGGAGGGTAATGAAGTGGATCTGGATCGCTTGCCGATCCAACATTGCTGGCCGGGTGACGTTGCACCTTTGATTACCTGGGGACTGGTGATCACCAAAGGGCCTTTCAAGAAGCGGCAGAATCTGGGTATCTATCGCCAGCAGGTCATTGCACGCAACAAGGTGATCATGCGCTGGCTGGCGCATCGTGGTGGCGCTCTGGATTTTCGCGAGCACTGTATTCGCAACCCCGGTCAGCCCTATCCGATCGCGGTTGCTCTCGGTGCCGATCCCGCTACTATATTAGGTGCAGTCACGCCGGTGCCTGATAGTCTCTCCGAATATCAGTTCGCCGGGCTGCTGCGCGGCAGTCGTACTGAGCTGATCAAGGCGATTGGCAGCGACTTGCGTGTACCGGCATCGGCCGAGATCGTGCTGGAAGGGCATATCTATCCTGATGCATCGCATCCATCAGGTTATGAGCATGCGCTGGAGGGGCCTTATGGCGACCATACCGGTTACTACAATGAGCAGGACTGGTTCCCGGTATTCACCATTGATCGTATCACCATGCGCCGCGATCCTATCTATCACTCGACCTATACAGGTAAGCCGCCTGACGAACCGGCAATTCTCGGTGTGGCCCTCAATGAAGTCTTTATTCCGCTGCTGCAGAAGCAGTTTTCGGAAATCACTGACTTTTATTTGCCACCAGAAGGGTGTAGTTATCGCATGGCCGTGGTGCAGATGAAGAAAGCCTATGCCGGGCATGCCAAGCGTGTGATGTTTGGTGTCTGGAGCTTCCTGCGGCAGTTCATGTATACCAAGTTCATTGTGGTGGTGGATGAGGATGTTGATATCCGTGACTGGAAGGAAGTGATCTGGGCTATCACGACGCGGGTCGATCCGGTGCGCGATACGGTCATGGTGGATAACACACCAATCGATTATCTCGACTTTGCCTCGCCGATCAGTGGTCTTGGCAGCAAGATGGGCATTGATGCGACCAACAAGTGGCCGGGTGAAACCCAGCGCGAATGGGGGACGACGATTGCCATGACCGACGCCGTCAAGCAGCGGGTCGACCTGATCTGGCCAGAGCTCGGCCTGTAGATGGATTATCGGTAAGTGAACCGGTCCTGTGCCGAGACTTGGCATAGGACCCCTTTATTTCAATGATGGATTTGATGCCGTAGAGTGCACTCTTGTGTGTCAAGATGCGATACAATACGCGCCGGCGGGCCCCTGCGCATTGTGGCATGGGCAACCTGGTCAGGTCGGGAACGAAGCAGCCACATCCATTTCCCGCAAGTGCCGCAGACAAGGCTCGCCTCTTCGTCTTATCGCTTTTCTTCTCCGCAGATATTGCAGGAATTTTGCAATTATCCAGCGCGCCCACGTACCGTAAATCCTATCCGTGTCATCCCTTCGTCACTGGCAGCAAACGCAGTGCCACCATGCATTAGTGCAATTGCCTTGACGATTGCCAGCCCCAGGCCGTGGCCGTGAATGCCGTTGACGTCACGGCGTGCGGTATCGACCCGATAAAAACGATCAAACAGGCGTGGCAGATGGAGCGCATCGATTGGCGCTCCAGGATTGGAAACGGCGACTTGTACCTCTTGTTGTCCGGCGTTGATGCCGATGTCTATCCTGGCCCCGGCCGGGGAGTGCTGAATGGCATTCTGGAGCAGATTGGTGAGTGCTCGGCGGAACAGCGCGGTTTCGATTTGTGAGCTGGCCTCGGTATCGCCGCTGACGCTGACGCTCATATTCATGTCATCGAGCACAAATTCAAAGAACTCAATGGTCTTTTGCACTTCATCGACAATTTTTGCATCAACCAGACTGGTGGCCGCTTCACCCTGATCGCAGCGGGCCAGGAAAAGCATGTCGTTGATGATGGAGCGTAAGCGGTCCAGCTCTTCCAGGTTCGATTGCAGCACGTTCTGAAACTCAGGTGCGCTGCGCTCGCGCGACAAGGCGACCTGGGTTTCGCCGATCAGGTTAGCCAGTGGCGTACGCAATTCATGGGCGACGTCGGCATTGAAGGCTTCTAGTTGAATATAGGCATTTTCCATACGCTCCAGTGCACCATTGAACGCTTGTGCCAGATCCGAAAGTTCGTCCGGTAACGCCGAAATGCTGAGTCTTTCCGAGAGATTTTTGGGGCTCAGCGTTTGTGCCTTGTCTGAAATCTTCTTCAGTGGCTCCAAACCGGCACGGGCGATCCAGTAGCCAAAAAGGATCACCAACAGTGTTCCTGCTAATGACAAGCCTGTCATTGCGGCGACGAACGTGCGTAAGGTTTCGAAATAAGGTTCAGTATCCACACCGACGGTGAGTTGAATCGGTGGCCGGTCAAGATAAGCGGGTAATTCCCTGGTGAGGGTATGGATCGGAAAGCGTTTGCCTTCGATGAACAGCGTGCCTACTGAATCTAGATCAATATCGAGATTGCTCTGCGGCAAGCGATCCTTGCCATAACGGAACTGCGGATCACTACTGTCAATCCAGAATTTGACCCTGCCATTGGTGGTGGCAAGCGTATCCAGTTTGGCTTGCACACGGACCCACTTCTCGGCGGTGCCGGCATGCTCCAGCATGTACTCCATGTCCTTGAAGGTGGTGACCAGACCATCGCGCTCATGGCGCATGAGCTCACTTTTGACCACCGAATATAGCACCACCCCGATCAGCGAAAAGACGACCAGTGCCGCGCTGGCAAACATGACCACCAGACGGGTGACAATGGAGTGTTTCATTTCTAGTCCTGATCGGTTTCGTCAGCGGTAGCGTCGATGTTGCGTGGTTCCAGCACATAGCCCATACCACGGATGGTATGGAGCAGCTTTTGTTCGAATGGTGCGTCAATCTTGGCACGCAGACGTTTGATGGCGACTTCCACTACATTGGTGTTGCTATCAAAGTTCATGTCCCAGACCAGTTCGGCAATGGCCGTTTTGGAAAGGATTTCTCCCTGCCGGCGCGCCATGACCGCTAACAGGGAAAATTCCTTGGCCGTCAGATCAATACGTACGTTATTACGATATGCCTTACGGCTCAACAAATCAATCTGCAGGTCGCCAATGCGCAACTGCGGCGGTTCCTGGGTCCGGCCACGACGCGTCAGCGCCTGCAGGCGGGCAAGCAGTTCAAGAAACGAAAATGGCTTGATCAGGTAATCGTCTGCGCCATCCTGCAAGCCCTTAATCCGGTCTTCAACCCGGTCGCGTGCAGTCAGCATGATTACCGGCGTCTGTTTGATCGTGCGCAATGAACGTAACAGCGAAAATCCATCCAGTCCTGGGAGCATTACGTCCAGCACAATGACATCGTAATCGTGCTGGAACGCCAGATGCTGACCATCAATGCCGTTGGCTGCCAGATCCACGGTGCATCCCTGCTCGGTCAATCCCTTGCAGAGATACTCCGCCATCTTGTGCTCGTCTTCGACAATGAGAATCTTCATGCCCACTCCGTTACTGCGGCGTTATGTATCATCAACTTATGTGTCGCCATCATGCTGTTCAATGCGAGTCAACGGCTGGTGCGCTGGTACCCTTGCGCGCAGCCTTGCGTGCTGCACGCGCTTCCTTGCGACGCATGTACCAGTAATGTGCGCGATCCAGATAGAGGTAGATCACCGGGGTTGTAAACAGGGTCAATGCCTGTGACAACACCAGACCACCAACCATGGCATAACCCAGCGGACGGCGCAGTTCTGAACCGGCGCCATGACCCAGCATCAGCGGAAGACCAGCTAGCAGTGCGCACATGGTAGTCATCATGATCGGGCGGAAGCGCAGCAGGCAAGCCTGATAGATCGCCTTTTCCGGCGACAATCCATGTTCACGTTCAGCGGTCAGGGCAAAGTCGATCATCATGATGCCGTTTTTCTTGACGATACCAATGAGCAAGATGATGCCGATCAGCGCAATCACGCTCAAATCGTAGCCACCGATCATCAGGATCAGCAACGCGCCAACACCGGCCGACGGCAAGGTCGACAGAATCGTCAGCGGATGGATATAGCTTTCGTACAGCAGACCTAGCACGATGTACACAGCAATCAGCGCTGCCGCAATCAGGTACGGTTGCGACGACAGCGAGTCACCGAAGGCCTTCGCCGTGCCCTGGAAGGCGCCGATCAGGCTATTGGGGATACCCATTTCAGCTTGTGCCTGGTTGATAGCATCGACCGCTTGGCCGAGCGCAACACCTGGTGCCAGGTTGAACGAGATAGTGACCGCCGGGAACTGACTTTGGTGACTGATGGACAGGTAGGCAGTCTTGTTGGTGTCGATCTTGACGAACGTCGACAACGGTACTTGCTGACCAGTCAGCGGAGAGGTCAGATACAGTTTGCTGAACAAGGCCGCATCCTTCTGCAGATCAGGTGTGACTTCCAGCACCACGTGGTAGCTGTTGAGCTGGGTGTAGTACTGCGCAACCTGACGCTGACCGATCGCATCATAAATAGTGGCATCAATAAGCGACGGTGAAATGCCGAAGCTTGATGCCCGTGCGCGGTCAATCGTGATGGTGGCCGTTGCAGCGTTACTTTGCTGGTCAGAGGCAACGTCAGTCAGTTCCTTCATGCTACGCAAACGTTCCAGTATCTTTGGTGCCCAGGTGTTGAGTTCATCCAGGTCGCCATCTGTCAATGTGTACTGATATTGCGTACGCGACAGACGACCGCCGACGTTGATGTCCTGACTGGCCTGCAGGAACAGATTCACACCTTGCAACTTGGCCAGTTGCGGTCGCAGGCGCGCAATTACCTGGCCCGCATCCAGGGTGCGACCTTCAGACTTTGGCTTGAGTGCGATATAGACCACGCCGGTATTGAAGGTGGTCGCACCGGTATTCATCCCGAAGCCGATGACATCCGGATCGCGGCGCACCACGTCGGCCACTTCCAGCAGGTGCTTGCGCATGGCATCAGTCGAAATATCCTGTGCACCTTCCACAAAACCGATCACCACACCGTTGTCTTGCTGCGGGAAAAAGCCTTTGGGGATGAAGATAAACAGTGCTACCGTCACCCCAACAGTGGCGATGAAGGTCAGCAGCGTGATGAACTGGTGACGCATCACGACATCCAGTCCGCGCTTGTACCCATTGAGCAAGGCATCAAAGAAACGCTCAAACAACTGGAACAGCTTGCCATGCGGCTCGCCACTGTGATGTTTCAGAAAGCGTGAACACAACATCGGTGTCAGCGTGAGCGAAATGATTACCGACACGGCAATGGTCAGTGTCACTGTTACCGCAAATTCGCGGAACAGACGGCCAACGATACCCGTCATCAGCAACAGTGGAATGAACACTGCCACCAGGGAGACCGAGATCGAGATGATAGTAAAGCCGATTTCCTTTGAACCCTTATAGGCAGCTTCCAGCGGTGACATGCCTTCTTCGACATAGCGATAGATGTTTTCCAGCATCACAATCGCATCGTCGACCACGAAGCCGACCGCAATCGTCAACGCCATCAGTGACAGATTGTCCAGGCTGTAGCCGATCAGGAACATCATGGCTGCCGTGCCCAGAATGGCCAGTGGCACCGTCACACTTGGGATCAGCGTGGCAGGGACATTGCGCAGGAACACGAAGATCACCATCACCACCAGAGCGATGGTCAATGCCAGCGTGAATTCAACGTCTTCCACCGAGGCCCGGATGGTCTGGGTACGGTCAATCAGGGTATTGATTTCGACGCTGGCAGGGATGGCAGCACGCAGTCGTGGCAAGGCTGCCTTGATACGTTCAACGGTATCGATAACGTTGGCACCAGGTTGCTTGGTAATGGCCAGAACGATGGAGCGGCCATTGTTGATCGGGCTGTCTGGTGCGGCGGCACCGGCATAGGCCCAGGCGGCGATGTTAGTGTTTTCAGGACCATCGACTGCGACACCGATATCGCGGACCCGGATCGGCGCGCCGTTACGGTAAGCCAGCACCATGTCGTTCCAGGGGGCGGCACTGAGCAACTGATCGTTGGTATAGACAGTGAAGCTTTGGCTGGCACCGTTGATGGTGCCTTTAGGCTGGTTTACCGTAGTACTGGCGATGACGCCGCGAATATCTTCCAGGCTCATGCCCATGGAGGATAGTTTGGCAGGATCTACCTGAATACGGACCGCCGGCTTTTGCGCACCATTGACACTGACCAGACCAACGCCGGAAATCTGGGAAATCTGTTGTGCCAGAATATTGTCCGAATAATCGCTAACCTGCGTCAAAGGCAGTGCCTTCGATTGCACCGACAGAATCAGAATCGGCGAATCTGCTGGATTGATCTTGCGAAACGTTGGCGGGTTCGGCAAATTGGCTGGCAATTGACCAGTAGATGCGTCAATGGCTGCCTGAACGTCCAGCGCAGCCGCGTCAATATTGCGACTCAGATCGAACTGCAACGTGATCTGGGTACTGCCCAGCGCACTTTGCGAAGTCATTTGCGACAAACCTGCAATCAGAGAAAATTGTCGCTCCAGCGGTTGGGCGACGTTTGATGCCATGGTTTCAGGACTGCCGCCCGGGAGGTTGGCCGAGACCTGAATGGTTGGGAAGTCGACTTGTGGCAGCGGCGCAACCGGCAGCAAAGGCCAGGCAGCAATGCCGATCAACATGATTGCCAGCGCCAGCAGCGTCGTGCCGATAGGGCGCTTGATGAAGGTGGCGGAAATACTCACTTGGCAGATCCTTTCGCAGCAGCGGCTTTGTTTTCAACCACATGGCTGCCTGGCTTGAGCTTGTACTGACCATCCAGAACCACGCGTTGGCCATCTTGCACGCCATCGCTGATGATGGCGATGCCATCTTGAATACGGGTTACCTTGACTGGTGTAATGGCGACGCTGGTGTCGGCATTGACAATGTAGACATAGGTGCCATCCGGGCCACGCTGAATAGCCGCCGACGGTACCGTTAGCGCCAATGCATGCTCGTCCATCTGTAAATTGACATTCACATACTGGCCGGGCCACAGCTTGTGCTTCTCGTTGGTAAATCGTCCCTTGAGCTGTACGCTGCCGGTGGTCGTGTCGATCTGATTGTTGACCAGAATCAGATCGCCGGTGGCCAATGCTTCGTTGGTGTCACGCTTGTAGGCGATCACTTTCAGTGGCTTGTGGCGATCCAGCAGCACCTTGTTGATGGTGTGGACGGCATCTTCAGGCAATGTGAACAATACTGTGATCGGATCGATCTGATTGATGACCACCAGACCTGTTGCATCGGCAGCATGCACGATGTTGCCCGCGTCCACCAGACGCGCACCGGTACGCCCGCTAATGGGCGCTTTGATGGTGGTGTAGCTGAGCTGGACGGTAGCGTAATCAACCTGGGCCTGATCGGTTTTGACCGTCGCTTCCAGTTGCGCTACCAGTGCCTTCTGGGTATCGAGTTGTTGCTGCGTAGCGGCGTCTTGTGTACGCAGCGTGGTGTAACGTTGCAGGTCGAGCTTGGCGTTGAGCAGTTGTGCCTGATCCTTGGCCTTTTGTGCCTGCACCTGTTCCAGTTGTGCTTGTAGTGCACGTGGATCAATCTGGGCCAGCAACTGGCCTTTCTTGACGTCCTGGCCCTCGGTGAAGGCGATCTTGTCGAGCTGGCCGTCGACGCGTACCTTCACAGTCACGCTGGCATTGGCTGTCACCGTACCGACGCCGGTCAGGTATAAAGGAACGTCACGTTGCTGGACCGTGGTGGTGGTCACGGCAATCGGTGCGCCCTGCGCAGCCTGGGGCGAAGGGGCGGCCATCGCGGCATGGTGGGACATGGTCCAGCCTGCGCCTGCCAGAACGGCAATGGCGGCAGCAATCATCAGGGCAGAGCGTTTTTGAACAAAAGAAGTAGTCATTGTGTACTCACGAAATTATTTTTAGCGGCGTATGTAGCGACTCAATTGGTCGAGGCGGCAGGTTGCGCAGCTGTTGCTGCGGCCGTATTGCTCATCTCACTGGCATGCCAGCCGCCACCGGTGGCCTTGATCAAGGCGACGCTGGCAACCAGCTGACGGCCCAGTAATTGGGCTGCGGTGCGCTCATTGGTCAAGGCCGTTGCCTGGGCGGTGGCGACCGTCACAAAGGTGACGGTACCTGCCGCATACTGGCTCAGTGCCAGCCGCTCAGCCAGACGGGCCGCCTGTACGGCACGTTCCTGGGTCTGACTCTCTTGATCCAGCACCCGCAAGGTCGACAGATTGTCTTCCACTTCCTGCAGTCCACCCAGTACGGTTTGCTTGTAGGTTGCCACGGCGCCATCAAAGGTCGCATTGGCCTGATCCGTACGGGCGCTGCGGGCACCGCCATCGAACAGTGTTGCTGCCAACGATGCACCGAGCGACCAGACACGGCTTGGCACGTCAAACAACTGGCCGTAGGCAAAGCTGCTATAGCCGCCAGTCGCACCTAACGTCAGCGCCGGGAAATACGCCGAGCGCGCTACACCAATATTGGCATTGGCGGCTGCAGCCAGTCGTTCTGCATTGGCAATGTCCGGACGCCGCTCCAGCAGATCCGATGGCAAGCCTGTTGGTATGACGGGCATGCTGGCTTGCAGTGCTGCCGCATCCGGTTTAACTGGTTCCAGCGTAAACGAAGCCGGTGCTTTGCCTACCAGAATTGCAATAGCGTGTTCCAGCTGATTACGGGTGGCATCAAGATCAATCAATTGCGCCTGTGCGGTCAGCAACTGCGTTTCCGCCTGCGCCACATCCGAGCGCAAGGCGACCCCAGCAGCATATTGATGCTGCGTCAGAGCCAGTGAACGTTGGTAGGCTGCTACCGTCCGTACGTACAAATCTTTTTGCAGATCAGTTACTCGCAGTTGCAGGTAATCCTGTGCCAGCGTGGCCTGAATACTCAAGCGCGCCGCTGCCAGCGTCGCTGCGCCCGCCTGTGCCGAGGCATCACCCGATTCAACCGAGCGGCGCACTGCACCCCAGATATCAGGTTCCCACGACGCGCTCAGGCCGATGGTCGGGTTATTGACCAGATGTAAAGAACCATAGCTATCGGTTTGCGCACGGCTAAAGCCTGTCGATACCCCTGCTGTGGGCCATAAACTGGCGCGTGCCAGTGATGCAGCGGCCTGGGATTGCCGATATTGCGCTTCCGCCAGACGCAGGTTCTGGTTCGCCTTGCCGGCTTGCTCAATCAGATCATTGAGTACGCTGTCATGGTAAGCCTCCCACCAGCGATGATTACTATCAATCTGGCCTGGCTCAGCAACTTTCCAGGGGCCTTGCTCCTTGTAAGTAGCGGGCAGATCCATCTTGGGAACCACATAATCAGGACCCACCGCACAGCCACTGATCAGAAGGGCAACAGCAAAAGCGATGGTGCAGGGCAGCAAGTGCCGCTTGCGAAGAGACAAAGGGGGAGGCGACGCCATGGTCGCAGTTGGAATGGCGGACATAGTTGAACAACACGTAGTGAACTGATGGTCAATAGGAAATGCCAACGCCACAAGAACCGGAATGTTGGCATCTTTTCACAGTGATACTGTATATGACATCACTCGACTAGGCACTGACGGTAATATGACATTTCTGTCAGTTTCAATCGACGGAGTATGTTGATATTGGTCGAGTGTGCTTAATCGACTGGCCACGCACGTTGCAAAATCGTTTGCTGCAGCGCGGCGTCTGCCAGCGGCATGGTGCCGTAGACACGGCCATGACCCGGATCCTGGCGGCTCAACGCAAATGCTTCGCCGATAGCTGTGGGAGCATGTTGCAGCATGAGCGCGGTTTGTACGGTCAGCATCAGTTGCTGGACCAGACGCCGAGCCAGCATTTCTCGTTGCTCTGGTGGTTCCGTCAGGAGTTGCTTCAGTGCCTGCAACGTCGGTTGTAACGCTGTGTGTGTATCGGCAATTTGTTGCAATTCATCCAATAATACGACGCAGGCTTGCGGTTCACGTTCCATGGCACGGAGTACGTCGAGACACATGACGTTACCGGAGCCTTCCCAAATCGAGTTGACTGGGGCTTCGCGGTACAGACGTGCCATGGGACCATTTTCGACATAGCCGTTGCCGCCCCAGACTTCCATGCATTCGCCGCTGAATTCGAGGGCGCGTTTGCAAATCCAGAATTTTGCGGCGGGAGTCACAATGCGCCGCCAAGCCCGTTGCAAGGGATCGGTCGGGGCATGTGCCGAGGCATCGAAGGCGCTGGCCAGGCGCAGCATCAACAAGGTCGCCGCCTCACTTTCCAGCGCCAGGTCAGCCAATACACTGCGCATGAGCGGTTGGTCTGCCAGCAGCCGACCAAATGCGCTGCGATGACGTGCATGATGAATCGCCTGCACCAGCGCCTGGCGCATCAGACCGTTGCTGCCGATGATGCAGTCAAGCCGGGTATGGTTGACCATCTCGATGATGGTCGCTACACCACGGCCTTGCGCGCCGACCATGACACCGTAGGCATCATCAAATTCGACTTCGCTGCTGGCATTGGAACGATTGCCGAGCTTGTCTTTGAGGCGCTGGATCAGTACCCCGTTCTTTTCGCCATCTGGCCGCCAGCGCGGCACGAAGAAGCAGGATAGTCCATCATCCGTGTGTGCCAGCACCAGATGTGCATCGCTCATGGGGGCCGAGAAGAACCATTTATGACCCGACAGCGTGTAGGCGGCACCGCGCCCACTGCCATCGAGCGAACGCGCCCGGGTGGTGTTGCTGCGCACATCCGAGCCACCCTGTTTCTCGGTCATGCCCATCCCAATCAGCAGGGAGCGCTTTTGTTCCAGTGGCACATCGCGGGGATCATGCTCGCGGGAGAACAGTTTGTCCCGTAATAACGCAAACAAGGCTTCTTCCTGGCGCAATACCGAGATCGCTGCGAAGGTCATGGTCGTCGGGCAAAGTGACCCGGCTTCCACCTGGGCATGCATGAAATAAGCCGCAGCACGTGCCACATGACAACCATTGGTCTCTTGCAATGCTGGTAACCAGGGCATCGCATGCAGTCCTTCGCGTCGCAGCATGGCCAGTAATGCATGCCAGGCTGGATGAAAATCGACCTGATCGATCCGGTGTCCAAAACGGTCATGGGTTTGTAGCTCAGGACCATGGCGATTAGCCAGCTCGGCCAGATGCATGACTTCGCTGCTGCCTAATTCCGCACCATAGCAGCTCAATGAGGCAGCATGCCAGCCGGCATGCTCGCGCGCGATACCTGCGCGCAAGACATGATCAGTGGTAAAGAGGTTGATGTCGTTAAGTGGCGGGACCTGATTGGTGACTTCATGCGTTTTCATTGAAGCTCCACGTTCATTCGGTTGGTTTAGGTGGATTCGCTATAACTATATGAATATCTTGTCGGTAACGATGCACAGCACATGCTATTGAGTCATATTAAAATGAGGATCCTGAACGTACTTATCCTAGACCATGCCTTATCCGACCATTGAAGACACCATCGGCAATACGCCCTTGATTCAGTTGCATCGCATTGGTGGCGAAGAAGCCGCGCGCCGCAACAACATCATCCTCGGGAAAATGGAAGGGAACAATCCTGCTGGCTCGGTCAAGGATCGTGCGGCATTGTCGATGATTCGACGTGCTGAAGAGCGCGGCCAGATCAAGCCTGGCGATACGTTGATTGAGGCAACCAGCGGCAATACCGGCATTGCGCTGGCCATGGTCGCTGCCATGCGTGGCTATAAGATGGTATTGCTTATGCCCGAGAACCTCAGTGAGGAACGGCGTCAGAGCATGGCAGCCTACGGTGCCAAAATTGTGCTGACGCCCAAGAGCGGCGGCATGGAATATGCCCGCGATCTGGCGGAGCAGATGCAAAAGGAGGGGCAAGGTCTGATTCTTGACCAGTTTGCCAATTCTGATAATCCACTGGCGCATTACGAAACGACAGGGCCTGAATTGTGGCGCGATACGGCGGGGCGCCTGACTCATTTTGTCAGTGCCATGGGAACGACCGGCACCATCATGGGCGTGTCGCGCTATCTGAAAGAGCAAAATCCGGAGATTCAGATCATTGGTGCCCAGCCGGAAGAGGGATCTTCGATTCCTGGTATTCGTAAATGGCCGGAAGCCTATCTGCCAAAAATTTACGAAAAGCCACGTGTCGATCAGCTCGAATATGTCAGTCAGGCAGCGGCCGAAAACATGGCGCGCAAGTTGGCCACGGTGGAAGGACTGTTTTGTGGCATCTCCGCTGCAGGCGCATGTGAAGTTGCATTGCGCGTATCGCAGCAAGTCGAAAACGCTACGATCGTCTTTATCGTCTGCGACCGTGGAGATCGTTACCTGTCCACGGGCGTATTTCCCGCCTGAGCGCAGCATGTTGACTCAAAGTTGAGCACAAAAAAACGGAGCCAAGGCTCCGTTTTTCTTTACTCTGCTGCAATTGCAACCGGTGCGCCTGGCTTTGGTTTGAACTGCTTATCGCTGATGCGGAACTTCTCGCGACGGTCACCCATCAGTTCACGCAGCTCACGGATCGACAATTCGCTGACTTCGTGCATACGAATGAGCAGCGATGCGCCAACCGGCAGACGGCGGTGACGGATCTTGCTGATCACCGGTGGCGCCACTTCCAGCGCACGCGACAATGCAGCGTCGTTTTTCAGATGCAGCTTCTCAATCAGTGCATCCAGCAAATGATTCGGATCGTAGTTGATTTGATCTTGAATCGAGGTGGTGTCGTTGATGCCATTAGGTGTAGTCATGATCGGACGTTCCATTATGCAGATGTTTATGAAGGCCTTGTTTTAGCAAGTGCATTAGTTCTTGGTAAAACTGCAAAACGTAATTAAGAGATTTCCATTTGAAGTGACGCTTTCTCCCACTGCAACTTACACAACGCGAACCAAGGCCACAGGATGAGTCATACAGACTGTTGTCGGCCCCTACTAATCGTTGTCGACCGCTTCTCTACCAGAATTTTTTTTGCCTAAAACAAATATATCGACGATAGGTACGTCGTTGTAGAAAAGTCTATTACAAAATAGTTGCGAAAAATCACCTCGAATTTGTAACAGATATTAACAGGATTTTTTAGAGAGCTGGTGTTGTTTCTTTGATACGACAAAGCCGAGCTGATTCCAGCCCTCCAGCCCCAAACGGCGCATGGTTGCGACGTTTCGGTCAAAAATGGCACTTGCGTCAGGGAAAGATTCGACCGCGCGATCGATGCTGCTTTCACGCAACAGATGCAATATTGGAAACGGAGAACGGTTCGTGTAATTGTCGATATCGGTGACTGCGGTACCTGCAAACTGATAGTCAGGATGGAAACTCGCGATCTGAATTTCACCTTCGAGTTTGTGCTCGACGAGTGTTGCGTCAGCACTATCCAGGAAATTGTTGTAATCCAAAAAATCCTGCAGTATCCGCGGCAGGATCAGCAAGGTGGTGTCGAGTATCTCGGGATCACTGTCGTGCAGATGGAGCAGTTCATTGGTCAGATCTTGCTGCAGATCAGTTTCCTGATCGGCATGGCTGATGACATAGCGTATTTGCTGCTTGACCTGAACAGCCTTGGCGAATGGGCATAGGTTCAGTCCAATCACGGCTTCATCCACCCAGGCACGGGTGAGCGCAATGATGTCGTCGTCAGAAGGGAGGAAAATAGAGTCCATGGCAATATTGTCTCATAGGTATTGTCTTGAATTTGTTAAGCAAGACGGGCAAGCCTGCTTCGTATGTGCGTAGTTTTGTACATAAATTCGGCAAAAATCGGCTATCCTTCAGCTCCTTCGCATGCAAGCGCTTCTTTGATTCGAAGAAGGCACAAGAACATTCTCATGGCTCTCAAAGCAACAATCTTCAAGGCTGATCTACAGATTTCGGATATGGATCGCCATTATTACCAGAATCACGGACTCACTATTGCGCGCCATCCATCGGAAACCGACGAGCGCATGATGATGCGTGTACTGGCTTTTGCACTGAACGCTAGCGATGCGCTCAGCTTTGGTAAAGGGTTGTCCGATGTTGATGAGCCTGACATATGGCAAAAAGATCTCACTGGTGCCATCGATCTGTGGATCGAAGTCGGTCAGCCCGACGACAAGCGTATTCTCAAGGCCTGCGGTCGTGCCGCGCATGTCATCGTCTACAGCTACAGCAGTGTCAGTCATATCTGGTGGAGTCAGACGGGTAGCCGCGTGGAGCGCGCCAAAAATCTGACTGTCATCAATATTGATGCCGATACCAGTGCGGCACTAGCGCGTCTGGCACAGCGTTCGATGCAACTGCAATGCACAATTCAGGACGGTCAGATCTGGCTGGGTAGCAACGAAGATATGGTGCAGATTGATCCTCAGGTGATCAAGGCCCGAGGCTGACCTCGCATTTCTCGCCTGCAGCAGGCTAGAAATCGACCGCATCACGAATCAGTGGGCAGGTCATGCAATGGCCACCGCCGCGACCGCGTCCGAGTTCACTGCCGACAATCGTGATAACTTCGATGCCCTCCTTGCGCAGCAAGGTATTGGTCAGCGTATTACGGTCATAGGCCACGACCACCCCGGGCGACAATGCAACCAGATTGGCACCGCTATCCCATTGCGTACGTTCGCGGTGATAGGCGTTGCCACCGGTTTCAACTACCCGCAATTTTTTCAGACCGAGTGCAGCGGCGACGACCTCGACAAATGGCTTGGTCTCCTTCCTCAGTTCGATACCGGGCGCTTTGTCACTGGGCCAGTATGAGAACGTGCCGACGTGATCCATGATGTCGGGATACAGCAGACAGACATCGCGGTCGGCGAAGGTGAAGACGGTATCAAGATGCATGGCGGCACGTAATTTTGGCATTGCGCACACAATCACCCGACTTGCGGCGCCGGCTGCAAACAGCGAAGCGGCAACCTGACTGATGGCTTGACGCGAGGTTCGCTCACTCATGCCGATCAAGACTACGCCGTTGCCAATCGGCATCACATCACCCCCCTCCAGAGTCGCGGAGCCATAATGGTTGGTCGGGTCGCCCCACCAGACGTTGACTCGCTCCGGACCGAAGCTGGGGTGAAATCGATAGATCGCAGTGGTCAGCAGGGTTTCTTCGTGACGTGCGGGCCAATACAGCGGATTCAGGGTGACGCCACCGTAAATCCAGCACGTTGTGTCTCTTGTGTAGAGCGTGTTCGGTAATGGTGGCAAGAGATATTCAGTGATCCCGGCGGCTTCCTTGACCAGCTTCAAGGCTTCCCCTCCATATGACTCAGGGACTTCCAGCGTGGATAGGCCGCCGATGAGTGTTTCTGCGAGCTCGCGGGCATCCAGGCTGTCCAGAAATGCGCGGATTTCGTCGACCAGTCCGAGGCCAATTTCATTTGGGATAATCTGGTGGTCGAGTATCCAGCTGCGCGCTGCCGGATTGGCAAGCGTCTCCGTGAGCAGATCGTGCATTTCCACCACTTCAACACCGCGTTCGCGCATCTTGTTCACAAAATCAAAATGATCGCGCTTGGCATTTTCTACCCACATCACGTCGTCAAACAGCAGGTCGTCGCAATTGGTTGGTGTGAGTCGGCTATGTGCTCTGCCAGGCGCGCAAACCATGACCTTGCGCAGGGTGCCGACTTCCGAATGCACGCCATAGCGCACAGCAGTTTGGGAAGCAGGGGCAGAAGTAGAATCAGACATGACAGCTCCTTCAATTTCAAAGAATGGGATGGGCGGGGTAGTAAGCTGCGTTAATTGGGCACGATAGAAGCAGACGTGGTCAACCTTAAATCGTCATCTTTCCTGATAGCAGGGCATACACTGCGCCTAGCGCAGCGAGCACGATCACGCTGAATAAAGCCCGTTCCGGCAAGGTAAAGATCTGGGCTTGCTGTTCGCGACGTGCGAGGTAATAGAGGATGGAGCCCGGGACATAAATCAGCGCCGACAGGAGCATATGCTTGGCACCACCGGCGGCCATCATGCCAAGCGCATACAGGGTGCCGACGCTGGCAATGAGAAGGTCGCGGTTGCGGTTATGCACATCGGCCTCATAGCCCTCCCTGGTCCATGCCAGTTTGACAGCGTAGCCAGCAACCAAAAAATACGGGATCAGCGTCAGGGAGCTGGTCAGCTCGAGTGCGATGGTAAAGGCGTCCTGCGAAAAGAGCGTCAAGATCAGGAATACCTGAATCGTGACGGTGGTGAGCCAGATGGCCGCTGATGGTGCCTTGTTTTGATTTTCGGTAGAGAAAATCTTTGGCATCGTATGGGTATGGGCTGATGCCCACAGCACTTCAGCGCACAGCAGCGACCAGGAGAGGTAGGCTCCCAGTACCGAAACGATCAATCCTGCACTGATAAATTTGGCACCCCATGGACCCACAATTGAAGCCAGTACCCCTGCCATGGAAGGGTTGCGCTGTACTGCCAGTTCAGGCCGCAGCATCACCCCGTAGGACAGCATGGTCACCATCATCAACAGGCATAGCACGCCGACAAAACCCAGCACCGTAGCTAGTCCGACGTGTGAGCGCTTTTGCGCGTAGCGCGAATAGACACTGGCACCTTCGATACCGATGAACACAAATACCGTGATCAGCATGGTATTACGTACCTGCCCGAACAGACCGCCTACGGAGGGTGTCACACCACCCCATAGGTTGTAGCTGAACACATCGGCCTTGAAGCCGCAGATGACGACGATCAGAAACAGTCCAATGGGCAGAATCTTGGCGACGGTGGCAATCGTATTCAAGGTGGCCGCTTCTTTGACGCCGCGCAAGATCAGCGTATGGAAGCCCCAGATGCAAAGCGAGGAAAGCAGCACGGCAGGGATGGTGTTGCCATCGCCAAATACCGGGAAGAAAGCGCCCAGCGTCGATTTGATTAACACCCAGTAGGAGACGTTACCCAGGCAACTGCCGATCCAGAATCCAAACGCAGACGCGAAACCCAGATAGTTGCCAAAGCCCGCTTTGGCATAGGCATAGATACCTGTGTCCAGATCTGGTTTGCGTTGTGCCAGACTCTGAAACACGAATGCCAGCATGAGCATGCCGGTGCCCGCGATCAGCCAGGCAATCAAGGCACCAAGGACACCGGTTGCCCGGCCAAATGTGGCCGGCAGAGAAAAGATGCCAGCTCCCACCATGGAGCCGACGACCAGTGAGGTAAGGGCCGCAAGGGAAAGCTTCTGGGTTGTCGAGGATGTCATTGCAGACTCACTGTTGAGGGTTCTGACTGGCTGAGCAAGACAACGCCATCATGCGCTGCATCAAGAGATGCGCACGTTGACGTGCTCCTGGTCAGGCTTCTCGGTCGTGGTCAGGCGAGTACGGATGCGTGCTGAGGTCTACAGATGTGACTAGCAGCGGCATCGGCACGTTCAGCACTGTGGATGATGGCGACCTTGCAAAAAGTCTAATGCAACAACATTGCCAAAAATTAAGGCAGATGTTTTCAGACTGTCACCGGTTTTGAGGGGCGTTAGTGCTAATGCCTGGTGCAGGGCTGCAGCAGGCGGCGCCAGGCAGGTGTGTAAGAAGCAGATTACTGTTCGCGAGCGGCACGTACGGCGCGACCCAGATCAATCACCGACATCGCATAGAAATAGCTGCGGTTGTATTGTGTGATGGCAAAGTAATTATTCGTCGCTAGCCAGTATTCAGTAGGATCATCGCCGTTTTGCAGATCAATCAGTCCCAGCAACTGGCTAGAGGGAATCTCGCCGGGCGTGGAGACACCCTGACGTTTGAGTTGATCCGTATTGAATTTGGCTGCCAGTCCCTGATTGAGCAAATCTGCGACCTTATCGGGATCATTGACAGTGGCAGGGAACACCAGCGGTTCGCCGCGCTGCCAGCCGTGTACCTTGAGGAAATTGGCAACACTGCCGATCGCATCTATTGGTGAGGTACGCAGATCAATCTTGCCGGTGCCATCAAAATCGACTGCATATTCACGCACGCTGCTGGGCATGAATTGTGGCCAGCCAATGGCACCGGCGTAGGAGCCGAGTATCGAAAAAGGATCAATATTTGAATCACGCGCGAACAGCAGTGCGCTCTCCAGTTCACCACGGAAAAACGCCATGCGTGCATCACGATTGGCCGTCTGTGGGTAGGCAAAGGCCAGCGTGGTGAGAGAATCCATGACGCGGAAGTTGCCGGTGTTGCGTCCATAGATGGTTTCTACCCCAAGGATGCCGACAATGATTTCTGCCGGGACACCGTATTGTTCTTCTGCGCGTTGCAGTGCGAGTGCATGCTCGTTCCAGAATGCGACTCCAGCCGCAATGCGCGTAGGTTCTACAAAACGTGCACGATAGGCTTGCCAGTTCTTGGTCTTGCCGGGCGCAGCGGGCTTGATCAGTTTGATGGCCGCATCGAGGTAGTGCGTCTGGCGAAAGACGCCTTCCAGCGTCGCGCGGTCGAAACCGTCACGTGCTACCAGATCATCGATAAATCCATTGACCTCTTTCCATTGCGAAAAATTGACGAACTCGTCATCGCTCGTTTTCTTGCGCTGCTTTGCCTTGCTGGTCTTCTGCTTCTGCTTTTGTTTCTGCTTTTGTTTTTGCTTCGGCTTAGTGCTCGAATCTGCCTGTGCCTGAACCTGAAGAGGCATCAGACCAGCAGCGCAAAAGCTCAGCAAGGTAATCAGGTAGGGCAGGCGGGTACGCAATGTCATTGGGGCAGGTCAGGCAGGTAGGCAAGGGAAGCAGTATACCTGAACAGCAATACATCAATTTATCGATCTGGGTCGCTTGGCGCTGAAAGAGCGGTACTTGGATGTACACTAATGCCAGAGAGACAGCGTTCGACAAGATCATAATGACAACCGCTATTTATACCCATGCAGATTGCCAGCGCCATGAGATGGGAGACTGGCATCCCGAATCGCCGTTACGACTGCAGGCCATTGAAGATCAATTGATCAGCAGCCGCATTGATCAGTTCATCGAGCGCCGCGAAGCGCCGTTGGCAGAGATCGCTGATCTGGAACGGATCCATACCGATGCTGCGGTGGCGCGCATTCGTGATCACGCCGCTGCACTTTCCGGTAGCGATCAGAAATACTACGCCCTGGACGGCGATACCCTGCTCAATGCACACAGTTGGCAAGCCGCACGGCGTGCTGCAGGTGCGGCGCTGGCGGCCACCGATGCGGTGCTGGCAGGTGAACTGGAAAATGCCTTTTGCTCGGTGCGTCCGCCCGGTCACCATGCTACGCCTACGACCTCAATGGGATTCTGCCTGTTCAATAACGTCGCCATTGCTGCGCGTCATGCCATCGAACGACACGGGCTGGAGCGGGTTGCCATCATCGATTTTGATGTACACCATGGCAATGGGACCGAGGCCGCTTTCGAGCAAGATCCACGGGTGCTGATGGTGAGTTTTTTTCAGCATCCATTCTATCCATTCAGCGGCAGCGAAAATCCTCAGCCACATATGCTCAATGAACCGTTGCCCGCGTATACCGCAGGGGATGCCGTGCGCCGGCTGGTCAACGATAAGTGGTTGCCGGCGCTGCATGCCCATGCCCCGCAGATGATCTTTATCTCGGCAGGCTTTGATGCCCATCGCGAGGATGATATGGGACAGATGGCGTTAGTAGAGGCGGACTATGCCTGGATCACCCGTCAGATCATGGCGGTGGCGCGGCAACATGCACAAGGCAGGATTGTGAGCTGCTTGGAAGGTGGCTATCATTTGTCGGCGCTGGGCCGCAGCGTGGTTGCCCATCTCAAGGTGCTGGCCGATCTCGAGTAAAGTCTCGTCCTCAGCATCACATGCCGTGCGACGCGAGCTGCTCATAGGCGGTCACGATGGCGTCGGCCACTGCACGTACCCGTGCGGTGCGGTTCAGGTCGCTGTGCAGCACCAGCCACATATCATACGGCTCGGCACGCTCCGGCCATACTCTGACCAGGCGTGGATCGGCATCGCCCATATGGGTTGGTAATTCGCCGATACCAAGTCCAGCCGCAACTGCTTCCATGAGCATGAGTCCTGAATTGACTTCCATGGTAATGCGGGCATTGGCAATGGATTCGCCACATAAGCTGTCAATCTGCATCGATGAGACCGCACGTTGATACACCGCAACATTATGTCCGGACAGCGCCGTACCTGGTTCTGGTATGCCGTGTTGTCCGAGATAATCGTGCGAAGCGTACAAGCCCACTGCGAGGCGTTTCAGATGGCGCGAAATTAGATCCGGACTGGTTGGGCGCAAGCTGCGTACCGCCAGATCAGCCTCACGCCGGGTCAGATTGGAGACCTGGGTGGAGGTCGTGAGCACGACCCGGATATTGGGATGCGCCTTCGCCAGCTCGCGCATGGCAGGCATGATCACATGCTTGGCCATGGTATCAGTCGCCGCTACGCGCACCACGCCACAAAGACGTTCATCGATGCCTAGCATCTGGCGCTGCAATTGATCTGCGGCCTGTTCCATCTTTTCAATTGCGGTTACTGCTGTCTCCCCGGCGGGCGTGGCGACGTAGCCGTTTGGCGTGCGCAAAAACAGGCGCGCACCCAGTGACTTCTCCATCGCCGTCAGCCGCCGGCCGACGGTAGCCTGATCAATCTGCAGTTGCTCTGCAGCACCACGCAGGGTACCTGCGCGCTGAATGGCAAGAAATATACGGGCGTTGTCCCAATCCATACGGCCTCTTTCCATCCTGTCCTGAGTTGAGGGATACATCCAAATGCATTTTTGCATCAATCTGCCGATCTTATGCATCTTTAATGCATGCTGCAAGATGACTAGAATGTGGTTTTACCTGTTCTCAGTGTGATTTAACACACGGAGATATTCCCCTTTGTTGAAAAGAGATATTCGCATGACAAGCTCTTCCTCCATGCCCGGTACCACCCCCGTGAGCGTCGCCACTGCTGGCAGTCGCGGCGCCACCCGGCTGTCGATATTGCCACTGATCACTCTGGCCATTGGTTTTGTCATGGCCATGCTGGATGTGACGGTGGTCAATGTTGGTCTGTCGTCGATCACGCAGAGTCTGGGAACGCCACTGAGCACGCTGGTCTGGGTGGTCGATGGCTATACGCTGACCTTTGCCGCCATGTTGCTGGTCGGCGGTGCGCTAGCAGATCGCTTTGGTGCACGTAACATCTACCTGCTTGGACTGCTGCTTTTTGTGATCGCCTCGTTATTGTGTGGCGCTGCCGCCAACGGATCGATGTTGGTCGCTGCACGCCTGCTGCAGGGTATTGGTGCGGCGTTTTTCATGCCGAGCTCGCTCAGTCTGCTGACCCACGTTTATGAAGATGCGCGGGTACGCGCACGCATGCTCGGCATCTGGTCTGCGATCGTCGGCGGCGCTGCCGCCGTGGGGCCGTTGGTGGGTGGTGTGTTGATCCATGCTTTTGGCTGGCGCAGTGTGTTCCTGATCAATGTCCCGCTGGGTTTGCTGGGACTGGTAATGGCCTTGCGCTTGCTGCCAGCGGTCGAGCGGCACGCGCGGGATTTGCGTATCAGCAGCCATCTGCTGGGCGTACTAATGCTGGCTTCTCTCAGTTTTGTCTTGATTGAAGGGCCGGTGTTTGGGTGGCTCTCGTGGCCCATTCTCGGGGCACTGGGGACCACGCTCGTCACACTGGTTTGGCTGGTCCAACGTGAGCGTCATGGCAAGACTCCCTTGCTGCCGCGTGCCTTGTTTGCCACGCCGCAGTTTGCGGCAGCCAATGGCATTGGTTTCATGATCAATTTTGGCGTCTACGGTCAGCTGTTCTTCCTGAGCCTGTTTCTGCAGCAGGCTCGTGGTAGCGATGCGTTGCAAACGGGTTTGCAACTGGTGCCGATGATGGTGGTGATCTTTGGTGGCAATTTGCTGTCTGGCCGTATGACAGCACATTGGGGACCGCGTCTGCCATTGCGTCTGGGTTTGACTGTCGGCACCGTTTTTTGTGCTCTGCTGATGGCGCTGACGCCGCAGACACCGTACTGGATGTTGGCGGTTGGTGCAGCGATTGCTAATCTTGGCCTGTCAATTGCTATTCCGGCAATGACGACCGCGGTCATGCAGGTGGCCGGTAAGGCGCATGCCAACAGTGCGGCGGCGGCGCTCAATGCCAACCGTCAGATCGGTGCTTTGGTCGGCGTGGCGGTTGTCGGGGCGGTCATGCACACCTTCAGCGGCTGGACTGCGCGCGTGGCACTGTCCTATGGATTCATTGCCACAGCCTATCTAGTAGGCTTGTTGCTGGTGTTGCGTTATATCTCGGCAGGTAGCACCCATGTTGCCGTGGATCACGTGATTGCCGGAGAATAGTTGGCAAACCAGCACATGCGATGTCTTTGCTGACTGTCGAATGCGACGGCAGCAGCGTTGTTTGTAGGGCAAATGGGCCGCAGGCTTTAAAATAGCGGCTAATTTGCTTTAAAAAGAAGAATTCGCATGTCTATTCAATGGTTTCCTGGTCACATGAACGCCGCCCGCAAGAAAGCGGCGGAGGCAATGGAAAAGGTCGATCTGGTTATCGAGGTGCTCGACGCCCGCTTGCCGCAGGCCAGTTGCAATCCGATGATCGAACAGATCCGGCTGCATCGTCAGCGTCCCTGCCTGAAAATCCTCAACAAAAGTGATCTGGCCGACGCTGGTGCCACCCAGGCCTGGATTGCGCATTACAACAGCCAGAAAAACGTGAATGCAGTCGCCATGAGCTGCAAGAAGCCCAGCGATGTTGCCAAAATTCCCAAGCTAGCACTGGCGCTGGCACCACATCGTGGTACGCCACTCAAGCCCCTGCGTATCATGATCATGGGTATTCCCAATGTCGGTAAATCGACCCTGATGAACGCCTTGCTCAAGAAGCGGGTTGCGGCAGTTGGCGATGAACCGGCCGTCACCAAAACCCAGCAGCGCCTGTATCTGGGCAACAACATGGTGTTGATCGATACCCCAGGTATGCTGTGGCCAAAAATTGCCCATCCCAGTGATGGTTTGATGCTGGCGGCCAGCCATGCGATTGGTAGCAACGCACTGATTGAAGAAGAAGTCGCTACGTTTCTCGGCGACGTGTTGCTACAACGCTATGCGCCCTTGCTCAAGGCGCGCTATGGCTTCAACACCGACGGCATGGACGGCGTCGCCGTGGTCGAAGGCGTGGCGGCGCGACGTGGTTTTCGTCTTAAGGGTGGCGATGCCGATTTTGAAAAGGCTGCGCACACCTTTCTGCAGGATTACCGCACAGGCGCATTAGGGAGAATCTCGCTTGAGACCCCGCAAACGCGTGCCGAACTGATGGCGGCCTACGATGCCGAGCAGGCTGCGCTGGAGGCAGAACGCGCAGCCGAGCTGGCAGCCGAGGAAGATGCCAAGGCAGCCAGAGAGGCAGAAGATGCCAAGTGGATGGCGCGTCGTCAAAGTTCTGATGAGCCTGAAGCGGAATAAAGTCGAAAGCAGGTCCGTGCCTGCTGCATCACCAGGAACACGCCTTGATGGCGTGTTTTTTTATGCAATGTAGTGCACGTACGGCAGCCGTAATCAGTTGTAAAAAACTGGAAAAAGACGCATTGGTTCGTGCAGCATAATGATTGTCGTTGCAGCCGTTGCCGCGTAACTGCACTACGATCATGATCACGTATAGACGAGGAATTGATGGCACAAAGTGTATTTCTGCAACTGGAGTTTTATCTCCTCATCCTGTTTTCACTGATTTTTCCTGCAGCCATTTTTGGCACCATGCTACTCAAGAAGGCCATTTCACGTACGATGGTTTTTCTCTTTGGTGTGAGTCTGCTGCTAATGGCCGGAGCTGACATTATCCTGTTGAGAAAGCTGGCATTGATGGCTTCGAATGCCTTGTCTGGGTCCGAGGACAAGTTTTTCAATTCTGAAATGGCCGTATCGCTTTACCTCTTGCCAGCATTTTTAGCCGGTGTCGGGGTGAATATCATTTCGCATATTCTGATTCGACGTCTGCGCGAAGCAGAGGATCAGTTTGAGCGCGATGCCAAACGTTGAGACCGCGCAGAGCAGACCGTTCTGAGAATGTAAAAAGGCCCGAGGCTGAGTGAGACAGCCTCGGGCCTTTTGATTTGAGGGCGTTGAGTGCCCGCTTACCAGGAAGTGATGACCGAGTTTTTATACTTCTCGGTGACAAACTTCTTGATCTCAGCACTATGATAAGCCTTGACCAGCTTGGCGACCCAAGGCTTGTCCTTGTCTTCAGCGCGCACAGCAATCACGTTCACGTAAGGACCTTTCGAGGCTTCCACTGCGATACCATCCTTGGTCGGCGACAGGCCAGCCGACTCCGCGAAGTTACCGTTAATGGCGGCCGCGTCGAAGTCATCCAGCGAACGTGGCAGCTGGGCAGCATCCAGTTCAACAATCTTGATTTTCTTCGGGTTGTCGATCACGTCCAGTGGCGTTGCCTTCAGACCAGCATCGGCCTTGAGCTTGATCACGCCTTGTGCCTGCAGTAGCAGCAGCGCGCGGCCACCGTTGGTCGGGTCGTTGGGCACGCCAACGCGCGAGCCAGCTTTTAGCTCGCTGAGCGACTTGATCTTCTTTGAGTAAATGCCCATCGGGAAGGTGATGGTGGTACCCACGCTGACCAGCTTGTAACCACGGTCCTTGACCTGTGCATCCAGGTAAGGCTGATGCTGGTAGCTGTTGGCATCCAGATCGCCTGCCGCCAGTGCTGCATTTGGCTGGATATAGTCGCTGAACTCAACGATTTGCAGTTTCAGGCCATCTTTTTCGGCTATCTTCTTGACCTGTTCCATGATCTCGGCGTGTGGACCACCGGTGACGCCGATCTTGATCGGCTTGTCCTGCGCACAGGCAGTACCGGACAACAGTGCTGCGCTGATTCCCAGGCCTGCAAACAACTGGATTAATTGACGACGCTTCATGAGTTTCCTTTCAGTATGAATCTGCAACCGCAGAGGATAGCTGCGTTGGATGATCCCGGTTGGTAGTGCTTGAATTAAATCTGGCCACAGCTCAACGGTGGCTGAGGCGTCTTACCAGTATATCGCCCAGAGTCTGCACCAACTGGACAAAGACGATCAGGATCAGCACCACTGCGAGCATCACTTCCGGCAGGAAGCGTTGATAGCCGTAGCGAATACCCAAGTCACCCAGCCCACCGCCGCCGATGGCACCGGCCATGGCCGAGTAGCCGACCAGGCTGACGAAAGTGATCGTCAAGCCGGCGACGATACCGGCAAACGCTTCCGGCACCAGAACCTTGTAAATGATCTGCCAGGTCGTCGCGCCCATCGCCTGCGCTGCTTCGACCAGACCATGATCTACTTCGCGCAGCGCGGTTTCGACCAGTCGTGCAATAAAAGGTGCGGAGGCAATCGTCAATGGCACGATGGCAGCAGCGGTGCCAATCGAGGTGCCGACGAAGAAACGGGTCAGCGGGATCACTGCCACCAGCAAAATGATGAACGGAGTCGAACGCACCGCGTTGACCAGCAGACCAGCAAACCGATTGAAGATGGTGTTGGGCAGAATCCCATGGCGATCGGTTAGATGCAGGGCAATCCCGAGTGGGATTCCAACGACGGCACCCAGAATGCCGGAGATGCCCACCATCATCAGGGTTTCGCCGAAGGAACCGATAAACAGATCAAGTAATTCAGACGACATGGTTCAGCTCCTCAACAACGACGCCTTGAGCGCGCAGATAATTCATGGCATTAGAAATATTTTCAGGCGTACCGTTGGCCAGAATGGCCAGCGAGCCAAACGCCTGCCCCTGGATTTCATCGATCTGGCCATGCAGGATGTTGAAGTCCAGTTCAAAGCGTCGCACAGCTTCCGACAGATGAGGCTGGTCGACACTGGAGCCGGTGAAGGCAAAGCGGAACAGGTGGTCCGTTCCTTCGCCTGCCTCAGCTTTTGCCAGCCGTTCACGCAGTCGCTCAAGCACGCCCTTGGGCAACTCATGGGCGATCACATCACCGATCAGTGCGCGAGTCACTTCATGCTTCGGCTCGCGGAATACATCAAGGACTTCACCTTGTTCAATCACCTGGCCCGCTTCCATCACCGCCACGCGGTCGCAGATGACCTTGATCACTTCCATTTGATGGGTGATCAGCACAATCGTCAGCCCCAGCTCCTGATTGATCTTGCGCAGCAGCTCCAGGATCGAGCGTGTGGTTTCAGGATCCAGCGCCGAGGTGGCTTCGTCCGACAGTAATACCTTGGGATCATTGGCCAGTGCACGGGCGATACCGACACGTTGTTTTTGACCACCGGAGATTTGCGCCGGATAGCGATCCTTGAGCGCAGTCAGTCCAACCAGCTCCAGCAGCGGCGTGACCTTTTCGGAAATATCGGCCTTCGACCAGCCAGCCAGTTCCAGCGGCAGTGCAATATTGTCGTAGACAGTACGCGAAGAAAGCAGGTTGAAGTGCTGGAAGATCATGCCGATATGACGTCGCGCTTCGCGCAATGCATCGGGCGCCAGCTTGGTCATGTCCTTGCCATCGAGGATGATGCTGCCCGAAGTCGGTCGGTTGAGCATATTGATGGTGCGCACCAGCGTGCTTTTGCCAGCGCCGCTGCGGCCGATGATGCCGAAAATTTCACCCTTGCGAATGGACAGGTTGACGTCGCGTACCGCATCGACGCTACCGCTGCCGCTCTTGAACCTTTGGGTCACGGCTTGAATGTCGATCATGTTGTCGTTGCTCATTTGCAATGAAAGGCAGCCAAATTGCTGCCTCTTGCGACAACTTTCTGCCTTGTTTGATATATAGAGTGCGTGATTTTATGAGTATTTCGTTGGTTGAGAAACTACATTTTGCCTATTCCTTAATGAGGAAAAGGCATAACCACGCTTACTTAGACTTACTCAGACAAATACCGCCTCGTTTTGGTGCCCTGAAAAATGAAAAAGGCCTCGATTGCTCGAGGCCTTCTCTGTGCCGCTCCGGTAATGCCGGAGCTAGCGGCAAATTACATCATGCCTTCCATGCCGCCCATACCACCCATACCGCCTGGCATACCGCCAGCTGGCTTGTCGTCTGGCAATTCAGAAACCAGCGCATCGGTAGTCAGGATCAGTGCGGCAACCGAAGCAGCATTTTGCAATGCCGAACGGGTTACCTTGGCTGGATCCAGCACGCCCATTTCAACCAGATCGCCGTAGGTGCCGTTGGCAGCGTTGTAACCGTAGTTACCAGCGCCACCCAGAACCGCATTGATCACGACCGAAGGTTCGCCGCCTGCGTTGAATACGATTTGACGCAGTGGCTCTTCGACAGCGCGCAGAACGATCTTGATACCAGCTTCTTGATCAGCGTTGTCGCCTTTGAGTTCCTTGACACTGGCGCGAGCACGCAGCAGAGCCACGCCACCGCCTGGCACAACGCCTTCTTCGATCGCTGCGCGGGTAGCATGCAGAGCATCTTCCACACGTGCTTTCTTTTCCTTCATTTCGACTTCGGTAGCAGCGCCAACCTTGATCACTGCAACGCCGCCTGCCAGCTTGGCAACACGTTCTTGCAGCTTTTCACGATCGTAGTCGGAAGTCGCTTCTTCGATTTGCGCGCGGATTTGCTTGACGCGTGCTTCGATACCAACTGCAGCACCAGCGCCGTCGATGATGGTGGTGTTTTCCTTGCCGATTTCGATACGCTTGGCTTGACCCAGTTCAGCCAGAGTTGCCTTTTCCAGTGTCAGGCCAGTTTCTTCCTGGATCACTTGGCCGCCGGTCAGGATAGCGATATCTTCTAGCATTGCCTTGCGACGGTCACCGAAGCCAGGAGCCTTGACAGCTGCAGTCTTCAGGATGCCACGGATGTTGTTGACCACCAGAGTTGCCAGCGCTTCGCCGTCAACATCTTCTGCAATGATCAGCAATGGACGGCCAGCCTTGGCGACTTGTTCCAGGATCGGCAGCAGATCACGGATATTGGAAACCTTCTTGTCGAACAACAACACGAATGGGTTTTCCAGCGCGACGATTTGCTTTTCTTGATTGTTGATGAAGTAGGGCGACAGGTAGCCGCGGTCAAATTGCATACCTTCGACAACATCCAGTTCGATTTCCAGCGACTTGCCGTCTTCCACGGTGATGACGCCTTCTTTACCGACTTTTTGCATTGCTTCGGCGATCTTTTGACCGACTTCGGCATCCGAATTAGCCGAGATCGAACCGATTTGTTCGATTTCCAGCTGAGTAGTCACGGGCTTGGACAGTGTCTTGACTTCGGTAACGATAGCGGAAACGGCTTTGTCGATACCGCGCTTCAGATCAGTCGGGTTGAAACCAGCAGCAACATACTTGAAGCCTTCGCGAACGATCGCTTGTGCCAGTACGGTTGCAGTTGTGGTGCCATCACCTGCGTTATCGGAAGTCTTGGAAGCAACTTCCTTGACCAGTTGCGCACCCATGTTTTCCAGCTTGTCTTTCAGTTCGATTTCCTTAGCGACCGACACACCGTCCTTGGTCACGGTTGGTGCACCGAAGCTGCGGTCCAGAACCACGTTACGGCCCTTAGGACCCAGTGTTACCTTGACGGCATTTGCCAGAATGTTGACGCCGTTGACGATCTTTGCACGTGCTTCATCGCCGAAAATTACTTGTTTTGCTGCCATGTTGGATTCTCCAAAAATTCGTTTGAATACGCCTATTGAGGCTTATCCTGAAAGGGAGTTGCTCGCTGCAAGCGCCTTGCGCTTGCGACGCCGATTACTTTTCGACGACGGCGAACAGATCTTCTTCGCGCATGACCAGCAGTTCCTGGCCATCGATCTTCACGGCTTGACCGGAGTATTTGCCAAACAGTACGCGGTCACCGACCTTGACTGCCAGCGCACGGACTGAGCCATTTTCCAGAATCTTGCCATTGCCGATAGCCAGCACTTCGCCTTGATCAGGCTTTTCAGTAGCGGCTTCAGGCAGAACAATACCGGATGCAGTCTTGGTTTCTTGGTCGAGACGCTTGACGATAACGCGATCGTGCAAAGGACGAAGACTCATACAAACTCCTTAAAAATCAATGGTTTAAAATAATTGTGACAAGCGCTGCAAAACTTACTTAAGCCCTGCAGCGTCACTCCGTGCCACATCGGAAAAGTAGGTAGGCCAGAAGGGTTGTTAGCACTCCTCCCTGACGAGTGCTAAGTATAGGGGCGGGTTGGGGGATTTTCAAGAGCGCATTTTGCGCGTTTGCCATTATTGTTGTCGAAAGTCTTCTATCTCTGAACTCTCAACGAGGTACCAAAACGATAACTAATTGTTATTCCCATGAGGAAATGTTTTTATCGGAGCTTTTGATTTCCGAATTAATCTTTGTCTGCGAGTGTGGGCATGCTGGTGCCCAGTATTTCCCCGAAGAGTCGATTCTAAAATTTTGTGTAGAGAATTGAGGTCGGGAGCACCTAAATGAGGAGGTGAGCCGCCCGAGCCCGCAAATAGCGGCTCTAGCCCTATTCCAGAGACTATGTGGGGTATTAGGTCGAGGCTATACCGCTCAGGGAAAGGATGGACCACAACGTAGTCAAAGTTGTCGTGAATGACTTCTGCGACAATGGCTTTCAGTACACTTGTTCGGCTAAGAAGTTGGAGAGCGGCGTTGTCTTCGAATTTCGTTAAAGCAGTGGAGCTACCGAGGAACTCGCGACAAAAAAGACAGACTGCTAAATGAGCGACTGGCGCTGGAGCGCTAGATCCAGAAAGTATTGTGCGAAGGATCGGTATATGTTTTCCACATTTTTCGCAGCTATTCTTTAAATCGCAATGGTGACTGAAACAATACTCCGTTGTTCTAAATCTCCATTCGATTCTCAAATAAGGGAAGACGTCGCCTGGCATGGTGTCTCAGACTGGTATCGGAAAATCTTACGTGGATTAATTGCAGCGCCAGGGAGTCATTTGGCCATTTCCGTGATCAGCAGATGCTGAAATTGTTGTAACTCAGGACCATTCAAATCCGAGATGGCGGCATAAGCCATCTCGCCATCCGACCAGCGCAACAGTTGAAAGCCATGAGTCGAGCTGAGTTTGCTGCGCTGCGCAGCCTTCTCTGGCCACACAAACAGATTGATCAAATGCTTGTCATGCCGGTACACCATCGCTGCCGCTGCATGCTGATCGAAGTAGTCAAGCCGTCCTCCGATTAGAGGGAAATTTTGTAGTGCCAAGTCAAACACCGGTGGCGAAAAATCCAGCTTTCCACTGAACCATGGCTTGACTGTGTGCTTGTCGGTGGAGACCACATCTGCCAGATGATCAAGCTGCAATGAGCGGAAATGCGTGGCTACAATTTCCTGATCGATTCTGTCTTGCTCGGACGGCATGCCTATATAAAGTGATAAGACCACTGCGAACGCCAGTGAGGCTGTACTGGCAAAGCCAAAGTTGATGCGCGCCCACGGCCAGTTCTGCAGTCGAGTCCATAGTTGTTCCACAAACGTAGCAGGCGTTACTGCTGGCGCAACGGATGCCGTTGCCTGAGTGACGTCGTTCACCACGCGCAAACGCAACGCCGCTGGTGCGCTATGGCGGCTGGCATGCGCCCGGACCATGCGTCGCACCCCGAGCAAGTCGTTTTGCGCGTCCTGGCAAGCTGGGCAGGAGCCGAGATGCTGCGCGTGGAGTTTGCTGGTCGCTGCATCGAGCGCACCATCCAGCGCGGCCTGCATGGTTTGTTGACATTCTTCACAGTTCATTACCGGCTCCAATACCATTTCGTTGCAGATGCTCGCCCAATAATTTGCGTCCGCGTGCCAGGCGCGACATGACGGTGCCGATTGGTACTTCGACTACCTCCGCGATTTCCTTATAAGACAGATCCTCAATGTCCTTGAGGACCACCACTTCCCGAAAAATGCAGGGCAACTTGTCCAGGCCGGCATTGATGATGCGCTGGATATCGCGGCCTGCGACGATGCTCTCCGGATGGCTGCCTGTGGCAAAGCCAGAGGCGCCAATCTGTTCGGTACCGCCACTGTGCACTGACTCATCAAAATCAATGTGCTCCTGTTCCTGACGGTGCTCACGTAGTGAGGTGTAAAAAGTACGCCGCACGATGGTCAGGATCCAGGCACGTGGATTGTCGCCTCGGAACTGATCGAAAAAGCGGAAAGCACGCAGGTAGGCCATCTGCACCACGTCTTCCGCAGCAAAGTCGTCTCGCGTGAGCCAGCGCGCCAAACTGTATGCCGCATCAAGGTGGGGCAACGCCAACTGTACAAAACGATCGTTTTTCTTATCCTGAGTCAAATGCTCACCTTTATGATTCGGCACTTCCTAAACAGACGCGTTTGGAGCAGCGTTTATTCCCGCTGAATTCAGCATTTTTATGAAATAAATCAGGTTTTTCCGGGAATATTCCTGACCTTTGACCAGTTATGCAAGGTGTAGTTACTGAACAGCCTCGACATCAAGGTGATTCTCATGAAGGGCATTGTATTGCGAACCTGTCTTTATTCCTTGTTGCTGTGCACCTTCATGCCAGTGGCTGTATTTGCGGCGCCGCCGGAAGTACATGGTCAGGTTCTTTATCAACAATTGTGCGCAAGTTGTCACTCAATCGCTTACAACGGTGTCGGTCCTGCCCACCAAGGGGTCTTCAACCGCAAGGCAGGCAGCGCCCCAGATTATGAGTATTCACCCGCGCTCAAGGAATCCCAGGTGATTTGGAGCGAAAAAACTTTGGATCAATGGCTGCGCAATCCAGAGCAATTTATTCCGGGTAACAAAATGGGTTTTCTGGTTGCATCGCCGCAAGATCGTGCCGATTTGATCGCCTATCTGAAACACGCAAGCACTACCGCAAGTGATGCAGCAAATAAATAACACCGCAACGATGACCTCTCCAGGGGAATGACATGATCAATCGCAGAGATTTCTTGAAGCTTACGGCTGCCGGTGGTGGTGCCGTATTGATGTCGAGTTTATACACAGGGGCGTTGGCGGTCGATAGTCCTCGTGTAGACGATTTTTATTTTGTACAACTATCTGATTCGCACTGGGGCTTCAGTGGCCCCGCCAATCCGGATGCTGCCAATACCTTGAAAAAAGCGGTCGCCGCTGTCAACGCATTGCCAATGGCACCAGAGTTCATCGTCTTCACTGGCGATCTCACACAAACCACCGATGATCCCAAGGAACGACGTGAACGTATGGCGCAGTTCCGTGACGTCGTTGCAGAACTGAAGGTCGGACCTGTGTATTTCATGCCCGGCGAACACGATGCCGCACTCGACCGTGGTGCGGCATACAAGGAATATTTTGGAAAAACGCATTACCGTTTTACGCACAAGGGCGTGCATTTTCTGGTGCTCGACAATGTCTCCGATCCCGGGGCGAAGATTGGTGAGGAACAACTGGTCTGGCTCAAGAGTGAACTTGCCGCGCTGGAGCAGGATGCGCGCATTGTCGTCTTTACCCATCGCCCCTTGTTCGATCTGGAACCCAAATGGGATTGGGCCACCCGTGATGGCGATCAGGCAATCGCACTCTTGATGCCCTATACCAATGTCACCGTGTTTTATGGGCACATCCACCAGGAGCACCATCACATAACTGGGCATATCGCCCACCATGCCGCTCGCTCACTGATCTTCCCATTACCTGTGCCTGGCTCCCAGGACCGCCGCACTCCATTGCCATGGGATCCTGCAGCACCCGGTAAGGGGCTCGGGTTTCGTGAAGTGCAGTCCGAGGCGCGTCAACTGCAGTATCAGTTGCAAGAATTTCCGGTGCCACAGGGGCAATCATGAGGTCGAGTCGAAGACAATTCCTGCGTCGTATCTTGGGCAGTAGTGGTGCCGTCTTGTGTGGCGGCAGCTTGCTGGCTGAAGCGGCCGGAGAAACCAGTCAGCCACAGCCCGCCCGGGTCATCCGTATCGAGGCGAAAAAATTCACCTATACCCCCAATGAGATCGCCATCCAGCAAGGGGAGTCCGTGATTCTTGATCTGACGGCACTGGACTTTGTACATGGATTCAATATTCCTGACTTGCACGTACGAGCCGATATCGTGCCAGGAAAAGCCACACGGTTACCGCTGCAATTCCCTTCTGCGGGGAAGATCAGTTTTCTGTGTGACAATTTTTGCGGAAGCGGACACGAAGAGATGGGGGGGAATTTCAACGTCATTGCCTCTTAGCACACCGGATCACCGTGATCGAGAATTGTTTTGTGTCGACCGTGAGGCAGTCCTTGTTGCTCTTGCTATGAGAAAGACGGCGCAACTGCCTCTGGCAATACGCACCGTCTCTATCGCATCATGTCAACTTGGCTTGCCGATGATTCAACGGTTAAGCCGCCCGTCCGCCGAGATAAAGTTCACGTACTTGCGGATTGTTTAACAACTCAGCGGCGCTGCCGGTAAGCGCGACTGCGCCCATCGACAGCACGTAGGCCCGATCCGAAATACGCAGGGCTTCCATCGCGTTCTGCTCTACTATCAGGATCGTGACCTGCTCCTTGCTGCGTACCTGCTGGATCGCTTCGAATACTTCCAGCAACACCTTGGGCGACAAGCCGGCCGATGGTTCATCCAGCAACAGCAAGCTTGGGCCTGGCATCAGTGCACGCGCCAGTGCCAGAATCTGCCGTTCTCCACCGGACATCGACGCTGCCGGCGTGTTGAATTTCTTGCGCAGGATCGGATAGAGCGTGCATAACTCGTCGATCCGTGCACGACAATCAACCTCGCTCATGAAGTGACCACCAACCTGCAGGTTTTCCCGAATGGTCAGCGCACTGAACACATTCTCGGTTTGCGGTACAAAGCCGATACGGCAATGGCGGATCTTGTGATGCGCTGGTAATGTCGATATATCCTTGCCTTGCAGCGTTATAGTGCCGCTGCGCGGTTGTAGAAAACCGGCGATGGTTTTCAGTAGCGTCGATTTTCCACAGCCGTTGGGACCAAGCAGAGTGACAATTTCGGCTGGCTGAGCTTGCAGTGTCATGCCTTTGAGAATATCGACTTCCGGCGTATAGCCCGCGACGACGCTATTGATGTCAATCATGCTTGTTCCTCCAATGTTGCCGCAGTTTCAGCGCCATGGCCACCCAGATAGGCTTGCAGTACCCGTTCATTCGATGACAGTTCATCGGGACGACAGCTGGCTACGATGTGGCCGCGATCGAGCACGATGCAGCGGGTGCAGACTTCGCGGATGAAGTGCATGTCATGTTCGACGATCATCAGTGTCATACCTTGCTGGTTCAGGCGTTGTAGGGCCGTCACGATGTCGCGGCGCAGATTGGGATGGACGCCAGCGGTCGGTTCGTCGAGCATGACCATTTGCGGATTGCCCATCAGTGCACAGACGATGCCGAGCAGTTTCTTCTGTCCGCCCGACAAGGCCGAGGCGGGCAGGTTGCGTACAGGGGTCAGGAGTAGTTCATGCAAGAGGACGCTGGCTTTATCACAAGCCTCCTGTTCGGCGGCGCGGGTAGCACCAGTGCCAATCAATGTCCCCCAGAAACCATGATGTGAGGTCGCTGCCGCCATCGCGACCTCCATCACCGACATTTTGGTTGGCATGGATGGCAGCTGGAAAGTACGCGCGATACCAGCGTCGACAATCTGATACGCGCTCATTTTGTCGATTCGTTTGCCACGATAGGCGACGCTGCCATTGTCGATTGCTTCGAAGCCGGTAATCGTATTGAGTAGCGTTGACTTGCCTGAGCCGTTAGGGCCTAGCAGCCCGACGATTTCCCCCGGCTGGATCGAAAATGAAACCTCTTGCAAGACTTGGTTGCCGCCGAAGGCTTTGGCAACCGATTGCACTTCCAATAAAGTGATTGGCGAACTCATGGCATTTTCCTCAGTTTTTCAGGAACCAGTCCCTGACTGCGCCATAACAGGCATACCAGCAAAATCAAACCGATCAGGCCCAGACGCAATGCGCCCGAGACGTCGGAGCCAAAATTGAAATAGTCCTTCGCAAATGGCACAACGGAATACGCTGTCTGCACCAACGCCACACCGACGATCACACCAAGTGTATTGCCCATGCCGCCGATCATTAACATTGTCCAAAGTAGAAAGGTCTCCGATGCCAGTAGGTAATCGGGGCCGACGAAACTCATGTAATGCGCATACAAAGAACCAGCGATTGCAGTGATCGCTGCACCGGCCATGATTGCGCGTGACTTGAGTGAGCGCAGGTTGTAACCCATGCAAGCTGCTAGCTGAGGCTCTTCCCGCATAAGCCGCAGGGCACGGCCAAAGCGACCGTTGCCGAGTCGACGGCAGAGCAGGGCGGCGATCACCAAGGTGATGAGTACCAAGGAAAGAAATGCCAGCGCATTCCAGGGACGCGGCAACGATTCGAACAGTGAGGGAATGGCACTAATGCCTTGTGCGCCACCGGTGAGCCAATCCTCATTGGTCGCCACGGTACGCAGGATTTCCGCAATGGCCAAGGTGGCAATGCCCCAGTAATCGGAGCCGAGCTGACGGCCCAGGCGTGCGATTACCCAGCCTAATAGCATGGCCACACAAACACCCAGCGCAGCACCGATGATCGCAGGATAGCCCGCAGTCATGGCAATGCCGGTAGCGTATGCACCGATTGCAGCAAAGGCAATATGGCCGAAATTGAGCAAGCCAGAATAACCCGCCTGTAGATTCAGACCAAGTGCCATCAGTGCATAAATGCCGGAGATGGTGAACGAAAAAATCAGAAAATCAAACACGGCGTACCTCACGATCAAACAGGCCATATGGTTTGAATAACAGAGCCAGCAACAGGATCAGGAAAGAGGCGGCACTGATGTAGGCAACCGGAAGGAAAGCAACCGAAGTACCGAACATCCAGCCGAAATTGAGATTGGTCACCAATGTTTCGGTGACAGCGATCAACAGCGCACCAGCCACTGCGCCCAGTGGATTGCCCAGGCCACCAAGGATGGCAGCGGCAAACACCGGTAGCAGCAGATCCTGTCCGAGGTTGATATGTGCACCGCTGGTCATGGCCAGCATGCTGCCACCCAGTGCTGCCAGTGCGCCGCTGCTGAAATTGACCAGATGGGTAATGTGTTCGGCATTCAGGCCAGATGCCGCCGCTAGTGCGCGGTTTGACGACAACGCACGCATCGCTCGACCGGTGCGGGTAGTGAATAACAAAGCAGTGAATAGAACGAGCACGACCAGTGTCATGACAAGCGCGTACAACTGTGTCAGTCCGAGGCGGACATTAGCGATCACTAGCGGTGCGGATAACGGCAGCTTGTACATGAGTGGAAATGAACCCGCGACGCCCAGTGTGACTGCGACAATCAGCATCGCCACTGCGAGTGATCCGATCATTGTCATGGCGGGGCCGGAACGCAGCAGACGGCGAAACAGCAACATGTGCAGCATCAGCGCCAGCGCACCGATCAGCATGCCGGCGATCGCAATGGCGACAACCATTGACAAGCCGGTAGCATGCAGTGCATAGGTCAGGTAAGCGCCCAGCATCGCATACTGTACGTGTGCGATATTGGGGAATTTCACTAGCCCGTACACCATGCTCAGACCCAGCGCAATGAGTGCCAGATCGGTGGTGCGGACTAATGTGTCTATCAGAAATTGCAACATCAATAGCTCCGAAAATTATCCCGTGCAAAAATCCGCCGTGAGCGTCGCAGCGGACGACCTCAAGCGGCGGTTTTTGGTGTCTTTCGTTAACAGCAAATCTGCTTGCCGTCTCCCGCAACGACTGTCAGATCGAGAGTGTCAGCAGGTCTTAGCGCGAGACGATTTTCCCGCCGTCGTACTTCAGCTTTGCATACGGTGGATTCTGACGTTGCCGGTCATTGTCGAAAGTGATCGCGCCAGTGACGCCTGGATAGTTTTTGCCGATCTCCTTCAATGCCGCCTGGATATCTGCTGGCTTGGTCGATTTGGCGCGGTTGATCGCAGCAGCGGTCAGCATCACGGCGTCATAGGCATAGCCAGAGTAGGATGTCTTCATGCCTTCCTTGTACCTGGTGCGGAACGCCTCGGCATAAGTCATGCCGGCTACACCATCGACTGATCCCACTTCCATGCCGAGCTGGCCATTGGCGATTTCAGCGGGTGTATCCGAGAGGCACATGCTCAGCAAAATGCCGTACCAGGGCGTCTTGCGCAGACCGAGTTCAAATGCTTCACGGTTGATGATTGCCGACTCCTGGCCGTAGGCGGTGTAGATGTAAGCATCCGGTTTGCTGCGTTCGACTTGTTGTAGTTCGCGACGGTAGGTCGACTGGCCAGCGGTATATAGCAATTCGGTGGAGATCTTTCCGCCAAGCTTTTCGTATTCTTCCCTGAATCCATGTGCGACACCTTGTCCGTAGGCGTTGTTCGGCGCGATCACGGCGATCTTTCGGTAACCCAGCGCCCAGACATCAGCAGCGGAGAATTTATTACCGAAGTTTTCCAGACCTATCACGTTGAAGGAGGTCGCACCAAGATCACGAATCTTCACGCTGGTGCTGGCGATATTGATATGGGTAACACCTTCCTTGACCAGATACTGGCCAAGCGGAATGCTGATACCCGACGAATATTCGCCGATCACTACCGGTACCTTATCAACGCTGACCAGTTTGCGTGCTGCATTCAATGCGGTGGTCGGATTGCCACCAGAATCTTCGACGATCACGCTGAATTTTTTGCCAAGCACACCGCCTTGCGCATTTACCTTCTCTACCGCGAGATCGACTGCCCGGCGTACATCTTCACCAACGGTAGCATTCGCGCCAGTCAGCGACAGCACTGCACCCATTTGTACGCTTTCCTGTGCCAGAACAGCGGAAGACGCCGAAACCAGCGACAACAACAGCGCCGCAGATGTGAATAGAGGTCTCATTTTGAATATCATTTTTATTGCTCCAATGTGGATTGAAAGACGAACGCCTGCCGATACAGGCAAGGTGTGCTGCTAGATGGAAACGTCTGGGGTGAAACGATGCTGGAAATCAAAAAGGCAGGTACAGACCAAGGCCTGCACCTGCCAGATTGCTTATTTCTTCATGTAGGCGTAGCCGTACTCAACCGGAGGTGCCGACGTTTCCTTGACGGTGCGTGGCGATACCCAACGCTGCAGGTTGAGTGAAGAACCCGCTTTGTCATTGGTACCACTGCGGCGTGCACCACCGAAAGGTTGCTGACCAACCACCGCACCAGTGGGCTTGTCGTTGATATAGAAATTGCCGGCCGAGAAGCGTAATTCCTGAGACGCTTGCAAAATGGCGGCCCGGTCGGTGGCGAACACGGCTCCGGTCAATGCGTAGCTACTGGTACCATCGACCAGCTTCAACACATCATTCCACTGTGCGTCCTGGTAGACGTAGACGGTGAGTACGGGGCCAAAAATTTCGTTTTGCATCAAGCTGTGCCGAGGATCCTTCACTTCAATCACGGTCGGTGTGACGAAGTAGCCGACACGGTCGTCGACCTTGCCGCCCGTCAGGATCGTGGCGTCCTTGTCGCTGCGCGCGCGGTCGATATAGCCCGCGATACGATCAAAGGCGCGACGATCAATCACCGCCCCCATGAAATTTTCGAAGTCGCAGACGTCGCCCATCTTGATCGATTCGGTCATGTTGATCAGGCGCTCCTTAACCGATGGCCAGAGTGACGTCGGGATATACGCACGGGAGGCGGCGCTACATTTCTGGCCCTGATATTCAAATGCACCACGCAGCAGCCCGACGGCTAGCGCATCGACTTCTGCCGATGGGTGCGCCAGCACGAAATCCTTGCCACCGGTTTCGCCGACCAGTCGCGGATACGATTTGTATTTGCTGATGTTGCGACCCACTTCGGCCCACATGCCGTCAAACACGGTAGTCGAGCCGGTAAAGTGAATTCCTGCCAGCGCCGGATGATTGAGCGCCTCGTTACTGACATCGATCGGGTCGCCCGGCACAAAGTTGATGACACCCTTGGGCAGCCCAGCGGCTTCCAGCAATTCCATGAACATGAAATTGGATAGCGCTGCTGTCGTTGCTGGTTTCCACAACACCGTGTTGCCCATGAGTGCTGGCGCTACGGCGAGGTTGCCGCCGATGGCCGTGAAGTTGAATGGCGTGACGGCATAGACGAAGCCCTCCAGCGGACGGTATTCCATGGCATTGCGCACGCCAGCAGAAGACATCGGCTGGTTCGCCACAATCTCATTGGCGAACTGCACGTTGAAGCGAAGGAAGTCGATCAACTCACAGGCCGAATCGATTTCCGCCTGCACCACAGTCTTACTTTGACCAAGCATGGTGGCGGCATTCAGGCGTGCGCGCCAGGGACCTGCCAAGAGATCGGCAGCTTTCAAAAATATCGCAGAACGCTCTTGCAGCGACCAGGATGCCCATTCTTGCTGAGCGTCGATGGCGGTGTTGATCGCGGCTTGTACCGTCTCTTTCTCAGCATGATAAATGTTTGCCAGAACGCGGGAATGTTCATGAGGCGCACGTACAGCCGAGTTGATGTGGCCGAAGATGCGCCTGCCACCAACAATGGCGGGAATTTCTCGGCAGATGTTCTTTTGTGCGTCCAGATCGGCGCGCAGCAGATCGCGCTCCACGCTGCCTTGCAAGTAACTGAGTACCGGTTCGTTACTGCTCATTGAATGTGGTGTTGTCATGGTGTTATACGATTATATATAAATTGGATCCAATGTTTAATATTTGGATCCAGTATAGCGAAGGGCAACTTGAGGCACAATAGAAAACTTATTGAGACTAATTTTTCCTTCAGATTTCCTTATGCCAACATCACCGAACCGGGCCAAAACTACCTCGAAGGGATTGCCCCAGATCATCCGGGACCAGCTTCGCTACGAGATTCTGAAAGGCACCATGCCAGCCGGCACCCAGTTGCGTCAGGACGCTCTGGCCGAGCGCTTCAACACCAGCCGCTTGCCGGTACGCGAGGCTTTGCGCCAATTGGAGTCGGAGGGGCTTATTACCTATCAGCGCAACCGTGGTGCAGTGGTGGCAGGAATGGATGTCGATCAGCTCTGCGAGATGATGGATATTCGTATCGCACTGGAGTGCTACGCCGCGCGTATCGCAGTGCCGAACATGGTGCAGCGAGATTTCGATCACTTGAAGGAAATTCTGGATCTCTACAACGCCTCCGAAACGGTTACCGAATGGGCCGAATACAACCGACGCTTTCACCTTGGGATCAGCGCGCCGGCCAATAATCGTCGTCTGCGCCGCCTGATTGAAGAGTTTTGCCTCAATACCGATCGCTATACCCATGAAATGATGTCTTTAGCCACCGGCAAGGATGGTCCGCAGGCGGATCACTACGAGATTCTTGAAGCGTGCAAGCGGCGAGATGGCGATAGAGTGGCGCAACTGTTGGAGCTGCACATTCAGGAAACCAAGAACAACCTGATTGCCACGGATCGACTCAAGCGAGAGAGTAGCGAACGCGATGATAGCGACAATCAGTTTTATTCAGAAGCGACGCTGGATGCCTGATCTTCCGCCGCTATTGTTTTTGTGGCGTGGACAGGTGGAGTAATAGCAGGGTGAGGGCAGGCATAAAAAAGCCGACGTTGCCGCCGGCTATCAAGATCAGGAGAATAACGCAGTACTGGTGCGCGAGGGTTTCAATAGTTTGCCAGTGGTTCAGGACGGCCGTTCTTGAACAGGAAAATGGTGACCGGCGAGCTCTTCAGATCGTGGTTGGCATCAAACTCGTAAGTACCTGCGACGCCTTTGTAAGCTGCCTGTGCCATGATCGGACCATACTTCGCTGGTTCAACCGAGCCTGCTTTACTCATGCTGTCAGCGACCAGCTTCATGGCGTCATAAAACGAGACTGCATAAAACATTGGTTTGGCGTTATTGCGCTTCTCAAAATTGGCGACAAAGGTTTCCGCGCTATTGGTCTTGAGGAGTCCGCCACCTTGAGTGCAATAGACGCTGCCATTGACGGCATCGCCACCCAAGCTGCCCAACTCCGCGTCACAGATCGCGTCCCCACCGAGCAGCGGGATATTCAGACCGAGTGACTTCATCTGGCGTTTCATTGGCGCTGCTTGCGAGAAGTAGCCACCATAGAAGACCGCATCGGGGTTTTTGCTCTTGATGTTGGTCAGGATCGAATTGAAATCAGAAGCTTTGTCATTGGTAAAGTCGCGCGAGACGATTTCAATACCATTGGCTTTGGCCACCTTGGTGAACTCTTCTACCACGCCGACGCCATAGGCGGTGCGATCATCAATCAACGATACGCGTTTGAATTTGAGTTCTTTTGCGGCATACAAAGCCATCTTGCCACCCAGTTGACTATCGCTGGCGGAGACACGGAAGACATTGGAGAAGCCCTGCAAGGTAATTTTTGGATTGGAGCCGACGGTTGCCATCACAATGCCTGCGTCGTTATAGAGCTTGGATGCTGGAATTGCCACACCCGAGTTATAGGGGCCAAATACCGCTTTGACCTTGGCATCTACCAATTTTTGCGCGACGGCAACGCCAGCTTTGGGATCCGCTTGATCATCTTCTACCATCGCTTCGAAGCGCACGGTATCTGCACCCACCTTGATACCGTTTTGGTTCAATTCGTCAATCGCCATGCGCAAACCACGTTCATTGTCCTTGCCAGCAGCTGCTTGTGCCCCGGTCAACGGGCTGCTAAAACCAACCTTGACAACAATGTCTGCCGCCAGTGCCTGGCAGCAGACGCCGACCAGCATAGCAGCGATGGTGAGACGACAGGGAGGAGTGCGCGACATATCAATTCCTTTCAGTGATGATGAGGGTGGGAGGGGTACAGCATTTTCAATGGCATAACGATATTCAATGATTTATGGATCCAAATATATATAATTGGATCCAATATAGCAGGAATTGTGAGTGTTGATATCAAAAACGGAAGAAAATTATAGGTCGCACCGACGTCGCTTGACACGCGAGGGCCTGGGGCCGGAAAGCGGAGGGGCGCGCAGGAGAGGGGGATAGTGAGAGGAAGGCAGTGCAGGCGGTTGGCAAAGCGACTGTGTGTCGGCGAGCATGCTCTGCCAATCCCCTGGTGTCAGGCGGTTTGACCGTTAGGCGTCATCCCGAATCTTGAAGATACGTACAGACTCATGCAGATTGTCTGCCTGATGTTGCAAGGCGCCAGCTGAGGCCGCGGCTTGCTCTACCAAGGCGGCATTTTGCTGAATGACAGCATCCATTTGTGCAATGGAATGATTAATCTGCTCAATGCCGGATGCCTGCTCCTGGCTCGCCGAGGAGATCTCGCCGATGATGTCAGAGACTCGCTGAACGCTATCGACGACCTCTGTCATGGTATCACCTGCATCGTTGACGAGCTTCGAGCCAATGCTTACCTTTTCAACCGAATCGCTGATCAATTCTTTGATTTCTTTGGCGGCACTTGCCGAGCGTTGCGCCAGGCTTCTGACCTCTGAGGCGACGACTGCAAAACCACGGCCCTGTTCACCGGCGCGCGCTGCTTCGACGGCCGCATTGAGCGCAAGAATATTGGTTTGAAATGCTATGCTGTCAATCACACTGATAATGTCGACAATTTTCTTCGCTGATTCATTGATTGCCTCCATAGTTTTCACGACGTGGGAAAAAGCAGCGCCTCCTTTGATGGCGATAGCGGAGGCCGATACCGCCAGTTGGTTGGCTTGACGGGCATTCTCGGCGGTTTGCTTCACAGTTCCCGTCAATTCCTCCATGGAGGCAGCGGTTTCCTCCAGCGAGCTCGCCTGTGCTTCCGTGCGCGATGACAAATCACGATTACCCGAGCTAATCTCGCCTGATGCAACACCGATGGTATCAATACTGCGGCGCACGCCACCGACTACCTGTGACAAGCTCGTGCTGATGCCATTCATGGCCTGCATCAAGCGTCCAATTTCATCGTCACGCTGCACCACCAATTGCGAACGAAGATCGCCGTGTGCGAGTTTTTCCGCGGTGCTGACAGCATGTCCTAAGCCATCCCGGATCAACTGAAAGACACAATAGAGTGCGGAGGAGGAGGCGACAAAGGTAAATATAAGGACGATGATCATCAGCAGCTCCGCACGGCTCCCGCGTGCTTTTGCTTCATTGACCGTCTTCAGAGTCCGTTGGTCGAGCAAAATAAGAAACTCGTTAAGCGGTTTCATGATTTTTGCTTTATTGAGATGATAATTCTTGTCGTGCACCAGTTTGATCGCCATCTCCGGATCTGGTGGCCCTTTCTTGGTGAAGCCGCCTTTTCCATCGTCATATAAGCCCTTGACTGCGTTCATGGCAATCGTTTCTGCCTGAACGAGACCATCCGAATTGGCTTGGGCTTCTTTCAACTTCGCAAATTCCTCGTCGGTGAAGCCGGCATTTTTCATCGACTCCTGCAACGATACCGTGTCACCATCTGGTGTCGGTTGCTCTACACCAGCGGCAACGAAATCCCAATAAATCCGTTCGTAATGTTGTGGCCTTGGCCGTTTGCCGTTGCGGATATCCAGAATGGCAAAGTATTGCTTTTCATACGAGGGATCGCCGGTAATCACGTAAGTACGGGCGAGGCGCGTTAAATCGTCCGAACTCTGGCGTAGCTCCTGAGCCAGTAAAAACGATTGATAGCGTGATGTGTTGGCCGCATTGATATCGGCCTGACTGTTGGCAACCAGATGGAATGCGGCATAAGTCAAGATGGAGAGCAACGCCATGAATGACAGCAGGTAAGCCAGTATCTTCTTCAAGGCAAGGCGACTTTTCATTTTCAACCCCTCGTTTCTAAAAACGTTATCTGGCCCGCTGCGAGCGCGTAGCGACAGAATTGGAATCTAACGACTAAACACGGGAAAACGGACGCAGACTATTAAAAGCCAGTGCCTCGTACTTGCCGAAGCTGACAGACTAGAATGAAAAATTCGTTGAGAGAGAGTGCAATGTGCAGAACAGCACAGCAAGAAAATCGCCCGGACGGTGATTGGCCGGGCTGCTAGCAACGGTTGAAGAGGGGCTGCGAGAACGGCAATGCGAGTGATCTTGATGCTCTCCCGCCAGAGCTAGAAAAGACTATTTCCGGAATCTGGCCAGGACATCATTCGCCAGTTTTTTTAATGCTACCGCCTCGGGCTGATCGGAGTTCATGCAGGCCGCTTCGATGTCATCAACAATGGTTTCCAGTTCCGTGCTGAGTGACTTCATGCTCGCCACAAGGCGGGACAATTCTGCATGCAAGGCGTGTTCGAGGGCTTTTTCTGTCGACATGCTGCTCTCCTGCTGTGATCGTTAGTCATATTGATCACTGTATAAGATACTCGTAAGTATGTTAATCAGGGCTTTCCTTATTCTTATCGCAAATCAACGCCAGGACATTGTATGAATCCCCATAAAAAAAGCGCTCCGGCTATTCACCGGAGCGCTTTTTAGAGTGGCAGGTCGGTAATTACTTGACCACGCTCAGCAGAGTGCGCTTGCCATCTTTGTACGAGTACAGAGTCAATGTACCGTTCAGGATGTCGCCCTTAGGATCGAAAGCGATTTCGCCGGTCACGCCCTTGTGATGGATCTTTGCCAGTTCTGGCAGGTAGACCTTAGGATCGGAGGAACCAGCCTTTTGCATTGCTTCGACCATGGTCATCAGTGCATCGTAGGTGTACGGTGCATAGATCACGACTTCTTGCTTGAATTTCTTTTGGTAAGCAGCCTTGAAATCATCCAGAGCTTTCTTGCCAGCAGGCGTCACGCCACCAGCTTCCGCGCAGACAACTTCGCCATCCTTCAGGCCCGCACCAGCCAGTGCAGGCAATTCGGTGGTGCAGATACCATCGCCGCCCATGAACTTGGCCTTGATGCCCAGTTGGTCCATTTGGCGCAGCATTGGGCCTGCAACAGCGTCCATACCGCCAAAGAAGACCAGATCAGGGCTCTTGGACTTGATCGAAGTCAGAATTGCGTTGAAGTCGATTGCCTTGTCGGTGGTGAACTGGGTTGCAACGATCGTGCCGCCAGCAGCGATAGCGGACTTGCGGAATTCTTCTGCAACACCTTGGCCGTACGCGGTACGGTCATCGATCACAGCAATGTTCTTGCCCTTGAGCTGAGCGATCGCATAACGACCCAGCACGCCACCCAGCTGACCATCGTTGGCCACGACGCGGAAGGCAGTGTTAAAGCCTTGTTGGGTGTACTTTGGATTGGTTGCCGATGGGGAGATTTGCGGGATGCCTGCATCAAAATAGATCTTCGATGCTGGGATAGTAGTACCCGAGTTCATGTGGCCGATCACGCCCTTGACTTGTGCATCAACCAGTTTCTGTGCAACTGCAGTTGCTTGCTTTGGATCCGATGCGTCGTCTTCTGCAACCAGTTGGAATACAACCTTCTTGCCACCGATCATGGTGCCTTTGGCATTGAGTTCGTCAATCGCCATTTGCGCGCCGTTTTCATTGTCTTTACCAATGTGGGCGTTCGGGCCGGTAATCGGTGCGACGTGACCAATCTTGACGATTTCCTGTGCAGAGGCGGAGCCTGCAAAAACGAATGCCAACGTAATAGCGCCAGCCAAGGGAATCATTTTGATTTTGTTCTGCATGAATTACTCCTGATGAATTAAAAAACTACTGTTAGTCGTATTACTTTTAATAATGACCAAAGATGAGTGACAGTTTGTACCGACACTTCTTTTGCACCTTGTTGGTGCGTCTAAGAAATTTCACATGTTCAATTTCTGTGGACGGTGTCTCCTACGCAAAAAGCGGGCCATGTAATTCACGGGCATGAGCCAGCACGACGAAGATAGCAGATTCGCGAGGAAATGGAAGAATATTTTCGAGATCTTCTCTATGTAAACGACGATTTAGGGCACTCGGCGAGACGCCATTACATCATGTAGCGCTTGCACGACATCACTCCAAAAAATCCCCGCAGAAAGCGGGATTTGGTTGTGGGGACTTGTGCTTACGGCGGCAACACACGGCAGCAGCAGGAGATGCGAGTAGTTGTCGCCTCTATCACTCCTTGTCATTGCTATTGTGTTAATTTTTATTTGATTTTGAGTCGGGTTGCCGAAGAATTGCTTATTGACGATGGCGCAGTTGCTGCCGACGGCGTGTTCCTCGCAGGTGCGGTCGCCAATCCTCCTGCTTCGCCTGAGAGCTTGAATACGCTGACAGCCTGCGCCAATCGCACTGACTGTTCTTCCAGGCTGGCTGCCGCGGCGGCGGCCTGCTCGACCAGTGCGGCATTTTGCTGGGTCACTTCGTCCATGGACGTGACTGCCTGATTGACTTGCTGAATCCCGGTATTCTGTTCACCGGAGGCAATCGAAATTTCACTGATGATATTAGTCACACGCTGCACTGACGACACCACACCTTCCATCGTCGTACCAGCTTGCGCAACGAGTTGTACCCCGGTATCGACTTTTTCTACCGAGACATCGATCAGACTCTTGATTTCCTTTGCTGCGGACGATGAACGGTGCGCCAGATTCCGAACTTCGGTCGCCACCACCGCGAAGCCACGTCCTTGTTCACCCGCCCGGGCTGCCTCCACGGCAGCATTGAGCGCCAGGATATTGGTCTGGAAGGCAATGCTGTCGATGATGCCGATAATGTCGACGATGCGACGTGCAGATTCGCTGATTTCGCCCATCGTAGTGGTCACCTTGTTGACCACCTCGCCACCGGCAATGGCGACTTCGGATGCTGAACTGGCGGACTTGTTGGCCTCGGAGGCGTGCTCCGCATTCTGGCGCACGTTGGAAGCCAGCTGCTCCATGCTGGCAGCAGTCTGCTGCAAGCTCGATGCCTGTGCTTCGGTGCGTCCGGACAAGTCCATATTGCCACGGGCGATTTCCTGCGTGGAGACCTTGATCGAATCGACATTGGCTCTCACATCGCCGATGATGGCAATCAGGTTCAGCGTCATCTGCTGTAATGCGCGCAGTAGCTGACCGGTATCATCTTTACGGGTTGATGCGAATTTACTGGTCAGATCGCCACCGGCAATAGCGCGCGCTACCGCCGTCGCCAGCTTCAATGGCTGCATAATTGCCTGATGCAGGGCGTACCAGAAATATCCCACTACCAACACACTCAGTAAAGCGACCCATCCCAGAACATGGGCACTACTACCGCCACCACTTTGGTCTTGCATGCTGGCAATGCCAAAGCCGGTGAGCAATAACATGATGAAGCCCATCATCAGACCAATGCGAACTGCCAGTGACATGTGTGTCAGCGCCGCGATCCGCGCCACGATGCTGGTGCTGACCACTTCTCCCTGATGAATCGCCAATCCTTTTGCCTTGCCTTGCCGGAACAGGCGATAGGCTGCGTCAGCGGCAGCGGTCTGTTCACGTGTTGGTCTGGTGCGCACTGACATGTAGCCGACTTGCTTGCCGTTTTCACGTACCGGCGTCACGTTTGCCATCACCCAGTAGAAATTCCCGTTCTTGCAGCGGTTCTTGACGATGCCATTCCACGGTATGCCGGATTTCAAGGTGCTCCACATATCGGCAAATGCCTCTGCTGGCATGTCCGGGTGACGCACGATATTCTGTGGCGCGCCGATTAATTCCGCCTCTTCGAAGCCGCTAATCTCGATGAAGTAAGGATTGACGTACACAATGTTGCCTTGCAGATCCGTCTTGGAAACGATTGATTCGCCATCCCGCAACGGTTGTTCCATGTTTGTCACTGGCAAGTTCGTGCGCATGTATACCTCTTTCGACAACATTACAGGGACGCCGCCGATCCTTTTGAATCAAGGATGCAGCATGCGCGTTTTCGATGTTGATCAGGGCGAAGAACTGGCAATGTGCACAAGCAGTAGCCCTTTGGTCTGCCTGTTTGCTATTTGCGGATAGCGTACCGGATGGGGCACGCATGACAGCGACCACGGCGAAGCTCTTACTGGTTGTCTATTTGTCTGGCACTGGCGTCATCAGCGAGTGCTAGCTGGCGCTGATGTCTGCGATGAAAGATTGAATCTGATGCTACCGTTACCAAGCGTCAGGGGAAAGGAGTTGAGACATTTTTACGACAAAATAATCAAATAAATTCAATAAAAATGTCTCAACTTAGTTAAGTTGCATTGCCATACTGATTATGGCAATGCCTTTGCTATACCGGCAAAAGCTGATGCTTACCACGCAGTGCGGCTATCTCTGGCCATCGCGGGGAGCTGAGGCTGGCTGTGTTCCATCGCCGATGTAGACGGCATGCGCGACGTTGCCAGTGTGGCGTCATGGCCGGATTGATGTGCCGGTGATGACCGTGACGGGGAGGGCTTTGTCGCCGCGGCAGTGTGCGTCAATTTGAAGGTGCCGACCGAGCGTGACAGTTTGGCAGCCTGTTCCTGCAGTGATTGTGCAGTCGCTGCAGCCTGTTCGACCAGTGCCGCATTCTGCTGGGTCACTTCATCCATGTTGACAATGGCACGATTGACCTCTTCCAGTCCCGAGCTTTGCTCCAGGGTGGCAGCAGAAATTTCACTGACGATATCCGTGACGCGCCTGACGCTGGAGACGACTTCATTCATCGTCGCCCCGGCTTCGGCAACCAGTTTGCTACCTTCATCGACCTTATCGACAGAATTGTCGATCAAGACCTTGATCTCCCGGGCCGCGCTCGACGAACGCTGTGCCAGCGAGCGTACCTCTGAGGCCACGACAGCGAAACCGCGCCCCTGTTCGCCGGCACGTGCCGCTTCAACAGCGGCGTTAAGTGCCAGAATATTGGTCTGGAATGCGATGCCGTCGATCACACTGATGATGTCGACAATCTTGCGCGAGGCATTGTTGATCTCGTCCATTGTGCTGACCACTTTGCCCACGACATTGCCACCAGCGATGGCAATGCTGGAGGCTGATACCGCCAGTTCATTGGCCTGCCGTGCATTGTCTGCGTTTTGCTTCACGGTTGAGGTCAACTCTTCCATGGCGGAAGCGGTTTCCTCCAGGGAACCTGCCTGATGTTCCGTGCGTGTGGAGAGATCAAGGTTGCCACTGGCGATTTCGGCCGACGCGGTATAGATGGTATCGGTGCCGTCTCTGACCTCGCCAACGATACTGGAGAGGTTGTCGTTCATGGCCTTCAAGGCATTCATGAGCTCGCCGGTCTCATCGCTGCTGCCGGGCGTGATGTCGCCGGTAAGATCGCCAGCGGCGACACGTCTGGCAATCGTCAGGGCCTCTGTGAGCGGACGTGAAACGATGCGTGCGACCCACATTGCCAGGGCCAGAGATGCCACAATCGTGATACCGACAAATGTGCCGATCAATAGTTTGGCATTGGCATAAGTGTGTGCCGCGAGATCGTTCGAGCTTGCTGCGCCCGTCTCATTGATCTCCGCCAGCTTGTCCAGCTGCTTGAGTGCCTCACGATAGGCAGTAGTGGATTTGCCGTTGAGTAATATCACTGCATCTTCCTTGTTACCTGTCGCCACCATTGCCATGATATTGCGATGCTCGGCAAGGAAGATATTGATGTTTTTCTCCACCTCGGGATAGACAGCCTTTTCTTCTGGCTCGGATAAAAGTGTGCCGTATTTTTTCTGGTTGATTTCCAGCTCCTTGAGCTGCGTCTCCGCACCTTTGGAGGCTAGTTCCGCCCGGTCAGGTGTTGCAGCAAGGATGTACTGCAACTCGAAGCTGCGCGAACGTGCCAGCGTCAGCTTGATTTGTGAAAGCGTGCGGATACTAGGTAGCCAGTCAGTGACGATTTTGCTCGAGGCGGCATTGACCTGCTGTAACTGAAGTAAAGCAAAGCCGCCTAGTCCAGCAACCACAACCAGGATGATCGAAAACGACAGGAACAGTTTTCTGGCAATTTTCAGGTTATAGAACCAGCGCATGATTGTCTCCCGGGGTGTAATCGCTAGGTAGCTTGTATGCCAGGCTACATAAACTTTGTGTTATCGGTACATCGGTATGTCTCAGTATAGTTCTGTGAATACTAAACAAGAGAGTAACGCAAAGCGCTGTGTAAATCCCCCAGAGATTTCCTTAGTATCCTGCAGTCGAAAATTGCTCTCAGACTTGCTCTACCAGCCAGTGATCTACCATTTTGTTGAATGCAACTGCCGTGAATGGCTTGGCCAGATAATCATCCATGCCAGCACTCAGACAGCGGTCCCGGTCGCCCTCAATGGCGCTCGCCGTCAAGGCAATCACCGGCGTGCGTGGCTGGCCGGTGCTGGCTTCGTGTTCACGCCATAGCCGGGTTGCTTCAAAGCCATCCAGGACCGGCATCATGCAATCCATGAGCACCAGATCAAAGTGTGTCGATCGGAGCGCCTGCAGTGCCAGTTCGCCGTTTTCAGCCGTACTTACCTGAAAACCTTTCTTATTCAACAACATGCGCGCCAGGTGCAGATTGATTTCAGTATCCTCGGCGACGAGCACATGCCGTGACGATGAAGGCCCGCTCACGCTGGTTGCGGGTGTGGGAGCATTGTTTGGTGTATTCGATGTGGTTGGCATAATGTTTTCCACTGAGGAGGAAATGGCGCACGGAATATCGAAGCGGAACGTGGTGCCGACACCGACGCTACTTTCGCAGGAAATACTACCCCGCATCAGTTCTACCAGTCGTTTGCAGATCGACAGGCCCAGCCCGGTACCGCCGTATTTGCCGCTGATAGTATTGTCCGCCTGGATGAAGGGTTCGAACAAGCGTTCCTGTTGTGCCTTGCTCATGCCGATGCCGTCATCCGTGACCGCAAAGGCAAGCCTTACGTGCACAGGGCCGACAACGGGCATCGCCGTCGTCGCCATCGCCGTTGGCGCAGCTGTCTCGGGTGTGATCTGCAACGTGATGGTAACCACACCGCGGTTGGTAAACTTGATCGCATTGCTGAGCAGATTGCTTAGTACCTGACGGATATGCATGACGTCGCCGCTGACGACTGGTAGTGGTATCGGTTCGGTCAGAAGTTCGGTACGGATATCCAGCTCCTTTTTCAAGGCGTTGGCGCGATGCAGTTCAACCACTTCCTGCAACAGCAGCGCCGGCGAAAAATCCTGGATGTCGCTTTCCATTTTCCCAGCCTCGATTTTTGAGAAATCAAGAATTTCATTAATGATACGCATCAGATCCTGTGTCCCACGATGAATCTGTGTAGCAAAATGATGCTGGGTTTTTTCCAGTTCCGTTTCCAGCAATAGCTCGCTCATGCCTAGAATGCCGTTCATGGGCGTACGAATTTCATGACTCATGATCGCCAGAAAATGTGACTTTGCAGTATTGGCTGCAACCGCTTCTTCCTTGAGCAAGGCGGCCTGTATCGCATCATTTTCGCGCCGCTTGAGTATGGATGCCATGATGTAAAACGCCACTACCAATGCCCCCATGCTGAGCGCTGCCAGCCCGCCCAGCAAACGCATGGCGCGTAACCAGTCGTCCTTGAAGCCCCGATTACTGACGCTGATCTCGAGGTTCAACGGTGTATTGCGCACCCCACGCGAGACGATGATCTTGGGAGTATCGTCGCGATTGAGTACTCTGGACTTGGAATTGGCATCATTTCGCATCGCAGCACCATGTCTGGTGGCACCAGGTTCATGATCACCGCTTGGCCACTCAGCAAGTAATTCATCATTGCCATTGGTCAGGATGATGGACACGTGCTTCTCCGTACTCACACGTTTAAAAAAAATGACGAAGAAATCACAGGAGATGGCGACAAGTGCGATACCGCGAAACTCCCCGTGGTGGTCATTGAGCCTTCTGCTGAGGTAGATCGTCCAGGAGTGGCTGACACGGTTGCGAATCGGCTTGCTGAAGTAGGTCTGATTGTTATTGTGGGTCAGATGATAGTGATAGTAGTCCCGATCTGAGACATTGATACCGTTGGCCGGCATTGTCCTTGTGAGTATCATTACATCGCCGCGGGCCGATACTAACGACGTCGCTGAGATCTGCGGCAGGCCGGCAATCTTGTCGCGCAACATCTGTGTTGCGACCTGCGTCTGGCTGGATGAGATCTTGCCATTGAGGGCCATATTGGCGCCAATTTCGCTCACGCCATCGAGCACCAGTTCAGCAGATGCAATTGATTGCGCTACATTTTCTTCCAGCACTAACGAGAGGTTGCTGATGTCGTCGTTCCAGTCCTGTAATGCCCAATGGTAGAGGATGCTGCCGGACAGCAGCGTCGCGCCGCCAAGCAGGAAGATCAGGGTGACACCGATGACGATGGTGGTACGGCGGCTATTTTGTGCAATCCATTCGAACGGCACCATCAGCCCTCTCAGAGAGCGGATAGCGGATTGATGTGTCGTGGATATGGTCGGCACTATCGTGCACGACCGGTGGCGTCGCGTTCAAGTTGGGCGGTGAAATAAGCCAGGCAATCTCTGACATCGGCATCGGTTGCTGTGTAGAGCGTGTTGAGCTCGGCTTTCATCGATCTGATCCTGTCGAGCTCTGCATGGCGTGAAAGTGATTCAATCTGCTCCAGTAGGGACGCCACCAGGTGCGCGCCGATCAGGGCAACGGTACCTTTGAGTGAATGACTCTCCAATGTGATCACGCGCAGGTTGCCGGCTTCGATTGCCTTGGCAAGACGTTCAAACATGGGCGGGGCAATCTCAAGAAATGTCCGTGTCAATTCGACGAATACTTGCGTATCCTGCCCTGCTGCATCCAATAGCACGGCAGGATTGATGTATTGATATTGTGGCTGCGTCATCGTCGACTTTCCCTCACGGTATCCGAAAGACCTCAGGTATTTCTTGGAGTGACCAGACGTGGTGCATCCACTGACGACAGCGGCGTCAACGGAAGCGAGAATGAAAATGTACTGCCAACATTTGGGGCCGAGCGGATCCAGATTTCACCGTCCATCAGTTTGACCAGCAATGCCGCGATAGTCAGCCCCAAACCAACGCCACCGTGTGTTCTGGTGCTGGTATCGTCGACCTGAGCAAATTTCTCAAAAATCTTTTCCTGAAAGGCAAGCGGGATACCGCAACCGGTATCGATAATGCTGAAGTGATAGTTGGATGTGTCTTTGATGACATTGAGCTGAATGCTGCCGGAGTCGGTAAACCGTATCGCGTTGTCCAGTAATTTATCCAGAACTTGCAATAGCTTGGTGCGATCGCAGACGATCCGCGATGGTACGTCGTTGGCGATTGTTTCGGACAGGCGTATGCCTTTCTTTTGCGCTGCTTCCTCATGCCGGCTGACAGCGTTACGTACAATGTCAGCCAGGTTTTCTTCACCAAGTACCAGGCTGATTTTGCCAGAGCGCAATGCACTTAATTCCAGAACCGAATCCACCAGTCCGAGCAAACGTACGCCGCTATCGTGGATGGTGCATGCGAAATCACCGTGGCGAGTCCCGGCAAAGTCTTCCATGAGCGTTTCGGAATAGCCCAGGATGCCGTTGAGGGGCGTACGAAATTCGTGTGACATGTTGGACAGAAAATGCAGCTTTGCCTGGGCAGCCAGAACAGCTTCGCGTCGGCTTTCGATCAGGTTGCCGATCAGAATCACCAGCGCAACCGTAGCCAGTACGATCAGCAGCGAGGAAATGCTGGTCATGATCAGGGCCTCTGTCCGGCTGGCGTGGAAAGACGCCAAGCGTTCTTCGATGTCCAGGCCAACGGTAACGTAGAGTGGATAATGATCGAGCTTCTCATAGGCAAAAAAACGTTCCCTGTGGTCGCTGCTGCTGGTGGCCAACATTGTCCCAGAGTCATTGGCGCGCATCGTCTTGAAGAAAGTCGTGTTGGAGGCATCTTTTCCCAGCGTATCGTCGGCACCCACATGCCGGACCCGGACTATGCCATCGGTGCCGATCATGGCAATCGCTCCGAGACGCCCGACATCAACATCCTTATACAAGGTAGTGAAATAGGACGGATCCATCGAGGCCACCACGACACCTTTGAACGAACCATCCGGATTGTTGATGCGCCGGGTCATTTGCAGCGACCATTTTCCCGACACCCTTCCAAGGGTAGGTGCGCTGATGTACAAACCGACATCCGGAGACTGCATGTGGACCCGGATATGTGCACGGTCACTCAAATTGAGCGGATTGAACGGCTGTGTTGAGAGCACCACATCGGCTTTACTGTCGACGATCGAGAACAGATTGTAGATATCTACAGGGACTAATCCGTCTTGCAGTTCCTGTGCAATATTGAAACTTTTACCTTCGATGTTGTACCGCTGACGCAAATAGATAATGGTTTGATCTGTGGCTTCAATGGTACGACTTGCATGGGCTTTGAACAGCCTGGTCAGACTGATGACATCGCGCTGCATATTGGCCATTTCTGCGCGCTCCGTCTTGTGCAACTGCCATAACGTCAATCCCCACAGGATAATAATGAGGAGCGCCGAGCAGATGCACAGGATCACACGCAGATCAATCTCTGTCGCAGCAAGATGATGGCGCTTGCGTGAACTGGGAAGCTCAGCCAGGTAGTCGGTCGGCAACATATCGTCGGTGAACATATCCGGAGGTGATCAACTACGTGCCAGTCGTACTTTCTGCGCGCAGCAGGCACGCAGATAGCCGGACAGTTCGTCATAATTGACCGGCTTGCGGAAAAAGACCACGCCTTCCGGAATGCCGCCGCGTGATTGCAACTCCTCTTCCGACAGACTCGACAGAATCGCAATATTGATATCTGCCAGTGACGGGTAGCTCAAGATCGTCGAAATGACTTCATAGCCATCGATGCCATCCATGACGATATCGGCCAGTACGATGTCGGGCTTCTTGCTGGCAATCTCGACCAGGGCCTGATAGCCGTTCTCGCAAAACGTGGTGGTCGCAGGCAGATTCCAGGACGCGATTTTCTTGGCGTAGATGTCACGTTGCAGCTTGTTGTCTTCCACTACCAGAATCGCGGTCTGCTTGCTGATCGGCGCCTTTTCATGGTGTTCATGTCCTCCATTTGGGGCAGATTTATAAGCCTGTACTGCCGCCATCGGAATGCGCCGGTGTCCGCCTTTTGTCTTCCAGGCTTCGATCACACCTGCTTCTACCAATTGCTGAACCGATGTCACTGAAATGCCCAGGATCTGAGCAGCTTCTTGTGTCGTGCATACCTCGGTCGTCGTCATAGTTGTCTCTCATACTGTTGATGGGTGAATTCTAACCGAATTAAATAAATTAGCAATTTTTATGTTTAATTCGTTATAATTAAATTATTCGTTTTATTTGTTCGTTTGTAGTTTGTCGCAGGGCAGCAACAGAAACATATTATGTAATGAAACAAGAAAGCCCGAAAGGGGCGGGAGGAAATATGAAAAACGCCGAAATCATTGTGCCGAAGGCTGTTGATGTCCTTTCGTGTTTCTCCCGGTCGGCACGCCTTACGGAGCTTTGCACCTTGTTGCCGCAATTCTCGACCTCGCGCACGCGCATCAACAATAACACTGGCCACGATTTGTTCAGGGAGGAGGTGGAGCGGTTGCTGCAAACGCCAAATGCTCTTTCCTGTAATTCAGCGCTCTCTGGTAACGCAGCGCATTACCTTGCCACGATGATTGGACAGGACCAGCTTGCTCTGGGGAGGATGTTGTGAAACAACGACGCAGCCTCAAACACGTGTATCTGCCTGTTGGCCTCTGCCTGTGCGCTGTTGGCGCTGCTGCTGCGCTCTTGCTGGATGGGCCGGCAGCATTGAAATGGAGTGCATTGCTGACAACGCTGGCGATGTCGGTCTATGTGATTCTGCTCAGCCGGCACTTGGCATCGTCCGACAACCCTGAGGTACCGTTATCCACTGCCCAGGATCCAGAAGAGCAGTTGCGTGTCGCGCATAGTCAATTCCTGTCAACCATCAGTCACGAAATTCGCACACCCATGCACGCCATTATTGGCATGACCGATCTGTTGCGGGTTACGCCACTGGATGCCCAGCAGGAGGGCTATACCAAAGCGATTGATGATGCCTCGCGCACGCTCATGGACATGATTGATGACATGCTGGATTTCTCCAAAATCGAGGCCGGCGATCTGACGCTGGAGTGGCGTGACGCACAGTTGCTTGCCGTCGTGGAAGAGAGTGCCGAACTGGTTGCCTCGCGGGCCCGCAGCAAAGGTCTGCGATTAGCTAGCTACGTCGATCCGAGGCTACCCGCGCAGTTACGCTGCGTGCCCGACCGGGTACGTCAAATCCTGCTGCATTTATTGGACAATGCCATCAAATTTACTGAATCCGGTGCGATATCTGTCAATGCCCGCATGACCGAATGGCATACCGATCATTGCCTGGTCCGTTTCGAGGTCAGAGACACCGGCATCGGTATCGATAGCGAGGCACAATCCAAGATCTTCAAACCATTCAGTCAAGTCGATGGATCGGCTGTGCGCAATTACGGTGGCGTCGGACTGGGACTGACAATCTGCAAGCAACTGGTCGAATTGATGGGCGGCACGATTGGCGTTGGCAGCCGCAAGCAGGTCGGTTCTGTATTCTGGTTCGAACTGCCGATGTCCGTTGGAGCAGCGCATGCAACGGCGGTGCGATCCACATTCCCGCGTAGCGAAGAACTCGCACTCAGCGGCGAATTGACACTGATTGCACCGGTTGATGATGTGGCTCGAAGTTTGAGTGACTATGCGCAAGCCTTCGGCCTGAATGTGCGCCGCGCGACGACACTGTCGGCCGGTCTGGAGATGCTGCATTGGCATATGAGCAACAATATTCTGGTGATCGACACAGCAGTCAGCGATTTCTCCGTACAACTGTTGCGAGATGCCCACATACAGAACCGATTCTCCGCCTGCCTGGTCCTGGTGGCCAATGAGGACGAGCACGATGATCTGCCAACGCTGCCAGGCTTGCCGGTACTGGTGCAGCCGCTGACGAGATCGACTTGGTATGGCGCGCTGGTATCTGCCATCAGTGCCCAGGCTGAAGCCACCTCCGCCATCATACCTGCCGCTGCCCGATCATCGTCACAGGGGGCGCTGGTGTTGCTGGTTGAGGATAACCTGTTGAATCAGAAAGTCGCTGTACATCAATTGCATCAGCTTGGCTATGCCGTGGATGTTGCGATGAATGGCCGGGAGGCATTAAACGCGCTGGAGTCAAATCATTACGCTGCGGTTCTGATGGATTGTCAGATGCCTGTGATGGATGGGCTCGAAACCACGCGTCTGATCCGCCTCAAAGAGCAGGATGGTGGCGGTCATATCCCGATTATTGCCATGACTGCCAACGCGATGGCAGGTGATCGCGAGCGGTGTCTGTCGGCAGGGATGGACGATTACCTGAGCAAGCCGATTCAGCGGAATCAGCTTGGCGTTGCCCTGTCATACCATCTCGGTGCCACTACAGATACACTTACTACCAAGCCATCGTCATCATCGACGCCTGCCGAAGATGACATTCTGGATATGCAGAGATTGTCTGATTTGTTCGATGACGATAAGCAGAGCATGATGGCTATGCTGGATTTGTTTATTGTGCATACTGAACCAATGCTCAAGGAGTTACAGCAGGCGGTTTTACAGGAGGATAAGGAGCAAATTGCCGCGCAGTTGCATCGCCTTTACGGTGCCTGCAGCAACCTGGGGGCGGGGCAGATGACCAGCCTGGTGCAGCAGGCAAGTACCGCTGTCAATCACAATGCACTGGTTTCGCTACAACATTTATGTCAGGACTTATCTGTGGCATTCACCCGTTTGCGTGAGCAAACCGAAAAAATAAGGGAAGCGACATGAACGTCTTGATCGTAGATGATGATCGAACCAATCTGGCGTTATTCGCCCATATGCTCAGGGGTATTCCTGAGATGGAATCGATCGAGTTTTCTGACCCGGTGCAGGCTTTGACCTGGTGCAGCAGTCACCAGACCGATTTACTGCTGCTGGACTACATGATGCCGAAGATGAACGGCTTTGCCTTTCTGGAGGAATTCCGCACGCTCACTGGCCCGGACCATGTCCCCGTGATCATGATTACGGCGGATGCAAAAAACCAGGTCAAGCACGAGGCACTGGAGCTCAGTGCCAATGACTTCCTCACCAAGCCAGTCAACAAGGCCGAATTGCGCGCACGTGTCAGTAACATGCTCAGCTTGCGTCAATCGCAGTTGCGTCAGGCTGAGCGAGCCCGCAACTTGTCTGATGAGGTCGACATCATCAATGCCCAGCTCAAGGCCAACGAGCAAAGTGTTGCCGCGTTATTAACCACCGCTGCCTCGTTTCGCGATGTCGAAACTGGAGCACATCTACAGCGCATGTCTCGCTATGCTCGCTTGCTGGCAGAAAATCTGCATCTCTCCGTCAAAGAGCAAAACGACATTTTTGAAGCAGCCCCCTTGCACGATATCGGCAAGATCGGTATCCCGGATCACATTTTGCTCAAGCCCGGGCGTCTCACCGACGAGGAAATGGTGATCATGCGCACCCACCCCATCATCGGTGCAAAGATTCTTGGTGGCGGGACTTCGCAACTCATGCGCAACGCTGCAGTTGTGGCAATGTCTCACCATGAACGGTTCGACGGCACAGGGTACCCGCAAGGTCTGGTCGGAAAGAATATCCCGCTATATGCACGTATTGTCACGGTCGCCGATGTCTTTGATGCGCTCACATCAGGACGTCCCTACAAGACTGCCTGGAGTTTCGAACAAGCGTCGGAATGGTTACTGGAAAACGCAGGAACCCATTTCGATCCAGACTGCGTGAACGCATTCCTGCAGGATAAGGATAAAATCATGAAGATATTCAACGCCTATCAAGAGAAAATCAATTGACATCATGGTAGATCTGATCGACTTCGAAAAGATCCAACAAGCGCGCGGCTTGCCATCACCCACCGGGCTGGCATTGAACATCATGCGCATGTGTCGTAACGACAATGTGTCACTCTCTGATTTGGCGCGCCAGATCCAGACCGATCCCGTATTGGCCGGGCGTCTGATCAAGCTGGCCAATGCGGGCAGAGCGCCGTCGCTGCGGCCGATCGTAGCGGTGACATCGGAAGCCTTGCTCCTGGTCGGGCTGCAATCGATACGCCAGGTCGCACTTAGCCTGTCGCTGATTCATTCCTACAATGGTGGTACCTGCAGTGGTTTCGACTACAACGGCTTCTGGTCACGTTCGTTGACCACGGCTTGTCTGGCACAGGCGCTGGGGAAACGCGTGACAATTGCGCCGGTTGCAGAGTTGTTCACCTGCGGTTTGCTGGCCGGCATTGGTCAGTTGGGATTGGCAGTGATACGACCGCAACCTTACTCGGAGCTCCTGGAGCAGCATCGTACCTCGACACGACAGGAATTGCGCCAAGCCGAGCGAGCGAGGTTTGGATGCGACCAGTTGGATCTAAGCGTGATGATGCTGCGTGACTGGCAAATACCCAGCCTGTTCGTGGATGCCGTACGTTTCCATGCTGAACCGGATTCGTCAGGCAATGATGAGCAAGGCAGGCAACAGCGGCTGGCCAGACTGCTGCACCTGGCCGTTATCTCCGTAGACGTCATTTGTGCCGATACCATTGATGAAGATACTGTGCCTTTGCCCCTACTGGAGCAGGCTGCCTTGCTTGATCTGTCCCCCGAGCTGATGCTGGAAGTATTGCAGGATGCCGCGCAGGAGCGCGCCGACTGGATCACGATACAGCGCCCGTCCGGCCGCATCAGCGCCTGAGTTGATGCAAATTCGAAGTAAATTCAGCGGCACGGCCAGAAATTGAAAATGCCGCAGTCATCTGAACTGACCCCATAAAGTTGGACGGTTTAATTGCTAGGCAGCCAAAGGCTGAGTTCTGTATTGCACAGGACTCAGCCCTTTTAATTTGGTCTT
>NZ_JACHYE010000011.1 GCF_014192645.1 Herbaspirillum sp. Sphag64 | reverse complement strand
GACGCCGTTAGCCTACGCTAAGCAACTGGCCGCGAAAGCGGCTACATTAACCCCTGACTCTAAAGCCATTTGCTACTGAATACGGGGAGACGTCGCCAATACCTATGCATAAGACGAAAAAAGGGGTTACGTCTGCACGTAACCCCTTGATTTTACTGGTGGCCCCCCCGTGAGTCGAACACGGCACCAACGGATTATGAGTCCGCTGCTCTAACCAAGCATGAGCTAGGGGGCCTAATGTTGAGGACTGACGTCCTCAACAAAACTTAATTGCCTTCCAGGAAGCTCTTGAGCTTGTCGGAGCGTGAAGGGTGACGCAGCTTACGCAGCGCTTTTGCCTCTATTTGGCGAATCCGCTCCCGGGTCACGTCAAACTGCTTGCCCACTTCTTCCAACGTGTGGTCAGTCGACATTTCGATACCAAAACGCATACGCAGCACCTTGGCTTCACGTGGCGTCAGAGAATCCAGAATGTCCTTGACTACACCGCGCATCGATGCGTGCAACGCTGCATCGGCTGGCGCCAGAGTGTTGTTGTCTTCAATGAAATCGCCCAGATGTGAATCATCGTCGTCGCCGATCGGTGTTTCCATCGAAATCGGTTCCTTGGCGATCTTCATGATCTTGCGGATCTTGTCTTCCGGCATTTCCATCTTGATCGCCAGCGTCGCCGGATCTGGCTCGGCACCAGTTTCCTGCAAGATTTGACGCGAGATGCGGTTCATCTTGTTGATGGTTTCGATCATGTGCACCGGAATACGGATAGTGCGCGCCTGGTCGGCGATGGAGCGGGTAATGGCCTGACGAATCCACCATGTCGCATAGGTCGAGAACTTGTAACCACGACGATATTCGAACTTGTCCACTGCCTTCATCAAACCGATGTTGCCTTCCTGGATCAGATCCAGGAATTGCAGACCACGGTTGGTGTACTTCTTCGCAATCGAAATCACCAGACGCAGGTTGGCCTCGGTCATTTCACGCTTGGCCATACGCGCCTTCTTCTCACCAGCGCCCATTTTCTTGTTGATGCCGCGCAAATCCGGCAACGGCAACACCACGCGTGCCTGCAGATCGATCAGTTTTTGCTGCAATTCCTTGATGGCCGGGACATTGCGGCTCAACACGGTGCTGTAAGGATGATTACCACTGACTTCGCCATCAACCCAGTCAAGATTGACTTCATTGCCAGGGAATACCTTGATGAAATGAGTACGCGGCATATTGCACTTGTTGACCGCCACATCCAGAATCTGACGCTCGATCTGACGTACTTCATCAACCTGCGCACGCAGGGTGTCGCACAACTTTTCAACGACCTTGGCAGTAAAGCGAATGCCCAGCAATTCGTTCGAAATAATTTCCTGTGCCTTGACGTAAGGCTTGGAGTTGTAACCTTCCTTTTCGAAGGCTTTACGCATGTTGTCAAACTGGGTCGAGATGGTGGCAAACTTGGCCAGCGCATCACGCTTCAACTGTTCCAACTGTTCAGCAGAGAAACCAGCAGCGCCAGAGCTACCGCCTTCGCCTTCTTCTTCCTCGTCTTCTTCCTCGTCCTCGTCCTCGTCTTCATCCTCTTCATCGGATGCAGCCGCAGTGACAACCGGCTCTTCGCCTTCGTTCAGGTCCACCAGGCCGTCAACGATTTCGTCGACCTTGATTTCGTCATTGGAGATCTTTTCGGCAGCTACCAGGATTTCAGCAATCGTGGTCGGGCATGCCGAGATCGCCTGAATCATGTCCTTGAGGCCATCTTCGATACGCTTGGCGATCTCGATTTCACCTTCGCGGGTGAGCAGTTCAACCGAACCCATTTCGCGCATATACATACGCACAGGATCGGTCGTACGTCCGAAATCAGAGTCAACTGTCGACAGCGCTGCTTCTGCAGCAGCTTCTGCATCATCGTCGCTGGCAACGTTGGCAACATTGTCCGACAGCAGTAACGTTTCCGCATCGGGAGCGTGTTCGTAGACCGCAATACCCATGTCGTTGAAGGTACCGATGATGCCTTCAATGGCCTCCGGATCAACGATGTTTTCAGGCAGATGGTCGTTGATTTCAGAGAAGGTCAGGAAACCACGTTCCTTACCTTGCTTGATCAGAGTCTTGAGCTTTTGGCGACGACGCTCGAGTTCTTCTTCGCTAGCCTCGGTGTCCGACGAAAACGCGTCCTTTAGCAAGGCCTTTTCCTTGGCCTTGCGATCCTTGGCCTTGGCTTTGTCCACCGCTTTCAGTTCAGCGCGCTCAACCGCATTGAGTGCGGCGATTTCGTCATTTTCAGGCTGAAATTCTTTCGGCTTGCGGCCACGGCGGCCCGGCACCTTGACCGACGGCAGAATATAGCCGGACGTATCAATGGCTGCCAGCGCTGCGGCATCGGTCGTTTGGCTTACGCCAGGCGCGATCATGACGCTGACGTCTTTGGCTTCGCCCTTGGCTGCCTTGACGGCAGGTTTGACGGTTTTCGTTTCAGGTTTCTTGGTTGTCACAGAAGCTTTCGATTGCACAGAAGCCGACTTTGAGTTGGCTTCAGATAAGTTCTTCTTTGTTGGCGTTACAGCCGCTTTGGTTACTGCTTTAGTTACATCCGGCGCTGCAGCGCGAACCGCCTTGGGAGCAGTTTTGGCACTGGATTTTTTCGCCGACGCTGCTACTGCAGCTGTTACTGACGACTTTACCGCCTTTACTGCCGATGCTGCTACCTTACCAGAAGGCTTGGAAGCAGTTGTTTTCGGGACCGATCTTGTTGCTACAGAACTCGACTTGGTTACTGACTTCGTTGCCGGTTTAACGACCGGCTTGGCTGCTGCTTTGGCAGCGGGTCTGACACTAATCGGTTTGGCACTGGGTTTAGCGCTCTTTGTGGGTGGTGTTGGAGTTTTTGCGGTTTTCTTCATTGCATTTGCCATAGAATCAACTGCCAAGTGAGTTACACTCATTGCGCCAATCAAACCATGCTGTCATGCCTCCCGTGTTCTCCTGCTACCTTGTGACGGTATCTGTCAAACACAAGTTGCCCGCGCAACGTTCCTAAATCTCTCGTCCCCTGCCTAATAAGTGTCTGCCAAGCAATTCAATCAAAGACCATGATTGCTTCGTCCTGCTAACCAACGGATGGTTCACGAAACTTTCGGTGGAAGCAATATCCATCTGCCTCCGAAATCAAAGCCGTACATAATACCATATATAGGTCGAATTTCCCCGAGATCAAGCCACTTGACGATAACGCAGAGTAGCAACTGTGCGTATTTTTACATGAAAATCTGACACTCCTAGCCGAACTCCGCACCACTCAATCGCTTCAGATGCTCTTTTTTCTGCATCAGTTCACGGTAACGCTGCCGCGCTGCATCATCTCGCAGACCAGCACTGGCAAGATGCTCCATCTCATCCTCGACCTGACGCATCTTGGTCTGTCGAACTGCGCCGGCCAACTCTTGCCGGACGACTTCAAACTCCGATTCAGTTTCGGCAGCGATCTCAGCAATCAGCGCCTCAAAATCCGGCCCCGCATCGCGCAAGTGCTCCACCAGACTAGCAAAATTGGCTTGTTCACCCATGCTACGGCTGACCTCAACCAATTGCGTCAGCATCTGCGCCTGATCCGGTGCTTGCCGACCAATTGCCTGTAACGCAGCCTCATCAAGATCGGCCGCCAACGCAGGATGCGCCACGAGCAAACGAATCACTTGACGCTCCAGTCCGACCGGTGCCATGCGCTTGCTCCTGGGCGGCGCCTTGCGCTGCGGCTGCTGTGCAATCGGCTTAGACAACTCAAACAGCGATTCGATCTCGGCAGGCGTAGTTTGCGTCACCTGCGCAAGACTGCGCACAATCTGCAAGCGCAGCGACGACGGTGGCAGCGCCTGCAACATCGGCTTGGCATCAAATTGCGCCCGCGCACGACCTTCTGGCGTCGTCATGTCGTTGTCACCAATGACTTCCTTGATCAGGAACTGAGACAATGGCATGGCATCGGCAACTTGTTGCGCAAATGCGTCAGCTCCCATTTCACGCACATAACTATCCGGATCATGCTCAGGCGGCAAAAACAGGAACTTGATGATCTTATTATCGGACGCATGCACCAGACAAGCATCGAGCGCACGGCGCGCAGCACGTCGTCCAGCACCATCGCCATCAAAACTGAATACCACTTGATCGGTCTGGCGCAACAGCTTCTGCACGTGCATTGGGGTGCAAGCAGTACCCAAAGTAGCCACGGCCTGTGGAAAGCCTAGCTGAGCCAGCGCAACCACATCCATATAACCTTCTGTTACGAGCACATAGCCAGCCTCGCGAATGGCCTGGCGCGCCTCAAAGAGACCGTATAACTCGTTACCCTTTTGAAACAGAGGCGTCTCGGGAGAGTTCAGGTATTTAGGCTCGCCGCCATCCATGACTCGACCACCAAATCCGATGACCTGCCCTTTTGTATTGCGAATGGGAAACATGACACGATCACGAAAGCGATCATAACGCTTGCGCCCCATACGCTGAGCACCATCCTCATCACCCTTGTCAATGACCAACCCTGCTTCGACCAATGCCGGCACGTCGTAATCCGGGAACACTGCCTTTAGTGCATCCCAACCATCGGGTGAGTATCCCAGTGCAAAACGTGCAGCGACTTCACCACTGACACCACGCCCCTTCAAATACGAAATCGCAGTTTGTGCGCCGCGCAATTGCTGGCGATAAAAGTCACTGGCAGCGGTCATCGCATCGGTGAGCGCCATGCTGCGCGCCTGCTGCTCGGCACGCTGGGCCGGAGGCAGCCGATCATCGCTATCCGGCACTACCATACCAACGCCTTGCGCAAGATCCTTGACTGCTTCGACAAAGCCCATCCCAGAGTACTCAATCAGAAAACTGATCGCTGTACCATGCGCGCCGCAGCCGAAGCAGTGATAAAACTGCTTGGTCGGGCTGACCGTAAAACTGGGCGACTTCTCATTGTGAAACGGGCACAGCCCCATCAGGTTGGCACCGCCCTTTTTGAGCTGCACGTAGCGCCCCACCACATCGACAATATCGACGCGGTTGAGCAAATCCTGAATAAATGACTGTGGAATCATCAGCGAAGATAATTCAGAGCAATATCAGGCACCACTGAGCGCGGCCTTGACCAGTGCTGATACCGCTGTCATGTCGGCGCGACCTGCCAGCTTGGGCTTGAGCACACCCATTACCTTGCCCATGTCCTGAGGACCGGCAGCACCAGTGGCAGCGACTGCTGCCTGGACTTCTGCCTTGATTTCGTCATCAGACAGACCAGCAGGCATGTAGGTCGACAAAATTGCCAATTCGGCCTTTTCAATCTCGGCCAGATCCTGACGACCGCCAGCTTCAAATTGGCTAATCGAATCCTTGCGCTGCTTGACCATCTTATCGATGATTGCCAGTACCAACGTGTCATTGAGTTCGACACGCTCATCGACTTCCTTCTGCTTCATGGCAGCAGTCAGGAGGCGAATCGTGCCAAGCTTGACGGCATCCTTGGCGCGCATCGCCGCCTTCATGTCTTCGGTAATTTGCTCTTTGAGACCCATTGCATGCTCCGGAAATAAATAAAGGCACGTAATCGCACGCACTAACGCGTAAAAGCGAAAACCCGCTGCGGAATTTCTCTCCGGAGCGGGTTCCACGTCGTCGCACCATAACGTGCGACGGAAATTCTTAGTACAGCTTCTTAGGCAGTTGCTGGCTGCGGATGCGCTTGTAATGACGCTTCACTGCAGCTGCCAGCTTACGCTTGCGTTCTGCTGTCGGCTTTTCGTAAAACTCGCGCGCGCGCAACTCGGTCAACAGGCCGGTTTTTTCGATGGTGCGCTTGAAGCGACGCATTGCGACTTCGAACGGCTCGTTTTCTTTAAGACGAATAGTGGTCATGTAAATTCAAACCAAAGAAGGTTAGGTTGGATATGGAAAGAACGCGATTGTAGCAGAATAGATCTGGCATTGGAAGAAGCATCGTCTCTTTTTTTCCAACCCACCCGAAAAAAGTACTTATAAATCAGACATTAACCCAAGACATCACTCCCAGGCAGTGTCTCTACACACTCCGAATGGGCGCGCTCAATTCAGCGCATTGCCAGCAGCAACACCCGATGCCCATGCCCACTGAAAGTTATACCCTCCCAGCCAGCCAGTCACATCAACCGCCTCACCGATAAAGTGCAGGCCCGGCACCTTGTTGGCCATCATGCTTTGTTGTGACAGCTCCTTTGTATTCACTCCACCGAGCGTCACTTCTGCTTTACGATAGCCTTCAGAGCCAGCAGGCTTAATGGACCAGCCATTGAGCGCCTGCCCCAAGGCACGCAATTGCTTGTCCTGCATGTCGGCAATGCGGGCTGCGCCATCGAAGCCATTCGCCTTGAGCAAGCCATCGGCCAGCCTGGTCGGTAACCACTGGGCGAGCAAATTACCGAGATTCTTTTTGAGCGTGCTCTTGCCTTCAATCAAGGTTTCGGCAACATCAATTTGCGGCAACAGATTCAATACCAACGGCGCACCTTCCTGCCAGTAACTGGAAATTTGCAAAATCGCCGGCCCCGACAAACCGCGATGAGTAAACAGTAAATCTTCCAGAAAATAGCCCTTCTGCTTCTTCACACCGGTTTCGACCTCGACCTCCAGCGCAATTCCGGACAATTCGGCAAAAGCTTGCCAGCCGGCACCATCGAAGGTCAACGGCACCAGCCCCGGACGCGGAGCGATCACATCAAGATCAAACTGACGTGCAATGCGATAGGCAAAATCTGTCGCACCGATTTTGGGGATCGATAAACCACCGGTGGCAATTACCAGTTGCCGAGCGAGAACCGCGCCGCTATCCGTATCCAGCCTGAACAACTCCCCCTCTTTACCAACAGCATCGACGGCACAAGGCATGCGCCAAGTCACATGCCCCAACTCACATTCGGATTTGAGCATGTCGATAATGTCTTCCGACGAGGAATCACAAAACAACTGTCCCTTGTGTTTCTCGTGATAGCCGATGCGATAGCGTTTGATCAGCGACAAAAAATCCTGCGGCGTGTAACGCGACAAGGCGCTCTTGCAGAAATGCGGATTCTGCGACAAAAAGTTGGCTGGTGTGGCACCAAGATTAGTGAAGTTGCAGCGACCACCGCCAGAGATGCGGATTTTTTCAGCCAGTTTGCCGGCATGATCGATTAACACCACCGACTTGCCGCGCTGTCCAGCGACTGCGGCACACATCATGCCAGCAGCGCCGGCACCGATCACAGCAACATCATATTGTTTTGTCATATTTTGCTTCCACCCCTGCATGCAGCAGAGATGCAAGCAAGCGGCATTATTGAAAGTAAGAAGGCGGCGACTGATTCATCCACAACTCAGACGACAGTCGCATCATATCGTTGAGCGATCCGCGCTTGGCAAATGCCTCACGCAACCAGCCTGCGTCACTCAAGCGATGAGTGGCCATGTGCTGCAAACGTTTGAGCGTGACATGCTCAACTTCATTTTGCACATACGGCTGCAAACGCGTCAGCTGCGCCAGCACGTGCTCGTAGATCGGCAGTTTACTCGAAGTTGCTACTGTCTCACCATGCACGGCCAACATACCATTGAGACCAAAGCGGCTGGCTTCGAAACGATTGTACTGATACAGCAGATAAAAATCATCGCTAATGACGAAAGGCCGCTCAGTCAGTATCCAGCGCGCCAGTAGTTGCGCATAAGCACCCAGATGCGCTGCATGCTCGATGGTCAGCGGGGTATCACAGACACGAATTTCCACGGTGCCATATTCTGGCTTGGGACGAATGTCCCAATAAAAATCCTTCATGCTGGCGATGATACCAATATGCAAAAGCTCTTCATAATAACGTTCGAAATCCCTCCAGCGTGTATGCAGAGGCGCCGTACCCGACAACGGAAACGCACGTACGACATTGCTGCGCGACGAGTCAAAGCGGGTATCCGCACCCTGATAAAAAGGCGAAGCTGCCGACAGTGCAATGAAATGGGGAACAAAGCGAGAAAAGGCATGGGTCAGATACAAGGCATCGTCCCCATTGGGCACACCGATATGAATATGCTGACCAAACACCGTAAAGGTCTTGGCTAGATAGCCGTATTTCTCGTGCAGATGAAAAAAGCGTTCACTGGGCGTGATACGTTGTTCGTTCCAATGTTGGAACGGATGCGCGCCACCGCCAGAGACATCAATATTGAGATGCTGTGCGCCACGGTTGAGCGCGGCGCGCAATACCTTCAGCTCATCAATCAGGGCATCAACACGGGTATGCACCCCCGAGTTGAGTTCAATCATACCCTGCGTCATTTCCAGCTTGATCTGCTCCTTGAGCTCGCGCGGAGCGATCCAGGTCAGCAAATCCACGGCATCACTGGCAAGATTGTAATTACGCCGGTTCACCAGCTGCAATTCAAGCTCGATACCCATCGTGCACGGTTGTGACGGGGTAAAAGGCAAGAAACTTGACTCGGTTGTATTACTACCGGAATCCGCATTGTCGGTCTTGATATCGGAAGTCAATATGAAATGATTCATTCGCGGCCGCTTTCACCAGAGTTGATCAGTGCAAATTGAGTCGCCACTGGACCAGTCAGTTCCAGCACGATCAGGCAACCGGCCAAAAGTGGAACAACCTCAGCGGTGGTATGAGGGTATAACGAAGAAATCGTCTGCATCAACCCCACCCCAACTTCCGTCATCGGTAGCGTCCCCAGTGTGAGCAATCCTGCCTGACGCCAGTTCATGCGCGCCAGTCGTGCGAACACAAATATCCCGCAACCCATCGCAACAAATCTTGCCGCTACCAGAATCAGTACCGGCAAACCGACCAGCATCAGGTCAGACACCCGCATCGACGCCCCAACCGTGACAAACAGCATCACCATGAACAATTCATTAGCGACGCCGAATTCCAGCTCCATCAGATCGTATTGTCGATCAAGATTTTTGGACAGGATGGCGAACATCAGCATGGCCAGCATCACCGGCAAATGCAGCGCATGGGCAACACCGATCGCCATCGTGATAACAGCGATGACGAGTACGAACTGGCGACTACGCTGACGTCCGAGCAAGCGTGCCAATGGCATCGTCAGCCAGTATGTCAGGTAGGCCAGCAGCAGTGAACCAAACAGGGAGTACAGGGTATGTGCCAGCAATGTCAGTAGCGGTGTGCCGGACTCCTGAGCGATCCATGGCAACAAGGCATAGGCGGCAAGAATCGCGACAAAATTATTGAGTGCGGTCATGGTCGCCAGGCGACGCGTTACCTGCCCTTCTGCCTTGAGGTCGCGCAATACCACCAAGACGACCGCCGGCGCAGTCGCGATGGCCCAGATTCCGCCCAGCAATGCAGGTGCCTGTGCGGTCCCGAACCAGAGCAGGGCCAAACTGACAAAGCCAAAACACAGCACGGCAGATACTGCTACGGTTGCCAGCAGCCATCTTTCGCGACGCAACCAGCCCAGATCCACATAGCGGCCAAGTTGATACACCACCAGCGCCACCGCAATGTCGGCAAAAATACTGGTGACATGTAAAACATCACCAGTGAGCAGGTTGAGCCCGCCGCCTCCCAACACAAATCCGACCAGCAAATAGCCCGTGATACGTGGTATCCAGGGTGATTTGGAAACGATGTAACCGGCAATCAAACCAAACAGCAGCAAGCTACCGAATAGCAACAAGGCGTTGAACTGCAACGGCTGCGCCAGGGTGAAAGGTGGAAGGGTCCACTGCATCGCGCCTCCTGTGAGATGTCAATTTGTCATGCCCGCCATAGATCTTCAACGGCAAGCTTGGAGCATAGACAATTAACTATTGTTCCCACAAATTTCCATCCGCAGTAATCAGCGCTGATTTGATGTGTTTATCCGGGAACAATGGTGCCAACGCACCGCGATATCCTGTCAGTTGCGCCTGATAGGCGCTGCGCTCGCTGTCCAGCAGCTTGCGCTTGTAATCAAGCACCCAGACTTCGCTATCGAAGACGACGACCCGATCACAACGCAAGACCCCCTGGACAGTAACAATTTCCATTTCATTGCGTGCAAAGCGGTATAAATTCGGATTGAAGAACCTTTCCAGCGCCACCTGCGACAGCATCTGCTGCGCCTGCGCTCGCACCGTAGTTGCCAGCACCAGTGAGCAAGGCAACCAGCGTGCAATCTCTGATGGCGACGGCAGCTTCACTGGCCAGCCTGCCTGCGTGTGCGTGACTCGCTCCAGCAGGCCGTGCAACGCCACCCCTTCTGCAATCGCTTCATTGTCTATAGCGACCGGCTGCACAGCAGGTGGGCACGGTACAGGTTCGAACAAGGATAAAGAAAAGGTTTCTGAGACCAGATGCTCGGCCTCATGATCGGTAGCTTCTGGCTGCACGGTTAAATAGTCAACCTCTTCACTGCTACGATCAAACAGCCGGTGGTACCAGCTTCCCTCCTGCTCGCCACCGGCCAGAGCTCCTCTGGTACTGGCAACCCCACTGACGATCAGCAATTGCTTGGCACGGGTAATGGCGACATAGAGCAAATTCCAGTCTTCCTGCGTCCGGAATCCATCTTCAGCAGCAAACCAGGGAGAACGAGCAAGACCACGTTCACTCTTGCGTCCGAATGCCGAAAAATGCGTAGGTGCATCCTGATCCTGTGGCCAGTCGCACAAGATGCCGATATTGTCTGTCGCTGGGTCACTATGATTGGTGTCGAGCATGATCACCACCGGTGCTTCCAAGCCCTTGGCGCTATGCACCGTCAAAATTCGTACCGCATCGGCAGCGGCGTCCACACTGGCCTCATCCGGCGCATCACTGTCGGCATGACGCTGTAGACTGGCCAGCGCGTCGATGAATTTGGGCAGACTCGGGAAGCGGCCAGCATCCAGATTCAGAGCCAGCTCGACAAACGATTCGATATTGCCAATGGTTTGGGCCCGCATTGCCGGCGCTACCGATTGGGCATACCGCGCCACTAATTGTCCCTGATGCAAAATCATGTCGAGCAAATCGTGTACCGGATAGCGAGGTGCCGCCTGCAGCCACTGCGCGAGCAACGTCGCTGCACGCGCCATCGGCGGCGTCGCCTCACCTAACCGATACTGCGCTTGCAGTCGTTGCCACCAGTGTGGTTCAGGGCGTTGCGCCAGCACGATCAGATCTCTGTCGCTGGCGCCGATGATTGGACTCTTCAATACGTGGGCCAGCGCGCGCGTATCGTTGGGCGTGATCAAGAAATTCAACAATGCAATCAGGTCAGCGATTTCCAATGCATCAAGCAATCCACCACGCTTGTCAGAGATAAAGGGAATCCCGGCCTCGCGCAACGCTGCTTCGTAGGACATTAAATGGCGGCGCTTTTTGACCAGCAGCATAACGTCGCTCCATTTGAGCGAGCGCTCGCCCTGCTGCCCCGGCACGCGCAACTGTCGACGCGCTTGTAAAATCGCCTGTGCTACCAGACGCCCTTCATCGCGGCGGCGCGCATCATCCTCTTCGTCGCGCGGCGTTGTCAGCGGGTTTCGCAATGCCGTCACGGACGTTGCCGATGTGACAGCATCAGTCTCATCCAGTACCGGCGCTTGTACCAAAGGCAAGCGCCACACTGCACCGCCCTGCAACCCCAGCGTCGTCTGTGCAGCAAACAAGGGATTACGTCCTACAAAACTGGTATTCAGGAACCCAACTATGGCACTGGCATTGCGGCGCGTCTGATTGGCACGCAGAACCAGCGCGCCTTGTTGCTCCAGCAGACTGCGTGCAGCCTGAAATACCCGTGGCTCGGCGCGACGGAACCGGTAAATGGATTGCTTGGGATCGCCCACCACAAACACCGTCGGCTGCATCGTGTCATCACCGTAGGCACGTAACCAGGCGCGTACGATGCTCCACTGCAAAGGATTGGTATCCTGAAATTCATCTAGCAGAATATGTTTGTATCTGGCATCAAGACGGCTCTGCAGGTAAGCGGCAGTCGCCTCATTGGTCAGGAGTCGATAGGCATGCCATTCGAGATCGGCAAAATCGAAAACACGCTGCTCAGCCTTGACCTCCTGATAGGCATCCAGATAGGTACGTCCTGCGGTGAACAGGGCGGCGTTCAATCCGACCACCACTTTCTCTGCGCTACGTAACTGCAAGTCGCGCAAAGTACTGCCAAGCGCATCAAACAAGTCATCAAACAGGGTCACTGCCTGATCTTCATCAACCGAAAAATGTGCTGCGAGTGCCGCCTTGAGCGCCTTGGTCCGGGTGTTGTTACCACGTGGTTTATCGTTATCATCGTAGAACTGCGATGCCAGAGCGGCGAAATTTTCAGGCGATGCCTCACCGCTGACCAGCGTCTCAATCGTGATCGCGCGCTTCTGGTTGGCGCTCGCACCTTTACCCAATATCGCAGCCACCTCCAGCAAACGCGCCTTGAGCGTGTCGTCCTGCCAGACCTGTAGCCGCGCATCCTGCAATGCATCGTTGCCACACAAATCCTGCAACCACCGTAGCGGTGCATCATCGGATGATAGCGGTGGCATGGTCGCAGCCCACCATTCGGCGCGCTTGTCGAGAAATGCATCCAGCAAGCGCTTGGCGCCACTATCCCCAGCCAGCTCATACAGCGCCAGCAAGGCATCCTTCTGTTCGCGCTGAGCTGGCTTTTGTATTGCCTGCATGAAGCGGCGATACGCCTCATTCATCAACTCACCGTTCTTGTCGGTCAGCGTATAGCCGTGCGGAACTCCGGACGCCAGCGGTGCCAGTTGCAACAGTCGGGCAAACCAGCTGTGGAAGGTATCGATCGACAGGCTTTGTTGACCTGACAGAATCTGTTCATACAGTGACCGCGCCAGGGGCATCACACGCGCCAGCTCACTCTCTGACACACCACGCTCACGCAGCAGCTGGCGCGCCTGTTCAGCAGGCGCCAGCGTCAACTCGTGCAGCAGCTCCATGAGCCGCTCGCGCATTTCCTGCGCAGCCTTGCGGGTAAAGGTGATGGCCAGTAGTTCAGCCGGCTTGGCGCCAGCCAGCAAGAGCCGCAACATCCGCGCGACCAGCAGCCAGGTTTTACCGCTGCCGGCACATGCCTCAACCACGACTGAGTAACGCGGATCGCAGGCGGCAGCCGTAAACGCTTCTGCCGGCGCCGGTTGTGCGTTAATTTCGTAGGCAGAAATATCGACCGTCATTACCATGCTCCCTTGCGGCACAGACCGCGTACTTCACAATACTGGCAGACCGATTCGACGCCATTGGCCGGTAGTGCTGCACCCTCCTGGACTGAACGGAATACATGCACAATCTGTTGCTGCAAATCCTGCTGCCGTTGCTCAAAATCAGGCGCTGCAACATCGCCTGTCTGATCCTTATAGGTTTCCAGGGCAACATAGTGCGCGCCCTGCAAACGCTGGCCGGAAAGCAAGCCATAAAACGGCAACTGATGATCTTCCGCATCCTTGAGCTTGGTTACTAGCGATGGCAGCGTACGCGTCTTGTAATCGAGTACGACACGTTCAACTTGATCACCCTCGGTATGCTCATCGATACGGTCTAGTCGTCCGTGCAGCTCGATCTCACCACCCGGCCAGTCAAGCTTGTGCTGCAACGCTTCTTCACCGAGGACAAAATACCAACCCTGCGCTTCTCGCTCATTGGCCCAACGCAAATAGGCAGGCATGACCTTGTACCAGCGCGCGGCATAACCAAGCGCCACCGGATGCTGATCAATGGCGGCATCAAATACCTGTGCCGAAATCTTTGCCAGCAAGGCATCACGTTCTGTCAGCGGAGTTCGTTGATCACGTACCGTGTCGTGATAGGTCATCAAGATCTCGTGCAGCCAGCCACCGTAGTCACGTTTCTCGGGCATATCGGACAATTCATCGAGCACGCTCACGCGCAACATGCGTAATGCAAAAAACTGATACGGACACGCCACCAGGCTGTTATAGCCACTCGCCGACAGACGGGTCGGTAACAGGCTGGGGGCAGTCGGGGTTGGCATGCTGGGTAACATGCCGCTGAGCTGCTGCTCAGGCAGCGGCAAGCGCCATGTGCGCAGCGGTGACATACCAGCGCGTGCAAGACAGAGTTGCAAACGCTCCAGCCAGGGGCTGACGGGATTGGGTTCGCCGTCCACATGCGTCTGCCAACTCAGCACCACCTCTTGATTGCTACACAACAGTTCCGCCAGATCTCGCAACTGTTGACGCTGGCGACTCTGCCGCGTCGGCAAGCCGAGCTCGTGCCGTACAGCATTGGAAAAGAACAGGGTTTCCTGTGGTTGCGAAGGCAAATGTTGCGCATCGGCACCAAGGACCAGCACTGCATCAAAATGCCGCAACCGGGCACCGTTGAGTGGCAACATGACAACGCGCCGATCACTGATCGGCGGCATGAACGTGACCGTGTCGAGTTGCAGATTGAGCAAGGCACGCCACTCAGAAAATGTGAACAGGTCGCCGCTTTCCTTGTCCTGATCACCGTTGCCGCCTTGCTCACCCTGCTCCGCCCCCAGCGTCTCCAGCATTTCAAGCACTTGCTGGCCAGCAGTATCGTCCTGCAACGCAACGCGCATATCCAGCGCATCCAGCAATTGCCGCGCGCAGATACGCCAGCCGCGCAAGCTCTTACGCCCCTCAAACACGGCCGCCTGCCGGGCAATCGCCTGCAGACAATCTGAGGCTGATGAAGTCTCGTCAAAGGCCGTCAAAATACTGCGCCACTCACCGACAATGTTATTGCGCCGCAATTGCCATTCAATCTGCATCACGACGGCTGCCTTGTCTTCCATGCTGGCAAACAGGAACGGTGACTTGAGCAGATCCAGCAAGGCTCTGGTTTCGCCACGTGAAGTCACGACCTCGCACCACGCAGCCAATGCGGCCGCTGCACGCGTGGTTGAAAGCTTCCAGCCGGTTTCATCGGCCACCGCCACCTGCGCACGTTCGAGCAACGCACGCAGACGACGGGCGCTGACTCGATCCTGCGCTACCACAGCGATATCTTGCTTGCCTTGCGCCAGCCACGCCAGTACGATCTGCGCGCTTTGTACGGCGCCATCTTCGAGACTCACCGCTGGACACAAAGCCAAGGTCGGCACGTCCATACTGGAGGCAAACAGATCATCGGATGGCGGCGGCAAGGCGCTATCGCACAATTCCGGCCACGCCGTCTGATACAGCAGCGGTACATCCGGACCGCGCCAGTCGAGTAGGACCGGTTGTACCTCGGCATGTCGGGCATAGACATCCAAAAACGCCTGCTCCATCGGCTCAGCGGCAACCGGACTCAACCAAATCAACGGTGCCAGTGCAGGCGCACCCGCAGTCGGCTGCGCCAGTGCCAACAGGCGGGCAAAGCGCCGCACATGCTTGTCGTCGTCATCGAGCTGACTTTTCCAGATCGACCAGACCAGTTGCGCCTCATCCGACAGGATGCTGCGTGCAGCGGGAGTCAACTGCTTCAGCGCTGCCTGCCAGCGCGCATCAGCATCATCTGGCGCAAGCTGCATGGCCGGCAGCAACGCCTGGGTCAATTCATCGGAAAGTGACAATAAGGTTTGCGCCAGTGGCAACAAATCGGTATTGCGACGTGCCGAAAACATTTTCTTGAGCCAGCCATGCTGGCGCAACTGGGCATACAGCAGCATGATGCGCTGGCTGTCATCAAGCACCGGCTGCGGTGTCTGCAGGGCCAGCCAGCCAGCCAGCGTGTTGATGCGCGGCGCGATGAAGGATGTTGCTGCCGGAGCGCTGCGCGCTGCCAGCGCCTGCGTCAGTCCGGCACGCCAATGGATTGCATGCGAAAACGCCGGCACCACCACCTGCACTCCTGAAAAATCGCGACTCCCTGCCTGCATGCGTTGTCCTAACACCTGATCCGGCTCTAACAAGGCCTCAGCAGCATGACGCCAGAAATCAGCAGAAGGATTGATCAACAAGGGGGAATGCAGCATGGGCACAAGAAATCGAAGTGAAATAGAAGGAAAATGACAAATAAATATCAATCGCAGGCATTGCCAAAAACTATCATCGAGCATGCCACGGGGCATTGTATGCGAGAGCACAGTGCATTTGTGGCAATCCCGCATCGCCCGCCAGGCCACGCCGGCGGGCCGGTTAACGGATACCGCAGTGCACCCCCACTTTTTCTGAAAATCGGTTATGATTGGCCCCGTATTCAGCCGATCACCCGCTGCCGCACTTCAAAATAACTTGAATCAAGGCGCAACGACTCCATCTGCATTCAGCACTAATGCACTTTGAACGAGCGTTGATGGCAACCGCCAGGCAAGTGGTATGTTCCTCCGGCGCTAATTGAACCCTTACTTCTTATATCCCCTCATACCGAGGATTGACCATGAGCGAAAACATCAAGCATATCTCTGACGCCTCTTTTGAAGCCGACGTTTTGAAATCCGACAAGCCTGTCCTGGTGGACTTCTGGGCCGAATGGTGCGGTCCCTGCAAGGCCATTGCACCAATTCTGGAAGAAATCGCCAAGGAATATGATGGCAAGCTGCAAGTCGTCAAACTCGATGTCGACAGCAACCAGGCTATTCCATCCAAGTTCGGCATCCGCGGCATTCCAACCCTGATTCTGTTCAAGAATGGTGTTGCTGCAGCGCAAAAAGTCGGCTCCGTGGCCAAGAGCCAGCTGACTTCGTTTATTGACAGCAATATCTGATTGACGTGACTAGGCGGCGTTACGCCCGTAACGCCGTCTTTTCCTGCAAAGTTGGTTCAGGTTTTGGTATGATCGGTGCCTTGCTAGGTCTGCACCAGCAAATATAACAATCACACTGGCTCTTTCGTTTTTAACACACCACGTAATTCCCTCCCCCACCCTGACTATTCCCATCCCGGGACAACCATATGCATTTATCAGAATTAAAGGCGTTACACGTCTCCGCATTGCTTGAAATGGCAATCAGCCTAGACATCGATAACGCAGCGCGCCTGCGCAAACAAGAACTGATGTTCGCCATCCTCAAGAAGCGGGCGAAATCAGGAGAACAGATTTTTGGCGATGGCGCTCTGGAAGTGCTGCCTGACGGCTTCGGCTTTCTGCGCTCGCCGGACGCCAGCTATATGGCGTCGACTGACGACATCTATATTTCGCCTTCGCAAATCCGTCGCTTCAATCTGCACACTGGCGACTCGATCGAAGGCGAAGTGCGTACCCCGAAAGACGGCGAGCGCTACTTTGCGCTGGTCAAGGTCGACAAGGTCAACGGCGAAGCGCCGGAAGCCTCCAAGCACCGTATCCTGTTTGAAAACCTCACGCCACTGCACCCCAACAAGCTGCTGCAGCTCGAACGGGACATGCGCGGCGAGGAAAACATTACCGGCCGTATCATCGATCTGATCGCCCCTATCGGCAAAGGCCAACGCGGCTTGCTGGTGGCGTCACCCAAGTCGGGCAAGTCGGTGATGCTGCAACACATTGCGCACGCCATCACCACCAATCATCCGGAAGCCGTGATGATCGTGCTGCTGATCGATGAACGTCCGGAAGAAGTGACCGAAATGCAACGCTCGGTGCGCGGCGAAGTGGTCGCCTCGACCTTCGACGAACCGGCAACGCGTCACGTGCAAGTCGCAGAAATGGTGCTGGAAAAGGCCAAGCGTCTGGTCGAAATGAAGAAGGATGTGGTCATTCTGCTGGACTCGATCACCCGTCTGGCACGCGCCTACAACACCGTGATTCCTGCCTCCGGCAAGGTCCTGACCGGTGGTGTCGATGCCAACGCACTGCAACGTCCGAAGCGCTTCTTCGGTGCGGCCCGTAACGTCGAAGAAGGCGGCTCGCTGACCATCATCGCGACAGCCCTGATCGAAACCGGCAGCCGTATGGATGACGTGATCTTTGAAGAATTCAAAGGTACCGGCAACATGGAAGTACATCTGGAACGCCGTCTGGCCGAAAAGCGTGTCTACCCGGCGATCAACCTGAGCAAGTCAGGTACCCGTCGCGAAGAACTGCTGATCAAGCCAGACCAACTGCAAAAGATCTGGGTATTGCGCAAGCTGATGTACGACATGGACGAAATCGAAGCGATGGAATTCATCCTCGACAAGATGAAATCCACCAAGAACAACGCTGAGTTCTTCGACATGATGCGTCGCGGCAGCTAAGTTGTGGTTGTCGGGTTGTCGTCAACTCCCGCACAAGCAAAAGAAACATCCGGCCGGATCCCCGATCCCTGGCCGGATTTTTTTCGCCCTGGCATTTTGCCGGTACTGGCGAGCACGCCAGCAGATACAGTACACTGTGCCGCTTTAGCAGAAGCTGTAGTTCACAAAACACCAGTGACTTGGCAGACTGGCAATAAAGAAATAAAGAAATAAAGAAATAAAGCAACGAATAAACCAGCATCCCGCTGACAGAACGAAGAATCTGCTGCGGGTCGGCACAAACCTTGCGTGAATGCCGAAACCGCTCGCTAATCAACAAGATAAAAACTGTCCGGAGCGCAACAGGCCACCGGCAGGGAGACAACCATGTCCGACAAACGCGCCAACATCCCGCTCACCGATGTGATGCTGCGCCGACTCAAGCTCAAGCCGCTGCTCATTTTTGAACGCGTGCTGAGTTCTTCCTCCATCGCCCGTGCTGCCCGTGAACTCAACCTCACTCAACCGGCGGTCACCAAGGCGATCCAGGAACTCGAGGCCGACCTCGATGTACCGCTGTTTGAACGCAGCAACCGTGGCGTCACACCGACCTGCTACGGCACACTACTCGGCACCAGGGTCAAGACCGTGATTGCCGAACTGCGCTATCTGACCGACGAACTCAACACTTTCCGCACCGGCGACAGCGGTCATGTGATTATCGGTACAGTCATCTCGGCCTCGGCGCGTCTACTGCCACAGGCGATCACCCGCCTCAAGCAGCAACGTCCGGGCGTGCTGGTAACGGTACGCGATGGCCCGACCGACCAATTGTTTCCAGCGTTGGCCACCGGTGAGCTTGATCTGGTAGTCGGTCGCCTGCCCGAGCGCGATCTGCCGCTGGCGCGCATGTATGCATTCGAGCACACCATGCTCTATAGCGAGGCACTGTGTGCTGTGACTGGCGTCGCCCACCCGCTGGCAAAACAACGCGATATCCGCCTGACCGACCTGCTCGACTGGCCGTGGATTTTCCCGCTACAAATTTCTCCTGCCCGCCTGACTGCTGAACACCTGTTCCGTGATGCTGGCCTGAGTATTCCGACCAATATTGTCGAATCGCTATCGCTACTGACCAATATCGGACTCATGCACGACTCACCATCGATTTCCCTGATGCCACGTGCCGTGGCGCAACATTTCTCGCAACTCGGATTGCTTGCCATTCTGGAATTAGGCGACCTCGGCGAGTTTGGCGATATCGGCTATTCGATCCGTAGTGACCGTGCGCCAACGCCGGCGGCACAAGCTTTCATCAACTGCCTGAAAGAAACCGCAGCGACTTATTGAGGTAACGCAACGCACCATTCAGCCATCAATTTCGGGAATACTGAAGTCCCTATTTTTCATTATGTTTGATATCGGGCTCTCCCTATACTAGCCAGACAAAAGTTGATCTGGCTGGTTGGCATGCCGTTATATTCATCATAAAAAAACGGCTTCCTTTGTAGCAGTAGGACTGCGGCACCGAGGTGCTGCACTCGCCAGATCTGAACGCTCAATATCGGGAGATCTGTTCGTGAGTTCACAATCCGCAGCAACATCTGCAGCACTAGCATCAGCATCATCAACAACGACAACGAGACGCCAACTTCATCATTTCATTGATGGCCAATTCGTCGCGAGCAGCAAAACCTTTCGCAATACCTCACCGGTTGACGGCAGCCTGATTGCCGACGTCCATGAAGCTGATGCTGCCACCGTCGATGCCGCAGTCAGCGCCGCACAAGCCGCGTTAAAAGGCCCATGGGGAAGGATGACGGTCTCTGAACGAAGCGCCATGCTGCACAAGATTGCTGATGGAATTGAAGCGCGTTTTGAAGAATTCGTCGCCGCCGAAGTAGCCGACACAGGTCGCCCGGTCCATCAGGCACGTACCCTGGACATAGCACGTGGCATCGCCAATTTCCGCAGCTTCGCTGACCTCGCCAAGACTGCCAACACTGACCTGTTCCAGAGCGAAAGCGCCGATGGCGCTGGCGCCCTTAACTACACCGTACGCAAACCACTGGGCGTGATCGGCATCATCTCGCCGTGGAATCTGCCGTTGCTGCTGTTCACCTGGAAAGTCGCACCGGCACTGGCCTGTGGCAATACCGTGGTAGCCAAGCCCTCGGAAGAATCCCCCTCCTCCGCGACCTTGCTGGCCGAAGTCATGCGCGATGCCGGCTTGCCGCAGGGCGTGTTCAATCTGATCCACGGCTTCGGCGGTAACTCTGCCGGCGAATTCCTGACCCGCCATCCTGGTATCGATGCCGTCACCTTCACCGGGGAATCCAAAACCGGCAGCACCATCATGAAGGCAGTCGCCGATGGCATGAAGGAAATCTCGTTCGAACTGGGTGGCAAGAATGCTGCCGTGGTCTTTGCCGACGCCGACTTTGATGCCGCCGTGGCAGGCGTAATGCGCTCCTCGTTCACCAACTCCGGTCAGGTGTGCCTATGCTCCGAGCGCGTCTATGTTGAACGTCCGATTTTTGATCGCTTCGTTGCCGCCATGAAGGAAAAGACCGCCGCCCTGAAAATCGGCTACCCCCACGAAGCCAATGTTGACATGGGTCCGCTGATTTCCCACGGCCATCGTGACAAGGTCTTGTCCTACTACCGTCTGGCAGTCGAAGAAGGCGCCACCGTCGTGGCCGGTGGTAGCGTCCCGGTATTCGGTGATGCGCGTGATCAGGGTGCCTATGTACAACCGACCATCTGGACTGGTTTGCCCGACAATGCGCGCTGCGTGACCGAAGAAATCTTTGGCCCGGTATGCCACATCGCTCCGTTCGATCGCGAAGAAGAAGTGATTGCCCGCATCAACGACAGCGACTACGGTCTGGCCTGCGCAGTCTGGACTTCCGACCTCAAGCGTGCACACCGCGTGGCACCACAGATCGAAGCAGGTCTGGTGTGGGTCAACACCTGGTACCTGCGTGATCTGCGTACCCCCTTTGGTGGCGTTAAACAATCTGGTCTGGGACGTGAAGGCGGGCGTTACTCGCTGGACTTCTATTCCGAGATCACCAATATCTGCATCAAGCTGTGAGGCCAGCATGACCAGCATCACGACCATCACAAATCAACAGCAACGCCAGTGCCTGCAATCAGCGGCGATTCTGGCACCACGTTTTCGCTATAGTCCCTGCGTCCGGATCGGTCCGGTCATTCAGGTATCCGGCATGATCGCGCTGGACCTCGCCACCGGCCAGCTCGACAGCGGCGGCCCCGGTGCCGAGACCGCATTGATTCTGGCCAATCTGCAACGGGCCATGCCGGACTACGGCGTCACCCTCGATGACCTGCTCATTGCGCGCATCTTCACCACCCGCTTTGATGCCTTCGCCGACATCAATGCTGCCTGGGAATCGGTCTTTGCCGGTAACGCCACGCCCCCGGCACGTACCAGTGTCGGCGTCACAGCGCTGCCACTGGGCGCGACTGTTGAAATCGAATTTTCCTTCGTTCAATCCTGAGACAGCCCCGATGACACTCGACAATGCATCTATCCAGCAAGCCGCTGAACTATTGTGGCAAGTCCATACCAGCGGCCAGCCCTGTGCACCGGTACGCAATCTGATCGGCGCCACCGATATCGACGCCGCCTATGCCGTGCAGCAACGCAATACCGAACGCTGGCTGGCACAGGGCCGTCGCCTAGTCGGTCGCAAGATCGGCTTGACCTCCAAGGCGGTACAAACCCAGCTTGGCGTTGGTCAGCCCGACTTCGGCATGCTGTTCGCCGACATGGCGGTCGCCGACGGTGAAGCTATCGATATTGCCCGTATCGTACAACCCAAGATCGAGGCAGAAATCGCCCTCATCATCGATCGTCCGCTGACCCACGCCAAGCACACCGTGGCCGACATCATCAATGCCACCGCCTACGCGGTGCCGGCACTGGAAATCGTCGGCAGCCGCATCGCCAACTGGGATATCCGGCTGACTGACACCATCGCCGACAACGCCTCCTCAGGCCTGTTCGTGCTGGGTTCGCGTCCGGTCAAGCTGGCCGACTTTGACATCACCGGTTGCGGCATGTTGATGGAACGACGCGGCGATCAGGTCTCCATCGGTGCCGGTGCGGCGTGTCTGGGCAATCCCCTGCACGCAGCGGTCTGGCTGGCCGACACGATGGCACGCGTAGGCAACCCGCTACAACCGGGCGATATCATCATGACCGGTGCATTGGGACCGATGGTCGTCGCCACCGCCGGTGACGTCTTTGAGGCCCAAATCGAAGGGCTCGGTCGCGTCACCGCCTCGTTTTCCGTTTAATTCTGGTACCGATAATCTGCAACCACAGGAAACAGCATGACTCAATCAACACAACAGCCAGCGCACCCAGAGCAGCCACGCGTGGATGTCGCCATCATCGGCTCGGGAAATATCGGCACCGATCTCATGATCAAGGTCTTGCGCAATGCCAAACACTTGAATATGGGCGCCATGGTCGGCATTGACCCCACCTCCGATGGATTGGCGCGCGCCGCCCGCATGGGTGTGGCAACCACCCACGAAGGCGTGCAAGGGCTGACCCGTCTGCCCGGCTTCGACAAGATCAAGATCGCGTTCGACGCCACCTCCGCCGGTGCGCACGCTGAACATAATCGGATCCTGCAGGAACATGGCATTCAGGTCATTGACCTGACGCCGGCAGCCATCGGTCCATATGTCATTCCGGTGGTCAATCTGCAGGACCATCTGGACAGTGCCAACATCAACATGGTCACCTGTGGCGGTCAAGCCACGATCCCGATGGTGCGCGCCGTCTCACGCGTGGCACCGGTGCATTACGCCGAAATCATTGCTTCCATCGCTAGTAAATCGGCTGGTCCCGGCACCCGCGCCAATATTGATGAGTTCACCGAAACCACGTCACGCGCCATCGTCAGTGTCGGTGGTGCCGGCCGCGGCAAGGCCATTATCATCATGAATCCGGCCGAGCCGCCACTGATCATGCGCGACACCGTGTTCTGTCTGGCCGATGCCAGCGCCGATGAAGAGGCGATCCGCGCCTCGATCAGGGAAATGGCCGCCGCCGTCTCCGCCTATGTACCAGGTTACCGCCTCAAGCAAGATGTGCAGTTTGATCGCATCCCCGCTGATCAACCACTTAACATCCCTGGGCTGGGCAAACTGGGCGGTCTCAAGGTCTCGATCTTCCTGGAAGTCGAGGGTGCCGCCCACTACCTGCCCGCCTATGCCGGCAATCTAGACATCATGACCTCGGCGGCAATGGCTGCGGCTGAGAGTATCGCCAAACGGTTAGCGCCACACGCCAACAATGCGTAGTCATCGCAACGACATCACAGGAAGACCAGCATGATCTCCGACAAAAAAATCTATATCTCTGACGTCACCCTGCGTGACGGCATGCACGCCATCCGTCACCAGTATTCACTGGCCGATGCCGTCGCTATTGCCAAGGCACTCGATGCCGCCAAGGTCGACAGCATCGAAGTCGCCCACGGCGATGGCTTGTCCGGCTCCAGCTTCAACTATGGCTTTGGCGCGCACACCGATCTGGACTGGATCGAAGCCGTTGCCAGCGTCCTGCAGCACGCCCGGGTGGCGACACTACTGATTCCCGGCATTGGCACCGTGCATGATCTGGATGCCGCCTATGCGGCCGGTGCCCGCACGGTGCGCGTGGCGACGCACTGCACCGAAGCCGATGTTTCCCGACAGCATATCGAGCATGCCCGCAAGCTGGGCATGGATACCGTGGGCTTCCTGATGATGTCGCATATGACTACGCCATCGGCACTGGCCAAGCAGGCCAAGCTGATGGAATCCTACGGTGCGCAGTGCGTCTATGTGGTGGACTCCGGCGGTGCCTTGTCGATGCAGGATGTGGCAGACCGCTTCAAGGCCTTCAAGGAGGTGCTCCACCCGGACACCACCACCGGTATGCACGCGCACCACAATCTCTCACTCGGCGTTGCCAACTCCATCGTCGCCATTGAAAACGGTTGCGACCGGGTCGATGCCTCGCTGGCCGGCATGGGTGCCGGTGCCGGTAATGCGCCACTGGAAGTGTTTATCGCCGCAATTGACCGTCTCGGTTACCGACATGGCACTGACCTGTTTACGTTGATGAACGCGGCCGATGATCTGGTGCGCCCGCTACAAGACCGCCCGGTGCGGGTTGACCGTGAAACGCTCGCGCTCGGCTACGCCGGGGTCTACTCCAGCTTCCTGCGTCATGCCGAAGCAGCTGCCAAACGCTATGGCATTGCCGCCGTCGATATTCTGGTGGAGCTAGGCAGACGTCGCATGGTCGGTGGTCAGGAAGACATGATCGTTGACGTTGCTCTGGACTTGCTGCAACAACGTCAAGACCAGACACAGAATCAGGCACAGAAAGTGAAGACCGCATGAGCCCCTCCATCGTCGACCTGCAAGCACTGGCCGTCACACTGGATGCCGCCGCCCATCAGCGCCATGAAATTGATCCACTGACCCCGCGTCATGCCTTCACACTGGATCAGGCCTACGCGATTCAACGCGCCTCATTAGCGCAACGCCATGCCCGCGGTGAACACCCCATCGGCATCAAGCTGGGTTTCACCAGCCGGGCCAAGATGGTGCAAATGGGCGTGGACAGCCTGATCTGGGGCCTGCTCACCGATGGCATGCTGCGTGAAGAAGGTAGCATTGTTGATCTGGCTGACTTCATCCATGCGCGTGTCGAGCCGGAAGTCTGCTTCCTCACCAAGCGCAATATTGACCGGCCATTAAGTCTACTGGAAGCAGGCAATTATCTCGAAGCCGTTGCCCCGGCGATGGAAATCATCGATTCCCGCTACCGTAACTTCAAGTTCACTCTGGAAGATGTGGTGGCCGACAACTGCTCCTCTGCAGGACTCGTCATCGGCGCGTTTTCCAGCGCTACCGACGACTTGCGCAAGCTCAGCAATCGCGGTGTCGCCATGCGTTTTAACGGCCATGCCGTGCAACTAGGCAGTACCGGCGCCATCCTCGGCAATCCCTTGCGCAGCATCGTGCAGGCATCACAGTTACTGAGCAAGGCAGAAATGACCTTGCCAGCCGGGTCCCTGATCATGGCCGGTGCCGCTACCGCCGCCGAAGCCTTGCGTCCGGGCTTGCATGTCAGCACGGACATCGGCGGTCTGGGCCGGGTCGAGTTCTTTACCGGAGCGATTGTATGAGACAGAACAACGTATCTACACAAGCCACCCTGGTAGCAGGGAAGGCGACACCGCGCGGCAAATTTCCGCACGTCAAGCGCGCCGGTGACTTCCTGTTTGTGTCGGGCACCAGCTCGCGCCGTCCGGACAACAGCTTTGTCGGCGTCGAAGTCGATCCCATGGGTGTCACGCAACTCGATATTCGCGCCCAAACCCGCGCCGTGATCGACAATATCCGCGACATTCTGCGCAGCGTCGGTGCCGACCTCAACAACGTTGTCGAGATCTCGACCTTTCTGGTCAACATGAATGATTTCGGTGGCTACAACGACGTCTACGGTGAATACTTTGACTATGAAGGACCGACCCGTACCACCGTCGCCGTCCACCAGTTACCGCACCCGCATTTGCTGATTGAAATCAAGGCAGTTGCCTACCATCCTCAATAACGGGCAACGCACAAACAACGAACAACCAATCAACCAATCAACCAATCAACCAAACAAACAAACTAATAATAAACACAACAAGGAAGAGAAGGAGACTCACATGTTCACCTATGGACTGCCACTGAATTTCAAGAAATGGCTCGATGACCATGCCGACAAACTCAAACCACCGGTCGGCAACCAGCAGGTCTGGAAAGACGCTGACTTCATCATCACCGTCGTGGGCGGCCCCAACCATCGCACCGACTTCCATGATGATCCGCTGGAAGAGTTCTTTTATCAATTCAAAGGCAATGCCTATCTGAATGTGCAAAACAATGGCCGCATTGAACGCGTGGAACTCAAGGAAGGCGATATCTTCCTGCTGCCACCGCATGTGCGCCACTCGCCGCAGCGGCCGGAAGCCGACAGCCTGTGCCTGGTGATCGAACGCCAGCGTCCGGCCGGTCTGCTCGACGGCTTTGAATGGTATTGCCTCGACTGCAATCATCTGGTGCATCGAGTTGAAGTCCAGCTCAACAGTATCGTTGACGACCTGCCACCACTGTTCGAACGCTTCTACAGCGACGCCAACGTTCGCGTCTGCCCGCAATGCGGCACCGTCCACCCCGGAAAACTGGCCGCCAAGGTGATAGCCGAGGCAGTCACCGACCACGTCAAACAAACCAAATAAGGGGCTCAGCTTGAGTACACCATCGACGCCAGTGATCGACATTCACTCGCACTTTTTCCCGCCAATCACCCAGGCCGAAGCCGCTGCACTTGATCCGCATGCCGCTCCCTGGTTGCAGATCAATGACAATGATCACGGCATGATCATGACCGGCGACAAGCCGTTCCGCCCAGTGTATTCGGCACTATGGGATCCGGCCCGCCGGATTGCCGAAATGGATGCCGCAGGCGTAAACCTGCAAATCATGTGTGCCACACCGGTCATGTTCGGCTACCGCTATCCGATTGTCCAAGCCTTGCCCTGGGCCCAACGCATGAACGACTATGCAGTGCAGCTGTGCAGCCATGCGCCAGACCGTCTGAAGACACTGGCACAAGTGCCGCTGCAAGACATCGATGCCGCCTGCAAGGAAGCTTCGCGTGCCAAGAGCATCGGCCATGTTGGCGTACAGATCGGCAATCATCTGGAACATCGCGATCTGGATGATGAAGGCATGCTGGAGTTTCTGACGCATTGCGCCAACGAAGATATTCCACTGCTGGTCCACCCGTGGGACATGATGGGCGGCGAACAACGCATGAAAAAATGGATGCTGCCCTGGCTGGTTGCCATGCCTGCGGAAACCCAGCTGGGCATTCTGTCGCTGATTCTGTCGGGTGCGTTCGAACGTCTGCCGCGCTCATTGAAGATCTGCTTTGCGCATGGTGGCGGCAGCTTCGCCTTCCTGCTGGGGCGGGTCGACAACGCCTGGCGCGAGCGCGACATCATCCGTCAGGATTGCCCGCATCCACCATCGTCCTATGTCGACCGCTTTTTCGTCGACTCAGCCGTCTTCGATAGCCGTTCGCTGGAGCTGCTGGTGGATATCATGGGGGAAGAGCGCGTCATGCTTGGTTCCGATTATCCCTATCCATTGGGTGAGCAACAGGTGGGACAACTGATCCGCGATACCCGCTTCAGTGCCGAGACCCATACCCGTCTGCTGGGTGGCAACGCACGCAAGTTCTTCGGCATCTGAGATGACCCAGGCCCGATCCCGGGTCATCTCACGCAAGCTCAGCAATAGAGCGCCGACCAGCTTGCTACAACCATTACGCTAAAAATATTCATGAAGGAGACTTTCATGCAGGATAGTAACGACCATTTTCAAGGCATTGTCGATCAGGAAAGAGGTTTGCAACGCACCTTGAGCGGTGCCCAGATGGCAATGATCGCCATCGGCGGCGCCATCGGTACCGGATTGTTTCTAGGAAGCGGATTTGCCATCAGCTTTGCTGGGCCCAGCGTCTTGATCAGCTATGCCATTGGCGCCGTCATCGCACTGCTGCTCATGGGCTGTCTGGCAGAGATGACCGTCGCCCATCCCACCTCTGGCTCCTTTGGCGCCTATGCCGGCTACTACGTGCATCCCTGGGCTGGCTTCATGGTGCGCTATGCCTACTGGGCCTCGATCGTGCTGGCCGTGGGCACGGAAGTTACGGCCATTGCGCTGTACATGCAGTACTGGTTCCCCGGTTCACCGGCGTGGGTCTGGATTGTCCTGTTCTCAAGTGCGCTGATTCTGATCAATGCCTTCAGTGTCAAACTGTTTGGTCATATCGAATACTGGTTCTCGATGATCAAGATCGTGGCGATTGTCGGCTTCATCTTCCTCGGTGCGGTAATCGTCTATGGCGCACCGGCCGACAGTGGCATCGGACTCCATAACTATGTTGCGCATGGCGGCTTCTTTCCACATGGTTACTGGGGCACCTGGGTCGCCGTGATTGTGTCGATCTTCAGTTATCTGAGTATCGAAATGATCGCCGTCGCAGCCGGTGAAGCCAAGGAACCGGTCAAGGCCATCACGCATGCCTTCCGCGCGGCGATGCTGCGTCTGGTAGTGTTTTATCTGCTCACACTGGCACTGATGCTGGCAATTCTGCCGTGGTCATCCGCAGGCACTGACAAGAGCCCGTTCGTGATGGTGATGGAAGCCATTCATATCACCGGCGCCCCTGGCATCATCAACTTCGTGGTCCTGATTGCGGCACTGTCGGCCATGAACAGCCAGCTCTACATCACCACCCGCATGATGTTCAGCCTCTCGCGCGCCGGTTATGCTTCACCACAGTTCGGAAAGCTGAGCAGCCGTGGCGTTCCGGTACGAGCACTGGCCTTGTCCTGCATCGGCATCACGATTGCGACTGCAATGAGCATTCTCTATCCACAGGCAGCGTTCACGCTGATGATGTCAGTATCGATGTTTGGTGCGATGTTTACGTGGCTGATGATTTTCGTGACACACTGGTTCTTCCGCCGCCGCTGGGTCGCCCAGGGCGCTCAGCCACTGCCATTCCGGATGTGGGGTTTCCCATGGCTGACGCTGCTGGGTGTGGTACTGATGCTATCGATCATGATTACCACCTGGTTTACCGATGCCTTCCACGCGACTCTATTGTTCGGTGTGCCGTTTGTAGTGGTATTGAGCGTGATCTACTTCATCTGGTATCGCAAGCCAGTCCCGTTGCCAGTCGACCCGCAGAAAATGCGCGAGGCAGCAAGTAACTGATCCTGCCGCAATAAAGCAAAAGCCGTGAAGCAATTCACGGCTTTTTTACGTCTCTTTTTATCCCTAAGGCAAACCATTAGCTTTGCAGACCTCCAATAAAAAGGCGTCACAGGCAATGGACCTGTGACGCCTTGAAACATGACCAAATGCTTATTTACTGACCGCTGCGCCGCCAGCTACCGGCTTGTTCAGACTCATGATCCAGTGGGCAAATGAATCCGCCTCGGCTTCAGTCAATCCGGTATTGGGCGGCATCGCCATCTCCCCCCAACGTCCCTGACTGCCTTCAAGCATGCTGTGCTTGAGATGGGCAATCGCCTCCGGATCGGCGGCATAGCGTGCTGCCACATCCTTGAATGCCGGGCCGATGAGCTTGCTGTCCATGCGATGACAGACACGGCAACTCTCTTCACTGGAAGACGCCGCCTGACTGGCCAGCGGCAACGACAGCATGAGCGGTAACAGAATCGCTGGCAGCCGGGCAGCCAGTGTGGAAGAAGAACGAACACGCAAGCTGTTCAACATGATGACTCCTTGCAAAAAAAGACCCGCCTCGCAGGTCATCGGAAATTCAGGACAAAAAAAGTGCCATTCAGCTTCGACCCTGAATGGCACAAGCTCAAGAGAAGGACAAAGTCAGCATGCACTTCCTTCACTCCAGATCTTCTTGCGAAGACCTGTCCACCATCCGGCGTAACAGGATGAAAACTGCATCATCCTGCGCGCCTTCTTTACTACTATTACGACTCTTTATGACGCCATGACGGATAACATCCGCATGGCGTTCTTGTCAGGTGTCTGATGCCTTATTGTGCAGCGCCGGTTTTCTCAGGCATGCCAAACACAGGCTTGCCCAGCGGCGGCACCGACAGCGTGTAGATACCGTGGTTCGAGAAGACCCAGATCAGGTTACGATCCCACTCCACAAAGATACTACGCACAGGATTTGGCAAAGCACGAATCGATTGTGTCTGTTCATCACGCGTTTTGATCGCTGGGTCAATCATCTTCGGTACGAAGTAGGCCGCAATGGTTGGATGCAGTGGATCTTTCAGATCAAACATCTGCATGCCCGCGTTGTAATACGAATAAGGCATGTAACGCTGACTTGGCGTACCCGGCTGAATCTGTGCATAGCCGCTGCGCTTGGGACCGAAGCTGCCACGACGCTGGCAGAAATCGGTGAAAGGCGCTTCTTTCGGTGGTACCGGTGTTGGCAGGATATTGACGATCTTCGGATTCTTCGGATCTCGTACATCAATCGAATAGATATGCTTGAGCGGCTCATAGCAATCTTCGGTCATCGGATAGCCACTGAAATAGACCATACCCGTGGTTTCCACCTTGGTCACGTCAATATTGTCGCCTTCGGTACCAGTCACACTGACAGGCATATCCAGATGCGCCACCTGCTTCATGTTGTTCGGATCAGAGATATCGATCACATAGAAGCCAAAGCCGCCCATCGCGGCATAACCATACTTGCCACCCTGCTCGACTGGCTTCGGAATGAATAACGGCATACGCGAACCCATCCACGAGGTCTTGTTGCCATAACGCGGATTCTTCTTGTATTCCTCTTCCTCACCTTTACGTGATCCAGGCGCCCACCAGGTCGACAATCGCTTGGGGTTGCTTGGATCGGAAACGTCAAAGGCCAACTGCGCACCCGTGTAGAGATAGGTCTTGTATTCCTGGTTCGAGAAGCTATTGTCGGGCGCACCCGCGACGAACAAATACTTGTCACCCCAATAGTCGGGAACGTCCTGACAACCAGAACCTTCTTGCGGCTGTTGCTGAGCTGAATGATAAGGGTCAAGCGAAGTCTCGGACAGCAGCTTCCAGTCGGTCCACTTGGGGCTGGTTACTTCGAACATACGGAAGCCACGTAACATCTTGCGATCACGTACCTTTTGCACACCGGCTGGATTAGTGTATTTGTCATCGAGCAGACCATATCGGCTGATTTCATAACACTGCACCGCGATCATCTTATTGAGCTTCTTGTTGAACTTGACGTTGAACGGGCCAAACTGATGTTCCCCTCCTTTGATGTCAAAGGTCTTTTGCTGCACTACTTTGACATCATGCGGATCGGTAATGTCAAAGAGGTTGTACATCCAGGTTTCATAGTCGTAGAGATAGCGACGGCCATTGAAATCAAAGGATGCCTGCCAACTGTGACCAGCACCAGCCACGTACGGAACAAAATTTTCAATCTTGACGTTCTTGGAATATTGATTCAGATCCAGATACGGCAAGCTGCCATCAACCGGATGAGCACCAAAAGCATCTGGTGCGGCATCCGGGCTCTTGAATATGCCAGTGGTCTTGTCATAGCCCCAGCTGCCCGGTGCAGGATAGGCCGGTTCGCCAGGCAACAAATCACGCTGTGGTGCTGGAGCAGGTGCATCGGGTGCATTCAGATTCACACCGCTGCGTGGCTGTTGCGCCTGTACTGACGCGACCAGACCGGCGCTCAGTGTCAGCCCGATCGCCAATGCAATCGTGCTGCGCTGAAAAAGATTTTTTTTCATCTCTCTATCCTTCCTCAAAATCATCTCCTCAAAATGACGCGGAATCGGGCTGAGCCGATTCCGCAAAACTGGTCAGCGCATCAGAATGCGTGACGAATACCTAACTGAACCCCACTGGTCGGATTCGGGCTGCTGAAGTTGAACGTCATCGGATAGGAGACCTTGGTATTGTTCTTCATATCGATGTATCCGACGTTGGCGTACAGCGTCGTACGCTTGGACAGACTGTAGCCATAACCGATCAGATAGCCGTTGGCGTCCGACATGGCAACATTATGGTCATCCTTCTTGTGCACCACGCTGACGAACATGTTGTTGCGTTCGTTGATTTGCCAGCGCGCACCCAGTTGCACATCCCAGCCGCTGGACTGGAAGCCCACATACGGTGGATAGGCGTAGTAACCGTTATAGGTGTGATACAGGAAAGTCGGCTCAATCGTGCCAGTGTTGTAGGTGACCGAGAAGTAATTGTCGCGCGCCGAATAGATCGTGCTTGAGTTGGTTACACTCGCGGTATATTGCTGATCGCTGTCAAAGCCGATATACCAGGGGCCGTCCTTATAGTCGACACCAGTGCCAACATAACGACCATTGCGGGTGCCGTCTTCAGCACCGGCGGTGACCATCAAGCGCCCCTCAAAACCGCCAACACGTGGCGTGTTGTAATTGACCGAATTGCTCAGTCGGTAAGGCGCATAGAAGAACTGCATGTTGCTGACCAGACTGAAGTCAGCCGACCAGCTCGGGTCGGCATAGCCGGCGATCCAGAAGGAAGGCGTATTCTGCCGACCGATTGTCAAGCTCCCCCAATCGCCAGCCATACCGACGAAGGTCTGGCGTGGTGTCGGACCAACCCCGGTATTGGCAGAGAATGCCATTTCATGCGTGAAGAAGGCCTTGTTGCCGCCGCCCAGATCTTCGCTGCCGCTGAACACCAGACGCGAGGTATTCAAACCACCGCTGCCGACGTTATAGGATTGCCCCTTGCTGGTTTGCAGACGTTCCAGATCAACGTCAATCCAGCCCGAGATCGTGACATTGTCGGCATGCGCCAATGCCCCTACGCCAGCCAACAAAATTGCAGATGCAACTTTCCCTTTGAATTTCATGTACTCCTCCCAGATTATTTTCTCGACCCATCTTTGAATCACATCTCAAGAGCTTGTCCATCGTCTTCTGCGAGACAATTGGTAACAGCAGGGCTGCGCCGGCGAACCGGCGCATGGAACTTCAACATTAAAAACTGAGGTAATTCGACTTGCGAATCAGGTCACGGCCTTCTTGGTCAGGAATTTTTCCTGATTCCATTCGCCGCTTTCCATGATCTCGGCAATCGCCTGTACCGTGTCATAGACATCCACATAGCGGACATACAGCGGTGTGAAGCCAAAGCGCAGAATATTGGGCATACGGAAGTCACCGGTAATGCCACGCGCAATCAGCGCCTGCACGATTGCGTAACCCTGCTCGTGCGTCAGCGAGACCTGGCTGCCACGAATCTGTGCATCACGTGGTGACGCCAGACCAAAGTGATAAGGCTTCAGTTTTTCGTCGACCAGACGAATGAACAATTCCGTCAGCGCCACGCTCTTGCGACGCAGTGCGCTCATCTCCACGCCATCAAATACCTGCAATGCCGACTCCAGTGCCAGCATCGACAACAATGGTGGCGTACCAACCTGCATGCTCTCAATACCGGCAGCAGGCTCGTAACCAAGCACGAACTCAAACGGACGCTTGTGACCATGCCAGCCAGACAATGGCTGACGCATACCGGCATGGTGACGTTGTGCGACAAACACAAAGGCCGGCGCGCCAGGACCACCGTTGAGATATTTGTAGCCACAGCCAACTGCCATGTCGACGTTACAGCCGGTCAGATCAACCTCGACTGCACCAGCGCTATGCGCCAGATCCCACAGCGCGAGTGCGCCAACGGCGTGGGCCTTGGCAGTGATGTCCTGCATCGGATAGACCTGGCCGGAGCGATAATTCACATGGGTCAGCATCAGCACGGCAACGCTGTTGTCGAGTGCTGCCAGCACGGCCTCTGGCGTGGAATCGACGTAACGGATTTCCATGCCGAACAATTCAGCCACGCCTTGTGCGATATACAGATCGGTCGGGAAATTGCCACGCTCGGTCAGAATCACCTTGCGGCTTGGATTCAGGCGCACCGCTGCCACCAGCGCCTTATACAGATTGACCGACGTCGAGTCGGCTACCATCACCTCATCCTTGTCGGCACCAATCAGACGGGCCACTTGTACTGCCACGCGCTTTGGCAGATCGATCCAGCCAGCATCATTCCAAGAGCGTATCAGGCCTTGCGCCCATTCCTTGCTCACCACTTCCTGAATGCGGGCCGGCAAATGGCGTGGCATAGCGCCCAGCGAGTTGCCATCCAGATATATTTCTCCCTCTGGCAAGGTAAATTGATCGCGGCAACCAGCCAGTGGATCGCGCTCATCGAGCGTAATACAGTCCTGTCTTGTAAACATAGTGGTATCCAAATTCAAAAATATGACGTCAGAATGGCGATGCATCCTGCGGTTTCTGCTGTCTCTGCTCTTGTTAATATGACGGGTGCTTGCTGATTTCTCTACAACCCTAGTGTGGCCGCCGTCAGGACGGCTTTTACATGGTGCTCAGTATGAGGCGAGGGGTGGGATAAGCGAAAATGAATATTTCTATCTTGGTCATTCCATTAATTTATAGGTCAGCCCCGTATTGAAACCCGGACAATATCGCCTCAGGCGAGGCGCAGCGGGCCTGAACGACCCAGAAGCAAGATCTTAAGGTATTTTGGGTGACCGGATTATCAGCCAAAGTCCATACCCTGCTCCAGCAACTTTGGCGCCAGTATCATGGTCCGAATGCAACAGCCCCCTGCCACAAGGCCACAAAGTGCCGCAAGCTTTTGCAAATACATGATTTTATTGTATAATTTTGCACTTTTCACCCCCCGGCAAGTGATCGACAATCGGGTCAAGAAGCAGGACGACCGACGAAGTGACGATTGGCTACCATTCATTTTTGAGGCAAACCATGAAGCAAGGCATCCATCCAGATTACCGTGAAGTTCTGTTCCACGACGTGTCGAACGACTTCAAATTCATCACCCGCTCGACGATCGGCACACGCGAAACAGCCGAATTCGAAGGCAAGCAATACCCACTCGTGAAGATCGAAGTTTCTTCCGAATCGCATCCTTTCTACACCGGTAAGCACAAGATCGTCGACACCGCCGGTCGCGTCGAGAAGTTCCGTCAAAAGTTTGGTACCGTCGGTTCCAAGACACAAGTCGCTGCAGGCTAATTTGCAGGCGATGTCAAAAAAGGCAGCCAAGGCTGCCTTTTTTGTTTTTTCTTCATCCTCTGCACCGAACTGTCTCATCTGTGTCAGTGATTGATCCGGTGCACCGCACAGAGTGATTTCAGGATGCGCTAGAAACAACTTTTTGCCGCGTTTTGCTGCACAATAACGTCTTAGCGCAATAATGCAGAAGAATGCACTGCTTCGGTGCAAAATGCGCATTATTCAACTCGGGAAGATATCGCACAGTGCCTGTGTGCTGGCATCCCGGCCATTCTGTTCCACAAGTTCAATAACACCTTGATGAAGCCTGTCCGTCTCCCCGCTGCTGCGACCAATGCCCTGCCACGTTGGGGCTTGCTGGCGCTTGGTCTGTTGTACATCCTGCCCGGCCTGATCGGTCGCGATCCCTGGAAAAACGATGATGCGGCCAGCTTCGGCATCATGTGGACCATGGCCCACGGCACGCTGCAGGACTGGCTGGCGCCCAATATTGCTGGCCTGGCAATGCCATCCGAAAGCCCACTTGCCTTCTGGTTCGGCGCGATCTGCATCAAGTTGTTTGGCTGGTTGCTGGGAGACCCGATTGCCGCTCGCCTCTCCACGATTGCCTGTTTCTTGATTGGCTCATTGTCGATCTGGTACGCCACCTACCTGCTGGGACGACGACCCGAAGCGCAACCGCTTAAGCTGGCCTTTGGTGGGCAGCCTGAGTCGCGAGACTATGGACGTACCCTGGCTGATGGTGCATTCCTGATCTATCTCGGCTTCCTCGGCCTGCTGCTGCACAGCCATGAAACCTCACCCAAGACCTTGCAAATTGCGCTGGTAGGCTATGCCATTTATAACGCCGTGCGGGTATTCGACAGCAACCGGCCGCAACAGGCGTTCCGGCTCGGCCTGACCTTGGCGCTACTGGTCCTGACGCGCGGCTGGGTCCTGCCGGCGGGTGTGTTCATCGGTTTGCTGGCATTGGCAGTACTACGCTATCGGCGCATGCTACCGACCTTGCTCGGCGTAACCTTACCAACGGTGCTACTGATCTGCGCACTATGGGTGATTGTGACCCGCGCCCTGCTACCCGACGCCGCGGCCCAATTTGACACCTGGTTGAGCTGGAACCACTATCAGATCAACTGGCCGACACTAAAGTCGCTTAAATTTTTCGTCAAATACGGTATCTGGTTTGCCTGGCCAGCCTGGCCATTTGCTGGCTGGGCCATCTATGCCTGGCGGCGTCAGCCATTTTCGCTGCACATTGCGTTGCCGCTGAGCTTCTTCGTTTCCATCGCGGTAGTATTGCTGATCAATGTTCACGGCGAAGAAGGCAAGCTGCTGCCCCTGCTGCCGCCACTGGCAATTCTTGCTGCCTTTGGCCTGCCCACCATGAAGCGCGGTGCCATTAATGCCGTGGACTGGTTCTCGGTGATGACATTGAGTACCTGTGCCGCTTTCATCTGGATCGGCTGGATTGCCAAAGAAACAGGCTGGCCGGCGCAAATTGCCAAGAATGCCTACAAACTGGCCCCCGGCTATCAGCCCGGCTTCAACATCATTGCGCTGGTCATTGCCGCATTGACCAGCCTGGGCTGGATTCTGCTGGTGCATTGGCGTCTGTCGCGCCGGCCACCGGTACTGTGGCGCGCCGTCGTGCTGTCCTCAGGCGGTGTGATCCTGTGCTGGGTCTTGCTGATGACCTTGTGGCTGCCCTGGATCAATTACGGCAAGAGCTATGCCGGTGTCGCCAGACAGATCGAAGAACGTACCGCTGCCGTCAAGCAATGCGTGACCTCCAATGTTGGTCCCGCACAACGCGCTTCGTTCGCCTATTTCGGCAATGTGAAGTTTGAAGATCGGCCCGACATGCGTTGCGACTTCCTGCTGCTACAAGATAACGTCTACAACCAGAATGCCGAATTGATGCTGCGTCAGTACGAAGGTAACTGGCAGTTGCTATGGGAAGGACGACGCCCCTCTGACCGTGACGAACGGTTCCGCCTGTACCGGCGCACCGGGCGATAGCAAACACTCCGACCCTCATCCTATCGGCCCCTGTGGCCGATAGTTTTTTGCGCAATCAGAAGCACACAGGCAACCGAAAACCAAAGCAAGATAAGTAAAGCAACACCACATGAATCGACCTTCCCATACGCTGCGTATCGCCTCGCTCACCTGGCCGATCCTGATCGGCCAGCTGGCCATCATCGCCAACGGCGTGATCGACACTGCCATGGTGTCGCGCTTCTCGGCCACCGATCTGGCAGCACTGGCGCTTGGCGTCTCCATCTATGTGAGCGTGTTTGTTGGCCTGTCCGGGGTCTTGCAAGCCTTGCTACCGATCATCGGTCAGCTCTATGGTGCACGTCGCTTGCCCGATATCGGTGCCGAGGTACGCCAGGGCTTATGGCTGGCATTTTTTCTGAGCTGCTTAGGCAGCCTGATCCTGCTGTTCTCGCCAGTGATTCTGGACATCGCCCACGCACCTGCGGAGCTGGCGCAAAAGGCCACCCTGTACCTGCGCATTGAAGCGCTGGCGCTACCGGCGACGCTGGGTTTTCGTGTCTATGCCGCCCTCAATAACGCCATTGCCCGCCCCAAAATGGTCATGACGATTCAGGTCGGCGCTCTGCTACTGAAGATCCCCTTCAATGCCTGGTTCATCTTCGGCGGACTTGGCCTGCCTGCACTGGGCGGCCCCGGCTGCGCGATGGCGACCAGCGTCATCGCCTGGATGATGTTACTGAGCGGCTGGCTACTGGTGCGCAAGGCACCCATTTATCGCGAGTTGCGGGTATTTGGACAAGGCTTTACCCGCCCGCGCTGGAAGTCCCAGCTGACCCTGCTCAAACTGGGCATACCGATGGGCCTGAGCTACTTCATCGAAGTCACCGCCTTCACGCTAATGGCGATCTTCATCGCCCGCCTCGGTGCGGTTGCCGTTGCCGGACATCAGATCACCGCCAACGTCGGCACAGTACTGTACATGCTGCCCTTGTCACTGGCCAATGCCACCGGTACCCTGGTCGCGCAAGCCATCGGCGCAGGCGACTGGCTGGGTGCTAAACGCATCTCGCGCGCAGGAATCCGGCTGGCTGTGATCCTCTCGGTGCTGATCGGCATCGTCGTCTGGTTTGCACGTAGCAGCATCATCCGCGCCTATACGCCGGACCCGGTGATTCTGGCCTCGGCCATGCCGCTGTTCCTGTTCATCTCGTTCTACCAGGTGTTCGATGCCTTGCAGGTGACAACTGCCTTCGTCCTCCGGGCTTACAAGATCGCGGTGATTCCAACCGTCATTTATGCAGTCGCTCTGTGGGGTGTTGGAATCGGAGGAGGATATTTACTGGGGCTTGACCCGCTGGGTTGGTCACCAGCATGGCTGCATGGTGCTGCGGGATTCTGGCTGGGCAACAGTGCCAGCCTTGGACTGGTAGCGTTTAGTCTGCTGTGGTACCTGAGGCACGTTCAACGGCGTCAACTCGGAGACGCCGCCAAGTCAGCAAAACCGGCAAACTAGGCAAACAAACCGTACTGCCCGGTAAACAAATGCTGGGTATCGGACGCATTGGCTGGACGCCCCAGCAGGAAGCCCTGCACCTGATCACAACGCAGGTTCTGCAACAGCTTGAGTTGACCTTCCGTTTCCACCCCTTCGGCAATCACCTCCATGTTCAGGGCATGTGCCAGCGCGATGATCGCAGCCACAATCGCCCGCCCCGCATCGCCCTCCTGCTCCAGCCGCGACGTGAACAGCCGGTCAATCTTGACCTGCCGACAGCGGAACTGCTGCAGATAAGCCAGACTGGAATAGCCAGCGCCAAAGTCATCGATAGCGACATCACAACCCAGCCGCTGCAAATCGGCAATGACGCGGGCACTGATCTCGACGTTTTTCATCACGGCAGTTTCTGTAATCTCGAAGGTCAGCCGATGCGATGCAATCCCGGCCTGCTCAATGGCCGCCACCACGCAATCAACCAGTTCAGGCACCATCTGCAGCGATGAAATATTGATCGCCACCTTGACCGGCGGCATACCCTCAGCATCCCATCGCTGAATCTGCGCGCACACCTCACGCAAGACCCAGTTGCCAATCGCCACGATCTGGCCGGAACGCTCCGCAATCGGAATAAACTCGACCGGACTCATGCTGCCCAGCTCCGGATGATTCCAGCGCAACAAGGCTTCAATCCCGGTCAAAACCCGATACTGCCCATCAAACTTGGGCTGAAAATGCAGGAACAGCTGCTTGCGCTCGATCGCCTGCTGCAACGCCTGCCGGATCTGCAGATGACGCATGGCATTGGCATGCATGGCTGACTCAAAGAAGCGGTACGTATTACGCCCCTGCTGCTTGGCCTCATACATCGCCGCATCGGCATTCTTGAGCAAGGCATCGACGCACTGACCGCTATTGGGAAACACCGCGATACCGATACTGGACGTCACCCGCAAGCTCGTCTCGTCAAGCCGGAACTCCTGGCGTATCACACCGAGAATATTCTCGGCAAACGTCTCCACCACGTCTGATGTCGGCAAATTCCCCATGACCACCACAAACTCGTCGCCCCCCAGTCGCGCCACCATATCCTCGCTGCGGATGCAGGCGCGAATGCGCTGGCCTACCGCAATCAGTAACTGATCACCGACTGCATGGCCGAGAGAATCATTGATCGTCTTGAATCCATCCAGATCCATGAACATCACGGCAAACGGCTGACCACTACGTTTAGAGACGTGAATCGCATGTTGCACCCGCTCCGTGAGCAAGACCCGGTTGGGCAATCCGGTCAGCACGTCGTGGGTCGCAAAATGCAGCAGTTTGTGATTGGTCAAACCAAGGATGGTGCGCAGAAATCTGGCCTGCTGCGCACCACTGAACACCACCGCAATCACCAGCATGATCACCGTTGCCAGCGCCACCAGCGCAAGCAGGCGGCTTCCATCTATCGCGGTCGACGTCACCACTTCCGGTGAGTCAAACCTGAGTGACGCCATGCTCAGCCAATGCAGGGCAAAAATACTCCCCCCCATCGCCGCTGCCAGCCCGAGTCGCTTTTTCAGTTTGTCGCTCTTGCCCACATCCAGCGTTGCAATGATCCAGATACACAGATTCACCGTCAGCACTGCCAGAAAAATCGACAACGCCGTCAGACTCAGAGATGGCTGAAGTGACACCACCGCGGTCACTGACCTCGGTCCGAGATAATAGATCAGCGTCAGGCCGCAGCCCAGCAAGACACCATCGACCAGCATCAGCGGCCATTGCAGCCGACGTTGTGTGGCCCGGTTCAGCAACACCAGCGCCACTAGCACCGACAGCAGGAACGAAGTACTTGTCGTCAACACATCGTAACCAATCGTGCCAGTCACGTTACGTGCCATCAAACCGGTGAAATGCGTGGCCCAAATACCCGCACCAAATACCAGCGCGCCCGCAGTCAGCCACAGACGACGTTGTGCACGGTCGTCTTGGGAAGCGATCCGTTCTGCGATTTCCAATACCGTATAGGACGACAGCGTCGCCACGAACAAGGAAAAGCAAATCAGGGAAAGGGAAATTGAGCCAGCCATATTCCAAGTCAATTCATCTGCATCTACCGTTTCAAACTGTGTACTGCATCAACACACCAACTCAACGGCGCCAATTGATACTAATGACTACTGATTGATACTGCGTGAATCCAATTGAATCTTTTTGAATCTTTGCTGAACTGCCAAATGCTACTGCGATAATTCGCAGCAACACGTACTGCTCGGGAAACCGTGAAGCACACGACAACATCGGCGTCATGGAGAAGTCAACATACGGAAGGGGAGAACGTCGCGTAAAGGTAGGTATGCGTGGAAGCAAGTTTATTGCGCGATTATTACGTTTAATACGTAATCCGAATTGCACATCACTGGAGCACTGCAATCGGGCCAATCCCTTTGTCCGGGCTTATTCTAGCCTGATTGAAAGAAATATTACCAGCTTCTTTTGAGCAATTTTTCGATGCGCAAAAAACCTGTCTTTTCGACAATTGACAGGATATTCACACTATTAATCAGAAGCAACGTGTTGCATATCGAAAAAGAGAACAAATGCACCAAAATAGTGATTTTTAAACGGAATTCAGAGATATTTGCTTTCCAATAACAGGTGTTGGCAGATATCCACAGCTTACAAATGTCTCCTTTCAGAGCAATGAAAAATAGTCCAAGATACTAGCCATCTTGGTACAACAACACCCACTTGATTACAAGTCACGCTCAGACGGTAATTAAACACAAAAACAAAAGTACCCTCCTTTGATCCACTAGGTATTAACTTCCAGCAATGGAAAACGCGAACGAAAAATTTGCCAAGCGACTGCGAACATCAATGGAGCAGGCCGGTTATGAGGCAAAGCCTGCCGTCCTCGAACGCGAGTTCAATCTGAGGTATTGGGGCAAGCCGATGACCTTGCACGGTGTACGCAGGTGGCTACTAGGCGAATCCATGCCCAATCAGGACAAGCTGGAGACACTGGCAGAATGGCTCATTGTCACGCCGCAACATCTGCGGTTTGGTGAAGAGATCGGCAAACGCATTGACAAGCGTCGTGCACGATGGGAGGAAGCCATCGGCTATCGTGAGCGGGAAGCCTTCGAGGCCTTCATCAATCTTCCTGCGCCGCAACGCAAGATCGTCAAGGAAGTCATTTTTGCTTTTGCGCAAGTGAGCGCGGCATTGCCCAAGAAAGCCGACACCAAAGCCAAGGTCAAAGCCTAGCCTGCGTTATGGACGACTAGCAATATCTTTGGCGACGGTGACGCAATGCGCCACCTGCTCCTGAATGGATTGCGGCACCGGACGTTGTCCAGCCATGACCTCGCTGATCCACGCGGCCGTGGTGGTGGCATCACGGCCTTCCGGCAAATCAGGCAAGTCCTCGGCAACCTGCTGCTTCTCCACCAGAATGGTTTGCTCACCGGCATGAAACCACGCAATCTGCTGTGCGCGACGTGCATTGGCAACGGTCTCGCCTTCGGTACCGCGCATCAGAAACGCATCGCCGCGCTCAGCGGGTGCCGCGCTAGTGAAATAATTGGTCAACATTTCCAGATATTCTGGATGGGTGTACGAACTCAGACGCAATGCTGGCCTGGCAAATGGCTGCATGATCTTGACCAGCGTATGCGTTGAATTACGCACGCCCAAAATCCGGCGCATTGCCAGCAAACGCGCTAGCTTCGGTGCCAGATGCTGGATCGGAATAAACACCGGCTGCCCGGCGTCCAGCGCCGCCTCGGCTTGTGGAGCATCAGCGGCATGCGGCAAACCAAGTGCAGCAAAAATCTCGGCACTAGTGACCCGTTGTGGATCGTGCGTAACACCATGCATCAATACCGGTACGCCTTCACGTGCCAGCAACAAGGCCAGCAACGGTGTCAGGTTAGCCATATGGCGCGAGCCGTTGTAGCTCGGCAAGACCACCGGCGCAGGCCGACCTGCAGGTGCCTGCAATGGTGTGAAGCTGGCTTCGGCTGCCGCCAGAAAGCCAGCAATCTCCTCCACCGACTCGCCCTTGACGCGCATAGCCAGCAGGATTGCGCCCAGCTCCAGATCACTCACGCGCCGGTCCAGCATGGCGCTGTAGAGCAGTTGTGCATCATCTCGCGAGAGACTGCGCGCGCCATCCTTGCCTCGGCCGATTTCCTTGATGAAGCGGGCCGCAGCCAGCATGTCCTGATTCGATTGCGTCATTGCCGTACTCTAAAGTGAAGTCTGCGCAAGGTTACACCAAGCATGGCGGCTTGTGCTGGACGGGCTTGGACCTGCTTTCCTTTACAATAGCTGCTTGCGCTTATTTCGCGCGTTCCCCTCACCTCTTACTCTCCTGCTGCAATGATTGTTCTCGGCGTCGAATCTTCCTGTGATGAAACCGGTCTGGCCTTATACGACACGGACAAAGGCTTGCTGGCCCACGCCCTGCATTCGCAAATTGCGATGCATGAAGAATATGGTGGCGTCGTGCCTGAGCTGGCCTCGCGTGACCATGTGCGGCGTGCGCTGCCGTTGTTGCGGCAGGTGTTCGAAAAGTGTGGGCTTGCCCATCAGGACATTGATGCCATCGCCTACACGCAAGGCCCAGGGCTGGCAGGTGCGCTGCTGGTCGGTGCGTCGGTGGCGTGTGGTTTAGGTCTGGCGCTGGATAAGCCGGTGTTGGGTGTGCACCATCTGGAGGGACATCTGTTGTCGCCGTTGCTGGCATCCAATCCCCCTGAGTTTCCGTTTGTGGCGTTGCTGGTGTCGGGGGGGCACACGCAGTTGATGCTGGTCGATGGTGTGGGGCGCTATACCTTGCTGGGGGAAACACTGGACGATGCGGCTGGTGAGGCGTTTGATAAGTCTGCCAAGCTACTGGGATTGAGCTATCCGGGTGGGCCGGCAATCTCGCGTTTGGCGGAATCGGGGCAGCCGGATGTCTATCAGTTACCGCGTCCGATGTTGCATGCGAAGAATTTTGATTTCAGTTTTTCTGGTTTGAAGACGGCGGTGTTGACCGTGGTGAAGAATCATCCGGGGGAGCTCACGGAGGCCGATAAGGCGAATATTGCCCGTGCCTTTGTAGAGGCGCTGGTGGAGGTGCTGGTGGCGAAGTGTGTGAATGCATTGAAGCATACTGGCATGAAGCGGCTGGTGATCGCTGGTGGTGTGGGCGCTAACCGGCAGTTGCGGACGGCGCTGGATGCGGCTGCGGTGAAGCGCCGCTTTCAGGTGTTTTATCCGGAGCTGGAGTTTTGTACCGATAACGGGGCGATGATCGCCTTTGCGGGTGCCATGCGCTTGCTTTCTCATCCTGAGGCTGCAACCCGTCATTACGCTTTTAGTGTGCGACCACGCTGGCCGTTGGATGAGTTGCATCCGGATTTTGTGCCTGCTGCTTAGATTTCTGGTTTTTCTTCGCTCATTCTATTGTCTCTTCGGACGACCTAGCCGGGGGTGGCCCGGCAGCCACTCACTTTTCTTGCTTCGCCAAGAAAAGTAAGCAAAAGAAGGCGACCGCAATTTACGTCGCCCCTTCGGGGTTCCCGCCGCTGCACCACGTCAATCGGGAGAAGCGCACAACTCGCTTCGCTCAAACAAGCGCTTCTCTTTTTCCGATTGCCGCAGCGCATCAGCGGCGACTCCACATGCGGAATTCTTTCACCGGCTCGCTTCGCATCGCACTGACGAATACAATCAAATTCAGCCTTAGCATTCACTCTAAAAACTGAAAAAGAAAAAGAAAAAAGCTAACCCCTAATACCGTCGCAACTCACCCTACCAAGGCAATGCGTAGCGAGCCGGTGAAAGAATTCCGCATGTGGAGTCGCCGGTACTGTGTTGCAGCAATCGGAAAAAGATCGATGCTTGTCTGAGCGCAGCGAGTTTGCATCGGTCCCGATTGATGCGGCACGGTGCCGGGCACCCCGAAGGGGCGATGGAAGTTGCGGTCGCCTTCTTTTGCTTACTTTTCTTGGCGAAGCAAGAAAAGTGAGCGGCTGCCGGGCCGCCCCCGGCTTGGTCGTCCGAAGAGCCAACAAAATCAGCAGCTCAAGCGAGTGAATTGCAAAAAGTAGCATTTAGGCAATTTTTAATTGACCCCGGAATTAGCGCCCGGTAGGCTGACTTCGTCCTCGAAAAAGAGAGGACCGGGTTTGACGACCTGCTACAAATTGCCGTCTTGCGCCCGCCGTCCACCTCTTACGAGAGGCCGGCGGATTCTACCCACTGCAAACGGAGACATCATGACTAATCGCAATTCTCAATCTGACAACGACACATCCACCCACACCTACTCCGCCCACGAAGACTTCCACTGGATCGAAGGCGCCAGCCAAGGCTCCCAATACGGCACCTTCCTCGAAACCACCCTCGACATCAGCAACGGCATCCACACCTGCCTGCAACTCTTCTACACCAGCGCCATAGAACGCGAAGCCAACGCCGACACAGAACCCGCAAACTGGCGCAAACCCGCCATCAGCATCGTCGAAGCCGACCACCTGATACGCCTCTCGATTGCCGCCACCAACCTGCTCCGCCAAGACGCCCGCCAACGCATCGACTGGCTCGCCGAAACTGACTAAACAACACACAACACCAACAAAAACGCCGCGACAAACTGCTTCGTCGCGGCGCTGATACGATGCAAAAAGAACTTACTTCTTCTTGTCACCGATACGACTTTCCTTACCCGCCAATAAGTTGCTAATGTTCTTCCGATGGCGATACAGCAACAATACACTCATCGCCAACACCGCAAACAAGATCGGCCCTGTATCACCAAACAGCAAGCCGTAATAGAACGGTGCAAACACCGCCGCAACCAGCGCCGCCAGTGACGAATAACGGAACGCATACGCAATGATCAACCAGGTCGCCAAGGTCGCCAAACCCAACCAGCCATTGATCGCCAGCAAAACCCCCAACGCCGTCGCCACACCCTTACCGCCCACAAAGCGGAAAAACACCGGCCACAAATGCCCCAGAAATACCCCAATCACCACCAGCGCAATACCTACCTCTTCAACACCATACTGTGGGCCAAATTTCAGTGCTAGCCACACCGCCAGCCAACCCTTGAAACCATCCCCTAGCAAGGTCAACACTGCCGCCTTCTTGTTACCGCTACGTAGCACATTGGTCGCACCCGGATTCTTGGAACCGTAAGTGCGCGGGTCAGACAAGCCCATCAGTTTGGTGACGACCACCGCAAACGAAATCGAGCCAATCAGATAGGCGGCGATAGCAAACAGCACTGTATTCATTGTTTCCTCATTGTTTTATCAGCAGACCAACTGCGGTCTTTATTCTTCCAGCGCGCAGTGTACCGGCTTGCTAGGCAAAACGGCAGCGATCACGGTCGGATCAATCCCGATCAAAAACCCACGGCGGCCACCATTAATATAAATTTTTGGCAAAGCAAGGATGGTTTCTTCGACATAGACCGACATCGCTTTGCGCGTACCGAAGGGCGATGTGCCACCGATTAGAAAGCCAGAATGACGATTGGCAACCTCAGGCTTGCACGGCTCAATCGACTTGCAGCCGACTTGCCGCGCCAGATTCTTAGTGGACACCTTGCGGTCGCCATGCATCAGCACCAGCAACGGCTTGGCAGCTTCGTCCTGCATTACCAGTGTCTTGATGACGTGATGCTCCTCCACACCCAGTTCACGCGCCGACACGCTAGTGCCGCCGTGCTCTTCATAGGCGTAAGGATGTTCGGTAAAGGCAATGCCGTGCTTACGCAGGAATTGCGTGGCCGGAGTTTCGGATACGTGGTCTTTTTTCGCGCTCATTGGGCGCACATTATGCCGCAAGAGGCTGAATTTGGCACCTTGCGGCGACCTCGGTATTCACCGGCACTCACCGACATTAACCACGCGGATGGTGCTCGGCATGCAGCTTTTTGAGCCGCTCTCGGGCGACGTGGGTGTATATCTGCGTGGTGGAGATATCGGCATGCCCAAGCAGCATTTGGACCACCCGCAAGTCGGCACCATGATTGAGCAGATGCGTAGCAAAGGCGTGCCGCAAGGTGTGCGGTGAGAGTGGCACGCGGATGTCGGCCTGATGCGCGTATTTTTTGATCAGGGTCCAGAACATCTGGCGCGTCATGGCACCGCCGCGTGCGGTCACAAACAAGGCATCGTCAATCTGGCCTGCCAGAATCAGCGGCCGGGCTTCCTGCAGATAGCGCTCGATCCAGCTGCGTGCTTCTTCCCCAAACGGTACCAGCCGGGTCTTGTTGCCCTTGCCGGTAATGCGCAGCACGCCTTCGTTCATGCCGACCTCAATCGACTTTAACAACACGAGCTCCGAGACCCGCAGGCCACTGGCATACATCAACTCCAGCATGGTGCGGTCACGCAGGCCCAACGGCGTGCCGACGTCGGGTGCGGCCAGCAAAGCATCGACCTGCCCTTCTGACAACACCTTGGGGAAGCGCGGCGGCTGTTTGGCCGACTTCAGGCGCAGACACGGATCGGTACTGATGCGGTTCTGACGCAATGCCAGCTGAAAGAAGCGCTTGAGCACCGCCAGCCGACGGTTGGCTGAGCTAGCCTTGGTATCGGCATGACGGGCAGCAAAGTAGCCGTTGAGGTCGTCCGCTTGCGTGGCCAGCAGGTCCTTGTGGCGCTGGCTTTGCAACCAGTGCGCAAAGAGCGTCATGTCGCGTCGGTAGGCTTCGAGTGAATTCTTGGCGAGACCATCTTCGAGCCAGAGCGTGTCGCAGAACTCGTCAATGGCCGCCAGACTGGCACCGGTGGCGAATGGTTTCTCCGGCTTTTCAGCCTTTGCTGGTGTTGACGGCGTTGCGCGCTTTGGACCTGCTTCAGTAACCATGCACACCCTCATGCGCGAGCAACCAGCGTTTGACATTGAGATGGAAGCCGTCGGCATCGTCATGGTGGGCAAAGCCGCCCAGACCGCCAGCGGCTGTCACGCGGTGGCACGGGATGACGAGCGGGAACCAGTTAGCACCGCAGGCCTGACCGACGGCACGCGGCGCGGATTTGATCAGTTTGGCAATCTGGCCATAGGTGCGCACTTCACCGCGCGGGATGCTGGCAATCGCGGCCCAGACACGGCGCTGAAAGTCGCTGCCAACCTGTGGCAAAGGTAACGTGAAGCGATGATCTGCATGCTGCAGGTAGGCTTGCAGCTGCTGCGCGACCTGCTCGGCGATGGTGTCGGCAGGGTCTTTTTCAGGGAAATGCGGTGGCAGATAGACGATCTCCTGCAGGGCACAGCCATCGGTACGAATACCGACCGCACCGAAAGGGGCGGCGATGATGGCAGAGAAGAGCGCGGTGGCGGAACTGGCGTTCATGTCGTCGATAACGGTTGGCAGGCAATGCGCTATTTAAGCACAAGCCGATGCACCACCCAATGCAGCGTTGAAATCGGGCAATAAGCCGAGCAATATGCCGGACAATAAAAAAGGCGCATCTCACGATGCGCCTCGAATATTGTGTGTGTGCCCGGCTGTTCAGACAGCTTCTTAAGCCCACGTCTCCTCATTGCCCTCGGTATCGATACCGCTTGTTATGCATCACCCTCGTAAAATTCTTTATCGTCAGACCTGACCAATGGCTCATCACAGCTGCGCAATTTCTGGTCACCAAATCTTTACGCTTTTGCTGACGAAGGTGGCACTTTAACAGCACTTATGAAGCATTAAAAGTACTTTTTGCGCAAAGCAGAATGATGCTGAATAGCAACAGCCTAAAAAAAACAAAATCAATACATTTTTACAATATATAGAAGCAAAAGAGATAAAGTTATCAACAATAATCAACTTTACAACAGCAACATACGACTCGGAATTATTTGATTTCTGCCGCTTCAGCCTCGTGATTTAGGGCATCGATCAAGTCCTTGCCAAGGCGTGCCTCCATCTGTTGCTGCACCGGCAACAAGGCAGCGCGCCATTGGGCCTTTTCGCTGTCGCTGAGGTGGTAGACGACGGTTTTCCCGGTTTTCTGGACGGCGGCCAGGGCGACATCGTTTTCCTGCTGGGCAATGGCATTGGCGTAGTCGGTGGCTTGCTGCATGGCACCTTCGAGCGCTGCACGAATGTCCTCGGGCAAACCTTCCCAGAACTTCTTGTTGACGATGACGGCATAGCCTAGATAGCCGTGATCAGAGACGGTGACGTACTTTTGTACTTCGTTCATCTTTTGCGTGTACAGATTCGAGGGCGGATTCTCGGTACCATCAACCACCCCGCTCTGCAACGCCGGATAAACCTCAGAAAACGCCAATACCTGCGGCACAGCGCCGAGGGCACGCATCTGTGCATCAAGTACCTTGGACGACTGGATCCGCATGCGTAAGCCACGAAAATCCGCCGGTACATGTAAGGGGCGATTGGCCGACATCACCTTGAAGCCATTGTCCCAATAGGCCAGACCGGTGATGCCCTTGGGCTCCAGTTTCTTGAACAGGTCGCGCCCGATCGGACCTTGGGTGACGCGATACAACGCGGCCTTGCTGGGGAAGATGTAAGGCAGATCGAACACCTCAAACTCCTTCACGCCAAACGGCCCGAACTTGGCCAGCGATGGTGCCAGCATCTGCACCGCGCCCAGTTGCAGCGCTTCCAGCTCTTCCTTGTCCTTGTAGAGACTGCTATTGGGATAAACCTCAACCTTGACGCGGCCATGGGTGGCGGCTTCGGCAAGCTCCTTGAAGCGCAGCGCAGCCTTGCCCTTGGGCGTGTTGTTGGCAACCACGTGGCTGAATTTGATGATGATCGGCAAGCGCGTCTCGGCACCGGGCGAGGGCCGTCCGGTGGTGTAGGCGACGACGCCGGCAAGCAGCGTCAGGCTGACGGTAGCAAATGCTATTAGCCAGGTGCGGCGGTTCATGGGGATCCTGTGGTTTCTTGCCGGGTATGCGGTATTCGGAATAGCGCCGCCATTTTGCCATGCGCAGCCATAACGATTCCGCGAATCGTAGAGATTTTGCTCGGCATACAGCCATTTTGCTACTGCCGGTAGCAGCGCAAGCTAAACTAGCAGCTTGCACGTTGCGGCTTAATCCAAACCCATGACCTCACCTCCAGCCTCCCATCTTTCTGCTTTCCAGGCATTGGTGCCAAGCCGACGGCATACCTTGCGCTGGATTTTGCCGATTGTGCTGGTCCTGTTATTTCTGACGACGCTGATCTGGCTGCCACGACAGGCGCAGCAGATGGAGTCCAACGAGCGTCAGGAGCAGCTCATCGCCGACTCCTTATGGGTGGAACAGGCGATCCGCTTCCAGCTCAGCCGGGATGACGAAAGCATGCGGCTGGTGGCCAATGACATCGTCAGTGATCATCTCAAGCCGGACCATTTCCATAGCCGCATCACGGCCCTGCTGCGTAACAATCACGAGTTTTATCGCGTCACCTGGTTTGATCCCGAGGGCCGGGCATTGGCCTCAACCGATGACGTCACGAGTACGCGCCATGATTTGTCGGTTGCCTCACAACAGGCCGAACATTACTCACAGGCAATTGGACGACCACTCTACAGCGCCCCGGCGGCATCGCCGGGAGTCGGCGAGCCGGTGGTGATGGACTATCACGTCCCGCTGTTTCGTGGACGCCAGTACATCGGCAGTCTGGTGACGAGTTATTCAACGGTCAGCGTGCTCAATGAAATGGTGCCGTGGTGGTTTGCACAGGACAATGAAATCACCCTCACCGATACCGACGACAAGATGGTGGCACAGCGTACCGCAGGCGGACCAGGGCTTAATGTCTATACCCACCAGCGCGAGCTGGAGCTGCCGGGATTGACCTTGCGGCTGCATACCAACAGCACCAAGAGCGCGCCCAAACTGCTACCCAATCTGCTGGTGGGCTCGGTGATTGTGCTGGCTTTGGGCCTGATCTGGAGCCTGTGGGCACTGTGGCGCGATATCAATCGCCGCACCAAGGCCGAGGGCGCGCTGGTCAACGAAGTGACCTTCCGTAGCGCGATGGAGAACTCACTGGTCACTGGCATGCGCGCACGCGATCTGGAGGGGCGTATCACGTATGTTAATCCAGCCTTTTGCAAAATGGTCGGCATCCCTGCCAACGAGCTGGTCGGCAAGATCCCGCCGATGCCGTATTGGGTACCGGAGGCCATGGATGAATATCAGGAACGCTTTGCCAACGTGCTGGCCGGGCGCGTTACACCGCAATTTGAAACCATCTTCCAGCGCAATAACGGCGAACGCTTTCCGGTACTGATCTTTGAATCGCCACTGGTGGATCAGCATGGCCGGCAGACTGGGTGGATGGGGTCGATGCTGGACATCACAGACCGCAAGCGTGCCGAAGACCTGAACCGGATGCAGGAAGAGAAGCTGCAAGCCAGTGCACGGCTGGCCAGTATGGGAGAGATTGCCTCGACGCTGGCGCATGAGCTCAATCAGCCGCTGGCAGCCATTTCCAGCTATACCACTGGAGCGCTCAACATGATGCACAAGGGCTCGCTGGACCCAGCTTCCTTGCAACCGGCGCTGGAAAAGATCAATAGTCAGGCGCAGCGTGCCGGCCATGTGATCCGCAGTGTGCATCAGTTCGTCAAGAAGCGTGCGCCAAGCCGGCAACCAGTATCGATCAAAAGTCTGGTCGACAATGTGACGCCACTCATTGAATTACAGGCGCAGCAGTTCCTGGTGGTGCTGCAGAGCACCATTCCGGTCAATCTGCCGGATGTACTTGGCGATGCGGTCTTGCTGGAGCAGGTCTTGCTGAACCTGACCCGCAATGCGATTCAGGCGATGGCGGCAGTACCTCCGGAGCGACGTATCCTGCGCCTCCTTGCGACACTGGAGCGTGATAGCGCGACGGCGCAGGAGCGGATTACGGTATCGGTCATCGATCATGGTCATGGCATTGCACCGGAGGTGGCCGCAGGCCTGTTCTCACCATTCTTTTCGACCAAGGCCGATGGCATGGGTATGGGTCTCAATATCTGCCGCACCACGATTGAGTTCCATGGTGGCACCCTGTCCTACACGGACAATCCGGCGGGAGGTACAATCTTCCGCTTCTGTTTGCCGATCCTAAGCGTGAAGTTTGTGCCTGTGAGCGCCGCTCAGTCGGCAATACAGTCCACTACACCGCCCGCTACCCCACTCTGATCACACTATGCTGCACATCGTTGACGACGAAGAAATCATCCGTGATTCCCTGACCTGGCTGGCCACTTCGCGTGCCATTGCAGCAACTGCCTATGCCAGCGGCGCGGCATTTCTGGCAGCGATGGCGCAGGCACCCCAGATTGACGCCCAGGGTGAATGCATCCTGCTGGATGTGCGCATGCCGGACTTAAGCGGCGTAGCGCTGTTTGAGCATTTGAAGCAACACGGCATCCATCGCCGTCGCCCGGTGATTTTTTTGACCGGACATGGCGATGTGCCGATGGCGGTGGATATGCTCAAGAACGGCGCCTTCGATTTCTTCGAAAAGCCGTTCAATGACAATCAACTGATGGATCGCGTGCTGGAAGCCCTGCAGGCCTCCTGCGACGCGGCTGCCGAAGAGGCCTTGCTGGGTCGGCTCAATTCGCTGTCGAGCCGCGAGCGCGAAGTGCTGGACCTGATTCTGGCGGGTAAGATGAACAAGATCATCGCCGATGAACTCGGGATCAGCATGCGTACCGTCGAAGTCCACCGAGCGCATATTTTTGACAAGATGAATGTCAAAACCGCCGTCGAACTGGCGCGCCTTCTCAAATAAGAATTCATGGCCATTCTCACACTACTGTTACCGGATTTTTCACTGATTGCACTGGGTGCACTGCTTTACCGGATCACCGGCTGGGGCGACGACTTCTGGCGTGGACTGGAAAAACTGGTGTATTACCTGCTGTTTCCGGCACTGCTGTTCCAGTCGACCGCCAAACTGCAACTGAACCTGCACAGCACCGGCCAATTGCTGGCCGTTGGCATGCTGGCAACAGTGGCCGGTATTATGCTGACCTGGCTGGGAAAAGCCTTTATCCACGCCCCGCCGATGGTCTATGAATCGGGCATGCAAACGGCGTATCGCTTCAATTCCTACATGGCACTGGCGCTGGCTTCGCGTCTGGGTGGCAGCGAAGGTGCCGGGATGATGGCGTTGCTGATGGGCTTTGGCGTGCCGTTGTGCAATATGGCGGCGGTTCACGCATTGGCCCATCGCAGTGGCAATCTGGCCAAGGAATTGAGCAAAAATCCCTTGCTGATTGCCACTGCAGCGGGGCTGAGCTTCAGTATTGCCGGTCTGCACTTGCCAGAGGTGGTGAATGCTGTCTTGTCCCGGCTTGGCGGGGCATCGCTGGCGCTGGGTCTGTTATCGGTGGGGACCGGGCTACGCCTGTCGAGCGCGGGCAGCAACAAGCTGATGTCGGGCTATCTGATCGCGATCAAGCTGCTGGCGGTGCCCGCAACAGCCTTCCTGCTGGGGAGCTGGCTTGGTCTGGGGGAGCTGCAATTGAAGATTGTGGTCTTGTTCTGTGCGCTGCCAACGGCGTCAAGTTGCTACATTCTGGCCACCCGCATGGGCGGCAATGGTCCGGTGACGGCGATGCTGATTTCGATGGGTACGTTGATCTCGGCGCTCACTTTGCCGTTCTGGCTGGCACTGGTGCACTAGTTCTGACGCTAGCTTTTATTGACTATGCCGGGCCAACGCCCACTCTACATGCTCACGTACCAGCGGCGACGGGTGCGACAAGCGCTCCTGCAGAGCGGCCAGAATCTGTGGATCACCCTTGCGGTCAGTCGCGGCGGCATTACCCAGTCCGACCGCCATGTTGCGTAACCAGCGTTCATGACCGATACGGCGAATCGCGCTGCCTTCGGTATAGCGGTTGAAGTCTTCCTCACTCCAGTTCAATAAGGTCACCAGACTGGCGCTGTCGAGCCCGTGGCGCACATCAAAATCAGGCAACGTGGCACGTTGCGCGAACTTGTTCCACGGGCAGAACAGCTGACAGTCGTCACAGCCATAGACGCGATTGCCGATCAGTGGCCGCAGTGCCAGCGGGATGCTGCCCTTGAGCTCGATGGTCAGATAAGAAATGCAACGGCGCGCATCCAGCTCATAAGGGCCGACAATGGCCTGGGTCGGGCAGACATCGATACAGGCGCTGCACTGGCCGCAATGGGCGCTGGCCGGAGCGTCTACTGGCAGCGCCAGATCGGTGAACAGTTCACCAAGGAAAAACATCGAACCGGCCTCCCGATTGATCAGCAAGGTGTGCTTGCCGCGCCAGCCCAGACCGGATTTTTCTGCCAGTGCCACCTCCATGACGGGGGCCGAATCGGTAAAAACACGGTAGCCGAACGGACCAATCTCCCGCTCCATGCGGCTGGCCAGCTGCTGCAGGCGCGCACGCAAGACCTTGTGATAGTCGCGCCCACGAGCATAGACCGAGATCACGGCCGCCGCGCCGTCGGCACCACGCTGGTGCTCCTGATCACGCCAATCAGGCACATCGTTTGCTTCTGCCATGTCGATACGTGGCAGATAAGGCATGCGTACAGTGATTACCCGCACCGTTCCCGGCACCAGTTCTGCAGGCCGGGCGCGCTTCATGCCGTGGCTTGCCATATAATCCATCTCGCCGTGGTAACCCTTGTCCAGCCATGCCTGAAAACCCGCCTCCCGATGTGACAGATCAACATCGGTGATGCGCAGGTCGGCGAAGCCAAGTTCACGGCCCCATGTTTTGAGTTTGTCGGCTAATGCCGCGAGATCAATCATTGAATCACTGCTGTTGAATACCATCGCAACGTTGATCTGCCTTACATTGACCGCAGATCAGGTTGTTCCATTTTGCTTTATCGATTACCTATGCCGCTGCACCACCTCCACCTGCCCGATGAAGCCGCTACCACCGCCCTTGGCGCGGCGCTGGCTGGCGCGCTGGCGCCGGGGCTGACCATCTATCTGCATGGCGACCTCGGGGCCGGCAAGACCGCTCTCACACGCGCGCTGCTGCATGCGGCCGGCTATCCGGGCCGGGTAAAAAGCCCGACTTATACCCTGGCCGAGCCCTATACGGTGCAACTGGCAGAGCGCATGGTAACCGTTATCCACTTCGACCTCTACCGGATGTCGAGTCCGGAAGAGTTCCTGGAAGCGGGTTTTCGTGAACATTTCAACGAAAACAGCGTCTGTATCGTCGAATGGCCGGAAAAGGGCGACCCGGTGTTGCCCCTGCCCGACATCCATATTTATCTCACAGTAACAGGACACGGCCGTGATGTAGAATTGCGGGCGTTATCCGACAAGGGTCACCAATGTCTAGCTCGTCTGAAATTTCTTCCAAACCTCTGAAATCCCGGACCCGTCGCACCATTCTCAAGGCGGGCGGCACGCTCTTGCTGTCCGTCATCACGCCGATGCCCGCCATGGCCTCGCAATTGCTAGCAGTGCGCGTCTGGCCGTCAGAAGACTATACCCGCGTCACCCTGGAAAATGATAGCAATCTGAAGATCACCAATTTCCTGGTCAAGAACCCGGATCGTCTGGTGGTTGATGTCGAAGGGATCGATCTGAATTCGACCTTGAAAGACCTGGTTGCCAAGATCCAGCCTAATGATCCCTATATCAAGCAGGTACGGGTCGCGCAAAATCGCCCCGGCGTAGTGCGTCTGGTGTTTGACCTCAAGGATGAGATCAAGCCGCAGGTGTTTACCCTGGAGCCGGTAGGCGAATACAAGTACCGCTTCGTCATCGATCTCTATCCAGCCACACCACCAGACCCGATTGCGAGCCTGATCCAGAAGGGTAACTGGCCCAAGGATCAACAGGCCGACAGTCGCCCGCCAATGGCGGATGCCAAACCGGATACCCCGCCACCGGCGGCGCAGGCTGACGATGCACAAATAGCCAAGATGGCACCGAATGATCCCAAGCTGCAGTTGACACGCATGATCACCATTGCGCTCGACCCCGGTCATGGAGGTGAAGACCCGGGCGCCATCGGTGCGCGCGGCAACCGGGAAAAGGACATCGTGCTGTCGATTGCCAAGCGCCTCAAGAAAAAGATCGAAGAGCAGCCCAACATGCGGGTGATGCTGACTCGCGATGATGACTTCTTCGTGCCGCTGGGCATGCGCGTCAAGAAAGCCCGCAAGGTGCAGGCCGACCTGTTCGTGTCGATTCACGCGGATGCCTTTGTGCAGGCCACAGCCCGTGGTTCGTCGGTGTTTGCGCTGTCGGAAAAGGGCGCCAGCTCGGCCGCCGCCCGCTGGATGGCCAATCGTGAAAACTCGGCCGACCAGATCGGCGGCGTCAATATCCAGACTCATGACCGCCAGCTTGCCAGCGTATTGCTGGACCTCTCGACGACCGCACAGATCAATGACAGCCTGCGACTGGGCAAGTCAGTACTGGATGAAATCGGTGGCATCAACAAGCTGCATCGCGGTGCCGTGGAGCAAGCCGGCTTTGCGGTGTTAAAGGCGCCGGACATCCCAAGCATCTTGATTGAAACTGCCTTTATCTCGAACCCCGAGGAAGAAGCCAAGCTGACCGACAACGCCTATCAGGACGAAATGGCCAGTGCCATCATGAGCGGTATCAAGAAGTATTTTGCCAAGAACCCGCCACTGGCTAAAAACAAGATGACCTGATCGCAGGGTTTTGTCTCCTCTGTGTTCCCCGACTGGCTCCCTTGAAGGGAGCCAGTCTGTTTTCGGGGTTAGGCCAGCAATTGATTCAACCTGCATAATCATCTCAACTGTTTCAGCTGTGCCACGCTGCGACGCACAAATACTGTTTTCATTTGCATGTTCGGCAGCCATGATGAATCATGAATGCGCAGGCTGTCGTGGTGACAATCACGATACCCTGCGATGTTGCCTTCGCTTTCGGTCGTCTCGGTACCCCGTTTACTGACACAGAGGACATCATGCACATCGCTCATCTGAAGATAAGTCAGCGGCTGTTGTTAGGATTTGGCCTGCTCATGCTGATCATAGTGCTCATGGCAACCATGGGGATCAACCGCCTGGCGGAGCTCAACGGCCGCATGAAAGAAGTCATCAGCGACAAATATCCCAATACGGTGATGGCAGGCGAGATCGTCAATCAGATCAATCTGGTGGCGCGGTCGGTACGCAATATCCTGCTCCTCAAAGACCCGCAGCAGATCACCTTCGAACGTAACCGTATCACGAGCGCCGACCAGTCTATCGAGCACCAGCTCGGCCAGCTCGACAAACAGCTGAGCGACCCTGACAGCCGCACGCTTCTGGAGAATCTGCAGACGGCGCATAAAAACTATCTGGTCAAGCGTGATGAAGTCTTGGGAATCGCCCTGCAAGGCGACAAAGACCGTGCCACCGCCTTACTGATTGGCGATGTAAGGCCGGTGCAAAATGCCTATATGGAAGCAGCCGACAAGCTGATCAAGAAACAACACGCACTGATGGAAACCGCCGGCAACCAGGTCGAACTGAGCTATCAGCGCGCCAGCACCCTGCTGAGCGCCTTGGCTGCAAGCGGCCTGCTCATGGCCGCGCTGATTGCCTACGTGATTACCCGTAGCATCACCACACCGCTTAATCGGGCAGTGCAGGTCGCCCAGACCGTCGCCGCAGGCGATCTGACCTCTCATATCGACAGCAGCGGGCGGGATGAAACCGCACAACTGCTACAGGCCCTCAAAACCATGAACGACAAACTACAACAGATCGTTCAAAGGATTCAGAAAGGCACCGATACCATTGCCACAGCGACTTCCGAAATTGCCACCGGCAATATGGATCTGTCGTCACGTACTGAAGAGCAAGCGGGTGCCTTGGAAGAAACCGCCTCTGCCATGGAACAACTGACCTCAACCGTGAAGCAGAATGCCGATAATGCCCATCAGGCCAATCAACTGGCACAGTCAGCGTCGAGCATTGCGCAACAGGGCGGCAATGTCGTCGGACAGGTGGTCAATACGATGGAGTCGATCAGCACTTCCTCACGGAAGATCGTGGAGATTATCAGCGTCATTGATGGCATCGCGTTCCAGACCAATATCCTGGCGCTCAATGCCGCCGTGGAAGCTGCACGTGCTGGTGAGCAAGGTCGGGGATTTGCGGTCGTGGCATCCGAAGTACGCAGTCTGGCGCAGCGCAGCGCCAGTGCCGCACGTGAAATCAAGCAATTGATCAACGACTCGGTAGCGACTGTGGACAACGGCAACCGGCTGGTCGAGCAGGCTGGAGTGACCATGGATCGGGTAGTTTCAAGCGTCAGAGACGTCACCGCCATCGTTGCTGAAATAACGACAGCAAGCAAGGAGCAAAGCGTCGGCATTGAGCAGATCAACGTCGCCATTACGCACATGGACAGTACCACGCAGCAAAACGCTGCACTGGTCGAACAGGCGGCGGCAGCAGCGCAGTCACTGGAAGATCAAACCAGCGCGCTGTTGCAGACGATTGCGTTTTTCAAGGTTGTGGAACGGTAATGATGACGCCGTACAATGTTTATCTGGAGCGCACAAAGAGACGCCGGTAGGTATGCCAGATTGCACCGACAATCAGCGGCACAATCGCCGTGGCCAAACCCAGCAAGACCAGCTTGTTGAGATGATCGCGAACCCAGGGCATGGTGCCAAAAAGGTAACCGCAGACCAGCAATCCGACCACCCACAACAGCGCACCGGCGACATTGTAAATCTGGAATTTGGTGCTGGTCATGTCTGACATACCAGCGATGAAAGGGGCAAAGCTGCGCACAATCGGGGTGAACCGCGCCAGGATGATGGTCTTGCCACCATGTTTTTCATAGAAAGCATGGGTCTTGGCCAGTGCAGCAGGATTAAACCAGTGCTGATGCTGACTGAGGACCTTGTGCCCGAACGCACTGCCCAGCCAGTAATTGACGGTGTTGCCGGTAATCGCAGCGATCACCAGTAGCACCACCAGCAACCAGAGTTGCATCGCTCCCATGGCACAAAAGGTACCGGCAATGAACAACAAGGAGTCACCCGGCAAAAACGGCATTACCACCAGACCGGTCTCGCAGAAAATGATCAGGAACAGCAGCACATAAATCATCGTGCCGTATTGCTCGATAAGAATGCCCAACGACTTGTCAACGTGCAACAACACCGTTAAAAACTGCAAGTAATCCATAAACCCATTTCATTGAGTCCCGCCACGATGGGCGAGTCGTAGTCGTATCGAAAAGCAACGAGACATTTCACCGGGGATGCGCGGGCATCATACACTAGTTGTATGACAAGCCTGATTTAAGAGCCAAGCTTTCCACGGATAAAGATACTCGGTATGGCGGCAAAATGACATTGAAAATATTCTGTTATTCTTATCAAGAATGACGAATTTTATTCCGTTATAGTTAGATAAATTCTTAGTCCGATAACGCTGTTGTCAGCAACAAAGTCAGGTTTCTGCAGTCAGGAGCATAGTGAGAATAGCCCGCAAAACCACCTATACCGGTGGCAGAGGTGGTCCACGAAATGCAAGGAACAAACCATGATGAAGGATTGCGAGCAATTAGATCAGCAGCTACAGCAATGCCGCACATGGCTCGATGACAAAGAGGCCATGCTGACAGCGATTTCGCAATCCATGGCGATGCTGGAATTATCCCCTGACGGCACAATCACTTACGCCAACGACAACTTCCTGACGCTGATGGCCTACCAGGCCTCAGAGATCATCGGCAGCAATCACCGTGTGCTGTGCAATCAGGATTACATCAACACACCGGAGTACAGTGAATTCTGGAGCCGCTTACAACGTGGAGAAATGGTCTCCGGCAGGCTCGAACGGATTCGTAGCGATGGCAGCCGCTTGTGGCTGGAAGCACGCTGCAATCCCATTCTCGATAGCGATGGAAATTTAACCAAGGTGGTCTCGATCGCCGCGGACATCACAGCCTACATCGACGATTCCAAGGAAAAAACCTCGGTTCTGCACGCGCTGAACCGCTCCATGGGTGTCATCGAGTTCAGCCCGGAGGGCATCATCGTCGGGGCCAATGGCAGCTACTTCAAAACCATGGGCTATCTGCCGCAAGAGTTGATCGGGCAGCATCATCGCCTGCTGTGCGAAGCGCAATACAGTAACAGCCCCGATTACGACAATTTCTGGAAAGACCTGGTGCGCGGCCGCCACTTCTCGGGACGTTTCAAACGGATTGCACGGGATGGCCATCCCGTCTGGTGGGAAGCGACCTATACACTCGTCTGTGATCAGGAAGGCCGGCCGCTGAAGATCATCTGTATCGGCTCCGATGTTTCCTACCGGATGCAACGCGAACAACGTGATCGGGAATACCAGCACCTGCTGTCGCTGGGCATGAACGAAACCGACAATGCCGTCTTCATTACCAATGAAGACAATCTGATCGTCTTCCACAACACCGGTTTCAGTCGCATGCTTGGGTTTGCTGCTGATGAGGTGATCGGGCGGCGTCCGCATGAACTGCTACAGGGACAGACGGCAATTCTCAAGATGATCGAGGAGTGCTATGCCATCATCGCTGCCGGGCAAAGCTTCCACGGCGAAGAGATGATGCTGGATAAATCCGGGCATCCGTTGTGGGTGTCCGTGGTGGTCAATCCGATCTTTGATCCCAACGACAAACTGGTCAATGCGGTGTGCATTCTGACCGATATCACCAACACCAAAATGCATGAGGTGCTGCAATACAAGGCCCTCAACGCCATGGCACGCGAAGCCAGTCTGGCCGAAGTGATGACCATGATCTGCCTGGAACTGGAGCGGATTGCGCCGGACGTGGTGGCCTCGATCGTCCGTATCGATGAAGGTCGCGCCATGCGTACCATCGCCAGTCCGAATCTGCCTGATGTCTATAACAAGGCCATCGATGGGCTGATCATCGGCCCGCAGGTCGGTTCCTGCGGTACGGCGGCGTTTCGCGGTGAGGCGGTCGAAGTGTTCGATATTTCAACCGACCCGTTATGGGATGGCTATCGCGACCTGATCCTGCCCTATGGTTTCTTCGCCTGCTGGTCGACGCCGATCATGTCGCCAGATCGACGCGTACTGGGCACCTTTGCCCTGTATTACCGCGAAAAACGCCGACCCAGCGCCTTTCACCGACAACTGGTCGACGTTTGTCTGCACCTGTGCACACTCGCGCTGGAGCGTGAAGAAAGTCGCTCCCGGATTCATCAACTGGCGTTCTACGATGCCCTGACCGGTCTGCCCAATCGCAGTTTGTTGCTGATCAAGGCCAATCAGGCCATCGCCAATGCTGCCCGCAACAAGCAGTCACTGGCGGTGTTATTCATCGATCTGGATCGCTTCAAGCAAATCAATGATTCGCTTGGTCATCAGGCTGGTGACGAACTGCTGCGCATTGTCGCCAGCCGTCTGCAGGCAGAAGCACGCAGGGCTGACATCGTCGGTCGCCTCTCTGGTGACGAATTCGTGATCGTCCTGGGGCAATGTGATGTGCATCACGTCACCGACGTGGTCAACCGGATTCAAACCAGTCTCTCACAGCCCTGCCATATTGCCGGTGTGGTTATTACACCCAGCGCCAGCATTGGTATTGGCCTTTGCCCGGAAAATGGAGAAACCATCGAGGTCTTGCTGCATCGTGCCGACATGGCCATGTATCAGGCCAAGGAAAGAAATCGTGGCCGTTATAGCTTCTTCAGTGAAGAAATGAATATCCAGGCACAAGAACGCCTGACGCTGGAAGGCGCACTGCGCGATGCATTGCGTACCGGCGGCTTCGAACTGCATTATCAGCCGCAGATCAAGATCAGCAATGGACAGATTCACGGTGTCGAGGCACTGGCGCGCTGGCGTCACGCACAGATGGGCGATATTTCACCGGCTCGCTTTATCCCGATCGCTGAAGAATGCGGTCTCATCGGTGAGCTCGGCAAATGGGCGTTGCAAGAGGCTTGCCGGCAACTCAGTATCTGGCGTGAGCGTGAGATTGCCGTACCATCGATTTCGGTGAACCTGTCGTCCACCAATTTCCATGATCTCGAACTACCGCATTTCATTGCGACATTGCTCGATCACTATCAGCTCAAGCCCGCCGATCTACGTCTGGAAATTACCGAGACCGTGATGATGGATACCAATCCCAGCACCACGCGCACCATCCATGCCATCCATGCATTAGGCATTGCACTTTCCATGGATGACTTCGGCACCGGGTATTCCAGCCTGGGGTATTTGCGTAACCTACCCGTTTCGGAGCTTAAACTGGACAAGAGCTTTGTGCGCGACATGGGGCACGATGAGACAGTCCGCGCGCTGACCAATGCCGTCATCCGTATCGGCGATAGCCTGCACCTGACCGTGGTTGCAGAAGGCGTGGAAGATAAAGAACAGTACTTACTACTTAAACAACAAGGCTGCGATGTCGCGCAAGGTTATCTATTTGCACGACCAGCACCCTCTGACGTGTTTAATCAGTGGCTTATCAATTTCAAAGTAGAAAATTTCATTTAAAGCCAGAAAAAGAAAAAACAATCTTGGCACAAAAAATGTAAAGAGCATTTCCATTCGGCAACTACAAACGATAAAATTGAATAATTTGCCTGTATATATCGCAATTTTTAACATATTTAAAAATAACCGTATTTCAGGTCATGTTACCGATTATCGACTGCGTCATAACGCAGCATCCAGCGAAGGGGAATCCAGATCATGAAACAGGCCATTTTTCGCCTTGGACAAAGGACTGTTGGCGCCAAACTCACCGCCATTACACTGTCGCTCGTGGCACTCCTGTTCGTCGCCGCTATCGTGCTGATCGGACACCTGACCTCCAGCGTACTGGAGCAACACTCGCTGGCACAAATGCAGAACGAGACCAACGACGTGGTCAACATGATCGAGATGTTTGATCGTTCAGAAACCAGTCAGGTAGAGCGTTTTGCCAACATGCTCGGCAATGAGTTTCCAGACCGTTTCTCACTCGACCACGATCACAGTATCCTGATCGGCGATAAAACGACACCGGTACTGCGCAACGGCAATACCGACCTCAACCTCAATTTCAGCATCCCCGACCGGATCATGGCCTCAACCGGCGTCGCCATGACTATCTTCGCCAAGACGGGTGATGATTTTGTCCGCATCTCGACCTCGCTCAAGAAAGAAAACGGTGACCGCGCCGTCGGCACCCTGCTCGACCGCAAGCACCCTGGCTATGCAGCGCTGCTGGCCGACAAACCCTATACCGGCATCGCCAAGCTGTTTGGCAAGCAGTACATCACCAAATATGTACCGCTCAAAGATGCCGGTGGCCAACTGGTCGGCATCCTGTTTGTTGGTGTCGATATCTCGGAAGACATCAAATCCCTCTTTGCAAAGATCAAGGCACTCAAGGTCGGTGAGAGCGGCTATTTCTCCGTCTACAACGCCAACCCCGGTCCAGATTTTGGCACCTTGCTGGCAGGTCCCGAGGACCAAGGCAAAATCCTGCTGGAGCGCAAGGATACCGACGGTAAGGAGTTCATCAAGGAGATGCTGACCCAACAGCAAGGTGTTATGCGCTAGATGTGGGATAACCCGGCCACCGCCGGACATGACGGTGAACAGAAGATTGTCGCCTTCACACCATTTGCCCGCTGGGGTTGGGTGATTGCTGGCGAAACCTACAGTGGCGAAGTCACCCGTGAAATCACGGCGTTACGTAACCGCTTCGTTATCTGTGGCGCCGTGTTTCTGCTGCTCATTGGCAGCGTGCTGTACGTCGTGATCCGAAAACTGGTGACCCATCCACTGGGACGCGCCAAGGTCGCCGCAGAACGGCTTGCCAGTGGTGACCTGACTGCGCAGGTCCACTCCAGCCAGCAAGACGAGATCGGCCAGTTGATGGAAGCAATCAACGGCATCAGCAATGGTCTGGCAACTGTGGTCCATGAAGTTCGCCACGGTACCGAACAGATCACTACGGCATCCTCTGAAATTGCCATTGGTAATCTGGACCTGTCCAGCCGTACCGAGCAACAAGCCGGATCGCTGGCGGAAACCGCTTCCGCCATGGAACAACTGACGACCACCGTGCAACAAAATGCTGACAACGCCAATCAAGCCAACCAGCTGGCGCTATCGGCATCCGATGTCGCGATGCAAGGCGGGCAGGCGGTCAATGAAGTGATTGCCACCATGGGCTCCATCAAGGAATCGTCGCGCAAGATTGTCGACATCATCAGCGTCATCGACAGCATTGCCTTCCAGACCAACATTCTGGCCCTCAACGCCGCCGTCGAAGCCGCGCGTGCCGGCGAGCAAGGTCGTGGATTTGCCGTAGTCGCCTCGGAAGTTCGAGGCCTGGCACAACGCTCAGCTACCGCCGCGGGAGAGATCAAGCAACTCATTGGTGATTCGGTCGACAAGGTGGAGGCCGGTAGCAGGCTCGTTGAGCAAGCCGGTGAAACCATGCGCGATGTGGTGGCCAGTGTTAAAAACGTCACCGATATCGTCGGTGAAATCAGCGCTGCCAGCCGCGAACAAAGCAGTGGCATTTCCAACGTTAATCGCTCCATTACCCACATGGACCAGACCACCCAACAAAATGCCGCGCTGGTAGAGCAAGCCGCTGCCGCAGCACAGTCATTGAAGGATCAGGCGCAAAAACTTGCAGAGGCAGTCAGTACGTTCAAACTACCTCCCTCCAGGAACTGAAGCATTCGCTTACGCTCGCTTTGCACTCAGGCAGAGACGCTTCTGCCTGACGGTATAATCTCGGGATGCAAGCCACTGACCTAAATACCCCCTCTTACCGCCCGATTCAAGCCCTGCCGGACCAGCTGATTTCACAAATCGCGGCCGGCGAAGTGATTGAACGCCCCTCCGCCGTCGTCAAGGAATTACTTGAAAACGCGCTCGATGCCGGTGCCACCCAGATCACCATCCGTCTCGAACAAGGCGGCGTCAAGCGCATCGCCATTACCGACAACGGTCGCGGCATCGCTCCCGACCAGATGCCATTGGCGCTGGCACGCCACGCCACTTCCAAGATTGCCTCCCTGACCGACCTCGAAAACGTTGGCACACTGGGTTTCCGCGGTGAAGCATTGGCCTCGATAGCCTCGGTCGCACAACTGACGCTGACGACCCGCACCAAAGATGCCGCGCACGCCTGGGAAATCACCGGCTCGCAACACGGCACCGTCGTCCCTGCCTCCGGCGCACCGGGAACGACCATCGACGTACAAGACCTGTATTTCAATACCCCCGCACGCCGCAAATTCCTGAAGTCCGAGCAGACCGAATACGGCCACTGCGCCGAAGTCGTGCGCAGGATTGCACTGGCACGACCAGACGTCAGCTTTTCGCTCAGCCACAACGGCAAGACCGTCGACCACTGGAACGTCGGCGAATTTGCCAAGCGCAGCGCCCACATTCTGGGCGACGAGTTTGCCGCCGCCCGCCTGTCGCTGGACGAAAGCGCCGGCCCCTTGCGGCTGCACGGTTTTGTCGGCTTGCCGACCGCTTCCAAGGCCCGTGGCGATGCCCAGTATTTTTATGTCAACGGCCGCTTCGTGCGCGACAAGCTGCTGGTACACGCGGTACGTGCCGCCTATCAGGACGTATTGCACGGCGACCGCTATCCTTCGTACGCGCTGTCGCTGGAGCTCGACCCGGCGCTGGTCGACGTCAACGTACATCCCTCAAAGATCGAGGTCCGCTTTCGCGACAGCCGCAGCGTGCATCAGTTTGTATTCCATGCGGTCAGCCGCGCCCTGGCAGCGACTTCCGCCACCTCCTTCGGTGCCACGCCCGCACCACAGGCAGCAGGCCCCTTGCCATGGATGAACGACCAGCCCCAAAGTGGCGCCGGTGTCCCGTTGCGCCCGGCGTTTCCAGCAGCGCGTGGTAATGCAGGCAGCTATGGCGTATCGCAAGACACGGCCAGCTACGGCGCGCTCTTCCGTCCCGGCATGCAAAGCAGTCTGGACATGCGTGATAGCAGCCCTGCCACACCTTACACCAGTGCCGCTATCACAACGCCCGCCAGCGAAGGTGCGCTGGCGAGTGACAACGCGCTTCCCGCTGATGACTATCCGCTTGGCTTCGCGCTGGCACAGCTGCACGGCATCTACGTTCTCGCACAAAACAGCAAAGGACTGGTCGTGGTCGACATGCATGCCGCTCACGAACGCATCCTCTACGAACAGCTCAAGCATGCGCTCGATGAGAACAGCATGTTCGTACAACCGTTGCTGATCCCCGTTACTTTCTACGCTGACGCGGTCGAAGTCGGCTCCGCTGAAGAGCATCAGGAAACACTCAGCGCACTTGGCTTTGATATCGCCGTCATGTCGCCCACCACGCTCGCGGTGCGTGCGGTACCGGCGCTGCTCAAAAATGCCGATGCGCAGACGCTGGCCCGTGACGTCTTGCGTGATGTGCGTGAATACGGTGGCTCGCGGGTGCTATTGGAACGTCGCAACGAACTGCTCGGTACTCTGGCCTGCCACACGGCCGTGCGCGCCAACCGCAGCCTGACCATTCCAGAAATGAATGCCCTGCTGCGCCAGATGGAAGCCACCGAACGCGCCGACCAATGCAATCACGGCCGTCCGACCTGGAGCCTGCTGGCTCTGTCGGACTTGGACAAACTCTTCCTGCGCGGGCAATAAGCATGAGCAGCACACTACCTCTGGCAGTCGCCATCATGGGCCCCACCGCGTCCGGCAAAACGGCGGCCGCGCTGGAGATCGCCAGACATCTGCCCTGCGAAATCATTTCCGTCGATTCCGCACTGGTGTATCGCGAAATGGATATCGGCACCGCTAAACCCAGCGCAGCTGAACTGGCCAGCGTACCGCACCACCTGATCGACATCCTCGACCCCAGCGAATCCTATTCGGCCATGCAATTCCGTCAAGATGCGATACGGCTGGCGCAAGAGATTCGCGCCCGTGGCAAGCTGCCCTTACTGGTTGGAGGCACCATGCTGTACTTCAAGGTATTGCGCGACGGCCTCGACGAACTGCCGCAGGCTGACCCGGCGCTACGCGCCGAACTCGATGCTGAAGCCGCCCGTGACGGCGTTCCCGCACAACACGCGCGACTCGCCACGCTTGACCCGATCACCGCTGCCCGCCTCAAGCCGAACGACAGTCAGCGCATCCAGCGCGCACTGGAAATCATCACCCTCACCGGCCAACCGATGTCCGCACTGCTGACACAAAAAAGCGCCACCGAACTGCCATTTGAACTGCTGCCACTAGCACTAGAACCGGGACAACGCGCCGTACTGCATGAACGGATTGCCCAGCGTTTTGACCAGATGCTGGCGGGTGATAGATTGCTGGAAGAAGTCCGCCGCCTGCGCGCCCGTGGCGACCTGCATCTGGGTCTGCCATCGATGCGCTGCGTCGGCTATCGTCAGGCGTGGGAATATCTGGACGGTCAATACGATGCCAAGGAACTGCGCGAGCGCGGCATCATTGCCACCCGCCAATTAGCCAAGCGACAACTGACGTGGTTACGTTCGATGCCAGACCGTATCGTCATTGATTGTGACCGCAGCGATGCAACGCAACAGGTGCTGGAGCAAGTACTGGAAGCGGTGAACAATCAGGCAAACGAAGGAACGAGTGCCTGACTTCACCCAGGGAATTGCAGAGGATCAATGCGCAACGACGGCATTTACCGGCTTGGCAAGCGGGTTGATGCCCTCACGGCGATCCAGACGCCCCGCCAGCGTGGTGAGCGCAAGTGCCCCGAGCACGACGATCGCACCGATCCACGGTGTGGCCAACAAGCCAAGATGCGCCACAATCAAGCCACCGCCCCATGCACCACCGGCGATACCCACATTAAACGCCGCGATATTCAAGCCTGAAGCCACATCCACCGCCTCCGGCGCATCCCGCTCTGCACGTTGCACCACATACACCTGCAGACCCGGCACATTGCCAAACGCAAAAGCCCCCCACACCAACACCGTTGCCAGCGCCTGCCATTTGCCGGGCGCAGTGAAAGTAAAAACAAACAGCACCAGCGCCAACAGAAAAAACACGATCTGCAATGCCCGGACCGGTCCCTTCTTGTCCGCCAGTTTGCCGCCCCAGATGTTGCCGAATGCGACCGATACCCCATACATCAACATCACAAGGCTAACGCTCGAAGCCGAGAAACCGGACACTTCCTGCAAGATCGGCGCCAGATAAGTGAAGGCGATAAACGAGCCGCCATAACCCAAGGCAGTCATCGCATAGACCAGCAACAGCCGTGGCTTCTTCAGCACCGACAACTGCGTCAACAAGGAAGAAGGTTTGCTGTTCGCAATCGTATTGGGCACCAGAATCCAGCTACCGATCAACGCGATGACCCCGAGTACCGAGACCGCAAGAAACGTCGACTGCCAACCAAAGGTCTGCCCGATGAAGGTGCCCAGCGGCACGCCGGTCACCAACGCCACCGTCAAGCCGGTAAACATCATCGCAATCGCACTCGCCGCCTTCTCCTTAGGCACCAACCCCGTCGCAATGGTCGAGCCAATAGAGAAAAACACCCCATGCGCCAGACCCGTCAGCACCCGCGCCGCCATCAAGGCCTCATAGCTCGGTGCTTGCCACGCCACCAGATTACCCACGGTAAACAAGGCCATCAAACCCAGCAGCAAATGCTTGCGCGCAACACGCCCCGTCAATGCCGTCAACACCGGTGCGCCAACTGCAACCCCCAACGCATACAAACTGACCAGCAAACCGGCCGAGGGAACAGAAACGCCAAGATTGGCAGCAATGGTCGGGATCAGGCCGACGATGACAAATTCCGTCGTCCCAATGGCAAAGGCGCTGAGGGTCAGCGCCCAGAGTGCGATAGGCATGATATTCCTTTCAGGTTAAACAAGATGCCTCGCAGTCTGCACCGTGCTCTACCAAAGAAAAATCAGCTTGATTACAATACACTTTTGACTGCGAGTCACAAATGCTCACTTTTGAGGTACTCAAGGCCTTCGTTGCCGTGATCGAGACTGGCTCATTTTCTGCCGCTGCCGAACGTCTGGAGCAGACGCCATCCGGCATCAGCCGCGCCATATCAAGACTGGAATCCCAACTAGGCATGACCCTGATCACGCGCACCACGCGCCGCCTCGACTTGACCGAAGAAGGTCAATGGCTACTTGTGCGCGCCAGACAAATGTTGACCGAGCTAGAGGCCATGGAAGTCCACCTCAGCTCCCGCCTTTCCGCCCCTTCCGGGCTGGTCCGCGTGAGCGCGGCAACACCGGTACTGGACCACCTCATTGCGCCATGGATGGCCGAGTTCATGGACCGATATCCGCAGGTAAGGCTTGAGCTTTTCAGTGGTGAGACGGTGATTGATTTAATCGAAGCACGCATTGACCTCGCGATTCGTATTGGACCGTTAGCCGATTCAACGCTCAACGCCAGACACCTCGGCACCAGCCGTCTACGCCTGCTCGCCTCGCCCGCGTATCTGGCGCGCCACGGCACACCAGCGCGCCTCGAACAGCTGGACGCCCATCGCCTGCTCGGCTTCACGACACCGGCCTCCCTCAATATCTGGCCGCTGTCGCAACAGGCGGCAGATGGTGTATCGATCCACCCCACCATTGCCGCCTCCAGCGGCGAGACATTGCGGCATTTAGCAATAGCGGGTGCGGGCATTGCGTGCCTGGCAGATTTCCTGACACGCAACGACATTGCCGAGGGCCGCCTGATCCCGCTGCTGGAAACGCAGACATTGCCCTGGAGCCAGCCTGTATGGGCGGTCTTCTACAAACAGGAAGCCTTGGCACCGCGCATTGCCGCGTTGGTAAATTTTCTGGCGCAGAAGCTGACGGGGGTATTGGATAGGTGATCAGGTGAGGAATTTACGTACCTTGGCTCAAATTCTCTTGACAAGCAACAAGGTCGAAAGCATAATCATGGGCTTGCTTTTGGTGATATAGCTCAGTTGGTTAGAGCACAGCACTCATAATGCTGGGGTCGGTGGTTCAAGTCCACCTATCACCACCAAATACACGTTCAAAGAGATTCTTTAACGTCTTAAAACCCGCCTCAAGCCATGTGCTGATGCGGGTTTTTTGTTTGATAGGCGCTTTTAGCATCCATTGAAATCCAATATCTTTGACAGTATGCTTGACGGTATCAACCAATAGCGTCAAACAGATACCGTCAACATGCCAAAACTAGCAACACCACTGACAGACATCCAGCCCCGCACAGCCAAGGCAAAAGACAAACCCTACAAGCTGACAGACGGCGGCGGCCTCTACTTGCTAGTAAATACAGATGGCGCTAAATACTGGCGCATGGACTACCGACTAGCCGACACTCGCCGGACATTAGCCTTCGGCAAATACCCTGAAGTTTCCCTTGCCGAGGCACGCGATAAGCGCATGGCAGCTCGCAAGTTACTAACGCAGAAGATTGATCCCAGCCAAGACAAAAAGAACCGAGAGCGTGCGCGAAACGAAGCCAACTCCAATACCTTTGAGGCGATAGCACGCGAATGGCACACCAACAAACTCGAAAGCTGGCAGCCTCGCACCGCCGCCAACGTTATGCACCGCCTCGAGCAGGACGTATTTAGGCTGATTGGACACCTTCCTATCACCGAGATAAAAGCGCCGATCATCTTGGATGTTCTGCGACGAATTGAAAAGCGCGGTGCGCTAGATATGGCAAAACGTCAAGGTCAGGTACCCGCCCAATACGCATATTCTGCTTCCTGATGGAGCTGAGTCTCATTACCTGTCAACAGAAGTTTGCACCGTCGATATCTAATGACTTTCACATGTTCTGGATACCATCTGCGCATCCAAATCAAGTCAGCCATGAGCAGGTCATAGCGCTGATTTAGACTAGCCTCGCCCCAGTCGAGGTATTCGTGATGGAAACATGGAGGCACACCTCGCCAAGTTAGCTCGCTTGACAGAATGTATGCGGCCAGTCTCTTATTATTTGCGAACGATTCACGGAATCGGCCAATAAGTTCTTCGCGTCCAAGTGCTTCTATACGTTGCCGCGCAAAATCTAAATGCTCAGGTGCTACCTTACGCAACAACGATGCAAGAGGAACGAAGCCCTGCGCGATATCCGCTACTGGGCTTCCCGAAATCATCAGCGCATTTTCCTTGGCGAAGCAATAAGCTGCGCTACTTCGCAGTCAAATTGTTCACCAAGTGTTCTGTAGCCGCTAGGCGCGATGCGTTTAATACCTTCGCTCAAGGACTCTGGACCAAAGCTCAGCAACAGATTCGCGGCCTGCTCACGCAGCTTACTGTTTGCGTTGACAAGTGCCAGCAGTTCGTGAAGCTCAGACACATGGGCGCTCAACAAGCGGTTAATAAGATCGTTGTCCGTCAAGCCGGTCAGCATAGTGTGCGCTTGTAGTAATTCGGACGTATCGTCATCAAGGTTGATGTGATGGATCATGATCAGTCCTTTGAGGTAAACAGATGCGCAGCACCGGGAGTATGGTTTTTGATGCACAAGAACGGCTGAGCCGTCTTCCCATCTGCAGAAAATACCTTATCTCGGTAGCCAACAATCAACGTGAACGATCCAAATGCTGCGTTTTCTTCGACGATCTCCGCACCTGCGAGTTCGATCTCAAGCTCCTCGTCATCGATTGGATAATAGCCATCGCCAATAATTGGGTGCCAGATAGAAGGGCCCCTCATACGACGCCCCCTTTGATATCAGCTCGGGAGGCTGCGACGCGAGTGGCGATCCATTCGTCAATTTCGGATTCCAAGAATGCAATCCTCCGTTGTCCGATCAAGATCGGTTTGGGGAAGCGTCCGTCTTTGATAAGCTTGTGGCGCAGGCTGCGCGAAATTGATGCTTTTTTGTCGGCTGCATCGCCGGTAAGAAGTGTTGCCATGTCTTATAACCTTTCTGTGTATGTGTCGCCGTATTTGGCAGCACAGAAAGAATCATAAAATCGTAGACCCCCTCCTCGGAGACAGGAAGTGCTGAGATCGCGTCTCCATAACGAAGTTGAAGAAATTGCAGCCCATCCCTCCTTTGTGTGCCGCCATAGATCGCCTTTGTCGTAAATGTCCAACATCGCTGGCAATCACATTTATTTATTTTGCATAGCTGCTACCAACTGTAGACGACCAAACGCGACTCATCGATATAGCAAATTTTTTTAACGGTATTGGTGACGGTATGCGATACGAAGAAATAGGAAAAACCCTATATCTTCAAGGGTTACAGCGCACTATCAAAGTCCACCTATCCCGTTGATTCCGAAAGGGTCAACGGCTTTTTTGTTGGTTTTTTGACTTAGCTCGACCAGAGCATTCATATTGACGCAGTGAACGAACTACTTTTTAATCAATGCACAAAATCCCTCACTCCAAAGACATTGTTTTTAATTTCTGACTGCAGCCCTTACCTCATCAAGGGTTCTCCAACGCCGAGAGGAATGGACTACTCGATGGCAATTAGCACATAGCAACGCCAAATCTTCGAGCTTAGTCGTATCGCCTTCCTTCAACGTATGGACAGGCTTAGTATGGTACCGGCAACAGTGCCCATACACCAGCGCCTTTTCCATCAACTGAATAAAAAAGCGGCTGACCACTAAAACCCGACGACTCTCGGGCATGTGCCTGAATTTCTCTTTGAATAATTTTTTTCCAAGAATTAGGTAACGCGCTTCCCCTAATACGTTTTATCTCTGCGTAGATTTGATCATAGGTTGCCGCTCCGCCTAAATTTGAGAGTGCTGCAACGATATCGCTAATCCAGGTAGCCATAAATTATTGGTTTTCTTTGGTAGACATTGAGTCAGATGAAAACAAATAATACACGCTGCATCTAGAATTATTTCTACGTGTGTTACCAAATTTAGCCTATAAAACATATGTTGTTTTACGAGATCGGTACCAGAGGCTTTCACAGTCATGAAGTTGAAATTTTCGACCAGATAGGTATCACTGCAAAACACCAACACTGACTCCGATCGCAAATCACTGTACCCGCCATCAAGCAACACAGCGAAAAACAGCCAAATCAGAATCAGACAAAAACCATTGACCCCTCTTTTAGCACCCGCTATTCTTGGCGCGTCCCTGATAAAGAGGGGAACGGGTTTGGCGACCTGGTAAGAATATCGGCGAAAGGCCGCGAATCGATGCGGCCTTTTGCTCTGCTATCGCACGCCTCCATGGCGGGCCTTGGCAGGGATACCTTCGGGTATGCCGGTCTTCGATATTCTTCCGGTTCGCCAACCCTGTCTTGTGCCCGCCACCCTCACCCTGAGGAGCTGACGGGTTCTGTCTTGCACCTACGGAGGCTTCATGACACACATCGATAGCAACACCAGCAACGCACACGACGCAGCACAACACACCCAACCCGATCCCACCCATCAAGATTTTCACTGGATAGAAGGCATGCAGCAAGGCAGCCTCTACGGCAACTTGCTGGAGACCACGCTGGATGTTTCGGCGGGGATTCACGCTTGCCTGCAACTGTTTTATGCACGTCAGCTTGAACAGGAGGCGAATGAGGATGCTGATCCAGAGGCTACTGCAGCACCAGCCATCGGCGTGGTTCATGCCGATCAATTGATGCGGCTGGCGATTGCTTCAGCAGGTTTGCTGCGCGACGAAGCACGGCGGCAGGTGGAGGCGCTCAATGAGGACGAACAAATGGCGACTGCGACTTAACCGTTGTCGCGAATTGCGTTTTAAATTCTTCTGCCTGTGATAATCAGCGCCTTCATTTTTTCCACAAACGGCGGCGCTTTACCTTTTAGTAAAAAAATTTGGATTCTTCAGTCAGTTCCGAGACGGCGCCCGAAGCAAGCCTTCCAGTTTCAGGGCCGTTTTCTCCTCATCGATTGGCGTGTAGACAATGAGTTTCATGTCTGGCTGATCAGACACGGCCAAGGTGGTGTACTCGAACGTCATGCGACCGCTCTTCGGATGCTTGATGCGCTTATGCCCAGTGAATGGGCGTAGCACGTCATGCCTGGGCCACCACTCCCGGAACTCGATACTGGCTTCCATCAGCGTGGTAATCAGCCGTTCGAAGTCGGGATCGCCGACATAGCGGGCACTATCGGCACGGAACATCGCCAGTGATGCAGGTGCGAGTTTGTCCCAATCAACCAGCAAACGACGGTGCGCAGCGTTTGCAAAGACCTGATGCATGATGTTTCGCTCGTCGCCCTGAAGCTTGCCGTAGTCGCCAAACAGCACCTCGGCAGCACGGTTCCAGGCAAGCACATCCCAGCGACGGCCCAATACATAGGCAGGTTGACTCGTCAGACTATCGAGCATCCGCCGCAACGGCTCCTCCACCCGTTCGGGACCTGTCAGGGCGGCCTCCGGTGGCTGCCGGTTGTTCAGGACGAAAAGATGCCGCCGTTCGGCGGGATCGAGCTTGAGTGCGTCGGCAAGTGCCGATAGCACTTCAAGCGAGGGATGCACATCACGTCCCTGCTCAAGCCAGGTGTACCAGGTAGTCCCTACGCCAGCAAGCAATGCAACCTCCTCGCGTCGCAGTCCTGGTGTTCGTCGGCGGAATCCATCAGCCAGCCCGACGCTGGCAGGCGTCAGCTTTTCGCGGCGGGAACGCAGGAAGGCCCCAAACTCGCGGCGACGAATTTCGAAGGTGGTCGTAAGATCGCTCATACCCTCATCATAGCAGTATCAATACCATGATAGACCAGAAACTGTTTGTGCAACCGAGATAGGGGAACAATGCCATCAACGCTATTAAGTTCAGAAGAGGTGGGCAACATGGGGCTGAAAGAAAAGACGATATTGATTACAGGATCGACCGATGGCGTCGGGCGCCGGGTTGCCCAACGGTTGGCAAAGTCAGGGGCGACCCTGTTGATCCACGGCCGCAACCGTGCACGGGCCGAGGGTCTGCTGACAGAGATTCGCAATTCAGGTGGTAGCGGAACTTTCTATCCAGCCGATTTTTCTTCGCTATCACAGGTGCGTGCACTGGCAGAAGCCATTCGACGAGATCATGACCATCTTGACGTGCTGATCAACAATGCTGGGATCGGCGTTGGCGTTCCGGGTTCGTCACGGGAGGTAAGTCGCGATGGCTACGAGTTACGCTTCGCGGTGAACTATCTTTCCGGCTTCCTGCTGACGCGCCTTCTCCTGCCGATCCTGCAACAAAGTCACTCGGCCCGAATCGTCAACGTCGCATCGATTGGCCAACAGTCGATCGACTTCGCCGACATCATGCTGACGAATGGCTACAGCGGTGCGCGAGCCTATTGCCAGAGCAAACTCGCGCAGATCATGTTCAGCTTCGATCTTGCCCGTGAACTGGACGGATCGGGCATTCCCGCGAACAGCCTGCACCCGGCGACCTACATGGATACCACTATGGTGCGCAAAGATGGCATCTCACCGATCAGCACCGTTGATGAAGGGGCCAATGCCATCCTCCATCTTGCTGTTTCCAGCGAGATGGATGGAATGAACGGTCTGTATTTCGACGGACTTCAGCCACGACGGGCCAACCCACAGGCCTATGACGCTGCTGCGCGTGAGCGCCTGCGATCGATCAGTCTCGAACTTGTCGGCTTGCCGAAAGCCCATCAGGGAGCATCAAACGGCGCCTCATAACTTCAGTCATGCAATCGGTCTTTCCCACCGTAGTAACCGCTTCATCTTTCAACCATTAGAAAAGGAAAACTCATGTCAATCCAACACACCGTCATCATCGGAGGATCGACCGGCATTGGCTTTGCAACTGCTCGACAGCTTCTTGCCCTGGGCCACAAAGTCACGATCACAGGTCGTACCGAACAGCGATTGGAAGCGGCGAAGAATGAATTGGACGGTGATATTGCAGTCCTCGTTCTTGATGCCGCTGACACGGAAAGCCTACCCGATGCCTTCGCAAGCATCGGCGCATTCGATCACCTCGTACTGTCGCTTGGTAGCGGCAAAGGAGCGGGACCATTCGCATCGGTCAGCCTCGAGGAAGTACGGCAGGGTTTCGAGGAAAAGGTTTTCCCCCACTTTGCCACGGCACAGGCCGCACTCCCCTCGTTGCGCAAGGATGGCAGTATCACGTTCATCTCTGCGGTGACCGCTCAGGCCGCGATGCCTGGGACAGCCGGGATCGGTGCAGCTAACGCAGCGATTGCCGCACTTGTCCCCATCCTCGCAGCAGAGTTGCGTCCTCTGCGGGTCAATGGGGTTTCTCCTGGTGTGATCGATACGCCCTGGTGGGATTTTCTGACGGACGAGCAGAAAGCTCCCGTTTTTGCCAACTATGCCGCCAAAACGCCAGTCGGGCGCGTGGGACAACCACAAGACGTTGGGCAGGCCATCGCTTTCCTTATCTCCAATAGCTTTATCAGCGGAGACATCATCACTTGCGATGGCGGGTTGCGCTTAGGCAGCTAGTCAGGCATGACTAGTTCGAAATGCGGCACCAGCGTAAAGGTGCCAGTCGCTCTGCTCAGCGGATGAAGCACGCCGCTGCTGGAATGAGCCCGCGATTTCAGTGTCGCCTACACGACAGGGACTTGGCGCGAGGTATGTATCTTTACGAGCATAGGCGCTGCTATGACGAAATCGTGGAATACCGCAATGCGCTTTGCTGTCACAGTAAATTGATTCCGAAAGGGTCAACGGCTTTTTTGTTGGAATTTTTTGTTCGGTGTGGCACAAAACCCGGGAATTTCCACCTTAGATCGTACTGATTTTGGGCTAGGGTCACGCATGGCGCGACGAGCGGCGCCGTGCGCTTGACATCAAACCAGGCCGAACATCAGTCCGGCAGCACCTCGTTGCAGCAAGCATGAGACTTGCTATCGGTTATCGAAACAATCACGTTAATATCCACTTTTTCAATAAAAATTTTGGAGAATGACCATGATTGAGCCGCAATCGTCAACAGGAATATCTACCATAATCCATGGGGGGGGGGGCAATTCTCGCCCAAGTAGTACTGCTTTGAGCACACAAACGAAACAGGTGAGCATTTCCGGGTGCGTATTAGAACCCGGGGCTTCTCGAGTAGACCAACGGACGGAAAGGAATTGCTTCAGCATGTTAATCAGCAACGTGAGGACATATTTCCCCCCCTCAACAGAACGCATCAAATTCCGAAGACTGCACTCGGGTAAAATCATCGAATTCCAACGACTCCACTCGGTTAAAAGAAGCGATAGACGAAGGAAACATCGAAGGCGTGCGTCAGATGCAGAAAAATGACGAGCTTTTGCATGAATTGAAAATAGACGGCAAGTCGGCCCACGAATACGCAAAAGACGACGATGAACCCGCGATCGCTAAACTTTTGCTCAAAAAGCCTGATTGTAGTGATCTCGAGTCATCCCAGCCCCTGCGTTTATAGTCATATCGATGAAAAAAATCGCTAAGATAGATCGTAATTAAGAAAATTTTTTGCCTCCATTTTTACCTCGATGAATCTGAAAGCATTGACCAGACGGCGCTTACATAGATCTATTCCCACCTATCCAGTTTTCACTGGATAGTAGGCATCCAGCAAGGCAACCTCTACGGCAACTTGCTGGAGACGACGCTGAAGCCGACGTTTCTAAAAAACATCCTGGCTTTAAGCAAGGCGATGGGTTTCAAGATCATTTTTCAGCATCTTGAATTTGTGGAAAATCCAGCTTCTTCAGAAATGGCGCCACTTCCTTCATCCAGATAGGTGCACTTTCAATCCCGTGGAAGAAGCCGTGACCGTCCTTGCGGTAAGGCGGTGCCACGATGAAACGCACGTCGACGCCTGCATCTTGATACGCTGCAAATAATTGTTTGGCTAAAGCAGCGTAGAAGGAGTGATCATTCTCTGAATAAAACCAGAGCATTGGCACATGCGTTGTCTTGGCATAGCGAGAGAAAGCATCGACCAGATTCGCGGTTTTACAGACATTGTCCACACCGCGTGCGCCACGCCCGCCTGCGAAATTGATCACACCAACCACACCAGGCACATTTTCGCTGGCTAAGGCCAGTGATCCAAACCCACCACCAGACTGGCCAACCAGGACAATACGCGTGGTATCAATGTAGGGCTTGGTACGGGCATAGTCGATAGCAGCGGCGATATCCTGTGCGGTCTTGAGCCCGGCTCCGTAGTAGTCCGGATTGTCACAACTGCCGTAGCTATCTGCCGCAATACCATCCGATTTACCAAAGCCCCGGCGCAATGGATTGAGCACCACAAAACCTAGCTGCGCAAATAGACGTGCATGCTCTTTGTAGACATCAGTGACGTAGCGATTCTCGGCACTGGTGCGCGGCGTGCCATGATTGATCACGATCAAGGGAAACGGCCCAGGCCCGTCCGGTCGAAATTCGGTGGCGACCATATTGTCGGTGGAGTTGCCAAAAAGTCCCTTTTCAACGACGGGGATATTGACGCTTACCTCGGCAATCTCGGCATGCGACTGCCCGTACAGCAACAAGGACACTGCAGCAAAGAGCACCTGCTTGAATAGTTTCATCAGTTTTCCATTTCCTGCTTAAAGCACTTTTTCATAGGCACCATCCAAATGGATTGACCACTCATTGATTACCGCTGCCGCTACTGAAGCTATGCTTCGACGACCATGAGTTGCTGATATTGGTCTGACTTTGGTTGGATTGGCTAAAGCCGCTTGCATTGCTACCGCTTTGCTGCTGTGATGTGTTCGAGCCGCTGGTGTTGTTATAGGTATAACCACCACTACTGCTGGTGGAGCAGGCAGTGACCGTGAGCATGATCGTGACGACGAGGAAAAGAAGTGCTGTGTTTTTCATGGCGCAACATCCCTGACAATATGAGCAACGCAGATTGTAGATGGTCACATCCGACATTTCCACCTTCCGAGCTGTTTCAGCGTCCGAATCTTCTGGTTTGACCTACTTGGTGGTGTAAAAACCGGATCAGGCACGCGACTTGCCTAAGTGAACCAGCCAAGCTGGCGCTTGAATTTTCCACGCGGCTGCTCGGCAAATCACGCCTGATCAACTGTTGCTTCGACTGACAATCAAGCACCACGGTTTATCCGATGAGAAGGATGAATTGTAAAATAGCGCCCTGGTTGAAAGATCGCGACATCGGCAACGCCTCAGGACGGTGCAGGTGGACAACATTTTTTGTTGATGAAGGTGTTACTTCGTCAATTGTTTATAGCATTTCATTACATATTTCACTCCAAGGGAGAAGCACCATGTCGTTCAAGAAATTAGTTTTACTCGCCAGCAGCGCACTGGCTTTTGCATTGCCAGCGGTCGCGGCACATGCCGCCGATCAGACTTATGTTGTCGGCGCCGGTGGGACCTACCGCCCGTTTGAATTCGAAACCGCAAAGAAGGAACTGGTCGGCTTTGATATCGATATCATCAAGGCAATCAGCGTCGCTTCCGGCTTCAAGATCAAACTGGTCAGCACGCCTTGGGAAGGCATTTTCGCGACCGTCAATCAAGGCGACCGCGATATTCTGATTTCCGGTATCACCATCACCGACAAGCGCAGCCAGATGGTCGACTTTTCTTTACCGTATTTCCCTGCGGAGCAAGTCATCATCGTTGGCGACGGCCCGAAGGTCAGCGGCTTGGCTGACTTGAAGAAGCTGCAGGTTGGTGTGGTCAATTCCAGTACCGGCGACATCGTGGTGTCGGATGAAATTGGCAAGAACAATGTGGCGATTCACCGCTTCGACAATACCCCGCTGATGCTGGAAGAACTTTACCGTGGCGGCGTCGATGCTGCTGTGGGCGATGTCGGTGTGATCAAGTTCTATATCAAGAGCCACCCTGAAAAGAAATTCAAGGTTGTCGGTGATGCCAAGTTCACACGCCAGTATTTCGGCATAGCGGTACAAAAAGGCAACAAGGTATTGCTCGACAAGATCAACGCCGGCCTGAAGAAAATTGTTGCCGATGGTACTTATGCCAAGATCTACAAGGAATGGTTTGACGACAACGTGCCGACACTGCCACTGCAATAATCCGCGCAAGATCTGATTTCATCTACCGGATTTCACTATGTTTTCTTCATTCCAATGGCAAATCATTGGCGAGTACCTGCCCTTGTTCATCGAGGGTACCTGGATGACGCTGAAGACCGCAATCATTTGCGTGATCACCGGCACCTTACTGGGTCTCGTGCTGGGTGTGGGCCGTCTGGCCGAGGCCAAGCACGGATTTTATAAGTACTTCCTGCGGTATGCAGTGCAGTTGCCGACACGTTTTTACGTCAGCTTCTTTCGTGGCACGCCGCTGTTCGTGCAAATTCTGCTGATCCATTTCGCCTTGATGCCGTTGTTGATCAATCCTGCCAATGGCTGGATCGTCAGCGGCGATCTGGCAAGGGAGATTCGCTCGCAATACGGCGCCTTCCTGTCGGCAGTACTGGCGATCACGCTCAATTCAGGCGCTTATGTATCGGAAATTTTCCGGGCTGGTATCCAGTCAATTGACCGCGGTCAGAGCGAGGCCTCGCGTTCGCTGGGGATGAGTTATCTGCAGACCTTGCGCAAGGTGGTATTGCCGCAGGCGTTCCGACGCATGCTACCGCCGCTGGGAAACAACGCTATCGCCATCGTCAAGGATTCCTCCCTGGCGTCGGCAATTGGTCTGGCTGAACTGGCTTATGCAGCACGTACGGTATCCGGGGCTTATGCGCGCTACTGGGAACCGTATCTGACGATCTCGCTGATTTACTGGGGCATCACTCTGCTTCTGTCGGCGTTCGTCGAGCATCTTGAAAAGCGATATGGCAAAGGTGATGCACGGTGATACACGTTAAACAATTACAAAAAAGCTATGGTAACGCGCATATCCTGCGCGGCATCGATTGCGATATCGCAGAGAGCGAAGTGGTCTGCGTGATCGGTCCGTCGGGGTCAGGAAAGAGCACCTTCCTGCGTTGTCTGAACGGTCTGGAAGAAGCCTCAGATGGCGATATTCTGGTCGATGGCGTCAAGGTCAATGATCCCTCGATTGACCTCAATGCGATGCGGGCTGGTGTTGGCATGGTGTTTCAGCGCTTCAATCTGTTTCCGCATATGTCAGTGCTGGAAAATTTAATCATGGCCCCGATGCAGGTCAAGAAGATGTCGCGCAAGGAGGCAACGCTGGTGGCAGAAAAGTTGCTGCTAAAAGTTGGCCTGCTGGACAAGATCGATGCGTTTCCCAACCAATTGTCGGGCGGCCAGCAACAACGTGTCGCGATCGCACGGGCGCTGGCGATGGAACCCAAGGTCATGTTGTTTGACGAGCCAACTTCGGCACTCGATCCGGAACTGGTGGGCGAAGTGTTGGCGGTCATGAAAGCGCTGGCCAGTGAGGGAATGACGATGGTGGTCGTCACCCATGAAATGGGGTTCGCACGCGATGTATCGGACCGCGTGTTCTTCATTGATCAGGGCGTCATCATGGAGCAAGGACCACCGCAGCAGGTGTTGGGCGATCCACATCATGAACGTACCCGGGACTTTCTGCGCAAGGTACTCCTGTAGCGGACTTTCACCGATCCTGAAATCGTGCGGGCCGCATGCCCCTCCGAGGTGGCATCGGTCCACATGTTGCCAATCACTGTGCAGTGATTGGCAACCATAACAACAACGTACTCAAAACTGTCCCCACGAATCGGCGCCATCGGCAGTCAATGCGAGTTTGCGATTCGCCGCACTAATAGCCACCTCTTTACTGCTCATGTTCCTGGCAATGCCTACAGACTTCGGTGTGGCATTGATGGTGGGGCTGAACACCCTCGAGTTGCTGATCGTTGGCGAGACGCTGTTACCAATGCGCTCGCCAGAATTGAGCTTGAATACACTGACTGCCTGCTCCAGCTGCTGCGCCTGCTGCTGCAACGCTTGCGATGCGGCAGCAGCTTCTTCGACCAGCGCAGCATTTTGCTGTGTTACTTCGTCCATTTGCGTCACTGCCTGTGTGACCTGACCGATACCTTCACTTTGCTGACGACTGGCAGCGCTGATTTCTGTAACGACGTCGGTGACGTGCTTCACGCTGGATACCACCTGCTCCATCGTGGCGCCCGCCTGGGCGACCAACTTACTGCCGTCTTCTACCTTGGCAACCGAGTCTTCAATAAGGACCTTGATTTCCTTGGCCGCTGCGGCACTGCGTTGCGCCAGACTACGCACTTCCGATGCCACGACGGCAAAGCCGCGTCCTTGTTCACCTGCGCGCGCCGCTTCCACGGCAGCATTCAAGGCCAGGATATTAGTCTGGAAGGCGATGCTGTCGATGACGCTGATGATGTCAGCAATTTTCTTGGAGCTGTCGTCGATACCTTTCATCGTTTCCACCACCCGTGCGACCACCTCGCCCCCCTGAATGGCGATACTGCTGGCACTTTGGGCAAGTTGGTTCGCTTGCAGCGCGTTGTCCGCGTTTTCGCGAACCGTGGCGCCTAACTGCTCCATGGAAGCGGCGGTTTCTTCCAGCGAGCTGGCCTGACTTTCGGTTCTGGTGGAGAGGTCCATGTTCCCCTGCGCAATCTCCTTGCTGGAGGTGGTGACGGCGGTGGCACCAAAGCGAACCTTTTCTACTACGCGTAGCAGGTTGTCCTGCATCTCTTTCATGGCAAGTAGCAGGACGCCCAACTCATCCTTTCTGCCAGTGTTGATTTTGTGGGTTAAATCACCTACCGCGATTTTCCCGGAAATATCGACCGCCTGATCTAGCCCTACTGTAATGGAACGAATGGTGTACAAGGCAATGAATGCACCACTGACAATCATGATCAACAAGAGCATCAAGCCGCTGTAGATTGCGACTTGTGCAATCTGCCTTGCCTCCTCAGCCAATTCTTGCGAGCGTGTGATTTGCACAGTACCAAGGTGACGCATGGCAGAAAAATAAGGCTCCTGCGCCTGTTTGAGTGTCGTCAAAAGAACATTGATGGCCCCCTCCATGTCTTGCCTGGCGATGAGATCGTTCACCTTGGTCGCCTGGATGATGTAGAGGCCACGTTTTTCCTCAATCTCGGTGATGGTTTGTTTCTCCTTGGGCAGGTTCACGAGCTTGACGAGCTGACGCCAATCCTGGTTGCTTTTTTCGATCAGATCAGCGACCGCTTTTTTGTTCTCGCTCTGGCGCGCTGGGTTCTGACTGATGATGGATTCCCGGATAAGTACCGCCGACGACACTGCATTGTGACCAAGGTCTTGTACCAGTGCCATTTTGGCGATACGGTCATTGACCATCTCGTTCATGCCTTTTGACAAGGTGTCGATGCGCAGTAGGAGATAAATAATGAGCGCCGTAGAAAGCGCCAGAACGACTAAAAAACCTGCTCCAATTTTTGTGGAAATTTTCATTTTTCTTCTCTGGGTGAGGACAGCAAAGCCGCCAACGCAAGCAAAGCGCTTTACAGTCGCTTTACGCTTGATTCATAGACGACTGACTTTGTACAAACGGCAATACCTGAGCACAAGGCAGGGGGCGGCTATAGTAGTAACCTTGGATTTCGTCACATGACAAACGCTTTAGCCATTCGCGCTGTTCATGTGTTTCCACTCCTTCGGCAATGACATCGATACCCAGCGTATGTCCGAGACCAATCACCGCCTCGACGATGGCGGAATCCTGCGAATGCGGTTTGAGCTGACGGACGAATGACTGATCGATCTTGAGCTTGTTGATGGGAAAGCGTTTCAGATAGGACAGGCTGGAGTAACCAGTCCCGAAATCGTCAATCGATAGTTTCAGTCCGAGTGCACGCAAGTGATGTAACTGCTTGATGGCAGATTCAGTCTGCTCCATGACAGCACCTTCTGTAATTTCAAGCTCCAGCGAGGTTGGCTCGATTTGTGTTGCCTGTAAAAGGCGTTCGATCTTGGGCAGAAAATCGGGATGCAGGAACTGGCGCGGCGCAATGTTGACGGCAATGACAACATGCTCACCGGTCAAAGCGCGTAACTCACGGATTTTGAGGCAAGCGCGTTCCAGAACCTTGTCACCGATGGCAATGACCAGACCAGACTCTTCGGCGATGGGGATAAAGTCAGCAGGTGAAATCAACGTGTCGCCGCGACGCCAGCGCACCAATGCTTCGAAACCGATCAGGGCATCGTCCCGCAATCGCTGCTGCGGCTGATAGTGGAGCTCCAGTTCCTCACGCTGAAGTGCATGCATCAGTTGTGCCTCCAACTCCACCCGGCGTTGCGTCTCCTGGTTAAGCTCTTCGGAATAAATCACCAGGGTGTTGCCCCCGGCTTCCCGCGCCGACTGTAGCGCCGCATCGGCATTACGTAGCAACGTGGCCGGCTCGCCGCAATGGTGGGGATATTCCACCGCCCCCAGACTCAGACTGGGAAATACTTCATGCTTACGGTACACGAACGGCGAACGCATCGTTGTCTGCAACGCCTTACGTGCCATGTCGAAAGCCGACGTATGCGCAGGATGAGGATAAAGTATTACGAAATTGGCACCATCAAGCCGGTACACTTCTCCCTGATGTGCTGTCGCAGTCGTGTGGAGTCGACATGCAATGTCCACAATCATTTGATCGGCAAACTCATAGCCGTAGGCGCCAATCACCCTTTCAAAACGATCGACACTGCCTAATATCAATGCGTGCGTCTGGCCACGCAGACTCCGCAATCTGCGCTCCAGCGCACGACGATGGCCCAGCCCCGTCAATGGGTCATGTGCAGCCTGATGCGCCAGCGCATCTTCGGAACGAAAACGGGCCCAGATGTGATACATCAGGAACATTGCGGTAAGAAGCGCAAGAAAATTAAACCAGTGCACCAGATGGGCGACTCGCCGTAGGCTGCTGTTGATCAAGCCATCTTCGCGCAGCAGTTCCTGGATATCGGTCATCGCTGGAGATATGGCTTCCCACTGTATCAGTGGCGCCACAGCGCTGTGGATATTTTGAACTGTACTCTGCATCACCAGAGAAAGACTGATCCCGCAGGCAATCACCAACAACAGTAAAGCGTAGATGAACATACGCAACTGCTTGCGCAGACGCTGATTCACGCCATCCATGAACACATCTTCAGAAAACGCCGAGAGCAGCTTGAGGCGTATTTCCTTGGGGAAGAATGCTGCGAGTGCGGCGTTTCTGGTCGCACATCCAATTGGCACTGTGCGTTGTGGCATTGTAGGCTGGAGCTCTTCGCTGACCGCTTCCGGTCCCGGATTGTTCATCTTTCCTCCACATTAAACCGCCGTCGCTTCCGATATAGCGCGAGCCTCAAGACAGCCGCTCCTGCAGATTGCATTCGTGCTCCGTTGTTCATGCTCTCAGCGTAGCAAACCTGGCCTAATAAAATAACTATACGAAGGTATATGAAGACGCTTCCACATGACGTCACCACTTAGATCAACAGGGTGATTCATCAGGCCGTTTAGCCATCCTCTGGGGATGGGCTGTTTGCGAGTGGCAACCGGAAATAAAACGCCAGACCGTGAGGCTCTCTGAGAGCGACGTGCAAGCTGCCATGATGTGCTTCGACAATGGAACGGCAAATGGCCAGACCCATGCCCATACCATTTTTCTTGGTCGTATAAAAAGCGTCAAAGACTTTATCCAACTGGGTCGTAGCGATCCCTGTTCCCGTATCTTTGACGTGGACTATCAATGTAACGTCATCGGGATTGGCAGTAGAGATCGAGAGAATGCGAGGTCGGTCGTTGATCTCTGCCATTGCCTCAATGGCATTGACGACCAAGTTCAGGAGTACCTGCTGGATTTGCACGCAATCTCCCATCAAGGCAGAATTTCTTGCCATCAGATCGAGATCAACAGAAATACAATTACGCTCAAACTCACCACGCGATATGGCCAGCACATGCCTGAGCATGGTGTGCAGATCAATCAGATCAAGTACCGGAACGGAATTACGAGTCAGGCTTTGCAAGCCTTTGATAATATCCCCTGCACGTTTTCCTTCGGAGGCAATATCTTTCAAGCCAAGAGATACCATGTCGAGATCAACCGGGTCACGTTCCAGCCAGCGTAAGCTGGCACCAGCATTAGAGACGATCGACATCAGCGGCTGATTGATCTCATGGGCAATTGACGCGGTCAACTGCCCTACCGTGATGGCCCTGGAAACTCGCGCGAGATCTGCCTGCGCAATCCTCAAGGCATCTTCTGACTGGCGGCGCACAGTCACATCAGTAGCACTACCAACGTATTCTTCGATCGCGCCATTGACATAGATTGGCTTGCCAATCCCAGCGACATAGCGAATCGTTCCATCTGGCCTGCAAATACGATGCTCTACCCGGATGGTCCCTCCCACTGGTACTGCCTCATGGATGACAAAGGCAACCGAGACTCTGTCATCGGGATGAATGATCTCCATAAATTCGGCAAAGTTCAATGAGGTCTTGCCCGGTGGAAGTCCGTAGATACGACACAATTCAGCTGAGCAAGCCATCAGATCATCCTTGATGATCCAGCGCATGCTGCCGGTATGACTGAATTGCTCACCGAGTATCAGTGAGCTTTGGCTTGATCTGAGTTCACTTTCGATTGAACGTCGCTCTGCGTTTTCACTCATCAGCGCATCGTATTGCGCCGCGTTACGCAAAACGACGGCAGCATGTTTTGCCAATATCAAGAGCAATTGAAGGTCTTCCTGGGAGAAGGCGTCTTCGCCTGAAAAGTTCTCTACGACCAGTACGCCCATCACTTTGCCATCGCTGGAAACCGGGAGCGACAGGATCGAAAATCCTACACCATCACTGACAGTGGCATGCTGACCAATGCGATGGCTTGCTCCCAAGCTTTCTACAGTAACATGGTGCCTGGTCTTAATGGTTTGTATCAGCACGTTCTGCAGCACATCATCATCCGTAACCGGACGCGATACCTGCTCAACGGCGACCCCATAAACCGTCGTTTTCGCGAGCGCCTCTACCTGACGGGTTCCGCCATCACATGAAATGAACACGCCCTTGCCCGCCCCTGCGGATTCCAATGCCATCAACAGAAGGCGGCGAATGACATCCCGACTGGTGAGCGCCTCCGATATATAACGTAGCTCATCGATCCCGCGCGCCGAACGCTTACGCTCATCGGCTTGATCGGTGACCGTTTGTTGGTGCCATTTCTGGCTCGGATGAATGAGAGCCGAGTAACGTCGTTCCAACTGCTGCGCCAGAGCCAGACTTCCCCATTGCGTATAGCTGATGTGTGCTGAGCGAATATGTGCCTCGGCTGTGGTCCGATAGCCACGGGTCAGCGCAAGACGTGCGGCCAACTCGTGTGCGATACCCTGATAGTGCAAGAAGCCACATCCACTTGCATGCGCAATGGCTTCCTCGAAGGCTGAAAGTGATGCCAGGTAATCACCATCTAGCCTGGCAATTTCAGCGCGAACAATCGCTTCCTTATCGGCAAACGTAGTCGGATTCGTCGTAGCCCAGTCTGCGATGACAGCGTGATGGGATTTCAACTTGTTCAGTCGTGCTTCGTGATCACAAGTGGTCACCTCCGAGGAACCAAGAATCAACGCTGCGAAAAAATGGAAGTCCAGGAGATGGATATGCGCGGGAACTGACCATGTCAGTTCTGACGATAGCGCAATGTATCTGCTTGCGCTGTCAAATTCACGTGCATGAAAATGTTTGATTGCCGCATACAGATACTGCAGAAAAATCAGGGTAGAGAGTGGCTGGCCATCATTGCCAGCAGATACGTTGCGCAGTGGTCGGAGCGTCTTTGAGGAACATTTCGAATGTCCGCCGACACAGAGATGCTCCACGAACTCTTTTTGCAGGAGAAGGATATCCTCGGCATCCTGAAACGCAACGTGATTGGCAAACAGCTGCGCCCGTGTAATTTCAGCACGAACCTCCGTCAAGCTGACATTCTTGACCAGCAGGATTGAAATCAGATCACAACTGACATAACAGGCGCTCGTCACGTCCGCATTGGCAGCGGCAAGCTGGAAGCCTTCTCTGGCGCAATCGATAGAAAATTGCAACGGTCGAACCCATACGCTGATCTGCTGTAGCGGTAATATCGCGCGCGCCACACTACTAGCGTAGCGATGACCGGCCGCCATCTCCCTACCCAGCACGGCATAGTTGAACCCTTCCTCAAATCGAGCATAGCGATGCGCTACCTGCACCCCAAACCAACCCAGCGCACTGGGGAAATGTGTGGTGAAGCCATTCTTGATATTCAAGCTGAGCAATTGGCACAAGCCAATGAAATGCAAACTATCATTGGTCACTGCTGCGCAGGTATGCAAAACGGATAACAGTGATACAGCAGTCTGAATATCTGCCGTTTCCGTCGGCACGATCTGCCCGATACTGGCCTTAGGATCGTCTCCCAACAGTTTCTTGATCGAGGCGTAGGCCATATCGCAGTCAGCCGACGACGGCTGCGATGGAATATCAAAATTCAGAAGGCGTAATCCGGCTAGCGCCTTGTCGACTGCCAGCCAATTCTCTGATCGGCGTTGGCAAATCTCCGCTTGCAAGCGAAAACTTGCCGCCAGACTTGTCCGATCGAGATTCTCGGTAATAAGCTGTTCACTCAATTGAGAGGCTGTGTGAACGTTACCAAGAAGGAATTCACATTCAGCACGTTCAAATGCCAAATCAAATCCGATGTCAGTCTTGCTGTCACTGCAACTCAGGGCGAGGTAAGAAGCGCCAGTACCCAGATAGCTCAGTGCACATGCATAGGCGGTCGCCTGCTTCGCTCTTTGCGCAGCCAATACGGCAAGTTGAGCGAACTCCAGACAGGGCGAACTCTCTGTCGCTGCATGGATTCCCTGTGCCAGGTGGTCAAGCACCTGAAAGATCTCATCGTCACGCTCGAATGCAGAAGTCTTTCTCAATAGTCGTTCCGCCGCACGTAAATGCAGTGCCATGCGCGCCTGTGGGCTGATCATGGCGTAGGCAGACTCCTGTACGCGGTCATGCGAAAAACTATAACCTTGCGGCTTGAGGATCACCAGTGCTGCGTCGATGGCGTCCTGCAGCAAATCATGCAGTACTCTTTCCTCGTAGTGGAGAATGTCAGCCAGCGTTGCCAATTCGATATCTTTGCCTAGACTGGCGAGACTCGCGAGAATGGTTTGTGTCACCAGAGGCAGTCGCGCCAGGCGCGTTAACATGATCTCGGCAATGCTGTCGGTATACTCCAGTGCCCGGATGCGGACAAGATCAAACTGCCATGCCAAATCCTTATGGTTGAACCACATCAGTCCCTCATCGGCAATCGAGTTCAGCAACTGACGGACAAAAAATGGATTTCCCTTGGATTTCTCATACATCAAACCAGCTACTTCGCGCATATTGGTTTGCGAGGTTTTAAAGGTGTCGGCTAAAAAGGTTTCAAGTACCAGCAAACTCAGTTGCTCCAGCCTGATTTCCCGACTATGTCGTGAACGTAGTCGTAACAGCGGTAACGCGGTGGCCAACCCGAGCGTCCCCTCCGAAAGCTCTTCACGACTCGCGAGCACCAGTAAAAAAGGCAATGCAGCGGACGCGCCAACGACATATTCGAGTGCACGGGCAGTCGCCGAGTCGACCCAGTGAACATCATCAATGAGTAATACCAACGGCCGCTCCGGCAAGGAAAATCCATTGATCAAGTGATGAATAAGTCCTTGGAAATGGATTTCGCTGTCCAGCGTTGACCGCTGAGCATCCTGGGAATAGTTTTCCAGTAAGAGAACTAATTCGGGAATCAGACTGACAGCCAGCGCCGCATATAGTCCAAGCAGAGAGGATAGGCGCTTTTTCCAGAATTGGCGGTTTTCTTCCGGCGCATGGAGAATCTGCAAGACCAGCGAGCGAAAGGCGTCGATCAACCCGGAGTAAGGCGTGTTGCGCAGGTATTGATTGACCTTGCCTGCGGCGATATTGGCATCGCGATCCTGCAGTTCATCGGAAAATGCATTGAGCAATGCCGACTTGCCGATTCCTGAAGGTCCAGTGATGATGACCAATGCATGACTACCAGTCCGCCAAACATGCTCAAATGCCGAGCGCAGGGACTCTCGGTCAACATCGCGACTGTAGAGATGGGGAGAAAATCTCAGGCCTTGCGCATGGTGGCTGTCTGAAGTCGTTGAATCATCCGGTTTCATTTCAGTTTCATTTCAGACGCATCTCAGTGTGTATCCCTGGCAGATTCAACAATGCGCAAGATACAAGTAAGCAAAGTGTCGGTATTCACTGGTTTCTGCAGGAATGCGATGGCACCATTGGCCTTCGCCCTGGCTTGAATTTCTTCAAAAGCATAGGCTGACAGAAAGATGATTGGCACAGCAATGTGCTGGGCAATCAGGTGTTCCTGCAAATCGAGCCCATCCATGCCGCTCAGCTGGACGTCAAAAATGGCACAAGCAAGTGTTTCGATTTCTTCATACGCCAGAAAGTCTTCGGACGAAGCAAAACTGATGGTGGAATATCCTGCTGACTTCAGCAGATTGGCCAGTCCGCTTCTGACGGCCTTGTCATCATCAACAATGGCTATAAATGCGGTCGCGACAAGGAGTTTCTTGGAATTACGCATAGGATTTCCGGAACGTTCAAGATGCCATTCACCTTCGCACGTCATCGTGAAGGCAAACCCAACCATCAGCGTGGTCATCCTGAGTCACCACAATGAGGTCAACTGGCTGACATCCCGCGTCACATCCCACTGCACGTCGAAACTACCGATGCCGCTGGCACTATGCTTGTCCATCGACGATTACCATTCAGTACGTTGTCAGTTTTCGTCTTGATGGCCACTGCCGGTCAGCGCCAATTTCGCAATGCTGTAGTACGAGGGCCAATCACCAGTTTCCTGATAGTAGGGCGACTCAATCGGCAATACCATTATCTATTTGTATAACAAGGCAGAAGCCCTCGACACCTCTCCCGCGTGAATTGACACCACTGAACTGACTGCAATTTAACGACTTCTTGCACTGGAAATACCAAGACGTTCAGAAACCCGTACCAGGTCAGCCAAGGTGCGGGTCTGCATTTTTTCCATCACCCGTCGCTTATGCACTTTAGCGGTAATTTCACTAATGCTGAGCTCACTGGCAATCTGCTTGTTAAGCAAGCCACCGATGGCAAGTTCGAGAATGGTGCGTTCCCGGGGTGTGAGCAGCTGATAGCGTTGAACCTGTTCCGCCATTTCCTGATTGTGATGAAAACTACTTGCTGCCTTGAGCAGCGCATTGTCCACGGCCATCAATAATTCGTCCGCACTGACAGGCTTGGTCAGAAATTCTGCGGCACCGGCTTTCATCGCGCGTACCGACAGAGGGATCGAGCCAAAGCCGGTAAGAAAAAGGATCGGCAACCTGTTACCCATGGAAACCAGCGTATCAAGAACATGAAAGCCATCTTGCATTGGCATGTTCATATCCAGAATCAAACAACTGGGAACGCATTCAAAAGGATGTTGCAAAAATTCGGCAGCAGTCGAAAAAGCCTTTATCCTGTGGCCCACTGATTGCAACAGCCGGCCAATGGAAGCCCTCACGAAATCATCATCATCAACAATATAGATAATATTCTGCATACTTCCTGCCCTCCACTGACATTATTGCCACGAACAGTGCTTCTGGGAGCGTGAAATACCCGAAAATGCGATTTCCCCACGCCAGCCTTTCTTGCGTGGCCGTTCACCACTATCAGCCCGATATTCTTGGTTATCTTGACGCTGATCATAGCGATGTAAATTCATATGCGTATGACAAAATCCCGGCCATTTATGTCATTTGACACATAATGGCCGCGTAGGATGCATCGCACAAATAAAGTGAATAGAATGCATCGCTAAGGCATATGCATGTCGACTGCCGAGAAACACCTATACGGTCGACGCTGTAGCACATGCGTAGCAGGAGGTGCCAGAGTGCGCACGTGATCCGTTGCACTCTGGATGGGGGAATTTCTCTCGCTTACCAGTTAATGGAAACCATAATAATGAAAATACCTGCACAAGAATCCATTCATGTCGTCGTGGTTGATGACGATCCCGGCATTCGGGAATTGATCGTTGATTATCTCGGTGATCAGGCAATTAAAGTCACGGCATTGGCCGATGGCAGACAACTTGATGAGGTATTGAAGAGCGCGTCGGTTGATCTGTTGATCCTGGATCTGAAGCTACCCGGTGAAGATGGCATGCAGATTGCCAGTCGGCTACGTCAGAATTCCGATATGCCCATCATTATGCTGACAGCACGTCTGCATGAGGCGGATCGTGTCATGGGGCTGGAAATCGGCGCCGATGATTATCTGACCAAACCTTTTTCTCCACGTGAACTGTTGGCCCGGGTGCGCGCACTGTTGCGTCGGGCCAGGGCACGCGAAACCGTTGCCGAAGGCCTGTCCAGACTGCGCGGCTATCGGTTCGCCGGATGGGAGCTCAATGTACGCTTACGCCGTCTGACAACACCCACGGGCCAGCAGATCGCGCTGAGCAATACCGAATTCAATTTGCTTGCCGCATTTCTGACCTCGCCCCTCACAATACTATCGCGTGACAAACTGCTCGATCTCTCACGTATGCACAACAACGAGGTCTACGATCGTGCCATTGATGTGCAGATTGGCCGTCTGAGAAAGAAACTTGAACTGCCCGATAGCGCAACGCCGCTGATCAAGACGGAGCGTGGCTTGGGTTACCTGTTTACTGCAGAACCGGAGGCGCTATTTTGACCCCTCTATCCTTTGAAACATCCCCCATGACCATGATTGTTGACCATGTCCCTGGCATGATCTGGACTGCCAATCCAGATGGATATATTGACTTCTTCAATGTTCCCTGGCTGGGGTATACCGGTCTGACACATGAGAAGGCCACTGGTGATGGCTGGATGGAGACGATCCACCCCGACGATCTACCGCCACTGCTGAGCATATGGAACAAGCTACTCGTGACAGGGACATCGGGGGAAATGAAGGCACGCCTGCGTCGCTTTGATGGTTCCTATCGGTGGTTTCTGACACGCGCACTACCAATGTGTGACCGCGCGGGCAAGATCATCAAATGGCATGGACAAACAACCGATATTGAAGATCTGATCTGTGCAGAGGCACTACTTGCCGGTGAAAAGGCGCTGCTCGAAATGATTGCTCGTGGCAGCAGCACTTCATTATTCCTCGAAAGAATGTGTGCCATCGTAGATCAGATTTCCCCTGAGTCGCTCGTCACCATTGGCTTGATGGCTGAGGATGACAACCGTCTGATACACACCGTGACGCCGAATTTACCAGCGACGTTTTCCCAGGCCATTGATGGCGATCAGTTTGGACCTGATGCCTTTCCCTGCAGTTTCGCCTTGGACGGTGCGAAGACGATCGCCATCATGGATATTGCCAATGACTATTCCTGGCCGGTCTATCGGGAGCTGGCGTTGAAACATGGTCTGCGGGCCTGTTTCATCACACCGGTCATTTCCTCTGATGGCGAAACACTCGGTACATTCAACCTGCATGCACGTCAGCCTGGCCCTGCCTCACAGCAGCAACTGGCGATCATCGAACAGTTCACGCATCTCATCGCCGTTGCGGTTGAACGTAAGCGCATTGATGCTGCCCTACGTTCCTCTCAGGAGCGGTTCTCTCTTGCAGCCGATGCCTCGGCGGAGGGAATCTGGGATTGGGATATCGAAAAAAATGAAATGTTCATGTCCATTCGCGCCCAGCGAATTTATGGGATGGAACCGGGTGTAACGATCCGTCCCCGCCAGGAGTGGCGCGAACGGATCAAACTGCATCCTGATGATGCCCCCTTGCAAATGCAGATGATTGACCGATACCTGGCCGATGCCGCTGCTGCCTACGATGGCGAATGGCGTATTTTGCATGGTGACGGCAGTTACCGCTGGGTGCGTATCTGTGGCTCATGTGTCCGTAATGCTGAGGGCGTACCTACCCGTCTGGCTGGATCGGTCAGCGATATCGATACACAGAAGCGCACCGAGGCTGCACTGGAGCAATCAAGACGACTCGAAGCATTGGGTACCCTGGCCGGCGGCATTGCGCATGATTTCAACAACATTCTCGGCGTCATCATGGGCTACGGTGAGATGGCCCAGCATGACCTGGCCGATAACGTACGATTGCAACGCGACCTCAATAACATCATGTCCGCCAGTCAACGGGGACGGGCGCTGGCTAACCGCATCCTTTCATTTAGCCGTAGCCATAAAATTGAGCCCGTACCAGTCTGTGTCGAAGAAGTGGTGAGCGAGGCGATCGATTTGATTACTTCCACATTGCCAGAAAATGTTCGCATCGAACCGCAACTTGGCGCTGGTGATGCCGCCATCATGGGTGACCCGACACATGTCCATCAATTGATCATGAACCTGGCCACCAATGCGGTGCAAGCTATGCCTCTGGGCGGTGTTCTCCAGATTTCCCTGCAACCGCTTCGAGTGACAACACCACGTGTGGTCACTACAGGAATACTTGCCGAAGGCGATTATTTGCAGCTACAGGTCAAGGACAGTGGCGAAGGAATTCCACCGCATGTGATGGAACGCATTTTCGATCCGTTTTTTACCACCAAGGAAATCGGTGTCGGCACAGGTCTTGGCCTGTCGCTGGTACATGGCATTGTCTCCGATCTGAGTGGTGTGATCGAGGTAAGCAGTAGTGCTGACGCGGGTAGTAATTTTTCGGTATATCTGCCCCGCTCGAGCACCTGCGCGGAAACAAAATGTACTGTAAATCGCTCTCTACCATTAGGTCGCAATCAACATATCCTGATCGTCGACGATGAAGCCGCACTCGTCACAATGACTGCAGAAACACTCGGTCGACTTGGTTACACGGTGAGTGAATTCACGTCAGCCCGGGCTGCGCTTGATGCCATCCGTAAACAACCGTTTGCCTATGATCTGTTACTCACCGATGAACGTATGCCGACCATGACGGGATCGACATTGATACAGAAGGCGCGTGCAATACGCGCCTCATTGCCCGCCCTTCTCATGAGCGGTTATATCGGTCAAACCGCTGCTGATATCGATCTCCCTAATCTGGTCGAGACGATACTTCCCAAACCGTTTACAGCACATGAACTGGCGACCACCGTCGCCAGCATTCTGGCACATGCACAGGAGCATTTTTTACCGTGACATCCTGCACGAGAGCCCCGGGATGAGCCTTATGCGTTTACCGCCATGCGGCCAGCCTGTTGCCGGTCCTCGCCAAGCAGAATCAGCAAAATGAGCAGCGGAACCAGCAATGCTGAAAATCCTGTCTCGATATACCCGAAAGCAGCAAGAATACCGCCGACGCCAAAGGCCAGGATAGTCCAGAAAAATTTGATGCAGCGCTCGGTGACTGCGGTATCTCGATTGCCCAGGGCCAGATCAATGAGGTCAATGACAATCTGGGTCACATTACCTGTCATCATCGACGTGGGGGCCAGATGTGCCAGCAACAACTTGCCGGTTGCGCTGTGCACCCCCATCGCCGCAGCGCCGAACAAGCCTGCCGCCAGTGAGAGGTCATTGCCTTGTGATGGTATCGGTGTGGCAAGCAGCCCCATGGCCATAAAGCCTGCCAGCAGCGCGAACTGCATCAGCAATACCTGAGGCAAAGCCCGCCGTTGCCGTTGCTCGGCACGCAAGACCAGGAACCGGGCAACAGCGACGCCCGCAATGAATGCCGGAAACGCCAGAAATTTACTCAAAATTGAGGCTGACGACGCATTGGCCAACGCCGAACCAATGAGAATGAAGTTACCCGTCACATGCGCAGTGAACAAGCCGAACAAGGCGACAAATCCTAAGGTATCGACGTATCCAGCAAGGAAGGAAAGACTGATGCTCTGAAAGCGGTCACGTTGTTGTTTATTCATACTGGCATATCTCTGGTTTGACGCGAATGGCGAAGAGTGACCACACAGTATCACTGATGACGGCATAGGGGTAAGCATCAGCGAATCTATCGTTGCTGCGATACCGACACGGGCAAAGCACTGACAATTGTTGTTGAGAGCACAATTGTCAGCGGTTGCCATTTACTTAAGAGGGATGACGGCCAGATTCGAACAAAAACCAGGTACGTTGCTCGGCTTCGTCGATCCAGTTTTCCAGCAGACTGGCAGTAGCAATATCAGCGTATTCATCACATAGCGCATGGGTCACCCGCATGAATCCCGCCAGCCGGATATTGTCTTCCCGCAATTCTGCGAGCATATCGGTAGCGGTCACGTAATCAGCGTCATTGTCGGACAGCCGCTGTAACTCAGCGATATGCCCGGTCGAGCGCAAGGTCGTCCCGCCAATCTTGCGAACCCGCTCGGCAACCAGATCCGCGATGGCGATAATCTGGTTAGCCTGCTCGTCGAGCAGCAGGTGATAATCTCGAAAATACGGTCCCGACATATGCCAGTGGAAATTTTTGGTCTTGAGATACAAGGCAAAGATATCCGCCAGCAAGGCATTCAGACCAGCAGATATATCCCTGACCGCCTCACTGCCGAGCAAGCTCGGCGTGATAAGCGGGGCGCGGCGGTGCTGCTGAGCAGCGTGCTGTCTGTCCTTATCCATGACGTTCCTTTCAGTGAGCAAAGAACTCAGGATTTGAGGAAGGACAACAAATCTTCATTGAGCAGATCCTTATGCGTGAAGGCCAGCGCGTGCGGTGCACCAGCGTAGACTTTCAACTTCGCACCTGGAACCAATTCTGCGGCCAGTTTGCCGGTGGCTTCCAGCGGCACGATTTGATCGTCATCACCATGAATGACCAGTGTTGGCACATTGAAGCCTTTCAGGTCAGCGCGGAAGTCCGTTTCCGAAAACGCAGTGACACAATCGAGCGTCCCCTTGATGGAAGCCAGCATGGCGATATTAAACGTTTGCGCCAATACGCCTTGAGAGACCTTGTGACCAGGCCGATTGGTGCCGAAGAACGGGGTGCTGAAATCGCTCAAAAACTGCGCGCGATCTGCACGCAAACCTTGCTTGATGCCGTCAAAGACAGCCTTGTCAACGCCTTGTGGATGGTCCTGGGTCTTGCCGAAGATAGGTGTCACGGCGCCAAGCAACACGACCTTTGCCACACGTGTCGTGCCAAACCGGCCAATGTAACGCGCCACATCGCCACCGCCCATGGAAAAGCCGACCAGGGTAACTTCCTTCAGATCGAGCCTCTCAAGCAACTGTGCCAAGTCATCGGCAAAGGTATCGTAGTTGTAGCCATCCCATGGCTGACTGGAACGACCAAAGCCACGGCGATCATAAGCAATCACACGATAGCCACGTTCGGCCAGAAAATTCATCTGGTATTCCCACATGTCACCGTCAAGCGGCCAGCCATGGCTGAAAACGACAGGTTGCCCATGGCCCCAGTCTTTGTAATAAATTTCGGTACCGTCACGTGTGGTCAATGTGCTCATGATCTCTGTTCCTTTATTTGAATGGTGCTGCAACTAGGGAGAAAAATTCTTCGTTTTATGACTTCGGTAATGCAGAGAAGCGATACTTCCCGGGGCCACACAGAGCGATACTGATAAAGATCAGCAGCAATAGCCAGCCGAACTGGCCTTCTGCCACGCTCCAATCCGGATGTACCGCAAACATAGCGATGAGCAACACACCAATGATTGGCAGACACGCCAGTCTGACCAGGACACCTGACGCAATCATCAACGGGCAGATGAACTCTGCAATGATGGCGGCCCACAGACTGAGATGCGGGCCAAAGCCGAACGGGTCTTCAATATGCTGCAACTCGTTGGCGTAGTGCAGTACCTTGGGTAAGCCGTGCACATAAAACAGCATGAAGCTGCCGCTCAGACGCAAGAACAACAGTCCTTGATCAATCCAAGGGGTATCAACGAGGGCGAGTAATTTTTTCATAGGAATGTATCGCTTTTTATAGGCTTGTTTTCATCTATATCAGAAGGCAAAGCAGCTGCAACCCAGCGCGCCCCAGAATCCGGTGTGACTCGACACTGGCACGCTGGACTTGCGGGCCTTGTCGTGGCTGTGTCCATGGACGCCGCAGGCACCCGCGCAGATATGGGGCAAACTACGCTGACTGGCAGGAACAGCACGGTAGTGTCCAGGTACCTTGGCAACGGGTGACCAGTCTGGCAAGACGGGAATGGCAGCAGGTCCATGATGCGAGAATTCAGCGTCGGCATAGACCACCTTGCCATCGACGATCGTCATCACCGATTCCAGGGACTTGATGGCATCTTCATGAATGGCGAAAAAATCAGCACTGAGCACGGCTACGTCGGCCAACTGACCAACCTTGATCCGGCCTTTCTTGTCCTGTTCGCTGGAAAACCAGGCGCTCCCGGCGGTCCACAATTCGAGCGCAGTATCACGTGAGAGACGGGCCGCGGTATCAACCAGTTTCAAACCACCCACGGTGCGCCCGGAGACCAGCCAATAGAGCGCTGTCCACGGGTTATAACTGGCAACCCGAGTGGCATCGGTGCCACCGCCGACCGGTACCCCCATCTCTAGCATGGTTGCTACCGGTGGCGTATTGGCGGCGGCCTCGGCACCATAGCGTTCAACAAAATATTCGCCCTGAAACGCCATGCGATGCTGAATTGCAATACCGCCGCCAAGTGCCCGTACCCGCTCGATGTTTTTCGGCGTGATGGTTTCGGCGTGATCAAAGAGCCAATGTAAGCCGTCAAAGGAAATATCGCGATTGACCTTCTCAAAGACATCGAGCATGCGTTCGATCGATTCGTTGTAAGTCGCATGTAGACGAAACGGCCAGCGGTTGGCTACCAGATGACGCACCACGCGCTCGAGCTCATCTTCCATGCCGGGTGCCAGATCAGGCCGTGGCTCGAGGAAGTCTTCGAAGTCTGCTGCAGAAAAGACCAGCATTTCACCAGCACCGTTATGGCGATAAAAATCATCACCCGTACCCGGCGATACCATTTCGGTCCATTTCTGGAAATCTTCCAGCTCAGCGCCCTTGCGTTGGGTGAACAGATTGTAGGCAATGCGCAAGGTCAACTGCCCGTCTCGTGCCAGCTGATCGATGATGGCGTAATCCTCAGGGTAGTTCTGGAAGCCGCCGCCGGCATCGATTGCACTGGTCACGCCAAGCCGATTGAGTTCTCGCATGAATTGACGCGTGGAGTTGACCTGATACTCTCGCGGCAAGGTCGGCCCCTTGGCCAGCGTGGCGTACAGAATCATGGCATTTGGTTTGGCGATGAGCATGCCGGTCGGGTTACCGCTCTTATCACGCTGAATTTCACCACCCGGTGGATTCGGTGTATCTTTGGTGTAGCCAACTGCTTGCAAGGCAGCGCGATTGAGCAATGCGCGGTCATACAGATGCAACACAAAGACAGGCGTGTCAGGTGCTGCTGCGTTGAGCTCTTCCAACGTTGGCATGCGGCGCTCAGCAAACTGGAACTCGGTCCAGCCACCGACTACGCGCACCCATTGCGGACTTGGTGTCCGGTCAGCCTGCTCCTTGAGCAAGCGCAGCGCATCAGCCAGTGATGGAACCCCTTCCCAACGCAACTCCAGGTTGTAATTCAGGCCACCACGGATCAGATGCAGGTGCGAGTCATTCAGGCCCGGTACAGCAGTACGGCCACCCAAATCAATCACCTTGGTCGTCGCGCTCTTGTAGCGCATGACTGACTCGGCATCGCCTACCTCAACGAACTTTCCCTGACTAATGGCAACCGCACTGGCCAAGGGATTTTGGCGGTCGACGGTATGAAATTTTCCGTTGATGAGAATCAGATCAGACGTCATCGTTTGGGACATGGTGAACTCCTGAATAACACGGTCTGTAAAGCCAACCCGGCAGTCTTGATCGAGTCGGACAACGCGCTCCCGACGTTGCAAGCTGTCGAGACAGCATGTGGGATGGACGCAGTGTGCGAAAGATCAGACTGCGCGTCCAGTTATACGAACGGATAATGGTTCACCTTATCCATCGCACCTATTATCGGACTTCGATAATGGTCGCAATGCCGCACTGCTGTCACCTGCGCATCCCAAACACTGTCGCCTGCACGATACACAAACATGCAGCGAGGCTGCCTCCATTGTCGTTTGCGCAACGCTTGTCACAGTCATGTGTCATGCCTGTGTCACATCTTTCAATGACCTAATGAGGACTACAAAATGACCAACCCCAAGCTCGAAGTATTGACTCCTGAGAACTGTCAGATCATCTTTATCGATCAGCAGCCACAAATGGCGTTTGGTGTGCAATCGATGGATCGTCAGGTACTCAAAAACAATACCGTTGCACTGGCCAAGGCGGCCAAGGCATTTTCGATCCCAAGTATCATCACGACGGTCGAAACGGAGAGCTTCTCTGGTCATACCTATCCAGAATTGCTTGATGTCTTCCCGGGCAAGGATATTCTGGAACGCAGCTCGATGAATTCATGGGATGACCAAAAAGTGCGTGACGCGCTGGCCGCCAACGGCCGCAAGAAGGTGATCGTCTCTGGTCTGTGGACTGAAGTGTGCAACAACACCTTCGCGCTGTGTGCGATGGCCGAAGGTGGTTATGAAATCTACATGGTGGCCGATGCTTCCGGCGGTACCTCAAAAGAAGCGCATGACTACGCCATGCAACGCATGATTCAGGCCGGCGTAGTACCAATGACCTGGCAACAGGTCATGCTGGAATGGCAACGCGACTGGGCCCGTAAAGAGACCTATGCAGCCGTGATGGATATTGTGCGTGAGCATTCCGGTGCCTATGGTATGGGTGTGGACTATGCCTACACGATGGTGCACAAGGCACCCGCACGTGCCAAGAGCAACCACGAGACGCTGGCACCAGTACCGGCCAAGTAAGTACGGACAGTAAATCTGATGTGGTGGCACTGGTACGTGGCTACCAGTACCACCGCAATCGATTGAACAATCCTGCATTGATTTGTAATGCCTACAGAATCAAAAAAATGACACCCTATCTTTTGTCACTTGGCGCCGGCATTCTGGTGGGCATGGTGTACGCCCTGTTTAAGGTGCGGTCACCTGCACCACCGGGTATCGCCTTGCTCGGTCTGCTGGGCATGGTCATTGGCGAACCGCTATTGACATTGATCCGGCCGTATTTTGGATAGCCCGCGGAGCACTGCATGAAACCTTATCTCGTCTCACTGCTGTTCGGTCTGTTGGCAGGAGTGATCTACTCTTTACTACAGGTAAAGTCGCCGGCACCACCTGCCATTGCTCTGCTGGGCCTGCTGGGTCTGCTCATCGGCGAACAGATCGTACCGATAGCGCGCCATTGGCTGGCGCGGCAACCGCTCACGGCGGCGTGGTTTCGTACTGAATGTATTCCAAAGATTACGGGCGTAGAGTCGCACGAAGAAAAGTTGACACGTCCAGAGGAGTAACTTGTTAGGCCGACGACTACCGTCAATTGCAAAAAATAAAGGGAACCGTCAGTGACGATTCCCTTGGATACTGCATTGAGGCGAAAGCTTCAACGGATCAGGCACCGTGATAGCTCTCGTTGCTGGATGGCTGACTCAGCGTCGACATCACTTGCGCACGTGTGAGCGAGCTACGTGGTTCCTGGACGATTGGATAGTTGTCACCGTTCGTCACCAAACCCTGTGCCTGTGCCTGCTTCAATTCAGCGATCACTTCGGCGCGTGTCTTGGTCGAGACAAACTTGGTTTCTGGTGGGTAAGCTGTTTCTGCGAATGCTGCACCGGCAGCAGCAAAGAGAACAACGGAAACGAGGATTTGCTTGGCATTCATGATAGTACTCCCTAAAAAAATTCAATCGGTTGATATCTCGATTGGCGGGTAGTGGCGCTTCTTGCTACTAGCTGCTAGCTACTTGCTGCTTGCTCGTCATCGATGAAGCAAAGTATAGCTATTGCTTAATTCGAGAAAAATAGCATCACGGTCAATTGTTTATTTCCATTTCAGGAACAATCGAACCAGGTACGCTCCATGCGGTGTAGCGCCGGCAGCGCCCCGGCGCAGACCGCAGAAACTGCGATCTGCGCGTGACTTTTCAACGCTCGAGAGTGAATGTAAAGCGCGCTGTGGCGATGTCAGGACAAACCAAATGGCCATACACGCTGTACGGTGCCATGCCAGATCTCCTGACGATCCGCCAGTGGCATGAAATCGAGATGATCACGATACAGGGCGACGGCTTGTTCATACGACAGGTAAGGGAGACATATTGGTCGATCCGTCCCCCACATCAGGCGCTTGGCGCCAAATACGTCGTATATTTTTTTCACCGTCACGAAGGCATCATCAAAGGGATAGGCCTGTTTCGAAAGCGACCAAGGGTGCGAGATTTTGACGTAGACATGCGGATAACGTGCCAAGGCCAGCAAGTATTGCAATAGATCCGGACGATCCAGCGGCGTATCCGCCATATGATCGATGACCACGGTCAGATCGGGATAGTGATCGATCAAGCGGGTAATTTCTGGCAAGCGAGTGGCCGGAGCCAGTAAGGTCATCGGTACTTGTAGACTCTCGCACCGAGACCATAATGGACGCATCAATGGTCCGGCAATCCAGTCACCTTCAGCGCCACCGGCGGGGCTCAGGCGAACTCCACGAAAGCCCTGTTCCGTGAGCTGGGTTAAGTGATCCGGTGCGGCAGGGTCATTGGGATTGACGCGTGCAACACCCTGGAAATATTGCGGATATTGTTTCAGGACATCGGCAAGATAACTGTTATCCCATTTGTAGTGGATCACCTGAATCAATACGGTGCGCGACACACCATTCGCCGCCATCAGCTTCAGTAGTGTCTCTGCGCTCGCATCAACGTTGGCGGGGACATCCGCACCGGAGGCATAGGGATAACGCGGATCGGTCTTCCAGACATGCACATGGGAATCGATCAGCAGTGGCTTGTTGGCCGGTGACAGGGTAGTCGCGCAGGACGACAGGGATGCGACAGCTGGTAGTGCGAGAGCGCTGGTAACGAAGCGCCGACGGGTCAACATGACTATCTCCTTACAGTATTCAACGTCAGTGGTAATTCAACGCACAATCGCTCAGGCAACAGCATGTCGCAAACGTCCTACGCTTTTTTCTTGCACCATGAGCCAGATTGCCAGTACGCCAATGGCCGCCAGACTACTGCTGAGAGCAAATGCGGATGCATAGCCGGCGCCATACTGAATCAGAAAGCCGGTGATACTGGGAGCAAGAATGCCGGCGAGATTAGCAAGCAGATGCACAAAGCCACCGGTCGCGCCAATCTTGTGGCTGGGCACGATGTCCTGTAGTAACGACCAGCAAGCTTGAGGCGTCATGAAGGCAAACAGACTCGCAATCGCAATCAGTGCGACAGCTGCAGGCAATGATGTAGCGCGCGATGCCAGCAACACACAAAGGGCAGCCATTCCCAAGCCCAGGATGATTACCGCCTTACGGGCAAACAGCACGTTACCGGTTCGCTTGTAGAGTTCATCTGAAATCAGTCCGCCGAGAATAAAACCCGCTGTGGCACCTAACCAGGGAAGAACGCCAATCACACTCATGTGCTTGATATCGAGATGCTGGTAATCCGTGAAGTAGCTAGGCAGCCAGGACAGGAAGAAATACAGCACGTAGTTGAAAGCAAAGAATGCCAGCGCCACACCGAGTACTGGCATCGATAACAGATATCGCGTGATGCGCTCGTCAGCGGCAGCATTAGCGTCAGCGCCTGCTACCTGCATGGTCTGGCGATCGGCGGCAATCAGGATGACCTCTTCTTGCGAGACGGCTGGATGCTCTGCTGGTTGGTCCCGAAAACAACGCCACCAACATGCCATCCAGACAAAGCCCAACAATGCAATCACGACAAACGAAATGCGCCAGCCAAACTGCAATGCCACCAAGCCGACCAGTGGCGCTGCAATAGCAGCACCCAGCGGTTGACCCGCGTTGGTAAGGCCAACTGCGCGCCCTGCTTCACGCCGGGGAAACCAGTTTGAAATCGATTTATTGGTGGTCGTGCCCATCGGCCCTTCCGCCACACCGAAGGCTACCCGCGCCACCATTAGCATGGCATAGTTACTGGCAAATGCTGTCGCACCACAGAATATTGACCAGAAGCCGGCGGCCAGCATGAAGACGCGACGTGGGCCATAGCGGTCCGCCGCCCAGCCCCCGACAAAACAAAACACGCAATAGCCGATAAAGAAGCTGCTAAAAAGAAGCCCCATCTGGGCATCGTTGATATGCAGATCATTCTTGATGATCGGTGCGACCACCGATAACGCAGCGCGATCAAGATAGTTGAGCATGCCTGCCAGAAACAACAGGAATGCGATGGTCCAGCGATAACGGGTTTTCATGAAGTCTCCTGTCAATTTGGTTTTGTGGGTCTGCATAGGCGCTGACTTTTGTTGCAGCTTATGTTGCTGCTTATGTTGTTGCTTATTGGGTCAATCAGGTGGGCGCGCTCCGGCTATACAAGCACTGCGCGGTCAATCGTAAATTCTTGCAACACTGCGGCATCCGGTTGGAAACCGAGTCCAGGCAGGTCTGGCATGCGCATGCTTGGTACCGCATGTTGATACACGTGAAGTGCCGTGGGCCACTGCAACCAAGGCACCTCAAGTGCAGCAGTCTGCGGCAACGTTGCCACCACATGTGCCGTGGCCAGCAAACCAGGGCCGTAATAAAAGCAGTGCGGCATCACCTGAACCCGATACTCGCCGGCCATTGCAATGACCTCACGCATACCGGTGAAACCACCGATCTTGGCAAGACTCGGTTGCGCGATATCGATCGCACCGCTGGCAAAGGCCTGTCGAAATCCCGCCACGCCTGAAGCATTTTCACCGGCGGAAACAGGAACACCTTGACGACGCACCTGCGCCAGACCGTCAAGATCATCGGGCGGCCAAACCGGCTCTTCGATCCATTCCAGCCCAATCCCATTGAGTGCTGCAACGCGTGTCACCGCCTCGGCAACTTGCCAGGGGCAATTCACATCGACGGCAAGTGCGATCTCCTTTGGCAATGCCTCGCGTGCAGCGACAATGGCGGCATGCTCGGTTTCGTGTAATTTAAGTCGCTTGAATCCGGCACGCGCAGCGCGTTGCACCTGACGGGCAACCTCGTCGGGATCATTGTCGTAACTAACCAGACTGGCGTAGACGTCAATCGTCTCGCGTTTGCCGCCCATCCAGCGATACAGCGGCTCTCCTGCAGCTTGCGCAGCCAGATCCCACAGTGCCGTATCAATTGCTGACAGGGCAAACAGCACCGGACCGGTCCGACCAAACGCATGCAATGCGCGATCAGCGGCGTCGCGCACGGCAGCAATGCCATCCATCGTTGGCAAGAATTCCACACCAGAAAACCAACGTCCGACGGGCCCGGCCAGTGCCGCAAAAGTCACCGGATTGATCAGATGACCGAAAGCTTCACCCCATCCCTCACGTCCCTGCTCATCGGTCAATTTGACCAGCAGGGTTTCCATACGGCGCAGTTCCGGAGATGCCGCGTTGTAGGCATCTCGCGCTCCACTAGCAACAATCGGTGTGCGCCCGGCATCAAACGGCAGAGCAACACGAATCACTTCAAAACGAGAAATTTTCACGATGACAATCTCACTCCTGGCCAGCGTCGTCTAACGTCAACGCATCAAAACATCGGCCTGCGCACTTTGCGCGACCCGAGGCACTAGTTATACGTCATCGTACCACTTAAATAAAAAGCTCGCAAAGAATGCGCCAAATATACAGAATAAAGTGAGTGATAGCGATCTTCTGTCGCTAACTGGCACACCTAAGTTATACGTTATCGTACATTAAAGGCGAAAATAATCACGTCATCGTTCCGAGCACCCTGACTCGGCGTCTGAATGAATTACCTCGATTACAGATCGGTGCACTCCACATCGACTTGAAAAAATAAAGGGAACCGTCGCTGACGATTCCCTTCGGTACGGTATCAAAGATGATGCTTCAAGTGATCAGGCACCGCGATAGATATTGATGTCCGATGGCTGATGCAAAGTCGAAATCACTTGCTCACGGGTGAGCGAAGTAGGTTGCTGTTTGATGATCGGATAGTTATTACCGTTGGTAATCAGTCCTTCAGCCCGTGCCTGCTTCAATTCAGCGATCACTTCGGCACGTGTCTTGGTCGAGACAAACTTGGTTTCCGGTGGGTAAGCTGTTTCTGCGAATGCTGCACCAGCAGCGGCAAAGAGAACAACGGAAACAACGATTTGCTTGGCATTCATGATGGTACTCCCTAAAAAATTCAATCAGTTGATATCTCGATTGGCGGGTAGTGGCGCTGCTTGCTTCTCACTGCTTGCTGCTTGCTCGTCATCGATGAAGCAAAGTATAGCTATTGCTTAATTTGAGAAAAATAGCGATATAGTTAATTGCTTATTTCTAATTTAGAAACAATACTTTCAGAACGAAAGAGAACTATGCACTCTCAGGGAAGTTTGACTTCAGTCGATACTGACGTTGGCGGTAACTTCCCTCGAGGCCGCTGAAACTACAATCGACATCACTAAACAGACGACAGATCCGGTTCAGCGTGGCACGTTGCTCGTCGGTGTCGATCACCACCAGACGACGCCTGCTGCGAGCGTAGTAACGGCAGATATCAATCACCAGACAATGTCCATAGTCGGCCGCCTTCACATCGATCAGCAGCGCTTCTGGATTGGTCAAACCAAACGTTGCTGCCAATTCAACCCGGGCACTCAGAAACGGATGCGCACTCTTTCGTTTTTCATTCAGATGCATTAGGGCATTGTCGGCCCAGCGCATCTGGCCTGATCGCGCAGAAAATGCTTGCAGTGCATTTTTGGCATTGTCACAGTGTTGCTCCGCAGCCTTTTTCCACCAATAGATCGCGTTGATATCATTGAGTGGACTGTCACGACGCTTGCGCCAATAGATTTGTGCCAGTTCATATTGTGCATTGACGGCCCCAAGGCTGGCTGCCTTTTCAAGGTATTGCAACGACACATCCAGGTTACGCTGCGAATAAATGGAGCGTGCATAAATGCGGGCCAGCGCATGCCATGCCAATGACGAGCCACGCTCACCAGCGACCGTCAGCCAGTGCAAGGCTTTTTTGAAATTTGCCAAACCAAGCTCCATAAACACACGGTTGCCATGACGGTCGAGTTTGGCATTGAGTAGTCCCAGCTCAAGTTGCGCCTCAATGTTCCCTGCGATGGCGGCCAGTTCCAGCATCCATCCGGCCTCAACAAGATCAGGCTTTACTGCACGCAGGCGCCATTGTGCGTAGCGCAATAGCAAGAGTGACTCGTCTGCGCAGAGAACAATGTCGCGGCTGATATCCTGGCCTTTTTCCAGTTGCATCACTGCGACCACATGTCGATGGCGTATTTTTTTGGACAGCACTGCAGCGCCACGCGCAAAAGTGACGTAATCGGATTTTGCCCAGGCCTGATCCAGCAGAGCGAATTGTGCTTGCTCGACACCGGCGTAAGCGGCCTTGGTGATGAGCCGTTCTTCCAGCGTCGGGAAATCTTCCTCCGAAATCGGCGGCGGTTGCTGATTGCTACTTACATCCTCCTGGCTGCCGTGATCATGCCGATGTTTCTGTATCTGCTGTGCCAGGAGCCACTGTGCCTGATGATCGTCTTGATTGGCTAAAAAGGACAAGGCGCCAATTGCTCTCGCCTGACTGTTGCTGTCGAACTGCTCGGCATTGTCGAGAACCAGACGTGCAAAGGTGAGTCCGGCGTTCTGAATCCCCGCATCGAAGGCTTTCTCGTACCATAATGCTGCCTCGCGCGCGACGGACAGTGCCTTGACGTCATCGTAGGAAATATTCCGTCCGATCGCTTTCCAAGCATCATCAACACCTTGTTGCGCGGCGCGCTTCAACCAGTAGAACGCGGTGACATTATTTCTGGGCAAACCAGTTCCGCCATCGAGATAGCGATTCCCCAATGCCAGTTGCGCCTGGGATTCGCCTGCACGTGCTGCTTTGATCACAGCCATTTCTTCTCTTGTTGCCATCGTGTTTATCCGTTACTTGAAGGAGAGTGCTGAGCGTGAGCACCGAAAAAAGACAAAAGGAGTCCCATCCGGCGCAAATGATTGCGTCGGTGTTTATGTTTCCGTTGGGGAGTCAATCGACTATGAAGTCGTCGCAGATACCTTGTCAGAGGCGGCAGATGACCGACGCAGACTGGCACGATTGCTAATGCCGATGGTTAAATCATGAATGAGTACTTTGGGAAATAACGTATAGATAAAAAAATTCTCTCACTTGCCGAGACGCATGAAGTGCCCCGCAGATTCAGGACCGTCACCATATGTCATCGACACCCGGCAACGTCTCGATCTGATCTCGTCATCGTCAATTCAATATCTTCAAACCAGAATGGGAGACTTGATTTTAGGTGATCTCTAGCATTTGATTAAGCGCGTGTTTAGCAATGCATTATTGTGCGAGTAGAAATGATTTTTTTATTATTTACGCTTTATTTCTTATATATTTTTATCGAAATTTTATTTTATTTTTTATTTGATTTTTTTATTTTATTTTTTAAAAATAAAAAATAAAAAGGCACTGCATGCTATCCATGCAGTGCCTTTCAAAGATGCTCTACCCGTGTCGTGCAAATGACGACAAATTAATTAGAACTTGTGGCGAATACCAACTGCTACAGCAGTCTGGTTACCGGCAACTCCTGTACTATCAGCGACACCAGTATTGACAATATCCGTTGCATGCATGAATGTCGCAAATGCATACAAGTCAGTGCGTTGCGACAATGCATAGTCGGTACCAATGTTGTACGCGGTCAGGTTACCTTTGTCCGATACGCCATCGAATTGGGCGCGCGTGTATTCAACCGCACCCAGCAACTTCAGAGCAGAAGTGAGCGAGTAGGCAGTACCGATTTCATACACATCTGCTTTTTTCGCACGTGCCAGTGTGCGATTGGTCAGGGTCGACAGCGAACCAACGCCCGCAGCGGTCAGATTGGTTTGCGTATTCAGATCTTGGGTAACACGTGACCAGTTACCATACACGCGCGCCGGACCAAACTGGTACGAAGCAACCAGGTTCCAACCCTTGTATGCTGTGCTGCCGACGTTGCTAGCCAGAGTATCGGCGGTGACTGTAGTTGAGGTTGCTGGAATCAGACTGGTATCAGCAGCCGAGGTACCGTTAGCCTTGGATTGGTAGTAGTTCAGCCCCAGACCGAGCGGACCGTTATCGTACTTCAAGCCAGCGCCGAAGGCTTGTCCTGCAGAGGTCGAGCCTGCTTGTTCACCGAATCCGTACAGCAGATTTCCGGTCAAACCATTGATGCTATTGGTGGTGTAGGAGATCGAGTTGTTTGTGCGTGTGCCTTCCAGACGATCCAGGTTGTGACCGACATTGCCAGTCCAACCACCGAACTCATTGACCGAAGTGTATGAAGCAATCGTATCGGCGAAATCAGTTTGACGACCCAGCAATACGCTACCAAAGTCACCCGCCAAGCCCACTACCGATTTACGGCGGAACAGATTGGAACCGCTCACGGCGTCGGAGCCTTGCAGTGCGCCGGTGTCATTGGAAAAACCAGCTTCCAGATTGAATACAGCACTCAAACCACCACCCAGGTTTTCGGTACCCTTGAAGCCGATACGCGAACCTTGGATAACGCCGGAATTGAGCGAAAATTTGCTACCGGTATTGGTACCTGTGCCTGTTGCCACTTGGTTCTGGTAGACCATACCGGTATCAATAATACCGTAGATAGTAACCGAGCTTTGTGCATGAGCAACGCCTGCGAATGCACCCAAAACAGCGAGTGCCAGCAAAGATTTTTTCATTTGAAATCCTTCTTAAAAATAGTCTTGAGGATCCGTACTTCCGTCGGATGGGCAGACATTAAAGCTTCTGCCGCGTCATGACTTCAGCTTGGTGAATAGAAGACATTTTTTAGATCAGACAAAAGAAAAAAATGGCATTTGTTGTATTTTTTTCTCGCGAAAAATTCGCCACGCACCACTGGTACGCGTACCTCATCAGACTTTTTAAAACTGCTCCCAGCTACCATCTTCGCTATTGGTCAGCGCAGGCCTGACGAGTCTCTTTTGCGGCAACCTGGCTGGCTTGAATTGCGTCACTTTGATCGAACGCTCCGGCATCGCCATCTTGAATACACTGACGGTATCAACCAGTTTGCCGGCCTGATCCTGCAAGGATTGCGCTGCGGCAGCGGCTTGCTCTACCAGTGCTGCATTCTGCTGCGTCACCTCATCCATCTTTGCGATCGCGTGATTGATCTGCACCAGTCCAGCGCTTTGCTCCTGCGTGGCGTCGCTGATTTCACTGACGATGTCGGTGACCCGTTTGACGCTACTGACCACCTCAGCCATCGTGCTACCAGCTTGGCTAACCAAGGTGCTGCCGATCCCGACCTTGGCGACCGAGTCATCGATCAGGGCCTTGATTTCCTTGGCAGCAGCCGATGAGCGCTGTGCTAACGTACGTACCTCCGAGGCAACGACGGCGAAGCCACGTCCCTGCTCACCGGCACGCGCAGCTTCCACTGCGGCATTGAGCGCCAGAATGTTCGTCTGGAAGGCAATCCCTTCAATCACGCTGATGATGTCGACGATCTTGCGCGACGAGGCATCAATGTCACCCATGGTGTCAATCACCTGACCGACTACCTTGCCGCCTTCACTGGCGACGCTTGAGGCCGACTGTGCGAGTTGATTGGCCTGCTGTGCATGCTCGGCGTTTTGCTTGACGGTGGCGGTCATCTGTTCCATCGCAGAAGCCGTCTCTTCCAGCGAACCAGCCTGATGCTCGGTACGCGAAGACAGGTCAAGATTGCCGCTGGCAATTTCAGCGGAGGCAGTGTTGATGGTATCGGTACCCATTTTGACCTCACCGACGATACGTAGCAGATTACCGTTCATCGTCTTGAGTGCGGCCAGCAGCTTGCCAGTTTCATCACGGGAGTCGACCACGATCTGTGTCGTCAGATCGCCTGTCGCAACAGCATTGGCAGTGTCGAGCGCACGATTGAGCGGACGTGTAATTCCGCGCGTGATGACCACTGCCAATACCACGGCGATGGCGATGGCCAGACAACCGATCAACATCAGGTGCATCAGACCACTGGCATACGTGGCTTGCACTGCTGCTGCAGAGTCGTTGATGGCTGTGCGCTGCGTATCGAGCAAAGATTGCAGGTCAGCCAGATAGCGGTCGGCCGATGGTGTGAATTCGGTATCGAGTATCCGCTTGGCGTCATCAGCACGCCCTTCCTCCCGCGCTTTGTAGACATCATCACGCGCCTTGACGAAGCGCTTGCGCATATCCGATACGTGCTCGAACACTTCGTGTTCTTGCGGCGTCCTGATCAACTCGGCAACCTTGCGTTGCTGCTCGGAAGAGGCTTGCGACGCTGCGGCATTGTCGGCCATGCTCTGACGGATGAGGTCGACGTCGCCACTGCGGGCGATCAGTGAATGTCGGCGCACATTGCTGTAGATGGTGCGATACCAGTCAGAAATGACGCGCTCTTTGGCAAGCGGAACCGTCATCATTGCATTGGCTTCATCGGCCACTGATTTTAATTGCAAGGCACCGATGACGACCATGGCGATGACAAACAAGGTGACCAGACCGAATGACAAGCCCAGTCGCTTGCCGATAGGCAGATTTGAAAACACGTTGAGCCCCCCTCAAATTCGTGACAGAGTTTTGTCAGCAATGTAAAAATGCATTAAATAAAAAACAGATACGCAAGCAGATGCGCAAGCGAATAAAAAAAGCGGCTCAAGCCGCTTTTCTTTAGAGCGCCATGTCGGCTGCAGCCTGATTTTTAGGTTTGGTGAGATTGGCTGGCGCTGCTTGCTTTGGTGCCACGTTGAGGTCAATCTTCGGCGGCGGTGCCAGTTGCAGAATCTGGCTGGTGTAGGTCCATTCCTTGACCACCTCATCCGGATGATCGTTGAGCTTGATGCCGTAACTTGGAACGATCATGCGAATCTTGCTTTGCCACTCGGGTGTGGCAACCCTGTCCTTGAAGACGGTTTCCAGAACGTGCAGCATGATCGGTGCTGCGGTTGATGCGCCTGGCGATGCGCCCAGCAAACCGGCAATGGTGCCATCCTTGGAACTGACCACTTCCGTGCCGAGTTTGAGAACCCCGCCTTTCTCCTCATCACGTTTGATGATCTGGACCCGCTGACCGGCTTGCCACAGGCGCCAGTCTTCCTTCTTCGCTTCCGGAAAGTACTGCTTGAGTGCAGCGAAGCGGTCATCATCAGAGAGCATCAATTGGCCGGCCAGATATTGCACCAGCGGGAATTCATCAACGCCGACGCGCACCATCGGCCACACGTTATGCGGCGTCGTGCTGGAGAACAGATCCATCAAGGAGCCTTCCTTGAGGAACTTGGTGGAGAAAGTCGCAAAGGGTCCAAACAGGATGATGCGCTTGCCATCAATGACGCGTGTATCGAGATGCGGCACCGACATTGGCGGTGCGCCAGTCGACGCAATGCCATAAGCCTTGGCCATGTGGCGCTCGGCAATTGCCGGATTTTCCGTGACCAGGAACGAACCACCGACCGGGAATGCAGCATAGTCGCGTGCTTCAGGAATACCGGACTGTTGCAGCAGACGTAATGCACCGCCCCCCGCACCGATGAAGAGGAACTTGGCATCGACATCGGTCGAGCTGCCGTCTTTCAGATTCTTGTAGCTGACCCGCCAGGTGCCATCTTCGTTGTGCTTGATTTCTCGCACTTCGCTCGATAGCTTGAGTGAGAAGTTTGAGCGTGTTTGCAGGTAGGCGACATATTGCCGTGTGATTTCACCAAAATTGACATCGGTGCCAATCGGCGTCCAGGTGGCGGCGATCTTTTGTTTAGGATCGCGCCCCTCCATCATCAGCGGGACCCATTTCTTGATCTGCTCCTGATCTTCCGAAAATTGCATTGGACGGAACAGCGGGCTGGCCTGCAGTGCCTCATAACGCTTCTTCAGAAACGCGACATTATCGTCACCCCAGACAAAGCTCATATGGGGAGTTGAGTTGATGAAGGAGCGCGGTGAGTGCAACACGTTTTGGCGCACTTGCCAGGACCAGAACTGACGCGAAATCTGGAAGGCTTCATTGATTTCGATTGCTTTGGAGATACTGACCTTGCCATCCTTGCCCTGCGGCGTGTAGTTCAATTCAGCCAGCGCCGAGTGGCCGGTACCGGCGTTGTTCCAGCCGTTGGAGCTTTCCTTGGCGACGCCATCGAGGCGCTCGACCATCTCCATCGACCAGCTCGGCTCGAGCTCATTGAGCCAGATCGCCAAGGTTGAACTCATGATGCCGCCGCCGACCAGCAACACATCCACTTTCTTGACGTCCGCTGCCTGCGCAGTCAACGCAGCGGGCGAGAGCACCAATACCAACAGTGCCAGTAAACACTTTTTGAGCATGATCTAATCCATATCCATTGAGGAGAAATCAGGTCCCGACATGGGAAACCAATTTTGTCCGGGGGCGGAGATTAGCATGCTGCATTGCACCACGCGATTACGGATTTCCCGTAGTTTGTGCAGATTTAATCCCTATAAATCATAGGGTTAATAGTTAATAATGCTCAGAAATATTGCTTAGAATGCAATTTAAAGGCCGCTGGATACTTGAATTGAGCTTCGTTAAGCCGTGTATCCAGCGCCAGACATTTACCTTGAACAATCGTGACCGATGTGCAATCAGCGGTGCTGTTCTACGGCATCGAGAATCAGCTTGGTAATGTCATCGGGATGGGACAACATCGACAGATGACTGGAGTCAATTTCGATGGTTTTGGCTTTCATGCGTTGCGCAAGAAAACGTTCCAGTTGCGGTGACGTCGTGCGGTCGTTGGTCGAGACGGCATACCAGGTTGGCTTGTCGTGCCACGCAGCCTGCGTCGTGCGTGCGGCGAACAAGGTATCGGCGATGCGCCCTTGCGCGGCATACATGACTTTGGCTTGTTGTGCATTGAGGTCGCCGGCGAAGTCATGCACGAAGGCATCTTCGCTGAGTTGTGCAAACCCATTGGCTTTCACCAAACCGGCACTGGCGGGTGGCGTGGGAAATGTTGCGGCGAGTGCGCCATAATCCTCGCCGGCATCAGGAGCACGTGCGGCAACGTAGACCAGCCCAGCAACCTTGGGATCATTTCCAGCTTCGCTGATGACGGTGCCGGCCCAGGAATGCCCGACCAGAATGGTGGGACCATCTTGCAGTGCGAGCACGCGACGGGTTGCTGCGACATCGTCAGCCAGTGAGGTCAGCGGATTCTGGACCGACGTCACATGCAAGCCAGCTTGTTGCAGACGGGCGATGACTTCCGACCAGCAAGAACCATCCGCATAAGCGCCATGCACGAGTACGACGTTTTTGATATGCGTGGGAGCGACCGCATCATCGGCGTAGACGGCATGGCTGAGCAAGAGCGTGGCGATGGCGGCGATAACGGGTTTCAGGAAGGTAGGTTTATTCATCATGATCAAGGTTCCTTGTGACATCGGTGGGTAAAAAGGGACGACAAACCACTGGGCGTGCGACTACCTGCACGCAGCTCAGTGCTTGTTCTTCAATGCGAAAAGCTGTTGTAGCTTAAGAAGACGGTCGAGTGGGTTCAATCGCCTGTTGGACTGGCATCGCAGTCAGGGAATCGCTCGGACTGACGACCGCATAGAAGTAGCGGCCTTGCCGCCAATACTGGGTCAGCAGGTTGCCATCCTTGCGGTTGCCGGCACCGAAGTTGAAGAGCTCCCCCGGTGAGCGGACATAGTAGAGAATCGCTTGCCCTTCGCTATTCTGGTACACCACCATGGCCGCAGCACCTTTGTCGCTAGCCATGAGGCGGGCACCAAATAGCTTGAATCCATAAGCGCTAAAGTCGGGTGCAGCCGCCGTCTGGACAAAATGCTGGTTGAGCCAGTTTTGCAATTGGGCTGGCTCACTGGTCTTGAGATCGACCTTCTGCAACATGTCATTGGTGGCGAACAAGCGGTAGGCTTGTGTGGCATCGGCCATCGGCAGGTAGGTCTTGCGCATCGACAGTTCACGTAACTGCCATCCTCCCATCGTACCCAAACCCAGTGTCAGCATCAGGGATGCCGCTATTGCCAAAGTGCGCTGGGAACGTGATCGCAGTTCACGTCGGATGCGCTGTGGATCAAGTCGTGCCGGAATCGGTGTCACGGGAATACTGGCGATGGCGGCGCGCACGCGTTGATTATCCAGGCGCAACTGCTCCACTTCACGCGCAAGGTCGGGATGGCTTACCAGATAACTGTCGATTTGACGATGCAGCTCCGGATCCAGCTGACCATCAACGTAAGCATGCAAGTCGTGTTCTGAGGGGATGTGTGTTGTCATTTGAGAATCCGCAAAGAAGGCGTGATCGTTGTCCCATCATTGAGCGCACGCAAGGCTTTGCGCGCACGTGAGAGGCGCGACATGACAGTCCCGATCTTTATGCCCAATGTGTCAGCAATTTCCTGGTAACTCAATCCTTCCACTGAGACCAGCAGCAACAATACGCGCTGATCCGATGGCAGCTTGTTGAAGTCGCGCAATGCCGAGCGCGACATCACAATCTCTTCGGTGGAGGGGGCGAGTTCCTCCTCGCCCGCGCCAAATAAGGAAAACAAGCCCGCGAAGCGTCTGGTACGACGTTCTCCATCCAGAAAGTGCCGATACATGATCTGAAATAGCCAGGATCGCAAATCACCGTCATCCCTGCGCTCGGTACCGCCCGACAAGGCGCGTTCAAGACAGGATTGCACCAGATCGTCGGCACTGCTTTCGTGACGCGTGAGCGACAAGGCAAATCGACGTAGCCTGGGAAGCAACTCGCGCAGATCATCATCGGTAAAATTGCGACTCATGGGCATCAACCAGTGAAAAAAATAGTGACATCAAACTCGTTCATGCTCAGTAAGACGAACAGCTGGTTCGCTTATTCCCTGTCGATCAGTTTATTTATCGTCCATGCAGCAAATAGTACGTCGGACTCTGGCCGCACCGCATGGAACAGTTGCTATTGATGCAATTTTCGACTCTTTTCTTAGCCTCCTCAGGCTCTGCCCCAAAGAGTTTCCAAAATGTAATGTCACTACAGCATCACTTCACACCGCGCTCAGGTCTTGCCGTGCTGGCGGTGCTATAATCGCGAACCTTGGAAGTGTGCCGAAATACGCACTAAAAAGCGCAAAGATGCGTGCAAGCGCAGCCGACCGTCGATAGGTGGTCGACATGCAATTGATGCCGCGCTTGCCCTTGCGCGTGTTCCGCTTCCCCTTTGCCGGCACCGCACCTCCCTCTGCCGCGCGCTCAAGCTTGAATGACATTTATGCAGAAAAAAGTATTCATCAAAACCTTTGGCTGTCAGATGAACGAGTATGACTCGGACAAAATGGCCGACGTGCTCAACGCCTCTGATGGCTTGATCAAAACCGACAAGCCGGAAGAAGCAGATGTGATTCTGCTCAATACCTGTTCGGTCCGTGAAAAGGCGCAGGAGAAAGTATTCTCGGACCTCGGTCGCCTGCGCGAGCTGAAGAAGAACAATCCGGATCTGCTGATCGGTGTGGGTGGCTGTGTTGCCTCGCAGGAAGGCGAAGCGATCGTCAAACGCGCTCCTTATGTGGATATGGTGTTTGGCCCGCAAACCCTGCATCGCTTACCGCAGATGATCAGTGAACGTCGCTTCAGCGGTCGGCCGCAGGTTGATATCAGCTTCCCGGAAATCGAAAAGTTCGATCACATGCCGCCGGCGCGGGTCGAAGGTGCAACCGCTTACGTCTCCATCATGGAGGGTTGCAGCAAGTATTGCAGCTATTGCGTGGTGCCTTATACCCGTGGGGAAGAAGTCTCGCGCCGCTTTGATGATGTTCTGACGGAAGTCGCTGGTCTGGCCGAGCAAGGCGTCAAGGAAGTCACTCTGCTGGGGCAGAACGTGAACGCCTTCCGCGGCGTGATGGCCGATGGCGAAATTGCTGACTTTGCGTTGTTGATTGAATTCATTGCCGAAATCCCCGGGATTGAGCGTATCCGTTTTGTGACCAGCCATCCCAAGGAGTTCACCCAGCGCCTGATCGATACCTATGCCAAGGTACCGAAGCTGGTCGACCATCTTTACCTGCCGGCACAACATGGCTCGGACCGCATTCTGGCGGCCATGAAGCGTGGTTACACGGTGCTGGAATACAAGTCGGTCTTGCGTCGTTTGCGCGAGGTACGCCCCAACATTGCAGTGTCGAGTGACTTCATTGTCGGCTTCCCCGGTGAAACCGAGGAAGATTTCAATGCCTTGATGAAGTTGATTACGGATATTGGCTACGACACCAGCTTCAGCTTTGTCTTCAGTCCGCGTCCGGGTACACCGGCAGCCAATCTGGCTGACGATACCCCTTACGAGGTCAAGCTCAAGCGCTTGCAGCATTTGCAGGCGGTGGTGCAGGACAATGCCAACAAGATCAGTCAGAGTATGGTCGGTTCGATGCAACGGATTTTGGTGGAAGGCCCGTCGCGCAAGGACCCTAATGAACTACAAGGACGAACAGAAAACAATCGCGTGGTCAATTTTGATGGCGGTCCCAATGGGGCGCGCCTGATCGGGCAGATGGTTGATGTGACCATTTTGCAGGCGTTCCCGTTCTCGCTGCGTGGCGAGATCGTAGTCAAGCAATAGTTTCCACTCTTTTAGCCAGAAACGAGCCAGATTGAAAAAATCACCTAGCCAGCCCCACTATTTCACCCCGCAACCGCTGGACAATAAGCGCCTGGCGCACTTGTGCGGGCCGCTTGATGAAAACCTGCGGCAGATTTCGGCTGCCCTGGATGTCACGATCTTCCGCCGTGGCGACAAATTCATTGCCAGTGGTACCAATGCCGAACGCGCCGTGGCCATTCTGGATGACTTCTATGCCAAGGCCGATCAACCGGTCTCGGTCGAAGACATTCAGCTGACACTGGTGGAGCAACGCGCTGGCGGCCGACGCGCTGTTATTCCTGCGCCAGATGCAGTGGCCGCTGGTCAGGACGACGACGACTCTGTCATCGAAAGCCCGGTGTTGAAAACCCGCAAGCATGATTTGCGTGGCCGCACGCCACATCAAAGCCAGTATCTGAACGCAATTCTCGAGCATGACATTACTTTCGGTGTCGGCCCTGCCGGTACCGGTAAGACCTATCTGGCAGTTGCCTGCGCAGTCGATGCACTGGAGCGCGATGCCGTACAGCGTATTGTGTTGACACGCCCGGCAGTGGAAGCCGGCGAGCGCCTGGGATTCCTGCCCGGTGATCTGGCGCAAAAAGTGGATCCCTATCTGCGCCCGTTGTATGACGCGCTGTATGATTTGCTGGGCTTTGACCGGACCCAGAAGCTGTTTGAAAAGCAGGCGATTGAAATCGCGCCGTTAGCTTACATGCGCGGACGCACACTCAATCATGCATTCATTATTCTGGATGAAGCGCAAAACACCACGCCGGAACAGATGAAGATGTTCCTGACCCGTATCGGCTTTGGCAGCAAGGCCGTGATCACCGGTGACGTCACTCAGATCGACTTGCATCATGGCCAGAAGAGCGGCCTCATTGATGCCTTGAATGTGCTGCATGAGGTGCGCGGCATTGCCTTCTCGCGCTTCACCAGCAGCGATGTGGTGCGCCACCCGCTGGTGGGACGGATTGTGGATGCCTACGAGGCAGCGCAGCCGGCCACTACTGCCCACATTACCTCCAGCAATGCCGTCAAACGTCTCAGCCAGGGCCTGACCCAGTCAGCCAAGCCACGTCATGCAAAAAAATAAGCTTACCCTTTCCGTCCAGTATGCCGATCCAACGCTCAAGGAGATCGTGCCGCGCACCCAAATCCGGCGCTGGATTGCCGCTGCACTGTTTGCGCCTGCGGAGCTGACCATCCGCTTTGTCGATGCCGAAGAAGGCAAGACCCTGAACCGCGATTACCGTGGCAAGGATTACGCTACCAATGTGCTGACCTTTGCGTATACGGAGGATGAAGACAGTGAAGTCACCCAGGCCGATATCATTCTGTGTAGCGATGTGCTGGAGAAAGAAGCGGCCGAGCAAAAGAAACCGCTGATCGACCACGCGGCACATCTGATCGTCCATGGCGTGTTGCATGCACAAGGTTACGATCACGAGGACGACACCGAAGCTGACGAGATGGAAGCGCTGGAGATTGAAATTCTGGCGACGCTGGGCTTTGCCAATCCTTATGCCGACCGGGGCTGACTGACCACATTATTTCCGCGAGGAAATGATTGACTATTCCAAGCATCCGGTCCGGCTGCATGTCGTGGGATCTGCGACAACATTGCGGTGCCAAAATTCACTTTTAATCGCCGTGTCATAGTTTTGTTGTATCCTATGCCCCATCGAAACAACGTCGGACCCACGGCTCACGCCATATGCAAGATCACCCTAGTAGCGTCAAATCTCTTGACGCTAAACCCCACCGTTCATTGTTTGAACGCCTCACCGCGCTGATCTCCCCCGAACCTGAAAATCGAGCAGAGTTGCTCGAAGTCCTGCACGACGCTCACGAACGCAATCTGATTGATGCCGACGCGCTGTCGATGATCGAAGGCGTGTTCCAGGTGTCCGATCTGGCCGTGCGCGACATCATGGTGCCGCGCTCGCAGATGGATACCATTGATATCAGCAAACCCATCGAAACCTGGATGCCCGATGTGCTGTCGACCTCGCACTCGCGCTTCCCGGCAGTCGAAGGTGAACGCGACAAGGTAATCGGGATCTTGCTGGCCAAGGATTTGCTGCGTTATTACGCCGAAGATTCGTTTGATGTGCGCGACATGCTGCGCCCTGCCGTGTTCATTCCTGAATCCAAGCGTCTCAATGTGCTGCTGCGCGACTTCCGAGCCAATCGCAATCACATGGCGATTGTGGTCGATGAATACGGTGGCGTCGCCGGCTTGATTACCATTGAGGATGTGCTGGAGCAGATCGTCGGTGATATCGAAGACGAATATGACTTTGATGAGGAAGAAGACAACATTCTCGCCATCAAGGATGGTGCAAACGGTCCGCGCTGGCGCATCAAGGCACTCACTGAAATTGAGCAGTTCAATGAAACGCTGGAGACCAGTTTCTCCGATGAGGATGCCGATACCATCGGCGGTCTGGTCGCCAATCACCTTGGCCGTGTGCCACGCAAGGGTGATGAGTTCGACATTGACGGCATGCACTTTGAAGTGCTGCGTGCTGACGCCCGTCAGGTGCACGTCTTGCTGGTAGAGAAGCTGCCAGAAACCAGCCCTGACACTGACACCGAATAAGCCCTCCTGCATGGATCAACCCAGTTCTTCTGCCACCGCCACCCGGTCATCCCTGACTGTGGGCAGTTCGCGCTGGATGCCACTGTTTGCCTTGCTGGCTGGCATGGTCAATGTGCTGGCATTTGCCCCCTTCTCCATCTGGCCACTACAGATCCTGACGCTGGCCTGGCTGTTCCGGCAGCTCCTCAAAGCTGAAAACAACATGCAAGGCTGGCGTCGTCAGGCCTTGCTAGGCTGGTTGTATGGCCTTGGCTGGGCAGCCTGTGGCGTGCATTGGTTGTATATCAGCATGCACGACTATGGCGGCATGGCCAGCTGGATGGCGGCGCTGGCAGTTGTTTTACTGGCAACGTTTCTGGGACTCTATGCGGGTCTTGCGATGGCCGTCTCGGCCTGGTTGCGCCGCCGCTGGTTCGCCTCGGATACCAATCTATCACTGCTGATTCTGCCGTCGGCATGGGCACTGTCGGAGTGGACACGTGGCTGGTTTTTTACCGGATTCCCTTGGCTGACCTCAGGCTATGCCCACAATATCGGTCCACTCTCGGGTTTTGCACCGGTCATGGGCGTGTATGGTGTGGCATGGATTGCGGCGCTCATCAGCGGCGCTCTGGCACTGCTGAGCTTGCGCAAAGCAACGGTAACAACCCGCATGCAGCGTAGTTTGCCGGCAGTGATGGTGATATTGCTGGGCATCACAGGACTCGCACTGCATCATGTGAACTGGACCCAGCCGATGGGCAAGCCAATTTCGGTGCGACTGCTGCAAGGTAATATTCCGCAAGAGATGAAGTTCTCCAATGAGGCGCTGCTGTCGAACCTGTTGATGTATGAAGAGATGATCAACAGCGCGCCTGCTGACCTGATTGCCACGCCTGAGACCGCCGTGCCACTGCTGCCGGAGCAATTACCACCGGACTATCTGCGCCGCATCACCGATTTCGTGCAATCGTCGGGCAGTCATCTGGCATTAGGTATTCCGATCTCGGATGGGCCCGGTCAATATGCCAATAGCATCATTGGTCTTTCACCCGATCCGGCCAGTGCGACCCGTCCTTATCGTTATGACAAGCATCATCTGGTCCCTTTTGGTGAATTCATCCCCTTCGGCTTTCGCTGGTTTGTGGACCTGATGCACATCCCGCTGGGCGATATGAGGCGCGGCCATCCTTTGCAGGGGCCGTGGCAAATCGGCCAGCAATGGGTCATGCCTAATATCTGCTACGAGGACTTGTTTGGCGAGGAAATTGCCGCCCAGTTGCGCGCCTCCTATAACAATGGCACACCATTGGCCAGCATTCTGCTGAACGCCTCCAATATCGCCTGGTTCGGCAATTCAATCGCGTTACCGCAGCATCTGGAGATTTCACAAATGCGGGCGCTGGAGACCGGCCGTCCAATGCTGCGTTCGACCAATACCGGCACCACCGCCGTGATTGATCCTAAGGGTCAGATCTTGTCAGCATTGCAACCACTGAGTCGTGGTGTGCTCACAGCATCGGTGCAAGGCTATGCTGGCGTGACCCCTTACATTCTGCTGGGCAATGCGCTGATGCTGGCGTGCACACTGGCAGCACTGGTGCTGGGCTGGTGGCTGGCACACCGTCGCCGCTGATTTCCGAGACCGGGAGGTGATTTTTCCCGGCTGTTTCACCGAGAAGGGCCGCATAAGCCCCCCAAAAACCGCTAAAATTCAGGGTTTTAGCAATTCCTTGCCCACCTGTCCGGCAACCATCAAAGATGCTCACATTTCAACAGATCATTCTCAAGCTGCAAGAATATTGGGATGCGCAAGGTTGCGCATTGCTCCAGCCCTACGACATGGAAGTCGGTGCTGGTACCTCGCACACGGCAACCTTCCTGCGCGCCATCGGACCTGAGCCTTGGCGGGCCGCCTATGTGCAGCCATCGCGTCGACCCAAAGATGGCCGCTATGGCGAAAACCCGAATCGCATGCAGCACTACTACCAATATCAGGTGGTGTTGAAGCCTGCGCCGGAAAACATCCTCGATCTGTATCTGGGTTCCTTACAGGCATTGGGTCTGGACCTTCAACAAAACGATGTGCGTTTCGTTGAAGATGACTGGGAAAATCCGACCCTGGGCGCCTGGGGTCTGGGCTGGGAAGTCTGGCTCAATGGCATGGAAGTGACCCAGTTCACCTACTTCCAGCAAGTCGGTGGGCTCGACTGCAAACCGGTGCTGGGTGAAATCACCTACGGTATTGAGCGTCTGGCGATGTATCTGCAAGGCGTTGAAAACGTCTACGACCTGGTCTGGACCGAGTGGACCGAAAACGGCGTCAAGAAGAAGCTGACCTACGGTGATGTATTCCATCAGAATGAGGTGGAGCAATCGACCTTCAACTTCGAATACTCGAATACCGACTTCCTGTTCTCGCTGTTCGGCAACTACGAAGCCGAAGCCAAGCGTCTGCTGGAAGTACCACTGGCACTGCCTGCCTACGAAATGATCCTGAAGGCTGCGCACACCTTCAATCTGCTGGATGCCCGTGGCGCAATCTCGGTGACCGAGCGCGCTGCCTATATCGGTCGCATCCGCAATCTGTCGCGGGCGGTGGCGCAAGCCTATTTCGAGTCACGTGAACGACTCGGTTTCCCGATGCTGGATGCGGCACAGAAACAGCAGGCCGCCTGAACCAATGACGCGAAGTAAGAACCGTAAGACACCAACATGACCCAAACACTTTTAGTAGAACTGCTGACCGAAGAACTGCCACCGAAGGCACTGGCCAAGCTGGGCGATGCCTTTGCTGCCGCAATCTTCAATGGTTTGAAGGCGCGTGATTTCCTGGCCGATGGCGCCACGTTGACCAGCTATGCGACACCGCGCCGTCTGGCGGTCGCCATCAGCCAGGTGCGCGCCACCTCGCTGGACAAGACCGTTCGTGAAAAAGTATTACCCGTGACCGTCGCGCTGGACGCAGAAGGCCGCCCTTCTGCACCGCTGGTGAAAAAACTGGCAGCACTGGCTGCACAGACCGGTGCCACCGTGATCACGCCAGATCAGCTCGAACGTGCGCAGGATGGCAAGGCAGAGAGCTTTTTCTATACCTATACGGCCAAGGGTTCGACGCTGCAAAGCGGTTTGCAAACTGCGCTGGAGGAAGCCGTTGCCAAGCTGCCAATCCCCAAACTGATGAGCTATCAACGTCAGTTCGGTCGTGCCGCAGGTGAAACGGTACACTTCGTGCGTCCAGCACATCGCCTGCTGGCCTTGCATGGCAACGATGTTGTACCACTCAACATTCTCGGCCTGGATGCCGGTAATCAGACATTGGGGCATCGCTTCCTGTCGCAGGGTGCGATCACCATCGCCAATCCGGATAGCTACAGCGCGACGCTGGAGACCGAAGGCAAGTTAATTCCAAGCTTTATCGCCCGCAAGGAAAAGATCCGCACTGACCTGCTGGCCAAGGCAGGTGACGACAAAGTCCTGATGCCAGAGTCGCTGCTCGACGAGGTGACCGCGCTGGTGGAATGGCCGGTGGTCTACGAATGCAAGTTTGATGATCAATTCCTCGCGGTGCCGCAGGAATGCCTGATCCTGACCATGCAGACCAATCAGAAATATTTTGCGCTCACCGATGCTGCTGGCAAGCTGCGCTCGCGCTTTTTGATCGTCTCCAATCTGGCGACCGATTTCCCGCAACACATCATTCAGGGTAACGAACGCGTGGTGCGTCCGCGCTTGTCGGATGCCAAGTTTTTCTTTGAGCAGGACAAGAAGAAATCGTTGGCTGACCGCATCCCGCAACTGGCCAACGTGGTCTACCACAACAAGCTGGGCAACCAGTTACAGCGTACCGAGCGCGTCCAGGCGCTGGCTGCTGCGATTGCCGCGCTGCTGGGCGGCGACAGCACCGCCGTTGCGCTGGCTGAACGTGGCGCGTTGCTGGCCAAGGCCGATTTGCTGACTGACATGGTTGGCGAATTCCCTGAACTGCAAGGCATCATGGGTACCTACTATGCACGTCACGATGGTGAGCCGGATGCCGTCGCTTTGGCTGCTTCCGAACATTATCAGCCGCGCTTCGCCGGCGATGCACTGCCGTCCTCTTTAACTGGTACTGCGGTGGCACTGGCAGACAAGCTGGAAACACTGGTCGGGATCTGGGGTATCGGTCTGCAACCAACCGGTGACAAGGATCCGTTTGCCTTGCGTCGTCATGCGCTGGGTATCCTGCGCATGCTGGTGGAAAAGCGTTTGCCTCTGTCCATTCCCGTGTTGATCCAACAAGCCGTAGCACTGTTTGCGGGCAACCCACAATTCAAAGACCCGAGTGCCGAGGTCAGCAGCTTTATTTACGATCGTTTGCGCGGTTTGCTCCGTGAGCGCAATTACACGCCTAACGAAATTGAGGCAGTGATCGCACAACAACCGGCGCAGCTCGACAACATCACCGAGCGGTTGGATGCGGTACAGGCATTTGCTGCATTGCCAGAGGCAGAAGCACTGGCAGCGGCTAACAAGCGCATTACCAACATTCTCAAGAAAATCGAGACTGACGTCAGCGGCACGGTAGATAGCGCATTGCTGCAAGAAGCTGCTGAAAAAGCCTTGTATGCGGCAATGCTGAAATTGAAGCCACAAGTCGATACCGCTTTTGCGGCTGGTAATTTCAGCGACGCGCTGATGGCACTGGCACAATTGCGCCAGGATGTGGACGCCTTCTTCACCGATGTCATGGTCAATGCGGAAGACGCGCAACTGCGCAATAACCGTCAGGCCTTGCTGGCGCAATTGCATCAGATGCTCAATCAGGTTGCCGACATTTCCAAGCTGGCCGCTTGAGTCTGGCACATTGATGAACAGCCAAACCTAACCAGACCTGTCACGAAAGAATCTACTGCTATGAAGCTGATTATTCTGGACCGAGATGGTGTGATAAATCACGACTCGGATGCCTTCATCAAATCACCTGACGAATGGATCCCGATCAAGGGCTCACTGCAAGCGATTGCACGCCTGAATCAGGCCGGTTATCGAGTGGCGGTGGCAACCAATCAGTCCGGTGTGGCACGCGGCCTGTTCGATATGATGACGCTCAATGCGATCCATCAGAAAATGCACAACGCTGCACAACAGGTCGGTGCCGAGATTGACGCGGTGTTCTTTTGCCCGCATGCCGCCGACGATAATTGCGATTGCCGCAAACCCAAAGCCGGGATGTTCAATGATATTGGCAAACGCTTTGGCGTGAGCCTGCGCGGTGGTGTGCCGACAGTGGGCGACTCATTGCGCGATTTGCAGGCAGGTTTTATCGCTGGCTGCGCGCCCTATCTGGTCTTGACTGGCAAGGGTGAAAAAACGCGTGAAAAGGGTGGTTTGCCCCCGGGTACGCTGATTTATCCGGATCTGGCATCAGTGGTCGATTTTCTGCTGAAGGCACCGGTACCGCTGGCGGTCTGAATTTACTCCGTAGCGAATAAGCACGCGTGCTTGTCCGCCATACCAATCAAAGGACGTCATTTTGCAACTCAATTTATTTCTGCGCTCAGTTCTCTTCACGCTGATCATGGCAGTGATGACCATCGTCTGGTCCATGGCCTGCATTCTGTTCGCACCGTTTCCGTATGCGCAGCGCTACTATCTGACATCGCGTTGGAATGTGGTGGTGATCTGGGCCGCACGTGTGATTTGCGGTATCCGCTATGAAGTACGTGGGATGGAAAATCTTCCTGATGCGCCGGCGATTCTGTTGTCGAAGCATCAGTCGGCCTGGGAAACCATTTTCTATGTGATTCTGATGCCACGTCCGCTGGTGTTTGTGTTCAAGAAAGAGCTGACCTACATCCCCTTCTTCGGTTGGGGCATTGCCTTGTTGCGGATGATCCCGATTGATCGCAGCAAGGGCAAGGATGCCTTCGCGCAAGTAGTGGAACATGGCCGCAAGCGTCTGGCCGATGGTCAGTGGGTAATCATGTTTCCTGAAGGGACACGCATTGCCGTGGGCAAAGCGGGCAAGTACAAGCTCGGCGGTCCGCGTCTGGCAGTCGAAACCCAAACCCCGGTGGTACCGATTGCGGTCAATGCCGGCGAATGTTGGGCCAAGGGGTCGTTCATCAAAAAGCCCGGCTTGATCACGGTCTCGATTGGCAAGCCGATTTCTTCCGAGGGACTGGACTCTGCAACACTCAGCCAACGTGTGGAAAATTGGATAGAATCAGAAATGCGCGTTATTTCTCCCGCGATTTATGCCCATGAATCCCGGAATGTTGCTGACGCCAAACAAACAAACTAAACGCTATTGCTAAGTCGTCCTGCCACCATTGAAACTGCTTCGTCACACGCAACCAGATCCTAATCAGCTCGCGCTGCCACTGGATTTTTTTGAAACGACGCCACCAGAGTCGCGGCAGGACGAGCCACCTTCTTCACCACAGTCTCCCATTTTTCTTCCTCCTGCTCCTGTCACTGCGCCACCACCTGCAGCGCGCGCCACTCCACCTGTTGAGCCGACTGCCCCCAGCCGCAACCTGTCCGATGGTAAGCGTCGGATTCAGCTGGGTGAGCATGTGCTTGACTTTGTGTTGTTACGCTCACGCCGCCGCTCTATTGGCTTTCTGATCAGCGATGAGGGACTACGTGTAACAGCACCGAATTGGGTCACGCTGGGAGATATCGACAAGGCTATCCGAGACAAGCAACGCTGGATTTTAAGCAAACTGGTTGAACGTCGCGAACGTTCAGCGCGTCGGCTCAAACCTCAAATGCAATGGCGCGATGGTGCAACACTGCCGTATCTAGGCCAGGACATTACGCTGCGCATCCGCGCCCAGCAGACTAGCGGTATTGCCTATGATGAGGCCAGCCGTGAGCTGATTGTGAACTTACCTGGGGATGCCGGAGAGCAGCAGTTGAAGGACCGGGTACAAGGCTGGCTGCAGGCGCGCGCCAAGGAGCTGTTCGGCGCACGACTACCTTTGTATGCTGCCAAGCTGGGCGTCAGCTACCGCTCGTATGCCCTCTCGTCTGCAACGACGCAATGGGGCTCCTGTACGGCCGACGGACGTATCCGTTTGAACTGGCGGCTGATGCATTTTGCGTTGCCGCTGATTGATTATGTGATTGCTCACGAGCTATCGCATCTGCGGGAAATGAATCACAGCCCGCGCTTCTGGGCGACCGTCCAATCCATCTTTCCAGAATTTGAATCTGCCAAGCGCGCCCTGCGTCAGAGTGCGCCAGAGACACTGCCGACCTTCTGACTCATGTCGGCAGGCATTGAAACGAAGCAGGGTTAATGCTTCTGTTCAATAAACTCGATCTTGTAGCCATCAGGATCGGTTACAAATGCGATCACCGTAGTACCACCCTTTACCGGACCTGCCTCGCGCGTAACATTGCCGCCGGCAGCGCGTGCGGCGTCGCATGCCTTGTAGGCATCTTCGACAGCAATCGCGATATGTCCATAGGCAGTACCCATTTCATAGTGCGTAACACCGTGGTTATAGGTCAACTCGAGCTCAGCATGCTCTGGGTTACCGCCATAACCCAGGAACGCCAGGGTATATCTGTACTCGGTGTTTTCGCTGGTGCGCAGCAGCTTCATGCCCAGCACCTTGGTGTAAAAATCGATGGAGCGCTGCAGGTCTCCGACCCGCAGCATGGTATGCAGGATACGCATGAAAAATCCTTTTGACTGACTGAAATGATGGGCCGAGCTGAGTCGCTTGGCTGGGTCTTTGATTGTAGCGTTGTTGCTGCAGTCCCGCTGGCAACCATCCTGCGCTCAAGGCTCAGGTAGCGCGTTTGCGCTCCAGCACCTTGGCCAGCGCGACAAACTGCTCGGTTGGTACCGCTTCGGGACGCGCTTGCGGATCAATCCCGGCGGCCAGCAAGTCCGCCTCGTCCAGCAGACCGGCGACACAGTTACGAATTACCTTGCGACGTTGCGAAAATGCCTTCGTGACGACTTGCTCCAGTAAAGCTTGCTGACAAGCCAACGGATTCGCCAGTGGAATCATGCGCACGATGGCTGAGTCCACGCGCGGCGGTGGATCAAAGGCGGTCGGCGGCACCACAAACATGAGTTCCATGTGATAACGCCATTGCAGCATGACCGACAAGCGCCCGAATGCCTTGCTGCCTGGTTCGGCGACCATGCGTTCGACCACTTCCTTTTGCAGCATGAAGTGCTGATCCTGGACCAACGGTGCAATATCCGCCAGATGGAACAGCAAAGGGCTGGAAATGTTATAGGGCAGATTGCCGACAACGCGCAGTTTGCGCCCGGCTGGTACCGGGATGGTGGTGAAGTCGAACTTCAGCGCATCAGCAGAGTGTACCTGTAGACGCTGTGGATCAAACTGCTTGCTCAAGCGGGTAACCAGATCGCGATCCAATTCGACGACATGCATCTGATCTACCGCCTCGAGTAGCAGGCGGGTCATTGCGGCGAGGCCGGGGCCGATCTCGACCATGGCATCATCCTTTTGTGGATCGATGGCACGAATGATGTCGAACAATACCGTTTGATCGGTCAGAAAATTCTGTCCGAAGCGCTTGCGAGGAATGTGTTTCATAGAGACTTCTTGGCACGCACCATGAGCGCGGCGGTCTTGATGGCTTCGATCATGCTGCCGTGATCGGCATGTCCCAATCCCTGGGTCGCCAGATCCAGCGCGGTACCGTGGTCAACCGAGGTGCGAATTAGCGGCAAGCCAAGCGTAATGTTGACGCCCTGGCCGAAGCTGGCGAATTTGAGGACCGGCAAGCCTTGATCGTGATACATGGCGAGCACGCAATCGGCATGCTCGAGATATTTTTGCTGAAACAGGGTATCGGCCGGATATGGCCCTTCGACGTTGATACCACGTTGGCGCGCGGCGTCCAGCGCCGGCGTGATGACGTTAATTTCTTCTCGTCCGAGGTAGCCATTTTCGCCAGCATGCGGGTTCAGACCAGTGACCAGAATACGTGGTTCAGCGATACCGAATTTGCTGCGCAGGTCGGTATCGATGATATCGATAACCCGCGTGAGGGAATCAAAGGTAATCGCATCTGCGACATCCCGCAGCGCCAGATGGGTGGTCGCCAGAGCGACACGCAAATGTGGCGACTGACCACCTGCAAGCATCATGACGACCTGCTCGGTGTTGGTGCGCTCGGCCAGATATTCGGTGTGACCAGTAAAGGCGACACCGGCATCGTTGATGGTACTTTTTTGAAGTGGCGCAGTGACCATGGCGTCGAACTGACCGCTCAGCGTCCCAGCAATGGCGACATCCAGTGTTTTCAGCACCGCGCGACCATTTCGCGCATCCAGTATGCCAGGCACAATCGGCTCATCGACCGGGCAATCCACCACGATCAGACGATTGGCAGGAAAATCAGGCAGGCCGGTATTGTTGAAAGCCTGCTGCGACAGTGCAGATACGGCGATGGCCGGGTCCAGCATTTGTGCCGTCTGGGACAGGAACGCAGCATCGCCCAGCAAGACCGCGCGAACCTCGTCCCGCAGCGCCCAGGCGGCCTTGATGGAGATTTCCGGGCCGATACCCGCCGGTTCGCCACAGGTTATCGCCAACGTCGGGCGAGAACCTGTGGCGACAGCGGCCTGCGTAGACATGATCGGAATCAATTGTCGTCAGAACGGTATTCAACGTAGGTGCGATCACGCAACTGACGCAGCCAGTCTTCTGTGGCTTCCTCGATCTTGCGTTGACGGATTGCCTGACGTGCAGCCTGACGCGCACGTTCAGCCGAACCTTCGTCGGTCTTGCGTTCCAGAACCTGGATCAGGTGATAGCCAAAAGGCGATTCGATTGGCTGGCTGATTTCGCCAACCTTGAGTTCATTCATCGCATGCTCGAATTCCGGTACAGTGTCACCCGGATACAGCCATCCCAGATCACCGCCCTTGGAGGCCGACAGATCGTTGGAATACAGCTTGGCCAATTCTTCAAACGTCGCTGCATGATTATCCAGACGTTCCTTAAGCTCCAGCAACTTGCGACGTGCCTCGGCAGCCGACACCACTTGATTGACCTTGATCAGGATATGTCGGGCGTGTGTCTGTTGTGTCGCAGCGGCAGCAGGGTTGCTGTCGCCAGCATTGCGACGGCCGACCAGCTTGATGATATGAAAGCCATTTCCGCTCTTGAGAATGCCTGATACATCACCCGGTGCCAGTCCGGCAGCAGCATCCAGAAACAGTTGTGGCAACCGGTCCTGCGTACGCCAGCCGAGATCACCGCCACTGAGGGCATCATTACTGTCGGAGTAAGTTGCTGCCAGCTTGGCAAAATCAGCGCCATTCTTGAGCTGGTTGAGAACATCCTCGGCACGCTGACGGCGGTCAGCAAGTTGCTCTTTTGTTGGATTTTCAGGTACACGAATCAGAATTTGCGCCAAGTCCAGTTCATCGCGCTTGATCGTGCCATTGGCATCTGCCGCAAGATAGTTGTCAACTTCCGACTCGGTGACCAGGACCTTGTTGTCAACTTCCCGCTCACGCAGGCGCTGCATCAGAATTTCGCGGCGAATTTCTTCGCGGAACGCCGGGTAAGCAATACCCTCACGCTGCAACTGGATACGGAACTGCGCCATCGACATTTTATTCTGGTCGGCAATCCGGGAGACGGCGCGATCAAGCATGGTGTCGTCGACGATGATCCCTTCTTCCTTGGCCATCTGAGTCTGCGCACGCTCAAGAATCAAGCGCTCGAGCAACTGACGCTGCAAGGTTGCGCGCGGAGGCAACTGCACGCCTTGCGTAGTCAGTCGCTTTTCGACCGATGCCAGACGCTCAATCAGTTCCTGACGCGTGATCACGTCATCGTTGACTACCGCGAGAATAGCATCGACCGGCCGTGGCTGAACTGGCCTGGTTGTTGCAGTGGACGTCTTACTGGGTGCGGCAGGAACAGTCAATGCCGGACCGACATTGACGGGTGGTGCGACCACAGGAGGCATTGACAGTGGTGACTGTGCCTGAGCGTGATTGGCCAGACTGCAGGACACGCACAACAAAACGATGCCCGACGTGATACGTACAGAAGAGTAATTGCGCATGGAAAAAGGAACGTTCATAAAATTAGCAATCAATAACGTGTGGTGTCATCTGACTTGTTGATGTTCTGATAGCCAGGGATACTGTTGCTCAGCGCATCCAGCGGGTTGGAGCCGATTCTGGAGAGGCCATTGAGCTCAAGCTGAACAAAGAAAGAAGTCGACGCCTGTGTCGAGGCGGTTGGAATACGTTGCGCGACCAGACGCAGAACCCAGCAATCGGCCTTGTATTCCATCCCCAACAAGCCCTCGGCGACGGTCCGATCCGGGATTGAATAGTTGATACGGCTTACCGCGTACCAGCGTCCGGTAACGGGCCACTGACCAGAGACATCAATCTGTTTCAGTACGCCGTCGGTACGATCAAGGCGGTAAGTCAGATTCAAGACCTTCTTGGGTGCCGGCTGCCACGATGCGCCAAAATTAGCGCGCACCATCTGACCATACGTTTCACTGTATTGCAAGGTATTGTCGAGCGAAATAGTACTGGTCACCTGACCGCCTGCGGACAGCAGCAAGTCTGATTTGCTGCCAGTGATGGTGTCGAGCGTACCATCTGTGTTAAAGGCGTTGTACTGTGCGTAGGCGCTGTCGAGTGTGACCTGAGGGTCCGAGAGATAGAAGCGCTGGGCAACACCAAGACGCAGTCGCTCCAGACCATTCTCTTCGATCAGACGCGAGATGACACCACCAGTGATCTGGTTGGCGTCGCTGATACGGTCATGCCCGGTGAACCGATTTTCACTAAAAATCTGTGCAAAGTTGAAATCTGCCACACCGCTGTCAAAGATTGGATACTGGCTTTGATCACGATAGGGCGTGCGTACATACAATAGGCGCGGTTCAAGTGTTTGTGTCATGTCGCGGCCGAAGATACTGGTCTCGCGCTCAAATGTCAGCCCAGCATCCAACGAATAGGTCGGGACCACACGATTGAGTTCTGTCGCTGCGCCAGGGGCAACATTATTCAGATGGTAACTTGTGCCATCCAGCTGTGCCTTGGGCGTAATGTAGTACCCGGCACCAAGGATAGGATAGGAAATCGACGGTGTCGCATAGGCACGCTCCCCACCAACCATGGCACCGGTGTAAGCCGAGGTTCCAGTGAAGGCATTCGAGAAGCTGGCATATTGCGCATTCAACTTCAGATCGAAGCCGCCGACGTCATAACGGGCCGCGTTCAGATCCAGCTGAGGAACCCGGTCATACGGCTTCTGAATGGGACTATTGACGTCCTGCAACAATTGATACTTGATGGCTCGGACGGTCGTAGACCAATAGTAATTATCATAGGCGCCCGAGTAACTCAGGCTGACATCACGGGTAAGAATGCGATTAGTCGCTACGTTGACCAGATTGGAGAAGTCACTAGGGTAATTATTATCCGATACCTTGCTGACATTCCAGGCAAACACGAGGCCCGGCGCCAGTGTTTTGGAGAAAACCGAACTTAGCGAATAGCGACCGGTGCCAGTCAGTTGATCCTGAATCCCTTCAATCTTGGTTTCGCCGGTGTAATCGTCCCCCATATAGCGGCCGTCGAGCCCGAGTTGCAAGCCACGGCGGGCAATGTAGCGTGGGTAGACAGTCAAGTCACGATTCGGCGCAATATTGAAGTAATAAGGCACCGTCAGCTCGGCACCACCGGTACTGGTAAAGCCAAAGGTTGGCGGCAACACACCTGATGTACGCTCTCCCGACAAGGGGAAAGACATCCACGGAGTTGCCAGAATCGGTACGCCTTTGAAATAGACCAAGCCATCATGCACGGTGCCAACGTCACGTCCACTGTCCAGATCCAGCGTGGAAGCCTTCACATACCAGTCAGGGTCCTGTGCTTCACAGGTACTGTAGGTGCCATCAGTCACCCGCGCCTGATCATCGGAGAGAAATTCGATCCGATCCGCTTTACCTCGACCACCAATGCTACCAAACAAGTAAGTCGGACTTTCGACATAACCCTTGCCGGTTTCCATATTCATCAGTGCCTGGTCACCGGTATAACTATCCTGAAGACGTTTCATCCACACGTGTCCTGTGGCCTCCACTTCGTCCTGGATGATGCGGTATTCGGCGCGGTCAGCTCGGATGGTCGTGGCACCGCGGACAACCTCAACGTCACGATCGAGATTGATTTTCCGATCAGGACGCCCAGTCATTTGCTCTGCACTGACATTGATCGGGCCATCCTTGTCGTCGGCGGATTTGGTCTTGCCTTGCGTGTCGGGGCTGACCTGTGCGTGGGCCGCGAGCGGCAGAACGGACGTCGCAGACGCCGCAACCACCAGTGAGGTGAACAATCGCGACATGCGCAAGTCAGCGACACGGCTAAATGGAAACTTGAAAAATCGAATCATGTAGGGAGTCGTTCAAACACCGTGGCAGGCGATTTTTTGGATTTAATCCCTTATTATATGGGAACTCAACACCATCACACGAATTCCTCTGATTGTTCATGTCTTTAATTCATTCCTCTGCCGATTTTTCTTCCGATACCCGCCTGTCACTGGTCAAGGAATGGCTCTCTACGCTTATCGCGACACCGACCCTGCCAGAAACGTTGCGCCCAGCCTCTGCTGATGCGAGTTTTCGCCGTTATTTCCGGGTGGATACGCCTGACCAGGGCAGCCTGATCGTCATGGATGCACCACCGCCACAGGAAGATACCCGGCCTTTCATCCATGTCGCTGAAATTTTTGGCAAAACAGGGGTCTCAGTTCCTGCCATCCTCGCGCAAGATGTTGAGCGCGGCTTTCTATTACTGTCCGATCTGGGCTCAAGCACTTATCTGAACCAGCTCAATCACGATACCGCCCACAAGCTCTATATCGATGCCATTGACGCACTGATCTTGCTGCAAACGCAGAGCAAGCCCGATGTGCTTCCCGAATATGACCGCGCTACCCTGCTGCGGGAACTACAACTATTCCCTGAGTGGTATATCGGAAAGCATCTCAACATCGTGTTGAGCGAAGAGCAGAACAAGACATTGAATAAAGTGTTCGATACTTTGCTGGCCAATAATCTGGCACAAACACAGGTCTACGTACATCGGGACTACCATTCACGCAATTTAATGGTATTACCTAATGGCAATCCTGGCATTATCGACTTTCAGGATGCCCTTTATGGTCCGATTACTTATGATCTGGTGTCGTTACTGCGTGATGCCTACATTCAATGGGATGAAGAAATGGTGCTGGATTGGGTCATCCGATATTGGGAACGCGCCAAGCGCGCTGGTCTTCCAGTGGCACCAGATATCGACACGTTTTACCGTGACTTCGAATTCATGGGCTTACAACGGCACTTGAAAATTCTAGGTATTTTTGCCCGCTTGTACCACCGCGATGGCAAAGATGCCTATCTCAAGGACATTCCGCTCGTGATGGAATACACGCTGAAAGCTGCGCGACGCTATACCGCTCTGGCGCCACTGGTGAGGCTAATCGAAAAACTCGAAGACAAAGCGCCACAGGTTGGCTACACCTTCTGACCCAACTGCATCTACGATTTCCATGAAAGCCATGATCTTTGCAGCCGGCCGCGGGGAACGCATGCGTCCGCTGACCGACACCTGTCCCAAGCCACTACTGAAGGTCCGCGGCCGCCCTCTGATCGTCTGGCAGATTCTCGGGTTGGTCCGCGCCGGCATCACCGAGATCGTGATCAATCACGCCCATCTTGGTCATATGCTTCCGGAGGCGCTGGGCGACGGCAGTCAACTTGGTGCGCAAATCGTTTATTCGCCTGAGGCAAGTGCGCTGGAAACCGCAGGTGGTATTGCACACGCGCGTCATTTACTGGGCGAAGATCCATTTCTTGCGATATCGGGCGACATCTATATGCCTCATTTTGACTTCGAGCAGGTCAAAGGTGTTCTGGAGGACAACGACGTTTGGGGGAATCCGTTACCATTGGATCAGCGCGATGTCGCCTGGCTGTATCTTGTCAAAAATCCAACGCATCACCCGGATGGAGATTTTGCCTTGAACGGCTTCACCATCGCCAACGAAGGTACGCCGACCTACACTTTTGGCAATATTGGTGTCTACCGGCCACAGATGTTTGATGCAATCACTCCGGGACAGCGTGTCAAGCTTGGTCCGCTTCTGCGTGAATACATTGCACGCGGCCAGGTCGGTGGTGAGTTATACCGTGGCCTGTGGGTCAATGTCGGCACTACCGAACAACTGGAAGAATTAAATGCTCCTCTCCACGGAGCCTGATCAGGAAGAGAGTAACGCATGCCTATCACCTCCTTCAGCGCACGTCGCACTGCATTGCTGCAACAGATGCAATCCCGTGGTGGCGGTGTTGCCATTATTCCAACAGCACCTGAAGTCATGCGTAATCGCGATGCGGATTATCCGTACCGGCATGATAGCTATTTTTATTATCTGTCCGGCTTTACCGAGCCGGACGCAGTCATTGTGCTCATCGCGGGTAAGGAAAGCCGCAGCATTCTGTTCTGTCGCGACAAGAATCTCGAACGGGAAATATGGGACGGCTATCGCTTTGGGCCGCAAGCAGCCTGTGAACAATTTGGATTTGATGCCGCTTTCGCCATTGACGAACTCGATGAAGAGATGCCGAAGCTGCTGTCCGATGCACCCAGTGTCTTTTATGCGCTGGGACATGATGTCAAGCGCGACGGGCAATTGCAGCAATGGATCCAAGGCGTGCGTGCTCTAGGCCGTAGCGGCGTCACTGCGCCTGGTGCCGTGGTTGATGTACGACTGCTACTTGATGAAATGCGTCTGTTCAAGGATGCAAGTGAAATTGCGGTGATGAAACGTGCCGGCATCATTTCTGCAGCCGCTCATTGCCGCGCCATGCAAATCTCTCGTCCTGGACTGCGTGAATATCACCTGGAAGCAGAATTACTGCATGAATTCCGTCGCAGTGGTTCGCAATTCCCTGCGTACGGATCAATCGTCGCCACAGGCGCCAATGCCTGCGTCTTGCACTATCGTGCCAGTGATGCTGAACTCAAGGACGGTGATCTGGTGCTGATCGACGCCGGCTGCGAGCTGGACAGTTATGCCTCGGATATCACCCGGACCTTCCCTGCCAATGGCGTTTTCTCCCCTGCGCAAAAGGAGCTCTACGAGATCGTCCTGGCGGCACAAGACGCTGCGATCGCTGTCACCGCACCGGGGAAACGCTTCATGGATGGGCACGATGCCGCCGTGAGCGTTCTCGCACAAGGGATGCTTGATACTGGGCTGCTCGACAAAAATAAGGTCGGGGGCCTGGAGGACGTCATTCGAAATGGTGACTATCGTCAGTTCTACATGCACCGTACCGGCCATTGGTTAGGCATGGATGTGCATGATGTCGGTGAGTATCGAGATGCCCCTGAAGCAGATGGCAGCAAGCCTTGGCGTACTCTGCAGCCGGGTATGGTGTTGACGGTCGAGCCAGGTATATATGTCAGGCCAGCCGCCGGAGTACCTGAAAAATATTGGAATATCGGCATCCGCATCGAAGATGACGCCCATGTCACTGCGAGTGGTTGCGAGATTTTGACGACTGCGGTCCCACGCTCCGTGGCAGACATCGAAGCCTTGATGCGACAGGCCTGACTCTGATTTTTCCTGCACTTTATGGTCGATGAAATGACTGATTCCGCTCACCCGGCTGTCCTGCCTGCCAAGCTTGATTACGATGTGATTATCTGTGGTGCCGGGCCGGTCGGGATGACTGTCGCCGCGCTGCTATATCAACATAGCAAGTCGAGGGCATCCACTCCCCGGATCGCACTGATTGATGCCAAGACTGCCGCTGCCGCTCATCAGGATCCACGCACTATTGCCCTATCGCAGGGTAGCCAGCAAATTCTGGACAATATTGGCGTCTGGAGCACGCTGGCACAAGCGGCTAGCCCGATCCATCATATTCACGTATCACGGCGCGGCCACTTCGGACGCACCCTGATTCGGCGTGAAGACTATCATCTACCTGCCTTAGGTCATGTCGTGCGTTACGGCCCTCTGGTTAGCGCATTGTCGGCGACGCTGACGCGCACGAGAGCAACAATACTGCAGCCGATGAAAGTGGTTGGTATCAGCGAACAGCCAGAACATGCCATCGTCCAGCTAGAAGATGAACGCAGCATCACTGCAGCAGTAGTAATCCAGGCTGAGGGTGGCGTCTTCGCTGAACAGACAGCAAGGAAACAGCAACGAGACTACGAGCAGATTGCCATCATCGCGCATGTGCATGTCTCGGCCCCGAGCGCCCATCGCGCTTTCGAGCGCTTTACCGCCGAAGGACCGCTGGCACTGCTACCTCAAGAAGATGGTTATGCTTTAGTCTGGTGTGTCAGACCAGCAACGGCAGAACGTCTCTTGGGAATGGATGAGCATGCATTCCTTTCGGCGCTTGGCGAGATGTTTGGTGGCCGAATGGGACGTTTTACACATTGCAGCTCACGCATTGGTTACCCATTGGGCCTGAATGCACAAGCTGCAGTCTCGCCGCACACGGTTGCGATAGGCAATGCTGCACAAACGCTCCACCCGGTGGCCGGTCAGGGATTGAATCTTGGTCTTCGAGACGCCACTGTCCTCGCACGTGCGCTATTGCAGCAAGGATTTGACAGTGCAGCGCTGAAGCTTTTTGAAGAACAACGCCAAGGTGATCGTCAAGCCACGATCCGACTGACTGATCTCATGGCGCGAGTCTTCGCCAGTGCACCTGATGGCTCGTTACCGCAAGCTCTGCTTGGACTGAGCTTAGGCCTGATTGATATCGTAGCTCCGGCAAAGCGCTTGCTGGCAGAGCAAATGATGTTCGGATGGCGTTAAGGGAATCGATCTTGCCCCTTGCAGCCGGCTAGTGGCATGAGACAATAGGATGTTGCCGCCGGCAAGTGCGTGCATTGACCGCCCTTTTTCTGTAGAACATCCACCATGAAACAAGATCCGCGATTTCCCAAGCTGTTTATCCTTGACCACCCACTGATCCAGCACAAGCTTTCGCACATGCGCGATAAGCGCACCTCAACACGCACATTCCGTGACTTGTTGCGTGAAATCACCTTGCTAATGGGATATGAGATCACTCGAGATCTACCGCTAACGACCGAGTCGATCGAAACACCTTTAGTAACCTATGCTGCCCCGGTAATCGCGGGCAAGAAACTAGCCGTAGTGCCTGTATTGCGTGCCGGTGTGGGCATGAGTGATGGATTACTTGAGCTGATCCCGTCTGCGCGGGTTGGGCATATCGGCGTCTATCGCAACGACCAGCATCAACCGGTGGAATATCTTGTACGTTTACCGGACTTGCAAGATCGCACCATGATTCTGTGTGACCCAATGGTCGCCACTGGCAACTCGGCAGTACATGCAGTAGATGCACTAAAAAAACGTGGCGTAGTTGCTGAGAACATCATCTTTGTCGCATTGGTAGCAGCGCCGGAAGGGGTACAGGTATTCCAGGATGCCCATCCTGACGTCAAACTCTACGTTGCTTCACTCGACTCACACCTGAATGAGCAGGCGTATATCGTGCCCGGCCTGGGCGATGCGGGTGATCGTATTTTTGGTACCAAATAAAGATTCACCAATCACAAAGCGCTCTATGTATGCGAATCGACTTGTTAATCGGTTCGCCATTTACATATGTTCTCTGGCTTCTTACTGCCCCTCCCCGGCACAGTCACTAACTTTAAATGGGGATACTTTTACGTGGGAAGGTCAGAATCATGCTGTCGGAGCGCGAATTGGTAATGGAAAGTGCAAAGCAAAAAGCCCTTAACCTGAAGGTTAAGGGCTTTTTCAATAACTAGCCTGACGATGACCTACTTTCACACTGGTTGCAGC
>NZ_JACHYE010000010.1 GCF_014192645.1 Herbaspirillum sp. Sphag64 | reverse complement strand
CTGTTCTTCTGAAAAACGCTTCTTCATGTCTAATCTCCTTACAGGATGGGATTAGACTCTAATTTCGAATGCTACTCAAATGTGGGGAGACGTCGCATCCACCCAATGACAGTAGCAGAAGTGCCATCGCAGCTGCATAAGAGAAACGTCGCATGGTAGTCCTTCGGGTCAGTATTGAAAATGACGGGATCAATATTGGTTTTACCATGCCAGGTACTTCGCTATCAATATCCGGTGTAAGAGCCATAAAAAAACCCGCAAACCTTGCGGCTTGCGGGTTAATCCAATTATCAGGGGGGTGATGAATTGGAGGGGAGGGAGTAGTCAAGATAACGCTCACTACCTTGTCCGCCTATGGCTTTTACACCCTGTAACATCGGTTACAGAGTCAGCACCACGATTCATTCAAGTCCCATTTACTTCAATACTATTTTCCAATGCAAAAGCGCGAAAAAATCACACCCAATAAATCGTCTGGCGTAAATTTTCCCGTAATGCTGCTAAGCCGTTCCTGCGCCAGGCGTAACTCTTCAGCAAAGAGATCCAGTGACTGATCACTCACCTGATTGTCTACGGCAGCATGTGTTGCCGCGCTCTCCAGATAAGCACGTGCCGCCTTGAGTGCGATCAGATGACGTTCGCGTGCTAGGTAACGCGATTCCCCGGTTTGCTGCCAACCAGCAAGTCGCAACAGCTCGTCACGCAGCAGGTCAATACCGAGACGCTCACTGGCAGAGACATAAATGTGTGTGGCATCTTCCTGTTTGTCGACTGCCGGCTTGTGCCCGGAGCGATCAATCTTGTTCCAGAGTCGTATTACGGGAATGCCATCGGGAAAGCGGGTGGTGATTTGCTCATCTTCGATCGTCGGACCGTGATCAGCATCGAGCATATGAAGGATCACATCCGCCTTGGCAACTTCAGCCCAGGTACGCTGGATGCCGATGCGCTCAACTTCATCCGGGCCACTGCCATCATCACCCGATTCACGAATACCTGCGGTATCGATGATGTTCAGAGGGATCCCTTCAATCTGAATGGTTTCGGTGACCTTATCGCGCGTAGTGCCAGCAATCGGCGTCACAATCGCAACATCTGCACCAGCCAATACATTGAGCAGAGACGACTTGCCAACATTGGGCTTACCTGCCAGTACCACATTCAGCCCGTCGCGCAGCAGCGCGCCCTGCGATGCCTGGGTGAAGACCTCATCGAGGGTGGCACGAATGGAGGCCAACTGTCCACGTGCATCCGACTGTTCAAGAAAGTCGATTTCTTCTTCTGGGAAATCAAGTGTGGCTTCAACCAGCATGCGCAGATTGGTGACCTTATCGACCAGCTCATGCACGACTTTAGAAAACGCCCCAGACAAGGATTCCGAGGCCGACCTTGCGGCCGCCTCGGTGGAAGCTTCGATCAGATCTGCCACTGCTTCGGCCTGTGCCAAATCGAGCTTGTCATTGAGGAATGCACGCTGCGTAAATTCACCAGGCTCGGCCAGACGCAAGCCGATCTCTGCGCCAGCTTCGAGACATCGTGCCAGCAGCATCTGCATCACGACCGGCCCACCATGGCCTTGCAGCTCGACAACATCTTCGCCGGTATAGGAATGCGGCGCCTTAAAGTAAATTGCCAATCCCTGATCGATCACACTGGCATCAGCACGGCGAAACGGCAGGTAGCTTGCGTGACGTGGTGTGGTCGATGGCTCATCCTTGCCGCACACGGCTTGCATCACTGGCCACAGATTTTTGCCCGACAGACGAACCACGCCAATACCGCCGCGTCCGGGTGCGGTGGCAATGGCAACGATGGGAGCAGAATCAGCAATCATGAGACGAAGACATTTTCAAAGAAAAGACATGTAAAAGCGTGCCACGTCAATTGAGAGCGACACGGCCAGCCTGTCAGTACGACCAATCAACCGGACAAAAAAAAGCCCGTGAAAATCATGCCACGGGCTTTTGTCACAAACAAGCAAAGCGAATTATTTTGCCTTGCCCGTTTGCAGTTTGCGGGTGATGACCCATTGCTGTGTGATCGACAAGACGTTGTTGACCACCCAGTACAGCACCAGACCCGACGGAAAGAAAAAGAACATGAACGAGAATACGATTGGCATGAACATCATTACCTTGGCCTGAACCGGATCCGGTGGCGTTGGATTCAGCTTGGTCTGGATGAACATGGATACCGCCATCAGTACCGGCAGGATGTAGAACGGATCCGGTGCGGTCAGATCGTGAATCCAGCCCAGCCACGGTGCGCCGCGCATTTCAACGCTGGCCAGCAATACCCAGTACAGGGAAATGAACACCGGAATCTGGATCACGATCGGCAAACAGCCACCAAGCGGATTAATTTTTTCGGTCTTGTACAAGGCCATCATTTCACGGTTCATGGCTTGTGGGTCACCTTTGTGACGCTCACGAATCGCGGTCATCTTCGGTGTTACCGCCTTCATCTTGGCCATGCTGCGATAGCTGGCTGCAGACAACGGGAAGAAAATCGCCTTGATCAGCATCGTCAACAGGATGATGGTCCAACCCCAGTTACCGACGACGGCGTGGATATGGATCATCAGCCAGAAAATCGGCTTGGCGATGATGGTCAGCCAGCCATAATCCTTGACCAGTTCCAGACCTGGCGCAGTCTTTTCCAGAACGGAAGCCACTTGTGGGCCAGAGTACAGACGCGCGTCCATGGTGACGCTGGCACCCGGAGCAATACTGCCCATTGGCAAGATGTTGCCAACTGCGTACAGATTGTCTGCGACCTTCTTGGTGAAAATGTCGCGCTGCGCATTTTCAGGCGGGATGATAGCCGATACAAAATAATGCTGCACCAGTGCAATCCAGCCATTGTCCGACTTGCTAGCATGCTGCTCTTTGCCGGCTTCGATCTTGTCAAAGGTCAGCTTCTGGAATTTTTCGGCATCGGTATAGACTGCAGGACCGGTAAAGGTGCTGTAGAAATGCGACTCACCGCCTGGCTTGTTGCCATCACGCAGCAGTTGCAGATACAACGAAGGACTGATTGCAGCCGTGCTGTTGTTAGTCACAGTGTGCTTCAGATCGATCAGATAATCACCGCGCTTGAAGGTGTAGGTCTTGGTCAGCTTGACGCCATTTTCTTCTGCCACCAGAACCAGTTGCACTTCATTGCCATTCTCCAGCGTGCGAGGGCCGGGCTGTGCAGTAAAGATCGTTTTATGGTTGGGGAATGCACCACCAATCAGACCGGATTCCGCCAGATAAGTGTGGCCAGCGGTCGAATCAAAGAGCACCAGATTCTTGCTTGGATCCACTGTGTCAGCATGCTTGAGCAGTTCCAGGCGCTTGAGCTCACCACCGACGGTATCGATTTCTGCCTTCACCAGATCGGTTGTGATGGTGATGGTCTCGCCCTTGGTCGCAGGTACGCCAGCAACATCATTGGCACCAGCCGAAGGCGTTGATTGCGACGATTGCGGCAGTTGCGGCGCTGGCAATTTGGAAGGATCAGTGCCTGCAGCAGCAGACTCGACCTGCTGGGTTGCGCTAGGGAAAAACATCGACGGCTTGCCGTTATGGCGCATCCAGCTATCCCACAGCAACAGCAGGGAGAATGAGAACACAACCCACAGGACGGTACGTTTGATATCCATAAGAGTATTGACCAATAAATCAGGAATGGCTGCAACCGCCAGCGGCTGCAGTGGGGGAGGAAGAATCAGAAGATCGGGAAGACGATGCTGAGCCAGCATCCTCTGTCGCCTGCGTTGACAGCGGCGGTACCGGATCGATCCCGCCAGGATGCCAGGGATGACATTTACAAAGACGCCGGCCAGCCATCAGACTACCCTTCCATGCACCGTGAAGATGAATGGCTTGTGCCGCGTAATCAGAACAGCTGGGATAGAAACGACAGTTTTGCCCGAGAAACGGGCTCACTCCCAGCTTGTAGGCGCGTAACAGCAGGAGTAAAGGCGTTTTCATCACTTATTTCCTGGCAAACGCTGTAGCGTTGAGCAAAAAAGCGAACAGCTGAGACAGCTCTTCGCGTAACTGTACTTTTAATCGCGCGTTCGTTGCCGGCCCACTCTTGCTGTTGACCGACTTGGACAAGCGCACAATACAATCGACCTGAGGCAATGCCGCCTGCCGGAATAATTCACGCGTGACACGCTTGATCGTGTTGCGCGTGACAGCACGCGGTGCCATCTTCTTGGCAGCGACTACACCTAATCGGGCTTGCGGCAAGTTATTGTGTCGCGCGTACAGGACAAAATGCGCTGTACGATAGACCGGACGCAAACGAAAAACGGATGAAAACTCATCCGTTTTAACGATACGCTGATCGCGTGAGTAGGGGGCGGAAAGATTGCCTGTCACACGAGCAGCAGCATCAGCGCACTAGTCTGGTTCAACCCGGAAACCAGATCAAACTGCTGCCAGACGCTTGCGGCCCTTGGCGCGACGTGCGTTGATCACAGCGCGGCCACCACGGGTTGCCATGCGTGCGCGGAAACCGTGAGTACGCTTACGACGCACGACGGAAGGTTGGTAAGTACGTTTCATGTTGGGCTCGCTTACTTAATGTGAATCTAAATGTGAATCGGCAAAATAAATCTGAATCTCCGCGGAATCTCTGCTTCCTGCGCTGCCCGGTATCTTTGTTCTGTCGCTACACGACAGACTGCTTGACACACAGGCTTTGAGAGCCGAAACCACTAGGCCACTGCACGAACGCAATTCAACGGATGGTGAACCCTGAATTAGACTGCATTTTTCACTTGTTTGTCAATGACTTATCGTGGATTTGACGCGATAGTTGTGGCAGATAGCGTACTGCAGGGAATCATTTGCCCAGTAATAAGCAAACTGCCAGGCTCAAATGAGGATTTCGAACATTTAACGATGGCATTGCGACATGCATCATGAGCAACATGCAATGACAGCAATGTTGCAATGTGACCACATGCAAAAAAGCAACATCAGATCCGCGCCTGATTTCAGAGAGCTTCGCCGTCAAGCGTAGCAATCCCCGGCATCAAACTTGCTGGCATCTCCATCACGCGCAACACCTGATGTCATGCCGCGTCAACCGGAACCCGGATTCAGACATTGAAGGGATAGCGCATCACATCGCACATTATGCAATCGTCCGTTAGGGGTTTTTCTGTGTCGAAAATCGTGTGCTTCGTCAATCAATGATTTTGATCATCGAACAGCGAAAACAAACAAACATTGCGGCGTATTCACTTTACGAAAAAGGAATAGAATAAAAACAAGCACTCAATTTTCCGGGTCCACCAACATCACGAACGGGCGCTGAGCAAATCGCACCGTCATGACCGTCGGCAGGACGTTGAAAAGACACAGTACTCAGGCATCAGCGGTCGATAATTCTAAGAACATAACGCACGTATTCAATTTGTTGTCTCATTGAAGTTACGGAGGTGGTATGGATATCTACAGCAGCTTTGCGAGTCGCTTTGACAAAACCAGAGAAGAAGAATTTTCGCTTGAAGAGTACCTGAGTCTTTGCAAGAACGATCCGGCTGTGTACGCGTCAGCAGCAGAACGCATGCTGATGGCAATTGGTGAGCCTGAGAAAGTCGACACCCGTGAGGATCCGCGATTATCACGGCTGTTCGCTAACAAGGTCATCAAGATTTACCCCGCTTTTAAAGAGTTCTACGGTGCCGAGGAAGTCATCGAGCAAGTCGTTGCCTACTTCCGTCATGCGGCGCAAGGCCTGGAAGAAAAGAAACAGATCCTTTATCTGCTGGGACCTGTCGGTGGTGGCAAGTCTTCCATCGCCGAGCGTCTCAAGCAACTCATGGAACGCGTGCCTTTCTATTCGATCAAGGGTTCGCCGGTCAACGAGTCGCCACTAGGTCTGTTTGATGTCGAAGAAGACGGTCAGATTCTGGAAGAGCAATACGGCATCCCTCGACGCTACCTGAAATCCATCCTCAGCCCTTGGGCCGTCAAGCGCCTGCACGAATTCAACGGTGATATCCGCCAGTTCCGTGTCGTTAAGCGATATCCCTCGATCCTGCGTCAGATCGCCATCTCCAAGACGGAACCAGGCGATGAAAACAATCAGGATATTTCGACGCTGGTCGGCAAGGTCGACATCCGTAAGCTGGAGCAATACTCGCAAGATGATGCAGATGCCTACAGCTACTCGGGCGGCTTGTGCCTGTCCAACCAGGGGCTGCTGGAATTTGTGGAAATGTTTAAGGCCCCGATCAAGGTACTGCATCCGCTGCTGACTGCAACGCAGGAAGGGAATTTCAAGGGCACGGAGGGTTTTGGTGCGATTCCGTTTGACGGCGTCATTCTGGCGCACTCAAATGAGTCAGAATGGAAAGCCTTCCGCAACAACAAGAACAATGAAGCACTGCTTGATCGGATCTATATCGTCAAGGTGCCTTATTGCCTGCGCGTCTCGGAAGAAATTCATATCTACGAGAAGCTGATCCGGACGTCTTCGCTAGCCAATGCCATCTGCGCACCGGGAACACTGAAAATGATGGCACAGTTCGCCATACTGACGCGCCTTGGTGAACCAGAAAATTCAAGCCTGCTTTCCAAAATGCAGGTCTACGATGGCGAAAACCTGAAAGATACCGATCCCAAGGCCAAGTCGTATCAGGAATATCGCGACTATGCCGGTGTTGATGAAGGAATGACAGGGATTTCAACCCGCTTTGCGTTCAAGATCCTGTCACGCGTTTTCAACTTCGACACAACAGAAGTCGCAGCCAATCCGGTGCATCTGATGTATGTGCTTGAACAGCAGATCGAGCGTGAGCAGTTCCCGCCTGAGCAGGAGCAAAAGTATCTATCCTTCGTCAAGGATACGCTGGCATCGCGCTATGCTGAATTCATTGGCAAGGAAATTCAGACTGCCTATCTCGAATCTTACTCAGAGTACGGACAAAACGTTTTTGACCGCTATGTAACCTACGCAGACTTCTGGATTCAGGACCAGGAGTTCCGCGATCACGATACCGGCGAAAGTTTTGATCGGGCAGCACTGAATGCTGAGTTGGAAAAAATTGAGAAGCCGGCAGGTATCAGCAATCCGAAGGACTTCCGTAACGAGATCGTCAACTTTGTTCTGCGCGCGCGGGTCAATAACGGTGGCAAGAATCCGCTGTGGACTAGCTACGAAAAACTGCGTGTGGTGATCGAAAAGAAGATGTTCTCCAATACCGAGGACCTGCTGCCGGTGATTTCTTTCAATGCCAAGGGCTCGACAGAAGAAATGCAAAAGCACGAAGACTTCGTCAATCGTATGGTCAGCAAGGGCTACACACCGAAACAGGTGCGCTTGCTGTGTGAATGGTATTTGCGCGTGCGCAAATCCTCGTAAGTCCTGTTGATACCTGGGATGCGGGTTGCCGATGACATTACACCTGAACTGATGTCATCCCGAGGCAACCCGTCCGCTGTACCACTGGCAGGAGAATGGACTTGTTGCATCAGATCATCGACCGTAGGCTAGCTGGCAAAAATAAAAGCATCGCCAATCGGGAACGCTTCTTGCGCCGTTTCCGCAGCGATATCCGTCGTTCCGTTACCGAGGCAGTGCGCGATCGCAGTATCAAGGATATCGAAAGCGCCAAGAGCATCACTATCCCGCGCAAGGATATTTCCGAACCGATTTTCCATCATGGTCGCGGTGGCAAGCGGGAAATTGTGCATCCTGGGAATCAGGATTATCTGCAGGGCGACCGTATTCCCCGTCGTAGCGGCGGCTCAGGTGATGGTGGCAGTAATGCCAGCAATGAGGGCGAAGGACAGGATGACTTCGTGTTTGAACTGTCGCGCGAAGAATTCATGCAATATTTCTTCGAAGACCTGGAGTTGCCGCGCCTGATTCAGACCAACCTGATGACGATTCCGAACTGGAAGAACATGCGCGCCGGCTATTCGGTCGACGGCTCTCCCAACAATATCGACATCGTACGCTCCTTGCGCAGCTCACTCGGGCGGCGAATTGCACTGGGTGCACCATTGCAGGCAAAGCTGCGTGAACTGGAAGAAGCGCTGGCCTTGCTCAAAGAAGAGCCGACCGACAAGCAGTCCGAAATTCGTGTCCTGGAAGAAGAAATTCATCACCTCAAGGCGCGCATCTGGCGCATCCCCTTCATTGATCCCTTTGATCTGCGTTACGTCAATCGAGTCCGCCAGCCACAACCATCGAGCCGCGCCGTGATGTTTTGCGTCATGGATGTATCGGGGTCCATGGATGAACAGCGCAAGGACTTGTCCAAGCGCTTCTTCATCCTGCTGTATCTGTTCCTGACCCGCAACTACGAACATATCGAGGTCGTCTTCATCCGCCACCACACGCGTGCGGACGAGGTCGATGAGGATACCTTCTTCCATTCGCAGGAAAGTGGCGGCACGGTGGTTTCCAGTGCACTGGAGTTGATGCAGAAAATCATCGTAGAGCGCTATCCGGCGGGTGAATGGAATATCTATGGTGCGCAGGCCTCCGATGGTGACAACTGGAACGATGATTCGCCTAAGTGCCGTGCCATTCTGGAGCAAAGCATTCTGCCATTGTGCCGCTACTTCGCCTACATTCAGGTGGCTGAACCGGAACAGAACCTGTGGACCGAATACACCCAGCTGCTCCTGGAGCATCCGCATTTTGCAATGAAGAAGGTGGCGACGGCGACCGAGATCTACCCGGTTTTCCGTGAACTATTTGAAAAGCAGGTGACGGCATGAACAAGCGCATGAATGCCCCCTTGAAGCACGATCCACTACCCTGCCCCTCTGACTGGAGCTTTGAACTGATCGAGCGCTACAACGAAGAAATTGCCAAGGTAGCGCAAAGTTACAAGCTCGATATTTATCCGATCCAGCTGGAAATCATTTCTGCCGAACAGATGATGGATGCTTATGCCTCTTCCGGCATGCCGGTCAACTATAGGCACTGGTCATTCGGCAAACATTTTTTGGCCACGGAACGTGATTACAAACGTGGGCAGATGGGGCTGGCATATGAGATCGTGATCAACTCCAACCCTTGCATTGCCTACCTGATGGAAGAGAACACCATGACCATGCAGGCGCTGGTCGTCGCGCATGCTGCCTATGGTCACAACTCCTTCTTCAAGGGCAATTACCTGTTCCAGCTCTGGACCGATGCCAGCGCCATCATTGATTATCTGGTCTACGCCAAGGCCTATATTGCCGAATGCGAGGAACGCTACGGCTTCGATCGCGTGGAAGAGCTGCTCGACTCCTGCCATGCTTTGATGAATTATGGGGTTGACCGCTACAAGCGACCGCAGCGCATGTCGCTGGCGCAGGAGCAGACGCAACGACGTGAGCGAGAAGCTTACATGCAGTCACAGGTCAACGAATTGTGGCGCACTCTGCCGGCAAAAAAGGAAACGACAACCTCAGAGAAGGAGGAGCGCTTCCCTCCTGAACCACAAGAGAATCTGCTGTATTTCGCCGAAAAAAATGCCCCCTTGCTGGAGCCTTGGGAACGCGAAGTCATCCGCATCGTGCGCAAGGTCGGGCAATATTTCTATCCGCAACGACAAACCCAGGTGATGAATGAAGGCTGGGCGACGTTCTGGCATTACACGCTGCTCAACACCATGTACGATCAGGGCAAGCTGACGGACGGCTTCATGATGGAGTTTCTGCACTCGCACAGCAACGTTGTGTTTCAGCCGCCCATCACCAAGCCCTACTACAACGGTATCAATCCTTACGCGCTGGGTTTCTCAATGATGAGCGATATTCGCCGCATCTGCGAAAATCCCACCGATGAAGATCGCGAGTGGTTTCCCGGCATGGCCGGTAGTGACTGGTTGGAAACATTGCATTACGTGATGCGCAATTTCAAGGATGAGAGTTTTGTGGCGCAGTATCTCTCTCCCAAACTGATGCGCGACATGCGTATGTTCGCCGTGCTCGACGACGACAACCGCAGTGAACTGGAAGTCTCTGCGATTCATAACCAGAGTGGCTACCAGTATGTGCGGCAAGCCTTGTCCAGACAATACGACATCAACCACCGGGAGCCCAATATCCAGGTCTGGTCGGTCAATACGCGGGGCAACCGCAGCCTGACATTGCGCCACTTCCGCAGCGATGGACGTTCGCTGAGCGAGAGCACCAATGAAGTGCTGCGCCATATGGCCCGGCTGTGGCAATTCGATGTCTATCTGGAAAGCGTGGATGATAGTGGCTACGTTGTTCAGCGTTACGAATGTGTCAGCGAAAATCGCTATACATTGCGTACCTGAGAGGGCTAGCCGAGGTCGGCACAGATGAATTCGATTCCCTTGTTCCCACTCAGTGCCGCACTGTTTCCGGATGGCCGCCTGCCCTTGCAGATTTTTGAAGTGCGCTATCTGGACATGGTTAGAAAATGCATTGCCCAAGGGAGTGCGTTCGGCGTGGTGGCACTGACCAACGGTCATGAAGTACGCAAACCCGGACATCAGGAGCACTTCGTTGCCGTCGGTACGCTGGCACAAATTCAGACCTGGTCAGCGCCTGCGCCCGGTTTGTTGCAGATTTCCTGTATGGGCACGACACGTTTTCGAGTGCTTAGCAAAGAACAGCTCAAGCATGGCTTGTGGGTCGCACAGGTGGAACCGCTGGAAAACGATCAGCGCATCCCGGTGCCGGAAGAATTGAGAAATACCGTTGCCATGCTGATGAATCTACTGAGCTCTCTGAAAAACGAAGCAGTAGCAGAAGCCGATATTCCGGTTGCTTCGCCGTATCGACTCGATGACTGTGGCTGGGTTGCCAATCGCTGGAGTGAAATACTGCCGATGAACGTTGAGCAGAAACAACGCTTGCTGGCGCTCGATAACCCGGTTCTACGGCTGGAACTGGTGCAGGATTTACTCAGTGAGCGCGGCTTGGTATGAGCCACAAAAGCCGCTTGCTCTACTGAGCAATCAATCCGGTTTCTACCAACAGCCCGGTCAATCCTGACCAGAAAATCTGAATCCCGATACACAGCAGAATAAATGCCGACAACCGCAGCACCACCATGGTGCCAAGCCGCCCAAGCAAACTCACGATCTTGTGTGCCGAGCGGTAGCAAAGATAAATCACCAGCGCGGTTACCCCTGCTCCCAGGGCTGCGCTGCCAATCGACATGACCCAGTCGACCAATCTAGCCGGTGTATTGGCACCGAGGGTAATCGATGCCGCAATCGTGCCGGGGCCTACCGTCAACGGGAAACTGATCGGATAAAAGCTACGTGCCTTCAATTCTTCGTCGGCAGATTCGTCCACCACCTGTACGACTTGCCGTGGAATCGCCGCATCCTGATCATTGTCACCCAGCAAGCGCCAGCCCGAAACAGCAACCAGAATTCCGCCGCCAATCCGTACGATCGGCAGCGAAATACCAAAGAAGGCAAGCACATGTGAACCGATGAAAATCGCTCCCAACAACATGAACCAGCAATTGATCGCGACCTGTCGCGCGACGCGCTTCTCGATGCTACGTGGCACATCGCCAAGCAAATTGGCAAACACCGGAGCAATACCGAACGGGTTGAGAATCGGCAGCAACGTTACCGGTATCAAGAACGCGGCTTTGAGAAAAATGATCAGCATGGTCTCCGGCTCCTGTAATAACAAGCTTTCAGGGAAATGGTATCAACGCAAACGATATCCATTTTTTTCCTTCTTTTGAGTAATTTGCTGCAGCAATCTGAAACCAGCGTCCTGATCACTCACGACCGTCACACGACCACCTCCGTTTGCCTGCGGCTTGCCAGTCCAGGATTGGCGCACGATCCAGTCTCCCAACAAGTCCTGCACCAGCTCCGCGACGAAGTCTGAGACGATATCCTCCCGCTCACTGGTAAAGCACAGGCGCATCGGCCCATTGACGGGCAACATGTGAGTGACGTTGTCAGCAGAATCGATCATGGCAGCAGCAATAGAATGTGGAATATAAATCGACGGTCAAGACAGATTCGGCGCCAGCCAGCGCTCTACATCTTCTTTGGAAACGCCACGTCGCTGTGCCATGTCGACGACCTGATCATCACCGATCTTGCCAACCACAAAGTACTTTGATTCAGGGTGCGCAAAATAGAAACCCGATACCGACGCACCTGGGAACATCGCATACGATTCCGTAACCACCATGCCAATCTCATCACATTGCATTACCTTGAAGGCCTCACCCTTGACGGTATGCTCCGGGCAAGCCGGATAACCCGCCGCAGGACGGATGCCGACGTATTTTTCCTTGATCAGCTCCTCTGCCGTGAATGCTTCCTGCGGCGCATAGCCCCACAAATCAGTACGTACACGTTCATGCAGATATTCGGCAAAGGCTTCCGCCAATCGATCCGCCAGCGCCTTGAGCATGATCGAGGAATAATCGTCATGCGCGTCTTCAAAGCGCTTCTCATATTTTTCGATGCCGAGACCGGTCGTCACCGCGAACATACCAATGTAATCAGCAATGCCTGAATGCTTGGGCGCAATGAAATCGGCCAGGCACTGATTCGGACGTGCGACACCGTCAATGATCGGCTTCTCGGTCTGCTGACGCACACCGTAGTAGGTCAATGCCACGGTGCTGCGCGTGTCATCAGTATAGATCTCGATATCATCATCATTGACGGTATTGGCCGGCAACAGGGATACCACACCGTTGGCGGTGAGCCAGCGACCGTCGATAATCTTCTTGAGCATCGCCTGCGCTTCGGCAAAGACCTTTGTCGCTGCTTCACCCACCACTTCGTCGGTCAGGATCGCTGGATACGGTCCGGCCAGATCCCAGGTCTGGAAGAATGGTCCCCAGTCGATATACTTTGCAAGGGTCCCGAGATCGACATTTTTGAATACACGACGACCGATGAACTTGGGCTTGAGCGGCGCAAATTCCAGCTGCATCTTGTTATCCCGCGCCGCCGCCAGGCTCACCAATGGTGCCGCCTTCTTGTTGGCATGCTGCTCACGGATACGTTCATAGTCAGTCGCCATGTCGGCAATGTACTGGTCCTTGCTTTCTGGCGTGAGTAGCGACTGCGCGACCGACACGGCACGTGAGGCATCCGGCACATAAACCACCGGACCTTCATAGTTAGGCGCAATTTTCACTGCAGTATGCGCGCGTGAGGTGGTTGCTCCGCCGATCAGCAAAGGCATCTTGAGTCCGCTGAAGTAGCTGTCGCGCTGCATTTCCTTGGCGACATAAGCCATTTCTTCCAGGGATGGGGTAATCAGACCTGACAGGCCGATGATGTCGGCTTTTTCTTCCTTGGCTTTGGCCAGGATCTGCGAGCAAGGTACCATCACGCCCATATTCACGACTTCGAAGTTATTGCACTGGAGGACCACGGACACAATGTTCTTGCCGATGTCATGCACGTCACCCTTGACGGTGGCAATCACGATCTTGCCCTTGGGCTTGGCCACCTCACCGGTTTCCAGTTCCAACAAGCGCTTTTCTTCTTCAATAAACGGTACCAGATGGGCCACCGCCTGCTTCATCACACGGGCCGATTTCACCACCTGTGGCAAGAACATCTTGCCCTGACCAAACAGGTCACCAACGATATTCATTCCATCCATGAGCGGACCTTCGATCACATGGATCGGCCGGCCACCACTGTTGAGCAGATTCTGACGGGCTTCTTCGGTGTCTTCGACAATCCACTGCGTAATGCCATGCACCAGTGCATGCGCCAGACGTTTTTCGACTGGATCATTACGCCACTCCAGTGTGGCTTCTTCCTTTTTGTCACCCGCCTTCAGGGTGGCGGCAATTTCAATCATGCGCTCGGTCGCATCTGGACGGCGGTTCAGAACAACATCTTCGACCCGCTCGCGCAACTCTGCCGGCAGGTCATCATAGACCCCGATCATGCCTGCATTGACGATCCCCATGGTCATACCGGCCTTGATGGCGTGATACAGGAATACGGTGTGAATCGCTTCACGTGCCGGATCATTGCCACGGAAGCTGAAGCTCACATTGGACACACCGCCGCTGATCTTGGCATAGGGCAGATGTTGATGAATCCAGCGCGTCGCCTCGATGAAGTCGACCGCATAATTGTTGTGCTCTTCGATCCCGGTGGCGACCGCAAAAATGTTCGGATCAAAAATGATGTCTTCTGGTGGAAAGCCGATCTGATCCACCAGCAGACGATAGGCCCGTTCGCAGATTTCAATCTTGCGCTCAAAGGTATCAGCCTGCCCCACTTCGTCAAACGCCATGACGATCACAGCAGCACCATAACGACGGCACAGACGCGCCTCATGCAGGAATTTTTCCTCACCTTCCTTCATCGAGATGGAATTGACGATGGACTTGCCCTGCACGCACTTCAAACCGGCCTCGATCACAGACCACTTGGAGGAGTCGATCATGATCGGCACCCGCGCAATGTCTGGCTCGGAAGCGATCAGATTGAGGAAGCGCGTCATCGCTGCGACCGAGTCGAGCATCGCTTCATCCATGTTGATGTCGATGACCTGCGCTCCATTTTCGACCTGCTGACGCGCCACCGCCAGGGCTTCGTCATACTGCTCGTTGAGGATCATGCGCGCAAACGCTTTTGAGCCTGTCACGTTAGTGCGCTCGCCAACGTTGACGTAGAGCGAATCCTGATTGATGACGAACGGCTCCAGCCCGGACAGCAGCATCTCATGCTTGCCCTCAGGCACCTGGCGTGGCGCGATCGTGGCGACGGTATCGGCAATCGCCTTGATATGCGCGGGCGTAGTACCGCAGCAACCACCAGCGACATTGACGAAGCCACTCTCGGCAAAATCCTTGAGCAGCGAGGAAGTGACGTCCGGTGTTTCATCAAAACCGGTATCGCTCATGGGATTGGGCAAGCCAGCATTCGGGTAGATGCACACGAAGGTGTCGGCAATCTTGGACAGCTCTTCAGCATACGGGCGCATCAGAGCAGCGCCCAGTGCGCAGTTCAGACCCACCGTTAGCGGCCGCACATGACGAATCGAATTCCAGAAAGCGGAGACAGTCTGCCCCGACAGAATACGACCGGAGGCATCAGTGACGGTACCAGAAATCATGATCGGTAGCCTGGTGCCCGATTCTTCAAAAAATACATCAATCGCAAACAAGGCCGCCTTGCAATTGAGGGTGTCGAAAATGGTTTCCACCAGCAGCACGTCAGCACCGCCTTCGACCAGCGCCCGGGTCTGCTCCAGGTAAGCGCTCACTAATTGATCAAAGGTAACATTGCGCGCAGCCGGGTCATTGACGTCTGGCGAGATGGAGGCGGTCTTGGGTGTCGGTCCGAGCGCTCCAGCCACAAAACGCGGCTTGTCCGGCGTTGAATATTTATCGCAGGCAGCACGCGCCAGACGCGCAGACTGGACGTTCATCTCATAGACCAGATGCGCCATATGGTAGTCATCCTGCGCGACACTGGTAGCACCGAAGGTATTGGTCTCGATCAGATCCGCGCCGGCAGCCAGGTACTGCTCATGAATCTCTTGAATGATGTGCGGCTGCGTCAGGCTTAACAACTCGTTATTGCCTTTGACGAACAATTCCTTGCCAGGCACGTTGAACTCAGCGAAGCGCTCGCCACGATAATCATCCTCGGTCAGCTTGTATTGCTGAATCATGGTTCCCATCGCGCCATCGAGAATCAGGATGCGTTGCGACATCAGGTCGCGTAACTGCAATTCGGTAGAGGACAGCTCGTTTGGCTTCATGGCACGGTCTGGATGAATATTGGAGATGATTTGCGGGTGTGAAATAATGCAAAAACCCGGACGAAAGACGGTCCGGGCTCACATAGGCAAAATGTGTCGAAATTATACGTGAAAGTACCGAAATATCCTTGATCCAAGGGCGACCAAGCGTTGTTTAAGCGGCGTTCCGCTGAACTCTTCCGACTTCTCCGTAATTCTCCATGACCACAAAAATTCTGATTCTCACCGCACTCGCCTCCGAACTCAACGCCAACCAGGCGCCACATGGCGTACAGGTCATCTATACCGGCGTGGGCAAGATCAATGCGGCCAGCACCACAACTGCGGCTATCTTGCAGCATCAACCTCAATTGATCATCAATTTCGGCACTGCGGGCAAAACCAACCCGGCACGCCATGGCCTGCTGGAGATTGCCGAAGTGATCCAGCGTGACATGCTGGCGATGCCGCTGGCGGCGCGCGGCGTCACTCCATTATCGGAGGAGCCGGCCAGTTATCACTCTGGCCATGGCGACGCGCGCTGCGGGACCGGTGACAGTTTTGTCACTGCGGTTGACGATTGGCTGGTGCAACAAGGTGTTGATGTTGTTGATATGGAACTGTTTGCCATCGCCCATGCCTGCCATCGCTATCACGTCCCATGGCGCGCCTTCAAATACATCACGGATGCGGCCGACGAAGAGGCCGCCGAGCATTGGAACGACAATGTGCACCGTGGTGCAGAATTGTTTTGGTCACAGTTGGCACAATTAGGCACGGACTGAGTAAGGATTCGAAGGCAATAGGGCTTTGCCTTTCGTACATGTCTTTCTCACTGCCTGGCTCACGTTGCATGAATCGGGCAGGATTGATCTGAAACGGTGAGCGGCAGATTAATGTTTGATCCAAACTCGTCGCTTGACTTGGCTAAGGTAAAAGTCCCAATCGGCATTGAGTAAGTTCACGAGGTCTCGATTAACCTTTGTCACTTTGCTGGCGTGATAACCAACGCCAAGCGCCCGAGCCAAAAACTCAAAGGCAAAGGGTGTTTCGGGAACTGACATGACCATTTCCAGCAAGGCGATGCCACGCTTGGGAATCGCCGGATCTTCGTAAATATCCTGTTGCCCTCTGCCGTAAAGTTTCAAGATATCTTCTGCCTGACTTTTTGCAGGCTGGTCTCTATCTTCTTTCCACGTGATCACGTTAGCGACTGAGGAAACAGCGAATCCAAGACTGCTCCACCTCATTGCACGCGTAGTATTTTCATTCATGCTTGCCAAGCTGCTTAATTTCACATTGTTTCTGATTTTCTCGGTGAATAGGTCATCCGCCGCACATGCAAGTAAATATCCCTGCTCGTTGAACAAACGAAAATCACTCTCTGCACGCCTTGATACTTTCTCGACATCAACCCTGTTCGCGCCAAGTGAGCTCTCAAGCTCCGTCTCCCAAGACTCTGGACTTGGCGGTGAATCAGATGATGGAGAACAATTGTTAGAATCAGGAATCATTCGGGTCTTTAATAAGGTGGTTGTAAACAAAACCGACTTTAGAATCCCGTCGCTATTGCCGCTTCCAAAAAACGCCTCTGGCGCAGACTCACCGGAATAGCCCCAAAGTGGTGAATTTCCCGAATTAGCGGAAAACGTGGTCAGCCAGCGTAAAGCCCTTGAGAAACTCGGCAACAGGTAAGCGCTTGCCACCCGGCTTTTGCAACTCGGTAATCTGTAGCACGCCACTGCCGCAGGCAACCTGAACACCATCCGCTGCATTGGCCACCAGTACCTTTCCAGGCAAGGCCGTAACGGTCTTGTTGAGCGCATGTGCTTGCCACAATTTGACCGTGACACCGTCAACTTGTGCGCTCGCACCAGGAAACGGATTGAATGCGCGAATCTTGCGTGACAGCACCTCAGCAGGCAGATTGAAATCCAGCGCGGCCTCCTCTTTCGCCACCTTGGCAGCGTAGTTGGCCCCTTCCTCTGGCTGTGGAGTGGCAGACAACTGGCCTCGCTCCAGTGTGAGCAACGCTTCCACAATCATCTTGCCGCCCAAGACTGCGAGTTTGTCGTGCAGGCTGGCGGTGGTGTCGCTTGGGGCAATTGGCAAGGCGTCCATGAGCAGCATGGGACCGGTATCCAGGCCCTCCTCCATCTGCATGATAGTGACACCGGTTTCACTATCACCGGCCTCGATAGATCGATGGATCGGTGCCGCACCGCGCCAGCGTGGCAGCAGGGATGCGTGGATGTTGATACATCCCAGACGGGGAATATCGAGCACGCTGCGCGGCAGAATCAGACCGTAGGCGGCTACAATCATGACATCGTGCGGCGTGCTGTGCAGCAGCGCATGTGCCTCGCTGGCGACTTCTGGATATTTGCCATCCAGACGCAGTGACACCGGCTGCGCGACAGGGGTCCCGTGCGCCAGCGCGCATTGCTTGACCGGTGAAGCTTGCAGCTGCATGCCGCGCCCCGCCGGGCGGTCTGGCTGCGTCAGAACCAAGGTGATTTCATGCCCGGCGTCATACAGTGCATTGAGTGCGACGGCCGCAAATTCAGGTGTTCCGGCATAGATGATTTTCATGGCTGCAAAGAAAAGAGAGTCAATAAATGGCGCCGCAATCAGTGCGCTCGTTTTTTGTGTGGCGCCTTGGAAAACGCAAAGTCATAGACGCAATTGGGCAGGCAGCGAAGCAACTTGGCAACGACACCCATTTGCCAGGGAATCACGCGATAGCTGCTCCCGCGGGCAATCGTAGCCAGCGCACGCACAGCAAATTTCTCGACCGGCATCAGGAAAGGCATGCGGTAGTGATTAATCTGCGTCATTGGCGTATCAATATAGCCAGGAGCAATTGTGACGACCTTGATACCGCTGCTACGCAGCTCCACCCGCAAGGATTCACAGTAGCTGATCACAGCCGCCTTGGAAGCACTGTAAGCACCAGCACCTGGCAAACCGCGTATGCCAGCGACGCTGCCGATACCGACCAGACGACATTGATCTGCATGAGGCTGTGATTTCATGGTCGCAAGAAAGGGAGCGAAGGTGGCAACGGTAGCACTCACATTGGTGGCAATAATCCGTTCAAAGATGGGTAAATCCTCGACATACTCGGTCAGTGTCCCCTGCGAAATACCAGCGTTGGCAATCACCACATCAGCGCCACCAGTCTCCGCAATGAACGCTTCTGCCGCCTTCCACAAGGCCGCATGATCAGTCACGTCAAGCGCAAATACATGATGCCGTTCAGGGTTGTGCAACGTGCTGCGCAATTGTTCTAGAACCTCGCGACGCCGCGCTACCAACCCAAGTACCGCCCCCTGGCGCGCATAGGCCCGTGCCAGTGCGGCACCGATTCCGCTGGATGCTCCGGTGATAAAGACACGTTGCATGCGCTCTCCCTCGCTGCTGAAAATGAAACGGTCCGTTCTCTGGCGAGCGACGGACCGTGTCGGATGCAATCAACCGATGATTGCTGGCTGCTGCTTATTTCTTTTTGGTGACTTTGTCTGCACCAGCTGCCTTCTCTGCAGCAACCTTGGCAACCAGATGATCCAGCACCTGCAACGTAGCAGCCTGCTGCATCGACTCCGGCTGACCGGCCATTGCGGCACCAGCGATCGCCGGAGAGGTGATGAAGCGACCATCTACAGCCAGAGTTGGCACGCCATCAATTTTGTAGGCTTCCTGCAGCTGCGCAGCACGACGCACCTTGGTCTGGATACTGAACGAATTGTAGATATCAAGGAATTTCTGCTTGTCGATCCCCTGCTTGTCGATATACGCAAGAATGGTCTTGTCGGTATCGATGCGTTGGCCGTCCACATGAATTGCCTGGAAAATCTTGGCATTCAATTCTGCTGTCTTGCCGAGGGCATCCAACGTATAGAAGAGTTTTTGCTGTGGGATGAACGAGTCACGGAAGGCCACGGGCACCTGCTTGAACACAATCTTGTCGCCCTGCTTCTTGACCCATGCTTCCAGTGCTGGATTAAAAGCAGCGCAATGCGGGCAGTTGTACCAGAAGAACTCGGTGATCTCGACCTTCTTGCCCGAGTCGGTCGGTTGAGCTTGCTCCAAGACACGGTAATCAGTACCGTTTTGTGGATTCGATGGCGAGGCAGAGGAGCTGACCGAAACAGCCAGCAGGCTCAGGCTGACAGCAGCCAGAGCAATACGAAACAAACGCATAGACTTTGATCCCTTCCGGATGAGGAAAATGGTGAACATCCCAGCCCGGACAGCGATCTGACTCAGCTTCAGGACGTCCACCGGACGACAGTAACGATTAATAACAATAATGCTTGATCACGATGAATAACTATTTCGGTATGCGGATGACTGCTGCATCGACGCCGTTATCTGACAGCTTGCTACGCATCCGGTTCACTGTTTCCGTTTGCCCGATCGGACCAATTCTCACCCGATACAGGTTGCCATTGTCGGAAGGGCGCTCGCTGACCTGCGCCTCAAAACCAAGCAAGGCCAGCTTGGCGCGTGCGCTCTCGGCATCAGCCTGCTCACGGAAGGCGCCGGTCTGCAGGAAATAGCTCCATTTGTCGTCTGACGACGAACTGCTGACACTATCCTTCGCGCCCTGATCCTTGCTGGCACTAGCTTGTTTGTCCTTGGCAGCACTGCCGGCATTGCTGGCATTATTGCTGTCGACAGCCTTGACTGGCGGAGTGACATCCGGCTTTTTCTGCTCAGCCACAGGCATGTCCTGCTGATTGCTAGCGCCATTGTCAGTACTTTTCGCCGGACTGCTGTCCTTGTTACCGTACAGTGGCTTATTGGGATCCGTCGTTTGGCCCGGCGACAATTCCGGACGATCCTGACGCGTGACCTTATTGACAAACGGAATCGGCGACTTGGTAATCATCAGCGCCACGACCACGGCAATGGTCAGACCGATGATCAGGCCCAGGACCAGACCAAGGAAGGTGCCACCGGCCTGCTTATGGATCTTGTTCAAGAGGGGATTGTGTCGTTTCAAGGCAATTTTCCTGTGCATTACATTCGGGACGGTGCGGAGACGCCAATCAGCGCCAGACCATTGCGCAATACCTGACGCGTTGCACTCATGAGTGCCAGACGCGACATTTTGGTGGCAACATCATCAACCAGCACGCGCTCGGCATTGTAGTAGCTGTGCAGTTCACCCGCCAGATCGCGCAGGTAGAAAGCGATCTGATGCGGCGCCAACTCTTGCATGGCATACGCCAGCGCTTCCGGATATTCTGCCAGCTTGGCCAGTAAACTGACTTCGCGTGGTGCTGTCAGCGGGCTCAGATCCTGCACCTGGTTGAGCGTAGCTTCGTTCCCACCCCACTGCGCCAGCACCGAGCAAATACGCGCATGGGCATACTGGACGTAGTAGACAGGGTTTTCGTCACTACGGGTCAGCGCCACATCGACGTCAAACACAAATTCGCTGTCCGCCTTGCGCGAAATCAGGAAGAACCGCACCGCATCACGGCCGCGCGTCAGGTCAACCGCGTCACCCTCGGCGGCATCGCCGTTGGACCACTCGATCAGATCACGCAACGTCACGTAAGAACCGGCGCGCTTGGAAATCTTGACCTCCTCGCCGTTCTTCATCACTGTGACCATCTTGTGCAGCACATAGTCTGGGTAACCCTGTGGAATCCCCACACCAGCGGCCTGCAAGCCGGCGCGTACACGTGCAATCGTGCCGTGGTGATCACTGCCCTGCACATTGATGACCTTGCCGAAGCCTCGTTGCCATTTGGTGATGTGATACGCGACATCCGGCACGAAGTAGGTATAGGTACCATCGGTTTTCTTCATGACGCGATCTTTGTCGTCGCCATAGTCCGTGGTCCGTAGCCAGAGTGCGCCATCTTGCTCATACGTTTTGCCGGCGGCGATCAATGCAGCAACGGCAGCGGCAACCTTGCCCTCGGTGTAGAGCGAGGATTCCAGATAGTAATTGTCGAACTTGACGCCAAAAGCCTGTAAATCGAGATCCTGCTCACGGCGCAGGTAAGCTACCGCAAAGCGCCGGATCGATTCGATATCCTCAACGTCACCGCTGGCTGTGGCGGGTTCACCATCGCTGGCGGCAACCGTCTTGCGATCAAGGAAGTCACGGGCAATATCGCCGATATAGTCGCCGTTATAGGCTGATTCAGGCCAGCCGGCATCACCGGGCTTGAAGCCTTTGGCGCGGGCTTGCACCGACGTTGCCAAAGTCGCGATCTGGACACCGGCATCGTTGTAGTAAAACTCACGGGTGACGTCAAAACCTTGCGATTGCAGCAATGCCGACATGGCGTCGCCAAGCGCGCCCTGACGACCGTGACCGACGTGCAATGGACCGGTTGGATTGGCCGAGACAAATTCCACCAAAACTTTCTTGCCGGCACCTGCCTGACTCTTGCCAAAATCGCCCCCCTCGGCCAGCACGGCCTTGACGACCGCCTGTTTCGCAGCCGCAGCCACGCGCAGATTGATGAATCCTGGACCGGCAATCTCGGCCGAGGAGATCAAGTCTTCCCGGCCGGGTTGCGCCAGTATGCCTTCTACCAGCGTCTGGGCTAGCTCACGAGGATTTTTCTTCAAGGGCTTGGCCAATTGCATGGCCAGGTTACAGGCAATGTCACCGTGCGATGGATCGCGCGGACGCTCCAGCGTAATCGTGGGCGTCAAATCAGTGCCAGTCAGCAGCGGCGCAATAGCGGCCTGCAGTAATTCGGAAATACGTTGTTTTTGTTGGGCAAGCATGGGGAGCAGTGTCTGAGATAAAGCAAACCAGATTATACCGGCTTGCTGGGCACAAACACTGCAACACCTGCTGCAGCGCGATGCAGTTTGCGAGCTTACGCTGGTTTAGTACTGCAAAAACGGGGGACTAGCCGATCAGCGAGGTCATCGGACGCTGTGCCAATCGATAAAGATGCAATATTTGCAATACACGACCGATCGATGTTCCTGCGAACAATCCGTAGACCATTGCCAGCAATAATGGCAGCGCCCCTGCCTGAAACAGCATCGGATGCATGACAGCAAGCACCCCGGCACTGTATTTAATGACAAAAATCGCCATCATCAACAGCAGTGGCAAGATACTGCCACGCAAGCGAACCCGACCAGCCTGGCTGACCTCCACCGTACGGGCAGTGCGCTGCCAGGCCAGTAACGCCGACAGCAAGGCGGCGCCGGCAGCCACACTCATGGCATCAATATTGTTCTCAAACAGGCTCAGCAAGCCGTGCAATGACAGCATCAGCATGATGACTGGAATGACAATCACCTTGCGCAGCGAGACATCACGATGAGCCAGCGCACTGATACCGCGCGAAAAAAGAAATACCAGCAAGACCCAAACCCATAACGGCGTATGCGAAATGATCGAAAGCAACATCATTGGCTCCTCCATGAAGATGGTCGCATGATGCGCCGGCGCCAATAACTTGCCCACTGCTTTGCGACGAAATGCAGGATAGAGGGTGCCAAATGCAGTTGCAACGCCTCAGATATCGACCGGATCCACTTCCAGCGACCACTTGACGCGTGTCCTGAGCGCACGCAGATGCGCCATCCACTCACGCAGGAAGGCCTGCAAGGCTGGCCGCGAAGCGCACTCCACCAGCAACTGTGCCCGCTCGACATTGGCCACCCGGGTCATCGTCATAGGAATGGGATCATTGATGGTAATGCCCGGATGCGCAAGACAAGTCGCCGCCTCCTGCAAAAATGCCAAGGCTGTCTCCAGCACGCTGGCCTCGGCCCGCAGCAAGGCCTGATAAAGGAAAGGTGGCAAGCCTGCCTGCTGACGCTCCTCCAGCAATTGCGCGGCAAATCCGTCGTAGTCGTGGCGCGCTACCGCTGCATACAGCGGATGATGCGGATAACGGCTCTGAATCAAGACTTCACTGGGGCTTCCACCTTCCTTTTGCCCTGCACGACCGGCGCGACCCGCGACCTGCATGAGTTGTGCAAACAAGCGTTCACTGGCGCGGTAGTCCTGTGAAAACAGGGCGGTATCCGGATTCATCACACCGACCAGCGTCAACCGTTTGAAATCGTGGCCTTTGGCGACCATCTGGGTGCCGATCAGAATATCCACTTCGCCCCGGTGTACGCTATCGAATGCATGCTGGGCACTACCCTTGAGCCGGGTCGAATCAGCATCAATACGCAGCACGCGGGCCTCCGGGAAGATCGCCTGCAACCCTTCTTCGACCCGCTGTGTACCGCGCCCCAGCGGTTGTAAATCAATGTTGCCGCAAGTCGGGCATGCTTTGGGAATATAGAGTTCCAGACTGCAATGGTGGCAACGCAGACGCCTCTCCGGTTTGTGCAACACCATGAACGAAGTGCAGCGCATGCAGTTGCTGATCCAGCCGCAGGCATCGCAATGTAGTACCGGCGCATAGCCTCGCCGGTTCAAAAACAGAAGCGACTGTTCACCGCGCTCCAGCCGTAACTTGAGTGCAGCGACCAGAGTGGAAGTCAGTCCATCGTTGGGGCGATCACGCTCCATGTCGATCATGCGCACGGCTGGCAGCACGGCATCACGCACTGCGCGCTCACGCAACTGCAGCTTGCGATAACGGCCACTTTGGGCATGCTGCCAGCTTTCCAGTGAAGGCGTAGCCGAACCCAGCACCACGGGAATACTCAGCTGATGCGCCCGCCACACAGCCAGATCGCGGGCCGAATAGCGCAACCCCTCCTGTTGCTTATAGGAAGGATCATGCTCTTCGTCAATCACAATCAGTTTCAGGTGCGGCATGGAGGACAAAATTGCCAGCCGGGTCCCCAACACGATGCGTGCACTACCCTGATGCGCCGCAATCCAGTTCAGGGTGCGCTCACCTTCTGCCAGACCGCTATGCAAACTGACCACCTGCACGCCGGGAAAACGCGTACGGATGTTCGACTCCAATTGCGGCGTCAGATTAATTTCCGGCACCAGCACCAGAATCTGCGCCACTTCGCCGAGCGCCTCATGGCGCGCCAGTATCCGCGCTGCCGCCTGTAGATAAACTTCGGTCTTACCACTACCGGTCACACCGTAGAGCAACATCGGTGCAAAACCCTGCGCCTCAGCAATGGCATTGGCTGCCTGCTCCTGTTCCGGCTTGAGCTGTGGCGTGTTGACCGGATTGCCATTGTGTTGAAGTGTCAACTTGGACAACTTCTTGAGGGCCCGGTCCAGCGCCGTCGTAGTCAGCGCGCGCAGGTTTCGCGGCAACCCGGGTAGCGCCACCTCCCCCATCGGTCGCTGGTAATAGTCCGCCGCGAAAGCGCACAAAGCCAGCCATTGGGAAGACAGCGGCCCCAGTTGGGAACGCACTGCAAGCACGTTCTTAAGTTTGTCCTGCGGCACTTCGCTGGTATCGCTCAGACCAACGATCACGCCAGCGACATCACGACGACCAAAAGGCACGATCACCAATTGACCTCTCTGTGGGAGCGCCTGCCCCGGCTCGCCCAGCCAACGATAATCGAAGGTCCTGTCAAGCGGGGTATCGAGAGCGATCTGAAGTATGCGTTGTTCCACGAACTTAATGTGATTCCTGAAAAGATGACCTAACTACCGGTTTCGTAACTACTTTTTGACCTATCCACAAAACCTGTGGATAACTTTGTGGGCAACTCTGACTTGACAGCGGGGAGAGCAGACTGGAAGCGGCTTCCAATAAATTGCTCAAATCAAAAGCAGAAATTTAACCCTTTAAAATCAATGACTTGAAAAAGCATCAGAAAGCACTGAAAAAAAAGTTTATTTTTTATTTTCGGTCTTTACAAAAATAAATATGTGCATAACTCGCTCTTGTCCGCACCGAAAATGCGCTGACTGAAAACAGAAGCACCACTTTCTGTCAATCAACATACCGAGAAAAATGACAATAAAACTTTTCTCTAAAGTTTCGACGTAATTCAAGTAAAGCTTGAAAAAATCACCTAAGTCGCGGTTTCGTAAGTGCTTTTTCAGCTATCCACAAAAGCTGTGGATAACTTTGTGGGCAAGTCCCTCTTGACAGGCTGGAAGCCGCCACTCCGTGCGGCTTTCGACAAATTGCACAAAACCCATGCACAAAAAATCACATTTAAAATCAATGACTTGCAAATCAGCGAGAGAAGATACATTCCGAATATGGATATAAATTATTCTGTTTTCAGACAGCCCTCGCTTTGTGCATAAGTAATGCCACTAACCATTAAGGAAGAGCGCGGTGACATTGATTTCTGCTGATTTTGGGGCATGACGTTCAGACGTGCCCCTTAAACGCGCATTTGTCGGCTGTACTGATGCACCACTTCCACCAGGGTACTGACTGCCTCTGGCGGCGTGAACTGGGAAATGCCGTGTCCGAGATTGAATACGTGACCTGCACCCGCCTCCGGTTTGCCAAATGAGGTCAGCAATTTGCGCACTTCCGCCTCAATTTGTTGCTTTCCAGCAAAAAGAACATTGGGATCGAGATTCCCCTGCAATGCCACCTTATTGCCAACACGAGCACGCGCTTGCCCCAGATTGACCGTCCAATCCAGACCAACAGCATCGGCACCAATATCTGCAATCTGCTCCAGCCAGAGTCCACCGCCTTTGGTGAAAACGATTGCAGGAATACGCTGACCGTCCTTTTCCCGCTGAAGCTGACTGACTACCTCGGCCATGTAACGCAGCGAGAACTCCTGATAAATTCCGTCAGCCAGTGCTCCGCCCCAGGTATCGAAAATCATGACCGCCTGTGCACCGGCATCGATCTGCGCATTCAGATAAGCAGCAACAGCTGCTGCGTTGGTTCGCAAAATATGATGCATCAGGTCCGGCCGGTCATACAGCATCGCCTTGACCGTACGAAAATCATCCGAACCACCGCCCTCAACCATGTAACAGGCCAAGGTCCAGGGACTGCCAGAAAAACCGATCAGTGGTACGCGTCCAGCCAGTTCGGTACGGATCTGCGTAACCGCATCGAAGACGTATTGCAAGCTACCTTCTGGTGGCACCTGCAGGGCCAGTACAGCCTGCTCATCCCGCAGCGGGCGCTCAAACTTCGGACCTTCTCCCTCGGCGAAGTACAACCCAAGCCCCATCGCATCGGGTACGGTCAGAATGTCTGAAAAAAGAATGGCTGCATCGAGCTCATACCTGTCCAGGGGTTGCAGCGTCACCTCGGTCGCAAAGTCGGGGTTCTTGGCCAAACCGAGGAACGAACCAGCACGGGCGCGGGTCGCACGATATTCAGGCAGATAGCGCCCCGCCTGGCGCATGAGCCACATTGGCGTGTAGTCGGTAGGCTGGCGTAACAAAGCACGCAGGAAAGTATCGTTCTGGAGCGGAGCAAATTGAGGCATGAGCAAATCGTGCAGTCAGGGAACAGTCGGGTTAGCCGCTTCGGCAAATGAGTATTATCGCATTCAAACATCCGCTTCCGGCATGCACTGACATCAGCGCCAACCAGATTAGATGCATCTGAATCCATCGAAGTAGAGCATTATCTGCTGCCCTCCCTTCAAACCCTATTGCGCCATATCAATAGTCAGTCATGGGCAGGCACATAACGACGTGATTGACGCTCACTCAAGCGCACCACACGACAAATAGCAAATTAGAGTTTGGCGCACTTCCAGGTTGGAATCCCTGTAGTTTGGCACAACCGGCAATCCAGGAATTTGCGCCGCGCACGAGGCCGAAACTAGGCTACTCGCCGATTGAGCAACATTTCTTCCCGAATAAACCAAATGCTCACATTGAATACGCTCGAAACGCTGGTTGCAGCATCACTGGTCTTGCTCACAGGACGCAAGCTGGTTACAACTTTATCTTTTCTCAAAACCTACAGTATTCCAGAGCCGGTCGCGGGCGGCCTAGTGGTCGCCATATTGTTGTTTGCCCTGAGTCATTTTTCATCGATGCAGATACGATTTGATAACACGCTACAGGCACCGTTGATGTTAAGTTTCTTTGCCACCATCGGTTTAAAGGCCAACCTTGCGAGCCTCCGGAAAGGCGGTCGGACACTGGCAATATTTTTGGGCGTCGTATTAGGCTTGCTGATGTTGCAAAACACGATCGGTATCAGTATGGCAAAGCTGATGGGTCTCGATCCACTGGTCGGATTGCTGGGCGGCTCGATCTCTCTATCTGGCGGACACGGCACAGGCGCAGCATGGGGTCGTGTATTTGCAGAACGTCATGGCCTGCCGGCAGCGACTGAAATAGCAATCGCCTGCGCTACATTCGGTTTGATTGCGGGCGGCTTGATTGGCGGACCGGTCGCAGGATTTCTGGTCAAACGCCTTGCAACGTCCCCTCCCACCACTTCACATAGCGATGGCGATGGCTTTGCACAACCCAAAGCAGTACAACTGATTACCGCATCGGCGATGATCGAGGCACTTGCCCTGATCGCCATCAGCTTATCGGTCGGACAAGTGATTGCTGATCAATTGACTGGAACGCCGGTGGAACTGCCTACCTTTGTCTGCGTCCTGTTTGTCGGTGTGATCATCAGCAACGCGCTATCGCTCATGGTCGGCTACAAGATTTTTGCACGTGCAATTGACGTGCTGGGCAACGTCAGCTTGTCCCTGTTTCTTGCCATGGCACTGATGAGTCTGCGCCTGGGTGAGCTGGCATCGATTGCCTTGCCTGTCTTGTTGATCCTGGCGGTGCAAACAATCGTCATGGCCTTATATGCCATTCTGGTGACTTTTCGTGTCATGGGATCAAATTACGATGCGGCGGTACTTGCTGCTGGTCATTGTGGCTTTGCGCTGGGGGCGACCCCTACCGCCATTGCGAACATGCAGGCGGTCTCCGAACGCTTCGGCGTATCCGCGACTGCATTTCTGGTCGTGCCGATGGTAAGTGCCTTCTTCATCGACATCGCTAACGCGCTTGTGATTAAATTATTCCTCGCTTTACCCCTGTATGGCTGAGAATGCCTCCGTCACTGTCTTTGTGTTACCGACGTACATTCCAGTTACCCGCTCCCCCTAGGTACAAGAGAGGAATAATGAAGAAAATCTTATTGGCAATGACCTTGCTGTGCGCCATATTGCTGGGCCAGTCAGCGCATGCTCAAAGCAGACTGGATAATATTTTCAAAAATGGAAATCTGCGGGTCTGTATGACCGGAGACTACAAACCATTCACTTACTTGAAGACAGATGGCAGCTTTGAGGGAATGGACGTCGATCTGGCGCAGGCACTGGCGACGGCCATGGGTGTGCAACTGCAATTGGTCAAGACGACCTGGAGCGCGCTGATGAGTGATTTCCAGGCGAAATGCGACATCGCCATGGGTGGTGTCTCAGTCAGTCTGGAACGGCTGAAACAGGCATCCTTTGCAGCCCCGCACATGGTTGACGGCAAGGCTGCCATCGCCCGCTGTAGCGATGTCGAGCGCTTTCAATCACTCACCATGATTGATCAGCCAACGACCCGCGCCATCGTCAACCCCGGGGGGACCAATGAGCGTTTTGCCCGGGCCAATTTCAAGTTGGCGAATCTGACTGTCTATCCGGACAATGTAACGATCTTCCAACAGATCATCGACGGCAAAGCCGACATCATGGTCACGGATGCCAGTGAAACCTTGTGGCAGTCCAAACAGCATCCACAATTATGCTCAATCCACCCTGATCATCCATTGCAGTTTTCGGAAAAGGCAATCATGCTGCCGCGCGGCGATGTGATCTTCAAGGAATATATCGATACCTGGATGCATACGTTCAAATCAACCGGCGACTACGACAAGCTGTTCAATAAATGGCTGCACTAAGGACTGCACGGCCAAGACAACTCTGCATCAACCGCGTAAAACAGAGCTGTCCATGATCGCATCAGCAAGTTGCTTGGCCCATTGATAGACGCCCTCAGCCGACGGATGATAGCCGTCGGCTGCCATCCATTCCGGACTGGCAATCGGCATCATGGGCACGTAGATGGTCTCCTTGCGGCAGCTTGCAATTTGCTTTGTCACCATGTTCAGAGCTGCTGCCTTCAAACCAAGCACATGGCGCAATGGCTGCGGCAATGCTGGAAACGCCTGTAGAGGCGGAACTCCGCAGACAATCGTCAGAACGGGATGCCAGCGCTGAATACACAAGTTCAGCAAGTCTTCCAGATCCTTGCGATAGCGCTGCACACGATGGAACGCCGTGCTGTCATTCACACCGAAAGCGATCAATAACACATGCACCGGCCGGCTGATATCGTCCGCTGAGTGTTTGATCTCTAGTGATAACAGTGCATCGATCGTCTCACGGACTGTCGCACCATTTTGACCAAACGCACGCCACGCTACCGGGCGCTGCGTGGACACCGCAAGTGCATCAGCTAGTTGGCCAGTGATGGATTCCTCCTGATGCTGCACACCGACACCGGCCACCGGAGACTCTCCGATGGCCAGTACTTCCAGCGGTGTAGATACGACAGATAAACTGACATGCGGATAAATCACGCCATAGGGATTCCCGCTTGCCGGCGGCATCCTTGGTGTTCGCTGGCGGGTACGCTTTCCCTGCACCCTCAACCAAGGCCACAACAGCAGAGCCAACAGTTCAGGCAGCCAGGCAAGGAAGCTCATTTGATCCGAATACCTGTCAACTCAGGCTTGGCAGGAGGATAACTGAGCTGCATGGCTTGCAGTGTTTCCAGCACGATCGTGGCAACGGTCAGATTACGATGCGTTTTCGAATTGGCCGGGATGATGTACCACGGTGCATGCGCCGTATTGGTGGCCTCAATCGCAGCATGATAGGCTTGCCGGTAGCTGTCCCAGCGCTCCCGCTCCTTGATATCCTGGTCATCGAACTTCCAGTGCTTCACAGGATCATCCACGCGCTCCTGCAAACGCTCGCGTTGAGTCTCCTTCGAGATATGCAGAAAGAATTTGATCACGACCGTGCCCGTCTCAGTAAGCAGCCGTTCAAAGTCATTGATCTGTGCGTAGCGACGCTGACATTCCACACCATCGATCCAGTCATGGACACGTGAAATCAGGACATCTTCATAGTGACTGCGATTGAAGACGACCAGTTCGCCCTGTCGCGGCACCTGCTGATGAATCCGCCACAGATAGTCGTGCTGCAGTTCCTGCTGGCTGGGTGACTTGAAGCTGATCACGCGCATGCCCTGCGGATTGACCTTGCCGAAAACACTGCTGACGGTACCATCCTTGCCACTGGTATCCATCCCCTGCAACACCACCAGCAGCTTGCGACGATTCGCGGCAAACAAGATGGCCTGCTGCTCGCCAATTTTCTCGGCAAGTCTGAGTATCTCTACTTTGTCGACCAGCTTGTCTCCACTTGAGAGCGGTTTGACAGCGGCGCTCTCATCGTTGAGCTCCAGCTTTTTAGGCGCGAGAAACTGTTCGCTGGTGTGCATGGGCAGGATCCTGTTCTTTGAAAGTTCTGGCGACGTCACCACAAAACAGCGTGGCTATTCCCGAGTGCATGTTCGACCTTGATGCAACGATCCATGATGACAATCAGACCAGCTTCACGCGCCACCGCTGCGGCCTCTTCATTGATAATGCCCTGCTGCATCCAGACTGCAGTCGCAGCGATCGAAATGGCCTCGTCGACTACGGGTGGAATATCTTGCGCGCGACGGAAGCAATTAACGATATCGATTTTGTCACCGCTGGCAGCAAGCATCTGTGCGGCCTCTGTCAGGCTAGCAAAGCAGATTTCATTGAGTATCTTCTGCCCAGCATATTGCGGATTAACCGCGACTATTCGATAGCCTTGTCGCTGCATGTAAGCGCTGACATCGTGACTAGGGCGATCAGGCCGCTTGGAAATACCAACTACAGCGATCACAGGTTTGCGTATGCCTTTGCGATCCGAACTATGTGCCATGTTGGCGTTCCTTTTTCAACACTCAATCAACTTCATGCCCAAGACAAAATACAGAGCGATCAAAGCAAACAAGATAATTCAACAAGAACGATGCAGCAAATAAAAAAGGCAGCCTACGCTGCCTTTTTCATCTCAACATCTGCACGTTGGGTACTGCAAATCCATCTGCAGTTCCAACAAGCGATCAACGCTTTTGACGCAGTTTCTGGATCGCCGCCAATTGCGCAACAGCAGTTGCCAGTTCTGCTTGTGCTGCAGCGTAATCGATGGCGGAATCACGATTGTTCAGTGCTTCTTCGGCCAGTTTCTTGGCTTCAGTTGCCTTGGCTTCATCGAGATCAGCACCACGGATAGCTGTGTCAGCCAACACGGTCACTGCATCCGGTTGCACTTCCAGCAAACCACCAGCGACGAAAACAAACTCGTCCTGCGCCTGGCCTGGCACCTTGATACGCACGGCGCCCGGCTTGATACGCGTGATCAAGGGAGTGTGACGAGGATAGATCCCCAACTCACCCGCTTCACCAGGCAACGCGACGAATTCTGCTTCACCGGAGAAGATTGCTTCTTCGGCGGAGACCACGTCAACGTGAATTGTATTTGCCATATCGTTTCCTATCCGCTCGGCAATCCCGAGACTTGTTCAGACCGGGACTGCTTTGCGAGAATCAAGAGGATCTTAGTTGATCTTCTTGGCTTTTTCGATTGCTTCTTCGATCGTGCCAACCATGTAGAACGCTTGTTCTGGCAGGTGATCGAGTTCGCCGCTAGCGATCATCTTGAAGCCCTTGATCGTGTCTTTCAGCGAGACGTACTTACCTGGCGAGCCGGTAAACACTTCAGCAACGTGGAATGGTTGCGACAGGAAACGTTGCATCTTACGTGCACGTGCAACGATCAACTTGTCTTCTGGAGCCAGTTCGTCCATGCCCAGAATCGCGATGATGTCGCGCAATTCCTTGTAGCGTTGCAGGGTACCTTGAACTGCGCGCGCTGTTTCGTAGTGTTCCTGCCCCACAACTTGTGGATCCAGCTGACGCGATGTCGAGTCCAGTGGATCAACTGCAGGATAGATACCCAGCGAAGCGATATCACGCGACAGAACGACGGTCGAATCCAAGTGAGCAAACGTAGTTGCTGGCGATGGATCGGTCAAGTCATCGGCTGGAACGTAGACGGCCTGGATCGAGGTAATCGAACCAGTCTTGGTCGAAGTAATACGCTCTTGCAGACGGCCCATTTCTTCAGCCAGTGTCGGTTGGTAACCCACAGCCGAAGGCATACGACCCAGCAGCGCGGATACTTCGGTACCGGCCAGTGTGTAACGGTAGATGTTGTCGACGAAGAACAGGACGTCCTTGCCTTCATCACGGAAACCTTCAGCGATGGTCAGACCGGTCAACGCGACACGCAGACGGTTGCCTGGTGGCTCATTCATCTGACCGTAGACCATGGCGACCTTGGAGTTTTCCGGGTTTTCCAGATCCACAACTTTGGCATCAGCCATTTCGTGATAAAAGTCGTTACCTTCACGGGTACGCTCACCAACACCGGCAAACACGGACAAACCGCTGTGTGCCTTGGCGATGTTGTTGATCAGTTCCATCATGTTCACGGTCTTGCCCACACCTGCACCGCCGAACAAACCGACTTTACCACCCTTGGCGAACGGGCAAACCAGGTCAATCACTTTGATACCGGTTTCCAGCAGTTCTTGCGATGGCGACAGCTCGTCGTAGGCTGGAGCCTTACGGTGAATCGTTGCAGTTTGCTCGTGGCTCACCGGACCGCATTCATCGATCGGGTTACCCAGCACGTCCATGATACGGCCCAGTGTTGCCTTGCCGACTGGCACGGAAATACCCTTGCCAGTATTCTTGATTGTCATACCACGACGCAGACCATCCGAAGTACCCAGTGCAATGGTACGAACAACGCCATCACCCAGCTGTTGTTGCACTTCCAGCGTCAGTTCCGAGCCTTCCATCTTCAAGGCGTCGTAAATCTTAGGCATCGCGTCACGGGGAAACTCCACGTCCACCACAGCGCCGATACACTGAACGATTTTGCCATCAGCCATTTTCGTTCCTTCAATATATAAAATTAAAACTTGTTACGCATCTCTGCATGAAGTCTTTAGACCGCTGCCGCACCGGCGACGATTTCGGACAGTTCCTTGGTAATCGCGGCCTGACGAGTCTTGTTGTAGACCAACTTCAACTCGCCGATCACGTTACCGGCGTTATCGCTTGCTGCCTTCATCGCCACCATACGGGCCGACTGCTCGGACGCCATATTTTCGGCCACGGCCTGATAGATCAGGGCTTCCACGTAACGCACGAGCAACTCATCGACGACGCTCTGAACATCAGGTTCGTAGATATAGTCCCACGAGTGCGCACCTTCATCTGCCACCAGCTTGTCGCTCGACAACGGCAACAATTGTTGCAGCGTCGGCTCTTGCTTCATCGTGTTGATGAACTTGGTGTAGACCAGATAAACCGCATCCAGCTTACCTTCTTGGTAGGCATCGAGCAGCACCTTGACAGGGCCGATCAGCTTATCCAGATGTGGTGTATCACCGAGTTGGGTGACGTGCGCCACAACCTTGGCACCGACACGGTTCAGGAAACCAAAACCCTTGTTGCCGATCGCGACAGCTTCCACTGCATTGCCTTGCGCTTCCAGTTCACGAATCTTGGCAGTGGCCAGGCGCAAGGAGTTGGTATTCATACCGCCGCACAAACCCTTGTCGGTTGTGACGACGATGAAACCCACCTTCTTGGCGCTATCCTGCTTGACCATGAATGGATGCGTGTACTCCGGATTGGCGCGCGACAGATTGGAAGCGATATTACGAATCTTGTCACTGTAGGGACGTGCCGCATGCATCCGGTCCTGCGCCTTGCGCATTTTGGATGCAGCGACCATTTCCATCGCCTTGGTGATCTTCTTCGTATTTTCTACGCTCTTGATCTTGCCGCGTATCTCTTTACCTGTAGCCATGAGATTGACTCCTTATAGCTTCAGTTGAGATTAGTATGCGCCGGATTTTTTGAAGTCCGCAATCGCAGCAGCCAATGCCGCTTCAGCTTCTTTATCCAGTTGCTTGGTGTCTTCGATCTTTTGCAGCAGTGCAGCGTGGCTGGTCTTCAGGAAGCTGTGAACACCAGCTTCGAATGCCAATACCTTCTTCACTTCGACGTCATCCAGGTAGCCCTTGTTGACCGCAAACAGAGTCACGGCCATCAGCGAAATCGACAGCGGCGCGTACTGTGCCTGCTTCAGCAATTCGGTAACGCGTGCACCACGGTCGAGCTGCTTGCGGGTTGCTTCGTCCAGATCGGAAGCAAACTGTGCAAACGCCGCCAGTTCACGATACTGTGCCAGGTCGGTACGAATACCACCGGACAGGCTCTTGATGACCTTGGTTTGCGCAGCACCACCAACGCGCGACACCGAGATACCGGCGTTGATCGCAGGACGGATACCAGCGTTGAACAGCGAAGTTTCCAGGAAAATCTGACCGTCGGTAATCGAAATCACGTTGGTTGGAACGAAAGCAGAAACGTCACCAGCCTGGGTTTCAATGATTGGCAATGCAGTCAGCGAACCAGTCTTACCCTTGACCTCACCGTTGGTGAATTTCTCAACGTAATCCGGGTTCACGCGTGCAGCGCGCTCCAGCAGACGGCTGTGCAGGTAGAACACGTCGCCAGGATACGCTTCACGGCCTGGTGGACGACGCAGCAACAGCGAAACCTGACGGTACGCAACAGCTTGCTTGGACAGATCATCATAGACGATCAGTGCATCTTGACCACGGTCACGGAAGTATTCGCCCATGGCGCAACCGGAGTAGGCCGACACATATTGCATCGCTGCCGATTCCGAAGCCGAAGCTGCAACGACGATGGTGTATTCCATCGCGCCGTGCGTTTCGAGTGCGCGCACGATGTTCTTGATCGACGAAGCCTTTTGGCCGATCGCGACATAGATACATGTGACGTTTTGGCCCTTTTGATTGATGATTGCATCAATCGCTACAGCGGTCTTACCGGTTTGACGGTCACCAATGATCAGCTCACGTTGACCGCGGCCGACAGGGACCATTGCGTCGATCGACTTGATACCGGTTTGCAGTGGCTCGGACACCGATTGACGTGCAATAACGCCTGGCGCGATCTTTTCGATCGGCGCTGTCAGCTTGGCGTTGACAGGACCCTTGCCATCGATAGGCTGACCCAGTGCATTGACCACACGGCCACGCAATTCAGGACCGATTGGCACTTCCAGAATACGACCAGTGCACTTGACAGTGTCACCTTCGGAAATGTGTTCGTATTCGCCCAGAATAACTGCACCAACCGAATCACGCTCCAGGTTCAGTGCCAGACCAAAGGTATTGCCAGGGAATTCCAGCATCTCACCTTGCATCACGTCAGACAGACCATGGATACGGCAGATACCGTCGGACACGGAAATTACCGTGCCTTGATTACGAATCTCAGCGGTATCGCCAAGGCCTTGAATCCGGCTCTTGATCAGCTCGCTGATTTCAGATGCGTTGAGTTGCATACTAACTCCTAAAAATTTTTCTTTCGCTTAAGCTCACGCTTGGGCTCTGCGCTATTACGCAGCCAGAGCGACATGTAACTGCTGCAGCTTGGCACGTACCGAGGTATCGAACACTTCGTCACCGACCACCACGCGTACGCCGCCGATCAGGGCTTCATCCACCTTCACGGAAGGAGTCAGCTTGCGACCGAATTTCTTTTCCAGTGTCGCCACCAGGTCTTTGAGCTGCGCATCAGTCAACGCAAAAGCGCTGGTGATTTCCGCATCGGCAGCACCTTCCTGTGCGTTTTTAAGCACATGGAACTGGGCAGCGATTTCGGGCAACAGCGTCAGCCTGCCGTTGTCTACCAGCGTGTTGACGAAGTTTTGCGCCTCGACACTCAGTGGCGTCTTCAGAACCGACACAAAGGTGGCAGCAACCTGCTGATCCGACAATGCCGGATTCTGCGCAAGCGCCTTCACATCCGGATGAGCTGCAGCTTGCGCCATCTCAGAAACGAGATCGGACCAAGCCGACAAACTGCCGGCTTTGGCCACACGAAACAGCGCTTCAGCGTAAGGGCGAGCAATCGTTGCGAGTTCGGCCATATTACAGCTCTGTCTTCAGTTGGTTCAGCAAGTCAGCATGTGCTGCTGCATTGACTTCACGCTTGAGAATCTGCTCGGCACCTTTGACAGCCAGAGTTGCAACTTCGCCACGCAAGTCTTCACGTGCCTTGGTTACTTGCTGCTCGGCTTCTGCCTTGGCGTTGGCGATGATGCGTGCAGCCTCTTCCGAAGCGGTCTTCTTGGCCTCTTCGATGATCAGCTGTGCGCGTTTTTCAGCGTCACCAATACGTTTTTGACCTTCGTCGCGTGCGCCAGCCAGTTCAGCCTGTACGCGCTTTTCGGCGGCAGCCAGATCAGCCTTGCCGCGATCTGCAGCAGCCAATCCATCCGCAATCTTCTTCGCGCGCTCGTCGAGCGCCTTGATCAACGGCGGCCATACGAATTTCATCGTAAAAGCCGCGAGGATGAAGAAGACCACGAACTGCGCAAACAATGTTGCATTTAAGTTCACGGTAATTTCCTTCTCAGAATAACGTGTGCCGAATCAATAATCCGGCAAAAATGAGAATCGGCTAAGCCGTCTGAATTACTTCGCGATGAACGGATTTGCAAATGCGAACAACATAGCGATACCAACGCCGATCAGGAACGCTGCATCGATCAGACCTGCCAACAGGAACATCTTGGTTTGCAGTGTGTTCATCAGTTCTGGCTGACGTGCAGATGCTTCGAGGTACTTACCGCCCATGATTGCGATACCGATACAAGCACCGATAGCACCCAGGCCAATGATCAAACCGCAAGCCAAAGCAACGAAAGAGACATCAGTCATGACAATTCCTTAGAAAGTTAAAGTTAATACAAAAATCAAAAAACAAACGCTAAAACGGTACAACTGCCGAATTAATGCGCTTCATGCGCCTGGCCGATATACACCAGTGTCAACATCATGAAAATGAATGCTTGCAGCAACACAATCAGGATGTGGAAAATTGCCCAGATGGAACCTGCGATGACGTGGCCAACAAAACCAAACGCCGTCGCTGCCGAACCCAGCAATGCGATGAGCAGGAACAGCAGTTCGCCAGCATACATGTTACCGAACAACCGCATGCCCAACGACACGGTCTTGGCCGCAAATTCAATGATATTGAGCAGCAGGTTGAATGGTGCCAGCCAGATGCCGAAAGGTGCAGCGAACAATTCGTGAATGAAGCCACCCAGACCCTTGATCTTGACGCTATAGAACAACATCAATGCCAATACGCCCAAAGCAATGCCAAGCGTACCGTTGAGGTCAGCCGTTGGCACGATACGGTGGTGCATTTCTTCCATGCCAAACACGCGCAGAATGCCCGACACCAAGTCCACAGGCAGGAAGTCCAGCGAGTTCATCAGCGCGACCCAGACAAACACGGTCAATGCCAGCGGTGCGATGAAACTACGATCGCCGTGAACGATGGCTTTGGACTGGTCCTCCACCATTTCAACAATCATTTCAACAAAGGCTTGAAAACGGCCAGGAACACCCGACGTAGCCTTACGGGCTGCAAGGTACATTAAAAAACAGCCAACCACGCCACAAAATACCGACCAGAAGATGGTATCGAGGTTGAACACCGAGAAATCAACAATCTTGGTTTGGTGCTGCGAAGAAAAGTGGCCCAGATGGTGGACGATGTATTCCGAAGGAGTAGGTGCGTGCGCAGCAGCGGTCATGGTCGATGTCTAAACAGTAAAATTAAATAACTTTTAAGCACCACGATGAAGCTCAACATAAATGCGAGCCAGTTAACACCGTGATACAACCAAACAACTGCGCCCATGAGCGCAAGAGTCGTAGCAATCTTGATAGATTCCCCGAAGAAAAACGTCATCGGGTTAGCCCCACCGGGCTTGCGAGCACTGGTATAAAGACGCCAGGCAAAGAAACCATTGGGAACGACACAACAAAGCCCCCCCAACAGCGCCGACCATAGCGCGGATACGCCGCCCAACAAACCAGCTGTGCATGCAGCGACGACCATGGCCACAAGCTGCATTAGGATGATACGCAGCATATATATCCAATATCGTGCAGGCCGCACTCAATATGAGCAGACGGCGGTTTAGAAGCCCGGCGATTATAATTGTTAAGGACTGTATTCGTCAAACGCTTAACGCGCGATCACGGCCTTATATCGGCAAGTTGCATGCTAAATGTGTGCTTTAGCCGACACGCCAAAATGGGGCGAACAGCGACGCCCCTCCCTCGTCCCATTACCTATGAACAACGCAAGCAAAAGCGTTACCACAGCACATTTGCTGACAATACACTGACCAAATCAAATTGATCATCAGTATAACAACACGAGCCACAAGTATCGAATGGACACTTGCCATAGTGAAAAGCGCTCGCTGCCTGCTATCGATAAGTAAATCAGAACGGAGAAGCAGGTACAAAGCAACCCAACCGATCAATGAGATGGCATATTATTTGCTAAAATTGTTCCCGCTCATCAACAAAAAGTCGCACATCACCCATGTCACGCGACACCAATTAACGGAGCAGCCACCGCCGCCATCCGCACCGGTGACATTTGAGCAAGAGCCAACGCCGCGTTTGTTTATAAGCCCGACGGCACGCTCACAATCGCAAGACCATAAAAAGCGACCCAATAGCCTGGCATCACGCCGGGAGATCGTTCGCTTATTTTGGTTTGACAAACACTCCTGTCACTTATTTACCTTTGATCCAGGCAACGCATTATGCATTTCTTCAAACAATCCCTCGCAGCAAAGCTCTGGGCAGCAGTGGCATCCTTCTTCATCCTGCTGGCTGCAGCAATGACCTTCGTTAACCTGCGTGGCGATGCACTATGGAGCCGCAGTCAACAAACCCTCAGTGCACAAATTGTCCGCGTTACACTCGCGACCCAATGGGTGGGCATGGCACAATCAAATACCGCACGCGATCTAGCTATTCTGGTGAGTAACGATAAGGGAATAGACAATTACTTCACACCCATCATCAAGGCCACGAGTCAACAAATTTCAGAAGTACAGAAAAAGCTCGCAGCCCAGGAAAACTCCCCTGCTGAGCGAGTCCTTTTGGACAAAATCACGGCATCACGCAGGCAGGTATTAGCCGCGCGTATTCGAGCGGTGGAGCGCAAGCTGGCCGGAGATGAGGTCAACGCACTTGCAGAGACCCACGACACGTTTGAACCTGCCGTCAAAGACTACCTGAGCAATTTACAGGCATTTGCAGACCTGCAAACCCAGATATTCGCCCAAGCGCAGCTTGAGATCGAGCGTAAGCGTGGCGACAACATCGTGCTCGCACGCTGGATTCTCGGCTTTTTGATGGCCTTGCTGGCGGTCGGCGCAACCCTGCTGATTCGAACCATCAAAGCACCTTTACGCGCGGCCATCACGGTTGCCGAGCACATCGCCAAAGGTGATCTTAGTCACGTTGTGACCACCCGGCGCAACGACGAATTTGGCGACATGATGCGCGCCTTGCAACATATGCAACAACAGCTGCAGCATTTGGTCGCCGATGTGCGCCAAGGCACTAATAATATAGCGCTGGTCAGCCAAGAAATCGCCACCGGCAATCAAGACCTCAGTAATCGTACGGAGCGTTCTGCCGCCAGCCTGGAAGAAACTGCCTCCAGCCTTGAGCACCTGACCAGTACCGTACAGGGCTCCACGGATGCTGCCCGGCGCGCCAGCGAGCTCGCTGATTCAGCATCAGCAGTCGCGCAACGTGGCGGTACCGCAGTGGCGCAAGTGATCTATACCATGGGAGAAATCAATAGCAGCAGCCAACAGATCGCCGACATCATTGGCGTAATCGATGGAATTGCCTTCCAAACCAACATTCTCGCGCTCAATGCGGCCGTCGAGGCCGCGCGTGCCGGCGAACAAGGCCGAGGCTTCGCAGTGGTCGCCAGCGAGGTTCGCAATCTGGCACGACGCTCCGCAGAGGCTGCCAAGGAGATCAAGACGCTGATCAGCACCAGCGTGAGCAAGGTCGAAGATGGGACCCGCCAGGTCAGTGATGCCGGTAACACCATGAAGGATATTGTCAGCGCGGTCAAACACGTCTCGGACCTCATCAACGAAATCTCGGCTGCAGCAATTTCACAATCGAGTGAACTGCTACAGGTCAACGCCGCAATCAATCAACTGGATGAACTGACTCAGCAGAATGCTGCTTTGGTCGAGCAAAGTGCGGCTACGGCAGCGAACATGGAAGATCAGGCCAAACACCTGGCGCAAATGGTGGCAAGCTTTACGTTGAGTCAAGCCGCATGAGCATCAGGAATACTCAAAGGTCGATGCCGCGAATGCGTCAACCGTAGACCTACGATTTTCGAGCAGGGCCAAAGAGGTTTCCTTGGCCGTGCCATGAGGACGTCGGGGAATCTAGGGAAACATTGTTTTGGATGACTTGAAAAACAAAACACCCGATGCTGTGCATCAAGCGTTTGTTTAACAAACAGACTTGCCGGCGATCTGTATCAGTAGCGGATACATCACTCAATCCGTCTCAATCTCGGCAAGTCATTGATTTTCAAGTCTTCATGGCGCGGCTGGCTGGAATCGAACCAGCGACCCTTGGCTTCGGAGGCCAATACTTTCGGCCTTGCATCCCTTACGGGACGCGGCGTTGTATCCACTGAGCTACGGTTTTGGCACAATTTTGGCACAGTCAGCACAAACCGGGATAACCCAGACAGCGATTCGGAGAGAATCGCATGGCAACAATCAGCAAACGCGGAAGCATGTGGCGGTGTCAGGTCCGCAAGCAAGGCTACCCCACCCAAACCAAGAGCTTCGAACAACGATCATCGGCCATTGCTTGGGCCAACGAGGTCGAGGCCCAGATGCACCGGGGAACCTACATCGGCAGCACCAGCAGCCAATCCACTACGGTACAGGAAATACTGTCCCAGTACCTCAAAGATGAATCCAGAAAGAAGGCTTACCCGGCTGCGGATATCTCCCGGTCCAAGCCTCTCCTTGCAGCCTTGGGCGGCTACCATGTTCATAACCTGAGTCATGCTGACCTAGCCAGATACAAGGCAACGCGTCTAGCCACCGTATCACCCCAGACTGTTACCCATGAGCTGAACCTGTTACACCGGGCCTACGTGCTTGCGGTCAATGAGTGGGGAGTCATCCTGCCGAACGGCATACCGAAGACCTCCCGCCCCCGCCTACCACCCGGAAGAGGAACCCGGATCAGCCCCGAAGACATAGAGCGCATAGTTAATGTTACGGAGTCGCCACAACTGAAGCTGATTGTTCCCTTGGCGGTAGAGACTGCAATGCGGCGGTCTGAACTACTGGCAATACGCTGGGAAAACGTTAACCTGAGCCGGTGCTCTATATATCTCCCCAGAACGAAGAACGGGATGTCTCGCACTGTACCACTATCGTCTAAGGCACTTGCCGTGATAGGGGAGCTAAAGCAGGCCAAGGAAGGGCCACTGTTCACGCTTGCGGCTTCGTCGGTCAGTCAGGCATTTGACCGGGCCGTAAGTCGGGCTGGCCTCAAAGGGGTGCGGTTCCATGACCTCAGGCATGAGGCCACGAGCCGACTGTTCGAAAAGGGACTGCATGTAATCGAGGTGGCCCGCATCACCGGACATAAGACATTAGCGATGCTGGACCGGTACACCCATCTGGACGTGTCGCAGTTGGTGCGGAAATTGGAATAACCTATCGAGTTAAACCTCGTCCCAGCACAGCTTGCCGTTGTCCACCCAGAGCTTGCAAAGAACTTCGCATGGCTGACTCTCGGCACTACGAGCACGTAGAGTAACAACACCACCTGTAAGGGGAAGTGTTGGGGCAAGCTGCCCCATATAATTGCCACTTGGCGGTGCGCTTAGCTGAATTGATGGAGTACCTTGAACATTAACCGAGATAGGCTCCCCGTAAGCAGCCAAACTGATATAACGCTGCTCCCCGGGGTTTAGACTAAATGGGCCATCTACGTGCCATGTCTTAAGCTCCCGACCGTTATCATGCGTCTCAAACTCTAGCTTGCAATTGGTTAAATAAACTCCTCCCGTGTTCCTTACCCCGATATAGACAGTTTTCATCACGTTGTAGACGTTGTGATTCTCAGTTTCCACGTAGGGGCCATCTTGACCAACAATAATTCGCAGCATCGGTCCGTAGTTGCGATGGTTTCGCAAAAAGCCGAGCACTGCCATTGAGAGAAAGAACAACATCATCAAGACTAGTGCAATCGTAATAAAAACTAACCGAGGCCCCCATATTCTAGGATCGCCAAACATAGATACCCAAGTGAGACCTGCGCCCGAAGCAAGACTTAAGAAAATCCACATTAAATTCGACCACATCTCTATGCCTATTTGAATTACGTATCTTATTTAACCATGTCTATAACCGCATCGGTTTAATTGTGGTCCAGTTTGAATGTGTGATACTGAACGTCTTCACCTCGCATGCGTTGTACAAGCATTGGTGTCGCCCCATAAGGGCCGAGAGGCGCAACCTAGTACGAGGACCTGACCCAACTTTTTCCACAACACCAAGGAGAGTTGCGATGGGTTTTATTCAAGTGCGCGTCAACAGTAAAGGGAAGACATCGTATCAGGCCCGTGTCTGCCTCAAGGACCATCCTCATCAGTCTATGACGTTTCCTACGCAGGAGACGGCCCGCGAATGGATTAATTCAATCGAAGCACCGCTAGTGAAGGAGCGTGCAGCAAGGGCTATCATCGAAGCCCATAGGCAGTTCGGACTGCAACCACTCAGAGAGTTCTTTGAACGCTACCTGCGGGACGTTACTCCGACTAAAAAATCCCATGAGAGTGAGAAGTACCGGCTCGGTAAGATCCTGCGTAGCGACATAGTGAACTACCCTATCAAGAGCCTGAGTCCAGTTATTGTCGCTGAATGGCGGGACTGTAGATTGAAAGAGGTAGCGCCTGACACAGTGACACGAGAACTGCACATGATGTCGCGCATCATCAATCTTGCCCGACGAGAGTGGGGACTCGATCTTTTACAAAACCCATTTGCTCAAATCACCAAACCCAAATGTTCTCGCGGTAGGGTCAGGCGACTGAAAGAATATGAAGAGCGCGCCCTGCTGGATGCTGCCAACGCCGCAAGAGGTGGATTTCTACGGACTATCATTCCCTTCGCAGTCGAAACTGCCATGCGCCGAGGCGAGATTATTGAGCTGGATTGGAGGTACATCGACCTAGAACAACAGACAGCGTACCTCCCCGATACGAAGAACGGAGAGGCCCGGGCTGTACCCCTATCGACAAAAGCCGTTGCTATTCTCAGGGCGCTCACTCGCTGTACTCAGGCCCGAATAACAATCGTGTGTGACTGGCTACCTCCATATCCCTGAACTGAGTGCGAGTGAGTCGCTTGTAATCGCCCCTTCGTTTGATGTTCCACCACTGTCTAGCGATAGCCTCACCGTTCTCTTGGCCTCGCTCATAAGCGATATCAAGATCAATATCAAGAGCAACGTCAGGGTCATTGGTTGGCTGGATGCTCAATGTCGTAGTCGTAGGTGCGGTCATGGCTCAGTTCCTCCCAGCTACGTGCTTGAAGACCGAGGAGAACCCTTCCGTGAAGCCCCTCTCGAAGCACTCACCATAGGCAGGATCAACGAGGAGATTCATGCGGCTAGTCGCGGTCATCTTGCTGTACTGGGTGCGACTAACGCCCTTGTACTCGTGGAGATTGCAGAGGCGGGACCACTGCTGTGCTGCCGATGCTCCGACCTCATGGCCGAGCTGGTACGTTGCCTGTACGCCCTCCTCGGATAGACCAACGTCAATAAAGACACGGGTACTTGCCTCATTGGAGAAGGTGCGCTGCTGGCGTGGTGCGTGATGGCTTGCTTGATGGCTTGCCTGATACTGCTTACGTGGGATTGCGGGCGGGACTGCTGGGGATACGGAACGTGCAGGCGTGTTGGGTGTAGCTGTGCTTCTTACGGGCGTGGCGATGCTAGTCATTATGTGACTCCTTGAGTGAGTTACACCACTCACCCCGCGATCAAACGAGGTGGGCAGCAGATGATAGGGTTGATCGACCGGTACTCAAGGAAACCGGCAGGCCGAAGCCTCCCCACCACCGCTGCCCATAGAAGACACAGCATGGTACGGACGAAAAAATACCGCCGAGTTGGCGGTTGTCCGCCTTGAGTTAGTCGGGCGATCAAACCCGGTCACGTCTTTATCCGCGACAAATAGAAGTTTACGCGTGACGGTTTACGTCGGTCAAGAGGAAAATGAATTAGGAGGACTAGCTAAGCTAGGCCACAGGTTGTCAATCAGTGAAGGGCCATTTATGAACGTCTGGAGGTATAGCATTCTTATCCCCTTGGTAGTAATCCTGTATTGCGATTACTTGACACACAGAACGAAGCATAAGATCGCCAGCGGTGTCGGGCACCACCGCCTGTCTGTAAGGTGTATTTGATTGCACAGAGTCACCCGGCCCCGCTCCATTCGGCTTGCGGTAGTTGACTATCTGTGTGAATTCTACCGTTCGATCAGTACAAGAATATAACTGTAGTACTTTCTGCGACCGTAGCCCCATTTTGTTAGGACGAGCAAAATCCACCAAAATCCATGCTTTGACGTATTCACCGACATGACTTACTGATCTCGTATCGAGTTTCATTGTTGCGATACTGTCCTTGCTTACCTCTGTCCATTTTTCAGACGCTGCGACATTACTTAAAGGGTGTAGTGCGGCGGCCAGCACCAGTGCAGCTTTAATATTCATATATTTTCCCCATTATTTTTTATATTGATTGGGGATAATCGCATACAGCCCAAAGACTGACAATTAGCTGACTAACATGACCACCTATGGCTTAACTTGGACAAGACTATTTTTAACGCAGTAATCTGCGTTGTACTTGGAAATTACTGCCGACAATGAGACAACGGCATTGACAGGGAGAACAATAGTCGCGTTACTGTCCTGCTCCGCGCCGGGAAGAACGCTAAAGACATCTTCAGAAGGGAGAAAGTCAAACTCGTTAATTGCTTCTCCATTATCAACGTCTACAGCTTCACCAGCCTGCAGGCCTACTGGGAGCTTACGTATCGATAACTTAAATGAGTCCTTCTTACTTTTCTCGAAGTCAATGGACGCACTGCGTGGATTCGTTGCTTTGACATGAATTACAAGCAACCTCAAGTCGTCCTTGTAAGGAAGAACCTCCGTCTGAATATCTAGATTGACCATCCAATCATCACTTCCTGCCACAGCGTACTGACGATAAGCCCACAATCCAGCCACTACAAAAGCAATAATTGAGGCGAACTTCAACGTAATATCTACGTAGGGCAGCCACCGCTCTATCCAGCTTTTATTTGCAGGGCTATCTAATGGCTTTAGTTGGAATCGGTTTCTGAGCAATAGCCTTCGACGGGGCAACACCTTCATGAACCCTCTCCTAAGTATCAGGCCTAGTAACAATAGAGACCAGCAATGTGGTCTTGGGACAGCGGAATACTCTAACACATCAAATTACCTGGCTTTAGCCTGAACCACCCTACCCGTAGCGTCACCTTCATCACCGGATGTGTCGGTTGTCGGGCCATCTCCATAGCGGCATCACGGTTAAGAACTGACCGCAACGCTGCACAGGCATTCTTCAACAAGTACAAGCCCGAGGGTAAAGACCAGAACGATATCTGGTGGCCTCGTGGTGACATTCAATCCCGGCTCTCGGCACTCGCGGCTGCTATCAAGGACGCAGAGGAGGCAGGTCAATGACCTACATGAAAGCATCATCAGTGCTGGCCGAGGCCCGACACAGGATCGCTATCGGTCATGACATTTACTGCTGCCTCGCTATCAAGACCGACCACCGGCGAGGACGGCGGGATCACTACCCAGCCGTATCTAGAGCCATGAGCTTCTTCAGGAAGTACAAGCCAGAGGTAACTAACCCGGATGGGTCCGGTGCTTGGTGGGATAAGTACGACATTGAATCCCGCCTCTCCGCTCTCCGCAAGGCAGAGCATGACGCAATCGTGGCGGGAGATTATCCTCACGATGCTGGCTGACTTGTACGGTGGAGGGGGAACCCTCAGTTTTGAGGGCTACTACACAGCAGCCAACGGTAAGAAAAATCCAGAGTACCTGCTACCCAAGCGCGAAACCCTGATTCTCGTATCTGGCTACAGCGTACAGATGCGGGCAAGGATCATTGACCGATGGCAAGAGCTTGAGGCCAAGCCAACCCTGAGTGACCCGGCAGCATTACGCGGTTTGCTCCTGAACTACACCGAGCAAGTCATCGCATTGGAGAACAAGGTGCAGGAGCAGGCACCGAAGGTGGCAGTCCATGACGCACTCGTGGAGGCTAACAACGGGCAGGAGATGTCCGAGGTAGCCAAGGTACTTGGTAGTGGTCGAGGCCGCTTGTACAACTTCCTGCGCGAGCTGGGCATCATCAAGCCGTACCCATCAACGGAGCCGTACCAAGTCTATGTTGATCGTGGCTGGTTCAAGCTGCAAGAGCGTACTTGGTACGACCGGATTCATCGGCTACGCAAGGCGTACAGTAAGACGCTCATCACCGGCAAGGGTGTCATCGGTATCCAGAAGCTCTGGGTCAAGCACGGTGATACCGCAGTAGCAAAGCCCATCGCCGCCTAGCATGTACTGGTACTACCCGCGCATCTGGTGCGAACGCTGCCGTAATGCTGGCTGCGAAGCCTGTTACCTGTTCAACATCCGGTACACAACCCGTACCTGCACCATAAACGCCTGTTCTTCTTCATGTTGCGCTACTGCTTGGGCAATGGCTTCTTGCTGAGACGTACTCAGACGGCCACCGATATGAGTAGTACCTGTCGTGCTTATAGTTGCTCCTTGGTTGATTGCTGCTTACGCCCCGGCTTGCCTCTCATGGCCCACGTAGGTAGACCGCCTGTAGCTGCCTCGATTGCTCTACGGTAAGCGCTGGGGCCGCTCCTAGATGTCTTCTGCAACGTGTACAGGAAGTAATGCCGCTCTACCTCGTTATGCTCAAGCGGATGGGTAGTACCGTCGAATACCGATGCTGCTGTCATGGTCCTCCTTCATGGTTGATGGGCGTGTGTCTTATAACTGACCGAAATGCTTACCCCATATTGATCGACCAAAGAAAAGGCCAGCCGGATTGCTCGGACTGGCCCTGATGGACTGTGTGCCTACCTTCACTACCGCTACTGCTGCCCCACCTTGAGTATCGTTGGATGCGATACCCCGTACTCCTTGGCTAGCCCCCGTGCCGTAGCACCGCCTGCAAGCTTCTGTCGTATCTCCGTGTGCAACTGAGGCAGCTTGATACCTCGCTTCTCAGCGAGCACAGCAAGGGCATCCTTGCGGCCCAGTGCCTTGCCCTCTGCCTTGGCCCTAGACAGCCCTGCAAGGGTCCGTTCCACCAGTTGATCCCGTTCGAACTGGGCAAAGGCTGCGAACATCCGGCGGACCAGCTCACCGGCTGCACTGGTCACTTCCATCACTGGCAGGTCCAGCACCACTACCCGGACGCCCATCTGCCTCAGCATCTCTACTGTCCGGTCTACATCGGCAGCATTGCGCCCCAGTCGGTCCAGCTTCGCTACCACCAGCATGTCCCCCTGCTCCAGCTTAGAGACCACCTTGACGAACTCAGGCCGCTCCATTGCAGGGACAGTGCCACTGATGGTCTCTGAATGAACTCGGTGCGGTTCGATGACGTACCCGGCCTGAGCCGCTTGGAGGACTTGGTTATCGGTTGTCTGCTCCGCAGTCGATACACGGGCGTAAAGGAAGGCGCGGGTCATACCATCTCCACTGGTAATTAAAGGTGGAAATAATTATGACTGGTAATCAATTTGTTTACAAGGACTTTATTACCACTCTACATAGAGCAGACTAACTGGTAAAGAAACGGTCCTTTGATTACCGCCACACGAAAATTATCATTAAGACAAAAGTAACTTATTGTTACAATTGTTAGCCTATCCTGACAAATTGCTGTCAGTGATAAATAACTTCAATATGGAAAGAATATGAAAAGAATAGCAACGACCATAGCAACAGCGCTCACTCTGACGGCTTGTGTACACACCACTCCTAACCCTGTCCAGTTGTCACAGATAGGTGACGACACCAAGAGTTGCAGAAGTATTGAGAACGAAATGCAAGATATGCAGAATCAGAAGCTGATTAGTGATTCCGACGTAAACGGCCAAGTTGCAAAAAATGTCGGACTTGGGGTCGCTGGTGCATTCCTTATCGTCCCGTGGTTTTTCATGGATACTAGTGATGCCCATTCCGTCGAAGCCAAAGCAGCCATAGCACGCTACAAGAGGCTCCAAGCTCTATACGAAGACAAGGGATGTGTATCAGCCGGGGCAAAGAAGGCTCCAACGGCAACGGCAACTGAGACGCCCCCGACACTCACACAGTAATGTTTTATATCTAACAAATGATGCCGCTCCCAATACTCTCAAAGGGCGGCATGGGGACTTCTGAGCGCGGCAAGGGCGCGGGTGTCCCCGTAAAAAATCGCTGCAATTTTTGGTCGGAGGGTGATTTTGAGGCTAAACCGGGTACCACGCGATAGCTGGAAAGAGAGGCCAGTACAGGCTTTCAAGCCCATGAACTCTGGCACAATTTTGGCACACTGAGAGACGTATAATACGAGTATTGAGGCGTCACGCTGTCCGCCTCATTCACGGTAAGTGCTTGATTTAAAACAAATTAGTGGCGCGGCTGGCTGGAATCGAACCAGCGACCCTTGGCTTCGGAGGCCAATACTCTATCCACTGAGCTACAGCCGCGCAGGACGCGAACGTCGAAGAGGCATGAAGGATACAGTTTTTCGCGGGCGACGTCCACGCCAAGCCGCTATTTTCCGTTCCCAATGAATTACATTGTGTCTATAATCAAAAGTTGGGGCGAGACACCACCTCTCTACATAGCAAGTAAGCGTCAAGCTGAAGTTCAGACAATGCATCTGGAATCAGTGTGAACACTTTCCAATAATATTGCATAGAGGAAACCATGAGCGACGCGCATCACGAGCAAGAATCCGCAATCAAGACACCAAAGCAACTCATTGCCGCTGTACTGGCGGGATTTTTGATTCCAATCATCTGCATTATTTTGCTGGTCCAATATGTCACTAATGGACAAAAAACCGGCGCTGGATCCAGCAGTCAAACACCGGAAATGATCAAAAACCGTATTGAACCGGTCGCAGATGAAGGCTTCACTTTCCGTGATGCCAGCGCGCCCAAGCAACTGTTGAGCGGTGAAGAAATTTTCAAATCCACCTGTGTCAACTGCCATGGTGCTGGCTTGGCCGGTGCGCCAAAAGTGGGCGACCCACAAGCCTGGAAGGCTCGGATCAGCGAAGGCTTTGACACCCTGGTCAAGCATGCGATTGGTGGCTACAACGGCATGCCTGCCAAAGGCGGCAATCCTGATCTGGATGATGTCGAGATTGCACGCACCGTGGTTTATATGGCAAACCAGTCTGGCGCAGCTTTCAAGGAACCTGATGTGCCGAAGCCAGCCCCTGCTGCTGAGGCAAATGCTGCAGCACCAATGCCTGACACCAAAAAATAAGACCAAGAACTAAAACCTCACCTTTGCTGTTGCTGGTGTACCCATCAGTGCAGTGTATAGATAAAAAAATGCCGTTCAGTTGATCTGAACGGCATTTTTTATGATCGCTACCACCATCAGAACGCAAGAACTAGCGCTGCTGCGGCTCCGCGACAAAGATTTCAACACGACGATTACGGGCACGATTGGCATCACTGGTATTAGCAACCAGCGGCTCGTGCGAACCACGGCCATCAATACGGAACCGGCCCGGCGATACGCCACGCGTTGTCAGATAGTCACGAGTGCGTGCTGCACGCTGCATCGACAGTGGATCGTTGACGGCATCACTGCCAGTGTTATCAGTATGGCCAATAATGGTTACCGTGGAGGCCGGATTATCATTGAGCGTCAGTGCGAATTTATCCAGCACGGCGCGGAAGTCAGGACGAATATCCGCGCGCCCGACATCAAAGGAAATATCACTCGGCACTTCGAGCTTCAAGCGATTGTCGGCCGTTTGCGTCACTTGCACGCCGGTGCCGCGCGTCGCCTGTTCCATCGAGCGCTTCTGATCTTCCATGCGCGTCGACCAGACATTACCCAATACCGCGCCCAAAGCACCACCAATCGCAGCACCACCTACCGCACGACCTGCGCCGCCGCCTGCAGTGGCAGCACCGATAATGCCGCCCAGTCCGGCGCCGATGCCAGCGCCTGTCGCCGTGCCTTGCTGTGTCGGACTCATGTTGGCGCAGCCGGCAACCGCTAGCGTCAGAGTCAATAATCCAATGGTTAATTTTTGCATCTTCATTCTCCAGTATTACAAAAGCCTTCCGGCACCCAGTGTGTGCGGGAAGGCATGATGTTTCTTTTCAGTTATTGTGATTGAGAGGTATCGCCGGCCAGATCGCTTGCCATACAGGCAATGCTCTTATTCATCCTCGCCAGAGCTCGCTCCCTCAGCTGCATCGTCTGGAGCGTCAGTATTCTTTGCTTTGCGGGCCACATAGCGGGCAAGCAAAACACCGGCTGTGATGATGCCGTAGTACAGAAAAGACTTGCGTACGTAGCGTTTCGAAAGCAGAGACATCCCGCTCACCAGCAGAGGGGTCAGGGATTGCACAATTTTGCCAGCATTGCCGCCACCCGAAAAAAGACTGCTCACACCAGTACCCAATGCACTACTGAAGCGACTTGCCGCTGATTTGGCAAGGCCTGTGGGCGTCAGACCGGCGCGCACCTGCTCGCGCGCCTCGATGATGCCAAACCGGTATAGGGCGCCTTCGGCCAGCAGTTTGCGGCGTCTTTGCTCTTTCGACATCTTGTCCATATGGTCTGCCATGGCATCCTTCATAACAAAGCGTCACGGTCTTTGCGCAACTCAGCCATGGTCAACGGCAGCCCAAGTTTTTCCTGCTGCAGCAGGGCATAGGCACGCCACACAATGATCGCGGTCACCAAGGTAAAGAAGGCGCCTAACACCGCCAGTATTTTCCAGCCCCAGGCATCCCAGGCCAGGAAAACCAGCAGCACCGTCCAAAACGCCAGTGCAAACCATAGCGCAATGGCAGCCAATCCAAACAGAACCAGAAACTTGATCAGATGAACGCCAATGTCAGACAGCTCCAGCGACGCCAGCTCAATCCGGTTGGCAATGAGCCCAAGTAAATTCTTGACGATGGCCAGCGTCCCGGTGATAACACCGGGACTAGCTGACTCTGTCTGCGTTTGTTGAGATTCCATCGTCAACGCTGCGCGTTACTTGCTGCGGCCAATAACCAGACCGACCAGCAGGCCGATACCGGCAGAAATCGCCACGGCACGCCATGGATTTTCATGGACGTAGTCATCCGTGCGCTTGGCAACTTCCTTGCCCTTTTCTACCGCAACTGCTTGCGCATTCTGCGCAGCCTCGACTGCAGCTTCCAGCATAGTCAGACCTTTGCTGCGCAGCTCATCGGCCTTGTCACCGGTACTTGCTGCAGCCTCGCGGAACAACGCTTGTGCATCTTTTACCAGGGTTTTCATATCGTTTCTCACTGTTTTGTAGGTAGACATTGTCATGGATACTCCTTAAAAAATACTTCTATGCGTCGCAGCAATATTGCGACTACCTGCGACGCACGCGAATTACGATTACTCCAGACGACAGAAGGTTCCCTGATCAGAACCTTGTCTCCCTGGCTGTTCGCAGGAAGCTGTCCAGGATTGGCATGCAATCAAGCAACTCGGTACCCGCCGCGCGGTGGAACTCGGGATGCCATTGCAGACCCATTACAAACGGTGCCTTACGATAACGAATTGCCTCAACAATATTGTCCTTGCCTGAAACAGCCTCAATCGACAGGTCACGTCCCAGCTCCCTGACTGCCTGATGGTGAATCGAATTCACAGTAGCCTGCCGGGTATTGAGCAGCGACGCCAGGGATGAATCGGGCGGGAACGTCAGTTCGTGATAATTGCCGTCGTACTGGTCATTAACGTGCGCAATCGCGGCAGGAACATCACTGGCAATATCCTGATACAGAGTGCCACCGAAAGCCACATTGATCAACTGGCAGCCACGGCAGATACCCAGAACTGGCTTGCCGGCTTCGATAAATTCGTGCAACAGCTCCAGTTCGTACATATCACGCACCCGGTCGCCGCTCCATTCGGGCCGGGTCGCCGCCTCGGAATAGCTTTGTGGAGAAACATCTGCACCACCTTGCAGTACCAGACCATCCAGATGCTTGGCATAGTCGCGCAAACGTATATTGCTGGGATGCACCAGACCATTGGTATTGACAGTCGGTATCATGAATACCAGTACATCACGCGACATTACCCACTGCGCGATTGACTCTTCCAGATATTGTAGCGTTTTACCACGCAAGCCCTTGGCACCCGGTTCAGGGTGAAAAATACGCGCAGATACGCCAATCTTGAGCGTGCGCTGCATGAGCCGCCGGCCCGCCTTGTCAGAAATTGCCCTGAATCTGGCACCAAAAAATCTCCATGCCTGCGACCAAGGTCCGTCAAGTGTTGCTGACGGCTGCGGCTTTGGCTGAGCTTCTGGCTGCGGTGCTGGTTGTGGCTGGTTTGCTTCGGAATCTTGCATCTCGCTCCTGACGGCAATAAGAGCCGGTTACCATCGCCGGCGTCGTCGACAGATCAACTCCATGTTTCAAACAACACGATATCTGCCCACAATAGAGAGAAAGTATAAGCGTATTGATTCCTTTTTTACATGTGGGCAAGACTCTTTTTCGGCAGTGACACCGATACGCTGTCGAATGCGCAGACCAAATATCAACAGATGGGCAATATTGAAACCCAAGCACAGGTTCCCGTTATATATTTCAGCCACTCCGTCATCAATGCACAAAATGCTACCCGTTGCCATGCGCTCTCCAAGCATTCTCATTCTTTATGCCCATCCAGGGGCAGACATCTCTCGCGCCAACCGGACCATGCTGGATGCCGTCAAGTCATCGCCGCGCGTGATCATTAACGACCTCTACCAAAACTATCCTGATTTTCATATCGACCTCGTCCGTGAACGCACGCTGCTGATGCAAGCCGATCTGATCATTCTGCAGCACCCGATTCATTGGTACAGCATGCCAGCGCTACAGAAGGAATGGCTGGATCAGGTGCTGGAACGGGGCTGGGCATTCGGACCAGGAGGTACAGCGCTGCAGGGCAAGGACTTCCTGCTTGTCGCCACCACCGGTGCGGATGCGGCGTCGTATCAGTCGGGTGAACGCCATGGTTATCCCTTCGAGGAATTTCTGCCGCCTTATCGACAAACTGCGCAATTGTGCGGCATGCATTGGCACCCTCCATTTCTGCTACATGCCGCCAGCGACGTCAGTCAGACGACACTGGCGCAACACGCTGCACATTACAGAACAATGCTCGATCAATATCCACACTGGCCGCAACGCCAGTCAACAGACTGACATCGCATGGGACAACAATTGCTTAATCCTTTGATCTATCTGCTGGCTGCCGTGCTGGCTGTGCCGATTGCCAAGAAACTCGGGCTCGGTGCAGTACTTGGCTATTTGCTGGCCGGTATTGCCATCGGTCCCTGGGGACTACGCCTGATCAGTAACGTCGATGACATCCTCCAGTTTTCGGAATTTGGTATCGTATTGCTGCTATTTCTGATCGGGCTGGAGCTGGAACCACAACGTCTCTGGCAATTGCGTCGCCATATCTTTGGCTGGGGCAGCGCCCAGGTAGCGCTGGTCAGCGCAGGCCTGTGTGCCGCTGCGGTGGCAGTCGATATTGACTGGAGGGTCGCACTCATCGGCGCGCTCGGCATGTCACTATCTTCTACGGCCATTGCCCTGGCAACGCTGGGCGAACGCAAGCTCAATGCCACGCCAGCTGGCGCGGCTGGCTTTGCGATACTGCTATTTCAGGATATTGCTGCGATCCCGATGATGGCAGCAATCCCACTGCTGGGAGTCGCAGTGACAAAAGGGCACGGCCATGGCTGGGCACATACGGTACAGGTCATAGCCGTGATCCTGGCACTGGTGTTTGGCGGACGCTATCTGACTCGCCCCATCCTGCGCTACATCGCAAAGACCGACCTGCGCGAGATCTTCACTGCCTTCGCATTGCTGCTGGTCATTTCTACCTGCCTATTGATGCAATCGGTAGGAATGTCGATGGCACTCGGCACCTTTCTCGCCGGTGTAATGCTGGCAGATTCCGAATATCGGCATGCACTGGAAAGCGATCTGGAGCCGTTCAAGGGCTTGTTGCTCGGACTGTTTTTCATCGCCGTCGGCATGTCGGTGGATTTCGGTATTTTCATGCAACAACCGTGGCTCATTCTCGGACTGGTGCTCGGCTTTCTGACGATCAAGATTGCACTGCTGTACGGACTTGCCCGCTGCTTCCGGCTGCCACGCGATCAACAATTGTTCTTTGCCTTCCTCCTATCGCAGGGTGGTGAATTTGCCTTCGTGGTCTTTGGCGCAGCGGCAACTGCAAAGGTGCTAACACCAGAAGTGTCCTCCATTCTAGTCGTGGTGGTAGCGCTATCGATGGTAGTCACACCCATATTGCTACTTTTGCATGATCGTTTTTTATTACCGCGCCTGCAAGATACCAAGCGTCGTCCTGCCGACCATATCGATCCACATGATAACCCTGTGATCATCGCCGGCTTTGGACGTTTTGGACAAATCATCGGTCGTCTGCTGCATGCCAATGGTATTGGCATGACCGTCCTCGATCATGATCCGGATCAAATCGAAACACTGCGCAAGTTTGGTCTCAAGGTCTTCTATGGCGACGCCAGCCGGATCGACCTGCTGCGTACCGCCGGTGCTGAGAAAGCGACATTGCTCGTGATTGCGATTGACGATGTCGACACCAGTCTGAAAATGGTAGAGGAAGTACAACGGGCATTTCCACATCTGAAAATCGCCGCGCGTGCACGTAATGTCACCCATCTCTACGATCTGATGGACCGTGGTGTCACCATTCTCGAACGGGAAACCTTTGAAAGCGCGCTCGAGATGGGCAAGAAGGTATTGGGTGAACTGAATTTTGGTGCCTATCGTGCCCATCGCGCGGCAATGAAATTCCGCGCCCACAATATCGCCACCCTGGAGAAACTCTACCCTCACTACAAAGACCAGCAAACGCTGGTTTCGATGGCAGTGCAGGCACGTGAAGAGTTGATGGACATGTTTGCCAGCGATCAGGATGTCACCAGTCGCGAAGAAAAACATCACTGGGACTGAATAATACCTTTGGATAAAAAAAACCCGGCAGCACCTGACGTCAAGTCGCGGTACTGCCGGGTCTTCCTCAGCGCAGCTTACTCCAGATAAACGGGTACGAAGATTTTTTCATCGCCACGTTCAACCAGCAGCGCAACGTTCTTGCCCGCCTTGCTGACCAGATTGCGCAACTGCTCAACGCCGGTTACCGCGGTACCGTTAAGTGACAGAATCACATCGCCACTCTCGATCCCCGCTACTGCGGCCGGACCACTGACATCCTGTACCAGCAAGCCGCCACGCACACCGATTTGCTGCTGCTCATCCTTGTTCAGAGGACGCACCGCCAGACCAAGACGTCCCTGCGGTTCGGCATTGCCATTGGCGGCAGCTTCCTTGACCGGCTTCATTTCCCCGATCACCACACTGATCGTCTTGGCACTGCCATTGCGCATGATCTCCAGCTTTTGCGTGCTGCCCGGTGCGGCATCCGCCACGACGGTCGGCAAATCGACGGAGTGATCAATCGGCTGCCCGTTGAATGCCAAAATCACGTCACCTGCTTGTACGCCAGCTTTCTCGGCTGGACTATCCTTTTCCACCGAACTCACCAAGGCGCCTTCCGACTTCTTCAAACCAAAGGATTCCGCCAAGGCCTGATTGACCTCCTGCACCGACACACCAAGACGACCGCGAGTCACCTTGCCGTGGGCCAGCAACTGCTGTTGTACCTTCATCGCTACATCAATCGGAATCGCAAACGATAAGCCCTGATAGCCGCCAGTCTGTGTATAGATCTGCGAATTGATACCAACCACCTGGCCCTTCAGATTAAACAGAGGGCCACCCGAGTTTCCGGGATTGACCGCCACATCGGTCTGAATGAACGGAACGTAATTATCATCTGGCAGACTACGTGACTTGGCACTGACGATACCGGCAGTCGCTGTATTGTCAAAACCGTAGGGCGAACCAATCGCCAGCACTGGTTCACCGACCTTGAGCAGGCTTGAATTACCGATCTGTACCGTTGGCAAATCCTTGGCAGGAATACGGATCAGTGCGATATCACTTTGTTTGTCGATCCCCAGTACCTTAGCCTTGAATTCACGGCGGTCGGTCAGCTTGACGGTCACTTCCTGCGCACCGTCAACCACGTGCGCATTGGTCAGGATCAACCCATCTGCGCTGATGATGAAACCCGAGCCCAGACCATGCGTGATTTGAGGACCATGCGGCTGCTGAAATTGCTGGCCAAATTGCGGACCAAAGCGTTTGAAGAATTCATAGAAAGGATCATTGGAATCATTCTCCTCGGCCTGATCGGCGTTATCGCTACGACGGCTTGCCTTGCCAGTCACGCTGATGTTGACCACGGCTGGACCGGTCCGCTCAACGATGCCAGAGAAATCCGTCGGCGCCATCTGCGCGACATTCCCGGTGGGAGACACGGCAGCGGCACCTGCTGCGGGCGCACCAGAGAGCAACGGTGCGGCACTGGCAGTAGTGAAGTCCGAACCATGCAGATAGACATAACCACCGCCAAGCACGGCGGCCAGAGTCAGCGCAAGGGTATTACGCATAAGGACAACGCGGCGATTCATGGAACACTCCTATTAATGAATGAATCAAAAGACGATTGCTCAGACAATCAATCAAACAATCATTCGGGTACTTTTTTACCCGATGGAGTGCATCATAAAGCGCGAAAATTAAGACAAACTTAAGCCGTAAAAATCGTCAGGCAGCAGGAAATGTCACCGTTGCCAGCAAACCCTGACTGGTGTTGTCGAGATGTACAGTCGCCGTATGCAGGCTCGCAATCTGACGCACAATCGCCAAGCCCAGACCGCTTCCGGTAGCAGGCTGACTGGCGGCAGACGTGGCGCGGTAAAAGCGGTCGAATACGCGTTCGCGCTCCTGCTCGGGAATTCCCGGCCCACTGTCCTGAATCGTTACCTGTACCCCGTCTTCCGTGCGCTGCAAGGCAACATCCACAACGCCCCCTTTGGGGGTGTAATGCAGCGCATTGGACAAAAGGTTATTGAACAGGATACGCAAGGCGTCGGCATTGCCCTGGATCTCCATGGTGAGGTGATCCCCTGCATTCATGCCGAGATCGATCTCCTGCTCGGCGGCCAGCGGTGCCAACTCGGCCAGAACGCTTTGCAACAATGGTGCCAAGGCAATGCGGCCAAGCTCCTGCACGCCAGGCTCCTGGCGCGCCAAGGTCAATAGTTGATGGACTAAATGGGTCGCGCGCTCCAATCCATTTTTCAGATCAGCAAATGCACCTCGCCGCTCCGCCTCGTCAGTCGCCCGTTCTGCCAGTTGTGCCTGCAAGCGCAACGCTGTCAGTGGCGTACGTAGCTCATGCGCGGCATCCGCGACAAAGGCCCGTTGCGCCTGCATGGCATGCTGGAGTCGTGTCAGTAAATCGTTGAAGGCATGCGTCAGTGGCCGAATTTCCTGCGGCAGATGCTGGTCCGCAATCGGTGTCAGGGTATGCATGTCGCGCGACTGCACATCAGCCGCGGCACGCTGCACTGGCGCCAGCCCCCGACTGACCGCAATCCAGATCAATGCACCCAGTAACGGAAACGACAGCAGCAGCGGCATCACCGTCTTGATCGCCATCTGCGCAGCAACCTGCTTGCGGGCGCTTTGTGGCTGCGACACCTGCACTACGGTATTACCGATCTGCGCGCTATAGACACGCCACATGCCGCCCGGTCCCGGTACATCGACAAAGCCAAGTTCGGCTTGCTGTGGCATCACGCTGGTCGAGTGCGAGTGATAGATCACGGTACCGTTGCTGTTCCAGATTTGCATCATGATTTCGTCGTCCAGATCCGGCAGGTCACGGCCCGGCGCAATCGGTGCAAATGCCTGACGCGGCAACGAAGCCGCAATCTGGCGCATCTGGTAGTCGAAGATATCGTTAGCCTCTTCACGCGCCTGAAAGTACAGCACCAGACCCGCCAGAAAAATTCCTGCGCTCAAGCCCAGCGCCAGCCACAGCAATAATTGTCGACGAATGGAGTTCATTTGGGGACCAGATAACCAATGCCGCGTACGTTCTTGATAAAGTCACTGCCCAGCTTTTTGCGCAGAGCATGGATATGTACTTCGACGGCATTGCTCTCGACGCCGTCATCCCAGCCGTAGAGTTTTTCTTCCAGCTGGGCACGCGAGAGAACCACCCCGGGACGGTCCAGAAACGCATGCAGCAAGGTGAATTCGCGTGCCGACAAGTTGACCGGCTGCCCCGCCAGTGTTACTTCGTGGGTAGCAGGATTGAGGCAAACATCCCGCAACTGAATCACGCTATCGGCACGCCCCGACTGGCGCCGCAGCAAAGCCCGCATGCGCGCACCAAGCTCTTCCAGATCGTAGGGCTTGATCAGATAATCATCAGCGCCGGCATCCAGCCCGGCAACACGATCGGAGACGGCATCGCGCGCGGTCGCGATCAGTACCGGGATCTTGTCACCGCGTTGACGCAAGCTGCGCAGCACCTCCAGACCATTTTTTTGCGGCAGACCGAGGTCCAGCAACAGCAAGGCATACGTCTCGTGTTGCAGCGCAAGTTCAGCAGCCTTGCCATCCTGCACCCAGTCGACGGCAAAGCCATCCTGACGCAGCCCTTTGCGGACTGCCTCACCAACCATGACATCGTCTTCTACCAGCAGGACTCGCATGATGACCTTCTACAGGAAGCGTGCCACCAGAAAAATGACCACTGAAATCAGAATAGTCGACGCAAATGGCAACGAGAAAATACGTCCGAACAACTTGAAGCGCAAGTCACCCGGCAACCGGCCAATACCCAGTTTTTCCAGCCATGGCAGCAAACTGGAAAAGACAATGACGGCCAGAAAAATAACCAGTACCCAACGAATCATGATGTTTGTTCTCTCATGGTTGTTCTCTCATTAATGCTGTCAATGCCACGAATTTTATAGACGATGGGTGCGATCATGCGCCAACAGCCGCGCTGGCCAGTCAACGCCTTTGCCCACCACCAGCAGTTTGAACAACTCGCCCATTTCTGCCGGCGAAATCAGTTTTTGTACTGCATTGGCCTGTGGCAGATAGGCACGGCTTTGCTCTGGCGAAGTCCGCAACAGCACGTCACCGATACCGGCATTGAGCAAAAAGGCCGCCTGACTGGTATAGCCAAAGACCTCCAGTCCACCGGCAATCGCCGCCTGTGCCATGGCGGTGAAATCAACGTGTGCAGTAATGTCCTGCAAACCCGGCAGATAAAAAGGGTCCGCATGCGCATGATGTCGGTAATGACACATCAGTGTGCCTTGTGCACGTCCCGGGAAATAATATTCCCGCGCCGGAAAACCATAATCGAACAGCAAGGCCGCTGACTTGCCCGTGCTCAACATGGTTGCCAGCGATTGCATGAAGCCGCCAGCAATGGCATGCACTTCCGTCAGATACCCGGACGGCAAACTCTCTGCCTCAGGAATCTGCTGCGCAATCTGTTCCAGCAAGACTCCATCGGCATCCCGATCAACAAACGCAAAACTGCCCTCCGTCGTCAACCCGACACCACGTTCGGCCCAGCTCTCCGGGGTACGCACCACCAGCTGCAACGGCATCGCATCCAGTACCTCGTTGCCCAGCACCACGCCGGAGAAACGCGTCGGCAACTGATCCAGCCAGCGTACCTGCGGAAAGTCACGCAAGGTTTCCTGTTGTCGCGCACGCAACTGCGCCGATATTTCCACGATGCAATATTCATACGGTAATTGCCCGGCAGCGCGCAATTCGCTGAGCACATCCAAGGCCAGTTTGCCGGTTCCGGCACCAAACTCCATGACAGCAGCGTCGCATTGCGGAAACAATTCCAGTGCCAACCGGCCCAGCGTGGCACCAAAGAGCGGCGAAATTTCCGGCGCGGTTGTAAAATCTCCGTCTTTGCCCAATTTGGCTGCGCCGCCGCTGTAATAGCCTAGTCCCGGCGCATACAACGCCAGTTCCATGTAGCGAGCAAACGACATCCAGCCTGATTGCTGCCGAATCTCTTCGGCAATCAGCTGGGTCAGGGAACGGGACGCGTCCAGCGCGTCGGCAGAAGCTTGAGGTAATTGCAGTTGCATGGGGCGTATTGTATGTGAAACCGCCGCTGTGTTTTTCGATTACCGGGGTGAGCGCTATCTCGCGGCACCCGATTCCGACATGAAATGAAAGCCATGCATCCATCTCGACAACAAGTTGCCCTGGTCACCGGCGCAGCCAAGCGTATCGGCCGCATCATTGCGCTGGCGCTGGCGCGTGATGGTTGGGACATTGCCGTGCATTATGGCAAGTCGCGTACCGAAGCACTGCAGCTGGTGAAAGAAATCACCGCACTCGGACGACGTGCGATCGCACTGCAATGCGAGCTGGCCGATGAATCGGGTGTCAAATCCCTGATCGCACAAGCGGCGCAGTTGGGGCCGGTACGTTGCATAGTGAACAATGCTTCGCTGTTCGAACATGATCTGGCAGAAAATTTCTCCACAACATCACTAGACCGGCATATGCATGCCAATCTGGCAGCCCCTGTACTGCTGGCGCAGTCCCTGTTTGAAGCCACGCCAGCGGGTCAGCAGTCGGTAGTGGTGAACCTGCTGGACCAGAAGCTGTACAATCCCAATCCCGATTTTCTGTCCTACACGCTATCCAAGGCAGCCTTGCTGAGCGCCACCACCTTGCTGGCACAAGCGCTGGCGCCAAAAGTGCGGGTAGTCGGTGTCGCACCGGGCATTACCATGGTATCCGGCGATCAGACCCCGGATCAGTTCGAACAAGCCCATCAGGTTACACCGCTGGGCAAGAGCAGTACCCCAGATGATGTGGCCGCTGCGGTCTGCTTTGCAGCAACAGCAGCCGCCATGACCGGGACCACGATACTGGTCGATGGCGGCCAGCATCTGATACCGCTGCAACGCGATGTCATGTTCATCGCCAAATAAGCCAATCGCAGCAAGATTGTCTATGCATCAACACTCACTTTTTTGGAAATCATGTTCTCTCTTTCTCATCCTGAATTAAACGATTGCCGCCGCCTGTTCCTGCGCAACTACGAGGTGCTGATCAACATTGGCGTGCACGAATTCGAAAAGAAAGGTGAACAGCGCATCCTGATCAATGTCGATCTGTTCATTCCGCTGGCTGAGTCGACACCAAAAGATGACCTGCTGCAAGAAGTGGTGGACTATGACTTCATCCGCAGCACCATCGCAGCGCGCATGGCACAAGGCCATATCCATCTGCAGGAAACCTTATGCGATGATGTCGTCACCTCCATGCTGGCACATCCCAAGGTACGCGCAGTACGTGTCTCGACCGAAAAACCAGACGTCTACCCGGACTGTGATGCGGTTGGCGTGGAAGTCTTCCGCGTCAAGTCATTGTCTTAATTATCCAATTTATCAGATTGATCAGACGCCGCCTTGTCTGACCCACTATTGCAGGACTAGCCATGAATCAAGTGCTCGAACATGCCGCTCCGGCTGACGGCCAGCAGCAAACAGAACAGCAGCAGCTGACCCAGAAACAAGCCGAGAAAATCGCTTACGAAAACAACAAGCTGCACAAGCGCCTGTGCCGTCTGACCGGCCAGGCGATTGGCGACTACAACATGATCGAAGACGGCGACAAGATCATGGTCTGCCTATCCGGTGGCAAGGATAGCTACGCGCTGCTGGATATTCTGCTGACCCTGCGCGAACGGGCACCGATCCACTTTGACATCATCGCCGTCAATCTGGACCAGAAGCAGCCGAACTTCCCGGCCGACGTATTGCCTGCCTATCTTGAGAAGTTAGGAGTGGCTTATCACATCGAAAATCAGGATACCTACAGTATCGTCAAGCGCGTCGTACCAGAGGGAAAAACCACCTGTGCGCTTTGTTCACGTCTGCGGCGCGGGATTCTGTACCGGGTTGCCACCGAACTCGGCGCAACAAAAATTGCCCTTGGGCATCATCGCGACGACATACTGGAAACCTTCTTCCTGAACATGTTCTTCGGCGGCAAACTCAAGGGTATGCCACCCAAGCTGCAATCTGACGACGGCAAACAGATCGTGATTCGTCCCCTGGCCTACGTCAAGGAAGCCGATCTCACCCGCTATGCTGAAGTGAAGCAGTTCCCGATCATCCCCTGTGACCTCTGTGGCAGCCAGGAAAACCTGCAACGCAAGCAGATCAAGGGCCTCATGCGGGAATGGGAGAAGAAATATCCAGGCCGGGTGGACAACATCTTTGCCTCACTCTCCACCGCTGCACCCTCGCACTTGATGGACCGCAAACTGTTCGACTTTGCCAACCTCAAGGCCACCGGCGAAGCCGATGCCAATGGCGATATCGCGTTTGATGAAGAACCCTGCGCCACCGGTAGCGGCGAGACTGCCAATGTCATTTCCCTGTATCTGCAGGATTGATACCGGCTTCGCTGCAGCAAATCTAAAACTATTGTGCTGATCCACGCCATATTCATGTGGATTAGCCAATAAATACCCCCTTACTCCTCGCTTGAAGCCCCTCCACCGCATGATTTAATTTGTCTGTCAGCAGGTTTGCTGCCAATACGGGTAGCAATCGCTGACAGTACAACAAGATCATTAATGACGGCAGGACTGAGGCCAAATGCAATCAACCAAAACGCGAGACACACTGGTTGCATTGTGCGTCAGCCCTGTATCAAAGTCGTGACTGCAGCAGGGGGACTGAGGTAATGCCTCAGCAAGTAACGATGTGACGGAGACTGTGCATCCTCAGGGATGCCGCTCCGGTTGCACTCTCTGCACATGCCCGACACAGTCAACCTGGTGCATGAGGATGTTTGATGGCAGCACATTTCTGGCGTGACAAACGCGTTTTCATTACCGGCCACACCGGCTTCATCGGCAGCTGGCTGGCACTATGGCTACATCGTTGGGGTGCCGACGTGGTGGGTTACTCGCTGCCGGCGCCGACCAGCCCCAGCCTGTTCCATCTGGCACGTCTTAACAACAGCGTAGAGACCACCACCGGTGATGTACGCGACCTCAAGCATCTGACCGAGTCCCTGGCAGCGGCACAGCCCGACATCGTCTTCCATCTGGCAGCACAGCCGCTGGCGCGCGATGCCTTGCTGGCGCCGATCGATACCTTCTCCACCAACATCATGGGAACTGCCCATGTGCTGGAGGCGGTAAGACAGACGCCTAGCGTGCGTGCAGCCGTGATCGTTACCAGCGACAAATGCTATGAAAACCGCGAATGGCTATGGGGCTACCGGGAAGATGACCCAATGGGTGGGCACGACCCTTACAGCAGCAGCAAAGGTGCTGCCGAACTGGTTACTTCAGCCTACCGTCGCTCTTACTTTAGCAAGGATCCCGAGAACTGCGCTGCCGTCGCTACGGTGCGGGCAGGCAATGTCATCGGTGGCGGTGACTTTTCCAGCGACCGACTGATCCCCGACTTTATCCGGGCCCTGGAAAAAGAAGAACCGATCAAGATCCGCAATCCCCATGCCATCCGCCCTTGGCAGTTTGTGCTGGAGCCGATCTCGGGCTATCTGCAGGTCGCACAAAAGCTGTTTGAAGGCGGTCATGCCTACGCGACTGCCTGGAACTTCGGTCCGGCCGATACGGATCTGCAAACGGTTGCCCAGTTATGTGCCACCTTCAATCATGCGCTGCATCAGAACGATGTCGAACCGATCGAAGTCAGTCTGCAATCCGGCGTCACCACGCCGCCAGATGAAACCGCCTTCGTCCGTCTGGATATTTCCAAGGCCCGCCAGCGACTGAACTGGATCCCGCGCATGGAACTCTATACAGCGCTGGAACTAACTGCCACCTGGTATGCCGGCTACATCAACAACGAAGACTTGCGCAGCTTGAGCGAAAGCCAGATTGAGTTCTATCAGAGTCTGTCTTGATCCGGCGGCGCTCACTGACAACTGCAAGCGCAGCACTATGAATATTCTCGTCACCGGCGGTGCTGGTTATATCGGAACCCATACCTGCGTGGAATTGCTCAACGCCGGGCATCACGTTGTCGTGCTGGACAATTTCAGCAATAGCGTTCCTGCGGCCGTGGAACGCGTACAAACCATCACAGGGAAATCCCTGCAGCTGGTACGCGCAGATGTGCGCGACCGCGCCACGGTTGAGGCTACCCTGCGTGACTATCATTGCGATGCCGTTATCCATTTTGCGGGATTGAAGGCAGTCGGTGAGTCGGTAGCAAAGCCTCTGGAATACGTTGATAACAATGTGGTCGGCACACTGCGCCTGCTTCAAGCGATGCAGTCAGTGGGCCTGAAGACACTGATTTTCAGCTCTTCCGCCACGGTCTATGGCAATCCTCAGTATCTGCCCTTTGACGAACAACATCCACTCAGCGCCAGTAACCCTTATGGGCGCAGCAAGATCATGATCGAGGATATCTTGCGCGATTATTATGTTGCGCATCCTGACTGGCATATTGCACTACTGCGTTACTTCAACCCCGTAGGTGCGCATGAGAGTGGTCTGATCGGTGAAAACCCAAATGGTATTCCCAATAATCTGATGCCATTTCTGACGCAGGTCGCCATCGGTAAACGCGACGAGCTCCAAGTATGGGGCGGCGACTATGACACGCCCGATGGTACGTGTGTCAGGGACTTTATTCACGTTGTCGATCTGGCGGCCGGTCATCTGCATGCATTGACGTACCTGCAACAACCGCAATGCCGCGCTATCAACCTTGGCACCGGCAAGGGCCATAGCGTGCTGGAGGTCATCCACGCATTTGAACAGGCCTGCGGCAAGCCCCTTCGCTACAATATTTCCGCACGTCGCGCAGGCGATGTTCCTGCCTACTATGCCGATGTAACATTGGCAAATACCCTACTTGAATGGCGAGCGACGCGTTCGCTGGCAACCATGTGTGCAGATAGCTGGCGCTGGCAAAGTAACAACCCCGACGGTTTTCACCATTAATTCACTATTAATCCATCAGTAACTTACAGGCGATTGACTCATGATCTTTGTGACAGGCGGTGCTGGCTTCATCGGCAGCAATTTCATTCTCGATTTTCTGGCCGGGCAAAATGAGCCCGTGCTCAATATCGACAAGCTGACCTACGCCGGCAACCCCTATAACCTGAGCAGCCTGGATGGCGACGCACGCTACCATTTCGTCCAGGCAGACATCGCCGACCGAGAGACCATCAGCGCCCTGTTTGCCCGTCATACGCCACGTGCGATTGTGCACTTCGCAGCCGAAAGCCACGTTGACCGTTCCATCCACAGCCCGGGTGAATTCATCCATACCAATGTGAACGGCACCTTCAATTTGCTGGAAAATGCACGGCACTACTACGCTGGACTGCCCGTAGAAGAGCAGCAGCAGTTCCGTTTCCTGCATGTATCTACCGACGAAGTCTATGGCACGCTAGGCCCGCAGGATGCGCCCTTCAGCGAAACCACGGCATATGCCCCCAATAGTCCTTATTCGGCTTCCAAGGCAGCGTCAGATCATCTGGTACGAGCCTACCACCACACCTATGGTCTACCGACGCTGACCACCAATTGCTCCAACAATTATGGCCCCTATCACTTCCCGGAAAAGCTGATCCCACTCGTCATTCTCAATGCACTCGACGGTAAGCCACTACCGATCTATGGCGATGGTCAGCAAGTCAGAGACTGGCTCTTCGTCAGTGATCACTGCGCTGCCATCCGTCAGGTACTGGCAACCGGCAAACCGGGCGAAACCTACAACATCGGTGGCTGGAACGAAAAGACCAACCTCGACGTCGTACAGACCTTGTGCGACATCCTCGATCAACTCAAACCAAAACCAGCCGGCAGCTACCGCGATCAGATCCGCTTCATCGAAGACCGTCCCGGGCACGACCGCCGCTACGCCATCGATGCCCGCAAAATCGAACGTGAGCTGGGCTGGAAGCCACAGGAAACCTTCGACACCGGCATCGCCAAAACAGTCCGCTGGTACCTCGATCACCCGGACTGGGTTGCCGGTATTCGTTCAGGAAACTATCTACACTGGCTGGAACAACACTACGGAAAACAGGACGCGCCATGACGCAAACCACCGCTAGTACTGGCAGCACCGGCAGCCAGGATAGCCACGGTCGCAAGCGCCGCGGCATCATTCTCGCCGGTGGTTCCGGCACACGGCTTTATCCGGCGACCCAGGTCATCTCCAAGCAATTGATGGCGATCTACGACAAGCCGATGATCTACTACCCACTGACCAGCCTGATGCTGGCCGGGATACGCGAGATCCTGATCATCTCCACCCCACAGGACACACCGCGCTTTGCCGAGCTGCTTGGCGACGGTCAACAATGGGGCCTGCAATTGTCCTATGCCGTGCAACCATCACCGGATGGTCTGGCGCAAGCCTTCCTGATTGGTCGGAACTTCATCGACGGTGCCCCTTCGGCACTGGTACTCGGTGACAATATTTTTTATGGCCACGACTTTGAGCAGCAGTTACGCACCGCTGACACCAACACCGAAGGCGCCACTATCTTTGCCTATCACGTCAACGACCCGGAGCGTTACGGTGTGGTCGAGTTTGACGCGCAACACCGTGCCATCGACATTATCGAAAAGCCCCCGCAGCCCAAGTCAAACTACGCCGTCACCGGCCTCTATTTCTACGATCATCAGGCCTGCGACATCGCCGCCACGCTGCGCCCTTCTGCCCGAGGCGAACTGGAAATCACCGACCTCAACCGCAGCTACCTGCAACGTGATCAATTACAGGTCGAACTAATGGGACGTGGCATGGCCTGGCTGGATACCGGCACCCATGACTCACTCCTTGAAGCAAGTCAGTTCATTGCCACGATTGAAAAACGCCAGGGACTCAAGGTAGCCTGCCCTGAAGAAGTTGCCTACCGGCGTGGCTATATCGACGCGGCACAGTTAGAGAAGCTCGCCCAGCCGTTACGCAAAAACGCCTATGGCCAGTATCTGCTACAGCTACTTTCCTGATCCAATCGCCCACTTTTGAACAGCACCCATTCCCATGCGCGCCATTCCCACTTCCTTGCCCGGATTACTAATACTGGAACCTGTCGTCCATGGCGACGCTCGCGGCTATTTCTACGAAAGCTACAATGCCCGCGCATTTGAACAAGTGACTGGAGAAACACCGGTCTTTGTTCAAGACAATTGCTCGCTCAGTACACGTGGCGTACTGCGTGGCCTGCACTATCAGATCCAACATACGCAGGGAAAGATGATCCGAGTCAGCAGCGGTGAGATTCTCGATGTCGTACTCGATATCCGCCGTCAGTCACCGACCTTCGGTCGCTGGTTCAGCGTGCGCCTGTCCGAAGATAACCACCGCCACCTATGGATACCACCGGGCTTCGCACACGGCTTCGTGACCATCAGCGAAACCGCCCAGGTACATTACAAAACCACCGATTACTGGATGCGTGAACATGAACGCTGCATCCGCTGGAACGATCCCGCCATTGGCATCCACTGGGAATACGAAGGCGACAAGATCATCTCCGAGAAGGATCAGCAAGGCAGCCTGCTCGCCGATGCCGAGGTCTTCCCATGAAACTGCTTCTCACCGGCGCCACAGGTCAGCTCGGTCATGTGCTGAGTACACGCCTGCAAGTCTACGGTGAAGTGATTGCACCAGTTCGCAAGCAGCTGGACCTGGCAGACGGCACTGCCATTACGAGCTTGATCGACGCCGTACAGCCCGATCTGATCATCAACGCTGCCGCCTACACCGCCGTTGATCTGGCCGAAACCCAGGTCCATGCCGCCTATGCCATCAACGCCGCCGCACCCGCGATTCTGGCGCAACAGGCGCAGCGCCTGAATATCGGTCTGATCCACTTTTCCACCGACTACGTCTTTGACGGCAGCGGTAACACCCCAAAAGATGAGCAGGCCGAACCCAATCCGCTGAACGTGTATGGCCTGAGCAAGCTGGCCGGCGAACAGGCGATTGCACGTTATTGCGAACGTCACTGGATCTTCCGTACCAGCTGGGTCTACGGTACGCACGGTGGCAACTTCCTCAAAACCATCCTGCGTCTGGCACAGGAACGGGACAGCATGAATGTGGTTGCCGATCAGATCGGCGCACCAACCTCGACTGCCACGATTGCCGATGTCCTCCTGCACCTGCTGGAAAACAAGGAACAGGCAAGCTCAGCAGCGATACACGACCATATGGCAGCAACCCGCGGCATCTATCACCTGAGCGCACGCGGTGAAACATCATGGCATCACTATGCACAAACCATTGTTAAGTTGCTAAGTGCGCTGCAACTGCCGCACAAGCTGCAGCCTGGTGCCATCAACGCCGTACCAAGCAGCGCCTATCCCACTGCAGCCCAACGTCCACGCAATTCGCGCCTGTGTGTCGATAAACTGGAGCAGTGCTTCGGCGTACAACTGCCCACATGGGAAACGCCAGTGGCACAATGCATGGAACAACTGACCGGCAAGCAATTGCCTGCACCCTATGACACCGATATCGCGCCAGCGGAGCCGACATGAGTAGCGAAACCCGTATCGCCAATATTTTCCAGATCTATTACGACCAAGAGAGCCGAAACCGGGTCGACCCCGGCTTCCTGCCCCTGGACAACACCGCCAACGAACGCCCAGACTGGCGCGAATACTGGCCGATCCGCCAATTTCTGCTCAACAATGCACTCAATGGAGACGAGCTGTACGGCTTCTTCTCTCCGGTTTTTTATGGCAAGACACTGCTTGATTCGGGCAAGGTCCGCGACTTCATCGACAGCAATCCTGGCTACGATGTCTACAGCTTTTCGCCCTTCCGCCAGGACGCCACCTGCTACCTGAACATCATCGAGCACGGTAACCGCTACCACCCCGGCATGCTGCAACTGGTCGATGGCTTCCTGCGCGAGATCGGTGCCGAGATAGATTTCCACCATCTCGTGATGGATTTGCAGACCACCATTTTCTGCAATTACTTCGTCGCCACACCAGCCTTCTGGGACAAATGGTTCGCGCTTACCGAGCAACTGTTTGCCATCACCGAAGACCCTGCGCATCCACTAGGACGCGAGATCGATGCACTCACCGACTACCGCCAGAAGTCGCCGCTGAATATGAAGGTATTCATCGTTGAGCGAATCGCCTCGCTGATCCTGTCGCAAGACCCGTCGATCAACATCGCCCCTTACGACATCGAAAAAATGCCTTGGTCTGATGCCTCCTACAGCCCCTACTGGAACGAGATGATGACCCTCAACGCGCTCAAGATGGCCTACCAGCAAACCGGCAACCAGCGCTACCTCGACAACTTCTTTGCCCTGCGTATTCGCATCCTCAATGCCTGCGAACGCTACTTCCCGCAAAGCCCGTTGCAGCAGCGCCATTTCTTTTGATGTCCCGCCGCCATGACCCACAAAATTGACGACTCCAGCAGACCCATGACTTCTTTGCCACACTCCATGCTAACGGGACTGCGTGCGCTACTGCCCGCCCGTCTGCCGCGCGTTGTTGCCATCATCGCCGCTTTCAATGAAGAAGATGTGATCGGACAGGCGATTGGTGATCTGATCGAGAATGGTTGCGAAGTCTATCTGATGGATAACCGCTCAACCGACAACACCGTACAGATTGCCAGTCAGTGGCTCAATCGCGGCCTGTTGCACATCGAGAGCTTCCCCCCCGAAGCCCCAAACACGACCGCAGAACAGCTGGACAAGCAATTCCTCTCGCGCGAAATTCTGCTGCGCAAGGTCCAGCTGGCTAAAGAGCTTGGTGCAGACTGGATCATCAACACGGATGCCGACGAGCTACGCGAAGGCCCCTGGACCGACATGAGCCTGCGTGAAACCTTCGGACTGGTCGACGCACTAGGCTACAGTGCCGTCAACTTCAAGGTACTCAACTTCCGCCCGGTTGATGACAGCTTCAGTGCCGGTGATGACCTGCGTGAGCGCTTCGCGTACTTTGAGCCGGGCGAATGGGTCAATGCTCTGCAGATCCGGGCCTGGAAGCACACCGGCGCTGAGATCGACATCACTTCCAGCGGCGGCCACAATGCCGCCTTTGCGGATCAGCGCGTTTTCCCGGTACCGTTCCTGCTGCGTCACTACCCGATCCGCAACAGCGCCCACGGTCGTCGCAAAATCCTCAAGGAGCGCATGCCGCGATACACCCGGCAAGAACGCGACATCGGCTGGCACAACCATTACGATGCCATGGTAGAAGACCAGCATGCGTTTATCTGGGACCGTAGCCAACTGACCCGCTTTGACCCGGTCGCGGTGCGCGCCGAGCTACTGGGGCAAACATTCAACGCCTTCCTGCTTGCCGCCAGCGCCACCCGCACCAGCTTCTCCCGCCCCACTGATGAAGGCTGGATCATGCGCCATCTGGCGGAGCATCTTGGTATCCCGGAAGGGTTGGCTGTGCGCGAGCTCTATCAGGAAGCCTTCAACGAACTGCGCACCATGCTGGAGATTTTCCAGCGCGACAAAAGCGCCACCAATTGCCCGACACCCAAGTATCCCGAGGCCGTTGCAGCGATTGCCCGTGTGGAATGTGCCAAGGCCGACCTGAATGGCGACTACCGGCTCTCGTTCATGTGGCAAGCCATTGCCGACGAACTGCAACAACGTCAATTCGTCAACAGCAACGTCACCAGTAACACCGGCGATACCAGCCTGAATCCGGCCCAATTACTGGCGCAAGCTGCCGCACTGATTGACGACGGCGCCTTGCCAGCCGCCTACGAACTACTCATCTCCAGCGGCGATGCACTCGCCGCCGAACCTGTGTTTCTGTATCAGTTGGGGCGTATTGGTGTCTTGTCGGACATGCCGGAAGACGCCATCAACATCTTCGAAGAAGCTGCCAGGCTGGAACCACAACTCCTGCAAACCATCATCGGTTTCTATCAAGGCAGGCTCGGTCCGCAACAAGCCGCTGGCAGCACCGGCAATGCCATACCTGCCAGTCTGCAAGTCGCATCGCAAAGCCTGCAGACGTTCCTGCAACTGGCCTATCTGGCGCAAACCGGCAAACGTCCGCTACAGGCGCAAGAACTCTTTTATCAGGCAGCATTGCAGGCACCGGAGGTCATCCGGCCTATCCTGCAGTTCTACACCGACCTGCTGGCAGCAAACTGAACCCGCCCATTCCAACCAGGACGCATCGTGACCGCAAACAACTTCTTCCTCCCTGCCAGCTATCAGATCAACGCCCATGCACAACGCAGCAGCGATCTGCACAGCCAGAGTTCCGGTGATCCCTATGCGCTGGCGGTTACGCTGGCGCGCCAATATGAATGCCAATATGTCATCGCCATCGGTTGCGGCGATGCCGAGCAACTGCTGGCGCTACAGTCTGAACTGATCATCATCGGTCTGGAGTCGGGCGAGAAGCTGGCCCAATGTCGCCAGACCTATCCCCAGCTGCTGTGGATCGACATCAACCCCGATGCCCCCATCAGTGTCGATTTACCAGAGGTCATCCTCAACGACGCCTTGATCCTCAGCGTCAACCTGATCGAGCAACTGGCTGATCCCACGCATGTGCTGGCGTTACTGCACCAACTGCTGCAACAATCCAAGGTTGCCATTCTCACGACACCACAGCGGGCAGCAGGCGACCTGGGCCCACCGTCGCAGGCGAATCAGGTCAGGCTCTGGAACGACGACGAGCTACAGCACCTGCTGGCCAGCCTGAGCATGCGCGCGGCCCATTGTGGCCCGACTACCAGCCAGCAAAGCATTGTCGCCGTGGTACCGGGTCAAAGCCTGCATGCCGCCTCCATCCGCGACCTCGGCACCTTCAGCGCACTCTGGCTGCAAGCCTCGGCAGAACAGCGCGCCGCCTCCGCACAGCTGGAGCAACATCATCTGGATCTGGCGAAGCTACAGGCCGAAGTCAATCAGCGCGAAGCCAATGGCACCGTCACGGCGGCGCCCGTATCCCTGCTCGACAGCGCCATTGCCGACATCAATTCGGCCCGCTACGAAGAAGCCTTTGCCACGCTCGATAAAGCCCTTGCGCAAGAACCCGCAAACGCCGACATCATCTTCCAGATGGGACGTCTAGCCGCCATTTGCGACATGCACAACGATGCCCAGCAATTGTTTTATCAAGCCACGCTGCGCAACCCGGAACTGGTCAAGGATATTGTCAGCTTCTTCCAGCGTCAGGTGCAGAACGCACGCAACGGCACCTTGTAAAAGAAATAAAAAACGCGGCAGTGAAAATCTGCCGCGTCTCATCATCACTACTACTAACAACAACATCATCAAACTCAATAACCAAGTCGCTTGATTTCAGCCTCAGCAGCAACCCGATAAACCAACCGGTCAAAGGCATCCGTCCAGTCGTTGGTCAGATTACGCAACAACAGACTCTTGCCCGCCTTGGTGACTGCGCCACGCAAGCTCTCACTGGTCAGCAGCAATTGCAGATTGGTCGACAACATCTCGATATTGCCCACCGGATGCATCATCACATTACGTGCATGGCGAAAGCCGATATGCGCATAGGTCTCCAGATCCGACAGGCACACCGGCACTTCCAGCTCAAACGCCTCCCAGATCGTCAATGGCTGCGATTCGCTATAACTGGCCAGCACAAACGCATCGGCTGACGCCAGATAAGACAGCGTCTCCTCATTGGCCAGCTCCCCCAGCAAACGATAGCGCTCCGGGAAGGCATCGACCAGCTTGCGTGCAGCCTCTCCCAACTGCAGATACTTGCCAATGAAAACCACCTCAATCTCGCTACGCAACGCTGCCGGCATGGCATCAACCGCCATGATGGTGTCTTCCATCCGCTTGCGCGGCTCAATGGTACCGATACAGACAATGCGCTTCTTTTGCTTCGGCGCTGGCAGCAGATTGTCGTACTGATAAATGGCGTTATTCCAGAACGGCATCACATGCACCGTCGCCGGGCTGTCAAACAGAAAACTGCCATACACCTTGCGCTGATATTCCGTCTGAAACACGATATGCGATGCCTGCCGGAAACCCGGCGCCAACTGCGGGAAACGCAAAATCAGGTCGCGCCCGACCTCCGCCTCATGGATCCACCAGATCACCGGACACTTCGGCCCCGCCTCGGCCACCAGCGCACCCGCCATCAAGGTATTGGCCACAATCAGATCGACCGCATCAATGTTATGCACGATCGGAATCCCCAGTTCCTCAAACTTCTTGCGCACCTCCCCTTGACCATCGATACGCGGCATCACAATCACTTCATGTTGCAGCACCAAGCGCTCAGCCAGGCGCAACATGGCGGTGCTGGCACCGGTGGTATAAAACTCATCATTCAACAAAAGGATCTTCATGCACTACCTTCAAAAGCCGTCCTGATCAGGAGATAACCGGAGATAACGAGAAATGACAGAGCTGTCGGACGAATGACAAACCCCGGGAGCGTCACTATCTTAATCAAAAAATGTGCCAGCAAAGAGAAAAGAACACCAACAAATCAGCCTCAAATCCGCTCGGCCAACACCCCCCTGATACCCTCGCCAAGCCTTGCCCATGCTACACTGCAGCCTGATTTTACTGGCTGCCCCGGCACATTAACTGCCCTCAACATTACCGTCCTCATCGATCATGAACGTTGTCATCCTCGCCGCCGGCATGGGCAAACGTATGCAATCCGCACTGCCCAAAGTGCTTCACCCACTCGCCGGCAAGCCACTGCTGGCCCACGTTATCGACACCGCCCGCAGCCTGCAGCCAACGCAACTGTGCGTGGTCTACGGCCATGGCGGCGATGCTGTACCGTCCAGCTTTACCGCCAGCGACCTGAGCTTTGCCCTGCAACAACCGCAACTCGGCACCGGCCATGCGGTAGCGCAAGCCCTGCCACAGCTCGACGATAAGGTACCAACGCTCGTCCTCTACGGCGACGTCCCGCTCACCTCCAGCACCACACTGACGCGGCTGCTGGCCTGCGCCGGCAATGACAAGCTGGGCGTACTGACCGTCAACCTCGACGACCCCACCGGCTACGGCCGCATCGTGCGCGAGCAAGGCCGACTGGTACGCATCGTCGAGCAAAAGGATGCCAGCCCCGCCGAACTCACCATTCAGGAAATCAACACCGGTATCCTCGTCGCCCCTACCGCCAAGCTGCGCCAATGGCTGGCGGCGCTCTCCAACGACAACGCCCAAGGCGAGTATTACCTCACCGATATCGTGGCCGCCGCCGTGGCCGATGGCGTTGAAGTCGTCTCCGCCCAGCCCGATGATTTTGCTGAAACCGTCGGCGTCAACAGCAAGGCCCAACTGGCCGAGCTGGAACGCCTCTACCAACGCCGCATTGCCAACGCCTTGCTGGAACAGGGCGTGACCCTGCTCGACCCGGCGCGTCTGGATGTGCGCGGCAAGCTCGACTGCGGCAGAGATGTCAGCATCGACGTCAATTGCGTCTTTGAAGGCAACGTCACCATCGAAGACGGTGCCGTCATCGGTGCCCACTGCGTTATCCGCGATGCCCATATCGGCAAAGGCGTACAGATCAAACCCTTCAGCCATATCGACGGCGCGGTCGTCGGTGCCGGTTCCCTCATCGGCCCCTACGCACGGCTGCGACCCGGTGCCGAGCTGGGCGAAGACGTCCACATCGGCAACTTCGTCGAAGTCAAAAAATCCACCATCGCCGCCCGCAGCAAAGCCAACCATCTGGCCTACATTGGCGATGCCCGCATTGGCGCCGGCTGCAACATCGGCGCGGGTGTCATCACCTGCAACTACGACGGCGTCAACAAGTCGGAAACCGTGATCGAAGACGACGTCTTCGTCGGCAGCGACGTGCAGTTAATCGCCCCGATCACCGTCGGCAAAGGCGCCACCATCGGTGCCGGCACCACCCTCACCAAAAACGCCCCCGCCGATCAGCTCACCCTGTCACGCAGCAAGCAACTGTCGCTGGCAGGCTGGCAACGCCCGGTCAAGATCAAGAAATAAGCCCTCGATCCACCGCCGCATTCCAAGGAATGCACGCCATCACAGCAAGCATCACACCGCCACCCGGGTGTCGAACTTGCTGCGATGGATGCTGAAATAACTACGCACGTTCCGCACATTCTTGTGCCCCGCAAACAAGCGATGCGCCAGCGCATGGTAAGCCGGCATATCCGCCACCTGCACCATCAACACAAAGTCCGGCCCCGGCGACACCCGATAGCACTGCTGCACTGCAGGCTCATCCGCGACGAGCTGCTCAAACGCCACCTGCCGCTCATCGCCCTGCTGATCGAGCGTAATTTCCACAATCGCCGTCAATGCTGGCCCCAGCTTCTCCGCATCCAGCAAGGCCACCTGCCGCACGATAATGCCCGCCTCCACCAGCCGCCGTACCCGCCGCAAGCAAGTCGGTGCCGACGCATGCACCCGCTCCGCCAACTGATGATTGGTCTGCCCGGCATCCTCTTGCAACGCATTCAGGATGCGCCGGTCCAGCTCATCTAGCGCAACATCTTCCATCACTGCCCCCAATCATCAATAAACAAAATAAATAAAAAATAATCACAACTAAATGAAATAATATTTCACACACCATAGATGACGGAATTTTATTTCACTTATCTATCAATATAGCAATCTTATTTCACCAGCACTCACCTAAGATGACGCCATTGACTCTTCATTGAAAGGTTTGCCATGTGCGGTATCGTCGGCGCGGTTGCGCAACAAGATGTCACTCCCATCCTGCTCGAAGGCCTCAAGCGGCTCGAATATCGCGGCTACGACTCCTGCGGCGTCGCAGTCCACATGGACGGCAAACTGCAACGCTCGCGCAGCACCTCCCGCGTGGCTGAACTGCAAAAGCAGGTCGCCGAAGGACACCTCGCCGGCTTCACCGGCATTGCCCACACGCGCTGGGCAACCCACGGTGCACCCGCCACTCACAACGCCCACCCGCACTTCTCGCGTGACCGCATTGCCCTGGTCCACAACGGCATTATTGAAAACTACGAAGAACTGCGCCGCGAGCTGCAAGCCGCAGGCTATGTCTTTGAAAGCCAGACCGACACCGAAGTCATTGCCCACCTGGTCGACCACATGTACACCGGCGACCTGTTCGAGACCGTACAGCAAGCCGTGCGCCGTCTCACCGGCGCCTACGCGATTGCCGTCTTCTGCGTGGACGAACCACATCGCGTCGTCGCCGCCCGCCAAGGCTCACCGCTGATCCTCGGCGTGGGCGAAGGCCAGAACTTCGTCGCCTCCGACGCCATGGCCTTAGCCGGTACCACCAACCAGATCATCTACCTCGAAGAAGGCGACGTCGTCGACCTGCAACTGCAACGCTACTGGATCGTCGATTTCAACGGCAAGCCAGTGCAACGCGACGTCAAAACCGTCAACGCCTACAGTGGTGCGATTGAGCTCGGCCCCTACCAGCACTTCATGCAAAAGGAAATCTTCGAGCAACCACGCGCCATCGCCGACACCCTCGAAGGCATCGAGAACATCATGCCCGAGCTCTTTGGCGACCAGGCCCACGGCATCTTCAAGCAGGTTGACTCCATCCTCATTCTCGCCTGCGGCACCAGCTACTACTCCGGCCTCACCGCCCGCTACTGGCTGGAATCGATTGCTGGCATCCCCACCAATGTTGAAATCGCCAGCGAATACCGCTACCGCGACAGCGTGCCCAACCCACGCACCCTGGTCGTCACCATTTCGCAAAGTGGCGAAACCGCCGACACCCTTGCCGCCCTCAAGCATGCCCGCGCACAAGGCATGCAACACACGCTCACCATCTGCAACGTCGGCACCAGCGCCATGGTGCGCGAATCGGCACTGGCCTACATCACCCGCGCCGGGGTCGAAGTAGGCGTCGCCTCCACCAAAGCCTTCACGACCCAACTGGTCGCCCTGTTCCTGCTGACGCTGACCTTGGCACAAAGCCGAGGCCGCCTCACCGACGCCCAAGAGAGCGAACACCTCAAAGCCATGCGCCACCTGCCAGCCGCACTGCAAAGCGTGCTCGCGCTGGAACCCAGCATCGTCGCCTGGGCCGAAGCTTTCGCCCGCAAAGAGAACGCCCTCTTCCTCGGCCGTGGCCTGCACTACCCGATTGCGTTAGAAGGCGCACTCAAACTCAAGGAAATCACCTACATCCACGCCGAAGCCTATGCCGCCGGCGAACTCAAGCACGGCCCACTGGCCCTGGTGACGGAAGAAATGCCCGTCGTCACCGTTGCCCCCAACGATGCGCTGATTGAAAAGCTGAAATCCAACATGCAAGAAGTCCGCGCCCGTGGCGGCCAGCTGTATGTGTTTGCCGATGCCGGATCGAGCATTGCATCAAGTGAAGGCGTACATGTGATTCGCCTGCCGGAGCACTATGGCGTGCTGTCACCGATTCTGCATGTGGTGCCGTTGCAATTGCTGGCGTATCACACGGCGTTGGCACGGGGGACGGATGTGGATAAGCCGCGGAATTTGGCTAAGTCGGTTACGGTGGAGTGATTAACATGGGGCAGCACGACTACAAGTGTTCTTTCCAAATATAGCTTGAGACAACCGATCAAAGTCTGAGAAAAACAAATCTCGTTCTTGCAAATTACTTGTAAGAACGAGACGTCGCCTTTTCAATTGCGGACTGGTGAGTGGCGGCTTTATCTGAGAAAATACTAGCCCATCTCGCCAATATCACGAGGTGCATTCATGCAGTAGTATCCGCGCAGGACTTTTCCACCATGCAAAAATTAACGGACAAAGAAATAAGAAAAGCACTCATTGTCCATTTAGGACGACGAGCGAGGCCGCCTCATGCAACTTTGGAAGAGGTTCACGTTTGTAATGGAAATGCAATTGCAGACGTTGTCGCAGTCTATAAGACTATGCATTGTTACGAGATCAAAGGGGAAACGGATTCGATAAATCGGATTGTTCGTCAATCCCAGTTTTATGATCAAGCTTTTCCGTTAATCACACTTGTCACAACTACTAATCACTTGAAAAGGGCTGAAGTGATTGTACCCAAGCATTGGGGCATTATTATTGCTAACTCAAGGGCAAGTGGATCAGTGATTTTTAAGCATATTCGAGGTGCTACACGAAATCCGTCGTATCTTCCAGAGATCGCTTTGCTAAGTTTGTGGCGCTCTGAGCTGGTAAACTTTCCTAATTTCAATAGCCTTTCACTTGAAAAAATGAACCGGCAAAAAATTGCTGAGTTGATCGCTTCTAGCCTACCGACAAGCGCAATTAACGAGGTCGTGGGTAAAGCATTAACCGCACGAGGTTCGAGCCCTATTACTTCGGATAATCCCGTGACATATACTCAATATGAGCACATATCGTTGGCTTCAGGATTGTTGAAGGGGTGACATTGTTACTTCCTTTCCCATCTGCGCGTTCTTGAATAAAATTATCGCCCCAAGAATAGTGAGACTTTCGATAAAAGCTCTTCTGGGAAATTTCCACGCAGATTGAATCATATTGACCATAGCCACCAGTTTTTATTCGACCTCCTCTAGCGATGTAATGTTGATGTTCGTACGTATAAAAAACCTTGGGTGCTGTCACACTGAGTAGCAATTCGGGCGCAATTGTAAGATCGGAGTAGAGTGGGCTGACGATGGTGTAATCGCCAAGCGACAGGACAATTCCCTCTGCCATAGATTGCGCGGTATGAAAAATTTCGAGTTCGGCTCTCGGCACTAGCGACTCATCACTTGGCTTGGCGATATCCGTAATCGATGCAGGTATTGAAGACCCCACTACAATGTACTTCCCGACCTCAAAGGCTTTATCAGCAGATAGGGTAAAATTTGCGATCTCGCTGGCAAGCTTCAGTCGATTACTCTGCAGGCACACCCGACAGTCAAATATGAAAATCCAGTCTGAAAAAAAAATTGTTCCTTTTCTGATGAGGTCCAACAACTCGCTTTCAATCAGATTGAACGACGAGAATTCCTCCGGCTGAAATCGTATCGCGACTTTGTCGGAAATTATCTCCCCCTTCGCCTTTGCATCAAAAATAGCTTTATTATGGTTGGCCGCGCGGTCCAGTCCAATAACAGGAACGTATTCGAAGTCAAAAAATTCTTCAATAATAACTCTACAGTTTGGAGTTGTTGCGTAAGCTATTGAATCTGGAATATCGAATGAATCAATAAATATATACGAAAATTCTTTGAGATATTTTTTGGCTTTTTTCGCGCACACCGCAACTGATTTTTCAAAATCAAGGCGACTCATTCCATCTTTGCGTGCAAAATCAAAGAACGGGGTGAGCTCTTCCTTCAGCCTACTATTCAGCATGGAGAGGCCTGCGACCTCGTTACCTTTGAATTTAAAAAAGGGCGTGTAGTTATAGTTCAGTGCCATTCAATATATCTCGCACGTTGTATTTATTGATGATTTCGGAGAACAGATCGTACCGCTTTTGCTCTCGCTGCAGACGCCCGGCCACGACTTGGGGTGCAATACCTAACTGTTCCGCAAAATTGATAATATCGTTTACAGAATTGGTGTAACGAGCTGGACAGCTACGCCATTCATTTCGAGGAATTAGACTATCCGAAGCAAGGCGGTCAGCTTGTTTTTCCACAAGACTATCGGTCTCAACATCGAAGTCATCAAGAATTGGGTTATCTAATTGATCGGCATGTAATATCACGTGCGCGAGCTCATGCATCAAGGTAAACCAGAAATGATCTAATCGCGCATACCTCAAACTGAGTGCAACAACTATGTGTCCAGAAGGGAGCGAGAATACAGCGCCATCAAGCTTCATTGAGGGAATTGACTCCTCCCAAATTATAACGATGCCATAATCTGCCAAATAAGGTCCTATATCGGGAAGTCTTGCTGCATCCTTGAATTTCTTGGGTATGTCGGTGTAGATTGACTTATCTAAGCCCTTGAACGAAGGAAGTGAGTTAGCTGCGACATACCATCCCGCTGCTCGCCTCACGGAGGACAGCCATAGATTGATCAGCACCTCTGATGCGTCATCCCGTTTTCGGAAGAGCGCTGCCGCAGCATCGCCGCCGTGATAGATAAAGCTCATCAACTCCGGTAGGCGAGTTTCGACTGTCTCGCGATATTTTTTTGGCGCAGCGGCAAGGATCGCGTCAGCTTTAAGGAATGCCTCATAAAACTTCCTCGGTTCGACCGCTGTAGACGGAGGGCAAGGAAAATCTTCTTCAAGCGTGTTCAGGATTTTCATACAATTATCCTTTCACCATTGATTCGGGAGCTACCCACTCAAAGAATTTCAGACCTGGTTTATCGTATGCTTGAAAAGCTTTCATCCCAATACGTTCATAGAATTGTTCAGCTTTGGGAAGAGAGTGCAACGAGAATCCTGGCTGAAGTTGAAGATCCTCCTGTGCATAGCTAACGACGCAGTCCAACAACTTTGGCCCTACACCTTTGAAAATACGATCTGCGAATACATTCTCCCGATTCCATGGTGCAGCCGCAATGTATTCAATATAGAAAATATCGCCAGCTCCAACTACACTCGCTTTCGGGTGATAGATGAGGCATGCCGCCTGAGGGTAGCCTTCCGCGAGAAGGAAGAACCACTGATAGCAGTTGCCTTTGTAGTGCAAGCTCTTATCTAGCCAGCGCCAGTGATAGTCTTCTAACTGTGCCACCTCCAAGATTGGATCAACGTCGACACCTTGAGCTTCCAGTGATTGGATATAGCGCAAAAGTGTGACATTAAAGGCCCCCCAAGAGCGGTCACACAGGTTCGCAAACAATAAATCCCATCCGGCGTAGATCGCATAGTCGACTTCTCCGGCTTTGCCGACTAACTTACCGGAGGAGATTTTCCCGGCAGCAATGTTAGCGAGCGAAACCGTGTCTAACGCCCTGCGAATGTCTTCCATCGTGAAGTTCAAATCTTCTCCTCGGTCTGGCTGTAGGACGCTAGTGCAAAGAAAAATCTTGGCAGGTGACTTCTGGTTAAATCCCGTAATCGCCGAGAGCATAACATGCTTGCTCATCGGGAAAATACGCGAATTATCACCGAATAACTGATCTTGCGAAACTTCAAGCCTTCGCTGACACAATTTTCAAACTCTATGATATGGCCGCACTCGTTCGGCCACACAGATGATGAGATTTAGTAGCTCCAAATTCGCTGAGAGGAGTAAAAGCCGATTTAATGACAGGGCATTTAATTAAATAATATTTTTCAAACTTTATTATCGCAACGAAACAATAGCCCTCGGACTAGGAAGTTGTTCTCAATAGAAAATTAATACTTAAATCACTATCAATGGATTAAGTTGATCGTACGAACACATTGCTAGCTCACCGAAGGTACTGCTACTTCTCCTGATAACAATCAGACAATAACCATTGACCCCCGTTTTACCCCCCGGTATTCTTGACGCGCTCCCAACAAAAAGGGAGTCAGGTTTGACGACCTATTACATACGATCGGCGAAATGCCGCGTCCTTTGTCGACGCGTTTTTTTCGCCCTGTCTTTGCACGTCTCTACGGCGGGCCTGGGCAGGGATACCTTCGGGTATGCCGGTTCTGATCGTATGTCCGGTTCGTCAACCCTGTCTTGTGCCCGCCACCCTCACCCTTGAGGCGTTGTCGGGTTTTGTCCTGCATCTACGGAGGCTTCATGACCCACATTGACAGTAATGCCAGCACCGCGCACGACGATGAACAACAACAAAATCAACACCATCCCGATCCTACCCACCAAGACTTTCACTGGATAGAAGGCATCCAGCAAGGCAGCCTGTATGGCAACTTGCTGGAGACCACGCTCGATATCTCCACCGGCATTCAGGCTTGCCTGCAATTGATCTATACCAGCAAACTCGAACGCGAAGCCAATGAAGACGCTGAGCCTGCTCACAAGGCAGCACCAGCAATTGGCATTGTGCTGGCCGATCAGTTGATGCGCATGTCGATTGCCTCTGCTGGTTTGTTGCGCGATGAGGCGCGGCGGCAGGTGGAGTGCCTGAACGACATGGAAGCGATGGACGCTGCGGTGTAACCCGTTACCTGACGCGCGCATGAAGGGCTGCTGATGTCACTGCGCCGATACGTTGGACGGTGAAATCAGTTGGGGAGACATGCGGGGCGGGGTTTAGTAGACCACTATACATTGGAGGGCGCTTCTGTGTAGTGTCACTTCTCTTGCTAAGGCGGGTTTATCTGCTATTCAGCCGTTTCGAAAATATCTGGCATACAGATATTTTTAATTTATCTGTTATTCGGATATCTTTACTTTATCTGAAATCCGGCTAAAACTGACTTAAGGTGTAGGTCATCTTCCATTCCATGGCGAGCATGCTCCCACGGTCGGGGGTATATCAATTAGTTGGCTGGAGATAGCTTGGCGATCAATAGTGCCGCGACAACAGCAAGTAGTGCGATAGCTGCGGAAAGATAGCCTACGTGACCGGGCCCCCAGGACGAGATAGCCATGCCCAGCGCAAGTAGAACACAGAAAAACGCCGTAGTCGCGAGCGGCTTTTGATCTACCCATAACCCACCGAGCCAATTGCCGACCAAGCCTACTGCGCCAAAACCCATCAGCCACCAGCCTCCTTGGGCGGGCGCGATGCCGGCAGCCTTTTCGAGCATTTCTGCCAGATAGGTATAGCCCGCAAACATGGCGGTAAATACCAACACCGAGAGCGCAACGTTTGCCAGGAAGAATGGGCTTTTCAACATGCGCGCCTGGGTGCGCATCAACCCAGAGGCAACCCAACTGCCAGCGACACCTCTCCATCCTTGATGGTCTCTATGTTGTGGCCCAGTCAGGTAGCGTCGCCACATCGTCATAAAACATATCCCAGGTACTGCACGCCGGCGCTGCCTGCGCGGCATTCACCAGCGCGAGGGCTAAATCGCTTCGCGCGATGGTGCGCTTCATATCGAGACTGTGGGTTGCTGGTGTGATTGCGGTTGCGCGCATTGGGTCAGCCGGGTCGACCAGTCTTGCTGCACGGGCAATGACGTAAGGCAGGCCACTTTGCAACAGTGCGGCTTCGCGATCCACAACATTCTGTTTCATCCCCCGCTTGAACAGGTTGAGAAGGTGCCAGACCCATGATGGTTTGTCTGGCCCGATCACCGACAGCAGCACAATGCGCGGCGGCACGCGTTGCCGCTTGGCGGCACGAATTGTATGCATGAAACCGTCGAACATGAGCGACCGGACTTCCTCTTTGGAGGCAAACCGTTTGTGAATATCGACCGTGAAGAAGATCGCGGTGAACTCACCATCCAGTGCCTTGGCGATTGCCTTTGCATCGGTGACGTCTGCGCTGTAGGGCGCGACAAATTGACTGGCTTCTACGGGACGTCTGGCGATGGCGCGTACCTGTTGTCCACGACTGGCGAGCAGGCGGACGATCTCTCGTCCGGTTCCACTGCTGGCGCCAATGACTGCGAATGTTTCCATTTGGGTTCTCTGTTTGAGGTGAATGATTGCTGGCAGACGATCAGGCAAGCTGACGTAAGACCTGCACGATGGCTGTCTGTACTCCGGGAGTCGTGGCTAAGAAATGGGGGCTGTTCAATTCCCAGTTGGCACCGTCCCAATCGGTAACGATACCTCCTGCTTCCCTTACCAGAAGCGCACCTGCGACCTGCCCAGAGAGCACGTTGCCGGGTTGCCAGAAGGCGTCAATCCGCCCTGCTGCTACATCAATTAACTGCATCGTGGCAGGTACGGCGGCTTTCACCAGCAAGGTGGTCTTGAGCATGGCGGTGATCGAGCTGCCTAGGCGTTCCAAGGTGCCGGCGTCCTCTCCCGGTGTTGCCTGTCCGGTGCTGACCAGTGCGGCACGGAGATCTTGCTTGGAGGAGACTTGCAGTTTCTCGCCATTGAGGCAGGCGCCACCGCCATGCAGCGCGGTATAGACGCGCGCGGCCAGCGGCTCGTCGACGACGGTGAGCACGATGCGGTTGTCGCGCACCAGTGTGGCCGTGACGCTCCAGCCGTACATGCCGTGGATGTGGTTGATATTCCCTTCAACCGGATCAACCACCCACCATTCACCCGGTGGCAGCGGGCCGTTGGCTTTTTCGTCTTCGATCCAGCCGGCTTGCGGACGAATCTCTTGTAGCTGCTGGCGCAAATACGCGGTGACCGCCTGGTCATTGGCATCAATGGCGGCAAGTAGCGTTGGCAAGTCTGTCGGGCGCGCTTTGGGGTTAAAGCGTTCAAGCAGCATGTTGCCGGTGCGGTGGATGACCTGCGCGGTCTGCTGTAGCAGCACTGCATCGTCAGAGAGGGTGTTGGGAGTCGTCATGGCGTAGAACTTGTGCTTTGCTGGTAACGCACTCATAATATGAGTCATCACTCAGTTTTGATACTCGTTTTATTCCCTGCTATGCAACGCAAAGCCAACCTCGCCCTTGCACCTCGTAAAAAGCCCTTACAAGCCCGCGCTGTGGCAACGGTTGAGGCTATCTTGCAAGCTGCCGCTCACATTCTGGAAACAGATGGCCTGACCGCGTGTTCCACCAACTCGGTGGCAGCAAAGGCTGGTGTCAGTATTGGCTCGCTGTATCAATACTTTCCCTCGCGTGACGCCATTACCAAAGCGTTGATCATTGAGCAGGTCACGACGCTCATGGAGAAGCTGGAGGCAATCCGTCTCGAAGAAGGAGGACGGGTTGCGTTGGAGCAGTTGATTGATATCGCCATCGCACAACAACTCACCCGCCCTGCTCTGGCGAAAATCCTCGATGCGGAGGAACAACGCTTACCGGTTGAAGCGGATTTGCGCGGTTATGCGGCAAGCCTGCACACGATGATGTTGACGATACTGGCACAGCCGGATATGCCCCAGGGCGTCCAGTTTCCGGAAGTGGCGGCGGACCTTTTGGCCATTATTCGGGGCATGGTCGATGCGGCGGGTGCCCGTGACGATTGGGAGATCGGTACGCTGCGGCAGCGGGTACAGCGCGCCGTGTTTGGTTATCTGACTTGGAAGTGAGCGTATTATTTTCGGTGCGCTCTCATCGCAGTAAATCAATCACCAATAATGGTCGCTGCGATGAAAGCGGATCGGAAGGACAACAAAAAACCCGCGTTCACATCGATGCCGGCTTTTTACAACGAACGACGTCGACCGTCGTTATCACGTGCGTGCCTGCAAGACCTCAACCTTGCGGTCAGCCAGCAGGGCCAGGGCTTGTCCCACCACGAACGTTTGGTAATGCTCAGACTGCTTGTGTGCCTCCAACGCCTCTGCGTCGCGGTAATGCTCTAGCAAGAGAATCGTGCCTGACGCATCCGTGCTTTCGAACACTTCGTAGCCGAGGCAACCGGGCTCTGCCAGCGATTTTGGACGTAACTGGCTGATGATGGCGCGGACTTCATCATACGATTCCTTGTGTGGCTGCCAACGGGCGACGATGGTGATTGGTGTACTTGTACTCATGCTTATTCTCCTTGAAGTGCTGTAACGATTGCTTGTGCCAGCGGGCCTGCCGATGCTGGGTTTTGACCGGTAAACAAACGGCCATCAATGACGACCTTGGCTTGCCATACCTCCGTTGCCGTATAGTCGGCACCTTCAGCACGCAGCGCGTCTTCCAGCAGGAATGGTACATCGGCCTGGGCGTAACCTGCTTCTTCCTCGTTGGAGAAAGAGGTCAGCTTGCGATTCCGGATCAATTGGGTGCCATCAGCCAAGGTCACACCTAAAAATGCCGCTGGGCCATGACACACAGCGGCGACGATCTTACCTGCATCCCAGGCACGCGCAACAACGCGCTTGACTTCGGGGTCAACGGCGATGTCCATCATCGGTCCCAAGCCACCGGGGAAGAAAACCGCATCGTAGTCGAGGACATCGACTTCAGAGAGCTTGCGGCTGCGCGCCATACGGCGGATGGCCTTACTCTCGCGGAAGGATGACTGCACAGGATCTCTTGCATCGTAGCCATCTTCGGGTGGTGTGCCGCCCAGAGGGGAAGCGTACTCAATGGCGAACCCTGCACGATCAAACACTTCATAAGGATGCGCGACCTCGGAGAAAAAATATCCTGTTGCGCGCTTGTGAGGGCCAATCTCGGGTGTGTTTGTTAATACAAACAAAATATGCTTCACGGTCATGTCAATCTCCTGGTTAAAAATACACGGTGTCAATCAAAGGAAGGGCAGTGTTTCTGCTGCTCTGACGTCACTGTAGGTAGTCAACTGCGGCTCAGGAAGGCGTCTTGTTATCCTATGACTCGCACTCACTGGCATGCGGTTTGATAAAGCTGATGGCGAGATCGACTTTGATGGTGAGGGCTTGTTACCCAGAGCAGGCCAGCGGGGTCCGGGATGTGATGCAGGAGTAAGAACGAGAGAAAGAGTGCAAGTAAAAGTGCCGGAAATGTGAGATTTACTCGCTTTATTCGGAACGATTAATGAGCGTCCTTTTTATGATTTAGAATTGGCGCTCGACCTACCGGTTAACAATGCCATCTGCGTTTTATCGGTTTCCACCACGCCTTCCCAGAGCACGCCATGTCCAGCAGACCCTCCCCGGAACAACGACGCGAACTAGGCACCTTTCTGAGCAGCCGACGCGCGCGCCTGCAGCCTGATGAATACGGCCTATCAAAAGGCCCCCGCCGGACGCCGGGCTTGCGCCGTGAAGAAGTGGCAGTGCTCGCCGGTGTCAGCGTGAGCTGGTACACCTGGCTGGAGCAAGGTCGTGAGATCCAGCCTTCGGCCGATGCGTTGCGCAGAATTTCAAAAGTGCTGAAGCTCGATCAGATCGAATCTACCCATCTGTTTGCGCTGTCGTCGCGCGAGGCTCCGGCCGCCGCAACTGGCGGGCGCGTCAGCGATGGTCTGGAGATGCTGGTGCGAACCATTCCCGTGCCGGCCTATGTTCGTAACGCGCGCCTAGATATTCTGGCGTGGAACGATCCGATCGCCGACCTGTTCGTCGACTACGGCCTTTTGCAGGCGCACGAGCGCAACACGCTGCGGCTGCTCTTCCTTTATCGTCCTTATCGCACCCAGATTCTGGATTGGGAACAGATGACCCGAGGCATGATCTCGGCATTTCGCGCTGCGCGCGCCCAGGCGGTTGATAAGGAGCCCTTCGATCACCTGATCGCCGAACTGAATGAATTGAGCCCGGAGTTTCGGGCATGGTGGCAAGATACCGATGTGAAGGGATTTGACGAAGGCGCAAAGCGGATGCGACTGCCTTCGGGGGCAATTACCGCCTTTACCTACGTCGCGTTGACACCGGTGGGGCGGCCGGACCTGTCGCTGGTGACTTATATTCCCACGCCACCTGCGTCTGCCAGTGAGTGCGACTCATAGGATAACAAGACGCCTTCTTGAGCGCGTTGTCATTGCCTACAGTGATGTCACAGCAGTTCATCAACACTGCTCTTTCACTCACGGAGGCAATTCATGTCGCATCACCCTATCAGTTCCACTGCCAGCGCAGTTTCCCGTAACCCTGCTACCGGCGAATTGATCGCCACCTACGCCTATCAAACCCATGCAGAGGTAGAAAGTGTGCTCGAACGCAACGCTGCCGCCTTCCGTATGTGGCGTGCAACGCCGATAGCAGAGCGTATCGCAACCTATCGCCGACTGGCCGAGGTCCTGCGTCTAAATATCGACACGCTGGCATCCATCATCACCAGTGAAATGGGCAAGACAATTGCCGCCGCCCGCGCAGAAGTCGAAAAATGCGCCGCTACCATTGACTGGATTGCCGAAAACGGTCCGGCCATCATCGCCGATGAGGCGGTTGCGGTAGAGGGCAACGATCAGGTGTATGTGTCTTATCTGCCGATCGGTAGCATCCTGGCTGTCATGCCATGGAATTTCCCTTTGTGGCAGGTCGTGCGTGCAGCAGGGCCGATCATGTTTTCTGGAAACGGCTTCATCCTCAAGCATGCTCCCAACGTGATGGGGTCGGCATACGCCCTGCAACACATGGTTGAAATCGCCGGATTTCCCGACGGTTTGTTCGCCAATCTGAATGTCGACAACGAAACCGTTGCTGGCGTCATCGAAGATGCGCGTGTGGCCGCCGTCACGCTCACAGGTAGCATGCGCGCCGGTGCGGCGGTGGCTGCACTGGCTGGTCGTACGCTCAAGAAAAGTTTGCTCGAACTGGGCGGTGCCGATGCCTTCATCGTGCTGGCAGACGCCAATATCGATCTGGCCGTGAAAGCAGCAACCGAGGCACGTTTTCAGAATGCGGGGCAGGTCTGCCTCGCTGCCAAACGCTTCATCCTTGAGAAGCCTATTGCCGCCGAATTCACCCGCAAATTTGTCGCCGCCGCCAGTCAGCTCAAAGTGGGCGACCCGCTGGACCCTTTGAACACCATGGGCCCGATGGCGCGCTACGACTTGCGCGACGAACTGCACAATCAGGTCCAGCGCACTCTCGATGCCGGTGCCACGTTACTGCTGGGTGGTTACAAAATCGAAGGTCCCGGTAACTTTTATGCACCGACAGTATTGGCGGATGTGAAGCCGGGTATGGCGGCCTTCGACGAAGAGACCTTCGGCCCGGTTGCGCCCCTCATGATTGCCGAAGACGCTGAGCACGCCATCGAACTGGCCAACACCAGCGACTACGGCTTGGGCGGCAGCCTCTGGACCGCGGATGTTGCTCGCGCCCAGCGCATTGCACGGCGACTGGAAACCGGCGGTGTCTTCATCAACGGCTTCTCCGCATCCAACGCGCGCATCCCCGTGGGTGGTGTCAAGAAGAGTGGCTACGGTCGCGAGTTATCGCATTTTGGTCTGCGCGAATTTACCAATGCCCAAGCCGTGTGGGCCAAGACTGTTGGTTGAGTGATTTCCAAAAAAACCATTGCGTCATCCCATCCTGTCGTTAATTTACTCTGGAGTATAAAAATGAACACAATCGTCCGTATCACTTCCGCTTTGGCAATGACCCTGGTCGCTGCACTGAACAACCCGGCGATGGCCGAACCGGTGAAGAACATCGTTCTGGTGCACGGCTTTTTCGCTGACGGCTCAGGCTGGCAAGGCGTCGCAAAAATTCTGACGCGCGACGGTTATCACGTCGCCATCGTTCAAGAACCGGAAACCTCATTCGCTGAGGACGTCAAAGTCACCACACGGGCAATCAATGCCTTCGACGATAAAAGCATTCTGGTCGGTCATAGCTATGGCGGTATGGTGATCACCGAGGCTGGTGTCAATCCCAAGGTTGCAGGCCTGGTCTACGTCTCTGCCTTTGCGCCGGAGGTCGGAGAAAGTCTGCTGAATCTGGTCAAAAAAACGCCGCCGGTAAGCGCGTCCATCAAAGCGACCGCTGACGGCTACCTCTATGTCGATCCCGCCCAGTTCCACGCCGATTTCGCCGCTGATTTACCCGCAGCCGATGCCGGGTTCATGGCCATGTCGCAAGTGATGCCCAGCGTCCAGACGGCAGGTGCGCCCGTCACACAAGCCGCCTGGAAGACCAAGCCGAGCTGGGCCGTGATTACCACAGCAGACCGTACCGTCAATCCCGAGTTGCAGCGCTTCATGGCAGCGCGCGCTGGCAGCAAGGTGGTTGAGATCACTGGTAGCCACGCAGCGTTCATTGCACACCCCGAAGAAGTTGCAAAAGTGATTGAACAGGCTGCTGCTGCCGAGACGAGATAAGCCCTCCTCACTCGCGCCGATAGTCAAGCAAAGAGGACCTCTATGATTAATAATGTGTGCGTCCAGTTTTGACTTGTTCTATCGATTTTGTTTTTACATTTCTAAATTTAATTTCCAGATCAGGATGAATGTATGTTTACAAAGCACTTCGAAGTAGATCCCGCTCATATCGATTTTCAAGACGTCGTCGATGGTCTCTATTATCCGTTTTACATGGAATGGACTCGCCATGCTTTTATGAAGGAGGGACTTGGAATAGATATCGAGGAAGAATTCAAGCAAGGCAAAATGTATATGGTGCTTGAATATTCTCTGCGCTTTCGTAAAAGCTTAAAGCGTGGGGATAAAGTAGAGGTGACTTGCGAGCTGCAAAGGAATGAGAAACGCAATCGCGTGAACTTTTTTCAGCAGATTAAAGTTGACGGGGTGCCGTATGCCGATGCGACGTTCGTTGCAACATGCTTCGAAAATGGTCGTCCGTGTGTGCCGGCTGCCGTCGCAGATGCGTTAGCAAAAATAGAGTAAGCCGCGTCCTTTGTTGGCGCTCCCCCCTGTCTTTGCAAGCCACTACGGCTTGCAAAGACAGGAATAGCTTCGACACTCAACGAGGAAGGACGGCCAGCTGATGTCAGCTTTCGACGAAGGTCGACAAACTTCGCCTTACCGGCAATTAAAAGAAAAGTTTTGAGTAGGCGCTTCGGTCGATATCCACTACCTCAACGGACAGCTGGATACGCATACCAGGATAGCCTTGGCAAAAATCTCTGGCCTCTGCGATCGCGATTTCAGATAACTGCTTTTTGACACTATCAGTCCGTCCAGAAAGTATCGCCAGCCTGACGTTCAAGAAGCCTCGCGTCTTCTGTTCTGCACTGGTACCAACGACATAGTCGTCTAATTTGATGGAACGACTTTTGATGTCTTCTTCTTCAAAATGCCCTGATGCCGCCAAGGCGGTATTGAGTTTCAACAATATCTTGCGGGTATCCAGTGAAATCAGGTTGTCCGTATATTCCAGAGTGACATGGGGCATTAGCAAGTTTCCTCGGTAGATGAGTCAGAAATAGAAAATCAACGACCTGATCTGGCAGAGCGATCTGAACGTATCGTTTTCAGCCATGCATTATCTACCGGTAATCCAATTTGCGAAATACCAATGCGGACTAACGAATGATTCAGGCTGGCCAGTTTTGCCAGCCTGAGCCAGAGCGTTCAAAGGCTGAAGCACCATGTAAACGCACAGTATCAGCAAAGTTTATTGGAGTCTGACGACGGTCTTCCCTGGTCCATGCCCAGACTTGTTGCGCTCAATGGCATCGTTGATATCTTCCAACCCAGCCACTTCCGAGACGCGCACCAGCAGGCGTCCGTCTGCAACCATCGCCGCAATGTGCGCCAGACGTTGTGCATCGGGTTGCATCTGGAACCATTTCCCGCGCTTCCCATGTGGGATCAGGCCCATGATTTCCGGCGCGGCAGTGCTGACGATCAGACCGCCCTCGGCCACAACTTGCCATGACCTTGCCAAGGTCTCACCACCGACCAGATCAAGCACGAGGTCAACCTGGCCGCTGTGTTCCCAAAAATTGTCTGCGCGGTAATCGATCACGAGATCAGCACCAAGTCCGCTGACATAGCCTGCATTGACACCTTGTGCGGTGGCCACCACGCGCGCGCCTGCTTGGCGTGCAAACTGCACTGCAAAACTGCCCACGCCACCGGCTGCGCCATGAATTAACACGGTCTGGCCTCGTTGCAGTTGGCCTGCATCAAACAGGGCTTGCCATGCGGTTAATGCGGCGACGGGAATCGCGGCGGCCTGGATGTCATCCATTGAAGGCGGTATCACGGCGAGCTTGCTTGCCGCGACCGCAACGTGGTCGCTATAGGCACCCAGCCCGGCCAGCGGCCCCATGACACGGTCGCCGATGGCAAGATCGGTGACGCCTTCGCCAAGTTCGACCACCTCGCCGGCAAGCTCGATGCCCAGTGTTGCCGGCAGCGCAAGCGGAAAGGCGTCTTTTACCAGTCCGTCGCGTATTTTCCAGTCCAGCGCGTTGATACCGGCGGCATGTACCTTGACGATCACATCGCCGGGTGCCGCTATCGGCCGTGCAACCAGTTCCAATCGGGGAACACCAGCACCGCCATAGCTATGAATGCGCACTGCGCGATTGGCCGTGACGTCGAGCGTGGGATAGTCGATGTAGCCCTGTGGCCCGGCAGAATACAAGGTTTCCCGCTCTGGTTTGTTGAGCGGTGCCCCGAGCTGGAAGCGCTGCACGAGGTCGGGGTTGGCAAGATACAGGGAACCAAATACCGCCGCGTCGGCGTCCTTGTCGCCGATCAGTGTCTCCGCTTTGGCTTTGGTCAAGCCGCCACCTTGCAGGAAGGCGCCCTTGAATAACCCGCGCAGCAGTCTGGCGTAGTCAAATTCAACCTTGGCTTGCACAGCGAGATGCAGATACGCAAGCTTGAGCGGGGCAAGCTGTTGCACCAGGTAGGAATAGGTTTCCTGAGGCGCGGCATCGCTGACATCGTTGAAATGCATCTCGGGCGAAATCTTGATCCCCACGCGGTCGCTGCCAGCTTCGACAATCATCGCGTTTATTACCTCCATGATGAAGCGCGCGCGATTTTCCAGCGAGCCGCCGTAGCGATCGGTGCGGGTATTGGTTTCGGAAGACAGGAATTGTTCAGGCAAATATCCCGAGGCGGCATGCAACTCAACACCATCGAAGCCGGCTTCCAGTGCACGGCGTGTGGCGATTCTGAACTCATCGACGACGCCGGCGATCTCGTCGGTGGCCAAGGCGCGGGGCATTTCCAGTGCCTGCGGGCCGCTTGCAGTGAAGACCGTGCCTTTGGGTTGAATCGCCGAGGGGGCGACCGGCACAACATTGCCGGGCAACATGCTGGAATGCGAAATGCGCCCGGTGTGCATCAGTTGCAGGAAGATCAGAGAGCCCTTGGCATGAACTGCTTCCGTGACGGCTTTCCAGGCCTGGACCTGTGCGTCGGCGTGGATTCCCGGCGTGCGCACGTAGCCTTTGCCCAGCGGCGACGGGAAGGCACCTTCGGTGATGATCAAGCCTGCGTCAGCGCGCTGGGCATAGTAAAGCGCGGTGTATTCGGAAGGTACGCCGGTGGCGTCGTCGGCGCGCGAACGGGTCATGGGTGACATCACGAGACGGTTGCGCATGGTGTAGCGGCCGATGCGCACAGGGGTGAAGAGCTGGTTCATGTGTTTTTCCTTCAAGGGTTGGGTTGAAGGGAATGCTACGCTGATCCATAATCAGGATAAATACGTATAATTGAAATCATTGATTCAATAATGGATCAATAATGGATCAATAAAAATGACCATGAGATCAAAATAAAATGGAAATGCTGAGCTACATGCAGCAATTCGTCGAAGTCGCGAGGATGAAAAATTTCCGTGCGGCTGCTCTGTCGCTGGATATGCCGATCGCCACCTTGTCGCGCCACGTGTCGAACCTGGAGAAGGCCGTCGGCCTGCGCCTGCTCAACCGATCGACGCGCCGGGTTGAGTTGACCGATGCCGGTGAGGTGTATTTTCTGCGCTGCCAAAGTATCGTCGCGGAGGCTTTGATCGCTCATGAAGCGTTACGTGATGTTGCCGAGCGGCCGACTGGTACGCTGCGCGTGTCAATGCCGGTCGATCTGGCGATCGGACATCTAGGCCCCATCCTGCGTGATTTTGCGGTGGCTTATCCACTGATCGATTTTGATCTGGACTTGACGCCGCGGCGCATCGACATGCAAACCGAAGCGTTTGATCTGGCCATCCGCATTGGCCCCTTGCCGGCTGCTTCAGCCAACCTGATCGCACGGCCCATTGCCTCGCTGCCGCGCTATCTGTATGCATCGCCCGACTATCTGAAGAAAGCGCCGCCGATCAAGCATGTCAAGGATTTGGCGCACCACGAATTTTGTACGCTACCGTCAAGTTCGCAGCAGGATGACATCAAAGTGCTCTATCGCGGCGAGGAGTCTGTCGAGGTCAAGGTGCCGACACGCTTCTGCGTCAACAGCGTCGGTATGGCGCGCGTATTGGCTTCGCTTGGGATGGGTATTGCAGTGATGCATACTGAGCTGGCGCGCGATGATGTGGCCGCGGGACGGCTGCGGCGCGTTCTGCCGGAATGGCGCATGGCGCCGCTGGAGGTACATGCAGTCACTGCCACGCGTCTGCTGCCAGCGCGGGCGCGGCTATTTATCGATTTTCTGAAGTCGCGGATAACGACAACATGAAGCCGATTGCTCGCGATCACCCGCTCGCTTGGCGCAGCCAGATTTCGCCGACTTATCGGCTAACATTCTCCAGTGAATAAAACCGAGAAAGCATCATGGGAATCCTGAACGAAGCAATACGTGAATTAGCGCTGGAAAAACAAGCGGCCGAAGACGAGGCCAGACAGGCATTGGAGGATTTTGACATCATCACGTCGCGAGCCATTGATACAGTGAGGAAGACGCTTGCAGCCCTGCGCAATGAATTGGAGGCTGCGGGTTGGTGGGTGAGCGAATCAACCGAGGATGCGCACAAGCCAGAGTACTTGCGTCTTGGCTTCAGTGTTCGGCGTAGTTCAGGCAACGCTGATCCGGTGACGAATCCTGAGTATTCCTATGCTGTTCAATTTGACGCTGTGGGTAGCGCCATCCGAACAGCAGAATCCAGCGAGCCTTTGCTGGAACCAGAGGTATTTCGTGCAGTCGCGAGGCAGGATTTTGGACTGGATCTGGAGCGCGATCTGAAACTCTTTCTGAAAGCGATTCTTTCCAGGCCTTAGCAACTCCTCGCGAATTTACATGGTCCGGTTTATTTGCGGCGTTTCGATGTCGTTGGCGATTCAGTGCAGCTTTGAATGAAGTCATGTGTCAGCCGACGAACCAGCTTGGAAGCGCGTTCCGGGCCACCTTTAACACGTTGGTGCATGGTCAGCGACACCAAGCCGTGCAGATACGCCCAATACAAATCCGTTTGCGCTTCACTGTCGCTGGCTTCGTGGTTGCCTGCTTCGGCCATCAGACGCGCTATTGGCGTATGTAAATCCTCGAAACAGGCAATGGCTTCCGGTGGCGTTTCATTGGTTCCGAAAGGAACACCGCGCAGGTCATGCATCAATTGGTAGAGCGTCGGGCTCGCGAGTGCAAACTCCCAGTAAGCGAACCCGATACTCTCGACGGCGGCTGCGGGCGTCTGCGCTGCAGCAACAACTTTTTCAAGCTCGGCATGCAGACGTGCAAAGCCCTGACGCATCAGCGCGAGCAGTATTTCATCCTTGTTCGCAAAATATTCGTAGATGAGCGCTGGACTGTACTCAATTGTTCCGGCAACCGCGCGGATTGTGACAGCGTCCCAGCCCTTCTCGGCGGCGATCTTTTCGGCAGCGTCGATAATTTGCTGGCGAACCGCAGCGCGCTCGCGCTCGCGGCGCTCTTGAATTCCCATTATTCCCCCAAGTCGTTCGGCGCAGTGTTTACGCAACAAACCGGTAGCTGAAGTACCGGGTACACCAAGTTCAATACGGCGGACACCCCAGCCAAAAACAGCGCAGGCATACCACTTTATTCCAACACCGCCGGCGTGGATTGTAACTGAAGGGCAATCGCTCAGATACCAAAACGGTTGCAATTTAACAACTTATATGAACAAATAAAATTAAATTAAACTGTTTACATATTTCTGAACAGTGTTTAGTATTTGAACATTGCGAGGCAACTCGGCCTCGCCCATACCAGGAGAATTCCATGTCAACCGATTTCACCAAGCTCGGCTACCTCTTCGCCGAAATCATGTCGAGCCACGATCTGTCTCGCCTCGACGAGATCAAAGCGCCCCATTATGTGAACCACAACGCCTTCGCCGAACCTGGCCTGGAGGGCTCAAAGAAGGTACTCGGCGCCATCATCGCGGGGGTACCGGATCTCAAGGTAACGGCAGAAGACATCTTCGTTTCGGCGGATGGCTCGCGCGTGGTTGGCCGTTACCGTTACGAGGGCACCCACACAGGAAACCTGCTGGGCTACCCCGCTACAGGCCGCGCCTTTTCGATGCGCTCGATCGACATCTGGCGGGTCGAGAATGGCCGCTTCGTGGAACATTGGGATGAACTGAACTCGCTTGACGTCTTCATTCAGATCGGCGCAGTACCGCCACCGAAACAGCCGTCTTAACGCACGCGTTTCGAGGGCCTTAATAGTGATGCCAGGAATGATGGTTTCCTGGTGATTTCTGATAACTCACAAAAGGAAAAATAAACATGAACGCAGAATTGAATCGTTCGCTGTTGAAGTGGAATATGCCGCTGTTTTGGTTCACTTTTTTGATACCAGCGGCAATTATCGGACTGGGCATCAACTTCATCGTCAACCCGGTAGGAGCATCTGCTGGGTTCGGCATACCGATGACCGATCCGTCCGCTTTTCCCTTCATGTGGATCAAAGGCATACGCGACATTTTTGCGGGCGTTGCGGTCCTGGTCCTGCTCTTTAGAGGAGACCGGCGGACCATCGCCATCATTTACTCCATCTCGATGTTCATCGCCATTGGTGACGGATTTGTGATTTTGAGGCAGCTCGGCTTTGCGCCTCCCATCTTTATCCATTGGGGAACAGCGACGTATATGGCGATCATCGCGATCTTGCTTCATCGGGGAAACAAAGCGTAGCGCAAAGAGAACGATATTTTGTGTTGCATCGGATTCTACCCGGCCAGTTACACAGCAAATTGACGTACTCAGTGCCGGGTGGCTACGGTCAATCAGGCAATGCATCTGCGCTGGCAGGTACGCGCGGATTAAAGTGCTGCGTTTTTACATACACATAATGAACTGCAACAAAAGAAAAGCCGCCTCATTTTTGGAGCGGCTTTTCAGTATCAAAAATTTCAGTGGCATTAACGCATAATGAAACCGCCATCCACCGAGATAGACTGCCCGGTAACATAACTCGACGATGTGCTGCACAGCCATAAAACGACGTCTGCAATTTCTTCGGGACGACCATGACGCGCCATTGGAATCATCTTGGTCATTCCTGCCAATGCCTCACCCTGACCTGACGCCACCATTTGATCTGCCATTGGTGTCCAGATCAGTCCTGGGCAGACGGCGTTGACACGAATATTGCGGGCGGCGTATTCGAGCGCTGCGCTTTTGGTCAGGCCAAGTACGCCGTGCTTGGCTGAGTGGTAAGTGCCGCGTTCCGCACCGCCAACCAGGCCACCAAGTGAAGAACAATTGACGATGGCGCCGTTGCCTTGCTTACGCATTTGCTGCAGCTCAAATTTCATACAGGCCCACACCCCACGAAGATTGACGGACGTTACCCGGTCAAAGTCGTCCACCGTCGCGTCTGCTGTTTCCGCGAGGACGTTTTGCACACCTGCATTGTTAAAGGCCATATCGAGACGCCCAAATGTAGACACGATCGTGGCTACCATCGCCTCTACCTGCTCCATCTCTGCGACATTGCATTCGATGCCAATTGCCTGGTAGCCACCATCGACCAGTGCTTGTGCTGCAGCACGTGCGCCAAGGCCGTTCACGTCGGCCAAGGCGACTGATGCACCAGCCCTTGCGAACGCTTGCGCGGTAGCCAAGCCGATACCGGACGCCGCACCGGTAACAAGTGCTACCTGGTTTTCAAAAATTTGCTTCATCATGTTCATTCCAATTTTGGTCAATGTTCGGTACCACGTCCGGGCCAAGCGCCTTGCCGACGGCGAACTTTCAAGTTACGGGGATTAAAGTTGAATGGTCCGTGCCGTTCGTCTTGTGAATACATTCAGAAGAATTCAGCCAGCACTTATCCCAGGCCCTGAGTCTAGGCTGCTAACGCCAAACTAACTAGACGGTTAAATTTGCATGCTGTTATAGAATTGATTCATTAATAAAGACTGATATGTCTCAATAAGAAACTCATATGGGCCAGCAAACAAGATCAAACTTCTTACCAGCAACTGCCTTATCACTTTTACTTTCCACATTGCTGTACTCGTCGAGTGCCATGGCAATGTCTGACTCGGAAGAAATTGCCTGGCTTGCCAACGTCATTGCCAGCAATAACGGTAAGGCCTATTGCCTTCCACCGGGGATGAAACTGGGCCCTGCTGCCAATGTCATCACCAGCTACGTCGCTGCGCATCCGGAATGGGATGGCAAGGTGGACGAATCTCGCGTCAATACGGCATTGAGCGCCAGCTTTCCTTGCTCGGCAGCAGGCAATGGCAAGCAGACGGCAACGCAGGCTAACGGGAATACCGTCAATGTCGAGGTCGCACCCAAAGGGGAATATGCAACCATCGATACGCGTCTGGCTGCCGAGACCATTCGTCAGCTGCAAACTATTCGCGGCCGTGAAAATGATGAACTGATCGTTACCATCGAAAAGAATTCAGGTAACTATGCGCCGCCGGTGCTGTTTGTTCTGGCGCGCCTTTTGTACAAACAGGGTAAATCAGAGGATGCTTACTTCTGGTTCAATGCGGCACGTCTACGAGGCAATTTTGATGCGGCGCGATGTGCGGATGAAAGTGCCAAATCTGCCATTCCGGTTCTGGTGGCGCAGATTCCTGTTGATCTCCGTCGGGAAGAGTTCAATGATCTCGACAAACTCAGGGACATCATCCATCGCGTTGTGCAATGGGATGAAACCACGCCCTACCACTACGACCACCGCTGGATCAATCTGCACGGCATGGGTGCGATCACGGCCGGTGCCAATGATGCCAACGCTACCAGCCCGGCAATGAGTGTGCCGGAGGATCAGTGGCCTGAACTTGCTAAAAAGATGCGGGATGATTACCTCGATAGTCTTGATAAGGCGATTGAGATCGTGAGCAAGCAAAGAGCAAACAAGTGAGGTCGTGGTTGACGCTCCTATGCGACGCGGTGGCAGGTGGCGTGCTTGAGCGAAGTGGAAGCGATGGATGCTGCTGTGTAGTCAGCGACCTGATTCATGCAACGTGGCCCGCTGATGCGGGACATGTGGATTAATTCTCTAGCAGCGCGCCTTGCAATGCCTCTTGTAAAGCAGCGAGCATGTTTGGTCGATCTGCCTGCGCACTGCTCAGGAGAATAATTTCACGCGCGTAACGCGATCCCGCAATCGGTGTGGCGATACTCTGGTTGAGCAGCTTCTCCAGCCCGTTCCAGCGCGGCACCAAACTGACACCCATCCCGCTTTCCACCAGCATGACGATGGTTTCCAGCGCATCCAGATCACAGAGCAAGGTCGGTGTAATGCCTTGCTCTTCGATATACAAGTGCGCCTGCCTGCCGCCCCATGCCATTGGGTCGTAGCGAATGTAGGGCTGGCTCGCCAGCGCCGCATTGACCTCTCCACGCTGGTTGGCTTGCGACAGAAAGACCAGTTCTTCTCTCTTCAGCGAAACGCTGTTCAATGTCTTGGGGATATCGAAGGCTGGCGCGACCAGAATGGCGGCATCGATTTCTCCGGTCAAGAGGGATTGATATAAGGCGCGTGAGGTGCCCGGTACGATGACAGGCCGGATGTTGGGCCCGCGCTGGGCTAATGACATCAGCGCGGACGGCAACATGCCTGTCAACACGGTAGAGATGGCACCAATGCGTAACGTGCCGGTCAGTCCGACTTTGTCGGCATCGCCGGCCAGCAGAGCAACTTCGCGCACAATCCGGCGGGCCCTGGGCAACATGTCGATACATTCATTGGTTGGCTTGGCAGCACTACCGACACGGGAAAGTAGTGCAAAGCCAAAGCGTCGCTCCAGTGCCTGGACACGCTGACTGACTGCAGCAGCGGTTAAACCTTCGTGGCGTGCGGCCTCGGCAATCGATCCGCAGTCGACGACGCTGATGAGACTCTGTAGGTAGCGGACATCCATAAATAATTCTTACGATGGCAGATAAAACAATATGCTATTCGCTTACGGGAGATCAGGCTACTCTCTTGCTAGAGAATGTTTGACACCCATTAATACGGGAATCGCAGCACCTTGCCTGCTGTGGTCTCTCGGCTGATTGCGCTTCTGGAGATAGATGATGAAATCGATTTTTCACCTTGCTTATCATGTTCGCGACTTGAACATTGCGCGTGACTTTTACTGCAATTTGCTAGGATGCAAGGAAGGGCGAAGTACCGACACGTGGGTTGATATTGATTTTTTCGGACATCAGCTTTCGCTACATCTGGGCGAACCGTTCACTGTCACCAATACCGGCAAAGTGGGCGAACACATGGTGCCGATGCCGCATCTTGGCGTCATCCTGCAGATGGATGACTGGCGCCGCCTGGCTGATACCTTGTCGAACAAGGAAGGATTCCGTTTCATCCTGTCGCCGACGATCCGCTTCGCTGGGGAACCGGGTGAACAGGCGACCATGTTCTTCCAGGATCCGTTTGGTAACCCTATTGAGATCAAGGGCTTTACCGATCTTCTCGGCGTGTACGCAACATAAGCTTCAATGCTGGCACAGGATATCGATCCCAGATGGTAATCCATCACTGTTACCGGCATTGATATCAAAGTAGGTATTGTCAGCTCACAAATAGTCATTGGATTTTCGCGTTGCTGGTCGCTATGATCCACTCCGCACGGATCGCCCATAGAAGTACCTCACCAGCTAACGGATAAGACATGCAAGCGCGCAAACTAGGTAGCACTGGATTAACCATTCCTGAAATCGGTTTGGGTTGCTGGCAATTGGGAGGTGGTTGGGGCAATGACTGGGATAACACTATCGCGCAGCAAATTCTCGAAGCGGCCTATCAATCCGGTGTACGTTTTTTCGATACGGCGGATGTCTACGGCGATGGTGCGAGTGAGCAATCCATCGGTGAGTTTCTGAACCGGCATGCCGATGTCAGCGTCGCAACTAAACTGGGACGTGGTGCAATCTATCCTGACCATTACACCCGCGACACAATCCGCACGGCAACCCAGCGTTCTCTAGAACGACTGGGCGTGAGGGCACTGGATTTGACGCAGTTGCACTGCATTCCACCGGCCGTTTTGCGGGATGGCAAAGTCTTCGACTGGCTGCGTGAGTTGCGTGATGACGGCTTGATTGCCCGCTTTGGCGCCAGCGTGGAAACGGTCGAAGAAGGCTTGCTCTGCCTGGAGCAGCCGGGGCTGACCTCCTTGCAGATCATCTTCAATATCTTCCGGCAAAAACCACTGGAACAACTGCTAGCGCGGGCGCAGGAAAAAGGCGTCGGTATTATCGTCCGGCTGCCGCTGGCGAGCGGTCTCTTGAGTGGCAAGATGACGCGCGACACGGTATTCCGTTCGGGTGACCATCGTCACTTCAATCGCGATGGACAGCAATTTAATGTCGGCGAGACCTTCGCCGGAATCGAATTCGAGACCGGTGTCAGTCTGGCTGAAGACATTGCGCACCATGTCCCCGCCAATATGACCATGGCACAAATGGCCTTGCGCTGGATTCTTGACCATGACGCCGTGTCGGTCATCATTCCCGGTGCCAGTTCACCTGCGCAAGTGGCAGCAAATGTCACTGCGTCGCAACTGCCGCCGTTACCACAAGAGATACATCAAGCCTTGGCAAGTTTGTACCGGGAGCGCATCCACGGCGCCATTCGTGGGCCTTACTAAGCTCTGCTGAGACACCCATTCCATGATTATTTTTATCACCGGTGCGAGCGCGGGATTCGGCGCTGCCATGGCACGGCTTTTTGTACAGCGTGGTCACAAGGTCATCATCAGTGCGCGCCGTGCTGACCGATTGCATGAGCTTGCCAATGCGCTTGGCGATCAGGCACTTCCGCTGGTGCTCGACGTCAGTGACAGCGCATCGATTGCGACTACGCTGGCGACATTGCCCGCGCCATGGCAAGAGATTGATGTGTTGATCAACAATGCGGGTCTCGCACTGGGCACAACGGTTGCACAGCAATCGTCTTTGGCCGACTGGGAAACCATGATTGCAACCAATTGCACCGGACTGGTTGCCATGACCCATGCTGTGCTGCCGGCCATGGTCAGCCGTGGCAGCGGTCTGGTGATCAATATCGGCTCGGTAGCGGGTCACTTCCCGAGCCCGGGCAGTAACGTGTATGGCGCGACCAAGGCCTTTGTTGAGCAATTTACCCTCAATTTACGCGCCGATCTGATCGGCACTGGCGTCCGTGCGACCAATATCGCGCCGGGCATGAGTAGCGGTACAGAATTCTCCAACGTGCGATACAAGGGCGACGATACGGCAGCGGCCAAAGTCTATGAGCGCACGCAGTCATTGAGCGCGGAGGATATCGCTGAGATGGCTTATTGGCTCGCGGTTCTGCCACCGCATATCAATGTCAATCACATCGAAGTGATGCCTACCTGCCAGGGGTTTTCACCGTTGGCGATCAAGCGCGACTAATCGTTTTACTTAATGGTTTTACTTAATGGCTTTACTTAGTGAACTGACTTAGTGGCCTGTCAATTTGACGCCTATCATCATTTATCCACGTGGAGAACTGCACAATGCATTTACGGAACAAGGTCGTTTTGATTGCTGGTGGTGCATCGGGCATCGGTCAGGCGATTGCCGTGGCATGTGCGCAACAAGGTGCCAACGTGGCGTTCTCTTATTTATCGAGCAATCCGGAACCGACGCTGGAGCGCATTCGCCAATATGATCGACAAGCCTTGGCCATCAAGGCGGATCTGACGATTGAGGAACAAGCCGAGCACCTGATACAGGAGGCTGAATCTACGTTTGGCGCGATTGATGTCTTGATCTGCAATACGGGCGGGCTGGTTCAAAAAAGTCGTATTGTCGATATGCCGCTATCGTTGTGGAACGAGGTCATGTCAGTCAATCTGACCAGCACCTTCTTGTCTTGTCGTGCGGCGCTGCGCCGTATGGAACCACGTCAGCGCGGTAACATCATCTTGATCAGCTCCCTTGCTGGCCACAATGGTGGCGGTGCAGAAGCAACACATTATGGCGCCTCCAAAGGTGCACTGATTACATTCACGCGAGGCCTTGCCAAAGAAGTTGGTCCGCTGGGAATCCGTGTCAACGGGATTGCACCGGGTCTGATTGCGACCAGATTTCAGGACAATTTCAACACGCTCGACAATCGCAACGCTGCCATCAAAATGACGCCGCTGCGTCGCGAAGGCACCGCGGAAGATGTCGCCAATGCGGCAATTTACCTGGCATCAGATCAGGCATCCTTCCTGACCGGGGAAACGATTGAGGTCAACGGTGGATATGGGCTTTATTAACGGATTCTTTCAATCCATTCATACAGATAATCCATCAGCCATCTGCCAGCTGGGCCGGGCGGCGATGAGGCGAGGTGACAGGCCGACATCGGCAAGGCATGACCGGTAGAGGGCATGTCATCGACGTCCAGTAGGACCAGTGTGCCGGCCGCAATATCTGTCTCGACCATGTGCAAAGGCATGCTGCCCCAGCCTAGCCCATCTTTCAGGAAAGCATATTTCGTCGACAGATCTGCCAGCCGCCATGTCGACGCAGACATGACGCCATAGTCACGTCCTGCCATCAATTCGGAGCGGTCCGTCAGTACCAGCTGCACGTGATTTCTCAGCTCGTGTGGTGGAATCCGCTGGCGCACCATTGCCAAAGGATGATCTGGTGCGGCAACCATCACCAATGTCACTGCCCCCAGTCGCTGACTGACTAGCCCCGGGAAGCTGATCGGTAGCGAGGCGAGAATTCCTAAACTGCACCTGCCGTCCAATACCGGCTGATAGGCGGCACCCAGGCCTTCCACAAATATTCTCAGCGGTGTCAGGGGAAATCGCGTTGCAAATTCTTTGGCAGCAGCGCTGATGACGGTGGTCGGAAAGAAGACATCGACCACCACCGAAAGCTCCGCCTCCAGACCGGATGACATCAACTTGGCCCGCGCTTTCAGGGTATCGATTCCAGAGACGATATTGCGTGCATCGGCCAGCAGCAAGATGCCCTCTGATGTGAGTTTGGGGAAGCGGCCGGAACGGTCAAACAGGACCACGCCAAGTTGTGCTTCAAGGTCCCCGATCCAGCCACTGACTGCGGACTGAACGCGGTTGAGCTTTCTGCCGGCGGCAGAAAAACTACCCTCATCAACTGCGGTGACGAAGGTTCTGAGTTGATCCAAAGACACACCATCTAGCATGGTCGCACTCCATCTCAAAAAGAGATACATCAGTTCTCAATATACCATCTTCTCAGATATACAGAGAGCACTCATCATTCATCCCCATGCACACCACTGCATGCGGGATACGAAATGAAGACAGGATCAGCTCATTGCCGAGGCTGGTATGAGTCAGTTTCAAGTTCCCTCTTTTTCTCAATTTTTCAGGAGTTTTCATGCGCGCAACACTTATTGCCACGCTCATCGCATCCACCGCTTTTGCGCACGCGGCGCACGCGGAGGTGTCGACCTATGTGATCGATCCCGCCCATACCTTTGTGACATTCGAAGTCCAGCACTTTGGCACTTCCACTAACCGTGGACGATTCGACAAGAAAACCGGTTCCGTGCAACTCGATAAAGCTGCAAAAACTGCGAAGGTCGACCTGACCCTCGATACAGGCTCAATCAATACCGGTACTGCAGCCTTTGACAAACATCTGCAAAGTGACAATTTCTTCAATTCAGCGGTCTTTCCAACCGCCAGATTTGTGGCTGACAACTTCAGCTTCAATGGCGAAAAAGTGACCAAGGTCACCGGCCAACTGACCTTGCTTGGCAAGACCAATCCGGTCGTGCTGACGGCCACTAATTTCAATTGTTATATGAGTCCGGTTCTCAAGCATGAGGTCTGTGGCGGCGATTTCGAGACGACGATTGCGCGCGACCAATGGGGCATGAGCTGGGGTATTCAGTACGGCATTCCCAACAGCGTCAAGCTGCTCATCCAGGTCGAAGCAGTGCAGCAATAAAGTCCGTATTTTTCGCAGCCTGCGGGCTGCCAACATTATCTTAGAAAGCCATCATGAAATTACTTCATCTCGATTCCAGCATTCTTGGCGACTACTCCGCCAGCCGCCAATTGTCCGCCCAGATCGTTGCCCGCCAAAAGAGTCTGCATCCTGAACTCACCATCGCCTCCAGAGACCTCGCTACCGATCCTGCGTTGCACTTGTCGGGCAGCCACATCGCCGCATTTCAGGGCGCTGAGGTCGGCGATGCGGAGGTTGCGGCGGATCTCGTCAAGGGCAATCTTTATCTCGAAGAATTGTTTGCGGCGGACATTCTGGTCATCGGCGCGCCGATGTACAACTTGTCCATTCCTACGCCATTGAAGGCCTGGATTGATCGTATTGCGGTTGCCGGCAAGACGTTCCAATACACGGCAACCGGTCCTGAAGGGCTGCTGAAAAACAAGAAAGCCTACATTGCATCGTCGCGCGGCGGTATTTACTCGGCAGGTAGTCCAGCCGCAGCATTGGAACATCAGGAAAGTTATCTGCTCGGCCTTCTGGCATTCCTGGGTATTTCCGATGTGACCGTCATCAGAGCCGAAGGTCTGGCATTGAGTCCAGAGGCCAAGGAAGCCGCGATAACGCGTGCATTGACTGAAATTTCCGCCTTGTCTGCGTAAGCGGCCATCTCAATAGCCATCGATTGAAAGGAATCTCCATGTCATACGCCATCATCGGCTCTGGCAACGTGGGCGCTGCACTGGCAGCCCAGTTTGCACGTAGTCAAATCCCGGTTGGAATCGCCAATACCCGCGGGCCTGAATCCATTGCCCCGCTGGCAAGTGAGTTGGGCGCATTGGTGACGCCCATGTCGTTGATAGATGCCTTGCGAGCAAATATCATCATCCTGGCAGTACCGTTTCGGGCGCATTCCCTCGTTGCCCAGGCTGCGCCCGATTGGAATGGCAAAATCATCATTGATGCCATGAATACGTATGGTGTATCACCAGAAGAGTTGCAAGGTCTGGCCTCCACTGAGGTGGTCGCCCGGGCATTTCCCGGTGCGAGCATCGTGAAGACCTTCAACCAGCTTCCTGCCAAGCTCCTGGCAAAAGATCCGGCTCAGGACGGTGGCCGGCGTGTCATGTTTGTTGCCAGTAATGACGAAGTAGCTTCCGCATCGGCAGCCAAACTGGTCAGTGACCTTGGCTTTGCGCCAATCAACCTGGGCAAGATTACTGAAGGAGGGGCATTGCTGGGTATGGGTGCACCACTGATTCTGCAGAATCTGATCAAACTGTCCTGATGTCATAAGACTTTCAGCGCACGCAGAATGAATTTTCTGCAACGTCATTTGCCACACTCCCCTCGCGGTAACGCTACCGCTTCAGAGGGGAGTGCAAATGCGTTTTACAGCTCAACGCGCGGAAAATCAATCTCGGTCGCCGCCAGATTATTGAAGTAATTGGTCAACACGTTGAGTGCCACTGCACTGACGACTTCCACGATCCGTGCGTCATCCAGACCAGCAGCACGGGCTGCTGCCAGTTCTGCATCGCTGATGTTGCCTTGTGACTGCAGTACCTGACGGGTCAATATCGCCACCGGGTCAACCACACCCTGACGTGCATCGGCAATCGCCTGAGGACTTAAGCCTGCGCCCTTGCCCATCAAGGTATGCGCCGACAGGCAATAGCCGCAACCATTGAATTGTGCTGCCGCCAGAGAGATGGTTTCGCGCTGGGTTGCAGTGAGGGCGCCGTGACGCAATGCGTCTCCCAATTGCAGGTAACCAGATAGCGCTGCCGGCGAGTGCGCCAAGGTGCTGAACAAATTTGGCAACATCCCCAACTTGGTCTTGGTGGCTTGCAGCAAGGTCTGTGCGGTGGGGGCGGCTTGTTCGATGGTGAGTGCAGAAATACGGGGCATGGTCTTCTCCAGTGAGGCGTGCGGGATTGCACAGGACCGATATTGCGCCTATAGTTGATCGTATTGGATGCAATTAATCTTAATAAATATACCAATCGTCTCAATGCAAACGGATCCTCTCTCTAACTTGTTCACCCGCTTCAATCTGCAAGCGGGTGTCTTTCACAATGGCAATCTGTGCGGCATCGTTGATTTTGGTATTGATGGCGACACGGGTGGGCACCTCCATCTTCTGCGCGCAGGCCGGTTACGGGTGCATCTGAAAGAGGGCAAGACAATGCAGGTGCATGCGCCTAGCCTGCTGTGCTTTGCGCGCTCCAGCGAACACCGCTTTGAGGTGACCGAGGAGGACAAGGCCGAGCTCACCTGTGCTTCATTGCATTTTCAGGGAGGCAGTAACAATCCGATTGCACAGGCAATGCCAGAACTGTTGGTCTTGTCGGTGGATGAACTGGTTCACGCGCGGCCGCTGCTGAACTGGTTATTTGCGGAAGCCTTTGAGCCGGCAGAGGGCCGCGTGGCAGTCTTGAACCGGCTGTGTGAATTACTGGTGATCCAGATCCTGCGCCATTTGATCCAGCAGGGAAAAACTGACAGCGGATTGCTGGCCGGGTTGGCAGATCCCCGTCTGGTACTGACACTGGAAGCACTCCATGCAGAACCTGCTGCAGCATGGACTATCGACAGCATGGCACAGGAGGCAGGCATGTCACGTGCGCGGTTCGCGGCGCACTTTCGCGCCATCATCGGATTCACACCGCTCGACTACCTGACGCGCTGGCGACTCATGCTGGCACAACAGCAATTGCTTGCTGGGCAAGCCATCAAGCTGGTTGCCAATGCCGTCGGTTATGAAAGCGCCTCGGCACTCACGCGGGTATTTCGGCAACGTCTGGGAAGCTCTCCTGCAAGCTGGCTGAGTCAGCAACGCAAAGATGCCGCACGTTTCTGATTCGGAGTTTTAGGCAAGAATAGGAGTGAAATGCACCTATCCATGCAGCGTACGTATCGCGACAATCAAGATCGTCGCAATCGCGTTCGGCATGCCCGCACGCGCTGCCTTTCCTCACCTTCCCTTACCTGCCTGCTTGCTCAAGGAGATCTCATGTTAGTTCATGCTTACGGTGCTCACGCCGGAGACAAACCGCTCGAACCGCTACAAATTCAACGCCGTGCGCCGGGTGCGCACGATGTCCAGATTGACATTGCCTACTGTGGCATCTGCCATTCGGATCTGCATCAGGTCCGTGCAGAATGGGAAGGCACGCAGTTTCCTTGCGTGCCGGGCCACGAAATCGTCGGTCGTGTCGCCGCTGTGGGCAACCATGTGTCCAGCTTCAAGGTCGGCGATCTGGTCGGTGTTGGTTGTCTGGTCGATAGCTGCAAGCACTGTGCAGACTGTGACGAAGGACTGGAGAACTATTGCGATGGCATGATCGGCACCTACAACTTCCCGACGCCGGATGCACCGGGCTGGACGATGGGTGGCTACTCGGAGCAGATCGTGGTCCACGAACGCTATGTACTGCGTATTCGCCATCCCGCGCAAGATCTTGCAGCCGTCGCACCATTGCTCTGCGCTGGTATCACCACTTACTCGCCGCTGCGCCATTGGCATGCTGGTCCGGGTAAAAAAGTAGGGATCGTCGGTATCGGCGGTCTCGGTCACATGGGGATCAAGCTCGCGCGGGCAATGGGCGCACATGTGGTGGCCTTCACGACGTCGGAGTCCAAACGTATCGATGCACTGTCACTCGGTGCGGATGAAGTCGTGGTCTCGCGCAATGCCGATGAAATGGCGGCGCATGCCAAGAGTTTTGATCTGATCGTCAACACCGTCGCAGCACCGCATCGTCTCGATGACATCCTGGTATTGCTCAAGCGAGATGGCACGATGACACTGGTCGGCGCACCGGCAACACCACACCCTTCACCAAATGTGTTCAACCAGATCATGAAGCGTCGTTCCATCGCGGGCTCAATGATCGGTGGCATTCCCGAGACGCAAGAGATGCTGGATTTCTGCGCCGAGCACGGCATCGTTGCCGACATCGAGTTAATTCGCGCTGACGAGATCAACGCTGCCTATGAGCGCATGCTCAAGGGCGATATTAAATATCGATTCGTCATCGATAACGCAACCTTGAGTGGCTAAGTTTAGTTTATCCATGTGAACACGCGGGGGAAGGCACAGCCATTGCCCCGTGTGTATACATTGAGTACAGGGCCACACCGCTATTGATGTTCGCCGCGCGCCCTGGCCGCATCAATCTGTGCCTGACGGCTTTCCAGATAGGCATCACGCACGAAGACGTATTTATCCAGCGACGCATCCTCCAGCAAATTGCTTGCACTGAGTAATTGCGCACGCCGATCCACCAGCCGCACCACCGTACCAATATTACGCACATCCACCGGGTACTTGTAGTGCCACGGATCACCATACAGGTCGATTGGCGTACCGGCGACATCACGCAGCGTGGATGAACCCAGCAACGGCATCACCACATAGGGCCCAGCGCCGACACCCCATACACCCAAGGTTTGACCGAAATCAGATTTTTGTTTGGTAAGGTGCGCTTCGGTGGCAATGTCGAGTACACCACCCAGACCAAACGTGGTGTTGAAGGCGACTCGCGTCAAGCTGGTGAAGCCAGCTTCACCACGTCCCTGTAACAGTTGGTTGACGGCAGACCATAAATCACCAAGATTGCCGAAGAAGTTACCAATACCGGTTTGTACAAAACCTGGTGTAACAGTTTGATAGCCTTTGGCTAAAGGCTGGAACGCGACCGTATCGACCTTATCATTGATCTTGAACATCATGCGGTTGTACCCCTCCAGCGGATCGCCTGGGTTGCCAGGGGTGCCGGAGCTGGCACAGCCAGTCACGGTAACGATCAGTGCCGCAGCTGCGAGCTGCTTTATCTGGTTCATATTGCTTTATCCTTTTGAGGAACGATGTATCCGATGACGATGCAACGGAAACTAAAGTGGATCCGAAAGCGCCAGCAGGAAGATAAAAACAGTCATTCCTAGTGCGAGCAGGATGATCAATGTTGCGGCAAATTTTTTGGCTGCCATCAATTTATCAAGAATCATCTCGACAACTCCTTTTGCTTCAGATTGAGCTGACCAGCAACGCGCATCGGGAACAAGGTTCGCTCCTTGCGTGGGTCTGCACTGGCACCCAAGAGCACAAGTTCCAAAGGGAGAAAAAACGTAGGTGAAAGCTTCCGTACAAGTTGGCTGGTGTTTTCAGCCAATACGCCTAGCCCGGTTGCATGAATACCTGTTGCAACATCAACGGGAGTTAATCCCCGCCGCAGTCCGTGGCGCATATAACTAATATTGAGTACCGCCGTCAGACTCTGTATTGATTGTGTTGTTAGCTGCTCCAACCTTTGACTTACATCGTCTGGCAGATCAGGCGCGCCACGACTCTTGATCAGCAATTCGATCATGTTGCGCTGTGCGGTATCATCGAGGCAATTTTTCAGCCGCAACCAAAGCACATCGCGTAGCGTGTGTAATGGATTACCGGAGCGTCGGAACAATTCGATATCGCTACCCACATCAAATGGCCACACCATGTCATTGAATACTTCCCTCACGATCGCCAGTTTGTCTGCAAAGTGCCAGTACACGGCTCCCCGGGTGACTTTGGCGGCCAGCGCAATATCTTCCAGCGTGGTGGCTCTTATTCCACGCTGGGCAAACGCATTCAGGGCTGCATCAAGCAGGGTCGCGCGCGTGCGCTCAGACCGTAAATTCATTGCCGCTCCTTAACTATGGCGTCAACGGCTGTCATCGTAACTACCTCTGATTACTTATATTGTCAGCACAACGATATTGGATACCAGCTTTAATCAAACCATACTGTACGGTATTATTAATTGACAACATAAGCAAGTCAAGCAATACTCAGCGCCTTCGTACAAATAAGGAGACATAACCATGCGCGTCAAGACAGAAGCCAAGCGCGAAGCAATCCTTGCGGCTGCGTCCGAGGTCTTTCTGGAATCAGGCTTCGATGGGGCGTCGATGACCGAAATTGCGCGTCGTGTCGGCGGTTCCAAAGGCACGCTATACGGTTATTTCAGCTCCAAGGAAGAATTGTTTGTGGCGGTTGTCCATGAAGAAGCGAACAGCCAGTTTGAGCCTGCCTTCGTTGCCCTGAATAAAGAAGTCGACGATCTGCAAAAGACCTTGCAGACCTTTGGAGAGAAAGCCTTTGAGTATCTTTGTTCGCCAAGCTCTATGCAGGCGCGTCGCGCCATCATTGCAGAATCTGGTCGCACCGACATTGGCCAACGCTTCTATGAATTAGGGCCAAAGCAAGGCATGCTGCGACTGGCAGGCATCTTCGAAAAGCAAATGGCATCGGGTAAATTAAGGAAGGCCGATCCGCAGCTCGTCGCCATTCAACTGTGTGCATTGCTGGAGTGCGAGACGATTCATCCCCTCTTGCTCGGCGTCGAAAAATCACTGTCCAAAGCCCAGATCAAACTTGCTGTCAGCCGTGCCTTGAACACGTTCTTTGCGGCGTATGGTGCCACCAAGACTGAAGCAAAGTAAGTCAAATCCAACCAGTACTTAGCCCTGCAGGCATGTCCAGATATGCAGACACACCGCAGGGCTCACCATCCGTTGATGACCGTTCACTTGGCAGAATCAGGCTCTTCCCAACCGCCACCAAGTACCTTGTACAAGGTGACCTGATTGGAAATACGCGACAACTGCGTGCTGATCAGCGACTGCTGCGCCGCATACAGTGAACGTTGCGATGTCAGCACATCCAGATAGCTGTCGATACCGTGCTTGAAGCGCGCCTCGGTCAGCGCCAGACTTTGTGCGGATGCGTCCACCAGTGCCTGTTGTGCTTGCAGCTGCCGTCCCAGTGTGCTGCGCTGTGCCAGCGCGTCGGCGACCTCACGGAAGGCGGTTTGTACCGTTTTCTCGTATTGCGCGACGTCGATGTCACGGGTGAGTTTGGAAACTTTCAGATTTGCAGCGTTGTAGCCGCCATCGAATAGTGGCAGGGAAATCTGCGGTGTGAAACTCCAGCTACCCTGCCCGGCATTGAACAGGCGGCTCAACTGACTGCTACCCGCACCTCCTGAAGCGGTCAGACTGATGCTGGGGAAAAACGCTGCACGTGCAGCACCGATATCAGCATTGGCAGCCTTGAGCGTGTATTCAGCCTCCAGCACATCAGGACGTTTGAGCAGCAGATCCGACGGCAGACCTTCTGGCAGGTCCATCGGTACACCAAGCGCTGCAGGTAATGCTTGCGGCAGCAGTGCTTCCGGTACATTGGCACCCACCGCCAGATTCAGGGCATTGATATCCTGCGCCACCTGGCTGGTGTATTTCTCAACATCGACCTTGGCGCTCTCCACACTTTGCTGCGTCTGCCGCAGCGTCAGCAGCGATGCGTTGCCCAACTGATAGTTGCGTTCAGTACGTGCATAGGTAGCATTCTGGCTGCTCAGCGTCTCCTGTGCCAGTTTTAGCAAAGCGCGGTCGGAGGCTAAGGTCAGATAATCATTGGCGACTTCGGCAACCAGGCTGATATGGGTACTACGACGTGCCTCCACCGTCGACAGAAAGGTTTGCTGCGCCTCTGCGGTCAGACTGCGTACACGGCCAAAGACATCCAGTTCATAGCTGCTGAATCCCACCGTTGCGCTGTATTGACGAGAAGTAAGTGCCTTCCCGGTCGATGACAGATCGGCAGGCGTGCGCGAGGCTGATTCACTGGTACTGGCCTTGATCGTCGGAAACAGCGAGGACTCCTGAATCCGATACTGCGCGCGCGACTTTTCGATATTCAGAATCGCCACGCGTAGATCGCGATTATTCTCCAGCGCCATGGCAATTACCTGCCGCAGATGCTCATCGTTGAAGAAGGTACGCCAGCTAATGTCAGCCAGTGCCTGCCCCGGCTGCGATCGCGTACCAGCATCGGGATAGCTGGTTGGCACCGGCGCTGCCGGCCTTTCATATTCCGGCATGAGCGTGCAACCGCCCAATGTCGCCACGATGGCAAGCGCCATGATCCGTATGCGTAATGTGTTCATATTATTCGCCCTCGATAGATGGATGCGCGATGGCTGCCTGACGTGGTCGCGCGGTCAAACGCATGACCACCACGAAAAACAGCGGCACAAAAAAGATCGCCAGCACGGTGGCAGAAATCATCCCGCCAATGACTGCCGTGCCCAGTGCATGCTGTGCACCGGAACCGGCACCTGTACCAATCACCATCGGTAATACGCCCAGCGTAAAGGCCAGCGACGTCATCAGAATCGGCCGCAAACGCAAACGGGCCGCTTCAATTGCTGCTTCGCTTGCTGATTTACCGTGGGCATATAACTCCTTGGCAAACTCGATGATCAGGATCGCGTTCTTGGCCGACAACCCCACCGTGGTCAGCAAGCCAACCTGGAAATAGACGTCATTCATCTTCCAGGTCAGCACGGCTCCAGCCAGCGTTCCCAGTACACCCAATGGCACCACCAGCAATACCGAAACGGGAATGCTCCAGCTTTCATAGAGTGCCGCCAGACAGAGGAAGACAATCAGGATCGACACGGCATAGAGCATCATCGCTTGGGAACCGGCCTGCTTTTCCTGCTTTGAAATACCGGTCCACTCATAGCCAATGCCCGGTGGCAGGGTCGCAGCGAGTCGCTCCATGGTCGCCAGTGCTTCACCACTGGACGACTTGCCGGGCATGTCCATGCCCAGAATTTCGACCGACGGTAATCCGTTATAGCGCTCCAGACGCGGTGAACCACTGGTCCAGTAGGCCTTGGCGAACGTCGAGAACGGGACCATGGTTCCAGCACTGTTGCTCACGTACCATTTGTCGATATCGCTGGGCAACATGCGGAATGGGGCATCCGCCTGCAGATAGACCTTCTTGACGCGGCCCTTGTCGATGAAGTCATTGACGTAGGAGCTACCCCAGGCAATCGAAAACGTCTGATTGATATCACTCAACGACAAGCCCAACGCGGTCGCTTTGGCCTGATCAATATCGAGCTGGAACTGTGGCGAGTCGTCCTGTCCATTGGGCCGCACGGCAACCAGTCCGGGCTCTTTCATGGCCAGGCCCAGCAGCTGATTACGCGCTTTCATCAAGGCATCGTGACCCAGATTAGCGTTGTCGACCAACTCCATATCAAAGCCGCTGGCGTTCCCCAGTTCCGACACCGCCGGTGGCGCAAAGGCAAACACATTGGCGTCACGGATCTTGGCAAATGCCTGACCAGCCTTGGCGATCACACCAGTCGATTGCAGCTCGGGCGTCTTGCGTTCATCCCATGGACGTAGTTTGACGAAGGCAATCCCCATGTTCTGGCCATTACCCGCAAAGCTGAATCCACTCACCGTAAAGATAGAAGAAACGGCATCCTTCTGATCGACCAAAAAATGATTCTCTACCTGCTCCAGTACCTTCAGTGTGCGGTTTTGCGTCGCACCTGGTGGCAGCTGCACCATGGCATAGACAATCCCTTGATCTTCATCCGGCAGGAAGCCACCAGGAATTTTCATGTAGACCATCACCACCAGCGCCGCCAGCACGGCGTAGATCAGCATATAACGCTTGCTGCGCCCGAGAATATGACCAACGGCGCCCTGATAGCCAACATTGCCGCGATCAAAATTGCGGTTAAACCAGCCGAAAAATCCTGTGCGGATCTGGTGATCCTTGGATACCGGCTTGAGCAAAGTGGCGCACAGTGCGGGCGTCAGAATCATTGCCGTGAGCACCGACAGAGCCATGGCCGAGACGATGGTGATCGAGAACTGACGATAGATCACGCCGACAGAACCGCCGAAGAATGCCATCGGTACAAATACCGCCGCGAGCACCAGCGCAACGCCCACCAGCGCTCCGGTAATCTGCCCCATCGACTTGCGGGTAGCTTCGACCGGTGACAAGCCCTCCTCACTCATGACCCGCTCGACGTTTTCCACCACCACAATGGCGTCATCCACCAGTAGGCCAATGGCGAGCACCATCGCAAACATGGTGAGCGTATTCATCGAATAGCCGAAGGCATACAACACACCAAACGTACCCAGCAACACGACCGGCACTGCAATAGTCGGGATCAGCGTTGCGCGGAAGTTTTGCAGGAACAGATACATGACCAGAAACACCAGTACCACTGCCTCGACCAGGGTCTTGATCACGTCCTCGATCGACAACCGTACAAATGGTGTGGTGTCATACGGCACTTCTGCCTTCATTCCCTGTGGATAAAACTTGCTCAACTCATCGAGCTTGGCATTGATTGCCTTGACCGTATCGAGCGCATTGGCACCGGTGGCCAGCTTGATCGCCAGACCAGCAGCCGGTTTGCCGTTATAGCGCGACAATGAGTTATAGGACTCACTACCCAGCTCGATACGCGCGACATCCTTGAGCTTGACGGTAGAGCCATCGGTTTGTGTACGCAGCACGATATCGCCAAACTGTTCAGCTGTCCGTAAACGGGTCTGCGCAGTAATGGTGGCATTGATCTGCTGATTCGGTGCGGCTGGCAAAGCACCCAGCTGACCAGCTGAAATCTGTGCATTTTGTGCGCTCACGGCAGTAGAAATATCCAGCGGCGTGAACTTGTACTTGGTCAGTTTGTTCGGATCCAGCCAGATCCGCATCGAATACTGCGCACCAAACAGCGTCGTATCACCGACACCGCTCACGCGGCTAAGCTGGTCCTGGATATTCCCGCCCACATAGTCGGAGAGATCTGCATCGCTCATGCTGCCATCAGTAGAAACAAAGGCAACCACAACCAGGAAGTTGTTTGATGACTTGGTGACCTGTACCCCCTGATTCTGTACTTCCTGCGGCAACAAAGGTGTCGCCAGAGACAGCTTGTTTTGCACCTGTACCTGCGCGGTATCCGGATCGGTGCCGTTCTCGAAGGTCAGCGTAATGGTGACCGCGCCCGACGAATCGCTGGTCGAGGACATATAGCTAAGCCGGTCCAGACCCTTCATCTTTTGTTCGATGATCTGGGTCACGGTATCTTCCAGCGTCTTGGCGGAAGCGCCAGGATAGTTGGCCGAAATGGCAATCGTCGGTTGTGCAATGGTCGGATATTGCGCAATCGGCAACGTTTTAATCGCGACGATACCTGCCAGCATCACGATAATGGCGATCACCCATGCAAAGATGGGACGATCAATAAAAAAGCGGGCCATGAGTTTTCTCCGTCAAAAATTAAGGCACTTTTTTCGCGGAGTCACCAGCACTTGCGTCGGTAGACGCGAGTGAGCCGGTACCAGTGCTACTAACAGATGTATAGGGCAGCGTCTTGACCTCTACACCCGGACGGATTTTCTGGAGGCCTTCGACCACCACGCGGTCGCCCGCCTGCAAACCACTACTGACAAGCCACTGATCGCCAATGGCACGATCAGTCACCAGGTGGCGTTGCTCAACCTTGTTATTCGCATTGACGACATAGGCCACAGGCTTGCCGGCACCATCGCGACTGACCGCAGGCTGCGGCACCAGCAATGCATGCTCCTTGGTACCTTCTTCAACGACGGCACGCACAAACATACCGGGCAATAACTGATGCTTGGGGTTGTCGAACTTGGCGCGCAGATTGACGGTGCCGGTATTCTGATCCACCGTGACATCCGAGAATTGCAAAATACCGATCACCGGGTAGCGGCTACCGTCATCAAACACCAGACTGACGGTGGCGCCACCATGCGACTTGCTGCTCAACTTGCCCTCCTCCAGCTCACGCTGCAGGCGCAACAAGACATTGCTGGACTGGGTCAGATCGACATAGATCGGGTCCAGTTGCTGGACATTGGCCAGCGCGGTGGTCTGATCGGCTGTCACCAATGCTCCGGGGGTTACCGAAGATTTCCCGATACGACCACTGATTGGTGCGGTGATGCGGGTGAAATCGAGGTTGATCTTGGCTGAATCCAATGAGGCCTGTGCGGCTTCGACATCAGCCACATCTTGCTGCAAGGTGGCCTGGATATCGTCATTGTCCTGCACGCTAACGGCCTGAATCTTGACCAGTTCCTGATAGCGCTCCGCTTTCAGGCGTGCCGTATGCAAGCTCGCCACCGCCTTATCCAGCGTGGCCTTGGCGTTGTTGTAAGTAGCACGATAAGTCGCGGGATCAATTTCGTAGAGCAGGCTGCCAGCCTTGACATCACTACCCTCAACAAAGTTGCGGGAACGGACCAGACCAGTGATTTGTGGGCGCACATCGGCAGACAAGACCGCATTCACGCGGGCTGGCAATTCGCTGGTCAACGCCACGCTTTGCTCCTGCAAGGTCAGCACACTCACGACGGGCGTGCCCTGTGCCGGTGGCGGCCCCATTCCAGCAGGCTTGCTGCAGGCTCCCAGCAACGAAGCAACGGCAGCCGCAGTTGCCATGGCAATGATGATTTTTTTCGGTGACGACATGAACAACTCCTTTATTGACCCGGAAGGATGACGCGACAATTTATATTAATACTGTACGGTACGGTATATTAATAGAAAAAAGATCGCTGTCAACCAAATTCATGTCGGTATCAAAAAATGCCGGGGAAAAACGACCAATTTGTACAGCCATGTAAAGAAACAGGCTGTGACCAGAAGACAGGCAAACGGAAGAACAACCAGCAATAGCAGGAGCAAGATCAGGAGATTGAGGAAGCGATGAGGGAAGATGCCAAGCCGTCAACAGTCGGTTTGGTCCAATGCAAAACGGCCCGTGATGACGGGCCGTTTGTTCATCGGGTGGGATATGCTGTCAGGACTGACTGTTTTCCTTGTCATCGGCAGCACGCAAAGCTGCCTCGCCAAGAATCGTGGAACCGCGTGCAGTGAGTATCTCACCGACACTACGCACGTCACGCAATTCCTTGTTCTGGCTCAGCTTGTTCTTGCCGACCAGACGGGTGATATCAATCTCGATACCGACGATAGCCTTGAGCAAAGTGTCGATGTAATCAGCCGGACTGTCGCCGATCTTCCAAGGCTTGGGCATGGCCGCCTCATGCGTGCGTGTGAGGCGGGCGACCACGCCGCGGACATAGCGCTCATCGTCATGAATCGATATCTTGCCGTAGGCATGCGTGACCATGTAGTTCCAGGTCGGCACCTGTTTGTGGGTCTCGTGCTTGCTGGGATACCAGGTCGGTGAGATATACGCGTCAGCGGCACGGAACACCACCAGTACTTCATCGCCATTCTTGACGTCCTGCCAGACTGGATTGGCACGTGCCACATGCGCCGTGAGCTTGCCCAGTTCCCCCCCCTCGAGCAACTCGAAAGGAATGTGATTGGCATCCAGACCACTTTGACCGTTAGTGACCAGCATGCCAAACGGATAGGTCTTGATGAACTCCTGCAACACCTCGGGGCGGGATTCATTGAAATGGGCTGGCACGTACATCTGACTGACTCCTGATAAAAGTAAAAGGGTCATGTAGCACCCGGTATATACCTTACTTTATCGACACAGAGATGCCGCGCATAGATCCAATTTCGATCAATTTTGGTGGTCCAACATGGCGCTGCGCACATCGGCAAACACCATGCTGAATCAATAACAACCCCGCCTACCTCTTGCCGGACCAGGTGGCAGGCAACGATTAGTCGGCTTCCATATTGCGGTCTGTCACCACATACAGTTTGCTGGCATCTTCAACAATTCGGAATATACCTTTGAAACCGGGTTGAATGATGCCGGTATCACCTGGCCCGAAGTGCTTTACGGCACCGGTCTCATCGCAGCTGATCGCGACCTTGCCTGTGAGAATATGAAAAAACTCGTGCTTGGAGTCTGGCATGGCGATCCGGTAGGCGCCAACGCCTGCACTCCAGGTGCCTGAACTGAGGCCAAAGGCAGGCGCCAGAAAGCGGCTTTGTGTTTCCCGCTCAGGTGCGCCTTCGATGCGCATTTCAGGGTCGGGTTGACGGGTGGTGATCGTCGGCTTGATCTCGGCAAAGTGTAATACGGTCGCTTGAGTCATGTTGATTTTGTCTGTCATGGTTAAGGGTTCATTGTCAGGTCGCAGCTCAAACCAAGGCTCAGGCCAGTCCGCCCTGACACAGATACTTGATGTGCATATAGTCTTCGAGGCCGTGACGGGAACCTTCACGGCCATAGCCGGATTCCTTGACACCCCCAAAGGGGGCCGCTTCACTGGCGAGTGCACCTTCGTTGATGCCGACAATACCGGTCTGCAAGGCACGCGAGACACGCCAGATACGTGCTGGTGTATTCGCGTAGAAGTAAGCAGCGAGACCGAACGGGGTATCGTTAGCCATCTGGATCGCCTGTTCTTCAGTGCCAAAGCGAAACAGCGGTACGACCGGGCCAAAGGTTTCTTCGGCAAAGAGCTGCATGTCGCGATGGGCATCGCCCAGAATGGTGGGTGCATAGTAAAAAGGCCCGTCTGCCAGCGCAGTACGCACGCGCTCACCACCCAACAAGAGCTTGGCACCCTTGCTGATTGCATCGTCAACATGGCGGCTGATTTTTTCTACGGCACGGGCATTGATCATGGGGCCGATCTGCACGCCGTCGGCTTGTGCGGGGCCGAGCTTCAAGGCTGCTACGCGCGCAACCAGCTTGGCCGCAAAGCGTTCGTAAATGGTCTCTTGCACATATACCCGGTTAGGCGACACGCAGGTCTGCCCCCCGTTGCGAAACTTGGCTTTCATCAGCCCCTCAACGGCGGCGTCGAGATCAGCATCGTCAAATACGATAAAAGGCGCATTGCCACCCAGCTCCAGCGACAGCTTCTTGAGGGTGTCAGCCGAGCCGCGCGCCAGATGCTTGCCGACCGGTGTGGAGCCAGTGAAGGTGATTTTGCGTACCCGGGAATCGGTCAGCCAGACATCCACCACACGCGGCGTATTGTCCCGCGAGGCGCTCACAAGATTGAGTACCCCTGCCGGAAATCCTGCCTGTTCGCCCAGATACGCCAATGCTAATGCGGTGAGCGGTGTATCTTCGGCTGGCTTGGCCACAACCGTACAACCGGCGGCCAGTGCCGGTGCGATCTTGCGTGCAATCATCGCCAGTGGAAAATTCCACGGTGTGATGGCGGCAACTACGCCGACGCCTTCATAAACAGCACTCATGTGCTTGCCCGGCACCTGCTCGGGAATGATGTCGCCATAGGTGCGCACAGCTTCTTCGGCAAACCATTCCACATAGGAGGCGCCATAGCCCACCTCGCCACGCGCTTCGGCCAGTGGCTTGCCCTGTTCGGTCGAGATCAGCAAGGCGAGTTCATCAATGTGGGCCATGATTAACGCGTGCCAGCGTTTGAGCAGACTAGCCCGTTCGCGCGCAGGCCGGGCCTGCCAGGCGGGCAAGGCGGCCGCTGCAGCATCAACTGCTGCTGCGGCATCGCTGGCGTTGCCATCGCTGACGGCGGCGATGCTTAAGCCATCGGCAGGATTGATAACGGTGAAAGATGCGCCATCGCTGGCATCACGCCAACTGCCTGCAATAAAATGCTGGGTGCGCAGCAGCGGCTGACTGGTAAGCGTATCGGGCATAGCGTTTCCTGTGAAGTCGTTAAAATGAATGGGTGATCACGGGGTTCAGGCTGCGACGTGGGCGGCGATCGCCTGCCCCAGCTCGGTGGTGGAGGCAGACCCACCGAGATCAGCCGTATGCGGACCGCTGATGAGCACGGCCTTGATGGCGGCAACGATGGCGTCATGGGCTTGACGGCCAGCACCTTCACTACCGGTGAGGAAGTCCAGCATCATCGCGCCAGACCAGATCATAGCGACCGGATTGGCAATGTTCTTGCCATAGATATCGGGTGCCGAGCCATGCACCGGCTCGAACAGCGACGGGAAATTGCGCTCCGGATTCAGGTTGGCCGATGGTGCCAGACCAATGGTGCCGGTACAGGCTGGTCCCAGATCGGAGAGGATGTCGCCGAACAGATTAGAGGCGACGACCACGTCAAAGCGTTGTGGTTGCAGTACGAAGCGGGCGCAGAGAATATCGATGTGCTGCTTGTCCCAGGAAATATCGGGATACTGTGCCGCCATTGCTGCGGCGCGGCTATCCCACCAAGGCATGGAGATGGAAATGCCATTGCTCTTGGTTGCCACCGTGACGTGCTTGCGATGGCGCGAGCGTGCCAGTTCAAAGGCAAATTTGAGGACCCGGTCACTGCCCCGGCGTGAAAAAACCGCCTGCTGCATGACAACTTCCTGCGGCGTGTCCTGATACATAATGCCGCCGACGGAGGAATATTCACCTTCGGTATTTTCGCGCACGATCATCATGTCAATATCACCGGGACCACGTCCAGCCAGCGGGCTGCGTACACCCTCAAAGGTTAATGCCGGGCGCAGGTTGATGTACTGATCAAACTCGCGCCGGAACTTCAACAATGAGCCCCACAGTGAAATATGGTCAGGCACGATATCGGGCCAGCCAACCGCGCCAAAGTAGATCGCATCCATGCTTGACAGCTGGGCCTTCCAGTCATCAGGCATCATCTGGCCAGTGCTGGCGTAGTAGTCACAGCTGGCCCAGTCGAAGTGGTGCAGATGCAGATCAATGCCAAAACGTTGGGCGGCGGCCTGCACTACGCGCAGGCCTTCAGGCATGACTTCCTTGCCGATACCGTCACCGGGGAGTACGGCAATGTTGTAGGTTGTTTTCATGATGTTCTCAGGAGGAAACTGACATAAGAAAATGCGGAATAAGGGAAATACGACGGACGTACACTGTCGCGCCGCATGCGCAGCAGAACGGTGAACCGTGGGAGGTGTTGCGGATAGAGCCGGGAATTGTTGACCCGCTGCGGATGCAGCGGTCGCCAGATCAGGTTTGTGCGTTCAGGAATTTTTCCAGCGGGTAGTGATTCTTGATGAACGGTGACTTGATCACGATGTAGCTGAAATATTTTTCGATACCAAGGTGCTGCTCCAGCAGGTTCTCGATGATGCTTTGGTAATGCACCACGCTTTGCGTAACGAACTTGAGTAGATAATCGTAGCCACCACTGACCAGATGACATTCGACAATTTCGTCGACACTGCGAATACCGGCTTCGAACTTGGCAAAATCCTCGCGTCGATGATCCGATAGCGTCACCTCGGTAAACACCATCTGTACGTTGCTGAGCTTTTCCAGCTGGATGTGGGCACCGTAGCCACTGATATATCCCGCCTTTTCCAGACGCTTGACGCGAATCAGGCAAGGGCTGGGTGACAGGCCGACGGCATCGGCCAGTACGACATTGGTGATACGGCTGTTTTGCTGCAAATGGCAAAGAATACGCAGATCGATCCGATCTAGTTTGAGAGCGTTGTTTCCGATCATGGTCTGCTCCAGGGTGAGGCCTTTTTTGTCTTGCAATGATGATATCACGCAAGCTTTTTATGCTTGCGTGTGGCGCGGAAGAAAACATGCCTGTGTGCATCATTCAGGCCAGTGCGGCACGGACCTCGGGCTGGGCAGCAACTTCATCAAGGATCGTGCGCAGCCTGCTGAAGAGTAGATCGAACTCAACGCTGGTGTAGCACAGTGCCGGCGCGAACCCAAGAATATTGTCGCCAAATGCACGGAAGATCAGGCCGTGGCGATAGGCTGCAGCCGCAATACGTTCATGCAGTTTCAACGCCGCCGGGAAATGCGCCTTGGTCTGTTTGTTGGCCACCAGTTCGAGCGCGCCCAGCAAGCCGCGGCTGCGGGCATCGCCGACCAGCGGATGCGCAAGCAGATCCTGCAAGCCTTGCGCAAAGCGTGGTGCCAGTGCCTGACCATTGGCCAGCAGGCCGCCTTCTTCATACAGGCGTAACACCTCCAGTGCGATGGCAGCGCTGACCGGATGGGCCGAATAGGTCTGACCATGACCGACTACTGCTTCGATCGCATTGCCGTCGGCAATGGTGTCGTAGACATGCTGCGACATCATCACTGCGCCCATTGGCGCATAGCCGGCGGTCAGTCCCTTGGCCATGGTCATCAGATCGGGTTGCACATCTTCAGCCAGGCAGGCAAACATGGGGCCGGTGCGACCAAAACCGGTAATGACCTCGTCGACGACAAACAGGATATCGAGTTCGTTACAGAGCTCCTGCATGGCTTTAAGCCAGCCCACCGGGGGCACAATCACGCCACCCGAACCCTGAATTGGTTCACAGAAGAATGCTGCCACCTGATCGGCACCCAGCGCTGCCACCTTGCTGCGCAACGCCTCTAACGATGCCTGAATGACGGCTGCATCACTGTCAGGTGTATTGTGCGTTGCGCTACGATAGGGATAGGGTGAAGCAATGTAGTGCTGATGCGGCAGCGGTACGTCGAAGTTCAGATGAAAGTTAGGCAGCGCAGTCAACCCGGCACCAACGGAAGACGAACCGTGGTAACCGCGCTCCAGTGAGATGAAGTGTTTCTTGTGCGGTTTACCCAGTGAATTGTAATAGTGCGTAATGTAGCGAATGGCCGCATCCACCGCATCTGATCCACCCAGCGTGAAATAGACATGCTGCAACGAAGCCGGCGTTATCTCCACCAGCTTTTGTGCCAGACGGATGGCCGGCTCCGAGCCAAAGTGAAAATAGCCGGTGGCATAAGGTAGCTGACGCATCTGTTCTGCCGCCACCTGGACGATACTCTCCTGACCATAGCCTGTATTGACACACCACAGTCCCGAAAAGGCATCCAGCAATTGCTTGCCCTGATAATCAGTCAGATAGGCACCCTGACCGGATTGCAGAATGGTGACGCCTCTCTTTTCATGGCCGCGAAAGCTGGCAACCGGATGGATCAGATGTTGACGATCCATCTCGGTCAAAGCGCCGAGATCATTGTGGGTCTGTGCAGCGACGGGAAGTGCAGAAATAGTTGGCATGGCGATGAACCTCACGGAGCGGTAAAGGATGGCTTTATGTTACGGCCACCCCGTGCCCGGTTCGTCGCAAGTTGGGCACGTCAAAACGACACTAATAGGTTTTTTCAGTCACGCCACGACATTTTATGCGGTGCCGCCCGATGCCTGCTCAGCGCAACGCGATATCACTAATAACCACGTGTGCGATCTACCAGACCCAACAGTGGCAAGCCGGCCTGATGCCGACGAATATTCTCCAGTACCAGATCAACAGCACCGGCGGGCTGAGTCATGCTGGCGATATGCGGCGTGATGACGATCTCTGGATGTGACCAGAATGGATGCTGTGCGCTCAGCGGTTCGTGTTCGCACACATCCAGTACGGCTCCTGCCAGATGGCCGCTTTCTAACGCTGCCAGCAGATCTGCTTCGACCAGATGTCCACCGCGACCAACATTGATGACACTGGCACCTGCGGGTAACTGTGCAAATACCGCCTGATTGAGGATGCCACGGGTCTCTGCCGTCAGCGGCAACAGACAGATCAGGATATCGCTACGTGCGAGAAAAGCGGACAGACCGTCATCACCGCTATAACAGGTGACGCCCTCGAGAGAATGTGCCGAGCGGCTCCAGCCCGCGCAGGAAAATCCCATCCCAGCCAGTTGCTGCAAGACCGCACGACCCAGCATACCCAGACCAAGCACACCAACACGCGTGTCACTGGCTGGCCTGACACGATGCGCCTGCCAGACGTGTGCTTGTTGCTGACGCGCATACAGGCGGCTTTGACGGTGGATGCCGAGTACAGCATGGGTCACATATTCCACCATGCCTGCGGCGATGCCAGGCTCCACCATGCGCACCACCGGCAGATGGGTGGGCAGTGACGAAAAATCGAACTGGTCGATACCAGCGCCGACCGAAAAAACGATCTCCAGATGAGGAAACTCGCTGGTGATATCTGCCGGCGGCAACCATGCCGCCAGATAGCGCACTGCATTGCGATCACCAGTATCGGGCCAGCAGTAGAAAGGAATATCGGGTGCCTTGGCAGCAAATAACTGGGCCCACTCGGCGCCCCTGACGGGATCAGCCTTATACAAAAAGCTCATACATGTTCCTGATGGTGAAGTCGCTCTGATCCAGACGCCCTACTTATTGCTTATGCCCTACTCCGCCTCTATTAACCCAGCGCCTGATTGATGACTGAGAACAGCCGGATCGCAGGGTCGGTTTGTGGCAAGCTGCCCTTGCACATGGATACGACCGTATCGACGCGGGTCAGGCCAATCTCACTCAGCCATGGACTTAATTCACTCTCCTCGGTCACATCAATCCGGGTGAAAGAGCCGGCATAACGATGCAGCCAGTAACTGATTAATGCCTTGGCATGTTCGGCACTCGGGGCAACGACCGGTCCGATGGCATGACCGTGGCCGAAGCGACGTACCAGTGCAAAGCCGAGCATCTCGCCGTCGCTGTCGAGTGCAACGCCCTCGGCCACTTCACTGAGGGCGGCAATGACATGCCCACGGTCGAGACCACTAGCACGCCGGTCCAGCGCTTGCAGACGGGCGGTGTCATTGACCCCGAGTGGCCGCATACGCAGGCCGGTGGGCAACGGCACGAATGGCGCCTGCACGATACTGCCCTGATGCTGATGTAATTTCCCGGTCGCCTGAAAACCGAGCTTTTCATACAGTGGCTGACCGGCAGCAGTGGCATTGAGCAGCACGCTGCGGTTACCAGCCTGCTCTAATAACCGGGTCATCAGCTTGCGCCCGAGCCCAAGCCCTTGCAACGTTGACATCACAATGATCATCCCCAGCGATGCATGGGTATCACCATACGGCCAGATCAGACCGCTGCCAGCAATCACGGGGCCATCTACCACCGATGCTCCCGCAGCATGGCCACTGTTGCCGCCATCGATGACCAGACCTTGCCCCAAAGGCGCAATAAACTGCCAGTCCGCCAGCCGGTGCGGCCATTTGCAGGCTAGCGACAGTCGGTGACAGGCTTCCAGATCATCTGGGTGCATGGTGCGCAAAGTAAATTGCGGGTTCTGTTCGGCGGAGAGTGTGACTTGGTTTTGCATAGACATTCCTTGTAGGAAGCGATTCCTGAATTCTGGTCAACATGCATGATGCCCGTTTTTGACCCGCACAATACCGCCTTCGCAGGGCGTAATTCGCAATCTTATGGCGATCTTGGCGCATGTCTCGGCACAAAATAATGCGGTACCAGCATTAGCATGAATGGCTGGCGAATGTCCTGCCATCAGCACGACGTTCGCGACTTTGGTCGCCTTCTTCCCCTATTTTGCAGGTAAACCCATGCTCGATTTCTCTCCCCAGCAGGTCGCCGTCAGGAGTGCCCACTTCATTGGCGGCAGTTACGTTGATTGTGCCGCCAAGACCAATCATCTTGATGTATTGCGTCCGTCTGATGGTCAGGTTTATGCAGGCTTGCCATTGGCAGACGAAGCACTTGTGGATCATGCCGTGGAAAATGCTTGGCATGCCTTTACCACCAGTAACTGGGCCACGCAGGCGCCACGGGATCGCGCCCGGATCATGCGCCGCTGGGCCGATCTGATTGATGCAGATGTGGCGACACTGGCACCACTGGAAGCAGTCGGCTCGACCCGTCCGATCAAGGATGCCACGCAATGGGATGTCCCGTTTACTGCCGAAGGTATTCGCTTCTTCGCGGAACTGGCCGACAAGCATGGCGGTGAAGTTGCCGCCACACGCATTGATCATCTGGGCATGCTGCTGACCGAACCGTATGGAGTCATCGGTGCGATCGCGCCCTGGAATTTCCCGCTGGTGATGGCGTCATGGAAAATCGCCCCAGCTTTGGCTGCAGGTAATGCGGTGGTGCTAAAGCCCTCTGAACTGACCCCATTCAGCGTCTTGCGACTGGCTGAACTGGCCATTCAGGCAGGCGTCCCGGCAGGGATCTTCAACGTGATCCAAGGCGATGGTCGTATCACGGGCGATAGCTTATGCCGTCACCCGAAAATTTCAAAAGTCACGTTTACCGGCTCCACCGCCACCGGTGCCGCCATCATGCGGGCCTGTGCCGACAGCGGGACTAAACCTGTCACGCTGGAGCTGGGCGGCAAGAGCCCGCAGCTGGTCTTTTCCGATGCACCAGACCTCGATAAAACTGCCCGTACCATTGCCGCCGCCATTACCGGCAATGCTGGTCAGGTCTGTGTCGCCGGCTCACGCCTGATTGTGCAGCGCAGCGTGGCCGATCAACTCATCGCGGGCATACAACGCCATATGGAAGGGCTGCGGCCGGGCGCAACCTGGTCGCAGGCGACGACGCTGGCACCGATCATCTCTACCAAGCAAAGTGCACGCATTGCCGATATTGTTACCCGTAGCGTTGCTGCCGGTGCCCAGCTCATCAGCGGTGGTCGGCATGCAGCAGAGAGCGCGGCTCATTATCTGCCGACCATTCTGAGTCAGGTGGACCATCACAATGAAGCGGTACAGGCAGAAATTTTCGGCCCGGTGTTGACCGTACAAAGCTTTGACGATGAAACCGAAGCACTGGCGCTGGCAAGTCATCCCGAATACGGTCTGGCAGCCGGCGTGCATACCAGCGATCTGAATCGCGCGCTGCGTATGGCACGCACGCTGGAAGCGGGCACTGTCTGGATAAACCGTTATGGCCGTAGCAATGATTTCATCATCCCGACAGGCGGCTACAAGCGCTCTGGCATGGGCAAGGACCTGGGACGACAGGCATTTGAAGCCAACCTGCGCATCAAGAGCGTGCTGGTAGATTTTTCCTCCTGAACCAGTACAAACAACACAGGCGGCACTGTGAATGATGGTGCAGTTAGCGCACTAACTTGGTGAAAAATCAGCATAGAGGCAGCTGTTCTGCACAATGCTGCACCGCTCGGCAAGCTATGCTGATTGCACCGTCTAAAACACATGTTTCTGTTTCACGATGCCGCCAAAACGGAATAAATAGCGCGTATCTGTATGTTGTAATCCATCTCAGGACATGTCATTGCGTCGTCATAAATTCAGTACTAACAAACGCAGCACTAACAAGGTCAGCAGTAACGATTTCAGTAGTACCAATGTTTGCAGTAACCCAGTCACCTGATGTCACCATGCCTGATCGGCAAGATAGCAGGTCTCAGGTGGCATTAATCACCGGTTCACTTTTGATAGGAATATTAGCAATGAGCACATTCAAGCCTAAGTTCATCACCTTCGACTGCTACGGCACACTGACACGCTTTCAGATGTCGGATACGGCCCGCGTGATTTATGCCGATCGCGTCTCCGAGGCGGACATGCCGTTTTTCCTCCGGCAGTTCGCAGCCTACCGTCTGGATGAAGTGTTGGATCAATGGAAGCCCTACAAGGATGTGGTGGCCAATGCCATCCGTCGCACCTGCGCACGCTGGAACATCAAGACCACTGAAGAAGAAGTCGGTAGCTTCTATCAAGCAGTCCCAACCTGGGGTCCGCATGCCGATGTGCCTGCGCCATTAGCCAAGGTTGCCAAGGAATTTCCGCTGGTGATTTTCTCGAATGCGTCTGACGATCAGATCATGCATAACGTCGAAAAGCTGGGTGCGCCTTTCCACAAGGTCTTCACGGCACAACAGGCACAAGCCTACAAGCCACGCCTGCGCGCTTTTGAATACATGCTCGACAATCTGAACTGCAATCCTGAAGATGTGCTGCATGTGTCTTCCAGTCTGCGCTACGACCTGATGCCAGCATCCGATATGGGGATCAAGAACAAGGTCTTCGTGGCCCGTGGTCATGAGCCATCGACCCCGCATTACGGCTATACAGAAATCACCGACCTGAGCGGCCTGCCCGGCATCGTTGGTCTGTAAGTGCGCACTCAGACTGCGGAGCAGGCACCATGAAGCTGCAATCCTATTGGCTCGATACCGCACCATCATTTGATGGTGCAGCCATCACGCCATTGCCCACAGAAGTGGACGTGGTAGTCGTGGGTGGTGGCTTTACCGGCCTGTCGGCAGCATTACGGCTGCGTCAGCAAAACCGGTCGGTCGTGGTGCTGGAAGCTGATCGTGTTATCGGCGAGGCTTCCGGACGTAATGGCGGCCAGTGCAACGGTGGACTGGCGCATGACTTTGCTGCACTGGCAGCCGAGATCGGCCGGGAGCGCGCACGTGCCATGTACCAGTCCTATCTGGATGCAGTGGAAACGGTGGCAAGCATCGTTGCAGAGCAACACATTGACTGTGACTTCACCCGTTGCGGCAAGCTCAAGCTGGCAGCCAAGCCAGAGCATTACGGCAAGCTTGAGCAAGTCTATCGGGAACTGGCTGCGGAGATCGACCCCCATCTGGAAATGGTTCCTGCGCAAGAAATGGGGAGTGAAATCAACGGTCCCTTCTTCGGCGGTCTGCTACAGAAAAACAGCGCCCAGCTTCACGTCGGCAAGTTTGGTGTCGGACTGGCACATGCCGCCGCGCGTCTGGGCGCGCAGATTCATGAGTACACGCCACTGACCGGGCTGCGGCAGATTGCTGGTCAAGCCTATGAGGTACAGACCAGCAAAGGCAACATCAAGGCCAGTCAAGTTCTGCTGGCTACCGGCGGCTGTGCGACAGGACCATTGGCTTACTTCCGACGTCGCCTGATTCCTGTTGGCAGTTTCATCATTGTCACCGAGGTATTGCCGCAATCATTGATCGACCAGCTGTTTCCGGGGGGGCGCAATTATGTGACCTCCAAAAACATTGGCAATTACTTCCGACTCACGCCAGACAACCGTTTGCTGTTCGGTGGAAGAGCCCGCTTTGCCATGTCCAATCCGCGTTCGGATGAAAAAAGCGGCGTGATTCTGCGTGCTGCCATGGTGGCAATGTTCCCTGCCCTGCGTGAAGTGCGCATCGATTATTGCTGGGGCGGCTCAGTCGATATGTCGGCAGATCGGTTGCCACGTGCAGGGCAGCACAAGGGCCTTTTTTATGCACTTGGCTATAGCGGTCATGGTGTACAGATGTCGGTCCATCTTGGTCAGCAGATGGCCAATACCCTGTGTGGAAAGCCATCACTGCAGCCATGGGAAAACGCCTGGCCACCCATCCCTGGACATGTTGGCAAGCCTTGGTTCCTGCCATTGGTGGGTGCCTATTACACCTTGCGTGACAAGTTAAGTTAAGTTGATTTGATTTGAATGGCAGTAAATTTTGCAGGTCGTGACGGCATGTAAATTGCATTGATATAGTCCACCGGTGTAGCGGCTGGTGATTCAGGTGATTGAATTTCTTAGGTGAGGCTTTTCATGAGTAAGAATAAAATTGAGCAAAACCCCGCAGGCGACCAATTGATCGTTGGCGAATCAATCGAAAATGTCCGGGCCGGTTTTAGCCGCCGTGACATGATGCGTACCGTGCTGGCAGGCAGTCTGCTGGGCGCGACGTCAACTGGTTTGCTCACCATTGCTGGTAGTGCACAGGCACAAACAGCAACACCGCGTCGCGGCGGCAAAATCAGAATCGCCACCCAGTCCAGCGCCACTTCGGATACGCTCGACCCTGCCAAGACCGCACACTCCACCGACTACACGCGGGCGCACATGTTCTACAACGGTCTGACCTCGCTTGATACCAAGCTGGCACCGGAGATGGTACTGGCCGAGTCGATGCTGACCAATGACGCTACGGTATGGGTCGTCAAGCTGCGCAGCGGAATCCGCTTCCATGATGGCAAGCCACTTACCCCGGCTGACGTGGTGTACTCTCTGATGCGCCACAAAGATCCGGCAACGGCCTCCAAGGTCAAAGTGATTGCTGATCAGTTCGACTCCGTCAAGGCCATTGGCCCCAACGAAGTACAGATCAAGTTGACCGGCCCTAACGCGGACTTACCGGTGATTCTGGCAACGGCGCAATTCCTGATCATCAAGGATGGCACCACCAACTTCACAACCGCCAACGGTACCGGCGCATTCAAATGCAAAGAGTTCACCCCGGGTGTGCGTACCATCGCCGTACGCAATGAGGAATACTGGAAATCCGGCAAGCCTTATCTGGATGAAATCGAACTGTTCGGCATTCCGGATGAAGCTGCGCGCGTCAATGCGCTGCTCTCTGGTGATGTGCACTGGATCAACGAACTCAATCCTCGCTCCACCACGCGGATCAAATCCACCGCCGGTTACTCGGTGCTGGAAACCAAGTCGGGCCTCTATAGCGACCTGGTGATCCGTCAGGATGTTGTACCCGGCAATAGCATGGATTTCACGCTGGGTATGAAGTATCTGATGGATCGTGAACAGATCAAGGCTGCTGCCTTCCGTGGTTATGCGGTCGTCGCCAACGATCAGCCAATCGATCCGACCAATCGCTTCTTCTTTGCTGGTCTGCCGCAACGTCCCTATGATCCGGACAAGGCGAAATTCCATCTGCAAAAGGCAGGCGTCATTGGCAGCACCATTCCGCTGGTTGCCTCCGTTGCCGCAACTGGTTCGGTCGACATTGCCTTGCTGATGCAACAGTCCGCACAAAAGATCGGCCTCAAACTCGACGTCAAGCGTTTGCCTGCCGACGGCTACTGGTCCAATCAATGGATGAAGGTGCCGCTGGGATTCGGTAATATCAATCCGCGTCCGAGTGCCGATATTCTGTTCACCCAGTTCTTCAAGTCGGACGCACAATGGAACGAATCTGGCTGGAAGAACGCCCAGTTCGATCAGCTGCTGGTAGCTTCACGTGGCGAAACCGACTTTGACAAGCGCAAGAAGTTGTACGCCGATATGCAAACACTGGTCCATGAAAAATGTGGCATCGGCATTCCAGTCTTTATCACCAATCTGGAAGGCATTAATAGCAAAATCAAAGGCATCCAGCCAATTCCATTGGGTGCCTTCATGAACTACACCTGTGCTGAATACGTCTGGCTGGAAGCCTGACGTGTAGTCGCTCCACACTATCTCACCGGCACGCTACCCGTTGCCGGTGAGATGGGCAGAAAGGATTGAAATGAACAGTATGGTCTTGCGACTTATCCTGCGACGCCTGGCACTGGGAGCACTGACCTTGCTGCTGGTGTCAATTGCCGTTTTCCTGATTACCAACCTGTTACCGGGTGACGCCGCGCAGACTGCGCTGGGTCAAGCTGCTACGCCAGAAACCGTGGCCGCATTGCGGCATCAGTTTGGGCTCGACTTGCCCTTGCCATTGCGTTATGCCAACTGGCTCAGCGGTATGCTCTCGGGCGACCCTGGTATGTCACTGGTGAATAATTCACCGGTGGCGCAAATGATTGCCGGACGCTTACCTTCTTCGTTGCTACTGGCCGGTGTCACCGCCGCTGTATCGGTACCGATCGCCTTGTTGCTGGGAATTGCTTCAGCCATGTATCGCGGCTCGCTGCTAGACCGCTGTGTCAACGTCGGTGCAGTGATGATGGTGTCAGTACCAGAGTTTCTGGTGGCCACCATTGCGGTGATGATCTTTGCGGTCAAGCTGCGCTGGCTGTCGGCGTTGTCGCATACCTCCGATATCAACGGGATCGCAGATTTTCTGAAAGCCTACGCCATGCCGGTGATGACGCTGTGCTGCGTCATCGTGGCGCAAATGGCACGCATGACACGCGCCGCCGTGATCGATCAACTGCGTGCGCCCTATGTTGAGATGGCGTTGCTCAAAGGCGCCAGTTCGACCCGCATCGTGTTGCGTCATGCGTTACCCAATGCGGTTGGCCCGATCGCTAATGCGGTGGCAATGAGCCTGTCGTATCTCCTCGGTGGGGTCATCATTGTGGAGTCGATTTTCAATTATCCCGGCATCTCGACACTGATGGTCGATGCCGTCACTACCCGCGACATGCCTTTAGTTCAAGCCTGTGCCATGATTTTCTGTGCAGGTTATCTGCTACTGGTACTGGTCGCCGACCTGCTTGCCATTATCTCCAATCCAAGATTGAGAAACCGATGAACGCTCCCGCACACAACACCGTTGATTCTGCTGCAGCGGACAAGGTAGAGAACGCCGTCGATACCGTTGCACCACTTAACCTTGCCAACACTACGGCAACCGTAACAACCCCGTATCGCAAGCCGCACGGTCGCTCCAGATTAAGCATGCTGGGACTCGCGATTGTGTGCTTCTGGCTATTGATGGCGGTGTTCGGCCCCAGTATTTCTCCCTTTGATGCCAGTGCCATTGTTGATAACGATGTCTTCGGCGGGATGAGCAGTCATTTCTGGCTTGGCACCGACTATCTGGGACGTGACATGCTCAGTCGCATCCTGTTCGGCACGCGCTACACAATCGGGCTGGCACTGGCAGCGACCGTCATGGCCAGTACAGTCGGCACGACGCTGGCGCTGTTTGCAGCGCTTGCGGGCGGCTGGATCGATGACGTCCTCAGCCGGATTCTGGATGCATTGATCTCCATCCCCAGCAAGATGTTTGCGCTGATGATGGTGGCATCGTTCGGTTCCTCGGTCTGGTTACTGATCCTGACAGCCGCGTTGACCTATATGCCAGGTGCATACCGGATGGCACGCTCGCTGGCGGTCAATGTGCAAGCCATGGAATACGTTCAGGCTGCCAAAGCACGCGGTGAAGGCGTGTTCTACATCACCTGTGTGGAGATGCTGCCCAACATGATCCGTCCGGTACTGGCCGACTTCGGGCTGCGCTTTGTCTTTGTGGTGCTGCTGCTCAGTGGCCTGAGCTTTCTGAGTCTGGGGGTACAGCCACCAGATGCCGACTGGGGCTCGCTGGTACGTGAAAATATTTCTGGTCTCGGTGATGGTTCCGTAGCCGTGATTATGCCGGCACTGGCCATTGCCACCCTGACCATTGGTGTCAATCTGCTGATCGACAATCTGCGCGGCAAACGCGCCAGAAAGGAATAATGCCATGAACCATTGCGACAAAGATCATGGCCAGACCGGGGCCACGCTGGTGGAGGTAAAGGGCTTGCGTGTGGTTGCCAGCAAGGATGATGGCAGTGACACCGTGATCGTCAAGGATGTTGATTTTTCGTTGGCGCGAGGCGAAGTACTTGCCCTGATCGGTGAATCGGGCTCCGGCAAGACCACCATCGCGCTCTCGCTGATGGGCTATGCCCGCAGCGGCTGCCGGATTGTTGGCGGCAGTGTGCGTATTGGGCAACGTGATGTTCTTGCACTCAGTCACGGCGAGCTGTGCGGCATGCGTGGGCGCGATGTTGCCTATATCGCGCAAAGTGCTGCCTCGGCGTTTAATCCGTCACGGACTCTGATGGAACAGGTGATCGAGAGCGCACTGATTCACAAGACCCTGTCGCGCGAGCAGGCAGAGGCCAAGGCAATCAAGCTGTTTCGTTCGTTGGCGTTGCCGGACCCTGAGCATATCGGCGAGCGCTATCCACATCAGGTCTCGGGTGGTCAGTTACAGCGTCTGATGGCGGCGATGGCATTGATTACCGATCCTGAGCTGGTGATCCTGGATGAGCCGACGACGGCACTGGATGTCACCACCCAGATCGAGGTGCTGCGTGCATTCAAACATGTGGTCAAGGAAATCGGTACTACCGCTGTTTATGTCTCCCATGATCTGGCCGTAGTGGCACAGATGGCGGATCGCATCATCGTCCTGCGTGACGGTGCAGTGCGGGAAGTCGGTGACACCGGACAAATTCTGACTACTCCTGCCAATGCCTACACACAGAGCCTGCTAGCCGCTGCTACACCGGCTCTGCAACTGGCAGAATTAGCACCGGCAGTGCTCTCTTCTGATGTGCTTGAGCAAGCTGAAAAAGAGCCCTTGCTGAGGATTCGCGGTCTGATCGCTGGTTACGGCAGCCCCGACAACAAGGGCTTGCCAGGTGTCCGTATTCTCGATGACATCAATCTGACCATTGCCTGTGGCACCACCATCGGCGTCATTGGTGAATCCGGCTCCGGCAAGACGACGCTGGCGCGTGCGGTGGCGGGCATGATTGCACCTGCCCGCGGATCGATTTCGCTGGATGGCGTACCGCTGTCACCAACGCTGGCAGGTCGCACGCGGGAGCAGTTCCGACGGATTCAGATCGTGTTCCAGAATGCCGATACCGCGCTCAATCCGGCGCATACGATCGGCCGTATCCTGAGCCGGCCACTGGCCTTCTACCATGGCCTGTCCGGTCAGGCCATGCGACGGCGCATGCTGCAATTGCTGGATCTGGTGCAACTCCCGGCCAGCGTCGCTGATCGTCTGCCCGGCGAACTCTCCGGTGGTCAGAAGCAACGTGCCAATCTGGCCCGTGCACTGGCTGCTGAACCGGATCTGATTCTGTGCGATGAAGTCACCTCCGCACTCGACACCGTAGTCGCCGCTGGGATTCTGGAACTGCTGGCACAGCTGCGTCGTGAGCTTGGCGTGTCCTACATGTTCATCAGCCATGACATCAGTACCGTGCGCGCAATCTGTGATGACATTGTCGTGCTGTACGCCGGCCATATGGTCGCCAAGCGCCCGCGTGAAGCAATGATGGCACCGCCTTACCATCCCTATTCGCATCTGTTGCTGTCATCCGTGCCGGCGCTGCGTCAAGGCTGGCTGGAGCAGGCCAGTGGCCGTACGCCACAAGAGCTGCCTGCCATTGGCGAGGTATCCACCTCACCCGATATCTGTACCTTCCTGCCACGCTGTGCACTGCGTATTGATGGCGTGTGCAACGTCGTGCCGCCACGTCGCCGCAATATGGAGCATGGTGGAGAAATTCTATGTCATCGGTCCGATGCCGATCTGCAACGTATACAACAGGCACTGGTCCCCGTCGAAGGAGTCACCATATGAGTTCGCCCCCCCTGACATCGCTGCCCGCTGCGCGCATGGTCCGGCTTGATGAAACCCAGCGCACCGAGATCCGTTTCAGACTTGACGGACGAGAAGTGACTGCGCTGCAAGGCGATACCTTGCTCACTGCCATGCTCATGCACGGCGACTACGTGCGCCGCTCCGAGTTTGGCAGCGAAAAGCGCGCCGGATTCTGCCTCATGGGTGCCTGCCAGGACTGCTGGGTCTGGAATACTGCGGGTCAGCGTCTGCGCGCCTGCGCAACCCAGGTCGAAGCTGGCATGGATGTCACAACCAACACGCTGGAGCTGACATGGCCCAACCTCGCATAGTCATCATCGGCGCAGGCCCGGCCGGTGTGCGCTGCGCTGAAACGTTTGTCGCTGCCGGACTGAGGCCGACCATCATTGATGAAGGACGGCGCGACGGTGGTCAGATCTACCGCCGTCAGCCCGACAACTTCAGTCGTTCCTATCCACAGCTGTATGGCACGGAAGCCAATCGTGCCCAGGCCTTGCATGACTGCTTTGATCAGCTGCGCGACAAGGTCAACTACCATCCGCAAACCCTGGCCTGGAACATCAGCGAAGGACGGGTGCATCTGATGCATCAGATGCAACAAATGCAACAGGAGCGCGCACCACGTGCCAGCGCATTGGCCTACGACATTCTGGTGCTCTGTACCGGTGCCACCGACCGGCTGATGCCCACACCCGGCTGGCAGTATGCGGGGACCTACTCGCTTGGTGCAGCACAGGTCGCCCTGAAGTCACAGGCAGTCTCGGTCGGTCGCAAGGTCGTCTTCATGGGAAGCGGTCCGCTGCTCTATCTGGTCGCCAGTCAATACAGCAAGGCTGGTGCCAATGTGGCAGCAGTGCTGGATACCTCACCGTTCCGCTTGCAATGGCGCGCACTACCGAAGTTGCTGGCGCGCCCGGGTGTCTTGTTTAAGGGGCTATTCTTGCTCAATGCAATCCGGCGAGCCGGTGTCGATATCCAGCGCGGAATCACCCCAGTGCAGATCGAAGGCACCCCGGAGTCAGGGGTACAAGGTGTACGCTATCGCAGCGCTGACGGTCGCGAACATGCCCTCAGCTGCGATGCAGTCGCCATGGGTTATCACTTGCGTGCCGAAACCCAGCTGGCCGATCTGGCACGTTGTGAATTTGTATTTGATGAGGCTTCACGCCAATGGCTACCACGAGTTGACGCTGATGGCCGTAGCTCGGTACCGGGGGTTTATCTGGCCGGTGATGGTGCACGCATCCGTGGCGCCGATGCCGCCGAAAATGCCGGACGACTGGCTGCACTGGCTGCGCTGGCAGACTTACGAAGTACCTCCAAGAGCAATCAGGCAGCGCCTGTTGCGGTCGAGCAGCTGGCACAGCTGCATCAGGAACAAGCTGCCATGGAACAGTTCCGTCTCGGGCTGCAGCAAGCCTTTCCGTGGCCGGCGCAACAGGCTGCCAGCCTGCCCGATAGTGCCATCGTCTGCCGTTGCGAGGGCATCACGGCGGGAGAGCTGCGTGAAGTCGTCCATCACAAGGGCGCGCAAGAGGCCAATCGTGCCAAGGCTTTCAGCCGGGTCGGCATGGGCCGTTGTCAGGGACGCTATTGCGGGCATGCCGGTGCTGAGGTCATTGCCGCTGCCATTGGCTGCCCGGTCGCGGACGTCGGCCGCTTGCGTACCCAGGCGCCAGTCAAGCCGCTGGCATTCAGTATCGTTGAGGAACCACAATGAGTAGCGTCTCTGCAATGAATGGCAACGCAATAATCAATGATGCAGGCCGTGTTGCCACGATTGTCTCGGCTGCTCAATATCAGGCCGATGTGATCATTGTCGGTGGTGGCATCATGGGTAGTGCAGCAGCCTTTTTCCTGCGCCAACGCGGCCGCTCGGTGATCCTGCTGGAACGCGGTTTGCTGGGTCAACAAGCTAGTGGGACCAATTTTGGTAACGTCCGGCGGCAGGGACGCAATCTGCTGCAGATTCCACTGGCAAACCGCTCACTGGACATCTGGCGAAAACTGCCGCAGCTGATTGGTGAAGATGTCGAGTTTCTCCCTTCCGGTCATATGCGGGTCTGCTATGGCACTGAGCGACTAGGGATGTTTGAAGACTACGCCCTGCGCGCGCGAGAGCTTGGGCTCGATCTAGAAATTTTTAGCGGCAAGCAATTGCGTGAGCGCTTTCCGTTCCTTGGTCCGCAAATCGGTGGTGGATCCTACTCGCCATTAGACGGCCATGCCAATCCGCGACTGGCAGCGCCCGCCTTTGGTCGAGCTGCAGCGCGCGCAGGCGCACAGATTTTTGAAAATACCGAAGTCGACGAGGTCGAAAAAGATGGTGAAGACTTTCGCGCTACCGCCACCGATGGCAGGGTCTTCCGTGCGCCTGCCGTATTGATTGCTGCCGGAGCGTGGGCTAACAGGTTATCGAGCAGTTTTGGCGAGTCAGTCAATCTGGTCGCCCACGGGCCACAAATGGGCGTGACCGAACCGGTTCCCTATGGTTTGAAAACCGTAATCGGCGTCTCTGCCTCTAACGATCTGGAAACGCTGTACTTCCGCCAGATCCCGCGCGGCAATATCATTTTCGGTGGTGGCAATCGCGGGCCGGCCTATCCTGATCTCAAACGCGCCTATGTGCGTCCTGAAAACACGCTCAACCAGCTCTACCAGCTGCAACGTATCGCCCCTGCCTTGCGTCAGTTAAATCTGCTGCGGGTATGGTCGGGCATTGAAAGTTACCTGCCGGACGATTTGCCGATCATGGGCACCAGCACCAAAGAACCGGGTCTGCATTATGCATTTGGCTTCTGCGGCGCAGGCTTCCAGCTTGGACCGGGGGTGGGTGATGTGATGGCCGAGTTGATTGATACCGGCAGCACGGTAACGCCGATTGAAGCGTTTTCGATTCGACGGTTTTTCCGCGAGGATTTCGTGGCACGCGCCCTGCAGCGATAATCGGGACCGGCCATCACGTTTTTTCCTCAAAAGCTATAATCAAAGGCTCGACGTTACACCTACACGGAGCCCACCATGGCCGATACGCCAAGCTACACACCGCCCGCCGTCTGGACCTGGACCAAACCCAACGGTGGCACCTTTGCCAGTACCAATCGTCCGGTTGCCGGCGCCACGCATGACAAGGAACTGCCGCGCGGCAAACATCCGCTGCAACTGTATTCGCAAGGTACACCGAACGGCGTCAAGGTCACGATTTTGCTGGAAGAATTACTGGCACTCGGTCACACCGGTGCTGAGTACGATGCCTGGCTGATCCGCATCGGCAATGGCGATCAGTTTGGCTCCGGCTTTGTGGACATCAATCCTAATTCCAAGATTCCGGCACTGCTCGACTACAGTGGCGCAGCACCTGTGCGGGTATTTGAGTCAGGTTCGATCCTGTTGTATCTGGCAGAGAAATTCGGTGCCTTCCTGCCCAAGGACAGCGCAGCCCGCACCGAAGCCTTGAACTGGCTGTTCTGGCAAATGGGTAGCGCCCCCTATCTGGGTGGCGGCTTTGGTCACTTCTATACGTATGCACCGACCAAGATCGAATACGCGATCGATCGCTTTGCGATGGAAGTCAAGCGCCAGCTGGACGTACTCAACCAACATCTGGCCAAGCATCGCTTCCTCGCCGGAGATGAATACAGCATCGCCGATATCGCCGTCTTCCCTTGGTACGGTGGACTCGTTAAAGGCTGGAACTACGGCGCTGCGGAGTTTTTGAGCGTGCACGAATACCAGCATGTACAACGCTGGGCCGACGAGATTTATGCACGACCAGCGGTCAAGCGTGGGCGCATGGTCAACCGAACCAGCGGCACCCCGGCCGAGCAACTGCTCGAGCGCCATGATGCCAGCGATTTTGAGACCAAAACGCAGGATAAGCTGACGGCTACAGCCAGCTAGAGAAGTCAGCTAGCCAGCTAGCTGACCTTGACTCCCTTCCAGAAGGCGACCCGGTGCTTGATACTGGCCGCTTCTGGTTTGGGATCGGGGTAGTACCAGACGGCATCCTGATTCACTTCGCCATTGACCAGCAGCGAGTAGTAACTGGCCTCTCCCTTCCACGGGCAAATGGTCTTGTGACTGCTGGCGGTCACCAATTCTCGCTTAAGCGCACTCTCGGGAAAATAATGATTTCCTTCGACCAGCACGGTATCGTCGCTCTCGGCAATGACCGTGTTATTCCAGATGGCTTTCATTGCTACCCTCCCTACAGTGACTACCCTGGTCCGGGAATGTCCGGCCAGCAGCTTGCTGCATCAGTGGGCACACGGTCACTACTTGACCGGCGCAAATAATTTCCCGAAATCAATTTCGACCGGCTGCGATGGTTCGTCAAGCAACCCCATCGCATATTCGCCCAGATGATGTTCCATCAATCTGGCAGCCAGTGCTGGCTGCCCTTGTTCAATCGCATCCAGAATCGCAACGTGCTCGTCGGCGGAGCAGCTGTTGCGCTTCGGTTTTTCATACAGGCCGATCAGTAAGGAGGTACGTGCGATCAAGGTGCGCAGGTAACCACTGACGATGTCGTTCTGGTTGACTTCGGCCAGCTTGATATGGAATTCACCAGAGAGACGAATCCAGTCGCGCCAGTTACCGTCTTCGCGCAGCGCATGTTCGCGCTGAATCATCTCGCGCAGCTCGGTAAAGGCACGACTTTTGTTGCCAGCCTTGGCGGCCAGTCCTTTGACGGAACCGACTTCGAGAATCACGCGAGCCTCAAAGACTTCCCGGGCTTCATCAATGTCATGCAATGCGATGATGGCGCCACGATTGGGCTGCAGCTCAATGACACGCTCGTGTGCCAGTTTGACAAAGACCCGCCGCAAGGTACCACGGGTCACGCCAAAGGCTTCACATAATGGTGCCTCAACCAGTCTGGTACCGGGCGGCAGCTTGTGTTCCAGGATGGCGTCAATGATTGCCGTGTAGATACGGGCATCGACGGCTTCGTTACTCAGCTCGTCGTGACGTTCGGCTTTATCGGCATGCTCGACTTCAGCCGCTTTGCTCCGTCGCACCTTAGATTCGCTCATCCAGGCCCCGCAACGTGAAAGAAGATGACCTTATTGTGCTCAATCGACGCATAGTTTGTGTGAACTGCCTTGTACTGGTTAACTTGATCAATAGGCCACAGTATAAGTCTTCAGCTGGCTGCACGCACAGCATCTCTCCGCAGTATTCGCCTCTGGTAAAGACGAAATGACGCACCAACAGAAAGCATGATCACTATTATTGTGCACAATCATTAAAATGATTTGCGCACAATAGGCATGTAAGCAAGCCTCCTTGTGCTGTCCCACGCTTGGTCATCTCAACAACACCCCACCTCAATCCGTCAGCAGCGGGGTTTCATCGTAATTTCCCGAAAAAAGCACGGCTGGCACGGTTTTAGCTTATTGCAAAACCGTGATTGTGCACAATCCAAAATCAAATTGTTATCACTGCAAATCTGTTCTTCAAGAAGTCGATGTCAGTAGCACGCTTAATTAACAATCAGATATGGCGCGGTTGGGAGGCCGAATCATCATCGCTATCGGATAAGAAAAGGAAAATCATGCGTACCATCACTACCCTCGGCACAGCAGGCATTTTGCTTGGTTTGCTGGGCGCAAGCGGAGCAGCTTGTGCACAATCCTCAATCACCATCTCTGGGGTGATCGATACCGGCCTGGCGTACTCCAACAATACCGGCACCGGTCACCAGAACACGGTTGGTGTGACCAACAGTATTCTAGGCGTCTCCAACATCGGCTTTTCTGGCAAGGAAGATCTAGGTGGCGGTCTCAGCGCCATCTTTAACCTGCAGGCAGGTTTCAACCCGGGCAACGGCACGATGTCGTCCAGTGGCGATCTGTTCTCGCGCAATTCGCTGGTGGGGCTGCAAAGCAATTCGGGCACGCTCACCGCCGGCAAGCAATGGAACTTCAACGATGACTGGTTAGTCGGCAGTGTCTTCAAGGGCGGCTATAACTCCGGCTCGGTGTTCAAATTCTCTGAGTTTGATGCCGTCAGCGAAATCTATAACAACACCGTGAAATATGTGTCGCCAGAGGCAGGTGGTGTGCAGGCAGGCTTCATGGTCGGTTTTGGCGAGGCCGCAGGTAGTGTCAAGACGGGCCAGCTCTATAACGCCGCGGTGAAGTACAACCAGGGACCGGTCTACGTGGCATTGAGCTATGACCATGAACAGGATGGCAGCGCCAGTGTCGCCAGCCTCGGCAATGACCTCAAGCTCACCACACTCGGTGGCAGCTATACCGTTGGCAACTTCAAGGCCCGGCTTGGCGCAGCATATAGCGATATCTCCGGCCCTGGCACCTTCCAGTCGATCAGCTCGCAACCAGCCAGCAAGGCCTATGCCGTGGAAGCCGGTGTCGATTACACCTTCATCCCGGCCTTTACCGGCTCGGCTGATGTGCTGTATCGCCGTAACACTACCTTCTCCAATGACACCAAAGTTTATCGTCTACTGGGGATTTACAGCTTGTCCAAGCGCACCAGCCTGATCATGAATCTGGCCTATTTGCGCAACGGCGATGGTGCCACCGAAGCCTTGGTCAATACCAGCTCCGGCACCGTCGGCGGCGGTTATGCCAACCAGCACCAGATGTCACTGGCGCTGGGTGTACGCCATACGTTCTGACTACCACGCAGTATCTGACACGGCATGAAGTTTGCCTGTCAAGCAAGAGCCACTCTTTACCAAATTGTTATCTGTGCAAATTCTCAACCAGGAGTAATGATGAACAAGCGTATGTCCCTGAAAACTCTGGCCGCCCTCACCTTCGCCATGTTTGGCAGCATGCCGCTGGCACATGCAGACGATGCCGTCCTCAAGATTGGCGTCAACGGCGTCATGTCGGGCGCTGCTGCCTCGTGGGGTCTGGTCAACAAGTACTGTGCCGAAACCACTGCAGAGATGTACAACGCCAAGGGCGGTGTCGATATCGGCGGCAAGAAGTACAAGATCGAAATCGTCGCACTCGATGACAAGAATGATCCCAAGATCTCCATCTCAAACGCCGAAAAGCTGGCCAGCGAAGGGATCAAGTACATCATCGGCCCCAACATCGACACCACTGCCATCGCCGTCAAGCCAGTGATGGAACGTGCCAAGGCGATCAACTTTCCGTATGCCTTCTCCAAGGAGCTCTACACCGCTCCCGCCAACGCCTCGGTACTGGGCATGGTGGCCTCATATCAGGTCGGCCCGGTGGTCTACAAATATCTGATGGACAAGAAAGGCGTGAAGAGCATCTCCTTCGTGGCACGCAATGAATCGGACGCCAAGAACCAGCAGGAAGAAGGTGTTGCCGCCGCCAAGAAGCTGGGCCTGAAGGTGCTTGCCGACAAGGAAAGCTACGAGCCAGGCACCACCGACTTCATGCCGATCATGTCCAAGCTGGTACGCGCCAAACCAGATGCAATCGTGCTCTCAGGTGTGGCACCGTCAGATGCGCCACTGCTGATCAAGGCCGCACGTGATCTCGGCTTCAAGGGTCAACTTTCGACCGAAACCGGACAAGACGCCAAGATTCTTGAACAGGTCGCCGGTGACAAGGCAGCTGGGTTCCTGTCGGTCGGTGGCGCTTCAACGCCAGCGATCCAGTCGGACTACATGAAGCAGTTTGTCGAGGTCTACAAGAAGCGCGTCGGCGAATGGAATGACGAAGCCGGTACCAAGGCCTACGCGCTGGAGCTGATTTTGGCAGTACTGCAAAAGAATCCGAAGGCACTCAGCGATGTCGACCAGTTCCGCAAGGAAATGCCGACCTTCAAGATGACCAATCCGTTTGTGAAGGACAAGACCACGCTGCAATTCGTCGGCAAGCAAGACTTTGGTCGCCAGTCGCAAGTCGGCGTGCCGCTGGTCGTCAATGCTTATGCCAAGGGTGGTTTTGAAGCCGTCTACGTCGGTCAGGTCACTAACTGAATGTAGTTGTAACGTGCAGTGTTGTACCCGCCAAGCGACTCCCTCCGTGCGGCGGTTGTTGTCAATGCTGTCCTCGTGGCAGCAGGTAGTCCCCATTGCCCGGGCTGGCTCTCCCTTCTGGCTCGGGCAATGGCTTTTTGATTTCACTCTGGATGACAAACGGACGCGCTACTCGCCATGCTACAAATCCTTATCAACGGTCTCATCCTCGGCTCAGCCTATGCGCTTATTGCGCTGGGACTGACTATGGTTTTCAGCATCATGCGCGTGGTCAATTTCGCGCATGGACAAATGTACATGCTCGGTGGCTTCGTCATGTATTACCTGTATGGCCAATACGGCCTGCCGTTCTGGCTCGCTCTGCTAATGGCCGGCATCACGCTGGGCGTGATCGGCATGGCCTTTAACCGCTGGCTGTTTCAGCCGGTGCTGACGACCTCCAAACGGGAAGAAAGCAGCATGCTCATGGCAGTCGGTACCGCCTTGCTGCTAGAAAATGTGGCGCTCTCCGTCTTCGGCGAAAAGCAGCGCGGCGTACCGCCTCTGATTGACGGTGTGCTCATGCTCAACGACGGCGACGCCTATCTGCCCTACTCCAATCTGTTGGTGGCGCTGCTGTCGATCGGCTTCATCATTGCGCTGCTGCTGTTTGTGCAATTTACCAAACCGGGTCGCGCTTTGCGCGCCGTGGCGCAAGACAAAGAAGCTGCGCTACTGCAGGGCGTAAACGTCAAGTTCATCACCACGCTCGGTTTTGCCATCGGCGCTGGTCTGGCCGGTATCGCCGGTGCGCTGCTGGTGACGCTGTATGGCGTCAACACCGGTGTCGGTACCAATATCTCGACCAAGGCCTTCATCATGATCATGATCGGTGGCGCCGGTGTGACCTCGGGTGCGATTGTGGGTGGCTTTGTGCTCGGCATGGCCGAAGCGGTTGGCTATGAACTGCTACCCAGCAGCATGACCTATCTGCTGATCTTCGTCGCCATGATCGTGTTCCTGGTCTTTAAGCCCAACGGCTTGTTTGGCAAGCCCTGGGGCTAAGGTCAACCATGCTGTCATCCTCTCTTTCTCTGCTTGTTCCCTGCTTTTGCGAGGCTCCATGAAACAAGAACAACGTCGTGATTTCTCCACGATTCTGATCATTCTGGTGGCGCTACTATTGCTGCCACTCTTGCTGGGCCAATCACGCTACCTGATCTCGGTGCTGATGAACTGTGCCGGTGTGGCTGTCATTGCCAGTGGTGTCTGGCTGACCTTCTGTATTGGTCGTATCAATATCTGTCAGGCTGGCTTTGCGCTGATCGGTGCCTATGTCAGCGCGATCCTGATCATGAAGGCTGGCTTCAATGTCTGGCTGGCACTGCCGCTATCGTGCGTCGTGGCAGCGCTCTGCGGTGCGCTGATCGGCAGCGTGATCCTGAAGCTCAAGGGTATCTATTTTTCGATGCTGACGATCTGTCTGACCGAAGCGATTCGACTGGCGTTTCTCAACGGCGGCGAGTTGACCCAAGGCGCAAAAGGCATCACCGGTTTGCCGCAAGCGTTTGCGACCGACTCGCCGCTACCACTGTATTACGTGGGCGTGGCCTTGCTGGCACTGGCGCTGGCAGTGGTGTGGCGCGTGCATTATTCGCGACTCGGGGGCATCTTCCGCGCCATGCGCCTCAATGAAGATCTGGCCGAAAGCTTTGGCGTCAATGTCTGGCGCTATCGCATCATGGCCTTCGCGATTGCCTGCGGCCTCGGTGGTCTGGGTGGCGGTTACTTCGCGCTGTTCACCCAAAGCGTGTATCCACAAAGCTTCACGGTGGAGCACAGCATTTACTACATGCTGTATTGCTTCCTCGGCGGGCTCGACTATGTCAGCGGAGCCATGATCGGTGCCTTCGCATTGACGATCCTGTTTGAGTTGCTGCAAGACTTCCAGCAATATCAATCACTGATCTATGGCGTGCTGATGATCGTGGTCATGCTGACGCTACCCAATGGCCTCATGGCATTGCGTGGCTGGTCGTGGTCGCTACCGCTGCACAAGGACAAAGGAGTCGTCAAATGATGACGAGCACACCATCGAGCACCGTCATCCTGCAAGCCAGTGGTTTATCCAAACGCTTTGGCGGCCTGCTGGCCAACGATGATATTTCACTCTCGCTCGGCACCGAAACGGGCAAAGTCACCTCCGTGATTGGCCCCAACGGCGCGGGTAAAAGTACCTTCTTCAAAATGCTGGCAGGATTTTGCGCACCGAGTACGGGTAAGGTTCATCTGTTTGGCGAAGACATCACCGGGCTGGCACCACATAAAATTTCCGCACGCGGACTGGTACGCACGTTTCAGGAAACCACCATCTTTCCTGAACTAAGTGCACTTGAACACGTCGCCCTGGCGCGCCAGTTATCACGCCGCGCCAATGACCTGCAAGTCTTTGGTGGCACTGCCGCCGCCCGTCGAGATGAAGAACGCATGCGCGCTGATGCACTGGAAATTCTGCGCTTTCTGGATCTCGGCAGTGTCGCCGACAGCGTCGCCAAGACCTTGCCGCACGGCTACCTGCGACTACTCGGTATTGCCATGGGCATGGCCGCGAGCCCCAAAGTATTGCTGCTAGACGAACCCTATGCCGGGCTCAACCCGGACGAAACCGACCGCGCCGTGGAACTGACGCGCAAGATCGCCGCCAGCGGTGTCTCCATTCTGCTGGTCGAGCATGACATGAAGGCCGTCATGAAGATTTCCGACACCATCCACGTACTCTACTTCGGCAAAAAAATCGCCGAAGGCACCCCCGAAGAAATCCGCAACAACGAGCAAGTGATTGAAGCTTATCTCGGCAAGGAAGATGAGGATATTGGTCTATGAATACCGTCGTCGACACCAACACTGCTGCAGATACCATTGCAGCACCAGCACCAGCGGCAACGCCTGCACATCTGGAACTGCAGCAGGTTTCACTGAACTACGGCCAGGTACGCGCGCTGCAGGATGTCAGTCTGCGCGTCGACACCGGTAGCGTGGTGGCATTGATCGGTGCCAATGGCGCCGGCAAGTCCTCCACCCTGCGCGCCATTACCGGGCTGTCATCGGTGCATCAAGGTCAGGTACTGCTTAACGGCAGCAATGTTACCGGCACACCGGCACATAAGCTGGTCGAAATGGGTGTAGCGATGGTGCCGGAAGGTCGCCATGTGTTTCCGTTCATGTCAATCAAGGACAACCTGCTCATGGGCGCTTACACCCGCGCCGACAAGGGCGGCATTGCCGCCGATCTGGAGCGCGTGCTGACACGCTTCCCGCGCCTGAAGGAACGCTTTAGCCAGCAGGCATCGAGCCTCTCTGGCGGCGAACAGCAAATGGTGGCGATCGGGCGCGCGCTGATGGCCAAACCACGTCTGTTGCTGCTCGACGAACCGTCGCTGGGCATTGCCCCACAGTTCATCCGGCAGATTGCCCGCACGATTCTGGAGATCAATCGCGATGATGGCGTCACCATCATGCTGGTCGAACAGAACAGTCGCATGGCACTGATGATTTCGCACTATGCCTACATTCTCGCCACCGGCCGTATTGAGCTGGAAGGCGCATCGCGCAGCCTGCTCGATCATCCCGATATCAAACGCCTGTACCTGGGCGCCTGAAGAACGACTACAAAACAGTGAGAAACCCGCGTGAAAATCAACATCGTCAATCCCAACACCACCGCCAGTATGACGGCCAAGATCGCAGACTGTGCGCGCCAGGTTGCTGCCCCTGGCACCGAGATCTGGGCCTGCAATCCGCACTCGGGTCCGGTCTCCATTGAGGGACATTACGACGAAGCCATGTGCCTGCCCGGGCTGCTGCAAGAAATCCGCCGCGCCGAAGCTGCCGGTGCTGATGCCCACATCATTGCCTGCTTTGGCGACCCCGGCCTGACTGCCGCACGTGAGATTGCCAGCGGCCCGGTGTTTGGCATTGCCGAATCCGCGATGCATGCAGCCAGCTTTGTGGGCAGTCATTTCAGCATCGTCACCACGCTAGGCCGCACCCGCGGGATTGCCGCCCATCTGGCCGAACGCTATGGCATGGAACGCTTCTGCAACAAGATCCGCGCCTGCGAAATCGCAGTACTGGAACTCGATAACCCCGCCTCGCAAGCCTATGCCTCCATCGTGCAGGAATGCCGTCTCGCGCTGGAAGAAGATGAGGTCGATTGCATCGTCCTCGGCTGCGCCGGCATGGCTGACCTGTGTCAGGCCATCAGCGCCGAGCTTGGTGTGCCGGTGATTGATGGCGTGAGCGCTGCGGTCACTTTTGCCGAGAGCATGGTGCGCTTGGGATTACGCACCAGCAAGCGCGGCGAGTGGGATTACCCGTTGCCGAAGGTGTATCGGTGAGAAGCAGTGAAGAGCAGTGAGGAGAACTAGTACACGACAGACAACGTGAAGACACCATGATTGTTTGCCAGATTTTGATCAATCTCACGCTGCGATAAGGGGCGGCTGAAGAAATAACCCTGAATCAGCTTACATCCCATTTTTTCAAATAACTGTACCTTGGCGAGGTCTTCCACACCTTCAATCACACAACTCAGACCGAGATCTTCACACAAGGTCAGCATGCTGCGCACGATGGCATGGTTAGCCCTCTCAAACTCGGTGGCGATGGCGAAGGTACGATCTATCTTGATTTTGTTGACCGGTAATTGCTGCGCGGCACTCAGGGTCGAACCACCAGTACCGAAATCATCGAGCGCGATGCTGGCGCCCCAGTCACGTAATTTCTGAATCGATTGCCTTGCCTGATGAAGATCGTCGATGAAAGCCGTCTCGGTCACTTCAAATTCAATGCGTTCAGGCGGGAAGTCATATTGTCTGACGATGTTCAGGATGCGATGCGCAGCATCTTGCGAGGCAATATTGTGTACTGACAGATTAAAGCTGATCCAGTACTGTGCAGGCCAACGACTGGCTGCCTGAAGCGCCTTATGCAGCAGCACTCCGGTAATGCTGCAAATCAGACCGCTGGTTTCAGCAATCGGGATAAATTTGGCTGGGGAAATCGCCCCAAGAATAGGACTCTCCCATCGTGCCAATGCCTCAAAGCCAACGACCCGCTTTGTGGTGATATCAACGATCGGCTGAAACACCATTGAGAGCTCGCTCTCCCAATCTGCTTCCCGCAGGCATTGCTCAATATTATTGCGGTGCTGCATGTCGATTTCGTGCTGGCGCGAGAAGATGGCAACATTCCCTTTACGATTTTTCTTTAAATGCCGCAACGCATATTCGGCACGGTCATAGACATTCTTGATGCCGTCATCCAGATGCGCATTGACCGCAAAACCGATTGCTGCTGAAATTTTGAACGATACCTGATTGATGTTCAAAGGCTCGGTGATCAAGGCGTTAACTTTCTCGCCGATGTGCTTGATGTCGGCGACACCAGCACCAACATTGAGCACACCAAACTCATCACCACCAACCCGCGAAACAAAGAAATCATGGGTCACCAACGATGCCAGCCGGTTGCCGATGATCTGAATCACCTGATCCGCAAACACATGGCCATAGATATCGTTGACGCTTTTAAAGCCATCCAGATTGATGATCCCGATCACAATAGTGCCCGGTGTGCCCTTTTTCAGCTCCTGGTTGATGAGCGCCTGAAAAGAACGTCGATTCGCCAGACCGGTGAGCACATCCAGATTAGCCAGACGAAGATTTTCCTTGCTCAGCTTGTCCATCATGGCATTCTGCAAGCCGAGAGAACGCATGGAGGTCACCATCTGTGCGAAATTCCGATAATGCGCAAACAGCACAATCGTCAGCGCCAGCCACACCAGCAACAGATTGATCCCGATTGCCATCAACACCGGTTGGTCGCGGGTCAGGAAAAATAAGGTAAAGGGGATCGCGACGATAAAGGTCACCATCATGGCGAGTCCGCGCGAGTTCATCAGGCAGACCGAACAGGCGGCCAGCGTGATACCGATGTAAAACGCGACATGACACTTTGCATACGCGTCACCATAGGGAAAAAGCGCAAAGGCCCATAGCGCAAAGGCCGTTGCAGCAGTTGCTCCCATGACAAATAGCTGGTGCAAATCCCTGGCGATTTTTTCATCCGAATGCGCCGTACTACGCGAGACACGAAACCAGTACACGCCACGATACAGCGCAAGCATACAAAACAGGAGCGGCAAATACAGGCTTAACCAGACAGGTGCGCAATCGTAATGGGTCCAGCAGAGTGCGGCGGTATTGATGATCAATGTGCCATACAGAATGGGAATTTGCTGCGCAACAAACTGGTGCTGTGCACGATGCAACGTCGGATCGGAATGAGCAGAGGTCAAGATGGTAAAGAGTAAGAAGTAAATAAAGCCGCACTACCACGACAACAGCCAGGATTGATCACGGACATCGCGCTGAACAAGCAAAAACGTACCAATTATCTTTTAAAAACGGCGTGTGATTTTAGCTTTAACATAAAATTACGAGACAAAGAGCGACGATAGCGACAGGAAAATCAAACCATCCCTACAAAAATGCGTTACCAAAAGCTGATTCTACGGGTTTTAAATACATTTTCTGGCGAATCCAATTGATCTAAAAAAGACATGTTGTATGCAGCAACTGGTCTCTACCTCCGGCAACCATGCTCCGCATCGAGTATGGCGAGGTATTGAAAAACGCGGATTCAGCGCGCTATGCCGCTAAACCGGATAGAAGGCTCACACGAAGGCTGCCTCTACGGCAACTTGCTGGAAACCACGTTCGATATCTCCACCGGCATACAAGCCTGTCTACAACTGATCTATACCAGCAGCTCGAACGCGAAGCCAATGAAGACGCCGAGACCGAGGACCAGGCTGTTCCCGCCATTGGCATCGTCCTGGCCGATCAATTGATGCGCCTCTCGATTGTCTCTGCTGGACTGTTGGGCGATGAGGCACGGCGGCAGGTGGGATGGTTGAACGAGTCGGAAACGACGGACGCGACAGTGTAGTCGATCCATTTCCGCATAGTAGAATTCAGTGCAGACTGCGTAGGAGCTACGTATCTGCACTGCGCGAAGTGAATGCGATGCAGAATCGGGTAGATATGCTCAAGCATTCCATATCGGTGCGCACCAGGTCTGGTATTGGCAATTTATTAAGTCATTTTCATTATTTCCAGAAAGACTTTTTCTATTGCGCTGAAGCACCTAAATGACATACATTACGTGACTTTTATTTATTCATAACATTAAACAAATATTAATCTTAAATTTTCGAACTGATGGATTATCAGAAATCAAGTAAAAATACCGGGTAGCTTGGCGACGGGATTGGAATTTATTGCCCTGTTATTCATTATTTTAATTCTGATTAAAAATCAAATATTCGAGAAATAAGGTTTTATATTTTTCAATTTAAAATATCTACACAGTCATGTTGATAAAGAAAATTCTCTTCCCGGCGATTACTGCATCATTACTCTTGCTAAGCGGCTGTGCCACGCCCAAGATGGACTACACTGACGGCCCATCAGCGATGGGGGGAATCAATTCCCAGTATGCCGTTCTTGGCTACGAAGGTGATATCAAGCCATTTGATCAGATCGGCATTGTCACCACTGACGGAGACATCCAGATACATGCGATTGATGGTAATCCTATTGCGTTGTATCGCACGTTCAAAATAAAAGGCTTTTATCCCGCGGGAAGATTTCAGCTGCATTTGCAGGATGGCATACACCTCATTACTGCTGGATTTGAGATCCGCGCAAATCCCTCGTACTGGTCGACTTCAGATCTGACCGTCCCTGTCGTCGTTACACGAGGCAAGGTGGTACATCTTTCCGTTTTACGCGACGGTAAAAAATGGAGTATTAATCAAACAGATGGCGCAGCTGCTTTGACATTAATTAGAAGTGATTTTGAAACGTTGAGTAAAAACCAATAAGCATGCTGCACGCTCCCTCATCAAAAATCCGAACCATGATTAAACACGCTTCCCTTGGCAGCACATTGGCGATTACCTTGTGCCTGCTTTCTCCTGCTGACGCTTCAGCCCAGCAATCAAAGCCGGAATGCCAGATCCAAGCGGGCAGCAATTTCACGGCGTCGATGTGTCTGACACGGGCGGTCGGGCTGGAACATGATTTGTATTCACTGATCGTTGACAAGGCGTTGATCTTTACCTTGACGGATGACTTCTCCGAAGATGTGCATCTCAAACACACCATTCCACCAGGAATGACCTTAGAACATCCGCTATCGAAAGCAGCGGGGACGCCAACAGTAGAAATTATCGGCGGCTGTGTTCCGCAAAGTAAAGACGGGATGGAAGTTGCTCGGCTCTGTAACTTCAGGTTCGGGCCGACGCAAGTGATCAAGGATGTTCGCTTTACGTTTGAGTAGTTTCGAGTAGCTTCGCATGCAGGTATGGACGGTCTTGGTCAACCGCCCATTCCATCTGCTCATCCCCCTAGCTCGCCATTGACATCGTACTGGCCGATCAAATGATGGGCCAGTCGATTGCGTCAGCAGGGTTGCTACGTGATGAGGCACGGCGGCAACTGGAATGGTTCTACGAGTCGGAAACGACCGGCGCCACGCTGTCGTCGATGCACTTCCGCAAATTAAAATTCAGTGCGGACTGCGTAGGCGCGACCTATCTGCACTGCGCGAAATTTATCGGCTTTATAACAAACGACTCCGTAGAATTCATTTCTTTTTCCTGGGAGAAAGAAATGTTTGTGTCATCTCCATCCAATAATCACTTTGTCAACGTTGGGAATCTGAACGCCTCCGGCCGCGGTCAGTCGATCATTAACAACAGAATATTCAATAACACCATAATTCAAGTGGCGAGTTCGACTGCCAATGCGCCAAACACTAGTAATACTCAGCACAAACGTGATTTTTCAGTACCGATTGATAGCAATCAGTGGCTTATTGACGCGATTCTCGATCGAGAACGGATTGAGGACGGTACGGCAGTTGAGACAACTGACTTTACTGCTGGAAGATTTGGTGAGGCTGAATGGAATGAAGCGGCACTAGCTGCAAATGATGAGACAACTGACTTTACTTCTGGAAGATTTCGTGAGGCTGAATGGGATGAAGCGGCACTAGCTGCAGAAATTATGAAGCAATGGCATGCAAGAAATGAGGGGCTTAATGAACCAGAGACAGCCATTCTGAATAGACATGGTTATCTCAACGGCCAAGGCTTCATGACCTGGAAGGCTCTGAAAGCATTGGGTGTCGAAATACCAGGCGGGAATTCCCAGCCGAACTTGCGGTGAGCAGAAGCAACGGTGATGCTAGAGCCAAAGCATAACTATAGAAGCCAGTTGAGACACATCCCCACAATGAATCTGAACTTGGGCGGTCTGTACCCGGATACCTTGTGTTGCATCCCCTTCTGTATTTCTGAGAAGCCCTGCGACGATCTGGCAATCTGGCAATCCGTACATTACAACATGGTGCAACATTCGCATCGGAACAGAGCCATCTTGGATCAAGTTCCGGCATTGCTGGTGATATGCCCTACACTCCAACTCAGCTCCCTATTTGTCGACTGTCATCCCGCTTTATAAGTCTCCCGACAAACCCGCCGTAACGCATCCGCAAACAATTGTTCAGCCGTCCGGTTGCCGCCTTCTGCGCGTGTAAATAACGCAATCGGTGGCAGCGTCCAATGGAATGAATACGGCACGATCGCCACGCCGGAAATACGCACCAGTTCTTCTGCAATATCGGCTGGCACAATCGAGACGGCATGCTCGTTGGCGACGATCATTTCACCGATCAGTTTAGATGAATAACTCTCTACAATCGGTGCCGGTGGCACCACATCGGCCGCCAGAAAAATCGCGGCAACCTGCTCGCGCAGGATGGTGTTGGGAGCGCCGAGAATCCAGTCGAGCTCGCGCATTTTGGCCCAGTCGAGGCGGATGCGGGCGAGTTGCCCAGCCAGTCGGCGGCTGGCAATCAGACGCGGTTGCTGGTGATAGAGCACTTCACAGTTGACCTTGCCAGTATCCATCGTGGCCGAGGCACGACCGAGCACGATATCGAGCGCATGGTCGTTGAGTTGCGCCAGTAACTGGTCGGTCGTGCCTTCGTGAATCGTTACCGTGAGGCGACGATCACCGTCGGGCAGTGTGCGCTGGATCGCGCTGGTGAGCATCTGACCTGAGATGAAGGGCGTGACGCCAATGTGCAAATGCGCACCATGCCCGGAGGCCAGCGTTTCCATGTCGCGCACCAGATGGCCGAGGTCTTGCATCATCGCGCCGGCACGCTCCAGTACCACCTTACCCAATGCGGTCGGTGCCATGCCGCGTACCGAACGGTCAAACAAGGGGGCACCGAACATGGCTTCCAGCTCGGAGAGCGCATTGGTAATGGCAGGCTGACTGCTGGCCATTTGCTCGGCCACCCGTGTGAGCGAACCGTGTTGCCTGATTTGCAATAGCAACATGAGGTGCCGCATTTTCAGGCGCGTGGTGAGCCTTCTTTGCAGCTCGCTGGCATCAAAACCATCCATCCGGCAATGCTTTCATTAGAAAAAAATGATGGAGTCATAATAAATCAAAATAATCTTCTTATGGCTGCTGCTTACACTGGCGACAAGTCAACTGCAATAACGCTTTTTGACGATTAACACTAGCCGGCCTTGAATCCATCAAAAAGTTGTCAAATATCAATATTCAAGACTGGACACCAAACCGCGATCGGGCCGAGCCCGGCACTCTTCTGGAGGATGCACCCATGAATATCAATGAACGCCAAGCCGCATTGGACTATCACGAATTTCCGACCCCGGGCAAACTGGCTGTCAACGCCAGCAAACCACTGGTGACGCAGCGCGATCTGTCGCTGGCGTACACCCCGGGTGTAGCTGCTGCCTGCGAGGAGATCGTGGCGGATCCGCTAAATGCTTTCCGCTTTACCGGGCGCGGCAATCTGGTCGGTGTGATCACCAACGGTACTGCAGTGCTGGGTCTGGGCAATATCGGCGCGCTGGCATCCAAGCCGGTGATGGAAGGTAAGGCAGTACTGTTCAAGAAGTTTGCGGGTATCGATGTGTTCGATATCGAAATCAATGAGACTGATCCCGACAAGCTGGTGACCATCATCGCCGGTCTGGAAGCGACTTTTGGTGGCTTGAATCTGGAAGATATCAAGGCGCCGGAGTGCTTCACGGTGGAGCGTGAACTGCGCAAGCGCATGAAAATTCCTGTTTTCCATGACGATCAGCACGGTACCGCAATCACCGTATCGGCAGCCTTCATCAATGGCTTGAAGGTGGTCGGCAAGGATATCTCCGAGGTGAAGGTCGTGACCTCGGGTGCCGGTGCGGCAGCGCTGGCGTGTCTGGACCTGATGCTCGATCTGGGCCTGCGTCTGGAAAACATCACCGCAACCGATATCGAAGGTGTGGTCTACGAAGGTCGTACCACATTGATGGACCCGGACAAGGCGCGCTTTGCCCGCAAGACCGATGCCCGTACGCTCGCCGATGCCATCAAAGGTGCCGATGTCTTCCTGGGTCTGTCGGCTGGTAACGTGCTCAAGGCCGAACATGTGGCCAGCATGGCCGCACATCCTCTGATTCTGGCGCTGGCCAATCCAACGCCAGAGATTCTGCCTGAAGTCGCACTCGCAGTGCGCGATGACGTGGTGATGGCAACTGGCCGCTCGGATTTTCCGAACCAGGTCAACAATGTGCTGTGCTTCCCTTACATCTTCCGTGGTGCGCTGGACGTCGGAGCAACGACCATCACCCGTGAAATGGAAATCGCCGCCGTCTATGCGATTGCCGGTCTGGCTGAGGAAGAGCAGAACGATGTCGTCGCGGCAGCCTATGGCAGCTACGATGTCCCGTTTGGTCCGCAATACTTCATCCCCAAGCCATTTGACCCTCGCCTGATCGTGCGCATTGCACCGGCAGTGGCCAAGGCGGCGATGGAAGGTGGCGTGGCAACGCGTCCGATCGCTGATCTGGATGCCTACGCGGAACAGTTGCAACAATTCGTCTATCACTCAGGCGCATTCATGAAGCCTTTGTTTGCGGCGGCCAAGCAAAAGGTCAGAGACGGTGGCAAATCGCGCATCGTGTTTACCGAAGGCGAAGACGAGCGCGTGCTGCGTGCAGTGCAGGTGATTGTGGATGAGAAGCTGGCACGTCCGATTCTGGTTGGTCGTCCAGAAGTGTTGCTGGCGCGAATCCAGAAGTTCGGTTTGCGTCTGCGTTTAGGAGAGGATGTTGAAGTCACCAGCCCGGATTACGATGAGCGCTTCCATCAATACTGGACTACCTATTGGGACTTGATGGCCCGTGAAGGGATCACCAAGGAAATGGCGCGCGTGGAAATGCGTCGTCGCCTGACCCTGATCGGCGCGATGATGGTGCGTCTGGGCGACGCCGACGGCATGATCTGTGGCACCGTCGGTGGCTATCACGACCATTTGCGTTACATCGATCAGGTAATCGGCAAGAAGCCAGGTGCCAATACCTACGCAGCAATGAATATCCTGTTGCTGGATTCGCGTACCATCGCGTTGGTGGATACGCATATCAATGACGATCCGACGGCGGAACAGATTGCTGAATTCACCATCGCCGCGGCCGAAGAAATGACATGGCTGAATCTGGAGCCGAAGGCAGCGCTGTTGTCGCGCTCGAACTTTGGTTCGGCCAGCTCGGCATCCGGTACCAAGATGCGTCGCGCCTTGCAGTTGATCACGCAGCAGGCACCACAGCTGGAAGTGGATGGCGAAATGCATGGCGACTGCGCACTGGATGAAGCATTGCGCCTGAAGATTTTGCCAACGTCGCGCCTCAAGGGTTCGGCCAATCTGCTGGTCTGCCCCAATGTGGACGCTGGCAATATTGCCTACAACCTGCTCAAGACTGCTGCTGGTAGCAATGTTGCGGTGGGTCCGTTCCTGCTGGGGGTGAATGCACCGGTGCATATCCTGACATCGAGCTCCACGGTACGCCGCATTATCAACATGGCAGCACTGACCGTGATTGATGCTAACCGCCCGGCCTCATCGGGAAATTAAACGGCAGCGCACGCTGAAGATTGCACGGTGTGGATTCACACCGTGCAACCGGTATCTTCATCTCGTACTAAATCGAAAGTGAAGACCTAATTGCAGTAAGCATCGTCCAACGCAACAAAAGACCACTAGCATCACACGCTTTCATTGAAGACTTCATGGAGGCGTTCAGATGATCATCAGTCCCCCATTCATTTTGCCGGTCGTCAAAGAAGACGATCAACTCCGCGTTAAAGGGATATCCACAGCGACTCCCCGACCAAGCGACGACGAGATCACAGAAAACGCCATGTGCCCAACTGCCAGCATCATGATTGGCGGCACCGGTGCAGAAGACGGGACCTTCCCGGTTGCGAGTCACCTGATGTGGCACAACGGCATTCATCTGCAAGCCAAGGACGCGGGTAGTCACGATTATCC
>NZ_JACHYE010000009.1 GCF_014192645.1 Herbaspirillum sp. Sphag64 | reverse complement strand
GTTGCACTACCTCATGCTTGAATTTCGTTTCGTACTTCGCCATGAAAAACACCCCAAAGGTTGGATTGGTGTCCAACTTTTGGGGTGCGGTTCATTGCGCCGGCATTTTTTCGTTCTTTGCCACCATGTCAATGATGGTATTGACCTCGTCCAACCGCAGAGAAGGTCACTGAATAGTCATCCCCTTTTTGATCTCAACAACCTGTTGAGTCAAGGCGTACCGTGTCAATTTTCGACGCTCTGCGTCATCAATTTTGCACGTTGGGCGTCCAAGTAATTCACGTAACATCTTCGTATCACCACGGCCAGCAAAGTGTTCTAAAACTGTTCCACCTTTGTCGTTACGCGTAGTCACATCCGTACGTGAATCGTTTAGCAATACCTTCGCCACGTCATGATGGCACAATCTGACAGCGGCATGTAACGCAGTCTCCCCTTTAATACTAATCCCATTAGGATCCGTCTTCTCATGCTGCAGAATGCGTTCCACGACATGCGCCTCATCCTTTGCCGACGCAAGCCATAAAGGGGTCAGGTCCTTTCCAAATAAAGGAATATTCAAGTCCCCGTCACATGCCACGAACTGGCGTGGATCTCCTGGCACCGCTGGCCTGAACGGTTTCTCTTGAATCAGCATAAGCTCTGCATCAAAGCAACTGCATACGTTTTTCAAGGCTTTCGCCAACCCACTCTGCAAAGGCGACGAGGGGGCCACATCTCGACTCTGGGCAATACCAACATACGGACCTGACGTGGATACATCCGGGATCATTCGCATCTCCTTTGACAAAAGAAGACGGTAACAACCCCACTACTCAGGCAATATCAGATTTCGATCAATGATCGAATTGCCGCCAGCCTCAACCTGCTGGCAACAACGCCGCGAAAGCAGCCGCAGCGCCTCTGACATCCTCGGTCATATAGACACTACTGATTGCGGCCACCATATCGGTTCCCTGCGCAATCAGGGGCTGGCAGTTTTCCTGCGTCATGCCACCAATCACCACGACAGGTAACGGGATCTCACGTCTGGACTCTGCCACAATTTCCGGTGCGGTCTTGAATTCATACTTCTTCACCCGCGACGGATAAAAGCCGCCAAATGCCACATAGCTGGCACCCGCCTTCCAGGCATCACGTGCCAGTTGCAAGGTACCGTAGCAGGAAGCACCAACAATCTTGTCCGGCCCCACCTGCGCACGCACCTCGGCGACCGACGCATCGGTTCCGCCGACATGGATACCGTCCGCATCCAGTGACAGACACAGCTCCACATAATCGTTGATGATGAACGGCACGCTGTGGCGGCGACATACCGCCAGCAAAGCACTGGCCTGCTGCTGACGTTGCGCCGCATCGGCTGTCTTGTGGCGATACTGCACCAGCGTAGCACCGCCCAGAATAGCCTGTTCGGTCGCCGCAACCAGCTTGTCGGTATCATCCCAGTCGGGAGTGACTACATACAAGCCCTTCAAATGCCATTGTTTGGCAGACTGCGTCATGGATGTTCTCCTGCAAAAAGAGGCACGCGGCTAGGAATACGCTGCCCCGCGGCAATCGCGTAAGAAGTGTTGAGCGCGTGCTGGCAATACCGCTGCGCGGCAGCAATCGCCTCCTGCATGCCCAACCCCAGCGCCAGTTGCGCCGACAAGGCTGCGGCCAACGTACAGCCACTGCCATGAAATTCGTCCGGCAATCGCGACCAGGTCCACGCTGCAAATGCCGCCTCGGGACCAAACCAGCGGTTGACCACATCCTGCTCCTGCGGCCCATGGCCTCCCTTGAGCAAGACGTGCTGGCAACCGCGCTGCATCAGGATTGCCGCCTGCTGCTCGGGCGAATGCTCGCTGCCACACAGGCGATTGGCTTCATTCAGATTCGGCGTGATCACCGTTGCTACGGCATACAACGACTCCAGCGCCCGCGCCGCATCATCGGTCGACAACTGATCTCCCTTGCCATTGGCCAGCACCGGATCAAACACCACCGGCAAATCCGGCTGCTGCTGGCGCAATTGCTGGATCAACTGCGCAATCATCCCGGCATTGCGGCGGTTGCCAGCAATACCGAGCTTCACCGCACTGATCTTGAAACGGTCGATCAGCACCTGCGCCTGATGCCGGATCAATTCAGGGTCCAACGGATGCACCGCAAACACGCTCACGTTGTCTTGCACGGTGAGCGCTGTCGGTACCGACAGCGGATGGCAGCCGAGTGCCGTGATCGCTGGGATATCGGCCTGCAACCCAGCGCCACCACTCGGATCGGAGCCGGAAAACACCAGCACGCACGGTGGCGACGACCGGTAAGTGCTGACTAACGCACTCATGCCACGCGACCAGCCATCGGCGACGATGGCGAAGCCGCAAAGCGACGTGCAACACGGCCCGCGAGAAAGGCTTCACGACCAGCTTCCACCGCCAGCTTCATCGCCCGCGCCATACGGATCGGATCACGTGCACCGGCAATCGCGGTATTCATCAACACGCCATCACAGCCCAACTCCATTGCGATAGCTGCATCAGAGGCCGTACCAACACCGGCATCAACCAGTACCGGGATTTTCGATTGCTCAATGATCAGCGACAAATTCCACGGATTCAAAATACCCATACCGGAGCCGATCAATGACGCCAGCGGCATCACTGCCACCACGCCAAGATCTTCCAGCATGCGCGCCTGAATCGGATCATCGCTGCAATACACCATCACATCAAAGCCATCCTTGACCAAAGTCTCGGCTGCCTTCAAGGTTTCCGGCATGTTGGGGAACAAGGTTTTTTCGTCACCCAGCACTTCCAGCTTGACCAGCTTGTGCCCCCCCAGCAATTCACGCGCCAGTTGCAGCGTGTAGACCGCATCAGCCGCGTTGTAGCAACCTGCCGTATTGGGCAGAATGGTGTAGCGCGATGGCGGAACCACGTCCAGCAAACTCGGTGCATTCGGGTCCTGACCAATATTCACGCGGCGAATCGCCACGGTAATGATGTCAGCACCACTAGCCTCGGTGGCCAGACGTGTTTCTTCCAGATCCTTGTACTTGCCACTACCAACCAGCAAGCGTGACGCATAGGTTTTACCCGCAATCGTCAGCCCCGGGTCCGCAGACAGTACGGGCGTGTCGTTCATGTTCATTTCGATTCCTTTCAAGAGTGACGGTAGCTGCATCAGCTGATGCAACTGATACAGCCACCTTAGCCACCTCAGCCACCACCAATGGCGCGCACCACATCCACCCGGTCGGCCTCCACCAGCACATGGGCAGCCCATGACTGGGCCGGCACCACCTGCCGGTTCACCGCCACGGCGACTGCCTTGCCAGTCAATTCCAGTGCAGCGATAAGCTGCACCAGATCGGCCCCGTCAGGCAGCGTATGCGGTTTGCCATTCAATTCAATCTGCATCGCATTCACCGCCCGAGCTTAGGTCTTGGAGTAAATCTCGGCGCCCAGCTTGACGAACTCGACCGACTTCACTTCCATACCCTGCTTCAACGCAGCGATCTCGGAGATGCCTTCCTTGGCGGCGTAATCGCGGACTTCCTGCGTGATCTTCATCGAGCAGAAATGCGGACCACACATCGAGCAGAAATGGGCGACCTTGGCCGAATCCTTGGGCAAGGTTTCGTCATGGAATTCACGTGCCTTGTCTGGGTCCAGACCGATGTTGAACTGATCTTCCCAGCGGAATTCAAAACGTGCCTTCGACAATGCGTTGTCACGGATCTGCGCCCCCGGATGGCCCTTGGCCAGATCCGCGGCATGCGCCGCAATCTTGTAGGTGATGATGCCGTCCTTGACGTCAACCTTGTTGGGCAAGCCCAGATGTTCCTTCGGTGTCACGTAGCACAGCATGGCAGTACCGTACCAGCCAATTTGCGCGGCGCCGATACCGGAGGTGATGTGGTCGTAACCCGGAGCGATATCGGTAGTCAATGGTCCCAGGGTATAGAACGGTGCTTCATGGCACTGTTCCAGTTGCAGGTCCATGTTTTCTTTGATCAGGTGCATCGGCACGTGACCGGGACCTTCAATCATCACCTGCACGTCGTGCTTCCAGGCGATCTGGGTCAACTCACCCAGCGTCTTCAGTTCACCCAGTTGCGCTTCATCGTTGGCATCGTAGATCGAGCCAGGACGCAAGCCATCGCCGAGGCTGAAGCTGACGTCATAAGCCTTCATGATTTCACAGATGTCTTCGAAATGCTCGTACAGGAAGGATTCCTTGTGATGCGCCAGACACCACTTGGCCATGATCGAACCGCCGCGCGAGACGATACCGGTCATACGCTTGGCGGTCAGCGGCACATATTGCAGACGCACGCCAGCGTGGATGGTGAAGTAGTCAACGCCCTGCTCGGCCTGTTCAATCAAGGTATCGCGGAAGATTTCCCAGGTCAGATCTTCGGCCTTGCCGTTGACCTTTTCCAGCGCCTGATAAATTGGCACAGTACCGATTGGCACGGGCGAATTACGGATGATCCATTCGCGGGTTTCATGGATGTTCTTGCCGGTCGACAAATCCATCACGTTATCGCCACCCCAGCGAATCGCCCAGGTCATCTTCTCGACTTCTTCGCCGATCGACGAAGTCACGGCCGAGTTACCGATGTTAGCGTTGATCTTGACCAGGAAATTACGACCGATAATCATCGGCTCGATTTCAGGGTGATTGATGTTGGCAGGGATGATGGCGCGACCACGGGCGATTTCGTCACGGACGAATTCTGGTGTGATGGTCGCAGGAATCGACGCACCGAAGGATTGACCCGGATGTTGACGACCCATCAGGTCAGCCAGCTTGTTGCCCATCGGACCGGACGCCTTCAACTGCTCCAGATATTCCTGACGACGCAGGTTTTCGCGAATCGCAACAAATTCCATTTCCGGCGTAATGATGCCTTTGCGGGCATAGTGCATCTGCGACACGTTGCCGCCAGTCTTGGCGCGGCGTGGCTTGCGATGCAGGTTAAAACGCAGCTCAGCCAGTGCCGGATCGTTCAACCGTTGCTGACCATATTCCGACGTTGGGCCATCCAGTTCCTCGGTATCGTTACGTTCCAGAATCCATGGCAGACGCGGGGTCGACAGACCGGCGCGGATATCGATCTTGACGTCCGGATCAGTATAAGGACCGGAGGTATCGTAGACATAAATCGGTGGATTTTTTTCCGAGCCAAACATTGCAGGCGTATCGGACTGGCTGATCTCACGCATCGGCACGCGGATATCAGGGCGCGAACCGGTGACATAAATCTTGCGGGAATTCGGTAATGGCTGAACAGCGGCTTCGTCTACCGTGGCAGTAGCGGAGAGGAATTTCGGATTGGCATTCATTTTGGCTCCTTTGCTTGAGATTGCTTGGCTTGGAGCCAGCAAAGGAGGATACGGAGGGACTTGTTGCCTGCATTCAAGATTGATTCAAATGCAATAAGCTCTTTCCGGCGCTTCCCTTCGCTGGCATTACCCAGATCAGGTTCAAGGGTATTTCTCACCCGTCAACATCGACAGGACCCCTAGCTTTACGTCGTTTGGTTTCAAACGCTGTGGCGGGATTTTACTCCAATAATTCGAGAATCGGCACGAATGATGTCGAGGACTTGGCTCGCCACCTTCAGGATGAATGCACCTTCACATCAAGCGCCCAGCGCCAAGGAACCAAAGACAATTAAAAAAGACAAATACACAAAACAAAACCTATAATTGACATAATTTTGTCGATTACAAGAATTAAGTGAGTTAAAAATGCTACATAGAATCTCATTCGAGAACTTCCAATCCTTCCTGGAACGTACCGAAATCGACTTCACTGTGACCGATAAAATGTCCAGTAGCAACTGGATTACTTCCTGCGCTACTGGCGCTCGTCTATCGAAAATAGCTGCCGTCATCGGCCCCAATGGCAGCGGCAAGACCGCTCTGCTCAAAGCCGTCACGTTCTTGCACTGGTTTGTCACATCGTCGTTCTCCGCCAACCCTGAGGACAAAATACAATTTGCATCACACTTTGCCGCCACCAACAAACCATCCACGTTTTCTGCAGAGATGTCATTGGACGGTGATTTGTGGCGATATGAATTACGCTGCTCCGAGTACAGAGTGCAATACGAGGCACTCTATAAAAAGCATGAACGCTTCCGCTATGTGTTTACACGAGAGTGGGATGAGCAGACGCAAAGTTATAACGTCAAACAAAATGAATTTGGCATGTTACCCAGTGAGGCCAAAAAAGTACGTCCCAACGCCTCTTTGATTTCGACCGCAGCCCAATATAATGTCCCGCTGGCAAAGCGCATTGCCGGTGCCTCCGTATTCTCTAATGTCAACGTATTAGGACGTATCCCGGCCAACCAGTTTCTCGTCAATGCAGCAACTCATTACAAGAATTTCCCTGATCAGTTCGACAAAATGAGGACGCTCCTGAAATCCTGGGATCTAGGTCTGGATGACATTGAAGTACGCGAGCTAAAAGGTACGGATACAACAGGCAATACCAATGTATTCTATCTCCCTTTTGGTAAGCACCGTTGCGGCGAGATCACCGCCGAGCTGCCGTTCATGCTGGAATCAACCGGTACCCAAAGTGCATTCGTCTTGCTCTCCCACCTGCTGCAGGCATTGGCCAGCGGTGGCCTGGCAGTCATTGATGAATTTGAAAGTGATCTGCATCCGCATATGCTTGAGCCGATTATCACCCTCTTCGCACATCCTGTTTATAACCCGCACAACGCGCAGCTCCTCTTTACCTGCCATGCAATGGAAGTATTGAACATTGTGCATAAGTCGCAGGTGATTCTGGTAGAGAAGGATGAAAACTGCCAAAGTACAAGCTGCCGCCTCGACAAAATTGTCAAACATGTGCGCACCAATGAAAACTACTACGCAAAATATATGGCGGGTGCCTACGGTGCCGTCCCTCAGTTTTAAGGATCACCATGGCACATTGGCGCAATCACAAAACTTTGTTGCTCGTCGGCGAAGGCATCCATGATGAAGCCTTTCTGACCCATGTCAAAAGGCACAAAGCACCACGTGGATGTGGCTTGATCGTCACTATACGAAATGCCAATGGAAAGGGAGCGCTCCATGTTGTCGATTACACAATCCGACAAAAACAGAATGCACAATTTGATCAGGTAGCAGCAATGGTCGACACAGATACCGACTATAGCGACAGGGTACTTGCGTTAGCGAAGCGCCACCGGATCACGCTCATCAGTGCAGCCCCTTGTTTTGAAGCATTATTGCTAAGAACGATTGATCAGAAACTAGGCGAAACCAAGCAACTGAAAAAGCAGCTCTCTCCTTTCGTCAATGACAAACCCGGTGAGGCAAGCAGTTACGAAAAGCATTTTGGCTTACCCGCACTGGAAAACGCCTGCGAGAAAGAAGAAGCATTGCGCATCCTGTTGGATTTATTTTCCAGATAGCGCAGTGCTTCGATTTCAGCTTGTGTATTCATGCAGAAATTGACACCGACAGATCAGTCAGGCCGGTTGGTCACACCCGACTTCCTCCTCGTTATGCAACTCCACCTGCCGCCGCGCCTCATCGCGTAACATTCCCGCTGAGGCAATCGCCAGCCGCATCAATTGATCGGCCTGCACAATGCCCACTGCCGGGGGTGCCGAGATATCGGCATCCTCATTGCCTGCACGCTCCAGACCGCTGGCATACACGATTTGCAAACAGGCATGAATGCCTTCTGAGACATTGAGTGTGGTTTCCAGCAATTGACCGTAGAGCGTGCCTTGCAACTCGCTGTTGATCCAGTGGAAATCCTGATGGGTGGGAGATTCTTGCCGAGGATGGGTGTTGCTGTCGTTACTGGCGGAACTACGGTCTTGGTCGATCATGAAGCCTCCGGTGAATAAGCTAGAAAAATGAAAAACGCATCAGGAAGATGCGGCTTTTCGCCGGTTGTATGTAGCAGGCTGTCAAACCTGATCCCTCTCTTTTTTAGGGACGAACTCAGAATACCGTTCGCTAAAACTGAGGTCAATCGAATATTGCCGAAATGTCATGCCGTTACAGATACGTTCTCGGTGCGCTGTTTGCACGCATTGAGTGCGCCACCGGGTAAGCAAATTCACGCCTGCCACAACACACAATCCCGCCAATCCCCTAGCACAAGGCGATTCTCACCTCTGCCCCATCTCACGAACAACGCTGGCACGGCTCCTGCTTGCTGTAATGCATAATGCATAATGCATAGTTCATCGTTGTAATCGGCACCTCTTTGGACTCATCGGCAGACTTACCCGTGGCCACTTGAATGGGAGCAAATGTTGGAGAATCGCCTGGACGTCAACAACCTCAGCCATGCCTTTATCAAGGCCAATGGTGAGGAAATCAGGATCTTTCAGAATCTTGAATTTTCTGTCGGTCCCGCTGAAATTGTCGCCATTGTCGGGCGCAGCGGTGCGGGCAAAAGTACTCTCTTCAATTTGATCTCCGGCTTGCTCAGCCCGAGTGCGGGCAATATTTCACTCGGTCGGCGTGACGATGGCAGTCCCGGCAGCATCGCCTACATGCTACAAAAGGATTTGCTACTGCCATGGCGCACCATTCTTGAAAACGCCGTACTGGGCATTGAACTGCAACGCCCGGTCACCGAGGCTGACCGCAGCCGGGCCCGCACCAGGCTGGCCCGCTATGGGCTGGAGTCGGTTGCCAATGCCTATCCGCAGGCGCTCTCGGGCGGGATGAAGCAGCGTGTGGCGCTGACCCGCACCTTGCTGGCCAACCCGACGGTAGTCTTGCTGGATGAGCCCTTCTCGGCGCTCGATTACGAAACACGGTTGATGCTGGAGAACGATGTCATCAGTCTGACCCGCAGCGAAGGCACCAGCGTGATTCTGGTAACGCATGACATTGATGAGGCGATCGCCATGAGCCATCGCATCGTGGTGCTGGGCGGGCGTCCTGCCAAGATCACCAGCGAGCAGCACATCACCCTCACCGTGGAAGGCAGCAACGGCGAGCGTGATGCGATAACGGCCCGCGGTGCACCGGAGTTTCCGGTTTATCACAAGGAAATCTGGAGCGCCTTGCGCGCCAGTGACGTTGCCCATGCTGGCGTCTGAGCGGAGAAGACCATCATGAAAAAACGTAACGGCGCTACCGCTATCGTCACCACTGTCTTGCTCGCGCTGCTGGTGCTCTGGCAAATGGCGGCGCAGGCCAACTGGATCAACGGGCAGCTGCTGGGCTCGCCGATTGGTATCTACCATTCAGCGGTGATCGGCCTGACCAAGGGCAGTCTGCTCAGCGATACCTGGATCACGCTGCTGGAGACTTTGCTGGGCCTGCTGATCGGCAGCAGCCTTGGCATCATCCTGGGGTTGGTGTTGTGGTTTTATCCACGCACCTCGGATATCGTCGAGCAGTTTTCGATCCTGCTCAACAGCATCCCCAAGATTGCACTGGGACCGCTGATCATCATCTGGTTTGGTTCCGGCATGGTGTCCAAGGTCTGGCTGGCTGGCATCTCTACCTTTGCGGTAGCGATGATTTCTGCCTGCGCCGCCGCGCAAGAGGTGGACAAGGACTTACTGAACCTCTTCAAGTCCTTCAAGGCGCCGCGCGCGATGATTTTCAAGAAGCTGATCGTCCCGGCTTCGGTACCGTGGATTTTCTCGATCTTGCGGATCAATATCGGCTTCGCGCTGATCGGTGCGGTGGTCGGTGAATTCATTGCTTCCGAAAACGGACTCGGGCATGCGGTGTTTGTCGCTGGCTCTTTGTTCGATCTCAATACGGTCTGGCTGGGTGTCGTGATTCTGACGCTCATGGCCGCCATGCTTACCTGGGTTGTCCAACTTATCGAAGAGAGGATCGTGTCATGGAAAGTCGCACAATGAAGTCCCTGCGTAGCGTACTCGGTGTCAGCCTCATGACGGCTGCCTGTGTCGCCGCACCGCATGCGTTCGCTGCAGAAAAAGCCGTCGTCTATCAGGCCTTTCAGTCGATTCAGTATTTGCCGCTGTATGTGGCCATCGATGAAGGCCTGTTCACCAAGAATGGACTGGATGTCCAAAAAATCACCGCCGGTAGTGGCGCCCAAGGGGTTGCTGCGGTGATCGGCGGACACGGCGACTTCTCGCTGCAAGACCCGATGACAGCGGTGCTGGCCAATCTCAAAGGCGCTGCGCTGACCAATGTGGCGATGATCGTTTCCGGTGTGCCGGTGTGGATGGTGGCACCACCGAACTCGCCGATCAAGTCGCTGGCCGATGTCAAGGATCAGACCGTTTCTACCGCGATTCCACCATCGACCAGTACTTATCTGCTGCAAAACCTGCTCAAGGAAAAAGGCATGAGCAGCGTCAAGCTCAACACGGTGGCTATCGGTACCGAGATTGCACCGGTCACCGCTGGTCGTGCTGCCGCTGCCACGATGTACCAACCGCAGGTGGAGCAGGCGTTGGCAAGCGGCTACAAGATCGTCTATGACTTTGCCAAACAATATGACGGTGTCTATGCGTTCTCTACCATCGATACCTTGAAATCAACGCTCGAGAAGCGGCCGCAGATGGTACAAAGCTTTGTCACTGCCATCGCCGAAGCGGAGAAGCTGATGCAGACCAATCCACAAGTTGCCTATCGGGTCGCTGTGCAGGAATTTCCGTCGCTGGAGAAGAGCGTCGTGGAAGCGGCCGTTAAGCGTTTGCTGGATCAAAAGATTTACCCGGCGAACCCGAGTATTTCAAAGCAGGCCTTCCAGGCCGGGCTGGATCTGCAGATTTCCATCGGCAACATCAAGGCTGGTGAAGTAACCTACGAGAGTGCGGTCAACAACAGCTTTGCCGAGAAGGCCAGCAAGCCCTGATATTTTTCATTGATTTTTCATTGCCCTACATCGTAAAGAGCAGATCATGCGTACACCCAGCACACCAGCCATCACCCTTGATCAGGCCATCGCCCATGCCGCGCGCATTGACGGTGCATTGCATGCGTTCAACTATCGCCCTACCACCTATAAGGCAACGGTTCACTCTGGTGGTGCGCTGGCTGGGGTACCAATTGCGGTCAAGGATCTGATCGATACTGCCGACATGCCAACCACCTACGGCTCCAAGGTGTTTGAGGGGCATCAACCAGCGCAGGATGCGTGGATCGTCAGCAAGCTGCGGGCTGCGGGTGCGATCATCTTTGGAAAAACGGTCACCACCGAATTTGCCTGGCGTGATCCCGGTGCGACGGTCAACCCATGGAACCCGGCGCATAGTCCGGGGGGGTCTTCCAGCGGTTCTGCGGCGGCGGTTGGTGCTGGCATTGTGAATATTGGGCTCGGCACCCAAACCGTCGGCTCAATCATCCGTCCGGCCTCGTATTGTGGTGCAGTCGGATACAAGCCGACCTTTGGTCTGATTCCAACGAATGGCGTACACCAACTGGCCGCTAGTCTGGATCATCTCGGCTTTATCACTTCCAGTGTTTATTGGGCTGCGGTCTGCCATGCCATCGTGGTGCAAGGGACTGATGTCGATGCCGCACGTTTTAACCTGCAAGGTCTGCGCCCACGCAAGGTCGGGGTTTATCGCTCCTCGCAATGGGCGCAGGTCGATACCGCGGTACAGCAAAATTTTGACGCCGTGCTGGCGCGGCTTGCTGCGTTTGGGGTCGCGTGTGTCGAGGTCGACTTTGAGAGCGATATCCGTGATCTGAATGCCTTGACCAGTGACATCCTGGCCTATGAAGCACATGCCGCGATCGCCCCTGATATCGCTGGCAAGGAGGCATTGGCTGGCGACTACACACGCGAGTTGATGGCGCGCGGTGCCGCCATTGATGCCACCCGCTATGCCGCGTTGCTGACAGAACTGGCGCAACTGCGTGCGCGACGTGATGCCTTGTTCACTGAGGTTGATGTCATTCTCAGCATTACCTCTCCAACGACGGCGCTGAAAGGATTGCAAAAAACCGGCGACGCCTCCTTCTGCGCGCCGGCAACCTTGCTGGGCTTGCCAGCAGTGACGGTACCCTCGGGCTTCTCCAATGACTTGCTCCCTTTTGGCGTGCAACTGATCGGTGCCGGAAACAAGGATTGGGACACGCTGTTGACAGCCCAGTGGCTCAGTACGATACTGCCAGCGCTCAGTGCACCGAGCCTGCTGCCACCCGTCAATTGATCCACTGTCATCCCGCGTAGACCATCTATGCCAAAAGTATTCAAGACCATCGAGCAACACGTTCTCAACCAGTTGCGCAACGACATCCTGTCCGGCCACTATCGGCCCGGCGACAAGCTGCGTCAGGATGAAGTCGCGAAGCGCTTCGAGGTCAGTACAACACCGGTGCGGGAGGCGTTTCGCGGTTTGCGTTCGGAAGGACTGGTCTCGATTGATGCCAACAAGGGCGTGGTGGTCAAAGGGCTGACGGTGGATGATGTGGCTGAAATCTACGAACTACGGATTGCGCTAGAGCCGCTGCTGGCCAAAAAAGCCGTGCGATCCATCACGCCGGAGTCATTGAAAAAGGCGCAGGACATTCATGCGCTGATGTGCGCGACGACGGATCCGCATCAATGGTCGGCGTTGAACCGGGAGTTTCATCTACGGCTAATGCTCAGTGAAGAGTCCTCACGCCTGTATGACATGGTCAAAAATCTGTTGGTGATTGCTGAGCCGTATGTCTCACTATCCATTTTCATCCATCCGCAAATCCAGCAGGCTGACAATGACGAACACGCGATGATTCTGGAAGGCTTCGAGAAAAAGGATGGTCGGCTGGTGCAAAAAATCGTGAAACAACACCTCGCGCAAACGCTTGCTGCGATTCAGGATTCGGTCAAGGAAAATGATTTGCAGGCACTGGGTGAGATCGCCTGAAATCGCCGGTAATTCATTGGCGATAGGCCAGCAGCAGAACCATCAGGCACAACGATAACGCCATCATCAACAGGGCAACGACGGTGCCCGAGCCAGGGATCAGCGCCGCGAATGCCACTGCGAGACCGCATACCACTGGCTGCACAAATCCGAACAAGGCCGATGCCCTGACGCGGTCAACCTCAACGGTATTGATCGCATCGGCAGCGCAAGGAATCACAATGAAACCGCACGCTGTCTGCATCACAATCATGCCCGAAACCGCGTAGTGCCAGCCAAACTGCGTGCCTGCGACGGTGCAGCACAATCCGGTGCAAAGCAGGAGCAAGCCGAGATTGATCAAACTCCGGCTGGAACGAGACGTTGCGAGGTAACCACTGATCAGCAAGCCGGCAGCGACCGCGGCGCTGCTGCAAGACAGAACCAGTCCCGTCATCAGCGGACTTAGTGCGAGTTCAGTCGAAAGAATAAAGGGAAGCCGCGCACTCACCGGACTGAAGCCGATCTCGAATGCCGCTGCGATCAAGGTCGGCATCAAAAATGTCCGCGTTGACGCAATCTTGATCCATCCTGATGTCACTGCATTGGCTTGCGCCGCAGGCCATTGCCGGGGCATCAATTGCATCCAGCCGCCCACCAGCAACACCGGCAACACCAGCGCGGCGAGCGCCCAACGCCAACCGAATGCGGCGGTAATCGCTGCGACTACGACGGGCATTGCCATCTGCTTGATTTCTACCGCACCGGTGATCCATGCCAGCAACCGTTTGAAGCCGGCCTCCGAACTGGCTGTGCGTAACGCGACCCGTGTGGCATTCGCACCAACGCCATTACAGGCAAACAACGTGAGGAACATGCTGGAAAACACCATCGCATCCTCGGCCAGACACATCACCAGGCCGACACCACTCATGCTGAGGCTGGACAGTGCAATGGCGCGATACACACCAAGCACCGCGATGATCGAGGCCGATGCCAGTTGTGACAAAGCGAAGACGAGATAACAGGCTCCCAGAAGCGATTGAAACTGCTGAACCGAGATTGCGTTACCGTCAGCCATATACGGCAACAATGGTGCCAATGCGTCGAAAAAAAGCGCGACGACAACAAAGCGCACCATTGCCACCCAGGGTTTATTTTCCACTGAAGGAACTGACCAGTTTATGTGCGTAAATTATGCGGCCAGACTCACCAGCGCATGACGCCCTTCACTACGGGCCTGACTGGCCTCCATCCATTCGTGAATCACGCCGCGATGTTGCGGATACTTATTGGCAAGATAGTCGGCACTGGCGTGCCAGTTTCCCTCGCCCAGCCATCCCTGAACCTGTGCAATGTCCTGGTGTGGAATCGGCAACTCCATGTGCAGCTCCAGTGCCGTATATTTTTCAGGGGTTGCGTAGTCACACAGTATGCTTAGGTTTCTCAATTTAACGCCCATCATGATCTCCTTATCCGAAAAAATACCGGCAACCGATGCCGGTAGCCACCCCTGCAAAACGAGGGGTGACAAGACCACCTTAGGACATGAATTTCCAATAAGCAATATTTTTAATGAAAGAATGACAACCATCTTGGTATGCGAATGTCCGTCACGCTTTGATCACCATCTGGCGCTCTGGGCTTATGGCATACTACGCATCCGTACTACGCGAAAAACGGTTTCTGCATGTTGTTGGCAACGAGCCCAATCCATCAGATAACCGCGTACACGTCTACCAACACACCAGTGAGGTCGGCCAGCGTTTCCCCCGACATCTGTCGGATTTTATTGTGACTGTCGTGCCCCGGCGCGACTTGTCGCTCTGATAGGAACGCATCATGACCTTCACGCTACCTTCCGCAGCAACTGCAACTACCACACCGCACATTGCCATCATCGGTGCCGGCCTCGGCGGCCTGACACTCGCCCGTGTTCTGCATCTGCATGACATCCCGGCCATCATCTACGAAGCTGAGGCATCACCCGACAGCCGTACGCAAGGTGGATTGCTGGATATCCATGAAACCAACGGACAGCGTGGGCTGAAAGCTGCTGGTTTGTACACGCAATTTCTTGGGCTGGTCTTGCCAAGTGAAGATGCCAAACGCGTCGTAGACCAGCACGGCAATATCTTGCTCGATAAGCCCAGTCTTGGCAGCCGTGCCCGACCCGAGGTAGATCGTGGCGCACTACGCCAGCTACTCATTAGTTCTTTACCGGCTGAGACGGTGAAATGGGGCCATAAACTCACCCAGATCACGTCACTTGGCAACGGCCAGCATCAATTGACGTTTGCTGATGGCAGCGCTGTGACGACCGATCTTCTGATTGGTGCTGACGGAGCCTGGTCAAAAGTGCGGCCGCTGGTCTCCGCTGCACAGCCACATTACGTCGGTACCACCTTTATTGAAACCAGTATTACCGACGGCGACAACCGATATCCCGCCACTGCGAGCGCCATCGGCACGGGCACGCTGATGGCGGTAGCACCCGGCAAGGCCATCTTGGCGCACCGCTATGGCAATGGTGACTTGCGATCCTACATCGCCGTGAACAAGCCAGCGACATGGATCAACGCAATTGATTTCAGCGATCCTGCAACAGGGCTGGATCGCATTGCAGCTGAATTTACCGACTGGGCACCGCAACTGAAGCCATTGATTACCGAGGGAGATATAGCACCAGTGATCAGACTGATCCATGCACTGCCAAACAATCACCGGTGGCAGCGTGTGCCGGGCGTTACCTTGCTGGGCGACGCTGCGCATCTGATGTCGCCATTTGCAGGAGAAGGTGCCAATCTTGCCATTCTCGATGGCGCCGAACTGGGACAAGCCATTGCTGCAAACCTCACAAGCATAGAGACTGGACTGGCTGACTATGAGCGCGCCTTATTCCCCCGCAGTGAAGCAGCAGCGGTGCAGACCTTCAACAATCATCAGCGTTTTTTTGATTCGGATGCACCGGGGAGCGTGGTGGCGCTTTTTTCTGGACGCTAGCACTCACGCGGCTGCGGCATGATTCTCCCACTGCGGCTGCGACGCTGACACCAGCGCTTGTGTATAGGGATGTACGGGGCGCGCAAACACCTGTGCAGCATCGCCCTGCTCAATCAATCGCCCGTCCTTGAATACCAGTACGCGGTCGCTGATGTGCTGGACCACGTCCAGATCATGTGAGATGAACAGCAATGACGTTCCGAGTTTTGCCTGCAACTCAGCTAGTAAATCGAGCACCTGCGCCTGTACATAGACGTCCAGCGCCGATACCGGCTCGTCGCAGACGATCAGCGCTGGTTGAGGCGCCAGCGCACGCGCAATCGCAATACGCTGACGTTGACCGCCCGATAGTTGCAGTGGGCGTCGTTCCAGGAATGCGGCCGACAAACCCACCTGCTCCAGTAACTCCACCGAACGCGCCAGCGTTTGCGATGGCGACATGGCTTGAGACAGCAGGCTCTCTTCCAGCAAACGGCGCACGGTATAGCGTGGGTCGAAGGAGCTTAATGGATCTTGCGGAATGGTTTGCAGCCGCGTACGCAAAGTACGACGGGCAGATTCATCGATCTCTTTACCGTTCCAGCGGCTGCCAAGCAATTGCACCTCGCCTGCATCCGGTGCCAGCAAGCCCAATACAATCCTGGCGCACGTACTCTTGCCTGAACCTGACTCACCAACGATGCCCAGCACCTCTCCTGCGGCAATACTGAATGAGACATCTTCGAGCGCAGTCAATCTGCCATTGGCACCCTTGCTGCGGTAGTGCTTAGCGATACCGCTCACCTCCAGCACGCTACGGCTGCGGTCCACCTGTCTGGCGGGCAATGGCTCGCGCTCGATATGCGCTGCGGTTGATGCACTGGCACTGACAAAGCGGGCTGAGCTCAGATGATGGCCGCGTGAGCTGGCCGATGGTCGTGCTGCGAGTAATTGCCGGGTGTAGGGATGGCGTGGGTTATGCAAGACTTCATCATGCGTACCAGCATCGACCACCGCACCGTCATGCATGACCAGCACCCGATCTGCAATACCTGCCACTACCGACAGATCATGGCTGACCAGCAGTACCGCCGCGCCTTGCTGCAAGCGCTCACGCAAAACCGCCAGCACCTGGGCCTGCACGGTGACATCGAGTGCCGTGGTGGGTTCGTCGGCAATGATCAAAGCAGGCTGACCGGCGACGGCGGCAGCAATTAATGCGCGTTGACGCAAGCCGCCCGATAGTTCGTGGGCATGCTGCCGGGCACGTTGCGCCGGGTCGGGAATCCCGACATCCGTCATCACTTGCTGAACCCGGGCTTCAATCTCACGGCGGCTGCGCAACAGGCGATGATGAGCGATCACTTCACCGATCTCGGCACCGATGGTGCGCAAGGGGTCCAGCGACACTAACGCATCCTGCATCACCAGCCCGGCAAAGGTACCGCGCAATGCGCGCCAGTCACGTTCGCCGAATTCCAGTGCATCACGACCATCGATCACAAAGCGTGTCGCGCTGACCTGCGCTCCCGGACCTGCCAGACCAAGCAGACTGCGTGCAGTGAGGCTCTTGCCGGAACCCGATTCACCGACCAGCGCCACGCATTCACCAGCGCGCAGGCGCAGGTCTATACCACGTACCAAAGGCGCACCGCCATTGGCATGCGGGAAGGCAATCTGCAAACCAGCAATATCGACCAGCGGAGCCTTTGATTCTTTTGGTGCTTTGATATCGGTAACGATAGTCATCGTGGACGCCCTTCAAAATGTCGTTGCAGATACTTGCCCAGCACGGTGAAGGCAATCACCGTCAAGGTAATCGCCAGTCCCGGAAAGACACTGGGCCACCAGGCCACACGCAACACATCGCGTCCCTCAGCCAGCATCACGCCCCACTCCGGCGTGGGCGGCTGCGGCCCCAGACCGAGAAAACTCAGTCCGGCCACTGCAATGATTGCGGTGCCAATGTCGATGGTGGCAATCACCGGTACGGCGCTGAGCACGTTGGGCAACAAGTGATGGAAAAACACCTGCGCCCGGCTCGCACCAAAGGTCACGGCATGGGTGACGTAGTCGGCGCGGCGAATCTGCAAGGTGCGGCTGCGAACCACCCGACCGAATTTAGGGATACCGGCAATACCAACACCAATGGCAATGTTGACGATACCCTGCCCCAAAAAAGTGACCACAAACAAGGACAGCAAGATCGATGGAAACGCCGACAACACATCAAACACCCGTGCTATCGGCTCATCTACCCAGCGCTTGCCGACGCCTGCAGCGATACCCGCCACCAGACCAACGACCAGACTGACCAACACGCTGGCTAGCCCGATGAGCAAGGAATAACGGGCACCGTACAGTACCCGCGACAATACATCACGACCAATGCGGTCGGTGCCGAACAGGTGCTGCAGGCTCGGTGGCTGCAAGGTCTGACTGACATCGCTGACCAGTGGATCAAACCGGGTCAGCCAGTGCGGCACAATCAACGCCAGTGCCAGCAAGGCCAGAAAGCCCACTGCAATCATGACCTCAAGCGGCCAGCGCCGATACCAGCGCGGTCCCTGAAGACTGACAGTGGCATGGGTATCGCGTCCGAGAATAGGCTCGGCGGCGGGTTCTGTTGGCAAGGGAAAGGAAGTGCTCATGCGGTGCTCAATCTTGGATCGATAAACAGATACGCCACATCCAGCAGCGTCGAGATGACCACGTGGATAAAGGCCGCCAGCAATACCACTGCAAGCACCACCGGCAAGTCCTGCGACGTGACGGCATTGAGAGTGACGCTGCCGATACCAGGGCGACCAAACATTTTTTCGGTAATCACGGCGCCACCCAGCAGGCTGCCGATCAGCCATCCACCGAGCGTAATGACCGGCAGCAAGGCATGACGCAACACGTGACGCAGCCGCAACGCTAGCTCACCAAGCCCACGTGCACGGATGGTGGTGACAAACGGTTGCTCCAGCGCTTGCTCCAGCGCTTCACGCATCACCTGTGACAACACGCCGGCGGTCGGCAGAGCCAAGGTCACCGCCGGCAAGACCAGCGACTTCCAGCCAATTGCACCAGAGACCGGAAACCAGCGCCACTGGAACGAGAATGCAATCAGCAGCAACATGCCCAGCCAGAATACCGGCGTCGAGGTCAATGTCAGCTCCACCGTGGAGGCCACACGGCGACTGACGGCACCACGACCGGCGGTCAGCGTGGCTACCGTCACTGCCAGCAGCGCCGCCAGCAAACCGGCAGCCAGTGCCAGTTGCACGGTCGGCCAGATCTGGCTTGCCAGAATCTGTGTGACGGCTTGCTGCATCACATACGAGGTGCCCAGATCACCATGTGCCAGGCGCAACAGATAGTGTGTGTATTGCCAGCCCAATGATTGATTCAGACCCCATTGCGCGCTGATGGCTTCACGCAGACCGGGATAGGTCAGATCCCCCGCCAGCACATCTTCGATACGACCCGGCAAGGCATGGATCGCAACGAAAGTGGCACTGGCAGCCAGCCACAGCACCAGTGCACTGGTGAGCAGCCGTAGCAGGATTTTCTTGTGCATGGTTACTCCCAATCTGAATGTGGCGCATGCATGTCAATGCCTCACTTGGACGCCGGTGTGGTCCACAGATCGTAGGAGCTGGCTGGCGAATCCAGTTGCGGCTCAAAGCCGACACCGTGCACCGTGCTCTTGGCAGCGACGTGATACGCCGGAGCAAACAACGGCACGATATATGCCTGATCCACCGCATATTGCTGAATCTTGGCCAGCAGCTCACGCCGTTGCGGACCAACTGGCAACAAGCGCGCCTGATTGATATCGCCGGTAATCACCGGATCGGATTTGGCAATCGCGTTATAGAGAAAGCCCTTGTCGCCCAGCATGTCCCACAGCTCCATCGCGACATCGGAAGGATTATCGGTATTGGGATAAATGGTCCAGTTACCTGTCGCCTTCTGATTGGCAAAGTCGCCTGCGGTGGTGATCTGCAGGTGCAAGTCAAGACCGATGTTTTGCCGCAGCGCCGACTGAATTGCGCGGATCAGCACGTCGCGGCTGTCACGCACATACGGCTGCGGATAGCCGACTTCAATACTCAGGCGTTTGCCATCGCGGGTACGGAAGCCGTCAGCATCGCGTTGCGTCCAGCCGGCCTCGTCGAGTAACTTGTTGGCCTGCTCCACCTTATTGCCCCAGCTACCGTTGAGCGCGGCTGCATGGTCGGCATTGTCCGGCCCGATATTGGACCAGGCACGCCGCACCGTGCCGAGATACACACTCTTGACGATGGCATCCAGATCAAAACCATCACGCAAAGCCCGGCGCACACGCACGTCATCGGCCGGCGCGGTGGTGTAGTTGATATTGAGAGAGAAGGAGGTTGTGGCAGAAGGCCCGGTCAGATACTGGAAGCCATCGACCTTATCGAACACCCCAATATCGGTCGGCTGTACACCTTCAATCAAATCAACCTGCCCCGAGCTGAGTGCACCGGTGCGTACCGAGGCTTCCGGCAAAAAGCGATAGACCACCTGATCCAGATACGCTGGTCCCTGATGCTGTGCAAATGCCGGTCCCCAGTGGTAATCAGGATTCTTGGCGAAGGTCACCGACTGACCGCGCTGATAGCTGGCAAAGGTGAAAGGCCCGGTACCAACCAATGCAGGACCACCGGCGCAGAGGTCTTTATTCTCGGCCAATGTCTTCGGCGAGAGGAACCCCAGCTTGACGCTGGACAGCGACTCCAGCGTGGTGGAATCAGGTTGCTTGAGGACGATCTTCAGTTCACTCGGCGAGAGTACCTCGATATGGTCATACGGCACCAACAGCGAAGCCGACGCCGAGGTGGTTCCCTTGTTGTTGATGATGTAATCAAAATTGGCTTTGACCGCATCGGCATTGAACGGTGTGCCATCGGTGAATTTAACGTCATCACGCAGTATGAAGTTGTAGGTCTTGCCATCCTCAGAGACCGTCCACGATTTGGCCAGCCAAGGGACAAAGCTGCCGTCAGCGAGCTTGGCAACCAATGAATCGACAAAATTGCGGATCAGGAAAAACGAATTCTGTTGCGACGAGCTATGGGGATCAAAGCAGGTCGGCTCGGTGCCGACACCCCAGGTCAGGGTGCCGCCAGCGATCGGTTGTGTCGCCGTTTGCTGACTGGTACTGGCAGATTCCTTGTTGCACGCACTGAGCGCAAACAGCGAAGCGACGGCGACTACCGCAGTCGCCAGAGTGGGAGAAAATCGTGGCGTCATTAACTGCAATTCCTATCGGGAGGGTGAGCGGTGCACTGTAGCGTGAGGCAGTAACAGCGCACACAGCGAGGTCTGTATGAGCGGATGCTAAGACGGAGAAACACAGAAAGCAAATGACATATCAGCATGTCGATATGTATTCGCTGACCGGGCGAAATGCCTTATGGGATAAGGCTTTCAGGCGGCATCGACTTGTCTGTTTTAGCAGAAATCCTACAACGCGATCAGTCGCGGTGATGCCACCGGTAGTTTATGCGTTGAGCCCGAAGTGCTGCATCAGCAGGTCAATCACTGTGCGCAATTTGGCTGTTGGTCGACTGTCCTGTGCATAAATCAGATGCATTGGCGTTGGCTTGTAAGACCATGCCGGCAACACCGGCACCAGACGGCCTGCGGCAAAGTCATCCAGCAGCAGCATCTCAGGATGCAGCACGATACCGGCACCATGCATCGCGGCATTACGCAAGGTACTACCTTGATTGGCACTGAATCGCCCGGCCACAGGCACCTCACACTGCTGTCCATCCGGCCCGACCAGATGCCAGCAGTCGTGATGACGCCAGTATGAGAGGCCCAGACAACTATGTTGCGTCAACTGCTCGGGATGTTCGGGCTGCCCATGCTCGGCAATATAAGCGGGCGAAGCCGCCATGATTCTGCGGTAGGGACGCAAAGGCCGCGCGACCAATCCAACTGCATCAATAGTGCCAATGTGCAGCCCCAGCTCGTAGCCTTCCTTGATCAGATCAGGCACGCGATTATCCAGCGTCAGATCGACATTCACATCGGGATAACGGGCCAGATAATTGGTCAATACCGGCACCAGACTATGGCTGCCAAACGTCACCGGTGCCACGATGCGGACCAGACCGCGCGGGCGCGCCTGTAATTCAGAGGCGCTTGCGTCGGCCAGCTCAACATCCGCCAGAACCCGTTTACAGCGCTCGTAATAGAGCGTACCGACTTCCGTCAGTTGCTGCCGACGCGTGGTGCGATGAAGCAGCCGCGCACCCATCGATTGCTCAATCGTGCGCACATATTTGGCAACCATGGCGGGAGAAATACCGCTGGCATTGGCAGCGGCGGTGAAATTACCACTCTCCACCACGCGCACAAACATCGACATGGCAACTAGCTTATCCACGATTAAGAACCTGAAGGTAGGAAATGCTTCAAATTATTGCATATTTATTAGCAGTCAGAAGTACGCGACACTGCAGCCCTTGAGACGTCAACCCGACGGCTCCCTGACCAAGGAAAAACCTATGCCAATCATCCATGTTGAAATGTTTGCAGGCCGCACACTGGAGCAAAAACGCGCGTTCGTGAGCGAAGTCACCCGAGTAGCGTCTGAAACGCTGGCCTGCCCGCCCGAGAGCGTCGATGTGTTGTTCACTGAATTTGCACGCGAGAACTGGGCCAAAGCAGGCAAACTGGTCGCCGACAAGTAATGTTGGATTTAAACGCTGTCTTTATTGCTGCCCACAAGTGATGCGCTTGTGGGCAACACAGCTTGGCTTTCACTGCCAGACTGGGCTCAAGGATAGAGCCTTGGTGAGGCGTTTATTTTGGGCTGCGTCAGCAGCATCAATTTAACGATGGATCAATGTTGCAGCGGTGGGAGCGTAAGATTGCCCATCAACAGGTTGCCGGGTGATATGCCACATTAAGCTCTTCCCATCAAAGTTGAGCGATGCTTTTCCATTATCGCCACCAAAGAATGAAGAAAAATCAACGACTGCAATCGTTCCCGTTTCATCCAGCATGCCGTGGATATTGGGATTTTTATCGGCATCGCAGTCTATTTTATTTCCACTCTGGGTGACTGCACAGTATTGCCCGATCAAGTTGCGACCATGCTGCTCCAAATGGATCGAGAATGTCTGCGACTCCGGTGCGTTTAGCCATTCCCAATCGCCAGATAGCGGCACGACCACTGGCGATGCGATGGCGATAGCCGTTATCCAAAAAAGCAGTGTAATGAGCACTTTCACCATCTTCATGATTATTCCATTTGATCGGCCAAACATCGACACCGACATGGTGGATAAGCCCTGCCGGCGTACCCAAATTTCAGTCAGCCCAGATGGGCCACATCACTTTGATGGGCGAAGCAAGCTTCATACAGCGGCATCAACTTCCTGATGCAACTCCACCTGCCGCCGGGCCTCATCGCGCAGCAAACCGGCTGAAGCAATTGCCAGCCGCATCAATTGATCGGCCTGCAAAATACCGACTGCCGGAGGTGCTGACATATCAGCATCCTCATTACCGGCGCGTTCCAGATCGCTGGCGTACACAATTTGCAGACAGGTGTGGATACCGGCTGAGACATCGAGTGTGGTTTCCAGCAACTGACCGTAGAGCGTGCCTTGCAACTCGCTGTTGATCCAGTGGAAATCCTGATGGGTGGGAGATTCTTGCTGCGGGTGGGTGGTACTGTCGTGACTAGCGGAACTACGGTCTTGGTCGATCATGAAGCCTCCGTTGCGTACGTTGAAAAGTACTCACCAGCTCCTCGCCAGAGAGCGAGGGTGGCGGGCACAAGACAAGGTTGACAGACCGGCTTACTGTCCATTTCCGGCATACCCGAAGGTATCCCCGCCAAGGCCCGCCGTAGAGACGAGCAAAGACAGGACGAAAAAAACGCGTCATGAAGACGCGGCCTTTCGCCGGACAATAAGAACAGGCTGTCAAACCCGGTCCCCTCTTTCTCAGGGACGGGGTCAGAATACCGTTCGCTAAAACTGCGGTCAATCGAATCTTGCCGAATTGCTATTTTTTAGCAGCGTGACAAGAACCAAATTCGAACATACCTGCTCCAATCGCCAGTTCAGCCTGACGACAACTTGATGCAACCTATGCTAGACTTCATTCATCCCGCCCTTGGCAGTACGCCATCCACCTATCCAGGATGAGCCGAACCCCTGGGCGTTTTTCGTTTCGAGGCCAGAAACGAAGGGAACAACATGTCAACCGCGGTCCTTATTGATGGTGCCTACTTCGTCAAACGATTCAGGCACATCGAACCTCACAATGCCTATGATGCACAACGTGCAGCCGAACTGGCATTCCGTTGTGCCTTATCCCATCTCGCACAAGGCCCCTCCAAAGCGGAAAATAGCCGCAGCGGAGAGCCAAAGAAGAAACACGATCTGTATCGCATTTTCTTCTATGACTGCCCACCGCTTGAGAAAAAATTACATAATCCGATTTCAAAAAAGAGCATCGATTTTGCGCAATCTCAAGAGGCAGTGTTTCGCCAGAGTTTGCATAATTTGCTGAAGGTAAAACGCAAGGTAGCACTCAGACTCGGTCATCTCGCCAGCGATACACCTTGGACAATCAAGCCAAGAGTGATTGAAGAATTACTCAAGGGTAAACGACAATTTGACCAACTGACCGAGGCCGATGTGGTTCCCAATGCAAGACAAAAAGGCGTAGACATGCGCATCGGGATTGACATCTCTTCACTTGCCTTCAAGAAACAGGTTGACCAGATCGTTCTGGTGGCGGGGGACGCCGATTTTGTGCCTGCGGCCAAACTGGCCCGCCGTGAAGGCATTGACTTCATTCTCGACCCGATGTGGCAAGCCATTCCTGCCGGGCTCAATGAGCATATTGACGGCTTACGCTCGACTTGCCCTCGGCCAGGACTCAAAAAGGTCACCAATTCCACGGAACCACCGGCTCAGTAAAGCCTTGCGCATTGGTTTTGCCCGCTCCTCCCTTATAATGGACGGTTTCGCAAAAACACACGTCAAATCATGGAATTAGCCAAGTCTTTCGAGCCTGCCGAGATTGAACAATTCTGGCGCACCGAGTGGGAAAAGCGCGGATATTTCGCTGCGACCACTGCCCCGGAAAAACCATCGTTCAGCATTCAGCTGCCGCCGCCGAACGTGACCGGCACGCTGCATATGGGCCATGCCTTTAATCAGACCATCATGGATGGCCTGACCCGTTACCACCGTATGCGCGGCTTCAATACCGCCTGGATCCCCGGTACCGACCACGCCGGTATCGCAACGCAGATCGTGGTGGAGCGTCAGCTGGATGCGCAAAAGATTTCGCGCCATGATCTGGGACGTGAGAAGTTCATCGAGAAGGTCTGGGAGTGGAAAGAGAAGTCCGGCTCGACCATCACCGGTCAGATGCGCCGGATGGGTGCCTCGACCGATTGGGATCGTGAATATTTCACGATGGACCCGAAGATGTCGAAGGCGGTCACCGAAGTCTTCGTGCGCCTGTTTGAGCAAGGTTTGATCTATCGCGGCAAGCGTCTGGTGAACTGGGACCCGGTACTCGGTACGGCGGTTTCGGATCTGGAAGTGGTGTCGGAAGAGGAAGATGGCTCGATGTGGCATATCCGTTATCCGCTGGCCGATGGCAGCGGCCATATCGTGGTGGCAACGACCCGTCCTGAAACCCTGCTGGGCGACGTCGCCGTGGCAGTTGATCCGACCGATGAACGCTATGCCCATCTGGTGGGAAAGCTGCTGAAGCTGCCGCTGACTGAGCGTGAAATCCCGATCATCAAGGATGAATACGTCGACAAGGAATTCGGCACCGGCTGCGTGAAGATCACACCGGCGCATGACTTCAACGACTATGCCGTGGGTGCACGCCACAACCTGGAAAAGATCAGCATCTTTACGCTGGACGCCAAGGTCAATGAAAACGGCCCGGCAAAGTATCAGGGTCTGGACCGCTTTGAAGCACGTAAGCAGATCGTCGCTGATCTGGATGCATTGGGCCTGCTGGAACTGGTCAAGCCGCACAAGCTGATGGTGCCGCGTGGCGACCGTACCGGTGTGGTGATCGAGCCAATGCTGACCGATCAATGGTTTGTTGCCATGAGCAAACCAGCACCGGAAGGCACTTACTTCCCCGGCAAGTCGATTGCTGAAGTGGCGCTGGAGAAGGTGGCTAACGGCGAGATCAAGCTGATCCCCGAAAACTGGAACAACACCTATAACCAGTGGCTCAACAATATTCAGGACTGGTGTATTTCGCGTCAATTGTGGTGGGGTCATCAAATCCCGGCCTGGTATGACGACGACGGCAAGGTCTACGTTGCACGCAGCGAGGAAGAAGCACGCGCGCAAGCCGGTGGCAAGACGGTAACCCGTGACAACGATGTGCTGGACACCTGGTTCTCGTCGGCGCTGGTGCCGTTCTCGACCCTGGGCTGGCCGGAAGAAACACCGGACTACAAGCTGTTCCTGCCATCGTCAGTCCTGGTGACCGGCTTTGACATCATCTTCTTCTGGGTGGCGCGCATGGTCATGATGACCACGCATTTCACCGGTCAGGTACCGTTCAAAACCGTCTATGTGCATGGTCTGGTGCGCGATGCGAGTGGACAGAAGATGTCCAAGTCCAAGGGTAATACGCTGGACCCGATTGATCTGATCGATGGTATCGACGTCGATGCGCTGGTCGCCAAACGTACCGTCGGCCTGATGAATCCGAAGCAGGCCGCCAGCATTGAAAAGGCCACCCGTAAGGAATTTGCCGATGGCATTGCGGCCTTTGGTACCGATGCGCTGCGCTTTACCTTTGCCTCGCTGGCAACGCTGGGTCGCAATATCAACTTCGATCTGGGTCGCTGCGAGGGGTATCGCAATTTCTGCAACAAGCTGTGGAATGCAACCCGCTTCGTGCTGATGAATACCGAAGGCCACGATTGCGGCTTTGACGGTCACGTCAAGGGCGAGTGCAACAAGGAGAAGCTGCAGTTTTCGCAGGCGGATCGCTGGATCGTGTCGCTGTTGCAGCGCACCGAGGCAGAGGTCGAAAAGGGCTTTGCTGACTATCGCTTCGACAACATTGCTTCGGCCATCTACAAGTTCGTCTGGGATGAGTATTGCGACTGGTATCTGGAAATGGCCAAGGCGCAAATCCAGAACGGTAATCCGGCACAGCAAGCTGCCACCCGCCGCACCCTCTTGCGGGTGCTGGAGTCGGTATTGCGTCTGGCCCATCCGGTGCTACCGTTCATCACCGAGGCGTTGTGGCAAAGCGTGGCGCCATTGACCGACAAGAAGCTGGATCCGGCCGGTGATTCGATCATGCGTCAACCTTACCCGTTGCCACAGCTGGACAAGATCGACGATGACGCGGAAGCGTGGATGACCGAGTTGAAGACGCTGACCGATGCCTGCCGTAATCTGCGTGGCGAGATGCAGTTGTCTCCTGCGCTGCGCGTACCGCTGATCGTGGAAGCGGCCAATGCTGAACAAGTGGCTTCGTTCCTGCCTTATCTGCAAACGCTGGTAAAACTGAGCGACACCCAGATCGTTGCGCAGTTGCCGGAATCTCCTGCACCGGTGGCGATTGTGGGCGAGTTCAAGCTGATGCTGAAGGTGGAGATTGACGTCGCTGCCGAGCGCGTGCGGATGACCAAGGAAATTGACCGCATCAGTGGCGAGATCATCAAGGCCAACAGCAAGCTGTCCAACGAGAGTTTTGTAGCGCGTGCGCCAGAAGCCGTGGTGGCGCAGGAGAAGGAGCGCCTGGCCAACTTCACCGCGACCCTGGCAAAACTACAAGAGCAGTTGGCGAAACTGAAATAAACGCTAGCATCAACCACAATCAAGGCCGCCGTGGCATAGTCATGGCGGCCTTTTTTTATTAGTATCTCGCTGTAATTTGTTGCCTGTCTCAATAAGCTTGTCTACACTGGCTAACATAAATTAGAACAAACGTGCTTTTTATTAACCGTAATTGGAGACTTCATGAAACTTCGCAACACCCTGAGTGCTGGCCTGCTCGCCTTGAGTGCGTTGACTGCTGCTTCTGCCTGGGCGGATGGTTCGCCAGTGGGACTCTGGAAGAACATTAACGATGAGACGGGCAAGACGGAAGCATTGATTCGTATCACCGAAGCCGATGGCGTGTTGACCGGCAAGATCGAGAAGCTGTATCTAGAGCCGAGTGAAGATCAAAATCCGGTATGCACGGAATGCGAAGGCGAGCTTAAGGGCAAGCCGATTGTGGGAATGACGATTTTGAGCGGGCTAAAGAAGGACGGTGATGCCTATACCGGCGGCCAGATTCTGGATCCGAGTAACGGCAAGCTTTACAAGAGCAAACTAACCGTGATTGAAGATGGCAAGAAGATCAACGTACGGGGTTATATCGGCGTACCGATGCTGGGTCGCAGCCAGATTTGGGTACGCGATCAGTAATTTCTATCCGCGGTTATCCGTAACATGCCCAAGCCGTTGTCACGGCTTGGGCTGATGTTGCAGGACGTAGCGCTCCAGCTGCCGTGCAAATGCGCGGCCATCACTCTGGCTGAAGGCGGCCGGACCTCCTGTTTCTACTCCCCCACTACGCAGCTCTTCCATGAAATTGCGCATTGTCAGATGCTGCGCAATATTGTCGGCGGTGTACATTTCGCCGCGCGGATTGAGCACCGCTGCGCCTTTGGCAATCGCTTCTGCGGCCAGGGGAATATCGGCACTGATAACGAGATCACCGGCCTGCAGGCGCAGGACGATTTCTTTGTCGGCGACATCGAAGCCGGAAGGAACCACGACCGATTTGATATAGCGTGAAGGCGGCACCCGCACCGGGCGATTTGCCACCAGCGTGACGACAATCTGGGTGCGTTCGGCGAGCCGGTAGAGCATGTCTTTGATAACAGCTGGACAGGCATCACCATCTACCCAGATCTGCATGGAGTTCAACTCAGACAAAGGAGACCGTCAGCCCGGGCAGTGCAATGCCGGAAAAGGCCGTTACCCAGGTTTGACCGGCTTCGATCGGGTAGGCATCGGTCCAGGTACCGGTTGTAATGATTTCACCGGCACTCAAGGGTGCAAAGTCGCCTTGTGTTTTCAACAACTGATGCAAATGCCATAGTGCATGCAGGGGGCTGTCTGCCTCGTTGTTGAAGAAGCCAGCGCCGCGCAGGCTGCTGCCGGTATCGGTATTGCACGACAGCGACACACTGGAGCCGGCAAGAATGGTTGCCAGGTTGTGGCGCGTGGCCGACGACAAGACGTGTGGCTCACCAATGATCAAGGTGCCATGCAAACCGAAGGCGGCAATCACATCGGCCACGGTGAATTCCCAGTTGGCGAAGGGACAGGTAACAATCTCAAAGCCGTGTGCCATCCACTCGATACAGTCGGCCAGCTCTGCCAGACCGGCATCGGGATGCGGTGCTTTGCCCAGTTTGAAGACGATCTCCGGTTCGATTCTGGGCTGCGATGCACCGACCAGACTCTGGGTGCCGTGATTGTCTTCGGCATAGCGCACGGTGCTGTCGAAGATGGGCGCCCAGATCGGTACGCGTGCATCGTCAATCACACCATATTTGTCCCAGGTCTTGTGGACACCAAAGCCGATCTTGCGCCCGATTGGTTGCTCTCCCTGTGCAATGCGAATGTCGGCGATGCTGCGTGCAATGTCGTAGGCGTCATTGATGGCGAGCGGCTCGGTGGCAGACAACAGGGGAATCAACTGGGTGTTAGCACGGGCATCGAGCAGCTGATGCGCGTAGCGACTGGCTTGGCTCGTCATAAGCATGGGAGGCTCGCACAGAAAGATAGTGAATAGCTATCCATTGTCGATGACGATTAATTTTTGCACAAGCACAAAACAGAAATATGACGGAAACGTAATCTGTTTATTTCGAGGAAACTCATCGTTAAATTGCGAGCTTTTTAACGACTTATGGTTAGGCACCACCCCACAAGTCGCCCACGGCATTCGGATGCGCATGGGGTGCCATAACGCCAAAATGCGTGTAAGCCGCCGAAGTAGCAACCCGGCCGCGCGGGGTGCGCTGGAGGTAGCCTTGTTGGATCAGATAGGGTTCCAAGACGTCTTCGATGGTGTCGCGCTCTTCGCCGATGGCGGCGGCAAGATTGTCGAGTCCGACCGGACCACCGTTAAATTTGAACAGGACTGCTTCGAGCAGCTTGCGGTCCATCAGGTCAAAACCGACCGGATCCACATCCAGCATGACCAATGCGGCATCGGCCATAGCCCGGGTGATTTCGCCATTGCCCTTGACCTCGGCGTAATCGCGCACACGACGCAGCAGGCGGTTGGCAATACGTGGTGTGCCACGGCTGCGCTTGGCGATTTCAAGCGCACCATCGGGGACAATGGGCGCATTCAGTAACCCGGCGCTGCGGGTGACGATGCGAGCCAGCTCGGGTGGCGAATAAAACTCCAGCCGGGCAACAATGCCAAAACGGTCGCGCAGCGGGTTGGTGAGCATACCGGCGCGGGTGGTGGCACCGACCAGCGTGAACGGTTGCAGATCGAGTCGTACCGAGCGGGCTGCCGGGCCTTCGCCGATCATGATGTCAATTTGATAATCCTCCAGCGCCGGGTAGAGGATTTCCTCGACCACGGGTGACAGGCGGTGAATCTCGTCGATGAAGAGAACGTCGTTGGCTTCCAGATTGGTCAACAGTGCGGCGAGATCGCCGGCGCGCTCCAGCACCGGGCCGGAAGTCTGGCGCAGGTTCACGCCCATCTCTCGGGCGATGATGTGGGCCATGGTGGTCTTGCCCAGTCCGGGTGGACCAAACAGCAGCGTGTGGTCCAGTGCTTCACGTCGTTGACGGGCAGCCGAAATGAAAATGCTGAGCTGATCGCGGACTTTTTCCTGGCCAACATATTCGTCGAGTTGCTTGGGGCGCAAGGCGCGCTCGATCGCTTCCTCATTGGCCGACGCCGGCGTGGCCGCGATGATGCGTTGTTCGGAGAAGTCGTCGGTCTGGATGCTCATGGTCTACCCTGCTTACGCCTTGGAAAGTGCTTTGAGTGCATGCTTGATGCCTTCAGATACCGTCGCATCAGCAGGCACCTGTTTGAGGGCAAGTGTCGCTTCCTTGTCGGAATAACCCAGCGCCAGCAAGGCATTGAGAATATCGGAAGTGGTATCGTGATGTACGGCTCCGCCGACCGCGCCGAGGTCAGCACCGAGCTTGCCCTTCAACTCAAGCAGCAGGCGCTCAGCAGTCTTTTTGCCGATACCGGGCACCTTGGTCAGCCGCCCAGCTTCCTGCAAAGTCACGGCCTGCGACAAATCGGGTACCGACATGCCTGACAGGATCGATAACGCCGTGCGCGCACCGACACCGGAAATCTTGATCAGCTCCTTGAAGGTATTGCGCTCCTCGGCGCTGCCGAAACCGAACAGCACGTGGGCATCTTCGCGAATGGCGAGGTGGGTCAGCAATACCACCTTCTCACCCAGACCGGGCAAGTTGTAAAAGGTGCTCATCGGCACAGCAACTTCATAGCCGACGCCATTGCAGTCGACCAGCAGTTGCGGGGGATTTTTTTCAAGCAGGATTCCGGACAGGCGACCGATCATGATGGCGGGCAATCAGCAGTGATTCAGAGGATTTCAGAATGATACAGTACTGTTTGGATAAACAGTATCGGTGTTTGCCAATTGTGATGCGTGATGCGCAATTTTTAGCCAATCAGACGGCCACCACGCATACGCAGCCCCTTTTTGGCCAGTGTCGGTGCCAGTGCACCCAGTGTGGACAAGGCCGCACCGCTGTGCGCATGGCAGATCGCGACACCCAGCGCATCAGCGGCATCGGTGCCGGGTAGGCCGGGCAAGGCCAGCAGCCGTTGTACCATGTCCTGCACCTGCTGCTTTTGTGCTTTGCCGTGTCCGGCAACCGATTGCTTGACCTGCAGCGCGGTGTATTCGGCAACTGTCAGATCGGCCTGCACCAGCGCGCAAATCGCCGCACCACGGGCTTGGCCGAGTAACAGGGTGGATTGGGGATTGACGTTGACGAAGACCTTTTCAATCGCCGCGCAATCGGGCTGATAGGTCTGAATGACTTCGGCCACGCTGGCCAGAATGACCTTGAGCCGCTGTGGCAATTCGGCATCCGGCGTCTTGATGGTGCCGGAGGCGATGTAGGTCAGTTTGCTGCCGTTCTGGTGGATCACACCAAAACCGGTGGTACGCAAGCCTGGATCGATGCCGAGAATTTTCATGACGAAAGTCTATCCGAATGTCGCCATTCGCGAAGCTTAGCTCAACCTGCTCAAGCTCGGTAGCGCAAAGTTGTCACAGTAGTGCAGCCTCGCGCTCCGAGATTGAGTAGGTTAATGACGGAAATGGCGGGTGCCTGTCAGCAGCATCACAACATCACGCTCGTTGGCTGCATCGATCACTTCCTGGTCACGCATCGAGCCGCCTGGATGAATCACGCAGGTGGCGCCAGCATCGACCACGACGTCCAGACCATCGCGGAACGGGAAGAAGGCATCCGACGCGACGGCCGAACCAGCCAGCGACAGGCCGGCATTCTGTGCCTTGATGGAGGCGATACGGGCGGAGTCGATACGGCTCATCTGGCCAGCGCCAACGCCGAGTGTCATGCCATTGCCGCAGAACACGATGGCGTTGGACTTGACGAACTTCGCGACACGCCAGGCAAACATCAGGTCTTGCAACTGTTGTGGGGTTGGCTGCTTCTTGCTGACGACCTTGATTTCTTCGACCAGTACGTTCTTGGCATCTGGCGACTGCACCAGCAAACCGCCGCCAACGCGTTTGAAGTCGTAGGCGTTGAGACCACCACCGAGCGGGATTTCCAGCAGACGGACGTTTTGCTTGGCAGCGAAGATGGCTTTGGCTTCGGCGCTGAAGGCTGGAGCGATCAGCACTTCGACGAATTGCTTGGCAACGGCTTCGGCGGCTGCGCCGTCGAGTTCACGATTGAAGGCAATGATGCCGCCAAAAGCCGAGGTCGGATCGGTTTGCAGCGCCTTGCTGTAGGACTCCAGCGGCGTCGCACCAACCGCCACGCCACAAGGGTTGGCATGCTTGATGATGACGCAGGCAGCGGTCGCGGTGGCATCAAAGGTCTTCACGCATTCCCACGCAGCATCGGCGTCGGCGATGTTGTTGAAGGACAGTTCCTTGCCTTGCAGCTGGGTGTAGTTGGCGAGTGCGCCGTCGATCTTCTTGACGTCACGGTAGAACGCTGCCGATTGATGCGGGTTTTCGCCGTAGCGCATGTCCTGTACTTTTTCGTAGTGCAGATTCAGGATTTCCGGATAGGCGCTGCGGGTGGTGTGTTGCTTGTCTTCACCGAGCGAGGTGAAGTAGTTGGTGATGGCGCCGTCGTATTGGGCGGTGTGGGCAAACACCTTCTTGGCCAGCGCAAAGCGTTTTTCATAAGGCAGGTCGCCGCTGGCTTGCAGATCAGCCAGCACGCCGCTGTAATCGACCGGGTCACAGATGACGATGACGTCCTTGTGATTTTTGGCCGAGGAACGCAGCATCGCAGGGCCACCGATGTCGATGTTTTCAATCGCATCTTCCAGTGCGCACTGTTCCTTGGCAACGGTTTGCTGGAACGGATACAGGTTGACCACCACCATGTCGATCACGGGAATGCCGTGTTGCTCCAGTGCGGCAACGTGCTCAGGAAAGTCACGACGCGCCAGAATGCCGCCGTGCACCTTCGGGTGCAGCGTCTTGACGCGCCCATCCAGCATTTCCGGGAAACCGGTGTAATCAGCCACTTCGGTGACTTTGACGCCATTGTCGGCCAGCAGTTTGGCAGTGCCGCCAGTGGACAGGATGTTGACACCGAGACCCGACAGGGCACGCGCAAAGTCGAGCACGCCGGTCTTGTCGGAAACGGAGATGAGGGCTTGTTTGATCATGATGGGATGGACGATAAATGAAAAACCGGGAGAAAATTCGATTGGCAGCGGCACTACTGCGCCGCACCAGGCTTACAGCAAACCGTGCTGCTGCAGCTTCTTGCGCAAGGTGTTGCGGTTGATACCGAGAATTTCTGCTGCTTGGGACTGATTGCCGTCGGCACGTGCCATCACCGCCTCGAAGATCGGTTTTTCGACCGTCAAGACGACCATGTCATAGACATTTGTTGGCAGTTGCTCGCCGAGATCCTTGAAATATTTGTCAAGGCTCTTCCTGACGACATCCTCGATACTTTCTTTACTCATTACGCGGTACTTCTATTCTTATTGAATGGATTGATATTTGACTCGCATCGCAAACGCCGGCGCCAATCAGGCTGCCATTGCCGCCTCGCAAAGTCCGTATTGTAACCGCTCGCCATAACTGGCCTGCGATTGGAAAAATTCACGCACGGCATTCCACTGCTGCTGGCAGTCTTCCAGCCGGTTCATCCGCTGCCGGAAATCCTCGCCACCTGGCAGATCGCGCACATACCAGCCGATATGTTTGCGCGCCGTACGCACCCCCAGATACTCACCATAAAACGCATAGTGTGCTTGTAGATGTTCCAGCATCAGCTCCTGCACCTCGGCCACCAGTGGTGGTGGCAAATGCGTGCCGGTGTTGAGGTAATGATCGATCTCGCGAAAGATCCAGGGCCGACCTTGTGCGGCTCGACCGATCATGACGGCATCTGCTCCGGTGACTTCCAGCACATGCTTGGCACGCTCTGGAGTCGTGATGTCGCCATTGGCCACCAGCGGAATCTTGACGGCGGCTTTCACCGCAGCGATGGTCTCGTATTCGGCTTCGCCGCTGTAACCATCAGCACGCGTGCGGCCATGCAGGGTGAGCATGGCGATGCCGCTTTGCTCAGCCAGCGCGGCAATACGGAGTGCATTTTTATTTTCGCGGTTCCAGCCAGTACGGAATTTCAAAGTGACGGGCACATCAACAGCTTTGACCACGGCCTCCAGAATGCTGGCCACCAGAGTTTCGTTTTGCAACAGGGCTGAACCGCACCAGCTGTTACAGACCTTCTTGACCGGGCAGCCCATGTTGATATCGATGATCTGTGCCCCGCGATCGACATTGTGACGCGCACAATCGGCCAGCATCGCAGGATCGGCACCGGCAATCTGGACTGCCTTGGGCTCCATCTCACCGTCGTGATTGGTTCGTCGCGAGGTCTTTTCGCTCTGCCACAAACGCGGATCGGAGGCTGCCATTTCTGACACGGCATAACCTGCGCCGAGCTGTTTGCACAGCTGACGGAAAGGGCGGTCCGTCACCCCGGCCATGGGGGCGACGAATACCTTGTTGCGCAGAAAATGAGGGCCAATATTCACGTTGGGCAGACGGTTAGAAAGACGGTCGCGATGGTAATGCGGGGGAAGGGCGCTATTTTAGCGCGATTGCGGGCCTCTCCCAACAAGAATTGGTCGTGCAGCGCACTTGCTGCCACACAATGTCATTCTGACAAGCAAGTGCGATAAAGGCTGGAGACGCTGAGATATCGGATTTGTGATGGCTCTGTCAGACGATGCTGACGCTGAAGCGGATCCAGTTCAGCGATCAACCTCATCAAGCGTTTCCGCACGCAGGTGCGCAATATCGCCCCATTGCTGAATGTGGGCATGACTGCCATCCCAGCGCAGACGATTAATGCTGGCATTGAAGATATCGAAGTCGCGTGCCTTGCCAAAACCGCTTTGCTGCGACCAGCGGTACAGGCATTCGAGCACGCCGCCATGGGTCACGATGACGATCTTGCGGTAATTATTTTGCTTTACCAGTTCCATCACGGCGGCCACTGCCCGTGCGGAAAACTCGCGCATGGTTTCCGCCACACGCTCGCCCGCCGGGTATCGGGCATCCGGCTCGCGCGCTTTCCAGGCGACATAGTCGGCCGGATAAGGCTGGGCGATCTCCTGATGACGCAGGCCTTCGAAGCCACCGTAGCAACGCTCGCGCAGGGCCGGCACGATCTGCACCGTCAGACCTTGTTGCTGGGCAACTGCCTGCGCCGTATCGCGGGCACGCTGTAAATCGCTGGCAAACACGGCATCCAAGGTTTCTTCAGCGAGCGCCGCCCCCAATGCGGCGGCCTGACGGCGGCCTTCCGCATTGAGTGCGATATCAATATGCCCTTGCAGACGCTTGTCGACATTCCAGTCGGTTTCGCCGTGTCGGATCAGCAGGATGTCAGTCATTAGATTACGTCGCGTTGTGGATCTGGAGAGTCTGGTAACGGCCGGATTTCAACTCACTTGAGTGCCGGGTTGAGCGTGTAGGTGCCGGTGATGCTGGCTTGCGCCAACACATGGCCTTGCAAGGCGTTGCGAACATCGCTACCGGTGAATTGCCCCGATACCTGCAACGCAGCCACATCCAGTGCGTAGAGCGTGAACACGTAATGATGCAGCAGGGCATCATTCCATGGTGGGCAAGGACCGTCGTAGCCAAAATAGTCGCCGCGCATGTCGCCGTCACCAGCGAACCAGCCGGTGTAATCGTTAATGCCGTGACGCGCACCATGCAGTGGATCACCGGGGATGCTCGGGCCGGCTTTACCGCGTGTGGTCACACCATTGCTCAGTTGTCCAGCGGCAATGCTACTGACCGTGAGCGGAATATCAACCAGCGTCCAGTGATAGAAGTCGACCCGCAGCAGCTCTGCCGGGACGGCACGCCCTTCCTGATTGACGTCGTCGCCTCGCGATGGCACATCAGGATCGTGGCAAACCAGCACCAGTGATTTCGCAGCAGCAGGTACATCACTCCAGGCCAGATGCGGGTTACGATTCGACGAGAGAGCGATGTGGCTCTTGGGATCGATCACAGCAAATGCAAATTCACCGGGAATGGCAGCGCCATCCTGAAAAGATTCGCTCCAGACTTTCATGTGTGCTCTCCTCAAAAGTTTCAGCTATGCGTGCCAGCCATTATCCTACGGTTGTCGGTTTGACCTGCAGCCAGAAGGTAACCGGGCCGTTGTTGGTCAGCGACACTTGCATATCGGCACCAAAGCGCCCTGTAGCCACGTCGGAATGACGGGCGCGGGCCTGGGCAACAAAATAGTCAAACAGGCGACGACCATCTTCAGGTGCCGCTGCCGGCGTAAACGAAGGACGCGTACCAGAGCGGGTATCAGCCGCCAGCGTGAATTGCGGCACCAGCAACAAACCGCCACCCACATCGCTGACACTACGGTTCATCTTGCCGGCATCGTCGCTAAACACCCGATAACCGAGCAGCTTGTTGAGCAAGGCATCGGCTTGCTGCTCGGTATCGCCACGCTCGGCGCACACCAGCACCAGCAGGCCAGTACCAATGGCACCGATCTGCTCGCCGTCAACGACGACGTCGGCACGGGTGACGCGTTGTAACAGATTGATCATTGTGCTTTCGTATTCGCTTCTGTGTTGATGACCCTGACTTAGCTCAGCGTCACGCGAGCAAACTTGCGCTTGCCAACTTGCACCACGAATGCACCTGGTTCGACCTTGAGGCCCTTGTCACTGATGACAGTGCCATCAATACGCACGCCACCCTGCTCGACCATACGCAAAGCTTCCGAGGTAGAAGCGCACAGATTGGCTTGCTTAAGCAGTTGACCGATACCCAGGGGAGCACCGCTCAGTGCCAGCTCTGGAATATCGTCAGGGATGCCGCCCTTGGAGCGGTTGACGAAATCAGCCAACGCATCTTCTGCTGCCTGCTGCGAATGGAAGCGAGTCACGATTTCCTGTGCCAGCGCAACCTTGATGTCGCGTGGATTCTGCCCTTCTTCCACGGCCTTGCGATAACCAGCAATATCGGCCAGCGAACGGAATGACAGCAACTCATAGTAACGCCACATCATGACATCGGAGATGCTCATCACCTTGGCAAACATGGTATTGGCCGGCTCGGTGATACCGATGTAATTGTTCTTGGACTTGGACATCTTGTCGACGCCGTCGAGTCCTTCCAGCAGCGGCATCGTGAGGATACATTGCGGCTCCTGACCGAAGTCCTTCTGCAATTCACGGCCAACGAGCAGGTTGAATTTCTGGTCAGTACCACCGAGTTCGAGGTCGGACTTCAGCGCTACCGAGTCATAGCCCTGCATCAGTGGATACAGAAATTCATGAACCGAAATCGGCGTGCCTTCCTTGAAGCGTTTGGTGAAGTCGTCACGCTCCATCATGCGCGCAACGGTATAGCGCGAGGCCAGTTGAATCATGCCGCGACTGCCGAGCGGATCACACCACTCCGAGTTGTAACGAATCTCGGTGCGTTGCGGGTCCAATACCAGACTGGCTTGCGCAAAATAAGTCTTGGCATTGAGCTCGATCTGTTCCCGCGTCAGTGGAGGACGCGTGGCATTGCGACCAGACGGATCGCCGATCATGGAGGTGAAATCACCAATGAGGAAAATCACGTTATGACCGAGATTTTGCAACTGGCGCATCTTGTTGAGCACCACGGTGTGACCAAGATGCAGGTCGGGCGCGGTCGGATCCAGACCAAGTTTGATGCGCAGGGGCTGCCCGCTTTGTTCAGCGCGCGCCAGCTTCTGCGCGAATTCGCTCTCGATGAGCAGCTCGTCGACGCCGCGTTTGGTGATGGCCAGTGCTTCCTGCACTTGATCGGAGAGCGGCAAGGAAGCTTGCGGGGCTACTGCTGGAGTGGACTTGGAGGAGGATTGTTCGAGGCTCATTGATGTCACTGAATCTGGCTAAATTTCACAGGAAAAATTGCTAAAAAATTACTAAATAAATACAAAGAAAAATACTAAAAATTAACTAAAAAGCATGACTTGAAAAAACTGACTTCCGCGCGTCTGAATTCGTACCAGAACCGACAAAATTGCGCAGATGCTTTGCTATAATGCGCACTTTCGTCTTTCTGCCGCACGCCACTTAGAAGCGCAATCAGCAGAGAATCAGCATTCATCGCTCGTCGAGAATCTGCAACCAGCGAACGTCAAACGGAGGGTATTGACGGCGCTGCGGTTGGCTTGGAACTGAGTTGGAATTGCGTTGCCTCTTGCCCGGACCGACAACATGTCGGCCAACAGCAAACGGCAAGCAACTTATCTGCAGCAATCCTGTTTGCGATGCTGTCAGGGTTGCTCTCGCACCACTTTTCCTGGAAACAGATTCGACACCAGCGTTAAACGGTAGATTTTAACGTATTGCATGTCCCCTAAAGATAAATTCAAGCGCGTGCGCGAGCTAAGTCGCAACGCCTCCCTGCTCTGCCACGAGAAATTTCATGGCGCCTCGCGCAAGACCCGCATTCTCGGCGCAGGTGCCTTGTTTCTGGCGGCGTTCACACTGGGCGCGGCCGGTTTTGCGCCTGCCAACCCGGATACTTCAGACGCGCCCGTGCATCCGATTGTCAAGGATCTGCCGTTGCCAAATCTGCAACAACAGATTGCCCATCTGGAAGATCAGCAAAACACCTATATCAGTCAGGAACGCGTTCGTCCCGGTGATACGCTGGCTAGTTTGCTGACGCGGCTCGGTGTGGACGATAGCGACGCGGCCAATTTCATCAAGTCAGATGCGACCGCGCGCACCGTGATGCAACTGCGTGCGGGCAAGCGCGTGATCGCGCGCACCTCCGACGAAGGACAACTGGAGCAGCTGACCACTACTCTGAGCGACAACAGCAATAGCAGCAGCCCGGTCAGCACGCTGGTCATTGATCGCCATGGCGACAAATTCCAGGCACGGACCGAACCGGCCCAACTGGAGCGGCGTGTCGAAATGCGCTCCGGGGTGATTCGCTCATCACTGTTTGCGGCCACCGACAGCGCAGAAATCCCCGACGCCATCGCCAGCCAAATTGTGGATATGTTTGCCACCAACATCAACTTCGCCTCCGACCTGCGGCGCGGTGACCGCTTTACGGTAGTCTATGAAACCTTCTGGAGTAATGGCGAGCCGGTTCGCACCGGGCGCGTGCTCGCTGGCGAATTCAACAATGCCGGCAACAACTATCAGGCAGTCTGGTTCGATGACCCGGGTAGCAAAATTGGCGGTGGCTACTATTCGTTTGATGGTAAGTCACTGAAGAAGGCCTTCCTCAAATCCCCACTGACATTTACCCGGATCTCTTCGGGATTTGCGATGCGCCTGCATCCCATTCTGGGCATCTGGAAACAGCACAAGGGTGTGGATTTCGCGGCGCCAACGGGTACCCCAATTCATGCCTCTGGCGACGGCGTGATCGACTTCGCAGGTCAACAAACGGGCTATGGCAACGTGGTCATGATCAAGCACTGGAGCAACTATTCGACCGTCTACGGCCACATGAGCCGTATTGCTCCCGGTTTGCGCAAGGGCATGAAGGTGAGTCAGGGTGAACTGATCGGCTATGTCGGCATGACAGGCTGGGCCACCGGACCACATTTGCACTATGAATTCCGTATCAACAATGTGCCTCGTGACCCACTGACGGTGGATATTCCGAATGCGCAACCGCTGGCCGGCAATCAGCTGCAACGCTTCCGTGCGGTCTCCACTGACATGAGTCGCCGCCTGGCATTGCTGCGTCCGGCAGGTAGCGCAAACGCGACGCTGGCGGCACGCTAGGGCTTGCTGGTAACGTTGCCCTGAGTGCATCTGGGCTACTGACCGGTGCTGGAATCGCTGTAAAATGCAGCGACTTCATCACCGGTTTTTTTATGGCTGCCGATTTCACTTCTGCCCGCGCTTGCGTGTTCAATTCTTCCTCACCGCTTTATATCGGACTGATGTCAGGCACCAGTCTGGATGGTGTCGATGGCGTGCTGGCGACGTTACCAGTCGACAATTCCAGCATGACAACGCTGGCGACAGCTTATATTCCCTTCAGCAATACTCTGCGCGCCGAACTGATGTCCTTGCAGAGCACCAGTGACAACGAGTTACAGCGAGAGGCACTGGCAGCAAATCAACTGGCCGAGCACTATGCGCAGTGCATTGCGGCGTTGCTGCTGCAGAGTGAAAAATCGGGGTCAGAGATCCGTGCTGTGGGTGTTCACGGCCAAACTATCCGCCATCGTCCGGAACTGGGGTTCACCCGTCAGACCAACAATGCGGCACTACTGGCAGAGCTATGCGGAATTGATGTAATTGCCGATTTTCGCAGTCGCGATATTGCAGCTGGCGGCCAAGGTGCGCCACTGGTTCCGGCTTTCCATCAGGCGATCTTTGGCAGTGCGCACGAGATGCGCGTCGTGGTCAACATTGGCGGCATCAGCAACATCAGCATACTGCCACCGGCAAATGATCCAGCCATGGCAGGTACTTCAGGTTTCGATACTGGCCCAGGTAACGTCCTGATGGATGCCTGGATTGCCCGGCATCAAGGTCTGGACTTCGACCGCGATGGCGCCTGGGGTGCATCCGGCACCATTGATCAGACACTGCTGCAGACCTTGTGCAACGATCCCTATCTTGCGCTACCGCCACCCAAGAGTACTGGCCGCGATTTGTTCCATGCTGCCTGGCTCGATCAACATCTGCAAGCGTTCGCGCAATTGTCTGCTGCAGATGTGCAGGCAACGCTGACCGCCTTTACCGCAGCGACCATCGCCGATGCCATCACCACCCATGCACCCGAAACAGCGGCGCTCTATGTCTGTGGAGGTGGCGCTTACAACACGTTTCTGATGCGCCTTCTGGAGTTGGCGTTGCTGCAACGTAGCAAAGCGATTGCGGTCGAATCGACGGCAATACTGGGCGTGCCACCGCACCAGGTCGAGGCACTGGCATTCGCCTGGCTGGCACAGCGTTTCTGCCTGCGATTGCCCGGCAATCTGCCAGCAGTGACTGGCGCAAGTGGCTTGCGCTTGCTAGGTGCACTGTATCCGTCTTAATTAGCTCAACCAATGATTCTGTACACACAGCAACATTGCCACACTAGAGACAACAAGCGATCTTAAAAGCGTGCTTCACCCTTTTGCCGATTGCTTTCATGCTATAAATCCGTGATCATCGAGCTTGAGACCGGAGGTGCGTCATGCCGACTTTTCCCTGCTTCCACAAACCTGTACTAGCGTTGCTCATGATGCTCATGACAGCAACCACCGTGGCACAGGATAACAGTCAGACTGCGTTGATTGCCGTTGCAGGCCCCTTACTCCAGCCACGCGGTCTCGGTACATTGCATGGTGTGCGGTTCGCGATCAGTCGCATCAATCAGGAAGGATTGCAGGTCAATGGCCAACGTGTAACGCTGAAGTTGCTTGAAATTGATGACAAGAATGATCTGAATTTTGCCCGCATTGGTGCACACAACGCCGTCAATGCGCGTGTGATCGGGGTGATCGGCCATCTGACGACCGACACCAGCATCACCGCCTCCGAAATCTACCACCAGGCACATATCCCTCAGCTATCACCGACTGCTGCCGGTCGTGCGTTTATCGACAGAGGCTTAGATAACGTGTTCCAGATGCTCAGCCATAGTGGTAATGCTGGCCTGTATCTGGCAGAAGAGGCAATCCATGTGTTGCAGGCGCAGCGCATCATGCTGGTCTATAACGACACCGTCCTGGGGCGCGAACTGAGCGCCAGGTTCAAGGCTGCTTTGGCAGACAAAGGTGGGAATCTTGTGGCAGAAGACAGGATCAGTGACAAGAGTTCGGACTTCAACGATATCCTGGCCAAAGTCATCCGAAGCAAACCCGATCTGATCTTCTTTGCCGGTGTCATGCCACAACCGAGCGCGTTTGCCGTTCGCCTGCATCAGAGCGGTCTATCGCCCAAGCTCTTGCTGGCGGGCGGCGCGCGTAATCCGCAGTTCCCGGTCAGCACCGAGGATTATCCCGATGGCACCTTGTTGCTCGAATCGGGGGTTCCCGTTGAAAAAAGACCTGATTTCAAAGCACTCGAAAAATCTTACCACGCGACTTTCTCTACTCCCCTCACTATTTACTCCCTATTTGCCTATGATGCCGTTGGTGCACTGGTGGAAGCGATGAAAGTATCGAAGTCGATGGAGCCAGCTGTGTTAGTGCAAACCCTGCACAAGATCAAATTCAACGGATTGTCCGGGCAAATATCATTTGCCGCCGATGGCAGCATCGAGAACTTCCACTACACCCTGTATCGTGCCGAAAAGGGCCGCTGGAATCCCATCAATACACTACCCTGAACAACCTCGATGCCAGATGCCAGTATCAGTGCTTGGGCTTGGCATGCTTCGGTTTAACGGCCGGTGCTGATGGCGTCTTGGGCTTAAGCGGCGGCAGCTCGGCAGCATTCATACGATGCAGGATCAATTCGGTGCGACTGGCGAGATAGGCGGAACCCGGGTTCTTGTCGTAAAACCGGGGCCGCGGCAGCATCACCGCCAATCGCGCGGCCTGACTTGGTCCCAGGCTGGCGGCACTGCTATGGTAGTAGTGCTGGGATGCCGCCTCGGCACCAAAGACGCCATTGCCCCACTCGACAACGTTGAGGTAAATCTCAAAGATGCGCCGCTTGTCCATCAAAAACTCGAGCATATAGGTAATGATGAATTCCTGCCCTTTGCGGACGTAACTGCGCTCACCGGATAGAAACAGATTCTTGGCCAACTGCTGGGTGATGGTGGAACCGCCGGCGACGACCTTGCCTTTCTTGGCGTTTTTCTCGTAGGCCTTTTGCAGCGCATCCCAGTCTACGCCTTCATGTTCCGTGAAATTCGCATCTTCGGAGGCGATGATGGCACGCTTGAGATTATTGGAAATGCGATCGTAAGGTACCCATTGGAACTGCAACTGCGCACTCGGATTCTTTTCTTGCAACAGGGATAATTGATGACGCATGAAGCTGGTGGATGTCGGATTGTGATCAACCCACCACCAGATCTGCACGAAGAAATAAAGCTGTAACAACAGCACCAGCGAAAATGGTACGACGACCAGCCACAGAAACAACTTGCGCAGGATTTTCATTTTTTTATCTTTGTCCTATCGAACGGCGTTACGTGTGCATGGCAAGTGTATTCCAACAAGCCGACAATGATGCAGGCAGCACCTGTTACTTCACTGCTGCCGACAACTGTGCACGTAAAGTGGCAAACACCTCTGCCGTCGTCGGACGCACACCACGCCAGAGCAAGAAAGCTTCGGCCGCCTGCTCGATCAGCATACCGAGGCCATCGCGCACAAGTGCGCCGTGTTGCGCAGCAAACTGCATAAATACGGTCGGAGCACTCCCATACATCATGTCGTAAGCCAGTGTTGTGGTTGTAAAGACGGCCCCAGAAATTGGCGGCACTTCGGCTTCCAGACTGGCGGAGGTGGCGTTGATAATGACATCAAAGGAGCCTTCCAGATCAGCATAAACGCTCGCCTCCAAGGGACTCTCATTGGCGAACGGCACAAACTGCGCGACCAGCTCCTGTGCCTTGGACACAGTGCGATTGGCCAGCACCAGTTCCGCAGGCTGTTGTTCGAGCAACGGCAGCAAGGCGCCACGGGCAGCACCGCCGGCGCCGAGTAGCAGTACCCGTTTGCCTGTCAACGTTACGCCAGCGTTGACAACAATGTCGGTAACCAGTCCCGCGCCATCGGTGTTGTCACCAAGTATCGCGCCATGCTCAAATTTGAGTGTGTTGACGGCGCCTGCCAGACGCGCGCGTTCAGTCACCTGATCCGCCAGCGTGTGTGCCTGCAGCTTGAAGGGAACGGTGACATTGGCACCGCAACCACCATCGGCAATGAAGCGTCGTACCGTTGCCGGGAAATCGTCCAACGGTGCGAGCAGGCGTTCATAGCTCAGCGTCTGACCAGTTTGACGGGCAAACCCGGCGTGGATTTCTGGTGATTTGCTGTGGGCAATCGGGTTGCCGATAACGACGTATGCATCCATGCGGAGTCTCTACTCTTGGTCTCTGTTCTTGGTGTCTGTTGTGTTCGATTCTGCTACTCACTGCACCGTGCTGACTTCGGCTTCCAGGGTATCCTGATGGGTGAAACGGAAGCGCGTAATCACTTCCCACACCTCGTTGCTGCCACTGCTGCGCATACTGGCCGGGAAGCTGCCAAACGGTGCCGAACGGCGCACGATCGCCAGCGCTGCGCGGTCGAGAACGGGATTACCGGAGCTGGCCTCTACTCTGGCGCCGCCTTCTTTTTCGTAAATACTGCCATCCTGAAATACTGGAATGTAGACAATCAGCTCACCGTAGAGCTTTTTACCATCCTGCTGGGGAAAATTGAGTGTCCCCAGCTTCTCAATCTTTTCCTGCAAGCTCTTGTAATAGATGGCGTAATTGGCTTCTCGCGTGCGCGCAGTGATTTGCGTCTTCTTTGGTCGCTTATTGTAAGCCTCGATATTGCGGTTGACTTCTGCTTCCATGCGGGCGATGGCCTGCGCATCCTGGAGATCACGAGCATTCGGTTGCAACGGGAGCGGTTGCGGTATCTGACGCTGCGGCGAGACGATTGCAGTCGTGCTCTGATTGAGCTGTGACAGAACTTTCTGCTGTTGCGCTTCGAGCTCGGCGACCTGACGCCGCACCGCCTTGATGCTATCGCCTTCCTCGACCTTGTGCATGTCGGGCAAGGGCGACTTGGCGCGTCCGTCATCGGCATTGCCGCCGCCGTCAAGATTGGCCTGTGCAATTGCATCAGCTTTTTGTGGTGCCTGTGCGTGTTTGGCATTGACCAGAATCACTTCCAGCCCGGGATCGGAAGGTCGCAGGCGAAAGCTCGCCGGGGCAGCAAAATGGATGCCCAGCAAGATCAGGTGCACCAGCGCAGAGAGCGCGAGTGCACCGGTGAGGAGTCGATTTTCAACGAACGGTTTCACAGGCGCGACGAGAGCGGAAAAAGTGATTTTACGACAAAGCTAGGCCTGATCCGGCGGTTCTACGTCAGTTCCGGTCGATGTCTCTGAAGGAATGGCGCTCTCGATCCCGGTTTCATCGGAAGGCATTTCTCCATTTTCACTCCCTTCGTTCCCTTCGCCGCCAGCGCCATCCTCATCGTCATCCTCATTGAGCACGGCATCGGCATTGGCGGGCTGCGCAACTGGCACATCGAGCAGTCGTGCCTCGACCGTGAGGTCAACCTCATCCCAGCGCAACAGATCCAGTTTGACCTGCAGGCCACGCGCAATCTGCGGCATGCCGGGCAGGCGAATGACCAGCGGGATATCCACCAGTCGCAGGATTTCGTCCTTGAGCACCACAGCATCGACCTGACGTGCCTGTTGTTGAGTCAGCCAGCGCAGACACCAGTAGCGCTCCATGCCGGACTGGAAGTCGGCATAGCCGGAATAGGCCGAATCAAATGAAGAGACGATGGCAAACAGATCGGCATCACGTGGTTTGAACGGTGCTGCCAGCGGCGCAGCGACGCCGTGTTCGAGACAAGCCAGAATCTGCCACTGATTGACCAGGTCGGTATAGCGCCGCAACGGCGAAGTGCTCCAGGCGTATTGATCCACGCCCAGGCCTTGATGGGGTGCGGCATGGGTGACCATACGTACCTGCATCTTGGCGGCCCAGCCACCACTGCCGCCGCCCTGCGCACGATAAATGCCCGGGACGCCGTGGTCGGCCATGAACTTGCCCCAGGTACTGTTGGCGAAGATCATCAGCTCGGCGACGATCTTGTCCAACGGTGCACCACGCTTGCGGCGGGTAATGGTGACGATGTCGTCGTCGACATAGAAATTGAAATCGACGCGATTGTTTTGTTCGGGGCGCAGACCAAAACTTTCACGTTTGGCCATGCGGCCTTTTTCCAGCACTTGCGCCCATTGCCATAGCAGGCCAATTTCAGCCTTGTGCGCATAGTCGCCACTGTTAGCGGCCAATGCTTCTTCAGTGACCAGTGCATCGAGATCGTTGTGGCGCAGATTGGCAGCAATAGGTACCAGCTCTGCACATGTTTCAGTCTCCAGTACCGACCAGTCGGCCGGGTCCAGTGTGGCGTACAGCGACAGTGCCGGACATGGTTTGCCGGCATCCAACGTATAGGCGGCCACCAGTGCGTCGGGGAGCATGGTGATTTTTTCGCCGGGCATGTAAACAGTCGACATGCGCTGGCGGGCAATCGCATCGAGTGCATCATCACGCCGGATCCCCAGGCCCGGTGCGGCAATGTGAATGCCGACACGAATCTTGCCATCGGCCAGCGTCACGACCGACAGGGCATCATCAATCTCGGTCGTGGTGACATCATCAATCGAAAATGCCTGAACGTCGGCCAACGGCAAATTAGCTGGCGGCAAGGGGACACTGACATCAGGGAAGCCGCTGCCCTTGGGGAAATATTCAAACAGAAATTTGGCATCATGCAACTGCTTCGGCGAAGCCAGGCCGCCAGTGCTGAGCATCAGTCGTTGCGGTGTGGTTTGCAATTCCTTGCAGGCCGCATCCAGAGCCTTGTATTCAATACTGTTTTTATCCGGCCGGAACAGCAGTTGCAGCGCCAGCGGCTTGAATGCCGCCGGCAAGCTGCCTGCCTTGAGCTGCTCGATATACTCGGCCTGCACCAGCGCTTGCTGCTTTTTCTTTTCGATCCCGGCCAACGCTGCCTGCAAGGAAGCTTCCGGTGCAGCCTTATAACGGCCTCGGCCTTTCTTGTAGAAGTAAATCGGGGAAGAATGCAGACACATCAGCAAACCCGCTGCTTCATGTGGCAGCGGCGGATGGCCAAAATATTCAGTACCGAGGTCAGCGAAGGCAAACTCCTCCTGTCCAGCGACTTCCCATAGAAAGTCGAGGTCAATTTCCTGTGCAATAGCCTGCGCCTGCTCGACCAACACTGCCGGTGCCGGTGTCGCGAACTGCAACACGACATCCTTGGCCTTGACCTTGCTACGCTTGCCGGTGATCAACTCGACCTGATAGGCCTCGCCCTGCTGGGACAGTACGCTGCCAGCCTTGAAATCACCGGATTCTTCAAAAAATAAATTCATCGATTACTTAGTTAACAATGCAGAAACTGCATCAGGATTCGTCAATATTGACCGCCATCAGCGTGCTGAGAGCGGGTAAGAAAACATCAGTCACCAGCAGCAATCTGCCTTGGCGACGAAACAAAGAACGCCGCGCATACAAGGGCAAGGCCGCCTGCACCGCCGCTACCTGAACCGGTGCCAGCCCGGCACAGAGTCGCCTGAGCAAGGGATGGCCAGCATACAGACGCGCAAACTGGATTGCACCGCGCTGTACCAGCGGATCGGCAAACAGACTCGCGCCCAACGGCCGTTCGCCCAATCGCCCGAAAAACGGCCAGGCAGGCAATGCTGACAACGCAGCCACCGTATGCCCGAACAGCACCGGCTGACCATCACAATGCAAGATCACATCCCGTTCCTGTACTGGCACTCGTGGTGTCAGTTGCAGCAGATCACATTCGTCAGCAAGTGCGTTGCCGGTGCATTGACGCAACCTTTGCACCCGTAGTTCCTGACACCGTGCACGCAACTTGTAGGTCATCGAGCCGGGATCCGCCAGCCAGCTGCGCAGGACCGATCCGGGTCTCAGCGCCAGTGGATGATCGAACCACCGTGCGCGACTGTGCAGTGTTGACAGACTCATCGGCAGACTCATTGACTACGCTTGCCGGAAGTTGTCGGCAAGGGATCAACCCCGCAAAAGCGCAATACCGCATCCGCGTAGTCGGCAAACTCGGCGATGCCATGGTCACTACCTTCAATCACGGTGTGCTGGGCGCCCGGATAATGCGCCACCATATCGCGCCAGTCGAGCACTTCGTCGCCGGTTGCGGCAATCAGAAAGTAACGTTGCGGCTGGGTGATCCGGTCGATCATCAAGGTCTTGAGTTCGTCAATGTACGCGCGCTTGAACTCGAACGGCGCATCAGAATGATATTGGGTCGTCACGCCGACATAGGACTCCAGATCACGCGGTGGCTTGACTGCCGGATTAAGCAGTACGGCACGACAACCCAGTTTTTCAGCCAGCCAGGTGGCATAGAAACCGCCCAACGAAGAACCGACTACCGTCAGTTGTTCCGGTGGGCAAGCACCAATGCACTGCAGCGCCAACGCTATCGCCGCTGCCGGTGAAGCCGGCAACTGCGGGCAAAGATAGTCTTGCGCGCGCCCCAGTGCCTGCATCCGTTGCGACATCACCCTCGCCTTGAAAGACTGCGGCGAGGAGCGGAAGCCGTGCAGATACAGAATCATGCGAGCGCATCCAGCAGTTTTTGATGCACACCACCAAAACCACCGTTACTCATGACCAACACCTGATCCCCGGGTTGTGCGGCGCGCTTGACTGCCTGCACCAGCGCGGCGAGATCGTCAAAGGCCTGCGCCTTGTCACCCAGCGGTGCCAATGCCTGTCCAAGATCCCAGCCCAGTGCCTCCTTCGGATTGCCCTTGGCACCAAAGCCAAAGACCAGATCGGCCTGCGCCAGACTCCCTGGCAAGGCCTCTTTCATGGTGCCTAGCTTCATGGTGTTGGAGCGCGGCTCCAACACCGCCAGGATGCGCGCATTGCCGACCTTCTTGCGCAAACCGGCAACGGTGGTCGCAATCGCGGTAGGGTGATGGGCAAAGTCGTCATAGACCGCCACACCATTGGCTGTGCCGCGCAATTCCATGCGCCGTTTGACACTTTCAAAGCGCGCCAGCGCCTCAATCGCTATTGCCGGGGCAACCCCAACATGGCGCGCGGCAGCTACTGCTGCCAGCGCATTGAGGCGGTTGTGCTCGCCGGTGAGCGGCCATTGCACGGTCCCTTGCAACTGGCCATCGAAGAAAATCGCAAAGCTGCCATCGTCATGGGTTTGGATAGCCCAGCCAGATTCCCCGGCAGCAACACCAAAGGATTCGCACTCGCTCCAGCAGCCACGAGCAATCACGCGCTCCAATGCTGGCTCACGGGCGTTCACCAGTAAGCGGCCGATGCCGGGAACCGTGCGTACCAGATGGTGAAACTGGGTCTCGATCGCGGTCAGATCAGGGAAGATGTCTGCATGATCGTATTCGAGATTGTTCAGGATTGCCGTGCGCGCATGGTAGTGCACGAATTTACTGCGCTTGTCGAAGAAAGCAGTATCGTACTCATCGGCTTCAATGACGAAGAACACGGAATCGCTTTGTTTAGCCGTAGTTGGGCCTGACAAGCGCGCAGAAATGCCAAAATTCATCGGCACGCCACCAATCAGGAACCCCGGGGCATAGCCGGCATGTTCGAGTATCCACGCCAGCATTGCCGAGGTGGTGGTTTTGCCATGGGTGCCAGCAACCGCCAGAACCCATTTGTCACGCAGGATATGTTGCCCCATCCATTGCGGTCCGGACATGTAGGGCAAGCCACGATTGAGGATTTCTTCCATCAAGGGATTGCCGCGCGAGACCACGTTGCCGATGATAAACAGATCGGGTTGCAACCGGATCTGTTCCGGCCCAAAACCTTGAATCAATTCAATGCCCTGAGCCTCCAGCTGGGTGCTCATCGGGGGGTAGACATTGGCATCGCAGCCGGTAACCTTGTGGCCGGCCTGTTTGGCCAGCACTGCCAGGCCCCCCATGAAGGTGCCGCAAATGCCGAGGATATGAATGTGCATAGTCAATCTTGAGAACGAATCCCGAGATTCTACCTGAGCCGGGCGCCGGAACGGCGAGGATCTGGACGGCTGCGCGGGATTTGTTATGCGTTTTTTCAGATCATGAAGCCTGGCATGGCGAACTGATCTCCTGAACGGGTTCGGGGTATCATTGCGCCCATGTACCAGAACGATACCGACATCCTGCGCGCCGAAATCGCCGCTGCAGCAGCCCGCATGATCGCCGAAGATGGCGCCGATTATGCAACTGCAAAGCGCAAGGCTGCGCGACAACTACTGGGCGACAACAAGTCTCGCGGCGATGTCATGCCCGATAACGCGCAAGTTGAAGAAGAAGTACGTCTTTATAATGAGCTTTTCTTCGGCGATACGCAGCCAGCCCGACTCTTGCAGTTAAGACAACTTGCATTGCAACTGATGCAGGATTTGTCGCACTTCAACCCCTATCTAACTGGTGCCGTGCTCAACGGTACCGCTGGCGAGCATTCCGACATTTACCTGCAGCTCTTTACCAGTAGTGCCAAGGATGTGGAGATTTTTCTTTTAAACAAGAATATTGATTTCGAGGTCAGTGAAAGTACCCACTTCAAAGGCGCAGACCGACATGCTCCAGTGGAAACGCTGAGCTTTCTGTACCGGCAGCGCGGCAACGCTCCAGAGGGCGTTCATCTTGCCGTGTATGATACCGACGACCTGCGCGGCGGACTACGCAACGGCAAGCGCGGAGAACAAGGCAAAGAGTCCGCAGAACGCGCCAATATCGAGGCGGTGCGCCGCCTGATCATGAAAGAGAACGATGAAAACTCGTAACCTGTTGATTTTTATCATTGTTGCCGTGATTGCAGCAGGCATAGGTGCCTATGTCAGTCACCAGCGCACTACAGTCAAGCTCGCCACAACGGCGACCGATCCCGCATTGGCAGCACTGTTTGCACAAACCCTGCCTGACAGTCATGGCAAGCCACAAGCCTTATCACAATGGCAAGGAAAGCCGCTGATCATTAACTTCTGGGCTACATGGTGCGCGCCATGTGTTCAAGAAATGCCGGAACTGGCTGCCATGCAGAAAGAAATCACCCCGGTCCAGATCATTGGCATCGGCGTCGACAGTCAGGAAAACATCGCGCAATTTGCAGAAAAAATGCATATCAATTATCCTCTCTATGTTGCCGGTACCGGTGCCACGGAATGGATGCGACAATTCGGCAATTCTGCCGGTGGTTTACCTTTCACGGTATTGGTCGGACTGGACGGCAATGTCAAAAAAGTCTATCTTGGCCGCCTCAACTTTGAGCAGTTACGCCAAGATCTGAAATCCCTGTAAAACACTCAAATCAAGTTTCTCTTGCCAAATGCAGTCATTTGACGGCAAAATGCGCGCATCGCCGTCAAACGGAGCTTTATCTCAATGGCAAAACACCTTCTCCTCCTGAATGGCCCCAACCTGAATTTACTGGGGACGCGGGAGCCTGAAGTCTACGGTTCGACGACCCTGGCAGACATTGAACAGCGTGCTTCCTTGCAAGCCAGCAAGGCCGGTGCGACGCTCAACAGCTTCCAGAGCAACCACGAAGGCGCCCTGATTGACCGTATTCACGCCGCACGTCAAGAGGGCGTCGATGCAATCGTGATCAACCCGGGCGGACTCACCCACACCAGTGTTGCCCTGCGGGATGCGCTGGCTGGCGTGGCTATTCCTTTTGTGGAAGTGCATATCTCGAACGTCCATCAGCGCGAATCCTTCCGCCATCACTCCTATCTGTCAGGCATTGCCAAGGCAGTGTTATGTGGTTTCGGTGTCGATGGGTACCGCCTCGCAATTGATCACCTGTTACAAGTATCGGCTTAGGTTCAGCTTAGCTTCATTTCATCCACATCGCCACTGTCTGAGGCGATGTTGGGTTAATCAAATGCATTTTTCTTGCTACTAATTACTTACTGAGGAATTCACATGGATTTACGGAAACTCAAAACGCTGATCGACCTGGTCGCCGAATCTGACATCGAAGAACTGGAAGTCACCGAAGGCGAAAGCAAGGTACGTATCGTCAAGTCGTCAGCGACACCGCAAAACCAGGTCGTGATGATGCAGCCACAAGCGTCCTATCCACAAACACTGCAAGCCGCTCCTGCTGCTGCACCTGTGGCAAGCGCCGCACCGGCAGCCCCTGTCGTACCAGAGGGTCATATCGTCAAGTCGCCAATGGTCGGCACCTTCTACCGCTCTTCGGCGCCAGGCTCTCCCGCTTTCGTGGAAGTGGGCAAGGAAGTCAAGGAAGGCGATACGCTGTGCATTATCGAAGCAATGAAGCTGCTCAACGAAATCGACGCCGACAAATCCGGCGTGATCAAGCAGATCCTGGTTGAAAACGGCCAACCGGTCGAATTCGGTCAACCGTTGTTCGTGATTGGCTAAATCCTGCCAGAACGGAATCGGGGATGGCACGCCGGGCTCGGCAGGCATCATTAAATGCCGTCGCCGTCCCGAACTCCCTGGCGGATCTGGTTATCTGACTCTAAACGCTTGACTCTTGGCGAAGCACATTTCCTCTTATGTTTGAAAAAATACTTATCGCCAATCGTGGCGAAATTGCCCTTCGTATCCAGCGCGCATGCCGCGAAATGGGTATCAAGACCGTGGTCGTGCACTCCGAGGCCGACCGTGAAGCAAAATACGTGAAGTTGGCAGATGAATCAGTATGTATCGGCCCCGCACCTTCCGCGCTGAGCTATCTGAACATGCCGGCCATCATCAGCGCCGCTGAAGTTACCGATGCGCAGGCGATCCACCCCGGTTATGGCTTCCTCTCTGAGAATGCCGACTTCGCCGAACGGGTTGAGCAATCCGGCTTCGTCTTCATTGGTCCGCGTGCAGAAAACATCCGCATGATGGGCGACAAGGTCTCGGCTAAACAAGCCATGATCCGCGCTGGCGTGCCATGCGTACCTGGCTCGGAAGGTGCGTTGCCAGACAATCCAAAGGAAATCGTTCAAATTGCACGCAAGATCGGTTATCCGGTCATCATCAAGGCAGCTGGCGGTGGCGGTGGACGCGGTATGCGCGTGGTGCATACCGAAGCGGCACTGATCAATGCGGTCACGATGACCAAGACGGAAGCTGGCGCTGCGTTCGGCAATCCCGAAGTCTATATGGAGAAATATCTGGAAAATCCACGTCACGTGGAAATCCAGATTCTGGCCGACGAACACAAGAATGCCATCTGGCTGGGCGAGCGCGACTGCTCGATGCAACGTCGCCACCAAAAGGTTGTCGAAGAAGCACCAGCACCCGGTATTCCACGCAAAATCATCGAAAAGATCGGTGAGCGCTGCGCCGAAGCTTGCCGCAAGATGAATTACCGCGGCGCGGGTACCTTTGAATTCCTCTACGAAAACGAAGAGTTCTACTTCATCGAAATGAATACCCGCGTGCAGGTTGAACATCCGGTCACAGAAATGATCACCGGCGTCGATATCGTGCAGGAGCAGATCCGTATCGCTGCCGGCGAAAAGCTGCGCTACCGTCAGCGCGACATCGAACTCAAGGGCCATGCCATTGAGTGCCGTATCAACGCTGAAGATCCGTTCAAGTTCATCCCGTCGCCAGGTCGCCTGACCGCCTGGCACGTACCTGGTGGTCCTGGTATCCGGGTTGACTCGCATGCCTATGCCGGCTACTTCGTTCCGCCAAACTATGATTCGATGGTGGGCAAAGTGATCTCCTATGGCGCAACGCGCGAACAGGCAATCCGCCGGATGCAGATCGCGCTGTCGGAGATGGTGGTTGAAGGTATTCAGACCAACATCCCGTTGCATCGCGAACTAATGGTGGATGCCCGCTTCATCGAAGGTGGCACCAATATTCATTACCTCGAGCATAAACTGGCAGAACGTCCCGCGACGCCGCCAGCGGCCGAGAAACCTGCGAAGAAGTGAGCGATGGGCTGGACCGAAATTGTGATTGAAGTCACGCGCGACCAGGCTGAGGCCTTGTCGGACGCGTTGATGGAAGCTGGTGCCTTGTCGGTGTCGGTAGAAGATGCTGACGAAGGCACACTGGCAGAGCAGCCGCTGTTTGGCGAACCAGGGATGGAGCCAACGGAAGCCGCCTGGGAGCGTAGTCGCGTCGTGGCGCTGGCCGATATCGATGCCGACCATGCCGCGCTGGTCAATGCGGCTGGCGCTGCCATCGGTGCCTCTGCCAGCTTGCCATTCACGCTGCGCTCAGTGGCTGATCAAGACTGGGTGCGCCTGACGCAATCGCAATTCGATCCTATCCATATCGGCAAACATATCTGGGTCGTGCCAAGCTGGCACGACGCGCCAGAGCCCGATGCGCTGGTTCTGGAGCTTGATCCAGGGCTGGCCTTTGGTACCGGCAGCCACCCAACCACGCGCTTGTGCATGGAATGGCTGGAGCAGCATGTCAGTGCCGAGACCGGCAATCTGCTCGATTACGGCTGTGGTTCCGGCATTCTGGCGCTGGTCGCCAAAAAACTGGGCGTGCAGCACGTGATTGGGGTCGATATTGACCCGCAGGCACTGGAATCGGCGCACTTCAATAGCGAACGCAATACCTGCGAAATCGACTACTTCCTGCCAGAAGCATTTGCACAGCAGTCCCCAGAAGGCGAAACCTATAACGTCGTTGTCGCCAATATTCTAGCCGGCCCTTTGCAACTGATGGCGCCAATGTTGGCAGGCCGCGTTGCGGCAGGTGGTTCGCTGGTCTTGTCGGGTGTGCTGGATCGGCAGGCAACCGAAGTGATTGCAGCCTACTCACCTTATATCACCCTGCAGATCTGGGCCGAGCACGAAGGCTGGGTCGCGCTTAGCGGCCAGCTGCCTGCTGCCTGAGAATGCAACGCGGCAGGGTGACATGCTTGTTGGTGTGCTTCGTGTCTGGTAGCGAGGCCTGCTGATGAAATTGGCAACCCAGTGCCCGTTCTGCCAAACCACCTTTCGGGTAGCGCCTGAGCAATTGACGTTGCGTGGCGGTCTGGTACGTTGCGGCCACTGCAAGGAAGTCTTTGATGGTAACCAGTATCTGGTCGCACCAGATCTGCCGATCAGCCCGCCAGACACCCAGCAAATTCTGCAGCCGACAATAACACCGGAGGGCCTGCCTTCCGCCCCTTCTGCTCCATCCTCTCTCGCCCCCGAAACGAATGCACCTGCAGAGGTTCCACCATGGATGGCCGCCAGTCTCGCGGACACCTTTGCCAGTGTTGCAGCGGCAACCAGTGATGCGCCATGGGGTGCGCCAGAAGAAACAACTTCACCTGTCCCGCTACCGCTCCCACAGACCGCAGCAGCCAATCAGGAAGCCGACGGCGTTGAGCCAATATCGATATCCCCTGACCAAAGCTCTGGTGCAAATAAGGATGAGGTTTTGTCTCCGCGTACTGCAGAAGCAGAGGCCGATACACTGGCAGCGACGTCGGATATGGCAGTCGTTGAATATGTAGCAATCCCGGTCGCCACCAAGGAAACGGACGTCGAACATAGCGATGTGCCATCCGGGGAAGAAGACAAAGAAACGCACCAAGAAGTGCACAAAGAAATTCACAAAGAAGCACGCCAAATAGTGGAAGTAGAAGCGGAAGAAGAAGACCGAGAAGAACAAGTAGACGAAGATGAGGACGCCGAGCCACCCGGCTTCGTCCGGCGCGCCGAGCGGCAGGCACGGCTCGCTCGGATTGCCCGTATTGGCATGGCGATCGGTACCGTACTGCTGGTCATCGCGCTGTTGCTACAAGGAGTCTATCTCGGACGCAACCAATTGGCAGTCTGGCTGCCAGCCACGCGCGCGCCCTTGTCTGCGATGTGCGAACGCCTGCACTGCAGGATCGGATTACCCAGCAGCATCGGGCAACTCTCCCTGGAATCCAGCGAGCTGCAACTGATTCCGCCCAACCAGAATATCTATAGCCTGAACCTGCTGCTGCGTAACCGCAGCACGTCCGCTGAAACCTGGCCCTACATCGAGCTGACGATCAATGATGCTGACGACAAACCAATCACCCGGCGGATTTTTCTGCCCAAGGAATACCTGGGCTCCCCCCAACAGGTAAGCGACGGTTTTGCCGCCGAGAGCGAGCAGCCAGTGAAGCTGACCTTCGAATTGGCGCAATCGACGGCTGCCGGCTATCGGGTCTATCTGTTTTTTCCCTGAAGCAGCCTCAGCAGGCTAACTAGACTAGCTTGCTACCAGTCAGCGATGATCAATGGCTGATAACGATTGCTAACTAACGACAATCCACAGCAAGTCGGACCTGATTCTTCTACAATGCAGCATCCTCAAATTTTTTAAAGACTTCTCTCATGAGTTCACTTATCTGCGGCTCGTTGGCGTTCGACTCGATTATGCAATTCGAAGGACGTTTTGCCGAGTCACTGTTGCCCGAACAGTTGCACAAGATCAACGTCTCGTTTCTGGTTCCAGCGATGCGTCGCGAGTTTGGCGGTTGCGCCGGCAATATCGCCTACAACCTCAAACTACTTGGTGGCGAGCCGCTGATCATGGCTACCGCTGGTCAGGATGCAGCACCCTATCTGGAGCGGCTCGCTGCGCTGGGCATCTCGACTCGCTGTGTGCGCGTAATTGAATCGTCCTATACCGCACAATGCTTTATCACTACCGATGCTAGCAGTAACCAGATTACTGCGTTCCACCCTGGCGCCATGACCTATTCGCATGAAAACAAGGTTGCCGATGCGGGGCCAGTCAAGTTTGCCATCGTGGCACCAGATGGCCGGGATGGCATGCTGCAACATGCCGAGCAAAGCGCTGCACTGGGCATTCCACTGATTTTTGATCCGGGCCAAGGCTTGCCGATGTTCAGCGGTGATGATCTCAAGCATTTCATCGACCTGGCAACCTACGTCGCCGTCAATGATTACGAAGCCGAGTTGCTGATGGCACGTACCGGACTGACACTGGAGCAGATTGCGCAGCAGGTGTCGGCATTGATCGTGACACGTGGAGAGCAGGGCGCTGAAATTTTCACCGGCGGCCGAAAAATCGACATCCCTTGTGTTCCTGCAGCGACGATTGCCGATCCGACTGGCTGTGGCGACGCCTTCCGCGCCGGCATGCTGTTTGGATTGACCAAGGGAATGGATTGGGAAACCACCGGACGCCTGTCGAGTTTGATGGGGTCGATCAAGATCGCCTCGCAAGGTCCGCAGAACCATGCGCCATCACTGGCAGAAATCGAAGAACGCTTTCACCAAAATTTCGGTTATCGCTTTGCCTGATCGGGACGGCAACTGGCACCAGTTTTCTTCACTCAATGCATTGAAAGGATTGTTCATGAAACGTTTGATCTCCACACTGGCCATCTCCTTGAGTGCATTGTCTGCCAGCCAGATGGCATGGGCCGAGTTGAAAGCGGGTGACAAAGCACCGGATTTTTCGGCGCAGGTGGCCTTGGCTGGGCAAGTTTCCACTTTTACGCTCGATGAGGCGCTCAAGAAGGGGCCTGTCGTGCTCTACTTCTATCCTGCGGCCTTTACCACTGGCTGCACAATTGAGGCCCATCTGTTCGCGGAAGCGACCGACAAGTTCAAAGCGTTGGGAGCAACGGTGATCGGCGTCTCCAACGACAGTCTGGATACGCTCAAACGCTTTTCGGTCAGTGAATGTGGTGGCAAGTTTGCGGTAGCTGCCGATACCGACCAAAAGATCATGAAATCGTATGACTCGGTATATCTGTTCAAGACCAATTACGCCAATCGTGCCTCGTACGTCATTGCGCCAGATCACACCATCCTCTACGAGTACACCAGCATGAGCCCGGACAAGCATGTCGCCAATACCCTGGCTGCGGTGCAGGAATGGGATGCAAAGAAGAAGTAAGCGACAGAAGAAGCTGATGATGCAGGCAGATGGCAGCCGCTAATGCGCTGCCGCCCGGCTTGTTCAGAGCAGCATGAAGATCAGACTTTCCACAACACGGGCAGCGATCTGCAACAGAATCAGCGCAACCAGTGGTGAAAGATCAATGTTACCGATCAGCGGCACAACGCGGCGCAATGGGCGCAACAGCGGCTCATTAAGGGCGCGCACAAAGGGGGCCAGCGGCGCGTACGGATTAACCCAGCTGAAAATAGCCTCAATGATCAACGTCGCGATAAAGCCGTAGAAAATCCACTGAGAAAAACGCAGTAGTGCAAACAGGACGATCGGCTGAAAGGCGAATCCTGAACTGATACCGACGTTCGCAATGATCGAGAGCAAAACGATCAGAAACGCGCCAAACAGACTCGCCCAATCATAGCCACCAACACCGGGCAACACCCGACGCAGCGGCTTGACCAGCCAATCCGACAGCTGGAACACAAACTGCCCGACGGATGCAGGAGGCCGCACCTGCACCACCTGGGTCCAGAAGCGCAACAGAAGTACACCCGCCAGAACGCTGGCAATGGTATCCACGATCAACACGAAAATGCTATGCAACACGGTTACTCTCCATTCGTAGCAAGATCGAATTCGACACATCATCGATTCGATTGTCAGCGCCCATACTAAACCATCTCAACCATCGTCTGTAGATCGCCATGTGGGGATGTCGAAGAAATCGACAAGATAAAAAAACCGCTGCATAACCCACCTCGGTGAGTCACGCAGCGGCATCGCACCCGATTGCTCGGGGCTCAGGCACCGTCTGATTAAGGACGGCTTGTGCCTGTTGGGAAAGGCCAAGCTGCTGCTGGATTAAGCACAGTCTTGACTGCAGGTGCCGCAGCTGCAGGCTTAGCGGCTGGCTTCTTGGCAGTTGCCTTCTTCGCTGCAGGCTTGGCGGCTGGCTTAGCGGCTGCTTTCGCTGCTGGCTTGGCTGCTGCCTTAGTTGCTGGCTTAGCGGCTGCTTTTGCTGCCGGCTTGGCTGCTACCTTGGCAGCTGGCTTCTTAGCGGCAACGGCCTTCTTCGGCGCTGCTACCTTCTTAGCTGCTGGCTTGGCTGCTGCTTTCGCTGCTGGCTTGGCTGCTGCCTTGGCGACTGGCTTCTTGGCGGCGACTGCCTTCTTCGGTGCTGCTGCCTTCTTCGCTACTGGCTTGGCTGCTGTCTTGACCACTGGCTTCTTGGCGGCGACTGCCTTCTTCGGTGCTGCTGCCTTCTTCGCTACTGGCTTGGCTGCTGTCTTGACCACTGGCTTCTTGGCGGCGACTGCCTTCTTCGGTGCTGCTGCCTTCTTTGCTACTGGCTTAGCCGCTGCCTTGACGACTGGCTTCTTGGCGGCGACTGCCTTCTTCGGCGCTGCTGCCTTCTTCGCTACTGGCTTGGCTGCTGCCTTCGCTGCAGGCTTAGCTGCTGCCTTGACGACTGGCTTCTTAGCGGCGACCACTTTCTTGGCGGCTGCCGGCTTCTTTTCAGCAGGCTTTTTCGCCGCTGCTTTCTTTGTTGCTGTTGCCATTTTGTTTCTCCTTCTTCACGTGATGGAAAAAATCAAGCTTGATTTAAGAAACCCGCCCCTACCATCGCGATGATGTGGGCGGATTATTCATCGGCACAAGCAAGCATCTGCTTGCGCTAATGAATTCGGCTCCAGCTGAACTGCTGCATCCCCTCACCTATGCAGCGCTTCAGCTATCTTGGTGGCATCTGTTTGCTCTCGCCTGGACATCCGATTCAGTGATCAACAATCACAACAAGCGGCACCAACAGCATCAAAACAGCACAACCAAAAAAAACGCCAGCGGGATAATCGCTAGCGTCAGGAATACACTTCCTGAAAAACCTTCAGGTTTTTCAAAGGAAAAACCGCCTGACCCGACAATTTCGGGTAAAGCGGCGATAACAGAGAAGATCGCAGAGAAGAACGATTCGGTCTTTTACTGTTCATTAAATTTGGCGACAGCCTTTCCATTTTTGGCAGTCTGATATCTTGCAAGCTACCAGACTGCTGTGTGCCTCGCAGATCTCGCTGAAGAGCGTTGACGAGATTGGCACTTCGGGCACTTCATTCCCAGTTCAGCGCGCCTCCGGTTTGATATTCGATGACGCGGGTTTCAAAGAAGTTGCGCTCCTTCTTCAAATCGATCATCTCGCTCATCCACGGAAACGGATTTTCTTCTTGCGCGAACAGCGGGTCGAGACCAATTTGTTGTGCGCGACGATTAGCGATGAATCGTAAATAACCTTTGAACATCGGCGCATTCAAACCGAGTACGCCTCGCGGCATTGTATCCTCTGCGTAACGATATTCCAACTCTACTGCGCTTAAAAACAACGATTTGATCTCGTTGCGGAACTCAGGTGTCCACAGATGAGGATTCTCCATCTTCACTGTGTTGATGAGGTCGATACCAAAATTGCAGTGCATCGATTCATCGCGCAGGATGTATTGATACTGCTCAGCTGCACCCATCATTTTGTTCTGACGACCGAGCGCCAGAATCTGGGTGAAGCCAACATAGAAGAACAGACCTTCCATGATGCAGGCGAAGACGATCAATGACTTCAGCAGCTTCTGGTCATTCTCTGTCGTGCCAGTGGTGAATTCCGGATCGGTGAGTGTATTGATGAAGGGGATCAGGAACTCATCCTTGTCACGGATCGATTTGACTTCGTGATACGCGTTGAAAATTTCACCTTCGTCCAGGCCCAACGACTCGACGATGTACTGATAAGCGTGGGTATGGATGGCTTCTTCAAAGGCTTGGCGCAACAGGTACTGGCGGCATTCCGGTGCGGTAATGTGGCGATAGGTACCAAGCACGATATTGTTGGCGGCCAGCGAATCGGCTGTCACAAAGAAGCCCAGATTGCGCTTGACCAGACGACGCTCGTCTTCAGTCAGGCCATTTGGATTTTTCCACAGTTCAATATCGCGCTGCATATTGATTTCCTGTGGCATCCAATGGTTGGCGCAACCAGCCAGATATTTATCCCAGGCCCATTTGTACTTGAACGGGACCAGCTGGTTGACGTCGGTATGGCCATTGATAATGCGCTTGTCGGCAGCATTGACACGGCGCGACGCATCGACTGGTTCAGACGCACCGTTCGCAGCCGCGTGCACGGGGGCAGCCTGGAACTGTGGCTGCGCGATGTGCGGGGCACGGGGCGCAGCTGGCGCCGGAGCAGCCTTCACTTCATCATCCCAAGAGAGCATTTTTAATCCTTCACTATATTTACTGAAACGTCGCTCCCGATGAGATCAGGAGCGACTATCTGACGATCCACTCTACGCAAAGGTGACGCACTTGACTGTCACCTTGCGTGAGACGGCGCCTTATTGGCAAGCCTCGCACTCTTCAAAACCTGCATCGCCTGGACGCATGGTGCAGACCGGACCATCTGCTTCCAGCGCAGCGCCTGGGGCTGGCATGACATAGGCACCAGAAGATGCAGCCGGAGCCGATGCTGCACTTGCCGCGGCATGACCAACACCACCATCAACCGCTACCGCGTTGAGTGCACCAACCTTGGAGGTCGACTTCTCGGTGTGGGTGGCGCCGATGGTACGCAGGTAATAGGTGGTCTTGAGGCCACGCAACCATGCCAGCTTGTAAGTCTCATCCAGACGCTTGCCAGATGCTCCAGCCATGTAGATGTTCAGGGATTGGGCCTGATCGATCCATTTTTGACGGCGCGATGCAGCTTCCACCAGCCAGGACGGTTCCACTTCAAAGGCGGTGGCGTAGATCTCACGCAGATCCTGTGGGATACGGTCGATCTTGGCCAGGCTGCCGTCGAAGTACTTCAGATCCGAAATCATGACTTCGTCCCACAGACCGCGAGCCTTTAGATCACGGACAAGGTACTCATTGATCTCGGTAAATTCACCGGACAGATTCGATTTCACATACAGGTTCTGATAAGTCGGTTCGATGCAAGCCGACACGCCGATGATATTGGAAATCGTCGCCGTCGGAGCGATTGCTACGCAATTCGAGTTACGCATGCCGAATTCAGCGATACGTGCACGCACCTTGCTCCAGTCCAGCGTTTCCGAGGTATCGGTTTCCAGATAGCCACCACGCTCTTGTGCCAGCAACTTCAGGGAATCCTGCGGCAGGATGCCACGATCCCACAGCGAACCTGGATAGGAGCTGTAACGACCTCGCTCTTCTGCCAGTTCTGTCGATGCCAGGTAAGCGTAGTAGCAAACAGCTTCCATCGAACGGTCAGCGAATTCCACGGCGTCCATCGAAGCGTAAGGTACGCGCTTGATGTGCAGGCAATCCTGGAAGCCCATGATACCCAGACCAACCGGACGGTGACGCAGGTTCGAGTCACGTGCCTTCTTGACGGCGTAATAGTTGATGTCAATCACGTTGTCGAGCATGCGCATCGCAGTGCTGATGGTCTTTTGCAGCTTGACATGGTCGATTTCGCCGTTCACCAGATGCGCTGGCAAATTGACCGATCCGAGATTGCAGACTGCGATTTCGGACTCATTAGTGTTCAGGGTGATTTCAGTGCACAGGTTCGAGCTGTGGACCACACCAACGTGTTGCTGTGGCGAACGGATATTGCAAGGATCCTTGAAGGTGATCCATGGATGGCCGGTTTCGAACAGCATCGACAACATCTTGCGCCACAAATCCATTGCCTGGACTTTTTTGAACAGCTTCAACTCACCACGTGCTGCCTTGGCTTCGTAGCCGATATAGGCTTCTTCGAAGGCGCGACCAAACTTGTCATGCAGATCAGGCGTATCCGATGGCGAGAACAGGGTCCATTCACCCTTTTCCATGACACGCTTCATGAACAGATCAGGGATCCAGTTCGAGGTATTCATGTCATGAGTACGACGACGATCATCGCCAGTGTTCTTGCGCAGTTCGAGGAATTCCTCGATATCCATATGCCATGTTTCCAGGTAGGCGCAGACCGCGCCTTTGCGCTTACCACCCTGATTGACAGCAACTGCCGTGTCATTGACTACCTTCAGGAATGGCACCACACCTTGTGATTTGCCGTTGGTGCCCTTGATGTGCGCACCCAGCGAACGTACCGGAGTCCAGTCATTACCCAGGCCACCTGCATATTTGGCCAGCAGCGCGTTTTCCTTGATAGCTTCGTAGATGCCATCCAGATCATCGGCTACTGTGGTCAGGTAGCAAGACGACAATTGCGAACGCAAGGTGCCAGAGTTAAACAGCGTCGGTGTCGAGCTCATGAAGTCAAACGACGACAGCAGATTGTAGAACTCGATAGCACGCGCTTCACGGTCGATTTCGTTGAGCGACAGACCCATCGCCACACGCATGTAGAATGCCTGTGGCATTTCAATACGGGTACCCTGGATATGCAGGAAGTAACGGTCATACAGGGTTTGCAGACCGAGATAGCCAAATTGCAGGTCACGTTCTGGCTTGATCGCGTCGGCCAGCTTCTTGAGGTCGAACTGGGCCAGCTTGGTATCGAGCAGTTCAGCATCAATACCCTTTTTGATGTAGCGGGCGAAGTAGTCGAGGTAGGCGGCAGGCGCATCTGCCTGCGCGACTTCACGACCAAATACTTCCTTACGGATGGTGTGCATGAGCAGACGTGCGGTCACCTGACTGTAGGCCGGGTCTTTTTCCATCAACGCACGGGCGGCCAGAATTGCCGACTTGTGCAGCTCTTCGACTGGCACATTGTCGTACAGATTCTTGACGGTCTCGGCCAGGATGGCTTCTGCATCGACGTGTTTTTCCAGACCGACGCAAGCGGCTGTGATCAACTTGCGTACTTCGTTGATATCCAGCGGACGGACCTGACCATCTTCCACGACATGCAGTTGCGGCGCGGCAAATTCGGTCTTCACGTCAGCATTTTTCTGTGCGCGTTCTTCCATGCGCTTGGCACGATAGAGTACATAAGCACGGGCGACGTCGTGTTCACCGGAACGCATCAGCGCCAGTTCGACCTGATCCTGGATATCTTCAATATGGAAGGTACCGCCGGTCGGCTGACGACGTACCAGCGCCGAAACAACATTGGTGGTCAGTTGCTCGACCATTTCGCGCACGCGGGCCGAAGCAGCACCCTGACCGCCATTGACCGCCAAAAATGCCTTGGTAACAGCGATCGAAATCTTCGATGGCTCAAAACCAACCACCGCGCCATTACGACGGATGATCCGGTACTCGCCCAGACCGGAACCCGGCTTGACCAACTGGGCAGTCACTGTGTCGTCAATCTGTGTCGCAGCAGACATGCCACCAAAATCAGCAGACGATGTGCTGGAAATTTCTTGTGTAGAGCGCACTGAGCCTCCTTAAACCATGAATAGGCGGGCAGCATTGCTGCCCACATTGTAATTAGACCTCCAAGCTACAAGGAGATCACGTAAAAACCAGAGCAGGACGAACACCATTGCGCTGGCACCACATGGGTGCCAAGAGACCAAAGTGCTGCCTGTTCCAAAAAATTAGATAGAGAGGACTGCTAAGACATCGTTTGAAGTGTTACTGGTATCGCTACCGCACCGACACCTCCTCGTGAGCCGTGCCCCTCTTCACGCCAGCTGCTGCGGGCATAAAGAACGCCTCAAAAGGTTTTACTGCTACCTCAAAACAACCAAAGAATCACTTACCAAAAACACTACATCTAGTTCCAAAGCATTAATTGAGACTAATTCTAGTGTCTGAACTGAGGAGACGCAACCGCTATTTCTAGTTATTTTTCTATGTTTTGCGCTTGACTTCCGTCAATGCCAGAAACCACGCGCAATTGCGCCGTATCACTGTGCGCAGCCAAATTCTGGCGATAGCGGGCCCAGTCAAAAAATGGCCCCGGGTCGGTCTTCCTGCCCGGAGCAATATGCTCATGCCCCATCACATCGACGATGGGATAACGGCGCTGCAAGGCGGCCGTCAGCTGTACCAATACCGCGTATTGCGCATCAGCAAACGGCACAAAGTCGGTCCCTTCCAATTCAATACCGATCGAAAAATCGTTACAGCGCTCGCGCCCATGAAATACAGAGATGCCCGCATGCCAGGCGCGCGCATTGGCAGACACAAACTGCACCAGTTGACCGTCGCGTCGAATCAGGAAATGCGCCGATACCCGCAAATCGCGCAACTGCTCGAAGAAGGGATGTGCCGCGTGATCGAGCTGGTTACAAAATAATGCCTCTATATAAGAGCCACCAAATTCACCGGGCGGCAGACTGATATTGTGAATTACCAGCAAATCGACTGGAATACCAGCGGTACGCGCATCAAAATTGGGCGAAGGCCGATGTTGCGCCTGCAAACACCAGCCAGCAGCATCGAGCTCCAAGCCAGGCGCCAGCGATGGCACTGCCGAGGCGCCCATGTTAATGCGACGCCAGCCGCAGATGTTCCTCACTGCAGAACACCAGCCCACCGGAATTGGTTACTGCTTCCGAGACCGGAAAGTGAATATGGCAATGCGCACATTGCACCATGGTTTCAGGTAGTGCCTTAGCCTGCCGTCGAAACGGGCCACGCCCGCCCTGCGTACCGGCGGGACGAGTCCCTCCTGACATTGCCGTCAGCGACTTCTTTGCACGCTGAATCCAGACTACGACCGCAGCCGCAATCACCAACCAAATAAGAATTTTCATACCAATACCCGATGCAGTACCACTTCCAGCACAAAGCGGCTACCAACGTAAGCGAGCAGCAGAATGGCAAACCCGGTCAGCGTGAAACTGAGCGCTGTGCGCCCGCGCCAACCTTGCCACCGGCGTCCCGCCAATAACAATCCGAACAACCCCCAGGACAACAACGTAAAAATGGTCTTGTGATCCCATCTGAAGGGCTTACCGAATAACTGTTCGGAAAAAACGACCCCCGACAAAACGGTCAGGGTAAGCAATACAAAGCCGAAGCCGATGAGCCTGAACAAAATTTTCTCCATCGTCAGCAACGCTGGCAAACGATCGAGCGCGGCCGCAAACCAGCCACCGGAAAGCGGTCTGGAACGGGTATGCAGGCGCGACTCCTGCAACACCATCAGGACAGCATGAAAGGCGGCAATCGTCAGCGTACTGTAGGCCAGAATAGAAATGGCGATATGTCCTAAAAACCAGTCAGACTTACCAATCAGATCAACCATATTGCCAGGAAACATGCTGGGCAACACCACTGCCACGGCGGCAACAGGCAGTACCAAAACACGCAGGCTATCGAGCGAAAAATTGCGGTTTTCCAGCCAATAAGCTGCGACCGAAACCCACATCGTGGCCGATAGCATGACGGCAAAGCCAACCCGCACGGCGTCGACAGCAAACATGTCGGAAATCAGCGCACCACCGTGCAGCAGCCATCCGATCACCGTACCGATGGAGATTGGCACACGGCGCTCCGAAGGCAGGATGGCGCAAATCAGATAGAGCAGCGCAGCCAGTATGAAGAAGTAAGTTCGCATCAGCTAAGTTTACACCATGTCGCCCCTTCCCTGACTTGCCTTGGGGTGGCGCTGCCCGCTCTTGCCGCGACGCATGGAGCAATGCCTTGCCGTTCAGCCCGATGCGGGCGTTAGCAAGTGCTCAGATGGCGCTGCCAATCGGGTAAAATGTTGGTTTATTCAGCGCTGCGCCCAGACTAATCCCCGCAGCCGCTCCTATTTCTTCTGTCCAACGGTTCATCATGCTCGACAATCTGACCCAACGCCTTGCCAAAGTCGTCAAAACCATGCGCGGCGAGGCGCGCCTGACCGAATCCAATACTGCCGAGATGCTGCGCGAAGTGCGCCTGGCCCTGCTGGAAGCCGACGTTGCACTGCCTGCCGTGCGTGAATTCATCGCCCGCGTCAAGGAAAAGGCTGTCGGCGAGGAAGTGATCGGCTCACTGACTCCTGGCCAGGCGCTGGTCGGTGTCGTACAGCGCGAGCTGGCCAGCCTCATGGGCGCCGACCTCGGCCCCGCAGCATCGCAGCTTAATTTCGCGACACAGCCCCCGGCCATTATTCTGATGGCCGGCTTACAGGGCGCCGGTAAAACGACCACGGTCGGTAAACTGGCCAAGTATTTGCGTGAAAATACCAAGAAAAAGATCCTGACCGTCTCCGCCGACGTCTACCGGCCAGCCGCAATCGGCCAGCTGGAAACCGTCACCAAGCAGGCGGGCGCCGACTTCTTCCCGACCCAGCCGACCGACAAGCCGGTCAATATTGCGCTGGCTGCACTGGACTATGCCAAGCGCCATTTCCACGACGTCCTGATCATCGATACCGCCGGCCGTCTTGGTATTGATGAAGCGATGATGCAGGAAATCAGCGCTGTCCACGCCGCTGTCAAACCGATCGAAACACTGTTCGTCGTCGATGCCATGCTGGGTCAGGATGCCATCAATACCGCCAAAGCTTTCAGTGATGCCTTGCCGCTGACCGGTATTGTGCTCACCAAACTCGACGGCGATTCCCGCGGTGGTGCTGCGCTATCGGTGCGCCATATCACCGGCAAGCCGATCAAGTTTGCCGGTGTCGCCGAGAAACTGGACGGCCTGGAAGCATTCGATCCCAACCGCATGGCCAACCGTATTTTGGGCATGGGCGACATCCTGGCGTTGGTGGAAGAAGCGCGTAAGGGTGTGGACGTTGCCGCTGCACAGGATCTGGCGCAAAAAATCAAAGGTGGCGGCAAGTTTGATCTCAACGATTTCAAAGCACAGATCAGCCAGATGAAGAAAATGGGTGGCCTCTCTGGTCTGCTCGACAAGCTGCCGGCGCAAATGCAGCAGGCGGCAGGTAATGCCAACATGGATCAGGCAGAGAAACAGGTGCGCAGGATGGAAGGCATCATCAATTCGATGACCTTGCAGGAGCGCGCCAAGCCCGAGCTGATCAAGGCTTCCCGCAAACGCCGTATTGCTGCTGGTGCCGGGGTACAGGTTCAGGAAGTCAACCGCATGCTGGCCCAGTTTGAACAGATGCAATCAATGATGAAGAAACTCAAAGGCGGCGGCATGATGAAAATGATGCGTAATATGAAGGGCATGATGCCGGGCATGCGCTGAAACTCGAGTCGACAAAAGGCTTGAATAGAGAAATTCAAAGAAAAATATCAGCATCAGTAGCAGTCTGCAACGCGGCTCGTTTTTCGGCTAGCGTTGCGCGCTGGTCTTTTGTCTAAAAAAGCGGCAAAAAACACTTGCATCGCCGGGAAAACCTCACCACTATTGATGTTGCGTGATTGACGCAAGCATATTTCCCGATTGTTTTTCTTTGTCGTTTCTCGTTTTTCCTTCTAAAGGAGGCTTACCGATGGCCACAGCCAAAAAACCAGCAGCCGCAGCGAAGAAGCCAGTAGCAAAAGCAGCCCCCAAAAAAGCAGTCGCAAAACCAGCAGCAAAACCCGCAACAAAGACAGCAACCAAGACAGCAACCAAGACGGTTGCCAAGGCAGCTCCGAAAGTGCCTGCAAAAACGGCCGCGAAACCTGCCGCCAAGGCTGCTCCCAAAAAAGCCAGTACTGCGGCAAAGAAACCAGCTGTTAAACGTACCCCCAACGCCGCCTTCATGAAGCCACTGACACCGTCAGCAGCACTGGCAGAAGTGGTAGGCGCCAAGCCATTGCCACGGACCGAAGTCACCAAGAAGGTCTGGGAGTACATCAAGAAGCACAAACTGCAAAATGCTGAGAACAAGCGAAACATTGATGCCGATGACAAGTTGAAGGTCATTTTCGGTGGTAAGAAGCAGGTTTCCATGTTTGAGATGACCAAGCTGATTTCCGCTCACCTGGCGTAACGCCTGGGATCGGGCGCAACTGCCCAGCAAAAACGCCCGCATGATGCGGGCGTTTTTGTATCTTGCTCTCGATTCTCTACGGATTCAACTGAACCAAGCCGTATTCAGCTCATGTGGCAATGCGATCAGTCATCAACACATCAGCAACCGCAGATCATCAGTTCCTGGGATTATTGGTCAGGCCAGCTTGCCCTGGATGAAGGCCAGCGCATCAGCCAGTGGTACGGCTGTTGCTGCCGTATCCCCGCGGCCCTGATATTCAATCTGACCATCCTTGAGGCCACGATCACCGACCACGATACGATGCGGCACACCGATCAGCTCCCAGTCGGCAAACATGGCGCCCGGACGCCCACCCCGATCATCCAGCACAACATCCACGCCAGCAGCCTGCAAGGCCTCATACAGTTTGTCGATTTCTGCTTTGACTGCCTCACTGCGGTCATAGCCCATCGGGCATAAAACGACTTCAAACGGTGCCAGCGCAGCGGGCCAGACAATCCCTTTTTCGTCGAAATTCTGTTCAATGGCAGCGCCGAGGATACGGGTAATACCAATACCGTAACAGCCCATTTGCAGTGGTTGCGGTTTACCAGCCTCATCCAGATAGGTGGCCTTCATCGATTCAGAATAGGCGGTACCGAGCTGGAACACGTGACCGACTTCAATGCCGCGCTGGATCGCCAGCACACCCTTACCATCCGGAGAAGCATCACCTTCGACCACATTACGCAAATCAGCTACTTGTGGCTCGGGTAAATCACGGCCCCAGTTGGCACCGGTAAAATGGAAATCTGCCTCGTTGGCACCGCAAATAAAATCGCTCATGTTGGCAACGGTGCGGTCAGCCACGACCTTGACCGGCTTTTTGGTGCCAATTGGCCCCAGATAGCCTGGCGGGGTACCAAACCACTCGACGATTTCAGCTTCATTGGCAAAACGATAATTACCAAGGCCTGCTACCTTGCTCGCCTTGACCTCATTGAGCTCATGGTCGCCGCGCAGCAGCAACAGCCAGACTTCCTTCTCAGCCGGCGTCTCCTTCTCGACAGTGAGCACAATCGACTTGATGGTTTGCTCCAGCGGCAACTTCAGCAATTCAGCCACGGCTTCGCACTTGGCTTTGCCAGGAGTAGCAGTCTTGGTCAGCGCCGCAGTCGGTGCCGGACGGGTTGCGTTCACGGCGAGTGCCTCGGCCGCTTCCATATTGGCGGCATAGTCCGAACTCGGACAATAGACCAGTGCATCCTCACCTGTGGCGGCAATCACATGAAACTCGTGTGAACCAGAACCACCAATGGCGCCATTGTCGGCTGCGACGGCACGGAACTGCAGGCCGAAACGGTTGAAAATACGAACATAGGCGTCGTACATGATCTGATAAGACTTCTTCAGGCCATCGACATCACGATCGAAGGAATAGGCATCCTTCATAGTGAATTCACGGCCACGCATGAGGCCGAAGCGAGGGCGGCGCTCGTCGCGAAATTTGGTCTGTATATGGTAGAAGTTGACGGGCAACTGCTTGTAGCTACGCAATTCGGTGCGCGCAACGTCCGTCACCACCTCTTCCGAAGTTGGCTGAATCGCAAAATCGCGGCCATGACGATCCTTCACGCGCATGAGTTCAGGACCCATTTTGTCCCAACGACCAGTTTCTTGCCACAACTCGGCAGGCTGCACGACCGGCATAAGCAATTCGATCGCGCCGGATCGGTTCATTTCCTCACGCACAATCGCCTCGACCTTGCGAATGACGCGCAATCCCATCGGCATATAGGTATAGATGCCGGAGCCCAATCGCTTGATCATGCCAGCCCGCATCATCAGTTTATGACTGACGATTTCGGCATCGGAAGGAGCTTCTTTCAGAGTGGAAATAAAAAATCGGGAGGCGCGCATGACGATGAGTTCTTTTTAAAAGAGGAAGGTTATAATCGATGTAATTTTAAAGGATTAGCTGGCTGATGCGCCCACTCTTTGCACAATTGATCGCAGTTTCGCGACCATTGACAGGCTTCAGGCAGGTCGATGAGCGAACACTTGATGCACCCCTTACAGGTGCGTGCTGACCATGATTTGATTTCTGGTAGCACAGACCGGATCGGGCAAAGAGGAAGCCCTGCCGCAGAAAGTTTTGAGGTACAACATGCTGGATCGAGAAGGCTTTCGCCCGAACGTCGGCATTATCCTGCTCAATGCCCATAATGAGGTGTGGTGGGGCAAACGAGTCAGAGAACATTCGTGGCAATTTCCGCAAGGTGGGATCAAGCATGGTGAAACACCCGAGCAAGCCATGTTCCGTGAGCTGGAAGAAGAAATCGGGTTGCGCGCAGAGCACGTAAAGATCATCGGTCGCACGCGTGACTGGTTGCGTTATGAAGTACCCGACCATTTCATCAAGCGTGAAATCCGGGGGCATTATCGCGGCCAGAAGCAAATCTGGTTCCTGTTGCGTATGGTTGGTCGCGATTGTGATGTCAATTTACGTCTCACCTCTCATCCCGAGTTCGATGCCTGGCGATGGCATGACTACTGGGTGCCGCTGGATGCCGTTATTGAATTCAAACGCAATGTCTATCAGCAAGCGCTCAAAGAGTTATCACGCTTCCTGGCACGCCCTGCCATGCCACATCGACGTGGAGAGCAGGCAGGTAAGTCTGCTGGAGCGCAAGCAATCAAGTCAGATCATAGCGACTGCATCGAGTCAGGGAACGCCGATAACCGAGCAGAAGTTGCCACTCCGCCACTACAGATCAACATAAAGTAAACTCTCATGCCTCAACGCTCGCTAACTTTGTCTACTGCTCTTTTTTCTACACGCCGTATTGCGCGAATTCTGGTTGCCGGGATATTGCTATGCTCAGCCACAGTGAGCATTGCCGCCCAGCCAATGGGCTATGACGAAAACGAAGATGACGTACCATTCCAGGATGAAAAGGCCTGGCAGGAAAGCGCGGTGCAATTACCGGCTGCACCACAACAAGAAAATCTGGTTTCGTATTTTGTGAGCCCTCTTGCAACCGCGACGTCCTATGTTGACATCAGCTCACTCAGTGTCGGCGGCGACAATGTCGTGCGCTTCACGCTGGTAACCAAAACCTCTGGCGGAGCAACCAACACCACCTACGAAGGCATCCGCTGCGAAACCTTTGAAAAGAAGATTTACGCCTTTGGCCGCCCGGATGGGAGCTGGTCACCCGCTCGTCAACCAAATTGGAAACGGATCATTGATTACGGCAGCAATCGCCAGGAAGCCGCGCTATACAAAGACTACTTTTGTGAAAATGCGATTCTCGCAGGCAATCTCAAGAGCATTGTTTCTCGCTTTAACTTAAAAAAGCCGATTACTTCGACCTACGATCACTAAATTAAAAAAGGGCGCATGTCTTGCGCCCTTTCTTTAGTTTTTCTTTGGCTTTTTTTCCTGTTTTCTACTACGCATCACCACATCAGGATTACAGCAGCACCAGATTATCGCGATGGATCAATTCTGATTCCTCCACAAACCCCAGAATTGCCGGTATCTCAGCAGAAGGATGGCGCATGATACGACGTGCGTCCGAACTGGCATAGTTGCTGATGCCGCGTGCAATAGCGCGACCCTGCGCATCAACACACGTAATCACATCACCGCGACCAAATTCACCCCGCACATCGGTTACACCGATAGGCAACAACGATTTACCCTCAGCCGTCAGCTTCTGAACAGCGCCATCGTCCAGCACAACCTGTCCCGCTGTCTGCAAATGATCAGCCATCCACTGCTTGCGCGCGGTCAGCTGCGCAGTTTGCGCCGTCAACTGTGTACCAATCGCCTCACCTGCTGCGAGCCTGCTCAATACGTGCTCCTCACGTCCCCAAGCAATCACGGTATGTGCCCCGGAAGTTGCCGCTCGCTTGGCCGCAAGTATTTTAGTCAGCATACCGCCCCGACCGATACCGGTACCAGCTCCACCTGCCATGGCCTCCAGCGATAAATCACCTGCCTTGGCTTCATGCACGAATTGCGCTGCCGGATCGCGACGCGGATCGGCTGTATAGAGTCCTCGCTGATCCGTCAGAATAATCAACGCATCGGCTTCGATCAGATTGGAGACCAATGCACCCAGCGTGTCGTTATCACCAAACTTGATTTCATCGGTAACGACCGTGTCGTTCTCATTGATGACGGGAACGACGCCAAAACGCAGCAGCGTAAACAACGTGGAGCGCGCATTGAGGTAGCGCTCGCGGTCCGCCAGATCAGCATGCGTGAGCAATACCTGTGCAGTACCCAACCCAAAGCTGCGGAAACTGCTCTCGTAAATTTGTGCCAACCCCATCTGACCGACCGCCGCGCAGGCCTGCAACTCGTGCACACCACTAGGGCGACGATCAAAACCGAGCCGCTGCATGCCCTCGGCAATGGCACCGGAGCTGACCAATACCACTTCCTTGCCGAGGCCGCGTAAATGCGCAATTTGCTCAGCCCACCTGGCAATGGCTGTACTATCGAGCCCCTTGCCATCATTGGTCACCAGTGATGACCCCACCTTGATGATCAGCCTTTTGGCTTGTTGTATGACGGATTGCATATTCTTGTCAGAAATCGAGAGGGCAACTCAGCAGAGGAAAATCGTCATCTGCAACCGCAAACTGGAAATGCCGTGCCTTCGATACTCAATGAGCATGAAACACGGCAATCCGGGGGCAGAGTTTAATCGATTACCTTGAAACGTGGATCGTCTGGATCAATAGAGGAGATGCCGCGTGCTTCTTCCGTCATCTGGGTCTCTTCTGCGCGATGTTCTTGCTGACGCTTGGTTTCCAGATAACCGTAGATTTCATTGATCAAATCTTCGCAGCCATCACGGTTCAATGCCGAAATTTCAAACACCGGCCCCTTCCAGCCAAAGCGTTTGACGAAGTCTTTTACGCGTTTGGCACGCTCCGCCTCTGGAATGACATCCAGCTTGTTGAGTACCAACCAGCGTGGCTTCTCAAACAACGAATCGTCATACTTCTGCAATTCCTTGACGATCGCCTTGGCTTCCTTGACCGGATCAACCGTATCTTCGAACGGGGCCAGGTCAACGATATGCAACAGCAAGCCGGTACGCTGCAAGTGACGCAGGAACTGTACGCCGAGGCCAGCACCATCGGCAGCCCCTTCGATCAAACCAGGAATATCGGCAATGACGAAACTCTTTTCATGGCTCACACGCACTACGCCCAGATTGGGATGCAGAGTCGTAAAGGGATAGTCGGCGATTTTCGGACGCGCATTCGATACGGCAGTAATGAAGGTCGACTTGCCAGCATTGGGCATGCCCAACAATCCAACATCTGCCAGCACCTTGAGCTCCAGACGCAATTCACGACGCTGACCTTCCTTGCCTTCAGTCTTTTGACGTGGCGCACGATTGGTCGATGTTTTGAAGTGAATATTACCCCAACCACCCTCGCCGCCAAGTGCCAGCAATACTTGCTGACCATGATCGGTCAAGTCGGCGATATGTTCGCCTGTATTATTGTCAACGATGAGGGTGCCAACCGGCATACGCAAGAAAATGTCATCAGCACCTTTGCCATAGCAATCCGAGCCGCGGCCATTTTCGCCATTGCGGGCTTTGTGCAGCTTGGAATAACGGTAGTCGATCAGGGTATTGACGTTACGATCCGCAACCGCCCAAATGCTGCCCCCCTTGCCACCGTCACCGCCATCGGGACCACCGAATGGACGGAATTTTTCACGACAAAAACTGGCAACACCATTACCGCCGTCGCCGGCGATGACTTCAATTTTTGCTTCGTCGATAAACTTCATAATTTCTACCGCTAACCTAAAAGTAAGAAGCTCTGCTTAAACCTGGCAAGCGGTAAGGAATGCGGACAAAACCGGTCGCCGGAGACAGTGTCCGAAGGCAGGCAAAAATACGCCGCCACAGGCTCGGAACACGCGTAGCTTAGGCAGAGATTCCTGAAGCTACAAGTACAGCAACCGATCACCTGCACCTTTGACAAAAGGTCGGCCGGTATGCCGCCATCTGGATAAAACCAACAAGCTGAAACTAAAAAAGGCTCCACCAGAGGCAGAGCCTTTAAAACATCTTGCATTCTGCTGCGGCACTATCGCATTGCCACAAGCAGATCGTACTTAACTAGCAATGCCCAATTAAGCAGCAACAACAGTAACGTACTGACGCTTGGCAACGCCCTTGATCACAAACTGAACTTTACCTTCAGTCAGTGCGAACAAGGTGTGATCCTTGCCCATACCAACGTTTTCACCAGGATGAACCTTGGTGCCACGTTGACGAATGATGATACCGCCGGCATTGATAGCCTGGCCACCGTAGACCTTGACGCCAAGTCGTTTCGACTCTGAATCACGGCCGTTGCGCGTGGTGCCGCCGCCTTTTTTATGTGCCATTTATATGACTCCTTTTGATCTAAGTTTGACCTGCGCCAATTAGGCGTTGATCGAGACGATTTGCAGTTCGGTGTAGTTCTGACGATGGCCTTGACGCTTCTGGTAATGCTTACGACGACGCATTTTGAAGATCTTGACCTTATCGTGGCGACCTTGCGCTATAACAGTAACCAGCACCGTTGCACCCTCGACCAACGGCGCACCGAATTTAACGGTATCGCCTGCGCCCACTGCGAGCACTTGATCCAAAGTGATTTGGGAGCCAATGTCTGCCGGTATCTGTTCTACTTTAAGTTTTTCACCAGCAGCAACTTTATATTGTTTGCCGCCGGTTTTTATGACCGCGTACATGTGAAACCTCATCGAATGAATAAAAAAAATTTCCTGCTTCTTTCCGTTTTCTTTTTCCCGCGCCATCCAAGAATGACTGAACCTGCCAGAGCCTTGTTCCAGCGCTAAACGCGCGAGAAAGAGACTTTTGAATCGGGAAAACTTCCAATTATACATAGACTTATCTTACACGTCAAAAGTACTTGACATCTGAAAGCAACACCTCCCCCAAAAATAGCAACGCGGCAACTTCACTTGCCAAACAGACAATCACCCCTCCCACGCGTACTTGACGAGGGATACATCTGTCAGGCTTTGTCATCGTATAATCATGCCAATCTTGATTTTTTCACAGGTTCAGCCTTGTCCGCCGCTCTCCAATCTGCTTCGCCAACTTCCTTCATTGACCCGATAGCTGCCGACATGGGCGAGGTCAATACCGTTATTCGCCAGCAACTTTATTCAGAAGTCCCGCTGGTTAACCAGGTGGCTGAATACATCATCAGTGCGGGCGGCAAGCGTATCCGTCCGGTATTGGTTTTACTGATTGCCAATGCTTACGCTTACCAGGGTAAGGCGCACCATAGTCTGGCCGCGGTGATTGAGTTCATCCATACCGCTACGCTGCTACATGATGACGTGGTGGATGAGTCGTCCTTGCGGCGCGGCAAGCAAACCGCCAATGCCCTGTTTGGCAATGCTGCCTCTGTGCTGGTGGGCGACTTCCTCTACTCGCGCGCCTTCCAGATGATGGTCGGCGTTGGCAATCCGCGCGTCATGCAGATCGTAGCGGATGCAACCAACGTAATCGCAGAAGGTGAAGTGCTGCAACTACTCAATATGCACAATCCGGATGTGGACGAGGCAGCTTACCTGCGCGTCATCCGCTCCAAGACGGCAAAATTGTTTGAAGCTGCAGCCGAGCTCGGTGCGCTGATAGCGGGTGCCAACGACGCAGAAATTGAAGCTGCCGGTGAATATGGCCGCTCCCTCGGCACCGCTTTCCAACTCATTGATGACGTACTCGATTATTCCGGCAATGCTGCGGAAATCGGTAAAAACGTCGGCGATGACTTGCGCGAAGGCAAGCCAACCCTGCCACTGATCTATTTGATGGAACATGGCACTGCCGAGCAACGCGAGCTGGTACGCACCTGTATTGAAAATGGCGACGAACAGCATTTTGATCAGATTCTGGCAGCCATCACCAGCTCAGGCGCACTCGACTACACCCGCCAGGAAGCGCAGAAAGCATCTCAACGTGCAACCGATGCGGTGATGTCCTTGCCCGATAGCATCTACAAAAATTCTTTGCTAAAATTGGCTGCGTTCGCGGTAGACCGAAATCACTGAAACGGCCGTCGGGGTGTAGCTTAGCCCGGTAGAGCGCTACGTTCGGGACGTAGAGGCCGGAGGTTCGAATCCTCTCACCCCGACCACCCGAGAAAAACTCATCAACTTCCTTACGGGGACTCCTTGGATACCGTGCCCATATGGGTGCAAATTCTTGCACTGGCACTTCTGATTCTTTGCTCGGCGTTCTTTTCGATGACCGAGACCGCGCTGATGGCTGCCAACCGGCATCGCCTCAGGCATTTGGCCAAACACGGCAACCGTCGCGCCATTACCATTCTCTGGCTACTGGAACGTACCGACAAACTACTGTCGCTGGTACTCATTGCCAATACCCTGATCAATGCGCTGGCAACAGCATTGGTGACGGCGCTGGCGATCACCGTGTTCGGCAACCATGAAAAAGTCATCACGCTCGCGACTGCCTGCGTCGCAGGATTGCTGATCATCTTCGCGGAAATCGTCCCGAAGGTGATCGGCGCCACCTATCCTGAACGCATTTCCCTATTCACCAGCTTTGTACTCAAGCCACTGATGCGGCTGGCACGTCCCTTGATCTGGTTCGTCAATCTGTTCGTGTCTGGCATTCTGCGCATTCTGCATATCAAGGCTAGCGGCAACTCGCATGATCAGCGACTGTCACCGGAAGAGTTACGCTCGATCGTGCTCGAAGGTGGCAACTTTATTCCGCAAAAGCACAAGAGCATCTTGCTGAATCTGTTCGACCTGGAAAAAATCTCGGTCGAGGACGTCATGACACCCCGGGCACAGGTTGAGGCACTGAATCTGTCGGCGCCGATTGATGAAATTCGCCATCAACTGGCCACCTGTTATCACAACAAGCTGCCAGTATTTGAAGGCGAAATCAATCAGATGATCGGCATCCTGCACGTGCGCAAGGTCGTCACCCTGCTCAGTCAGGAAGAAGACATGTCCAGCGATGATCTGCGCGCCTTGTTGAGTGCGCCGTACTTCATCCCGCAAGAAACCGACGTTTTTACTCAACTGCAATACTTTCAGGAAAACCATGAGCGACTGGGGATCATTGTCGATGAATACGGTGAAGTCCAGGGGCTAGTCACGCTGGAAGACATCATCGAAGAGATGATCGGTGAATTCACGACCTCGGTGCCTGGTGCCGCTCGCGCTGACAGTTTCAGCTGGAACCAGGAGGGTGAATGTCTACTGGAGGGCTCAGCCACGCTGCGTGACATCAACAAGCGGCTAGGTCTGAACCTGCCACTGGATGGCCCAAAAACGCTCAATGGTTTGCTGCTCGAATTGCTACAAGACATTCCGGACACCAGTGTTTGCGTCAAGATCGATAACTGTGTGATTGAAATCGTGCAGGTACAAAATCAGGCCATCAAGGTTGTCAAACTGATCGCCGCAAAAGCAAAGTAGTGCCGCAAAACCGAAATTAAACGATATACAGCGAGACATTCCGGTCGCAACATCCTTGCATCCGGGCTGTCGGCTTACCACCGCAAGCCTTTTCCTTTTACAGAAATGCACTGGCATCACAACGCCGATGCAAACTGCTTGCGGTGAATCCCATGCCTCCTTCTGTTCCAACGTCCTCATCTTCCGGCGCCGATGCCGACGATGCACCCGCAGTGCGTTATCTGCAAAAAATATTGCTCGATGCAATTCGGCTCGGTGCTTCCGATTTGCATCTGGAGCCATTTGAACATGGTTGCCGCTTGCGCTTCCGCATCGACGGTGCATTGCGTGATATCGCAGAGCCGCCATTAAGCCTACGCGATAAACTGGCCTCACGCATCAAGGTGCTGGCGCGTCTGGATATCGCCGAAAAGCGCGTCCCGCAGGATGGCCGCATGAAGCTGACGCTATCGAAGTCGCATGCGGTGCAGTTCCGCGTCTCCACCTTGCCAACCTTGTTCGGCGAAAAGGTCGTCATGCGCGTGCTCGACGCCACACAAGCCCGGCTCGATCTGAGTGAACTCGGCTACGCGCCTGCGCAAGAGAGTCTGCTGCGCGAAGCAATCACGCGTCCGCACGGGATGGTGCTCATGACCGGCCCGACCGGTTCCGGCAAGACGGTCTCACTGTATAGCTGCCTGCATCTGCTGAATCAGCCGGGGGTCAATATATCTACCATCGAAGATCCGGTCGAGATTCCTCTGCCGGGCATCAATCAGGTTAACGTCAACGAACGCGCAGGCCTGAGTTTTCCGACGGCCTTGCGCGCCTTTCTGCGACAGGATCCAGACATCATGATGGTCGGTGAGATACGTGATCTGGAGACGGCTGACATAGCCGTCAAGGCAGCCCAGACGGGCCATCTTGTGCTCTCAACACTGCATACCAATGATGCCCCGGCGACGCTGACACGCTTGCTCAACATGGGCGTACCGGCTTTCAATATTGCCTCTTCAGTGATCATGATTACCGCGCAGCGGCTGGTACGACGGCTGTGCAGTTGCAAACAGGAGCATCACATGACGCTGGCTGCGCGGCAGGCAGCTGGCATGACTGAGGCCATCCAGTCCAGTCTCAGTGAGCTCAGCAACAGTGGCCTGATCTTCAAGCCAAACGGCTGCAAAGATTGTGGCGGCAGCGGCTATCGGGGACGCACCGGGATCTATCAGGTCATGCCCATCAGCAACGCCATCGAGAGTCTGATTCTGGCACATGCAGCCACTCCTGATATTGCCGCCCAAGCACAACGGGATGGAGTGCTGTCATTGCGCCAATCAGGCTGGAAGAAGGTTGCTGAAGGCATGACCAGCGTGGATGAAATCATCGCTTGTACAGGTATATGAATAACGCAGCCAAAACCCCGGCCAAGCGCTGGTATCTGTGGCAAGGTAAAGATCAACAGGATCGTATGCAGCGCGGCGAAATATTCGCCACCGGCACGGCGATGGTCAATGCACAACTACGACGACAGGGAATCATTTCAGCGCAGGTACGCATAAAACCACGCAGTCGTGTGCAGGCCATTCGAGAGAAGGAAGTGGCACTGTTCACACGGCAGCTTGCGGCCATGCTCAAGGCCGGCATTCCACTGCTGCAAAGCTTTGAAATCGTTGCCCGGAGCCAGTCCAACGAGACCCTGGCCAAGCTGATCCGCACTCTGCGCGACGATATCGAGACCGGTAGCAGTCTGCATCAGGCGCTGGCACGTCATCCAAAGCAGTTTGACGCGCTCTATTGCAATCTGGTGGCTGCTGGTGAACAGGCTGGGATGCTCGATACGCTACTGGCCAGCCTGGCCAATCACAAGGAAAAAATCCTTCATATCAAAAGCCAGATACGTACCGCCATGATCTATCCAGCCGCCATCATCGCCTGTGCCGTGCTGGTCACGGCCGTCATCATGATCTGGGTAGTGCCTTCATTCAAACAGGTATTCAGCAGTTTCGGGGCGAGCCTGCCATGGGCCACTCAGGTCGTCATCTACGCCTCGGATTTTCTGGTCAGTGATGGATGGATACTGGCAGCTCTTGCTGTACTCATGAGTACGCTGCTCATGCGACTATGGCGAAAGTCGCCGATCTGGCGCCATCGTGCTGCATATGGATTGCTGCGCCTGCCGCTATTGGGGAGGATAGCCCGCAATAGTGCGATCGCACGCTGGACCAGAACCCTGTCGACCATGTTTGGTGCCGGGGTACCGCTGGTGGATGCCTTGCGCGCGGTTGCCGGCGCCAGTGGCAACGCCGCATTTGCCGACAGTACTGCCGTCATCGTACAGCAGGTAAGCGATGGCGTCAGTCTGGCAGCATCGCTCGAACAGACGGCGTTGTTTCCCGGCATGGTGGGGCAAATGGTCGCTATCGGCGAAGAATCAGGGACACTCGATCAGATGCTGGACAAGGTTGCCGACTTCTACGAAATCGAGGTCAACGAAGCCGTCGCCTCACTCTCGATCATGCTGGAACCGATTATCATGCTGGTGTTGGGGGTAATCATCGGCGGGCTGGTGATTGCGATGTACCTGCCTATTTTTAAACTGGGATCGATTGTTTGATGTTCTCTTCATCTCCACCATTGGCATCTTTGCTGAATCTGACCGCGGGCCATAGCGGCATGGAGCTCGTCATTGCTGCAATCATTGGACTGCTGCTCGGCAGTTTTCTGAATGTGGTCATTCACCGGCTGCCACTGATGATAGAGCGTGACATCGCCAACTATCTAGCGCAGGAAACCGGCCAGGCATTACCCCACACTGATCGTTTCAACCTGCTCACGCCACGCTCAGCATGCCCGCACTGCGGCACGCCTATCGCCGCCTGGCACAATATTCCGGTGCTCAGCTATCTGATGCTAGGTGGTCGCTGTAGACACTGCAAGACGCGTATTTCATGGTGTTATCCCGCTGTCGAACTGCTCAGCACCATCCTGTCGGTGCTGATGGTTGTGCATTTTGGCCTTGGTATCAAGGGAATCGCTGCAATACTGCTGGTGTATTTCCTGATTGTCTTGAGTTTCATTGATGCTCGTACACAATTGCTACCCGATAGCCTAACCTTGTCTTTGCTGTGGCTTGGGCTGATCGTCAATCTGTATGGGCTCTTCGTGCCGCTTCAGGATGCTGTCATCGGCGCGGCAGGAGGCTACCTGACATTGTGGACAATTTACTGGATACATCGCCTCATCAGTGGCAGGGAAGGCATCGGCTTCGGCGACTTCAAACTGTTCTCGGCACTTGGTGCCTGGCTGGGCTGGCAGGTATTACCATTGCTTCTCCTATTCGCTTCTGGCGTCGCTGCCGTAATCGGTGTTGCCCTGCTCCTGACCGGCAGACATGCGCGCCATCAGACGCTGCCATTTGGTCCCTATCTGGCATTGGCAGGCGGGCTGATGCTACTGTATGGTCCTGACTGCTGGACGCTGCTGCTACCAGAACTTCATCGATAATGCGCTTCCCATGACGACCCCGACCACACCCCAGACTAACAATCACACCACGCCGGATGCCTCGCGGTTTTCAATTGGCCTGACGGGCGGCATCGGTAGTGGCAAGACGACCGTAGCCAATCTTTTTGGTGAGCGCGGCGCCAGCATCATTGACACGGATCTGATTGCTCACGCCCTTACTGTGCCGGGTGGTGCGGCCATCGAAGCGATCCGGCGGGCTTTCGGGGATACCTTTATTGCTACCGATGGTGCCATGGATAGAGCCAGAATGCGCGCTCATGTGTTCGCCAATCCAGCTGCACGACATCAGCTCGAAGCAATTCTGCATCCCTTGATCAGATCTGAGACTGCTCGCGCTGCAGCAACTGCTACAGGGAGTTACCTGATATTTGTGGTGCCATTGCTGGTCGAGTCGCGCCAGTGGGTGGGACGTACTTCGCGCATTCTGGTCATTGACTGCAGCGAGGAAATCCAGATTAAGCGGGTCATGCAGCGCAATGGCATGGCACAGACGCAGGTAGAGGCCATCATGCAGGCGCAGGCCAGTCGCACCGAACGCCTGGCCGTGGCCGATGACGTGATCGAAAATAACCTCGACAGCAGTCATCTGATTCCGCAAATCGAACAACTGCACCAAGCTTATCTGGCGATGGCAAAATCTGAAACTGAAAACAAATAGCGCTGGGCATTTGTAATTTTCGCCCGCATGGGTCAGAATCACATAAATTGGACGCGTTTTAACAATATCTCAACATTCTTCGATATTCGAGGACGTATTTGCGGAACGCGTTGTCGAATCCGGTTCAACTATAAAGGGACGCAGCTTTGATCGTTTACGAATACCCTTTCAACGAACGTATTCGCACGCTGTTGCGGTTGGAGGATCTGCACGAAAAGTTCGTGTTCTTCCTGCATCAGGAAAGCCCGCTGCAACATCACGTCGCACTCTCCACGATTTTCGAAATGCTCGAAGTGGCAGGCCGTGCCGACCTCAAATCAGATCTGCTGCAGGAACTGGAACGCCAAAAGCAAATTTTGCTGGCGTATCAGTCCAATCCCAACGTCGAGCCGGAGATGCTCAATGCGATCCTCGGCGAAGTTGACCGTGCCAGCGCTTCGCTTTCTGCTTCGCAAGGGAAGACCGGCCAGAATATTCGCGACAACGAATGGCTCATGAGCATCCGCGGCCGCACTATCATTCCGGGCGGCGCCTGCGAATTTGATCTGCCCTCCTACTATGCTTGGCAAAAACGCTCCCCAGAGCAACGCTTTGCTGATATCTCCAACTGGTTCGCGCCTTTGGTACCCCTGTTTGATGCGGTGACCATTGTGATGCGCTTGCTGCGAGAATCCGGTCATGCAGTTAAAATCAATGCAGATGGCGGTAGTTACCAGCAAATGCTGCAAGGAAAGATCTATCAGATGTTGAGATTGGTGATTGATGAAGAGCTGGGAGCTATTCCCGAAATTTCAGCCAACAAATACATGTTGTGGGTACGCTTTACCTCACAGGATGGCGACATGAAACCAAAACCATTTGAGGGTGAAGTCCCATTTGAACTGGCTTTGTGTGGTTTTTGAAGAGAATTTAGTATGGCAACCATCGTAGACTGCCCGACTTGCGGCACCAAAGTGGAATGGACAGAAAAGAATAAATTCCGCCCGTTTTGCTCCGACCGTTGCAAACAAATTGATCTCGGCGCCTGGGCCGAAGAAAAGTACACCATTCCTGCGGTCAACCTGCCAGATGATCAGGATGACGGCAATGCCTCAAGCTCCTCACTGCAATAACCTGTACCCGCCGACCTGATTCAGGTTGGTACCGGGAAACGCAGCCTGTCTATCCATTCCAGCAGGGGAATCGTTGCTGGCAGCAATGGCTCCACATCCACGCTACCTTGCCACGCAAATGCCTGCCCTTCCAGGCTTTGCGGCTCACCACGCCAATCCCGTGCAATATAAAAATGCAAACGGACATGCGCATGCGGATAGACGTGCTGTACACCGCACCAAGGTTCCGCCGATAGTATGTCGATACCCAGTTCCTCCTGAAACTCCCGTTTGAGCGCATCGATAATCGCTTCACCGGGCTCAACCTTACCGCCAGGAAACTCCCAGTAACCGGCATAGGGCTTGCCATCCGGCCGCTGGCCCAGCAGCACATCGCCGTTAGGCTTCATCAGAATGCCAACGGCTACATCGATCGGAGCAGACACGATTTCAGTGCTATCAACCATCAGGACTTGGCCCTTCCTGCGTAATCCTTAGCAAACTGCCACGCCACACGTCCGGAACGCGAACTGCGCTGCAAGGCCCAACGCAAGGCATCGCCGCGAGCAGCCTCAATCTGTTCTGCATCGCAGCCAAAATGACGCAACCAGTGGGCGACGATGTCCAGATAATCGTCCTGCTTGAATGGATAGAAGGTCACCCACAAGCCAAAACGTTCGGACAGGGAAATTTTTTCTTCTACCGTTTCGCCCGGATGCAAATCCCCATCCTCGGTATGTTGATACGTCGCATTATCAGACAGGCGCTCTGGCATCAGATGACGGCGGTTGGAGGTGGCATAGATCAGCACATTCTCGGATTGCGCAGCAATACTGCCGTCGAGCGCGACTTTCAGGGCCTTGTAGCCGCCCTCACCTTCCTCGAAGGACAAATCATCACAAAAAATGATAAAACGCTCCGGACGCGCCGACACCAGCTCCACAATATCGGGCAAGTCGTGCAAATCGTCCTTATCCACCTCGATCAGACGCAAGCCTTGGTCAGCATACTGGTTCAGGCAAGCCTTGATCAACGATGACTTCCCCGTGCCACGGGCACCGGTGAGCAAGACATTGTTGGCTGGTCGCCCTTCGACAAACTGGCAGGTGTTCTGATCAATCAATTCCTTTTGCGGAGCGATATTGTGCAGATCCGACAAGGCAATCGGTGCAATATGCCCGACCGACTGCAGATAGCCCGGCGCATTCCCGAGCCGGCCACGCCAGCGAAAGGCAATCCCCTTATCCCATCCAGTAGACGCCGCAGCAGGCGGCAACATGGCTTCAATACGGGCCAGCAAAGCCTCAGCGCGTTGCAGAAATTGGTCTAGTTGGGTCATAACAGAAGGACAAAGGAAATCGGAAGATCAAATTGTGCAGCAAAGCCCGACAGCAACAGATGAATAAAATTCGTGGAAATACAGACCATGCGACCCACTGAAACTGAATTCGGTCAGGGCCGTAGCGAACGGGTCAAGGTCGGAGTAAGAAGCGCAGCCGTACGCGAGTACGGTGAGCATCGCAGTTCCGAGATTGCCCCGCGCAGTAGGCCCTGGCCGAATTCACGAGCGGTAGTCGGCATTGATGGTGACATACTCGTGCGACAAGTCGCAGGTCCAGACCGAGGCCTTGACCGCGCCACGCCCCAGCTTCACCCGCACCACAATCTCACTCTTCTTCATCACGCGCTGCCCGTCTTCTTCGCGATAGTCAGGATTACGGCCACCGTTCTTGGCAACCCACACGTCGTCCAGATACAGATTCAGGGTCGATACGTCCAGATCATCGACACCAGCGTAACCAATTGCAGCCAGAATACGGCCCAGATTTGGATCGGAAGCAAAGAATGCAGTTTTTACCAGCGGCGAGTGCGCGATCGAATAGGCGATCTTGCGGCACTCTTCCACACTCTTGCCTTCTTCTACCGTGACTTCGATGAACTTGGTTGCACCTTCACCATCGCGGATAATCTGGTGCGCTAGATGTTGCGACAGCGACGTCACCGCTACTGCCAGCTCGCGATACTCAGGACTGTCTGCGCTGGTAATCTCCAACTCACCGGCACCTGTAGCAATCAGCATGAAGGAGTCATTGGTCGACGTATCACCATCGATGGTGATGCAATTGAACGACTGATCAGCAGCATCCTTAACCAGTTGATTGAGCAAAGCTTGCGGTACCTTGGCATCAAATGCCAGAAAGCCCAGCATGGTCGCCATGTTTGGCTTGATCATCCCGGCGCCCTTGCTGATACCGGTCATCACAACCTGCTTGCCGCCGATGGTCACGGTGCGCGACGCAGCCTTGGGCTGGGTGTCGGTGGTCATGATTGCTTCGGCGGCATTGAACCAGTTGTCTGCCTGCAGATTCGTGATGGCAGCAGGCAACCCGGCCTTGATGCGATCAACCGGCAAAGGCTCCAGAATCACACCGGTCGAGAACGGCAGAATTTGCGAAGCCTTCAGGCCCAGCAGGCTAGCCAGTTCAGCACAGGTCTCATTGGCGCGCGCCAGCCCTTCTTCACCGGTCCCGGCATTGGCATTGCCAGTATTGACGATCAACGCACGAATCGGCGCAGCAGCGCTCACTTGTGCCAGATGCGTCTTGCAGATCTGCACTGGTGCTGCACAGAAACGGTTGAGCGTGAACACACCGGCAACAGTTGCCGTTGGTACCAGCTTCATGACCAGCAAATCCTTGCGATTGGCCTTGCGTACACCGGCTTCGGCGTAACCCAGCTCAATGCCGGCAACAGGTTTGAGGTCAGCGGAAACAGGAATGGGAGAATTGATGGCCATGATGTTCTAGTCCGGGATCAGGAAAAAGGAGTGGGTAAGACAAATTTGAGAACGTTATTGTAGCGGTATCAGATGACCGCCACGTTGTTTCCTGCACGATATTGCTGAGATCCACTGTGATCCGCAGTCAGCCGGGCGCCAACGGATCAGGGCATCAGGTTCTTGACGACGACAAACCAGTGGCGTCGCACTGTGGGAATGACACGACCATCCCAGGTCAGCGGAATCATTGATTCGGAGACCGAATTGTAGACATTGCCACCAATCACGCCGGCCCAGCCCAATAGGGGATGCAGTTCATAGACCAGATCACAATGCCCGGGCAGACCGGGGTGGATCGCTGCAATGGTGTCGACTGTATTATCGTCACGCGAGGTACAGATCAGATCGCCCGGCGTCACCGGCTGCGTGCTGACAGGACGCAAGACGAATATAGGATCAGGCGCTTCCTGCCGTTGCTTCAGGTAACTCAGATAATTGAAATGGGCTTCGCTACGCTGGAAGTCATTATCTGCAACACCCGCTTGCTGCATCAGATACGAGATGAAGGCTGCCGACCACGGCTGCTGGGTATCAGCACCGGTGTAACTCCGGCCTACCGACTGCCAATACAAGGCAATACGCTGCACAGCGTCGCCCTCGTCCTCCAGCAGCCCCAGACGCGGTGCACTCGGTGGCTCCTGACGCATGTCAATTTGCTGGCGGCCAAAAAATTGCCACTCCTTGTTGGCCGCTGCGAGCAAGGCAGAGCGCCGTGGCTGCCCAGTTTTCGCAGGCAGATCGGAGACCGAAGGCACCGGCACACTACTGCAAGCTGTCAGCATGGACATCAGAATCGCCACCATGGGAAGCAGCCAGCGGTCCACATTGCCTGCCATTACTACACCTGCCTTCGCATTGCATTGGTTTGACATTGCATTCAAAAATAAAAAACCGCGCTCAGTTTGAGTGAGCGCGGCTTGGTTTACAGCTTGCGTCGTCCGTGTCGTAAATCAGGACAACTTGCCATGGCATTGCTTGTACTTCTTGCCACTACCGCATGGGCAAGGATCATTGCGACCGACCTTCGGCAAAGCATTGACCTGTGGCTGCGCAGCGCTGCTATCGGGGACCGCAGTCGGTGCCAGCAACTCTTCAGGAGCCGCATTGGCATCAAAGTCAGCATGCTGGAAGTGGACGTTTTCGACATGCGACTGCGCCATGTTTTCTTCGGCCTCTTCGATTGCTTCACGACTTTCGATACGCACGGTCATGACGATCTTGATCACCTCATTCTTGATCAGGTCGAGCATCTGCGCAAACAGCTCAAATGCTTCGCGCTTGTATTCCTGCTTCGGATTTTTCTGTGCGTAGCCGCGCAGGTGGATACCTTGACGCAGATGATCGAGCGCCGCCAGATGTTCACGCCAGTGGCTGTCAATGCTCTGCAACATGACACTGCGCTCGAAACCACTAAAGGCTTCCTTGCCAACCACATCAATCTTGGCACTGTAGGCGGTCTCAGCAGCCGACAAGACACGGCCCAACAGATCTTCCACGCTCAGATCAGGCTCGGCTTCCAGAATCTCGGTCAGTGGTACGGCCAGTTGCCATTCGCTTGCCAGTGCGGCTTCCAGAGCAGGGATATCCCATTGTTCTTCAACCGACTCTTGCGGAACGTGGGTGTGGAACAGCTCAGTAAAGACACCTTCACGCAGCGAGGTAATCATTTCTGACATGTCAGCAGCTTCAAGCAACTCATTACGTTGCTGGTAAATCACCTTGCGCTGATCATTAGCCACGTCGTCATATTCCAGCAATTGCTTGCGGATGTCGAAGTTGCGTGCCTCTACCTTGCGCTGTGCCGATTCAATCGAGCGTGTAACGATCCCTGCTTCAATAGGCTCGCCTTCAGGCATCTTCAGACGTTCCATGATGGCGCGCACACGGTCACCCGCGAAAATGCGCAGCAAGGCATCGTCAAGCGACAGATAAAAACGCGAGGAACCCGGATCGCCCTGACGTCCGGAACGACCGCGCAACTGATTGTCGACGCGGCGTGATTCATGACGCTCGGTACCGATGATATGCAAGCCGCCGGCAGTCACGACGTGGTCGTGCAGCGATTGCCATTCGCTGCGCAGCTTCTCAGCCTGTGCCTGCTTGTCGGCATCCGACAAAGCAACGTCGGCTTCGATGATCTGAATTTGCTTTTCCACATTGCCGCCCAGCACGATGTCGGTACCACGACCGGCCATGTTGGTGGCAATGGTAATCATCTTGGGACGACCGGCCTGCGCAATGATTTCCGCTTCGCGTGCATGCTGCTTGGCATTGAGAACATTGTGCGGCAACTTGGCTTGATGAAGGATGCCAGACAACAGCTCGGAATTCTCGATCGACGTGGTACCGACCAACACCGGCTGTCCACGCTCGTAGCAATCCTGAATATCCTTAAGCATCGCCATATACTTCTCTTGGGACGACTTGTATACCTGATCCTGGCGATCCTTGCGGGCACTGGGGCGATTCGGCGGAATCACGACGGTTTCCAGGCTATAAATTTCCTGGAATTCGTAGGCTTCCGTATCGGCCGTACCAGTCATGCCGGACAACCTGCTGTACATGCGGAAATAATTCTGGAAAGTGATCGAGGCCAGCGTCTGGTTTTCGTTCTGGATCTTGACCTTTTCCTTGGCTTCCACTGCCTGATGCAGGCCATCGGACCAGCGGCGACCCGTCATCAGACGGCCGGTAAATTCGTCAACAATTACCACTTCACCGTTCTGCACCACGTATTGCTGATCCTTGTGATACAGCGTATGCGCACGCAAGGCCGCGTACAAATGATGCACCAGCGAGATATTGGCGGCATCGTACAGCGAGGCCCCTTCAGGCAACAAACCCATGCTGGTCAGAATCTGTTCGGCTCTTTCGTGACCTGCTTCAGTCAGCAATACCTGATGACCCTTTTCATCCTTGGTGTAGTCACCTGGCACTTCCACCTTACCCTTGCCGTCGGGGGTTTCTTCACCGATCTGCTGTGTCAGCAGTGGTGGTACTTCGTTGATCTTGTGGTATAGGTCAGTATGGTTCTCTGCCTGACCGGAAATGATCAGCGGCGTACGGGCTTCATCGATCAGAATCGAGTCAACTTCATCGACAATCGCAAAGTTCAGACCACGTTGTACGCGGTCATCACTGTCGAAAACCATATTGTCGCGCAGGTAATCGAAACCAAACTCATTGTTGGTACCGTAAGTGATGTCTGCAGCGTAAGCGCCTTGCTTGAGGTCATGATCCATCTGCGACAGATTGATGCCGGTGCTCAGACCCAGCCAGCCATACAGGCGCCCCATCCACTCAGCATCACGTTGTGCCAGATAATCATTGACTGTCACTACGTGCACGCCCTTGCCCGACAACGCGTTCAGATACGCCGGCAGCGTCGCCATGAGCGTCTTGCCTTCGCCGGTGCGCATCTCGGCAATCTTGCCAAAGTGCAACACCATGCCACCAATCAACTGAACATCGAAGTGACGCATCTTGAGCACACGTTTGCTGGCCTCGCGGCAGACGGCAAAGGCTTCCGGCAGAATCTCGTCCAGCCCGGTTCCGTTGGCCACGCGCTGCTTGAATTCAGGTGTCTTGGCTTGCAGTTCGGCGTCAGTGAGCTTCTCGATGGCCGGCTCGAGCGCATTAATTTGACGGACAATTTTTTGATATTGTTTGAGCAGACGCTGATTGCGGCTACCGAAAATCTGGGTCAGTAATGACATGCTTGGATTCTAAAAAAGCGCCGAAAAAATGACTCTGCGTGTGTTTTCTTGCACGCGCGGAACCGGAATAAGGCTGGCAGATGCCCGCTGAAGCTAATAAACCTTGGATTTTAGCACGCCGCCCCGCCCACAACAGTGTTGACACTGACACCACAAGTGTCGCCAGAATCAACCAGGGAGCGCTACGTGCACTACTTATCCCTGGGTAGATCAGGCCAACCGCGAAAGATTCAATACCGCGACGCGACCATTCCTAATGCCCGGCCACAAAGACTGGCGCCGCTTTGGGAGCAGTGCCACCGAGCGCCAGGAACTTACGCGGATCCTGAGCAACGCCGCGAATGCGCACCTCAAAGTGCAGGTGTGGACCGGTCGAACGACCCGTCGTCCCGATATCGGCAATATGCTGGCCACGCTTGACGATGTCGCCGACCTTGACGTAAAGCTGCGACGCATGCGCATAGCGGGTGATGAGATCATTGCCATGGTCAATTTCGAGCATGTTGCCAAATTGATAATGATATTCCGCAGCAATCACCACGCCGGCAGCTGCAGCAACGATGGGAGTACCAATCGGCCCCGGGAAATCCAGCCCTTCATGAAACGCGTTATGGCCGGTGAATGGGTCGATACGCCAGCCGAAACTTGATGAATTGTAGGCAACATTGACTGGCGGGTTGGTCGGCAACAACCTCGATTTGATCCGGTCGCTCATGAGACTCGATTCCACCGCATTGAGATAGTCGCTGCGATGGCCGACATCGACGGATAGGGCATCCAGCATTTTTTGCACTTCACTCATGCTGAAATCACGTCCCGGCCCACCGATATCAGAAGTCTCCATACCGCCACGGCCGGGCTTTTCCTTGAAGTTGAATTCTTCCGGGCGCACGCCGGCAAGTCCCTGAACACGTTCACCAAGCGCATCCAGACGCATCAATTGCGCCTGCATCTCGCCCAATTTGACGGCCATGACGGCAAGATTTTCCTTCAGATACTTTTCCCGCTGATCATCTTCTCTTTGCGTCATCGATACCATCAGCTTGTGCAACATCGGCGACCCTTCGCCATCGCCAGCATTGCGCAGTACCAGGTAAGAGATCAGTGCAGAACATCCGAGGATGGTGACAACAAAGAGCGACAGGAGCAGCAGGATATGCCTGGAAGTCAGGGTAACGGAGCGCGCGCGGGTCAGACGGGGGTGCAACAGAATAATTTGCATCTTTACTCCTGTGACTCCCATCCTTCAAGGATGAGATGTGATAAGGTTTAAAGATGAAGTATCCCTCCACATTTACCCCTTATCGCCGAGGTCCTTCGGCTGCGCAATTGATGCGCAAACCGAGAGACGCGACAGACTTTTTGCGGTCTGATAATGCAATGGCAGCCTTGATGCCTGCAATCACCCGTATGGCTACACTGCAAAAAGCGTGCGCTGCCATCCTGCCGGCTATATTTTCGTCCTGCGATGTCATGAATTTCGAGGCTGGGCAACTGGTCCTCAGTACACCCAACGCTGCACTTGCAACAAAGCTTAAGCAACAGCTCCCGAAACTGCAGGATCACCTGTTAAAAGATGGATGGCAGGTTAATGCAATCCGTATCAAAGTGCAAGTTGGCAAAAACTATGTCGTGCCCGTCGCCCGCAAACAATTGAGCTTGTCCAGCAAAGCCGTTTCTGCGTTCGCAGAACTCAAGGATGCGCTTGATGATTCGCCCCGAAATCAGGCACTCAAGGCTGCGCTGGCCAACATGGTGCGCCGAAATGCGGGCAATGAATAGACCGCGAACAGACAAAAAACGGACCGCCATTATTTGAGCAGGATCCTTAGAAACAAAAAGGCCGTCAGCATCAACTCTGACGGCCTTTCTCTTTGTATCAACGCACCAAACTGGATTTACGCACCCGCATTAAACGGAATCAGTGGAGATCAGTTCAATGCCCACTCCTGCTCAGCCTGCATCACGTACGTCCGCGGTGCAGTTTCGAGGCTGTCAAAGCTGACGATCTCGTAGGCATCCGGTTGTGCCAGCAAGGCACGCAAGAGCTGATTGTTCATCCCGTGACCAGATTTGTACGCATCATAGCTTGCCAGCAGCGGATGACCGATCAGATACAGATCGCCGATGGCGTCCAGAATCTTGTGGCGCACAAATTCGTTGTCGTAGCGCAAGCCATCTGCGTTGAGAATACGATATTCATCCATCACGATCGCATTCTCAAAAGAGCCGCCGCGAGCCAAGCCCATACCACGCAGGGTTTCTACATCCTGCATGAAGCCGAAGGTGCGCGCACGCGCGATTTCCTTGACGTAGGACTCTAGCCCGAAATCAACCTCAGCAGTCTGTCCGGTGCCATCCACAGCAGGATGATTGAATTCGATGAAAAACTTTAGCTTGAAGCCGTTGTAGGGATCAAGACGCGCCCATTTTTCCTTGGCGCCTTCACCTTCACGGACTTCCACCGACTTGAGTACACGAATGAATTTCTTGGCGGCATTCTGTTCCTGCAGGCCAGCTTGCTGGAGCAAAAATACAAACGAAGAAGCCGATCCATCCATGATGGGGATTTCTTCGGCGGTCAGGTCGATGTACAGATTGTCGATACCGAGACCTGCGCAGGCCGACAGCAGATGCTCAACGGTCGATACACGTGCTCCATCTTTGGACAGCACCGATGCCATCCGCGTATCGCCAACGCCGGTCGCTGATGCCGGAAAATCGACCACGGGATCGAGATCAACACGGCGAAACACGATACCCGTGTTGATAGCAGCCGGACGCAGTGTCAGCTCGACTTTGGTGCCGGAATGCAAACCTACGCCAATAGTATTGACGAGTTTCTTGATGGTGCGCTGTTTTAACATCCATCCATTATAGCCAAGATGAGGATGGTACTGCTGCCGGCTTGCCAGTCACTGTTGCAAAAATGTATTGACATGCGGCAACGCCTCGATGCGGGGAGTTAAATACCTGCAAAGGCCGTAAATAATTTCCATAAAAAAGCCGCCAACAAATGTGGCAGCTCGTGCTGCGGTAGCGACACTGTGTTGCTATCAGCCCAGTTGGGAGAGCAAGGTTTGTGCATCAGACACTTCGAACTTGCCCGGTGCCTCAATATTGAGCTGCTTGACCACACCGTCTTCAACCAGCATAGAGTAACGCTGGGAACGGATGCCCATGCCTTTTTCGCTGAAATCTGCGGCCAAACCAACTGCCTGGGTAAATTTGGCGCTGCCGTCAGCCAGCAGGCGTACGACGCCGGTGGCTTTTTGATCGCGACCCCAGGCACCCATCACAAATGCATCATTGACCGAGATAGCCCAGATTTCATCGACGCCCTTGGCTTTGAATTGAGGAGCCAGCGCGATATAACCAGGCAAATGCTTGGCCGAACAGGTTGGTGTAAATGCGCCCGGGACGGCAAACAAGGCAATTTTCTTGCCCTTGACCAGATCAGCCACCTGGAACGAATTCGGTCCCAATGCGCAACCTTCTGTTTCAGTGTCGATGAATTCAGCCAGCACGCCTTCTGGCAGGCGGTCGCCAATCTTGATAGTCATAGTGATGTCCTTCTATTGATTACAAATACGGATGAAAGCAACAATGGTAGTGCATTGTGCAAGGCAAAAAAACGCCGCGCTCTTCATGCAAAGGCGCGGCGCGCAGACATGAGTATGCCTGTTTATGACTATCACTGCTGCGCGGCGACAAGTGCCCGAACAGGCCTTGTCGCCGCGCCAGCTTGCTGACGAGAATCAGTCAGCCTGCTTACGCAGGAAAGCTGGAATGTCGTAAGTTTCCATTCCGTTCTTTTCCAGTGCACGCACAGTATCGGAAGCCGACTCGCGACGCCATACGGCAGGCGCCTTCATACCACCGAAAGCAGCACCAGCACCTTGCGCGGCACCGCTTGTCGCGCCATTGAGCACACCAGTGGCTGCCATCATTGGCTCATTGTGCGTACCAGTACGCAACATTGGCGACTGCACCAGTTGTACCGACTTGCGGGCACGGCCCAGGCCGGTTGCTACAACGGTCACACGGATATCATCACCCATGGTGTCGTCATAGGCGATACCTTGAGCGATAGAAGCATCAGCAGCGGCAAACGCGCGTACTGTCGCCATGACTTCCTTGATTTCCTTACCCTTGAGGTTACGGCTGGCTGTCACATTGACCAGTACGCCACGCGCGCCCGACAAATCGATACCATCCAGCAGAGGCGATGCGACCGCCTGTTCTGCTGCCACGCGAGCGCGATCTACACCGGATGCCGTTGCAGTACCCATCATGGCCTTGCCTTGCTCGCCCATGATGGTCTTGACGTCGTTAAAGTCAACGTTGATATGACCTGGCACATTGATGATTTCAGCAATACCGGCAACCGCGTTGTTGAGCACGTCATCGGCGTGACCCAGCCATTCGATCATGCTGTCATCTTCGTAAATCTCTTCGAGCTTCTCGTTGAGAATGATGATCAGTGAATCAACGTGCTGGCTCAATGCTTCCAGACCTTGATCAGCGATATCCATGCATTTCTGTCCCTCGTACGAGAAAGGCTTGGAGACCACAGCAACGGTCAGTGCACCCAATGACTTGGCCACTTCGGCCACGACAGGAGCAGCACCTGTGCCAGTACCACCACCCATACCGGCAGCGATAAACACCATGTGCGCGCCACGCAGTGCATCTTCGATACGCGAACGGGTTTCTTCAGCCAGACGGCGGCCAACTTCTGGCTGCATGCCTGCGCCCAGACCGGTTTCACCGATCTGGATCACATTGTCGGCCTTGGATTGCTTCAAGGCTTGGGCATCGGTGTTGGCAGCAATGAATTCAACGCCGGACACGCCCTTGTTGATCATGTGCTGCACCGCATTGCCGCCTGCGCCACCGACGCCCACGACCTTGATGATCGTGCCGAGGGTGGCATTGTCGAGCATATCTATTTCCATGATGACTCCTTAAATTAATGGTATGCAGCTTGCAGTTGATAGGCATCACGCGGTGTGACGACTAGCAACTGACAACTGCGCTTTACTGATTCACATCACCCCAGTTTCTGAAAATGATTTACTGCTACTACTTCAAAACTTGAAAAACCAAAACTTGAAAATCTAAAACTTAAAAATTCCCTAAAAACCATTCCTTCATGCGCTGCCAAATTGCTTTGACCGAGCCTTCCTGTCGGGTCACGATGTAACCACGCAGATACTGCTTTTTTGCTTCCAACAACAATCCCAATACGGTCGAATAACGGGGGCTGCGCACCACATCGGCGAGCTGACCGCTATACTCCGGGGTCCCCAGTCGGGCCGGCTTGAGGAAAATATCCTCTGCCAGCTCAATCATTCCCGGCATCATTGCTGAGCCACCGGTGAGTACGATGCCCGACGACAGCACCTCTTCGTAACCCGACTCGCGCACCACCTGATGCACCAGCGCAAACAGCTCTTCTACGCGCGGTTCAATCACGGCGGCCAACGCCTGACGCGACAAGGTGCGCGGATTGCGGTCACCCAAGCCCGGCACTTCCAGGGTTTCGCCCGGATCCGCCAGAATCTGCTTGGCAACGCCGTAACGCAGCTTGATTTCCTCTGCCTCCAATGTCGGCGTGCGCAAGGCCATCGCGATGTCATTGGTAATCTGGTCGCCGGCAATCGGGATCACGGCGGTGTGACGAATCGCCCCTTCGGTAAACACGGCCACGTCGGTGGTACCACCGCCGATATCCACCAGCACTACGCCCAGTTCACGCTCGTCCGGTGTCAACACCGAATCAGCCGAGGCCATCGGTTGCAAAATCAGATCGGATACTTCCAAACCGCAACGGCGCACGCACTTGACGATGTTCTGAACCGCAGACACGGCACCAGTGACGATATGCACCTTCACTTCCAGCCTGATTCCGCTCATACCGATTGGTTCGCGCACATCCTCCTGGTTATCGACGATGAATTCCTGCGGTACGGTATGCAGCAATTGCTGGTCAGTTGGGATGTTGACTGCCTTGGCGGTTTCGATAACGCGCGAGACGTCCGCAGCGCTGACTTCCTTATCCTTGATCGCCACCATGCCGCTGGAATTGAAACTACGGATATGACTACCGGCAATCCCGGTATAGACATTGCGGATCTTGCAGTCGGCCATCAACTCAGCCTCTTCGAGGGCGCGCTGAATCGACTCTACGGTAGCCTCGATATTGACCACGACCCCCTTCTTGAGCCCCTTGGATTCGGACTGGCCCAGACCGATCACCTCATGGCGACCATCCTGCAATACCTCAGCCACTACGGCCACCACTTTGGAGGTGCCGATGTCGAGGCCGACGATCAAATTTTTGGCGTCTTTTGTCATATTATTCCGCTTATTTTTTCTTTCCGTTCAATGCTGCCAATACCAAACCATCGGCCTTCAATGCAAGGCCATTGGGATAACGCATGTCAACATCTTCAATCTTGCCCTGCAACCGATCCAGCAACTGCGGATACACCGCCACCAGTCGCGCAATGCGCTCCTTGAGCGTCGCGTCGCTGTCGGACCTGCCCAACTGCACTGTCATCCCGTTATCAAGCTTGACCGTCCAGGCATAGCGATTCGACAGTGCTACCGCTTGCGGCGTCAGCTTGATCGGTGCAAACCATTGCTTGAACTGTTCAAACCGCGTCGCCACATCTTTCTCACTACCCTCCGGCCCATCAAACTCAAGCAAGGCACCGTCATCCTCGGCTTCTGCCAGATTGGCCGTGAATACATCACCCTTGACCGACAATAAACGTCCTTCATCACCCCAGGTACCGAGTGCGCGATGCTCTTCAACCGTCACGATCAGCTTGTTCGGCCATTCGCGGCGCACCATCGCCTTACGCACCCACGGTACCGATTCAAATGCCTGACGCACGGCATTGAGATCGGCGGTAAAAAAATTGCCCTGGATTCTTGGCAAGGCACTGGCACGAATCGTCAATGCATTGACACGTCGCAGCGGCGCATCCATCTCACCTTCAACCCGAATCGTCTTGAGCGTGAACATCGGCCGTTGCACCACCCACCAGGTACCAGACGCCAACAATGCGAGCAACACCAATACCAGCAAGGTATTGGTGATGGCATTCAACATTTTGACGTCTTGCCACATGGCTCCCGTTTACTCCTGATCCGTCACATCGGCAGCCGCGCTCACCTGCGGCTTCCAGTCACTTGATGGCTGCAGATCCAGCGCCGCCGAGCGCAGGATTTCGCAGCACAAATCTTCATAGCTCAAACCGGCCTGCTTGGCTGACATCGGCACGAGCGAGTGACCAGTCATTCCCGGCGAAGTATTGATCTCCAGCAGGAACGGTTCGTTGTCACTGGCACGCAGCATGAAATCCACACGCGCCCAGCCGCGGCAACCCAGTGCATTGAATGCACGCTCTGCCAGCGTCTGGATGCGCTCAGTCAGCGCCGCGTCCAGCGGTGCCGGGCACAGGTACTTGGTCTCATCGCCAAAGTACTTGTGCTGATAGTCGTAGTTGCCGTCCGGCGCACAGATCTCGATCACGGGCAATGCACGCGCATTGCGGCCCTGTCCGAGAACTGGCACAGTCAGCTCGCGTCCGCGTACGAACTCCTCTGCCAGCACGATGGCGTCATATTTGGCACAGAGTGCAAAACCTTCCTGCATCTCGGAATAACCGGCAACCTTGGCGATACCAATAGTCGAGCCTTCATGCGGTGCCTTGAGCATCAGCGGCAAACCCAGTACATCGGGAACCTGGCGCAGTTCCTCTAACGAGGTGCTGCGGTCCAGCTCCAGAAAACGCGGTGTTGGCAAACCGTGACCGAGCCAGATCCGCTTGGTCATGATCTTGTCCATCGCGATGGCAGACGACATCACACCAGGACCGGTATACGGAATACCAAGCTGCTCCAGCGCGCCTTGCAGTGTGCCGTCTTCGCCATAACGTCCATGCAGGGCAATGAACACACGATCAAAACGTTCGGCAGCGAGTTCTGCCAGACTGCGTTGCGCCGGATCAAACGGATGCGCATTCACGCCCTTGCTTCGCAGCGCCTGCAAGACGCCGGTACCTGACATGATCGAGACTTCGCGCTCGGCAGAACGACCACCGAAGAGCACACCGACCTTGCCAAATTGCTGTGCCGAGAAATTGCTCATCATGCCCCCTGTGCAGTCAGTTTGGCGGGTACGCCACTGATGGAGCCGGCACCCATGGTCATGACGACATCGCCGTCGCGCACCACATTGAGGATGGTGGCCGGCATGTCTGCGATATCTTCAACAAACACCGGCTCCACCTTGCCTGCGACGCGCAGCGCATGCGCCAGCGCACGGCCATCGGCGGCCACGATTGGCTGCTCACCGGCGGCATAGACTTCACCCAATACCAGCACGTCAGGCGAGGACAGCACCTTGACGAAATCCTCGAACAGATCGCGGGTACGGGTATAGCGATGTGGCTGGAATGCCAGTACCAGGCGGCGTCCCGGGTAAGCACCACGCGCTGCAGCAATGGTTGCGGCGGTTTCCACCGGGTGGTGACCGTAGTCATCGACCAGTGTGAAGGAACCTGCCGGCTTGCCGTCTGCATCCTTAAGCGGCACATTGCCGTAACGCGTAAATCGACGACCAACTCCATTGAATTCGGTCAGTGCCTTTTGCGTGTCAACATCGGCCACATCGAGTTCGCGGGCAATCGCAATCGCCGCGCAGGCGTTCTGGACGTTGTGCATACCTGGCTGATTCAGACTGACCTGCATCGGTGCGTAACCGTCCTGAATTGCGGTGAACTCCATCTTGCCATCGACTGCCCTGGCATCAATGGCGCGAATATCAGCGTCTTCATGGAAGCCATAAGTAAGGATAGGCTTGGAGATCATCGGCATGATTTCGCGAACGTGTGGATCATCCAGGCACAACACCGCCACACCATAAAACGGCAAGCGCTGCGTGAATTCCACGAATGCCTGCTTGAGCTTGGCAAAGTCGTGGTTGTAGGTCTCCATGTGATCGGCATCGATATTGGTGATGACTTCAATCACGGGGGTCAGATTCAGGAATGAGGCATCCGACTCATCGGCTTCAGCCACGATGAAGTCGCCAGAACCCAGTTTGGCGTTGGCACCGGCACTGGTAAGGCGGCCACCAATCACAAACGTTGGGTCCAGCCCTCCTTGTGCCAGCACGCTGGCCACCAGACTGGTGGTAGTGGTCTTGCCGTGGGTGCCGGCAATCGCGATACCCTGCTTCAGACGCATCAGTTCGCCTAGCATCACGGCACGTGGCACGATCGGAATGTGCTTCTTGCGTGCAGCCAGTACTTCCGGATTGTCGGCCTTGACGGCGGTCGAGGTGACGATGGCATCCGCGTCGGCAATGTTATCAGCAGCGTGGCCGTAGAGAATGCGCGCACCGAGCTGCTCGAGCCGTTGCGTTGCTGCGTTGCTGCCGAGGTCGGAACCGGATACGCCATAGCCCAGATTAAGCATGACTTCGGCGATGCCGCTCATGCCTGAGCCACCGATACCGACAAAATGTATATTTTTAACCCGATGTTTCATTGCTTCACCAATTTTTCCAGCACCTGCGCGATTGCCTCGTTGGCCTCGCGCCTGCCTTGTTCGTAAGCCGCCTGCGCCAGTGTGAGGCAGGCCGGCCGATCCAATGTCTGTAACAACTGCGCCAGACTATCCGGCGTCAGTTCTGTTTGCGGTAGATGTACGGCTGCCTGTGCCTGCGCCATCCACTTGGCGTTATCACGCTGGTGTGAGGTAGTTGATGCGACTAGCGGCACAAGAACACTGGCCACGCCTGCTGCGGTCAGCTCCGAAATCGTGATCGCACCGGCACGGCAAATCACCAGATCGGTCTGCGCGTAGCGGCGCGGCATGTCGTCGATAAAATCAAGCACTTCGGCGCTCACGCCCGCTTGCGCATAGGCTGCACGCAATGCTTCGATATGCTGCTTGCCGGACTGATGCGTCACCTGCACGGGCAACGAGGCAGGTAATCTGGCCAGCGCTGCCGGCACACATTCATTGAGTACCTTGGCACCCAGACTGCCACCCACCACCAGAATTCGCAGTGGTCCGCTGCGCTGGGCATAGCGCGGTTGTGGCGCACCCAGATCGATGATTTCCTGGCGCACCGGGTTACCGGTCACTTCTGCCTTGCTTGCCGCCTTGCCAAAATCGGCAGGAAAGCCAAACAAAACCTTGTCCGCCAGCGGTGTCAGTGTCTTGTTGGACAAGAGCAACGCTGCATCGGCATTGACCAGTGCCAGCGGCACACCGCGCAAGCGCGCCATCAATCCACCCGGCACCGTCACGTAACCACCCATGCCCAACACCACATCGGGCTGCCGCTTGCCAATAATGCGCAGGCAGGTAGCAAAGCTGGCAACCAGACGCCACACACCCTTGACCGTGTGCTGCCAGCCCTTGCCACGCAATCCGGCGAAGACGATCGTGTCCATCTCGACGCCATGGCGTGGCACCAGATCGCGCTCCATACCATGCGTGGTACCCAACCACGAAACGATCCAGCCGCGCGCACGCATGGTCTCGGCTATCGCCAGACCCGGGAAGATGTGACCACCAGTCCCGGCGGCCATAATCAACAGACGCTTGGGCGCGGTCATAGACGGCCTCCCCGCATCAGCACCCGGTTTTCATAATCAATCCGCAACAAAATCGCCAGTCCTACACAATTAATCAACAAACCCGAGCCACCGTAGCTCATCAGCGGCAAAGTCAAACCCTTGGTCGGCAGCAAACCCAGATTGACGCCCATGTTGATGAAGGCCTGCACGCCCAGCCAAATGCCAACACCCTTGGCCACCAGCCCAGAAAAGGTCAGATCCAGTGCAATCGCCTGCCGACCAATCTCAAAGGCATGCTTGACCAACCAGTAGAACAGCAGCACAACGACCAAGACGCCAACAAAGCCCAGCTCCTCACCAATGACCGCTAGCAGGAAGTCGGTATGCGCCTCCGGCAGGTAATGCAGTTTCTCGACACTGCCGCCCAGACCAACGCCAAACAGCTCGCCGCGTCCAAAAGCGATCAGCGAATGCGACAACTGATAAGCCTTGCCCTGTGCGTTCTCCTCAACCCACGGGTTGAGGTAGGCAAAGATCCGTTCACGCCGCCACGGCGACAACACAATCACGAGCGAGAAAATACCGACCAGCGTGGCACCAATACCGCCGAACCAGACGCCGTTGATCCCGCCCAAAAACAGAATACCCATGGCGATGCAGACGATCACGCCGAACGCGCCCAGATCGGGCTCCAGCAGCAGCAGCAAACCAACCACGCCAACCGCTACCGTCATCGGCAGGAAACCCTTGGTCAGCTTGTGCATCACCTCCTGCTTGCGCACCGTGTAATCGGCTGCGTACAGGACAATGAACAGCTTCATCAGTTCCGACGGCTGCAGGTTGAACACCTTGAATGACAACCAGCGCTTGGCGCCATTGACACCCTTGCCGATGCCGGGGATCAGCACCATTGCCAGCAACACCAACGTGCCAACAAACAAATAGGGCGCCATCTTTTGCCAGGTTTCGATCTTGACCCGGAACACCAGCAACCCAAGCAGCAGGGATACTGCAATGAACACCGCCTGCCGCACCAGGAAATAGGAAGTCTTGTAATTCGCGTATTTGGGTGAATCGGGTAAGGCAATCGATGCTGAATACACCATCACCATGCCAAACAACATCAGCAGGATCACGACCCAGACCAAAGGCTGGTCGTACTGCATCATCCGCGAGCGCTGTTCAATCCCGCTGATACCCTTGAGGCTGCCACCGGCATAGGCGCTGTCCCGCATGCCTCCACGCGCGCGCCCTGCGACCGCCTCTTTCGGGCTGAACCAGCCGGTAATGGATGACAGGCTCAGTTTCATCACATCACCTCACCACGTGAGAGCGCCAGTTCACGCACGGCATCCACAAACACTTCAGCCCGATGGGCATAGTTGCGGAACATGTCCAGACTGGCGCAAGCAGGCGACAGCAGGACAGCTTCTCCGGCACGCGCTATCTCACCAGCTTTTTGCACAGCTTCTTCGAGCGAGTTGCAATCGACCAGAGTAATACCCGTCGCTGCTACCGCGCCGCGAATCGCAGCGGCGTCGCGACCGATCAGGAATACGGCACGCCCGTACTTGTTCAGCGGCTCTGCCAGTGGCGTAAAGTCCTGGCCTTTGCCGTCGCCGCCGGCAATCAGTAACAGCCGGTTTGGCTTGCCGCCATGACCGAGCCCGTTCAATGCGGCCACCGTCGCCCCGACATTGGTACCTTTGCTGTCGTCGTAATATTCAACGTCCTGAATCGTGGTAACCAGTTCGACCCGATGCGGTTCGCCCGCATACTCACGCAAACCGTGCAGCAACGGTGCCAGTGGCAGATCAATGGCGCGGCATAAGGCCAGTGCTGCCAGCGCATTGAGTGCATTGTGCAAGCCACGAATACGTAGCGCATCGGCTGGCATCAGGCGCTTGAGCAGAAATGGTGTTTCCTCTTTGAGGTCTTTCTTGCGACGTCCCTGTGGCTTTTCATCGTCTTCGGTCGCGACGGCATTGGCGAGCCAGAGCATGCCATTTTCGTCAACCAGACCAAAATCACCTGCCTTGCGGGGCGCATCCAACCCAAAGCTGGAGATCGTTGCCGCTACACCGCCCATCTGGATCACGCGCGCGTCGTCACGATTGAGCACGCGGATAGTGTCGTTGCCAAAAATTCTTTGCTTGTCGGCGGCATAGGCCTCCATGCTGCCGTGCCAGTCCAGATGGTCCTGTGTGACATTGAGGACGGTTGCCGCATCTGGCTGCAAACTATAAGTGGTGTGTAACTGGAAGCTCGATAGCTCCAGCACCCAGGCCTGCGGCAAATTGCCGGTATAGACGGGAGTAGCAGGCTCTGTAACCGGCAGCACGGCTTCAGTCAGCTCGACTGAAGCCACTACTTCTTCTGGTACTTCTGACACTTGTGGTACTTCAGGTACTTCTAATGCGTCTGACGTTTCCTGTACTTCTGCTGTCTGTAGCTCGTGCTCTGTCGCGACGAGGGGGACAGCCGATTCAACTGGCACTGCAGCAACTCGCGCAGCCTCGGCCTCCATCAAAGCTGCTTGCTCGCGCTCCTGCGCACGCTGCACTGCCAGGGCAGCATCTTCACTCAATGCCTGACGCAATACATCCAGCACAGCTGGGCTGATATTGCCGGCAACCTTGGTGGTCAAGCCTGCACGACGGCACAGATTGCCCGTCAGACTGGTCACCGTGGTCTTGCCGTTGGTGCCGGTGATCGCAATCACCTTGGGTGCATAGGCACGTTCGCTGCGCAAGGCTGCCAGCGCCTGGGCAAACAATTCCATTTCACCCCACAGCGGTATTTCACGCTGTGCGGCTACGCCGCTCAATTCAGCGAGTTCACGCTGCGGCGACAGCCCGGGACTGACTGCAACAACATCAATACCATCGAGCAAGGTTGCCGAAAACGGCTGTGCACCAATGAATTCAGCCTCTGGAGCGGTCGCCCGCAACTGCGCCAGACGGTCAGCGACCGCCGCTGCATCACGGGTATCGGCCACACGCACCCGGGCGCCGCAGTAGACCAGCCACTGCGCCATCGCCAGACCGGATTCACCCAGTCCCAGTACCAGAGCGTGTTGATTGACGTAATTCACTTTTGCTTTCCTGCCGTTATCTTCCGTATTTACCGCAACTTCAAGGTGGATAAACCAACCAGTACCAGCATCATGGTGATGATCCAGAACCGCACCACGACCTGGGTTTCCTTCCAGCCCTTCTGTTCATAGTGATGGTGCAGCGGCGCCATCAACAAAATCCGTTTGCCTACGCCAGTGCGCTTCTTGGTGAACTTGAAATAAGCCACCTGAATCATCACCGACAGGGTTTCCACCACGAAAATGCCACCCATGATGAACAACACGATTTCCTGACGCACAATCACGGCGATGGTGCCAAGCGCGCCACCCAACGCCAGCGCCCCGACGTCACCCATGAACACCTGTGCCGGATAGGCGTTGTACCAGAGGAAGGCCAGTCCGGCGCCCGCCATCGCACCACAGAAAATCAGCAACTCACCGGCACCGGGAATATGCGGAATCAACAAATATTTGGCATAGCTGGCACTACCGGTCAGGTAGGCAAACAAGCCCAGTGCACCACCCACCAGTACGGTCGGCATAATCGCCAGACCATCCAGACCATCGGTCAGGTTGACGGCGTTGCTGGTACCGACGATGACGAAATAGGTCAGCGCAATAAAGCCCCAGACACCGAGTGGATAACTGACTGTTTTGAAGAACGGCACAATCAGATCGGCCTTGGGTGGCAAGTCAATATTGAAACCCGACTGCACCCAGGAAACAAACAGGTCCAGTACCTTCATGTTGCTCACTTCCGAGACCGAAAATGCCAGATAGAAGGCAGCTACCAGACCGATCAGCGATTGCCAGAAATATTTCTCGCGTGAGCGCATGCCATTCGGGTCCTTGTAGACCACCTTGCGATAGTCATCGACCCAGCCGATCGTCCCAAAGCCGAGCGTAACTATCAGCACGATCCAGACAAAACGGTTGCTCAGATCAGCCCACAACAAGGTCGAGATACCAATGCCGATCAGAATCAGCACACCACCCATGGTCGGCGTACCGGACTTGACCAGATGCGTTTGCGGTCCATCGGTACGCACCGCCTGACCAACCTTCAGGCGGGTCAGCATGCGAATGACTGCCGGACCGGCGACCAGGCCGATCAGCAGCGCCGTCAACGTCGCAAACACGGCGCGGAAGGTGATGAAGTTGAATACGCGCAGGAAACTGAAATCCTGCTGAAAATTCTGAGCCAGCCAAAGCAGCATGTTAATGAGTCCCCTGTGATTGTGGCGCGGTGGACTGCGCCCCGACCAAATGCTGCACAACGCGTTCCATCTTCATGAAACGCGAACCTTTTACCAATATCGAGGCATCCGGCGTCGCCAGCTCTGCAGCGGCTGCACTGATTGCCTCGATCGTTGCGAAATGACCTGCGGAAGCGATGCTTGATACGCCCCCTGCGGCCTGATTGAATGCGGTGACAGCAAAGCTTGTGGCCTCGCCGAAACCAAGGAAATGATCGATCCCTTTTGCGCGCGCATAGGCACCTATTTCCTCATGGAACTGTTGTCCTTCGTCACCGACTTCGCCCATGTCACCCAGAACCAGCACCCGCGGTGTGGCGGCCTTGGACAAGACATCGATGGCTGCGCGAACCGAATCCGGATTGGCGTTATAGGTATCGTCAATCACTAGCGCGCCGCTACTGGCCTGCTTACGCTGCATGCGACCATTGACCGGTGCGAATGCTTCCAGACCACGCACAATTGCTTCAATTGCGATACCGGCACCCAAAGCGCAGGCAGTCGCTGCCAGTGCATTGCGTACATTGTGTTCACCGATGGCTGCCAGTCGAATCTGGAACCTCAGCGTATCGCCGCCCAGACGGGCGCGTCCCCTGATCACACTGCCAAATTCCTGTGGTGTGTAGCTTGCGCTGATATCCGCCTGTTCGGATAAACCGAAGGTGATCACACGCTGCAATCCACGCGCATTGACCAACTCGTGCCAGACCCAGGCATACTCATCCTCGGCTGGAAACACGGCCACACCATCGGCGGGCAGCGCGGCAAAGACAGCACCGTTTTCACGTGCCACGGCTTCTACCGTGGCCATGAATTCCTGATGCTCACGTTGCGCGTTATTGACCAGCGCCAGCGTCGGCTGGGCGATCTCGGCCAGCACGGCGATTTCACCGGGATGATTCATGCCCAACTCAACCACTGCTGCCTGATGTTCGGGTTGCAGACGCAACAACGTTAGCGGCAGGCCGATTTCATTATTGAAGTTACCGCGGGTCGCCATGCTGTGATCTGTGCCGAAGGCCGCCGCGAGAATCGCTGCCAGCATTTCCTTGACGGTTGTCTTGCCATTGCTACCGGTCACTGCCAGCAGTGGAATGGCAAACTGTTCACGCCAGCGGCGCGCAATTTGCCCCAAAGCAAGCCGCGTATCCGCAACCACAATGGCGGGAATTGTCAGTCCGTCAGGAATGCGTTCAACCACGACCGCAGCAGCACCTTGTGCGGCAACGGCATCGAGGAAATCATGCGCATCAAAGCGTTCGCCACGCAACGCCACAAATATACTGCCAGCAACCACTGACCGACTGTCCGTCGTCAGACCCTGCACAACCGTCGAGGTTGGTTTGCCATCAACGTTGCTGACGGGCCGATCCAGCCAGGTTGCCAGTTGTTCAATCGTGGTCTGCATCACGCACCTCCCAGCATGGTGGCGCGCGCAGCCAAAGCCAGCGCAACGTGATCGGCATCGAGGAAGGGATATTTCTTGCCGCCGATTTCCTGATAGGTTTCGTGTCCTTTACCTGCCAGCAAGACCACATCGTGTTTGGCGGCATGCCGCACCGTCCAAAGGATGGCGGCGGCACGGTCACTCATTTCGTGTGGCGTCAGACGCATCATGCCGCTCTTGATATGCGCCATGATGGTTTGCGGATCTTCGCTGCGTGGATTGTCGCTGGTCAACAGCACATGGTCCGCCAACTCGGAGACAGCCCCCATTTGCGGACGTTTACCGGGATCACGGTCGCCACCGCAACCAAAGACGCACCACAGCTCACCGCCGCGCTGGGTTGCTACAGGACGCAAGGCGTTTAGGGCTTTTTCCAATGCGTCGGGAGTATGCGCATAATCGATCACGATCAAAGGCACCTCTTGACCGCCGAATTGCTGCATCCGTCCAGGTACAGGTGTCAATGTTGCCAGCTTGGCAACGGCGGCTTCCCAGACGATACCCTTGGCCAGCATCACGCCGAGAATGCCCAGCAGATTGCTGACATTGAAATGTCCCACCAGCTGCGTCTTGACCTGTGCCGAGCCAAACGGTGAATCAACGTGGAAGCTGGTGCCATTATTGGTGCTGCGAATGGCAGAAGCACGCAGTGTTGGTACATCCGGCAAATCGACGTCGGTAATCGAATAGCCGATCACCGGTAAATTCTTGGCGTAGACGTAAGGCACCAGGCGCTGCCCCATCTGATCATCGAGGTTGATGACTGCCTGCTGCAAGCCCGGCGCATCGAACAACTGCACCTTGGCTGCCTCATAGGCCAGCATGTCGCCGTGATAATCCAGATGGTCACGGGTGAAATTGGTGAACAAGGCAACATCCACGTGCAAACCATTAAGTCGCCCCTGATCGAGACCGATGGAGGATGCTTCGATCGCCAGCACGGAAGCGCGTGCGCGACGCAGATCTGCCAGCTTGCGCTGCAACGTCAGTGCGTCGGGCGTGGTATAGCCAGTGACATCAAATGCTTGCGGCCGCCCGTCTTGGAACAATCCGACGCCGAGCGTACCAATGACTGCCGCCGGCTGCGAGGCCGAGCCCGAACTTGCCTGCAGGCGCGACAAGGCCATGCCCAGCCAGTAAGTGCAAGAGGTCTTGCCATTGGTACCGGTCACGGCAACCGTGAACATGTCCTTGTCCGGCTTTTGATAATAGTGATTGGCAACCGCACCAGCGACGTACTTCAGCCCCGTGACAGCAAAGTGCGGCAAGGTTTCCTGCTCGGGCCAGGTATAGCCGTCGGCCTCATGGACCACCGCAATGGCACCGCGCTCGATCGCATCGTTGATATAACGACGGCCATCGGCACCGCCATTGGGATAGGCAAAGAAGATATCGCCTGCCACGACCTGCCGCGAATCCGCGGTCAGTTTGGCGGTAAGGTTGTTGACGGCTGGCTCAAGTGTCTCCAGCCAGCTGATGATTTGTTGCACGGAAAGCTTGTCTGGTTGCATCACAGGCTCTCCTCGATGGCGTCTTTAGGGATGATGATGTTGGTCACGCTGGAGTCCGGCGCAATATTGAGCGCGCGCAAGGCATTGGCTGCCACATTGGCAAACACCGGCGCGGCAACGGTGCCGCCGTAGTGATTACCGGCACTGGGCTCATCAATCATCACGGCGATGATCAGACGTGGATCAGACATCGGTGCGATACCGACAAAGTCAGCCACATATTTGTGCACATATTTGCCACCAACAATCTTATAAGCCGTACCAGTCTTGCCACCAACCCGATAACCGGGAACCTGCGCCTGTGGTGCGGTACCACCAGGTGCGGTCACGGTTTCCAGCATGCGACGCATCTGCAATGCGGTGTTTTCCGCAATCACGCGCTGCCCAACCGGGCTCTCGGAAACCTTCTGGAAGGATAATGGAATGATGTCGCCATTGCGGGCAAAGATCAGATAGGCATGGGCCAACTGAATCAATGACAACGAAATGCCGTGACCGTAGCTCATCGTAGCCTGCTCAATCGGACGCCAGGCTTTATAAGGGCGCACGCGCCCTGCCACCGCGCCCGGAAAACCGAACTTCGGTTGCTGCCCGAGACCGACCTTGGTGAACATTTCCCACATTTCCTGCGGCGGCATTTGCAGTGCCACCTTGGCAGTACCGATGTTCGAGGATTTCTGGATGATTTCTGCGACCGTGAGCGCGCCGTGTGGCTCGGCGTCACCGATGGTGGCGGTACCAATGGTCATTTTCCCGGGCGCCGTCTGGAAGACCGTCGATGGTGTTACCCGATGGGTATCAAGCGCTAATGCAATCGTGAACGGCTTGAGTGTCGAGCCTGGCTCGAAGGTATCGGTCAGCACCCGATTGCGCAACTGCTCGCCGGTCAGCACCGAGCGGTCGTTAGGATTGTAGGTCGGCAGATTCGCCAATGCCAGCACCTCGCCAGTACGAGCATCGACGACGATAATGCCACCGGCCTTGGCCTTGTTCTTATCGACCGCTTCCTTGAGCTGGGTGAAGGCGATGTACTGAATCTTGCTATCGATGGACAGCGTCAGATCCTGACCATCATGCGGTTCGCGTACCGCTTCGATATCTTCAACAATACGTCCCAGCCGGTCCTTGATCACGCGACGGCTCCCGGTGGTGCCAGCCAGCGTCTTTTGCGAGCCAAGCTCCATGCCGTCCTGCCCCGCATCCTCGACATTGGTAAAGCCAACCACGTGCGCCATGACTTCCCCCTCAGGGTAGAAGCGCTTATATTCCTTGCGAGTTTCGATACCCGGAATGCCCAGTTTGAGAATTTTGTCGGTGGTGTCTTGCTCGACCTGCCGTTTAAGGTAAACAAAGCTGCGATCCGAATCCAGCTTCTTGCGCAGTTCGGCATCACTCATGTCCAGCAACGTAGCCAGTGCATGTAGCTTTTCCTTGGGCGCCTCTTGAACGTCGTCAGGAATTGCCCAAATAGCCTTGACCGGTACCGAGGACGCCAACACCTGACCATTGCGGTCGGTGATCTTGCCACGTGTCGCGGGCAACTCCAGTGTACGGGCATAGCGTGACGCCCCCTGCTTCTGCAGGAAGTCGGTCGACATGCCCTGCAGGAACAATGCACGGCCGGCCAAGGCAACAAATGCGGTAAATAACACAAACAGAACCAGCCGCGAACGCCAGGCCGGCATCTTGACCTGCAAGACCGGACTCGCCGAAAAGGCGACGCCACGAGAGGCGGCGACGCGTCCAGTGGCGTTGGGGGTGCGCGGCGGCATGCGTGTCATTTCGCCCCCACCGTCAGATATTGAGTACGTTGTGGCGTCAGTGAAACCATGTTCAGATCGCGCCGCGCAACTTCTTCAATCCGCGCATTTTTGCCCAGCGTAGACTGATCCAGCTGCAACTGCGCCCAATCAATATCGAGCTGGCGCGCTTGCGATTGGGCGCGCTCCAACTCGATGAACTGACTGCGCGCCTGATACTGGGCATTGACCAGCGACAGCGCGCACAGCACCAGCAAGGCAGTCACTACAACGCTGAGACGGCCGATCATGGTGCCACCTCGTCGGGAGCACGTTCAAGCGCACGCATGACTGCCGAGCGCGCACGCGGATTAGCGCTGACTTCAGCATCACTCGGTTTGACGCGTGGCAGAAGTCTGGCCAGCGGTTGCGGCAAATCCACGGCACGAATGGGCAGGCGACGGTCGGGCTGCGGCACATGGGCTTTGGATGCCATGAACTGCTTGACGATGCGATCTTCCAGCGAGTGAAAGCTGATCACAACCAATCTCCCATGCTGCGCCATCTGGCGAAATGCCTTCTCCAGCCCTATCTCGAGTTCTTCAAGCTCTTTATTGATGAAAATCCGTACAGCCTGAAAGGTACGAGTGGCCGGGTCTTTGCCTTTCTCGCGGGTTTTGACGACTTGTGCCACGAGCGTGGCAAGCTGTCGTGTGCCTGAAATTGGTTCGACTGCCCGGCGAGCAACAATCGCCTTTGCAATCTGAACAGCAAACCGTTCTTCCCCATAATCTCGTATCACCTTTGCAATTGTCTGTTCATCGGCTGTTGCCAGCCACTGTGCCGCCGAGATGCCACGGGTGGTATCCATGCGCATGTCCAGCGGTCCATCGAAGCGGAAGCTAAAACCACGTGCCGCGTCATCCACCTGCGGCGACGAAATACCCAAATCCATCAAAACGCCATTGACGCGATGCACACCCTGTTCGGCCAACGCCTCATCGAGCGTCGCAAAACTGTCATGCACGATCGTAAAGCGTGGGTCGGCGATGGTCTGCGCAGTGGCGATCGCCAGCGGATCCTTATCAAACGCAATCAGACGCCCGCGTGGGCTGAGCCGCTCCAGAATCGCCCGACTGTGACCGCCACGGCCGAAGGTACCGTCCAGATACACGCCATCAGCGCGCGCGCCAGTAATGGCCAGCGCGTCAACCGCTTCTTCCAACAGCACTGTGCGGTGCTGCAAATCGGGCACCGATTGCATAGTCATCACGCGCTGCCGTCAGAAGGAAAAATTACTCAACACATCTGGCATGCCCGCAGCAACAGCTTCCGACTCACTCTCGGCCAGCTTGGCAGCATCCCAGATTTCAAAATGGCTTCCCATGCCCAGCAACATGACGTCGCGCTGTAAGCCAACGGCGGCGCGCAACTCCGGCGCAATCAAAATGCGCCCGGCCGAGTCGAGCTCAACGTCGCAGGCATTGCCTAGGAAAATACGCTGCCAGGCGCGTGCCGACATCGGCCAGGAGGCAATCTGCTCGCGATGACTTTCCCAGGTCGGCCGTGGAAAAAACAGCAGGCAACCGTGCGGGTGACGGGTCAGCGTTACCCTTCCCTCGCACTGCACGGCCAGGGCGTCACGATGCTTGGCCGGGATTGTCATCCGTCCTTTGGCATCGAGATTGATCGCTGAGGCGCCCTGAAACACTGTGTCTGACCTTTTTACTGTTGCGGTTGGCATGGTTATGGTGTGCTGTCCTTTCGCAGGAAATCCAAAAAATCCCCACAAAAAAACACTTTTTCACACTATCGCCCACTTTAGAGGATGCACTAATACAGGTCAAGCGATATTGCATGTCCAAAACAGGGGTTTTGCCAATAAAGTCAAAGACTTAGCGCACTTATCTAAAAAGCATCAAAAAGCCATTTCTTTAGAAAAATGAATGACTTAGCGAATTTTTGAAAGATTTCACATGAGCTATACACATGTGTTTCACGCGTATTGCGCATGGTCTCTGGGATGGAAGGCGATTGACGCTACCGCGGAGCACTTCGTGACGCACCGCAATCGGGCAGATCAGCAACGCAGGAGGGAAGTAACAGAAGACGCTCGTTGCATCAGGAGGCATCAATCTACGCGAATAATATTAACGAAATGACAAGCAAATGTCACTGTCTTGAAAGCGCTCCGAGGAGTCAGAAAATCGTCAAAAAAAATTGGCGTCGAGGCAAAAGCAAATCGCCGCACATAAAAATCCTTTTATACCGATTGCCGTTTCCATTATTGAAGTAAAAATAGATCACCACAATTCAATTAAACGCAGATGGGGCTTGCCGACTAGCCGCATTCCAATGCTAAAATCTCGGCACCTTAACAGTGAAAGGAATTTTAAAGTGAACAAATCTGAATTGGTCGACGCAATCGCTGCTGATACTGAAATCTCGAAGGCTGCTGCACAACGTGCATTGGACTCAGTCGTTGAGAACATCATCAAGGCTGTGACCAAGGGCGACACCGTACAACTGGTTGGTTTTGGTTCCTTCTCGACAGGCAAGCGCGCTGCACGTACCGGCCGCAACCCACAAACCGGCGAAGAGATCAAGATCGCTGCTGCAACCACCGTGAAGTTCTCGGCTGGTAAGTCGTTCAAAGAAGCAGTGAACAAGAAGAAAAAATAATTGTTCGATTTGAATGCTGTGAACCTGGAGTTCACAGCATTCAAATATCCCCCACATCAGCGCCTGCGTCGTATCCAGCTGCACTATCCCGCAGCTCCCTCCCGATTACATCCCGTTCACACTACCTGTCACAGCAACCGTCACGCGACATTGCATTGACTACGCCTGCGCGAAGGAAATCTCGACAACCCCAATACCAGGTAAATCACCCCTGACTTGCGTACCGGGTGCTGCGACCAGCTTGCCGGTGCAGGAGCCGGTGGTCACAAACTGCCCCGCCTTGAGACCATCTCCGCGCGCAGCGAGATGATTGGCCAGCCAGGTCAGCAACGGCCAGATGTCACCAACCGGATTGCCGCCAACCGTGGAAACGACTTCCTGCCCGTCAAAATACAGGTGAGCAGCCTGAGTTAGCTGATCCACCATTCCCAGATCACTGCGTCCCGCTCCGTAGATAAAAGCACCATTGCTCAATGCGTCGGCCAACGCCGCCAGCGGGCTGGCAGCAGCGGAATGTTCAGTACGGGAATAACGCGAAGACACGATTTCAATGGCTGGATGGATCGTTCCCACCGCAGCCACGACCTCTGCCTGCGTATAAGGCGTTGCACGCGGCGGTAGATCTTGCTGCATGCGCACGGCAATTTCGAGCTCGATACCGCGCTCACCCGCCACGAGCAGGTCGGCAAAATGATAGGGGGCGGCGAAAGTCAGCGATGCCGGCATGGGAGCGCAACTGGCTGGCGCATCAGGTGCCTTGGCGCCAACCTTCCAGCCGCCGACCTGCCCTAGCGCCAGACTGACGGCATCTTGTACCGCATAGGCCTCAGCGGCATCTGCTGGCAGACAGTCCTGCGGCAGATGTGACAAACTGGTTTCATGTTTGCGTACGGCCAGCAAAAGGGTGGCCGCTGCCTTGATTTTTTCGGTATTCATGACGGTTCCAGAGTAAAAGGAAGCGCTGCGCATGCCATTGCTTGTCAACAGATGTCTTGCACATTGCTATTCGGCGATTATTTCATGTCGGCGCTAGAATAGGGGCCCAAGCGATGGATTCTCCACGCCCGCTCTTGCCAGAAAGGACCGTCATGACCGCTGCCCGCCCGCCGCTACCGCCATTTACCCGCGACACCGCCATCATCAAGGTACGTGCTGCTGAAGATGCCTGGAACTCCCGCAACCCGGAAAAGGTGTCGCTGGCCTACACCGAAGATAGTCGCTGGCGTAATCGCGCCGACTTCCTGCAAGGTCGTGCCGACATTGTCAGCTTCCTCACCAAAAAATGGATCCACGAGCAGCAATATCGTCTCGTCAAGGAAATCTGGGCGCATGACGACAACCGCATTGCGGTGCGCTTTGCCTACGAATGGCACGACGATTCCGGCAACTGGTTTCGCTCTTACGGCAATGAAAACTGGGAATTTGATGAAAATGGCTTGATGCGCGCCCGCCATGCCTCAATCAATGACGTACCAATCAAGGAAAGCGAACGCAAGTTCCATTGGGACCGAAGCGCCCCACGCCCAGCGGATCATCCTGGGCTGAGCGAACTGGGTCTGTAATTCTAACGCCGATCTCAGGTCAGCTCAGGTCAAATCAGCCAGTGGATGCGCCTCTGCAGCCCAAGGATCGGCGAAAAAACCCTGCAACCAGGCCGCACTAGCATCTTCAAGGCGTGCTGGTTGCCATTGCGGCTGATTGTCCTTGTCAATAATCAGCGCCCGGATACCCTCCACGAAGTCGGGTCGAGCTGCGCAATGCAAAGCCACCACCAGCTCCAGGCGAAACACCTCCGCCAGCGACCTATGCCGCACACGCCGCTGCAATTCCAATGACAACAGCGCCGAACCAGGTGCACCGGCTTTCAGGTTGGCCTGTGCCTTGTGCCACCATGGCTGTTCAGTTTCCAAGGCCAAAATGGCTGCGACCGTCTCCTGTGGCGTCGGTGCGCTGCAAAGCTGGTTGATCAAATCGAAATGTTCACGCAATGACGACGGCGCAAACTGACTCGCATCAGCGGCCTGTTCTGACTCGCGCAACGCGTGGGTAAGTAGCGCGTCGTTGGCATCAGGTAGATCGGACCAGGGTTGTTGCAACAGGGTGGCGAGGACTTGCCGCTTGCTTTCGTGGGTCAGGCGATAATCGGCCAGACCAACCAGCAGAGCATCGTTGGCATTCATACTGACACCGGTGAGCGCCAAAAAGGCCCCGAGTTTGCCCGGCGCACGACTCAAAAACCAGCTGCCACCGACATCCGGAAACAAGCCAATCAGGATTTCCGGCATCGCCAGACGCGAACGCTCAGTGACCACGCGATGGTTGCAACCGGCCATCAGACCAATCCCGCCGCCCATCACGATGCCATGACCCCAGCACAATAAAGGCTTGGGAAAAGTATGCAAGCGATAGTCGAGCCGGTATTCGTGCTCAAAGAATTCTTCCGCATAGCGATTGCCGCGGATGTCGTCGCGCTGTGGCGAAGCATGATGCTCGCGCATGGTACGGTAGAGTTGCTGCAGATCACCACCGGCACAGAAGGCTTTTTCACCCTGCGCCTGCAACAGGACCATGGCAATCTGCGGATCATCGGCCCAGCGCAGCAATTGTGGCGTGAGCAAATGCACCATCTCCAGCGACAGCGCATTGAGCGTCTTTTCCGAAGCCAGCGACGCCACACCAATGCGGCGGCCGTTCTGGCACAACAGTTCTTCAAACAAAACCGGTTGGCTCATGCTGGTCCCTGGTCCCGTGTCTCGAATTGATCGATTGTGATCGAATTTTTTATTTATTGCCTGCTGCAGCGGCCTCGTAAGTTACCGCAGCAATGTAAAAAAGTGAAGCAAGCCGATAGGCCGGATTCTGTTACGACGGTTACCCGTTATGACAGCCATTCCTCTAGGCGCGGGATTGCTCCAGCGCTCAAGCTTTCTACCCGCACGCTCCGCGAGCAGCATCAATGCGTGCCTATTTGAAATTGCTCCGGGTGGAGGTTACCGCGTTTCACCGTAACTTAATACGCTCGTCTCTGTGGCCCTATTCCTCGCCTTATACCGGCTTGCACCGACTTTCAGCGGACGGCCGTTAACCGTCACCCCGCTCTATGGAGTCCGGACCTTCCTCCCGCCATCGCATAAACGACGGCCAGCGGCTGTCTGGCTTGCTTCGGGCGCTATTGTACTAGAACTGCCGGGCTTGGCGATGCCGGCGGTGATTCCTAAAACTGTCAAGATCATTTGCAGAATGGTCCTATTGCGAATGTGACATCAAAAAAACATACTGAGAAGTTTTTGAGCAGAGGGAAAATGAAATTTCTCATCAGAAGAATCGCCATCGGGCTAGCTGGACTCGGCACATTCTGGATGTTGGGAATGATCAACAGCAACGAGTTGCTGAAATCTGGCGTGCTGCTGACAAGCGGTGTACTGGGACTATGTGGATTGTGCTTCCTTGGACGCGAGCGACACACTGCGGCATCACGCATCGCAACTTCGCTTTATCTCCTGTTTTTCATCGATGCCGCCATCAAAGGGTTTCTGCGCGACTATTTTGGCTTACGCCCGAATCATGTGATGGTTCTGCAGGCTATTTTTGACACTAATGCGATGGAAACACGAGAGTTTTTCATACATAACTGGCACATGCTCGGCATCGTCACCCTGACATGTACATTCCTGGTGATCCTGGCATTGCTGCTACAGCGCGGGTGTCAACAATGGGAACAATCGCCAGCAACTGCACCGGCAGGCCGCAAGACCAGGGTCGCGGCGCTGGCATCGCTGGTCATTTTCCTTGGCTTGCATTTCAATCCCACCATGGCCCGAGAAAATCCACTGCTGTTCTGGCCAATTCGGTACAACTATTATCAGCAACAACAGTTGTCACTGCAGCGCATGCAGCATGAAATTGCCGTCAATATGGCACCAAGGCAGGACTGGCAGGTACATTACGACGGTGAAGCGCAGCACACTGTGGTACTAGTCATCGGCGAAAGCATGAACCGCGTCAATATGTCCCTGTATGGTTACCCCCGCTCCAGCACACCACTGCTGAGTGCACGCCGGTCCGAGCTGATCGTGTTCCAGGATGTGGTCTCGCCGGATGCAACGACGCTACCGAGCATGATGAAGATGCTGACATCAGCCGATTTACAGCATCCAGCCCTGTGGCAAAGCCAGCCCGATGTTTTACAGATTGCCAAAGAAGCCGGATACAAAGTCTTCTGGCTCTCCAATCAATACATTGGAGATGGCTGGATCAGCCTGACGGCGCAACATGCTGACACACAAACATTCATCAACCATGGCAGCGGGCGCGGTGAAAACAATCTTGATGGCAACCTGCTCGAACACCTGGGCAATGCCCTGTCTGATCCCGCACCGCTCAAATTTGTGATCGTCCATTTGCTGGGTGCACATCCCACCTACGAGATGCGCTACCCCGCAAATTTCGCCAGATTCGATAACGCCGATGATGCCGTCTCCGCCGCACTCAAGGAGGCGGGCCGATCACTTTGGGTGCGCTATCAGCGTGACCGCTATGACAATGCTGTCGCCTACAATGATTTCGTCATCGACAACCTGATCGGCCGTCTCGCTGCCCAAAGACCAGAGCACGCTGCGAGCCTGATTTACGCCTCAGATCATGGCCAGGAAGTCGGCCACTACCGTGACCATGCCGGTCATTCTTCGGCAGACCCTTCCGGGTATGAAATTCCCATGCTGATATGGAGCAACCGGCCGATCTCCCAAACCGCCCAAGAGAAAGCAGCCATCGAACAAAGGCCTTACCAGACCGATGCTTTGAACCATACCTTACTGGGCTTGTTGCGTACCCGGAGCAGCACCTACCAACCAAAATCTGACATTTTGCATGACGAATTTCAGCCGACTCCGCGTTTTCTTGATGATCGTCCATATCAAGCACAGAGCGAACCGTCACGTCCACAATAGTTGCTCCTGCGACAGCCAGGGCGGCATTTTTGAAGTGTACCAATACTGCCACCGCACCAGACCTGGCAGCGCGATATGATTATCGCTATCGCCACACAATAAATTAATGACCTGCCTGCTGGCATTCTCACAATACCAAACAGCAGCAGGTAACTGCTTCGTCATCTATAAAGGCGCGCCATGAACCTGGATTCTGCGACCCTGAAGTTTCGAGCATTGATATGCAGGTTGGCACCTGCTGTTGCCTTGGCGTTAATCGCGCTGCCATCGTGGTGTAGCAATAACGCCGCAGATGAGGTACCAGCGGTCGTCCTGATCGGTTTCGCTGGTCCGCTCTCAGGCGCCTCCGCCAGCATTGGCCAGAGCATGGAACATGCAGTCGAGATGGCATTGACTGAAGCCAATGCACATCCACTACGCATCGATGGTAAATCGATTCAACTACGCATATTGTCACAGGACGATGAGGGCAAGCCGCGCACCGCAGCGATCGTAGCTGGCTATCTCGCCAAGGCCGGTGCTGTGGCTGTCGTCGGTCATTGGCAATCGACTGCCAGCCTGAGCGCAGCACCGATCTACCGTGCGGCCGGCATCCCGCAAATTTCACCGGGCTCCAGTAATTATCAGCTAACCGCCAACGGCGATAAAAATATCTTCCGGGTAGTTGGCCGGGACAAAGATATTGCCTATCGTTGTGCCCAGATCGCCCAGCACACCCTACAGGCCAAGCGGATTGTCATAATCAACGACGATACTATCTACGGCAGCACCCTGGCCAGCTTTTTCAGTGAGAGCCTGGAACCGCAGCAAGGTATGCTGGTCTCGCACTATAGCGTCAACAACACGACCTCAGACTTCAACGTTGTGCTCAACGCGCTCAAGACCAACCACCCCGATCTGGTGTTCTTTGGTGGCCAGATGCACCAGGCTGCCGTACTGCAAACCAATCTCAAGCGGGTTGGTATCACCGCCAATCTGATCGCCCCAGGCATTGTTGATCCAGACTACCTGAATTTGACCGGTGCCGCTGGTGAGGGATCACTTGGCGTGTCCACGGGCATCCCCCAGGAACGCATGCGTGGCTGGAAAAAATTCAAGGATAGGTATAGCGCCATCTTCGGCGATCACATCGATTATTACGCGCCATTTGCCTATGATGCCGCGAATGCCATCATTGCAGCTATCAAGCAGGCCAACTCCGTCGCGCCGGAAAAACTCATTGCTGCGCTGCACAGCCTGCGCTACCAGGGACTGACCGGCCCCATCTCGTTTGACGCCCAGGGTAATCTGAACCACCCTACCTATACTCTGTTTCGCGTACAAAGTGGAAAGTGGCAGCCGGTTGAGAGTTTCGGAGGGAAATAAGACTGCAACGACAATGCCGATTCAGCATACGACAGCGATTATGATTCTGGGTATAGTTAGTGGGTTGTCAGCACCTCCCCGACGACATTAACAGGACCATGCCATGCATCTCTGCGTACTCGGCGCCGGTGTAATCGGCGTCACATCAGCTTATCGTCTCCTGCAAGACGGTCATCAAGTCACCCTCATCGATGCTGCGCCCCAAGCTGGTCATGGCACCAGCTTCGGCAATGGCGCGCAATTGAGTTACTCCTACGTTGCACCCTTGGCTGACCCGTCAATCTGGAGCCACTGGGCACATTACCTGTTCAGCGCTGACTCGCCGCTGACCCTGCGGCCACAAATAGAATCGGCGCAATGGCGCTGGCTGTTGTCATTTCTTGGGGCCTGCAATGCCAGGCAAGTAAAAAGTACCACCATTGCCCTGCTGCGGCTGGCGTTCCATAGCCGGGATGAAATGAACCGCCTGCAAAAAAATAGCAACATTGAATTTTCCCACCGTGTGGCAGGAAAGCTGGTGCTCTACAGTGACGCGGAAGGACTGCAGTCAGCGCGCCGACAAGTCGATTTTCAGGCGCAGTTTGGCTGCAAACAAGAAGTCATCGACCTGCAACGTTGTCTCGAGATCGAACCAGCATTGGCCGGCGCACAGCGCACCTGGGCCGGCGGCGTCTATACGCCCAGCGAAGCCGTCGGCGACTGCGCACAGTTCTGTCAGGGGCTGGTCGATACCATGCAGCAAAATACAGCATTCCGTTTTCTGTCCGCCACTACCATCCAGCGACCAGTGATGCAACAGGGTCGAATCCAGTCCGTACAGACCAGTGCGGGCAAGATTGAGGCTGATGCCTTTGTGCTGGCAATCGGCAGCGAGAGTGTCGTATTTGCACAGCAGGCAGGTGTGCGCCTGCCGCTCTACCCACTCAAAGGTTATAGCATCACTGTGCCGCTCGATGACACCAGCAGTCAGCAAGCTGCGCCACAAGTATCCATCACGGATTTGTCACGCAAGATCGTGTATGCACGTCTGGACAATCGCCTGCGTGTTGCAGGGCGGGTCGAGCTGGTTGGTCGCGATCGTAGCATTCCCGCGCGCGCCATCGGGGAATTGCAAGAGGGTGTACGTACCCTGTTCCCCGGCAGTCTCGGCAACAAGAATGATCACAATGGCAACGACAGCGCCAGCCGCTTGTCACCCTGGACCGGCTTTCGCCCAGCGACACCCAGTGGGGTACCGATTGTCGGCGCGTCTCCCATCGACAACCTGTATCTCAATCTTGGTCAAGGCGCACTGGGCTGGACGCTGGCCTGCGGCAGTGCTGCGGTGCTGGCAGCCAAAATCGGCGGCTATCGGAGCGCCATTGATGACGCGCCATTCCGCTATCAGCCATAAACGATAGCGCGCTTGTTTTCAGCATCGTCCTATGTTCAGGTTTTATCAAACGCTCATATACTCGAAAAATTTTCTGGTGTATCAAACGATAAATTGCGCGTCGCCTAGTGAATTGACACCCGGCGGGCCACCAACTGAAGGGGAATTTTGTTGAAATCAGCAATGCGTATCGCACTGGCCGCCTTCATCATGGGCAATGCCATCAGCTCTGGCGCCACCGGCCTCGTTACACTCCCGGATGACGACAACGCCAGCGAGGAAGCGATTGCCAACTTGAACCACGACAGCCCTTGCTGGTTCACGCGGCAATCGGGGCTGGAAAGTCACTACATGAATCTACGCCTGTGTCGTCAGGCAGAAGCGGCGCGCGGCATGTCCCTGCCACATCAGGAGTCCAGCGCACCGTTAGTACCCGGCACCCAGCCGGGCTGAGTGCCGCCACATCAAGACCAGCCTAGCGCGCTACCGGACGTCCAAAGAAAGGATAGTTGGGATCGTGATAGCCCGGTGTGGAGGCATGCCCCGGTGTTACCAGACTATCCACTAACGCCTCTTCCTCGGCTGAAATCGTCAGACTGACTGCCGCATAATAGTCCTCCATCTGCGCCAACGTACGCGGACCGGCAATGACACTGCTGACAGCCTGATTGGCGAGCACCCACGCTGTTGCAAACTGGCCCAGTTTGATGTCACGCGTGATCACATGTTGCTGCAGTCGCTCAGCAACAATCAATGACTCTTCACGGAATTCAGTTTCCAGAATGCGCTTGTCACCACGTCCGGCGCGGGTATCTGCGCCCGGCTGTTGGCCCGGCTTGTATTTGCCAGTCAACACGCCACGCGCAATCGGGCTGTAAGGCACGACACCCAGACCATAATGCAGGCAGGCTGGCAGAATCTCCACCTCGGGCATCCGGTTGAGCAAGTTGTAATAAGGCTGGCACACCAGTGGCAAAGGCACATGATGCTGCTGGCACAGGCGCACGATTTCGGCAATGCGCCAGGCGCGGAAATTGGACACGCCAAAGCCCAGAATCTTGCCACTGCGAATCAGGTCGCCCAGCGCCAGCACCGTTTCTTCAAGATTCTCTTCATGGTAATCGCGGTGCAGATAGAGGATGTCGAGATAATCAGTCTTGAGCCGACGCAGGATATTGTCGGTTTCACGCACGAGCCAGTGCCGCGAATAATGCGACTGGTTCGGCGTCTCACTCATCGGATTGCCCAGCTTGCTGGCCAATACCCACTCATGTCGCTGCCCCTGGAGCAGCGTGCCCACCATCTCTTCAGACTTGCCCTTGCTATAGACATCGGCGGTATCGATAAAATTGACACCATGCTCACGCGCCGAGGCGACGATACTGGCGGCTTCCTTACTATCAGTCTGGTCGCCAAACATCATGGTGCCAAGACACAGCGCCGATACTGTTAAGTTGCTTTTGCCGAGGCGACGGTAGTGCATGAGAGTCTCCGTAGAATGAATCGAAAATCGGTCGAAAATGGTTCGATAAGAGGAAAAGAAAGACCGCAAGGTACAAACAAGGGAAATGATTCTAGCGCGTTGTGCACATCTGTGCAGTCCTTGACTTTACCTTGCCCAAGCTCACAAGACCGGCGCTTCCTCTTCCTGCCAGCGCTGCTTGTCGCGCAACGGTGGCGCTCCGAACATGCGGCTATATTCGCGACTGAACTGAGAGGCACTTTCATAGCCAACGGCCTGCGCGGCCACAGCAATATTGAGGTCATCAACCAAAATCAGGCGACGTGCTTCCTGCAGGCGTAGATTCTTTTGATACTGCAACGGACTCATCGCCGTGACAACCTTGAAATGATGATGCAGCGACGACACGCTCATGTGCACGTCGCGCGCAATATGATCGATGCGCAAGGGCTGGGCAAAACTTTCCTTGAGCAAACGTACTGCTTTGGCAATCCGGTTCATCTGGCTGTCCTGCAACACGGTCTGGCGCAGCAAAGCGCCCTGCCCATTCATCAACAGCCGATACAGGATCTCGCGCTTGATCATTGGCGCCAGAATTGGAATATCACGCGGCGTCTCCAACAGGCGCAATAACCGCAACACAGGATCAAGCAGGTTGACATCAAGCCGATGGATAAACAGTCCACGCGCCGCTTCCGAGGCAATCCCCTGAGGCAGTTGCGCATCGCCGATCAGCGCGGCAATATCGCGGGTATCGAGATCCATGCGCAGCCCAAGATAAGGCTCTTCGGAACTGGACAGACTGACTCTGCCCACGGTCGGCAGATCCACCGACGACACCAGATAGTGCATGGGATCGTACTCATAGACATCCTCTCCCACGAACAAGCGCTTGGAGCCTTGCGCAATGACGCCAAAAATCGGTCTTTGCACAGCGTGCTTGGGGCCGCCCGGCTGGCAGATGCGATGCAGATAGAAACCCTCGATCGCGGTCTCGATCGAGCCTTCATAACCCGCTGTCAGGCGCTCGATGAGTACGACCAGTTCCTGCTGCGCCGCCTGCAGGCGAAGTTCCGGACCAGCATCGGAGGCAACGGGTTGATCTTTGAGATCCATAGTGACACGTGCAACAAACAAAGAAGCTTTGAGCTTACTCCAGAATGCAGTTTTGCCTGAATCTCCGCTCTTCGCAATGGAGAAATAGGCAATTAATTGCGAGGATTAGGTATCCAAACTGTGATCAGACTATCGAAAAAGGCCATTCTTCTGCGGGATTTTCGTTAAAAACACGCAACGAATAACGCGAACACGCAAGCCATCCTGAAAATGAAAAAATGCCTGATCCCCCATGAGTTTGGAGAATCAGGCAAATATTGAGCAGCTTTCAGCAATGCCAATTTGCTGCACCGCACCCATAATCTGTACAGCCCAAACCGACACCCATCTCACTACCTGGTCGGTGCAACACTCCTTCCCTGATTTGTCACTTTACTGGCCCCGCCTACGATGATCCACGCTACAGGTACTCGCTCGCCTCTGCTCTCAGAACACGCTTTCAGCGATGTTGTGTTGCGCCAGGACAGCGCGCACGGTGCGACTCTCGGGGGAGGCAGTGAAGCTGCATTCTTCTGCCGTATTCTCCATCCCGATCTGGCAGGCCTTCTGCAACGGGCAGGTCGCAAACAATTCAGCCACCCAATCAACAAAGGCGCGTACCTTGGGCGACAAATGCCGGTTGTGCGGATACACCACCGAAATTGGCATTGGGACTGGCTTCCACTGCGTGAGCACCTCAATCAGATTGCCCTCGTCAAGGTGCGTCTGCACCATATACAACGGTGCCTGAACCAGACCGAAACCCTTCAAAGCACCTGCCACATAAGCATCGCCATCGTTGACCGAGAGCTTGCCGGCCATTTTCACTTCCTGCGCAACACCATCGACCATGAAGTCCCAGTCAATGGTCCGACCGGTACGACTGGAGAAATAATGGATCGCCTGATGCTGCGGCAGGTCGGCGATCGCATGCGGCATGCCATGGCGCTCGAAGTAAGCCGGCGCACCACAAGTGACAGCCTGGAAGGTACCGATGCGGCGCGCAACCAGACTCGAATCCTGCAGCTCGCCGACCCGGATCACGCAATCAACCGCCTCCTGAACCATATCCACCGGGCGGTCACCCATGCCCATGGCCAGTTCGATATCAGGGTATTTGGTGTAGAAGTCGCACAGGTTGGGCAACAACAACAAGCGACCAATCGAAGGCGGCACGTCAATGCGCAAGCGCCCTTGCGGGCCGCGGTTGACGTCACGAAACGCAGCCTCGGTTTCATCCACTTCGGCCAGAATGCGTACACAACGCTCGTAGTAGGCCGCGCCGTCTGGCGTCAGGCTGATGCGACGGGTCGTGCGGTTGAGCAAACGCACATGCAACAGACTTTCCAGCGCCTGCACGGTGGTCGTGACGGTCGCGCGCGGCAAGTTCAGATTATCAGCAGCCCGCGTAAAGCTATTGGCGTCCACTACCGCCGTAAATACCTGCATTGCCTGAAAACGGTCCATTTCACTCTCCTGAAGAGCAGCAGAAAATTTCTGCTTTTGTCGCCAAAATACGGCTTACTCATTCCTTCGTCTTCCTTTTTCACGGATAACAAAGAAAACACCATCATCCAAAAAAATCCTGATGCAAGGCTGCCTCGTCAAATTACACGCCAACCAATCGGGTTATTTTACGCCGATTGTTTGTTCAGCATGAATAGTGTTATTGGATTTGAGGACTTTATCGGCACCGATGCTGTGCCGCACAATCCGCCTCACTCTGATCAATGTGAGTTATTTACTCGCCAGAACATCATGCAATCTGCAGCAACCGGGCGCGAACCAGCCGCGCCGACGATCCGTAACTTCAGCATCCCCGGCCCGATCGGGATGATCCCGGTGCGTCTGTATCAACCAGCCGACACACCTGTGTCGAACCAACGATTACCACTAGTGCTGTATTTCCATGGCGGCGGCTTTGTCAGCGGCGGCCTCGATGATGCAGATCTGCAAGCCAGCTACATTGCGCGCCACGGGCACACCGTCGTGCTCTCGGTGAGCTACGCGCTGGCGCCCGCCAAACCATTCCCGGCCGCACCCGAAGACGCCTATGCCGCAGTGGTCTGGGCCTACAAGCACGCTGCCGAACTGCACATTGACCAACGCCGTATCGCCGTTGCCGGTGATGACGCCGGTGGCAATCTGGCCGCCAGCCTGACTATGATCACGCGCGACCGCTGTGCCATGTCGCTGGTAGCGCAGGTGCTGATCAGCCCAATGCTCGACCCCAGCATGCGCTTGCTGGGTGACGCCGAACGACTCAATTCGGACACCAACGCCACCATCTGCGCGGCCCGTTATCGCCAATATCTGCCACACACCATGCAACGCCTGCATCCCTATGCAGCGCCGCTGGAAGTCACCCGTCTGGCTGGTTTGCCGGCAGCCTTCATCGGCACTGCCGAATGCGATGTATTACATCTTGAAGCCGAGAACTATGCCGGCGCCTTGATTCGGGCCGGCGTGCACACCCAGGTTGCCCGTTTTGCCGGTATCACCCATGGCGCATTGCGCACCCACCTTCCCCTGCTCAGGGACATCGTTGATTTCCTGCGTCGCCGCTTCGGCGCGCTGGTCAATGGTGGTACCGAGCTCAGCCCCCAACCGCTTTAACTTCTCAATGAGGTCCATCATGCCCAACACATCACCCCGCCACCCCGCATTACGTTCGCGCTACACAGCAGCGGCCGCTGTCTTTGCCGTCATCGCCATCGCCGTCGCCGGCACACTGGCTGCCATTGGCGTCGATGCCAATGCCGATGCGCCACAAACACCACCCGCTGCAGCCGTCGATGTGGCTGAAGTCGTGGCACGCCAGATCGTCGACTGGCAGCAATACTCTGGACGCCTCGAAGCGGTCGACAAGGTCGACATCCGCCCACTGGTCTCCGGGACCCTGACCGCTGTGCACTTCAAGGATGGCGCACTGGTCAAGAAAGGTGACCCGCTGTTTACCATCGATCCACGTCCCTACGCTGCCGAAGTCGCCCGGGCACAAGCCCAGCTGACCGGTGCTGAAGCCCGCGCCAGCTACACCGCAACCGATCTGGCACGTGGTGAGCGCCTGCTGGCCGACAACGCCATCGCCCGCCGTGACTATGAAGAAAAGCAGAACGCCGCCCGCGAAGCCGCTGCCAACCTGCAAGCGGCGCAAGCTGCCTTGCGTACTGCCAAGCTCAACCTCGACTACACCCAGATCACGGCCCCCGTGTCTGGGCGCATCTCGCGCGCCGAAGTCACCGTTGGCAATATTGTCTCAGTCGGCTCCACCACACCACCACTGAGCACACTCGTTTCAGTCGCCAAAATCTATGCCGCCTTTGATGTCGATGAGCAAAGCTTCCTCAAATACGTCAACCCGGCGCGCAGCAAGGGAGAACAAGTACCGGTCTACCTCGGTCTGGCCAATGAAGACAGCGCTTCCCGCGAAGGCAAGGTCGGTTCCATCGACAACCGTCTCGACACCTCCTCTGGCACCATCCGCGTGCGCGCCGTATTCGATAACGCCGATGGTCAGTTGATTCCGGGGCTGTATGCGCGCATCCGTCTGGGTGGCGGCACACCACACCCTGCGGTGCTCATTGATGAGAAGGCTGTCGGCACCGACCAAGACAAGCGCTTCGTCCTGGTACTCGACAAGGATAACCATGCGGCCTATCGCGAAGTCCATCTGGGCTCAACTCAAGATGGCTTGCGCGTCGTCGAAAGTGGTCTCAAGAGTGGTGAACGCATCGTCGTCAATGGCCTGCAACGGATTCGTCCCGGTGACACCGTGAATCCGACCGTGGTGCCAATGACCAAGGCCAAGCAGGCCTGATAAGAACATTAACGGGGAGTTCCCATGAACATTTCAAAATTCTTTATCGACCGCCCGATCTTTGCGGGCGTGCTCTCGATACTGTTGCTGCTGGCCGGTATTCTGGCCATGTTCCAGCTGCCTATTTCCGAATATCCGGAAGTGGTGCCACCGTCGGTTGTGGTACGCGCATCGTTCCCTGGTGCCAACCCCAAGGTGATCGCCGAAACCGTCGCCTCGCCGCTGGAAGAGCAGATCAACGGTGTTGAAGACATGCTCTACATGCAGTCGCAAGCCAACAGCGACGGCAACCTCACCATCACCGTCAACTTCCGCCTTGGTGTTGATCCGGACAAGGCGCAACAACTGGTGCAAAACCGTGTTTCGCAAGCATTGCCGCGCCTGCCGGAAGATGTACAGCGACTCGGTGTGACCACCCTCAAGAGCTCACCCTCGCTGACCATGGTGGTGCACTTGATCTCGCCCGACAACCGTTACGACTCGACGTATCTGCGCAACTACGCCGTGCTCAATGTCAAGGATCGGCTGGCACGGATTCAGGGTGTCGGCGAAGTCGGCCTGTTTGGTTCCGGTGACTACGCCATGCGCGTCTGGCTCGACCCCAACAAGGTTGCGCAACACAATATGACCGCCAGCGATGTGGTCAATGCCATCCGCGAGCAAAACGTTCAGGTCGCCGCCGGTATCATCGGTGCCTCCCCCAGCTCGCCTAATGTGCCGGTACAGCTGTCGGTCAATGCGCAGGGACGTTTGAAGACCGAACAGGAATTCCGCGACATCATCCTCAAAAGCAGCCCCGATGGAGCCATCACCAAACTCGGTGACGTAGCCCGAGTGGAACTGGCCGCCTCAGAATACGGCTTGCGTTCGCTGCTGGACAACAAGCCTGCGGTCGCCATCCCGATCTTCCAGGCACCCGGCTCGAATGCGCTGGAAGTCTCCAAGCAAGTCCGAGCTGCAATGAAGGACCTGTCCAAAGACTTCCCTTCTTCGGTCGAATACCGCATCGTCTACGACCCGACCCAGTTTGTGCGCTCTAGCATCGAAGCTGTAGTGCACACCCTGCTCGAAGCGATTGCACTGGTCGTGATTGTGGTGATCATCTTCCTGCAAACCTGGCGTGCTTCCATCATTCCGCTGCTGGCTGTGCCGGTGTCGATTATTGGCACCTTCTCGCTGCTGCTCGGTTTTGGTTATTCGATCAATGCACTGTCGCTGTTCGGCATGGTGCTCGCCATCGGGATTGTGGTCGACGATGCCATTGTGGTGGTGGAAAACGTCGAGCGTAATATCTCGGCTGGTCTGTCACCGCGTGAAGCGACCTATCGCGCCATGCAGGAAGTCAGTGGCCCGATCATTGCGATCGCGCTGACGCTGGTCGCCGTGTTTGTACCACTTGCCTTCATGACCGGCCTGACTGGTCAGTTCTACAAGCAGTTCGCGATGACAATTGCGATCTCGACCGTGATCTCGGCCTTCAACTCGCTGACCCTGTCGCCCGCATTGGCTGCGCTGCTGCTAAAACCGCATGGCGCTAAACCTGACTGGCTGACACGCGTGATGGATCGTGTGTTTGGTGGCTTCTTCATCCGCTTCAACCGCTTCTTCAACCGCGCCTCCGAAGGTTACGGCCGCAGAGTCACTGGCGTGATTTCACGCAAGGCCTCGGTCATGGGCGTCTATGCCGTGCTGCTGGCAGCGACCGTAGGTATTGCCCATCTGGTACCGGGAGGCTTCGTACCGGGGCAAGACAAGCAATATCTGGTCTCCTTTGCACAGTTGCCAAATGGCGCCTCGATTGATCGCACCGAAGCCGTCATGCGCAAGATGAGCGAGATCATGCTGAAGGAACCCGGCGTCGAAAGTGCCGTCGCCTTCCCCGGCCTGTCGATCAATGGCTTTACGAACAGCTCCAGTGCCGGGATCGTTTTTGTCACACTGAAGCCGTTCGAAGAACGTCGTAGTAAAGAACTCTCAGGCGGTGCCATTGCCATGTCGCTGAACCACAAGTTTGGCAGCATCAAGGAAGCCTTTACCGCCGTCTTCCCACCGCCACCGGTGCAAGGTCTGGGTACGCTGGGCGGCTTCAAGCTGCAGATCGAAGATCACGGTGCAGTCGGCTATGCCGAACTGGATGCCGCTGCACAAGCCTTCATGAAGGCCGCACAAAAGGAACCCGCGCTGGGGCCGATGTTCTCCAGCTATCAGATCAATGTGCCGCAACTGGACGTCGATCTGGACCGCGTCAAAGCCAAGCAGCTCGGCATTCCGATTACCGATGTCTTCAACACCATGCAGATCTATCTGGGTTCGCTCTACGTCAACGACTTCAACCGTTTTGGTCGCGTCTATCAGGTGCGGGCACAGGCTGATGCACCCTACCGTGCTAGTGCCGATGACATCCTGCAACTGAAGACCCGCAACACCGCTGGTCAAATGGTTCCGCTGTCCTCGGTCGTCAAAGTGACGCCAACGTTTGGCCCGGAAATGGTGGTCCGCTACAACGGCTTCACCGCCGCTGACATCAACGGCGGACCAGCACCCGGCTACTCCTCGGACCAGGCAGAACAAGCCGTGGCACGTGTCGCCGCAGCCACGCTGCCGCATGGCGTACGCTTCGAATGGACCGACCTGACCTATCAGAAAATCCTTGCAGGCAATGCCGGCGTCTGGGTATTCCCGATCAGCGTGTTGCTGGTGTTCCTGGTGCTGGCTGCGTTGTATGAAAGCCTGACCCTGCCACTGGCCGTGATCCTGATCGTGCCGATGAGCATTCTGGCGGCACTGACCGGTGTCTGGCTGACCAAGGGCGACAACAATATCTTCACTCAGATTGGCTTGATGGTGCTGGTGGGTCTCTCGGCCAAGAACGCCATTCTGATCGTCGAATTTGCGCGTGAACTGGAACTGCAAGGCAGCACCGTCATCCGTGCTGCGATTGATGCCAGCCGCCTGCGTCTGCGTCCGATCCTGATGACCTCGATTGCCTTCATCATGGGTGTAGTACCGCTGGTAACGTCGCACGGTGCCGGTGCAGAAATGCGTCAGGCGATGGGGATTGCGGTGTTCTTCGGCATGCTCGGCGTCACCCTGTTCGGCCTGTTCCTGACACCGGTGTTCTATGTCCTGCTGCGCAGCATCGGTGGTGGCAAGAAGCTGCACACCGCACACAAGCATGAAGCTCCGCTGACAGCCGGCACCCATGTCGCACCGAGCGAACCACACGATGCCCGCTAAGGTGACCATGCGCCCAAGCGCATGAAGACAAGCAAAGGAAAAACACAATGAACACATTCAACCATACGCACCACAACAAGTCACACAGCCTGCGCGCAGCGCGCATCGGCTCGGCGTTGCTGGCAGCACTGCTGGTGCTGGCCGGTTGCTCGGTGGCCCCGACCTACGAACGGCCACCGGTAGCGACTTCGGTCGGCTACAAGGAAGCGGGCGATCAGTCCGGCACACCAGCCTCAGCAGACTGGAAGACTGCCCGGCCCGCCGAGAACCTGGCCCGCGGTCAATGGTGGACCATCTTCCAGGATGCCACCCTCAATGAGTTGGAGCAGCAAGCCCTGGCCGCCAATCAAAGCCTGAAAGCCGCCAGCGCCCGCCTGCAACAATCCCGCGCGCTGCGGCAGGATGCACGCGCCGACCTGTTCCCACAGGTCAGCACCGGCTTTGGCCCGACCCGTCAACGCGTATCTCCCGCCTCACAAGGACTCGCAGCCGACGCCAACACCTCGCCTACCACCCTGTGGCGTGCGCAGGCCAACGTCTCCTACGAGGCCGACCTGTTTGGCCGGGTCGCCTCCACCATCGACGCCGCCACCGCCGATGCCCAAAGCAGCGAAGCACTGTTCCAGTCAGTACGACTGGCATTACAGGCCGACGTCGCGCAGCAATACTTTCTGCTACGCGAGCTCGACGCCACGCAAGCGCTCTACAGCCGTACCGTCGATCTGCGTGAAGAATCGCTGCAACTGGTACAACGCCGCTTCAATGCTGGCGATATCGACGAAGTTGATCTGGTCCGCGCCAAATCAGAGCTCGCCTCCGCACAGGCCGACGCGTATGGCGTAGCACGCCAGCGCGCCAATGCCGAACATGCGTTAGCGATCTTGCTGGGCAAGACACCGGCCGAATTCAACTTCACGCCGCAACCGCTGTCACGGGTCGTCATCAACATCCCCGCCGGCTTGCCGTCTGACCTGCTCGAACGCCGTCCCGACATCGCCGCCGCCGAACGCACCATGGCCGCCGCCAATGCCCGCGTTGGCGTCGCCAAGGCTGCCTACTTCCCGCAGCTCAATCTGACCGGCACGCTCGGTTATGAATCAGCCAAGCTGGGAGATTTGTTCAACTGGTCCAGCCGCACCTTCCTGCTGGGGCCACTGGTCGGCACCGCATTGACGCTCCCGCTGTTTGACGGCGGTCACCACGATGCCGCCGTCAACCGCGCCCGCGCCGTGTATGAAGAAGATGTCGCCAACTACCGGCAAAGTGTGCTGACCGCCTTCCGCGAAGTAGAAGACAACCTGGCCGGACTTCGCTTGCTGGGTGGGCAGACCCAGGCACAAGATGCCGCCGTCGCCGCCTCCACCCGCGCCGCCAGCCTGTCGCACCTGCAATACCGGGAAGGTGCCATCAGTTACCTCAACGTCATCGACGCCGACCGCACCGTGCTGCAACAACAGCGCACCTCGGTGCAACTGGATGGTGAACGCGCCCGTACCACCGTCAACCTGATCCGGGCACTTGGTGGTGGCTGGCAGGGTACGCCTGCTGCCACGCAGACTGGCGATACGTTGGCCGGTGCTGTTGGTGATAGCAGTGGCAATGGTAGCAATGGTGCTAGTAGCAGCAAGGTCGCTAGTGGTGCGAAACCGGCGCTCTAAGGTACTGCTGGTTTTTTAGTTTTTGCTTTTTCATCCCCTTTCCGGCCGTGGCGAGTTCCCATGCTCACGCGGCCGGTTTTTTTATTTTTTTGAAAAAATAATTTTTGGTGCTATTCATTAATCTTCTATTTTTTTAATTCACACTATATTTCACATATCAAAATAAAATTCCAGGAATAGAAAATCATATTATTTTTATAGTAAATAATGAAAATTTCTAATCCATCTCCATTGAAAGAAATACTTGTTCAATGGAATTCATAAACAATACATCATTATTATCATCAGGATTACCTACGTAAGAAGCATAAACAGTAAAATCGGAGTCGTCTGAAGCAAAAACAATGTCTTTTTGAGTATTTTTAACGATTCCATCTAAATTTATCCATTGATGCGTCAACACCATAACTTCTCCTGTTTTATTCTTTGTGCTTAAAAAAGAATAGATATGCCTTAAATTTTTTCTTTCTAATTTTTTTAGATAATCATAATCAATATATTGTTTCGAGTTAAATATTCTCTCCATATGCATCAAAGTCGAAACATGTAGATTCTTGCCTCCTTTCTTGCTCTTCAATATAAAATCTTCCTTACAATTTTTTCAAACTAAAGGTTTTTTATTTATAAAATCAGGTATCCTGAAATTTAAGCCACCTCCGCAGTAATAAAATCTTTCTCTTTTTTCTCCCGCAAATGCGCACGACACATTATTAAAAATAATAAAAATAGCTAATAACATATTTATTATTTTCATTGCTGTCTGTCCAAGATAAATTTTAGATTTTTTGGTGGATTAATTTCAGCATCAAGAACATACAATGCATGCTCAAAACAAGGCCAGCGAATTTCTTTGAAATGTAATTCTGCAGAGTTTATGCATTTTGTGACTTGTATTGCATCCTTTATATCAACTCCTTTATCTTCCCAATAATTAATACTTTGCAACCGGTTGGGAATTAATTTTTCCTTGCCTTTTTCGTCTTTTATTTTTTTAAAACGTTGCTTTGATATCCAGTAATGACCGCTCGAATCACAGGTTAAATGTGCATCTGTTATCAGCTGCGCCGCAGTTTCATCCGTTAAAAAACACCTTCCTTTATATTTCCCGTATTGGACATAGTTACTTCTACCAGTGAGTTGGATGAGACCGCGTCCCTTAAATCTCTTTCCGTCACTCCAATGCCAGATGTACCTTGCGCCAGATACGACGCTTCGAATACCCATGCTTACGCACCTTCCATTCGCCTTCGGCGAACACTTTCAACCTGGTGCTATCAACAACCAGATGCAGGGGTTCGCGGCTGGCTGGTATGGCAAGGACCACATCAAGCTTCTGGGCACGACGACTCAGTGTTGTGTAATTTGGTACAGGCAAACCAGAGAAGGCCATATCTCGCTGACTTTGGGCGAATCCCTGAAGTGCTCGCAGCGGCAGACGAAATACCTGCTTGAGACCCAGCGGCATCTGCATACAGGCAGGGGCGATCAGGTCATCCTCGTTGATCCACATCGTGATATTGCCTCGTGCAATCAGACCAGCCTTTTAGGGTGACCAATTCCTGATCCGATAAACTTCCTTTGGCTCGCTCGTGCTGCGTTCGTCCTTGCGCATTTCTCTGCTCAAAAGAAGAGAATTTACCCAGTTCGATTCGAAGTTAACAGCACTATCGTTATCCCTGTTGGGCGTAAACGTCAGCCCGACTTGCAGCTACGGGATTTATGCAACAACGCCATAGGAAGGTACATTGTGGAGAGCAAAAAATAAAAATTACTTGATTAGTCAAACATATTTATTTAAATATTTTATTTCATCTCGTAATTTTCACAGGTGCCATGATAATTTTTATCTGATAAATCTATATTTTTATATGATTTATTATTCTTGTTTTTGGTACTTATCTCAAAAACGCCTGACGGCCTCCCTATAAAAATTTTTTCCTCAGAATTGTCCATGGCGATTTTATAAATTCCTCCCCCATCTTGAAATTCCTCCGAATGCCAAATCTCGTTAAAATTCAGATCTTTAAAAATTGAAACCCTTAATTCCGGAATTGATCCCATAATAAAATCAATTTCCTGGGATGACATTGAGTCAAATTTCGATGTTGTCGGATAGGTCCCATAAACAATAAACCATTTCCCATATTTGCTAATTTCCCACCCTATTACTCCATAGTCAAAATTAATAAAATAAATTGATGTTTTACCTATTTTTAGTATCAAAGAGCTTTCTAAATTATTTTCAATACTTGTTATTTCGCATATATTCCCCGGGTAAGCCTTACATAAATTTAAAAAAAATATAAAAAAAACCATATATTTCTTCATACTACAGTCCCGAGTATCAACCAAGCTGAAAATGTTTCGTCCAATCTCCTTCTATAGCTTTTCACATCCGTTTTTTTATTAACTATCGCCGTTACTGAATACGAAGATTTCTCATCGACACCGTGGTCTGCAGCTCTATATACTTTGTATCTGATCCAAAAAAATGCTGCGGTATCAACTGCATTCCATGGCGAATTTGCGACATCCTCTGGCTTATCTATTACTGGACCCTGCAGGTACGGATAATGTGCAAACCAATCTGCTATATAACTCCTACGATCAAGCCATCCTCTAAAAACCCAGTACTCAGAATAGTTGTATCTACCAGTCAGTTGTTTAAAACCTCTGCCTCTAAATTTGAGGCCGTCACCAGGAGAGGTATTCCCCAAATTTTTCTTGAGCTCCAAGTAGTTAAAATAACTATATTTAGACAAATCTTCTTTCTCGTAACCAATAAAACCATTATTTTCAGGTCGAATCATAATATGATTATTTTTAATCGCCCGAGATACGTCAATTGGCACTTCACGAATCGCCATCATGTAGTAAGTTTCTACAGCAACTTGGCCTAAAAAATGCGCCTGTCGAGTTGCATTAGTTAAACCGTATTTCCGCATAATTTTATTCAACGGGATCTCATATAAATTTATGTACTCAACAGCTTTCTTTCCAAATGAAGCATATGCTGAATCTGGGTAAAGTCGAACCAATTCCGCTTCACTCAACCACCCGCACTTCCTGAAATGCTTGATGAACTCCGTCGGATGGAAATGCCACTGCGCGTCTTTGTACTCTTGCGGTAATCCATCAAAGCTCACTGCACGGGCGTGGTTTTCAAAGCGGGCCCAGCGATCTGCACGATTCTTGGCGCCGAACTCCATCTCATTGAGGCATCCATAACGCGCAATGATCGTGCCTCTGTCCCACTCCGTCGGGAATTGACAAATTGCCCTGCGCAATGCCTTGCTCACGTCCTTCTCCGGCAGACGTCTGGATAGTTCGACGTCATCCTTGTTGCGATCCGGATTGGGTTGATCGTCTTCTGCCCGGATCAGTGCCTTGAGTCTTAGTGAGTCACATATCACTAGGTTTCGTAAAAAAGAAGTCTAATATTATTAATTTTTAAATTAAATATTAATTAATATTAATTGAATAAATTATATTTTCGTATAATTTAAAATCAGATTCGTCTCCTTTCCCAAAAAATGAAATTACGGCTCCATTTTCAAAAATAATATCTGCAATCAGGCCATTATTCAAATGCATACCGGCCTCATCTGAGGTTCTGTAATAAATATTTGCCTTTAAGTATTTAACTCCATTGAAAATTTTAGGTTTTATTGGCGACGAATATCCCTCAGAGTTTGGAATCCATTCGTTATCACTTAATCTAACAAAAAAATTTTGTGTAAATTCGTCTTCATGACAAATTTGTAAAATACTGTATTCGCTATCTATTGATGGTGAAACGGAAATACAATTTTCTCTTTCAAATTTACATACCCAGTTTTCAGGTATTGATAAATTGAATTTTGAAAATAAAATTAAATTTTTATCGCCAGCAGATGCAAATGAAAAATTAATTATAAATAAAAATAAAAAAAACAAATTAAATTTTGATTTATTCACTAAATTTCATCCCCGACGTAAATATAAGAATTTTTGACCTCAAAGAATCTCCGATCAAATGATTGAGTGTCAAATTTATTTATTACTAAGCTTATCGAATTTGATGATTTTATATTTACCCCGCCATCAGCAGATTTTATACATTTATTTTTTGCAAAAAAGTGACCGCCTGAATCAATGCAGTTATACGGGACATTTGAGATAATTTGCGGATTATCGATAATCGGTGCTCGGTGGCCTATTTTTTCACCCCACCATACGCTGTCAAAATTAGACAATGATATCCAACCGCGATATACCCAATATTTTGCGTAATTATATCTTCCTGTTAACTGCTTAAATCCACGCCCTCTGAATTTCATTCCATCCCCAGATTTTGAGTATTGTGGATCTATCATTTCCCTCGTTAGCGCATATAGATACAATCTATTTTTTTGATCTTTTTTAATTTCAATAAATAATTTATTATTATTTCTGTCACGCAAATCGCTTTTTTCTATATTCCCGAGGTTATTCCCATCTTTTTCATAATTATGAAAATTTACATACATATCTTTCGGATCAGAATAATATTTATTTATCTCAACAACATAGCTCGGATGACTGGGATTTTTGTGGAAAGAAACGGTCCCCTCCATCATATTCATCAAATAATATGATTCAATTGCGCCTTGCCCAAGGAAATGAGCCTGCCTTTCAGCGGTATTTATCATATATTTCCGCATTACTATATTTAATGAAAATCGATATTTCTCCCTAATTGGGACTGGGGTTTGTTTATAAATTTTTTCTAAAGTTTCCTCATCCATCCACCCGCACTTCCTGAAATGTTTAATAAACTCCGTCGGATGGAAATGCCACTGCGCGTCTTTGTATTCTTGCGGTAATCCATCAAAGCTCACTGCACGGGCGTGGTTTTCAAAGCGGGCCCAGCGATCTGCACGATTCTTGGCGCCGAACTCCATCTCATTGAGGCATCCATAACGCGCAATGATCGTGCCTCTGTCCCACTCCGTCGGGAATTTGCAAATTGTCCTGCGTAGTGCCTTGCGTACGTCCTTCTCCGGCAGACGTCTGGATAGTTCGACGTCATCCTTGTTGCGATCCGGATTGGGTTGATCGCCTTCTGCCCGGATCAGTGCCTTGAGTCTTTTTGAATCACAACGCTGGTCATTGGGACTGGTATCGTCGTCGTAACAGTTCCAGCCAAATTGCGGCAGGAAATCGGCATCGCTGAATTTATAAGTACCCGGCGCATTCAGGTCTGCCCAGACTGACTTATCCTCTAGTGTTCTGATCTTGCGCCAGTGCGCCGCGTTGTCTGGCAAGGGGTCTTTATCTGTTTCACTCCGACCGATATTGCGACCGAAGCGCAATAACTCATACCAGCCAGAGGGACTGCTTTTTACTGCGGGATGTGCCTTGATCAGGCTGTTGTGACGATCGGTGGCTTCTTTGTACAAGTTGTATTCGGCGTCGGCATCTTGTCGTGTGGCACCTAGCTGACCGTTGATGCCGTAGCTGGTGAATGCACAGCTACCGGGCGTTTTGCCTTCGTTCCCGTAATCGAGTTTGATCCATTGGGCCGTGCCGAGCGTGATGTCGGTTTCAGCGCGAAGATGATCGGTGGGTGCTTTGAGACTGATCGGCGTCGTGGCTGGCAGATAAATGTAGAGGCTGCCGAAGATGCTGTCGGTACGACCGTCTTTGGTGGGAATGGCTTCTGGGTCTAACCAGCCGGGCTCGCGCCCGATGATTTTTTTGAGGTTCTCGGTGTCGCAGCAGATCTCAAAGTGCAGCTGTTTGGTAACCGCGTGCATTGATGTTGTTGAGCGGATAAAGCTTGATGGCACGTGCAAATTCACGACGTAGGTCCATCGTGTCTTCCTTACTCCATTCAACTACTGTCGCTGCAATGCGTTTATCAATATCGCGCACCCATTCATTACGCGCAGTATCAAAGCGAACTGCACTTCCATTTACTACTCCATCGTCGACTGAGTAACAGGTGAAACCAAAATAAAACGGTGCAATATATTCTTTGGTTTTTAGATTCAATGGATTTTCAATAATGAATCCGCTACCACCTCGCTTGTCATCTTTAGCGTAACTGATAGAAAATTGTGCAGTTATCGGTATTTTTAAAGATACATTACAGCCTGGCCCCATGTTGGCCTCGTGCTTTTTTGTTCTTTTAAATGCAGTATCGTTTGCTTGCAGCGTCAGCGGCCAGAGCAATATCAGTAGGCTTATCCATCGTTTCATGATTTATCTCCTCGGCTCAAAATCTGTTGGGTACATCACTGTAGGCTGACCGTTACCATCTGGCAGTAAGAGCTCTGACAACACGGCTACCGCTACGCCATATGCGCAGCAGCGTGAGTCAAATCCATTCAAGCCAGAATAATCGATCCTAGACACGGCAAGAGGTGAATTCACCGCCGCGCTGGCCTTCCAGAAAGCTGGACTGCGATAATAGGTTTTTCGACCAAGATTGCTTTCCACCACGCGCGCTTCAAGCACGTGTGGCGCATCGGCATGTTTGCCCATCCCCCTTGCTATCCAGTAGAAACCGGCACTATCGCTCGGCGCAAGAAGTGCTTCTTGCTCTGGAGGAGCATGAGGTTTAGTAAGCGCTTCCACATCGTTACGCCAAACCTTAATTTCCTGAGTTATTCCCGTAAATTTTTCATCCTCTAAATCTGTATTACGCCTCTGATTCGGCGGTAATCGATAAATGGCGTTATAAACTTTCATCAATTCATCGCGTAGTCCTGGCTTGATTTTTCTACCGCGCCACGCCCAGTAATCGCAATAGTTTCCAGGATTGGTCAGCTGCAAAAAGCCACGCCCATACCAGGGCGCGTACCACAGGCCTCTTCCTCCTGTTTCAGGAAGGGACTGCATCCAGTTTGTTTCCTGTACTGCGTTACCGAAGAAGCATGCTTGTCGCATCGGTGTGTTGATGCCGTATTTGCGCATTGCCCGATTCAGTGGAGTCAGGTGATATTTGAAAATTTGGCTATCGTCAGTAGTGTCAGTTCTAACCTTCTCCCAAAGTATCTCCTTGTTCCTTGTCTGTTTATTAATTGCAGTACGAATAGCATAGCTTGGCACCAATTGCGCAATTTCCTCCTTACTCAACCATCCACACTTCCTGAAATGCTTGATAAACTCCGTCGGATGGAAACGCCACTGTGCGTCTGTGTACTCTTGCGGTAATCCATCAAAGGTCATCGCCCGCAGATGATTGACATACTCTATCCAGCCCTCCGGATTATCCTTGTAGCCGTATTCCACTTCCTTGAGCCACTCATAGCGCTTAACCATGGCGTGCTTGTCCCACTCGCAGGGGAATTTGCAAATCGCCCTGCGCATTGCTTTGCGCACGTCCTTATCACCCAACCGTCTCGATAAGTTGACGTCATCCTTGTTGCGGTCAGGATTGGGTTGATCGCCTTCTGCACGAATCAGTGCCTTGATTCTTTCTGAATCACAACGCTGGTCATTGGGATTGGTATCGTCGTCGTAACAGTTCCAGCCAAACTGCGGCAGGAAATCGGCATCACTGAATTTGTACGTACCGGGCGCATTGAGGTCTGCCCAGACTACCTTGCCCTCTAGTGTTCTTATCTTGCGCCAATGGGCTGCATCGTCGGGTAGTGGGTCTTTGTCTGTCGTACTCCGACCAATATTGCGACCGAAGCGCAATAACTCATACCAGCCAGAGGGACTGCTTTTTACTGTCGGATGTGCCTTGATCAGGCTGTTGTGACGATCCGTCGCCTCTTTGTACAGGTTGTATTCGGCGTTGATATCCTGACGTGTTGCTCCCAACTGGCCGGACGTGCTGTAACTGGTGAGTGCGCAGGTACCGGGCATTCTGCCTTCGCTTCCATAGTCAAGTTTGATCCATTGGGCAGTGCCTAGCGTAGTAGTACTATCAGCGCGAAGATGATCGGTGGGTGGATCGATACGGATCGGCGTCGTGGCTGGCAGATAAATGTAGAGGCTGCCAAAGATACTGTCGGTACGGCCGTCTTTGGTGGGAATGGCTTCCGGGCCTTGCCAGCCGGGGTCGCGGCCGATGATTTTTTTGAGGTTCTCGGTATCGCAGCAGATTTCGAAATGGAGCTGTTTGGTATGACCATAGATCTGCCCGGCTACGCCCAATTTGTCCTTGCGATAGACCTTTCTTCCAACTCCTCCCGTGATCAGAATACGGACAAGGTGCATGTAAACGCTGTAGTACGTGATGCTGACTGGTTGGTCGCCATCTGCGCCGATCTCAGTCTTGTGTTTCAGGACGATGCAGCCGTTGTCAGTCCAGCTTTCGTCATAATATTGACCGGCTAGATCGTTAGTACGCATGGGATTTGGCTTGTGCATAAACACGACCTCGCCATCGGCAATTGCGTGTATTGGGTAATCGTGACTACCCGCATCCCTTGCTTGCAGATGAATACCGTTGTGCCACATCAGGTGATTGCTGACGGGGAAGGTGCCTTCTTCGATGCCGGTGCCGCCAATCAAGCTACTGGCAGTCGGGCGCATGGCTGCTTCTGTGATCTCGTCGTCGGTTGGGGTGACGATCACCGGATCGTTGAGCGACTTTTTGGTGGTGTATTTCTCGTCTTTTTTGACGACCGGCAAAATGAATGGGGGGCTGATGATCATCTGAACGCATTCATGAAGTTTTCAATGAAAGCGTGTGATGCTAGTGGTCTTTTATGGCGTTGGGCGATGCTTCCTACAAATAGGTCTTCACTTTCGATTTAGTACGAGACAAAGCAATCTATTGCACGGTGCACAAACACACCGTGCAAACCCTTCCTTAATTATTCATCCCAAAACTTGTTCAGGCTGGCGATGTGTTGATCCGATACATCGCGCAGCATGGTCGCTGCTGCCAGCGAGAGACGAAACAAGTTGGCGCTATCGGATTTCCCAATCGATGGCGCGACCTCTTGTTCAGGATCGCTGTCCTGATTCAATTCATTGACCAGATCACGGGCGTAGATGATGTGCATGCAGGAGGTAATGCCTGCACTGACATCGCGGGTGAGTTCAATGAAATTGACGAATTTTTCCTCTTGGCCGGGGCCGTGAATCCAGTGGAAGTCTTCGTGGTGAGGTGGGATTGTTTTTTGGTCAGACGTAGTAGTGCTAGGCATGTGAGCCTCCTCTGGTAGCGGTTAAGCCGCAGCCCGCTGCTAAACGGGAGGGCGGCAAATGACAAGGTTAGCAGACCGGTACCAAAGGAACCCGGCAGGCCGAAGCCTCCCTACCACTGCCGCCCATTGAAGGCGCAACAATAGCTCGCAAAAAAACCGCATTGCGCGGTTCTTGCGCTTTGGTAATCCAGGCTGCTAAACCTGATCCTCTTTTTCTCAAGGACGGCCGATTATTCTCTGTTTGAACAACCAGCGTCAAGCCAATTTTGGAGCTTGTCCGGCATGTTGATGATGCCGGTTGATTTAGGGCTGCGGATCACTTACCATCTGACGTTCTTGCTATGGTGAACCATGCGTGTAGAAATTCTGGGGTGTAGTGGCGGCATCGGCGGTACCTCCCGCCGCACAACATCATTGCTGCTGGATGATGACATTCTCATCGATGCCGGAACCGGCGTCACGGATCTGCCTTTACCGGCTTTGAAGACGGTTGATCACGTCTTTATCACCCATTCCCATCTGGACCATATTACCTGCCTGCCCTTTATCGTGGACAGCGTCGGGGAGATGCGCAATACGCCGTTGACCATGCATGCCACGAAGGAGACGCTGGAAGTGATCCACCGGCATATCTTCAACGATGACATCTGGCCTGACTTTACCGTCATCCCTTCGCCGGAGAACCCGTATCTGTGCTTCAACACGCTCGAAGTCGGGCGCTCGGTGGTGATCAAGCATCGCAGTATCACGGCCTTGCCGGCTAACCATACGGTGCCGGCAGTGGGCTACCAGATCGATAATCTGGATACCGGTGCGACGATGGTCTTCAGTGGCGATACCACGACCTGCCCGCCGTTGTGGGACATCATCAACAATATTCCCGATCTGCGCTATCTGCTGGTGGAGAACACCTATCCCAACAGCCAGCGCGAGATGGCGATCCATACCAAGCATTTCTATTCCAGCCTGTTGCTGGCGGAGATGAAGCGCTTGCGGGTCAATCCGGAGATTCTGATCACCAATGCCAAACCGGTCTGGTTTAACCAGATTGAGAAGGAATTGGTACAGGGTGCCGGTGCACGCAAGCTCAGAATGTTGCTGGCCGAGACCATCCTCGACCTGTAAGCACGAAGATACTCAGGAGAATTTGCGCGCTGCATCCAGTGCCAGACCGGCACCGATGCTGCCAAACAAATCACCTTCCACCTGGCGCGCCTGTGGCACCAGTGCGGCGATGCGATGGCGCAACAGGTGTACCCCGCTGGAGCCACCGGTAAAAAAGACGGTATCGATCTTGTCTGCACCGACACCGGCATCGGCCAGTAGTTTGGTGACGGTTTGTTCGACCGTTTCGACCAGATGATCGATGCTGCTATCGAAGTCGTTGCGCACCAGTTGCAGCGATGCGGCCGGGCGCAAGCGGTCCAGCTCTAGCGTGAAAGACGCTGCTTCCGACAGGCCAATCTTGGCCGACTCTACCTGCAAGGCCAGCCAGTGTCCGGCGCGTTGTTCGACCAGATCAAGCAGGCGGGCAAATTTGTCACGCTCGCGCACTTCGCGGTAGACGTCCTGCAATTGCTGCCAGGCCTTGCGGGTGTAGATCTGGTTGATGGTATGCCAGGTCGCCAGATTGAAGTAGTAGCTGGACGGTACTTCGCTGTTGCTGTTGAGCTGGCTGCCTAGCCCCAGCAGGGGCATGACGTTGGCCAGACTCAGGTATTTGTCGAAATCGGTACCGCCGATGTGTACCCCGCCGGTAGCCAGAATATCGTCGCGCCGCTCGGTCAATGCCGCCCGTTGTGGCGACAGGCGCACCAATGAAAAGTCGGAGGTACCGCCGCCGATGTCGGCGATCAGAACCAGCTCCTCGCGGTCGATGGTGGATTCGTAATCGAAGGCGGCGGCAATCGGCTCGTACTGGAAGGCAATCTCTTTGAAGCCGACTGCGCGGGCGATCTCTTCGAGGGTGTCTTGGGCGAGTTGATCGGCGGCGGCGTTGTCGTCCACAAAATAGACCGGGCGGCCCAGCACCACGCTGTCGAAGCGGCGACCGGCGGCGCGTTCACCGCGTTGTTTCAGTTCACCGATAAATTGCGTGAGCAAGGCACGGAACGGCAGTGCGCGGCCACCGACTTCGGTCTGGCCGTCAATCATGCCGGAGCCGAGCAGGCTCTTGAGGGAACGCATGAGGCGCCCTTCGTAACCGGACAGATAAGTCGACAAGGCGGCCCGGCCGTAGCTGAACTCGTTCTCGTCGGCATTGAAGAAGACCACCGAGGGCAAGGTTTGCTTGCCGTCTTCCAATGTCAGCAACGCGGGTTGTCCCTGCCTGCTCCATCCCATGGTGGAGTTGGATGTTCCGAAATCCACGCCGCAAGCCTCTGACATGCTGTTCCCGCCTTTTTTACCAAAGGTCGGGATGATATAGAAAAGCACGCGGCATGTCTGTAGTCAGACAGCCACCGTATCCGCTTTCTATTGGCGCTCTGACAACTTGCTCTGTCAGCTTGATTTATTGCAACTTATTGATTGCACAATTCGGCGCAGAAACGAACAACGTCGCCCTGATGGATTCACGATCCTGGCCCCCGCGCTTGGGCAGTAATGCGTGCTAATTGAGCCCCGCTTCCAGCTGCAAACGCGCGACGTACTTGTGAAACGGCATGATAATCGACAAGTATATTTTCCCGAGAAGATTGTTGATTTTAACCAGCGTTGAAATCGTCACTGTAGATCCGTTCGGACCCGCTTCAATACTGATCCAGATACGAAAATTCAGATGTTTGTCGTCCCCACCGACAACGATCTCGGTAGTGGTACTGGAGATAATCGGAAAGACGTCAATTTTCCCCAGCCCTCGATCACTAAAATCAACACTTGCCTTTATTCCGAACGGCGCCACGATGGCATTACGTAATGCCATCAGCCGTTGGACCGCGGGCGGCGGATTGGCGAATACGGCACGCGCTGCTTGTTCGGCGTCGGCGTAGGTGCGATCTGCTTGACCGGAATAAGCATCGGCGAAATCAATGTGCGGCAACCCTGAGGCACGAATCGCTGCTGTCGGCGTGGGAATCAGGAAGGCTTTGTTTGTCATGGGTTAGCCCTAAAAATGGCATGTTGAGAATCTTACAAAATGACGATTGTGAATTCCTTGCTGCGGCAATTGTTTTTCGACTACCGCGACGCGGTGATGCTTGCCCTCATCATGTTCCCGCGCCAACCCACCGGTTGTCGGTGGACACCCTTGCCCGCAACGATTTGAGCATGTGGCTGATGCCGAGGTAAGTCCGTTCAAAATACGGTATCTCGTCACGAAAACCGGTCATATAGCGCGCAATTGCCCGTTGCGGTGTTGCCTCAAATGCGGGATAGGGCGACCGGGTCGCGAAGTCGAATCGGGCCGTACGGAAAGGCGCAATCTGCCAAGCCTGCAAGGAGGCCAATGCTGGCATCAATTCCCGCTCAAATTCGGCCAGCGATAGACTCGGCGAGATCATTGCCAGGTCGACATAGTGCTGCCGCAATGCCTCACAGTCGCCATCGGGCTGATGCTGCAGCAATGCGCACCAGGCTTTTGCGAGCGCGGCGGTAAAGTCGGGAGAAAGGCGCTTGGTACAACCGAAGTCCACCACGCCGATTTGACCATCCGGTAAAAAAAGGAAATTGCCGGGATGCGGATCAGCATGTAAGCGCCGCCACACAAAGGTACTGTGCAAAAACCAATCGAACAGGAGTTGCCCGGCCCGATCGCGTGCCTGTTGTGACGGGTTAGTGACAAGCCAGGCATCTAGGTGCAGGCCGTCAACCGCTTGCATCGTAAGTACATGCCGCGTGCTGTGGCTGGCAATCGGTTGTGGCACAACGATCCCTGGTAATAACGCGTGCTCGCCGAACCAGCGCAACTGCTCTGCTTCGTGTGTGTAATCGACTTCTTCGGCGAGTTTGTATTCGATGTCGGCCATCAAGCGCTCAACAATGTCACTGTCAGGCAGCAGATCAGTGCTTAACCGCACTCCTTGCAGCAGGCTGCGGATCATCCGCATATCGACGCCGATCGAACTGGCGATGCCGGGATACTGTAGCTTGACAACCACCGGTTCGCCGCCGTGCAATTGCGCGTGATGTACCTGCCCCAGGCTCGCAGCGGCGAATGCCTGCGGGTCGAAGTACTGAAAGAGCTGGTCTGCATCCCGAGAAAATTCCTGCCTGAAGACCCTATGCACCAGTGCGCGATTGAGCGGCGTCGCCTGATGGAAGCTCCGTGCCAGTTGCAGGCGCACGCCCTCCGGGAGCAATCCTGTCTCCATGCTCAGCAGTTGCGACGCCTTGAGGGCAGTGCCCTTGAGCCGGTTGAGTGCGCTAAACAGAATTCTTCCTAACTCGGCTTCACGCCCTGCCTGCCGCGCTTTGGAATCCTCTTCGCCGGCGTGCTTGCGTGCGAGATATCCGAGATGAACGATACCGGCTTGCGCAACGGCCATGCCTGTGATGGCTCCCCTGGCAAGCGTGCTGGTGGAGAGTTTGTCGTTACGTGCCATAGCCGCTGGCTTTCGGATGACGTATCAGTGGCCCGGCCAGCTGCACCAGATCGAGCAAGGCCGAGCCGTTTTGCATCAGGCGCGCAAGCTGGCTGCGCAACAGGAACCCGGCCAGATCCGACAATTTATTAAGCAAGCCGCTCTCCAGCACTTGCACCAGCAGCGCTAACGTTAAATCGACCAGGCGGGTGGTGTCGGCAAGTTGGTCTGAGCGGTCGTTGAGCCAATACACGATCACGGCCAGCAAATAGTCCGCGAACAGGCCGCCGATGAGCGGCTTGAAGTCGCAAGGTGCAATGCTGCCGGCTGATTCAGCGGCATCGAGGAAGGCGACAACCTGCTGTTTGATGGCGAGCTTGCCTGGCAACGCGTCTCCCATCATTAGCGTGGGCGACTTGCCCACCAGCTCACGAGCGACGGCGACGAACTCACGATCAGCCAATAATATTTCCAGCAATGCATCGACCAGGCGCTGCAATCGCTCTTGTAACGTATACCCGGCAAAGCCATCGGTGCCAAGGGCGGCGGCAATGGCATCGTTGATCGATTGTTCGAAATAGCCCAGGACTAACTTTTCCTTGGTGGGGAAGTATTTGTAGATCGTGGCGTCGCCGATCCCGGCAGCGCGCGCGATCTGCTTCATGCTGGCGCTGTCAAAACCGTGTTCGGTCATCAAATCAACTGCGGCTTGCAAGATCACGCGCTGAGTGTGTTGCTGCTTCGATTTTGTGGTTTTCATGATGTTTACTATCCTTTAAATTAAAATTTAAAGCAATTAAAGAATAGTAAATATTTTAATTGGATATTTCAGACCTCCGATACTTGTCGGTCACGGGATAAGAACCACTGCGCGCCACATGCCAGTCGTCAGGCTTCCACCACATCCGGCATCTGTTGCCACACTGACAATACGATCCATTGCTACTTGTTTATTGGGCAATGCGGCAATCGTGGTCGAGCAGGACTTCCGCGCTACCCTGCTCTTGCAGCGCAAAATTGACCGGCATGTCGAGCAGATAAAAGCCGCTGCTGCCGTCCGCAAAGCGGGCACCGGTCAGCAACAGTGATTGCGCTGCCATGGCGCGCGCGGCATAGGGGCTGCGTGCCGCGGCGAGCTTGAACGGGTCTTGCGTGGCCAGGGCATCGGCAGGCAGGCGCAGGATGCTGTAAGTGTGGCCATCGAGCTGCAGCGACTGCCATTGGCCAAACGGGTCGTCCCGGTGTGTTTGCAATAGCGCTGGCAGATCGGGCCGCACGCAATCCATGTGGATATGCAGCTGCAACTGGCTGCGTGCGGCTGCCGAATTGACCTCCAAGGCGAACTGGTCTGGTGCTAATGACTTGCCCAGCGCTTGTGATACGTAGTCGCGCCGCTCCCAGGCTTGACGCCAGTAATTGGGGGCATCGGGCGAGAGTAATTCGCGGCTTTCAATACCGGCCAGCCGGGTCGTGGGAATCAGCAGATGCTGGGCCACACCATTGATGTCCTTGAGCAGCACGAACCCGTGTTCGCGGTCTACCAGCGCGCAGGGTGCCGGGTTGCCATGGGCAATGCTGTTGGGTAGACATTGTTCATGTGCAATCTGCCATAACGCATCGGGGCTGGCGGCTTGTGCCGGCGCGCCAATGACGGAACTGAGCAGCAGCAAACTGGCAAGATAAAGACGACACATCATGGGCAACACTCCGGGTCGAATAGATTGGCTTGGGGACAGGGCACAAAGTGTACGCGACGAATATGTCAAACCGGTGGCATGCGCTAGGATGGAGGCTTCGACATGACCATGCATGGAGCTGTGATGCAAGCAATTCCCCGTCTCACCCTCAACAATGGCAGTGCGGTACCGGTGCTCGGTCAGGGTACCTGGAACATGGGCGAATCGGCCGCCCAGGCGAGCGCTGAAATCCGTGCACTACAGCATGGGATCGATCTGGGCATGACCTTGATCGATACCGCCGAAATGTATGCCGACGGCGGGGCCGAGAAGGTGGTTGGCAAAGCCATTGCCGGTCGTCGCGACGCGGTCTATCTGGTGAGCAAGGTGTTGCCGCACAATGCTTCGCGCCAGGGTACGCTACGTGCCTGCGAAGCCAGCTTGCGGCGCTTGGCGGTGGAACAAATTGATCTGTATCTGTTGCATTGGCGCGGTACGCATCCGCTCTCGGCCACGGTGGAGGCGCTGGAAACGTTAGTCGCACAGGGCAAGATCGGGGCCTGGGGTGTCAGCAATCTGGACCATGAAGACATACAGGAATTGCTGGCACTGGAGCACGGCGCACGGGTGCAGGTGAATCAGGTGCTGTATAACCTGTCGCGGCGCGGGATCGAGTTTGACTTGCTGCCGGCCTGCGCGCGCGATGGTATTGCCGTGATGGCATATTCACCGATTGAGCAAGGCCGCTTGCTCAAAGACCCGGCATTGAACGCGGTGGCCCGTCGACATGGCGCGACGGCAGCACAGGTGGCGTTAGCGTGGACCTTGCGGCAACCGGGTGTGATTGCGATCCCGAAAGCGTCGACGCTGGCGCATGTAGCGCAGAACCGCGCCTGTCTGGAACTGACCTTGAGCACAACTGATTTGCAGGAGCTGGATACTGCATTCCAGCCGCCACGACGAGCGCAGCGGCTGGAGATGCTGTAGCAGCGGAGTAATGACTCAGGCTGACTTGATGTTGTCAGCCGATAGTGGCAGGCGACGCACCCGCTTGCCGGTCGCAGCGAAGAAGGCATTGGCGACTGCCGGGCCTACCAGTGCGGTGGCTGGTTCGCCGATACCGCCGGGTTTCTCGGTACTTTGCACCAGCGTCACATCGATCTTGGGCATCTGGAACATGCGAATCACCGGATAGTCGTGGAAATTGCTTTGTTGCACACGACCTTTTTCGAGGGTGATTTCTGAACCCAGCGTGGAGGACAGACCGAAGGCGATGCTCGACTCCAGCTGCGCATGCACCGTATCCGGATTGACCATATGCCCCAGATCGGCCGCCACGGCAACCTTGTGTACCGTGATCTCGCTCTCCTTGACCGATATCTCGACCACCTGCGCCATGTAGGTGTCATAGCCTTCCATCAGGGCCACGCCACGATGGTGACCGGCTGGCAACGGTGTACCCCAACCAGCCTTGGCCGCAGCCAGCTTGAGTACATTGGCCAGACGTGGCTGCTCTGACAACAGGCCCAGTCGATATTGATAAGGGTCACGTCCGGCAGCGGCGGCCAGCTCATCGATGAAGCTTTCGTTGGCGAAAGCATTCAGGGCATGGCTGACCGATCGCCAGTAGCCAACACGCAAGCCGCTGTTGTGCTCGATCAGCGATTGCGTCATGTTGGGAATCGCATAGCCGACCACGGACGCCTCCGCCATGAAGGGGTCTAGCGTGCCCTTGGGCAAGCCAAAGGCGCGTTGCGTGACCGATTGCGAGGTCAGCTGGAACGTCAGCGCCACCGGGTTACCGCTCGCATCCAGACCACCTGCCATGCGATGCAGTGCCATGGGGCGGTAGAAATCATGACTGGTGTCATCTTCGCGGCTCCACAATAACTTGACTGGCTTGCCGACTGCCTTGGAGATTTCGGCGGCCTGCACCGCAAAGTCGACTTCCAGACGACGCCCAAAGCCGCCACCGAGGAAGGTGGTTTTGACCGTGACATCCTCTGGCTTGAGGCCGAGTGCAGCAGCGACATTACCGGCCGTACCTTGCTGGAACTGGGCCGGACCGATCACCACACATTTGCCATTGCGATAGTCGGCAGTAAAGTTTTGCGGCTCCATGGTGGCGTGTGCCAGCAAAGGTGACCAATACTCGGCCTGCAGAACCTTGGCAGCGCCCTTCAACGCAGCGTCAGCGTCGCCGGTCTTCTTGATGGGAATCGGGGTGTCGCTGGCGTTACGGATACTGTCGCGCATGCTGGCGTTATCGATCTGCGCGCCCGGACCTTCGTCCCAGGTGACGGTCAATGCCTCACGCGCCTTCTTGGCACGCCAGTAACTATCGGCAACCACGGCCACGCCATCGCGAATCTGCACGACATCGATCACGCCGGGCATACCCTTGGCCTTGCTCGCATCAAAACTGACAACCTTGCCGCCGATGACCGGGCATTGCTCCAGCGAGGCGTAGACCATGCCAGGCAGCTTGACATCGATCCCATAGCCCGCCGTCCCGTTAACCTTGCCCGGGGTGTCAAGGCGTTTGGTCGGCTTGCCGATGATCTTGAAATCCTTGGGGTCTTTCAATACCACGTCCTTGGGAACGGGCAACAGGGCAGCGGCTTCCGCCAGCGCGCCGTAAGTTGCCTTACGGCCGCCGGGGCCGATGACACTGCCATCATGCACATGCAAGGTGGCGGGATCGACCTGCCACTTTTGCGCAGCAGCGCTAATGAGCATGGTGCGCACTTGCGCGCCGGCGACGCGCAGCTTTTCCCACGCTTCGCGCACCGAAGTGGAACCGCCAGTCAGTTGTCCGCCCAGCAGCGAATTGACATAGACATCGCCGACCGGAGCAATCTCAACCTTGACCTTGTGGATATCCACACCCAGTTCCTCGGCAATGAGCATTGGCATGGAGGTGTAGACACCCTGCCCCATCTCGGAGCGGGCGGAAATCAGGGTAATAGTGTTGTTGTCTGCAATGTGGACCCAGGCGTTGGGCGTATGCAGAGTACCTGCAGCGGTTGCTTCACTGACCGCGCCTGGCAGGGCAATGCCTAGCGTCAGGCCGCCACCCACAATGGCCGAGGTCTTGAGGAAATCGCGTCGTGTTGTCGTCATGGCAGTCTCCTCAAGCCTTGCGCATTTCAGCGGCGGCATCTTTGATGGCGGCGCGAATGCGGTTATAGGTACCGCAGCGGCAGATGTTGCCACTCATGGCGTTGGCAATATCGGCATCACTCGGGTTCTTGTTGGTGCGCAACAAAGCTGCGGCACTCATGAGCTGGCCCGACTGGCAATAGCCGCATTGCGGCACATCGTGCGCAATCCAGGCCTTTTGCAAGGGATGGGAATTGTCCTTGGACAAGGACTCAACGGTTGCCACCTTCTTGCCTGCCGCTGCCGACACCGGCGTCTGGCAGGAGCGAATGGGTGTGCCGTCAAGGTGGACCGTACAGGCACCACACAGCGCCATGCCACAGCCGAATTTGGTACCGGTCAGCCCGAGTTCATCGCGAATCACCCACAACAACGGTGTATCTGCCTCTGCCTGCACTGTGACCTGCTTGCCGTTGAGGTGAAAGCTGGTAGTCATCTTTTTGCTCCTCCGACGTCCTTGGGGTAAGACTTTGCCGACGAGACGTCGCACCTCGGCAAGCCTGTGCCTGACGGAACCGGCAGTGTTCTGTGATCGGCAAATACACACTGTCGACCGCACTGTCGCGATTGCGTCCGAAAATAATAGGCTGAACGGTAAGCACTAGCCAGAAACTATTCGATGAAAAATTAATATTTTTATTGTGATTTTGACCGCTATTTTTCTGGATATATAGCGACTCGCCGGACAGCCGCAAGCGACTTGACCTGCTCTGCAAAGGGTGTTTTACCGGGGTAAATTTGCTGCCACGCAGCATTGCGGTACAGAAGCAACACATTTGGCAGAGCAAGCCAGGTTGAAAGACGACGATCTACGGCAAGCCCTTCACATTCCATCTTCACATGTTAGCTGGAAGCGCCCCTCTGAGTATCTCGAAGCCCTGCAACTAGCTGTATCTAGAGCGCTTATCAGGGGGGGGGCGCAATGGCCCTCTTGCGTTGAAAGTGCTTACTTTTATAGATCATGCGGTGGGATTGGAACTGTTTACTTGCAATGTACGCCCGCATGTCATCCATGATGAGACCAAAAGTTGCACAGGTCTTTTCCAAAGCCTCTTCATTCAGGAGTTCTGGGTCAAGTCCTGACACCACGCTCCACAGAAGTCCCTTCTTGACTTCAGGCTGATCTATTTCAAGTCCTAGTTTTTCACCCACCACATACCATTTCTCTCCCTTGTTGATCAGTTCTCGGGCAGGTCCATCGGTCGCAAATTTCTGAAGTGGCATTTTGAATTGTGGATCATCAATTTCGAGTTCAAGTTTTTTACCCACCTCTTTCCATTGCCCTCCCTTCAGGATCAGCTCTCGGGCAGGTCCATCGATCGCTATGTGCTGGAGTTTTATCTTGAATTCTGGATTGTCAATGTCGAGTCCAAATTTTTTACCTGCCTCTTTCCATAACATTCCTCCTTTGATCAGTTGTCGAGCAGGTCCAAAGAGTGCAACATCCTGAAGTAGCATGTTGACTTCAGGATCATCAATTTCGAGTCCAAGTTCTTCACCCACCTCTTTCCATTGCCCTCTCTCTTTGATCCGTTCTCGGGCAGATTCATCGATCACTATCCCCTGAAGTCTCTTCTTGACTTCAGGATCATTAATTTCGAGTCCAAGATTTTCACCTACCTCTTTCCATTTCCCTCCCTCCCTGATCTGGTCTCGGGCACGTCGCTCGAACACAATCTCCAGAAGTCTCTTCTTGACTTCAGGATCATTAATTTCGAGTCTCAACTTTTCACCCACTTCATTCCATTTCCATCCCGTCATGATCAGTTCTTTGGCAGGTCCGTCGATCACAATCTTCTGAAGTTTCATCCTGAATTTATCATTCCCAGGTTCGAGTCCAAGTTTTGTATACAACTCATCCCATTTCCATCCCTCCTTGATCATTTTTTGGGCAGGTCCATTGAACACAATCCGCTGAAGTTTCATCCCGAACTCAGGATTCTCAGGGTCGATTTCAAGGCATTTAGCCACCTCATACCATTGCTCTCCACGCAAGATCCTGTCTTTGGCAGGGCCCTCAATCACAATCATCTGCAATGCAGTCTTGACGTCAGGTTTATCAAGTTCGAGGTCAAACTTTTCCCCCACCTCATACCAGCACCATCCATCCATTATCAGTTCTTCTGCTTTTTTCCACTGACGTGCAATATATTGAAGTTTCCTGCTGACTTCAGGATGATCAATGTCGAGTCCAAACTTTTTACCCGCCTCTTTCCATGACTCTCCGTTCATAATCAGTTTTCGGACAAGTCCATCGATCAGAATTTGCTGAAGTAACATCCTGACTTCAGTTTTTTTCATTTCGAGTCCAAATTTTTCACCCACCTCTTCCCATGGCTTTTCCTCTATGATCAGTTTTCGGGCAGGTCCATCAATCACAACCTGCTGAAGATTTATCTTAACTTTAGGATTTCTAATTTCGAGTCCAAGTTTTTCACCCACCTCTTTCCAGTGCTCCCCCTTCCAGATCAGTTCCCGGGCAGGCCCATCGATCACAGCCTGCTGAAGTATCATCTTGACTTCAGGGTCACCAAGGTCGAGTCCAAGCTTTTTACCTACCTCATCCCATCGCTCTCTCTTCATGATCTGTTCGCGGGCAGATTCATCGATCACAACCTGCAGAAGTTTCGTCTTGACTTCAGGGGCATCAAGGTCAAGTGCAAACGCTGTAGCCACCTCCTTCCATGGTTTTTCTTCCATGATCAGTTTTCGGACAGGTCCATCGATCGAAATTAACTGAAGTTTAATCGCGACGTAAGGCCTACTAAGGTCGAGGTTAAACGCTGTAGCCGCTGCATGCCATTGCAGCCCATTCATGATCTCGTTTCGGACCCCTCTATCGATCAGTTTCCTTTGCCTTACAATCTTCTGAAGTTCCTCATTAGCGCGAATCCCGAGCTTCCTACACACTGTATCCAATAGCTCACCATCTATGATCAGCTTTACGGCAGGTCCATCGATCACAATCTGCTGAAGTTTTTTCTCGATCTTAGGGTTATCAACGTCGAGTCCAAGCTTCTTACCCACCTCATCCCATCGCCCCCCCTTCATGATCTGATGTCGGGCAGATCCATCGATCACAATTTGCTGGAGTTTCAGCCTGACTTCAGGACGATCAAGTTCAAGTTCAAGCTTCGTACCTACCTCATTCCATCGCCCTCCCTTCATGATCTGTTCTCGGGCAGATTCATCGATCACCTTCCTCTGACTTTCAAACGTCTGAAGTCTCTCTCTGACTTCAGGCTTACCAAGGTCGAGTCCAAGCTTTTCACATGCCATAATCCCTGAACATCCCTCCATGATCATTTCTCGGGCAGGTCCGTCGATCGCAATTTGCTGCAGTTGCATCTTGACTTCAGGGTGATCAAGGTCGAGTCCAAGCTTTTCATCCAACTGATCCCATCGCGTTCGCTCCATGATCAGCTTTCGGGCAGGTCCATTGATCACAACCTGCTGAAGTTTCATCTTGACTTCAGGGTCATCAAGGTCGAGTCCAAGATTGTTATCCACCTTATCCCATCGCCTTCCCTTCATGATCTGATCTTTGGCAGGTCCATCGATCACAACCTGCTGAAGTTTCATCTTGACTTCAGGGTCATCAAGGTCGAGTCCTAGTTTTTTACCTACCATCTTCCATGGCCATTCCTCCATGATCCGTTTTCGGGCAGGTCCATCGATCACCATCTCCTGGAGATTTTTTCTAGTGGCATCACCAAGTGTAAGACCGTGCGCTTCAACCACATCAGACCAGGGCTTTAGCTGCCTGCCTACTTCTTCGGCAATAAATATCAGCTGCTCCTTCGATTCATTGGTGGCTTGCTGCATCACACAATCCATTTTTTCCTGCACAGGTGTCGATTCCTGATCAGGATCGCGTATACAGATTCTCTTTACCTGTTCAAACAGCGTCTCGTTGCTGCTGATCGCCTCCATAATCTTCTTCAAGGATATTGCTCGCTGACTTTCTGGACCCATGTCAATGCGGCTGGTACTGCTGGCCGCATTGACGATCTCGTGTTCAAGAGATAAACGCTCTAGGCGCTCTTTTAGAGCATTAATTGGGGTCTTTTGAGACGTACTCGGATGACAAGATGACAGCGCAGGCAGCATTTTAGGGTCCTCAACTATAGGGAGACTTATACTGCGCCCGTGAATGAGCTCACACTATCAAAAATAAACCCAGATCAGTGCAGGTTGTCTCTCACTGCCATCTCCGCTCCGCATCCTGTACGTCAGATTTCCCCATTTTCCAAAACAACCCTGATCGATCGCGATAATTCGTTTGCAAAACAAAAGGCGGCTGTTTATACTCACAGACATGTTGTACGATGACTGATAACAATTCAGTCTGTAAAGCAACTTTTTATAATAAAACCTGGTGCCGCCATTGCCGCAGGCGTCGCAAACCTGGGTAGGAGACTCCCGCAGACATCAGTTGCGGCAGCATCTGCCCGGTGCTTGACGATAGTCCGCCGGCAGACGCACCGTACTCGTCGGAGATAGGTCTGTGCGTATCAATCAAGTCAGCGCAGTAGCGGGCGCGCGAGCAAGCCACATCCGCTATCTGGTGCTGTTCATGCTGTTTGTGGTGACGACTCTGAACTACGCGGATCGGGCCACGCTGTCGATTGTCGGTACATCCATGAAAGCCGATCTGGGTCTGGACCCGGTGATGATGGGCTATATCTTTTCTGCCTTCAGTTGGGCCTATGTCATGGCGCAATTGCCAGGCGGCTGGCTGCTGGACCGTTTTGGCTCCAAGCGCGTGTATGCGGCAAGTATCTTCCTGTGGTCGTTATTTACCTTGCTGCAAGCGGGTGTGGGCTGGCTTGGTACTGGCATGGCGGTGGCGGCCTTGTTTGCGTTGCGCTTTATCGTGGGCCTGGCCGAGGCGCCGTCGTTCCCGGCCAATGGACGCATTGTGGCGTCCTGGTTCCCAACCGCCGAGCGCGGCGTGGCTTCGGCGATTTTCAACTCAGCCCAGTATTTTGCGGCAGTTCTGTTTACGCCGTTGATGGCATGGATTGCCCATACCTACAACTGGCATGACGTCTTTGTGGTCATGGGCTGCTTCGGTATTGCGCTGTCGGTGATCTGGGTCAAGGTCATCCATGCGCCCAAGGAGCATCCGCTGATCAGCCGTGCCGAGCTGAACTATATCGAGCAGGGCGGCGCGCTGGTGAATATGGATCAACAGCCGCAGGCGCATCAGCCCGCCAAGGACAAGCGGGCCAACTGGGGCTATGTGCGCCAGCTGCTGAGCAACCGGATGTTGCTGGGCGTGTATGTGGGTCAGTACTGTATCAATACGATTACCTATTTTTTCCTTACCTGGTTCCCGGTGTATCTGGTGCAGGAGCGCGGCATGTCGATCCTGAAGGCCGGTTTTGTGGCGTCCATTCCGGCGGTCTGCGGCTTCATCGGTGGCGTCGTCGGCGGCATGATTTCTGACCGCCTGATCCAGCGCGGCATGAGCCTGACCTTATCGCGCAAAATTCCAATTGTGGCCGGGATGCTGCTATCGACTACGATGATCCTGTGCAACTACGTAGAAACGCAATGGCTGGTCGTGGCGATCATGGCGCTGGCCTTCTTTGGCAAGGGCGTCGGCGCACTAGGCTGGGCGGTTGTGGCCGATACGGCACCGAAGGAAATCGTCGGCCTCAGCGGCAGCCTGTTCAATATGTTCGGCAATGTCGCCGGCATCACGACACCGATTGTGATCGGCTATATCCTCAAGGCCAGTGGCTCCTTCAGTGGTGCACTGGTATTTGTTGGCGCCAATGCGCTGGTTACCGTGATCAGCTATCTGGTGATCGTCAAGGACATCAAGCGGGTTCAGCTCAAGCCGGTCTGACGACTGCTGACACCGCTCGCATTACTTTTTGCAAATGGAAAAAATTATGTCTACTGCATCTAAAGCTGAATCTAACGCTGAACCTCAAGCCGCCAGCCAGTCAGCTCCGGCGCGCTATATCCTGATGCATGCCAACGACAACGTCGCCATCGTCGTCAACGATGGCGGTTTGCCCCTTGGTACCGTGTTCCCCGATGGTCTGACACTGCTGCAGGCCGTGCCGCAAGGTCACAAGATTGCGCTGCGCGATATTGCGCAGGGCGCAGCGATCATTCGTTACGACGTGGCCATCGGCTATGCCGTGCGTGATATTGCCAAAGGTAGCTGGATCGAAGAGTCGCTGGTCACCCTGCCGCCAGCACGCGAGCTGGATAACCTGCCGATTGCCACCCGTGTGCCAGCACCGGCAGCACCGCTGGACGGCTATACCTTCGAGGGTTATCGCAATACCGATGGCTCGGTTGGTACGCGTAACCTGCTGGCCATCACCACTACCGTGCAATGCGTGGCCGGTGTGGTTGAACATGCGGTCAAGCGCATTCGCGAAGAGCTGCTGCCCAAGTACCCGAATGTGGAAGACGTGGTCGCACTGGAACATACTTATGGTTGCGGCGTCGCCATTGATGCGCCCAATGCGGATATTCCGATCCGCACGCTGCGTAATATCAGCCTCAACCCCAACTTTGGCGGACAGGCCATGGTGGTGAGTCTCGGTTGCGAGAAGCTGCAACCGAACCGCCTGCTGCCGGAAAAAATGATCCCCATCCACAAGGAAGGTGCTGCCTATGTGGTGTGCCTGCAGGATGCGGAACATGTCGGCTTCAATTCCATGATTGCCTCCATCATGGACATGGCTGAAGCCCGCCTGCAAGAGCTCGACAAGCGCCGCCGTGTGACCTGCCCGGCAGCCGATCTGGTGGTTGGTGTGCAGTGCGGTGGCAGCGATGCCTTCTCTGGTGTGACCGCCAACCCGGCAGTCGGCTTTGCCACCGATCTGCTGGTGCGCGCTGGTGCCAGTGTAATGTTCTCGGAAGTGACCGAAGTGCGTGACGGTATCGACCAGCTGACCTCGCGTGCCATCAATGCCGATGTTGCGCAGGCGATGATCCGCGAGATGGACTGGTACGACAATTATCTCAAGCGCGGCGGTGTCGATCGCAGCGCGAACACCACGCCTGGCAATAAAAAGGGTGGTCTCGCCAATATCGTTGAGAAGGCCATGGGCTCGATCGTCAAATCTGGTAGCGGCCCGATTGCCGGCGTGCTGTCACCGGGCGACAAGCTCAAACAAAAGGGATTGATCTACGCCGCCACACCGGCCAGCGATTTTGTCTGCGGCACGCTGCAACTGGCGGCTGGGATGAACCTGCACATCTTCACCACAGGTCGTGGCACACCCTATGGTCTGGCCGCGGTTCCCGTGATCAAGGTGGCGACCCGCAACGATCTGGCGCGCCGCTGGCATGACCTGATGGACGTCAACGCCGGACGTATCGCCAGTGGCGAAGCGACCATTGAAGATGTCGGCTGGGAACTGTTCCACCTGATGCTGGATGTGGCCAGTGGCCGCAAGCAGACCTGGGCCGAGAAGTGGAAGCTGCATAACGCGTTGACTTTGTTCAACCCGGCACCGATTACCTGATCATCCAATGTCGTTTCAATAGTAATAGCAACCCGTCCCCGCACATCCAACAACAACATTGGGGACGTTTACCAACCAAGGAGGAGTAGAGACAATGAATATCGGAACAAGCACCACACTGCTGCGTAATACACTGGCATTAGCAACCCTCAGCGCCTGCGCAATACTCTCAACACCGGCGCTGGCCAAAACCATCGTCTATGTATCAAATGCCGACAGTCAGGAAATCGACATCCTGGAATTGAATCCCAAGGATGGCAATCTGAGCTGGATCGACAAGGTCAAGACCGGCGGCAATGTGATGCCACTGGCACTCAGCCCGGACCATCACCGTCTGTACGCATCGTTGCGCTCACAGCCCTATTCGGTGACCACCTTCGCCGTCGATCAGCAAAGCGGCAAGTTGCGTGCATTGTCCACCGTGCCACTGGCCGACAACATGGCCAATCTGGCGACCGACAAGACCGGTCGTTACCTGCTGGCAGCGTCTTATACCGGTCACAAGATCTCGGTCAATCCGATTGATGCACTGGGTATAGCGCAAAGTGAAGGCGTACAAGTCACGCCGACCGGCAAGAACGCGCATCAGATCGGCGTTGATCCAACCAACAAGTTCGTGTTCGCGTCCAATCTTGGCAGCGACGTGATTCTGCAATTCCACTTCGATGCCGCCACCGGCAGCCTCACGCCGAATACGCCCGCTGCGGTCTCCACGGCAGCCGGTGCGGGTCCGCGCCATTTCGTGTTTGATCCCAAGCATCACTATGTGTACTCAACCAATGAGTTGAATGGCACCGTTAACACCTATCGTTACGATGGTGCGCGTGGCACGCTACAACTGCAAGGCACCATCACTGCCGTACCCGCTGGTTTCCAGGGCGATGCACCGGCACCGGCGGATATTCACATCACACCAAATGGCCGCTTCGTGTATGCCTCTGAGCGCACCTCCAGCACGCTGGCAGCGTATCGTGTTGACGCACGTACAGGTGCGCTGAGCAGCATCAGCAGCTTTGCTACCGAGACACAGCCACGTGGCTTCAACATCGATCCACATGGCAAATATCTGATCGCGGTCGGACAAAAGTCGAATGGTCTGACCAGTTACCGCATTAATCAAAAAACCGGTGCGCTGACTACGTTGCAGCATCTGGAGGTTGGCAAGAACCCGAACTGGGTAGAAATCATCAACTTGCCCTGATACGTCCGGCACGACCGGCACAATCGCCAGGAATGCCATCACCGCTGCAGAAGGAAATGACACCATGCGCAACATCACCGTTCGCTTTAGTTTGATGGGGGCCCTGGCACTGTTTGCGATCATGATCGTGATCGGTGCCGCAGTGGGGGTATTCACATTGGGGCGCACTAATGCCTCCACCATGGTGGTGCATGAAATCGCGCTACGGGTATTTGCGGTCAACGATGCCTACAAGGACACCACACGTACCCGCTCGGCGCTCACGCGTGCCTACACGGCACTCAAAGAGGCGAATGATCAACACATCCGGGACGCGGCGCTCAACAATGCCGAGACCACTTATGCACGCGCTCTGAAGACGCTCGATCAATTCGAGCAAGCACCGGATTTCAACGGTCAGGATGATGTCCTCAAGCACGCACTGGTGACGTCCGGAAGGGAGCTCTCTGCTGCGCTCAAGCAAGCCATGACAGCGCTGCGTAACAATGATACGGCGGCCTATGCCGAGATCAATGGCCGCGACATCACGGCGAAAGGGGCGCAGTTCTCAACCTTGCTGGAAAAATTTCAGAGCCAGACCAAGGATAACGTGCAGGCAATCGTCACAGACCGCGAACAGGAATACAACATGGTCGTCGTGTTGGTACTGACCGGTCTGGCTGCGGCAATGGCGCTGGTGGTTGCAGTGCATCTGCTGCTGCGTCGGGTCGTGTTGGCCCCGCTCAATCGCGCGGTGAACCTGCTTGATCAGGTCGCGACTGGTGATCTGAATGTCATTGTCACAACGACCGGGAACAATGAAATCGGTCGCTTGTTTTCTGCCATCAACAGCATGCAGCAAAGCCTGTTGCGTACCGTCTCACGGGTACATGCGAGTTCGCGCGTGATCAATCTCGGCGCGCGCGATATTGCCAGTGGCAATATGGATCTCTCGGCCCGAACCGAAACCCAGGCCAGCTCATTACAGCAAACCGCCGCCTCGATGGAGCAACTGACCAGTACCGTCAAACAGAATGCCGATAATGCCGTACAGGCCAATGAACTGGCATTATCGGCCTCTGAAACAGCGATCAAAGGTGGTGCCGTGGTTGCCCAGGTAGTCGATACCATGCAGGCCATCAATACCTCTTCACGTAAGATTGTGGACATCATCAGTGTGATTGACGGCATTGCGTTTCAGACCAATATTCTGGCACTCAACGCCGCCGTCGAGGCAGCGCGTGCTGGCGAACAGGGACGTGGCTTTGCCGTTGTTGCATCGGAAGTGCGCAGTCTGGCGCAACGCTCGGCCAGTGCTGCGCGTGAGATCAAGGAACTGATCACCGACTCGGTCCACAAGGTCGATTCCGGCAGCAAGCTGGTCGAACATGCCGGAGTCACCATGCAGGAAGTGGTTGATAGTGTAAGGCGGGTCACTGACATCGTCGGCGAGATCAGCGCTGCCAGCCGAGAACAAAGTGCCGGCATCCTGCAGGTCAACCAGGCCATCACCCAAATGGATAGCGTGACCCAGCAAAATGCGGCGTTGGTAGAGCAAGCCGCTGCGGCTGCGAAGTCGCTGCAGAATCAAGCCATGACGCTGGCCGAAGTCGTCAGTGTATTTGCGCTTGATGGTACTTCGGAAGAGGTAGCGATATCGCCGGCAGCGAAGACCGCCGTTACGGTACCAGCGCAAAAGAAAATTGCATCACCAGCTGCACCGTTGGTAACGACGAATGAGGACTGGGAACAGTTCTGAACGTCACAGAATGGATTGAGATCGATCTTTATACTGAAATTCAACAGGCCGCTCCCCTCCAGGAGCGGCCTTTTTACATCAGGCTGCGGTGTAGGCAGTCTTGACGGTGGTGTAGAACTCGGCGGCGTAGCTGCCTTGTTCACGTGGGCCATAGCTGGAGCCCTTGCGACCTCCAAATGGCACGTGATAATCAACACCGGCAGTGGCCGTATTGACCATGACCATGCCTGCCTGTGCATGACGCTTGAAGTGGGTAGCGTACTTCAGCGAGGTGGTGCAGATGCCGGAGGAGAGACCGAACTCGGTGTCATTGGCCAACTGCAAGGCATGCTCATAATTGTCTGCCGGGATCACTGCCGCCACTGGCCCGAAGATCTCTTCGCGGGAAATGCGGAAATCGTTGCTGCAATCGGCAAACAGGGCCGGAGTCATGTAAAAGCCACGCGTATCGCGTTCCACGGTCTCACCACCGATCACCAGAAGCGCACCTTCCTGCTTGCCGATGGCAACATAGGACAGGTTTTGGTCCAGCTGCGACTGATCAACGACGGGCCCGATATGGGTATCCTGATGCAAGGCATGTCCGATACGCAAACCAGCCAGTTGTGCACGTGCTGCTTCGATAAAACGTGGGTAAATGTCCTTCTCGACAATGATGCGGGAGGAAGCAGTGCAACGTTGACCGGTCGAGAAAAACGCGCCTTGCACCGCAGCGGTCACGGCCACATTGAGGTCAGCATCATTGAGGATGACCAGCGGATTCTTGCCGCCCATTTCCAGCTGGAACTTGGCCATGCGGGCGATACATCCCTGCGCGACACGGTTACCGGTTGAGACTGAGCCGGTGAAGCTCAATGCTGTGACACGACGATCATCGATAAAGCGCTGCCCCACTACCGAACCACGGCCCATGACTAGATTGAACACACCCGCTGGAATACCGGAACGGCTGATGATTTCAGCAATCGCCCAGGCGCTGCCAGGTACCAGTTCAGCCGGTTTGAATACCACCGTGTTGCCATAGGCCAGTGCTGGTGCAATCTTCCAGGCTGGAATCGCCATCGGGAAATTCCACGGTGCGATGATGCCAATCACGCCCAGTGGCTCGCGTGTGATTTCCACATCCAGACCGGGACGGACCGAGGCCAGCTTCTGCCCCTGAATCCGCAGCACTTCGGCCGCAAAGAACTTGAAGATGTTACCGGCACGACTGGCTTCACCGATGCCTTCGACCAGTGTCTTGCCCTCTTCGCGTGACAATAGACGACCCAGCTCATCCTTACGTGCCAGAATTTCGCTGCCGATCTTGTCGAGCGCATCGGCTCGCGCTTGCGGGTTACCGGTGCTCCATGCAGGAAAAGCCGCCTGTGCAGCGGCAATAGCCAGATCGGCCTGCGCAACATCGGCCTGCGCGTAGTCACCGATGACGTCGCTCAGATCAGAAGGGTTGATGTTATGGCTGACGCTGTTTCCTTGCAGCCATTCACCGTTGATGTAATTTGCAAATTGCGACATGTGTTTCTCCCGTGGGTCGATGTCAAAAAAACTTTAAAAACTGCTAAAAAAAACTGACCGCGGGTACAGGCCGGCGGTCAGTGTGAGTACATTCACCAAGCGCCACGAGGGCGATCAAGGTTGGTGCTGCTGTTCTTGTGATGCTGTTGCAGCGGTTTATCGGCCTGATTACTGCGGTCCAAGACGCTTGATCAGCGCGGCCAGTTCTTCGTGCTCGGCTTCCGTGCAAGGTGTCAGTGGCGTACGTACCGGACCAGCATCGTGACCCACCACGCGGGCACCGGCCTTGACGATACTCACGGCATAACCAGCCTTGCGATTGCGAATTTCCAGGTAGGGGAGGAAGAAGTCATCAATCAGACGGCCAACGGTGGCGTGATCATCCTTGGCAATCGCGTGATAGAAGTCCATCGCTGTCTTCGGGATGAAGTTGAACACCGCCGACGAATACACCGGCACACCCAGCGCCTTGTAGGCAGCGGCATAGACTTCCGCAGTCGGCAAGCCGCCGAGGTAGGTAAAACGATCGCCCAGACGGCGGCGGATGGTGACCATGGATTCGATTTCGCCAACGCCATCCTTGAAGCCGATCAGGTTCGGGCAACGCGCAGCCAGACGCTCCAGCGTATCGGCGTTGAGCTTGCAGACGGCACGGTTATAAATGATCACACCAAACTTGACCGATTTACACACCGCTTCAACGTGTGCAGCAATACCGTCCTGGCTGGCTTCGGTCAGGTAATGGGGCATCAGCAGAATGCCGTGCGCGCCCAGACGTTCAGCTTCCTGTGCATAGGCGATTGCTGCGCGGGTTGCGCCACCGGCACCGGCGATGATGGGCACCTTGCCTTTGCAGGTGTCGACCGCGGTGCGGATGATGTCGCTGTACTCGCCCGGTACCAGCGAGAAGAACTCCCCCGTGCCGCCCGCAGCGAACAGTGCGCTGGCACCGTAAGGCGCCAGCCACTCGAGACGCTCGGCGTAGGTCTTGGGACGGAAATCACCTTGTTCATCAAAGTCGGTCAGCGGGAACGACAGCAGGCCGGAAGAGAGGATGTGTTTCAGGTCTTGTGGTGTGTACATGTCAGTAGGTACCAAAGGATGATGTTAAAAATTCCGTCGCTGTAGAGGTGCCAGAAGCGCGCCAAAGCGTGCTTCGTTCTCAGCATCAAGAATCAGGCTTCAAGATATCAGTCATCGTACAACATCAATAAAAAGAAAGCCAGTAGTTTTTGCTACTGGCTTGGTGTCGTTGTTGTGCGTAAAACCGGGTTGAGAGTTGCCGTAAGGAATTACTGGGCGACACTATTTTCGGTGGTGCTGCCAACAACGCCTGACTCTGCTGCCTCATGCGCACGGCGCAGGCGCTCACGGCTATTGGTCAGATGGTTACGCATGGCGGCACGAGCGGCTTCGGTATCGCGCCGGGCGATCGCTTCGTAGATATCTTCATGCTCACGCTGCACGCGGTCCAGATAGCTAGCCTGCTGATCCCGCGCCAGTTGTGCCGTATCCAGGCGCTTACGTGGGATCACACCATTGCCAAGATGACTGATGATCTCAATGAAATAGCGGTTGGCCGTTGCATTGGCGATCTGGGAGTGAAAGCGGAAGTCTGCATCGATGGTGTCCTTACCCTGCGCCAGATTGTCACGCAGCGCATCGAGTGCCAGCCGGATCTCCTGCAATTGCGCATCGCTACGGCGGGCTGCAGCCAGTCCGGCAGTCTCGGTTTCCAGGCTGATACGCAGCTCCAGCAAGGCCAGCAGATCCTTCATGGTGGTGATGGTCGCCGGATCGATATGGATATTGCCCGTCTTCGGTGGCTCTAGCACAAAGGTACCGATACCATGCCGGGTCTCCACCAGATTAGCGGCCTGCAAACGCGAGATCGCTTCACGCACCACGGTGCGGCTAACACCTTGAGTGGACATGATTTCAGACTCGGTCGGCAGCTTGTCGCCTGGCTTCAAGCGACCATTGGTGATCAATTCAGAGATGGCATTGACCACTTCCTGCGACAGGCTTTGGGATTTCTTGCGCGGACGCAGCAGCGGGCTGGGGCTCTCAGTGGTGGTCATGGGCGTTGATGCTGGAAAAAGTTATGTGACATCTTATCAGAGATGACTGGGTTTTCCGCTGTTTTGGCCGGGATTGCGATGCTATGATCCGGCCCATCGGCCGTAGACAAAAGCTAACAATGACGTTCATCAAGGAGAGGATATGACGGAGCGAGGTAAAAGACGTGCTATTGCATTTAAGAGCAGGACGCCGACCTGCCCTTCACAGCCAGAAAGATCTGGCGACTACACCGAATACCTCGCCAGGATTGGACAAGGTAAAGCACCGGATTCGGATTCGCGACTTCGGCTTGCCTACAATGCCGCCCTGGATATCAGAAAATTTGAAATCGAACTCTACTGGAAGCGATCGACCTATTTCTGGGCCATCGTCGCTGCGACGTTGACTGCGTATGGTGTGGTTGCGACGGCCTCATTCAAAAACGATGGGAGCGCAAGTCTGACATTGCTGTACCAACTCATGTTGCTGATATTGGCAGGTCTGGGAGCACTTTTCAGCAGGGGCTGGGAGCACGCTAACAAGGGCAGTAAATTCTGGCAGGCAAACTGGGAAGCACAAGTCGAATTGCTGGAAGATGATGTGATTGGACCGTTGTACAAAACAGTGTTTGCCCCAGATCACACCAATGGCGATAAGTCGAAGCGCAAGCTGGAGACGATCTACTCACCAACCAAAGTCAATGCGATTTTTTCAAAGATCTTTTTTTCGCTTTTTATTGCTCTCTTTACTTGTACCGCCATTGCGATTCTGCTTCGTACAGCGAGCAGCATATATCAACTCACTGACATCCTGAAATCGATCGATACTATCTGTCCACATTGGCTAAATATCGTCACTGTTGTTGCGATCTTTGCTGTCCTTCTCTTCTTCAGCATCTTTGGCTGGAAGATGGAAAAGCATTCCATCACGACCACTGCTGTCGCAGGTCAATGGAATATCTCCACAAGATCTGCAGATATCACCGACGACGTGACCGGGGATCTTTAAAAATGGTAAATCCACGTGAACAAAAAATCTATCTCGCAGGTTTTGATGTCTTCCGTCTAGATGCCAGCGATTATGGCAAGTCCCTGCACACGCTGTGTGCCCAGTATGGCTTTCAAGGTTTATTCCCGCTCGATAATCAAGCGCCCGCAAACTTGACGGGAAGAGCACTGGCCGATTGGATTTACAACGCCAACATTGCACTGATACATCAAGCGGATCTAGTGATGGCCAACGTCAACAACTTCCGTGGTGCAGAGCCCGACTCCGGCACCTGTTTCGAAATTGGTTTTGCACGCGCGTTAGGTAAGTCGGTATGGGCCTACACCGACGATGGCAGACCACTCGTCGATCAGATAAAGAACACCCAATCGGTACAGAATCATTGTGTTGATGAACATGGGTTGATCGTCGAGGATTTTGGTTTGGTACGCAATCTGATGATCGCGTGCTCCTCTGAGCTTGTGATCGGTGGACCGGAAGACTGTTTGCGTGCAATCAATTTGCGTTCAGGCAATTAAATGAAATGGCGAAATTGAACTGCCCCTCAGTTCGAGCCAAATAGACCAGACTGCTATTACTACCAAACACCAGGGGGTCATTTAATCCAGCTCGTGACGGCTTGCTTCAATCAGGTCTTTGATCAAGTCGCAGGACAATCTGGATGCAAACCGTGACCTACTTCAGTTTTTACATCCGATACGACCCGTCAATGCGGCGTTCCGGCCCGGATGTCCCAAACTGCTTACTCGTCCGAATAAATCGGAGCGGATGGAATTGGATCTGCATCCTCAAGAAATTCAATACTACGAAGCATTTCCAAGACATAAGGCGTTAAAT
>NZ_JACHYE010000008.1 GCF_014192645.1 Herbaspirillum sp. Sphag64 | reverse complement strand
GTTAAGCTAACTGATACTAATTGCCCGTGCGGCTTGTCCCTATAACATTAGCTGTTATAGCTTGAATTGACGTGTTTGCCATTGTGCATCACACCCACTATAATTTACTTCTTCCCAGATTGCGTTGTTTGACAACCCCAGTTTCAACGGGACTCAAGCAACACTACAAGTTATGCCTGATGACTATAGCAAGTTGGTACCACCCCTTCCCATCCCGAACAGGACCGTGAAACGACTTTGCGCCGATGATAGTGCTGCAACCAGTGTGAAAGTAGGTCATCGTCAGGCTAGTTATTGAAAAAGCCCTTAACCTTCAGGTTAAGGGCTTTTTGCTTTGCACTTTCCATTGCCAATTCGCGCTCCGACAGCATGATTCAGCACAGTCACTAACTTTACACGGGGATACTTTGGCGGGAAATGGTCAGCATCTTTTCGTCCATAACTGCTTTATTCCCTAGAATGAACTACTTCTTTGAGTGCTCAAACGTCTCAAACTGGGTAGACAAAATAAAGCCGGCAAGAAGCCGACTTTATTATTTACAAATAAAAAGATTTAGACTGGCTTTTTCTCATCCAGCAACCCTTGCTTGCGAATGTAATCAATAACCTTCTCCACGCCATCACCACTACGCAAATTGGTGAAAACAAATGGACGATCACCGCGCATACGTTTCGCGTCTTGTGCCATGATATCCAGGTTGGCGCCAACATAAGGTGCCAGATCGGTTTTGTTTATGATCAACAAATCAGAACGTGTAATACCAGGACCACCTTTACGTGGAATCTTTTCACCGCCAGCTACATCGATGACGTAAATAGTCAGATCCGATAACTCCGGGCTGAATGTCGCAGCGAGATTATCACCCCCAGACTCCACGAGGATCAGATCAAGATCGGGAAAGTCCGCACTCATTCGCGCAATTGCTTCCAAATTAATCGACGCATCTTCACGAATTGCCGTATGTGGACAACCGCCGGTCTCAACGCCCATCAGTCGCTCAGCGGGCAGGGCATCTGCGCGCAGCAGAATCTCCATGTCTTCCTTGGTATAAATATCATTGGTGATGACCGCCATGTCGTAATGATCGCGCATGCGCTTGCACAACATTTCGCACAGTGCAGTCTTTCCCGAACCGACTGGCCCACCGATACCGACACGTAGTGGATTGGGTGATGATGAATTACTCATGGATGTATAACCTCAATTGATAAATTGCAGCAAAGATAATCTTTGCAAGCAAAAACATTATTTACGAGCGGTAGAGTCGGCTGTACTGAATTTCGTGCTGCATCGACAATAGGGACAGTCCCGGAGCCCAATTCGATAAGGCATCATCGGACAACCCCTGCGCTATCCGCGACGCTTCTTCCAATGCCGGACGCAATGACAACAGCAGACGTTGCCCCGCAACCTGCCCAAGCGGCACCGATTTGACGCATACCAACACCTGATTCTCCGCCCACGAAAACAGCATTCCCAGCAGCGCTGCCTCCGCTGGAACAGCCAATGCCACGGCAGCACAGGCCAGCGTTGTTGGCAATGGCAGCTCGGCTTGTTGCTGCAGCAAAGCAAGTAGTTCCGCGTCACAGATTCCCAACTCTGCCACCAGTTTGCCTAACGAATATCCCATTTGTATCGTCTCTGCACGGAATTCAGCAGTATCACGTGCAGCGATGAAACGTTCGTTCCACAAAGTGACAGCATCCGCATCACGGGTAGCGAACGCTTCCAGCAATCGCCAGAAAATCGGTGCTTCAAAATAGGCGACGACTTCTTGAAGCGAAGTCATGATCCACTGTCTTGCAGTCGACTCGTTATTCACACTGCCATTTTCTATCGCCGCTTCAAGACCTTGCGAATAACTGTAAGCGCCAATCGGTAATGATGGACTCGATAGCTGTAGCAGATGGAGCAGAGCATGGGCGTGCATATTAACGCGCGATATCGCCAGGACGGTGAATCTTCTGGCGCACAGGAATCGGTGCCAATGGATGGTGATGATCATCGCCGTGATGATGGTGACCACCACCGTAGGCGCCGGACTCCGGCTCGAAGGCCGCATTCTCTTCAGTAACCCGTGCGCCAAGACCTTCCAGCATTTCCTTGAGCACCGGGTCTTTACGGATACGCAAAAATCCGTCACCAACTTGCGCCTGGGTATGGCGATTTCCTAAATGGAAGGCACAACGCAACAGATGCTGTGGCGTGTCACCCTCGACGTGGTAAGTTACCTCGCGTGCGGCACTCACCTTGACCACCCGGCCATCGTCACCACGTAGTAAATCGCCATCACGCAAAATGGTGCCACGTACTGTAAACACCGCAACCTCTTCGCCCGAAACCAGCGCAGCACGCAAACGACTTTTTTCGCGCAGTTCGTAAGGCAGTACCAGTTCACCGTCAATTGCGCCGGTAAATCCCGCAGGATCAATTTTTGTATTCAGCGTCAGCATGTTCTTCTCTAATTGATTTACCCAGCTTATTCAAAACAGGAAATAACGTTGCGCCAGAGGCAGCATCTTGGCGGGTTCGCACACGAGTAACTCACCGTTGGCACGTACTTCATAAGTCTCCGAATCGACCTCCATCTTCGGTGTCAGATCATTATGAATCATGTCCGACTTGCGAAGGTGACGCATGCCTTTGACTGGTACCAGCGGTTTGTTCAACTTCAAATGCGCACCAATGCCGGCGTCGAACGCCGCTTGGGAGACAAAAGTCATGGAGCTTTTGAGACCGCCGCCGTAAGCGCCGAACATCATTCGATAATGGACCGGTTGCGGTGTCGGGATTGAGGCGTTTGGGTCGCCCATCTGCGCTGCGGCGATCATGCCGCTCTTGAGAATCATGGATGGTTTCACGCCAAAAAAGGCGGGCTTCCAGAGCACAATGTCGGCCACCTTCCCCACCTCAAGCGAGCCTACCACGTGCGAAATACCGTGGGTAATCGCGGGATTGATGGTGTATTTGGCGATATAGCGTTTGACGCGGAAATTATCGTGACGGGAAGGGTCCATCGCTAATGAACCACGCTGCGATTTCATCTTGTGAGCAGTTTGCCAGGTGCGCATAATCACTTCACCGACGCGTCCCATGGCTTGCGAGTCCGACGACATCATCGAGATCGCGCCGATGTCATGCAAAATATCCTCAGCGGCAATGGTCTCGCGGCGGATGCGTGACTCGGCAAACGCAATGTCCTCCGCAATGGCCGGATCGAGATGGTGACATACCATCAGCATGTCCAGATGTTCATCCAATGTGTTGACCGTGTAAGGTCGGGTTGGATTGGTCGAGGATGGCAACACATTGCCTTCACCCACTGCGGCAATGATATCCGGCGCATGGCCACCACCGGCACCTTCGGTATGGAAGGTATGAATCGTACGATCCTTGAAGGCCGCCAGTGTATGTTCCAGGAAGCCACCTTCGTTGAGGGTATCGCTGTGAATGGCGACCTGAATATCCATCTTGTCGGCCACAGACAAACAGTTATCGATCGCGGCCGGTGTTGATCCCCAGTCTTCATGCAACTTCAGACCAATTGCACCGGCCTGGACCTGTTCCTCAAGTGGCGTCGGCAAACTGACATTGCCTTTGCCGAGAAACCCGAGATTCATCGGAAACGCATCCGCCGCAGACAGCATCGAATGAATATGCCAAGGACCAGGCGTACAAGTGGTCGCTGCAGTACCGACCGCGGGCCCGGTGCCACCGCCAATCATGGTGGTCACGCCGCTCATGAGTGCTTCCTCGATCTGCTGCGGACAGATGAAGTGAATGTGGGTATCAACCCCACCAGCGGTCACGATCATGCCTTCACCGGCAATGATCTCGGTTGCGCCACCGATGGCCATGGTGACATTCGGTTGAATATCGGGGTTGCCGGCTTTGCCGATTCCGGCGATCTTGCCACCCTTGATACCGATGTCGGCCTTCACGATGCCCCAGTGATCAATGATCACGGCATTGGTGATGACCGTATCCATCACGTCATGATGGTTACGTTGTGATTGCCCCATACCATCGCGAATTACCTTGCCACCACCGAATTTAACTTCCTCACCATAGGTGGTGAAGTCTTTCTCGACTTCGACGAACAAACCTGTGTCAGCGAGGCGCAAACGGTCGCCTGTAGTAGGGCCGAACATTTCGGCATAGGCCTGACGTGAAATCTTGCTCATGCTTTGCTTCCCTTCTTGTCCAGTGCACCCATCACCTTGGCGTTGAAACCATACACTTTGCGTTCACCTGCCAGCGCTACCAGTTCCACGGTACGCTCCTGACCGGGTTCAAAACGCACGGCTGTTCCCGCAGCGATATTGAGTCGCATGCCGTAGCCGAGCTGACGGTCAAACAACAAAGCCGGATTGACTTCATAGAAATGAAAATGGGATCCGATCTGAATCGGCCGGTCACCGCTATTAGCAACCGTCACAGTCGCCGTTGCACGTCCAACATTGAGTTCGATATCGCCGGGTTCGACCAGCATTTCTCCAGGAATCATGATGGGCTCCTCGTTCAGGGAATCGGATGATGGACCGTGACCAGCTTGGTACCGTCAGGGAAGGTCGCTTCGACCTGAATGTCGGGGATCATTTCCGCCACACCTTCCATCACATCGGCGCGGCCCAATATGCGGGTACCCTCCGACATCAATTCCGCTACGCTCTTGCCATCACGTGCACCTTCCATGATCGCAGCAGTAATCAGCGCGACCGATTCCGGATAGTTCAGCTTGAGACCTCTTGCGCGCCGCCGTTCAGCCAGCAGAGCAGCTGTAAAGATCAGCAGCTTGTCCTTTTCTCTCGGTGTCAGTTCCATCTGTTCTCCTTGATTCTCATGTATTCCAGATACGCGGGATGACCGCGTCACGTTGCATTAATTCGGGCCGGATCAGTTGCCAGGCACGCATCAACCAGTGGCGTGCCGATTGACTGGAGTGTCCAAGATAGCGCAACACCAGCAATTGCTTCATCTGTGAGACGCCACTGCGGCCGTCTCCAGCCAACGCACCAGTCTCTTCGCGCAGTTGTTGCAAAAACGCGCTGTTCATCGTCTTGCCGACCGCAATCATGGTCGCGCATACCGAATAGCCACCTAGCACCAACGGGCTTTGCATGGCATGCGTTCCTGCCTGCAGGCTGCCCTGTTCAAACCAGATCAATTTTCCTTCACGGCGGATGCCGGTACGCTGGCCGACGCAGCCGGTCTCGAAGGATTCACCTGAGGCAGTACGTCCAAAACACAGAATATCGGCACCGATATAGCAGGTGTCAGCGGCCAGCTCGACATCATGCCGAATCCGCACATTGGCATCGTTGAAGAAAATCGTCTCTTGCGGTAGCCATTCCAGTGAGCCGCCCGCGGCGACTGACAAGGCCACCTGCTGCTGTGAAGTCATGCCATTGGCGCGATACCATTTTCCCGCTCCTGGCGTGGTCAGCAAAGCATGGGCTTGTGCGCCCACCGCAGCGTCGATCTGCAAGATATCGCCGCCGAGAATACCGCCGGGCGGGTGCACGATGATGGCGTGACAAACAGAAGGATGTTCGGGGTAGAGCGGTTTTTGTACGCGCAGCGGGCCAAAATGGCTGCGCTCAGTCAACCGTGTGGTGCCAGCATCGTTGGTAAATCCCAGCCTTAGCCGAGCTAATTCATTCCCGTGCACAGGCGGCGCCGTCTGCGTTGCAGGAGCGCTGGAGTCGAGGGGAGTAATGACGCGTTTCATGCAAGGGTGCAATGTAGCAATGGTGATATAAAGGACGAGCAACCGTCTGCATCGTAATGTGCTGTTATAGCAGACCTTCAGCAAAAAAACAGCGACTGCTTATGGATATGGCAGTGCCCAGCAATGCTGCGGCGCAGCTAGCTACAACCACGATCAGACGGCCAGGTGTTTTTTGACGCTGTCATCATCCATTTGTGCCTGGGTCCCTGCGGCTACCACTTCACCTCGCGACATTACTACAAAGTTGTCTGCCAGTTCGCGCGCAAAATCAAAATACTGCTCGCACAGCAGAATTCCAATATCGCCGCGCTGGCGCAGCAGGCTGATCACGCGCCCGATATCCTTGATGATCGATGGCTGAATGCCCTCTGTCGGTTCATCCAGAATGATCAGCTTGGGCTCAGCCAGTAAGGCACGCGCAATCGCCAGCTGTTGTTGCTGACCACCGGAGAGGTCGCCACCGCGACGGTGCAGCATCTCCTTGAGCACTGGGAATAGTTCATAGACTTCTCCCTTGATGACCGACGCTTTGCGTCCCGATAAGCTTGCCATGCCCATGAGCAGATTTTCTTCTACGGTCAGGCGGGCGAAAATTTCGCGTCCCTGCGGGACGTAAGCAATGCCAAGAGCGGCGCGCTGATGCGGTTTGAGTTTGGTAATGTCGCGCCCTTCCAGCGTGACATTGCCGGCAGCTACCGGCAGTACACCCATGAGGCATTTCAGCAAAGTCGTCTTGCCGACGCCATTGCGACCCAACAGCGACAGACATTTGCCCTTCTCGACATTGAGCGATACCCCGCGCAAGGTATGCGCCGCGCCATAATATTGGTTGAGTTGATTAACTTGCAGCATGGCTTAGCGTCCCAGATAAACTTCGATTACGCGTTCGTCGGATTGCACCTGCTGCATGGTGCCTTCGGCCAGTACCGAACCTTCATGCAATACGGTGACCTTGCCACCCTGAGCAATTTCCTCGACAAAGCCCATGTCGTGTTCCACCACCATGATCGAATGCTTGCCGCGCAGCTCGTTGAGTAATTCAGCGGTGCGCACGGTTTCCGCATCCGACATGCCGGCTACCGGTTCATCGAGTAGCAGCAACCGCGGCTCCTGCATCAGCAACATGCCAATTTCCAGCCATTGCTTTTGACCGTGGGAAAGCAGACCAGCCATGCGGTTTTCCTGACCATTAAGGCGGATCAGCTTGAGGATTTCCTCGATCTTGCCGATCTGCTCGGAATTCAGGCGGGCGAACAAGGTACGCTTGACGCGCTTGTCCATCTTCATCGCCAGTTCAAGATTGTCGAAAACCGAGTGCTGCTCAAACACCGTTGGTCGCTGAAACTTGCGACCAATACCGGCGTGGGCAATCTCGTATTCGGTCATCTTGGTCAGATCAATGGTCTGTCCAAAAAAAGCGGTACCGGCGTTTGGTCGCGTCTTGCCGGTGATGACATCCATCATGGTTGTTTTACCAGCGCCGTTGGGACCGATGATGCAGCGCAGTTCGCCGACCGAAATATCGAGATTGAGCTTGTTGATGGCCTTGAAACCATCAAAGGAGACCGTGATGTCTTCCAGATACAGAATCGCACCATGCAGGGTATCGACGCCGTCTGGTTTGATACGCGCATAGGAGGTGCCATGATCAGCATGCTGACCGTTGTCGACGCTCTCTTGCGGCGTAGCGCGGTTGTAGAGTTCGCTCATGCAGCCTCCGCGGTGCTGTCACGCTTCTTGAGTTTCTGGATCAGACCGAGAATGCCCTGCGGCAGGAACAGCGTGACCAGAATGAAGATCAGTCCCAGCGCATACAGCCAAAGATCCGGGAAGGCCGCCGTAAACCAGCTCTTCAAACCATTGACCGTGAATGCACCGATGATCGGACCCAACAGTGAACCACGCCCACCGACCGCAGCCCAGATCACCATTTCAATCGAATTGGCGGGTGACATTTCGGACGGGTTGATGATGCCAACCTGCGGCACATACAAGGCACCTGCGATGCCACACAAGACCGCCGATAATGTCCACACAAACAGCTTGAACCAGAGCGGGTTGTAGCCGATGAACATCAGCCGCGATTCTGAATCACGCACTCCTTGCAGCACGCGCCCCAGTTTCGATGTCACGATGACGCGGCACAACAGCAGCGAACCCAGCAGGCAAGCCAGTGTGACCAGATACAGTACCGCCTTGGTGGAGGGAGCCGTAATCGTGAAGCCGAGAATGCGCTTGAAATCGGTGAAGCCATTGTTGCCGCCGAAGCCGGTATCGTTTCGGAAGAACAGCAACATGAACGCGAACGTCATGGCCTGCGTGATGATGGAAAAATAGACCCCCTTGATTCGAGACCGGAATGCGAAGTAGCCGAACACGAAAGCCAAGATGCCGGGTACCAGTACCACCAGCAACATGGCGAACCAGAAGTGATCGCTCATCCACCAGTACCAGGGATAGGCCTTCCAGTTCAGGAACACCATGAAGTCCGGCAGATCGCTTTGATACACGCCATCGTGACCAATGGCACGCATCAGATACATGCCGTGTGCGTAGCCGCCGAGTGCAAAGAAGACGCCGTGGCCGAGCGACAGAATGCCGGTATAGCCCCACACCAGATCCAATGCCAGCGCTGCCATGGCATAGCACATGAACTTGCCGATCAGGGCAATGGTGTAGCTCGATATCGCCAGCGGATGACCTGCCGGAAACACCAGATTGAGGATAGGTAGTAACGCCAGCACTACGGTGCAGACAATGATGCCGATCCAGGCGGGGCGGGCGAACAGGGCTGGTCGTTGGGAGAAGTTAAGCTGGCTCATTCCACGCTCCTGCCTTTCAGTGCAAACAGGCCTTGCGGGCGCTTTTGGATAAACACGATGATGAAGACAAGAATCGCAATCTTGGCCAGTACGGCACCGGCCACAGGTTCCAGAAATTTGTTGACCTCACCCAGTCCGAGTGCCGCAATCACTGTTCCTGCCAGCTGACCGACCCCCCCTAGTACCACTACCATGAATGAATCCACGATATAGCCCTGACCGAGGTCTGGACCCACATTGCCAAGTTGCGATAACGCCACACCGCCGAGCCCGGCAATCCCGCAACCCAGCCCAAAGGTCATCATGTCGATCTTGCCGGTGGAGACGCCTACGCAGTCCGCCATACGACGGTTTTGCGTTACCGCACGTACGAACAAGCCGAGGCGTGTCTTGTTCAGGATCAGCCAGACGGCAAACACGACAAACATCGCAAAGAAGATAATGACAATACGGTTATACGACAGTACCAGCGAGCCCAGCACCGTGACACCGCCTGACATCCAGCTCGGATTGGCAACTTCGACATTTTGTGCGCCGAAGATGGAGCGCACGCCCTGCATCAGCATCAGGCTGATACCCCAGGTGCACAGCAGTGTTTCCAGCGGACGGCCATACAGCCAGCGAATCACCAGGCGCTCCAGCACGATGCCAACCGCAGCCGCCACCAGGAACGCCGCAGGCAAAGCGACAACCAGATAGGCATCGATCGCACCGGGGAAGAAATGCCGGAAGAACAACTGACAGACATAGGTCGTATAAGCGCCAATCATCAGTAATTCACCATGCGCCATATTGATGATGCCCATCAGGCCAAAGGTAATTGCCAGCCCCAGTGCCGCCAGCAGCAGCACGCTGCCGAGTGATACGCCATAGAACAGCTTGCCGACAAAGTCGGTAATGGCCAGATGGCGATCCAGCGCTGCCAAAGTCCGCACAGCCTCGATACGCACGCCTTCATCCGGCTCGACATTACTGCCGTCGGCATTTTTGCTCAGCATTTGTTCCAGTACTGGCCGCAGGCTGGCATTGGTCGTCTCGCCGAGCGCCTTGACTGCGGCGCGGCGGCTTTCTGCGTCGGGCGCATGCAGATTGGCGGTCGCCACTACCTGCTTGAGCACGCCCTGGATTTCAGAATCTTTTTCTGCCGCCAGCGCTTTGCTGATCAGCGGAGTTTGCGAAGGATCTGCCGTTGTAAGCAAGGCAGTTGCTGCGCTCAGTCGCACAGCGCGATCTTCAGAAAACAGCTTGAGTCCGGATAACGCACCTTCGACCACCCCACGCAGACGATTGTTGACGGTAATGGCATCGGCATCATCGGGTACCGGCCCGGTCTTGTCGGTGGCCGGATTGAAGGCATCCGTGTCGCTCACAATGAGCACTTCGCCTGCCGGTGTTGCATACAGCGCATCATTATTGATGGCATCGAGAATCTTTTGCGCATCTGCATTAGCCAACGCAGCGATCTGCGTCACGGCGGCAATACGTGCATCGGGGTCGTCGCCAGCCAGTGGCTTGAGCAATGCCGGATCAATCGCTGCCTGCGCGCCCAGCATATGGGCACAACAACAGAGAGCCAGCGCTGCTTTTGAGAATTTGAGGAAGGAATTCATGGAGTTGTTATGACGTGAAGAGTGTCTTCATCGATGGGCAAGCCATGCCACAACCAAGGCACTTCCGAACTTCATTCCCGCGCCTGCGGGAATGAAGACGAAGAGTGACTACCCGTTAAGTCACTATGGATGACGAATTACAGACCTTGCTTGCTTTCGTTACCAGGGATGTAAGGGCTCCATGGTTGTGCGCGGATCGTGGTCTTGGTCTTGTAGACCACGCTGAACTGACCATCGGCCTTGATTTCACCGATCATCACGGGCTTGTGCAGGTGATGGTTGGTCTTGTCCATTTCCAGGGTATAGCCGGACGGTGCCTTGAAGGTTTGACCACCCATTGCTGCAATGACCTTGTCGGTATCAGTTGACTTGGCTTTTTCGACAGCTTGCTTCCACATGTAGATACCAACGTAGGTGGCTTCCATTGGATCGTTGGTCACAACGGTGTTGGCGTTAGGCAGTCCTTTGGCCTTGGCGTAGGCTTTCCACTTCTTGATGAAAGCGGCATTGACTGGGTTCTTGATCGATTCAAAGTAATTCCACGCAGCCAGGTTACCCACCAGCGGCTTGGTATCGACGCCGCGCAATTCTTCTTCACCCACCGAGAATGCCACGACTGGCACATCGGTTGCCTTCAGACCTGCATTGCCCAGTTCCTTGTAGAACGGCACGTTGGAGTCACCATTGATGGTCGAAATTACAGCAGTCTTGCCACCAGCCGAGAACTTCTTGATGTTGGCGACGATGGTTTGATAGTCGGAGTGACCAAACGGTGTATAGACTTCATCGATGTCAGAGTCTTTCACGCCTTTGCTATGCAGGAATGCGCGCAGAATCTTGTTGGTTGTACGTGGGTAGACATAGTCTGTGCCCAGCAGCACGAAGCGCTTGGCACCGCCACCTTCCTTGGACATCAGGTATTCAACCGCTGGAATAGCTTGTTGATTTGGTGCTGCACCAGTGTAGAAAACGTTTTTCTCGAGTTCTTCACCTTCATACTGCACAGGGTAGAACAACAGGCTGTTGAGTTCCTTGAACACTGGCAGTACCGATTTGCGCGAGACCGAGGTCCAGCAACCGAACACGACCGATACCTTGTCTTGTGAAATCAGCTGTCGTGCCTTTTCTGCAAACAGTGGCCAGTTGGAGGCAGGATCCACTACAACCGGCTCCAGTTTTTTGCCCATCACGCCGCCATTGGCGTTGATTTCGTCGATGGTCATTAAGGCCACATCTTTGAGCGATGTTTCGGAAATGGCCATCGTGCCGGACAGGGAGTGCAGGATACCGACCTTGATGGTGTCTTCGGCAAAGGCCGACGGTAGCCAGGAGGATGCTGCAAGTGCAAACGCGCCGAGTGCTGTTGCTTTCAGGATAGTGCGACGTGACATGAGAAGCTCCTACAGTAAGAAATCAGATCAATACTTCGATGGAGTTTTTGTTGACTGCTTGTTAGCTTTAGCAGATAACGTGCCAAGATCGAACGAGGATTCTTCTTGGTATGCCAATATGGTGTTCAAGGGCGGGCCAGTCCCGATGAGCGGGCGGCACAGGTGCGCACCAATGCGGGGCTTGGTGTGACCTACTGGTTGCTGGGAGGGTACGTTCGCCCCAACTCAGGGCAATGAGCTAGGTCGGTGCGTGTTTTTAGCGCAAATTGGAGTGGATGGTCAGACGGGTAGCCGCCACGCAAAGGTTTGCGGCAGTTGATGCAGTGGGTTAATTTGGTGCGAGCCTGTCATCGGCCTATTTGGTTGCAGGCCGATTATCCAGTGTCGACATCAGAGAAGCGTATAAGTCGGTGCAGGAGTGCGCAGCATCAGTTGCGCAATGGCGCGCTGCAATCGTTCGGTGACGCGCTTGCTGCGCATGGAATGGCCGCTGGTGGTCAGCTCAGGCTCGGTGAAATACAAGCGTACCGACTTGTCTGCTGCGAGCAGATCAAGTCGGTGTGCATGCTCATGCGTGAGATCGTCGCCGATATCCCAGACCACGTCGGAGATTTCCACTCCTTCGGCTGACGCCAGCAAGATTGCCTGAGCAACGATGGCGGCGGCACCGGCGGTACGCTCGATACTAATGGGTGGTGTCATGAGCGGGCTGGGTGCGTTGACCTGTTGCTGCTCAGTAACGACGGCGTTGTTGCCCGCCACCGACTGGACCGCGTTTTTCCAGGTGACGGAAGGTAATCCGGCCTTTGCTCAGATCATAAGGCGACATTTCCAGCGTCACTTTATCCCCAGCGAGGATACGGATGTGGTTCTGGCGCATCTTGCCGGAAGTGTAGGCGATCAATTGATGACCGTTTTCCAGATTGACGCGAAAGCGCGAGTCCGGCAAAACTTCTTCGACGAGGCCGTTCATTTCAAGTAATTCTTCTTTAGCCATTTTAATTCCAGGTTGGGCGCGAAGCTGACCGAAACAGCATGCAACACGGTGCAGGTATTTCGCCAGAGCGCGCGAACATTAAGGCCGGTGGCCGCTTGAGCGGATCGGCGCGGATTGCTTTTTGTTCAATTGCACCGATGCGGGCCACAAAAAGACTTGGCACCGGCCAACAACACTTACCGGTGCAGCGGATTACAGCGGGACGGCCGGGTTTGCTCTGAAAGCGGCAAATTCGACCAGAAAGAGTGGAGACAGGCGACACAACATTGCCGGTCATGAAAAGGGCGCTAGCAAAAAAGGCACGAACCCCACGAACCTGTATTATACCGCATCGGCGCACCGCCCGCCCGCTACAAAGCAGTTTGCCAACGTCGGCGCAAGATGAGCCATTGCCAGGTCGTTGCGCTCTCATTGCTATTTGGTGGGCTTGCGAGCACACTGGGTGTTTACATCAATGAAGGTGAGTATTATGTCTCAGCCATTGGCAGTAAAAGTGACAAAATCAGGCATCGCTTTTTCGGTTTGCGTTGAATTTGTGCATCGCGAGTGTTTCATTACCAACGAAGCACTGGTCAAGCTGGCGGCACAGATGTTCGAAATTCTCGGACCGGTGCAAACCTTCCGTGAGCTTGAAGGCAATATCACCGGTGTGGCGCGGCGTCTGGTCCACGCCGGAGTGCAGGGTACGCCATTACGGCTGACTCCCAACACATTTCAGTAATATTGCCGGCCAGCATGAGGGGCCTGTGACATAACTTAAGTCGCTCATTGCTTCACAAGCAGGTAAACTGCGCTCAACAATTGGTTGCGTCCTGCAGCCACTAAGAACCAGCGAGTCTCCTCATGTCCGAAGCCCCCCTCCCCTTGTTTTCCGATCTTCACCTCAGTGAGCCCCTGTTGCGCGTGCTCAAGGAGCTCGGTTACGAGTCCCCGTCGCCGATTCAGGCGGCAACCATCCCTTTACTGTTGTCCAACCGTGATGTGCTGGGTCAGGCCCAGACCGGCACCGGCAAGACGGCTGCCTTTGCGTTGCCGATCCTGTCGCGTCTGGACTTGCGCCAAAGCGCGCCACAAGCGCTGATCCTGGCCCCGACACGGGAACTTGCGATTCAGGTTGCCGAAGCATTTCAGCGCTACGCCACCCATATTCCGGGTTTTCATGTATTGCCAATTTATGGCGGACAAAGCTACGGACCGCAACTCAGCGCATTGCGCCGCGGCGTGCATGTCGTGGTTGGTACACCTGGCCGGGTTATCGACCATCTGGAAAAAGGCTCGCTTGATCTGTCTCAGCTCAAGACCATGGTGCTCGATGAGGCTGACGAAATGCTGCGCATGGGCTTCATTGACGATGTCGAGTCGATTCTGCAACGTACCCCTGCGGCCCGTCAGACCACGCTGTTTTCGGCCACCATGCCAGCGGTCATCAAACGCATTGCCAAGACCTATCTGCGCGATCCCGCCGAAGTCACCATTGCCGCCAAGACCGGCACTGCAGAGAACATTCGTCAGCGTTACTGGCTGGTCAGCGGCATGCACAAGCTCGATGCACTGACCCGGATTCTGGAGGTGGAACCGTTTGATGGGCTGATCATTTTTTCGCGTACCAAGCTTGGCACAGAAGAGCTGGCCGGAAAGCTTAAGGCTCGCGGATTTGCCGCGGCCGCCATCAATGGCGATATCCAGCAACAGCAACGCGAACGCACTATCCAGCAATTGAAGGATGGTCAAATCGATATCCTGATCGCCACCGACGTTGCGGCGCGTGGCCTCGACGTTGAGCGCATCAGCCACGTCATCAATTACGATGTGCCTTACGATCCCGAGAGCTATACCCACCGCATCGGCCGCACCGGGCGCGCGGGTCGCAGTGGTGAAGCGATCCTCTTTATTACTCCACGCGAAAAGAATTTGCTCAAGACCATCGAGCGCTCGACTCGCCAACCGATTACACAGATGACGCTGCCGAGCATTCAGGCCGTCAACGATGTGCGCGTGTCACGTTTCAAGGAGCAGATCAGTGCCACGCTGGCCGATGGCGAACTGGATATCTTCCGTTCGCTGGTGGAAGACTATGAGCGCGAATTCAATGTCTCCGCAGTTGATATCGCAGCCGCACTGGCACGCATGGCGCGGGGAACTGAACCGCTGCTGCTGGACAAGAAGCAGCGCGAGAGCCACGAAGCATTTGCGCCATCAAGCGAGCGCAGTGTACGTGAACGACCAGAGCGCAGTGAGCAAGGTGAGCGGCGCGAACGTAGCGACAAGTTTGAACGCGATGGTTTTGCCAGAAAGGAGCGCATCATCCGCGCTTCCGAACCCGGCATGCAAAGCTTCCGCATTGAAGTGGGCCATCAGCATGGCGTCAAGCCCGGCAATATCGTTGGTGCGATTGCCAACGAAGCAGGTATGGATTCCAAGCATATCGGACGCATCGATATTTATGACGACTACGCGATTGTCGATTTGCCGGACGACATGCCGGATGATCTGATCGATCATCTCAAGGCGGTCAGGGTCGCTGGACAGGCGCTACGGATTGCGCGCGACAATGCTGCGACTGCTGGCCATACAGCATCGACCCCTGCATCGGCTCCGGCATTTTCGCCCGCAGCAGAGCGCCCGGTCCGTAAGGAAAGGAAGCCAGCGCCAGCCCGCGAGTTCAGCACAGCCGACGCCGCAGACCACGTGGAGACGGCAGAAGCAGGGCGTGATTCTGGCCGCGATTCGGATCGCAAGAAAGAACGCAAGCACGATCGCAAGCAGGCGGGCGAATTCCAGATGCAGACCTATCGTATCGAAGTCGGCCGCAAGCATGCGGTATCGCCGAGCAATATCGTCGGTGCCATCGCCAATGAAGCTGGTCTGGAGGCGCAGCATATCGGACGCATCGAGATTCATGAAGACTTCAGCACGCTGGATTTACCCTCAGGCATGCCCAAGCAGTTGTTTAATCATCTCAAGGGCGTGTGGGTCGCTGGGCAGCAGTTGAAGATCAGCATCGCCGGTGCCGAGGCGCAGCATACCGATCAGGCCGCGGTTGGCAAGCGGGCGCACAAGCCTGAACACAGGTCAGATCAAAAGCCTGAACACAAGTCTGAACATCGCCCTGACAAGCGTCGTGATCCAGCCAAGCCCAAGGCCAAACCACACCGCAAGGGCAGCAAGCCCTGATGCTTACTCAGCCTTGCTGCGGCGCGTTTTCGGACGCGCCCAGCAAGTCATGGGTGTCAAGAATGGCATAAGCAATCTGGGGCTGCTGCTCCAGACATTTGCGAATCGCCGCCGGAATCGCTTGCCGGGTTTTCTTGCACAAGCCCGGCTGATCCTCCAGCTGGATAATGAAGCCACGTACCGTACGCACCTCACGCGGTCCCGGCATGATCCGCAGTACCACGCCCAATTGCGACTGCAACAACTGCACCACATGCTGTAAATCGGCATAGCTGATGATGCGAGCAATCCGCTCGATGAGGCGCTTTTCCTGTTCCTGGGTCAACATCAATATCCGCATATCAGCCGTCGGATCCTGTTCCAGCAATTCGCGCTGGCAGACACAGGCACCCGCTGGGCATTCCTTGCGTAATGGGGCATGCGGGACATGAACGGGAATGGACTGCAGTTGCATCGCGACTCCTGAACGTGAGACAGGCACATATAAGCTTGCTGGCAATAGTATAAGGAACTCCGGTCACCACGGTATACTGTCGGCGCTGCCCGGCACCATCCGCTATGAAGAAAGATTACATGAGTCACTTGCCCGCCTGTCCCCAATGCCATTCCGAATTTACCTATGAAGATGGCAACCTCTATATTTGTCCGGAATGTGCGCACGAATGGTCATCCCAGCCTGTCGGTGAGCAAGCTGTTGACACCGCTAAAGTCTGGCGTGATGCCAGCGGCAATATCCTGCAGGATGGCGATACCGTAACCATCATCAAAGATCTCAAGCTCAAGGGTGGTGGTGGTGTCGTCAAGATCGGTACCAAGGTCAAGAATATCCGTCTGGTCGACGGCGACCACGATATCGATTGCAAGATCGATGGTTTTGGTGCCATGGGTTTGAAGACTGAATTCGTCAAGAAGGTTTGATCGCCTTATCTCTGGAGTATCTATGACTGCCGTATTGAAACTGGGTTTGATGGGATATGGATTTGCCGGCACCACCTTTCATGCGCCGGTGATTGCCCATAGCGGACGCACCGCCTTGTCGGTGATTGCCACCTCACAGGCCGAGCGTGCCCGCGCAGATTATCCGCAGGCCAGGATCGTGGCTGACTTTGAAGCCCTGCTAGCCTGTGACGATATCAACTGCGTCGTCATCGCCACACCTAATGACACCCACTTTGCGCTGGCCCGGCAGGCGCTGCTGGCGGGTAAGCATGTGGTGGTAGACAAACCGGTTACGCTCTCGTCAGCAGAGGCGCTTACACTGGCCCAACTGGCGGCGGCGCGTGGTCTGTTGTTTGCACCGTTTCACAATCGCCGCTGGGATGGTGACTTCCTGACCTTGCGTGCATTGATCAGCGCAGGACGTCTGGGCCGGATTACGCACTACACCTCACATTTTGATCGTTTCCGTCCGCAGATCCCGCAGCGCTGGCGCGAACAGGCAGCGTACGGCGGTGGCTTGCTGTTTGATCTCGGACCACATCTGATTGATCAGGCCGTAGCCTTGTTCGGAGCGCCGCAGTCGGTCAGTGCGACGCTACGTGAACAACGCGATGGGGCAGAGGTACCAGATTATCTGCACCTGCAACTTTCCTATCCACAGTGCGAAGTGGTGCTGCATGCCAGCGCATTGGCCGCCCTGGCACCACCGCGCTTCCGGGTACATGGGGTAAACGGGAGCTTTGTCAGTGAGACGCTGGATGTGCAGGAAGATCAGCTCAAGGCTGGCTTACGACCTGGTGATGCCGGCTTCGGTAAAAATCTGCCGTCCCGGCTGCGTACCTTGCTTGATGGGCGCGAGACAGAAGAAGTCGTCCCGACTCAGGACGGTGACTATGCTGGTTTTTACCGTGCAGTGGCCGACACCTTGCTGGGTGGTCAGCCGTTCCCGATCAGTGCGCAGGATGCAGTGGATGTCATGACAATCATTGATCTGGCAATACAAAGTCACGCCAGTGGTCGGCGCCTGCCATTCCCGGCACGGCAAGCGCTGACCTGAGCGGTAATTCGCCTTAGAAGGTTTCCCAGTTATCTTCACCGGCTGCAGCGGGTAGGCGCAGTGCAGCTTTGCCTTCGCTCTTCGCGGTTACCGCTATTGTGTTTGCTGAGCTTGCTGAAGTTATTGTAGTCGCCTGTGCTGAGACGATACCTGCACGCGTTTTCGCCGCAGCCACTGCCACAGGTTGCTGTGATTTGCCGGTCTTGTGTGGTGGTGCCGACGCGAGTGTGACGTGCTGGTGCTGACTGAGCTTGAACACACTGACTACCGCTGCCAGTCGCGCTGCCTGTTCTTGCAAGGAACCTGCCGCTGCGGCTGCCTGTTCCACCAGCGCTGCATTTTGTTGGGTGACCTGATCCATTTGGGTAATTGCCTGATTGACATCGGCAATGCCGCTGCTTTGCTGTTCAGTTGCTGTACTGATATCGGCGACGATATGGCTCACCTGTTTGACGCTGTCGACGACACTGGTCATCGTGGTACCAGCGCGTTCCACGAGTTTGCTGCCAGCATCGACCGTATTGACTGAATCATCGATGAGCGCCTTGATTTCCTTGGCGGCAGACGCCGAGCGTTGTGCCAGGGTGCGCACCTCGGAGGCCACGACCGCGAAACCACGGCCCTGCTCGCCAGCACGGGCGGCTTCCACGGCCGCATTGAGTGCCAGGATATTGGTCTGGAATGCAATACCGTCAATCACGCTGATGATGTCGACAATCCGGCCTGACGCTTCCTTGATGGCACTCATCGTATCGACGACCTGACCCACCACCGTACCGCCTTCGGTTGCAATCGTTGACGCCGATTGCGCCAGCTGATTTGCCTCACGCGCGTGATCGGCATTTTGCTTCACGGTGGCGGTCAGTTGTTCAATGGCAGCGGCAGTCTGCTCCAGCGAACTGGCTTGCTGTTCGGTACGCGCGGACAGGTCAAAATTACCGGAGGCAATTTCAGACGATGCCGTGGCAATCGATTCTGCACCAGAGCGGACCTCGGTCACGGTCTTGAGCAAATTGTCGGTCATGTCTTTCAAACCTTGCTGGAGTTGTCCGATCTCATCGCGTCGGTTGACCACTACGACGGTACTCAAATCACCAGCAGCGACTGCCGTCGTGGTTTCCAGTGTGCGCTGCAAAGGCTGGGTAATGCCCAGTGACAGACGCCACGAGGCAAGGATGCCAACTAACAGTGCCAGCACACCGGCACTGATCAGAATGATTCGACCCGAGCGATATTGTGCATCCACGACGGCAGCCCCGGAATTAATCCGCTCTTGCTGATGTTTGGCCACGGCATTGACTCGTGTCAGATATTCCTGCATGGCGGGGATGAGCTTGCTATCCAGTGTTGCCTGCGCATTGGTATCATCACCTGCTTCCTTGTATTTGAAGACGGTATTGCGCAAATCGTTATAGATTTTCCGTTGTTCTAGCAAGGCATCGAACAGTTTTCGCCCGTCTGCTGATTTGATCATCTCATCGAGCTGTTTTTGTATTGCACTGGTACTGGCAACGGTACCGGCAATCTGGTCCTTGAAGTAACGCTGCACCGCAGGATCGGTACTCCTGATGATAGCCACTGTACGTACCGAATTGGCGTCGATATTGGCAGCCCATGCAGTTGACAATCGCTCTTTCACGAGATCCTGAGCAACCAGATCGGCAGTACGTGTGCCAATGTCTTGCAGGCGCCAGACTCCAACCACGGTAATCAAGACCAACAATGCCAGCACCATTGAAAATCCCAATGTCAGACGCCAGCCGATACGCAGATTTTTCATCGTTGTCTCCCCTTATGTTCTAGTATTTACTGCATCTCAAGTCGAATCGCATCGACTGACACAGCACCAAATGGACTAGGTTTGTGCTAACTGCAAGCTTATCACCGGATTGCTCAATCTGCCGGCCGGATTTCATTGGACACGACTTGGTTGCGCCCCTGTGACTTGGCCATATACAAGGCAGCATCCGCCATGCGCAGCAACGCCAACGGCGACATACTATCGTCCGCGAGCAAGCTTGTGACGCCGATGCTGCACGTAACGTGGCCGAACGGTGAGGTCGCATGCGCAATATTGAGCGCGGCGATTGCCTTCCGAATATTTTCAGCTATTTTTTTGGCGCTATCACCATTGCTGTCGAACAGAATGACCGCAAATTCTTCACCACCATAACGTGCAGCCAGATCGCTGGCACGGCGCGTCTGGGTATGCAGTACCTGACCGATCTGACGCAGGCAGTCATCCCCACTCAAATGGCCATAATGGTCGTTGTAATTTTTGAAATAATCGATATCCATCATCAGCAGTGCCATCGATTGATGCGACCGCGAGGCCCGTCGCAACTCGGTCTGTAACACTTCATCGAAGCGACGCCGGTTGGCAATACCGGTCAGACTATCCGTGGAGCTGAGCGCCGCGAGCTGCTGATTGGCAAGCTCCAGTGCATGCGTGCGCTGCTTGACCAGCTCTTCAAGTTGTTCATTGTGTTGATATACCTTGTTAGCCATGTCGTTGAAGCCATTGGCCAGCATCGAAATTTCGTCACGACCACTATGTTCGACGCGGATCTGGTAATTGCCTTTTCTGGTCTGACGCATGGCTTCCACAAGTTGCTTGAGTGGCAGTGAGATACTACGCGCGATGATGAAGGAGAGCGCAAATGAGCCCACAAAACACAGTAGGCCAATCAAGATAATTTTGTTGCGAATCGAGCGAACTTCGCGGTTCAGGCTTTTCTCCGGCGTTATGCTGACGACCAGCCAGCTAGTGTGATCAATGGGTGAAAAGCTGGCGAGCTGCTGGTTTTTTTGTTGATCGCGATAGGCCACAAAATGGCTCTCATCCTGCTCATCATGGTCTGCAAGATGGGCACGAACGGCGGCAAGCAATGCAGCTTCGGCTGGCACCGGGCGCAGGGCAATATCGTTCTGGCTGGTATCGATCACCACTTGCCCATCCTGGCTGTCGATGACCAGAATGCGCGAATCGTAGCCCAGATGGACGGCATCAAAAATCCCTGAGAAATAGCTGGGTTTGAGTCCCACAAACAAGGTAGCACCGAGACGGTTATTACTCTCCAGCAGAATATGGCGCAGCATCACCATGCTGGACTGTCCGCTGGCACTACGATAAACATGCCAGTAGGGACGTGCCTGCGTGAGCGCTACCGACCGTACAAACTCCGACACGACGTTGCCCAGTGCCGGATAGACCTGCGAGTCAATGATGCGGTGTTGTCGATCCAGTAGATACTTCTGGTTGATATCATCCGACGTACCGTAATTTTCCAGCAGCAAGCGCGTCAACTGCGCATTTGCCGCAGCACGTTGCCCGGCATCGGCGCTGTAATGGCCGGTCAATGCCTGTTGCAGACGATCGGAAACCGCCAGCCGCTCGCTCGACGATTCAATGATTGCCATTTGCTGCGCCATGTTCTGCGCCACCTGACGCACCACCTCGCCGGCGAAGATTCGGATTTTCTCTTCCGAAGCCTGACTCGATTCGCGATATGCAATAGCACCCGCAATCAGCAAAGGCAGTAACGAAACCAGCGCAAATGAATTGATCAGACGATAACGGATCGCGATCCTGCGGAGTAGTTTTAATGACAGCAGATCCAGCAGATTTTTCATGAGCAGTTTCTATTTATTGTCGACACGCGCCTCATCGCGAATCGAATCACTCAAGGCCAACGCAGCCTGACGCGGCGTCTGACGATTGAACAAGACATCCTGCAGCAGGCCATGCAGCCTCGCAATGGTATTGGTTGGTAGATAGGAATAATACGGCCCAACCGTGAGCGGTGCACGCATTGCATGTTCGATGTAGCTGATGATCTGCGGATCGTTGATTAACGGGCCCTTGACGTGCTTCAGCGGCGACACATTCTGGCGCTTGTTTTGCTGCAGCGGAAATCCTTCGTCGTAGAGAAAATTGAGGAACTTCAACGCAGCTTCTTTGTGCGCCGTTTCGCCCACGGCGAAACCGGTTTCGCTGCCAATGACCGGGACGATCTGTTGATGCGCAGCATTCCACGGTGGCATGAATACGCCGGTATGGAAGTCCTTGCCATGCATGAGCTGACCGGCCGACCAGGTACCTTGTATGGTCATTGCCGCGCGGCCCTCACTGAACCAGCGAATCCCCTCGTCATAGCCGGTCTGCATATAGCCCGGCTGCAAATAGCCACGCTGCGCAATCAGCTTGATCCTGGCGAAGATATCGATTGCCTCTGGATCGTCCAAGCGCAGGCGGCCACCGGCGATACGCTCTTTCCAGTCATGCGGATAGCGCGCTGCCACCGCATTGGCAAAGCCGGCACTGAAAGGGCCATTGGCCAGCATGTTGGGAAAGGCACCAGTCCACGCCATTGGCACGAAGCCCGCCGCCTTGAGTGCCGCACATACCGCCAGCAATTGATCAAAATTGCCTGGCAGTGTGCTGATACCCGCTTTCTGAAACATCTCGCGGTTGTAGTAGACCAACGGTGCGCCAATGCCGCCGGAGATACCAAAATGCCGGCCGCTTTGACTGGTCCAGTCAGGCTTGAGCTTATCGATCATGTTGCTCCACACCGGCGTGTCACCGAGCTCGGCCAGCAAGCCCTGGTCAGCCAGCTCTGCTGCATAGGCATTGGCGTTGACCGAAATGATATCGGGCAGATGATGGGTCGCGATCTTCGGCTTCAGATTTTCTTCCACCGAGTTGCCAATCATGAATTGCACATCCACCACGATATCCGGATGCGCACGATGGAAAGCGTCCGCAATCTCATGTACCTGCTCCGGCCAGTCGGGTGCCCAGACCAAAGCGTTCAGATGTGTCACCGTCGCTGATGGTGAGGGAGCCACCTGATTTTCAGGGCCATCGCAGGCACACAGCAGACATGCCAACAGAGCCCCCGTGCACCACGTCAGACGCGGTAAGGGGGATCTTGCTATTTGCACAAAACCGATGATCTTTCTGACAACTAACACGTTAACGCGCCAATGCTGAGTCAAATTCTGAGAAAAACCACGTAATTGAAAACCAAGGCAAATCATGTATTCAAAAGAGTTTGCCATCTTTTCGAGAAATTGCCCGTGAATTTTTTATGCGGCCTTGTGGCGAATTGCGAGCCAATCGATAGCGTCACCGTCGCCTTATAAGCTGGTATCCGATTATTCATCCGCCTTAAAGCGAATCAGGTGTAAAAGGTATAATGGGCAACACGTCACAGCGCATCTGACTTCTGGCGCACGGCGATCTCCCTCATCCTTTATCTGACCATTTTTCTGGCGTGACCGGAACGTTGGTTTTTTGTCATTGTTCATGCATACACAATCTTCGCCCGCGATGGGCAAACGTCTTCCCGGATGGCTGATCCTGATGGCTGCGCTCACCGCCATGGGCGCGCTGGCCATCGATATGTATCTCCCCAGTTTTGCCTTCATCGCCCGTGATCTCGGTGTCGACAGCAGCAAGGTGCAACTGAGCTTATCGACCTTTCTGGTTGGCCTGGCACTTGGACAAATGTTCTATGGCCCCATCAGCGACCGCTTTGGTCGCAAGCCGCCGCTGTACTTCGGCATTACCTTGTACATGTTCTCGGCGCTCGGCTGTATCTTTGTACAAAATATCGAAGCATTACTGGTGCTGCGTCTGCTGCAAGGTCTGGGCGGCAGCGCCGGGATGGTCATCCCGCGTGCAGTAGTGCGCGACAGGATGGGCGCTGAGGGCGCGGCACGGGCATTCTCGATGCTGATGCTGGTGTTTGGTCTGGCGCCGATTCTGGCTCCCTTCATCGGCGGTCTGTTGTTGACGGTATCAAGCTGGCGCGCCATCTTTGTCACATTGACAGTATTTTCAGCCATCTGCCTCTTGTGCACCTATCGCGTCATGACGGAAACGCTCGACCGGCAACACGTGCAGCCGCTACATCTGGGACGTACGCTGCGACAATACCTTGATCTGCTGCGTCACCGTCAGTTCATGGCCTACGTCCTGTGCGGCGGCTTGATTCAGGCTGGTATGTTTGCCTACATCTCAGGTGGTCCGTTTGTGCTCATCGAGTTGCATGGCATCAAGCCACAACACTTCGGGTTTGTATTCGGCGCCAATGCGATTGGCCTGATTGCCTGTTCGCAGATCAATGCACGACTGGTCATCAAGCGCAGCGCCGATCGCGTGCTGGGCAAGATCATCTGGGTGCCGGCCATCGCCACCACGCTGGTTGCCATATTGGTAGCCTGCGGTTACGAGAGTCTGCCGCTGTTACTGGTCGGCTTCTTCATCTTCTTGTCCTGCCATGGTTTTGTAAGTCCGAATGCCTCAGCGATTGCACTGGCGCAACAGGGCCGACAGGCTGGTACGGCAGCTGCATTGATGGGCACCTTGCAGTTCAGTCTGGGGATGCTCTCTGGCGTCATCCAGAGCTTCTGGCACGACGGTACCGCCTTGCCACTAGTCACTATGATGGCCGTCTTTGGCGTCGCGGCGCTGTTGATGTATCGCTATGTGGCGCGCCATGCTGCGCCAGCAAGGCCTGCTGTCTGAGGCTGCACTCTTTCGCAGCACCGCACTGCATGAAAAACGTGCGCCGGTAGGATACCGGCGCTTTTTTTTGCCTATGCATCCGGGTGGCACTGGATCAACCCAGTTTGCCAGCCCAGACGCAGTCGGCAAGAGCGGTTTTTCGATTCATCAGTGGCACAGCTATTGCTATTACCTGAGTAGCGGTCTGACCAGTCAGACCATACAGGGGAACTGAATGAGCATGCCCGATATTGCAGCGCAAACATTGCAACGCCAGATCCTGTCCGGGACCTACAAGGTGGGGCAAATGCTGCCAGGTCAGCGAGACCTGGCCGATTTGCTTGGCATCAGCCGCGCGTCCTTGCGTGAAGCGTTATCGACGCTCGAAGCGCTTGGTTTCATTCGTTCCTTGCCCGGCAAAGGCACCCTGGTCACTTCCGGTCGCAGTAGCATTGCACACACCGATACGCCACATGCCGCATCAGTCTCTTCTTCTGCAGAATTAACCGCCACTTTCGAACTCCGCTACGTCTTTGAACCAGCAGCGGCAGCACTAGCAGCACGTAAGGTTAGCGGTCACGTATCGCTACGTCTGTGGGACGTACAGACCCGCTTTGAAGAGGCGCTCAAGACCGTCGATCTGATCAGCGCCTCGCAGTTTGATCTGGCGTTTCATCAACTCATCGCTGAGCTCTCCGGCAATCCGGGTTTGCTGCAAGTCACCCGCGACTTCGAACACCGTATCAGCCACAGCCTGCGTCTGCCGTTTGCCGACCACGCCCGCATCTGGGAGCCGGCCGAAGAGCATCGTGCCATCGCTGCGGCGATTTCGTCTGGTGATGCGGAAGGTGCGCGCCAAGCCATGCAAACCCATTTGCAGCACACCGCCGCGCGTATCGGCATCGCTTTCATACCACCCTGATTGTTGACTTCACGTTTTCATTATCCGCAACGCCCTCCGATGATCGTTTGTTTTGTAAAGGAAGCATCACATGAAACTGAGAAAACTAAGGAGCTTGAGCACCCCAAGCACACTGACCCTGGCCTGTACGCTGGCATTGGGCTTACTCACAGGAACCGCTGCCCATGCTGAAAAGGTCTTGCGTATTGCTATGACCGCCGGTGATATTCCACGCACGTTGGGTCAGCCTGACCAGGGTTTTGAGGGCAATCGTTTCACGGGCATTCCGATGTATGATGGATTGACGCAATGGGATCTCAGCAAAGCCGACAAGGCCAGCGAGCTGATCCCCGACCTCGCCGTCTCGTGGCAGGTGGATGCCAAGGATAAAACCAAGTGGATTTTCAAACTGCGTCCTGACGTGAAGTTCCATGATGGCTCGGCATTCAACGCTGATGCGGTGGTCTGGAATGTGAATAAGGTGCTCGACAAAGATGCGCCCAACTTCGATCCGAGCCAGGTCGGTGTGACGGCGTCACGCATGCCGACACTGCGCTCTGCACGCAAGATCGATGACCTCACTGTCGAGTTGACCACGTCACAGCCGGACTCCTTTTTACCGATCAACCTGACCAATCTGTTCATGGCCTCACCGTTGCAATGGGCCAGAAAACTGGCTGCGGTGCCGGCCTCGGTAACGGACAAGGCAGAGCGTGCCAAGCAAGCCTGGGCAGCCTTCGCCGCCGATGCCTCTGGTACTGGCCCGTTCAAGATGACCAAGTTCGTCTCCCGCGAACGTCTGGAGCTGGCGAAAAATCCCGACTACTGGGATTCCAAGCGCCGCCCCAAGATTGACAAGGTCGTATTGTTGCCGTTGCCAGAAGCCAATTCACGCACCGCCGCCTTGCTGTCCGGTCAGGTGGACTGGATCGAAGCACCTGCACCTGATTCACTCGACGCCATCAAGGCCCGTGGTTTCAAGATTTACTCGAATCCACAGCCACACGTGTGGCCATGGCAGTTATCGTTTGTCCCCGGTTCGCCCTGGCTGGACAAGCGCGTGCGCTATGCCGCCAACCTGTGTGTCAACCGTCCTGCCATGAAGCAGTTGCTGGGCGGCCTGATGGGCGAGGCCACGGGGACTGTCGAACCCGGTCATCCATGGCGCGGCAATCCACAGTTCCACATCAAGTACGATCCCGATGCGGCCCGCAAGCTCATGACGGAAGCCGGTTACTCTGCTGCCAAGCCGCTCAAGGTCAAGGTGCAGATATCCGCCTCCGGCTCCGGGCAAATGCAACCGCTACCAATGAACGAGTTCATGCAGCAGAACCTCAAAGGCTGCTTCTTTGATGTCCAGTTTGACGTGATCGAATGGAACACGCTCTATACCAACTGGCGCATCGGTGCCAAGGACCCGAGCGCGCACGGTGCCGACGCGGTCAATATCAGCTTTGCCGCAATGGATCCGTTCTTTGCCATGGTGCGCTTCGTCGATAGCAAGGCAGCACCACCGGTATCGAACAACTGGGGCTACTACAGCAATCCTGACATTGATGCGCTGATTGCGCGTGCTCGCACAACCTTCGATGCCAAGCAGCGTGATGCCTTGCTGGCGCAATTGCATGCCAAGATCGTTGACGACGCACCGTTCGTCTGGGTCGCACATGACACTGGCCCGCGCGCTATTTCGGCCAAAGTCAAGGGCGTCGTGCAGCCACAAAGCTGGTTCATCGATATTGCCACGATGTCGATGGATTGAGCACCACTGTTGTCCATGTTCATATGCCGTCATCACGCGCATTACCAGCGTTGTGGTGACGGTTTCGGAAGAAACTTATGATTTCCTATCTGATCCGCCGCGTGTTGTATGCCATCCCGATCATGCTGGGTGTCGCATTTTTATGTTTCATGCTGGTCCATATTGCTCCTGGTGATCCCCTGGTATCGATCCTGCCGCCGGATGCCTCGGCCGATCTGCAGAAACAGTTGATGGAGTTGTACGGCTTCAATCGCAGCTATCCCGAGCAGTTTTTAAGTTGGGTCTGGCGTGCATTGCATGGTGATCTTGGCAGCTCTATTGCCACCGGCCGTCCGGTCGCGCAGGAGGTCTTCAAGGCCGTTGGTAATACCTTCATGCTGGCGGCACTGGCAACGCTGATCGGATTTTTCTTTGGCGCGCTGTTCGGCTTTGTCGCTGGTTACTTCCGCAATTCGTGGGTCGACAAGATGGCCTCCTTCATTTCGGTCATTGGCGTGAGCGTGCCGCATTATTGGCTGGGGATGGTGCTGGTCATTCTCTTTTCGTCGCAGCTGATGTGGCTGCCTGCGACCGGTGCCGGTCCCGATGGCTCCAGTGCCTGGGTTTGGGATTATGAACACATTCAGTATCTGATCATGCCTGCCGTGACGATGTCGTTCATCCCGATGGGCATCATCGCCCGTACCGTGCGCGCACTTGTTGCAGACATTCTTTCGCAGGAATTTGTCGTTGGTCTCAAGGCACGCGGACTGGGTGAGTTTGGCGTATTGCGGCATGTCGTCAAGAACTGTGCACCGACTGCGCTGGCCGTGATGGGGCTGCAACTCGGTTATCTGCTCGGTGGCTCGATTCTGATTGAAACCGTATTTTCCTGGCCCGGTACCGGCTTCCTGCTCAATCAGGCGATTTTTCAGCGTGATCTGCCGCTGTTGCAAGGTACGATTCTGGTGCTGGCCTTGTTCTTCGTCTCGCTCAATCTGCTCGTCGATATTCTCCAAACCGTGTTCGATCCCCGCATAGAAAGAGCCTGAGCCATGCCATCGACCACCGCTACTTCTGTCACTTCTACCATTTCCTCCGCAGGCAACAGCGTGCCACCATTTAAGCGTTCACGCGGACATTGGGCCAACGTCACCGCCCGTATCGTGCGCAATCCAACCGCCATGGTTGCTGCGTTGGTGATCGTGACGTTAATCGTCATCGCGCTAGCGGCGCCATGGATCATGCCCGGAGATCCGTTTGCCGCCTCCATGTTCACCCGGCTCAAGCCGATTGGCAGCGTTGGACATGTGCTGGGTACCGATGAACTGGGGCGCGACCTATTGTCACGCCTGATGCTGGGCGGACGGCTTTCCCTTTTCATGGGGATCACTCCGGTGTTACTGGCGTTTGTGATCGGTAGCGGGTTGGGGATTCTCGCAGGCTACGCGGGTGGACTGATCAATACCGTCATCATGCGTACCATTGATGTCCTCTATGCGTTTCCTTCGGTCTTGCTGGCGATTGCCTTGTCAGGTGCATTGGGTGCGGGGATCGTCAATGCATTGACATCATTGACCATTGTCTTCATCCCGCAGATTGCGCGGATTGCCGAGAGTGTCACCACGCAGGTGCGTCGTAGCGATTACGTGGATGCGGCACGTGCCTCCGGTGCCGGTGCCTTCACCATTGTGCGTGCGCATGTGCTGGGTAATGTGCTGGGACCGATCTTCATCTATGCGACCAGCCTGATCTCCGTCTCGATGATTCTGGCGTCAGGCCTGTCGTTTCTCGGGCTCGGCGTCAAACCACCAGAGCCAGAGTGGGGGCTGATGCTCAACACCCTGCGTACGGCGATTTACACCCAACCTTGGGTCGCTGCCTTGCCGGGGGCATTCATTTTCATCACATCGATTTCCTTCAACATGTTATCCGACGGTTTGCGGTCGGCCATGGAGGTCAAGCAATGACAGATCCGCGCGATATCGGTGGACCGCAACAGCCTTTGCTTAAGGTGCGCGATCTGCTGAAACACTTTCCGATCAAGGGCAAGGGTTTGCCTTTCGGTGGCAAGAGCGCCGTCCGTGCAGTCGATGGTGTCAGTTTCGACATCCTCAAAGGCGAGACGCTGGGAGTCGTCGGCGAGTCCGGTTGTGGCAAGTCCACAACCGCTCGCGTGCTCATGCAGTTGATTGCGCAAGACAGCGGCGAACTGGTCTTCGATGGTGAAACCGTCGGTTCCCGTGCATTACCATTGCGCCAGTTCCGGCGGCAGACACAGATGGTGTTTCAAGATAGTTATTCCTCCCTCAATCCGCGCATGACGATTGAGGATTCAATTGCCTTCGCTCCGATTGTGCACGGTCTCGCATCGCGTACGGCGATTACGCGCGCACGTGATCTGCTGGCACGCGTTGGCTTGCAGCCGGAGCGCTTTGCCGGTCGCTATCCGCATGAACTCTCTGGAGGTCAGCGCCAGCGCGTCAACATCGCCCGCGCCTTGGCACTGGAGCCCCGTCTGGTGATACTGGACGAAGCTGTCTCCGCGCTCGACAAATCGGTCGAGGCACAGGTACTCAATCTGCTACTCGATCTCAAGCAGGAGTTTGGCCTTACCTATCTGTTCATCAGTCACGATCTTAACGTCGTACGCTTCATCTCCGATCGCGTTCTGGTCATGTATCTGGGGCAAGTGGTCGAGATCGGCTCGTCGGATCAGGTGTTCGATCATCCCAAGCATCCTTATACCCGCGCCTTGCTGCAATCGATGCCCAGTACTGATCCGTTGCAACGTACCGAAGTCGCGCCACTGGCCGGTGATCCACCAAACCCGATCAACCCGCCCAGTGGTTGCCGTTTCCACACACGCTGCGCCCATGCTCAGCCATTGTGCAGTCAGCGTATGCCGCTATTTGCCACCGATGACAGTGGTCATGGTGTTGCCTGCCTGCGTTATGAGCCCGATAGCGGTGTGCAATTTAAAGAGCAATCTGCAGTGGAGGTATCGGTATGACTGACATGATTTCCTTGAAAGATTTGCAGGTCCAGTTTCTGGCCCCAGGTAAAGTGATTCGTGCCGTCAATGGTGTCGATCTGCAACTTGGTCTGGGTGAGGTTGTTGCCTTGATCGGTGAGTCAGGTTCCGGCAAAAGCGTCACCTTGCGCTCGATCATGCGGCTCCATTCGGAGCGCTCTACTCGCATCAGCGGCACTCTGCAGGTGGATGGGCAGGACGTATTGGCGATGTCCTCGCGTGAGCTGGCTGCGCTGCGTGGCAACACTGTGGCGATGATCTTCCAGGAGCCGCTACTGGCACTAGACCCGGTCTACACCGTCGGTGCGCAGATCATCGAAGCGATCCGTCGCCACAAAAAGGTATCTGCCCGGGAAGCGCGGCAGCAGGCACTGGCCTTGTTTGAGAAAGTGCGCATCCCCAGCCCCGAGCGCCGTCTCGACGCCTACCCGCACGAGATGTCGGGAGGCATGCGTCAGCGCGCCATGATTGCGCTGGCACTGTCCTGCCATCCCAAGGTCTTGCTGGCAGACGAACCAACCACCGCCTTGGATGCCACGGTACAGATCCAGATCCTTTTGCTGCTGCGCGAGTTGCAGCGCGAATTAGGGCTATCGATCGTGTTCGTGACCCATGACATTGGCGCTGCTGCCGAAGTCGCCGACCGTATCGCCGTCATGTATGCCGGCAAGATCATCGAACAGGGACCGGCCGCGCAATTGCTGACCCAGCCGCGCCACCCTTATACCCTGTCGCTGCTCAAGAGCCGCAGTCATGGCGCGCTGCAAAAAGGACGGCGACTCGATACCATCGGTGGCGCACCGCCAGACCTGAGCAATCTACCGGTCGGATGTGCTTTCGGCGAACGTTGTCAGTATGCGGTTCCAGCGTGCCACACGGCGGTGCCGCCAGAGCAGAGTCTCGGGGCAGGGCATAGTGCGCGCTGCTTCCGGCTGCACGAAATTGCACTGGCGCCAGCCTGATCTGGTCTGATTCCCATCGCATTTTCATGTGTCACTCAGCTAACTTATTTACAGCTTGTATTTGCCACGAAAGAGTCATTCATGTCCACCTCTGACACCGTTACTGCCGTTACTGAGATTACTGCCACTACTGCACGTTGCTTCGTTCCTTATCCGGAGGTTCCTGTGCCTGCGTTGCCAGTCGGACCACTGTCCGACCTGCGCCTGGCGGTCAAGGATATCTTTGATGTTGCTGGCTTTCCAACCGGCTGCGGTAATCCGCACATGCTGGCGCTATCCGGCATCAAGACGGTTTCAGCACCTTCAGTGACGGCGCTACTGCAAGCAGGTGCCCGTTTTGTCGGCAAAACCTATACTGATGAGCTTGCCTTCTCCATGAACGGCAAAAATGCCCATTTTGGTACGCCCCGCAACGGTGGCGCACCGACACGGATTCCCGGCGGCTCCAGTTCGGGGTCAGCCTCAGCGGTGTCCAACGGGCTGGCGGATGTTGCACTCGGCACCGATACCGGCGGTTCCGTGCGTGCTCCCGCCAGCCACTGCGGGCTGATCGGCCTGCGTCCTACTCATGCGCGCGTCTCGCTCAAGGGATGCATGGACCTGGCGCCCTCATTTGATACCTGCGGCTGGTTTGCACGTGATATCGATACCTTTGCACGCGTCGGTGACGTGCTGTTGGGCGCAGACAGTTGCCCCTTGCCGGATGAGGCTTCGGCGCTACCGCAAATACTGGTCGCAGCAGATGTCCTAGCCTTGCTGGCCCCCCATGTACAGGCGGTGTTCGCGCAGACGCTGGAACGCCTGTCCGACCTCACTGGCCCACTCCCGCCAGTGAAAACCGCCACCCCGTCGTTTGAATCCCTGTACTGGGCCTTCCGCCACATTCAGGGGTATGAAGCCTGGCAAGCCCACGGTGCCACCATCCGCCGTCACGACCTGCAACTAGGGCCCGGTGTGGCCGAGCGCTTTGCATGGTCAAGCCAGATCACATCACAGCAGATGGAAGAACACTCCACCCTACGTCATCGCTTCACCGAAGATTTTCTCAATCTGCTGGGCAATGATCGTGTCATCGTGTTACCGAGCATGCCCGACATCGCCCCCTTGTTGACCGATACCGAGCAATCGCTGGAGGACTACCGCAATCAGGCAATTCGCATGTTGTGCCTGTCCGGCCTGTCCGGTTGCCCGCAAATATCATTACCAGTAATGCAGCTCGACGGCGCGCCGTTTGGCTTCTCCCTCATTGGTCCGCGTGGCAGCGACCGGTCGCTGATTCGCCTGTCACGCAAGCTCATCGATGCGCTCGCCTGAAGCCCCCGCTGCCGTGCGCAGCGTGATCGCACAAGCGCTCACAGTATCGGCCTTTGCGCCGTTTGGTGATGTCATCACCGCCGGTGCGAGTAGCAGCGTAGCGATCAATGCCGGGAGTGCGCAACGGTTCGATGACCTGACCCGACTCGACTTCGATGTGCAGGGTGGTACACCCTGCGTTGCCATCTTCCGCACCAGTGCGCAGATGCCGACGACAGCGCATCGACTCAGTGTCATGGAACGCCATCTGCTGGGCAGTCAGACCTTTGTGCCGCTAGCGCAGGGTCGTTGTCTTGCAGTCGTGGCGCTGGGTGACAATGCGCCAGACGAATCGACGCTACAGGCATTCATCGTCGAGCCCGGACAGGGCATTACCTTGCGTCGCGGTATCTGGCACCATCCGCTGCTCACGCTGGGCGCTGCCGATGTCCTTGTCATTGAACGGCAGGCTGCTGTGGTGGATTGTGAGGTAGTACCGCTCACGGGGCAGTTTGTGGTGAGGCTGGAGGATAAGGTAGTCTTGCCACCAGTGGTTCGATGACGAATTCGTAGCTGTGAAAATCGTGCGTTTGTTTGAGCTTGTTGAAGTGAGTGATGCAACCGACGAATTCGCGTGGTTCGTGCAAGCCGGTGCCCATGCTGAAGCTGGCTTCCTTGCCGAGGTACCCGTTCCGATCCAGTTCTTGAGGATGGGTTAGCGTGATAGTGATCTGGTACGGCGCACCCAAGGCTTCGACGGCTTCAAAGAGACCACCGACAACAATGCTGCGCTGGCCGTGCCGCGAACCTTAACGTGATATTTCTGATGCTTGGTTACGGCGTGGACAAGCGCAGCGGCTTGATCGAATGAATCTGTCATCTCTGGCATTCCTTCGTGGCGTAACGTCCGGCGGACGAAATCGAAGGCGCATGCTATGAGAAGAGTCAGTAGAGCGATATAGGACGTTTATTAAAGTGACGTCACTTTTACGGCGGCGTGAATGCGAGGCAGAGATATCCGTAATACGACCTCGCAAGAGAGATAAACTTTACAATCATGTCTCTTTTATTCTTGCATTTATTGCCTTCATGGTCTCTCGTAATTCCTCACGATTCCTGCCGCCGCGACCGGGGCTGATCGCTCACTCGTCCGTCGATACGCTCGCCAAAAAACAGGCGCGCGAGCAAAGAGATGCGCAGATTCGTGGCGTTAACTCAATATCAGAAATGCGGGAGGCAATCCGGCAGGCAAGCCGTAATCTGCCAATGATCTCCACGGTGCCACGTATCGCTGTGCTCGATGCTGTTGGCTTTGAGCAACGGGCAATGCAGGGGCTGCCATTTGTCATCACCGGTGTCGTCGGCAAATGGCCGCTGGCAGCGTTGACGGCACAGACCTTGCGCGAGCGGTTTGCGACGTTGCCCGTACGCGCAAGAGTGGGTGATTACATCAATACGGCATTTGCACCTGATCGGGCAATGCAGGATATGTCGCTGCTGGATTACCTTGATCTGGTTGCCGATCAGGGTTCTTCGGATACTGAACCATTGCAACCTTTAGTGCCTCCGTCATTACCTCCCTATCTCGGCAATCTGGAAATGAAGGCGCTCAACAGTCTGTGCCACTGGCCGGGATACTTCAAAAAAATGGGGCCACCACGTTTCTGGCTGGGTCCTGCCGGTACGGTAACGCCGCTGCATTGCGATTACGACGACAATATCTTTGCGCAGATCTGGGGTACAAAGCGCATTTGTCTGGCGCCGCCGCATCATGATGCCTTTCTTTATCCGCGTGAGGCGAACGCGATTTTGTTTGGCTCGCCGTTCGATCCGGAGTCGCCCGACTTCGAGCGCTTCCCTCTGGCGCGTCAGGCCGCCATTGTCGAATGCATCATGCAGCCCGGTGAGCTCTTGTATGTGCCTGCGGGATGGTACCACCAGGTCAGGGCGCTGACATTTTCTCTCTCCTCAAACCGCTGGGCCAGAGGCGTGCCGCTGGTATTGCGTGGTAGCGCTGCGCATACGTCAGAATAATCGTTGCGGAGGCGATTGATCCGGTCGTCAGCGGTGCTGCTAGAATCAACCTCCTCTGCCATGCATCATCACGTTGAACCATCTCGATTTCGTCACAATGACTACCTCTCATCGGCCTGATTTACTCCAGTCGCTTGTCGGCCCACGCATCCTGCTACGCCCCTTGCAGTTCGACGATGCCGCTGCGCTGGTCGATGCCGCAAGTGATGGTCGTCTATGGGAGTCGCCTGTGACGGTGGTGCCATCCGCGCAGACCGTACACGACTATATTGCCAAAGCGCTTGCTGGCAGAGAGGCGGGTACGGTGATGCCGTTTGTGACCGTGCTGGCTGCCACTGATGAAGTGATCGGATCGACCCGTTTCTGGAAAATGGATGGCGTCAACAGAAAGCTGGAAATCGGCAGCACCTGGCTGGCCAAACGTTGGCAGCGTAGTTTTGTGAATACCGAGGCCAAATATCTGATGCTGCAATACGCGTTCGAAACACGTCATTGTGTGCGGGTGCAGTTCACCACCGACCAGCACAATGAGGCATCGCGCAACGCCATCTTGCGCCTCGGTGCGCAGCAAGAAGGTGTGGTCCGGCATGAGCGCATCATGCCCGATGGTCGCAAGCGTAATTCGATCCGCTTTAGCATCATTGATGATGAATGGCCAGCCGTCAAAGCTACCTTGCAAAGCCGCATGCAGCAAACACGCACCGATCACAATTGAATCTGTTGAATATGAAATCTCAAAATCGGGCGACGCTGGTCGGCCTTGTTGCCATCGTGTTGTGGAGTTCCATCGTTGCCTTGATACGCGGCGTCAGTGAAAGTCTGGGTGCCACCGGTGGGGCGGCAATGATCTATAGCGTGGCATCACTGTTCCTGCTACTGAGCGTGGGTTTTCCCGACATCCGGCAATTTCCGCGGCGCTACCTGCTCTGGGGCAGCTTGCTATTTGTCGCTTATGAGCTTTGTCTGGCACTGTCTATCGGTTACGCCAATACCGGGCGTCAAGCCATTGAGGTTGGTATGGTCAATTATCTGTGGCCGTCCTTCACCATGGTGGCGGCAATTCTGTTTAATCGACAACGGGCGAGTTTGATTGTGATCCCCGGATTTTTGCTCTCGATGCTGGGTATTTGCTGGGTGCTCGGTGGTGATCAAGGGGTGGATCTGGCGCAGATGCTGATCAATGTCAAAGACAACCCGCTTAGCTATGGACTGGCCTTTTTTGGGGCCGTGATCTGGGCCGCTTATTGCACGGTGACGGCGCGCATTGCACAGGGCAAGAATGGCGTGACTCTGTTTTTCATCTTGGTGGCAGCAGTGTTGTGGCTAAAATATCTACTGAGTCCCGGCGCGCCGATGGTGTTCAGTGTGCACGCTGTGCTGTATCTGGTGCTGGCTGCTGCAGCAATGGGGTTTGGTTATGCCGCGTGGAATGTAGGCATTCTGGGCGGCAATGTCACCATTTTGGCCGGTGCGTCTTATTTCATACCGATCTTTTCGGCAGTGTTATCAGCGCTCGTATTGCGCGTACCTTTATCGCTGGCATTCTGGCAAGGCGCTGGCATGGTGTGTGCTGGATCGGTGTTGTGCTGGCTGGCCACGCGTCAACGTACGTCCTTGCTGGCAGGTGAATAAAGCCTGCTTTCCGGCGATAATAGCGTTGCTGTCCATACATATAGAAAAATTCCGGAGACTTCATCGGTGACTGGCAGCAAGCGCTTTCTACCCTCTTATTGCCGTTCCTGACAGTCGGGCCACCATGCTTTACGCGATTAGTTCTTTTCTGCTCTGGGGTTTGTTCCCGGTCTACTTCAAACTGTTGCAAGACATCAATTCATTTGAGATTGTGATGCAACGGATCTTCTGGTCACTGGTTTTTCTGGTGCTGGTATTGAGCTGGCGTCGCCAGTGGGCCTGGCTGGGCGAGGTCGCACGTCAGCCGCGCGTATTGCTCGGCTGTCTGGCCAGCGCCTTGCTGCTGTCGGCCAACTGGACCTTGTATGTATGGGCGGTCAATAGCGGTCGTATCGTCGATGCCAGTCTGGGTTATTTCATGAGCCCCTTGCTCAGTGTCCTGCTGGGCGCCGTGGTATTGAAGGAGCGGCTGCGTCCCTTGCAATGGCTGGCCGTCTTGATTGCACTCGGTGCCGTCTTGTGGATGACCTGGATGAACGGTGTTTTGCCCTGGGTTGGCTTGCTCATTGCCGCGACCTTCGGGGTATATGGTTTGTTGCGCAAGACGGCACCGCTGGGAGCCTTGCAGGGGCTGGCACTGGAAACCATCCTGCTATCACCGCTGGTGATCGGTGTCACGCTGGTGGGCGCCTTGCATGGCAGCAATGCATTTTTACAGGCGGCACCATCGAAGCAGTTGCTACTGATGCTATCGGGGCCGGTGACGGCCATCCCCTTGCTGTTGTTTGCCCGGGCCGCAAGGCAGATTCCCTTGTCGTTGCTGGGCTTGTTGCAGTATATGACACCGACCCTGCAACTATTGACGGGTGTGCTGATTTACCACGAAGCCTTCGATGGCATTCGCTTAACCGGATTCATGGTGATCTGGACCGCGCTGGCGGTATACTCACTGGAAGGGTTATGGCGTTTGTGGGTTGATAAATCTGACAAGCGTCGTCTGGCTCAATCCTGACGGCGATTGACTGGCCCGTCCCGATCTGGCTGCTACCGAATCGTATTCTTTCCTTTTTATTCTCATTATTGGCATCTACACATGGCTCAATACGTATTTACAATGAACCGCGTCGGCAAGATCGTGCCGCCCAAGCGGCAGATCCTCAAGGACATTTCGCTGTCCTTTTTCCCCGGCGCCAAGATCGGTGTGCTCGGCCTGAACGGCTCCGGTAAATCGACCCTGCTCAAGATCATGGCCGGCATCGACAAGGAAATCGAAGGCGAAGCCATTCCGATGCCGAACCTGAACATTGGTTATCTGCCGCAGGAACCACAGCTCGATGCCGAGAAGACCGTGCGTCAGGAAGTCGAGAGCGCACTCGGCGAAATATTCGAAGCGCAAGCCAAACTGGATGCTGTGTATGCCGCCTACGCGGAAGAAGACGCTGACTTCGACGCGCTGGCAACCGAGCAGGCACGTCTGGAAGCGATCATTTCTGCGTCCGATGGCAACAGCCTGAACCAGCAGCTCGAAATGGCAGCTGATGCCCTGCGTCTGCCGCCGTGGGATGCCAGGATCGGTGTGCTGTCCGGTGGTGAAAAACGCCGCGTGGCATTGTGCAAACTGCTGCTCTCCAAGCCCGACATGTTGCTGCTTGATGAGCCGACCAACCATCTGGATGCGGAATCGGTCGACTGGCTGGAGCAGTTCCTGCAACGCTTCCCCGGCACCGTGGTGGCGATTACCCATGATCGCTACTTCCTGGACAACGCTGCGGAATGGATTCTGGAACTGGACCGCGGTCACGGTATCCCCTGGAAGGGTAACTACAGCTCCTGGCTGGAACAGAAAGAAGCGCGTCTGAAGCAGGAAGAAGCCAGCGAATCGGCGCGTCAAAAGACCATCGCCAAGGAACTGGAATGGGTGCGACAAAACCCTAAGGGACGTCAGGCCAAGAGCAAGGCACGTCTATCGCGCTTTAATGAATTGTCAGAACACGAATACCAGAAGCGCAATGAAACCCAGGAAATCTTCATTCCTGTGGCCGAGCGTCTGGGCAATGAAGTGATTGAGTTCAAGAACCTGAGCAAGAGCTACGGTGATCGTCTGCTCATCGACAACCTGAATTTCAAGATTCCAGCCGGTGCTATCGTCGGTATCATCGGTCCTAACGGGGCCGGTAAGTCGACCTTGTTCCGCATGCTGGCTGGCCGTGAGCAGCCCGATAGCGGCGAACTGGTCCTGGGACCAACGGTGAAGATTTCGCTGGTCGATCAGTCGCGCGAAGATCTGGAAAACAAGAAGACCGTGTTTGAAGATGTTGCCAATGGTGCGGATATTCTGACCGTGGGCCGCTTTGAAATGCCCTCGCGTGCCTATCTGGGTCGTTTCAATTTCAAGGGTGGGGATCAGCAAAAGATCGTCGGTAATCTGTCCGGTGGTGAGCGTGGCCGTCTGCATCTGGCCAAGACACTGCTGCAAGGCGGCAACGTATTGCTGCTGGATGAACCGTCCAATGACCTCGACGTGGAAACCCTGCGTGCACTGGAAGATGCCTTGCTGGAGTTCGCCGGTACCGTGATGGTGATCAGCCATGATCGCTGGTTCCTGGACCGTATCGCGACCCATATCATCGCCTTCGAGGGTGATTCGCAAGTGAGCTTCTTTGACGGCAATTATCAGGAATATGAAGCCGACAAGAAGAAGCGTCTCGGTGAAGAAGGTGCCAAGCCTAAGCGTATCCGTTACAAGCCTGTGACACGCTAAACGGCACTGACGTTAGATCGTCGCAATCATCCTTACTATCACTGGTCACGCCGCAACAGCCGCAAGGCTGAACTGCTGCGTGGCCAGTGTTCCTTGGGCGTTGAAACTGCGCTCACTAAATTCCACTCCTTGTGCCGTGATCTTGACCACGCTGCTGGCGCGTGTTCCGTAATCGGGCGAACGGATGAAGGCGGCTGACAGCAGGCGCTCACGTTCGAGCGTGATACCGGTTTGGGGTAACAACGTATCAGGCGCTATTGTGTCGTCGGCCAGCAAGGACATCAGTGTCTCCGTATCGGCAGTTGGCTTTTGCCGCGATAGTGCCGCTGTGAGCCGGACCAACTTTGGCCATGGTGTATTGAAGCCGGCATTGGAAACACCCTGTATGCCCGGTTGCACAACAAAGCTGCGGGCTTGCCGACTTTCGAAACCAAGCAACTGCTGACCATCAAGCAGTAACAGGTTGAATGGGTTGTAGTCCTGCGCGTGGGGCGTCAGTTGGGCCAGATAGTCGGCTGCGCTGAGACTTCCCTCCAGAAAATCAGTCACCAGTTTGCCGCGTGATGGCGCATCGGCGCGCTGATGCAGCGGGTCGCGATAATTGGTCAGCGCCGCCAGTCGGCCATCCCGGCTGACACCGAGCCAGCTGCCACCGCCGTGCAGATCACGACCAGCCATGAACAAGCCATGCTGCCACCAGTGCAAGGGCTGAGTCGGGCGAACAAAAAATTCATCACGATTGGCCAGCAGGAGCAGCGGTTGCTGGCTATCAGGTTGCCAGTTCCAGGCGATCAGGCACATGGCAGTTCAGGCCGCTTGACGTTCATGCGCCAGCGTCGCTGGTGCCTTATCGAAGTCATGTCCCAGTTCGACACCCGCAGCGTGGCATAGATGAACCAGCACGGCAAAATGATGCACCGTATGGGAGGACAGGAAACAGAGCTCACGTCCCAGTGAGGTATTCGACATGATGCTCAGTTCACCCGCGGGACCTGTCTGCAGGCGGGTTGTCAGTGACGTCGCCAGGGAGGCTGCCGGACCGTGACTATGCATCAGCGTCTCAAAGCGCGTACGTAACGTCGTCAGCTTGGCCAGCGTGACTTGCGGTACGCTTTGCAAGGCCAGATCGCGCTCGCGGGCATCGTAATCAACCAGGCCGGAGGGAGAGTCCAGCGCCGCCAGCAATGCCGTGTAATGCTCAATGATGTGGCGCAGATGAGGCCCTACTGCCTGCGCATAGTTGAAGCCAGGATGCGCTTCGCGTTGCAGGCGGCCGATCAGCAGGATGGCGGCGTCAATCAGGCCGGCGTTATGTGCCCAGAGCGGGTTGGTGTCATTGTTGTGCATGATGGATGTCCACGGATGGTCAATCATTCGGAGTTGAAGAGGTTCAGTCGGTGCTCGGATAACGCGGTGTGAGTTCTTTTTCACGGCGATGCCAGCGCCTGAATTCAAGTAGGCTCAAGGGTTTGAAACCACGCTCCAGATTGGCACGGCCGATCTGGAATAGCAGTCGATACTGCTTCATCAGATCGCGCCAGGCCGTCCACAGGCTGGTGCTGCGATCCCAGATGTGGGTGCTTTCGGCACCAGCGCCATTGGCTTCAACGATGGTGAAGCCGCGACCATTTTGGACCTCGGCAAAGTCAGCGAAGCGGATGTCGTAACGACCAAAATAAAACTCCGGAATGCGCTGTGAGATGGCATCGAAACAGGCTTCCATTTCTGGCGTCACCATGTGGGTGCCGTTACGGAAGATCGCGCCACGGCTATGACTGCCGGCGAATGCCAGACGTATTGGTTCACCCGCAGCAGGGATGGTATCAAGACGCGCGGCATGCCGATGCAGATACAGATGCTGCAATTTGCCGGCGCGTGGATCAGCCAGGATCAGCTCGCGCAGACTACGCTGTCCATCGCCATAGACGTAAGGAAAATACTTCAGCGTGATCGACAGAATGCGACCACGTGCTTCGTGTGGCTGGCGGCAGTAGAAAATGCCAGCTTCTCCTTCGAACGGAATATAGCGCTGTAGCAGCAAGGTGGCACCGGCCGGGAAGTCCTGCAAGTACTGACGCAATGCGGCGACAGTGCGAATCAGTCGCACGCCGGCACCACGACAGCCCAGATCGGGTTTAGCTACCACCGGCAGGCTCAGGCCCTTTGCTGCCAGTTGTTCCAGTGCGAGCGTGGTCAGCGCTTGCCAGGCTTGCTCGGTGTCGGAGACTTCCGGACGTTCCAGTGTGATGAAAGGGGCCACCCACTCCGGTGTGTGTGCCATCGCCAGTTCCAGAATGGCAGCCTTGGATTCGCCAAAGAAGCCACCGCCGGGGAACGAAGGATTGGCAACTGTCGGCAGCAAGATGCCGCGATAGCGCGCCATTAACCACAGCGTGTACAGGAACACTGGCGGGTAGAACGCCCACATTGGCCAGAACTCGAAAAAGCTCAGCGGCGCGCCGCTCTGATCAAACGCAGGCATGCCCTGATGCGGTTGTTGTCCTTGCGCCATGGCATCCTGAACTGCTTGCTGCATCGCTGGTGGCATCACGGGATTCATGCTTTCTCCTTGACTTGAAACAGTGTTGGATGGATACGGCGCACTAGCTGCGTCAGCAGCACCAGCATCACGATCGGGATGGCGGCAGCCAGTGCCAGTGGCAGGTGCAGACTGTTGGCGATGGCGCGGCCGATGGTGGCGCTGATCCAGAACAAGGTGCTGGTCCAGAGCGTCACGGCCAACGTCACCCAGCCAATAAAAGCCACTACCGGGACCTTGACGGCACCGCAGACGGTGTAAGTTACCAACCGCAAGCCCGGAATTACGCGTGCCAGCAGCACGGCACTTCCAAGGCTGCTTTGCAGCTTGTGCAGTAACCATGGCCCGTGTGGCGTGAGATAGCGTCGCCGCAGCCATGGTAGATAGCGCGCCAGATAGCCGAGCCCATACAAGCCCAGATCCCCCAGTGCAATGCCACCGGCGACTGCTGCAAATACCAGTGGCCAGGAAAGCACGCCCTGCATGGCCAGCGCGGCACCGGCGGCGATGGCGAGGTCTTCCAGCAGGAAGGTTGTCAGTACCAGCACCACGACGATTAACCACGGCGCAGTCAGGCCTTGCAGTGCTGCCAGTACCAGCGCATGGCTGTTGTCCCAGAGCGCGTTCATGGTGCGTGACAGTCCGCATGGACTGCCCATTCAATGGCGGCGCGCACCTGTGGCTCTGCATTCCATGGCAGGAAGTGATTGAAGTCCTGCAGCGGTACCGTCTTGATACAGGCAGCACCACTCAGATGGGCCTGCATGTAGGCGACATTGGCAAAGGGCACCAGCGGGTCCTTGGTGCCGTGCACGATGATGGTCGGCGCGGTAATCTGCGGCAACAAGGGTTGCAGCGCTTCCAGCTCGCCCTTGAAGACCATCAATTCCTCGTTGGCGTTACGCATGGCGCGTGGCAACATCGCACTGACCGGCCAGTGTTGTCCGAGATATTGCAGCGGATTGATTTTTTCCTGAGCCGGGTCCAGTGCCGATGCCAGAAAGACGAGTGCGCGTACACGTTGCGGATGATCGGCCGCAACCTTGGCGACGACCGCACCGCCGAGTGAATGGCCAACCAGAACGACCGGGCTGCCATCTTGCGGGAACAGGGCGGTCACCGCAGCGGCTTGCAATGCCAGACTGGTGACAGCCTGTTCGGGCTCGCTACTGCCAAAACCAGGGCGATCCAGTGCAATCGATCGGGTGCCTGGAAGTGGTTCGAGCACATAGTCGGTCCAGCCCTCAGCCGAGCCCGGCGTACCGTGTACATAAATTACCGGCACACCGCTTGTTTCTGGTGAGTGCACGATACTGATTGCCTGGTTCAGTGGTGCGTCCACATGCACCGTACTGCGCAAGGCGGACAGCTGCTCTGACGACAGGCGCGGTGCTGGTGGCGCACAGCCAGCCAGTGTCATGACGACGGCGAGGACACCCATGATTCTGGTCGCAGTCATGGCCGTGATGCACGTAGGTGCGACAGCAGTGTCAGGACCGTATGCCGGCGCAGTACCAGGATCAGTACCGCCGAAATCCACACACCGCAGGCCAGCGCAAACAGTTCGCCACCGTCCAGACTACCATCGGCATTCCGTACCTGTACGCCCAGAGGGGTGAACAGATGGAAGAAGATCGCACCACTGATAACCGCCAGCCCGAGCGCGGCACCAGCCGTATGCAGCAGTGGCTTTTTCAGCAGCAGACCGGCCAGTAGCAGGGTCGATGCCAACAACTCGGCACAGCCCACGACATATTGACTGAAGATGCCGTGTGGCGAGAATAGTCCCGGCCAGCCGAGTGTGCCGCTCCAGACATCAAGAATGCCAAAGATATATTGTGTCTCCGGCGAGTTGGAGAATTTGTAGAACAAGGACTGAATAAAGACAAAGGCGATATAGCCGGTCAGCGCGATCAAGAGTAGTTGTTGCCGCCGTCCGGTCGGCATCGCGGAAGGAGTCGCTGACATCTGCAGGCTATCGGTATGTGATTTGGAGAGGGGTTTCATTTTTCGAGGACCTTAGGCCAGTGTTGGTCGGCAGCCTTGATCAAGGCGGGTGTGTTGGCTTCCCATTTCTTTTGCACGTCTTCGTCATAGTTCAGATAGAGCTTGTCGTTGACGATCTTCCAGCGCTGTGGATCCGCTGAGGCGGTGCTGTTCTGGGACACGGCCCAGGCGCAATAGCCACCATATTGCGGTGCGTAGTGTTCCGGATTGGCGATGAACAGGGCCAGATTCTCCGCACTTGCAAAGCGCCACTCGACACCTTGATAGATTGTCGTGAACTTTCGATCGCCTTTAACGGCCTGATGCTGAGTGAAATACGCCACGGTATCGTAGCCACTGACAGCAACCTTGCTGAACAATCCAGTGTAGACAGGCGCTTCGGCGGCACTGGCTGGTGCGCTCAAGGTGACGAGCGCACCTGTGGTGAGCAGCAAAGACAGCAGTAATGGTTTTAGTAAGTGCGTAAACATACTTTTCCTTTGCGAGCGATAAGGCTATATTTTCAAAAGGCGGCTTGCGCCGTGGTGTTGATAGTGAGTTCGTCGGGCAAGTTGATCCGGTTACACCGCGACGCAAAAATTGATAATATTTTTGTTGTGCACGTAACTTCTTTTGCCTGTAACGCGAATAACAGGGCAGGACGTTGCGCTGTGCAATGTTGTCCATAACCAATGGTGATGACCGATGAACGTATTCGGCGAATTGGCCCCACTTCATATAGGTACCAGCTATGTGGCGCGCATGGCGCGAGATGAAGCTGACTTGCGCGCTTGCCAGTCGCTGCGCTTTGTGGTGTTCAACAGCGAGCTCAATGAGGGATTGGCGTCTTCCTTTGAGACCTGTCTGGATCGCGATCTCTTTGATTCCGTATGCGACCATTTGCTGGTCGAGCATTGCCCCAGTGGAAAAATTGTAGGGACCTATCGTATGCAGTCCGGTGCGACGGCGCATGCGCAACACGGTTATTACTGCGCCCAGGAGTTTGCGTTTGATGTCTATGCGCCGTTACGGGCGCAAATCATAGAGCTCGGTCGTGCCTGTATTGCGCGTGAGCATCGCAATTTTCAGGTGCTGAGTTTGCTGTGGCGCGGGATTGCCGCGTATGCCCAGCAACGTGGTGGCCGCTACCTGATTGGCTGCAGCTCGCTGACCTCGCAGGATCCTGCCGACGGTGTGGCTGGCTTCAATCAACTGCAGCAATATCTGGCCCCGCCGGCTTTGCGTACGGCACCTACGCCTGCGTATGTCTGTCCGCTCGATGGTCCGGCGACGCCGGATCTGAAGCTACCCAAGCTGCTTTCTTCCTATCTGGCGCTGGGTGCCTGGATCTGCGGACCACCAGCGCTGGATCGGGCTTTCAAGACCATCGACTTTCTGACTTTGGTGGATTTGCAATCTCCGGACATGCAGCAGCGACGACGTCGTTTCGGTATTCCCTGAGTTGGCCTGCCCAACATGGACCGCTGCATGTCATATGCCACAGGGTTGCACCAGAGAACTTGTCAAAAGTGGATTGCCGGGATTATCGTAGCGGTATTGGATCAGCCTGGGAGTTTCTCTTGAAAATCACACATCTGGCGGCTGCTACCGTGGCGGCGTCTGTATTCCTGGTGGGCTGTGCCTCACAGGGCCAGATTACGCCGCTGGATAATGGCATTTACATGATCACCACCAAGGCTTTCTTTCTCGGCGTCAGTGCTACCGCAGATGGTGTCAACCAGGCACAGGCGTTCTGCCAGCAGCGTGGGAAACGCATGGAGTTGACCAATTCGCAGTCGGCCGATGCCGTACTGGGGCTTGTTCCAGCCCGCAGTGCGGTCATGTTCCGGTGCATTGATTAAGGAATTGGCTAAGCATCCAAAAACAGACCGCATCCGATCGATGGCGCGTCGTTTGCGGGCCGCCACAGGCAAGGATTGGATGGCGCAGGTAAAATAAGCGCCTTCCAGCTTTCACAAGAGGCTGGCTGTACGGTTCCGGCGCCATAGGTCGGGCCCCGTCACTGCTGTTGCGCACCGCTCTCCCTGCCCGTGCGCAGCAGTTGCAGATAACGATAATTTGACAAACTGCTCTGTGCGCGTACTCAGGCTTTCGCGGCTTGCAAGACGCGCCATCCACTTCTGATTATGCTTTCCACACTGACTCGTCTGTTCCCTGTCTGGGCTTTGCTGCTGTCCGCCGCAGCCTACTTTTCTCCCGCCACTTTCACGCCGATTGGTCCGCATGTCACCGGGCTGTTGACCCTGATCATGCTGAGCATGGGTGTCACCCTCACGCTGGAGGATTTCAAGCGCATTGTCAAACGTCCGGCACCGGTGGCTGCGGGTATCGTTTTGCACTATCTGGTCATGCCTCTGGCTGCCTGGGTCATCGCCAAACTGCTGCGCATGCCGCCGGATCTGACCGCTGGCATGGTACTGGTTGGCAGCGTGGCTAGCGGCACAGCCTCCAACGTGATGATTTACCTCTCGCGCGGTGACGTGGCGCTATCGATCACTATCTCGACGCTGTCGGCGCTGGTGAGCGTATTTGCGACCCCGTTGCTGACTGAGCTGTATGTCGATGCTTCGATTCATGTCGACGTCGGCGCAATGTTGATGAGCATCGTGCAGATCGTGGTGGTGCCGATTGTGCTGGGGCTGGTAGTCAATATTTTCTGCAGCAAACTGGTACGCCGCATTGAGCCGTATCTGTCGCTGGTGTCAATGGTTGCCATACTGTTGATCATTGCGGCGGTAGTTGCTGGCAGCCAGAGCCATATCGCCTCGGTTGGACTGGTCGTGCTGGTAGGCGTGATTCTGCATAATGCCACGGGTTTGCTGGGTGGCTACTGGGGTGGTCGTCTGCTGGGCTTTGATGAGTCTGTTTGCCGTACGCTGGCCATTGAAGTCGGTATGCAGAACTCTGGTCTTGCAGCGGCACTGGGCAAGCTCTACTTCACGCCGCTGGCAGCGTTACCGGGAGCCTTGTTCTCGGTCTGGCACAATTTGTCAGGCTCGTTACTGGCAGGTTTCTGGCGTGGTCGTCCACCACGCGCGCAAGATTCGGACCGCCTGGTGTAAGATCATCGGCCTGGAGCGGACTCTGGTCCGCTCTTTCTATTGTGACGTCGTATCGGTCAGTGGACCAAGGAGAAAGCATGGACAAGCGTAACTTCATTGCAGCGACATTATGTGGTCTCAGCAGCGTAGCGCTTGCAGCAGGCAAGGACGATGTCAGTAAGTCATGCGCTGCACCGGCAGGGCCGACCTTGCTCACCATCACTGGTGCCATCGGTGCCGGTAACAGAGGCGCACTTGATGCGGCACTGGATCAACTGATGGTCAAGCAGAAGTTGGTGTTTGAGCGGGCCCACGTCTTTGATTTTTCTACCCTGTCATCACTACCCCGCCAGACCATCAAGCCGACGCTTGAATATGACGAGCAGCAGCATCTGTTGCAAGGTCCGTTGATCAGTGATGTGCTGGCAGCGGCAGGTGCGGCCAATGCCAATAATATTCTGCTGCGCGCCATTGATGGCTATGTGGTGATGGTGTCGGCGGCCGATATTCGGCGCTACGGCTTCATCATCGCCACCCATCTGGACGGAAAACCACTGCCATTGGGTGGACTCGGACCGTTGTGGGCGGTGTACGATGCCGACCGCTTTCCAGAGATGATGGAGCGTCCGGTGAGTGCGCGCTTTGCACTATGCCCATGGGGTATTTACCACATTGAAGCGCGCCTCTGAGATGCGAGTCTAAGATGTTATGGCCTCAGACCCGGCACGGTAATGATTGTGCGGCTCAGATATGCAGCGCTGCCAGAATACCCAATGCCACGCTCACACCTGCAGCACTATAGGAAATTTTCTTGAGCCAGTTCTTGCGTGTCAGCAGGGTGATAGCTGCCATGGAAATCGCAATCTGGATCGCCGTCATGGCCTGTGCCCAACGATGGTGTGCATGCAGGTCGGCTTCCGACAACTCATCCCATTGCTTGGATTGTTCTTCCAACTCTTCTGCTTTCTTGCGGATCTCTTCCTTTTCCGACTTGTAGCGTTCGGCGGCGGCACTGTACTTGGCGGCATCCACGCCGGGAATCGTCATGGCCAGCTCGGCCAGATTCTGACGGCTGGATTTGGCCTGATAGTAATTCCACTGATTGGCCGCCTCGGTCTTTTTGATAGCCGCATTGTTCTTGTTCATGGCAGCACTACTTTCGGTAAAACCTGCCTGATAGCTGAATAGTGCGCCAATCGTTGCCATGATGGCGGTCATCACGGCAATCTTTCCAGCAAAGTTGTCACCCTCGTCATGGGCGTGCTGGGCAACATGTTCCAGATGGTGTTCATGCGGACTGGGGACTTCAAATTCTTCGGCCATGGTTCTTGTTCAGTGATGTCGATGATTGTCGGTTATACAATTATGCAGTTGGCGCTCAGTGCGCGCGTTATTTTAATGCGTAATACCCTGAATCAGCTAAATCGACTGCCGATCAGAAGCGCTGAGGTTTGCTACCATTGCTGTTTTATTGATCCGCGCTGCGCGCCATCACCTGAAGAGCATTCCCATGAGCAAGTTCTGGAGCCCCATTGTTAGCCGACTGACGCCTTACACTCCTGGCGAGCAGCCCAAGATCACTAACCTGATCAAGCTCAATACCAATGAAAACCCGTATGGCCCGTCGCCCTTGGCGGTGGCGGCCATGAGCCGTGAAATCGGCGCTGCCGGCGATAGCCTGCGGCTGTATCCGAATCCTGATGCAGAACCACTGAAGCAGGCGATTGCGCGCCGTCATGGCTTGTCGGTGGCGCAGGTATTTGTCGGTAATGGCTCCGACGAGGTACTGGCACATGCCTTTCAAGCCTTGCTCAGACAGGAGGCACCCATCCTCTTTCCGGATATCAGCTACAGTTTCTATCCGACGTATGCCGGTTTGTATGAGGTGGCTTATCAGACCGTGCCTTTGGCAGCAGACTTCACGATTCGCGTCGACGATTATCTCGGCCATGGCAAGGCCATCGGCGGCGTCATCTTCCCCAATCCGAATGCACCGACCGGTTGCTTACTGCCATTGGAGGCGGTCGAGAAGATCGTTGCCGGCAACCCGGAGCGAGTTGTGATTGTCGACGAAGCGTATGTTGACTTCGGTGGCGACAGTGCCATCGCGCTGGTCGACCGCTATCCGAATCTGCTGGTCGTACAGACCTTGTCGAAGTCACGTTCGCTGGCGGGTTTACGGGTTGGCTTTGCGGTTGGTCATGTTGACCTGATCAGCGCGCTGGAACGGGTCAAGAACAGTTTCAATTCCTATCCGCTGGATCGCCTGGCCATTGTCGCTGCGACAGCGGCGATGGAAGACGAAGACTATTTCGAGCAGACCCGGCAAGCGGTGATCACAACCCGCAATACCTTGGTGGCGGATCTCAGCAGTCTGGGCTTTGAGGTACTGCCCTCAGCCGCCAACTTCGTGTTTGCGCGTCACCCCGGGCACGATGCGGCTGCGCTGGCTGCGGCCTTGCGCAGTGATGGGATTATCGTGCGCCATTTCACCAGCGCACGTATCAATCAGTTCCTGCGTATCACAGTCGGTACCGACGCTGCCTGCGGCAGTCTGATTCAGTCATTGCGCAAGCACTTGTCCTGATCAGCGAGGCATTGTCGCTGTCACCGCGCCGGGTGGAAGCGGTTGCTGGCGCCATGCCAGCAATGCCCCCGCCAGCAGTGCCAGTGCTGAACATTGCAGCCCCTGCTGCAGGCCACCCAGATGATCGGCAATCCAGCCCACCATGCTGGGGCCGATGATCTGTCCCAGCGCGAAGACGATGGTGAAGGCGCTGATTCCCGCGGGCCAGCTGGCCGCCGGCAGATTGTGTCGCACCAGTGCCGTCGTTGAGGCCACTGCCGACAGAAATACACCGCCAAACAAGACTCCTGAGGCAAATACCACTAACGGTGCTGCGGTCAACGCGGGCAGCAGCGTCGCAATACTGAGCAAGCCATTGAGAATGGCAAGCGCCTGTCCACCCTTGAAGCGATCCAGCATCCCCGCCCAGAGCCGTGACGCTACCATCACCGCCAGACCGAGTGCGGTGTAGAACCAGTTGATCATGAGCGGCGACATGCCTTGTTCCTTGAGCAAGGCAATCACGAAGGTCATATAACCGATATAGCCCAGTCCGAAGAGGAAGTAAGCACCCAATCCGATCCCCAAGGTACTCCAGCGAAAATGTCCCTCGGCACGGCTTTGTGCCGGAGCCGAGGAAATGTTTCTGGCAGCCGGTGCCAGGCAGGCAGTCGCTAGCAGGCTCAGCACACCCATGGCGAGCCATGCCCATTGCCAGTGATGCGCGACGCCATGGGTTTGCGCGAGCGAGATGGTCAGTGGCACCAGCCACGCTGAAATCACAATGCCGATTCCGGTGCCGCCATAGAACAGCCCGAGTAGAAAACCGGCCCGCTGCGGATGCAGGGTGGCCAGTCTGGTAATCAGAATACCGCCGCAGACAAACACGAACGCACTGCTGATACCGCTGGCAACGCGCAGCAACAGCAGCACCGTGGTATCGATGAACAGGCCTGAACTGAGTACCAGCAAACTGGTTGCAAGTGCACCGGCGATCAGCAATGTCGATGCTGCCATGCGACGCGCCAGCGGTGGTGTCAGCAAGGCGCCGATCAGGTAACCCAATGCATTGCCGGTATTCATGCCTCCCGCAATCAGATAAGGCCAGCCGAGATCGGTGCGCATCGGCGTGAGTAACAGTGCGTACGAAAAGCGTGCCATACCGAGTGCGACCGCACTACCTAGCGATAGCGCGATTGCAGTCAGCAGGACGGAACAGGAATGAGGTGGTTTGTGCGAAGCTGAATTGCCGGACATGACCGCTAGTCTCCTCGGGGATCACATGTCGCCCGGTTGGGGTTGTGCATTCTGAGTGCTGATGTTTGCCTCAGAGTGTAGCGGATTGTTGTTCTTTCAGCAGGGGGCGAGTTAGTCGTGTGCTGTTTAGTCGATGCAGACCTGCAGGCAGGCTTCAACCACTTTCGGATCGAGACGGCTACCACTCAGACGCTTGATTTCCGTGACCGCGGCGTCGATGCCAAGGCTGGCACGATAGGGCCGATCCTGCGACATCGATTCGACAATATCCGCTACCGTGAGGATGCGAGACTCAAGCCTGATCTGATCGCCTTTCAACCCACGTGGATAGCCGGAACCATCCAGATATTCATGATGTGCATACGCAATTTCGGGAACCGGCAGGGTAAAGGAGATGCGATTGAGGATATCGTAGCTGGTCTGGGCATGACCGCGAATAAGCGCAAATTCTTCGTCGGTGAGACGACCGGGTTTGTTGAGCACAGCCAGGGGAATATCGACCTTGCCAATGTCGTGGACCAGCGCCGCCATGTTCAATGCTTCCAGTTGTTCGCCGCCCAGTCGTAGTTCATGGCCGATACGGATTGCCAGTTCGGCAACCCGACGTTCGTGCTCCGGTGTGTAATTGTCGATCAGCTGTTGCAGCGAGACCAGCGCATCAAGTGCTTCTCGTTGTAGCTGATGAGTAGAGATATCGAGGTCTGGCATGAAATTTTTTAGCAGCGTGGCTATTGTTGATTCGGCAACTGCAACGGGCGCAACGTATTTGCAACCTACATGCTCTTGAGTCTGTGGAACGACTTACATCAAGATACGAATCAGATGCGAGATAATGCCAGCTCGACGAAGTTTATTCCTCTACGCGCAGCATGACAACCAACATTACCGTGAATTCCCTCGACGTGCGCGCACGCTTACGTCAGCTTGCCATGCCGTTTCTATTTTTCTTGCTGGGCGTTTTATATGCCAGTTGGGCGGCTCGCATTCCCGCCATTCGAGATCGACTCGCACTGGATGCCGCCACACTGAGTATGGTCTTGTTGTGTAGCGGGATTGGTGCGGTTTGCTCGTTTCCACTGGCGGCCTGGCTCAATGCGCACTATGGCGCGCGTCATACGGCGTCGTATGCTGGATGGGCGCTTTTGCTTGTGCTGCCCTGTCTCGGCGCGGCGACAAATCTACCGCTATTGATGCTGGGTTGCTTTTGCTATGGCAGCGCAGCGAGCTGTTTTGATGTGGCCATTAATGCATTGGGTGCCGAGCACGAGAAGCAAGTTGGCCGCTCCATCATGTCAATGTTGCATGCCTGGTTTTGTGTGGGGACCTTCAGTGGAGCCTTGCTCGGGAGTGCGATGGCATCGGTGGAAATCGCGCCGTGGCAGCATTTTCTGGTGCTGAGTCTGCTGTTCGCACTGCCGTTGAAATTGTCGTACCAGCGCTTGCCCAATGATCGGCCGCATCATGATCCGCAACGCAAGGTCTTCGCAATTCCGCATGGTCATCTGGTAGCACTTGGCTTGATCGTCTTTTGTGGCGCTATCGTGGAGGGATCGATTTCGAACTGGAGCGGCATCTATATGAAGGATCACATGCATGCTGGCGATGGTGCGGCACCACTGTCTTACGCTGGTTTTGCCGGCATGATGCTGGTAGCAAGAATGCTCGGCGACCGTCTCAAGGAGCGCTGGGGGGCGCGCAGCATTGTTGGTTATGGCGCTTTGCTGGCGGCATTCGGTATCGCCATCGTTGTGCTGGCACCGAGTATTGTTGTCGCGGCGATTGGCTTCATGATCACTGGTGCCGGTGTGGCGATGGTGTTTCCCTTCGTATTCAGCGCCGCCGGTCGGCACGGCGCAATTGCACTGGCAGGCGTGGCGACCTTGGGTTACAGCGGTAGTCTGATTGGCCCTCCTGTGGTGGGAATACTGGCACAAGGTTTTGGTTTGCAGGCTGCGTTGTCGTTCATCGGTGTGCTGTGTGTGGCTGTCGCATTCGCCGCTAGTCGCGCTCGCTGGCTGGTATAGATTGCTATAGGTGGTAGGGGAAAGATCAACAAAAAACTCTGGAAAGAATAGGAATGCGTAATCTGGTTTTATTACCTGGCTTCATGTTGAATCAGGCCTTATGGGACGACATGCGTGACGATCTGGCGACGCTTGGGCAGTTGCATTTCGGCGATCTGCGGCGAGACAGTTCGTTGGCCGCCATGGCCGATCGGGTCTTGCAGGACGCGCCGGAGCAGTTTGTACTGGCCGGCTTTTCGATGGGTGGATTTGTGGCGCAGGCAATTGCGCTCAAGGCCCCGCATAGGGTGCGTGGGTTGGCGTTGCTCAACACGTCGTCACGTCCACAAACCGAGCAGGAATCTGCTGCCACGCTGGCGCAGCTGGCGTTGGCTGAGCGCACGCCATTCAAGGGCCTGACTTCGCGTGCACTGGCATCCTCGGTACATCCTTCGCGCGCGAGATAGTGTATTGCTGCAGCGCTTGCAGGCCATGGCACTGGACAATGGCAAGGAAGTATTTCTGCGTCAGCTGGCGACCTTGCGTGACGGCAGTTATGCAGCGCTGGAGAGGATTGCTTGCCCGACGCTGATTGTGGCCAGTGATGCGGACCGGCTACGCTCGGTAGAGGAGTCAGAAGAGATGGCCCGTCGTATCCCATCAGCACGTTTCGACATCGTGCGTGACTGCGGCCATATGACACCACTGGAAAAGCCGCAAGCGCTGTTTTTCATCCTGCGTAGCTGGATCGAGGAGACGGGACTGTAGCCGTGCATTCTGCAGTTGAAGCGAAACAATTTATGCAACGCAAGTGAATCAAGCATTCCTGCTGCGTCCATCAATAGACTCAGCAGGGCTCAGCGCTCTTGACTAGTGCCGTCAAGCTCAACGGTCATGCGGGATTTTGTTGTCTACGTCTTCAGCTTGCTGGGAGTCGACGGTGCGACTGAATTGATCCTGACGCGGCGGTTGCACAGCATCAGTGGTATGGAGGCGCTCAATGTTGGCGCTGCTGCTGGTGATGTCCTGGGCCGGGTGGGCTTTGGCTTCGGTTCTTGGATGGCGATCTTTACGGGTGCGTAGAAAGCTGGTCATCATATCCTCACTTTGTAGAGTTTAGGGACAAGATAAGACCAACCTGAATGAAAGAAGTGCCATCAATTGTGATGCATTTGCAAACTAAATCGGTGGCTGCAGCGAACTCGCGACACCACCGATGTCTGTGACTTACAGTGCCAGACGCTGGCGTGCAGCAACATACTCGCGCTCCAGGCGCGCCACCATTTCGGCGACTGTCGGCACATCATCCATCAGACCGACACCTTGACCTGCACCCCAGATATCGCGCCAGGCCTTGGCCTTGGTATCGCCGCCAGAGCCAAAATTCATTTTGCTCTTGTCAGCTTCCGGCAGATTGTCCGGATCCAGTCCGGCATTGACGATGGATTTCTTCAGATAGTTGCCATGCACGCCGGTAAACAGATTGGTGTACACCACGTCGGCTGCGCTGGACTCGACGATTGCCTGACGATACTCGTCATTCACGTTGGCTTCCTGTGTAGCCAGCCAGCGCGAACCGATATAGGCTAGATCAGCGCCCATGGCCTGTGCCGACAAGATCGCATCACCGGTTGCAATAGCGCCGGACAGCACAATCGGGCCATTGAAGAATTTACGTACTTCACCCACCAGTGCAAACGGTGACAGCGCACCGGCATGGCCGCCGGCACCTGCTGCGACCAGAATCAAACCATCTACACCGGCTTCGAGCGCCTTTTGTGCATGCCGTATGGAGATCACGTCGTGCAGCACGATCCCGCCATAGCTGTGGATAGCATCCAGCATTTCACGCGGTGGTGCACGCAGACTGGAGATGATGATCGGAACCTGGTGTTTGACACAAACCTCAACATCATGGGCCAGGCGATCGTTGGATTGATGCACGATCTGATTGACGGCAATCGGACCGATCACCGCATCCGGATGCGCCGCCTTGTGTGCCGCCAGTTCTGCCTGCAATTGTGTCAGCCAGACATCAAGCTGCTCGGCAGGACGTGCGTTCAGTGCGGGAAAAGAACCAACAATACCAGCCTTGCATTGCGCGGCCACCAGAGCAGGGCCGCTGGCGATGAACATCGGCGAGGCGATCACGGGAATACGAAGCTGTTGCAGAACTGCAGGCAGGGTCATGATGAATGTCTCGTTGTTGTAGGAAGTCCGCTGATTATAGGATAAATACGGCTAAAAATATTACGATCGTGCTTTTCTTGTTGTTTCTTCAGACTGCGTCGCACTAGATTGGTGTTTTTCATACGAATTCGTATTATCTTTAACTCTAAAAACAAGGAAAAACGACTGTTCCCGATGCCAGCTCTGCCTTGGCATACGATTTGCGTGATGCAGGCATGAACATGTTTTGTCGCAAGAAGCAGCAAGTAACCTAAGGGGAAGAAAATGGACAATCTGACAAATATTTTTGCCGTCTGCGGGATGGCAGTGGTGATTGTGCTGGCTGCTGGATTGCACAGCCGTTACCTGCGTGGCCGGCTCAAGAAAATTCGGGCCCGCAGCGCGCTCTATCATAGTGCGCACAATCGCCATTCACATTGATAGATCCGAACAAGGCGCCACACTGGCACCGTGTTCGATACGACCAGAAAGTTGCTCTGACGTCAGCTTTGACGTTTAGCGGCAATTGCGTTGCCTGCGCGGCTGCTACTCTTGCGCCCCAGTTGTTGCGAGATGAACTGACCGGCGTCTACCACCAGGTCGAGATCGACACCAGTCGCGATACCCAGGCCCTGCATCATGTACAGCACATCTTCGGTGGCCACATTGCCGGTAGCACCGCGGGCATAAGGACAACCGCCCAGTCCGGCGACTGACGCATGATAGATCGTGATACCGACTTCCAGACTGGCGTAGATATTGGCCAGTGCCTGCCCGTAGGTGTCATGAAAGTGGCCTGACAAGCCGGTGATGGGGAATACCCTGGCCGCCGTTTCCATGACAGGTGCGACTTTATTCGGGGTGGCTACACCGATGGTGTCGGCAATGTCGATTTCGTCACAGCCCAGATCCTGCAAGCGAGTCACCACATCAGTGATGGCTGCAAGAGGTACCTCGCCCTGATAAGGACAGCCGAAGGCGCAACTGACGGCAGCACGCAAGCGCTTGCCATGCTGTTTGGCGGCGGCGGCCACTTCACTGAAACGTGCAATGGATTCGGCAATCGAGCAATTGATGTTCTTGTGCGAAAACGCTTCCGAAGCAGCGGCAAAGATCACCACCTCATCCACACCCGCAGCCAATGCCGCATCAAATCCCTTCATGTTCGGTGTCAATGCCGAGTAGATGACACCTTCCCGACGCTGGATCCCTTGCATGACGTCGGTCGAGGTCGCCATTTGCGGCACCCATTTGGGCGACACAAACGAGGCCGCTTCGATATTGACAAAGCCGGCAGCGGTGAGTCTGTTGACGAGTTCAATCTTGACCGCCGCAGAGATGGTTTGCTGTTCATTTTGCAAACCGTCCCGAGGGCCAACTTCAACGATTTTGACTTGTTTGGGAAAGCGCATGACAGTGTCTCCTCTATCCTGATTTTATATTGCACTGGCGACCAGTGCGATGTCGGCGACGGTCGCTCCGGTCATGGATTGTAGTTGCTGCGCCGTCAGATTGAAGACGGCATGCGGATGACCGGCAGCAGCCCAGATGCTGTCGAACTTGAACAGATCCTGATCCAGCAACATGACAGGTTTGACCGCATGTCCAATGGGCGAAACACCGCCGATGACGTAACCGGTTTTCTCACGCACGAAACGGGCATCGGCTTTGCCGAGAGCGCCAACGTATGCAGCCACCTTGGTTTCATCAACGCGATTGCTGCCGCTGGCAATCACCAGTACCGGCGTCTCATCAGAGAGGCGGCGAAAGATGATCGACTTGGCAATCTCGGCGACGCTACAGCCTAAACCGGCTGCTGCTTCAGCGGCCGTGCGCCCAGCTTCAGACAACATCACCACCGGGCGATCATGCTGCAGCGCGGCCAGCAGATCGGCGACGCGCTGGGCAGCTTCGGGCAGGGTAGAAGAGGTTTGATGCATTATTCATGTCCAGATAGTTAGTAACCGAGGCGGCGATCCACCAGCCCGGCAACAGGAAGGCCCTGTTGCAGCGCCTGCAGCTTTTTGGCAATCTGTTGTGCCGCAATGCTGCGTACCGTTAGTGCCGAGATATGTGGAGTGATCGTGATCCGTGTATCACTCCAGAATGGATGCGCCGGCTCCAGCGGTTCGTGCGCAAAGACATCCAGCGTGGCACCCGCCAGTTGCCCTTGCTCCAGCAAGGGCAGCAGATCTGCTTCCACCAGATGCCCGCCGCGTGCCAGATTGATCAGATAGGCGCCACGTGGCAACTGCGACAGCGTCGTGCGATTAAGGATACCAGTGGTCTCCGGCGTCAGTGGCAGCATGCAGATCAAAACGCGCGAGCGCTGCAAGAAGGCCGGCAATTGTTCGGCACCGGCAAAACTGTTCATTCCCGGAACGTCCTTACTGGCGCGACTCCAGCCATGTACCGTAAAGCCAAAGTGCTGCAGGCTAGCGGCAATGCGCTGCCCCAGCAAGCCCATGCCGAGTATGCCGACACCAAAATCTTCCTTCTCAAACGGTTCCAGTGGCAGCCATTGGCCTTGTCGTGCCTGTTGTTCGTACTGGTCGAGCCGTCGGTAATAGCGCAAGGTTGCCTGTGTCGCAAATTCGGCCATTTGCTCCGCCATGCCGCCATCATCGATACGGATCAGCGGCAAGTCATCTGGTACTACACCGAGTTGCAAAATCGCATCCACACCAGCGCCAAGATTGAACACAGCCTTCAGTTCCGGGTGTGCGGCCAGCATCGCAGCGGGCGGCTTCCAGACGATCGCATAATCGGCTGAGCGGGTGTCACCAGCTTCCCAAGGTGCGATTTCGGCAGCAGGCAGTGCGCTGCGCAAGGCGTGCAACCAGGCGTCCTGATTGCTGGTGTCGGCGGAATAAAACAGGATGCGCATAGGAAGGTGGGATGGAGATAAAAAAATTATTTTACCCGCAAGCACTAACCCGCGTTTAGCAAGTGCGTTGCCGAACGGGCTGCTGCACCTGCCTTGATCAGTTGATTGCTGGCCCAGTCCGCCAGCGCCTCGGCGCTACTGTGGAAGAATTGCTGGTTGCATAAGGCTAGCAAAGGTGTTTCAGTCATCAGTGCAGGCAGGCTATCGAGCGATATTGCCTGTCGTTCCAGCAGCAGGAATTTTAGGATGACTTTGACGGCATTCTGCGCATTGCGTAACGGATCGCTACGTAAATAGTCCAGCCGGGTACGCGCCCGTGCCAGCGCTGCTGCGACATCGGTGAACGGTGCGCCATGGCCGGGAATCACGAGTCGTACATCCAGTGTCGCAATCAGATCCAGTGTCGCCGCGACTTCAGGGAAGCCGGACTCGCCTTCGAGCTCCGGGAAAATCACGCCAAAGCCGTTTCGCCACAGCGCATCGGCCGAGATCAGCAGTCGTTCAGGTGCACAGTAAAAAATCAGCGAATGTGGATCATGACCGGGCGCGGCGAGTGCCTGCCATGATAGATCGCCCAGCATCAGCGTCGCACCGTCTTCAATCCCGGCATCAAATCCAAAACGCGGGCATTGCTGCCCGGTTGCCTGAAAACTGAGTGCGTTTTCGTCCCAGCGACTAACCTTATCGGTCTCTCCTGCCGGGATACTGGTGTGACAGCCAAAGCGTGCCTGTAGCATAGCGTTGCCACCGCAATGATCTGAGTGCAAGTGCGTGTTGAACAAGCGGTTCAGTTGCACCGGCCGTTGTCGTGATTGCAGGCTGTGCTCAATCAACGAAATGGTTTGCGCAGCGTGCGTCACGTAGCCGCTGTCGACCAGTGCTGTCTCGTCACGACCAAGGAACAGAATATTATTGGCCGACAGCCAGCCACGCTCAAGCACGTGAACGCTGGCTGGCAGTGCATGGGGATTGGCTGGCATGGTGCTGGAACCGTCCGATCTTGGCGCTTATGTCCGCGTAAAGCCGAGCAGCTGGGTACCTTCAGCCACCTGGTCACCGATCTTATAGAGCAAGGTATCGATGACTCCATCTGCTGGGGCGTTAATAGTGTGCTCCATTTTCATCGCTTCCATGATCAGTAGCGGCGTACCTTGCTTGACCTCTTGTCCGGCAGTGACCAAAAGCGCCACGATCTTGCCCGGCATCGGCGCAGTCAGTCGGCCACCCTCAGCCTCACTTTGCCCTGCATGCGCCAATGGATCTTCCCAGCGCAAGACGTGCTGGCGACCTTGATGGAACACATGCAAGTCATCTTCCAGACGCACGACATGTCCTTTGATCTGCTGATCATCGAGTGTAATCGACCATGCTGAATCATCGTGCTGGTTCAGCGACAAGTGATAGCTCTGATCCGCAGCGTGCAGTACCCAGCGACGATCATCGAGATACTCCACCGTCAACGGATAGACGCTGGCCTCATCTGACAGCGGTAGTTGACGTACCAGACGGCTGTTCATCCGCCAGCCAGTTGATTGTGCCCAGGGTTCGTTCGATGTGGCACGCTCCTGCGTCAGCAGCGCACAGACTGCCAATGCGAGCGTGGCAAGACTAGCCGCTTGTGGCGACGGGAACAGCGCATCGTGGTGACGTGCAATCAACCCGGTATCGAGATCAGCACTGGCGAAGGCATGGCCACTGATCAGTCGTTGCAAGAAGGTAATATTGGTGGCCAGCCCGACGATACGATACTGCGCCAGCGCTGCCGCCATGTTGGCCAGCGCAGTCTGTCGGTCAGCTCCCCAGACGATCAGTTTGGCGATCATCGGGTCATAGAACGGCGAAATGGCATCGCCCTCACGTACGCCGGAATCGATTCTGACGGCTGCCTTGGTCAGGCCCGGCGCGTGGGAATGGACGACAAATTCGACCGCAGAGGGCGTATGCAGAGTGTGCAGACGACCGATCGCGGGCAAGAAGCCTTTCTCCGGGTTTTCAGCATAAATACGTGCTTCAATGGCATGGCCGTCAATGTGCAACTGCTCCTGCCGCAGTGGCAGATTTTGTCCGCTGGCCACTCGCAGTTGCCACTCCACCAGATCAAGTCCGGTAATCATTTCCGTCACTGGGTGCTCTACCTGCAGCCGGGTATTCATTTCCATGAAATAGAAGTCGCCGCGATCGGCACTGCCATCGTCGGCACTGCAATCGACGATGAATTCCACCGTACCGGCACCAACATAGCCAACCGCTCTGGCAGCGGCTACAGCCGCTTCCCCCATGGCTTGACGCCGACTGGCACCGAGGCCGGGTGCCGGGGCTTCTTCCAGCACTTTCTGGTGGCGTCGTTGCACCGAGCAATCACGTTCGAACAGGTGAACGGTATTTCCTTGCTGATCGGCAAAGACCTGAATTTCTACATGTCGCGGACGGGTCAGGTACTTTTCCACCAAGACCTTATCATCACCAAAGCTATTGCTGGCTTCACGTTTGCAGGAAGCCAGTGCCGCCTTGAAATCATCGGCATGCTCCACGATGCGCATACCTTTGCCACCGCCACCGGCACTGGCCTTGAGCAAGACCGGGTAGCCGATACGGTTGGCTTCCTGTTGCAGCAGTTCGGCATCCTGATTGTCGCCGTGGTAGCCCGGCACCAGTGGCACACCGGCTTGTGCCATCAATGCCTTGGCTGCTGATTTAGATCCCATGGCAGTAATGGCGCTAGCGGGTGGGCCGATGAAGATCAGACCGGCGTCGGCGCAGGCCTGAGCGAAGCTAGCGTTTTCTGACAGGAAGCCATACCCCGGATGAATCGCCTGAGCGCCGGTGGCGAGCGCAACGGCAATGATTTTTTCGGCTTGCAGGTAACTTTCACGTGCCGCAGCGGGACCGATCAGGATGGCCTCGTCGCAGGCAGTGACGTGCTTGGCACCGGCATCGGCTTCGGAATAAACGGCGACTGTTTTGATTCCCATGCGGCGTGCAGTCGCTGCGACCCGGCAGGCGATTTCACCGCGATTGGCAATCAGTATTTTTTCGAACATGATGTCTCCTCAGGGACGGCTGTTGCGTTTTTTTTGGAGTGCTATAGCATGCTCACATGCGGAACACGCCAAACCTGCTCTCTTGTATTGGCGCATTGAGTGCGGCACTGAGACCCAGTGCTAATACAGTACGGGTATCGGCTGGATCAATCACGCCGTCATCCCACAGACGCGCCGAGGCATAATAGGGATGGCCCTGATGTTCGTATTGCGCACGGATCGGGTCCTTGAAGGCAGCTTCTTCTTCCGCCGACCAGCTATCGCCCTTGGCTTCGATGCCGTCACGCTTGACTGTGGCCAGCACACTGGCGGCTTGTTCGCCACCCATGACCGAGATCCGTGCATTGGGCCACATCCACAGGAAGCGTGGCGAAAAGGCACGGCCGCACATGCCGTAGTTGCCAGCACCAAAGCTGCCACCGATAATCACGGTCAACTTGGGTACGGCAGCAGTGGAAACTGCCGTCACCATCTTGGCGCCGTTACGGGCAATGCCTTCGTTCTCGTATTTGCGACCGACCATGAAGCCGGTGATGTTTTGCAGGAAGATCAACGGGATCTTGCGTTGGCAGCACAGTTCAATGAAGTGCGCGCCTTTGAGCGCCGACTCAGAAAACAAAATGCCATTATTGGCAATGATGCCAACCGGCATGCCGTGCAGATGCGCAAAGCCGCACACCAATGTGGTGCCATAGCGGGCCTTGAATTCATCGAAGACGCTATCGTCGACGACGCGCGCAATCACCTCACGCACATCGAAGGGTTTGCGGGTGTCGCTAGGGATGATGCCGTACAGTTCGTGCGCCGGATAACGGGGTTCCTTGATGTCGCGCAGCAGCAGTTGCTGCGGCTTTTGGCGATTCAAATTGCCAACGATATCGCGCGCAATCGACAAGGCGTGCAGATCATTTTGCGCGAGATGATCGACCACGCCGGAGAGTCGCGTATGCACATCGCCACCGCCCAGATCTTCGGCGCTGACGACTTCGCCGGTCGCGGCTTTGACCAATGGCGGACCAGCCAGAAAGATGGTGCCTTGTTCCTTGACGATAATCGACTCGTCGCTCATCGCCGGAACATAGGCACCACCCGCCGTGCAGGAGCCCATGACCACGGCAATTTGGGGAATGCCCTTGGCAGATAGATTGGCCTGATTGAAAAAGATCCGGCCGAAATGATCGCGATCTGGAAATACCTCATCCTGATTCGGCAGATTGGCACCGCCGCTGTCGACCAGATAGATGCAGGGCAGGTGATTGAACTCGGCGATTTCCTGCGCCCGTAAATGCTTCTTGGCGGTCATCGGATAATAGGTGCCACCCTTGACGGTGGCATCGTTGCAGACGATCACGCATTCCTGTCCCGCGACCCGACCGATGCCGGTGATGATCCCGGCCGATGGGGCTGCATCCTTGTCATTTTCACGGTACATACCGTAGGCAGCCAACTGTGAAAATTCCAGAAACGGTGTCCCCGGATCCAGCAGCATCTGCACCCGGTCGCGCGGCAGCAACTTGCCACGGGCCAGATGTTTGGTGCGCGCCGCTTCACCGCCACCTTGTGCAATCACGGCAATTTTTTGGCGTAGATCATCGACGATGAGCTGCATCGCCGCGGTATTGTTCTGGAAATCTTCACTACGGGTATTCAGCTTGCTTTCAATGTGCGGCATGTCATCCTCACTCTTCCATTTTTAGTCGTCGGCCAGTTCCGGGAACACACCTTCGACGTAATACCAGCGCAACTGGCCTGTGGCATCCGCCTGACGTACGAAGCGACTCACCTCATGCAAGCGATGGGCGCGGCCGCTGACCTTGAAGCGCGCCACGAATTCAACAGTCGCTTCAGCACTGTCCTTGACGTGTTGATGCTTGCGCACCTCAAGGCCTATCCATTTGACGTCGTCTTCGCCTGTCAGGGGCTCATCGGGCAAGCTATCGGGAAACCAGGTGGCGCGCAGATAGGCTTCGTCACCGAGCGCGAAGGCGCTATAGCGCGAGCGCATCAATTGCTCTGCAGTCTCCGCTACCTGCGCACCCGACAGGAAGCGCCCGCAACAGGTCACCAGTTTGCCTTTGCCACACGGACATTCTGCGTTGCCACCCTTGGTAACTTTGTCAGCCTTGCCAGCCATCAGATTTTTCCATTCTTGAGGAAGCTCGCGAGCTGATCAAAACGATCAAAGCCCCAGAATTGCTCATCGTCCACAATCACAAACGGTGAACCGAATACCCCGCGCTGGAAGGCCGTATCGACGGCTTCTTTCAATCCATTCTTGATCGCCTCGTCGCCAATACCCGCTGCCAGCGCCTCTTGCGGCAGCCCCAGATCTACTGCAATACGCACCACGGTCTCCGCCTTGCTGATATCAATGTTCTCAGTGAAGTAAGCGCTGAAGAGGGTGTGAATCAGCGTGACTGCCTTGTCTGGAGCATGCTGTTGTGCCCACAGCACGGCGCGTGCCGCATGCTGGGTACCAATCGGGAACACGTCGGGAAATCTGAACAGGATATTGTGGAAGCGCGCCGTGCGTTTCATATCGTGCACGGAATAGTTGCCCTTCACAGGCAACGTGGTCAGAGGCGCGCCATTGGTCTGCTTGAAGATCGGGCCGAGCAGAATGGCGTGCCAGCGGATTTCGCGACCGGCTTGTGCTGCCACCTTTTCAATATGCAGTGACGCGAAGTAGCCGTAGGGTGAACCGAAGTCGAAGTAAAAGTCGATGGGAGAGCGCATGCGAATCCTTGTTCAAGACGTGACGTGGAGAGTAATTGGGCCTGCTGCCGTGGAGCAGGCCTTCTGTGGTGAGCCTCAGATCAGTTCAATGGCCATGGCGGTACCTTCGCCACCACCGATACACAGCGCCGCGACACCGCGCTTGCCACCGGTCTTTTTCAAGGCGCCGATCAACGTGACGAGGATACGGGCACCAGAAGCACCGATAGGATGCCCCAGCGCACACGCACCGCCATGGATATTGATTTTGTCGTGACCAATGCCGAGCTCGGCCATGGCAGCCATCGGTACGACGGCAAAGGCTTCGTTGATTTCAAACAGATCGACATCTGCAGTGCTCCAGCCGATCTTTTTGTACAGGTTCTGAATCGCACCGATAGGTGCGGTGGTGAACCAGTTCGGTTCCTGCGAATGGCGTGCATGGCCAACAATGCGTGCAATCGGTGTACTGCCCAGGCGCTTGGCAGTCGACTCACGCATCAGTACCAGCGCAGCGGCACCGTCGTTGATGGACGAAGACGAGGCAGCGGTGATGGTGCCGTCTTTTTTGAATGCGGGTTTGAGCGAGGGAATTTTGTCGAGTTTGGCTTTGCGTGGGCCTTCATCTGTATCGATGACAACATCACCTGTCCGTGAAGCGACTGTGATGGGTGCGATTTCCCACTGGAATCCACCATTGGCGGCAGCCTGCTGTGCGCGCTGGACCGAAGCGATGGCAAAGGCATCCTGTTCACCGCGGGTGAATTTGTATTTGGCGGCACAGTCTTCGCCGAAGGTGCCCATGGCGCGACCGCCCCCTTTTTCGTCACGGGTATACGCGTCTTCCAGACCATCGAGCATCATGTGATCAAACAGCATGCCGTGACCGATGCGATAACCGCCGCGCGCCTTCGGGATGAGATAGGGTGCGTTGGTCATCGACTCCATGCCACCGGTCACGACGACCTCATTGGTGCCCGTGAGGATGGAGTCGAATCCGAACATGGTGGCCTGCATCGCTGAGCCACACATCTTCGACAGTGTGACGGCACCAGCCGAGACAGGAATGCCGGCCTTGATGGCAGCCTGCCGTGCCGGTGCCTGACCTTGCCCCGCCATCAGGCAATTGCCGAACAGGACATCCTGCACTTCGGCTGCTGCAATGCCAGCACGTTCCAACGCAGCCTTGATCGCAGCCGCACCCAGATCGCTGGCGGTCAGTGCCGATAACTCGCCCTGAAAAGCGCCCATGGGGGTGCGTGCAGCGCCGACGATAACAATAGGGTCATTCACGGTAAGGTCCTGCATGTCTGTCTCCTCAATGTCTTGATAAAAAGTGGTGTACGGTTCTGATGTTGATAGAGGTACGGGTTCAGCCCATGGTCTCGGCAAACAGTTCGCGGCCGATCAGCATGCGTCGGATTTCACTGGTGCCGGCACCGATTTCATAGAGCTTGGCGTCGCGCCACAGGCGTCCAGTCGCATAGTCATTGATATAGCCGTTGCCTCCCAATGCCTGAATTGCTTCGCCGGCCATCCAGGTGGCTTTCTCGGCGGCATACAGAATCGCGCCGGCGGCATCCTTGCGCAAGGCGCGTGCAGCGTCTGGCGTGCTGGCACGATCGCAGGCCTGACCCACAGCATAGACATAGGCTTTGCACGCCATCATGGTCGAGTACATATCAGCCAGCTTGCCCTGCATCAGCTGGAACTCGCCGATAGCCTGACCAAACTGATGCCGTTCGTGGACATAGGGAACGACCACATCCATACAGGCTTGCATAATGCCCAGAGGCCCGCCGGAGAGTACGGCGCGTTCATAGTCAAGGCCGGACATCAGGACATTGACGCCGCGTCCGATGCCACCGAGCACGTTTTCTTCCGGCACTTCGCAATCCTGAAACACCAGCTCCCCGGTATGCGAACCACGCATGCCGAGCTTGTCGAGTTTTTGTGCGACCGAGAATCCCTTGAAATTCTTTTCCACTAGGAATGCCGTCATACCCCGCGGACCGGCGGCCAGATCGGTCTTGGCATAAACCACTAGTACATCGGCATCCGGACCATTGGTGATCCACATCTTGCTGCCATTGAGGACATAGCGGTCGCCTTTCTTCTCGGCCCGCAGCTTCATGCTGACGACGTCGGAACCGGCGCCGGGCTCTGACATGGCGAGCGCACCGATGAAGTCGCCCGAAATCAGTTTGGGCAGGTAACGATCCTTTTGTGCGGTGGTACCGTTGCGCTTGATCTGGTTTACGCACAGATTGGAGTGAGCGCCGTAGGACAGTCCGACCGAGGCCGAGGCGCGCGAGATTTCTTCGAGCGCGATGATGTGCGCCAGATAGCCCATGCCGGCACCGCCGTATTGCTCATCGGCTGTGATGCCGAGTACACCGAGTGCGCCCATTTTTTGCCACAGATCCATTGGGAACTGGTCGCTGCGGTCGATCTCGGCGGCGCGAGGCGCAATTTCTGCCTGCGCAAATTCAGCGACGGCAGCACGCAGAGCGGCGATGTCATCACCGTGATCGAAGGTCAAGCCTGGCAAGTGCAACATGGGTGTCTCCTTGATGGTTTTAGGTGTTTCTGATGATGGATCAGTGGCAGACGATTGTTCTTGATTGACAATGCGCGTCTTGATTAACGTTAACGTCAAATGATCGCTGGTTATCAGGCTGATTTAGGTAGGGCAGCTGCGCGTTTTCCGCTCGCTTTTGCTGGCGTCGTCTGCTTTAGCAGTTGCATGCATTCAGCTTCGTGAGCAGCAATTTCCGCCAGCGTGGTTTCCAGATCTTCGCGCTGCCGTTCGAGCTTTTCGCGATGCTGTGCCAGCACGCCGAGAAAGCGTTGCAATTGCGTCTCGGTGTCCTTGGGAGACTCGTACATATCAACCAGGCTCTTGATTTCCAGCAGCGTCAGACCCAATCGCTTGCCACGCAAGGTTAGCTTCAGGCGGGTTCTTTCGCGTGCCGGATAGATCCGGTTACGACCACCACTGCCTTCCCGCTTGGGACTGAGCAAGCCCTGGTCTTCGTAGAATCGGATCGTGCGCGGCGTGATATCGAACTCTTTCGCCAGCTCGGTAATGGTGTAAGTCGGCATGATGCTCCGTAGTGGCACTTTACGTTAACGTAAAGTATATTGTAGGCTGCTCTGGCGAAAATGAAAATGGTGATTTCACCAAACACATTTTTGTCAATTTGCCAATTTTCCTGCGACAGATGACCTATGAACCCTCTTGAAGCCCAGCTTGACTATACCTTCGGCGACCGCTTGCCTGAACTTGGTACCACCCTGGAAGTCGCGCCCGGCGTGTTGTGGTTGCGTATGGGTTTGCCCTTTGCGCTGGACCACATTAATCTGTGGCTGCTGGAAGACGAGATCGAGACCCCGAATGGTCGCGTTCATGGTTGGACCGCAATTGACTGTGGCATCGCCACCGATGCTACGCGCGCCAGCTGGGAGAACATCTTTGCCTCACAGTTGCGTGGCTTGCCGATTGTGCGCGTGCTGGTCACGCATTGTCATCCTGACCATGTGGGGCTGGCGGACTGGCTGTGTCGGCGCTGGTTGGCTCCGTGTTGGATGAGCGCTGGGGAATATGCCTTTGCGCGACTGATGTCGGCAGGCCTGCCTGGTGCTGATGGCAGCGCGGCAGGACCACACTTCCGTGCGCATGGTCTTACCGATGCGGCTCTGGTAACCAAGCTGCAGGGACGCAATCATTATTATCAGGATCTGGTGCCGAGCGTGCCACTGTCCTATATCCGTTTGCAGGATGGTCAGCGCGTCCGTATTGGTGTTGGTGAGCAGGTGCGTGAGTGGCGTGTGATTACCGGCTTTGGTCACTCACCGGAACATGTGTCCTTGTATGCCGAGCAGGATCAGATCCTGATCTCCGGTGACATGCTGTTGCCGCGCATTTCTACCAATGTGTCGGTATTTGCGATTGAGCCGCTGGCTAATCCGGTGCAGCAATACATGGAGTCATTACAAAAATATCTGGATGTTGGTGTGGCAGCAGGTGTCTTGATCCTGCCATCGCATGGCAAGCCATTCCGTGGTGCGCATACCCGCATTGCGCAATTGCTTGCGCATCATCGGGCGCGGCTGGAGGAGGTCTTGGCAGCCTGTGTTACTACGCAGTCGGCTGTCGATATTCTGCCTGTGATGTTCAAGCGGCCACTGGATACGCATCAGCTCAGCTTCGCGCTGGGTGAAGCCTTAGCGCATCTGCACAAGCTCTGGTTTGATGGTCTACTGGAACGACGTCTGGATGCCGACCAGGTGTACCGTTTCGTAGCACGCTGATACCGGTCCTATGAGTAAAAAGGCCTGCAATGATGTGCAGGCCTTTCGTCTTTTCGGGAGGCGAATCGTATTCGCCGCGCAGATCAACGTGCTCCAGCGCGCTGCTGCTCCCGCTCTTCCTTTTGCAGTTTGGTCTTGATGCGATTGCGTTTCAGCGGTGACAGGTACTCGACGAACACCTTGCCCTTGAGGTGATCCATTTCGTGCTGAATGCACACGGCCAGCAAGCCGTCGGCTTCCACTTCAAATGACTTGCCATCGGTATCCTGCGCGCGCACCTTCACTTGCGCCGGACGCTCCACGCCATCATAGATGCCAGGCACTGACAGGCAGCCTTCATCGTAGAGCTGCTTTTCTTCACTGGCCCAGAGGATCTCGGGGTTGATCAGCACACGCAATTCCTTGCCGCTGTCAGACACGTCAATTACCACGATCTGCTCATGCACATCCACCTGAGTAGCGGCCAGACCAACGCCGGGTGCTTCATACATGGTGTCAGCCATGTCAGCGACCAGCTGCTTGAGACGCTCGTCGAACACGGTCACGGGTTTGGCGACTTTGTGCAGACGCGGGTCAGGATAACGAAGAATATTCAGCAAGGCCATACGAGTTAATCGCCGCATCACGCGGCAGAACAGAGAGTTGTGATTGCAAGTAAAAGGGATTGTGGGCAGAATATAAAAGTTGTCATTATCGCAACATATTTTCTCGCTGGATTCAGGATTTCACCAATTTCCAGTCTTTCCCACCGCTTGTGCGTCGCCGACAGCACGAAGCAAATTCTAGCATGCCTACCCCAGCGCCGCAGGCTTTGCCCTGTGCGACATGCCTTCACATGAGGAGCCCGATATGGCCGTTTCCGAACAAGACAAGCAGCTCAACCCCTGGCTGCAGTTGTGCTTGCGCGATGGCGTCAGTATCTCCGGATTGCGTCGTTTGTTGACACAGTTTGAACATCCCTCGATGATCCTGCAGGCCAGTGCGCGGCGACTGGGCGAGATCGTCTCTGAGGCGCAGGTCAACGTGCTCACCGCGCCAGTCTCTGCGTCATTGCAGCAGCGTGTTGACAAGGCATTGGACTGGGCTGCTCTGCCCGGGCATCGCATCATGACCATCGGCGATCCGGATTATCCGCCGCTGTTGCGCCACATTGCTGATCCCCCGATCTTGCTATATCTGAAGGGATGCACCGAACTGCTCAGTACCGTCGGCGTAGCAGTCGTCGGTAGCCGCAATGCGACTGCACAAGGTCTGCTGCATGCAGAACGTTTTTCGCAGGCGATGAGTGAAGCCGGTGTCGTGGTGATCTCGGGTCTGGCGCTGGGCATTGATGCGGCCGCACATGAGGGCGCTCTGCGTGGGATTGGCGGTACAGTGGCCGTGCTTGGGACCGGGATCGACATCAGCTATCCACAACGCAACATCGCTCTGGCGCAGCGGCTGGCAGAGTCGGGCTCGGGCTGTATTGTGAGCGAGTATCCGTTGGGGATGCCGCCACTGGCGGCTAACTTTCCACGTCGCAATCGCATCATTTCCGGGTTGGCAAGGGCCGTGCTGGTGGTCGAGGCAGCAGCACGGTCCGGGTCGTTGATCACTGCCAGGATGGCCGCTGAGCAAGGGCGTGATGTACTCGCCATTCCCGGCTCGATCCATGCGCCTTTATCCAAGGGATGTCATTTACTGATCAAGCAAGGGGCCAAGCTGGCCGAGTCGATTGATGACATTCTCAGTGAGCTTGGTCAGCTGCCTTTACCGAACAATGCGTTAGCGAAGCCACATGATCCATCATTGCTACCCGGCATCGATGAACCCTTGCTGAACTTCATCGGTTTCGATCCAATTGATGTTGATAGTCTCAGTGCGCGCAGTGCAATGGATGCGGCCAATCTACATGCACGTTTGTTGATGCTGGAGTTGGAGGGCTTGGTGGAGGCCCTGCCCGGAGGACGTTATCGACGTCTCCAGTAATGTTGTCATTCGCGACACGATGTCAAGCTTGAAACCCTTATAGATAAAGGTGTTGGCAAGATCGCTATGATTCAAGAGTAACCAGACAGCAACACCGTAAGATCTTGAGCGCGAATCCCAAAATCCTGCCATACTCATCTCGCAGACTTGTGTTGTCTCAACCTTCGCGATAGAGTAGAGCCATGTTTGACGTCCTTGTTTATCTGTACGAAACCTACTATCGCCCCGACGCCTGCCCTGAACCAGCAGCCTTGGTCAAGAAGCTGTCCGCGATCGGTTTTGAAGAAGAAGAAATCTCCAAGGCACTTGGTTGGCTGACCGATCTGGAAGAAGCCAATCACGAATTCGCCGTCCAATATCCCCAACAGACCGCTTTCTCTTTTGGCATTCGTGTGTATGCGCAGCAAGAGATGGATGTGCTGGGTACGGAAGCTGTTGGCTTCATCCAGTTTCTCGAGTCGGCCAAGATGCTCAATGCCATCCAGCGTGAGATCGTGATTGAACGTGCGCTTGCCGTTGGCGAAGCACCAGTCTCACTCGAGAAGGTCAAAGTCATCGTTCTGATGGTGTTGTGGAGTCAGGGAAAAGAACCGGATGGCTTGATGTTCGACGAGTTGTTTCTCGACGAAGACGAGACCGAACCGCGTCTCCTGCACTGAAGTTACTGTCCCGGGCCGTCTGTCGGTAGCCACAGGCAAGCCATTGCGCTTGCCGTTTGCGCCGCAACGCGCTTATCATTCCCCCCGCAATCGCCGAATATTGGCTAGTATATAAAAAGCGTATTGCCAAGATGCAATGCGAATGTCGAATCGGATGTCACAATTTTGTGCTGGTAAGCATTGAAAAAGTTGCAATCGACTGAGCGTTCGACTTCTTTTCGCCTCCTCTATTGAGATCATATTTATGAGCAAGACCCTCATCATTGCCGAGAAGCCCTCTGTCGCGAATGACATCGCGAAGACCCTCGGCGGCTTTACCAAGCACGATGAGTATTTCGAATCCGATGAATACGTCCTGTCCTCCGCCGTCGGTCACCTGCTGGAAATCGCGGTGCCTGAGGAGTACGACGTCAAACGCGGCAAGTGGACCTTTACGCACTTGCCCATGATTCCGCCGCATTTCGCGCTGAACCCGATCGCCAAGACTGAATCACGCCTGAAAGCATTGTCCCGACTGATCAAGCGCAAGGATGTCACCGGCTTGATCAACGCCTGCGACGCGGGCCGCGAAGGTGAACTGATTTTCCGTCTGATTGCGCAATACACCAAAGCCAAGCAGCCGGTACAACGGCTCTGGCTGCAGTCGATGACGCCAAACGCAATTCGCGAAGGCTTCGCCAATCTGCGTCGTGACGAAGACATGTTACCGCTGGCCGACGCCGCCCGTTGCCGCAGTGAAGCTGACTGGCTGATCGGCATCAACGGTACCCGTGCGATGACGGCGTTCAACTCCAAGGAAGGCGGTTTTTACCTGACGACGGTTGGTCGTGTGCAGACACCGACCTTGTCGATCGTGGTTGAGCGCGAAGAAAAGATCAAAAAATTCGTACCCCGGGATTACTGGGAAGTGCGCGCCGAGTTTGTCTGCGCTGCTGGTATCTACGAAGGGCGCTGGCTGGACAAGCAGCACAAGAAGGACGAAGCTGATCCCGAAAAACGGCCTGAGCGCCTGTGGAGCAAGGCTGCTGCTGAATCCATCGTGGCTGCCTGCCGCGGCAAGATCGGCAACGTTACGGAAGAATCCAAACCGACCACACAAATGGCACCAGGTCTGTTTGATCTGACGAGCCTGCAGCGCGAAGCGAACTCCCGCTTTGGTTTTTCGGCCAAGAACACGCTCGGCCTGGCGCAAGCCCTGTACGAAAAGCACAAAGTACTGACCTACCCGCGTACCGACTCGCGCCATCTGCCAGAAGATTATCTGCAGACCGTCAAGCAGACGCTGGAAGCCGTGTCCGAAAACAATAACTACCAGCAATTTGCAGCGCAAATTCTGAACAAGGGTTGGGTCAAACCGAACAAGCGCATTTTTGACAACACCAAGATCAGCGATCACTTTGCGATCATTCCGACCACCCAGGTACCGAAGAATCTGTCAGAGCCAGAGCAAAAGCTGTACGACCTGGTGACCCGTCGTTTCATGGCGGTATTCTTCCCGGCGGCCGAATTCCAGGTCACCACGCGTTACACCGAAGTCTCCGGTCATCAGTTCAAGACCGAAGGCAAGGTCATGACCAATCCGGGCTGGCTGGCGATCTACGGCAAGGACGTGGTCGATGAGAAGGATGAAAACAGCGGCACGCTGGTGGCCGTTGCCAAGGATGAAAAGGTCAAGACCGACAAGGTCACCGCCAATGGTCTGGTGACCAAGCCGCCTGCACGCTACACCGAAGCGACGCTGCTGTCAGCCATGGAAGGCGCCGGCAAACTGATCGATTCGGACGAGCTGCGCGAGGCGATGGCTGGCAAGGGGCTGGGCACACCGGCCACGCGTGCTGCCATCATCGAGGGCTTGCTCAACGAAAAGTATCTGTTACGCGAAGGCCGCGAAATGATGCCGACTGCCAAGGCCTTCCAGCTGATGACCTTGCTGCATGGTCTGGGTGTGGACGAGCTGACCGAACCGGAACTGACCGGTGAATGGGAGCAGAAACTGGCGCAGATGGAGCGTGGCAAGATCAGCCGCGACGAGTTCATGCGCGAGATTGCCCAGATGACCCAGATTATCGTCAAGCGCGCCAAGGAATACGATAACGACACGATTCCTGGCGACTACGCGACTCTGGCAACGCCTTGCCCGAATTGCGGCGGCGTGGTGAAGGAAAACTATCGTCGGTTTGCCTGCACCAAGTGCGAATTCTCGATGAGCAAGGTACCCGGTGGCCGTCAGTTTGAAATTCCTGAAGTTGAGGAATTGCTGGCCAATCGCACCATTGGTCCGTTGCAGGGCTTCCGTTCCAAGATGGGCCGACCGTTCGCCGCGATTTTGAAGATTTCGCGTGATAACGAAATCAACAACTTCAAGCTGGAGTTTGATTTCGGTCAGAACGACGGTGAAGGCGAAGGCGGTGAAGCCGTTGATTTTAGCGAACAGACACCGCTCGGCCCTTGCCCTAAATGTGCAAGTGGCGTGTATGAAATGGGACTTGCCTACGTCTGTGAAAAGACGGTTGCCAAGCCCAAGGCATGCGATTTCCGTAGCGGTCGCATCATCCTGCAGCAGGAAATTTTGCCCGAGCAGATGGCCAAGTTGTTGAACGAAGGGAAGACTGATCTGTTGCCGGGATTTATTTCCCAGCGTACGCGTCGTCCGTTCAAGGCCTTCCTGACACGTGCCAAGGATGGCAAGATCAGCTTCGAGTTCGAGGAGCGTAAAGCCAAGGCGCCGGCCAAGGGCAAGGCTGCGGCGCAAGCTGACGGCGACGACGAAGCCGCTGCGCCAGCACCGAAGAAAGCGGCTGCCAAGGCGGCACCGAAAACTGCTGCCAAGGCGGCCGCAAAGACGGCCACAAAGAAGCCTGCAGTGCGCAAGGCTGCGCCCAAGAAGGTCGCCAGCGCCTGAGTCTGCATTAACCTGAGCTAGTGGTACCAAGCAAAAGCCCTCGTCACTTATCCAGTGACGAGGGCTTTTTGTTGTCCCGTTTGACTCAATCCTGATAGCTGATCGTCAGTGGCGCATGGTCGGAAAAACGCTGTTCCTTGTAGATCGCTGCCGTTGTTGCCTTGCCCGCGATGCCAGCGGTGGCGACGTGATAATCGATACGCCATCCCACATTGTTGGCCCAGGCCTGACCACGGTTGCTCCACCAGGTGTAAGCATCGCCGGTGGTGTGCGGATGTAGCACACGATAGACGTCAACCAGGCCAAGCTGATCGAAGAGTTGCGTCATCCACGCCCGTTCCTCTGGCAGGAAACCGGAGTTTTTCTGATTGCTCTTCCAGTTCTTGAGATCGATTTCCTTGTGTGCAATATTCCAGTCGCCACAGATCACAATCTCGCGTCCGCTGGCCACCAGTGATTGCAGGTGGGGCAAGAACACCTCCATGAAGCGGAATTTAGCCTGCTGGCGCTCTTCGCTGGAAGAGCCTGACGGGCAGTACACGGAGATCACGGTCAGGTCACCAAAGTCGCATTCCACGTAACGACCTTCATCATCGAATTCAGGCGTTCCAAAGCCGATACGTACGGCGTTCGGCGTGCGCTTGCTGTACAGGCCAACGCCTGAGTAGCCCTTCTTCTGAGCATAGTGGAAATGCCCGACATAACCTGCCGGCGCCAGAAACTCGGGACTCATGTCAGCTTCCTGTGCCTTCAGTTCCTGGACGCAGATAAAGTCTGCAGATTCCTTGGCAAGCCACTCGAAAAAACCTTTCTTGGCGGCGGAGCGGACACCGTTGAGGTTGGCGGAAACAATTTTTGGCATGGGGAAACTCATGAAAAAGTCAGGCGCGTAGCATACCTGATTCATTTAAAATACGTGTCCCAGGGCCTCTGCTACTGCTTTCCATGCATCGCAGAACTTGCCGCACAGACAATTTTCCAGGAATGCATTTTGAGCAATTTACGACAAGAATTCATTGAGTTCGCCGTTTCGGCCGGCGTGTTGCGCTTCGGCGAGTTCATCACCAAGGCGGGCCGTACCTCGCCTTACTTCTTCAATGCGGGTTTGTTCAATGAAGGCGCCATGCTGGGCAAAGTTGCGCAATTCTATGCACAGACGCTGCAGCAATCCGGTCTCGAATATGACATGCTATTTGGCCCTGCCTACAAGGGCATCACACTGGCTTCCGCAACTGCTGTGGCGCTTGCAGGGCACGGCCGCAACGTGCCGTTTGCGTACAACCGCAAGGAAGCCAAGGATCACGGCGAAGGCGGCACGATTGTCGGCGCCAAGCTGCAAGGCCGCGTAGTGATCATTGATGATGTGATTTCGGCCGGTACCTCGGTGCGTGAATCGGTCGACATGATCCGCGCGGCAGGTGCAACGCCCTGTGCGGTCCTGATTGCGCTGGACCGCATGGAGCGATCTGGCAAGGACGATGCGCTGTCGGCACACTCGGCGGTGCAGGAAGTCTCGCAAGCCTATGGCATGCCGGTGATCTCGATTGCCAACCTCAATGATTTGCTGGAGTATCTGACCTGTGCAGGAGCCGGTGATCAACTGGCGCAATACAAGGATGCTGTGGCTGCTTATCGGACCCGCTACGGCATCTGAAGTTGGGCCGCCAAAGCAAAAGCTCCTCGCCATGACGGTGAGGAGCTTTTTTATTGAATGGTTCTGGCTTCAGAACGGGACATCGCCCTCGACCGTGGTGCGATACAGCGTACGGCGCAGATGCAGCGGTGTAATCGCGGCATAGTGAATAGTGCTGCGGTTATCCCAGAACACGATGTCGTGGGCGCGCCATTTGTGGGTATAGACGTTTTCGGGGCGAATGCTGTGCTCATGCAGAAATTTCAGCAGCGCATCGCTTTCGTCGCGTGGCAGGCCGATGATGTGGGAGGTAAAACCCTCGCTCACGAACAGCGCCTTGCGCCCGCTTTCAGGATGCGTGCGAATCACCGGATGTTCAACTTCCGGCACTTCATCGATCTGCTGCTGGGTCAGGTCAACGCGCCATGGTGACAACTTCTGCAGGCGTTTGTAGCGGTACACATAGGAGTGCACAGCACGTCGGCCTTCGAGTGTCTTTTTGACATCCGCCGGCAGCGATTCGTAGGCGTTGAACATGTTGGCATACAACGTGTCACCCTGTTCGGCCGGCAGCTCTTGCGAGTGCAGTAGCGAACCCAGACTGGGTGTGGGCATGTACGACAGATCGGAATGCCAGTCGGCACCAGCATCGACCAGGCCGATCGGCTTGCCGTTCTCCAGCACATTGGAAACGATCAGAATCTCCGGATGATTCTGTAGGTGAAAGCGATTCAGAACATGTACCTGCAACGGGCCAAAACGGCGGCTGAACGCCACATGTTGCTCGGGGGTGATACGTTGATCGCGAAACACCACCACGCCGTGCTTGACCAGCGCTGCCCGGATCTCGGCAATGCGGGTATCGGAGACGGGCAGATTCAGATCAAGGCCATTGATTTCGGCACCGAGCGGCCCTTCAAAGGCACGAATGCCGAACGCGTCTTGTGATGTGACGGAGAAAGCAGGAGAAATATCAGGGGAGGCAGTGGCGCGGGACATGATGATTGTGAGTGCAGTGAGGACGCTGAATGAGGACGCTCAGTACGGCCGCAAAGCGACCATTACACCTGCGGCCATTCAAGGCGACAAGGAATAAAATCATTTATCCATATGCGGTTTTCGCTGCATCAAACGTCTGACGCCAATAAAAAGCCGCTCTGCAGTCGAATTGCACAGCGGCTCTTTAACACCCGCAGGAGCACTCTGAGGACTACATCAGGCGCTCAGTTTCTTGCGCAGCAACTCGGTCAGCTGCGCCGGATTTGCCTTGCCCTTGGTCGCTTTCATGGCTTGCCCGATCAGCGCGTTGATGGCTTGCTCCTTGCCGGAACGGAACTCGGCGACCGACTTTTCATTGGCAGCCAGTACCTGATCGACGATTGCTTCGAGCGCACCACTGTCGGAAATCTGCTTCAGACCCTTGGCGTCGATGATGTCATCGGCCAGCGATGGCTTGTCTGATTTGGCTTCCCACATGGCTGCAAAGACTTCCTTGGCGATCTTGTTGGAGATCGTGCCGTCGGAAATGCGCTTGAGTAGCAAGGCCAGTTGCACAGCGCTGACAGGTGCGGCGCTGATATCGGTATCTTCACGGTTGAGGGTGGACGCAACGTCACCCATGAGCCAGTTGGCAGCAGGTTTAGCCTGCTCCTTGCCAGCCGCAGTGACTACGGCTTCGAAATAGCTCGCCATGGACTTCGATTGGGTCAGTACCGCCGCATCATATTCCGGCAGCGCAAAGTCACGTACAAAGCGTTCACGCATGGCACCGGGCAGTTCTGGCATCGTGGCGCGCACGCGCTCGATCCATTCTTGTGCAATGACCAGCGGCGGCAGGTCGGGGTCCGGGAAGTAGCGGTAATCCTGCGCATCTTCCTTGCTGCGCATGGAGCGGGTTTCCTTCTTGTCGGGATCGTACAGGCGGGTTTCCTGGACCACCTTGCCACCGTCTTCGATCAGTTCGATCTGACGTCGCACTTCATAGTTGATGGCCTCTTCCATGAAGCGGAACGAGTTCAGATTCTTGATTTCGCAGCGGGTACCGAATTCTGCCTGTCCCACCGGACGCACCGAGACGTTGGCGTCGCAGCGGAACGAACCTTCCTGCATGTTGCCGTCGCAGATGCCCAGCCACATCACCAGCGAGTGCAAGGCCTTGGCATAGGCGACCGCTTCCGTGGCGCTGCGCATGTCGGGCTCGGTGACGATTTCCAGCAAGGGTGTACCCGCCCGGTTGAGGTCGATGCCGGTCATACCCTGATAGTCTTCATGCAGCGATTTACCGGCATCTTCTTCCAGATGCGCGCGCGTTAGCTGGATGGTTTTGAGCTCGGTTTTGCCATCCTTTTCCAGCGCGAAGGAAATCCGGCCACCTTGCACCACCGGAATTTCAAACTGGCTGATCTGATAGCCCTTGGGCAGGTCAGGATAAAAGTAATTCTTGCGCGCAAAAATCGAGCGCGGCGAAATCGTGGCACCAATTGCGAGCCCGAACTGAATCGCACGCTCGACGGCGCCCTTGTTGGGTACGGGCAAGACGCCAGGCAGTGCCAGATCAACCGGGCTGGCCTGGGTGTTGGGAGCGGCACCGAACTGGGTCGATGCGCCACTGAAAATCTTGGATTGGGTCGAGAGCTGCGTATGCGTTTCCAGACCGATGACTACTTCCCACTGCATGATGACCTCTTCAAATCTTTATCTGTGCTGTTGCGTCAGGACGTTGGCGGCGTTTCCAGCTCAGGCTGGAGCGCGCACATGCCAATCGGTGGCTTGCTGATACTGGTGAGCGACGTTGAGCAGGCGCGCCTCCTCAAAATAGTTGCCGATGATCTGCAGGCCGACTGGTCGGCGGCTGTTCTTTTCGCCTTGACCAAAACCACAGGGAATCGACATGCCGGGCAGGCCTGCCAGACTGGTGGACAGTGTGAAAATGTCGGCCAGATAGTTGGCCACCGGATCATCGGTTTTGTCGCCCAGATCCCATGCCACGGTCGGCGATACCGGTCCCATGATGACATCGCATTGGCGTTCCGGCCCGGTCAGTGCGCGCTGGAAGTCTTGCGCGATCAGGCGACGAATCTTTTGTGCCTGCAGGTAGTAGGCATCGTAGTAGCCGTGCGAGAGCACATAAGAACCGACCAGAATGCGGCGTTTGACTTCTTCGCCAAAACCTTCTGCACGGGACTTCTTGTACATGTCCGCCAGATCCTTGTAATCAGCGGCACGATGGCCATAACGCACACCATCAAAGCGCGACAGATTCGAGGATGCTTCTGCCGGTGCGATCACGTAATACACCGGGATCGACAGCTCGGTCTTGGGCAGCGAGATATCGACCAGCGTGGCACCCAGCTTTTCGAATTCGCGTAGTGCGGCGCGTACCGCTTGCTCCACATCGGCGGCCAATCCGGCGCCGAAGAATTCGTGCGGCACACCAATACGCAGGCCTTGCAGGCTGTCGCCCAGCGAGCGGGTAAAGTCTTCCTGTGGGCGCTCGAGGCTGGTGGCGTCACGGGCATCGAAACCGGACATGGCGTTGAGTAGCAGGCCGCAGTCTTCGGCGGTCTTGGCAATCGGACCACCCTGATCCAGCGAGGAGGCATAAGCGATCATGCCGAAACGCGACACGCTGCCATAGGTTGGCTTGATACCCGTTACGCCGCACAGCGAGGCTGGTTGACGGATTGAGCCACCGGTATCGGTTGCCGTTGCCGCAGGCGCCAGACGGGCGGCAATTGCCGCGGCCGAGCCACCGGAGGAGCCGCCTGGTACGGCAGTTTTATCCCAAGGATTTTTGACCGCGCCAAAGAAGGAATTTTCGTTGGCCGAACCCATTGCAAATTCGTCGCAGTTGAGTTTGCCCAGCGTGACAGTACCGGCATGGTTGAAGCGTTCCACCACGGTAGCATCAAACGGGCTGGTGTAATTTTCCAGCATCTTCGAACCGGCAGTGGTGCGCCAGTCACGGGTCGCAAACAGGTCCTTGTGTGCAATCGGGATACCGGTCAGTGCGGTGATATCGCCGCTGCTCAAACGCTGATCTGCGCGTGCTGCCTGTGCCAGTGTCAGGCTGCGGTCCACATGCAGGAAGGCATTGAGGTCGCTTTGTTCGATACGGTCAAGGAACAGGGTCGCCAGTTCAGTGGCGGAAATTTTCTTGGCCTGCAACAGCGTCGAAAGCTCTTTGATGGTCTTGGTATGCATGGAAAATCGATCGTTTTTCAGTTGCTTCAGTTTCTGAGAAGAACGGCTGGCAGGGCATGGTTAACTGATTGCCAGGCCGCGTCTGTCCGGGTTAGATGCCTATTCGATCACCTTGGGCACCAGATACAGGCCATCCTGCGTCGCTGGTGCCGGCTGCTGATAGGCCTCGCGCTGATTGGTTTCGGTCACCACATCGTCACGCAGGCGCAGCGCCAGATCGGTCTGTAGCGCAGCAATTGGATGGCTCAGTGGCTCGATACCGGTCGTATCGACCGCGCTCATTTGTTCCACCAGAGAAAAAATGTCGTTCAGTTTGGTCAGGGTTTGCTGCGCCTGTGACTCCGTTAATTCCAGGCGGGACAGGTTGGCAATGCGTTTAACGTCGGAAAGGGCTAGCGTCATGATGGGAAGAGTGCGCCTGCTGCGCAAAAACGAGTATGTTGAAAAATCGCGTCGTTCTCACAGACATTCTCATAGTAAAACGTCGAAGAATTGTCGGGAAAAACGCAGAAGTATCTGGTATCGGGCCAGAATGATTGGCAATTCAGCCTGCTGGTTTCTCTCAAATTATAAGGTAGAATGTCGGACTAATGCCTCGCTGGCGCCGATTATGTGTCGCCGCAGTCATAAAAGACACCCCCCCTTGCAAAATGTAAAGCGCGCGGCTATGGCGCATCAGGACAATTCATGTTTGGATTTTTACGTAGTTATTTTTCTAACGACCTCGCAATCGACCTTGGAACGGCAAATACTCTGATTTATGTACGCGGCCAAGGCATCGTGCTGGATGAGCCCTCGGTCGTGGCAATCCGCCAACAAGGCGGTCCTAATGGCAAAAAGACGATTCAGGCAGTCGGCAAGGAAGCCAAGCAGATGCTGGGCAAGGTGCCGGGAAATATCGAGGCGATTCGCCCGATGAAGGATGGCGTGATCGCCGACTTCACAGTCACCGAGCAGATGCTCAAGCAGTTTATCCGCATGGTGCACGACTCCAAGCTGTTCCGTCCTTCCCCACGTATCATCATCTGCGTTCCTTGCGGTTCGACCCAGGTTGAGCGTCGCGCCATTCGTGAATCGGCATTGGGTGCCGGTGCCTCCCAGGTGTATCTGATCGAAGAACCGATGGCAGCTGCCATCGGCTCAGGCCTGCCGGTCTCGGATGCAACAGGCTCGATGGTTGTCGATATCGGTGGTGGTACGACCGAAGTTGGCATCATTTCGCTGGGCGGCATGGTCTACAAGGGTTCGGTTCGCGTCGGCGGCGACAAGTTTGACGAAGCCATCGTCAACTACATCCGCCGCAACTACGGCATGCTGATCGGTGAACAGACCGCTGAAGCCATCAAGAAGGAAATCGGTTCCGCTTTCCCAGGTTCCGAAGTCAAGGAAATGGAAGTCAAGGGTCGTAACCTGTCCGAAGGTATTCCACGCTCGTTCACCATCTCCAGCAACGAAATTCTGGAAGCACTGACCGATCCGCTGAACAACATCGTTTCTGCCGTCAAGAATGCGCTGGAGCAGACGCCTCCTGAGCTGGGTGCCGATATTGCCGAAAAGGGCATGATGCTGACCGGTGGCGGTGCCTTGCTGCGTGATCTGGATCGTCTGCTGATGGAAGAAACCGGTCTGCCAGTGATCGTTGCTGAAGATCCGCTGACCTGCGTGGTTCGTGGTTCGGGTATGGCACTGGATCGCATGGACAAGCTCGGATCGATTTTCTCCAACGAGTAATTCAACGCACGGGTAGCGGGAGTCGGATCAAGCTTGCAGAATTGAAATACGCCTATGACAGCGCATACAGAAACAAAGTCGGTGTCGCGAGTGTGTGATCCATCGGATGGCTCTGTTTCGTCTTCATGGCACGGCTTGCCTTTAGGCAACCAGTACTCCTGCCCGATGTGGTTTTTTCAGCCCGCCTTGTGCGGGCTGTTGCGATTTTCTGCCCTGCAGAGTTCGTTGCGGGCTTAAGCACACATGGATATTCCACCACTTTTCAAGCAGGGCGCTTCAGCCCGTGTGCGTGCCGGTTTTTTTGCCCTGATTGCCGTCGTTATGCTGGTGGTTGATTCTCGCATGCACGCGCTGACCATCGTGCGTCAGGCAGTGGGGACGGTGCTGTATCCGTTTCAGGTGGTGGCGTTGATGCCGCGTGATGCGGCGTATAAGGTGGGTGATTACTTCACTTCGCTGAATACGGTGCAAAGCCAGAATGACGCCTTGCGCCGACAACAAGTCCTGAATGCACAATTGCTGCAGCAGGAGCGTCAGGTCTCTGCTGAGAACAATCAGTTGCGTAACCTGCTGAATATGCAGCAACGGGTTCCCAGCAAGTCGCTGGTGGGCGAAATTCTGTACGATGCGCGCGACCCCTTCACGCGCAAGATCATCCTCAATCGTGGCTCGCAACAAGGCGTGACAGCGGGCCAGCCGGTGATTGATGATATTGGTATTGTGGGGCAGGTCACGCGGGTGTTCCCGTTTACTTCTGAAGTCACTCTGTTGACGGACAAGGATCAGGCTATCCCGGTGCAGGTATTGCGCAATGGCTTGCGTAGCGTTGCCTATGGCCGCGGTCAGTCAGGTGTGCTGGATTTGCGCTTCATGGCATCCAATGCCGACATCCGCAAGGGTGATGCGCTGGTGACTTCGGGCATTGACGGCGTGTATCCAGCCGGTCTATCGGTGGCTACCGTGGTACAAGTCGAGACCAAGTCAACCGATGCCTTCGCCCACATTGTTTGTATGCCGTCGGCGGGAATTGACCGTCATCGCCAATTACTGATCCTGCTGGTCGACCAATCTCAGACACAGCGTCCGGACGCTGATGTGCCTTCCGACAAGGATGACAAACTGCTCAAACGTCGCCTGCGCGAGAGTACCAAGGAGCAGGCAGATGACCGTAGTAAATCGCCGCCGGCCGAGGAGCGCAAGGGCGCAGCCTCGGTGACCCAGGCGGCCGTGCCTGTAGCGGCGGCACCAGCGCCAGCTACTCCTGTCGCCCGCGCTGCTTCTGCGCCTGTTGCGGCAGCCCAACCAGCCAAGAGCACCAAATGAACGACCCGCATTACATCCTGCTGCCGGCAAACCGGCTGTTCATTTTCTTCAGTCTCGTGGTGGCCTTTCTGCTGAACCTGCTACCTTGGGGGCAAGCCGTCGGCGTGCCAGACTTTGTCGCATTGGTGTTGGTATTCTGGGCGATCCATCAGCCCCGCATGATTGGTATCAGCATCGCTTTCCTGATGGGCGTATTGATGGATGTCAATCAAGCGACATTGCTAGGCGAGAATGCGCTTGCCTATACCCTGCTGTCGTATTTCTCGATCATGATCCACCGCCGTGTACTCTGGTTTCCGGTGGGCACCCAGGCGCTGCATATTCTGCCGCTGCTATTGTTCACGCAAGTCGTGCAATTGCTGGTGCGTCTGATCGTCAGTGGTAAATTCCCGCACTGGTATTACTTCAGCGAGAGTTTTGTCAGTGCCTTGTTGTGGCCACTGGTGACATGGTTGCTGCTGGCACCCCAGCGGCGCGCTATAAATCGCGACGAAAATCGTCCGATCTGATGGGCCTGTTGGCATGACCGAGTTCAAAAATACCGAGAATGAACTGAGGCTGTTCCGGCTGCGCCTGTTCGTGGTGGCCATCGTCGTACTGGTGTGTTTTGGTTTGCTGGTAGCGCGTTTTGTCTGGCTGCAGATCGTGCGCTATGAAGCCTATGCTGCGCAGGCCGAGGAAAACCGTATCTCGGTAGTGCCAATTACGCCCAATCGTGGCCTGATCATGGACCGCAATGGCGTCGTTCTGGCGCGTAACTACTCTGCTTATACGCTTGAAATTACGCCGTCCAAGATTGTTGGCAGTCTAGATGATCTGGTTGATCAGCTCAGTACGCTGGTAGAGATTCAACCCAAGGATCGTCGTCGTTTCCGCAAATTGCTCGAAGAATCAAAGAACTTTGAGAGTGTCCCTATTCGTACCCGTCTGACCGACGAGGAAGTTGCCAAATTCACTGCCCAGCGCTATCGCTTTCCTGGTGTTGATATTCAGGCCCGACTGTTCCGTCAGTATCCGTTTGGCAAGAGCGCCGCGCACGTCATCGGTTACATCGGCCGGATCAGTCAACGCGATGCTGACCGCATTGCCGACTCCGATGACGAGGCCAATTACAACGGTACTGACTACATCGGCAAGGAAGGTCTGGAAAAGAGCTACGAGACCCAGCTGCACGGGACGACCGGCTATGAAGAAGTTGAAATTTCTGCCGGTGGTCGCGCCGTGCGTACGCTTTCACGCACACCCGCGAGCCCTGGTCACAATCTGATTCTGTCGATTGATATTGAATTGCAGAAGGTAATTGAAGAGGCCTTCGGCGACCGCAAGGGGGCACTGGTGGCAATCGATCCGGCTACCGGCGATATCCTGGCCTATGTGTCTCAGCCGTCATTCGATCCCAATGTTTTCGTTGAAGGAATTGACCAGCAAACCTGGGATGAGCTCAACAACTCGCCTGACCGGCCGTTGGTGAATCGTCCGCTATCGGGGACTTATCCGCCAGGGTCCACCTATAAGCCCTACATGGCGCTGGCGGCTCTGGAACTGGGTAAGCGACGGCCTACCGATACCATCCGCGACCCTGGTTATTTCTGGCTGGGCAATCACAAGTTCCGGGACGACAAGGAAGGTGGCCACGGCGTGGTGGATATGTATAAATCCATCGTTGAATCGTGCGACACCTACTACTATATGCTGGCCAATGACTTGGGCGTGGATGCGATTCATGACTTCATGAAGCCGTTCGGTTTTGGTCAGATTACCGGTATTGATCTGGAGCACGAGCGTAAGGGCTTGTTGCCCTCAACTACCTGGAAACGCAATGCCTACCGTCGGCCAGAGCAGCGCAAGTGGTATGCCGGTGAAACGATTTCGCTAGGCATCGGGCAGGGTTACAATTCCTTTACCCCGATTCAGATGGCGCATGCCGTAGCGACCTTGGCTAACGACGGCGTGGTCATGAAGCCGCATCTGGTCAAAATGATTGAAGATGGCGTCACCCATGAGCGCACTGTCACCGTGCCCAAGGAAAGTTATCGGATTCCGTTGAAGCAGGAAAATATCGACATCGTCAAGCAAGCCATGGTTGGCGTGAACAAGGAAGGTACTGGTTCGCGCGTGTTTGCCGGTGCGCAATATACGTCCGCGGGCAAGACCGGTACTGCACAGGTGGTATCGATCAAAAAGAACGAGAAATACGACGCCAAGCATCTGGCGACGCATCTGCTGGACAACGCCTTGTACACCGCATTTGCACCGGCCGAGAAACCACGTATCGCGATTGCTGTGATCGTCGAGAATGGTGGCTGGGGCGCCGAAGCGGCTGCACCGCTGGCACGCAAGGCACTCGACTATTATTTGCTGGGTAAGCGTCCTGGTGACAGCAACAAGACAGACCCCAAGGCCGGCGACAAGTCGGGTACCAACGCTGATGACACATCGAATGTGGCGCCCGCAGTGGATGCCAACGGTCGTCCATTGAAAGATTGACATCATGAGCCTGCAGCGACCACCTCTGTGGCAAATCATCAAACCGCATCTGGCCGTATTTGACGCCAGCCTGTCGCTGATCATCTTTCTGATTGTGGCGGTAGGTATCGTTACGCTGTACTCGGCCGGCATCAATTTCCCGGGCCGGGTGGAAGACCAGTTGCGTAATATCCTGATTGCTTTCGTGGTGCTCTGGATTGCTGCCAATCTCTCGCCCCAGACCTTGTTGCGTTTTGCCGTGCCGATTTATACCATCGGTGTCACCTTGCTCATTGCGGTGGCACTGTTTGGTATCGTCAAGAAAGGATCGCGACGCTGGCTCAACATTGGCGTGGTGGTGCAGCCCTCGGAAGTGATGAAAATCGCCATGCCGTTGATGCTGGCCTGGTATTTCCAGAAGCGCGAAAGCGTGATGCGCTGGCATGTCTTTGTCGTGGCGACGCTGCTGCTGGCGGTGCCGGTTGGTCTGATCATTCGCCAGCCAGACCTGGGTACCGGCTTGCTGGTGCTGGCGGCGGGTTTTTTTGTGATCTTCTTCGCCGGGTTGTCATGGAAGGTGCTGACGGCCCTGTTCGTTGCCGGTGCGGCCAGCCTGCCGGTGATCTGGTCGGTTATGCATGACTATCAGCGACAGCGGGTGATGATGCTCATTGACCCAACCTCTGACCCGTTGGGCAAGGGCTTTCACATCATTCAATCGACGATTGCCATTGGCTCGGGCGGTATCACCGGCAAGGGCTGGTTGATGGGTACTCAGACCCACCTTGAATTCATTCCGGAACGGACCACTGACTTTATCTTTTCGGTCTACTCAGAAGAGTTTGGATTGATCGGCAATCTCATTCTGGTGGCACTGTATCTGTTGCTGATCGCCCGCAGCATGATGATTACGGCAAATGCACCGACCTTGTTCACCCGGTTGTTGGGTGGTTCGATCACGATGATGTTCTTTACTTACGCATTCGTGAACATGGGCATGGTCAGCGGCATTATCCCGGTGGTTGGTGTACCGCTGCCGTTCATGAGTTACGGTGGCACGGCATTGGTCACACTGGGGCTGGCAGCTGGCATTCTGATGAGTATTCAACGTCACCGCAAACTGGTGCAAACCTGATTTTGTTCGGGGCGCGGCAGACTCTGGTATCTTTGCGCATCATCGACGACCGCACACCAACCATGCCTTTTGGAAATGTTCCCATGCGAGCACACCTTGATGTCTTCCCGCGCCTGCTGCGCGGCCTGTCCGTCCTGATTCCGCTGGCATTGGCAGCCTGCAGCAGTGCGCCGCCGCGCACTGACACGGTTGCACCTGCCACCGCCGTGCGCTCAACCCCTTCCAAGCCTTTGCCCGCATTACCGCCAGCCGGTTCTGGCCGGGGCGGCTATTACAAGGATGATGGCCCCGGTGACAATCCGCCAGATGGCTTGCTCAATACGCCGGATGCTGATCCAAAGATTGAGCCCTATTTGAAGTCGGCCAGTCGTCCCTACGTTGTCTTTGGCAAGACCTACGTACCGATCGTCGATGATCGCCCGTACAAAGAGCGTGGCATCGGCAGCTGGTATGGCAAGAAATTCCATGGCGCCAAGACCTCGTCCGGCGAGCTCTATGACATGTACAAGATGACGGCAGCGCATCCGACCTTGCCGATTCCCTCGTATGCCCGCGTGACTAATCTGAAGACTGGTGCGCAAGTGATTGTGCGGATTAACGACCGTGGTCCCTTCCACACCACCCGCATCATTGATTTGTCGTACACCGCTGCACTAAAACTTGGTTATCTGTCTTCTGGCAGCAGTGAGCTTGAAGTCGAGCGTTTGTTGCCCGATGAAATTCGGCGCATGGCAGAAAACAAGCGTAACGGCATTTCCAGCACCGTTGTCGCTGGTGCCACCGGCATGCCTGCAACATCGGGCGCAGCTGATCCTGCAGTATCAGTCGGTGCGGTCGCTCCACCGGGACAGCTTGCCCAGGCAGAAATGCCAGCACTGGCGCAGCCGCAAGCGATCACCACTGGCAGTAATGTGAGTGCCGCCAGCGCGGCGGCAACATCCAGTGTCGCCACTGCCACGGGCACCACCGCGGCGGCCGTTGCACCGGGCATTTATCTGCAACTCGGTGCCTTTAGTCAGGAAGCCAACGCGCGTGCTGCGCGCGACAAGCTCATGGCTAGTCTTAACGGTGCTGTAGCCAGTCTCGATACCGTCGTGGTCAATGGCATGTACCGCGTTGTCGCCGGTCCCTATGCCAGTCGCCCCGTGGCGCAAAGCACGGCGCAGCTGATTCGTCAGCGCATTGATGTAACACCATTCATTATTGAACGCTAAACAGGGACGCGATTTCATGCCACCTTATTTGTTACTGGGTATCGCGATTGTAGCCGAGGTCATTGCGACGTCGGCGCTACGCGCTGCCGATGGTTTTACCCGACTTTGGCCATCGGTGCTGGTTGTGGTCGGCTATGCGATTGCTTTTATTTTTCTCTCGCTGACCCTCAAATCGATACCGGTCGGCATTGCCTACGCGGTTTGGTCCGGTCTAGGCATCGTGTTGATTTCGCTGGTGGCGTATCTGGTCTATGGGCAGACACTGGATGCGCCCGCCCTGATCGGCATGGGTCTGATCCTGGCGGGTGTGCTGGTTCTCAATCTGTTTTCAAAGTCATCCGTACATTGAGATGTGGCATTTCCGGCAGACTTAGTTTTCTGAGTTTTTGATTTGTAAAGCGCGCTCATAGAGCGCGTTTTTCTTTTGTCCGGTAATTTGGGCGGCCAGTGATGCGGCCTGTTTGACGGGTAACTCGGCGAGCAGGATCTGTAAAATCCGCTCGGCATCGGCGTCGGCTTCCGTATTACTCTCCGCCTGATCACCTGCGATCAGAATCACAAATTCGCCACGCTGCCGGTTAGCATCCTGCGCCAGCCAGTCGGGTGCTTCTGCCAGCGCACAGTGATGAATCGTCTCAAACAATTTGGTCAGTTCACGCGCCAACACGACCTGACGCTGCGGACCAAACACCTGCAACAGCGCGCTCACCGTCTCGACAATGCGATGAGGAGCTTCATAGAACATCAGTGTAGCGCGCTCGTGTAGCAGCTCGTGTAACGCCATTTCACGCTGTTTGGCCTTGCTCGGTAAAAAGCCGACGAAACGGAATTGATCATTAATCAGGCCACTGGCAGACAAGGCCGAAATAGCTGCTGAAGCACCCGGCAAGGGCACCACGCGCAGACCTGCAGCACGCACTGCCGCGACAATTTTTGCGCCTGGATCCGAGACCGCAGGGGTGCCCGCATCCGACACCAGCGCGATGCGCTCGCCTTGCTGCAGTCGACCAATGATCTTCTCGGCGACTTCCCGCTCATTGTGTTCATGCGCGGCCAGCAGCGGCTGACTGATACCGTAGCGGCTCAACAAATGGCTGGTGTTGCGGGTATCTTCGCAGGCCACGGTATCGACGATGCTCAATACATGCAGTGCACGCACACTGATATCGCAAACATTTCCGATGGGTGTAGCAAGCACATATAATGCCGATGCAGGATACGTTTGCTGCGCCGCCTCGCTCAAGACCGACAACGCTAGTGATGTGCCTGAGGCAGCAGTGGAAGAGATACTCATGGAGAAGACAATGTCGCGAAAATGGGTGAAAGTGTTCTTGCTGTTGGCGATGATGAGCGGATTGTGCGCTTCCGTAACGCCAATTACAACTGCGCACGCGCAGAGCAATGGCCGGAACGCTCCTGGCCATGATGACTCGGATGAGTCAGCAGTGCGCGTCACGTTGCTCCTGCCGCTGCGCTCGCCGCTTTTTGCCGCCGCTGCCAATGCAGTGCGCGGCGGTTTTCTCAGTGCAGCCCAACACAAACATGGCAAGCTGCAAATCAATATTGTCGAGACTGGCGACGATGTGCAGGAGATATTGGCTAGTTATCGGGATGCCGCCACCAAATCCGACATCATCGTCGGGCCGTTATCGCGCAGCGCGGTGACGGCGCTGGCGCAATCGAGCAGTGTGATCAAACCCACCGTGGCATTGGCGCAGCCCGATGTTGCCGAACCGCCGTTACCCCCCCAGTTGCTCTTTATTGGCTTGTCGATTGAGGATGAAGCACGCCAGATTGCGCTCTGGACCGAGCGTGACAAGCGGCCTGGAAAGATCTTTACCATTTCCACCAGTATTGCCTGGCAACGCCGCGCTGCCAAAGCCTATGCCGATCAGGCGCAACGCATCGGCATGGCGGTGGAAAGTCTGGAGTTGAGCTTGCCTAATGGCAGTATCAGCCAGAGCGGACTGGCACAGTTACGACAAAGGATACAGGCCGAAAAGCCAGCCTTGCTGTTTGTCGCACTGGATGCAATCCAGACCATCCAGTTGCGCGATGCAGTGGGTAACGACTTGCCGTTATACGGCACTTCCCAGCTGAACCCCCTGACGCTGGACAGCAGACTCAAAAGCAGCGCCAAGGCCTCAGCCGCGGCTGACAAAGCAAGTCTGCCTGCGGATGACCGTTTTCCTGAACTCAACGGTGTTCATCTGGTCGATATGCCGTGGCAGCTGGAACAGGAAAATGCCATCGTCATCACCTATCAGCGCGCACGTCCGGCAAGTAATGAAGTGCGCTCGAATGCCGATATTGAGCGTCTGTACGCACTTGGGATAGATGCGTATCGTATCGCCAACCAGATTGCCCAGCAGCACTCCGGCTTTGATGTAGATGGCGTGACCGGGCAGATTTATGTCAACATGGACCGTAGTGCCACCTACTTCCAGCGGCGCGAAACGCAGGCAGTCTACCAGGATGGTGTGGTCGTACCGCTAAGTAGCCAGCGCTGAACCGTTGCGCTGCCGATCAAAAGATTATGAAAGACTACTCACGGTCATCAAAGACCACGATAAGGCAAATCCGCTTATGTCAATCCTTGACCGCTTACGCAAAAAATTCACCAAGCCGTCGCAACTGAGCAGTACGCAGCGCATTGGTGATGCTGCAGAAGAACGTGCGCTGCAGTTCCTGAAAACGCAGGGATTGACACTCTTGCAACGGAATTTCCGTTGTCGCGGCGGCGAAATCGATCTGATCATGCAGGAACATGCAACTTTGGTTTTTGTCGAAGTACGTCAACGCAGTAGCCGCAGCCATGGAGGCGCATTGGTCAGCGTGACGCCGGCCAAGCAAAAACGCCTGCTGATTGCCGCCCAACTCTACCTGCAGCGCTATCAGAATGTACCTGCTTGCCGCTTCGATGTCGTGGCCTATGATGGCTTGCAGCGGCAATGGATAAAAAACGCGATCGAAGCCCAGGCATGAGCTTGTTGATCGATTTGTTTGTCGATGTGCTGCGAGCAGGGCAGAGTAACTGCACTATAATTGTTCGCCACAGGTTTCAACGTCTGACCTCAGGCAGGCATGGATGGCTGTTCGGGTAGCGTTTGTGGGAAATCCATTCTGCTATCGTTCTTCACGCATTTTTAACATTTACGCATCATGACCAATCAACGTATCCTCTCGCATTTCCAAGAAAGTGCCGAACTCAAGCTGCAAGCTGCCTCCGTGTTGGCACAGCCGATTGAGCAGGCGATTGAAATCATGTTCACGGCGCTGTCGAACGGTAACAAGATTCTGGCCTGTGGCAATGGTGGTTCTGCCGCCGACTGCCAACACTTTGCTGCCGAGCTGGTCGGACGTTTTGAGCGCGAGCGCCTGCCACTGCCGGCGTTGGCGCTGACGACCGATACTTCCATCCTGACCGCTGTGGGCAATGACTACAGTTATCAGGAAATTTTCTCCAAACAGGTCCAGGCATTTGGTCAGGCTGGCGATGTATTGCTGGCATTCTCGACCTCTGGCAATTCCGGTAACGTCCTGGCCGCCATCGATGTGGCCCAGGAGCGTGACATGCGCGTTGTGGCGCTTACCGGCAAGGGCGGCGGTGCCATCGGCAAGAAGCTGACCGATGCCGACGTGCATATCTGCGTGCCGCATGATCGCACTGCCCGGATTCAGGAGGTGCATCTGGTCACCTTGCATTGCATCTGCGATGGCATTGATGTGGCGCTATTCGGAGGTGATGCGAATGATTAATGCCAACGGAAATCGCTGGCATCGCCGGTTGTGTGTAGCCGTCTCTTGCGGCATGCTGGCATTGACGCTACAGGGGTGTTTTGGTGTATTGGCAGGTGGCCTGGTAGCAGGTACTTTCGCTGCCAGTGACCGCCGTACCCTGGGCGCACAGACCGAAGACAAGTCCATTGTCGTCAAGGGTGAGTCCAACATTGCCAACGTGCTACCTGGCGGTGCGCACGTCAATGTCACCAGCTTTAATCGCTGGGTCTTGCTCAGTGGCGAAGTGCCTGACGACAACTCCAGAGCGCTGGCTGAACGGGAAATCAAGAGCATTGCCGGCGTTGAACGCGTATTCAATGAGCTGGCCGTGTCGGGTTCCGCCAGCTTTTCTTCCCGCTCCAGTGACGCCTTGATCACCAGTAAGGTTCTGGCCAGTCTGGTGGACTCCAAGGAGTTGTATGCCAACGCCTTCAAGATCACCACGGAACGTGGCGTTGTCTACATGTTGGGACGGGTGACCCAGCATGAGGGGCAGGTCGGCGCCAGGATCGCCAGTGGCGTCAGCGGCGTGCAAAAGGTTGTGACCCTGTTCGACTTCATCTCCGACGAGGAATACAAGCGCCTGAACCAGAACGTGGCACAGCAGCCGAACACAGCAAAATAAGCGCTGTTGCAGGTATTTGCTTCAATCGCAGTCGTATTGGAAGCAGAATCTAAACCGTCGGTATCTCTGGTATCGGCGGTTTTTTCATGGGCGACAGTTTTGCGCGATGCTGACTATAATAAGACCCTGTGACGCTTTGGCAGACGTGTGCAGGTTTTCCTGCCCTTGCCGCGACCACATTTGAACAGGAATAGTCATGGATGCCAAAACAGCAACTTCTTCCGCCTCTCCCTCAACCACTAGCCTACGACTCAAACTGCTGGCTCTTGTCGTGCTGGTAGCAGCTGCACTGCTCGGCTACCGCGCGCTGGCAGTGCCTGACAAGGCGCCGGACGTGAGCTTCGTCAAGCTCGATGGCAGCACGGTGTCACTCAAGGCATTGCGCGGCAAGGTTGTGATGGTGAATTTTTGGGCGACCAGCTGCACGACTTGTGTCGGTGAAATGCCGCAAATGGTGGCAACCTACAATCAGTACAAAAATCAGGGTCTCGACTTTGTCGCTGTCGCGATGAGCTATGACCCGCCTAACTATGTGATCAATTTTACCGAGACCCGCAAATTGCCTTTCGCCGTCGCACTCGACGCGCAAGACAAATTAGCCAATGCATTCGGTGATGTGAAGTTGACGCCGACCACCTTTGTGATCGGTAAAGATGGCACCATTCTCAAGCGCTACGTCGGTGAGCCGCAGTTTGCCGAGCTGCATCAATTGCTGGAAAAGGCATTGGCTGCCTGATTCGAACCACGCCGGCCTACGGTCACATACTGCAATAACCGGCATGTCACGCAGCAACATTTCCACTCTCCAATATCATGCAAAGCCGCCTTCCAGGGCGGCTTTGCGCTTGTTTCAATAATGTTTGAATCTTTACATAAATTAGATGCAAGACTGATAACGCGCAGCTATAATCGAACGCTCGTGCATGCACTAGGCAGTCCAATTTCGGCATCGTCACCACCACACTTATAATGACAACCCCAACGGATGCGGTCGCGCATGCCGCAGAACTCGACAAACTGTCTCAGTCACTGCAGCGCGAGCGTGAGATGCGTCATCGCGCTGAAGCCGATACAGAAAATCGCATGCGCCAGTCGCATCAGCGCGAGCAGCAGCTACAACTGCTGGAGGCCGTTGCTACTGCTGCCAATCAGGCCGAAACCTTACACGAAGCGTTGCGTTTCACGGTTGGCGAGTTGTGTCGCTATACCGGCTGGCCGATAGGCCATTGCTACTTGCTGCACAAGAGCGGCAGCCGCAGCTTTCTCAAATCCAGTGATATATGGCAAGGTGCCAACCGGCAAGAGTTTGCGCTGTTTTGTGCGCGCACTGCCAGTCCTGATTTTTTCCCTGAAAACGATCTGGCCGGACGTGCCCTGCGCGAGGGTGCGCCAGTCTGGACGGTCAATCTGGGGGTAGACCGTATGGCCGCCCGCGCCGATATCGCCCGCGCCGCCGGGATCAAGGGCGGTGTTGCGTTTCCGATCATGAGTGGCGGCGAAGTGGTGGCTGTACTTGAGTTTTTCTCCAGCCGGATGTTGTCATTGGATGACTATCTGCTGCGCCTGATGACCTTGATGCGGCAAATCGGTAGTCGTCTTGGTCGTGTCGCCGATCGTACCCGTATCGAGAAGCGACTGATGCATGAGGCGTCCCATGACAGCCTCACTGGACTATGCAATCGCTCCCGCTTTTTGCAGCAGCTGGATATGGCACTGCAGCGGCAATGGCAGGATGAAAGTACGCGATTCGCGGTGCTCTTCATTGACCTGGACCGCTTCAAGGTCATTAATGACAGTCTCGGTCATCTGGCCGGTGATCGCATGATTATTCAGGTTGCTGCCCGGCTGAAAAATGCACTGCGTCCCGATCATGTGCCGGTTGCGGTCCCTCATTCCGTGCCCTGGCCGGGGGTAGACGCGCCGGATGATCACGTCGCAGCGGCATCGTCCGAACATCTGCTGGCCCGCATGGGAGGCGATGAATTCACGGTTCTGCTGCGTAATATTGCCCATGTGGATGAGGCGATTCGCATCGCAGAACGCATTCAGGCGGCCATGGCCCTGCCCTTCCTGATCAGAGATCAGGAAATCTATGCCAGTGCCAGTACCGGTATTGTCTTCAGTGACGGTGCACATACGCTGGCCGACGAGGTCCTGCGTGACGCGGATCTGGCGATGTATCGCGCCAAGGCACTCGGCAAGAATTGCTATGAACTGTTCGAGCACAGCATGCGCCGTGGGGCCGTCAGCCGTCTGACCATCGAGACTGCTTTGCGTAATGCGCTCAAGAACAATGAGTTCGTATTGCATTACCAACCCATCATCGAGCTGCAGGCGGGTTCCATCGTCGGGGTTGAGGCGCTGGTGCGCTGGCGTCGTGGTGATAGTGGCGATCTGATCTATCCGACTGATTTTATTGGCGTGGCCGAAGAGACCGGCCTTATCTTGCATATCGGCATGTGGGTATTGCGTGAAGCTTGCCGACAAATGCATCAATGGCACCAGCAGTTCCCGCGCAGCAAGCCGCTGACCATGAGTGTGAACATTTCGCCGCGACAGTTTGTACAGCCGAATCTGGTCGACCAGATTCAGCAGATCATCATCGAAACCGGTATTGACCCCAACACACTGCGACTGGAAATCACCGAAAGCGTGACCATGGGTGATGTCGAGCAAACCATCAAGATTCTGTCGCAGTTACGCGCACTGGGCGTGCGCTTCAGCATCGATGATTTCGGTACCGGCTATTCGTCGTTGAGTTATCTGCATCGCTTCCCACTGGATGTACTCAAGATTGATCGCTCCTTCGTCAACGGCATGAATCACGATGAAGAAAGACGTCAGATTGTGCAGACCATCATGACGCTGGCGCGTAATCTGGGGATTGAAGTTGTCGCCGAAGGCACTGAGACCGACATGCAGGTTGATCATCTGCGTAGCCTTGGTTGTGATTTTGGGCAGGGCTTTTTCTTTTCGCGCGCACTGTCGGCTGAAACGGTAACTGATTTGCTGTATGTACCGCATCACGTCTTGCATCATGCCTACGTAACCTCGTTGCAGCCTGCCTGAATTCTGCCTGAAACCAGTGTTAGCGTTGTTGGCTGACAGGCAGCAGTACACACACCGCAGCGCTGAAAATCAAGGCAAAACCGATCAGATCCGGGCCGCTGGGATGATCGCCCAGTAACCATACCGCACCGCATACGCCGACCACTGGCACCAGCAAGACGCCGAGCGCCGAGACAGCAGCGGGTAGTCGGGCGATGATTTCGAACCAGAGAATGTAGCCGACTGCCATCCCGAAGAAGACGTGATAAGCCAACGCCACCAGTACCCGCCATGGCAAGTTAATCAAGTGCGGCCAGCCTTCCAGCGACAACATGCCGATCCACGCTACCACGGCCCCAATGAGCAACTGCCAGGCGGCAATGACCAGGGGATCGGCGCGCAGATTTGCCCATTTGCTGTAAATCGTGCCGATCGCCCAACTGATTGCCGCCGCCAGCGCCAGCAGGATGCCGCACGACAGTACGCCTGTTCGCCATAATGGCAGCAACAACACAAGCAGACCCGTGGCACCGAGCAATAAGCCGATGCTGCGCCTGCGGTTGATTTTCTCCCCCAATATCAGCCACGCCAACAGGGTGGTCCAGAGTGGCATCGAATAGGTAATGATGGCCACTCGCGATGTTGCGGCGCCAAGCTGGGCAAACGTCAGCAGGATATTGAACAAGGCGATATTGAGCAGCCCGCTGACGATCACGTGAATCCGGTCGCGGCCGGCGGTGATGGTAAGCACGCGCAGTGTGCCTGCGCGAAGGACAGCGAGCAACAATAGCGTACTCGCAGCGGCACCCAGTCCGATGCTGCGCAAGGCCCATGGCGAGATACTGCCGAGTGCCACTTTGACTGCCGGCCAGTTCAGACCCCAGACCACGCCCAGCAGGATCAGCAAGTGTTTAGCGCGTCGTTGTGTGCTCGCGGTGGCGCGCTCTACGGCAGCGCCTTCGGTGGTCCTCACACTGGCGCCGGTGTCGACGTATCAAGCGGGTAGACTGGCCGTCGCACGTGGCGGATCGGGAATAAGGTGAAGTTGGAACTGGTTGGCCCACCGCTGTCGGAGTCGCATTCCACCAAGCCCTTGCTGATCGGCACGAACACCGGACGGCAATACATGCGTGACTTCAGGATGACGTAATCCATCGTCGCCGGGTCTAGCCCGAGGCTGGTGAACACGCCAAGATCATAGGGCTCGCACCGCTCCTCGGTAATGACGATGTGCGCGGCACCGGTATCAAACAGAACGCTGCGTCCCATGTTGATGGTTGAACCGGTATAAATCGGGCCGGTGACCTTGAAGCTGCCATCCGTGATGGCGATCACGGTGCCATGCAGCGGCAGCGGTGTCTTGGTGATTCCTTGCTGTGTCAGTGCGACCTTGTTGCCGATGGCGATCGTGGTGGTGCCACCAATGCCCAATTGCAACAGTGCAGCGACTGCCTCCGGATCGCTGATGGGTCCAGCGGCAATTCCTTGCATGCCTGCCGCCAGTGTCGCTTCGAGGACATCCATGGTGTTGCAGGTGCCACCCGACATGACATTGTCGCTATGGTCGAGCAGCAGCACGGGACCTTGACCAGGCAAGGCTTGCAGGGCACGCGCCTGTGCCAGTGATTCCTGCAGCGGCAAGCTGTGATAGACAAAGTCATCTCGTTCCCGCCAGATCGTACGGGTGAGTTCGTCGGCAACCTGTTGCGCCAGTTGCCGATCGTTATCGGTGACCACCACCACCGACATCCCGGCATCCTGAAAGTCCGACAAAGGAAAGCCTGCCAGCACCGATACGGCGAGTACGCCGGGACGCTGCTCGGCCAGTTTCGCCTGCGCCACCGCACGTTGCATTGCGCTCGCTGAGGTATTGCTGGTCAGTGTTGCCGAGAGCAGGGGAATCTGCCGCCAGCCAGTCACGGGACGCGCCCGTTGTTGCAGCAGTGCGACCAGCAGACGACCGGCATGTTCGCCAGTTTCGAACATGTCGATATGCGGATAGGTCTTGAAGCTGACGATGATGTCGGCGTTGTCCACCATTTTCTGCGTGACATTGCCATGCAGATCGAGCGCTACGCAGAGTGGCGTGGTGGGTGCCAGCTTGCGGATTTTTTCCAGCAGGGTGCCTTCGCCGTCTTGCGCATTCTCCGCAACCATAGCGCCATGCAGATCGAGCATGATGGCGTCGCAGCCCTGGGCGACGGCAGCGACAATCGCGTCTGTCATCTGGGTATAAGCGGTGGCTTCGACCGTTGCACTCGGGTTGGCAGTAGCGGCCAGTGGTGTCACGATGCTGGCACCGAGTCCTTCCGCGATATCCAGAAAGGCACCCATGGCCGTGCGGGCACCCTTTTGATCGGTATAGGCATCTTCATTCCACTGGGGCGCAAACGCTTCCAGAGGTGTCGCAATCGGTGAAAAGGTATTGGTCTCGTGGTTGAGGCGCGCGATGACGATTTTCATTGGTTTGATCTGGTTAGTTGGCATGGCAGATTTTTTCTTCAGACCACGCCGGCGCTGGCCAGCATGGCGTGCAGCAGCACGTTGGCACCGGCCTCCAGATGTTCGGGACGGGCGTCTTCAATTTCATTGTGGCTGACGCCATCCTTGCACGGCACGAAGATCATTCCGGCTGGTGCCAGACGCGCCGCATAGATCGCGTCGTGGCCGGCACCTGAAACCACATCCATGGTGCGGTAGCCGAGCATTGCCGAGGCTTTGCGGACCTCGTCCACACAGGTGGGATGAAATGGGCAGGGCGGGAAATACGATACCCGTTCGAGGGCAATACCGAGTCCGGTTTTTTGTCGCGTCTGCTCCAGATAGGCGAGCAGATCTTCGTGCATCTGATTCAAGGCGGCATCACTCACATTACGCAGATCAATCGAGAATTTTACTTGCCCCGGAATCACGTTACGGCTATTCGGCATCACCTGCACCGAGCCCACCGTGCCACGACCGTAGGGCGGGTAGCGATTCGCGATGGCAACGACTTCCTGCATGATGTAGGTCGCTACCTGCAATGCATCCTTGCGGATTTCCATCGGCGTCGGACCGGCGTGTGATTCGAAACCGGTCACTGTGCAGTCGTACCAGGACAGGCCAAGTACGGCTGGTACCACGCCGATGACGGTATCGGCGTTTTCCAGTACTGGCCCTTGTTCGATATGGGCTTCATAGTAAGCCCCGATGGGATGATCGCCGCAACGCTGGTCGCCGATGTAGCCAATCCGGCTGAGTTCCTCCTTGACCGTTTTACCATCGACGTCGGTCGCTGCGTAAGCATGCTCCAGCGAGAAAGCACCACAGAACACGCCCGACCCCATCATGACCGGCACAAAGCGAGAGCCTTCTTCGTTGGTCCAGATCGCCACTTCCAGTGGCGCCTCGGTCTGGATTTGGTGGGTGTTGAGGGTGCGGATCACTTCCATTCCCGCCAGCACGCCATAGTTGCCATCGAATTTGCCGCCCGTTGGTTGGGTATCGATATGCGAACCGGTAACCACCGGTGGCAATGCATTGTTGCGCCCGGGACGACGCATGAAAATATTGCCGATCTGATCGACCGTCACACTCATTCCTTCCTGCCGTGCCCAGTTGCTGACCAGATCGCGTCCCTGCTTGTCGAGGTCGGTCAATGCCAGTCGGCATACGCCACCTTTTTGCGTGGCGCCGATGGTGGCCAGATCCATCAGTGATTGCCACAGTCGGCCACCGTCAATACGCAATGTGGGCAATGCAGATAATGCCGTGTTGGTCTTCATATCCATGGTGATTCCTTTTTTCGGTCAGTGTGTGGGTCTGCCTCAGGCAGTGAGATTGACGCCCAGATAGCGGTCCTTGGCATGGTCATCGGCCATGAAATCGGCATTGCTGGCGGTGTAGACGATGCGGCCCTGTTCAACAATATAGTGACGGTCGGCGAGTTGCGTGCAGACCTGCAGATTTTGTTCGACCAGAATGATCGACATGCCAGTAGCTCTAATCAGCCTGATCTGTGCCACGATCTCATCGACGATAACCGGAGCCAGACCTTCTACCGGTTCGTCCAGCATCAGTACCTTGGGATGCGTCATCAATGCCCGTGCAATCGCCAGCATCTGTTGTTCGCCGCCCGAAAGCTGGCCACCACCATTCTTGCGTCGTTCCTGCAGCCGCGGAAAAATCCGGTAAATATCATTGAGGGTCCACGCCGAGTCCTTGCGTGCTGCCATGGTCAGATTTTCTTCCACCGTCAGCAATTTGAAGATGCCGCGATGTTCCGGTACCAGACAGACACCCTGGCGCGCAATCTTGTGGGATGGCAGCTTCGCCATATCGTGACCCTCAAACAGTACCTTGCCCTTTTGCGGCGGTACCACCCCAACGATACTTTTGAGCGTCGTGGTTTTGCCTGCACCATTACGTCCCAGCAGCGTCACGACTTCGCCTGCAGCAACCTGTAGTGAAATGCCCTGTAATACATGGCTCTTGCCGTAATAGGCGTGGACTTCTTCCAGTTTCAGGATCATGCCTTGCCTCCGGTAATCATGCTGCCCAGATAGGCACGACGGACACGTTCGTCACTACGAATCTCGGCGGGTTTGCCTTGCGCCAGAATCTGTCCCTGCTGCATCACGGTGATTTGATCCGAGATATCCATGACGATGTCCATGTTGTGCTCAATCAGAACCACGGTGGCGCTATCGCGCAGGCTATGGATCAGCTGCTTCATTTCGCCAATATCGTCAATCCCCATACCGGAGGTAGGCTCATCGAGAAAAATCACCTTCGGTTGCGCGGCCATCGCCATGCCGACTTCCAGCCGGCGCTGCTGCCCATGCGATAGTTCTGCCGAGATACGCTCAGCCACTGTTTGCAGGTTCAGGCGAGTCAGCAGCTGCTCGGCACTATCACAGGCTGCGCGTAGCAGTTCCGGACGTCGCCATGGATTAAGCGCGGCATAGGGATGTTTGCCCTGCGCCGCCAGTCGCAGGTTTTCACGCACGCTCAAATTGGGAAACAGGCTGGTAACCTGGAACGAACGTGCCAGCCCCTTGCGCACGCGTCGATGACCCGGAAGATGCGCCACCTCCTCGCCTTCCACCTGAATGCTACCGGTCGTGATCGGTGTGGTGCCGGTCAACGTATGAAACAGGGTGGTCTTGCCTGCACCGTTGGGGCCGATCACTGAATGCACGGTGCCGGGCAGGATATCGAGGGAGATATCGTTGACCGCGGTGAATTTACCGTAGCGTTTGGTGACGTGACGCGCACACAGGATAGGTGTCGTGTTGCTCATGGATGTTGCTCCTTGACGGACTCCGGCTCAACCGGAGATGCCGCTGCCAGCGGTCGACACTTTCGCACAATTGTCTGGGCCACACCAAACAGGCCTTTGTGCAGATACAGACTCACGCCAATGAGCAGGAAGCCCAGCAACATCAGCCAGCGTGGCCAGAGCGTCGATAACCAGTTGCCCACGATGACGTAGAAGGCTGCGCCCAGTACCGACGCAAACAGGTTGCCGGTACCGCCGATGACGGTCATGATCAGGATTGATTCACTGGTGTGGTATTCGATATTGGAGAGCGGTGCGACACCGGTCATCATGGCATGCAAGCCGCCAGCCAAGCCCGTGACAGCACCGGAAATCACAAAGGCGGCCAGCTTCAGGAGGGTGATGTCGTAGCCGACCGCCGCAGCACGTATCTCGTTGTCGCGTACCGCCAGCAGCGTGCGTCCGAGGACTGAATCGACTACCCGTTGCAGCAGCCAGAACACTAGTACAAACAGAATCGCCACCACGCTGTAGTACTGCCACGAAGAGCCCGTTGCCAACAAGGTATGCCCCCAGAAGCGCAGGTCAGGGCGCGGTACGTCAAGCAGGCCATTGTCGCCGCCGGTCAGATCCTTCATGGTGTAGGCCAGAAAGTAGAACATCTGGGCAAAAGCCAGTGTCAGCATGACGAAATAGGTACCACGCTGGCGGATCGAAAACCATCCCACCACGAGTGCAATCGCCGCGCCAATGACTACCGCCAGCAGCAACGCGGGCAGCAACGGCAACTTCAGCTGCAGCAGTGCCAGTCCGGTGGTGTAGCTGCCGATACCAAAAAATATACCCTGACCGAATGACATCAGTCCGGTATATCCCAGCAAGAGATTGCAGCCCAGAGCGGCCAGGGCATAGATCAGCACTTCCGTTGCCAGCGAGCCTGAGTCGACCAGCAATGGCAGCAACAAGGTCACCAGAAGTGCTAGCAAGGTGTAGTGCAGATGGGAAAAATGCGGTGCAAGTTTTTTCACGACAGTCTCCTAGCTTGCGCGGCCAAGCAGGCCATTGGGGCGTAGCAACATGACCGCTGCCATGGCGACGTAGATCATCAGATGTGCGCCTTCGGACCAGACCGTACTCATCACGCTTTGCACAATACCGACCAGAATACCGCCGATGAGCGCACCGGAAAAACTGCCCAGTCCACCGATGACGACCACGACAAACGCAATCCCGAGCGCCTCAACGCCCATGAACGGTTCGACACCGCGAATCGGTGCCGCGAGTGCGCCAGCCAGACCAGCGGTCGCTGCGCCAAGGGCAAATACCAGACTGAAAATGCGGTTGATATTGAGCCCCAGCAGCGAGACCATTTCGGTCGATTCGCTCCCGGCCCTGACAATCGCACCTAAACGGGTTCCCTCCAGTACCCACCACAACAGCAAGGCCATGACTGCAGTGAAGCCAATCACGAACAGGCGATACAGCGGATAGACAAAGCCGCCAGCCATCACTACGCCCTGCAGTAGATCAGGTGGTGAAATGTTGTTGCCCAGCGGTCCCCAGATGGCAATCACGGCTTCCTGTATTACCAGCGCCAGACCGACCGTAAACAAGATGTGAAAGTGATGCGGCAAGGCATACACGTGGCGCAGTACGAAGTGCTCGATGAGCCACGCGAAGACGCCCACCAGCAACGGTGCCAAGAGTAGGGACCACCAGAAGCTCAAGCCCATTTCCCCGCATTGAAAGCAGAGATAGGCGCCGAGCAGAAAGAACGCGCCATGCGCAAAATTGACGAAGCGCAGCAAGCCGAAGACGATACTCAGCCCGACTGCCAGCAAAAAGTACAGCATGCCAATACCGACACCATTGGCCACCTGCAGCAGATAAATATTCATGCAACCTCGATAGGTGGGTGCGAGCGCAATAACAAAAATCAGAATCCAATGCAGAATCAGAAATGAGCATAGCGATGACAGTTGCGCCGACCAGAGAACTGGTCGGTAGCATGACGGACATCAACCCATCTTGCACATGGTCTTGTCCGGTGCGAGGAAGGATTTGCCGAAGGAAATGATGTCCGCAAAGTCATCCTTGTTACGCATCTTCGCCTTCGGTTTTCCCTTGAGAAGATAGTAATTTTTGATGACCTGATGATCGCTCTTACGGATCTCTTCGGTGCCGGTAAGGCCTTCGTATTTCATGCCTTCCATCGCAGCGATCACTGTTTTGGGATCGGCGCTGTTGGCCTTGATGATGGCATCGAGAATGACCTTGGTACAGATGTAAGAACCCGCCAGGCTGTAGTTCGGTTCTATCTTCAAGGTGCTGTTGACGAACTGCTGGAACTCCTTGTTGAACGGTGCGTCGATATCGTGCCAGTATTGGGCCCCGAAGTACACACCATCGCAGATATCGGCACCGAGTGTCTCAAACTGCTCCAGTCCGGAGGCCCAGGCGACCAGAATGGTCATATTGTTTTTCATGCCGAAGCTCACTGCCTGGCGTAGCGTATCCGAAGATTGGGAGCCAAAATTGAGCAACAGCAGCACATCAGGTTTGGCGGCCATGGCATTGGTCAGATAGCCACTGAACTCCTTTTCTGCGAGTGAGTGATAGCTGTTGCCAACGTGCTCGATCCCCTTTTCCTTGAAGATCGCCTTGGCAGCATTGAGCAGACCATCGCCAAAGACATATTGGGGTGTGATGGTGTACCAGCGTTTGGCCTTGGGCATTTTGTCGAGCAGGGGACGTACGGTCTGTTCAATTGCACCAAAGGTTGGTACCGACCAGCGAAAGGTCGCGTGATTGCAATCGCTACCGGTAATTTCATCGGCACCGGCAGTTGTGATGAAAATGCCGCCGCCCTTGTCGACTTCCTTACCCATCGCCAGCGCCTCGCCCGAGAGAATGCCACCGGCAAAAAAGCGCGTTCCCTTTTCCATGGTTTCTTGCACCTTGCGTACGGCGGTCGCAGGTTTTCCTTCCGTGTCGAGCGTTACATAACTGAGATTTTTTCCCAGAACCTTCCCATATTTCTGCAACACCAGCTTCATCCCCATATCCGCATATTTGCCATTGGCAGCAAACGGTCCGGACATGGGAACAGGACAGGCAAACTGAATTGCATCTGATTGCGCAAAGACATCGGAAAACGTCAATGCACCTGGTGCGGCGAGTGCAGACAACTTGAGAAAATCACGGCGATTCAACATAGTCACATCTCCAAAAAAGATCGTGCATGGTAGGAATGAAATCGGTAATACGTGACGCAAGTTCTGTGCCCATCACCGCCATTATTGTGATGATCGGCAGATGATTTTTAACGTAGAGAAGGAGGCGATTTGACGTGAAAAAACGCTGTTTCCAGGCACGCAAAAAACGCCATAAAAACAGTGTCAAAGAATCGCTGCAAGCGATAAAAAAGCGACCGCGCACATTGCATAACGACAGCGCAGCACAATGCATGATGAACGTGGATCATGAATTGCTCCTCCTGGTTTAACGTCTCGGTACTACTTTTGTTTTTGTGATTTTTTACTGCTGTAAATCTTGTTTTGATACTTGCCTTTAATGCGTTTTAGATCGCTGTTACGGATGATGATGGTGCTCTTTTCTCCTTCCTGATGTTAACTAGTGCAGCGCCGAGATCGTCATGCACCATTGTGTCTTCTTGGTGCTGAGTAAAAACAGCGACGGCATGAGCGTTGCTCATGCCGTTATTGACGATGTTTTTTCTTCCTTACTTTTCTGACGGATTAATCCAGTGTCTTCAGAATAGCTGCGAGCTTGCCGAACAACTCATCGATGTGTTTCTTTTCGATGACCAGTGGTGGCGACAAGGCAATGATGTCACCGGTGACGCGGATCAGGATGCCGTCATCGAATGCGCGGCGGAATGCATCGTAGGCGCGTGCGCCGGGTTTGCCTGGAATCGACGCAAGTTCAATCCCCACGATCATGCCGATGCTGCGTACATCCACGACATGCGGCAGACCACGCAGCGCGTGTGCTGCATCCTGGAAGTAGTCAGATACGCTGCGCGCATGTTCGAGAACGCCTTCCTGCTGGAAGATTTCCAGTGACGCCAGACCGGCGGCGCAGGCCAATGGATGGCCAGAATAGGTGTAGCCGTGGAACAGTTCGATGCCATCTGGTCCATGCATGAATGCATCATGGATATGCGGCTTGACGAACACGGCACCCATTGGCACCACGCCATTGGTGAGCCCCTTGGCGGTGGTGAACAGGTCCGGCTCAACGCCAAAATAGTCTGAACCAAACGGTGTGCCAAGACGGCCAAAGCCGGTAATGACTTCATCAAAAATCAACAGGATGCCGTGCTTGGTGCAGATCTCACGCAGCCGTTGCAGATAGCCCTTTGGGGGAATCAGCACACCGGTCGAACCAGCCACCGGTTCGACGATCACGGCTGCGATATTGGACGCATCATGCAACGTCACCAAGCGCTCCAGTTCGTCTGCCAGATGGGTGCCGTATTCAGGCTGGCCCTTGGTGAAGGCATTCTTTTCCAGATTGTGAGTGTGCGGCAGATGATCCACGCCGGGAATCAGGGAGGCGTGGAAAGTCTTGCGATTGCCACCAATACCACCGACCGACATGCCGCCGAAGCCAACACCGTGGTAGCCACGCTCACGGCCAATCAGGCGGGTACGGGTGGCGTCACCACGTGCACGGTGATAAGCCAATGCGATTTTGAGGGCAGTATCAACGGCTTCCGAACCGGAACCGGTGTAAAACACTTGTGAATAACGTCCGCCAGTGTATTGCTTCAAACGCTCTGCCAGTTCAAACGCGCTGGGATGACCCAGCTGAAAAGATGGTGCGTAATCGAGGGTGGCAACGGCCTTTTGTACCGCACTGACGATTTTCGGCTGGGCATGGCCGAGCGGTACGCACCACAGACCTGCGGTGCCATCGAGGATCGCATTGCCAGCATCATCACGGTAATACATGCCCTCAGCCGAGACCAGCATGCGCGGACTGGACTTGAAATTGCGGTTGGCCGTGTAGGGCATCCAGTAGGCCGAGAGCTCGGCAGCGGAAAGTGGTTTGTTCATGGCAACGAGACCTTGTACGAAAAAATGATGAGCCGAATAATGTGGATTTGATAGCCACGATTATTCCGGGACAGCGTCAGTATTGTTAGATACACTTCTCAATTAACTAGAAAACTGTATTGCAAATTTGTTTAATCTGTATTGGTCACTGTGGTCAATCGACCCCAGCTAACTGATCGTTGGGAGCTGTCATGGCACGAGCAAGAGCGCCGCACGAAGCGCTGCAACTGGACTTGCAGAGAAATACCGCGGTACGGTTGGTGGAACAGGTGGTCAATACTCTGGCGCAATTGATCGCCAGCGGCGGGCTGCGCTCAGGCGAGCGCTTGCCTTCGGTACGGCAGTTTGCACAGACCCACAGCATTGGTGCTTCCACCGTGGTTGAAGCCTATGAGCAACTGGTCGCGCGGGGCTTATTGGTGGTGCGTCGTGGTGCCGGTTTCTTTGTCGCAGCCAAGGGGGCACCAACAGCGCCTAGTCTGAGCTTTGCGCCGCCGGAGCCGGTCATTGATTCGGCCTGGCTGCTCTCCGAGATGTTTGCCGATGAGCGCGTACCGATCAAGGCCGGTTGCGGCTGGCTACCCGGTAAATGGCTCGATGATGATGGTCTGCATCAGGCCGAGCGTCGCATCATCCGCGCACCCGGGGCACAGCAGGTGGGTTATGGGCATCCCTATGGTTACGCGCCGCTACGCCAGATCATTGCGCAGTTTCTGGCGGGTTGGTCACTGGAAGTGTCACTGGACCAGATTTTGACCTCACATGGAGCCACTCAGGCACTGGATCTGATCATTCGGACCATGACCAAACGCGGCGACACGGTCTTCATTGACGATCCGGCATACTGCAATCTGGTGGCGATGCTCAGAATGGCAGACCTGCAGGTCATTGGCGTACCGCGCACACCGACCGGCGTGGATACCGATCAACTGGAGATATTGGCACGTACCCATCAGCCCAAGCTGTTTTTCACCAGCAGCGTGCTGCACAATCCGACCGGCACGTCTTATACGCCCGCCTGTGCGATGCGTGTGCTGCAGTCGGCCGAGCGACATGGCTTCTGGGTCGTCGAGGATGATATATTTCGCGAACTCGGGCAGCCCACCGATCCTATGCTGGCAGCGCTCGATGGTTTGCACAGAGTGATCTACGTGGGTAGTTATTCCAAAACCATCGCGCCTTCATTGCGACTTGGCTATATCGCCTGTCAGCGGGAACTGGCGCGTCAACTTGTGCATACCAAGATGGTCTTGAGTCTGACCAATTCCGAGATCAATGAGCGACTGGTGCATAGTGTGCTCACGGAGGGGCATCATCGACGTCACGTGGATGGATTGTCAGCCGCCTTGTTGAGCGCGCAGGCCAGGGTCAATGCCCGTTTGCATGAAACCGGGCTGATCCCTTTTACCACGGCGCGCGGCGGCATGTTTTCCTGGGCCAGACTGGAGGGCTGCGACCTGAGTGCGCGCGAGATTGCCGATCGGGCGCGCCAAAAGGGTATCTGGCTTGCGCCTGGCGATTTTTTTCACTTGTCCCATCCGGGCCAGCCGTGGTTCCGTTTCAATGTCGCGTATTCGGAGGCGAGTGAACTCTATGATTTCTTTCGCACGCTATGATGTGTATTGTTGAGTCGTCTGTCCCACTACCTTTTTGTGAGAGTGTTGTTCATGCAAACCACGCTTCCTGATCCCACCCATCTTGCTGATAATCATGCGCACAACCGTGCTGACATCCGTGCAGTTGTCTTTGATTTCGGTGGCGTTCTGTTTGACTGGAATCCGCATCATCTTTATCAGGAACTGATCCCTGATGCCCAGGAGCGCGAGCACTTCCTCACGCACGTGTGTTCCTCTGAATGGAATATCCAACAGGATGCCGGCCGCAGCCTGCACGATGGTACCGAGTTGCTGGTGGCGCAATACCCGCAGCATGAGGCATTGATTCGGGCTTTCTATGCTCGCTGGAGCGAGATGTTGCAGGGGGCGCTTGATGATGGCGTGGCGCTGTTGCGCGGTCTGCATGCCCGTGGCGTGCCCGTGTTCGGCCTGACCAACTGGTCCGATGAAACCTTCCCTTATGCCTTGGCTAACTACGACTTCTTGCAGTTGTTCCGTGACATCGTCGTGTCAGGTGCTGAGAAGTGCATCAAGCCCGATGACATCATTTATCAGATTGCACTGGAGCGCTACCGCCAGCATTTGCCAGACCTGCAACCGCAGCAAATAGTCTTCATTGATGACTTGGCACGCAATGTCGAGGCGGCTCGGCGACTTGGCTGGCATGCCATTCAGCATGTCGATTGTCAGCAGACTATCCGTCAGTTGCAGGCGTTGGGTGTACCTGCCTGAGGCTATTGAGTGGTGAAGGATTAGTGCAGATACTCGCGCAGATAGTCGGCCCAGGCTTCCGGTTGTCCCAGCCAGGCGCCGGCATCGAGCACTTCCAAGCGGCCATCCTGTTCAAGCACAAACGTCGGAAAGCCATGGCCGCCGACTTCCTGCAGCAGTGCGCGACTGCCAGTGATATGTCGAGCCACTTCATCACCACTGACTTGCTGACGCAGTACAGCAAACTGAGCCGGGTCCAGACCCAGTTCGGCGGCCAGCGTATCTAGCACGGCATTATCAGCAATGCGCTTGCCCTCGACATAGTGCGCTCGCTGCAAACGCGCCAGCAAGTTCAATCCACTACCGTTGATCTGCTCGGCAGCGAGGATGGCGGCGATCGGTGGTGCTGAGTCAAACACAGCCGTTTGATCCAGCAGCAAGCCGTTGAAGTAATCATCCCCGAACGTTTGGCCGGTCATCGCTGCAATACGATGATCATGCGGCATGACATAGTTGCGCAAGGCCGCAGTAACCGGTCGCCGGTTATTGCCAGTCATCATGCCGCCGGCATGGCCGATCACAGGCAGAATGCTGCGTGCGGCTGCTACCAGCGGCGCAGCGCCATAGCACCAGCCGCACAAAGGGTCGTAGATGTAATGCAGGGTTGTGGTGCGCATGGCGGTTTCTGCTTTCTTCAGTAGCTGTGTCGTTCAATAGCCGACCGTGAAGCGGCGACGCGAATGGCGCGGCTGTTCAATCTCGTCGAGCAGGGCAATAGCATAGTCTTCCATCGAAATCCAGCTCTTGCCATCGGCGGCGGTCAGCAATTCTTCCTGGCCGAGCCGGAACACGCCGGTGCGCTCGCCCGGTACAAACATGGCAGACGGTGACAGGAATGTCCAGTCGATGGTCTGCTCGTTGCGCAGGTCATTGAGGAAGTCGCGTCCGGCGCTGGCTTCAGACAGGTATTCTGCCGGAAATTGCGGCGTATCGATCAGTGCCACTCCGGGAGCCACATGCAGGCTACCTGCGCCACCGACGACCAGCAGGCGTACGACGCCTGCCTGCTTGATAGCGGCCAGTAAATGCGTGGCTTTGAAGCTGACGAAGTGCGCGCTGCTGATCACCACGTCGTGGCCAGATAATGCTGCAGCCAGTGCCGAACCGTCCTGAGCATCGAGATCCACGCTACGCAGATTGGTACGGGGTGTCAGTGTGGATGCCGACCGTGCGATGGCGGTGACCTGATGTTCGCGGCGCAGTGCCTCGTCCAGCAAACGGGTACCAACATTGCCGGTGGCACCGATGAGAGCGATTTTCATGTTAGATCCTTAGTATAAAAACGTTGATTAATAAAATTTCCAGCAGTTGTTTGATACGTGGTGTTTCACCACTTCATTTCACCCTTGGCAACCTTGGCACTCAGACTGAGGGAAGAGATCTCGGTCAGCGCCGGATAGTGTTCCTGCATCGCTTTGATCAGCGCAGTGCTGTCACTCGCCTTGGTGGTTTCGGCATCAAATGTCTGGATGTAGTTGCGGGTGAACGTGACTGCGCTGCGATCCATCGCGGCACCTTCACCAAAATGGCCTGGTACAACCGTCACGGGCTTGAGCTGATCAATACGCTTGAGCGTCTTCAGCCAGTCCTGGTGTGATTTGGATGATTGCGTATCAGCCATCCAGACATGCTCATCGTTGAACAGGACAACACCACCGACGACTGCCTTGATGGAAGGAATCCAGACAAAGCTGCGGTCCGGTTGCGGGCCATCCAGACCGATCACCTTGAGCTGTTTGCCTTCCAGTGTCAGCGTATTACCCTTCAATACTTCTGGCACGATGGTTTTTTGCGGCGCATCGGTACCCAGCTTGGGGCCCCAGAATGCCAGTTTGTGCGTAGCAGTTTCGCGGATATGGGCAACCGTTTGCGGCGTGGCGACGACCTTGGCATCCGGGAAGGCTGCAGTGATGGTGTCCAGACCAAAGTAATAATCAGGGTCGCCATGGCTGATGTAGATGGTGGTCAGGTGCTTGCCGCTGGTGCGAATTTTTTCCACCACCTGTGCTGCCTGCGCGCGGCCAAACTGCGCATCAACCAGGATGGCATCATGCTGACCCGCGACGATGACTGAGCTGACCGGGAAAAGGGCCTGCCGACCTGGATTGTAGATATCCAGCGTCAGGGCGGGTTTGGCATTGTCACTAGCCAATGCTGTATTGCCTGTCAGTACGCCAGCGGCGAGGCTTAACACCAGCAATGGACGCATCAGTTTCTTCAATGTGAAAGTCATGTTGTTTGCTCCTTAAAAAGTCATTAAAAAGTCCAATGCACGCAGCTTAGACCTTTCTTTTGGATTGAAAAACGGCATAATGAAACATAGTTTGTTTCCAAAATCGTTCAAATAAGGCTGTTATGTTGGTGTTGCGTACTGATACAGGGAGCATGTCGTGGACCGTTTGATGGCGATGCAGGTCTTTGTCACGGTAGTCGACAGTGGCAGTCAGTCGGCTGCGGCAATCCAGCTGGATCTCTCGCGTCCGGTGGTATCGCGCTATCTTGCTGAGCTGGAAGAGTGGGTGGGTGCGCGCTTGCTGCATCGGACCACACGGCGTCTGAGTCTGACCCCGGCGGGTAACGAGGTACTGGAGCGTTGCCGGCAATTGCTCGATGCTGCCGGTGAAATGCAGCAGGCGGTGAGCCATCCCCAGCAGCAACCCAAGGGCTTGTTGCGTATCACGTGTAGCACGGCATTTGGGCCGCAGTTGATGCAGGCAGTTGCGGAGTTTGTGCAGCGCTATCCGGCAGTAACGATCGACTTTGTGATGCTCGATCGCACCGTCAATCTGGTCGAGGAGCGCATTGATCTGGCCATCCGTATGACCCGACGACTGGATCCCAATCTGATTGCCCGCAAATTGTCGATTTGTCGTTCCACGGTATGTGCCTCACCTGCTTACCTGCGCCAGCATGGGACGCCAGAGGAGGTCGAGGATCTGGCCTTGCATCAATGCCTGACGCATTCCTACATGGGCAAAAGCTTGTGGCATTTCGATCTCAAGCAGGCGTATTGGCCAGCAGAATCGGCTGACGGCGATAGCAGTCAGTTTCAGCGTTCGGTCGCCGTCAGTGGCGGCATCAGCGCCAATGAGGCGACAATATTGCTGCATGGTGCATTGGCAGGTGCTGGTATCGCCCACTTGCCAGCATCATCGGCTGCGCCTTACATTGCCAGCGGACAGCTGGTAGCGCTGTTGCCACGTTACGAGCCGACCGTACTGGACGTGTATGGGGTGTACGCCTCGCGCAAGCATATGTCGCCGGTATTGCGGTCGATGCTGGATTTTCTGGCGGCGCGCTTTGTGGAGTCGTGGTGAGCGGTTATGGGGTGATGCTCAAGAGCTTATGGACCAGCTCCGAGGAGGTCGCCGCACCGAACTTGCGCATCAGCCGGGCGCGATGCATTTCAACCGTACGCGGGCTCAGTTCGACCTGACGGGCGATCAGCTTGCTGGTCTTGCCTTCCACCAGCAGCGCGGCGATTTCGCGCTCACGCGGGGTGAGTCCTGGCGCTAACGGACGCTTGCTGCTGACATCCTCAAACGTCCAGATGCCGGCGGCATGCGGGTCTCCCTGTACCAGCGAAGCGCCGGTGACATGGCACCAGAACATTTCATCGTTGGCGCGCTTCATGATGCGCTCGTCGGAATAAAAACCCTTTTCGTTGAGAATCGGGACGAGTCGCACACCGGTCCGTTCAAATTCGTCAGCGGTTGGGTACAGCACCATGAACGACATACCCGATAAGGCGTCCGGCGCGTAGCCAAACATCCTGGCCAGCGCCAGATTGGCCTGCTGGATAACCCGGTTATGAGAAACACACATGCCGATCGGGGCATGCATGAATACCTGTTGGAAATCGATGGTGGACTGCTTACTCATTGTCAGTTGCAAAGAGGAGTGAAAGCGTTGACAAGCGGTGGCTCAGGTGCAAGGTCAAGCCTCGGTAACGATGAGCACATCTGCACTGTCAACGCACTGATCGCAGTGTACCTGCTTCAGTTTGCCAATACCGCAGCAAAACCCTCTGCTACCCGGGCGACATTGTGCTGGTTCAGACCTGCCACGCAGATACGTCCGCTGCGCACCAGATAGATGCCGAACTCGTCGCGCAGACGATCTACCTGCGCCGCGCTCAGGCCGGTATAGCTGAACATGCCACGTTGCTCCAGCAGATAATCGAAGTCACGACCCGGTAGCGCATTCTTGAGCGCGCCGACCAGCGTTTCACGCATGGCGATGATGCGGGTACGCATGGTTTCGACTTCATGCAACCAGTCTGTGCGCAGCGCGTCGTCATTGAGGACGGTATTGACCAGCTCGGCACCATTGGTTGGCGGACTGGAGTAGTTGCGACGGACAGTCGCCTTGAGTTGACCCAGGACGCGGGAGGCGGCATCGGCGTTTTCGCAGACGACCGACAAGCCACCAACGCGTTCGCCGTAGAGCGAGAAAATCTTGGAGAACGAGTTGCTCACCAGGAAGGTTTGTCCGGCCGCAGCCAGTGCACGAATTGCATAGGCATCTTCCACCATGCCAGCACCAAAACCCTGATAGGCAATATCCAGGAAGGCAATCAGACCGCGTGACTTGATCACTTCGATCAGGCTATCCCATTGTGCTGGCGTCAGATCTGAGCCGGTTGGATTGTGGCAGCAAGGGTGCAGCAAGACGATGCTGTCCTTGGGCAACTGTTCAATACTGGCGAGCATGCCGGCAAAGTTGACACCGCGTGTGGTGGCATCGAAATAAGGGTAAGTGTGTGTGGTGAACCCTGCGCCTTCGAAAATGGCGACGTGGTTGTCCCAGGTTGGGTCGCTGACCCAGACTTCAGCATGCGGGAAGTAGCGCTTCAGGAAATCGGCGCCAACCTTCAGTGCACCTGAACCACCCAGCGTCTGGATAGTGGCAATCTTGCCTTCCTTGAGGGTCGGGCTGTCGGCACCGAACAGTAATATCTGGACGGCATTGCGGTAGGCCTGCAAACCTTCCATTGGCAGATAGAGACTTGCCGCTTGCGGGCGTGCCTGCAGACGCTCTTGCGCGCGCTGCACCGACTTGAACTGAGGAATGATGCCATCGGCATCGTAATACAGACCAATACTCAGATTGATTTTACCGCTGCGAGGATCAGTCTTGAATTGCTCCATCAGCGAGAGGATGGGATCGCCAGGATAGGCTTCTACATGGTGAAACATGAAAGACTCCAGAAGTTGACATGCGCCGATACCGGCACGCTGCGTAATAAAACTTAGTGAAACTCAATAAAACCTGATGAAGCCAGTGCTATCACGATAGATAGCGGCCTGGCCGATGATTCATTGCGATAATCAGATTCAACAATATCGCTCCTGCAACCGATGCCAGCACAGCCGATAAAGGCACAACCACCAGCGACGCCAGCACGATCAGTACATCGACCCCCATCTGGAATTTGCCAGCACGCAAGCCATGATGTGCCTGCAGGTACAGCGCCAGAATATTGATGCCTCCGAGGCTGGCGCGATGCCGGAACAGAACGATAAAGCCAAGTCCCATGAGGATATTGCCAAACAGTGCGGCAAACAATGGGTTGAGTTGGCTGATCTCGATCACATGCGGATAAAACTCGACCAGCACCGACAGCAACGCCACTGCGCTAAAGGTCTTGACGACAAAAACGGCTCCCATGCGCTTGTAGCCAAGGTAGTAAAACGGCAGATTCAAGAAGAAGAAAGCCACGCCAAACCGCATGCCAGTCAAGTAGTGTAACAAAAATGCCAAGCCCGAGGTGCCGCCTGTGATGGCATGGGATTGCTGCAGCAGCACGACGCCAAAAACAATCACGCTGGTACCCAGGATCAGTGCAAACAAGTCTTCTACAGGGCTGTGTGGTGCGAGATCTTTTGGTTCGATGGATGCAGGGGTGTTCATGGTGTAATTAGTCGGGCAATGAAAAAAAGCAATGCCACCGAAGCAAACGATGGGTGGCGGAGAGAAAGTGACAATCTGGCGTGCGGTCGTTAACTGGTGGTCGTGAAGACAATACCGTTTTCTTTAACGCGTTCCAGCACGACGGAGGTGCGCAAATGGCTGACGCTACCTTGTAGGGAAGCCAGATCTGTGACCAGCTGACTCATCTCGCCCAGATTGGGGAGCGCAATCTTGAGCAGATAATCGAAGTCGCCGGTGAGCTTGAATACATCGCGTACCGCCGGCGCCGAGCGGACGAATGCACTGAACAACTCGACCGCCTCACGCGTATGGTTAATCAGCCGGACCTCCACCATGCCCATCACAGGCGTACCTTCTGCCTGTGGCGACAAATGCGCGTGATAGCCGAGGATCAGTCCGCTCTTCTCGAGCGCACTGCGGCGGCGCGAACATTGTGATGCAGACAAGCCCACCAGATCTGCCAGATCCTGATTACTAAGGCGGCCATTGTCACGCAGCAGATCCAGGATCATGCGGTCGTATTCATCGATGGTAAAAGACATGAGGAAATCACTTGAGGATTGATCAAAGCGACATAAAAGGGCAAAAATAGTGTGTCGCGCGTGAGGCATATGGCTTAAGCAATTCATGTGCCATTGTGCATGAATGCTTCTTTTTCGCTATTTTAATGCACGAACTCCGCAAATTTTGCGGGCCCATGCGTCGATTTGGTGAATTATGGTATTTCTGTAGTGGCATGGAAGTTGCTGAAGCCTGGATGCCTGTTGCCTCTGCTACGCTGGCGGCAACATCCTTTTAATGATTCAACCCTGAGAGAAAATGATGCGCTTATTTCGTCAATGCTTGTGCGGTCTTGTCGCCTGCCTGTTTATCCTGTCCTCGGCCCTTGCCGGTCCTATCCTTGATCATATTGTCGAGAGCAAGGTTTTACGCGTCGGCACACCGGGTGATTACCGTCCATTCGCGATCAAAACCGCGACCGGGAGTTACGAAGGGCATGACATTGAAGTGATCGAAAAAATGGCCAAGGAACTGGGCGTCACTATTGAATACGTACCGACGACCTGGCCGAATCTGTTGGCCGATCTGCAGGCAGGCAAGTTCGATATTGCCATTGGCGGTATCACCCGCAATGCGACCCGTTTGCGGAAGGTTGCCATGCTGCCGGGCTACGCCGGGTTCGGAAAAGTGGCGCTGGTGCGTGCTGCTGACCAGTCCAAATACAAGACCTTGGCTGATCTCAACCAGCCAGATGTACGTGTGATCAAGAATCCCGGTGGCACCAATGAAACCTTTGTGCTGAACAATCTTCCCAAGGCGCAAATCATCACGCATGATAAAAATGCGGAAATCCCCGAACTGATCGCCAGCGGGCAGGGCGATGTGATGATCACCGAGACCTACGAGGCGTTGTATTACGCTCACAACGATGCACGCTTGGCAGCACGCTTTATTGATGCACCACTGACACCGCGCAACTTTCTCGGCTTCATGCTCCCAGCCAGCGATGAGGATTACCTGCGTGTGATGCAATTTACCTGGGATCTGATCGACAAGCGCGGTGATCTGCAGGAAGCGGCAGCTCACTGGCTCAAATGAGCCACGCATGGTGTAAGTTCTAGGTATTTTTACCGTATTGTGGCCCGTGTTGGGGGCATCCTATGATGCTTGCAGCTATTTTCAACAAATAAAAATCTCAAGGAGACCTATGAACAAAGTCTATCCAGACGCCGTTAGTGCGTTAGCCGGGATTGTCCATGACGGCCAGGTGATTGCCGTAGGCGGCTTCGGCCTGTGTGGCATTCCGGAGGCGCTGATTGCGGCGCTGCGCGATTCCAATGTGCAGAACCTGACGGCCATTTCCAACAATGCCGGTATCGATGGCTTTGGTCTGGGTCAATTACTGACGACGCGCCAGATCAAGAAGATGATCGCTTCCTATGTGGGCGAGAACAAAGAGTTCGAGCGTCAGTATCTGGCGGGCGAGCTGGAGCTGGAATTTACGCCGCAAGGAACGCTGGCTGAAAAGCTGCGCGCCGGTGGTGCTGGCATTCCGGCATTCTTCACCAAGACCGGCGTCGGTACGCTGGTTGCAGAAGGCAAGGAAATCCGTGAGTTTGACGGTGCGCAGTATGTGATGGAGCGCTCGCTGGTGGCCGACGTCTCGCTGGTCAAGGCGCAGAAGGCTGACCGTGCTGGCAATCTGGTGTACAACAAGACCGCCCGTAATTTCAATCCGAATGTTGCCATGGCAGGCAAGATCACTGTGGTCGAAGTCGAAGAACTGGTGGAAGTGGGAGCGCTGGACCCCGACCAGATTCATACGCCCGGTATTTTCGTGCACCGCATCGTGGTCAATGCGACCCCGGAAAAGCGGATCGAACAGCGCACTGTCAGCAAATAAGGAGAACAAAAATGGCATGGACCAGAGACGAAATGGCAGCGCGAGCAGCCAAGGAATTGCAGGATGGTTTTTATGTGAATCTGGGGATTGGCTTGCCCACGCTGGTGGCCAATCATGTCCCGTCTGACATCGAAGTGTGGCTGCAGTCAGAAAATGGTTTATTGGGGATTGGCCCGTTTCCGACCGAGGACAAGGTGGATGCGGATCTGATCAATGCCGGTAAGCAGACGGTGACTACGATTGCGGGATCGTCGTTTTTCAGCTCGGCAGATTCGTTCGGGATGATTCGCGGTGGCAAGATCAATATTGCGATTCTGGGGGCGATGCAGGTATCGCAACAGGGTGATCTGGCGAACTGGATGATTCCCGGCAAGATGGTCAAGGGCATGGGTGGTGCGATGGATCTGGTGGCCGGTGTGGGGCGTGTGGTGGTGCTCATGGAACATGTTGCCAAGGGCAAGGATGGCAGCATCTCGAAAAAGATTTTGCCGCAATGCAATCTGCCGCTGACTGGTGTGGGCGTGGTCAATCGGATCATCACCGATCTGGGCGTGATCGATGTCACGCCGACTGGCTTGAAGCTCATCGAGCTGGCAACCGGGGTGAGCAAGGAAGAGATGTTGGCGAATACTGAAGCGGAGCTTGATGTCAGCGCAGTCTGATGAATCTAGTTTCATTGATGCCGACAGATGTTCGGATGTAAAAAAAGGATGCCTGAATGAAGGCATCCTTTTTTATTTCCTGCAGTTACTGATTCAGTTCAGTGTGCTGCTGAGGTATCCGCAACCCGTGTTGGCTTGGGTGCAAACCAGACTGCCGTTGCAGCCAGTCCAAACGAGATGGCGGCCATCAGGAAAATATGATTGGTCGACAACATGATGCTTTGCGACTGCAGGGTTTGCTCCATGCTTACGCGCGCCTGATCAAGCGTCATGCCTGCCTGGGCCAGCACATTGCTGATCTCACCGTTGGAATCGACCATACCTGCCAGCTCTGCGTGGTAATAGCTGGCCTTGTTTTCCCAACTGGTGTTGACCAGTGAGGTCGCAATGGCACCTGACATGGTGCGGCAAAAACTCATCAGACCAGCCGCCGAAGCCGTTTCAGACAGATCCACACTGGCCAGTGCCAGGCCAGTCAACGGCACGAAGAACAAAGGCATCCCGATACCTTGCATCAGTAGCGGCCAGGCGATCTGTAAATGAGTCATGTCGGTCGAGTTAAAGCTGCGCAGTAACGTCACCATGCCCAGCCAGGTCACACCGATGAAGACCAGCTTGCGTGGGTCCACCTTGGTGGAGAGCTTGGCAACAAACGGCGCGGTGAGCACTGCCAGAATTCCGCTCACGGCAGTGGTCTGACCTGAGAGTGTCGCGGTGTAGCCCATATAGCCCTGTAGCCACAGCGGTGTCAGAACCGTCGCACCAAAGAATGCACCGAAGGCGAGACAGATTGTCGTAACGCTGGCACTGTAGCCGCGATGGCGGAAAACGCGCAGATCGACGATCGGATTGCGCTCGGTCAGCTCCCAGATCATGAAGGCAACAAAACCGAGTATTGCCACCAGTGCCAGGATGATGATCGTGCCGGAGGCGAACCAGTCCAGTTCCTTGCCTTTGTCGAGCATTAATTGCAGGGCGGCGACCCAAATGATCATCAGAACCAGACCAACCTTGTCAATCGGCAGTTTCATCAGTGGCGACTCATAGCGCTTGAGCATCTTCCACCCGAAGTAGCCGCATAACAATGCCACTGGCACGTTAATAAAGAAGATGTAGGGCCAGCTGTACTGATCACAAAGCACACCACCGAGGATCGGCCCCGCAATTGGCGCGATCAGTGTCGTCATGGCCCACAAGCCAACGGCCGCTGCTGCTTTTTCCTTGGGGAAGATTTTCAGCAACAGGGTTTGCGACAACGGCATCAATGGTCCACCAGCGAGTCCTTGCAACACACGGAAGGCGATCAGCATGCCCAGTGAATTGGCCAGTCCGCACAACGCAGAGAACAGACCAAACATGACCATCGAACTGATGAACACCCTTACAGTACCAAAGCGGTTGGCCAGCCAGCCGGTGAGTGGCACCGTGATCGCTTCGGCGACAGCATAGGAAGTGATGACATAGGTGCCCTGACTGGACGACGCCCCCAGCGCACCGGAAATGGTGGATACGGAGACGTTGGCGATCGTGGTATCGAGCACCGCGATGAAATTGGCAGCCGCCAGCAGCAAGCCGGCGATTGCTAGCTGCGACCCTTGTAGCGGCTGCAGGTTGGCATCGGAAAATTGGGATGACATGATACGACCTGTTTAGCGCTTCGCTGCAGTCGTTGCAGTGGCGGTTGCCGAAGCAACGGGCTGATCCTTGGTGCCGGCAGGTTGATTGCGCGTATCGATGGTCACATCCATGGACAGGCCCACACTCAACGGATGCTTGAGCAACTCGTCAGGATTGATCGAAATGCGTACCGGCAGGCGTTGTACCACCTTGATCCAGTTACCGGTTGCATTTTGTGCCGGAATCATTGCAAATGCAGATCCAGTACCACCCGACAAACCAACCACGGTGCCGTGATATTCGACAGCGCTGCCATACAGGTCAGAAGTCATGGTGACTGGCTGACCCAGAGCTACTTTAGTCAATTGGCCTTCCTTGAAATTGGCGTCTACGTGCAGGGAGTGAATTGGTACGACGGACAGCAATGCCGCACCAGCCTGCACACGTTGACCGACTTGTACCTGACGCTTGGCCACGACACCGTCGACCGGCGCGCGCAAAACAGTACGCTCCAGATCCAGCTTGGCCTGATCGCGCTTGGCGCGCGCCAATGTCACTTCCGGATTGGTATCCACGGTAGTATCTGCGGTCAGCACCGTGCTGGCCTTTTGTGCACCGAGGGTTGCATGACGGTTGGCATCTGCCTGGATGACACCGGCTTCGGCCGCCTTCAGATTGGCTTGCGCGGTCAACAACGCAGTACGAGCATTGGTCACTTCTTCGCCGGATACTGAACCGGTTTTCTCCAGTGCTTCACGGCGATGCAGATCCAATTCTGCACGTTGCAGATCAGCCTGCGCCGACAACAACTGTGCTGCTGAACGCTTTTGTTCTGCTTCACGTGCAAGTACCTGCGCTGCCAAACCATTGTCATTGGCAAAGTAGCCTTGGACACGACGTTCGGCGCGGCTCAGATCCGCTTCTGCCTGGGCTAGTGCCAGCTTGGCATCGCGGCTATCGATTTCGACCAGCACATCGCCTTGCTTGACGTATTGGGTATCGACCACGTTGACGGCCGAAACGATCCCGTTGACTGCCGGTGTGACCTGAGAGATTTCGGCGCCAGTGTAGGCATTGTCGGTATCAACGTAGCGTGAGGCGATAAAATGCCAGTAGCTGCCATAACCGATTGCGGCTACCACAACGACACCGGCAAAAATGCCGAACAACTTCTTGCGCTTGGTGCTGTTTTGCTTGGCTGTGGCTTCTTCGGCGAGCGTATTGATAGCTTGAGAATCACTGTGTGACATGGTTATTCCTTTACATTCCTGATGAGCGGGGCCAGCATTTGCTACTGCGTTAGCGATAAACGCCTCAGCCCCATCGTGTCATTATTCAAATGGCGTGCTGATAGCCACCACCGAGAGCGCGAACCAGTGCCACATCGAGCGTGAACATGCGCGATTGCAAGTTCGACAACTCGCGCAGATTCGTCAGCAGCGCATCCTGGGCATTGAGTACATCGAGATAATTGGTCAGTCCACCCTGATAGCGCTCGTTGATGATGCGATACGCTTCCTGTGCTGCATGTGCCGCTGCTTCAACCCGGGCCAGACGACCGCTGAGTGCGTTTTCGCTGACGGCGACATCTGCGACATCTTGCAGGGCTTGCGTGACTGCACTGTTGTAGTTGGCGACTGCTTCGTCATAGTTGGCGCTGGCTGAACGGAACTGGCCGCGCAAACGCCCGCCCTCGAAGATCGGCAGCGAGATAGCGGGACCGATACCACCGATATCCGAACCGGCAGCCTTGAGCATGGTGGTGCCAAGAGATTCGAAGCCGATATAGGCCTTCAGATTCACGTTGGGGTAGAACTGTGCACGTGCCACTTTGATTTGCTTGGCAGCCGCTTCAGCCCGCAAGCGCGCAGCGACGATATCAGGTCGGCGGCCCAGCAAGTTGGCCGGTAACTCTGCAGGCAGACCAAACGGCTTGGACAAATCAATGACCGGGCGCGTCAACTGGCGGCCACGGTCCGGTCCGGCACCGAGCAATGCGGCGATCTTGTTACGTTGCAGTCCAATCGACTCTTCTACACTCAACAAATCTGCCTCAGCCATAGCGCGACGTGCCTCGACCTGTTTCACGCTGCCTTCTGTTTCCAGACCATTGAGACGACGTTGCTGAAACAGCGTGAGTGTCTCCACGCGGACCTTCAATGCTGCTTCGTCGGTGTCGCGTTGACGATACAGATTGTCCAGTTCGGCATAGGCGGATGCGATCGACGTCGCCAGGGTGATACGCGCCTGGGCGGCATCGGCACGCGCCGCTTCTAGATCTGAGGTGGCGGCCGCCAGTGCGGCGCGATTCTTACCCCAGAAGTCGATCTCGTAACTCATATCGATCGACGTGTGGGTCGAGTTGTTGTAGCCCTGTGGTACGTAAGCAGGTGGGAAGCCGTCGTTGTAACTTTGCTTCATGTGCGATAGCGAAGCGTTACCTGTGATATCCGGCGTCAGTGCGGCACCCTGTTGCTGAGCCGAACCTTCGGCCTTGAGCAAACGTGCCTGTGCCACTGCCAGCGATGGTGCGCCTTGCAAGCCTTCCGCAATCAACGCATCGAGTTGCGGGTCGCCATAAACATTCCACCAGCTGTCTTGTGGCCACGCGACGTTGTTGCCAGCTAGTGACGCACTGCTTTGATAAGTTTCAATGGCTTTCGGCTGGGCGCGTTCACCAATATCCGAAAATGGCGCACAACCGGCAAGCGCCAGCATGGCAGACGCGGCCAGAGCGATTGGCGTGTGCCTTAGCAGCGCATCCAATCGCACGCCGCGGGCGTTGCTATTGTGGGAAAACAACGGAACTTGCATAAGAAAACTCACTCAAAAGTAAACTGTACAGTTCAGTATAGTATTGACTTTTGGCGAACGTCAAGCAAAACTAGCGACAAATAAACGAACATCGGTGGACACAGTGCAACGCTACAACGACTTGTCATTGTGTCCACCACAGCAGGCTCTGCACTTAGAGCGACTCAGGTACAACAGCCGTCGTGCCAACCGGTAAAATAGACACCATGCGCAAGAAAAGTGAAGTAAGGCGACAGGCCATCATCGATGTCGCCGCTGAAATATTCAATGAAATAGGATTTGATCGCACCTCCATGGCGGAGATTTCATCCCGTCTCGGTGGATCGAAGGCGACCTTGTACAGTTATTTCTCTTCAAAGGAAGAGATCTTTCTTGAAGTCATGCGGCGGCAGGCCAAGACCCAGTTCGAATCCCGCTTTGCGCTGCTTATGCAAGATCAGTCACTGGATTCCACACAGACGCGGGCAACCTTGCGCCTGTTTGCCAACCAATATCTGAATTTGGTATTGACATCCGAAATCATCGTTGTCAGACGCTTGATGATCTATCACGCCGAGCATTCGAATCTGGGTTGTATGTACTACGACAATGGACCCAAGCGTGGCAACCAGATCATCGCTGATTTTATGGAACGTGCCATGGCAGCTGGTGTATTGCGTGAGGCTGATCCGGCGCTCGCGGCGCTCCAGTTCCGCTCCTTGATTGAGGTTGAGTGGAATGAGCCGCGCTTGCTGGGGGCAATGGCACCGGTGTCGCCGGAGCAGGTGGCGCAAGGCGTTGAACGGGCGCTCGACGCATTTTATTGCATATACGGCAAGTAAGGCAGAGCCCCCACAGTGCCAAAATGTGAGCAAAACATTCTTCTTCAGCTCACGTTGCCGGCTACCTGACCCGCGTCGCCGAATCCGACTGATGCACTGCACAAGCGCGGCTTGTCGTCCTCTTTTTGTTGTTATTCGGGCTGTCGCAGCCTGTCGCATCATCACAGAAATTTTGCACTAAACTTTCTGATCAAAATGCCGTTCAAGATAATTGGACGGTAAATAGGCACTTTCTCAAAAGATACTCACAAGAATGTGGTGAGTACTATCTGCGACTGAAATTCTCTTATATACCGTGAATGGGACAAAAAGCAGTACAGTCATTCTTGCGAATGACATTCGCCTTATTCCAATATTCTTGCCAAGGAAATACATCATGCGTTGGTTCCTCAATCTCAAAATCGCCAAGAAGCTGATCCTTTCCTTCCTCACGGTGATTGTCCTAACCGCGTCATTGGGTATCTTTTCCATCGTTGAACTGGTCAAGGTCAACAAGGCGTCTACCGAAATCACCACCAACTGGCTGCCGAGCATCAAGTTGGGCTATCAGCTGCAAACGTCGATGGGACGCTTCCGTATCTCGGAATTGCAACATATTTTATCGACTGATTCGAAGGATTTCGACGATGCAGAAAAGGCAATGAATACCCGCTTGCAAATCCTCCGCGCTGATCAGGCCAAATATGAAGCGCTAATTTCCGAGCCAGAGGAGAAAAAGATTTATCCGCAATTCCAGCAGACTTTTGCGAAGTATCTGGAAGTGAACAAGCAGATTCAGGCATTGTCGCGTGACGGCAAGAAAGACGAGGCACGTGCGTTGTTCAAGGGCGAGTCGAACCAGCTGTTTCGTAAATCGGTAGAGCTGTTGGAGGAGCTCGTAAAAATCAATAATGAGGGCTCTACCCGTGCTAATGAGTTAGCGGATGACACGTTTATCCAAGGTAGAGGCTGGATTCTTGGTTTGCTCATTACCATTGTGGTTGTCGCTGTCGGATTGGCGGTAATTGTCGCGCGTATCGTTTCAGAGCCCCTCAACAAGGCGGTTGGTATTGCGCAACGTGTTGCCGGTGGTGACCTCAGTGCCGAGATTCGTGCCGAAAGTCAGGATGAAACCGGGCAGCTTATGCATGCTCTCAAGGCAATGAACGATAGCTTGCAACGCATCGTTGGCCAAGTCCGTCTGGGTACCGATACAATCGCTACGGCATCGACCCAGATTGCCAGCGGCAACCTTGATTTGTCCTCGCGCACCGAAGCGCAGGCCAGCTCGCTGGAAGAGACTGCATCGGCCATGGAAGAACTTACCTCAACGGTCAAGCAAAATGCCGACAATGCCCGCCAGGCAAATCAGCTGGCGGTATCTGCTTCGGACGTCGCCCAGCAAGGTGGCGTCGTGGTTGGGCAGGTCGTTGACACGATGGGCTCGATCAATGAATCTTCACGCAAGATATTTGACATCATCAGCGTGATTGACGGCATTGCCTTCCAAACCAATATCCTGGCACTCAACGCTGCGGTCGAGGCAGCCCGTGCCGGCGAACAGGGACGCGGGTTTGCGGTGGTCGCCTCAGAGGTGCGCAATCTGGCGCAACGCTCTTCTGCCGCGGCCAGGGAAATCAAGGAGTTGATTGATGATTCTGTCGAAAAGGTGAGTTCTGGCAGCAAGCTGGTTGAGCAGGCTGGAGCGACCATGGCCGAGGTCGTCGCCAGCGTTAAGCATGTTACTGATATCGTGGCTGAAATCAGCGCCGCCAGTCAGGAACAAAGTAGCGGAATCGAAGAAATCAACCGTGCCATTAGCCAAATGGATGAAGTCACTCAGCAGAATGCCGCCTTGGTCGAAGAAGCTGCTGCTGCCGCGCAATCGTTGCAGGAACAGGCCGGCAACCTGGCTGGAGTCGTCAGTATTTTCAAGCTGGAGCGCCGCTGAACTGGTCTTTGACACGCTTCGCTCTAAATGTTGCTGTTATAGCAGCTCGATCCGGCCCACTTCGACGGGCCTTTCTATTTAATCTTCTTAGTCCCCTTCATCTAACTGAAGCACACGCATCGTCTCAATCTGCAGCACCGGTACGCCCATTGCTGATCACAAAAAGTACTAAAGCAATCGGGTGTTCGATCTCAGCAAGCCGTGTCGGCTGCGGTGTTATGCGGTATTTGTCAATTGATCGGTTACGCATGGAAAATCATCGTGACCTAGTTGTAATATTAGTTGCTAATCAGAAATTAACTATGAGATTATGCGTTTTCAGATGAATTTGTAATAGAAATTATTCGAGATCGCATCCCCAATTGTCGAGCCAATAAAAATGTTCGAGTGGTTACTGCTCAAGGAAAATGCGCTCAGTGCGGCGGAGAATTCGGTCTGGAGAGAGAGTGCTTTACGCATCATTCTGGTTTCTGCACTCTTGGTCGCAGTCATTATCGGCGCCATTAGCATCAGTGGTGCGCTGAAAGATGGCTCAACTTATGTACTGGTCCTCTTTAGTGGTTTTGTTGCGCTCCAGGTGTTGGCGATCCTTGCCGCTGCGCGGCGACCCGCCATCGGTAGCGCCATTCTGATTGGCAGTGTCTACGCAGCTGCCTTCTGTCTGGTCTATTTTGGTAGTTATCCCCAAATCGCGCGACTTGGCATCGTGCTGGTTTACGCCGCGCCTTTGCTTGGACGACTGTTTTTCGGTCCGCGTGTCGCGTTGGCGTTGATGGCGGTAAATGTTGTCCCATTTTTATTATTGCTGCACGATTATCCCCTGCCTAGCTACCCAGGCGTGATCGCTTCACCGAGCGATCAGCATGGCTATGATATTCAGTCGTTACTCTTCCTGTTCTTCAATATCTGCCTGCCGCTGAGCGTATTTCGGCTGCTCCATGCGCTGGATGTCGCGATCAAACGTCAACGTACGGCCACTGCCGAGCTTGAAAGTAGCCATGCGCAATATGAAGAAATCTTCGAAAATGCCGGTTTCGCCATCTTCCTCTGTGATACCCGCGGCGAGATTCTCAAGTCCAATGCCCAATCCGATTCGCTGCTGGAGCGCAGACATGGCAAGAACGAAGGCGGCTCCAATATCTTCCAGCTGATACAGCACAAGCCGCACCATATGGAGCCAGCAGTCACTGACATGGCAGCGCTGGAGCCGCAGCAGCAGTTCCAGACACATCATGGCCGATTGGTGTTGATTCAGAACGTCATCAGGACTTCGGAAAAACACACTATGGTGTTGTTACGTGATCTGGCTCCAATGCAGCGGATTCAGGAAGAACTGGATCGTAGCAAGGCCCGTGAAAGCTTCCTCAGCAGCCACGATCAGCTAACGCAACTACCCAATCGGAATCTGCTGCTGGAGAGATTAGGTGAGGCAATGAAAGATCGCTCGCCACGCCATCAGATAGCGCTGGTGCTGATTCGCCTCGATAGCGTCAAGTACATTAACGACGCACGTGGCACGCTGGCTGGGGATGCGCTGATTGCAGGTTTTGCGCGAGCACTGCGGCAGTTGCTCCCTGCTGAAAGTCTCTGTGCACGTCTGCGTAGTGCGCTGTTTTGTTTCACCATTGAGTGTACCCATGATGACAGCACGGTGATTACGCAGATTGAACAGATTCGTCGCCACTTGCCGGAGCAACTACCGGTAGGTGCGGAAGAGTGCCGTGTTGACCTATCGATGGCTGTGGCATTTTCGCGTCCCGGTGAGACGGACGGCGACCAGCTCCTGCAGCGCTGCAAGCTGGCGCTGGATGCTGCCAGACAATCGGGTAGCCGGGATGTCGCCGTCTTTGATGACGATACCGTCGCGCGTATACGTCGCCGGTTAAGTATCGAACAAGCCATCGTGATGGCGTTGCGTGAAGATGAGATGCGTCTGGTCTACCAGCCCAAGGTTACCAATCAAGGCAAGATTGTGGGATTGGAAGCGCTGGTCAGATGGCACTCGCCGTCACTGGGTGAGGTATCTCCCGCCGAATTCATTCCGATAGCGGAAAGTTGCGGTGCGATTCCTTTGATCACGGCGTTCGTGCTTGATAGTGCGTGTGCTTATCTACGCCAACGCCTTGATGCCGGCAAGGTTTGCCTGCCGATCGCCATCAATCTATCGGCCAACGATATTGTGCGTACTGATCTGGTCCAGCAAATCAACAATGCATGTCAGAAGTATCAATTGAGTACACATCTGCTGGAGTTCGAGATCACCGAGACGGGACTGGTCGGTGATGAGAGTCTGGCGATTTCCCATCTCGAAGCGCTCAGCAAAAAAGGTTACGGGATCACCATTGATGACTTTGGTACCGGCTATTCTTCGCTCCAGAAACTGAGCCGCTTCCCGACCCGCAGCATCAAGATCGACCAATCTTTTGTCGCGCAGATCGGTGTCAGCGAAAAGAGCGAACTGATCATTCGCGCGGTCGTATCGCTGGCCAGAATCATGTCATGCACGACAGTCGCTGAAGGTGTTGAGACGGCCGAGCAAGAGCATTTTCTCAAGGCTATCGGTTGTGAACTGTTCCAGGGCTTTTACTACTATCGTCCACTTGAGCGTGAACAGATAGACCAACTGCTGATGGCATAAAGTAATAGTGTGACATTAATTTATGGCATCGCAGAAAGTCGCTCTGGCGCATGTGCCTCATTAGCGATCATAGTAGCGACCGTAGTAGGGATAGCCTGGAGCACGTGGATAGTCGCGTGCAACATACACCGGTGCCGGACGATAATATACGGGGGCTGGTTGGTAATAGACCGGTGCGGGTGGAGCCTGATAGTAGACAACCTGCGGGGTGCTGTAGACCGGTTGTACCACCGGCTGAGGTGCAACAACTACTGGCGCGGGAACACTGTTGGCAATGATGGTGCCCGCGGCAACGGCTCCGATGATGCCCGCGGCGATGGCCAGTCCATTCCTGTCGTGCGCCATGGCGACGTTTGATACGGATGCTGCCAGTACGGTCGAGATGAGGAGTGCGGGAACAAGTTTCTTGCTGATCATGATGATCTCCTTTTAATTCTGGCGTGTTTTCTTCTTCGCCATGTCGTCAATATAGAGCAGACGCTGGCAGGAAAATGCTATAGCAATTCTTGCTTACATTTCTTACCTGAAATACGAATCTGGGCTGTCGGGGCAAGCCTTGCTCAGTTCATATTAAAATGCCCGCTCGCCTTTCCGAGCGACAATACTTTCCGGCTAATCGCAATGACTGTCTTAGAACAACCACAAGTCTCCACCGCTTCAAGTCGCCTCCTCGCCTACGCATGTCTGGCGCTGAGCATGTCTTTGGTGGGCAGTTATGTTGCACTGACCAAGCCGCTGGTGGCGGCGTTACCAGTTTTTTTGCTGGCCTGGCTACGCTTTGGCATCGGTGCGATTGCCATGCTGCGCTGGATCAGAAAGCCGGCCAATGAAGCACCGCTGACGCCGAAGACCCGGGTACTGGTCTTTCTTGAATCATTTCTCGGCAATTTTCTGTTCTCAATCTGCATGATCACTGGCGTCAGCATGACCAGTGCGGTATCGGCGGGTGTGATCATGTCGGTGATTCCTGCGGTGGTGGCATTGATGAGCTGGATTTTCCTGCGTGAGCGTATTGGCGTACGTGTCTGGCTGGCAGTGGCCTGTGGCGCATTGGGAATCGGCTTGCTGTCGCTGGCCAAAAATGGCCATGGTGGTGTAGGTGCCACTCTTTCTGATGCCGCTGCCAACAAGGCATGGCTAGGCAACCTGCTGGTTTTTTGCGCAGTCCTGTGTGAGGCTGCCTATGCTGTCATTGGTAAGAGATTGACAGCAGTCATGAGTCCTAAGCGGATCAGCGCGGTGATCAATTTGTGGGGCTTGATTTTGATGACACCGTTAGGAATCTATACGGCCATTTCATTTGATCTGACCACGGTCAATGTCAGTATCTGGCTGCTGTTGGTGTTTTACGCACTGGCAGCCAGCGTCTGGACTGTCTGGTTATGGATGACCGGTCTTAAATCAGTGCCGGCGGCCAAGGCCGGCGTCTTTACCGTCATGCTGCCGGTCAGCGCGGCTCTGGTCGGAGTATTGGTGCTTGGTGAATCGCTAACTTCAATCCAGTTGATTGCTTTCACGGTTGCATTGGCGGGTATGCTATTGGTGACCTTGCCGGGGAGATCCGCACCCGCTCACTGAGCATGCTATGCCCCATGACATCAATGCTGTCATGGGCGTCATTAGCTGATCTGATTGTGCCTTAAAAGCGACAATCGGCCACACTCTGATCCGATTCTTTTCGTACGTCCTGCGACACACTAATGCTATATATGCTCCAGGGTTAGTGCTCATCAGCGCACACTTGGCATACAGGATCCGGATCATGGTCCACACTTTTGCTCATCGCAGTTATTATCAACTCCGCACGCTGCTGATTATCATCGGCACCCTGTTGTTGCTTTGCCTTTCATTGAGTACCCCTGCCGCGGCAATGCGGACCATTTCTATCGGCTTTTCGGGGCCGATTACCGGGTTAAGCCGGATCGCTGGTACCGATATGCGCAATGCAGCGGTAATGGCAATTGATGACCTGAACCAGGCCGGTCTCAGTCTCCATGGCGACAAACTGCACTTTGAATTACTCGTACAGGACGACAAGTCCAACCCGCGTATCGCCGGATTTGCTGCGCAGTATTTTGTGAGTCGTAAAGTGGCAGGCGTAGTAGGTATTTACAATAGCGCTGTGGCATTGAGCTCGTCGGCGATTTATCAATCGGGCGGCATTGCTCACTTTGCCGTCTCAGCGAGTCGCTCATTCACCCGTCAGGGCAACAATACGGCATTTCGCCTGGCAGCCTATGATGATCAACGTGCCGATGCACTGGTTGGGTTTGCGATCCATGAATTGAATAAGCGCAAGGTGGCGATCATTTATCCAGATGATCTGTTTGGTATCAGTTACAAGGACAGTTTTATTGCAGCATTCAAACGAGCGGGCGTTAATATCATTAGTGTAGAGAGTGTCAGCGTAACCACTTTCGATTTCAATCAGGAGATCAATCACATCAAGGCGATGCAGCCTGATGTCATCTTCTTTGCCGGATTGGCTGATCAGACCGCTATGCTGGCGAAGAGTCTGCGTCGACTCGGGGTGAACCTGCCGCTGGTCACCGCAGCTTCGGTTGCCGACTCCTTCTATCTCTCTGTTGCTGGGGAAGGTGCGGAAGGGACAGTCTCGATCATGCCGGGGTGGCGGCAGCAAAAAAGTCAGACCTTGCTCAATTTCGAAGAGGCTTATCGACTACGTTATGGTACTCACGTTGGCGCGTATGCGGCATCTGCCTATGATCAGGTGCAACTGATCGCGGCTGCGATATTGCAGGCCGGATCCACCGATCCGCATGATGTGACCAAGGCCTTGCATACGATCAATTACAAAGGATTGATTGGCAACATCTCCTTCGATGCCAACGGTGATCTGCGCGAATTATCATTTTCCATGTACCAGGTTCAGAACCACATCTGGATTGCGCTCAAACAATTTCGTATCGGTGGCACCGCAGTTCCGGAAATTACTGTGCGCCAGCGCTGATTCCCTGCTTTTCGGTGCTCTGGGCATGCACTTGCAAGGCATCTGCCACGCGAAGGTGATGACGACTTCTGGCGATAACGACTGCTGTCTTCTGGTGGGTATTGACCAGCCCGACATTTGTTCTCGAGTCGGCCAGAAGGAGGTTAACAATGGCAAGATTGCCGTTGCTGGCAGCGCACATCACAGCACTGAAACCTTGAAGATTTTGCTTGTTCAGGGCTACTTCTTTATGAGCGAGCAATGACACTACGATCTCGTATTGATCCTTCTTGCAGGCGATAATCAGCGCTGTGTCGCCGTGACGGTCCTGAATATTAAGTTCGATGTTTTTTGCTTTCAATAGCATCTCCAGGACCAGAAGATTGCCGCGACTCGCCGCATTGAATAGTGGTGTTTCACCGAAAGCATTGCGGTTGTTGAGCTTGATCTGTTTATGCCTGAGCAGTTTTCCGACGATTTTTTCATGATTGCTGTACGCCGCTAGATGCAGCGCAGATCGGTTCATGCGTTCGGTCACGTTGATTGCCGTAAGGGGATGTCCGATCAATATATCGGCGACCTTCTTATGCCCAAAATGGGCAGCATAATGAAGTGGCGTTCTAAACTGTTTGTCAGTGGCATTGTTATCTACATTGTGGTCCCGCACGAGCAATCTGACGATGCGTGCATTGCCCGCGTGCGCTGCTAGTGCCAGCGGACTCCGATTGAATTTTCCGGTGGCATCAGCGTGTATTTTTGGTTGCAGCAGCAACAGAGTCGCCAGCTTTCCATGACCACCATGGATTGCCCATTGCAAGGCGGTACGGTGTAAATGATCGGTCATGTTGACATCGATGTTGCCTTGATGGCTGACATGTATGTCAACGATTCTGGTACGGCCATCCTTGGCCGCACTGAACCAGGTCGATTGCCACCGCTGAGGATATTCCAGAGGTATCTGATAGAATCTCTTTACTGCCTGGAACAGATAGTGGTCAGGCCCCATTGGCTGGCCGTCCTTATCTCTGAAGGCATAGACCAGATTGAGTACATCAGCAAAATCCACGATATAGCTGAAAATTTCTCGCAGACAGTCTTCCGGAAGCAGGTTGCGATCAGTCATCAAGCGCCATCGCTGAGCGACGGGGTCGATCGGCTTCTCCTGCGTACTGAAAATACGCAGTACCTTGCTCCCTAGCGTAGACAATATCGCGTTGACCACTGCTGGTATATAGGCGGTAGTGGTGATCGGCAGTGTAAATTGACGGCTAATGAAATTGTCCAAGATAAGACTCCTGATGATTGACAAAGGTAACTAGCAGTTTGTCTACCTATCTCTTCTTCGCGTTCCTTCTCCCAGCGAAATATTTGTCCAGGTGTCTCTCATTCATTAAGGCGCATGCCGTGCTGCACACAATGTTGGCCGGCTCGTTATACTGAGCTCCTTTGCTAAAGGATTGTCGCTATGATCACTGTTCGCCGTACCTTGCTGCGTTATTTACTGATGAGCGCCTCATTGGTCGTCAGCCTCGCTGTCGTCTCGACGGCGACTGCCCAGAGCACCATCAAAATCGGGGAAATCAATAGCTACAAGCTCCAGCCAGCCTTCCTCGAACCCTATCGCCAGGGATGGGGGCTGGCACTCGACGAAATCAATGGTAGTGGTGGCGTGCTGGGCAAGAAACTGGAGGTCATCGCGCGTGATGACAACGGCAATCCGGGCGACTCGGTACGACTTGCCGAGGAGCTGTTAAAGCGTGAGCAGGTCAGCCTGTTATTCGGTGGTTTTCTCTCCAATACCGGGCTGGCATTGAGCGATTACGCTAAACAGCGGAAGGTGTTTTTCCTCGCTGCCGAGCCGCTGACCGACAAGATCATCTGGCAAAACGGGAATAAATATACCTACCGGCTGCGTCCATCCACTTCCATGCAGGTGACGGCGCTGGTCAAGGAAGCCATCAAGCTGAAGAAAAAGCGCTGGGCGATTGTTTATCCCAACTACGAATATGGCCAATCTGCCGTTGCCAGTTTCAAGAGCATGATGAAGCAGGCTCAGCCCGATATCGAGTTTGTTGCCGAACAGGCGACGCCGCTGGGCAAGGTGGACGCGGCCGCAGTCGCACAGGCATTGATTGATGCCAAACCGGATGCCATTTTCAACGTGCTGTTTGGCACCGATCTAGCCAGGTTCGTGCGCGAGGGTGATACCCGTGGTTTGTTCGCATCGCGCGAGGTAGTGTCGGTGCTCTCGGGCGAGCCTGAATACCTCGATCCGCTCAAAGATGAGGCGCCAAAAAACTGGATCGTGACTGGTTATCCCTGGTACGCACTGACCACACAGCAACACAAGAAATTTGTAGAGGCTTATCGCAAGAAGTACAACGACTATCCTCGCATGGGTTCACTAGTAGGCTACAGCGCGATGATGTCGCTCGCTGCCGGTCTGCGCAAGGCTGGCAGCACGGATAGTGGCAAGCTGGCCGCAGCATTCTCGGGCTTGCAGGTCGAGACCCCACTAGGGCTGATTGTTTACCGCGCACAGGATCATCAGTCAACGCTTGGGGTCTTCGTTGGCCGCACCGATGTCAAGGATGGGCGCGGCGTCATGAGTAGCTTTATCTATGTGGATGGCACTACATTGCAGTTGTCAGATGCCGAAGTGAAAAAATTGCGTGCTGCTGACTGAATCCGGGTTGCTGCATTAGGGATGGGGTCAGGTGCCCACCATGGCCATCTGGCTCACCAGAACCCGGTTGCGACCGGTATTTTTGGCGTCGTACAAGGCACGGTCGGCTTGAGCAGCAAAGCGGTCCAGCGTATCGGAAAGAGAAGTGCATGCGACCCCGATGCTGATGCTGTAGCGGCATGTCCCGAAGGCACCACGTACCTGATGCTGCTCGGCCTTTTCGCGCAGACGTTCAGCGACTGTTATCGCTTCGGGCAGTGCGGTAGCGGGTAGCAACAAACCGAATTCCTCGCCACCCAGACGCCCCAGCACATCGCCGGGTCGTATCTGCTCGCGTGCCAGCGCAGCAAAACTGCGCAAGACTTCATCACCAGCAGCATGTCCCCAGGTATCGTTGATCTGCTTGAAGTGATCCAGATCAATCAGCAACAGCGAGACAGGCTGGTTCGATGTCACCAGTGACAGATGGTCATTAGCAAAGCGTTCAAAGCATTTGCGAGACAGGACGGCAGTCAGATGATCATGGTTGATTGCATCTTCGAGCTTGGCCAGCATCGCGTCATGGACCAGCATCACGACGAACATCGTCAGTGATGGCATGGCAATGGCACTGACGGCGAGCAAGGCGATGTTCCAGGGATGGGTCAGCATGGTGACCAGATTGGCTGGTGTCAACGTCCAAAAGGTTGCGCAACGTACCAGTTGAATAATCGCGAACACCCACGACATCATTGCACCGAACAGATAATATCCGCAGCGTCCGGTAGCTGGCCGGTGGCGCAGCAGGAGCACGCCGAGAAAAAAATAAATGAGTGTGATGACGCTGCTCCACGTAATGAAGCGCATCCGGATATTGTCATCTATATAACGCCAGAAAATCATCGACACTGCAACGATGACAACCCCGCTGAGCAGACGCCACCAGTACGCAGGACGACCCATGAAGCGGGCACAACCGGCATAGAACAAAATTCCCGCCACCACCAATGTGGTGTTGCCGACAACAATGGAAAGAAAGTCGGGAATCAAGCCGCGCAACTCCAGCAGGATCACGCCGCAGGTAACGCAGGCATTGGCCGCAAACCAGTATTGCAGACCCGCGACACCGCTGCGCCTGAGCGAACCCAATACCAACAGCATGGACATGCTGAACAGCGCGGTAATGGCAAGAATGGAGGCAATGGCAAGCATGGAGGGGCAGTCTAACGAGGTGACCGCCTGCGCGGTCCGTAAGTCGCCATCATATTGTAATACTTGATGATTGCGTAGGTGTGACACGCAATAGCAAGCAATTGCTCGCAGAACTGACGCTGAAGTGACATGGGCCAGGGCGGTAGTTTTCGGCCCCTTGCTTAGCTTCTTATTTCTTGTAGGAATAGACGCTGATCTGCGCGCGCGGATCAATCTGCCTGATGTACAGCTGATACGTATCGCCTGTACTGGTTTTCAGTGCGGCCATCTTGCTACGGCGAGCGCACGCTGGGCAGGCAACTTTCTGTTCCTGGATCGGGCGGGCATCAATGGATAACTGCAACAACATTTGCCCGCAATGCGGGCAGGCCAGATTGATATTCTGGTGATTGTGTCGCGCTGAAGATGGAGCCTTTGGGGTCGATGTCATGGTCAATTATTTTTATAAGTACCGCCGTTGAAACCAAAAACCGGAGAAGCCTGAACGATAAAATCAGACGTAACGAGGCAGAGAATGTAACATATTTTTTTGACGTGGCTATTTGCCCATTCGGCCTCTCGACTATCCATTGCAAGCCGCCTGTACCTCTGCAGAGCGAGCCCATGTCTGATTTACCTTTGCCCGAAATACATGGCAACAATGGGCAACGCACACCGCAAAACGGTTACACAATAATACAAAATTCGGTCGGCATTCTCTGCTGCTGTGCCGTTGAGGGTGCAATAGCACTGCGCACTGCACATTATCGTTGCTCAATGCTATTTCACGATCCCCCGACTCAAAATCAGATCGTCACGTCATTACAACAAGGAGAAGAAACATGAATAGAATTTTCAGTATGGCATCCCTGCTATCGGGCGCCGTCATTGCCGTTACCCTGAGTGGCTGCGTGGTCACACCACCGACAGTACGTCCAGCCTATGTGGCACCGCCCGGGGTGGTCTATGTCGCACCCAGCTATCCGCAACCTGCGGTAGGTTATGTCTGGGCTTATCATCCTCATTACGGATGGGGTTGGCACCATCCACAGTATGGTTGGCACCAGGGCTGGCGTTAAACCGTTATCGCCCTCTGATATCGTCGCAAACTGCAGCATTGAACCTGTTCGTGTAACCTGACACGTTTGTCAATGACACTGAACAAGGAGTGAAAATGGGAGCAACGCGCGAAGTGAGCAAGGTAGCGCTGATTATCGGCGGCGGCAGTGGCATGGGTGCCGCGGCGGCGCAGAGGCTGGCCGCTGATGGCTTTGCGATCGGTATCCTGTCGTCGTCTGGTAAGGGTGAGGCATTGGCGACCCAACTGGGTGGTGTTGGTGTTACTGGCAGCAATCGCAACATCGCAGATCTGCAACGGGTGGTTGATGCCTGTGTTGCTCGTTGGGGGCGGATAGATGTTCTGGTCAACAGTGCCGGACATGGCCCCAAAGGTGATTTGCTCACCCTCAGTGACGAAGAATGGTTGCTCGGAATGGAGGTCTATCTGATGAACGTCGTCCGCACGGCACGTCTGGTAACGCCACTGATGCAGCAGCAGGGCGGCGGTGCGATCATCAATATTTCCAGCTTTTCGGCGGCTGAACCTTCGCTGTCGTTCCCAACTTCCAGTGTGTTTCGTAGCGGCCTGGCGGCCTATGCGAAATTGTTTGCCGACCAGTATGCCGCACACAATATCCGCATGAACAATGTCTTGCCTGGCTTTATCGACAGCTTGCCCGAGAAGCCCGCCATCAAGGAAAAGATTCCCATGGCACGCTATGGCAAGACTGCAGAAGTTGCTGCACTGGTGTCGCATCTGGCCAGTGCTGATGCTGCCTACATTACCGGCCAGAATATTCGGATTGACGGTGGCATCACGCGCTCTCTGTAAGTCGTGATCACGGTGACTGCCTGAGTCACCGTTTGGTTGACGGCATTCACGTGTTAACGTTTTCCCGATTCGGCCAGCAAGCCATTAATCGCATCACTCACCATTTGTGACGGCAGGGAGAGGTGGTCATTCTTCAGGATGACCATGTCTTTTTCTACATCGCCCGGCAATTGCAGTGCGCCGATCAGCGCGCAGTCTGCACTGCAGGTATAGCGTGTATACACGTTGGCGCGCTTCGCTTCCAGAATGTACTGACCGTTCTCTATGCCCAGATAGCGCACGCTGACCGTCGTTGCTGTCGCATCACCTTCCTTGGCATCGGGATCGGTATACAGGTATTCGCCGCGGTTGGCGCTGACGTAGTGTGGTCGTGCCGCTGCGCCTTCCGGCGCGACACCGTCGATCTGAGTCGAGCTCAATGCCAGTTGCAGTGTCGATGCCGGTGCCGGTGCGGCTTCAGCCACCTTGGGTGCGGATTTTGCAGTCGCCTTGCCGGTCGTTGATTTGTTATCGATTTTACTTCCTGCTTTGACTTCTGTTTTGCTGGTGGCACTGAGCTGCGCCTCGGCTTCCGCCACGGCCGCCTGCGCGGAGGGCGCGAGGCTGGCCAATGGGGCCGCTGTCACTGCTGCTACGGGAGTCTGAGGTTTAATGGCTTTCTTTGCCGGTGCAGGCGCAGGTGCTGTTGTATCACTCGCAGTTTTATCAGTCGTCATGTCTGCATCCAGACTTGCTTTCAATTCAGTCTGGCGTTTCCGATACCAGTCCACAAGACATTCGCGGGCATGGCAATTCTTTTCCCGCCACAGCCATTTCTCGTCCGAGGCAGCATTGAATGCCCGCCGGTCTGCCGCTTTCTTACGCGCCTGTTTGAAGATTTTTGCCAGTTGCTCATCCATGGCCGATAACTCGGGATCATTACAGATGATTTTTTCGTTGGCAGAGCCTTCCTTGCTGCAGTCAAAGCTGGCGCTCATTGCCGGCGAGGCAAACAGAACGCATTGTGCAGCGATGCCAGCTGCGAGCCAGAGTCTGAAAGCCAGACCGTGCTTGAATGGATTGAGAGCAGTATTTTTCATGTCAGTTTCGCGAGCCAATATGTTGCAGTAGTTACATGAAAAGCATGACATTTTCCAAGCGGACACAAAACGCAGAGTAGAGCGATGTTTTTGCAAAAATCTTTACATGTGTAAATTCAAGGGCCCGATACCTTACTTTACGAGGGTTGCCGTAGATCTATCCGTGCCAACATCAGAGCCGCAACATGCACTAACGGATGCACCCGTAACTTCCGCCAATAGGGTGTTTGCCTAACGCAGCTCCTTTAAACAATACGCTGAGTTAAACAAAGTGGCGCAGTTTTTTTGCAATATTCTGCGCGCTGTTGCAGAGCTGCCCAGAGCGTTAATGATGATCAAGAAATTGTCACCAAATCGTAACAATTCTCATTCGTGATATAATGTTTGTGCTTTGTAACTAAGTATCTATCTGTTACGTACATTCATCGTTCTGCCAGCTTTATCCTCGTGTCCGCAAGTGTTGACATGAAACGCCAGCCTGAATCTTTACTCCATTTGAACAGGCTAGCTCATGTCTTCTATCCAAAGTCGCAAACACGTCCATCCTCGTGTGCATGCCACCGTGCACGCCACTGTCACTGTCGCCATGGCAGGCGCCATGTTGTTGCCCTCCATTACGCATGCACAGGAGACCGAGCAGGTCGCCCCCGCACCCTCCACGGCTAACCAATTGCCAGCGGTTCACGTTAGCGCGACCGAAGAAAGTTATAAAGTTGACCATGCATCATCACCCAAATACACGCAACCAATGGTGGATACACCGCAGACGATTACCATTATTGCGCGCCCATTGATGGATCAACAGGGAGCGACGACCCTGACCGAGGCATTGCGTAACACGCCGGGCGTTGGTACCTTTTTCCTCGGCGAAAACGGCTCAACCAGTACCGGTGATGCCATCTACATGCGTGGCTTTGACAGCTCCAGCGCGATCTTTGTCGATAATGTGCGCGATCTCGGCTCAGTGTCGCGTGACATGTTTAACATCTCGCAGGTGGAAGTACTCAAGGGGCCGGCGGGTACCGATAACGGACGCGGCTCGCCGACCGGCTCAATCAATTTGGTCACCAAGCAGCCGGAGATGACAGATTCCTTTGCCTCCTCCGCGACCTATGGCAGCTGGAATCAAAAGCGTGTGACCGCTGACTGGAACAAGGTCATCGATGAAGCCACCGGTACGGCCATGCGTCTGAATCTGATGAAACAGGAAAGCGGTGTGCCAGGTCGCCACATGGTAGAGAACAATCGTAGTGGGATTGCGCCATCGTTTGTCTTTGGTTTGAACGGACCAACGCGCGTATTTGTCGACCTCTTGCATGTGGATCAGAACAACGTACCTGACGGCGGCGCGCCGACTATTGGTTTGCCCGGATACAGTTCGCCGGACGCCTCCCGCAGCTACATCGGCAACGCACCACGCGTCAGCTCGTCCAACTTCTACGGCCTGGCATCGGACTTCGACAAGAGCGAAACCAACATGGTCACCGTACGGGTAGAGCATGACTTCTCACCTGATCTGAAATTCCAGAATACGACCCGCTACGAAAAGACCAGTCAGAACTATCAGTTGACCTCCTTCATTGGAAGCTCGGCCAATCTCTTGACCCCGGTCAGCAGCGATACCTCGACCTGGAGCATTGCCCGCAATCTGCCTACGCGCAAGAATCAGAGCAACCAGATCATGACCAACCAGAGCAATATCACGGCCGAACTGCAAACCGGTAGCATCAAGCACACTCTGGTCGCCGGTGTGGAACTGACCGAGGAAAGGCAGCAGGCATTGTCCTTCACCCGGAATGGATCGCTGCCGGCAGCCAATCTCTACAATCCGAATCCCTACGATGCCGTGGCAGCAAGCTTCAGCATGCCTGCCACCGGCTACAACAATGGCAAGACCGATACCATTTCTGCGTATCTGTTCGATACCCTCAAGTTCAACGACAAATGGTCGTTGACCGGTGGTGCACGGGTCGACAATTACCGCACCAGTTACTATGCCAATGCAGCAGGTGTGATCACTGATCTGTCGACTTCCGGCAATCTGGTCAACTGGAAGCTGGGCGCAAGCTACAAGCCAACTGAAGACAGCAGTGTGTATGCGCTTTATGCAACTTCACAGCAGCCACCGGGCGGTGCTAACTTCGCCCTGAGTGCTGCCGCCAATAGCGCCAGTAATAGCAATTACGCGCCACAAAAAACCACTACCACCGAGATTGGTACCAAGTGGGATGTGCTCAACAAGGCGCTGGCACTGACAGCGGCGCTGTATCGCACCGAGGTTCGCAATGACGTCGAACAGGATCCGACCACACTGCTCTACTACCAGACCGGCAAGAAGCAGGTCCAGGGTATCGAGTTGGGCGTCACCGGCAATATCACCGTTAACTGGGCGGTCACTGCCGGCTATACCATCATGGATACCCGTATCGTCAGCGGTGCGGCAGCCACGGCCAGCGGTGAAAAGCTGCTGGCCTATACCCCCAGACAAGCCTTCACATCCTGGACCACCTACAAGCTGCCACAAGGTTTCACCATCGGTGGTGGTGCGCGTTATGTGAGCTCGCTGCTACGTGGTACCGATGGTGCAATTGGCACGCCGCAGTATGCCAATGCTTACTGGGTCTTCGACAGCATGCTCAGTTACGTGGTCAACAAGAACGTCGATCTGCAACTCAATCTGACCAATATGTTCAACAAGGACTACGTAGCGGCGATCAACAAGAGTGGCTATCGTGACACGCCGGGCGCAGCCAGAGCGATCGCCTTGACTGCCAACTTCAAATACTAAGTACTCAGTTTGGTAACGCGCCTCGCTGGCCGGGCGAGGCGTAGCCGACAAAGTATTTACACGCATGGAGAAGACCTCATGATGTTGCATATCCCTCAGGTGCTCAGCGGCGAACAGGTCAGGGAACTGCGCAGCGAACTGGTTCGTGCCGACTGGATTGACGGCAAGGCAACCGTCGGCGAGCAAGGTGCCAAGGTTAAACGCAACCGCCAGTTGCCAATACACTCGCCGACATGTGTCGCGCTGGGTAACCGGATTCTGGCTGCACTGAAAGCCAATCCCTTGTTTTTTGCTGCGGCACTACCGCGCACAGTCATGCCGCCGCTGTTCAATGTTTACGCCGGCGGTGAGCACTATGGCTTGCACGTTGACGGAGCAGTCCGACAGTTGTCTGACAGTACGCTGGCAATGCGCACGGACCTGTCTTCCACCTTGTTTCTGTCCGCGCCGGAAGAATATGACGGCGGTGAATTGGTAGTCGTTGATACCTATGGCACGCATGAAGTCAAACTACCGGCCGGCGATTTGATTTTGTATCCCGCCACCAGTTTGCATCGGGTTGAACCGGTCACGCGTGGTGAGCGCGTCTGTTCTTTTTTCTGGACACAGAGCATGGTGCGTGACGACTGGCAGCGCAGCATGCTGTTTGCGCTGGACCAGAATATTTCCAGCCTGCGTGCCAGCCTGGGAGACACTGCCGAAGTGCTTGGTCTGACAGGCCATTATCATAATCTGCTGAGGCAATGGGCCGACCTGTAAAACAAGGGTCGCCTGCGAGCTGTGGCGAGCTTGTGTATAGTAGTTGCTCTCTTACTTTACCCAAAGGATTCGACGATGAGCAACCTCTATGACATCCCTCTGAACCGTATCGATGGCACCGCCATCAACCTCGCCGAATTCCGTGGCAAGGTACTGCTGGTGGTTAACGTCGCCTCCAAGTGCGGGCTCACCGTGCAATACGAAGCACTGGAAAAGCTGTACGAGGCAGAGCGTGCTAAGGGTCTCGAAATCCTGGGTTTCCCGGCCAACAATTTCAAGGGACAAGAGCCCGGCAGTGACGCTGAGATCAGCGAATTCTGCTCGCTGACCTATAACGTCCAGTTCCCGATGTTCTCCAAGATCTCGGTGGTTGGCGAGGACCAGCATCCGTTGTACGCGGCATTGACCGCCGCTCAACCGCAAGCCACAGGCGATGGTCCATTCCGTGAACGTCTCAAGGGTTATGGCATTGCCGGCAATCCGGCACCCGACGTGTTATGGAATTTCGAGAAATTCCTGGTCAACAAACAAGGTCAGGTTGTTGGCCGCTTTGCCCCAGATGTCACCGCTGATGATGCACGTCTGGTGCAGGCAATTCACGACGAACTGGCCAAGGCCTGATTCACGCAGAGTAGATCAGCGCATCGCCTGACGCCGGCAACATCAGAACCGTAGCCGCGTCAGGCTCACCACACAGGCCACACCAGCCAGACTGGCGGCACAGTAAAGCACTACGGGATAGGGAATCGCCGAGGTATTGAGAATAAGTGCCACCAGCGCCGCACCGAGTGTTTGTCCGGTCAGTCTGGCAGTACCGAGCATGCCGCTGGCCGCGCCGCTGCGAGTACGTGGTGAAGCGCTGATCATGGCGCGATTATTCGGTGACTGGAAGATGCCAAAGCCGATGCCACAAACACCCAGCAACAAGGCAATCACCGGTGTCGGTGTTGATTGCTGCACACAGAGCAAGCCGAGCAAGCCTGCCGTCAGAACTGCCAGACCCAATCCACCGAGCAGACCTGCTGCAATCCGGTCCGACAATCTGCCAGACAGCAGACCAGCCATCGCCAATGTGATCGGCCAGGTGGTCAGCAACAGACCCGCTTTCGCTGCCGGTAATCCTAGCTGATTTTGCAGCAGGAACGGCAGCATCACGAGGACCGTCGATTGTGCCGCGAACGCACAGATCGACGTGCTGATGGACAACCCGAATAGTGGAATACGCAGCAGATCCAGTGGCAGCATCGGCGCACTGGCCGATTGCAGCCGCAGTAACATCCACAGCACCGCAGCAGCCAGCACGCCACAAGGCAGTACCACCGACAGGCCCTGTAGATGCGCCAGTGCATCAAAGGTGTACAAGGTCAGCCCGACAAACAGCAGACACAGCAAGGCGCTGGTGACATCGTATTTACGAGCCGATAGTGGATTGAACGGCAGCGCGCGCAGACCAATGCTCAGTGCCAGCAAGCCCAGCGGAATATTGATCAGAAACAGCCAGTGCCATGACGCCACATGCAGGATCACACCCGCCACGCTAGGCCCCAATGCCGAAGCACTTCCTGCCACCAGTGCGTTATAGCCCACTGCGCGGCCCAACATCCGTACCGGATAGATGAAGCGGATCAATGCCGTATTCACACTGAGAATCCCGGCAGCACCAAGACCTTGCAGTACCCGCGCCAGACTGAGTTGGGTGATGTTTCCGCTCAGTGTGCAGGCGAGTGAGGCGAAAGTGAACAACACCAGACCCAGCAGATAGATGCGACGGTGGCCGATCACTTCGCCCAGTGAAGCCAGTGGTAGCAGACAAACCGCCATCGCAATCTGATAGCTGTTGACAATCCAGATTGCCTCGGCCGCAGAGGCATGCATTTCGTGCGCCATCGTCGGTAGTGCCAGATTGACAATGGAGCCGTCCATGACGGCCATGGTCAGTCCCAGCACCACCGTGATGATGGCCAGCAGGCGTTGTTCAGGAGGTAAACCGTCCGGATGTGCGGCGCTTGGGCCGATTGCTTGAGAAACGTGCACAGCGTGACTTTCGACTTGTGCAGGTATGCGCCTGCGACAAAGCCGCTATCGTATCACCGCCACGAAAAATTCGTGGCGGTGATACCGTGTTTATGCTGCAACCGGACGTTGCACGAGGCGCACAAACACGATAGTGATGGCGGCAATCGCTGCCGGAATTGCCAATACCGAAATCACTGCAGAGAATCCCCAGCCCAGCGATAACAGCACACCACCAGCAAAAGAACCAAGGATGCTGCCAAAGCGACCGACGCCCAGCATCCAGCTCACACCGGTAGCACGCACGACGGTGGGATAGCACGATGGTGCAAAGGCATTCATGCCAGTCTGCGCACCGTTCATGCAAAATCCGGCCAGCAACACATAGGCGGCGAACATGCCCGAATTCACGCTGCCGGAAGCCAACAGCAAGATGAAGAAAGCACCGGCAATATAGGCCGCTGCCAGCACCTTGGCCGGTGTCAGACGATCCATCAGGAAGCCCACCGTCAATGCTCCGGCAGTACCACCCAGCTGGAACATGGCGGTGATATTGGCGGCGCGCTCAATGGGCAGGCCGGCATCCTTGATCAGGGTTGGCAACCAGCCACCGAGCAGATAAATCACCAGCAGGCCCATGAAATAGGTTCCCCACAGCGACAAGGTGATGTGTCGATAGGACGACGACAGCAGTACCTTGCCCGGCTGGCTGCCATAAACGGTCGGTTCACTGATGGTGAATGTCTGGTCGGCAGCGAAGTCTCCGCCACAGACTTTTTTCAGCGTACGCGCAATGCGTTCTGCCGGGAACTTGCGTACGACCAAGAAGCGCACTGACTCTGGAATCAGCACCAGATAGAACGGCAGGCACAGCAACGGCAATGCGCCGCCGACTGCCAGCACCGTGCGCCAGCCATAATGTGGCAACAACGCGGCAGCACCGAAACCAACGACGGCAGAACCCAGATTGAAGCCAGTAAACATGATGGCCAGCAAAGTGCTGCGGGCGCGTTCAGGGACGTATTCCGAGAGCAGGGTGGTGGCGTTTGGCATCGCAGCTCCCAAGCCTAAACCGGTCAGAAAGCGTAATGTCGACAAGACGACTACATTGGGTGCGGTGGCGCTGAGCAGGCTGAATACACCGAACCAGGCGACGGTGGCCATCAACAGTTTTTTGCGACCAAAGCGGTCCGACAGTGGACCAACGACCAATGCACCAATGGCTAATCCAACTGGCGCCGCACTCATCACTACGCCGAACGCAGTGCGTGAGATTGACCATTCGCGAATGATGTCCGGCGCCAGAAAGCCCATGATCGCGACATCAATACCGTCGGTGGCCACGATCAAAAAGCAGAGAATCAGTAATAGCCACTGATAGCCCGACATCTTGCGACCGTTGATATGCGCGCGTACATCCAGCGTGGATGCTGTACTCATGGTGTCTCCTGGTGAGTCCGAAATTATCGTTGTTATCGAACAGTGGCCGCGCCATTGCTCCTCTGTCAGAAAGTGTACGACTGACGTCCTTCTATCGTATTGCGTTCAGTCACCAGACTGTTGCAATTTACTTATCTGCTTCTGCTACGGCATCAGGCAGCTTGCTGTAGTGTCGTTGTAATGTTTTCAATTTCACCAAGCAAGGCGGTTGCACCGGGCGAAAGATGCGCACCCTTCCTGAGCGTGACGCCAATGATGCGTTCCATACCTGGCAAGTCAAACGGGAGCGCGGTCAATGCGCCGGAGTGCACTTCATGCTGCAGTCGATGTGCTGAGAGTACCGTGAGCATATCGCTGGCGCACAGTAATCCACGCACTAGCGCCTGATCACCTGTTTCTACGGCAGTTGATGGCCAGCTCACGCCTTGTGTTGCGAAAAATTCCTCCAGCAATGTACGTAAAGGCGTACCGGCATGGGCCATGACCCAAGGATAATCGGCCAGATCAGTGAGCTTGATTTTTTTCTTTCGCGTCAGCGGATGGTCCACACGTGCGGTCAGCACCGCCTTGTCCGTGAACAGTGGCATCGATACAAATGTATCGCTATCGAACGGACGCAGCGAGCCGATGATGAAGTCAATACGGCCACTCATCAGGCCGGCCGATAGTTCTTCATAGGGACTTTCCAGCGAACGGATATGCAGGCCGGGATGGTGGTGCAGCAATGTCGCAATGGCGCGCGGCAGGATTTCATAGCGTACCAGTGGCAAGGTGCCGATGGTCACGCTGCCCTGAACCGACCCGGCTAGTGCGGCAATATCGGCAGGAATGTGTCGCAGCTCTGCCAGCGCACGTTCGAAGTGCTCAGTCCAGCGCCGTCCGGCATCGGTCGGCAACATACCCTGTGCGGTACGAAAGAAAAGTGACTGGCCTAGCAGACCTTCCAGCAGCGAAATGGCCTGACTCACCGCCGGTGGCGATACCTCCATGCGCCTTGCCACACTGGGCATGTGATGGGCTTCTGCCAGCAGTACTGCGGCCAGCAGACGGCGTTCGTTGAACAAGGCATCGAGCGCGGCAACCTGTCCGCCGGAACGATCGGACAGGCGTAATGCATCGTCGCGGACCTCCCGCAGTTCGTTTTCAATACGCCGCACCCGCAGTTGCACCGCTTCACCAGCTGCGGTAAGCAACATGCCACGGCCTTTGCGTTCAAACAGCGGTACCGCGAGACTACTCTCCAGTGCCGCTACAGAGCGTGCAACGGCCGATGAATCGCGCAGCAGGGTATCCGACGAGCGACGTACGCCACCAGTGGTAGCGACGATATTGAAGACGTAAAGGTGACGCAGGTTCAGCAATGCCATGGACCCGAATCAGTTGTCCTTGTGCCAGCGCATGCGTTGCAAAATACGATCCTTCAGCACGAATTGATGCCACAGCGCTGCTGCGACATGGATACCCACGAGGTAGTAGACGGCATTGCCGAGAAACTCATGGAATTCCTTGATCGGACCACGGATGTCCTGATTCTCGGCAATGAATTGCGGCAGCGTCATGCTAAAAAATACAATGTCTCTACCCCCGGCCTGGGTGAAAAGAATGCCACTGATGGGCAAGGCAAACATGACAAAATACAGCGCCAGATGAACACCGGTTGCTCCCAGTCGTTGCCATTGCGATGCTTGCAATTCCTCTGGCGCACCGAAGCGCCAGCGTGCCAGGACGCGGATAACCACAAATACAAACACCAGCTGACCGGCATGCATATGAACTGTCCTGAGAATATCGCGCAATGGCTCACCCTTGGGAATATCATCCCGATATTCAATCGCGGCCAGCGCGACAACGAAAAGTATAAAAATCAGCCAGTGTAGAGACACTGACAGCGGATGGTAGGCTTTACGCGTTGTCATGGATTGAAAATGAAAAGTCAGCAATACGGTGGAACATGACTGGACGGCAGCTAACAATCAAATGCTTGCCAGAATGCGCACAATTGTAATGAGGAGTCTTGATAAAGGCCACCACGGCGTCATGACACCGTGGCGGAATGGCACTTCATTCGTCTGGTGCCTCAGGGCATCATTGCAATGCCGCCAATAGCAGTGCTGCCTGCTCAGCCTTGTGTTGCGTCGAAGAAGCGTGCGCTCCGGCTGCTCTGGCTGGCCGGCAGACCAGTCGCAGTGCAGCCTGATCTGGCAGGATTGCCTCCAAGTGCTCACGCAGGAAGTACCATGCACCCTGATTCTTGTCTTCTTCCTGCACCCAGACTACCTCGGTGAGTGAAGGGAAGCGGGTAAGTTCGTCCTGCAACTGCGTCGCCGGGAACGGATACAGTTGTTCCACCCGCAGCAATGCCACGGATGACTGCGCTGCCAGACGGCGGTGTGCGTCCAGATCATGAAAGACTTTGCCGCTGCACAGCACAACCCGTTTGACCTGCTCCGCCACTGGTTGTTGCGGATCAGCTAATACTGGCGCAAAGGCACCACCAGTGATTGCCGACACCTCCGAGAACGATGCCTGATTTTGGTATAACTGCGCTTTTGGTGCCATCACGATCAACGGCGTTGGTTGCGTTGAGCGTGCCTGCTCACGTAACAGATGGAACCATTGGGCCGATTCGGAAAGATACACGACGCGCATGTTTTCTTCCGCGCACAGCAACAGGAATCGGCTCAGATAAGCGCTGGAATGCTCTGGCCCGACACCTTCATAACCATGCGGCAGCGACATTACCAGACCTGACGTGTAGCCCCACTTTGCTGCCCCTGAACTGACATATTGGTCCACCATGATCTGTGCGCCATTCACAAAATCACCAAACTGCGCTTCCCACATTACCAGACCGGGTTTGCTGGTCTGGACGCTATAGCCATACTCAAAACCCAGCACGGCTTCTTCACTCAGTGGTGAATTGACGATAGCGCAACGTGCCTGTCCTGCGGCAACGCTTAACAACGGCATATGTCTGGCCATCGCTACGCTCTCCTTGATGCGTATTTCGGCCTGCTGGTTGTGCCATATAGCATGTCGGTGCATGAAGGTGCCACGCTCCACGTCCATACCGGACAGACGAATACTGTAGCCCTCACTCAACAGGCTGGCATAGGCCAGGTTTTCTGCCAGACACCAGTCGGCAACGCCATCGGTCTGGGTAACTGCGGCTTGCCATTTGTCGATTAGTGTTGCGACAACCGGATGCGGATCGAAGTGAGGTGGCAGCGTGGTCATTGTGTCGACAAACTGACGCAGTCGGGATAAAGGAACAGCCGTCTCAGTTGCCGCCCCGGTGGCAGGATACAGTGATGTCTGCGGTGATTGTCTGGCTGGGTGCGTTACTCCATGGAAGCTCTTCCGTGCCTGTTCGCGCCATTGTGCACCGTGGTCAATAAAGTCGCTAAAGTTGCGCTGCAACTGTTCCTGAAACAGTGTCGTAATAGTTGGCTGACGATCAATCAGCGCATGCAGTGGCGCTTGGGTAACGCTGGCCGTATCCTGTTCCGCATGTCCCCAGCGACGATAGCCGACCAGATCAATCACGACATCGACACCAAACTGCTGGCGATAGGCAAACGCCAGTTGCGCCACCTGTACGACTGCCACAGGATCATCTGCATTCACATGCAAGACCGGCGCATCGACGATCCTGGCAATATCGGTGCACAGGACATGCGTTGCCGGGTTCAGTGGATTTGGCGTGGTAAAGCCAATCTGGTTATTGATGATCACATGGATCGTGCCATTGACCGCATAGCCCTGGTGCTGGCTTAACTTCAGTGACTCCATGACCACGCCCTGACCGCTGAATGCGGCATCACCATGCAACACGACCGAGGTAGGGGCAGCGGTCGTGGCGCTCTGTGCGTCCTGTGCCGCCCGCGTCATGCCCAGCAAGATCGGGTAGACACTTTCCAGATGCGAAGGGTTGTGTGCTAGCTTGAGCTCAACCACACCGTGTACCGTCTCTCTGGTGCTCGTCACACCAAGATGGAAAGGCAGATCGTGATGGCGCTGTGCAGTGGTAGTCGTCGTGTCAAAGTGGGACAAAATACGTTCCGGCGCAATTTGCATGAAATTGACCAGAAGATTCAAGCGGCCCCGATGCGGCATGGCAAAGAAGAATTTGCGGATGCCCTGCGCATTGCTGGCATCAAGCAAGGCGTCCATGAGCAGCAGCAGACTCTCGCATCCTTCCAGCGAAAACCGCTTGGCCTTGGGATAGTGCTCCTGGACGAAGTGCTCCCATTGTTCGGCTTGTATCAGACGCTGCAATAGAGCAGTCTGTTGCTGCAGTGGCAGGGAGGTTTGCTGATGTCCTTGCTGTTGCTGTTCGAAGGCGTCAAACAGCCATTGTTGTCGTGTCGTGTTACGCACGCCGCTGCCATCGACACCAATACTGCCTGCGTAAAGTGCCTGTAAATGGTCGTTCAGCTGTTTCGTCGTGGTCCCGGCAAAGCCGCTGCCGGTGCGCCAACGACGGACGTCCTCGTCGGTGATGCCCCAAAATGACGGCGACAATTCTGCCAGCGCAGGCACCTTGATCGTATCCAGGGGATCCAGCCGGGCAACACGGTAACCGTGCTGGCGGTAAGCCTCGATATAGCGATTAATTTTTTGCTGAGAATGATTCAGCGACAGTACGTCGTCGGATGCAGAGGTCGAATATGTAGCAGTTGCGAATGTGATATCAGCATTGTTTGTCATGATGAATACGAGATAAGAACAGCAGGGTTGATTTTCATCTCACGACCGACGCATCACTAACGTACAAACAACGCCGCACAGTGTCATCACCCGGATGACACGACGCAGCAGTGCCCGTCAGTTGCAAGATCACTGTGAATTTTCTTATCGAACCAGACAGTCAATCAGCCTGGTTCGTATCCCCTCTCTGGGTACATCGCATATCAGAATCACACTTACCTACCAATTTACCCGTCAGGACAACTGCGGCACTCGGGTTTCCGCTGGTAGTGACAGATCTGGATTGACATCACGCAACAGCTGATGACCAACATAACTACCAGGACCATCATCATTGAGCGCTACCGGCACATGCCCGCTATTGAGCTTGAAGGCAGCCATCACATCCGTGAGGCGGCTCGCCTGACTTTGCATGGCCTGTGCCGCTGCGGCACTTTGCTCGACCAGCGCGGCATTTTGCTGCGTCACCTGATCCATCTCGGTGATGGCCAGATTGATCTGTTCGATACCACGGCTCTGTTCATGACTGGAGGCGCTGATATCGCCCACAATATCAGTCACATGTTTAATGCTCGTGACAACTTCGTTGATGGTCTGTCCTGCCTGCACCACGATCTGGCTACCGGAGCCAACCTGCGTGACCGAATCATCGATCAACGACTTGATCTCCTTGGCCGCCACCGCACTACGCTGTGCCAGACTGCGTACTTCACTTGCCACCACCGCGAAGCCACGTCCATGTTCGCCAGCGCGCGCTGCTTCGACTGCCGCGTTGAGTGCCAGAATATTGGTCTGGAAGGCAATGCCATCAATCACGCTGATGATTTCAACAATTTTTTGCGATGAGCTGTTGATCGAATTCATCGTCGACACCACCTGTTCCACCGCAACGCCACCCTGCGTTGCAATGGCAGAAGCAGAACGCGCCAGCGTATTGGCCTGCTGCGCATTCTCGGCATTCTGCTTCACCGCAGCGGTGAGCTGCTCCATCGCTGAGGCAGTTTCTTCCAGTGAGCTGGCCTGCTGTTCGGTGCGACTCGACAGATCCATATTGCCCCGTGCAACTTCCTTGGAAGCAGTATCAATCGTGTCGGTACCAACCCGGACCCGGGCCACGATGCGGTGCAGATTTTCGATCATGATTTGCAACGCACGCAGCAGGCGACCAATTTCATCCTTGCTGTCGGAGGCAAGCTCATGGGTCAGGTCACCCTGCGCCACCGCTTCTGCCAGTGTGACCGCCCGCTGGATCGGATAGGTGATGGTGCGGGTGATGAGGATGCCCGTCACAATTGCAATCGCTGCCGCAGCGATCGACAGCACAATCATTTCCAGCTTGGCATTGGCTGCATCGCTGGCCGCCTGCGCGGTGTCCTTGTTCATTTGATCGGCCATGTGATCGACCATCTTGTCGACCCAGACGTTGTACTCTACCTGCAGCTTGGCGACGTCACCCTGATACAGTTCGCGTGCCTGTTGCAGATTGCCGGCGTTCATCACCTCAAAGAACTTGCGCACAGCCACTCCATAGGCGCTGCGTGCGGTGATTTGCTGTTGGTAGATATCTTTCGCTTCGGGTGTCTGGATCAACTTTTCCAGCTGGGCATAGGCGGTTGCGTTAGCATTGCGAACGGCAACGTATTCATCCATATACTTCTTTGAACTCTCCGGAGTGGACGCCAACAGAATATTGCTTAGCAGGGCGTTGCCCTTGTAACCGTTGTTCTTGATCTGGTTGCTCAGCGCAATCAGTGAGTAACGGTCATTGACGATGTGACTCATCTTGTCGTTGCTGGCAGCCAGGTTGGCGATGCCGACACCGGCAGTACCAATCAGTAAGGCCACCACCACGGCAAACGCCAGACCAAGGCGCAGACCAATATTCAAGTTCGAAATTTTCATATCATCATCCCTTCCTTTTTATGAACACACAATGTTCTTACCAAAAGGTCTCCGGTTATTTTTATGGCCAATCTTGATGTTGACCTTTTGTGTAGTCGTGAATATCGAGTCCGGGAATCATGACACAGAATGCGTTTTTTATTTTTATCACAGGCAACAATGAAAGATAAGTTAGATCAAACATTATTATGGGTATCTTTGTTGTGCATTCGATCTCTGCCTCGCTGTAACCCTTGTTATCAGGCGCTACGCTTGACGACGCCGGTCGAGGCGCGGATCACTAGTTGTGGTGTTTCTGTGACGCGCATGGTGGCGCCATCGATTGATTTGCTGATCAACTCGAGCAATAGCTTGATCGCCGACTCTGCTGCACTGACGGTCGGTACGGCGACGGTTGTCAGCGCTGGACGCGCCAGTCTGGCCCACTGGATATCCGTGATGCCGATGATTGAGATATCTTCAGGGACTTTGAGGCCAAGATCAGCCGCTGCATTGAGCGCGCCCAATGCAGGCAAATCATTGGTGGCGAAGATCGCTGTCAATTCTGGCTGCGTTTTAAGCAGGACGAGCGCGCTTTCGTAGCCGGCTTCTACCGAGTCCTGAATGTAGCGGGTGTGACACTCGAGGTGCTTCAGTCCCGATGTTGTGCACGCCGACAAATATCCCTTGTAGCGCTCGCTATGAATGCCGTTTTTCTTGCTGCCGACAAGCGCTGCAATATGGCGATGGCCCAAATCGATCAGGTGCTGTCCAGCAATCGCGCCGGCCGCGAAAAAATCAACGGCGATACAAGGTAGCTCTGGCGGCGCATCCGGCTTTTCCCACATGCACAGCACCACTGGTGCACCACGCTGTTGGGCTTTTTTCAATTCTTCCATCGGCAGCTTGGCGTTCATCACCAGCAAGCCTTCGGACAGACTGCCCGCAATCTGGTCCAGATAGGCGCGACCGGTTTCAACATCTTCATTCGTATTGCAGACGATTAAAAAACGTCCGCTTGCTCGGGCTGCGCGCTCTGCCGCGAGTGCAAATTCGGGATAAAACGGATTGGCAATACTGGACACCATCAATGCCAATGTAGGCGCACAACCTTCTGCCAATGCACGCGCTGTGAGGTGCGGACGATAGCCGAGTGTATCCACGGCAGCCAAGACGCGTAGCCGTGTCTGTTCTCCCACTTTGCCGCGATTACGCAAAACATTGGAAACGGTAGCCGCGGTGACGCCAGCCAGTTCGGCAACTTCGTTGAGGGTTGTCATCAGTATTCAGAAATTTTTAGCTTCGGTATTCAATCGCCTATCGCGGGCCTTGTCAACGCCGTGGCTGAGAGAATAGAAGGGCGCTGAAGGAGACGAAATTTCGATTGCGTCTCAAAAATAAGGTTGCTATGATTGGTCGCACTCACGCGATGCAAGCGGTAAAAACTGATGCATCGGCAGTAAACAGTGACAAAATAAAATGACAAAACGGAGACTAATCATGTATTCGAGACGCAAGCGTGCTCTTTTTTTTGGCTAATTAGGTTAAGCGCTTAACCAAATTTTATTCATCCGATTTTCGGGCTTGTGCCTGCGGCTTCTCATGGCAGCGCGAGTCGTTGCTGTCCGGTCATCCGGAGCGATTCCGAAACGCTTGAATAGTTTGATTTATCTGGTTTGAAAAACTTCGCAAGGAGCAGGCATGGCCAGTATTTCCTTACGTGCGGTACAAAAATCCTATGGCGTCGCTGCGCCAACGTTACGTAACGTTGATCTCGACATCGGCGCGCATGAATTCTGTGTCTTCCTTGGGCCATCAGGTTGTGGGAAATCGACGCTGCTGCGCATGATTGCCGGTCTGGAGGATATCTCTTCTGGTGAGCTCCTCATCGATGATCAGCGCATGAACGAGGTCCCCTCTGCGCAGCGATCTGTAGCAATGGTGTTCCAGAGCTACGCCTTGTTTCCGCACATGACAGTCTTCGAGAATATGAGCTTTGGCCTACGTCTTGCCAAGACGCCCAAGGTCGAGATTGAGCACAAGGTAAGAGAAGCTGCCCGTATTCTGCAACTCGAAGAACTCTTGCAGCGCAAGCCGCGCGAGCTCTCTGGTGGTCAGCGCCAGCGTGTGGCCATCGGTCGCGCCATTGTCCGTCGTCCAGGCGTATTCCTGTTCGATGAACCCTTATCCAACCTGGACGCCACCTTGAGAAGCCAGACGCGTATCGAGATCGCACGTCTGCACCGCCAATTCGAACACGCCAGCGTGGTGTATGTCACCCACGATCAGATTGAAGCGATGACTCTGGCCGATCGTATCGTCCTCTTACATGCCGGTGCCGACGCCAGAGAGCATGGCAGCATTGCCCAGGTTGGCACACCGATGGAGCTGTATCACCACCCGCGCAATCGCTTTGTTGCCGGATTCATTGGCTCACCGCGGATGAATTTTTTGCCAGCAACAGTGGTACAAGCTCATCCAGACAGTGTGACAGTACGCTTGACCGGAACCGACGAGATACTTGTTGTACAGGCTGTGGCACCTGTCCTTCAGCCCGGTCAATCGGTGGTAGTGGGAGTCCGCCCGGAACACTTCACATTGACCACAACGTCGACAGCGGGAGTCACACGAGAAGTGATTCTGGTAGAGCGACTTGGCGAACATACCTATGTTCACCTTGAGCAGCCAGAAGGCCAGCCATTGATATCCAAACTATCTGGTGATAGCCAGGCCCGGCGTGGAGATCGTCTGCATTTTGGTATTCCGGCCACCTGCGCACATCTATTTGACGAAAACGGCTTTGCCTTTGCCAGATCTGGCGCAGTAGCACTGGCTGCCTGAACCTATTTCAAGAAGGGAGTTTGTTGCATGTCGATTCGATTAGGAGTTTGCTACTACCCGGAGCATTGGTCTGAAGAGATCTGGCGCAGTGATGCCCAGCGTATGGTCGCACTGGGTATACGGCAGGTGCGCATTGGCGAATTTGCCTGGAGTCGGATCGAGCCAGAACCAGGCCATTACGCGTGGGGCTGGCTTGATCGTGCGATCGAAGTGCTCGCCACCGCAGGGTTGGAAGTGGTCATGTGTACACCGACTGCCACGCCGCCAAAATGGTTGATTGATCAGTATCCCGATATTTTGCCGATCGATGCCAATGGCCGGCCCCGTAGCTTTGGCTCGCGTCGTCACTACGACTTTTCGTCACCTTCCTACTATGCACAATCACAGCGTATTGTGACCCTGCTGGCGCAGCGCTACGGCAAGCATCCTGCCATCAGTGCCTGGCAGATCGACAATGAATTTGGCTGTCATCACACTGTCGTCAGTTACTCCGCCGCTGCACAGGCCGGATTTCGTCGCTGGCTACAGCAACGCTACCAGTCCATTGAAGCACTCAACGCGGCCTGGGGAACTGTCTTCTGGAGTGGCGAATACCGCAGCTTTGAGGAAGTCGATGCCCCGGTCTGCACAGTCACTGAAGCGCATCCTTCGCATCGCCTCGATTACCGGCGGTTTGCTTCCGATGAGGTCGCCCGTTACAACCGGATGCAGGTTGACATCTTGCGTGCCCATGCTCCGGCGCGATTGATGGTGCACAACTTCATGCAGATGTTTCTAGAGTTCGATCACTATCCTGTGGCTGCCGATCTCGATGTCGCTAGTTGGGATAGTTATCCGCTTGGCGCACTAGAAGAGATGTGGTTTTCCCCTGACGACAAGGCACGGTGGCTGCGCACGGGTCATCCAGATTTTGCCAGTTTCAATCATGATCTCTATCGCGGCATGTCGGCCCAGCCGTTCTGGGTCATGGAGCAGCAACCGGGGCCGGTCAACTGGGCACAGTGGAATCCGATGCCCTTGCCTGGCATGGTCAGGTTATGGAGCTGGGAAGCGTTTGCCCACGGCGCTGGCTGCGTTTCTTATTTCCGTTGGCGACAAGTTCCATTTGCGCAGGAGCAAATGCATGCCGGGCTCAATACGCCCGACAACCAGCTCGATGTCGGTGGGCAGGAGGCGGCGCAGGTGGCACAGGAAATCAGCAAGATCACGCAAGCTAACGGCCCATTGTCACAGCCGCGTGGACAAGTTGCGTTACTCTTTGACTACGCCGCAAAATGGCTGTTTGAAATCCATCCGCAAGGAGCGGACTTCCAGTATCACCGGATTGCCTTCGACTATTATTCGGCACTGCGTGCACTCGGTCTGGATGTCGATATTCTTCCCACCACCAGCGAGCGTAGTGTGCTCAACAATTACGCCATGATTGTTGTACCACCACTGCCGATTTTACCGCCCGGGTTGGCGGATGATCTTGCCGCTAGCGGCGCACAGGTGGTGATCGGTCCTCGTAGCGGCTCCAAAACCGATACCCTGCAGATCCCGGAAAAATTACCTCCCGGAGCTCTGCAACAGGTTTTGCCAATCCGTGTCTGGCGCGTCGAATCCTTACGTCCCAATATCGTCGAGACAGTCACTGCCGATGATCTGCAAGGACAGGCTGCGTATTGGCGTGATTTGATCGAGACAGGCGCCGGTGTCGAGACACTGGCGCGATTTGATGACCAGCATCCGGCGATTGTCCATTATCGTGGTCTGCATTATCTGGCGAGTGTCTTTGATGCTGATTTCACGCGTTCCGTGTTGCAGCGTGTGGCACACAGGGCCGGACTGTCAGCGCAGTGCTTGCCGGAAGGGTTGCGCGTCAGTCAGCGTGGTGGTCTGCAGTTTGCGGTTAATTACAGCAATGTAGCCTGCAACGTTCCGGCGGGAGAGCGTGCTGAATTTTTAGTCGGCAGTCGTCATCTTGAACCGCAAGGCGTCGCCATTTATCGAGCTTGATGTCTCCCCTGACATCGACCCTGACCATCAGAAGGTGAACCAACAGCGTAATCGTAGAAGTACGTCATTTAACAGGTCATTTCAAGAACCTCAATTACCCGGAGACAGGTATGAAAAAAAATATTCGCCAAGCACTTCTCAGCACCTTGTTAGCCAGCGCGTTTGCCGTGACTGGTAGTGTCGCAGCAGCAGGTACACTGGCTGTCAATATTGCCTACAAAGGTGCGACCCAGCGTGCTGTCTGGCAGTCGACACTCGATGAGTTTCACAAGCAGAATCCCGATGTTGACGTTAAGGTAACGTTCGTTGAAGAGGAAACCTACAAGGTGCAGTTGCCAGGCTGGCTGACTACCCAGGCACCTGACATCATCAATTGGCACAATGGCGAGCGGATGGCGTTTTATGCCAGTCGCGGTTTGCTGGAAGATCTCAGCGACGACTGGAAGAAAAACGGATGGGATGACGTCTATGCCTCCACCAAGAGCGCTTCCTCTTACCAGGGCAAGCAATATGCGCTGCCTACTGTCTATTATTCCTGGGGATTGTTTTATCGCAAGGACAGCTTCAAGAGCGCTGGCATCAGCGATGAGCCAAAAACATGGGATGAATTTCTCGCCGCCTGCAACAAGCTCAAGGCAGCCGGGATTACCCCTATCGCTGTTGGTGCCCGCGACGCATGGACGCTGGCGGGCTGGTTCGACTATCTCGACCTGCGTCTGAACGGTAACGCCTTCCACCAGCAACTCATGGGTGGTGAGATCGCCTACACCGATCCCCGTGTCAAAAAAGTCTATAGCGCCTGGAAAAATCTGATCGACAGTAAATATTTTATCGACAATGCGTTGTCCTATGACCTCGACGGGGCGCAGCCATTCCTGTTTCAGGGCAAGGCCGCCATGATGCTCATGGGCACCTTCATTGCCAAGGGATTCCCACCGAAGCTGGCAGCCAATATGGGTTACTTCCAGTTCCCGGTCATTGACGCCCACGTTGCGACTGCTGAAGATGGTCCGGCAGAGTCGATCCATATCCCGAGTAAAGCACGTAACAAAACCGACGCACACCGCTTCCTGGCCTTTGTCGGGACCCCGGCTATTAGTGCCAAACTGGCCGACGGGTTGGGCTCACTGCCGGCCAATAGCAAGTCACCTGAACCGGTCGAGCCGATCTCGCGTATCGGCTTTCAGATTCTCTCCAATACCAAAGGCGGGATTGCCCAGTTCTATGACCGCGACATGACCAAAGAAATGGCTGATGAGGGATTGAAGGGGATGCAGAAATTCGTCAGTGACCCGACTAAAATTGACGACATATTGAATGATCTTGAACAAAGCCGTAAGCGAATCTACAAGAAATCATGAGTGCCTGATTCACTCTGATTGCTTATTGCATTCGCCGTTTTCCGTTTGCCAGCGCTCATCTTCTGCACCATAAGGGCGCTGGTTTGCGGATCAACTGGAGTTTCCTTCATGCTCGTCTCGCACCCAGCCAGCGTACCGATGCCACACTCATCACTACCCCCTGCGACCAGCAAAGCGCCGCCACCGCAACAGAAAGTCCGGCATCGTCAGCATGCGCGCCATCATCGTGCTGCCTTCTGGTTCCTGCTGCCGGCCTGTCTGATGACGATCATCTATGTGCTGTATCCGATTTTATATACGGTCTATCTCAGTTTTTTTGACTGGGACGGGATGGGTGTTCCCCGATTTGTGGGAGTGGCCAATTACGTCGAGATGTTGCATGCCCCCACGTTTTACACCGCGCTCAAAAACAATCTGACGTGGTTATTGCTATTTCTGCTGGCACCACCGACAGGCCTTGCAGTCGCCCTGTATCTGAACCAGCAAGTACGCGGAATCAGGTTGGTCAAATCCCTGTTTTTTGCGCCGTTTGTCCTTTCCGGCGTAGTTGTGGGTCTCATATTCAGCTGGTTTTATGATCCAACTTTTGGCTTATTGGCCCTAATACTGGGGCATGGCGTTCCGGTACTCGGTGATGCCCGCTACGTCACCTACGGCATCATCTTTGCCGCGCTATGGCCACAAACTGCCTACTGCATGATTCTGTTTCTGACCGGATTAACCGGCATCAATCAGGATCAGATAGAAGCTGCCCGCATGGAGGGTGCCAAAGGATGGAGCATGTTGCGCCACGTGGTCCTGCCACAGTTGCGTTCTACTACCTTCATGGCGTTTGTCGTGACGATCATCGGCGCTCTACGCAGCTTCGATCTGATCGCCGTCATGAGTAGTGGCGGGCCCTACGAAAGTTCGACGGTATTGGCTTATTACACCTACGATCAAGCGATCAAATATTATCGACAAGGTTATTCTGCGGCCATTGCCGTAACGCTCTTCAGCCTCATGCTGATCTACATCGTTGTGCAATTGCGGCGCATGTTGCGCGCTGAAAACTAAGGAGTTCCCTATGTTTCCCTTACCCCTGCAACACTGGAAACCGCGCAGTCGCCTGTTCTATCAACTCTCGTTACCGCTGGCGCTGATGATCTGGTTACTGCCGATTCTGGCGGTTCTGGTGACGTCGGTACGCTCCACCGATGAGCTGATGGAAGGCAATTACTGGGGCTGGCCCAAGGACTTCGCTGTCATCGACAATTATCGTGAAGCGCTGACGGGCTCGCCGATGCTGCATTATTTCTGGAACAGCTGTCTGATTACACTTCCCTCAGTTGCAGGCGCCATTGCTCTGGCAGCGATGGCGGGCTTTGCCTTATCGACATATCGCTTCCGTGGTAACGCCATTCTGTTCACGATCTTTGTTGCCTGCAATTTTGTGCCGCAGCAAATTCTCATGATTCCCGTGCGTCAGCTGTCCCTGAGTATGGGCTTGTTCAATACAACGACCGGATTGGTCCTGTTTCACATTGCGATGCAAACCGGTTTTTGTACCCTGTTTCTACGTAACTTCATTAAGCAGCTTCCCTACGAAATGATCGAGGCCGCGCGTATTGAAGGTGCCAGCGAATGGACCGTCTTTTACCGTATCGTGCTGCCGCTGATCCGACCTGCGCTAGCCGCGCTGGCTGTTCTCGTATTCACGTTTGTATGGAACGATTATTTTTGGGCCTTATGTCTCACTCAGGGTGACGATGTCGCACCCATCACGGTTGGCGTGGCCGCGCTCAAGGGCCAATGGACAACGGCCTGGAATCTGGTGTCTGCCGGTTCGATACTGGCAGCGATCCCCTCCGTATTACTATTCTTCCTGATGCAGAAACAGTTCGTCGTCGGCCTGACATTTGGTGCCAGCAAGGGCTGACAGGCAAAATGTAAGTAGCAAGCCAATAGCGAGATCAGAGATGATTGATCAGGCTGTTGGCCGTTTCCTGTAGCACGGGCAAGACGCGTTCCACCGCTTCTTCGGTAGTTTCATTCTTGATCGGCATGCTCACGCTCATGGCAGCGACGAGCTGACCGTTACGATTTTTCAGCGGCATCGCAATACCACGCACGCCGGTTTGCATCTGTTGCTCCAGCAGTGCATAGCCCAACTCGCGCGATTTTTCGACCTCCCTGTAAAGCAGACGATAGTCGGTAATCGTATGCGGCGTAAACGGTACCAGCGCCAGTTCAGCCATACGCGCCAGCACCTCTTGCGGCGCTTGAAACCCCAGCATCGCAATGCCTGGCGATGCCAGATGCGCCGGTAACCGCGAGCCAAGGGCAAAGCCACTGGTCATGACCCGACTGGTACCGTTTCTGGCGATACAGACCGAGTCCCAGCCATCGAGTACGCAGACATACACCGATTCATTGAGAATAGCCGTCACCCGTTGCAGGAACGGCATCAGCAGGCGCGGTAGCGCAGCCGAGTCAAGATAAGACCAGCCCAGTTTAAGCACGCGCGGTGTCAGTCCGAACTTCTTGCCATCGCTATACAGATAGCCCAGATGCGCCAGTGTCAGCAGATAGCGTCTGGCTGCAGTGCGGTTCAAGCCGGCCCGTTCGGCTGCCTGGGTTGCCGTCATCGTCGGATGATCGTTGTCGAAGCAGGCAAGGATCGCCAGCCCACGTTCCAGTCCGGCAATCCAGTCAACTTTGTTCAAACTATCAATTTCCATCATGGAATCATTTCTAAAAACGTTCGATAATCGTGCATTATGCACTTTAATCGATCATTTTGAATGATTCAATTCTGGTATTACACGATTCTTGTCGCTAATCTTCCATCAAACAAAAGCGCGGTGTATCCGCGGCCACGGACAGCGCCGTGTAACGATGGGCAGAGACAACATGAGCAATACAGAAATCAATCCAGAGCCAAAGAATCCTCTCGGCATCGCCGGTATCGAGTTCATTGAATACGCAACATCGCAGCCACTGGCATTGGGTAGCCTGCTGGAGCAAATGGGCTTCATGGCAACTGCACGCCATCGTTCGCGCGAGGTCACGCTGTACCGGCAGGGCACGATGAACATCATCGTCAACGCCGATCCCGGCTCGCTATCGCCCACCAGCAAAGACCCGCAATCAACCATCATGAGTGCCATCGCGCTACGCGTACGTGATGCCGATGCCGCGTATCGGCACGCCATCGAGATGGGTGCCTGGGCCATTCAGACCCGCGCCGGCGCAATGGAACTGAATATTCCCGGCGTGCATGGTGCGGGTGATTCGATTGTCTATTTTGTCGACCGCTTTCAGGATTTCTCTATCTATGACGTCGACTTCAAGCCCATTCTCAATGCACCCCAACATCCGCCAGCACTGGCCGACATGCATTTCTTCGGCGTGGTACAGACCATTGGTGCCGGACGCCTGCCGGAGTGGATCGACTTCTACCAGCAACTGATGGATTTCCGCCCGCTGCCGGAAGGGGTTTACTTCGGTGTGCTGCACAAGGGCACGCTGCTGGAGAGCCCTTGTCGTACTTTCTACCTGCAACTGGTCGAGCCACCCGAGGACGCTGCCGTGCTCAAATGGGAGGAGCAGTTGATCCGTATCGGCATCGGTGCGCCCGATGTATTGGCTGCCGTGGAGGCACTGACCCAGCGCGGTATCGTCTTCATTGATCGGGAACCAACCCGCACCAGCGAGCGCGGCGCACTCACGCAACTGTATCGCGGTGGCATCAGCTTCGAGCTGGTCATCAGCGATCAGCGTCGTCAACAGAAAAATGCGGAGGTAGTATGAATCTCGGCAACTTCGGTATGGACAGCATCACTCTTGCAGGGCCGCTGGAATCCAAGCTGCAAGCATCGAAGGCGGCTGGTTTTTCGCAGATCATGCTATGGGCAAAAGATCTGGCCAGCTATCCGGGCGGACTCGATCAGGCAGTACGTCTGGTCAAGGAAAGTGGCATTCGCGTCACCGGGATTCAGGTCATGCGCGATTTCGAAGGGCTCAGTGGCGCACTGCATGAGTACAAACTCGATATTGCCAAGAACATGCTGCAACTATGCAAGGCCGTCGGCGCACCGTTGCTGATGGTGTGCTCAACCACCTCCAGTCACGCTGACAGTGACATGAGCCTGATCGCCCGCCATCTGGCCAAGCTGGCTACGCTGGCAGTGCCGCTGGGCGTGAAGGTTGGCTTTGAAGCACTGTCCTGGGGCCGTCACATCAATCAATACACCCAGTCATGGGAAGCTGTGGCATTGGCAGACCACGCCAATCTGGGCGTGGTACTGGACTCGTTTCACATCCTCGCCAATAACAGCGAGCTCGATAGTCTGGACGATATTCCGAGCCACAAGATCGCTCTGGTGCAACTATCGGATTACATGTGGCGCGATATTCGCAGCGCTGAGGAACGACTCGAAACTGCCCGTCATCTGCGGGTGTTTCCCGGCGAAGGTACGCATTCGGCAGAGTTGTCAGAGATGCTCAATCGACTGGATCGTGGTGGCTATCGTGGCGACTTCAGCTTTGAAGTCTTCAACGATGATTATCTGCAACTGCCACCTGAGATCGTCGGTCGAAGGGCTTACCAAAGCGCCAAATGGGTCACAGATCAGGTTTTGCGACGCAGCTTAAATGTTCGTGAAAAACAAACCAGACAAGCACTTCCGGCGTAAGGAGCCGGCGACAACATCGAGCACCCGCAAGAGGTGCCGGTCGTTCAAATAATTCAAATCAGAATTTTTCAGGAGACAAGTCATGAAACCAGACAGTGCTACCGCCACTGCGGCGCATCCCGCCGTGCGCAGTCCTGCTAGCAGCAGCCCAACTGCAACCAGCAGCAAACTGCACGCCACACGTACCCGTACCCGTTTTGTGATTCTGGCCTTGCTGGCCATCGGTACCCTCATCAATTACCTTGATCGCACCGTGCTCGGCATTGCCGCGCCGGTCATGACCAAGGAATTACAGATCAGTGCAGCCATCATGGGGCTGGTCTTTTCGGCATTTTCGTGGACCTATGCAGTGGCACAGATCCCGGGTGGTGTCTTTCTCGATCGCTTCGGTAATCGCCTGACCTATTTTCTGGCGTTGACGTTCTGGTCATTATTTACGATGTTCCAGGGCTTTGCCGTTGGTATCAAATCGCTGCTGCTGTTCCGATTTGGTCTTGGTGTGAGTGAAGCACCATGCTTTCCGACCAATAGTCGCGTCGTCGGAACCTGGTTTCCGCAACATGAGCGTGCGCGTGCCACGGGGATTTACACGGTCGGTGAATATCTTGGCCTGGCCTGCTTTGCGCCAGCATTGTTCTGGATCATGGGCAACTTTGGCTGGCGCTCGCTGTTTATCGTCGTCGGTCTGGTCGGTATCGCCTTTGCACTCGTGTGGTGGGCGATGTACCGCGAACCGCATGAATCAAAGAGTGTCAATCAGGCCGAGCTCGATTACATCGCTGCCGGGGGTGGGCTGGAGCAGCCGAGTCAGCAACACACCCCGTTTTCGTGGAGCAATGTGGTCAAGCTGCTGAGCGTACGACAAATCTGGGGCGCAGCGATCGGCCAGTTTGCGGGCAACACCACATTGGTGTTTTTCCTGACCTGGTTCCCAACTTATCTGGCGGTTGAGCGTCACATGGGCTGGCTCAAGGTAGGCTTCTTCGCGATCATGCCGTTCCTGGCGGCAGCGGTCGGTGTGATGTTCGGCGGCTGGTTTTCCGACTGGCTGCTCAAGCGCACCGGCTCGGCCAATATGGCGCGCAAGCTGCCGATCATTTTCGGTCTGCTGGCAGCATCGACTATTGTCGCCGCCAATTTTGTCGACAACGACACCACCATCATCGCCATCCTGTCGTTCGCCTTCTTTGGTCAGGGCATGGTGGGCTTGGGCTGGACCCTGATCTCTGACGTCGCTCCCAAGAAGCTGATGGGCCTCACCGGTGGCATCTTCAACACCTGCTCCAATCTGGCCGGCATCGTCACGCCACTGGTGATCGGTTTCATTATCAGCGCCACCGGTTCCTTCTTTTATGCACTCGCTTATGTTGGTGCTGCGGCGCTGCTTGGCGTGCTGTCGTACGTCTTCGTCGTTGGCGATGTACACCGCGTTGAAATTGATTAAAAAGGTAATAGGAATAACCATGATTGACGGTAAGACCCAACTCATCGCCCACCTGGGATTTCCCACGGAGAGCTTCAAGGCACCGATGATTTACAACCCCTGGTTTCAGAAACACGGCATCAATGCCGTCGTGGTACCGATGGGAGTCAAGCCTGATGATTACGCCACCACGCTGCCAGCATTGTTCAGGATGAGCAACATCCGTGGCGCATTGGTGACCATGCCGCACAAGGTCAACACCATGCGTCTGGTCGATGAGGTGACACCAGCGGCACGTATCGCCGGTGCCGCCAATGCGATTTTGCTACGTCCTGATGGCAGCCTGCTGGGTGATCAATTCGATGGTGCGGGTTTTGTGCGTGGCGTGCAGCGGAAAGGACTGATGCTGAACGGTGCCCGCGTACTGGTTTCCGGTACCGGCGGTGTGGGCTCGGCGATTGCGGCATCACTGGCCGCCGCCGGGGTCGCCGAGATGGTCCTGTTCGATACCCATGTTGCGTCGGCACAGGCACTGGTTGAGCGCTTGCGTGCACATTACCCGACACTGACACTGCGTACGGGCAGCAATGATCCAGCCGGCTTTGATCTGGTAGTCAATGCCACACCACTGGGCATGAAGATCGATGATCCCTTGCCGTTTGACGTGAGTCGTATCGCCTCCGGCACCTTTGTCGGCGATGTGGTCATGAAGCAGGAAATTACGCCCCTGCTGGCAGCGGCCCGCGAGAAGGGCTGCCCGATTCAGATCGGCACCGACATGTTGTTCGAAATGATTCCTGCCTATCTGGAGTTCTTTGGATTTGGCACCGCAACACCTGAGGAGTTGCGTGCCGTAGCACAAATTAAATACTGACGTCAGTGCCTCATCAGCAACGGACCGGTTCACCGTAGTAAAAAAAACAGCGTAAGTTATTGTCATCTTGATCGTGACAAGGATATTGCGCGCCAATCAATCACAGGAGGAGAAACTATGCAGAAAAAAATCATCAGCATCATGGCACTGGCGGGGTGTGCAGCAGGGGCCATGACGTCCGCACAGGCACAGTCCAGTGTCACCATTTACGGTGACGTCGACGAATATGTTGGCTATATCCACAGCAGTAGCGGTACCAGCGTGGTCGGTGTCAATGACGGCGCGATTTTGCGTAGCCGACTTGGCTTCAAAGGTGCCGAGGATCTCGGCGGCGGCTATCAGACCACCTTCACTCTGGAACAGGGATTTGGCGCTAATACCGGCGTCGCAGCCGATAGCACACGACTGTTCGACCGCCAGGCGTGGGTGGGTTTGAATACCCCATCGGGCGAATTCCGCATTGGTCGCCAGAATACAGAAATCTTCAATATCGGCGGTGCCATCGACTACACCGCCCGCACGACCTTTGGTTCCCTGATCAATACCTTCGGCGTACCGTCGCGTTACGACAATGACCTCTCCTACAAGACTGCGCGCGTCAACGGTCTGCAGGCAACGGTGCACTATGCGCTGGGTGAACAAGCCGGTGGCGGCCTGTCGCAAAGTGCGGTGTATCAGTTAGGTCTGGACTACACCAGCGGTCCGTATCGTATTGGTTATGCCGGCTTGATGGCTAATCCAGCACCCACCGGTACAGTCAGTGAAAAGGTGCAATATCACAACGTCTATGCCGACTATGATTACGGTCATGGCAAGATCTACACCGCCATCGTACGCAGCAACAACATTACCTCCAGCAGCAGTGGCCTGACCGCAGCACAGATTCTGAGCAACGTCGCCAGCAGCGGCAACGTCTATGCCGGTACCGATATCAATGCCCAGCGTTACTTTGACATCTATCAGCTGTCGGCCGACTATCAGGTCAATCCACAGTTGCGTATCGGCGCACTCTACGGTGCCATCAAGGACACCTCGGGTGGCAGTGCCGGTGCACAGGGTGGCAACGTTGGTGCCTACTATTCGCTGTCGGTACGTACCACGCTCTACGGCTTTGTGAACTACATGAAAAACGACAGCGCTGCCGGTTATCGCTTCAGTGGTTCGGCCTCGCCAACAGCCAATCTGAGCGGCTCAGACGTCAATGGTCGCAAGCTGGTTGGTATTCAAATGGGTATCTTGCATACCTTCTAAACCTTTACTGGCAACGGGAGCAGATCAACGTGCTTCCGTTGCCGGTTAACGCATTGTTTCAAGAGCCTACAGATGAAAATTCTCGTTCTCCATGGTGTCAATCTCAACATGTTCGGCAAACGTGATCCGGCCCACTACGGCACGCTCACGCTGGCCGAGATCGATCAGCAACTGCAGGATCTCGGGCATGGGCTTGGCGTCACGGTGGAGAGCTTTCAGACTAATCATGAGGGCCAAATGTGCGAGCGTATTCATGCCGCGCACAGCGAGCCGATTGATGCAGTACTCATCAATGCCGGCGCCTGGACCCATTACAGCTATGCGATTCGTGATGCGCTGGCGATTCTGTCGGTACCGATTGTCGAGCTCCACATGTCTCATGTTCATGCACGCGAACCGTTCCGTCATCTTTCCGTATTTGCCGAAGTCGTACAAGGACAGATCAGTGGTTTCGGTGGTGATAGCTATCTGGTCGCCTTGAGTGCGGCAGTACAGATTATCCGGCGTCAGCAGGTACGCTGATCTGACGACCAATCTTCTGAAGTTTTATACAGCACCTGCTTTGCACGCAGCAAGGCAGGTGCTTTTTTATATCGGCATTACAACGCGCCGATAAAGCCAGTCACCAGTTCGGCAAATGCCTGCGGTTGCTCTACTGCGCTAATATGCGACGCTTGAGCAATCACGGCCAGCTGTGCGCCGGCAATACCATCGACCAGCGTCTGCGACATCGCCAACGGCGTACCCTGGTCCAACTCACCTGCGATCACCAGCGTCGGCGCTTGGATCTGTGGCAGACGCGCCGTCGTATCGACCGTGCCCACCGCATGGCAGCAACCGACATAGCCCTGCACATCGCAACTGGTCAGACGTGCCCTGAAGCGCGCTACCGTTGCCGCCTGTGAAGCGCGGAAGTCATCGTGGAAGTAGCGCCCCATGACTGCCTCGGCAATCGCCTCGATACCTTGTTCGCGCACGGTGGTGATGCGTTGTTGCCAGGCCGTCCGCGCTGCCTCAGGATAGGCCGAAGTGGTATTGGCCAGCACCAGTGCACGTACCAGCGAAGGATGGCGCAAGGCCAGTTCCTGACCAACCATGCCGCCCATCGACAAGCCGATCCAGATGACCGGACCGGTATCGATCTCGCGCAGCAGTTGCGCTGCATCGTCGGCCAGATCCGCCATGCTGTACAGACCCGGCATACTCTCCGAGCTACCGTGGCCGCGATGGTCATAGGTGATGACCTGACAGTCGGCTGCCAGCAGATTAGCCAACCCATCCCACATCATCAGATCACAACCAATCGCATGGCTGAGCACAATCGTATGTCGCGGCAACTTGCCATTGCGCGGCGGGCGCACGGTGTAATGCAACGCGGGCCGTCCTGTACTGCGCGCCGCATGGCCGACGCCAGAATGAAAGCTCGCAGCCGGGTTGGCTCGGTGCAGGGTATAGCCGATCTGCTCCCCCACTTCACGCAGAATCTGCTGGGCATGGGTGAAGGCCGTATTGGCGGCAGGCACACCAGCATAGATCGCCGACTGCATCAACACTTCCTTCATCTCGTCCGGGCTCAGCTTGTTTTCGTCCGTGGCCAGCAGGGCTGCCCGTACATGCAGTTCAAACTCTTCCCAGCGCCCAAGTGCAATCGTAATAGCCAGCACGATGATGCGACGGGTCTTGTGATCCAGCCCCGGGCGGCCCCAGATTTCATGCCATGCAAAGCGCGAAATCAGGTTCTGGAAGTCTTGGTTGAAGCTGGTGGCATTGGCCACCGAGCGGTCAACCCAGGCGTCGCCGAGGACACTGCGACGGTTGCGCATGCCGCGCTCAACATCATGATCAAAGGGATCGTAGCTCATGAAATTCTCGTTCAATCATCAATAGGATAAAGAGAGGGTCAATCAAGGCCAGCCAGTGTCTGCCGCAGTGATTGCAACTGTGCCTGCGCCAGTCGGCCCGGTGCTGCTGCCGCCTGCACCGGATCAAACAGCGCCCGCAAGGCGGCCAGATCAACCTGTGCACGCAAGGTGATATCAGCGTTGATGGCGTCACTGAGGGCATCGACCAGCTGCGCGCTGCTGTCGAGTAATTGCCGGCTCAACTGCTCCAGTAATGCGTGGGCACGTGGGCGGCCAATGGTGGCTGCCAAAAAGATCGATGCTGCCTCGGCAAACACCAATCCTTGCAAGCTATCAATATTGCGCCGCATCCGTAGACAGTCAACCTGTAGTGCAGCAAAGGCATCATTCAAGGCTTGCAGCGAACCATGCGCACCTAGCCACAACGAGGGCCATGCTGCCAGCTCGGCCTGCCAGTTGCCCAGACCGCGCTCATGCTGCTGGCCCATTGCTGCCAGCAAGGTCGCCGCCTGTTGCGGTGCGCGTGTAGAGGCCGCCAAAGCAATCATGGATGACACCGGATTGCGCTTGTGTGGCATGGCTGACGAACCACCACGACCATTGCCAGAAGGCTCCGCCAGCTCAGCGATTTCACCTTGCGCCATCAGACTCAGGTCGGTTGCAATCTTGCCCAGACTACCGGTCAACACAGCCACTTCCAGCCCCAGTCGGACCCAGTCGTCGCGTTGCGTATGCCAGGCCGCATCAGCCACTCGCAGCGACAGGGCATGGGCCATATGTTTGGCTACCAACGGTCCCTTGTCGCCCAGCACTGCCTGCGTACCAACCGCACCACCAAGCTGCAATTGCAGTGCGCGTGCGGCCTGCTGATGAAGCTGTACGCGCGCGCGCACCAGCGGCGCGGCCCAACCGACCAGTTTGAAACCAAGACTGGTCACCTGCGCCGGTTGCATCAACGTGCGCGCCAATACCGGCGTTGTCAGATGCGCCTCGGCCAGTGTCAGCAGTTGCCGCGCCAGTTGCGCCAACCCGCGATCAAGCAGGGTGAACGCCTCACGGGTCACCAGCACCATCGCCGTATCAAGCACATCCTGACTGGTACTGCCCCAATGCACATGGGACGCCGCTTCCTGACTATAGAGCGCCACGGTACGCGTCAACTCCTTGACCAGCGGAATCGCCAGTGCGCCAGCGCTACGACCGGCCTGCACCAGCGCGGGAATATCGTAGAGCGGTGCGCGACAAACACTGGCAATTGCTTGCGCTGCCGCTTCAGGAATGACGCCATTGGCAGCCTCAGCCTGCGCCAATGCTGCTTCAAAGCGGAACATGGCCTGCACAATCGCACTGTCGTCGAAGATCTGGCTCATCTCCGAGGTTGTCAGAAAACTGTCAAAAATGGAAACGCTCACAAGGACTCCGTTAGATACCGAATAAAAACGCAACAGGACCCGCCGGCAAAACCTTGCGAGTCCTCGTTGTCATCAATGTCTTCCTATCATTGATGTGATCAATGCCAGCAATCTTACCGGGTCTTAAAGATAGTCAAAGAACACGGTCTCCGTCGGCCCTTGCATGTGGATATTCCAGACATAACTGCCATCGGCCTGTTTGCGCGCAATGAGCGATGCGCGGCGTGCTGCCGGCACCTGCTCCAGAATCGTCGATTGTGCCAGCGTCGCATCGTCTTCCAGAAACACCGCACTGAACTGATGCTTGACCAGACCGCGTGCAAACACCGTCACAAAGGCCACTGGCTCACCCGCTTCGGCCTGTGCCGGACGGGTGATCTGCAGCGCGAACTCACCCGCATCATTGGTAGGAATACGCCGAAAGCCAGGAATCGCCTGTGCACTTTCCAGCGCCGCGCTCTGTGGCATCCAGGTCTCGACCCAGCCATCGTTGATCGGTACGCCAGCACCATCAAACAGGACACCCTTGACGGTGACCGTCGGCGCGCTGCTGTTGACCTGCGCAGTCAGTTCCGTCGCCCACCGCCAGGCTTCATGCGGGAAAGGACCAATGGTTTGTGATGTCGTGATTTTGCTTGTCATGATTGCTCCCCTCAGATACCCATCGGTGTTGCGTTGCGACCGCGCAGCACGATATCGAATTCGTAGCCGAGCATCTTGTCATCCACAGTCTCTTCCAGGCTGAAGCGCGAGATCAGACGTTCACGCGCAGCCGGATCCTGCACACTCTGGAAGATCGGGTCGTAGGCAAACAAAGGATCGCTCGGGAAATACATCTGCGTGACCAGTCGTTGTGCATACACATTGCCAAACAGCGAAAAATGGATATGCGCAGGACGCCATGCCTTATGGTGATTACCCCAGGGATACGGGCCCGGCTTGATGCTCACAAAGCGGTAGCGGCCATCATCATCGGTGAGCATCTTGCCAAAGCCATAGAAGTTTGGGTCCAGCGGGGCGTCATGCTGGTCGCGTTTGTGCCAGTAACGTCCAGCCGCGTTGCATTGCCAGACTTCCAGCAACGAGTTGCGCACCGGCTTGCCATCTTCATCGAGCACACGGCCGGTAACGACAATTTTTTCACCCAAGGGTGCACTCGTCCCTTGCGCGGTCAGGTCCATATCGTGCGGCAGCAATAGCTTGGGCGCCGCGACCAGATTGGTAGTCGTTGCAGCGGGAGCCGCAATGCGCAATGGGGGTTGGGTGGGGCCACGAGGGACGGTGGATTTGTAGGGCGGATAAATCAGCTCCGGATAAACACCCGGTTCGATGGCATCGAATTGCATGTGGTCTCCTGCGAAATAAAGTTCAGGTCATCGCTATTGGCACTAATTTTGTGCGAATAGCGGGTTATTTTGTCTTGTTGTGGAAAGATAGTAGGCAATCGAGGGCTGGCCCACAAGCTAGTAAAGTGCAGTACCATTCGCTATACGCACACTAAGTGCGAATAACGCACAAATGGTAGATTTTCTGGAGATTGAAGCATGCAAGAGCCCGCAGACCATCCTGACAGCGCACTGGAAAATGATAATCTCCAGCCCGCCAAACGCGACCTGATCGCTGGTCTGGAAAAGGGCTTGCAAGTGATCGAAGCCTTCGACCAGGAGCGTTCGCGCCTGTCCATTGCCGAAGTCGCCCAGCGTACCGGGCTGACCCGCGCTGCTGCACGGCGCTATCTGATTACGCTGGTGTATCTGGGTTACATGCGGCAGGACCAAAAGCTGTTTTCGCTGACGCCGATGGTCTTGCGACTGGGTCAGTCTTATCTGCACTCGGCGCGCCTGCCGCGCATCATCCAGCCGCTGCTTTACCGGCTCGCGCATTCGGTGGAAGAGGCAGCTTCAGCGGGCGTGCTCGATCACGATCAACTGGTCTGCATTGCGGCGGTCAGCGCCGGCCGGCTGGTCTCGACCACGCTGCAACCGGGAACCCGTGTACCGGCCATGTGCACCGCCAATGGTCGCGTCTTGCTGGCGCATCTGCCCCAGTCGGAGATGGAAGATCTGCTGGTGCGCTGGCAACCCGAAGCCATCACCAGTCACACCATCGTCAACAAGGAGCGCATGGCGCTGGAGATTGCCCGTATCCGCCAGCAAGGCTATGCCCTCGTGGATCAGGAGCTGGAACTGGGCCTGCGCACCATGGCCGTACCGTTGCGTAATTTTCGCGGCGAAGTCGTTGCCGCCATGAATATCAGCGTCCACGCCGCCCGCATGCAGCTCGACGACATGGTCGGGCGCTACTTGCCCGCGATGCTCAAGATTCAGATCGAATTGGCTGCATTACTGTAAGCATTCATCCCCGGGGAATATCCACGCCGTACTCCATCGTTTCCCGATGGAACTTTGATTTCGCCTACGCTATCGTACGACGGTCTCGATTTTGCCAGCACAGCCAGTTCCTACAGCGATTGCTGACGAGACCTTCCCCGATAACCCTCTGAATAAGAGCCCACCAGACTGTTCTTTGCCACCAAGTGTGGCGCGGGGGTGGTCACGTTTGGGCGTATGAAACGCGATGAAAGCAGTATCACCGAAACGGCTTATTTCCTCCCGGATTGTCTCGGCAGAGCTTGATGCTCTGGTACCCGGCTCCGGCCACAGGCACCGGATCAGGCCGCACATCTATGCACAACAGGTCCGGCATGATCTGGCATTTCACTTCATGCTGGCGGTGCTGGCACATCTCCTGGTCTGGACCCTGCTGCCCCTTCTGTTTCAGAGCAACATCGCACTCGACATGGCCGAGGGGCTCGCCTGGGGTAAAGAATGGCAACTCGGCTACGAGAAGGACCCGCCGCTCTACCCCTGGGTGATTCAGGCGCTCACCACTCTGTCTGGCAAGCAGCTCTGGATCAGTTATCTGGCCGGACAAGTCTGTGTGGCGACGGTTTTCTTTTCGGTCTGGCAACTCGGCAAACGCATCGCCTCAGAAAAGGAGGCCCTGGTCGGCGCCTTGCTGCTGGAGGGCATTTACTACTTCAGCCTGCCGACACTCGAATTCAACGACATCCTGTTGCAGATGCCCTTTACGGCTCTGTTTGGCTGGCTGCTGCACAAGGCCAATGCCGACAACCGCCTGCGTGACTGGATATTCACCGGGCTGGTGGCTAGCCTGGGGCTGTGGTCACGCTATTCAATGGGTGCCATCATTGCGCCGCTGGCATTGTTCGCCCTGCTGCATCCCGTATCGCGGCAACGGCTGCGCACGCCCGGCCCGTGGGTCATGATGGCAGTTGCCACCCTGATGTTTGTGCCGCACCTGATCTGGATGGCGCAAACCGACTTCATGTCGATCAAATATGTCGGCAAGCGCGCTCCCAAAAGTCCCGATTTACTCGCTTACCTGCAAGGTTTGTTTTCCTTTATCAGTGCGCAGCTAGGTGCCTTGCTGCCAATGCTGCTGGTATCCGTGCTGCTATGGCGCTGGCGCTCTTCGCGCGACTGGCTGCAACGGCGCTGGGCGCAGTTTGACTTTGCCTATCTCTCCGTATTGGCGTTGGGGCCGGTTTGTTTTTCACTGTTCCTGTCGTGGGTCGCGATGCGTCCGCTGCGGCATATATCTGAGCCCGCTTATCTGAGCCCGCGTAATCCTTAGAGGCTGTTGCGAAATGAGCGTGGCTAGGCGCGGTGACGCAGACAGTACGCTTAGTACGGCAAGGAGTCGCAACAACGCCGCGCTCATTTCGCAACAGCCTCTTACTCGTCGCTGCCGAGCCGGTAACCAACCCCGCGAATACCGGCCAGCATCGCCGACACGCCAGCTTCGCTGAGTTTTTTGCGCAGGTTACTGATATGGCTGTCGACGGTGCGCTCCAGTGCATCGCTCTCGGGCAGGCAGGCATCCACCAGTTCACTGCGCGAGAACACCCGCATCGGCGAGCGCGCCATATGGGTCAGCAGGCGGAACTCGGTTAGCGTCAACGACAGCGAGACCTTTTTGTCCTCCTGCGCCACATAGGCCAGATGGCTTTCCAGATCAATACGCAAGTCGCCGACGCGCAAGACTCCACTGCGATTATTCTTGCTGACCCGCCGCAGGATCGCCCGCACCCGCGCCGCCACCTCGGCCGGATTGAACGGCTTGACGACGTAATCATCCGCACCCACGCGCAGCGCCATCAACTTGTCGATATCTTGATCCAGCGCCGTCACCATCAGGATCGGCGTATCGCTCATGCCCCGAATGCGGGCCAGTACTTCCCAGCCATCGAGATGCGGCATTTTCACATCCAGCAGAACTACGTCCGGTTTCAGCGCCTGATGCAGCTCCAGCGCCACGCGGCCATCCTTGGCATGCACCGTACGGAAGCCCTCCCGCACCAGATAGGCCTCCAGAATCGCCGCGATCTCCGGTTCATCCTCGGCAATCAGCACTAACGCATTATTACTGTCGGCCCAGACGGGCGCAGATGGTCTAGTAGCAACCAGTTGATCTGGTTTATCATTTTCGGTCATAGTGGGGCGTCCTGATGAAAGAGGGCAGGCAGGTAACGCATTGTAGGGCGAAACGCCAAGCCTTCAGAAGCATCGTCGCCCGCCATCAATGCAACCGTCACTAATTCTCCATCCAACCTCCATGTGGCGCCTGACACCTACCGCTACCATGGCGTTGCCAGTCTTATCAACGGATCAACAATGAAGCATGCCCTCCACGGTCGCGGTCTGAGCCGGCAAATCGTTCTCTCCATGAGTGCCGTGGTGGTCAGCGTGACCTTACTGGTGCTGGTGGGCAGCTACTTTTTTTATTCCTTCCTGTTTGTGTTTCACCCCAAGTTTTTTGAAGACGACAGCTGGATTCCCACCGGCCCCGAATGGGCTTGGCTGATCTTCATCATGCTGGTCGGCGTGGCCATTGCGGTCTATGTTGCGGTTCGTCTGGCCAGGCGCATTCTGGCACCTTTGACTTCAGTGACTAGCGGCTTGCGGCAGGTTGCGCAAGGCGACCTCACGGTACGTGCCGAGTTGCGCAATGCCGGCTGGGGTGAAGCCTCTTTGCTGGTCAATGACTTCAACTCCATGGCCGAGCGAATCCAGAGCATGACCGCCGAGCGCGCCATCTGGAACGCCTCCATCGCCCATGAACTGCGCACCCCCGTCACGATTCTGCGTGGCCGCCTGCAAGGGCTGGCCGAAGGCGTGTTCACCCCCGATGAAGCGCAGTTCAGAAATCTGCTGGCACAGGTGGAGGGCTTGTCGCGCCTGATCGAGGATTTACGCACCGTCAGTCTGGCCGACAGCGGTCACCTTGAGCTGTACAAAGAAGAGCTTGATCTCTCACCCGGCATTGAGGGACTGGTAACGCTGTTGCGTCCCGACTTCGAGGCCCATGGCTTCCACCTCGACTACACGCTCACCACCATCGCTGTGTGCTGTGATGCGGCACGCCTGCGTCAGGTGCTCATGGCCTTGCTCGACAACGCCAAACGCTACGCCCATCCCGGCAGGGTCCATGTTCACACCTGGGCCAGCGACGATACGTACTTTTTACGTGTCGAGGATGAAGGCCCCGGCATCAGCGATGCGCTTGCCAGCAATCTGTTCAATGTGTTCCAGCGCGGTGAAGCCTCTCGTTCGCGCGCCATGGGCGGCAGTGGTTTAGGCTTGTCGGTGGTACGTGCGATTGCAGAAGTGCATGGCGGCCATGCCAGTTATCGCAAGGGTGAAAAGGGTGGTGCCTTGTTTGAGATTGCACTGCCGCGCTGAGTGTCACCATCATGACAAACTGACAATAATCATTGACCCCCGTTTTATCGCCCGGTATTCTTGACGCGTTCCCGATAAAGAGGGAGCCGGGTTTAGCGACCTGTACATACAATCGGCGAAAAGCCGCGTCCTTTGTTGACGCGTTTTTTTCGTCCTGTCTTTGCACGCCTCCATGGCGGGCCTGGGCAGGGATACCTTCGGGTATGCCGGTTATGATTGTATGTCCGGTTCGCTAACCCTGTCTTGTGCCCGCCACCCTCATCCTTGAGGCGCTGACGGGTTTAGTCCTGCAACTACGGAGGCTTCATGACCCACCCTGACAGTAACGCCAGCACCGCGCACGACGAACAACAACAAAAACAGCAACCCCATCCCGACCCGACTCACCAAGACTTTCACTGGATAGAAGGCCCGCAGCAAGGCAGCCTTTACGGCAATCTGCTGGAGACCACGCTCGATCTTTCTGCGGGTATCCACGCCTGTCTGCAACTGGCCTATGCCAGCAATCTGGAACGCGCCGCCAACAGCGATGCCGATCCTGGCGCTACCGCAGCGCCTGCCATTGGCATTGTGTATGCCGATCAACTGATGCGTCTGGCGATAGTGTCAGCCGGTTTGTTGCGCGATGAGGCGCGCCGGCAAGTTGAAGATCTGGTACTGGCTGAGTAAAAACGCATCATTAGAAAATATAAGACATGGTGAGGCCAGCGCTGCCTCACCGGCGATGAATGCCGGCATTGATGAATCTGCTGCATAAGTCCATGTTGAATTTGACCTCTAATCAAGCAATCAGCGGCGACCTACAATTCCTGCAAGTTCCACAGCGCGCCGCGCAAGGGAAGCATTTTTCAGGGAATCCGCATGAAGATCATCCGTAACGGCAGCACACCCTCGGTCAAGGGACCGGCCTCTTATTTCACCGGCTCGGTACGTATCGACAGTTTTTTTCAAGGCGAACAACCCGCCCGCAGCGGCGGAGCGATTGTGACGTTTGAACCCGGCGCACGGACAGTCTGGCATTCGCATCCATTGGGACAAACCTTGGTCGTTGCCTCAGGCGTGGGCTGGACCCAGTGTGAAGGCGGACCGCGCACCGAGATTCGCGCCGGCGACGTCATCTGGTGTCCCTGCCAGAAGCGTCATTGGCACGGTGCCACGGCCACTACCGCCATGTCGCACATTGCCATCACCGAAATGCTGGACGGCAAGAACGTCGAATGGATGGAGCCGGTCACTGATGAGCAATATCTGTCCGGCCCAGTGGTGACCGAATGAACGACGATCCACTTGATCTGCAACAGCAAATGTTGGTGCCGATGGCGGCCTTGACCGCAGTGGGCAATGTGTCGGCACTCAATGGTGTGCTGCAACGCGCACTCGATGCCGGTTTGACCATTAGCGCGATACGCGAAGCGCTGGTCCAGCTATACGCCTATGTGGGTTTCCCCCGGAGTCTGAATGCACTGGGCGAGTTCATGAAGGTACTCGCTGAACGCCAGCAGCGCGGCATCGTTGATATCGCCGGCGCGGAGCCCGCACCGTTCCCAGATGATACAGACTTACTGGCATTCGGCACGGTCAATCAAACGCAACTGGTTGGCGTACCGGTAAAGGGACCGTTGTTTGACTTTGCACCGGCCATGGACCAGTTTCTCAAGGCGCATCTGTTCGGCGCTATCTTTGGTCGGGATAATCTCGATTGGCGTAGCCGTGAGCTGGCCACTGTCGGTGCCCTATCCGCCTTGCCGGGGGCAGAGTCACAATTGCAGGCGCATATTGCCATCAGCATCAACATTGGTTTGACTGAACAACAGTTGCATCAGGTCTTGCCGTTGCTGGCGCAGCTGGTTGAACCCAGCGTGGCGCAGCGGCTGCGATCTGCACTGATGCAACGCCAGTCGGTCGCGTGATGGGTAGTCAAGTTGCGGTAACATAGTGCCTTCTGAAGTCTCACTTCGTGCCTGGCAGTGCAAAACAGTGCGATACAGTACGAAACGGCCGGGCCATTGTTATTCATGACGACACCGCTGCAAGTCCGTCGCACGCGCGACGATGACCGTATTTTTACTGATATGCCCGATAGCCCAGACAACCCCTGCATCGCTTGCGGTGGCTGTTGTGCGCATTTTCGGGTGTCGTTTTATTGTGGCGAGCTCGCTGGTGGATCGGGCGGCTTTGTGCCGGTGGAAATGACCAGCAAGGTCAACGAACTCATCGCCTGCATGCAAGGGACAGAAACTGGCCACGGCCGCTGTACCGCCCTTGAAGGGGAGTTGGGCAAACCGGGTATTCGCTGCCGCATCTACGCTAACCGACCGACGACTTGCCGGGAATTTTCGCCCTGGGAGCCAGATGGTACGCCCAATCCTGATTGTCAGCGATTACGTGACAATTTAGGTTTGCCGCCACTAGCGGCGCTAGCCGATACCGCTACATCGGCTTGACCGGCGTGGTCGTTTATCGTCGGCGTTGTCTGCCGATCTCTGCCATGTGCATCATGTACTCGGCGGCGCGGTTTTCCATCGCATGTGCGGCGTTGATCCGTATCCACGCAGTCGGCTCTTGATTGGGACGGTAGATATTGCCTGGTGACATGGCAATGTTGAACTGACTGGCACCTTCGGCCAGCGTTTCCGACTGTTCAATACCAGGAACACTGGCCCAGATAAAGGTGCCTCCGCATGGGTCATCAAACACCCGCCAGCCGCAACGGATCAATTGTTCAATGGCATCGGATAAGGTGTCATTCATGCGCCGGGCCAGATGCTTCAGATGCTTGCGGTACAAACCGCTCTCGAGCAAGGAGGCGACCACCAGTTCGCTCAACCGTGTTCCACCCAGACTGGTCAATACCTTCACATCGACCAGATGCCGGATCAGCTCGGATTTACCCGCCATATAGCCCAGCCGCAACGATGACGACAAAGTCTTAGAGAAGCCGCCGATATAGATAACACGGTCAAACTGATCCAGCGCCGCCAGTCGGGCTGATGGTGTCGTCTGGAAGTCGGCATAGACATCATCTTCGATGATAAAAAAGCCGTGCCGGTTTGCCAGTTGCAACAATTGATACGCCACCTTCTGCGATAAATTGGTTGCAGTGGGATTATGGAAGACGGAATTGATAAAGAACGCCTTCGGTTTGTGGTAACGGAGGAGTTCCTCGACCACCTCAACATCGGGCCCGCCGGCCAGCCGGGGAATGCCAACCAGCTTGATGCCCTGCAATGACAACAGGCCGAACAGATTGAAATAGCCTGGATCTTCCACAAACACGGTGTCGCCAGCCTTGAGCATGGTACGCACAACCAGATCCAGTGCATGACTCGCACTATTGGTAATCATGACGTTGTCGAGTTTGGCGTCGATACCGATCATTCCTAGCCTGATGCAGATCTGATCGCGCAACTTTGCATCACCCTGCGGCATGGCGTAGTCGATCAGACTGCCGACATTCTGACGGGAAATCTGGCGGATAGTGTGGGTGATGCCTTCAATATCGCGCCATCCTTCAGGGATGAAACCACTGGAGAGCTTGAGTACATCGCTCTGATGGCTGAACTGTTGCAGGATGCGACTCGCATCTTCCTCAGTGCGTCGGCGATCCAGTGTTTCCGGCGAGCTCTTGCCGACATCGACAAAGTTGGCCACGTAGTAACCCGAGCCATGACGCGGATGCACCAGGCCACGCGAGGCCAGCAGCTCATACGCCTCGACCACAGGAGAGAGACCGATTTTCTGATTGGCCGCCAATTGCCTGATCGACGGCAACTTGGCACCCACATTCAATATGTTTGAACGGATTTGTGCCTCAATCTGCCCGGCGAGCTGCTCAGTGATCGATATGCCGGTGTTGAACTCCAAGCTCAGTTTCATCGCTTATTCCAACGCAGAGTGTTAGCGCAATTTTGGCGAACAGTTTGTGCGCGCCTTGCACAAGTGTGTATTTTGCTATCGAAATTCTAGCGTAATACTCAAGTGCACATATTACCTCTTAGTTACCTAGAAAATCCCATGTCTGCTGCCGTTGAATCTTTGCTCCCCGCCATGCGCACGATTGTAGTCACCGGTGCGACTGCAGGCATCGGTTTGGCAACCACCAAGCGTCTTGTTGATCTGGGGCATCGTGTGATCGCCGTAGGGCGTCGACGTGACCGCCTTGATGCCTTGGCAGCGATATCTCCCGCAGGAAAAATATGGACATTGGATGGAGATGTGCGTGACAGAAGCCGTTTGGAGGCGCTACTGGACGATGTCCCTCCGGCGTTTTCCCATATTGATGGATTGGTCAACAACGCAGGGCTGCTGGTCGGTGCGGCCAGTTATGAAGAGCTCGATGCCACCGCGCTCAATACGATGGTGCAAACCAACTGCATCGGGTTGACCAATATGACTTCGCTTCTGCTCAAGAAACTCGAGCGCAGTGGGCAGGGGCATATCATCAACATCAGTTCCATCGGCGCAATACATCCCTATATCGGCGGACATGTGTATGCTGCAACGAAAGCCTTCGTTGAACAGTTTGGCGCTTGTTTGCGCACAGAACTGGTCGAGAAAAAAATAAAGCTGACCACGATTCGCCCCGGACGCACCGAAACCGAGTTTTCGCTGGTGCGCTTCAACGGCGACCATGAGCGGGCTGCGGCTGCCTACAACGGTATTACCCCATTGCAAGCGAGCGATGTTGCTGAAGCGGTCAGTTGGGCGTTTCAGCAGCCGGCACACGTGAACATCAATCTGATTGAATTGATGCCAGCGGATCAGCAATTTTCCTTCAAATAAAATGATCGACGCGCTGACACCCTTCATGCGGCGGGGCAAGATCACCGACCGCCTTATCAGCAAAGCGGTGCTGGCACCGATTGCTGAGGGCTATGCGCCGCCGGAGGTGTTGGTCAACTACTTGGGTATCGCAGCCGAAGTGAAGACAATGCGCCAGCTGTACCGCCAATTTGGCGGCGACAGCAATAGGCAGGGCTCGCCCAAATATTTACCGTTTTACAAGGCGATCAAGGACAAGTTTCCTTCCTTCGAGTGGTCAATCGTTGAGGCTGGCAAGCAGCCTCACGTCACGCTTAAAAAGCCCTTCATTAATTACGCCCGTCCCTCGCTGCTGACATTGCTGATTTGTGTAATCCGCGGTCAGGTCAAGGCAACACCACCGATTAAAGTCCGCTATCCGGTGCTCAAGAAGTTACCGGACCATCTGGCCGCAGAAATGGGTGAGGTATTGCAGGAATTGAATTTCCATCTGCCCAAGAGCGATTATTTTTCTGCCCTTGCACAAGTGCTCGCCAAAGGATTGGCCGGTGAAGAAATCACGCTGATTTCACCAGTGTGCCCGGACTATAGTTTTGAGAAGAAGGGCGATAAATTTCGCTATACCTTCGATAAATTGGGTGACGGCATTGGACTCGTTGCCCGGCGCATCGTCAACACGCTCCCGGGTATCACCGCGCTGTTCAATCGCCACGGCATCAAAACCCAGCAAGTCATTGCGGCCGGGGATTTTGAGGGATTTGATCTGGCCACGGTTGAGCGCGTGGGTGAAAGCCGGGCGAGCTTCCAGGAAAAATTGCGTCTGAGCCAGAAGCGCATCCTGGCAGAACTCGGCTTGCCGGCCAGGTCAATCTTTATTTCAGAACTGGCGGACGGGGAGAGTGGATGGCGCGCCATCACCAGTCAGGCGCACCACGTGCTGGCCGATCAGCGCACTCCTAATCTGATGCCTACCAAGGTCGATCTGCAGTCGGTGCTGGAAGCACGCCTGCCGCTTTACCGGGCCTGGCACGGAGAGCGTCCACAAAGTCAGTACGCAAAAATTCTTCTCGAACAATGCGCTGAATATGCGGCGATGGGACGTTTGTTTCATCAGCATTTCTCCAATCCACTGGTGATCGGTGGTGACCATAACAGGATGATGCCCTTTTACTGGCTGCATCAGGAAATCCCTGTACTTTATTTGCGGCGGGTGTACTGATGAACGCCCAGACTGAACGCCGCCATTTGTTGCCGACCCGGTATGCGCGCTATGGAGCGTGCTGCAATATCAGGGATGCCTATCGCCGGCTTCCCTTTCAATCGTTCTGGACATGGATTACCGGAAAAGGCGTAGCGCTCCCGGCGCAACAGTATCGGGCTGCCTTGCGGCCTGCTAATTCAACGCAGGTCATCGCTCATCTGCTGCTGTCCTGGGCAGTGATCGCACTGAGCATTCTGCTTGGCTGGAGCGCACTGGAAAGTCGCGCTTATCTGGTTCTTCCCTTGTGCTGGCTACTGATTGTCAATCGCGGGCGAAGCCTGCAAGCGACGTTTCATTACATGACCCATGGTGCGGCAATGCCCAACAGTCTCTATGCCCCCGGTTTAGCGACGATTTTTTTTACCACACCATTTTTTTATGTTTCATGGGGGCGATATGGCGCAAGCCATGTACAGACCCATCACCATCTGCGTGTGCTGTGTTCTGACGATGATCCGGACCAACAATTTATCGTTCGTCAGGGCTTTCGGCGAGGCATGAGCGAAACATCTTTCTGGTTGAGGGTTTGGCTCACACCATTCAAGCCAGCCTACCTCTTTCATCAATTGAAAGAGGCGATAGTTGAAAGCTTTATTGAACCCAACGCCATCGAGATTATTTATCGGATTTTTTTCTGGAGTGCTGTTTTCATTAGTGTGGCGCTTACTCATCATGTCGTTGAATTTATCTTTTTTCTGCTGATTCCGGGTTTCATCTTCTTTCAGCATTCATTGTGGCTGCAATTGATTACCGAGCATCTCTGGTTTTCCTCTTCACCCGAGGGCGCAAGGACAGCGCTGGGTTACGGAGAACTGACCTTCGGTCGCTTTCAGGGACGTGCATTGCCAGCCTCGGGTGCTCTTGCGTGGGCAGTGTGGATCCTGAAACTGGTGATCTTTGATTTGCCGGTTCGACTGTATGTGTATCCGCAAGATTTACCCAATCACGATTTTCACCATCGCATGCCATTGGTTTCCTATTTTTGTATCGCTGATGTAAGAGCAACTCTGGAATCGGATATAGGTCGCTTTGGGCCCATGTACGAGAGTTGGGGTTTTTTATCCACCTTGAGAATGATGAGAGATCGGCTTTGCCACAACAAAACTGACTCATTTACTTCTCTTCACCTGAATCAATAGATATGGAATTCCTCGCTAACCTTGTCAAAAATGAGCTCGCAACCAAAGCGTATGCACGTTTCGATGCGCATCGGATTTTTTCCGATTCAGAGCTGGATTTCTTAAGTCGTGCATGCCAGATCGTTCCAAAGGAAAGAATCCGGGTTGGGGATGTTGGTGAACAGAACAATCTCGATGTGGGCCGCTTCATGGAAGACAAGAAAGAGGCGCTGCCAGAGTATCGCAACGATCCTTTGGGTAAAAGCGTCGTCGATATTCTGGTCGGCAAGCGTTCGGCGGAACTGTTGCGCGAGGTGATGGGAGGCGATTTCTATATTCGGCGCTGCCAGTCAAACGTGCTGACCGAAGGCAGTTTTATCGGCAAGCATATCGATACCTACAGCAATCTCAGATATCGCTACTCGTGCGTGATTCAGTTTGGTGAAGACTACGAAGGTGGTGAGTTCTTCATTGAGCATGAAGATAAAGAGTATCGCATCAAGACCAACTATGCCGACTTCCTGGTCAACCGCTGCGAAATTCCACATGGCGTGGATTGTGTGAAAAACGGAAATCGTACCTCGCTAGTGTTCTTTCTGAGCGAAGACAACCTGTCGATACCAAACACCAATCACAAACAAATATAAGCAGCATGGTCTGACATGGTGCACCGGAAACGGTCTCCGCTCCCTATTCATTTCATTGTCCCTTATCGAGCATGTCAACAAGCGATTCCCTGTTTCAACGGCAACAACTACAGCTCGGTGCGAGGGCATGTCTGGCACCTGCCGTGGCGGTATTCATCTTTGCCTTTGTCATGGGGGCACTGGCTCACCAGCATGGATGGCAACCCTCTTATCTGATTCTCTTTTGTGTGGGGATCGTCGGCGCTTCGATTCAGGCGGTGTCATTACAGTTATGGGGAACGTCGCACGACATGGTCCCCATCCTGATTGCCTGCTTTGCCGTGCATCTGCGCTACATCCTCATTTGTGCGTCGATTGCGCCGTTGCTCTCCCGTCTGAGTTTCTGGGAGAAGTTACTGGCAGTGCACTTCACCACCGATTCGAACTGGGTGATGACGATTGCCCGCCAACGAAGCGGCAACGTTGCCTCGGCAGCGTTTTTGTTTGGTGGCGGTCTGCTGGTGGTGAGCTGTCTGACCGTTGGCAATGTGGTCGGATTCTGGGCCGCCGGACTGGTCAGTAATGTCCGTACGCTGGGATTCGATTTTGCCATTCCCGGGGTGTTTCTGTGTCTATTGGTTGTGCTGTGGAAGTCCTCGGAAGCAGATTCTCTGCCCTGGATCTCAGCCGCGCTGGTGGCGCTGGCAGTCAAATATTTTGTTGCCGGTAGCTGGTACATCGTGATCGGTGCGCTGGCGGGGGCAGCCATTGCCGGGATACATAAGAGCTTTTTATCTCAGGGGGAACCACGTGATGCGTGAACAAGACTGGATCTTATTGGCGAGCCTGGCGCTCATGTCGATTTCACTGCGTCTGGTCGGTTTGTATGGCGGCAAGTATCTGGAACATAAGCAGGTGGTTCAGTCGATGCTCAATGCGCTTCCCGGGGCAGTGCTCATGGCGCTGGTGGTACCAGATTTGTTGGGAAGGGGCGTGCCGGGGGCGGTGGCGGCAGTCGTGACGATCGCACTCATGAAAGTCACCAAAAACACCGCCGCCAGTATGTTGGGTGGCATCGTCGTCACGGGTTTGTGTCGGGCAGTCGGTATTTGAGGAGAGAAAAAATGAAGGTAACAGTAGCGAACCAAAAAAATCTGCAGGTTGTCGGGAACCTGCTCAGCGCCGCACGGGATTGGCATCTGGCGACAACGCCAGAGGTCTGGCCAGTGTTTCCGCTGGAAGCCATCTCGCGTGATATCGCCGAAGAGCGGGTCTACCTTTTTTCGATCGACAGCATCTATGTTGCGACAGTCACGATCACAGAAACTGATCCCTTGATCTGGGATGGGTCCGAAGATCCCGCATTCTATATCCACAAGCTGGCAACCCGGCGCGACTATGCCGGTCAGGGATTAGGGGCAACCATCCTTGAATGGATCAAGGGACACGCGTTGCGCTCGCAGAAGAAGTTTCTGCGCCTTGATACCTGGGCCACCAATGCACGCTTGAAAAAATATTACGAAAAGCAAGGCTTTGCCCATATCAGGACTAAATCGTTTCCGGTGGACAGTCCCTTGCCGGATCATTATCGGGGCGCATCGATGAACCTTTTTGAGATGGCGTTGGTTGAAGACGTCCTCTATCAAATGCGTCGCGAACTCAGCTACGGCTTGTAGTCATCGGGCCGGTGCTGAGATGATTGAAGCGCATCCATGCACACTGGTGCATGGATTGGCGGCTCGCATGGAGTTATGCCTGAGCGCCTCGGGCAGCATCCACCAGCCGCGCCAGTCGCATTACTGTTACACCGGGGCCAAGATGACGCAGTGATGGCATGATGATCACGCAATTGTCATAAGGTGTGACGATCTTCGCTTCCTTGTCATGCGCAATCAGTGACCCAGCCTTGGCGATGATTTCCATGCCACGATAATCATCGGCAAATTCAAAATCATAGCTGTCAGCTACCACCGCATCCGTGACCTGGAAGAAGCGTTGCAGCGTTGGTGCCTCTGGCAACATGAAACTGCGCAGATCGTCCGATTGCAGCACACCGGTCGCCATCAGGAAGCGACAGGCAGAATCCATGGCGACATCCTTGCTGCGGCTGGAAAAATGCTGGCCGGTCTCGATCAGGAGTGCGTTCTTGCTGCTGGCTGGATCACCAAAAGCGGCATAGTCGCGCATGCGCTTGCCATTGGCGTGACCAGCATCGATGATCACATGCTCCGGCGCACCAACGGCGGCGGCAAAGCGAATACCTTTGTCCAGTGGGCCGCTGAGCAGTAGCGGCGGCGCAACTTCATGCATGGAGTGCAGATCCAGCATGTAATCGACGGTATCGATGATCGGTCGCAATGCGCGCGCACGGCGCAGCTCAGTGCTGTCCTGGGTACTGTCCAGACGGTCTGCGGACCAGACGCGATTCATGTCTTCATCAACATAGCGGCCAGCATCGGGATTGCTGGCATCAAAGCGCTGATAGGCTGCGACATTAGCAAAGCCCAGCGTGATTCGTCCCTGACGCGGTGTCAGGCCAGCCTTGAGCAAACGGTCTACCGTGATGGCGCCGCTGACTTCGTTGCCATGCATGAGCGCCATGATCATCACGTGCGGTCCGGCGATGCCGCTGTCGATGCTGTGCACGTAATCCACCCCTGTGTTGCCGTCTTTCCATGGACTGATGTCGGGGAAGTCGATTTCAATTGGATAAGCCTTGAGTTGAGCGCGAACTTGTTCAAGTGTTTTCATGGAGGGGGGCGGATTAGTTGGGTGGATGTTCTGCCAACGGGCAAAACGGGTTCGGATGCGATCTTACTGGCAGTATAGTCAGCCGGTTTTTGTGCAGATTGCCGATTCGGCACACCCTTGTGCTTTTTGCTTGCTAGTCAGGCCCAATGGCGTCGGCTGCCACCGAGGCCCAGATCGCATTAACCAGCGGCTTGCTGTTGCCGCGCAGGCGATAGAGGGAAATATCAAAGTTGACCCGCATTTCCGGCCCGCCGATGACCACTAACTGCGCTTGCCGGATGTCATCCTGCACCAGTTGTTGCGGCAGCCATGCCACGCCCATGCCGCGCAGCGCCATCGCATGAATCGATTCATACGAGTCGGCCTGATAGACCATGTGCAAGGCCAGCTTTTTTGGCAGCCCGGCCAGATGTTTGCTCAATACCCCGCGCAGGGTCAGCGATTGCGAGAATCCCAGCCAAGGCGTTGGCGTCGCTGTGCCGGCATTGACCAGCTTGAATCTCGGGCGACCTTTTGTATCCGTGGCTGAGACTGGCAACAAGGTCTCTCTGGCCAGCGTCAGTGATTCATAACGCAGTGGATCAATCAGCAGGCGTGTGGTCGGACTGGAGTAGATCACCAGCAGATCGGCTTCGCCAGCGCCGAGCCGGAAGATCACTTCCTGCGCACCGCCGGTGCTGACCGATACCGGAAAGGACCCCAATCGCTGCGTCAGCTGTTCGTACCATGCCGGGAAGAAGGTTCGTGCCAAGGTGCGCCCGGTTGCCACCCGGAGCGTCTGCTCGACCGGTGCCGAACTGTCCTCCAGTTGTGCCTTGGCGGCCGACAATACATCCACCGAATGGGTCGCCGCATCCAGAAACAATTGCCCGGCGGCGGTCAGCGATACCGGATGTGAGCGCACTACCAGCTCGGCACCCACCCATTGTTCCAGTGCCTTGATACGGCGGCCAAACGCCGGATGCGTCACGCAACGATTCTCCGCCGCGCGAGAAAAGCTGCGCGTACGCGCCAGTTCGATGAAGTCTTCCAGCCAGCTTAGCTGCACTTGTTTTTCCCTTTCGGAGGTCGCGTTAATTCAAACAGTTGCTGCTCGCTATTGTGACAGTCTCCGCCATGTCGTTTCATCATCATGTTCATTGCGTTTGCGCAAGGATCCATTGCCGAAAAAGCGCAGTGGCCGGCGACATATGTCTGGATTTGAGCCAGGTCAGCCAGTAGCTCCCCGTTTTCACTTCCGTCTCGAACGGACGGACCAGTTGCTGTGATTGCAGCTCGCGCAAAAACATCAGATGTGGAGCCAGCGCAATACCAGCACCTTGCAATGCTGCCTCCACCATCAGGCGCGATGAATCAAAAACAGGGCCGTTGACCGTCCACGGTTCCAGGCCTGCAGCTACAAGCCAGCTAGTCCATTCTTCGCTGCGATAGGAACGCAGCAATATTTCCTTTTCAATATCACGCGGGGAGGAGAGCCGGCGTGCAATCTCTGGTGTACACAGTACGCTCAACGGCGCGTCCAGCAGCATCAGATTGTGGGTGCCGGGCCAACTGCCATCTCCGAACCGGATGGCAAAGTCGAGTCCCTCGGCGACAGGATCGACTAAATTATTGTTGGTGAGCAGCCGCAATTCCACGAACGGATGTTGTTCCCGAAACGATTTGAGGCGTGGCAACAGCCAGCCGACAGCAAAGGTACCAACCACCCCGATGGTGAGCACCTCATGGAAATGCCCGCCTTCAAATTGTCGCAACACCCCTTCGATACGCGCAAAGGCATCCGTCAATACCGGTAACAACGAACGACTTTCGTCGGTCATGGCCAGGCCGCGTGGCAAGCGTTTGAACAGAGTCACGCCCAGTCGTTCTTCCAGCATCCTGACTTGCTGGCTGACGGCTGCCTGCGTCACATGCAATTCCTGTGCCGCGCGGGTAAAGCTCAAATGGCGCGCCGATGCTTCGAAGGCACGCAAGGCGTTGAGCGGAAGGTGGGGGCGTGTGATGCTACTCATTTGCGCTTCATGGCATAAGTTTTTCTTGGTCTTGATAGAAATTATGCTCGCTTGTGAGTCGCTTTGAAAGAGGTGACATTATCGTCCTCAACAGATCCCGGTGCGAGATTATCTTATCGATCGCGGATCCGCCACAGTAACTGTGGTGCACGTCAACCGGATTATTTCATGAAGTTTTTCACGAATGGAGCAATGATGCGAAGCCGTTTTATTTCTACCTTATTGATGGCCGCCGGGCTAGGTTACGGTTTTTTGAGCGCTGGCGCGTGGGCGGCAAGTGATGCCCAGCAAAGGCAGATGTCGTCGGTCGTGAAGGAGGTCATTGGTCCGCTCATGCAGGAATATGCCATCCCCGGCATGGCCGTTGCGCTGACCATCGATGGGCAGAGCTACTTCTATAACTATGGTGTGGCATCGCTGGCCACACAACAGGCGGTGACGAATCGGACCTTGTTTGAAATCGGTTCCAATAGCAAAACCTTTACCGCCACGCTGGCCGCCTATGCGGCAGTCAATGGCAAGCTTGCATTTACGGACCCGGTCAGCAAGTATCTGCCGGAACTCAAGGGCAGCAGCTTCGACCATGTGAGCCTGCTCAACCTCGGTACGCACACCGCGGGTGGCTTGCCGTTGCAAGTGCCGGAGACGATCCAGGACAATGCGCAACTGTTCGATTATCTGCAACATTGGCAGCCACCTTATCCGGCCGGCACCCAGCGCGCCTACTCCAATGTCAGCATCGGCTTGCTGGGCATGATCACGGCGCGCAGCATGCAGATGCCGTTTGAAGAAGTAATGGAAAAGACGCTGTTTCCCTTGTTGGGCATGCGCCATAGCTACTTTCATGTTCCTGCCGATCAAATGGCTTCGTATGCGCAGGGCTACACCAAGCAGGGCGCACCAATCCGGCTCAATCCTGGCGTGCTCGGTGCAGAAGCCTATGGCATCAAGACCAATGCAGCTGATCTGATCCGCTTTATCGCCGCCAATGTCGGCAGCTTGCGCGTGGACGGTCAACTGCAGCAGGCCATCAAGCTCACCCATACCGGCTTTATGGATACCGGTGTCATGATGCAGGATGTGATCTGGGAACAATATGCCGCTCCCTTTACGCTCAAGCAGTTGCTGGCAGGTAATTCGGATGCCATGGCCTACCACGCCATGCCGGTGACAGCAGTGCAGCCAGCATCGCCAACACAGTCAGCCCATGATGACGTGCTGATCAACAAGACTGGATCGACCAATGGCTTCGCCTCTTATGTCGCCTTTATTCCCGCCAGAAAGATCGGTATCGTGTTGCTGGCCAATAAAAATTATCCGATTCCACCACGAGTGACAGCGGCGTATCAGATTCTCAAGCAACTCGAAAATCTCCAGTAAAATTCGGGTCTCAACGACCCACGCCAACGCATTTCACACTGGAAAACATGACCCAATCCCAATTCGGCCCCCATCTCTTGTCTGTTGATCAATTCAGTCGCGAATCGATCGAGCAACTACTGGCAACTGCACACACGATGGAGCCGATTGCCCGGCGCAGCAAGGTAACCCGGGTTCTGGAAGGGGCGGTTCTCGGCAATCTCTTCTTTGAAGCCAGTACCCGTACCCGTGTCAGTTTTGGTGCGGCGTTTTGCCGTCTTGGCGGATCGGTATGCGATACCACCGGCTTCACTTTTTCCTCGATGGCCAAGGGCGAATCCATCTACGATACCAGCCGGGTATTGAGCAGCTATGTTGATGTGATGGTCGTGCGTCATCCAGAGAAGGGTTCAGTCGCACAATTCGCCGAGGCCACCAATATTCCGGTCATCAATGGTGGCGACGGCCCGGGTGAACATCCTAGTCAGGCGATTCTCGATCTCTACACCATCCAAAAAGAATTCCAGCGTCTTGGCAAGCGTATCGACGGCGCACATATTGCGCTGGTCGGCGACCTCAAATACGGTCGTACCGTCCATTCCCTGATCAAACTGCTGTCGCTCTACCAGCAACTGACCTTTACCCTGATTGCGCCGGGCTCGCTGGAAATGCCGGCGTACATTATCGATATCGTCGCCAATCGTGGTCATCGTATCCACACCCGTACCTCACTGCAGCAGGCGCTTACCGATGTCGACGTGGTTTATGCCACGCGCATTCAGAAGGAACGCTTCGTGGATGAAGAGGTCGAGAATTATTCCTCCGACTTTCAGGTCAATTCCGCCTTTTTGCAGACATATTGCAACCCGCACACCATCGTCATGCATCCGCTGCCACGCGATAGCCGTCCTGGTGCCAATGACCTCAGCACTGATCTGAACCGGGATGAGCGACTGGCGATCTTCCGCCAGACCGACAATGGGATTCCCGTGCGCATGGCGATTTTTGCCACACTTCTCGGCGTTGACCATCTGGTGCAAAAGGATCTGCGCGATGCCGCATGGAAAAGTCCTGAATATCTGGGGCCGGACGATGCTGCGTTTTACCGACGCGAGCTGTTTTAATTGATCTGGATACAAGCCGCAGCCCACCTGCATTGAAGTTCTGTGCGGCGCATTGCGGCTGGTGTAATCAGGTGACTTCTGTCATTGATAACATGAACAGCGGATTGTTATCAAATGATTAACATAATAAATACTTGTAGGATGTCTGTTGAGTTGTCCTTTCTCTTGACTATAATGTGCAGGTTGTGAAGTCGCATCCAGAAATCGCGTCAAACGATCGTCAAAAGAAAGGATCCACCCATGAAAATCCTCCCTCCATCGGCCGGGCAGGAGCAGCCTGCGCCCGCGCATGCGCACGATAAAGCACGTCGGATGCTGCTGGCTGGCATTCTCGGTAGTTACGTTTGTTCCTTTATTCCCTTGCCGGCCGCGTTTGCTGACAATGCCAGTCCGGCAGGAGCAGCCGCCAAGGCTTCAGAGAACTTCTTAAGCTTATCTCGTCTGTTGACTGATAAGAAGGATCTCAATCCGGTACAGGCAGATCGCCTCTATGCGGCCTTTGTGTCGGTGTATCCCGATTTCGAGGCGCAATTACAGCAGTTGTCGGAGTTCATTTCCGCCGCTGAGGCTCAGACCAAGCTTGAGGTTTCCGGACTCCAGGCTGCATTGGATGCGCAAAAGTCGCCCGTGGCCAAGTTGCCCGGACGCATCGTCAGCGGCTGGTATGTGGGCGTGGTGGGTAGCGGCAAGACCGCACGCTGCGTCACTTATGAGACCAGCTTGATGTATGTCGCCGTGGCTGATCGTCTCAAGCCGCCCAGCTACGCCTACGGACCGTATGGCAGCTGGGGTCGCAATCCGCTCGCCGCCTGAACCATTTCACCGGGAATTCACCATGTCTGAACAACTCTCTGCCGACGTCGTCGTCATCGGCTCTGGTATCGTCGGCGCACTGGCTGCGCATCGTCTGGCTTCGCAAGGCGCTTCTGTGCTGATTCTGGAAGGCGGTCCGAGGATCGACCGCGCCACGCTCGTCGCCAACTTCCGTAACTCGCCACGCAAGGCCGACTTCATGTCGCCCTATCCCTTCTCATCCTGGTCGCCGCATCCGGTGTATCAGCCTGAGGACAACAATTACCTGATCCAGGCCGGACCTTATCCCTACAAGGCCGAGTACATCCGTATCGTCGGCGGCACCACCTGGCACTGGGCGGCTCAGGCCTGGCGCGTCTTGCCCAACGATTTGCGCATCAAGAGCCTGTATGGCGTCGGTCGCGACTGGCCGATTTCTTACGACGATCTGGAACCGTTCTACCACGAAGCCGAAGTGAAGATGGGCGTTTCCGGCGCACCTAATAACGGCTCGCCACGCAGCAAGCCGTTTCCGATGCAACCGGTGGCGGAGTCGTTCCTGCAACAACGCTATCGTGAGCGTCTGGCGCCGGCTGGCTATGAAGTGATCGTCAACACCACGGCCCGTAACAGCCGTGCCTACGACGGTCGCCCAGCCTGCTGCGGCAACAACAACTGCATGCCGATCTGCCCGATCGATGCGCAATATCACGGCGGTCTTTCCGTTGATGCAGCCGAGCAGGCCGGGGCAAAGCTGATCCCGAATGCGGTGGTCTATCGTATCGAGCATGATGAAAAAGACCGTATCGTCGCCGTCCATTATTACGACCCGGACAAGAACTCGGTACGTGTCACCGGTAAGACCTTCATCCTCGCCGCCAACGGTATTGAGAGCCCCAAGTTGTTGCTGCTCTCGGCCAGCGACAAGTTCAAGAATGGCCTCGCCAACAGCTCCGGCATGGTCGGTCGCAATCTGATGGACCACCCCAGCAACAGTCTGGTATTCGATGCAGACGAAGAGTTGTGGCCCGGTCGTGGCCCGATGAGCCCAGGCTCGATCAACTCGCTGCGTGATGGTGCCTTCCGCTCTGAGCATGCCTCGTTCCGCATCGATATTTCGAATTCCTCGCAGGTTGCCAACGTGACCAATGCCTTGATCGCCAAGGGCATTTATGGTGCCGAGCTGGAAGAACAGATTCGTTACCATGCCGCGCGCCAATGCAGCGTCAAGAACGTGCTCGAAGTCTTGCCCGATCCAGAAAACCGTATCGTCCTCAGCGACCAGAAGGATGCGCTCGGCATTCCCAAGCCGCAGGTTCATTACGCTCTCAATGATTATGTACACAAAGGCATGGCTGCCGCACGCGAGCATTACACCCACATTGCGCAACTGATGGGCGGTACCAATCTGCGTTACTCACCTGATGGCGTGTATGGCAACAACCAGCACATCACCGGCACGCTCAGTATGGGGAATGACCCCAAGGATTCGGTGTGTGATGGCTTTGGCCGCTCGCACGACCATCCGAATCTGTACCTTGCCAGCACCGGCGTCATGCCAACCTCGGCCACGGTCAATTCCACCCTGACCGCCGTCGCCCTGGCATTACGCTCTGCCGACCATATCCACGCCAACGCATGAGGACCTCCATGAACAAGTTCAACACATGGTACGCCGCGCTGGCGCTGGCAATCGGTACTGCAGGCGTGCTGCCAATGGCGCATGCAGCCGATGCCCAGCAGATCAAGCGTGGCGAATATCTGGCAACCGCCGGTGACTGCATTGCCTGCCACTCCGCCAAGGGCGGCAAGCCCTTTGCTGGTGGGCAGGATATTGCCACGCCGTTGGGACATATTGTCTCCACCAACATCACGCCATCGGCCAGCGATGGCATTGGCAGCTATACATTTGAGCAGTTCCGTGATGCCTTGCAACGCGGAGTACGCGCCGATGGTCAGCATCTTTATCCGGCCATGCCTTACACCTCCTATGCGCTCTTGAGCGAGGATGACGTCAGGGCGCTATACACCTTCTTCATGCAGGGTGTGTCTGCGGTGGACGGCAAGCCAAAGGAAACAGCACTGCCGTTCCCCTTCAATATCCGGGCATCGATGTCGGTCTGGAACCTGCTGTTCCTGGATAACAAACCATTCGTCCCGGATAGCAGCAAGAGTGCCGAGTGGAATCGTGGTGCCTATCTGGCACTGGGGCTGGCGCATTGCACGGCATGCCATACACCACGCAACACCCTGATGGCGGAAGACAAGGCGCATGCGTTTGGTGGCACCGATCTCGGCACCTGGTATGCACCGAACATCAGCAGTGATCCGGTCAGTGGTATCGGTAGTTGGAGTGAGGCAGAAATTGCCCAATACCTGCGCACCGGTCGTGTCGACGGCAAGGCGCAGGCAGGTGGCATGATGGCCGAAGCGATCGACAACAGCCTCAGCAAGCTGACCGAGGAAGACCGTCACGCTGTCGCCGTCTACATCAAGTCCCTGCCGGCGCAACATGATAGCGCTGATACCCAGTCTGCAACCAGCTGGGGCAAGCCGACGCTGGCAGCCGACAGTGTGCGCGGCGGTCCATTGGTCAGGGATACCAGCAAGTTCGATGGTGCCCAGCTATATGACGCCAACTGCGCATCGTGCCATCAGGCGCGCGGCGAGGGCAGCAAGAACTGGAACGGCGCTAGCCTGCCAGCGCTCTATCACAACAGCGCACTGGGACATAGCAACAGCAATAATCTGGTGATGGCTATTCTGCAAGGCGTCGAGCGCAAGGAAGGTGGTCCTGAAGTATTGATGCCGGCCTTCGCTCACAAGCTCAGCGACGAGCAAGTGGTCACGCTCTCTAACTACCTGCTGCAGAATTTTGGCAATCCATCGGCCAAGGTCACGCTAGAACAGGTCAAGTCACTGCGCGCAGGCGGCGAGACTTCCCCGCTGCTGACATTGGCACGTGCAGGCATTGTTGCAGCGATTGTGTTGATCCTGCTGGCACTAGTATTGTTGGTAAGACGCAAGAACCGTCGTACAGCCAACTAATCAATCTAGTCACGTTCTGTGCCGTAGTACAAAAAAATCAGGCCTGGTTGGGCCTGATTTTTTTACGTCAATTGCAGTCACGCTTTAGCTCAGTCTCAGCCAGCCTGACTGACCGCCGTATCCTCTTCGGTCGCACCTTCAGGCAGGTATTCACCTTCCCACTTGGCGACCACGGCAGTAGCAATACTGTTGCCCAGCACGTTGGTGGCGGTACGCCCCATGTCGAGGAACTGGTCGATACCCATGATCAACAGCAGGCCTGATTCCGGCAAGCCAAACATCGGTAGAATCGCCGCCACCACCACCAGTGAACCACGTGGCACAGCTGCCATACCCTTGCTGCTCACCATCAGAATCAGCAGCATTGTGATTTGCTGACCCAGGCTCATGTGGACGTCAAACGCCTGCGCAATGAACACCGCAGCAAACGCCTGATACACCATCGAACCATCCAGATTGAACGAATAACCCAGTGGCAACATAAAGCCGACCATACGCTTGCGGATACCAAATTCACGCAGACGCTCGATCAGCGAAGGGTAGGCCGCTTCGCTGCTGGCAGTCGAAAAGGCGATGACAATCGGTTCACGGATCAGACGCACCAAGGCAACCGCACGTCCCTTGAGTACCGCAAAGCCAGCCGCAAACAACAAGGCCCACAGCACCAGCAGCGCCAGATAGAAGTAACCGATGAAGCGGCCATACACCAGCAGCACATCCAGACCCTGCACGGTGACCGCCGCTGCCAGCGCAGCGAAGATACCAATTGGCGCCAGCATCATGACCGCATTGGTCACATGCAGCATGGCATCCATCAGATTATCGACCCAGCGCTTCATCGGGCTGGTCGAAGCCGATGGCAACTTACCCACAGCGACGCCAAAGAAGACCGAGAACACCAGAATCTGCAGGATCGAGTTGGTCGACATCGCTTCGAAGAAATTCTTCGGGAAAATACCGGTAAAGAATTCCTTGAAGTTCAGCGAGCTGGTCTTCAGACCGGTGGCGGCATCGGCGGCAGGCAAGGGCAAGCTCAGCCCGATACCCGGCTGGGTCAGATTGACAAACAGCAAGCCGATCGCCAACGAGACCAGCGACGCCATCAGGAACCACAGCAAGGCCTTGACGCCGATACGGCCGATGGCACTGGTGTCATCCATGCCAGCAATACCGGACACGATGGTGGCAAATACCAGCGGAGCAATGATCATCTTGATCAATCGCAGGAAGGCATCTGTCACCAGAGAGAAGTAACTTGCCAGTTCCTTGGCCGCTGCCGCGTCGGCCGTGAAGCGATGGCACAGATAACCGACGGCAACACCGAGGACCATGCTGAGCATGATCATGCGGGTAGTTTTGTTCGATGTTTTCATGAAACGATTTCCCTGGGCTTTTTCAAAAGTGGGCGGAATTGTACTAAAAACAGCAGGGAGTGCGGTTGTTTAAGGCACATGATTGCTGTAACGGCACAGATTCATCGGGCCAGCTCGTTAAAAATTGCTTATGGGAAATGTTGCGGCTTGCGACGTCAGGTTATCGGTGATGTGGGGTGGGAATCGTTTGTTTGGTGTTTAGTGGCTAGGGCTATACAAGTATTCATTAGTTTTGTAGAGATTTTCTAATGAAATGCAGACAAAATTTTAAGAAATTCCTTTTTTTTATCTAACGAATAGCACTCAGAGACGGTAACGTAGTCGTTTTTAAACATCTTTCCTGCGACAGTGCAATCGACCATAAATCCAGGAACCTGTCCTTGAGCAGCATAAATGATCTCATCAGTTGAGAGGGTCCATCCATTGTATTTCTCAGGTCTCTTGGAGTGAATCTTACTAAGAATTTGCTCAGGTACCAGCGGTTCTACTTTTGGTCTATCTACAATTGTTTTTTTTCCTAATACCACAATAACAATACGCTGATCAAATTCACTTGTGAATTCAGATAAAGGAACGTTGCTTTTAAATTTTTCGATCCTAAGATTTCCTTTTTCCGAGTATTCATAACGCTGTAGGTTAAATTTATTAAATATCGATTCTATTTTTCGCAAATCTATTGAAGTAGCATGTACAGTTATAGCTAGTGCTGCTGATAATCCAACCAATACTATAAGGAAATTAAATTTCTTCATTTAACATATTCCAAAGCTGAGTAAATATGGCCTGTCTTTCCCGATTGTGATGAGGGACTTTATTTGCTGATCCTCGATTGATCACTCCGCCCACCTGAGTGACATAAATTGCATCACTACCACTGTCGGCCTTTTTATTGACGCACTCTCTTGACCAAAAAAAGCCGGACGCATCAAATGCATTAAATAAATCATTAGCCAATAAATTAGGGTAAGGAGGACTAATAAAGTTGGCACCTCGGTACTTGCCATAGCTAGAATAATTTCGTCTCCCTGTAATTTGAAGAAATCCTCTTCCTTTAAATCTGACACCATCCCCAATCTGTCCACCGTTGCTTGCATTTGCGATTCCGTTGTCCATGCCAGCAGCCTTATTCGCAACTACACCCGGTCGTCGCGCTGCATATTGTTCTGCTGTTTCTTGATTTTTAACCAAGCTAAGTTTTTGAGCAAAATCGGAATGGTAGTCTTCCAAAGCCTCTTCCCACGTGATCACTTCGTACATTGTTCTGAAATAGCGCTCTTTGCCAATTTCCTCCTTAAACTGCCACCAACCAGTCTCATGACCAACCTGTGCAAGGAAATGTGCCTGGCGCTGACGACTACAGATCAAATACTTTCTGAGCATCTGATTCATTGGTATGCGTAATGTCACGGCGCGAGCACGGCCGACCGCAGGTGCACCATTCAGAATAGCGTTTAAGTCGCCTTCACCTAACCACCCACACTTCCTGAAATGCTTGATGAACTCCGTCGGATGGAAATGCCACTGCGCGTCTTTGTATTCTTGCGGTAATCCGTCAAAGCTCACTGCACGGGCGTGGTTTTCAAAGCGGGCCCAGCGATCTGCACGATTCTTGGCGCCGAACTCCATCTCATTGAGGCATCCATAACGCGCAATGATCGTGCCTCTGTCCCACTCCGTCGGGAATTGACAAATTGTTCTGCGCAATGCCTTGCGTACGTCCTTCTCCGGCAGACGTCTGGATAGTTCGACGTCATCCTTGTTGCGATCCGGATTGGGTTGATCGCCTTCTGCCCGGATCAGTGCCTTGAGTCTTTCTGAATCACAACGCAGGTCATTGGGACTGGTATCGTCGTCGTAACAGTTCCAGCCAAATTGCGGCAGGAAATCGGCATCGCTGAATTTGTAAGTACCCGGCGCATTCAGGTCTGCCCAGACTGACTTATCCTCTAGTGTTCTGATCTTGCGCCAGTGCGCCGCGTTGTCTGGCAAGGGGTCTTTATCTGTTTCACTCCGCCCTATATTGCGACCGAAGCGCAATAACTCATACCAGCCAGAGGGGCTGCTTTTTACTGCGGGATGTGCCTTGATCAGGCTGTTGTGACGATCGGTGGCTTCTTTGTACAAGTTGTATTCGGCGTCGGCATCTTGTCGTGTGGCACCTAACTGACCGTTGATGCCGTAGCTGGTGAATGCACAGCTACCGGGCGTTCTGCCTTCATTCCCGTAGTCGAGTTTGATCCACTGCGCCGTGCCGAGCGTGATGTCGCTATCAGCGCGAAGATGATCGGTGGGTGCTTTGAGACTGATCGGCGTCGTGGCTGGCAGATAAATGTAGAGGCTGCCGAAGATACTGTCGGTACGGCCGTCTTTGGTGGGAATGGCTTCTGGGTCTAACCAGCCGGGTTCGCGCCCGATGATTTTTTTGAGGTTCTCGATGTCGCAGCAGATCTCAAAGTGCAGCTGTTTAGTATGACCATAGACCTGACGGAGAGTTTCCTTGAATTAACGAGAGACAATGAAGTCGTCATCAGTTTTGCCACGTTCAGTAGGCAACACCGGCAAGACTTGCGGTAACGCCGCTGGCCCCTGCAAGGAGAATGCATCTGCCTTCCAGTTAATGTCGCCCAGTGTGCCGCTTTCAATTCCCAACGGGCTGATGCGGAGATAGGAGCCGCCACACTTGAGCAGGATGGCTTCTTTGGCGTTGATTTCTACCTTGCCGTTGACGCTGGTGATCGTCAGGTTTTTGTCGGCGATGGCGTGTATCTCGTCACTTTGGCCTGTATCTCGATTTTTCCATTGCTGGCGCATCTGGCTCAACAAATTCAATGCTTTTCAGAATATCAATTACCTTCTCAAGAATATTGCTATTGGGGTGGTTTAGGTTCATGACTTGCAAGTTGCAGACACAAAGGACTTGTGAACCACCGGTTTGGAACAAACAAAAATTGAAGAAGCGCTGGCTTAGTGTTTCTTCTCCTGTGATTTGATCGTTGGTGTTGCCAATACCTGTCCAGTTCTTACCAGAGAACTCAATTAGACGAAAATATTGATTAGCCTCGAATGGCGCATTCGTCCCGGTCCAAAACCATTGATCCTTTAGTTTTCTGGCCCCTAGCAGATCATCTATCTCGTCCCCTGTAGCACCTGCATGGCAAGCAAGACCAAACCCCCAGACAATCGGTTCATCAGGTTTATCCTTACTTCTTATAGGTGATATGTACACACTCTCTCCAAATATGCCCCCATACAAGTCATGAATCCTGTACTTGCATTTCTTAGATCCGTAGATCGTGTTTGGATCTTCGTTTCCTGGTAATAATGATTTCCGAGCAGATGGCGTTATCGTATGTGAATGGGATATCGTCGATAACAGAAACAGGAAACTGCATGCTAGATAGAGGAGCGCTTTTTTCATGACCGCCTCGGAACAAATTCATTTAGATAGTTCTCAATATTTCCCTCTGCATCAAGATAAATAAGATTATCCATCTGCAATCAGGGGGCTTTATCTATAATTTAATATTCGAAAAATTCGATAGATAGGATCATTTCCATAAAAATTTTAAAGCTTAGCCTGTCATCTAAGTCATATTCTTCAGAATTTTTTGTTAGGCAATATTGATTCATAACTGCGGAAATATTTTTATTTCCGAATGCCAATCTTACGCACTGATTTATTTTTTTAAATTCCTGACAGGATTCTTCTTTGGATTTATCAATTTCTTTTTCATCATAATTATCTTCGGCCATCCATCCATTCCAATTTTTACCTTTTAAATAGATGAAATTTGTCTTTGCCGGGGATCCACAATTTGTCATTGGGTATCGATTTTCCACCAATCCGTTGGGCATTACTCTAAAATTGTTTCTTTGGGATTTTTTTTCGCTAAGAAAATCATCGATTCCAATATTATATATATGTAAAATTGGCTGTTTATCTATCCAGTTTGGACTTGCTCCTTGAAATTTATCTACTATTAGACTCAAAACGGCACCTTCTTTATTTTTGTATGATCCAATACAAGGAGAAATTGAATCACCAATCGATTCCAGTGCTTTAGGAATTGAAATGCTCAATCCGCATGTTGAAGATTTAACAAAATCTTTATTTTTAATTTCTTCTGAATGAGTTAATTTTATAAAAAAAATATAAAAAATACATATTTTCAAAGTTGATATAGATAGTGTCTTACTTATCATTCTGAATTTTTATTTTTAATTTATCGGATATCTCAGCACTATCTCCCAAGATAAATAAAACATATTCTAAAAATTCCTGGCGCTCAGAGAGCCCTGTTTTCCCTCCAGTAACGGGGGTTGTAACTGCTGCTACGTTAGCGTTGTCTGTACCTATGTCAGCCCGGCGATGAATATTTAGCCCGTTTCGCAAGGCACCTGTATTGCTTGAGTCCATCATCTTGCTAACCCAAAAATAACCTGCCGAATCTGCTGCACTCGTCGAATCAGTTGAAAGTAATTGCGCATTTAGATCAGTGGTGAAATTACGACTCCGATATTTCTCGTAGGCGCTGTATCCAATACGTCCTGTCAAATGAATCAATCCACGCCCTCTGAATCGTGATCCATCCCCAGTTTCAACATTGCCCAAAGCTTTAGCTTTCTTGGAAATTTCATCGGGACGTTGTGCGACATAATTCTGGCGATTACGTTTCTTCAAAAAACCCATTGCTTCGAGCCAACTACGTTTCTGATCATAATCCTCGCCTGCCTCATCCAGTGTGAGTACTTCGTACATCGTGCGTAGGTAACGCTTGTCACCATCTTCACTAGTCCCCCGGAGTGCACCCGTCTCTTTATAAATTTGCGCCAAAAAATGTGCCTGGCGCCGAACAGTAAAGAAGCCGTATTTGCTCCACATCCGATTAATGGCGATATTCATACCTGGTGGCATATATCCATGTTTGTTATTTCCCAGCTCCCAACGTTTCCATGCATCGTCCCAAGAAATATCGCCACCTGCACCGCCAGAAGACTTACGCGGCATTGTTTGCACTAACTCTCTCAAGCTACGCCACCCACACTTCCTGAAATGCTTGATGAACTCCGTCGGATGGAAATGCCACTGCGCGTCTTTGTACTCTTGCGGTAATCTGTCAAAGCTCACTGCACGGGCGTGGTTTTCAAAGCGGGCCCAGCGATCTGCACGATTCTTGGCGCCGAACTCCATCTCATTGAGGCATCCATAAC
>NZ_JACHYE010000007.1 GCF_014192645.1 Herbaspirillum sp. Sphag64 | reverse complement strand
CTTGCTGAAGGCATTGAAGCCAAGATATTTATTGTTGATTTGGGTGACATCGAAACTTCCCTGATAATTCCCATCACCGGCACCAAGAGCAAGAATGTTTATGCCTTTAGACAATTTAGCATTGACGATTCCCTTAATGTCACTACCGGCTCGCAACTCTAGACGAGAATTGCTCGTGCTATTACCGTACCAGATACTTTCTTTGGTTACATTACCACTACTATCCTGCCCGGCAGAAATTATGCCAACATTAATGATATCGCTATTATTACCCGAGACGTAAATACCATAACCACCTTCTATCCCGGGCGAGCCTGGATTTCCATCCTTACCAGGAAGAGTGGCGATGGCAGGTTTTTCTCCCGCAACTCCTCCGGCACCTGCTGCACCTGCATTGCCACCTGTGACTGTTCCAGTATTGACAAAGGTTACATTAGAGGCAGTAATAGAGACCCCATTCCCACCATGGCCACCATTGCCTCCATCGCCGCCATTCCCAGGCTCATAATTTGTTCTGGTAACATTACGCCATTCCCAGGTGTCCCAACGTCCAGCGTCACCGCCATCTCCTCCACTCCCACCAGCACCACCAGTTCCACCTAAGACCGAACCGGAATTTATATAAGTCGCACTATTCGTGTTAAGCGACCAACCGTTGTCACCTTGGCTACCATTTCCCCCATTTGTACCATTTGTCCCTGAAGTCGGATCTACAAGGAGACTCGCGTTGCGGCCATTTGTGCCCCTCTGCCCAGCTTCGCCCGTCTGCCCAGTAGAACCGTTCATCCAGCCAGTATTTACTTGCGTTTGCGCAAAAACGTCCGATGCAGGCAAACTCCAAGCCATCATTATGGCCATCGTCATCACGGCCAATCTGCCGACAGATACCACCTTAGTAGCTGTGTTTACGAACGGGGAATTTATATTGGAAGACTTACCCTCTGTGCGCGCCATTTCAGAAGCAACCTGAAACATTCCCAAAGTGCGATTCCAAACAATCCGATAGAAGTTTTTATTCATAATTTCGATTACAAAGAAGAGAAAAAAGTAATCCGGCATGAACAACAATTCGCGGATCACGAACTTGAGGAAAAGCGAGATAGCCGAATCGCTGATCACCACCTGCGCTGCAGCTTTACGAAAACAATGGGCGTGCAGAGGCAGCCCGGACTGCAAGCAAAATAAGCAAAGAGGTAGATGGTTTAACCGGCAGCAACAGCGCTGATAAGCCGGAGACGACGTGAATATCGAACAACTGTGCTGCAAATTACACAGCGGGCTTCACGTCCGAGATTGCAAAAAAACAATAAAATATCAGTAAGATGTAGATGAATTGGGACAAACGAATGATGTCACCAAAACCTACCAAGAGAAATGGGACCAGTCTGAAAATATTTCAGACCCGCTGATGCTTGACTCCAGGGCCGTCAGAGCCATGCGTTGAGAAATATCTACGCGGTTTGTAAATGGTAATTAGCAGTCATAGACAGACGGACATGCCAGAGAGAGCAAGCAGTAAAAAGAGAAAATATTAGGATCAACGTCGCCTGGAAGGAACTACATGACGCTGTGAAGGAAAGGATGAGACGAAAACACGGCAAGTCTAGAAAATTACCGTCTTTGTCAGAAAGAAAATGCAATCGGGCATGACACACACCGATTGCATTGTGTATTGCAGAGAGAATTAGCTTAACGCCACCGCATGACCGATTTATTTTTGCAATACCAGTGAGCCAGGCAGGCTATGCAAATAGGCAGCGATGTTCTCGATATCCTGGTCGGTCAGCACTTTGGCTTGCGCGCCCATGATTGCGTTGGTACGCCCATTCATTGCTTCATTGCCACGCCGGTAGGCGATCAGTGCATGCTGCAGATAATCCTGATGCTGTCCGGCCAGACGTGGATAGGATGGATCAATGGGTGAATTAAAATCTGCACCATGACATGCGGCACAGCTGTATTTTTGAACGAGCGCCTTGCCTGCGTCGACATCGCCACCAGCCCATGCATTCAAAGACATGGCAAGAAGCCCCAAGCCGACACCAATAGTCCCCGTAGTCAGGATCTTTTTCATCACGCGCTTCCCTTATTTTTGTTGTGCATAGTAAGCCGCCAGTTCGGCGATATCCTTATCCGACAAGCTACCGGCAATGCCTTGCATGGTCGGATGCTTACGCTCACCTTTTTGATAGGCCTTGAGTGCGTTTTCGAGGTACGTCTGGGACTGCCCACCCAGCATGGGAACCGAATAAACCTCGGGGAAAGTGGCCTTGTATCCTGGGATACCATGACAGCCAATGCACATCGAAACATTGACCTTGCCGGTGTTACCAGCAAGATCGACGGCCGCAGCGGTGCTGACAACACCCGCGAGCGCGAGCAGTACAGATAGTTTTTTCATATTGGCAGGGACTAGTAAGATGAAACAACGTCAGGCTACTACTTGAATCTACGACGAAGACAACACTTCCCGAAACAGACATCAGCAGGTTTGGCTCTACATTATTGGCACAGAAACTCATCGTCTGCGCATTCTCGCCAGCCCACTATGCCGCAAGGCCGCTTGATTTTACCCGAACAGTTGCGTGCGTCAAACCATCCTCAATCAACAAAATTACAACAGCCGATCAGCCTCGCGAACCAATGCTGCAGTGCATTATGCTCCGATCAGCTTTCTTCTTCGACCACTGATTCCTTGACTGAAGCGCGCTTCACCGGTTTCTCGGGAAACAGAAACAGCGCCGGCTGAGCACGCATTCGTCGCAGCACAGCACGAACCACGATGCGTTGTAGCCGCACAGGTATGTCCCTAGCGCGAAGTGCAAACCACATGGCACATCCGAATGCGACGGAAATATTGAGTACCGCAATACTAACAATACCGAGCGCAGCCAGCCAGAAACCAGGAGTCAACAAGATCTCCCAGCCCAAATGGACGCAAGCAGCCACCAGATTGCCAGCAGCCAGTGTCACATGACGCACTTCAAACGGAATGCCAAAAAAGCGCGCGATCATGGGCGTCATACCCAGCGCTATACCCAAAGCAATATTGCCAGCAATGGTGCCAACGTGACGGTCGAGCCAGCGTGCCCAACGTGACGCTCTGGTTGCTCCCAGCAGATGGATCAGGCGCCGCTGCTGCGCCAGTATTTCGCGTAATCGCCGCCAGGCAAACCAGTTATCGACAAGACCGGCGATCAGACTCGATAGCCACAGGAGTATCCCCGTCACCGCTGCATAGAGTGGAGTCGGTCCAATCAGCGACAAACTCTGCACACTCAGCTGAGCCCGCTCACTACTCAATTGTGAAGCCCCGCCAATGACGCTGCCCAATACCATCAGGAACAACATGACCGGCATCACACCAACCAGATTGCCCATTACCGATACCACCTGTGAGCGCAATAGCACTGCCGTCTCGGCTACCAGCGCGCGCAAGCCATCCAAGGTATCGAGCGCATCCATTCTGGCAGCCAGTGCAGGCGCCGTCACAGCTGGCTGCTTGGTCGCGAGTACACCGCCCATTGCGGCGATGAACAAAAAACTCACCACATAAGTAAATGACGCCAGCATTCCTTCGAAGAAATGCGGCATGTTGCCGTTGCCTAGCGTGATTTTTGCCTGCACGGTCAACCCCGTTATCGCCCCTCCAATTGAAGCCGCCTTGAATAAGGCGAGATAGCTATTCGCATCACGGGCAATACTTTGCTCACCATCATCGGCATTACGTTCGACCAGCTTGCGTGCAACTAGCGCAAAGCTACGCTGGATAAGGCTGCGCATTGAAGCACGCTGATGATGTGCAGCAACCAGATCAGCCAGCAACAAAGGCAAGCGATCCGCGCTGTCCCCACCTGTACTCTCTTGCAGTTTGCAGGCACGTACATCAATCAGGCGCCCCATGCGCACCAGTTGGGCCCGCATGCGCTCCAGACGATAGACCAGTCCTACCGAAACCCCGAACTTATCCAGATACGCGTAGATACGATCCGTTTGCGCCTGACATACCGCAATCAGCATTCGGATACTTCGCAGAGCGCCTTTATCATTGGGAGACGCATGCAAATAGTTCTCCATTTCGTGGCGCAAAGCCATAAATGGCGATGCCCGCAGCGGCAGATGCGGATCCAGCCGCTGTCGAAAAGCCGGACTGATACCGTCGGCGACCACTAACGTCATCAGATAGACGAGAGCCTCCTCGGTCTGCTGCCAGTAGGTATGTGAAATCCCATCATCGGCTGCCAGTTTCCACGCACGGTCTAGTAACTGAGCATCGAGTACGAGCAGCCATTGGGCATCGTCGATAGCAGGGAACATTGCCGCAAACAAGTTGGGCAACTCACTCGGAGAAAGGTGGCGCGGCAGAATGCGCCGTAATGCACGCTCAGTCAACTCACTGAAAAAAGCGGCTTCATGCGGCAAACCGGTGACAGAAAACAATTCTGCACCTCCGGCTTCACGCAAGGTCCTTTGCAGGCAGACCTGTACCTGTCTGCGCACATCACGATGGAGATCAAGCCAATCGAGCAGAGACCTGAGTTTTGCATCTCTGAGATTGATTTTGGGTTCTTGACGCAACCATTCAGCCACATCAATCATCCAGTTGGCACGTTGATGCCAGGCTGCTTCAGGATCTGCACGACGCAACAGGCGTGACAGCTGTGGTACGTCATCATGAAGGGAGTGGCAGCGCGCTTTCATCCCGAAGCGCAAGCGGCGCCAAATGACACGTATCTTGAGAAGAAGAAATTTCATGCCTCACTCTACGTAAGGGGACGCAAAATTCAACAAGGCCTACTTCTTTTGCCCTGCATTTCACTTGGCTCACTGATATGGAGGCAAAACTGTCAAATTCAATCGCTGGGATGGCGATTGGCAAGCGCAGTACGCCAGTCGTTTTATCTTATACTGCTCTTAATTTCATCACTCATGACAGTCTGACATGCACCAAGATACTCGCTTTGAAGGTTCTTCCAGCTACGTAGCCACCGATGATCTCAAACTGGCGGTGAATGCAGCGCTGGCATTGCAACGGCCGTTGCTGATTAAAGGCGAGCCCGGGACCGGCAAAACCATGCTGGCCGAAGAGGTGGCCGCCGCATTGCAGCGACCGCTACTGCAGTGGCATATCAAATCGACCACCAAGGCGCAACAGGGGTTGTACGAATACGACGCCGTATCCCGCCTGCGTGATTCGCAGCTCGGTGACGAGCGGGTCAAGGATATCCACAACTATATCGTCAAGGGTGTGCTGTGGCAGGCATTTACGGCAGAGACGCCGCAAGTGCTGCTGATCGATGAAATCGACAAGGCCGATATCGAGTTCCCCAACGATCTGCTGCGCGAACTCGACCGTATGGAATTCTATGTCTATGAAACCCGAGAAATGGTGCGCGCCTTACATCGCCCGCTGGTCATCATCACTTCCAACAATGAGAAGGAGTTGCCGGACGCCTTCCTGCGCCGTTGCTTCTTTCATTACATCCGGTTTCCTGACAAGGACACCATGCAAAAGATCGTCGAAGTGCACTTTCCGCAGCTCAAACGTGATCTGCTGGCGCAGGCGCTGGAAACCTTCTATAACGTACGCGACATTCCCGGTCTGAAGAAGAAACCATCGACCTCAGAATTGATTGACTGGCTCAAACTGCTGCTGGCTGAAGATATCCCAGCCGAGGTGCTACACAGCAAGGATGGCAAGACCGCCATTCCGCCACTGCATGGCGCCTTGCTGAAAAATGAACAGGACGTACATCTGTTCGAACGACTCGTGTTCATGTCACGCAACAATCGTTGAATATTCAACGAATTTTCGCTGAATAATTACTGAAGCAACCCGCCAACCACAGCCCGTATCAAGCAAGGAGTACGTCATGCAGTTTCTGCACCCGATCACACTCAAAGGCCGTTATGCAACGCTGGAGCCTTTATCGCTCGAGCATCACGATGCGCTCATCGCAGCCGTGTCGGACGGCAAGCTGTGGAAGCTGTGGTACACCGCGATACCGAAGCCAGAAAACATGCGCACCGAAATCGAGCGACGACTGCATCTGCAGGAGCAAGGCAGTATGCTGCCCTTTGTCACACGCCGTCATGATACCGGCGCGCTTTGCGGCATGACCACCTATATGAATGCCGATGCCGTGCACCGTCGCGTCGAAATCGGCTCGACCTGGACCGCCGCCAGCGCCCAGCGTACCGGTATCAATACCGAATGCAAGCTGATGCTGCTCACTCACGCATTTGAAAATCTGCACTGTATCGCGGTTGAATTTCGTACCCACTGGATGAACATGCAATCGCGCAATGCCATCCTCCGACTTGGCGCCAAGCAGGATGGCGTGCTCCGCAATCACCAGCGCATGCCGGATGGCTCCCTGCGAGACACCGTCGTGTTCTCGATCATCGAATCAGAATGGCCGACCGTCAAACGTCACCTGCAATTCAAGCTGGGACACTGAGCTTCGGCGCCTGCCTGCTACCTACATCATGCTCATCGATTTTTTCTTTACCCTCAAGGACGCTCGCGTTCCGGTCTCCATCAAGGAGTTTCTGACCTTGCTGGAGGCGATGCAAAAAAATGTCATCTCGTCCTCGATCGATGACTTCTACTTTCTTGCGCGCCTCACGCTGGTCAAGGATGAAGCACACTACGACAAGTTCGATCAAGCCTTTGGCAGTTACTTCAAAGGCATACAAACCATCTTTGACAAGCTGCCCGAGATCCCGCTAGAGTGGCTGGAAAAGAGACTCCAGCGTGAACTGACACCAGAGCAAAAAGCAGCGCTGGAAAAGTATGGCTACGACAAACTGATGAGTCGTCTGCAGGAGCTCCTGAAGGAACAGCATGAACGCCATGAAGGTGGCAACAAATGGATAGGCACAGGCGGCACCTCGCCTTTCGGCCATAGTGGTACCAACCCGGAAGGTATCCGTATCGGCGGCACCAGCAAAAACCGCACTGCTGTCAAGGTATGGGAAGAGCGTACCTATCGCGACTACGATAGCGAACGCGAACTGGGTACGCGCAATATCAAGATAGCACTGCGCCGCCTGCGCAAGTTTGCCCGCGACGGTGCCGCCGAAGAACTGGCGCTGGACGACACCATTCGCGCTACCGCCAACAATGCTGGCTATCTGGATATCAAGATGCAGCCCGAGCGCCGCAACAACATCAAGGTCTTGATGCTGTTTGATGTCGGTGGCTCCATGGATGACCATATCACCCGCACGGAAGAACTGTTTTCGGCAGCCAAGACCGAGTTCAAGAACATGGAGTTCTTTTACTTCCACAACTGCGTCTACGAGACCGTCTGGAAGAATAATCGCCGGCGTCAGGCTGAGCGCATTCCAACCTGGGATCTGCTACATAAATACAGCCCTGACACCAAGTTGATCATGGTTGGCGACGCCACCATGAGCCCCTACGAAATTGTGCAACCAGGCGGCTCGGTCGAATACAACAATCCAGAAGCAGGCGCGGTCTGGCTACAACGTCTGACCAGCACCTTTGCGCATTCAATCTGGCTCAATCCGGAGCCAGAAGGCCTCTGGCAATACCGTCAGTCAATCGGCATCATTCGCCAATTGATGGGCCAACGCATGTTTTCACTGACCATTGATGGTCTCGAACAGGCCATGCGTCAACTCAGCAAGTAATCGGTAACGATCAGATCGAAACCTGTCAGGATGCGATGACCGGGGTATAACCAGCCTCTTTGATGGCGTCCGCCAACGCATCTGCGGATAACGTGCTGCTGATGCTGACGCGCTTCTCATCGATCTGAATCTCAACGCCTGCATCGCCATCGGCATCCTTGACAGCGCGCGTAATTGCGGCGGCGCAGTGACCGCAACTCATGTCCTCAACCTTGAATATTGGCATGGCTTATTTTCCTTTTTTCGGATTTGATGTGTTTTGATGTGTCTTGATGTGATCTGACTTCACGACAAGAGAGAGCTTAAACCTTGCCACCGTGGCAAGGTCAAGCCACTTCTGTCAAAATGCTGCTTGACCTTACCATGGTGGGAAGGCTGATGCTCAACATGTATCACCTTTCTCCACTCTTTCACGCAGATCATGACCACCACCTCTACCTTAGCCACTCCAAAGGAATTCGCACTTCTGGTGAGTGGCATGACTTGCGCCTCCTGCGCCGGTCGAGTCGAAAAGGCGCTCGCCAAAGTTGCCGGCGTACAGCAGGTCAATGTCAATCTGGCGAATGAAAAGGCCAGCATCCTTGCCGATGGCTCAGTTGAACAAGCGGCCCTGATCGCCGCCGTCGAGCGTGCGGGGTACACCGCCAGTGACGCCAACCCAAATGTCGAGACAATCACGACGCCGACGGCGCCAGCGTTACCCGCTTGGTGGTCTGTCGCACTGGCCAGCGCGCTGTCCGTGCCTTTATTGCTGCCGATGCTATTGATGGCCATTGGATTTGAATGGCAACTATCACCTGTGTGGCAATGGCTGTTAGCGACGCCAGTGCAATTCTGGCTGGGTGCGCGCTTTTATCGTGCTGGCTGGCACGCTGCCAAAGTTGGCAGCGGCAACATGGACTTGCTGGTGGCGCTTGGTAGCAGCGCCGCTTATGGTTTGTCACTGTATCAATGGTTGATGCCGGAACATGGCAGTGCTGGTGCGCCACACCTCTATTTTGAGGCAGCTGCCACCATTATTACGCTGGTGCTATTGGGTAAATGGCTGGAAGCACGCGCCAAACGACAAACGACCGATGCCATCGCCGCGCTCAAGGCACTCCGTCCGGACACTGCACTGGTACGTCGCGATGGGGTGGACAGTGTAGTGCCACTGACTGCGATCCGCTGCGGCGACCTGATCATCGTGCGTCCGGGTGAACGGGTCGCCGTTGACGGCATTATCCGCGAAGGTCTCAGCCAGCTCGACGAATCGCTGCTAACCGGCGAGAGTCTGCCAATACAACGACAAGCCGGCGAACGCGTCATCGGCGGTGCTATCAATGGCGCCGGATTGCTGCTGGTCGAGACCACCGCAGTCGGTCACGACACCATGCTGGCCCGCATCATCGATATGGTCGAACACGCGCAGGGTGCCAAAGCACCTATTCAGCATCTGGTAGATCGGGTCAGCGCGATATTTGTACCAACGGTGCTGTTACTGTCAGTTATCACTTTACTGTTCAATGGCTTATACAGCCATGACTGGGAAGCGGCAATCATGCATGCAGTCGCTGTGCTGGTGATCGCCTGCCCTTGCGCGCTCGGACTTGCTACACCGACTGCAATCATGGTCGGTACCGGCGTGGCTGCACGGCATGGGATTTTGATCAAAGATGCCATCGCGCTGGAAATGGCACATCGACTGCAGGTAATTGCCTTTGACAAGACGGGTACGCTCACCAATGGCAAACCGGTTCTGGTCGCCTGTGAAGCTGTGCGAGGTGAAAATAGTGACGAGAATGACACCAGTAATTTATTGACGCTCGCCGCCTCAGTACAAGCGCACAGCACCCATCCTCTGGCACAGGCTGTGATGCAGGCCAGCCACCAACGTGGATTGACAACGCTCCCTAGCAGCGAGCAACTGGCACTACCAGGTCGCGGCGTGCAGGCTACGGTACAAAACCATCGCATCCAGCTGGGCAACCGTCGCTGGCTGCAGGAACTCGGCCTCTCCGAGCAACTGGCCGCACAGCCATCCCTGAGCAGCCTTGCGATAAGGCTGGAACAGGAAGGCAACAGCGTCTCCTGGCTGGTACAAGATGGGCAACTACGCGGCGTACTGGCCTTTGGTGACACCATCAAGGCCAGTGCCGCTGACGCAATCTCGCGCCTGCATGCGATGCAACTGCGCTGCGTCATGCTCAGTGGTGACAATCAGGGCGCTGCGCAGCATGTCGCTGCCCAACTTGGCATTGATCACTTTCGCGCCAATATCCTGCCAGCCGACAAAGCGACGGCAATTCTGGCAATCCAGTCCTCTGCAGTGAGCGGGCAAAGCAATACACGCACGCTGGTAGCGATGGTCGGCGACGGCATTAACGACGCCCCTGCCCTGGCTGCTGCGGATGTTGGCATTGCCATGGCCAGCGGTACCGATGTCGCCATGCAAACCGCCGGCATCACGCTCATGCGTAGTGACCCGGCAATGGTGGCAGACGCGATCGACATCTCCCGGCGCACCTACCGCAAAATCCAGGAAAATCTGTTCTGGGCCTTGATCTACAACCTGATCGGCATTCCGCTGGCAGCCTGCGGGTTGCTCAACCCGATGATCGCAGCGGCGGCCATGGCATTCTCCAGCGTGTCGGTGGTGAGTAATGCTCTGTTGCTCAAGCGCTGGAAACCGCAGCCTGCCAGTGATGCCATTGTCAAACGCGGAGTCGCACAATGAATATGAATATCGGTGAAGCAGCGCAGGCCTCTGGCGTCTCAGCCAAGATGATTCGTCATTACGAAGAGATTGGGCTCATGCCCAAAGTCGCCAGAACCGAGGCTGGCTATCGGCGCTACAGCGAGCGTGAAGTCCATCTGCTGCGCTTTATCCGGCAATGCCGCACCCTTGGCTTTTCGATGCAGCAGACCGGGGATCTGATGGGGTTATGGCTGGATCAGTCACGCAGTAGCTCCAAGGTGAAACAACTGGCCAATAGTCACATTGCGGAACTGGATGCCAAAATCCATGAATTACAAACGATGAGGTCAACACTGGAGCAATTAGTCCAGCATTGTCATGGCGATGGCCGACCGGATTGCCCAATTCTGGATGCGCTGGGCGGTCAACCATCGTGTTGCGCAAGCAGCTAAGCCATCTGCGTCAGAGCTTAAAAGGCAAATCCAATTAGCCTTTTATACACTGTCACATTAACGGTGCCATCTTCGTTTTTATAACCAGCGTAAATGACTGACTATTCTGCTAACTAAATATCTTTCTGTTCCGCTATGCGTCTGTTACAGGCCGTGACATCATCGGTGCTATCGTCGTTTTTATAATTAGCGTTACGGGCTTTTTCTGCCCAATGTCTGTAATAAGCCCGCGGATCACCGGTGCCATCGTCGTTTGTATACCCAGCGTTACGGGCTTTCTTTTCTGCCCTATATTTGTTATAAGCCGGCAAATCAGCGGTGCCATTGACGTGTGTATGCCCAGCGTTAATGGCTGACTGTTGTGCTATATACTTGTTATAAGCCGGCAAATCAGCGGTGCCATCGTCGTATGTATACCCAGCGTTAATGGCTGACTTTTCTGGTATACGCCTTTTAAAAGCCTTCACATCAGGGGTGCCATCGTTATTTTTATAACCTGCGTCTAAGGCTTTTTGCCCTTCTCCCCCCTTCCTCCATTCGGTTTTACTTTGCTTCAGTCTGGCTTTAGCTTTAAGTTGACATTCTGTCAATTTTTTATTTGATTGCCTAAGAGTAGTAGATTTAGCGCCTAGGATCTTTTTCCCCAAATCTGTCGATGGCCGTGACGAACTACTTGAGACCATCGAAAGCTGGTTTGGATTAGAGGAGATTTTCATGAGGATTAAATAGAAATATTGTCGTGCGCTACTCTGCCAGCGCAAAATCGGCATCGATAGAAAGTCGTTAACTCATATCGAGATCAAATAGCCCACAAGGGTTGACGTGACCTGCCTGATTTTTGCGGACCAAACCAACCTAGGATAGCTCGAGTTGATAAAGCATAAAAGCTTCAGGGCGTCAGCACTTCGAGCTGCTTCACCTCGACCGTCGCGGTGCGGGCAAAATCCTTGTCTACCTTGCCGTGCAGTCGCACCACGGTATGCTCGTTGATCGGCGTGTCGGGGAAGACATGGTTGTCAATCTCGACCTCGATTTCGCCTGTCTGATCGCGAAAGCGATAATGCTCGTCACGCAACTTGGTCACCAGAGTGCCCTCCAGTACAACGCCGACATCGTCGCCTGCGCCGCTCGCCATCACCACCGTCTGTACTGTTGTCTGATGCGTAGGCCCAATATATTGTGCAAACACCATGCTTGCCCAAGATCCCAGAAAAAATACTACAAAAACCACGAAAAACTTCTTGATCACGACATCCTCCAAGCATTTAAGAACACATAAGAAGAAGATCGCGCGTTTTAGTTCAACCTACCGTTAATGACAACCGCTGCCGTGGCTCCCCAAATTGACCGGTTTGCAATCATCACTCAGGCTGGCCAGCCCCTGCAAAATGCCGCAATCCTTGGTGGCCTGTGCACTGTCACACTGCGCGCGCAAATGCTTGAGCTGGGTCTGCAACTTCTTGAGTTCAGCAATACGCTGGGCTACATGACCAATGTGCTTATCCAGTAAGGCATTGACCTCGCCGCAATTGTCCAGCGGCGCATCCCGGAATTGCAACAGGCTGCGCACTTCATCGAGCGTCATATCCAGCGAACGACAATGACGGATGAACTGCAGACGTTCAATATGCACCTCGCCATACAACCGATAATTGCCACTGGATCGGGTAGGCGCAGGCAACAAGGCCTCGCGCTCGTAATAGCGAATGGTCTCGACCGGGCAATCGGTACGCGATGCCAGTTCACCAATCTTCAAGTTATCCATTTTCATTCTCCTGATATCAAGCTGACAACAACTAAGAACCCGCGCCAAGAAACGCTTGACCCTATAGTTGCTACAGGGTTTTTAATATACCTCAACCACTACTATTGCGTCTGAGGAGTCTGCATGTCGAATTGTTGTCAACACGATCACCACGATCATGACCATGGTCACAAGCATGACCAAAAGCATGATCACAAGCACGATCATGAGCACGCCCACCATGACCATGCCAGCCACGATGCCAAACTGAACAGTAAATCTGCCGGTCTGGCCGATGCCGCCGAGGCGGTGTTTTTGATCCAGAAAATGGATTGTCCGACCGAAGAAAAGCTGATCCGGGAACGTCTCGGCAAGATGACCGGTATCGCTGCGATGCAGTTCAACCTGATCCAGCGTGAACTGACCGTGCAACACCGTCTGGCGTCGGTCGAACCGATCATCGATTCGCTCAATGCGCTCGACATGCAAGCCAAGGTCAAGCTCGACTCGCTTTCCACCGCGGTAGACAACGATGCCGCCACCAGCATCTCCTACGGGATTCCCCGCCATAAATGGCTGCTAGTCGGCTTTGCCGCCATCGCTGCACTAGGTGCTGAACTGTATGCCTGGTTTGGTGGGGCCGATGCGTCCATTGGCGTTATTGGACTGGCGCTGCTGGCTATCATGACTGGTGGCATCGATACCCTTAAAAAGGGCTGGATCGCCCTGCGCCATCGCTCCCTGAACATGAACTTCCTGATGTCGCTGGCCGTGATCGGTGCCGCCATCATTGGTCAATGGCCAGAAGCCGCCGTCGTGATTGTGCTGTTCACGCTGGCTGAAATGATCGAATCGCTCTCACTGGATCGCGCCCGCCATGCCATTGCCGCGCTGATGGCGATGTCACCCGATCAAGCCACTGTGCTGCAAGACGATTTCTGGGTCACGGTACCAGCCAGACTGGTCGAGCCCGGCACCAGCGTGCGTGTCAAACCGGGTGAACGTATTCCGCTTGATGGCATCGTCACCCAGGGCGAACCCGCCATTAATCAAGCCCCGATTACCGGCGAGAGCATGCCCGTCAGCAAAGCACCGGGCGCAAGCGTATTCGCCGGCACCATCAACGGCAACAGCGCCTTCGACTACCGCGTCACCAGCAAACAGAGCGAATCGACGCTGGCGCGAATCGTCAAAAGCGTGCAGCAGGCCCAAGGCCAGCGCGCACCAACTCAGCGCTTTGTCGATCAGTTCGCCCGCTACTATATCCCCACCGTTGTTGGCGTCGCCGTGCTGGTCGCGTTGATTCCACCACTGCTACTCAATGCCGCCTTCTATCCCTGGTTTTACAAGGCGCTGGTGTTACTGGTAATTGCCTGCCCCTGCGCGTTGGTCATTTCCACTCCGATCACCATTGTTAGCGGTCTGGCAGCAGCAGCGCGACGCGGTATTCTGATCAAGGGCGGCGTCTATCTGGAACAAGGACGCAAGCTCAAGGCATTGGCACTGGACAAGACCGGAACGATTACCCATGGCACACCCGTCGTCACGGATGTGCTGGCACTGGATGCAGCATCAACAGATACCGCTGCCGTGAGCACCTTGCTGCGTGAAGCAGCCGCGCTGGCACAATCTTCCGACCACCCGGTCTCCGCCGCCATCAGCGCCTACTGGCGCAGCACCGGCGACATCAACGCATTGCCAGCCGTGGCGCAGTTCCAGGCACTCAGCGGCCTCGGCCTCCAAGCCGATGGCGGCAAGCACGCGCTGTATCTGGGCAATCACCGGCTGGTGCATGATTTAGGCATGTGCAGCGAAGCACTCGAAGCACGCCTGCTGACCTTGGAGCAGCAAGGCAAGACAACCGTCGTCTTTTGCCGTGATGGAAAAGCGCTCCTGTTGCTGGCCGTCGCCGACACGGTACGCGACAGCAGCGCCGAAGCGATCACCCGCTTGCACGCACTCGGCGTGAAGGTCACCATGCTCAGCGGTGACAACGCCCACACAGTGCGCGCCATCGCCAGCAGCGTCGGCATCACCGATGCACGCGGCGATCAGCTGCCTGACGATAAACTCAAGGCGATCACCGAACTAAGCGGCAGATACGGTACCGTCGGCATGGTGGGCGATGGCATCAATGATGCGCCCGCACTGGCGCGCGCCCAGATTGGCTTTGCCATGGGTGCCGCCGGCAGCGATACCGCGCTGGAAACTGCCGACGTCGCACTCATGGATGATGACTTACGCAAGATAGGCGACTTCATCGACCTCAGCAAAAAAAACCATCGTGTCCTGGTACAAAATATTGCCATTGCACTGGGTATCAAAGCGCTCTTCCTCGGTCTGGCGCTAACCGGCGAAAGCTCGCTGTGGATGGCCGTCTTTGCCGATATGGGTACCAGCCTGATCGTAGTCTTCAACGGTCTGCGGCTAGTGCGCTCCTGAGGTGTGCAATTGCCATGTTGCCTACCACTGGGCTGGTGACACGCCCAGTGGCCCAGCTGGATACTGCCAGCGCATGTCAGCGACGCCGATCTGCACCGGAGCGATCAGACGTTGTGCTGTTCCCCAGCTTGTTTGCTCGATTGACGGCGCACAATCCGCCGCGGTCTCAGAAGCCAACGGCGCATCCTGATCATGCTGCGTACCGGAACCCGTCACCAACAAATGTGCCACCCGCGCCAACGAGGTACGCCAGCATGAACCCTGACCGGTACGCAACCGCTCGGTCAAGCCACGCACCGCCGCCATGGCCAGCAGATAACCGGCACCATAGTCAAGCGCCTGCACCGGCAACGGTATCGGCCGATCACGACCGAACCGCAGCATGCCTGCTTGAGCGATCCCGCTGCTCATCTGCACCAGGCTATCGAAGCCGCGCCGGTTCTGCCACGGCCCCGTCCAGCCGTAGGCATTCAGGCTGACATCGACTAGCCCCGGATTGATCCGGCGCCGTTGTACCGCATCAAAACCCAGCCCGGGCAGCGCATCGCCACGATAGCCGTGCACCAGCACATCGGCCTGCGCCAACAGCGCCGTCAGACGTGCCTGCCCCTCGCTGGTACGCAGATCAAGCCGCGCGCATCGCTTGCCGAGCGTCATTTCCGGTACCACACCTGGCTCGTCCCAGGTGGGTGAATCAATGCGTAGCACTTCAGCACCAAATCCTGCAAGAAACCGGGTCGCGGTTGGCCCGGCTAATACCCTTGTCAGGTCCAGCACTTTCACACCCTGCAAAGGTCGTGAAGCAGCAATGCACCAGTGTGCAGGCAACGGCTGGGCACCCACTGCACGCTCAACATGCAGCAACGGTTCGGTGGTGACTGCAGCACCCTGAGGATGCTGACGCCACTGCACGTTATCCCGCATTACTGCGGCACATCCACCCTGCGCCACAATGGCAGACTCCAGCTGCTCGCCCTGCCATGTCCGCACTGCTTGCGCCACTTGTTGCTGATCGACGGCACACTGCAACACTGCCAATGCGGCATCACGATGATGAATAGCATTGGTATGCAGCCTGATCCAGCCATCCGCTGTCTGATAATCGCCCGCCACAGCATCCCATACCGGTGGTACCTGCCAACCCTGCGGCCTCAGTGAGGTAGCAAACCAGTACGAAGCCAATCGACGATCTGCCTGCACCAGTGGCACCTTGGACGACGCCCCGGCAACCTGTAACAGCTCGGCCACTGCCAATCCGGCAGCACTGACTGTAGCGGCAGCCAGATCACTGACCGCAAAGGCAGACGGCAAGCTACCACTGCCGGTGATACGCAACGCCTCTGGCGGCAAGGCATCGCCACCAACTGCATGCCAGATTTGATGCAAGAAACGAGTAACACCGGGGGCAACATCCAACGCCAACTGACTGGCAGACATAGGCTCCTCACAAAAAGAAAAAGGGATCAAAAACGCATGCGTAAACGAAGAATAGGCCGCTGGTTTTAATTGTCAATATTGATTAATATAATCAACCTATTCCAATAAACCCCTCCTGAGATAGCGCTCACGATGCCAGCCAAGCCTCCCTTTCTCAGCGCCAACGAAGCCGCCGGTGTACTCGGTGTATCGCGCCAAACCTTGTATGCCTACGTCAGCCGTGGCCTGTTACGAGCGCAGCCGGTCGCCAGCGATGGCAGCCACAGCAGAGAGAGTCGCTATCTGGCCAGCGACGTCAAGCGTCTGGCCAGCCAACGCACACGCGGCCGCAAACCACGTGAAGTTGCCAAAGCGACGTTGAGCTGGGGCTTGCCTGTGCTGGAATCTGCGATCACACTCATTGAAGATGGCAAGCTTTACTACCGTGGTCACGATGCCGTGGTACTGGCCCAGACCATGAGCGTCGAAGCGCTATCAGCACACCTGTGGAATTGCACCGAAGAGAGCGCCTTCAGCGCCAGCACCATCCATGCTCATCCCGCCTTTGCCAGTGTATTGCCCCACTTCGTCGGCCAGCGCGCCGAGCAAGCCATGCTGCCCTTGTTCACCATCGCCAGCGACGACGCAGCAACCGCCGCCTGGCAGACTTCACCACAGCGACAAGCCGAAGGCTGTGGCACATTGATGCGCTTGCTGGCCGCCAGCCTGCTTGGTGTAGAGCCCTCAACAGCGCCCATCCACCAGCAATGCGCCACCGTCTGGCAGCTTGACCAGCATGGCGCCGAGCTGGTCCGTATAGCCTTGATTCTGTGCGCCGACCATGAACTCAATGCCTCCAGCTTCACCGCCCGTTGCGTGGCCTCCACCGGCACCAGCCTGCGGGCGGCCATCATCGCCGGACTGGCTGCGCTAACTGGCGGCAAGCATGGCGGCACGACGGCACGGGTTGAAGCACTGCTCGATGAAATCATTGGCGATGCAGAACAAGATCCGACTCAGATTGCACACATTCGGGACCGACTCGAACAACGTCTGGCAAGAGGAGAGTCATTGCCAGGTTTTGGGCATCCGCTTTATCCACAGGGCGATATCCGTGCGCAAGCACTGCTTACCTCACTCTTGCCGCATCATCCCGCGTGGCAAGAATGCATTACCGTCGTCTTCGCACTTACCGGCCAATTGCCATCACTCGACTTTGCACTCGCAGCGTTGCGACGCCACTTGCAGTTGCCGCTCGGCGCTGCCTACGGCCTTTTTGCATTAGGCCGCGGCATGGGCTGGATTGCGCAGGCACTGGAACAACGCACCAATGGCGAACTGATTCGTCCCCGCGCAAACTACATTGGGGTAAGACCGGCATCCTAAAAAACCGCGCTATCATCACAGCAGAAACAACCACAATAATGGAGACAGCATGAGCACAGCCAACCTGATTGAACGCACGCCCGAAGCCTATAGCTATCCCCTGCTAATCAAGCAACTGCTGCATGCCGCCATGGCCAGCCACCCCGATCAGGAAATCGTCTACGCCCAGCATCGCCGCCATACCTATCGCGACCTGCAGCAACGGATCAACCGGCTCGGCAACACCCTGCGCGCACTTGACCTGCAACCCGGCAGTACGGTCGCCGTGATGGACTGGGACAGCCATCGCTACCTGGAATGCTTCTTCGCCGTGCCGATGCTCGGCTGCGTGCTGCAAACCGTGAATGTACGACTCTCGCCAGAACAGATTGTCTACACCCTCAATCATGCGCAGGCCGATGTTTTACTGATCAACTCAGAGTTTTTGCCACTACTCAAACAGATCCGTGGCGAGCTGAGCACGCTGACCCGCTGCATCTGGATCACAGACGACCAGACACCCTGCCCCCAAGGTCCCGGCTTTGCGGGCGAATATGAAGCGTTACTGGCACAAGCCGCACCGGAGTGCGACTTCCCCGATTTCGATGAAAACACCCGTGCTACCACCTTCTACACCACCGGCACCACCGGCCAGCCCAAGGGCGTCTACTTCAGCCACCGTCAACTGGTACTGCATACGCTGGCAACCACGGCCGGACTGGCACTGGCACCGCAGCAAGGTCGTCTGCATCGCGATGACGTCTACATGCCGCTCACCCCAATGTTCCACGTCCACGCCTGGGGACTGCCCTATGTCGCCACCATGGCCGGGCTCAAACAGGTCTATCCGGGCCGCTACGTCCCCGACACCATTCTGAGTCTGATCGCCGCCGAGAAAGTCACCTTCTCGCATTGCGTGCCGACCATCCTGCACATGGTGCTCAGCGCACCACGTGCGGCAGAAACCGACCTCTCGCACTGGAAGATGATCATCGGCGGCTCAGCCATGACCAGTGCACTGGTGCAAGCCGCACGGGCACGCGGAATTGATGTCTTCACCGGTTATGGCATGTCCGAGACCTGCCCCATCCTCTCACTGGCGCAAGTCCATACCGACGCGCTAAATCAGGATGATGTACCGATCCGTATCAAAACCGGCCGCCCCATCCCGCTGGTAGCACTACGCACAGTCGACGGCAACATGCAGGATTGCCCGCGCGACGGCCAGACCGCCGGTGAAATTGTTGTGCGTGCGCCCTGGCTAACGCAGGGTTATTTGCACAATCCCGATGCCTCGGTCGATCTATGGGAAGGTGGCTGGCTACATACGCAAGATATCGGCCACATCGATCAGCGCGGCTATCTACAGGTCACAGACCGCATCAAGGATGTAATCAAGACTGGCGGCGAATGGGTTTCTTCACTACAGATTGAGGAAATCATTGCGCACCATGCCGCCGTGGCAGAAGTCGCAGTGATTGGAGTCAAGGATGCGCGCTGGGGCGAACGCCCGCTGGCATTGGTGGTCCTCAAACAGCAAAGACAGGAACAACAACAGGAAGCACCGCTGGAGCAACTCAAAGCAGAGATTCTTACCGTGCTCAAGAGTGCAGCCGAGGATGGCATCATCTCTCGCTATGGCGTACCTGACCGGGTAGAGTTCGTCGCCGAGCTGGCACGCACCAGCGTCGGCAAACTGAACAAACGCGCCCTCAGAGAGCGCTATCCTAGCTAGGCTTGATTAGGATTGATGAAGCTTGGCAAGGCTTAATTGAAGATGACGGTCTTGTGGCCATTGAGCAGAATACGATGCTCAGTGAACCACTTGACCGCACGCGCCAACACCACCGACTCGATATCGCGACCAATCGCAGTCAGCGTATCTGGTCCCATCGAGTGATCAACACGCTCCACGCCCTGCTCAATGATCGGACCTTCATCCAGGTCACTGGTCACAAAGTGCGCCGTCGCACCGATGAGCTTCACGCCACGGTCATGCGCCTGATAATAAGGCTTGGCCCCCTTGAAGCTCGGCAGGAAGGAATGGTGAATATTGATTGCCCGGCCTCTGAGCGCCTCGCACATCGACGGCGACAGAATCTGCATGTAACGCGCCAGCACCACCAGATCCACCTTGTTGGCTTCGACGATTTCCAGAATCCGCGCTTCCTGCGCCAGCTTGGCCTCATTGGAAGCACCAGCAGCCAGTGGGAGATGATGGAACGGGATGTTATAGCTCGCAGCCAGCTGATAGAAATCAGTATGGTTGGAAACAATCGCCGGAATCTCCACTGGCAGCAGCCCGCTCTTGTAGCGGAACAGCAAATCGTTGAGGCAATGCCCGATCTTGGACACCATCAGCAGCACGCGCGGCTTCACCGCTGCATCGTGCAATTGCCAGTTCATGTTCAACTCACTACCTAGCAAGCCAAATTGCTCGCGTAAGACAGAATCAGTGATACTCGTATCTTCGGACGCAAAATGCACCCGCATGAAAAACAGTTTCGACTGCGCGTCACCAAACTGCGCCGAGTCGATGATGTTACAGCCATGATCGGCCAGAAAGCCCGACACGCGATGCACAATACCGCGTTGGTCGAGACAGGAGATGGTGAGAATGTATTCCGGATGCGCCATAATCAATTATCAAAACAACACCGCCATCTGTGCCAGCAACATGCCCGGCAGCAGTTTTTAAAAGGCGAAAGGCGGTATTGTCGCATGCCCGGCGCAGCCGCACAAAATTGCCTTTGTGCAGCCTTGGCATGGGTGCTCTCAAAAGACCGTTATAACCAGCACTCCAGCGCTAGCCACCGTGCAAAGGATCAGACAGCCAGCGGCCCTGCGTGATCTTTCATAGAAGCAACTTGATTGACTTGCACGTCACCACTAATATGCCCGCCCTCCTCGATGACCAATTTGCCGTAACGAATCTTGCCGGAAACCTTGCCACTGGCATAAATGACAAGCTTGTCGCGCACCGTCAGCTCACCGTCGAAATCGCCACGGATTTCCGCCAGATCAATCTCGGCAGAGCCTTTGAAGGCACCGTTTTCGGCAATCTGAATCACCCGTGAATCCATCGTGGCCTCAACCCGCCCTTCGACAACGAGCGTATCGCAGTCGTTGATTTCGACACCCTTGAGTTTGATATTGGGACCGACGATCAGCTTGCTACCGGTATCGCTACTACCCTGACTTTGCGGCACATTACCCGATTTGCTCGCAGACTGATGGCTATTGAAGGGACTATTGAGATGTTGGTTCACGTGATTATTGACAAGGCTATTGGTGGATGAGGTCGTCGATGCGCTACTTTTACCAGCGCTCGATATTGCTGTGCTCTGCGGGGCATTGCCGCTAGAACCCGGCGCGCTGGCGTCGCGTTTACCAAAGAGATTATCTGTACGAAGCATGCGTTCTCCTGAACTTGAAAATAGGCGGAGGGAGTGACGTTGATCGTGGTCTTCACAAGCCGTGATCGCTTGACGTGCAACGACGTATGTTGACGCATGATCTGTGCGATTCGGCTCATCGAGAAATAGAAAGTTCACGAGAAGTTTGTAACAATAAATTTGAGATCGACCGCTTCGCACAACGAGCACTCCGCTTACTTCCCAAGAAGAGTGCGTGCAATAAAAAGCAGCTTGTTACACCCGCTCAGTCTTGCCAGAACCGGTTCGCCGAATCGATACGCTGCAGCTAACTGTGACGCAGCAATTTGATCGCCGCCATCGACAGGCGCATCAGGTTGGCAGCGTCGGCTTTACCGATTACTGGTGCCAATTGATCCTCTGGATAGTCATGCAGCAGAGATTACAGAATTGATTGCTTGGAATAACGCAAAGTCAGCGGGCCGAGAGGTAGGGCGAGACGTGTGCCTATAGTACGCCATCAGATCGAAACGTCGACATTTACCCACATCGAGAATTGTCTCCAAATTGCCCTCTACAAATATTCGCGAGATAGGATTGCCAAGTTGAGATGATTTCAATTTAGCAACTTTATTCAATCTTCAAAGTCACAAATTGCTCCCCCGCCAAGATCACTCCTTCGCCTCCGCGAAAGTCTCTGGTTTCATTCAGCCTCCCTCTGAGGCTCTGTAAAAGGAGCTATATGCATCACATCACGTCACTCAAATCTGTCTCTAAAGAGCTCGCCCAAGGATTGAAAGTACTCAAAGGTCGTATCGAGGCGGCCGATATCTCCCCTTCCCAGCTCGATGAGTCCTTCAATTTGGCGACCTGGAATATCCGCGAGTTCGGCAAAACTTCGCGCAGCGTGGCAGCCATTCATTACATTGCCGAGATTTTGGGCCAGTTCGACCTCATCGCTGTAGGGGAACTGCGCGATGACTTGCGTGATCTGGCGCGTGTATTGCAGATTCTGGGGCCTTATTGGAAGGCGGTTTACTCTGACGCGGTGATGGACCCGGGAGGCAACCGGGAGCGTATTGCCTATATTTATGACAAACGCCAGATCTCCTTCAATGGAATGGCTTCTGCCGCTTATTCTCCCCGTACCAAGAAGGGAACGGAGTGGATACCCGACTCCACCTGGTGGCGTCCTCCTTATATCGCCTCCTTCAAATCAGGCAATTTTGACTTCGTCGTATTGAGCACACATATTCGCTGGGGAGAAAAAGAAAGCGGCCGTACTGAGGAACTCTCGAATCTGGCCAAGTGGGTTGACGACAAGGTGAAGCTTATAAAAAAGGGAGGAAAGTCTTGGACTCACAGAGACATTTTTGTCATGGGAGACTTCAATATTCCCTCCCGTCGTAGCCCGTTGTTTGATGCGATTACTTCCCGTGGTCTGCAAATTCCGAATGCCTTGCTACATCAGGCCTTTGGCTCCAACCTGGAAAAAAACAAATGGTATGACCAAATCCTGCATCTGCCCGGCTATCCCGATAATTTCTCCAACAAAGGTGGTGTACTGGACTTTTATTGCGGTGACCACACCCCGCTGTTTGATAAATTGACCAAGCAGCAATTCACCTACCAGATCTCTGATCACCTGCCGCTGTGGATACAGGTCAATACTGATATTGATGGTTTTGAACTGGATCAGATTATAAAAAAATCGTAATCGATCTAAGTGCACAACACAGGTCCGGCAGTAGCTTATTTTTTGCGTTGGCAGACAAAGCTCTACTTAACAAATCCGCTCTGCCACGGCCAACACATTCAATTAAAACCTACCAGATAGTATGTAAAAAGCGGGGAGCAACGCGAGAGAAATCGCCGCAAACTGCCTTACCAGCTTGACTTTCAGTATCTCTTCAGCGATTCTCAGGCGCTAACTCGTTGCTAATTTCATCCTCAATCATAACGACAACACAGGAGACCCATGAGCGATATCTTCCCGCCTGCCAGCACCGACTTCGCCTTCTCAGAGCCACCGCTGCCCACACCGGCGAGCACCACCGAACAGCTCCGTTTCAGCGGTCGCGGTGGCGAATATTTCCGTATCTGGATCGTCAACCTGCTGTTGTCTGTCATTACCGTTGGCATTTATTCCGCTTGGGCCAAGGTCAGAAAACTGCGCTACTTCTACGACAATACGACCCTCGCCGGTACCAGCTTCGAATACCATGGCAACCCTGTTGCGATTCTGAAAGGGCGAATCATCGCGCTGGTAATGCTGCTGATTTATCAGTACACCATTCGCTTCCATCCAACGCTGGTCTGGCTGCCACTACTGATCCTGTTCGCCTTGATGCCCTGGATGATCTGGCGCAGCCTGCAATTCAAACTGTACAACTCCAGCTACCGCGGGATCCGCTTCGGCTTTCGCGGCAGCGCTGCCGGTGCCTACAAGGTCTATCTGGGCCTGCCTCTTTTAACGGTACTGACGCTATACGTGCTGGGGCCGTTCACGCACCAACGCATGAAGCGCTTTCAGCACAACGAATCGCGCTTCGGTAGTACACACTTCTCTTTCAATGCGCCGGTTGGCGGGTTTTACAAGGCTTATCTGATCGGCGCGGTGTTTTTTGTCGCCGGGCTGGCGGCAATCATTACGCTGGTCATCAGCAGCAGTGCCCTGCCGTTTTATGAAGATAGTCGTGCCGGACTTCCTGCGACCATCACAAAGATTTTCATCGGAATTTATGCATGGGGCTTCCTGATTTATCCGGTCTTGATGAGCATGCTGCAAAACCTGATCTGGAATCATACGCAACTGGGGCAACATCAATTCCGTAGCAAGCTGCGCTGGCAGCGTCTGCTGTGGTTGATGATCACCAACAGCTTAGGCATTGTCTTCACGCTCGGTTTGTTCACCCCTTTTGCCCAGATCCGTACTCTGCGTTACCGCATTGAATCATTGCAGATCGAGGCCACAGGTACATTGGATGATTTCATTGCTGCAACCGAAGCGAATGGCTCTGCTACAGGTGAAGGCTTCAGCGATCTGCTCGACTTTGATCTGTCGCTGTGAGTACGACATTGTTGATCCAGGATACTGCATTGCCGGTACGCGCCTATTACTTTGACGGTAAAACCTCGCGTCGTCATCTGGTCACGCTGCAAGTGGCCGGTGATGTGGCGCAAATCGATAACGAGCATGGTGAGCGCATACGACATTGCCCGCTGAATCAACTACACGTCTCCGAACGGACGCATCGGGCGGCACGCAAGGTTACTTTTCCGGATCAGGCTTATCTGGAAATTCTGGACCATGCCGCCTTTGCAACATTGCTACAGGAAACGCATCATCGCGACTCTCTGGTGGTGCGCCTACAGCAGAACTGGCGTGCCAGTATTGCCGCAGCCGCGCTATTGGTAGCCTTGCTGGCAATGGCTTATTTGTTTCTGGTACCAGCTGCGGCCAAGGTGATTGCCAACAACTTGCCACGTAGTGTAGAAGAACAGATTGGTGATTCAGCGCTCGAATTTCTGGATGCGCATATCTTCGCTGCCAGCAACCTGTCACCGGCACAACAAAATGCGATCGTCACCCGCTTTGCTGGCCTGACGGCGACCTTACCGGATGCACCGGCCTACGAGATCGTATTTCGCCACAGCCTGATTGGACCGAATGCCTTGGCACTGCCCTCCGGACAGATCGTGCTGACCGACGAGATCGTACAGTTGGTACAGGATGACGATGCGGTCATGGGCGTGCTGGCACATGAGCTTGGGCATGTAGCGCAACGTGACCTGATGCGGCGGCTGATTCAGAGTTCAGCCATTGCGGCTACCGCCACCTTGCTGGTGGGTGACATCTCGGCAGTGCTGGTGAATATCCCGACGCTCTTGCTCGACCTGAAGTACTCGCGTGATGTGGAAACTCAGGCCGATGATTATGCGATTGCCCTGTTCAAATTCAATGGCATCAGTGAGCGCAAGCTCGCAGATGTGTTTGCAAAACTTGAACAACATGAAGGCGCAAGCAAGACGTCGGACTATCTGTCCACGCATCCCAGTAACGCGGAGCGTATACAGCACATCATGCAGGCACAGTAATTAGGTGTGCGCCAGCAACCGGGCGATAGCATAGGTAAAATGGTTACTCCACGCATTCTTACGTTGTCACGCCGATGTCACCACCATCCTCCCCTACCGCCTTTTCTACGCAAACAGTGCCTCCCTGGGCACTGTCATCGTCAGCCTTATTCAACGCTGCACTGATCGCCTTGGTGAGCTGGGTCGCTTTCTTGGCGCAATCCAATCTGAATATCGTCCGTATGGTGGCGCATGGCCATACCAGTATCGATGGCATTGGCCGCTTGCTGAGCTATCTGACCAATCTGACCGCGTTACTGAGTGCAATTTGCTACAGCGCACTGACGCTACCTGCACAGCAGTGGCTGAGTCGGTTTTTCCGCAAGCCGCAGGTAACCAGCGCGGTTACGGTTTATTTGATGTTTGTCGGGGTGGCTTATAACCTGCTCTTGCGTCAGTTGTGGCATCCGAGCGGCTGGCAGGCCGTGCTCAATGAGACGCTGCACAGCGTTTTGCCTGTGCTGTCGGTGCTGTACTGGTGTCGGTTTGTGCCGCGCTTTACGATGCGTGCACAGCAGTTATGGCTGTGGCTGGTCTACCCGATCGGGTATTTGTGCATCACGTTGTGGCGTGGCGCGGGATCAGGTTTTTACCCTTATCCATTTATCAATGTGGCCAAGCTGGGTTACCCACAGGTCCTGCTCAATGCCAGTGGCTTGTTGATCGGCTTTTTGCTGCTGATCGGGCTGCTGCTGGTGTTGAACAGGTTCGGCAAGCGCCGCAACCACGGCGCTGCCTGAGGCTCGATTATGAATGCTATTGATGCAGGACCGTTACCGGTACTGCCCGATAATCTGCCGGGAACAGTTGCTTGAGATTGTCCAGCTTCGGTAAGTCGAAACGGGCAATGTAGCCTTGCTGGGGATGCAAGGTCGCAAAATCCTGATGATAGGTTTCAGCCGCATAGAAAGCAGTTGCTGGCAAAGGCGTTAACTGCGTGACAATCTTTGACGGGAATACCTTGGCCGCATCAAGCAGGGCAATATAGTCAGCAGCAATCTTGCGTTGCTGTTCAGTCTGATAAAAAATCGCTGAACGATACTGGCTGCCGACATCGGGGCCTTGCCGGTTGAGCTGAGTCGGATCATGGGCAACAGAAAAATAGATTTGCAAAATCTTGCCCAATGACACCTGGCGCGGATCAAACGTGACCCGCACCGATTCCGCATGCCCGGTCATGCCGCTGCTGACCATTTGATAACCGGCCGTGTCCTGCTTCCCACCTGCATAGCCGGAGAGCGCTTCCGTGACGCCATTCGTATGCTGAAACACCGCTTGCACACCCCAGAAGCAACCGCCTGCGAGGACGACTGTCTCACTCGTGGCCGTTGCCACGGCTGTGGATTGGCTGGCCGCCGGTGGCAGTTTGATGGCGGATTCTGCTGCTTGCACGTTACTGCCACACAGCAGCAGGCAAGCCAGCGCTAGTCCTTGCCAACGATTGCTGGCAAGAGATAATTGTTTGGCATACATAAGACTTCCTTCAGGATTTGAGATTGGTCGCCGGCCCGAACAAGGTCTGGCGTAACTTTTGACGATTCTTTTGCGACAGCAGACGTGTGAGCAACAGGACGCCGACGATACTGGCAAACAGGATCGGTTGCGCCAGCAGATTCTTGCCGGCCTTGACCCACCAGAAATGCAGCACGCCCAGCGGCACGATGACGTACGTCAGTCGATGCAGCCATTGCCAGCGCTTGCCGCCGAGCCGGCGGACCATGGCGTTGGTACTGGTTGCCGCTAAAGGCATCAGCAATACAAAGGTCGCCATGCCGACCGTGATGAAGGGACGCTTGACGATGTCGGCCCACATCTCCTGCAGGTCAAAGAAGTGATCCAGCCAGAAAAACACCGTGAAGTGCAGGAACACATAGAAGAACGCATACAGACCCAGCATACGGCGCAGACGTACCAGCCAGTTCCAGTTGGTCAGGCGTCGCAGTGGCGTCACAGCCAGTGTCATTACCAGAAAATACAAGGCCCAGTCACCGGTGTTGCGGGTGATGAATTCAATCGGGTTGGCCCCCAGACGATCCAGAAACGTAAATACCACCAGTCGCACCAGCGGCAACAGGCACAGAACAAACAACACATTGCGCAGTTGCTGTACGCGCCGGGTGGAAAGGTCTTTCAGGAACGCCATGCGGATTTTCCTTTGGTTCAGTAATAACGTTTCAAATCCATGCCGGCATACAGCCCGGCGACGTCGTTGTAGCCGTTGAACATGAGCGTTTTACGCTTGCGGGCGAAGAAGCCATCTTCGCCGATACGCCGCTCGGTGGCCTGTGACCAGCGTGGGTGATCAACATTCGGATTGACGTTGGAGTAGAAGCCATATTCCTGCGGTGCGTAGATATTCCACGCTGTCTTTGGCTGCTCTTTGAGGAAGCGGATTTTGACGATGGACTTGGCCGACTTGAAGCCATATTTCCAGGGCACGATCACCCGCACCGGCGCACCGTTCTGATTGGGCAACACTTCTCCGTACATGCCCAGCGTCAACAGCGCCAGTGGATGATTGGCTTCATCGAGTCGCAAACCTTCGGTATAGGGCCAGTTGAGGATAGGGTCAGCAAGGCCGGGCATCTGCTTCTTGTCCGCAAGTGTCACGAATTCGACGTATTTGGCAGCACCGGTAGGATCAGCCTTCTTGATCAGGGCGGACAGCGAGTAGCCAATCCAGGGGATCACCATTGACCAGCCTTCCACGCAACGCAGGCGGTAAATACGCTCTTCCAGCGGCGCCAGCTTGGTCAGTGCATCCAGATCCAGCACGAATGGCTTTTTAACCTCGCCTTCGATACTGACGGTCCATGGATTGGTCTTGAGGGTACCTGCCGTACGTGCAGGCTCTGATTTGTCGGTACCAAATTCGTAGTAATTGTTATAACTTGTTGCATCCTGATAGGCGGTTGGCTTATCCATGACCGCATAGGCGCTGTTGAGCGTGGCAGCCAGTTTATGGGTGCCAGTACCTGTTGCTGTTTGAGCATGCGCGCCACTGCTGAGCAGGCTGCCACCAATACCGGCAACGGCACCGGCCGCCAGTTGACCCATGAACTGGCGGCGGGCGGCGTAGACGTCTTGCGGCGTAATCTCGGAGGCGAGCGGTATGTCGGTCTGGTCGGGGCGGATACGGATCAGCATGGCAGGTTCCTGAAAAAAAGGTGGCAATGTCTTATGTTGCATGCATCATCCGGCAGCAATGACATTGATGACCATTATGATAGGTTTTCTGCCATGTCGTCGCGATGGCAATTTGATGACAAATTTGTCATCGATGCCCTGACCCTGCCCACGATTGCTAGAATGCACACATTTGCGGGCATCCACCATGGCTATCCTTGTTATCGAAGACGATCCGAAGACCGGCGACTACCTTAAAAAAGGCTTGCGCGAATCCGGCTATGCGGTCGATCTGGCGCGTAACGGCACCGATGGCTTGCGCATGGCCATGGAGCAGCAATATGACCTGGTGGTGCTGGATGTGATGTTGCCCGGCACCGATGGCTGGCAGGTGATGAGTGCGCTACGCAGCAAGCGCGATCTGCCGGTGATCTTTCTGACGGCTCGCGATCAGGTGGATGACCGGATTCGCGGACTGGAACTGGGGGCCGACGATTATCTGGTCAAGCCCTTCTCTTTCACGGAACTGGTATTGCGTATCCGCACGCTGCTAAGGCGCGGTGTCACGCGAGATGCCGAGGTGTATCAGGTGGCTGATCTGCAACTGGACCATGTCCGCCACAAAGTGACCCGTCAGGGCGTCCATATCGTGCTCACCAACAAGGAATTCCTGCTCTTGCATCTGCTGATCAAGCGGCGGGGCGAGGCTTTGTCGCGTTCGGTAATTGCGTCACAGGTGTGGAACATGAACTTTGATAGCGACACCAATGTAGTGGACGTTGCCATCAAGCGCCTGCGCGCCAAGATTGATGCGCCGTTCGAGAAAAAACTGATCCATACCGTGCGCAGCATCGGCTACATGTTTTCGGAAAATCCATGAAACCCTGGCGTTACTGGACGTTAGCCGCGCGCGTCAGCGCCCTGTTCTCGCTGATTGCCTGTCTGGTAGTCACCGGACTGGGGCTGTATCTGTACCACTCGGCGCAGCAGGCGCTGGAGTTGCGTGCCGATTACACACTCATTGGCCGGGTCGAGCACTTCCGCAAACTGATGCATGATCTGGTGAACGTCGAGCAGATGGAACAGCGCCCGGCGCTGTTCGAAAGCATGATGGGTAACGAGCAGGATGTACGGATCTTCCGTCGTCAGGGCGAAGCGCCGTTCATCAACATGAACCCCGACCAGTTGCAGCCGCCCCGGATGACACCACGCGCGATCGGTGCAGCATTAAGCATCGCTGATCTGCATGATGGTCAACGTGCCGATGGTGTGCGGGTGCGCTGGATTGCGGCACTGGCCGAGGTCGGTGAACATAAGGATACGGTGGAGATCGTCGCCGCTTATGTGATGACGCAAGAGTCGCACATGATGCGTACCTACCTGTGGCGCGTAGTGGCGGCAGTGGCCCTGACGGTGTTGCTGACGGCCGCGCTGGGCTTTGTGGTGCTGCGCCGGGATTTGATGCCGTTGACGCGCATGAGCCGCCGAGCAGCTGAAATCACGCCGACCAATCTGAGCACGCGCCTGCGCGAAGAAGAAGCACCTGCCGAACTGCGACAACTGGCCGGTGCCTTGAATGCGATGCTGGACCGGCTGGAAAACGGTTATGAGCATCTGTCGCAATTCTCGGCCGATCTGGCCCATGAGATCCGTACCCCGGTCAATATCCTGATGGGACAAACCCAGGTCACGCTCGGCCAACGCCGTGGCGTGGAAGAGTATGAGCAGTTACTGGAGTCGAATCTGGAAGAACTGACCCGTCTGTCACGGATCATCGACAACATCCTCTTCCTGGCGCAGGCCGATCATGCCGGGCTCAAGGTCGAGCGATCCACCATTGATCTGCGCGAGGAGTTACAGCGTATCGCTGATTACTTCGAGGGTGTGGCAGCGGAGCGGGATATGCGTTTTCAGGTACAGGTGGCAGATAGCGCCGCCTGTCAGGCCAATCTGGTCATGTTCCGGCGTGCGGTCAGCAATCTGGTGGTCAATGCGGTGCGCTATGGCGATGCCGACAGTACCATCGTCATTGAAGCGGCGCTGGCTGAGGAAAACCATGCCAATCGCCATGTTGTCATTACCGTGGAAAACCGTGGCACGCCAATGAACCGGCAGCAGATGGAAAGGATGTTCGACCGTTTCTATCGGGGTGACAAATCACGCAGCGAATACACCGAGTCGAACGGATTGGGTTTAGCCATCGTCAAGGCCATCATGACCTTGCACGGCGGCAGCGCTGACGTCAGTTGCGACGCCAGCGGCTGCATCCGCTTCAGCTTGCGCTTCCCGACTTAAGGGCATCAGGTAAGGCTGCCTTAACACGGGCAATAAGTTCATCCCAGTCACCAGCTTGTTGCTGTCGCCATAGCCTGGCTGAGGGATACCAGGGGCTGTCATTGCGGTGCAGGAACCAACGCCAATCGACCATTTCCGACAATAGAATCCAGACCGGCACGCCCATGGCGCCCGCCAGATGTGCCACGGCGGTATCGACGCTGATGACCAGATCGAGCTCGGCGATCAAGGCTGCCGTATCATCAAAGGCTTGTAACTCCCGGCCGGGCCAGTGCAACGCTGGTACCTTTGCTTGCTGCAAATAAGCATAATCAGACTGGCGCAGAGCGGGCTGCAAGAGATAAAAATCGGCATCAATTTGCGTGAACAGCGGTGCAAATGCGGCCAGTGGCAAGGAGCGCATGGCATCGCGTTGATTGCCGCCATTGCCGGCGCAGACAATCCCGATACGCGGCCGCTGACGCGCTCCTAGCGCTGCCTGCCAGTGCGCCTGCTTGATCGGATCAGCCTGCAGGTAGGCGGTCTGGGCAGGAATGTTGTCCAGCCGCGTGGTCAGAATGAGGGGAGTGCTCATCAACGGTAACTGATAGTCTGCTGGCGGCAGTGTGTCGCCACGCTCAACGATCAGGATACTGCCCCCTTCACCGACACCGGCACCGCCCGTCAATGTGGTCATCAGCTGCGCCAGCTCGGCTGGCACTTCCAGCACCACTTCTCCCGCCACAGCAGCGACTGCCAGTGCATAGCGACTGAACTGGATAGTATCGCCGAAGCCTTGCTCAGCCCACAGCAGGATACGCTTGTCGCGGACTTGCTCTTTACCGCTCCAGCGCGGCATGCCTTGATGCCTTGCCGGATCGGCCAAGGCACCTTGCCAGCGTGCTTCATACAAAGGCCATGCACGCTCCATCTGGCCCAGTGTCAGCAAAGTCAGCGCCAGATTGACTTTGGCGTCGGCATGCGCCGGGTCGAGTTGCAGGGCGTGCTCGCTGCTGGCGATGGCGTCTTCATAGCGCCCCAGGCGACTCAGGATCGCGGCATGGGCTGTCCACAGCACCGCAGAGGCAGGCTGCATATCTCGTGCACGTTCAATCACCGGCAATGCCTCGGCATTGCGGTGCAGAGCATGCAGCGCCAGCGCCAGATCGCGATGAAAGTGAATCTGGTCAGGTGCCAGCGCGATGGCATGTTGCACACTGTCGATGGTGTCTGGCAGGCGGCGCAGCCGGGCCTGCAACACACTCAGCAGATACCAGTTATTGGCCGCATCGGGTGCCAGTTGCAGGGCATGTTGCAAGGTTTGCAATGCCTCTTCATCGCGCCCGGACTCATGCAGCAGAACCGCTGCGGCGGTATAGACGTCGGCATGTTTAACGCCATCGGCGATCAATTGCAGGTAAAGCGCCAGCGCCTCCTGCGGCTGCCCGGCATCGACCAATACCCGCGCCAGCTTGTAGCTGATCGCCAGATCATCGGGTATTGCCGCCGATGCGCGGCGCAGCCAGCGTACCGCGTCCGGATGCACGCCGGTCGCTGCGGCTGCCGCGCCAGCCAGGTGCAAGAGAGTGGGAGGTGCCGTGATCGACTGCGCCCATGGCTGCAGATGGGCATAAGCAGCAGCGAAATTGCCTTGCTGGAACAGGGAATAGGCGTGTGCCAGTGCGTCTTTTTCATTCATGCGCGGATGTTAACACGGCTTGAGCATGGCTTCTCCCCCTTCCCCATATCCCTGCCTTAATTCTCCGGCAGCACAAAGTTGCCAATCAGGAGGGAATTCACCGTTCTTTGATCCGTATCAAGGTTCTGATCGGGTTCTGATCGCATAGTAGCGTCAACTTGAAGATATACCGGGTATCGGTATTGAGCAACTGAGCCACTAAGCCAGTGCATCGCTTCATTCGCATTATTGAACCTTAAAAGAACAACACGCCATGCAATCAACTACCCCCAACTCTCTCGGACACAGATTGTTGCGCCATTGCGGGGAAATGGCCATTGACTGCACAAGGAGTCCATCATGACGCCCCCATCCTGGTTATCACGCGCGCATAAGCTATCGCGCCTGCCGCGCCTGACCCAACTGCCGCTGGGAGTAGAAATTACCCTGTTGCTGCTACTGAAGGTCTCGATCCTGATGCTGCTGGCAAAGGCGTTTTTTTCTGAACCACAGGCCAAACACATGCGTATGCCCACGTCGCTGGTAGAGCAGCATCTGCTCTCTGGCACCACTGCCTCCGCTGCCAACAGCACCGGCAACACTGTTTTGCCTGCTTCCGATTACTCTCCCACCACTACTGAGGTTACTCATGCTACCCATTGATGAGGTCGTCAATCTGTCACGGATGCAATTTGCCGTGACGGCGTTGTACCACTTTCTTTTCGTCCCGCTGACGCTGGGCCTGTCCTGGATTCTGGTCATCATGGAGGCGGTCTATGTGATGACGGGCGCTACCGTCTATAAAGACATGACCCGTTTCTGGGGCAAGCTGTTTGGTATCAACTTTGCCATGGGCGTTGCGACCGGTATCACGATGGAATTCCAGTTCGGCACCAACTGGTCTTACTATTCGCACTATGTCGGCGACATCTTTGGTGCGCCGCTGGCGATTGAAGGGATGGCAGCATTCTTCCTGGAATCGACCTTCGTCGGCCTGTTCTTCTTTGGCTGGGATCGTCTGACCAAGGTACAACACTTTATCGTGACGGTACTGGTTGCCTTCGGTTCGAGCCTGTCGGCGCTGTGGATTCTGATTGCCAACGGCTGGATGAACAATCCGGTCGGCGCTGAGTTCAATTACGAAACCATGCGCATGGAACTGGTCAGCATGGCTGACGTGATCTTTAATCCGGTAGCGCAGGTCAAGTTCGTGCATACGGTTGCAGCCGGTTATGTTACGGCATCGATGTTCGTGCTCGGCATTTCCGCCTATTACCTGCTCAAGGCACGTGATACCGGGTTCGCACTGCGTTCGTTTGCGGTTGCTGCAGGTTTTGGTCTGGCCGCCACGTTATCAGTGATTGTGCTGGGTGACGAATCCGGCTATACCGCTGGCGAAGTCAACAAGGTCAAGCTGGCAGCGATTGAAGCCGAATGGGATACCCATCCGGCACCGGCTGGCATCACCCTGTTTGGTCTGCCAGATGACAAGGCAGAAAAGACTAATTACGCGATCAAGATCCCGTATGTGCTGGGTCTGATTGCGACCCGCTCGACCGATACGCAAGTGTTGGGCATCCATGATCTGAAGAAGCAGAATGAAGTTCGCATCCGTAACGGCATGCATGCTTATGAGGTGCTGACCCGACTGAAGTCGGGCGACAAATCCCCTGCTACCCGCGCCGAGTTCGACAAGATCAAAGTTGATCTGGGCTATGGCTTGCTGCTCAAGAAGTACACCCCGAACGTGATCGATGCCACACCGGAACAGATCACCATGGCCGTCAATGACACCATTCCGAAGGTCGCACCGCTGTTCTGGTCGTTCCGTGGCATGGTCGCGCTGGGCTTGTTCTTCCTGTTCATCTTCCTGGCCTCGTTCTACTTCCTGGTGCGCAAGCAACTGGCACCGCAACGCTGGTTGCTGCGTCTGGCCGTCATCGCCATCCCGCTGCCATGGATCGCTGCTGAACTGGGCTGGATCGTTGCTGAATACGGCCGTCAACCATGGACGATTGCCGGTATTCTGCCAACCCACCTGTCGGCTTCGACCTTACAAGTGTCCAACCTGTATTTCAGCCTGATCGGTTTCGTGCTGTTCTACACATTCTTGCTGGTTGTCGAAATGATTCTGATGGTGAAGTACGCACGCCTTGGCCCAAGTAGCCTGCATACCGGTAACTATCACTGGGAACAAGACGCAGACAAAACGGCGTCAGCCACTCCTGTTCTGGCCTCCATCACCTCACCTGCACGCTAAGGAAACATCATGACCTGGGACTATGAATTACTGAAACTGATCTGGTGGGCCTTCGTTGGCGTCCTGATCATCGGCTTTGCCCTGACCGATGGCTTTGACTTCGGGGTTGGCATCATGCTGCCCTTCGTTGGCAAGACCGACGCCGAGCGACGGGTAGTGATCAACTCCATCGGCGCCACCTGGGAAGGCAATCAAACCTGGTTCATCACCGCCGGTGGTGCGACGTTTGCGGCTTGGCCACTGGTCTATGCCACCGCCTTCTCGGGCTTTTACATTGCGCTGATGATCCTGCTGTTCTCGCTGTTCTTCCGTCCGGTGGGCTTCGACTATCGCAGCAAGGTAGCCGATCCACGCTGGCGCAATGCCTGGGACTGGGGTCTGTTTGCCGGTGGCTTCGTACCTCCGCTGATCTGCGGCGTGGCGTTTGGCAATCTGTTGCTGGGTGTGCCGTTCCACTATGACGACACTATGCGGGTGGAATATACCGGCAGCTTCTTCGCTCTGCTCAATCCGTTCGGTCTGCTGGCCGGCCTGCTCAGCGTGGCCATGTTGCTGACCCATGGCGCGACCTATCTGACGGTCAAGACCGAGGGTGCAATTGCCCAACGTGCTCGCAAGACTGCTATCGGTGCAGCGTTGGCAGCACTGGTGCTGTTCGTGTTGGGCGGTATCTGGGTCGCCATGGGTATTGATGGCTATCGCATTACTGCCATGCCGGACGCCAATACGGCGTTCACACCGCTGGCCAAGACCGTGGTCGTAAGTGCCGGAGCCTGGATGGAAAACTATGCACGCTGGCCGCTGACCAAGATCATTCCTGTGATCGGTATCGTTGCGCTGTTGCTGACCGTTGTACTGAGTGCCGCCAACAAGGCGAAACTGGCCTTCGTCGCCAGCGGCATCGCGGTAGCGTTCATCATCCTGACGCCTGCTGCTGCGATGTTCCCGTTCGTGATGCCGTCCTCGCTCGATCCACGTAGCAGCCTGACGATGTGGGATGCCGTCTCCAGTCAAAAGACGCTGACCATCATGTTTGGTGTGGTACTGGTGTTCCTGCCGATCATCCTGCTCTACACCACCTGGGTATACCGCGTCATGCGCGGCAAGGTGACGCTCAAGGATATCGCGGACAACGAACACACCGCTTACTGATCTATTCGCTCGATATCAATTGCAATACCACCAGCCCCTCGCTATCAGCGGGCTGGTTTCAAGGAAAAGGAGAACAACATGTGGTATTTCGCCTGGATACTCGGAATTGGCCTGGCACTGGCGTTTGGCATCATCAATGTGATGTGGCTGGAAGCCAATTACGCGTTTGGTCGCCGTACTGAAGAAAGCACCAAGGAACGCTTTGAATCGGCACGTGCTGCCGAGAAATCGCGCAAGAAGAAGTAACTGAAAAGAAGTAACACCATGGTTGACATTGCTACTGCAATGCCAACAGCACAAAGCCCCGCCGGACTGCATCGCAGCCGGCGGGGCTTTTGTCTGTGCGTTACTGAATCGATAAATGATTTAGTAACTGAGCTGAACTAAGCTGAATTAGATCAGGTTCAGTGTCACATTGATGTTGCCGCGTGTAGCGTTCGAGTATGGGCAGACTTGATGTGCCTTCTCGACCAGCTTCTCAGCAACAGCACGGTCAACGCCTGGCAATGTGATATCCAGTGTGACTTCGATACCGAAGCCAGCAGGAATCGGGCCAATGCCAACGGTTGCCTTGATGCTGGTGTCAGCAGGCACAGCAATCTTTTCCTGACCGCCAACAAACTTCAGCGCGCCGATGAAGCAGGCCGAATAACCAGCTGCAAACAGTTGCTCTGGATTGGTGCCCGGACGGCCATCACCACCGAGTTCCTTCGGTGTCGTCAGCTTGACGTCGAGGATGCCATCAGAAGACTTGGAACTGCCTTCGCGGCCGCCGGTCGAAGTTGCCTGAGCTTGGTAGAGTGCTTTTTCGAGTTTCATGGTGCTTCCTTTCGAGTGAGTTAAAACAACAAGTCAATAGTAATCACGCCGGTTATCGGTAAGAAACAAACGCAACAACTAAATTTAACACAATTAAATTGCTAACAACTTAAATTTCAAACATGCGATGTCATCAGACAGCTTCCTGCGACATTACCTATCTTGACATATCAATACCCACCTACGGTGTATCGTCAGTCTCAACGAGCAATCCTTTTCGTACATCCTTGAGTGCCTCACGCAGCGCACCAACCTGTTCTAGCGGTGGCAATGCACACATCAGTTTGCTTGGCAACGAGGTCGCCTTGTGGCGTAAGTCTCGTCCCTGTTCAGTCAAACTGACCAATACCCGGCGCTCATCGCTGACATCCCTGCTACGTGCCAGCAAACCCATGACTTCCATCCGCTTGAGCAACGGCGTCAATGTTCCAGAGTCCAAAAACAGCCTTGTCCCCAATTCAGAGACGGTGACTTCGTCCTTTTCCCACAACACCATCATGACTAGATATTGCGGATAAGTCATATCGAGCGGCTTCAACAGCTTTTTGTACAGCTTCGTCATCGCCAGCGACGTCGAATACATCGCAAAGCAGAGCTGGTTATCCAGCAGCAATGCCTGATCGATGAAAGAGTCTGTCGGTGATGTTTTGTCGGTTGCCATGCTTTGCATATTACACATCACAAAATTAAATTGCAAACAATTTAAATTTATTCGATTTAGATGCAGCAAAAATACGACATCAACATTGCTCGCCCGGCAGCACGCCGAATTGAGCGCGTACGAAACTTTGCTCCACCATTTCTTTTCCCCATTGTGTACCTTGCCAATGCTCGGTCAACTGGAAGCCATGTGTTTCGTACAAACGGCGAGCCGCATCCAGTCCCTGAAAGGTCCATAAATGCGTCGCTGCGAAGCCTTGGGCATCACAAAATACCAGCGCGGTTTCCAGCAGCTGTCGTCCAGCACCACTCCCGCGCGCGGCATCACTGACAATGAACCAGCGCAGGTGGGCGCGCTGTTTACCCAGATCTTCCCCGTCGATGGCAATGGAGCCGACAATCTGCCCGCCTTGCAGTGCCAGCCATAACCCGTTGCAAGACTTGGTCAAGCGCGGTACAAACTCCGCCAGACCGGCAGCGACCTTGCTCTCAAACTGGCTGCCAAAACCAACGGTCCTGCTGTAATACTGCGCGTGCATCAAGACAATCTGTGCAATCGCACCTGGTTGATAACCAGCGACGACTTCGATCGCTGGCGGCTCGGCTATTGCACCGGTACGCCTCAACGCCAATGCATTGGCGTAGCAAGAAAGTCCGGTAGCAGCAAGTTGCCGTTGAGAGGACGACAAACAATTCAATGCATCAGTGACCTGTGCACGTCCGTATTGCTCGATGGCAGCGACGGTCTTTTGCCCCTTCAACGTCAGGTGCAAAGACTTGCTGCGCGCATCTTCATGACTGGCCTCACTGATCTCACCGGCATTGATCAGCTTGCGCACCATGCGGCTGACACTGGACTTTTCCAGTCCAAGAAAGCTGGCAAGCTGGACCGCCGTCATGCTTCGCCGAGCGCCTATTTCCAATAAGGCATGGACAGCAGAAGCGGGATAATCGGTTGCGGCCAAGGTGCTCTGCATGAACCCCAGTTCTCGTACCATGCTTCGAGAGGCTTCGCGAATCTGATCAATCAAGGCTTCCGGCTGGCTACTAGCGGTTGACATGGCTCACTCCATCGGAATTATAGTTGCACCATACAACTATATAAAATAGCAAGCTGGTTTGTCAACTGCGGCGGGATGCTGATCTGGCACGCTTCGCATACTCGTTCTTGTCGGTTCTTGTATGATGCGGTTCGCATCAACGCTGTTTTTCATCTTCTTCTGCCTGCCATGTCCGCAATTACGCCCATCAACACTACCCATCCATTGACACTCGCGTTGTTTTGCAAGGTCGTGGACAACTACGGCGATATCGGAATCTGCTGGCGACTCGCGCGCCAGTTACATCAGGAACATGGAATTGCCGTCACCTTGTGGGTAGATGATTTGCGCAGTTTTCAGCGTCTTTGCCCTGAGGTGCTGCTTACTCCGGAAACACAGTATGTTGCAGGCATCCAGGTCCGACATTGGCGCGATCAAGAAGGACACTTTGCCCCTGGCGAGATTGCCGATATCGTCATCGAATTCTTTGGCTGCAATATCCCGCCCGGCTACATTCAGGCCATGGCGCAATGTACACCGCGCCCGGTATGGCTCAATCTGGAAGGATTGACAGCGGAAGAATGGGTCGAAGGCTGTCATACGCTGCCCTCGCCACACCCCTCACTGTCATTGACCAAGCACTTCTTCTTCCCCGGATTTACCGACAAGACCGGTGGCTTGCTGGCTGAGACCGGATTGCAGCAGCAGCGACTAGAGTTTCAACAAAACCCATCGGCCGTGTGCGACTTTCTGAGCGGACTTGGCGTAACGCCAGCCGAGCAGGTAGGCTTAAAGATCTCGTTGTTCTGCTATCCACAAGCACCACTGCAAGCCTTGCTGACGGCATGGCAAAACAGCAACCAGTCCATCACTTGCCTGGTACCAGAAGGCGTTGGTGGCAGCACCGTCGCGGCCTTGTTTGGGCTGCCGGCAGAGGTGCCGACACAGGCTGGCATGGTGGCTCGGCACGGCGCGCTCAGCATACGTGTGTTGCCGTTTGTACCGCAGCCTGATTACGACCGCCTGCTCTGGGCATGTGATCTCAACTTCGTGCGCGGCGAAGACTCGTTCGTCCGCGCGCAATGGGCTGGCCGGCCTTTCGTCTGGCATATCTATGCCCAGGATGAGAATCTGCATCACGTCAAACTCAAGGCATTCCTGCAACGTTACAAGATTGGTACCGATACACTACGGGCTTTTTCACTGGCCTGGAACGGCGCCGATGAGCCGGCAGACTGGAGCACCTTATGGTCGACACTGGCGAGCGATCTGACGGACATTGCCAGGCAGACATCCTCCTGGCAAAACAAGATGCTGGCGCATGGCGATCTGGCAACAAACCTGTTGCAGTTTTCCCGTGGGCTGTTGCAGCAATCACAGCAATAGAACGCAACAGAAGGCAATAGAAGAAAAGTGAGTTAGAATATAGGGCTAATTTTTAATGCCCTTTCTGAAGCATTCTTCAGGCGCATTCAGAATTCCAATCCAACGTAGGCTTGCGGTGTTTTTCCGGTGGGCTACAGAAGATTGCACGGAACTTACTGCAACCTACTTTTTACAACTATTCGCTATGAAATTTGCAAAAGAAATTCGCGTCGGCAACATCATTATGGTCGACAGCAAGCCGATGATCGTATTGCGCTCCGACGTCAACGGTTCGAGCCGCACCGGTTTCACCTACAAGTGGAAGATGAAGAACCTGTTGACCAACAGCCCACAGGAAAACGTTTTCCGCGGTGACGACAAGTTCGACGTGGTCGTGCTGGACAAGAAGGAAGTGACTTACTCCTACTTCGCAGATCCACTGTACGTGTTCATGGATGGTGAATACAACCAGTACGAAATCGAAGGCGAAAACATCGGTGATGCATTGAACTACCTGAAGGATGGTATGGAATGCGAAGCCGTGTTCTATGACGGCAAGGCAATCTCGGTTGAAATGCCAACTACCATCGCGCGTCAGGTTGTGTACTCGGAACCAGCCGTCAAGGGCAATACTTCGGGTAACGTCCTGAAGGAAGCCAAGATCGAAAACGCGATCGCTGGCAAAGAAGCCATCGTCATGGTGCCACTGTTCGTGAGCCAGGACGACCTGATCGAAATCGATACCCGTACCAACGAGTACAAGAAGGTCGTGCGTAACTAATCCGTTACCCCGATCAAAAACGCTGCCCCTTCATTGCGGCAGCGTTTTTTTTCGTCTCGTGTTCCCCTCCCCTGAGCGCAAACTACAAGCCTTTGGTACGACGCAAATGCTGCACTGCCTTACCACCTTCGCTAGCCCAGAACTCCCTGTCAGCAGCTTCGATCCGTTGTGCTGAATTCTCCATATGCTGCAAGGCAGCTGCACGTGCTTCTGCCGGATCGCCAGCGGCAATGGCGGCGGCAATTGCAGCATGCTCCTGACGTACCTGCTGGCTGAAATCATCGCGTCTTGCTTCGTTGATGCGCGCCACTCTGATCGCCGCCTGCAGGAACTGGCTAAGATACTGCAGCAGCGAGGTGTACAAAGGATTATGCGCAGCCACTGAAATGACAGAGTGAAACGCAAAGTCCTCCGCGACGCCATCGCGCCCAGCTGCGACTGCCTGATCGATCGCAGCCAGAGCATCCGTGATCTCCCGATGTTCTGAGGCACTAGCACGTTGCGCAGCCAGCGCTGCCATCTCACCCTCGACACCACGACGTAACTCAATGACCCGCAACACCGTCTCAATCGCATCGCGCGCTTCCCCGACCTCCACCTTGAGACGAAACGGAGCCGCATTATCAGGTGCCAGGACCACCGTGCCACTGCCGCGTCGTGAACCCACCATGCCTTCAGATTTCAGCCTCGAAATCGCCTCCCGGATCACCGTACGACTGACCTGAAAACGCTCAGTAAGCGCATTTTCAGAAGGCAGACGCGACTCTGGCGGGAATTCGCCACGTCGAATCTGTTCACCCAAAGTCTGGGTTACCCGATCGGCCAAAGTGGTGGCGGTCGAGGTTTCCTGGGACGATGGCAAGCGTGAGGATGCTGGCATAGGTAAGTTTTCTGAATAAGTTTGATGAATAGTTTGAACGAGTGAGAGCTGTGTCAGAGCGGTTGACATGATACCGCTTTCTCCATAAACTCCTCGCAAAGTTGTATGACAACTTTTTCACTCATACTAATTTCAGGAGCACACATGCAAATCGTCATTACCGGCGGTGCCGGCTTTCTGGGCAGTCGTCTGGCACGACAATTACTCAAGCGCGGTCAGTTGACCGGCAACGATGGCAAACCTCAGACCATCAGCCGCATCACTCTGCTTGATGTGATTGCAGCGCAGGGTTTTGACGATCCTCGCATTGAGGTAGTGACCGGTGATATTGCTGACGCAGCGGTGATCGAACGCGTGATTGGCCAGGACACGCAATCGATCTTCCATCTGGCAGCGATTGTCAGTGGCCATGCAGAAGCCGATTTTGAACTCGGCATGAAAATCAACTTCGACGCCACTCGGCTGATTCTAGAGCGCGCCCGTGCGCTTGGCACCCGGCCACGCGTGATATTCACCAGCTCCGTGGCGGTCTTCGGTGGCGAGCTTGCTGCACAGGTGCCAGACAATGCCTTGCTGATGCCGCAAAGCTCCTATGGCGCGCAAAAGGTGATGGGTGAACTGCTGGTCAACGATTACAGCCGCAAAGGCTTTATCGATGGCCGCGCACTGCGCATGCCGACCATTTCAGTACGCCCGGGAGCACCCAACAAGGCCGCGTCGAGTTTCGCCAGCGGCATCATCCGTGAACCCTTGAATGGACAACCGTCAGTCTGTCCGGTCACGCCTGAGACGCGTATGTGGCTGATGTCACCACGCAAGGCCATCGACAATCTGATCCACGGCCATGAAATCAATGGTGCCGACCTCGGTCTGGCACGCTTCCTGAGCATCGATGGCTTGTCGGTGACGGTGCGTCAGATGGTCGATGCACTGGAACAGGTGGCTGGTGCCGACGTGGTCAAGCTGATCGAATGGAAGGAAGACGAAGCCGTCAAACGTATCGTCAATTCCTGGCCCGGCAACTTTGAAGCCAAACGTGCCAAGGCATTAGGCTTTACCGCCGACAGCGACTTTGCCAGCATCATCCGCGCGCATATTGAGGATGAAGTGAAACAATAAGCGGGAAGTAAGGGATAACAAAACGGCGTCCATCTGGACGCCGTTTTTGTTTCTCTCAACCGATCTGATCACCAGCCTGCTACGATTTGGCCAGCAGGTTAAAGATACTGGAAAAATCCAGTGCGCCCGAACCCGCCTTGCTGTGGATGTCGTACAGATTACGCGCCAATGCCCCCATCGGAACGCTGCTGCCAGTGGCCAGTGCATTTTCCACCGCCAAGCCCAAGTCCTTGAGCATCAGATCGACGCCAAACCCGCCAGCATACCCCTTCGAGGCAGGTGCACCTTCCATCACGCCGGGACAGGGATTGTAGACCTCCAGCGCCCAGTTACGCCCCGAACTCTTGGACATCACCTCCGACAGCACCTTAGGGTCCATGCCATTGGCCATACCAAGCCGGATCGCTTCTGCCGTGCCCGCCATCAGTATGCCCAGCAACATGTTGTTGCAGACCTTGACAGTTTGTCCGCTACCACTGGCGCCGGCATGGTAGATCGCCTTGCCCATTTTTTCGAAATACGGCTTTGCAAGTCCAAAGGCATCTGCGGTGCCGCCCACCATGAAGGTCAGCGTCCCTGCTGCCGCACCGCCGGTGCCCCCGGAGACCGGTGCATCGAGCATTTCCAGTCCCTTGGCCAGTGCTGCCAAGGCGACCTTGCGTGACACTTCCGGCGCAATCGTGGAGCAGTCAATCAAGAGCGTGCCAGTCTTGGCATGCGCCAAAATACCGCGCTCACCCAGATACATCCCTTCTACATGTTTGCTCGCCGGCAGCATGGTAATGACCACCTTGGCTTGCGCCACTGCTGCCAGATGATCTGCCTGCGTGCTGCCGCCAGTGGCGACCAGCTTCTCGACGCTGGCAGCGACCAGATCGTGACCACTGACGGCAAGACCGGCCTTGACCAGATTCTGGGCCATCGGCAAACCCATGTTGCCCAATCCGATAAATACGATGTCGGCACTCATCATGCTCTCCTTTATGCTCTGCAATACAGCGACTTACTGCATCAAAATTTACTTCAGCGAGATGGTGGTATTGACCTTACCGGCTTCTTCATCCGGTGCATACCAGCGTGCAGTGACGGTCTTGGTCTGGGTCCAGAACAGTACCGCCTGCTTGCCATTAGGACCGAGGTCACCCAGCTTGGAGGCACGTGAACCTGTAAAACTGAAGTAGGCAACTGGTACCGGCAGCGGCACATTGATGCCAACCTGACCAACGTCAATTTCATTCTGGAACTTGCGTGCTGCCCAGCCTGAAGAGGTAAAGATCGAGGTACCGTTACCATTGGGATTGGCATTGATAAAGGCAATCGCTTCATCCAGTGTCTCGACTTCGACGATACACATTGCCGGGCCAAAAATTTCCTGATCGTAGATATCCATGCCGGGCTTGACCCCTGCAAAGACAGTTGGTCCGACAAAGTTGCCCTCCGGGTAATTGGCAACCTTCAGATTGCGACCATCCAGCAGCAATCTGGCACCCTGCTCGACACCGCTCCCGATTAAACGCTCGACACGTTGTTTGGCAGCCTTCGACACCAACGGGCCAACATCAGCCTGACGATCCACGCCCGGACCAACCTTAAGTGCCTTGCTGCGCTCGACGATCTCTGGAATCCATTCTTTGGTATTACCCACCAGGACCACCACCGAATTTGCCATGCAGCGCTGACCAGCCGCACCGAACGCCGCACCCAGCAAGTTATTGATGGCTTGATCTTTTGGTGCATCGGGCAGCACGATGCAGTGGTTTTTAGCACCCATCATCGATTGCGCACGCTTGCCAGCATCGCTGGCACGACGATAGATATGCGTACCGACATGGGTCGAACCAATGAAGGAAATCGCCTTGATATCAGGATGATCGCAAATCATGTTGGCGACGTCAGGGCCACCATGCACTACGTTGAGCACACCCGGTGGCAAACCGGCCTTGTTAGCCAGCTCAACCAGGAACAGCGACGACGAAGGATCCTGCTCGGACGGCTTGAGCACAAAGGTATTGCCGCAAGCGACCGCGACCGGAAACATGAAGCAAGGCAGCATGACCGGGAAGTTGAATGCGGTAATACCAGCACCCACCCCGATGGGCTGATGGATGGTGTAGACGTCAACGCCATTGGCGACGTTTTCGGCCAGCTCACCCAATTGCAGCGAAGTGACCGAGCAGGCATGCTCGACGACTTCCAGACCACGCATGACTTCACCCTCGGCATCCGGCAGGGTCTTGCCGTGCTCGCGGGTGATCAGTTCGGCCAACGGGCCGATATTCTCACGCAACAGCTGCTGGAACTTGAGCATGATGCGCATACGCTGCGCCAGTGAAGTATTGCGCCAGCTGGCAAAGGTTTGCTTGGCATTGGCGACGGCGAGATCAACCTCCTCTTTGGTCGCAAACGGGACACGTGCTACGACTTCCTGCGTCGCAGGATTGAGTACGTCGCGCCACTCCTTGGTGGTCGATTGCACGTGTTCGCCGTTGATATACAGGGGAACCTGAGGGATATTGGCTTGGCTCATGATGCGTTTTCCAGTGTGATGAAGAAGAAGCCGGACGTCCTGCGGAGAATTTGGCAACAGTGGACCAGGACGTCCGGAAAAAGTGACTGTTCGCTACTTACGTATTTGCTTACTTGCTTACTTGACCAGTGGACAAGCCGCGTCCATCGGACGAAATGCCTGCTGTGCCGGAATCGTCGACAACAGTTTCAGATAATCCCAGGCACCCTTGGATTCAGCCGGTGACTTGACCTGATACAGATACATGTCATGAATCACACGGCCATCGGGACGAATCGAGGCATTACGCATGACCACGTCATGGATCGGAATCTCGCGCATCTTCTGGGCAACCACTTTCCAATCAGAAGTGCGGGCTGCGGCACGCGCCTTGAGGAAGTGATAGACGCTGGAGTAAACACCGGCCTGCACCATGGTTGGCTTGTTATTCTTGAACTGGGCTTCGAAACGACGCGAGAAGTCACGCGTATCCTTGTCATAGTCCCAGTAGAAGCCATCGGTATAGATCAGCCCCTGTGCCGCATCAAGACCCAATGCGTGGACGTCTGACAGGAACACCAGCAAGGCCACCAAACGCTGGTTCTTGTCACCGACACCGAAAGAGCGAGCCTGCTTGATCGCATTGACGACATCCGAACCACCATCGGCCAAGCCAATGACCTGGGCTTTGGAAGCTTGTGCCTGCAGCAGGAAGGAAGAAAAGTCGGAGGCATTCAATGGATGACGTACCGAGCCGACGACGTTCCCGCCCAGACTCTTGACGACATCGCTGGCATCTTTTTCCAGAGAATGACCGAACGCATAATCAACGGTGACGAAATACCAGGACTTGTTACCCAACTTGGTGAGTGCTGCAGCCGCACCTGCAGCCTGAGAATAGGTATCAAACATCCAGTGGAAGCCATTGACCGCACATTCGCTGGTGGTCAGTGTGCCAGTGGCCGGGCCACTGTACATGGCGATACCACCTTTTTCCTTGATCAGCTTTTGTACAGCCAGCGCAACCGAAGAGTTGGTCAGATCGGCAATTGCCTCGACCTTGTCACGGTCCAGCCATTCACGGGCGCGGGTGACACCAACATCAGGTTTGTTTTGATTGTCGGCTGAGAGCACTTCGATCTTCATCCCCTTGCATTCGGCCTTGAGGCAATCCTCGATCGCCAGCTTGGCCGCCACCACCGAACCCTGGCCACCCATCGCTGAATACGGACCAGACATGTCGGTCAGGATTCCGATTTTGACGGTATCGTTATCTTGCGCGTAGGCGCTACTGCCAATACAGGACAAGGACAGCGAAAGCGCCGCCGAAAGTGCTCCCATTGCCAGCGCTGAACGTGCGCGGTCAAACTGCATCATTGTGTCTCCTCGTGGTTTTTATCGATGTCAGTCAGCTATCTTGCTGCTGTCGAGGAACATTTTGCCTGTGCGTTAATATCGTTACAATAGCCAATAATTCAAAATTGTTTTGCAAAAATGCAAAGCACAAGACAAGTACTAGCCCTATACAGGAGACACGATGCTGGATTGGGATAATTTGCGTATATTTTTGGAGCTCACGCGCAGTCAGGGGCTGGTAGATGCTGCCCGTAAGCTGGGTATTGACCACTCCACGGTGTCGCGCCGCATCAAACGCTTTGAGGAACAGGTTGGCAGCCAGTTGTTCGACCGTAATCAGCATGGTTACAGCCTGACGGAAGAAGGCTACCGGCTGGTGGAGTATGCGGAAAAAATCGAAAGTACGGTCTACGCCGCCACCGAGGAATTGGGCGACCACAACCGGTTGCTGTCGGGTCAGGTCCGACTGGGTGCCACGGAAGGCTTTGGCAGCTTCGTGCTAGCGCCGCATATCGCCCATTTTTGCGCACGCAACCCGCATATATCCGTCGATCTGCTGCCGATGCCGCGCTTTGTCAATTTATCCAAGCGAGAGGCGGATATCAGTGTCACTATTGAGCGTCCAGTCAGCGGTAATTACGTTGTCACGAAACTGGCCGATTATGCACTCAAGCTTTATGCGACGCCGGCCTATCTGGCAAACCACACGCCAATTCGTACGACAGCTGATTTAGAACAGCATCGCTTCATCGGCTACATAGATGATCTGGTGTTCAGCGAGGAGTTGCGTTACAAGGATAGTCTGGCACCCGAAGCCTTCCGGGCGTTTCGCAGTACCAGCGTGGTTGCCCAGTACACCGCTGCCTGCAGTGGTCAAGCATTGGCGATCCTGCCCTGCTTTCTGGCGCAGCAGAGTGGACATCTGGTACCGGTGCTGGATGGCGAGGTTGAAATACTGCGTACGTTCTGGCTGGTTGCGGCAAGTGAACAAAGACATGTGGCAAGAATCGCAGCGCTATGGACTTACTTGCGTGACTGCATGGAGCCGAACAAGGATTTTTTGATGGGGAAGTCGCGTCAAATGACGTGGATTCAATAAGAAGAACGCGCATCTGAGCGCGCATGCACACTCAACCACCGAGCCCACGGGCTCACGCTAAAGGAGATCAGCATGGCAGCAAAGAAGATTCTGTTATTGACTGGCGATTTTGCCGAAGATTACGAAACCATGGTGCCATTCCAGGCATTGCAGATGGTAGGGCATACCGTGCACGCCGTGTGCCCGGGCAAGAAAGCCGGCGACAAGATCAAGACAGCAATCCATGATTTTGAAGGCGACCAGACCTATACCGAAAAGCCCGGGCATCAATTTGTACTCAACGCCAGCTTCGATGACGTTGAGCCTGCTGCCTACGATGCCGTCGTCATCGCTGGTGGCCGGGCACCGGAATATCTGCGTCTGAATGAGAAAGTGCTTGCCATCGTGCGCCACTTCGCCAGTGCCAACAAGCCAATTGCAGCAGTTTGTCATGGTGCTCAGTTACTGGCGGCAGCCGGTGTGATCGAGGGCAAAAATATCTCTGCCTACCCGGCTTGCGCCCCTGAAGTGAAGCTGGCCGGTGGCCGTTACGCCGACATCGCCGTCGATAGCGCCGTCACCGATGGCAACTTCGTGACCTCACCGGCCTGGCCTGCGCATCCGCAATGGCTGGCGCAATTCCTGAAGGTGCTCGGTACTGAAATCAAGCTGTAATTCAACGTGCTTCAACGCTGAATCAGACGACAGCCGCAATGCCAATACCGGATGCGGCTGTTTTCAATGGTGAGATCGATCTCAACGCGCGGTAAGGTTTGTGATCCAGTCAGGCGGCGTCTTTTCAAGAAACGCCCGCAAGCCTTCTCGCCCTTCTTGCGAGGCACGTAACGCAGCGATCATATTGGTCGTGAAATCGCGTAGTAATGGTGTGCAAGCCAGTGGATTTGCCACCTGTACCAGTTCTTTGGCGCGTCGCATCGCCTTAGGACCATTGGCCAGCAAATGGCTAACAAGTTGCTCAAGCTTGTCGTCCAGTTCATCGGCCAACACCACTTCATGGACAAGATCAATTGCCGCTGCGCGTATCGCCGAGAAGCGTTCGGCCGAGACAAAATAGCGCCGCGCCTGAGAGACACCAATCTTGGCAATCACATAGGGGCTGATCACTGCCGGTGCCAAACCCAGTTTGACCTCGGACAAGGCGAAGGTAGCGTGGTCTGAAGCAATCGCGATATCACAGCAGGCAACCAGCCCAACGCCGCCTCCCATGACGGTTCCCTGAATCTTGGCGATCGTCGGTGCCGGAAAATTATTGAGCGACTCCATCAGCGCGGATAGTTGCAGCGCATCGCGGACGTTATCGCCATAGCTGGCATCGGCCATTCTCCGCATCCACGCAAGATCGGCACCGGCTGAAAATGACTTCCCGGTCGACGCCAGCACCAGAATGTGGACTGCTGGGTTATCACGCGCACGATTGATCAGATCGATCAAATGAGCAATCAACGCGTCATCGAACGCATTGTGTACTTCGGGACGATTGAGGGTAATGGTCGCGACACCGCGGGTATCGATGTCCAACTCGGCTGCTTCGGTCATGCCTGACTCCTCCTGTTTTATGGCCCGGCAGCCCGTTTATCGTTGCCGCCGAATGTGTATATTGAGAGGAGTGTAAAAGAAAATCCGTAGAGACGAAAATCTCTGATCCTCACTGTCTGCCCTGTCGACTCTGAAAAGGCACCATAGTGAGGATCAGCACACAATCAATTACACACTTAGTTGCCCACTTCTTCCGCAACATCCCGATAGAGACGAATATTTCTTTCGAGTATTTCGTCCAGCACCCCCTGATCGCGCATGATGCCGATCTGGGTATCCAGGGCCTGCTGATATTTCAGGCAAGGACTGCGTTTGCTGAAAGCGATGGTACTGAACGTATTAACTACCGCAGGCTTGAGCGCCACAAACTTGCTCTGTTGACTGCTCTTAAGCAAGTATCCTTCAGCGTTGTAATAGCCAGCTATCAAATAATCGATCCGACCAAGTTCGAGCTTCTTGAAATTCATGTAGGTCTTCTGCGCCACTTCGATGGTCAGATTTTTTTTCATGAAATCATCAAATCCACCACCAAACTGATTGCCAGCGGTCATGCCACCCCGTCTACCGATCAGGTCATTCCAGCCGCTATAAATGAATTCATGACCTTTGGCGACATAAAGAGTCGGCGGATTGGCAAACACAGGCGCTTTGTTAAACTCCAAATATTTCATTCGCTCCGGTGTGGGTCGTAATGAAGCAATCAGATCTACATCACCGTCTTTACCCGCTTGCAAAACGCGCTCCAGCGGCCCGACGAAACGTACCAAGAATGGCGCCTGAATCGCTTTGATGGCGGTCGTCGCAATTTCAATACTGGCACCATTGAGCGATTTACCGTCATACCAGTGCAACGGTGAGTAATCAGAATCGTCCGTCACGATAATCTGCGAACACTCTCGCTGCTGTGCTACCGCGCACGAACTGCCGCTGGCAATCACACATGCCAACAGGACCGAACGCCAGCAATCAACAATATCCATATGAATTGGCATGATCCCCCTCCTTCGTCGGGCCTCATTGGGCCCTGTTCCGATATCAATCACCAAAATCCTCGTTGTGACTACGACAAACGTGGATTGAAGACTAGCCCGGGACTGCCATGCAGCTTAATTATTTTTGTGATCATAGCAAGAGTTGCTGGCAACGTCACAGACAATCAAAACGTCATAGCAATAAGAAGCAGGACAAGATACAGGTGTGCCATCAGAAATATTTGCCACGACCACTCGCTCAGATTCTGACAGGCAAGAACATCATTAAAAATCAACCAAAAGAAGCATGCTTCGATTTTGCTGATTGTGTAACCAATGCATCCTCATACCCCGCAATTTCCCCTGTGTTTCTTGTATCATGAGTTGTGGCATTTTCGACATCATCCCAAGTAGGCTTGCTGTACGTATTGCTTATTCATGTTGCTATCATCTATGGCGACAAGGGACAAACAAATAAGTGGCAGAGGCGTCATTCCTGCCCGAGCAAGGAGATATTCATGTTGTGGTGCAATGCGGGGAAAACACAATGGCGCGTGGTGTTATCGCTCTGTCTGTCTTCGCTATTTCCGCTATGCTCCTTTGCACAGTCACGCGAGTGCGACAAGATTGTGATCACGGACGACTCCGACTACGGCCCTATTCACTGGTACGACGGTAGCAAGTTGATGGGTGCCAGTATTGATATCGTAACGACCGCCCTCAAAGCGATTCAGGCCCCCTACGTAATCCGTTATGTCGGACCAATGCAGCGTGTACTGCAGGCTGGTAAAGACGGAGAGGTTGACATTATTGCCTCACTGCGGCCGACACCTGAGCGGCTAAGGTATCTAGAATTCAGTAAAGTCCAGATGTTTAATAACTTCCCGACTGTATTCGTCGCAAAAGGACGGGAGTTTCGATACTCAGGCTGGAACGATCTGGTCGGCAAAAAAGGCGGCATCACGGCAGGCAATCAGTTTGGCGGTGATTTTGATGATTTTATGAAAAAAAATCTGAATGTCGAAATTGCACAAAAGACTTATATCAATTTCAAAAAGCTGGAACTGGGCCGACTCGATTATGTGATTTCTGGCTACTTTAGTGGGATGGGCTACCTGCTAAGGGCTGAGCAGCAGGACAAATTTGTGGCGCTGACGCCGCCGCTAGTCAATAACCCAAGTACGCTTGCCTTCAGCAAACGTAGTCCCTGCCTGAAATATCTGAAATTGCTGGATGTCGAATTAGGGAAAATGCGGGATCGCGATCAGTTCAGAGAAATTTTGAATAAAAATGTGCAGTTATATCGCAACGCCTCTATCGCTCCGGCAAACTAGCGTCGCCAAAACAAAAACGCCCGCATCAGCGGGCGTTTGTTGTTTTGGCGTCCCCAGGGGGATTCGAACCCCCGTACTCACCGTGAAAGGGTGATGTCCTAGGCCTCTAGACGATGGGGACATTTGTCCGGTTTGCAGCAACATAAGTACTCGGTAAAGCTGGCGTCCCCAGGGGGATTCGAACCCCCGTACTCACCGTGAAAGGGTGATGTCCTAGGCCTCTAGACGATGGGGACTTTGTGTTACATCCCGCAGCTACTACCGATACTACACTGTGTGGCATCACAGCTTGTTACTTGCGACTACTTATTACTACATACTGCAATTTCGCATCAACAACACTTTACTGCCTGTGTCGCTGGTGGAGGTAAGCGGGATCGAACCGCTGACCTCTTGCATGCCATGCAAGCGCTCTCCCAGCTGAGCTATACCCCCGTTGCGAAGAAACGAGATTATGCAGTATTCATTTTCATAGTGCAAGTTCTTTTCTACGAAAAACCTGACTTTTTATAAATAATTTTTCAGACGTGTCAAAACCACGTCACGACCGAACAATTCCAGCACAGCGTCAATCGCTGGTGTCTGGAGTTGACCAGCAACAATCAGGCGTAAAGGCATTGCCAGCAGCGGCATCTTCAATCCGTGCGCTGCCAGCACTTCCTTGATCATCGCTGCCAACGCGGCCTTGTTCCATTCGACGGTGGCGCATCGTGCAGCAAAATCCTGCAACGCTGGCTTGATGGCATCAGTGATGTGTTGAGTGACCAGCGCCGCATCGGGATTCGGCTGACGATAGAACAGCTGAACTGCTGCGGCGATGTCGTTGACGGTATTGGCGCGCTCCTTGAGCAAACCAATTGCAGCCGGCAACGATGGCGCACCGTCAAATTGCGCGCCCTCCTTTTCCAGCAACGGCTTGACCAAGCCGGCCAGGCGCTCGTTGTCAGCCAGCTTGATGTAGTGATTGTTGAGCCAGGCCAGTTTCTCAGGGTTGAATTGCGCAGGCGACTTCGACAGGTGATCGAGATCAAACCAGCCGCAGAATTGCTCCATCGAGAAAATCTCTTCGTCGCCATGACTCCAGCCCAGACGCGCCAGGTAGTTCAACATCGCTTCCGGCAAATAACCTTGCGCTGGATAATCCATCACGCTGACCGCACCATGCCGCTTGGACAGCTTCTCACCATCAGCACCGAGAATCATCGGTACATGACCATATTCTGGCAGCGTGCCACCAAGCGCCTTGAGGATGTTGATCTGACGCGGCGTATTGTTGACGTGATCATCACCGCGAATGACGTGGGTGATCTTCATGTCCCAGTCATCCACCACAACACAGAAGTTGTAGGTCGGCGTACCGTCGGGGCGGGCAATCACCAGATCATCAAGTTCGCGATTGGAAATCGTGATCGGACCCTTGACGACGTCATTCCAGGTGACATCACCCTCCAGCGGATTGCGGAAGCGCACCACCGGTTTGCGACCCTCTGGCACCGGTGGCAAAGTCTTGTCGCGCTCGGGACGCCAAGTGCCGTCGTAACGCGGCTTCTCACCAGCAGCACGTTGACGTTCACGCATGGCCTCGACTTCTTCCGGCGAGGAATAACAATAATAAGCTGTGCCCTGCTCCAGCATGTACGCCACAACCTCACGGTAACGCTCCATCCGCTTCATCTGATAAAACGGACCTTCGTCGTGCGCCAGACCAAGCCATTGCATACCGTCAATGATGGCTTGTACCGCTTCTGGCGTCGAACGCTCCAGATCGGTGTCTTCAATGCGCAAAATAAAGGTGCCGCCAAAGCGACGGGCAAATGCCCAGGAGAACAATGCCGTACGGGCACCACCAAGATGCAGGTAGCCAGTCGGGCTAGGCGCGAAGCGCGTGCGGACAGGAGAAGTGGAAGCTGTAGAAGTCATGATAAATAAAAACGGCCTTGGAACGCCAAAGCCGTTGTGAGTCGGATAGTGAGAGCAGCATTTTACCGTGTTGGCTCTCGCGAGGGAATCGGCTGGCCAACACCACTGCTGCTCAGAGGGATGTTACTGTGCAGGTAATTACCCAGAGACAACCCTAGTCGTTCTGAATCACGATACTCGGGAATTTGCTGGTCATATCCTTAGCCTTGTCCGCCACCTTGATGGCAACCTTGCGTGCAATGGTCTTATAAATCTCTGCCTCTGGACCATCTGGCTGCGCCACCACCGTGGGTCGTCCAGAGTCGGTCTGCTGGCGAATCGCCATCGTCAGGGGCAATGCACCAAGGAAGTCGACACCAAAGTCGGCACACATGCGCTCACCACCGCCGGAGCCAAAAATTGCTTCAGCATGACCGCAGTTGGAGCAGATGTGGGTACTCATGTTCTCGACAATGCCGAGGATCGGGATACCGACCTTCTCAAACATTTTCAAACCCTTGCGCGCATCCAGCAAGGCAATATCTTGCGGCGTGGTCACAATCACCGCGCCAGTGACCGGGACCTTCTGCGACAAGGTCAATTGCACGTCGCCGGTACCGGGCGGCATATCAACGATCAGATAATCGAGATCACGCCAGTTGGTCTGATCCAGCAATTGCTGCAATGCCTGCGTGACAATCGGGCCGCGCCAGACCATTGGCTCGTCCGGGTCAATCATGAATCCGATCGATGACACTTGCAGACCGTGATTTTCAAGCGGCTCCATGGTTTTGCCGTCCAGTGTTTCTGGCCGACCGGAAATACCCAGCATCATCGGCTGCGACGGACCGTAGATATCGGCATCCAGAATACCGACGCGCGCACCTTCAGCCGCCAGCGCCAGCGCCAGATTGGCTGCCGTGGTGGATTTGCCGACGCCACCCTTACCAGATGCGACTGCGATGATGTTCTTGACGTTCGATTTGAGCTTGATGCCACGCTGCACAGCGTGCGCCACGATCTTGAAGCCGACTTCAGCCTGCACGGCGCCGACACTCGACAATGTTTGTACAGCAGTAACAGCGGCACTGCGAATCAACTCAAACTGACTCTTGGCTGGATAACCCAGCTCGACCTCAAAGGCGACGTTACTGCCATCAATCTGAATGTTTTTGATAGTTTTCCCTGCGACCAGATCCTTGCCGGTATTGGGATCAATGACCTGCGACAGCGCTGCCTTGACTGCTTCGACGGTGATGCTCATTACTTCTCCTTGAAAGACACCCGCAAGTCTAAACCAATCGCGCCAGGGAAGCAGAGACAGCATTGCGGCAACCTGCAAAAAATTACCAACAGCACATCAAACACGCCTCAAAAACCATGAGACGCCCTGCACAGCGGGTCTGTTTGTTCGGTCACTCTGCGCCAAAACGTTCACGGCTGCTAAAATGATGGACTTTTCCCACCACCCACCAGTACGCATTGCCAATGAGCACCTCATCGCCACGCCAATTGTTCGTCACCACCGCTCTCCCCTACGCCAACGGTGCATTCCATATCGGTCACATCATGGAATACATCCAGGCCGACATCTGGGTCCGGTTCCAGCGAATGCAGGGCCATGAGGTCCATTTTGTCGGTGCAGATGATGCCCACGGTGCGCCGATCATGATTGCCGCCGAGAAGGCCGGCATCACGCCGCAGCAGTTCGTGGCCAATATTGCCGCCGGTCGCAAGCAGTATCTGGACGGCTTCCATATTGCCTTCGACAACTGGAGCTCGACAGATAGCACCGAAAATCACCAGCTGTCGCAAGAAATCTACCGCGCCCTGCGTGATGATGCCAAGCTCATCACCAGCAAGACGATTGAACAGTTCTTTGACCCGGTCAAGAACATGTTCCTGCCGGATCGCTACATCAAGGGCGAATGCCCGAAATGCGGCACCAAGGATCAATATGGCGACTCCTGTGAGAACTGTAGTGCCGTGTACGCGCCAACCGACCTCAAAAATCCGTATTCGACCTTGTCTGGTGCCACGCCGGTCATGAAGTCGTCCGAACATTTTTTCTTCAAACTGTCAGATCCGAAATGCGTCGCCTTTCTGCGCGAATGGGCACTCGACAACAATCGCCTGCAACCGGAAGTCGCCAACAAGGCCAAGGAATGGCTGGATGGCGAAGGTGGCCTCGGTGACTGGGATATCAGCCGTGACGCGCCCTATTTTGGTATCGAAATTCCCGATACACCAGGCAAATATTTCTATGTCTGGCTGGATGCACCGATCGGCTACCTGGCCTCGCTGAAGAACTATTTCGACAAGACCGGCCGCGACTTCAATGCCTTCATGGCTGACGACAAGACCGAGCAATATCACTTTATCGGCAAGGACATTACCTATTTCCATACCCTGTTCTGGCCAGCTATGCTGAAGTTTGCCGGTCGCAAGGTCCCGAACAATGTCTTCGCGCACGGTTTCATCACCGTCAGCGGCGAAAAGATGTCCAAATCACGCGGCACAGGTATTTCGCCACTACGCTATCTGGACATCGGCATGAACCCTGAATGGCTGCGCTACTACATTGCCGCGAAGCTCAATGCCAAGGTCGAGGACGTCGACTTCAATCCAGACGACTTCGTAGCCCGCGTCAATGCCGACCTGATCGGCAAGTACGTCAACATCGCCAGCCGCGCCGCCGGCTTCATTGCCAAGCGCTTTGACGGTAAATTGAGCATGCAGTGGGCCAATGCGGATGATGCCTTCCTGGCACGTCTGCGCGGTGTCGCCACCGATATCCAGGCACTCTATGAACAACGCGAATATGGCAAGGCACTGCGTGCGGTGATGGAACAGGCTGACATCATCAATGCCTTTGTCGATGCCAACAAACCCTGGGAACTGGCCAAGGACAGCAGCAAGGACGCGCAACTGCATGAAGTCTGCAGCCGCTTGCTGGAAGCCTTCCGCCTGCTCACCGTCTATCTGAAGCCGGTGCTGCCGCAACTGGCAGCCCAGGTCGAAGGCTTCCTCAATGTTGCACCTTTGCGCTGGCTTGATGTACAGACCGCACTGGCCGATGGCCATACCATCAATACCTATGCCCACCTGATGCAACGCGTCGATCCCAAGATGCTGGATGCCCTGTTCGATGCGCCAGAAGCGGCTGCACCAGTTGCGCCATCGAGCTCTGAAAACAGCACAGCGATGGAAGAACTGGCACCTGAAATCAGTATCGATGACTTTGCTAAAATCGATCTGCGCATTGCCAAGATTGTGAACTGCGAAGCGGTCGAAGGATCGACCAAGCTGTTGCGACTGACACTTGATGCAGGCGAAGGCAAGACCCGCAACGTGTTCTCTGGCATCGCCTCGGCCTACAAGCCGGAAGAGCTGGTTGGCAAGCTGACCGTGATGGTTGCCAATCTGGCGCCGCGCAAGATGAAATTCGGCATCTCTGAAGGCATGGTCTTGGCGGCTTCCGCCAAGGATGAAAAATCGAATCCGGGAATCTATGTACTGAACCCGTGGCCAGGTGCAGAACCTGGGATGCGGGTACGTTGAGGTAATTACCCTCCTTGACATCGCTCGAACGCCGCCACCAGCCACCGTGCTGTGGCGGCACAAGGCAAACATTTCTGGCATGACCGCGCTTTACATGACATCCACTGAGCCCACCATTCGTTTCGCCACTACCGAAGACGCTGAGCTGATCGCCGAATTGACGCGCAAGAGCTGGTCCGGCAAGGTTGCTCCTAGCTCCAGCGGGCACCGCGAGGGGACCGAACGGGTCGCAAACGACTTGCGGGAAGGCGGTGCACTGGTAATACAGGATAAAGACACGGCGATCGGTTCGCTGCGCTGGCTGCCGATGCCTGAAGATCCTACCATTTGGGAAATCCTGCGCTTGGGCATCCTCCCTCAGTATCGTGGCAAGCAGCTATCCAAGTTGCTCATGACAAAGATAACGCAACAGGCAAGCAACGTCGGTGTACAAGAACTCCGACTGGCAGTTCGCTCGGATCAGCCTCGCCTACTCGAGTTCTACGCTGAATTCGGCTTCAAGATCGCTCCCGAGCTGCATTATCGCTACGCCAATCCGCTTGAACCGGCGCCTATTGTTATGCGACGCTCGCTGCAACAAATTGCCTAACCACACCTGCATCACGCCAAATTAGTAAAAATTGAGCCTTCTTCGCTCAAGCCCTCTCATTTCCCTCATTTTTTAAGACCCGCTCGCACTAACAGCATGTTGCGCTGCATCGTTGCGCGCGCTTGATTTCTCAAATACTTTCGCGTATTGTACAAACGTTCAAACGCAGTGCACACTTGTTCAATCGAGGCTTAATCCGAAAAATGGCTACAGGAGATCGTCAGGACATTGCCCTTTCTGCCGTGCGCGTGGCGCGTCTGTATTACTTTCAGAACATGACCACCGCCGCCATCGCAGAAGAAATGGGCACTTCGCGCGCCACCGTGTCGCGCTTACTGTCCTACGCCATGGAAAAAGGCCTGGTCGAAATCCGCGTTCATGATCCCCAAGAGTTCTCAGGCAATCTGGAAGCCAGCATTCGTGCCCACTATCCATTACGTTCAGTGCAAGTCGTGCCAGTACCTGCCACCGGCAGCGAAAGCGACAACATGCAGCGCGTGGCCGCCCACACGGCGGCCTATCTCAATACACTGGTACAGCCATCAACTGTCATCGGACTAGCCTGGGGCAAGACGGTTGCCGCCATCGCCGACAATCTCAGCGCCAAATCGGTACACGGTGTTGAAGTAGTCCAGCTCAATGGCTCCGGATCCGGTACCAACATCGTCAACACCTTCGGCGAATCGATTGTGACCCGGTTTGCCCAGAACTACGGCGCGCGCGCACACAGCCTGCCAGTGCCAGCGTTTTTCGATTATGCCGATACCCGCACCGCGCTGTGGCGCGAGCGCAGCATCAAGGCGATCCGGGAGTTGCAAGACAATGCCACGATACTGCTGTTTAGTATCGGCACCACCGACAGCGGCAGTTACAGCCATATCCACACCGCTGGCTACCTCGATCAGGATGATCTGGACGGCATTCGCAAAGATGGCGTCATTGCCGATATTGCGACGGTCTTTTTCCGTGCTGACGGCAGCTGGCGTGATATTGCCTTGAATGCCCGTAGCAGCGGCCCGGATCTGGATCGCTTTCAACATGCCGCCCATGCCATCTGCGTCGTCAGCGGCAAGAGCAAGATCGCCGGACTACGCGCTGCCTTGCATGGCGGCTACATCAACGAACTGATGATCGATGAACCGACCGCCAGGCTCTTGGTGCAAGAGCTTGAGCAGGAAGCCAACTCCAAACAAGACAGCAATACCCAAGCACTCCACACTGACAACCACCAACGACGAGCCAGAACATGACTACTTCGAGTACAGCGCAACCTTATGATCTGCTGATCATCGGCGGCGGCATCAACGGCGCGGGTATCGCGCGCGACGCTGCCGGACGCGGCCTGACGGTCGCCTTGTGCGAACAGAATGACTTTGCCGGTGCGACCTCTTCGGCCAGTACCAAGCTGATACACGGTGGCCTGCGCTACCTGGAATATTACGAGTTCCGTCTGGTGGCAGAAGCATTGGCCGAGCGCGAGCATCTGCTCAATATCGCACCACACATTTCCTGGCCTTTACGCTTCGTGATGCCCCATGTCAAAGGCTTGCGCCCGGGCTGGATGATCCGCCTCGGCCTGTGGCTGTATGACCATATCGGTGGTCGCATCAGCTTGCCACATTCACAGGCAATCGCACTCGACCGTATGGCCGCACCGAGCGGCCTGCGCAAGGACATTACCAAGGGTTTTGCCTACTCGGATGCCTGGGTTGATGATGCCCGTCTGGTCATCCTGAATCTGCAGAGTGCACAGCAACATGGCACCAATATTCTGGCCCGTACGCGACTGGTCAGTGCGCATCGCGATGCGGCCAGCAAAACCTGGCAATGTGAGCTGGAAAACACGCTGACCGGTGAACGTCAGCAACTCAGTGCCCGCGCCATGGTCAACAGCGCTGGCCCATGGGTTGCCAAACTCGATAGCATGCTTAACCCAGCCGAGCCTGGCGCTACCCATGCTGCTGTCAAACTGGTGCGTGGCAGCCATATCGTGGTGCCCAGACTGTTCCAGGGCGAGCATGCGTATATCCTGCAAAACGACGATAAGCGCATCGTCTTCATGATTCCTTACGAAGACAACTACACCCTGATCGGCACCACCGATGTACCACAGGAGAACATGGACAAAGGAGCGCATATCAGCGTCGAGGAAGAGCATTACCTGCTGCGTGCGGTGAATCAGTATCTGGCCAAGCCGATCGCGCAGAAGGACATTGTCTGGCGCTACGCCGGTGTGCGCCCGCTGTTTGATGACGAATCCGACAACCCTTCGGCGGTAACCCGCGATTACACGCTGGTATTGCAAGACAGCGACAACATCCCCTGTGTGTCGGTGTACGGTGGCAAGATCACCACCTACCGCCGTCTGGCCGAATCGGTGCTCGAAAAACTGGCGCCTTGGACGCGCACCAAAAAAGGCCCATGGAGCCAGACCGAAGCACTGCCCGGCGGTGAATTCAAGCGCCAGAACCGCACTCAGGAACTGGCGTTGCTGAAGCAAAAATACAGCAAGCTGGATAGCCAGTTGCTAACCCACCTGTTTAACCGACATGGCCGGCACGTAACGCGTATCCTGCAAGATGCAGTCAGCACCGCTGATCTGGGCCGCAACTTCGGTGGAGGGCTGGTCGAGCGTGAGGTCGCCTATCTGGTTACCCATGAATGGGCCGTGGAACCGGACGACATTTTGTGGCGCCGCACCAAGTGTGGCCTGCACATGACGCAAGAGCAGCGCGATGAATTCAGTGTTTGGTTCGTCGACTATTTCGGTCATGCTAAAGTACCAGCAGAGACTGTTTCATAGTCTGTTCTCCATTACTGCTGACATCCTGCCATGACCACCCTGCTTAATTTACTGTCAGCCCTCGCCTTGCTGGTATGGGGTACGCATATCGTGCGGTCCGACATACTGCGCGTCTACGGCGCGCAATTGCGACGTATCCTGAGCACCAGCATCAAGCGCCGCAGTCTGGCATTTCTGGCAGGGCTCGGGGTGACCAGTCTGGTCCAGAGCAGCAACGCCACTGCCGTGATTGTCTGCTCATTCGTGGCACAAGGCCTGGTCGGACTGACACCGGCGCTGACTATCATGCTCGGCGCCGATGTTGGTACCGCTCTGATGACTGGGGTATTGAGCTTTGACCTGTCCTGGCTGTCGCCGCTACTGATCTTTGGCGGCGTCGTCGTTTATCTGCCGCGTCGCCACAATCTTTCCGGACGTCTGGCGCGCGCAGTCATCGGACTCGGCCTGATTCTGCTGGCACTGCAGATGATCGGCAACGCTACGCAACCAATCATGCAGGGCCCCGGCATCAAGGTCCTGTTTTCAACACTGACGGGGGACGTCACGCTGGATGCACTGATTGGCGCCGTTTTTGCCATGATGACGTATTCCAGCCTAGCAGCGGTTTTATTGGCAGCAACCCTGGCCAGTTCCGGCATCATTTCATTGAAAGTAGCGTTGTGCCTGACGATCGGTGCCAACCTCGGCAGCGGCATACTGGCACTGCTCACCGCAGCCAGCCAGAACGTCGCAGGCCGTCGGGTGGCGCTGGGCAGCATGCTGTTTCGTCTGTCGGGTGCCGTCATCGCCCTGCCCTTCATCAATCCGCTGGAACTATGGATTACCCTGCTCACGCATGACCTGCATCTGGGTGTCGTGGCCTTTCACGTGCTGTACAACAGCGCCCGCTGTCTGCTACTGCTACCGCTAGTTGAACCCATGTCGCGTCTTTGTACGCGCCTGCTACCAGAGACTCAAAAGGACGACGAGGATACGATCAGCGCCCGTCATCTTGATCCGGGCGCCATTGAAACCCCTTCGCTGGCGCTGGCCAACGCATCGCGCGAGGCGCTGCGTATTGGTGATCTGATCGAAAAAATGTTGCTCAATCTGTTGCCCGTCATTCGTGACAATGACCTACTGCGCGCACAACAGATTCGCCAGCTTGACCACCATGTAGACAAACTCTACACCGCAGTCAAAATGTATCTGGCACGCGTCTCGCGCGAAGAGCTCAATGAGAAGGAAGTGCGGCGCTGGACCAGCATCGTCACCATGACGATCAATCTTGAGCAGGCTGGCGACATCATCGAGCGCATCGTCAAGGGTATCGAAAGCAAGAAAATCGCCCCGCAACGCAGCTTCTCAGATGCAGGAATGCGAGAAGTCAGCGACATGCATGCACGTCTGGTGGCCAGCCTGCAACTGGGCCTATCAGTATTTCTCAACGGCGATATCAAGAGCGCTCAGAAGCTGCTGGCTGAAAAAGAAGCCTTCCGTGATCTGGAGCGTGCCTATGCACAAACCCACCTGATCCGTCTGGCAGGTGAAACCCAGCAAAGTATTGAGACCAGCTCGTTACATCTGGATCTCATCAGCGATATGCGCCGCATGCATTCGCTGTTCTGCGCCAGCGCCTATCCGGTACTGGATGATGCCGGCCTGCTGCGTAAGAGCCGCATGAAAAAGCATGAATTCGGTCGCACCAAGCCAACTCAACCGCCCGAGTCAAGCTTGAGCGACTCTTTCAACCCACCCTGAACGGCAATCGAAACCGGTTTTGCCAGCGCCAACATTGTTCGCCCTCCAATGGCTGGTAAATTCGATGCAAAGACAGAGTAAAATACTGCCTGTCGCCGGAAGTTGTCCCGGTTTATCAGATTCACCAGGAAAAAACATGCTATTTCACAAAGTGTCAAAGAAATACGAATCCGAAGCCACCAAGTTCATCGCCGAACTCAAGCAAAAGAACCCACAACTGGAAGAACAACAGCGCGCCGGACGTGCGTTACTCTGGGACAAGGCCCCCATCGATCTGGACAAGGTCGCCCGTGAGCAAGCGTCCCGGGTCAAGCAACAGTCTTACGTGTATCAAAACCACTGATCTCCCGGTATGACCGAGCACACTGGGCAGCCCTCTGCGGATGCGGCTGAACTGACGCTGAACGGGCAGCCGGATTCGACGCCGGATATCATCGATGGCGTCGCCTTCGCCAAGCTGTATGGCGAACCCTTGTTCAAGCTGCCCACCGATCTGTACATCCCCCCCGATGCGTTGGAAGTGTTCCTGGAAGCATTTCAGGGACCTCTCGATCTGTTGCTGTACCTGATCCGCAAGCAAAACTTCAACATTCTCGATATTCCGATGGCGCAGGTGACACTGCAGTACCTCGAATACGTCGAGCAGATTCGCAAGCACAATCTGGAACTGGCCGCAGAATACCTGCTGATGGCCGCCATGCTCATTGAAATCAAGTCGCGCATGTTGCTGCCGGTCAAAAAGGCAGAAGCCGGCGAAGAAGCCGAAGATCCGCGCGCCGAACTGGTGCGGCGTCTGCTGGAATACGAGCAGATCAAACTGGCTGCGCAAGAACTCGACGCCTTGCCACAGGTCGGCCGCGATTATGTCCGAACCCAGGTTTACATAGAGCAGACCGTCGTCACGCGCTGGCCAGAAGTCAGCCTGCCCGATCTGCACAGTGTCTGGGTCGACATCATGCGCCGCGCCAAGCTGACCGAACATCACCATATCAGCCGTGAAGAACTGTCAGTGCGGGAACACATGACCGGCATTCTGCGCCGTTTGCAGTCAGCCCGGTTTGTAGAATTTGCCGATCTGTTTGATCCCTCCCGCGGCGTACCGGTGGTTGTCGTCAACTTTATCGCTTTGCTTGAACTTGCCAAGGAAACCTTGATCGAGATCACCCAGGCCGAAGCCTTCGCGCCCATTTACGTCAGACTTTCCTACTCCCCCAGCTGACCCTGACCAGCGGCACCTTTGCCACAGCCAGACTGCTTTCAACTCAAATTTATCCGATCATGAAAATCATCTCGTCCATCGAAGAACTGCGCGATCAGTTGCGTGGTCAGCTGCGTACTGCTTTTGTCCCCACCATGGGCAATCTGCACGAGGGACATCTGTCGCTGATGCGCCTGGCGCGCACCCACGGCGATCCAGTAGTCGCGTCCATCTTTGTCAACCGCCTGCAATTCGGCCCCAACGAGGATTTCGACAAATATCCGCGGACGTTCGAAGCGGATATTGAAAAACTGGAAAAAGAAGGCGTCTACGTCCTGTTCGCTCCCTCCGAACGCGACTTGTACCCGGAGCCACAAGAATATCGGGTGCAACCACCCGACGATCTCGGCAATATCCTGGAAGGAGAATTCCGGCCCGGCTTTTTCGCTGGCGTAACCACGGTCGTGCTCAAGCTGTTCTCCTGTGTGCAACCGCGCGTTGCCGTGTTTGGCAAGAAGGATTACCAGCAGTTGATGATCGTGCGCAACATGGCGCGTCAATTTGCACTTCCCACTGAAATCATCGCCGCTGAGACTTATCGCGCCGACGACGGACTGGCCCTTTCCTCGCGCAACGGCTACCTGTCAACTGACGAACGCGCAGAAGCACCAGCCCTGTACCGAGAACTGCAACAGTTGGCCGATGCCGTGCGTCAAGGTGACAAGGGATTGGTAGCGCTCGAACAACTGGCCATGAATACATTGAAACAGCGCGGCTGGGAACCCGATTACATTTCCGTGCGCAAGCGTATCGACCTGCAAGCACCCGACCAGGCCAATCTTGAACAAGGCGAGCAATTGGTGGTCGTCGCTGCCGCTAAATTAGGTAAAACGCGCCTGATCGACAATCTGGAAATCTGAGCCCGATCAGAGACCTCCGCACTTGGCGGTTCCACACCGCCAGGTCACAAAAATTACCAATAAGCAACATTTGACCTTGTTGCCAGCTACAATCTCGTCAAAATACTATTTTTCCTCACTTTTTATACGACGCCCTAGTCTGACTGGAGCATATAATCGACCCGAAAGAATAGCTGGGTTGTATCTAGGCATAGATAAGATGGAAAATAAGTTAAATTTCTATTTATTCATCGACAGATATCGATATGCTTAACGTATGCGCTTAAGATTTCATTCATTTGGGGAAAATCAGATCAACGCTGTCCTCTACCAAAAATCATCTGTTAGAACAGGAGCTTTTTATTACTGAGCCGCCTCGTCGAACCAAGTAATGCAGCTGTGACCGATAGTTCTGCCGCGCGGCGCAAGCCAGTAAGGCACCAAATTTGTATGGAGATACCAAGATCATGAGTGACGATGTTGATTTAGAGGCACTATTCGACGAAATTTCTGCCCAGAAGCTTACGCCGGTACCTGCAACTCCTGCAGCTCCAGCCAGCGAGGCCGATCTCGAAGCATTATTCGACGAAATTTCTGCTCATACACTCAATACCGAAACGGTAGCACCTGCCGCAGCACCACAAGCAGCACAGCCAGGGCAGGAAGCTGCTGAGGGGGGAGACGGGACGGGCAAACCCATGTACGAGCGTCTGGGCGGTATCGTGCGCTTGCTACACGACTCCATGCGCGAACTTGGCTATGACCGTTCCCTGTCTGATGTTGCCTCGCAAATCGGCGATGCGCAGGGTCGTCTGGAACACGTAGCCACCCTGACCGAGCAGGCTGCCAACAAGGTACTCAACTCGATTGATGCAGGCATGCCCGCCCAGGATGCGCTCGCCAGCAAGGCAAAGGATATTGAAGCGCGTTGGACCCGCCTGTTTGCCGGGCAGATGTCTATCGATGAATTCAAGAGTCTGGCCAACGACTCCAAGACCTTCTCCAATGATGTTGTCATCTCCACTGATGTGGAAAAAGCCCGCATGCTTGAAATCATGATGGCACAAGACTTCCAGGACATCACTGGACAATTGATCAAGAAAATCGTTGGCATCACAGCCGTGGCCGAACGCGAACTGGCACAGCTGCTGCGCGATAACGCACCAGCCGAAGTCAAGGCCGCCATGGAAAAACCAGTGGAGCTGATGAGCGGCCCTTCGGCACCAGGTGCTGCCATGGAGCAGAATGACGTGGATGACTTACTCGATAGCCTGGGGTTCTAATGGATGACGAAATGCTCAAGGATTTTGTCGTCGAGGCACTGGAGCTCGCGACCAACGTTGAAGAGCATCTGCTGACTCTTGAACGACATCCTGACGACCTGGAAATTCTGAACGCAGTATTCCGTGCTTTCCATACCATCAAGGGCGGTGCTGGGTTTGTGAACTTGCCAGCAATGGTTTCGGCTTGTCACCTGACAGAGAATCTCTTCGACGCCCTGCGTAATGGCAAAGCATTGGTAACGCCATTAGCCATTGAGGCAGCCCTCCAGGCCAGCGGCTTCGTGGCCGATCAGCTCAATGAGTTGTCCAATGGCGCCGATCCCTCGAGTCTGGCTTCGATGCCTCAAGATCTGGAAGATATTCTGACTCAGGCAATCGAAGGCAAGGGTGCAGCCCCTGCTGCTCCAGCTCCAGCTCCAGCTCCAGGTGCAGCCGCAGCGGCTGCACCTGCCGCTGCGACGGTCGCTGTCGTGACCGCACCGGTAGCTGCTCCGGCAGCGACAGTTGCTGTCATCGATGGCAATGCCAGCGTGTTGGGTAGCGATGGCAACCTTGACTGGAATTCTCTTTATCTAGCCGTCGGCGGCGCTGGTAGCAGCGTCGCATCTGCAGCACCTGTCAATCCTGGCGTCGCAGCGGCAGTAGCATCAGTCGTCACCGATGCCGCAACACAAACAGCAGCAGCTCCGGCAGCAGCACCTGCCGCGCCCGAGGCCGGCGATGCAGCCGCGGTTGCGGCACCGCGCGCACCGGGTGCCGTACCTGCCCGGCGTGCGACCGATCAGCAAGGCGGCAAGGAAGAAAGCATTCGTATCGACGCAGGCAAACTCGATGCCTTGCTGGAAGTGGCTGGCGAATCCGTACAGGCAGCCAATCAGGCTTCCGTATTACTGGAAAAGCTGCAACAGTTCAAATTCGAAGGTACCGCTGCGGCGTTGATGTCGACCCTGGCAGAGACACTGGGTCGTGCCTCGCGTTACTCCAGTGAGCTGCAGCGCGCCACCTTATCGACTCGCATGCAACCGGTCGGACGTCTGTTCCAGAAATTCCCCCGACTGGTCCGGGAACTGGCCAAGGATCTCGGCAAAGATGTGGATCTGGAAATTTCCGGTGCCGAAACCGAAGTCGACCGGGTCGTGGTCGACAGCCTTTACGATCCGCTGGTGCACATGTTGCGCAACTCGCTGGATCACGGGATCGAAACCGACCGCATCGCCGTTGGCAAACCGAACAAGGCCACCATCTCGCTCAAGGCATGGCAAGAGGCCAGCAGCGTCATGATCGAGATTTTCGATGATGGCAAGGGCATGGATCCCGATATGCTGCGCAAGAAGGCATTTGCCAAGGGATTGATTGGTGAAAACGATGCCCAAAGCATCGACGAAGCCTTGCAACTAGTTTTTCTGCCCGGCTTCTCGACCAAGGAAGTGGCTTCCAGCGTCTCCGGTCGTGGCGTCGGTATGGATGTGGTCAAGACCGCCGTGGAAAAGCATCGCGGTACGATCCGTATCGATTCTACGTTGGGTGTTGGTACCCGTTTCTCGATTCGCCTGCCAATCGAACTGTCGATCATTCCGACCATGCTGGTACGTACCGCCGGTGCTGCCTTAGCGCTGCCAATGGCAGTTGTAGAGCGGGTGGTGGAATTGCCAGAAGAGTTCGACGAAGTCGGCGGCGCTCCGGTGCTGCGTGACCAGGGACGTCCATTGCCAGTCCATTCACTGGCTGGCGTACTCGGTTACGAACCTGGCAATGAGCGGGTCGGCATCGTGATGGCGGTACCGCATCCTTATATTCTCGGGGTGCAGGCGGTGGAAGGAACGGCCGATCTGGTCATCAAACCACTGACAGCGATCCATACCAATGGCATTACCGGTACTGCCCGTTCTGCCGAGGGTGAATTGGTGCTGGTCGTTGGCTTGTCGTTCCTGCTCGAAGGCTGCCGTACTTCTTCACGCGCAGTTGCTCAGGTCTAATCTGCTTCAATTTGCTTTAATCAGGGTTCCCGGTACAGCTGACTTATGCTGCACCGGGAACCCTGAAGCCTGTTCACTTCCCGCCTCTCCACACACCGACGCTTAATGCCGATAACGCTCGGACAAGGCGTCATACAACGGCGGCGCAAAAAAGCGTGAGACCCGACTTGCCAGCAAGGCCGTTGCCATCAACGGAATCACCAGCGCATGACCGTTAATCATTTCCATGACGATCACGAACGATGTAATCGGTGCTTGCGTCACACCCGCCAGATATCCAACCATTGCCAACGCGATCAGCAGCGGCAGAGAGACTTCTGTCAGCGACAAGTGCAACAGATTGCCAAAACCTGCACCAATCGATAACGAGGGGGCAAAAATGCCCCCGGGTGTCCCTGGCAGGTAGGAGCCAACCATCGAAGCCATCTTGGTGAATGGATAAAACGCCGATAATTGTGCCTGATCTGATAACAAACCTTTGGCCTGGGCATAGCCACTGCCAAAGGTGGCGCCCGCAGTCGCCACGCCGATGATGGCGACCAGCAAGCCACACAAACTGCCAAAAATGACTGGACGCTCACTGCGCAGGGTACGCAGGGGAGCCGGGATCCAGCGATGCGTATTGAGCAGCAGCCAGCAAAAAAGCCCTCCGGCCACACCCGTGAGCAAGCCTCCAGCGATGGTCGCAACCAATATCGCACGGAAATTGTCGCCACCGGCCAGGATCGTCCCAAAATAGGTGTAGTTACCATTCAGGCCCAGCGCGACCACGCCCGCGAAGATCACTGTGGTGATCACTACTCCGCTGGCGCGCTGTTCAAAACTGCGCGACAACTCTTCGATCGCAAACACAATACCGGCCAGTGGCGTATTGAAGGCTGCCGAGAGCCCGGCTGCAGCGCCCGCGAGAATCAGTCGCTTCTCCAGAATCAGGCTAGGTCGTGGATAAAAGCGTCCCATCGCCAGCATCAGGGCGGCACCGATCTGCACCGTTGGCCCCTCTCGACCGATGGTAAAACCGCCGAGAATACCGAGGAACGATACTCCGATCTTTCCTACCACCACGCGTAACGAGAGCAGAACTGGCGCACGACGCGCACGCAACTCCCCCTCTTCACCGAGGGCCGCAATCACCTGAGGAATACCACTGCCCTCCGCACCAACGAAAAAGCGCCTGGTCAGCCAGACGCACAAGGCACTCATGGCGGGTGTCAGCAGCAATGGCAACCACCAATGACTTCCGCGGATGTGCTCAAACAGGGAGAAACCAACATCAATCAAGCGCGCATACAACACCGCCACCAGCCCCACCAGCACAGCGCCGCTCCATAAAATCCCGTATTGCAGCCAGAGTCGCCGAATGCGGCGCCATGTGTGGCCGTGCAAATCAATTAACAAATGCTTCATTACTCTGGATTTCCTTACAGTTCGTACATATCTTTCTCGCCTTCCATGACCTGAGCGATCAACTTGCGATTCAAGGTCGGTGCCAGCAATTCAATGAAGGTATACACATAACTGCGCAAATAAGCGCCTTGCTTGAGCGCCACCCGTGACACATTGGTACCAAATAGATGACCAGCAGGAATCGCACGCAGACCGCGATCACGTTCGCCATCGAACGCCATGCCAGCAATGATGCCTACTCCCATGCCGAGCTCGACATAGGTCTTGATGACGTCGGCATCAATGGCTTCAAGCACAATATCGGGTTTCAGCTCGCGTAGACTGAATGCATGGTCGATCTTGCTGCGACCACTGAAGGCAGCATCATAAGTAATCAGTGGATAGCTGGCGATTTCTTCAAGCGACAGATTCTTTGATTTCAGCAAGGGATGCTCGGGTGACACCACCACCACATGCTCCCACTGGTAACAAGGCAGGGAGACCAGCCCTTCACCAGAGGCCAGCGACTCCGTGGCAATGGCGATATCGGCCTGGTCATTGCGTACCATCTCGGTAATCTGCTTGGGGTTACCCTGCAGCAATGACAGGCGCACCTTAGGATACTTTTGGGTAAATGCCTGAATCACCTTCGGCAAGGAGTAACGCGCCTGGGTGTGGGTGGTGGCAATGGTGAAACTGCCACTGTCATGCGCCGCAAACTCCTTGCCAATACGCTTCAAGCCATCCACTTCCTGCATGATTAGCTCGACCGAACGCAAGACTGCCCTGCCCGGCTCAGTCAGCCCGCGGATACGCTTGCCGTGGCGGGTAAAGATATCCACGCCCAGCTCTTCCTCCAGCTCAATGATGGCCTTCGATACCCCCGGTTGGGAGGTGTAGAGCGCCTTGGCAGCTTCGGTCAGATTGTAATTTTGCCTGACCGCCTCCCTGACAAAACGAAATTGATGCAGATTCATGCGCCGTCCCTGAATGTCTGTGTTGGTTGCCGCCACGGCCGTTGTGTGCCGCCGCTAAGCGCATTTGCATATACCGAATGTGCATATAAGCAAATGAATACTATGTAGTTTGGTTTGAAACCTAAGTTTATTACGATTCGACCTGTTATAGACGAGGTGTTATGACTCTTTCTTATGTAGTCAGCGGTTTTGCTGTTGGTTTGCTGGTCGGCTTGACCGGCGTCGGCGGCGGCTCGCTGATGACACCATTACTGACTTTGCTGTTCGGCATTCACCCCAGTGTGGCGGTGGGTACAGATCTGGCCTTTGCTGCCGTCACCAAAAGCGCCGGCACGCTGGCGCATCGCTCCAAGGGAACGGTACGTTGGGATATTGTGCGTCCGCTCTGCATTGGTGCCCTGCCAGCGGCACTTGTGGCGACGTTGCTGCTCAAGCACTTTGGTACTGTCAGCCCGCAAATTGGCCAGATTATTCGTTATTCAATTGCCATTTCAGTGCTGCTAACCGTGGTTGCGTTGCTGTTCAAAAGCAGATTACAGCGCTGGCTCAATGCCCATCCTGAACGGCATTTGCAAGGTCAGCAACTGCGCAACGCCACTATCCTGAGCGGTGCGGTACTCGGGATACTCGTTACGATTTCGTCCATCGGTGCTGGTGCGGTGGGTGCAACCCTGCTGGTGTTGTTATATCCGCGTCTGTCACCGGCTGAAATTGCCGGTACCGATATTGCCTATGCTGTACCACTGACCGCGATTGCTGCGTTTGGTCACTGGTGGCTAGGCTCAATCAACTGGGATTTGCTGGGCGCACTGCTGCTGGGTTCGGTGCCAGGCATTACCATTGGCTCTCTTGCAGCACGTGCCGTGCCCGAGAAATTCCTGCGCGGCCTGCTGGCACTGACGCTGACGAGTGTTGCCTTCAAGCTGGTTTTTTAATTCAATCATCCGGATTCTGCCTGGCAGATCCGATAAGACGTTAACAGGGACCATAAGATGTACCGCTATGACCAGTACGATCACCTGATCGTTAATGAGCGAGTTGCACAGTACCGAGACCAAGTACGCCGCCGACTCTCCGATGAACTGATCGAGGATGAGTTCCGCATCCTGCGTCTGCAAAACGGCCTGTACCTGCAGCGCCATGCCTACATGCTGCGCATCGCCGTACCTTACGGCCTGCTTGCTTCGCGTCAGGTGCGCATGTTTGCCCACATCGCGCGCAAGTATGACCGTGGCTATGGTCACTTCACGACCCGTCAGAACATCCAGTTCAACTGGATCAAGCTGGAAGAGTCTCCCGATATTCTGGCCGAACTGGCTACGGTAGAAATGCACGCCATTCAAACGTCTGGCAATTGCATCCGTAACACAACCTCGGACGAGCTGGCTGGCGTTGCCGCTGATGAAATCGTGGATCCACGTCCCTATGCTGAACTGATTCGCGAGTGGAGCACATTCCACCCTGAATTCGCCTATCTGCCCCGCAAATTCAAGATCGCCATCAGTGGCTCTGCTGAAGACCGTGCCGCGACTGCCGTCCATGACGTCGGCTTGCACGTAATCAAGAACGACGCTGGCGAAGTCGGCTTCCGCGTGCTGGTTGGTGGCGGTATGGGACGTACACCGATTCTGGGCAGCGTGATCCGCGAGTTCCTGCCATGGAAACATGCGATGTCGTATCTGGAAGCGATTTTGCGCGTCTACAACCAATACGGCCGTCGCGACAACATGTACAAGGCGCGTATCAAGATTCTGGTCAAGGCAATCGGTGCCGAAGACTTTGCACGCCAGGTTGAAGCCGAGTGGCAAGATATCAAAGACGGTCCTTCGACCCTGACCGAAGAAGAACTGCAACGCGTCGCGCACTACTTCACCGCGCCCGATTATGCCGCTCTGCCTGCAATCGATACTGAATTTGAACAAAAGAAAGCCACCGACAAGGCCTTCGCCAACTGGCTCAAGCGCAACGTCAAGGCACACAAGGTGCCGGGCTACGCCGCCGCTATTCTGTCGTTGAAAAAGACCGGCGTACCGCCGGGCGACATCACCGCTGATCAGCTCGACTTCGTGGCAGATCTGGCCGACCGTTACAGCTTCGGTGAGCTGCGCGTGACCCACGAACAGAATCTGGTGTTGGCCGACGTCAAGCAAAGCGATCTCTACGCCTTGTGGGAAGAAGCACGTAGCCACGGTCTGGCAACCCCGAATATCGGTCTGCTTACTGACATTATCTGCTGCCCCGGTGGTGACTTCTGCTCGCTGGCCAACGCCAAGTCGATCCCAATCGCACAAGCCATCGCCGAACGCTTCGACAACATCGACTTCCAGCACGATATCGGTGAGATCGAACTCAACATCTCAGGTTGTATCAATGCCTGCGGCCACCACCATGTCGGCAACATCGGCATTCTGGGCGTCGACAAGGATGGTGCCGAGTGGTATCAGGTCTCGCTGGGCGGTGCTCAGGGCAATCAGTCGAGCATCGGCAAGATCATCGGTCCCTCGTTCTCGGCACATCAAATGCCGACGGTGATTGACCGCCTGCTGCAAGTCTACGTACAACAACGCATCGAAGACGAACGCTTCATTGACACCGTGCGCCGCATCGGTATCGCACCGTTCAAGGATTTCGTCTACGCCACCCCGATCAAAGCCGATCACGCCATTGGAGAAGACGTCTGTGCCTAATCTGATCAAAGACAAAGTCGTCATCAGCGACGACTGGACCGTACTGCGCCTCGCTGAAGGTGAAACTGCCGAGTCTGTCACGGTACCGGAAGGCAAATTCATCGTGCCACTCAACGTCTGGCAAGCGCAGCGGACGACGCTGCAAGCCCGCCCACAATTGGGTGTGTGGCTGGCCAGTGACGACCGGCCGGAAGCCCTCAAGGATGATCTGGCGCCGTTCCAGGTCATCGCCGTGGATTTCCCCAAGTTTGCCGACGGTCGTGGCTACTCGATCGCCTACAACCTGCGCGCACGCCTGGGCTACACCGGCGAGTTGCGTGCCATTGGCGATGTCTTGCGCGACCAGTTGTTCTACATGCAGCGCGTGGGCTTCAATGCCTTTGCAGTACGTGCCGACAAGAATATCCACGATGCACTGAAGGGCCTGACCGATTTTTCGGAAAAATATCAGACTTCGTGGGACGAAAAGAACCCGTTGTTCCGCCGTGCCAAGCGTGAAGCACAGCCGGCGCGCGATTGAACAGTACTCGTCAACAGGAATTGACCATGTCCGAACCAAGCTTGCCCGAGTTGATCGCACGTACCCGCGCCACGCTGGAAAAAATCGCTGCAGCGTATTCCCCTGCTGTGTTTGCTTCCAGTCTGGCTGCCGAAGATATGGTGCTGACCGACCTGATTTTGCGTCATCAGTTACCGATTGGCATCTTCACGCTGGAAACTGGCCGTCTGCACCCGGAAACACTGGCCATGATCGACCGTATCAAGGCGACCTATGGCTACGACGTTACGCCTTATCGGCCACAGCCGGAAGCGGTCAGCCAGTATGTGGAAAGTCATGGCCTCAATGGCTTCTATGACAGCGTGGAAGCGCGCAAGGAATGCTGCCGCATCCGCAAGATCGAACCTCTGAACCGGGCGCTGGCAGGCAATCGTTCATGGGTCACAGGGCAGCGGCGCGCGCAATCGGTCACTCGTGCAGCGCTTGATGTGCAGGAAAACGATCCGGCGCATAACATGGTCAAGTTCAATCCGCTTGCGGACTGGTCGGAAGAGAACGTCTGGCAATATTTGCGCGACCATGAGGTGCCTTACAATCCGCTCCACGATCAAGGCTATCCGTCGATTGGCTGTGCACCCTGTACGCGTGCCATCGAACCCGGTGAAGATGTCCGTGCCGGGCGCTGGTGGTGGGAAAATCCCGACTCCAAGGAATGTGGCTTGCATGTGGTGGATGGCAAACTGATCCGCATCAAATCTCAGTCTGCCGATGCCTCGTGAAGCGCAGATCATGCACGGTATGAGTAATGCCAGTCACAAACGAATAAAAGCAATCCGACTTGAACCGAAGGTCACCGTATGAACACTGCAGTTGAACAACTTTTTCTCGACAACGCCAGCAACCGTCATCTGGACTGGCTGGAATCCGAGGCCATTCATATCATGCGCGAAGTCGCGGCGGAGTGCAGCAACCCTGCACTGCTGTTCTCGGGTGGTAAGGACTCGGTCGTCTTGCTGCGCATCGCAGAGAAGGCCTTTCGTCCGGGGAAATTCCCATTCCCGCTGGTGCACATTGATACCGGCCATAACTTCTCTGAAGTCATTACGTTCCGCGACCAGCGTGCTGCCGAACTGGGCGAACGTCTGATCGTTCGTTCGGTCGAGGATTCGATCAAGCGTGGCACCGTGCGCCTGCGCAACCCGCAGACGGATTCGCGCAATGCCGCGCAAGCGGTGACATTGCTGGAAACCATTGAAGAATTCAAGTTTGACGCCTGTATTGGCGGCGCACGACGCGATGAAGAAAAAGCGCGTGCCAAGGAACGGATTTTTTCCTTCCGTGACGAATTCGGGCAATGGAATCCCAAGGCACAACGTCCGGAATTGTGGGACCTCTACAATACGCGCGTTCACCCTGGTGAAAACATGCGTGTGTTCCCGATCTCCAACTGGACCGAACTGGATGTCTGGCAATATATCGCCCGCGAAAAGTTGGCACTGCCACCGATCTATTTTGCCCACGAACGCCAGGTCATCCCTCGCAATGGCTTGCTGGTACCACTGACCGACCTCACGCCTGCCAAAGAGGGAGAAACTGTGGAAAGCCGCGTAGTGCGCTTCCGCACGGTCGGTGATATTTCCTGCACCTGCCCGGTGGCCTCGGATGCCAGCTCGATCGAAGCCATCATTGCCGAAACGGCGGTCACGCAAATCACCGAACGCGGCGCGACCCGCATGGATGACCAGACCTCCGAAGCGTCGATGGAAAAACGTAAAAAAGAAGGATATTTCTGATGAATGCCGCTGTTGCCGAAACCAACCTCAATACCTCCGCTAGTCAGCACGAGCGCGGTCTGCTGCGCTTCATCACTGCTGGTTCGGTCGATGATGGCAAGAGCACACTGATTGGCCGCCTGCTGTTCGACAGCAAAGGTATCTTCGCCGACCAGCTCGACGCCATTTCGCGTGCCAAGCACAAGCGTACCGTGGGTGACACCATTGACCTGTCGCTGCTCACCGATGGCCTCGAAGCCGAGCGTGAACAAGGCATCACCATCGATGTGGCCTACCGCTATTTCGCCACGCCCAAGCGCAAGTTCATCATTGCTGACACCCCGGGGCATGAGCAGTACACCCGCAATATGGTCACTGGTGCTTCAACTGCGGATGCAGTGATCATTCTGATTGATGTGTCCAAGGTCAAGCTGGGTGACGATGGTAGTGTCGAATTGCTGACCCAGACCAAGCGCCACTCCACCATTGCCCATTTACTACAAATTCAGCATGTGGTGGTGGCCGTCAACAAGATGGATCTGGTCAACTACGATCAACGTACCTACGACCGCATCGTAGCCGCTTATCAGGACTTCGCTGCGCAGCTCGGCCTGCAGGATGTACGACCAATCCCGCTGTCTGCGCTGGCCGGCGACAATGTGGTCAGCCGCGGTGACAAACTCGACTGGTATCAGGGACCGACTCTGATTGAATTGCTGGAATCCCTCTCCGTGTATGAAGATGCGCACGCTGAGCCGTTCCGTTTTCCGGTACAACTGGTGGCACGCCACAATGGCCATGAAGCCAACGATTTCCGCGGCTACATGGGCCGGATTGAGGCAGGCAAGGTCACCCGTGGCGACAAGCTGATAGTACAACCTGGCGGCCAGACTGCCACCGTCAAGGATATTCTGACGCTCGATGGTTCGCTGGAGCAAGCCAGTGCCGGACAATCAGTCACGATTTTGCTGGAGGAATACCTCGATATCTCGCGTGGCGACATGCTGGCATCCGCCGAGAACGCTCCCAGCCTGCTCAAAACTGTCATTGCGGATCTCTGCTGGCTGTCGGAAGATGCACTGGACCCGCGCCGCAAATACTGGCTCAAGCACACGACCAAACAGGTTGCTGCCCGCGTTGCCAAAGTCGATACCTTGCTCGATATCAATACCCAGCAGCGTCATGCTGCCGAGTCGCTCAAGCTCAACGATATTGCCCGTGTCTCGATCAATGTGCAGCAAGCCATTGCGGCCGATTCCTATGCCCAGATCCGCGCGACAGGTGCCTTTATCCTGATCGATGAAGTCACACATCAGACCGTTGCCGCTGGCATGATCCGTCTGGATGCCTGATAATCTCTGCTGCGCCGTTTCCGGGTTCGGGAACGGCGGTTGCAGTCACTGTGCCTGGCTGCCAATTCCTTCTTTTTGATCGCATGTCCCAGCCTACTTCGCCCAATCCTGTCTCGTCCACCATCTTGGCCGTCGGCAAGGTTTATCTGATTGGGGCTGGTCCTGGCGCGGCCGACCTGATTACGGTGCGCGGTGCACGTCTGCTAGCGCAGGCTGATGCGGTGCTGTACGACGCCTTGGTTACCGAAGACATGCTGGCATTATGTCCGCAGGCCGTTAAAATTGCCGTTGGTAAACGTAGCGGACAACGCTCTACCGCGCAACCGGTAATCAATCAGCGTCTGGTAGAAAGTGCCCAACAATACCGTATGGTGGTGCGTCTGAAGGGGGGCGATCCGATGTTGTTTGGTCGCGCCGATGAAGAGTTACGAGCACTCGATGCTGCGAACATCACTTACGAAATCGTGCCCGGCATTACCGCCGCTCTGGCAGCAGCCTCCTCGGCACAACGCCCGCTGACAAAACGGGGGATCGCACGCAGTGTGTCGCTGTTCACCTCCAGCACCGCGCCGGATGAGCCGGAGGAGTTCATCATGCCCAATGGCGATACGCTGGTGCAGTATATGGGTGGTCGGGAAGCGACGGCAACCGCGCAACGACTGCTGTCCTTGGGTTACCCGCGCACAACGCCGGTGGTAGTCGTCGAAAATTGCAGTCGCGAAGATGAACATATTCTGGACTTGCAACTGGGAACCCTGGAACAAGGCTTAGCGGCCTGTAGCGGCCCGGTTCTGGTGATGATCGGCGAGGCGCTGGCGCCCCGACCAGTGACCAGCAACGAGAATCAGAAATAACAAGACTGAAAACAACCAGGAAAGTCGCCTATTCGTCCTGCGCGGTCGTCACACAATACTGTGCTAACGCCTGCAGCACGCCGGCGTCTTCACCCGCTGCTGCGGCAATCTTGAAGACAACGCTCGGGTAAGTCTGGCGTAATTGCTCGATCAAGAGCGGCAAATCCCGTCGCACATGCCCTCCTTGCCCCAAAAACACTGGCACGACGGTAACCTGGCGTATCCCTGCGGCGACTAATTTTTCTACTTCTTCTGGCAAAGATGGCTTCATCAGTTCAAGGAAAGCCAGCTCCACAGTCACGTCAGGCAAACTGATCTGACTGATCGATTGCAGCCGACGGAACGGCTCTGCCCAGGCCGGATCGCGGGCCCCGTGGGCAAACAGAATCAGAGCTTGTTGGATCATCATTGCATTTGCCTTAGCGCCGATCCACCCAACGTAACGCTCCCACTGCAAAGAACATGAACAAAATGCTCGGCAGAGAAGCGGTCACCGGGGCAGGCCAGCTGTTGAGTAATCCCAGATGAGAAAACAGGTTGTTGATCAATTGAAAGCAGACGCCGATCATGATACCGGTAAAAATCTTGAGGCTGACGCCACCAGCGCGAAAATGCAGGTAGGCAAAAGGCAACGCCAACGCCATCATGACGAAAATCGACAGTGGGTACACCACCTTCTTCCAGAAGGCGATTTCATAGCGTTCGGTGCGCTGATTATTGGCTTGCAGATGCTTGGTGTAGGCCCGAAGATCATAGGCCGACATGTGATCAGGGTCGGCAAACAGCACCGAGAGAATCTCGGGCGTCACCTCAGAGACAAAGCTGAATGTCTTGAGTCGCTCGGTAGCAATCGGCGAAGTGATATCACGTGCCTTATGATCAAAGATGAAGGTGGTGCGCTCCACATCGGATAATTGCCAGACATGATCATTCTGGTAAGCACCTTCAGCGGCCACGATCATGTCGGACAGGTGAAAGTCCTGGTCCAGTTCGTAAATTTTTACGCCATACAGATGACCATTGCCGGTGATCCGCTGAATATTCAGGAAGCGGGTGCCGACAATACTGCCGTCAAGCCCCTTGTCCTTAATCACATCCTTGGCCCACAAGCCAGAACGAAATTGCTGCGATAACGACGAACCTTGGGCTTGCAACTTGAGCTTCTGTCCTATTTCGGTGGTCTTTGGCGCAACCAGTTCACCGAACAGGATCGTGAAAATGGCAAAGCCCAAACCAATTTTGGCGAGTGCTTTTGCCGCCATGCGCGTCGACATGCTGGAGACCCGCATGATCGTAAATTCAGAGCTGGCAGCAAACTGCGACAAGGCATAAATGGTCCCGATCAGCACCGCAATCGGCATCAGCTCATAGACGTTACCAGGCAAGCCCAAAGCGACAAAGAGCAGCGCATCATGGAGTTGATAGCCATTGCGACCGACCGATTCCAATTCCCCCATCAACTCGAAAAATGCGAACAGCGCCAGAAACGCAGCCAGTGCGAAAGCAACCGAGCGGACGATTTCCGTGGTGATATAACGTTGTATAACTCTCATCTGTTGCGTCGTTTCTACTTGCGCCCGTAGCGCAAGTTGGACCACATCGTGGCAGGGTGATAGCGACTATTGACTTTAAGACGCCAGAAAAAGAGAGCAACCACAATCGCTGCCACCACCAGATGAACCGGCCACCATCCCAGCATGAATGACATTCGTCCCTGCGACACCGACGACTGGAATACGCTGACAGTATTACTGTAGAGGACGAACAGCAGCAATGCCACCAGCAATCCGATTGAGCGCCCTGCGCGGGGATTGACAAAGGAGAGCGGAATGGCCAGCAGCATCAGGGTCATCGACATGATCGGCAATGCCATACGCCATAGCAATTCACCACGGCTGAAGCTGCTATTCTGGGTGAACAGGTCCCAACTGGTCTGAACCCGTACTGACTTCTCACCTTCGGTCACCGGAGACTGTCCGCCAGTGAGCAAACCGTAGTGTTCAAATTCGATCATCTGGAAATCTGGCTCTGTCGGTGAGCCGTCGTAGCGACGCCCCTTGTTCATGACGACAAATTTCTCGCCATCAGCGTCAACCTGCATCTCCCCTTCCTTGGCCACCACAATGCTGGTTTTGCCATTATTGAAGGTATTGACGAAGACATTCTTGACCTTGGTCGAATCACCGGAAATGCCTTCCACAAAGAAGATCCGGTTAGCCACGGCTGATTCCTGGAACTTGCCCGGAGAAACGCGGGCAATATCGTCGCGTTTCTCAAAGCGTTCACGGAACTTGGCACTTTGCTGGTTCGCCCAAGGCGTCACGACAAAACTGAGCACGGTCGTCAGGACGATGATAGGCCAGCCAAAACGTAGGACTGGTTTGATCCAGCGTGTCAGACTCAGCCCGCAGGCAAACCAGACCACCATTTCGGAATCCTGGTAACTACGTGTAACCACCAGCAATACAGATATAAATCCTGTCAGAATAAGAATCACAGGGAGATAGTTCAAGGCCTGAAAACCAATCAGTGCCATGACATCCTGCGAGCTGACCTGCCCCCCGGCGGCCTGACCAAGGATCTTGATCAGCATCACCGTGAGAGTAATGGTAAATAGCGTCGTGAACACTGCGCCGGCGGTGCTCATCAATTCGCGTCGAAGAGCGCGCTCAAAAATCATTCGGGGCTTATAATCGCGAAGGTAAATTAATCAAAGCAAACTAAGGATAAACGATGGACTTTAGCATAAAAACATTGGACGTAAAAACCTCTGTCGCCGCTTTGAAGACCGGTACGCTGGTCGTCGGCATCTTTGAAAACCGCAAACTGACAAGCGCTGCAGCGGCGCTTGACCAAACTGGACAGATTGCCGCCGCACTGAAATCGGGGGATATCACCGGCAAGCCGGGCTCCTCCCTGTTACTGCGCGGCCTGACTGGCGTTACTGCCGAGCGTGTACTGCTGGTTGGCCTCGGTGAAGAAGGCGAGATTGCCGAGAAGAGTTTCTTTGCTGCAAGCCAGGCCGTCGTACGGGCACTGGCAACAATCGGTGGTGGCGATGCCATACTGGCGCTGCCCTTTGAAACCATCAAGGGACGTGACCAAGCCTGGGCGATCCGCACACTGGTCGTGGCAGCGCGCGATAACCATTATCGCTCGGACACGATGAAGAGCAAGAAGGACACCGTGACCGGTGGTGTCAGAAAATTTACCTTCGGTGTGGCCGCCGCATCCTCGACAGACGCAAAATCTGCGCTGGCAGAAGCAGTGGCGTTGGCCAATGGCATGGAACTGACCAAGGAACTGGGTAACCTGCCTGGTAACGTCTGCACGCCAAGCTATCTTGCCAATGTCGCCAAGAAACTGGCCAAGGACTTCAAACTGGGAGTTGAAGTACTGGATCGCAAGCAGCTCGAAGCACTCAAGATGGGAAGCTTTCTGTCGGTCACCAATGGCAGCGACGAACCACCAAAGTTCATCGTTCTCAAGCATCTGGGCGGCAAAGTCAAGGACGCACCAACTGTTCTGGTCGGCAAGGGCATCACCTTCGATACCGGTGGTATTTCACTCAAGCCTGGTCCGGGCATGGATGAGATGAAGTACGACATGTGTGGCGCTGCCTCCGTGCTGGGAACGTTCCGGGCGATTGCAGAGCTACAGCTGAAACTCAACGTGATCGGCGTCATTCCGACCTGCGAGAACATGCCTTCTGGACGCGCCACCAAACCGGGCGATATCGTCACATCGATGTCGGGGCAAACGATCGAAGTCCTCAATACCGACGCTGAAGGTCGCCTGATTCTGTGCGATGCCCTCACTTATGTGGAACGCTTCAAACCGGCCGCCGTGGTCGACATCGCGACTTTGACAGGTGCATGCGTGGTGGCACTGGGTCATCACAACAGCGGCCTGTTTACGCGCGAGGATGAAGCCCACGATCAACTCGCGGCTGAATTGCTGGCCGCAGGTAAGCATAGTGGTGATACGGCATGGCGTATGCCGATTCAGGATGCCTATCAGGAACAGCTTAAATCCAACTTCGCTGACATCGCCAATATCGGCGGACAACCGGCCGGTAGCGTGACAGCAGCCTGCTTCCTGGAACGATTTACCAAGAAATACACCTGGGCCCACCTCGATATTGCTGGTACTGCCTGGCGCGGCGCAGCGAGTAAAGGTGCAACGGGGCGTCCAGTACCACTGCTGACCACGTTTCTGCTTGAGCGCGCGAAAGCAGGACAGAAACCACGACTCTGATCATCCGCTTGACGTACTGCGAAGTAGCTTGCTCAGTACGTTGATGCCTGGATCAGGATCACGATATTGATTGCTGTTAGGCCGGCAAGCCACCAACTAAAGTCGTGAACTTAAGCCGTCACTTTACGTGACGGCTTTTTTATTTGTGGTGACCTGTCTCTATGTACTTTGCCTTGAACGTCGTCACACTTTTACTCTTATATTTCTCTGATTTTATTCTCGTTTTGCTCTTATTTTTTTCGTTCATCCGAGCTCAGAGCGACTACTCAACTCTTCCACTGCCAACTCTGGCCATACTTTTTCCCAATCATTCGGGAACAAGGATTTTCGCGTAATTATGCCACCCGATTCACGCTCGATACAGACCGCAATCTTCGGTGAACAGGGGCGATTGCCATAACCGATCTGGCGCAGATACTCGAAGGAAGTCTCACAATGTACAGCCAGTCTCGCACGAGACTCAGGAGATAACGAGTTAAGAAATTGCAAAAGTGTCATGCCCCTCAATGTAGCATTACTTATTGTCAAGTCAAGCAAAAGTTAGTTTACCATTTGGTAAATGTGAGTTCCAATGAGCTCATGAATATGCATGAACACCGACGAAAACGCCTGATTGCCCTGCTCCAGGATCGCTACCAAAATAATCGTAGACAGTTCTGTGATGACAGCAATTTGAGCGAATCTCGCCTAGGCCAACTCCTGTCGCCAACGTATCGTGGTGGCCAGGGTTTTGGCGAAAAGGCAGCACGCCGACTTGAAAAACGTCTCGGCCTCAATCCACTCTATTTTGAATTGCTGATGATCGGAGAAACTTCCGCGCATCTTGCATACCGTAGTCAAGCCAACAGTGGAGAAAATGTCGATGACATGATCTTCATCCGGCAGGTCAGCCTGATTCTCAAACCGGGTGCCAGTCATCCTGACATTGCCGAGGTCAAGCAGGCCGATGCTGTGTTGAGCCTGCACCGTAACTGGCTTAATGGTCACAGCCTGGTGCCTGAGCATCTGATTGCCATCGCAATCGAAGATGCAGGTATGTATCCACGTCTGGCGGCCGGCGATATTGTGGTCATCGATACCGCCAGTACCGAACCGATTGATAACGGAATATTTTTACTCAACGTCAATGGTGCGGTATTCGTCAGACGTCTTATCCTTGATCTGGGTCAGTGGTATGTCAGCGCGGACAATCCCAACCGCAAGCATTATCAACGCCAGCCGTTCGACACGGATACTAGTGAAGTATTGGGACGCGTTGTATTTCATGCCGGAGCATTTATTTAGTTCGACTGCGGCACAAAATAATGACAACGGTAGCCGCTCACAGCACCAAATGTGTCATACCTGCGACGTTGATGGCACAAATTAACATCAAGATCAAACGACGGACTGTTCCACTCCACTAGCCAATAGTCAAGACTGGAACTCCCATGTTAGGCTCTCGTCTGCTCAACGACAGATGAATCAGACGAAAGTGCCTGCCATGTTAAAACCCCTTCTGTGTGTCGCTTTTCTACTGTTGGCGCAACAAGCGCTGGCACAGCAATCCGCACCTTCAGACCCGGCCGTGACAAGCTCGCCCACCACTTCGCCGACCGATCTGACCGATCACTATGTCGGCGATCTCGGCTTGGGGGCCATTCGCATGGATCAGAATGTGCTCGGCAAAAAAGCTACGGTATCTCCGCTGCCATACATCTATGGCGATTACGGACGTTTCTTTGGTCGTCTCGATACCTTTGGCGTCAAGACCTTGCAAATGGGCGATGGTTATCTTGAGTTTTCAACGCGCATCAATTTCGATGGCCATGATGCATCGAATGGACTGCAGCGGCGTAATGATGCGATACCGCTGGGTATCGGCACCTACCAGGAAACGCCTTTCGGTGCCTTCTTCCTGAATGGCTTTTATGACGTAGGTAGCTCACACGGGAGCTTTTTCGAAGCGATTTATGCTGTAGAGCTCGATGCAGGTGCACTGGCAGTCTATCCGCAAATCGGTGCCGTGCGCCAGAGCGCCAGCTACAACAACTATTTCTACGGCGTGACCTCGGCCGAATCGGCTGCCAGTGGTTATCGCGCTTACAGCGGCAGCGCTTCTACCAACACCATTCTGGCGCTAAGTGCCGAGTATTCAATTACACCAACCTGGGTCGCCAATATCACCTTGCGCCGCACCTGGCTTGGTCGAGGCATTACCAATAGTCCTATCGTCAATCGCAACATTGAAAATCTTGGCTTCGTAACACTCAGTTATCGCTTCAAATAAACTCAACAACGCCTCCGATACGAGGCGTTTTTTACACAGTCATTCGCTTGAAATCGCCTATGCATTACCAACGCCAGTGCGATCAACGATCTACCGCATCCGTTCGACCGCTTCTACCAGTTCGATACCATCCGCGGCTTCAGTAAAAATCAGACTAGTTGCGGTACTATCTCGCTTTGTTTTGACCGAGGAACGTGACAGCCATCGCTGGCGGTCAGGAGCCGTTGCATTCCTCTCAATTTAAGGCCTTGCACTATCCATGAAAATCGCTACCTGGAACGTTAACTCACTGAAAGTACGCCTGCCACAAGTCCTCCAATGGCTCACTGACAACCCGGTTGACGTGCTATGTCTGCAGGAAACCAAATTGACCGACGATAAATTCCCCGTCGCCGAAATCAATGCAGCTGGTTATCAAGTCGTCTACACCGGTCAAAAGACCTATAACGGCGTAGCCATCCTGTCGCGCCATGAGATCACCGACGTGGTCAAGAACAATCCCTTGTTTGACGATGAGCAACAGCGCATCATCGCCGCCACCATTGAAGGTATGCGCATAGTCTGCGCCTACATCCCCAATGGGCAGGCTCCCGATTCAGATAAATTTCAATACAAACTGAAATGGCTGGCAGCACTGCATACCTGGCTGGCACAGGAGCAACAACAACACGCCAAACTGGCTTTATTGGGCGATTACAACATCGCGCCGGAAGATCGTGACGTGCACGACCCTGCCGCCTGGGTCGGACAGAATCTGGTTTCGCCTGAAGAACGTGCGGCCTTCCAGCAGTTGCTGGACATGGGCTTCAGCGATTCCTTCCGCCAGTTCGAGCAAGCAGAGAAGCTGTTCAGCTGGTGGGATTATCGACAAATGGGATTCCGCCTCAATCGCGGCATGCGAATCGACCATATCCTGCTGAGCGCACCACTGGCAGCGCAATGCACCGCCTGCGTGATCGACAAGATACCGCGCAAATGGGAACAGCCATCGGATCACGCGCCAGTTGTGGCGACGCTGAGCTAAGTGAATACACCGCCCACGCAACTATAAGTGGGCGGCGACGCAGCAAAATGGCATCATATCCAGACATCATTGGCACGTGTGCGTTCGTTATTTTCGCTACCGGTATTGATCACACCACGTGGCTCAACAAGCAAGACACTAACTTCACTCTCTGCAAACGGCTTGTGCTCGACCCCTTTGGGTACAACAAACATGTCACCACTGGATAAATGCACTGCGCCATCGCGAAAATCGATGCGCAACTGGCCGTCGAGAATAATAAATACCTCATCAGTGTCAGCGTGGGCATGCCAAATGAAATCCCCTTCCAGTTTGGCTAGTTTGAATTGATAGTCGTTCATTTCGGCGATCACGCGCTGCGACCATTGCTCACTGAACAAAGAAAGCTTCTGCTTGAAATTGATTGCTTGAAATGTTGTTGGCTGCTTGACCATGAGCACTCCGGATGAAAAAGAAAACCCGAGAGTACGTCATGCCTGATAAAGCGTCTTGAACGATTGTGCAACTACCACAATAAGAAATTTTTCATCAGTAACTACTGCATGCCCTGGCGATACGCAGCCACCGTGCTGGTGACATGCCATACGTTTTAGTAAACAGTCGGGTCAAATGACTTTGATCAGCAAAGCCGGAGTTGGCAGCAACGTCGGTCAATGCCATGTTCTGCAACATGAGTCGCCGCGCCATATCCAGCCGACGCAGACTCAGATAACGATAAGGGCTGGTACCAAAAAAACTGCGAAAGTCACGAGTCAGACTCCAGCGATCACGGCCAACTGCCTGAGCGACCTCCTCCAGCGATACCTGACGATCAATTGCTGCATGAAGGTACTCGCGGGCTAATTGTGCCATCCGAAAATCAGCGCGATGACGACGGGGTCGCGCACCAGAAGCCATTTCCATCGCCTGGGCCAGTTCGAAAATACCATCTTCCTGCTCAAGCGTTTCGACCGTCGCGTCCAAATGTGTCAGCAAGTTACGTACGGCGACAAATAAGTGAGGATTGCTTGAGATACCCGTTGGCACAAACGGCAGGATTACACCACCTAATGATTCCTGCAACAATGCAGGCTCGATATAGAGCATGCGATAATGAAACCCGGTCGCATCACCTGCCTGCCCGTCATGGGGCTCATCCGGATAAAGTGCAATGGTATTTCCGGGCAGACTGTGTCGCATTTCCTTCTGGTACTGGAACGACTGAATACCGTGGAGAGTAATGCCGATCGCATACGTATCGTGACGATGCATTCCATAGCCGCGGCCGTGAAAAAAGGCTTCGATACGCTCCATGCCTGACGTATGTGAGCGCCAAATCCAGTCTTTTTGCGGCACGCGTGGAGCAGGCAGGATGATCATGCGAGCCCTTGGATTCAAGGCTTTTTCAGGAGCTGTTTCTCAAAAGCGACGTCGAGCTTGCTCACCCGTTTGGGCTTCTGTGGTCCGTAGGCATTGACGAAGGTAACAAACTCATCTAACGGCAAGGGCTCACAGAGTTTCTCTGCAGGATTGTCAGGTGTACGCTGGACCAGATAAAACAGTTCTGCAGCGGTACGTACCATCGAATACTGGCGCGTGCCAGCACGTGTATTGAGGCGCTCGATTGCGCCCGTGGCCTTGGTCGATCGCATGTGACTACCTCTTACAGAATCAGTTGCCAGTAGCCGACATCAAGCCACTGGTCGAATTTGTTGCCAACTTCCCTGAAGTGTCCGACCTTAACGAACCCCATTTTCTCGTGCAATCCGATACTGGCCGCATTTGGTAGCGCGATTCCGGCCATGATGACGTGCACCTCACGTTGCTTCAACTGCGCAAACAAGGCGCCATACAGCTGTGCACCCACGCCCTTACCGCCACTATCCGCAGCAAGGTACACCGAACTCTCGACCGAATAACGGTACGCCAGACGGGGCTTCCACTGGCTGGCATAAGCATATCCCAGTACCCGTCCCTGTTCTTCGTACACCAACCAGGCATAGCGCGATGCAATATCAGTGATCCGCTGTGTCATCTGCTCCACGCTCACCGGTTCCAGCTCAAAACTGATCCCTGTGGTGGTGACGTAATGATTGTAGATCTCGCAGATGGCAGCAGCGTCGGCTACCGTGACTGGACGGATAGGAGAGTTCATGAGAAGCAATTACGCAGGCTGATGCTGAAGCCAGCTAGTGTACCCAAAATAAGAACGGCCGGTGCATTGCTGCACCGGCCGCATCCAAAAACAGCACATTTATTGCAGGCAGGCCCTGATCTGCTGCAGCGAACTAGGATCTTCAATGGTCGTCAGATCACCCGGATCACGCCCCTCACAGATGGCCTGGATAGAACGCCGCAGCAACTTGCCAGAGCGTGTCTTGGGCAAGGCACTGACAAAGTGCACCCGTGATGGCCGGCCGACAGCGCCAATCTGCTTGTCGACGACACGCATGATTTCCGCCTCAAGTGCCTGACGTCCTTCAGCAGTAACGATGCCATCGGCTTTCTTTGGAATCACGAATGCAATCGCGACCTGCCCCTTCAGCTTGTCTTCCACGCCTACGACAGCGACCTCGGAAACATTGGTATGGCTGGAAATGCTCTCTTCGATTTCACGCGTGCCCAGTCGATGACCAGCAACGTTGATTACGTCATCGGTACGGCCAAGGATGAAGTAATAACCATCACTGTCACGAATGCCCCAGTCAAAGGTGGAATACACCTGTTTCGGGAAGTTCGACCAGTAGGTATTCACGAAGCGCTCATCATCGCGATAGACGGTCTGCATGCAACCCGGCGGCAGCGGCCCTTCAATGACCACGACACCTTTCTCGTTATCGCCGCAGATTTCCCCGGTACTTTCATTCATGATGTGCATCTTGTAGCCATACAGCGGCGCACCGGGGCTTCCCAGCCGGGTTGGCTTGTCGTCCAGACCACGGGCAATCGACAGAATCGGCCAGCCACTCTCGGTTTGCCAATAATTGTCGATCACCGGCACACCAAGCGCGCCTGAAATCCAGTTGGAGGTGGTTTCATCGAGCGGCTCGCCTGCCAGATACAACGTCTTCAATGACGACAGGTCGTACTTGCTCATATATTCAGCCGGTTGCTTCTTGAGCACACGAATTGCCGTCGGTGCCGAGAACATTCGGGTGACTTTGTACTTCTCGACCAGTCGCCACCAGATTCCCGCGTCACCTGGTGTGGTCGCCAATACCGGTAAGCCTTCGTAAAGAATCGTTGCCATGCCGGCAATCAATGGTCCATAGACGATATAGGAGTGACCAACCACCCAGCCAATGTCAGAGGTACAGAAATAGGTTTCACCAGGCTGAGCACAGAACACATGCTGCATCGATGCCGCCAGCGCCGTGGCATAGCCACCGACATCGCGTTGTACGCCCTTGGGCTTGCCAGTGGTACCGGAGGTGTAAAGTACATAAGAAGGCTCATTCGATTCCAGCCAGACTACCGGCACCTGAATATCCAGATAATTCGGGCGTAAAGTCGTGTAATCAACATCGCGCTCGGGTGTCATGGGTAGTTCGGCCAGACCTCGGTTGACCAGCAATACACGATGCGGCTTGTGTTCAGCCAGACCAATTGCCTGATCCAGCAAACCTTTATACGGCACAACCTTGCCACCCCGCGAGCCGGCATCGGCCGACACAATCAGGCATGGTTGGGCATCGTCAATCCGGGTTGCCAGACTACTGGACGCAAAGCCGCCAAACACCACGGAATGTACAGCACCGATACGCGCACAGGCGAGCATGGCAAATACGGCTTCTGCAATCATGGGCATGTAGATCAGCACACGGTCACCACGCCTGACCCCCAGTGCCTGCATCATCGCTGCCATGGCACTGACTTCGCGGTGCAGCTCGCGGAAACTGTAGACCTTTTCCGTATTGGTTTCGGTGGAAACTGCAATCAGTGCATTCTGATCGCCCCGTTCGGCCAGATGGCGATCCACAGCATTGTGACAAAGATTGGTTTCACCCTCCAGAAACCAGCGTGCAAATGGCGCGCGGGAATAATCCAGCGTTTGCAAAAACGGCTTGTGCCAGTCGATACGTTGGGCTTCATTGGCCCAGAACGTACCGGGATCGTCAATGGATTGCTGATACAACGATGCGAAATTCATGGTGTCTCCTCCAACGCCACTTTATGACAGTGGCTGTGTGTTTAGAATGTGTCGCCCGGTACTCTTACCCACCCCTCCATCAATACCCGTGCACTGCGGCTCATGATGGCTTTGGTCACGCTCCATTCACCGTCGATCTGCCTGGCTTCAGCGCCAACCCGCAAGCTGCCCGAAGGATGACCGAACCGCACCGCACTACGTGCACCACCGCCAGCGGCCAGATTCACCAGCGTACCGGGGATGGCTGCCGCAGTGCCAATGGCAACTGCAGCGGTACCCATCATCGCGTGATGCAATTTGCCCATGGACATGGCGCGCACCAGTAAATCGACATCAGCAGCCTTGACCGGCTTACCACTGGAGGCGACGTAATCGCTTGGTGCGGCGACAAACGCGACCTTGGGGGTGTGCTGGCGCTTGGCCGCTTCGTCAATCTGTTTGATCAAACCCATCCGCACCGCACCGTGGGCACGAATGGTCTCGAAGCGGGCCAGTGCAACCGGATCGCTGTTGATTGCATCCTGCAATTCGGTGCCGGTGTAACCCAACTCTTTCGCATTGAGGAAAATGGTCGGGATACCGGCATTGATCATGGTGGCGTTGAAACTGCCAACACCAGGGACATCGAGTTGATCAACCAGATTGCCGGTCGGGAACATGGCACCGCCAGCACCCTCCTCCTCGGCTGCCGGATCGAGGAATTCCAGTTGCACCTCCGCTGCCGGAAAGGTCACGCCATCGAGCTCGAAGTCGCCAGTTTCCTGCACCTGTCCGTCGGTGATCGGTACATGGGCAATGATGGTCTTGCTGATATTGGCTTGCCAGACCCGCACCGTGCACATACCGTTGGCAGGAATCCGGCTGGCATCAATCAGACCACTGCTGATGGCAAACGAGCCGACCGCAGCCGACAGGTTGCCGCAATTACCGCTCCAGTCGACGAAGGCGCTATCGATGGATACCTGACCGAACAAGTAATCCACATCGTGGTCCGGACGACTGGATTTAGACAAAATCACCGTCTTGCTGGTGCTGGAGGTAGCGCCGCCCATACCGTCGATCTGCTTGCCATAGGGGTCGGGACTACCAATCACACGCAGTAGCAGTGCATCACGTGCGGCCCCGGGGACTTGTGCTGCCGCAGGCAAATCCTGCAAGCGAAAAAACACGCCTTTACTGGTACCACCACGAATATAGGTGGCCGGTATCTTGATTTGAGGTACGTGTGACATCGTTATTCCTTTCTGCTCACTCTGTGTGACTCAGGCAGCCTTGACCGTCGAAGCCAGGAAATCCTGTGCGAAGCGTTGCAGTACGCCACCGGCTTCATAGATCGAAACTTCCTCCGCAGTATCGAGACGGCACGTCACAGGAACTTCCACCCGCTCGCCATTCTTGCGGTGGATGACCAGCGTCAGGTCGGCACGCGGCGTACGGGTACCGATCACATCAAACGTTTCGGTACCGTCGATACCCAGCGTCTTGCGGGTTACGCCGGGCTTGAACTCCAGCGGAATCACGCCCATGCCGATCAGATTGGTGCGATGAATCCGCTCAAAGCCTTCTGCCACGATCACTTCCACACCCGCCAGACGCACCCCTTTGGCAGCCCAGTCACGCGACGATCCCTGACCGTAGTCAGCACCAGCGATAATGATCAGCGGCTGCTTGCGGTTGAGGTAGGTTTCAATCGCTTCCCACATGCGTATGACGCTACCATCCGGTTCCACCCGTGCCAGCGATCCCTTTTTGACTTCGCCATTGACGACCGCCATTTCATTGACCAGTTGTGGATTGGCAAAGGTCGCACGCAGCGCGGTCAGGTGATCGCCTCGGTGGGTTGCATAAGAGTTGAAGTCTTCCTCTGGCAAACCCATCTTGGCCAGATATTCACCGGCAGCTGAATCGGGCAGGATTGCATTCGACGGCGACAGGTGATCGGTGGTGATATTGTCCGGCAGCACTGCCAGAGGACGCATGCCACGCAAGGTACGCTCACCGGCCAATGCGCCTTCCCAATACGGTGGACGGCGGATGTAGGTGCTCATGGCACGCCAGTCGTAGAGCGGGCTGACCTGCTCATCCTTGCCCTGCTGCACGGCAAACATCGGGGTATAGACATTGCGGAACTGCTCAGGCTTGACCGCGCTCTTGACCACGGCATCAATCTCGGCATCGCTGGGCCAGATATCCTTGAGGCGAATTTCCTTGCCGGTCGTGCGATCAACGCCCAGTACGTCCTTTTCAATATCAAAACGGATGGTGCCGGCAATGGCGTAGGCCACCACCAATGGCGGCGAAGCGAGGAAGGCTTGCTTGGCGTAAGGGTGGATACGACCGTCGAAGTTGCGATTGCCCGACAGCACAGCCGTCGCATAAAGATCGCGATCAATGATTTCCTGCTGAATGACGGGATCCAGCGCGCCCGACATACCGTTGCAGGTGGTGCAGGCAAACGCCACGATACCAAAGCCAAGTTGCTCCAGATCGTTTGTCAAACCAGCCTCTTCCAGATACAACGCAACCGTCTTCGAGCCAGGTGCCAATGACGACTTCACCCAAGGCTTGCGCGTCAGTCCGGCGCGATTGGCGTTACGAGCCAGCAGCGCTGCAGCGATTACATTGCGAGGATTGCTGGTATTGGTGCAACTGGTGATGGCAGCAATGATCACTGCGCCGTCCGGCATCAAACCCTGTGCTTCCTGCGCTTGTGCCTGGGCCAGATCTACGGCAATACCGCGTTCGGCCAATGCCGATACCGGCAAGCGACGATGTGGATTGGACGGCCCAGCCAGGGTGCGCACCACCGTACCCAGATCAAATGTCAGCACACGCTCATACTGGGCTGACGTCAGACTATCGGCCCACAAGCCAGCTTCCTTGGCATAGTTTTCAACCAGCTTGACCTGCTCATGATCACGACCAGTCAAGGTCAGATAGTCGATGGTTTGCTGGTCGATGAAGAACATCGCAGCCGTCGCACCATACTCCGGTGCCATGTTCGAAATCGTGGCACGGTCACCCAGTGTCAGTGCAGCAGCGCCTTCCCCACGAAATTCCAGATAGGCGCCGACGACTTTTTCCTTGCGCAGGAATTCGGTCAGCGTCAGCACCACGTCAGTGGCGGTAATACCCGGCCCCGGCTTGCCGCTCAGTTCGACACCGACGATCTCGGGCAGACGCATCCAGGAAGCGCGTCCCAACATGACATTTTCGGCTTCCAGCCCCCCCACGCCAACCGCGATCACACCCAATGCATCGACGTGCGGCGTGTGGCTATCGGTACCGACGCAAGTATCGGGATAGGCCACGCCATGATCGTTGTGGATCACCGGCGACATCTTTTCCAGATTGATCTGATGCATGATGCCGTTGCCGGGCTGAATAACATTGACGTTCTTGAACGCCTTGCTGGTCCAGTCGATAAAGTGGAAACGGTCTTCGTTACGGCGGTCTTCAATGGCACGGTTTTTCTCGAATGCCTGTGGATCAAAGCCACCGCATTCCACCGCCAGCGAATGATCGACGATCAGTTGTACCGGCACCACCGGATTGACCTTTGCCGGATCGCCACCTTGATCGGCAATCGCATCGCGCAGACCAGCCAGATCCACCAGCGCGGTTTGACCGAGAATGTCATGACACACCACGCGTGCCGGGAACCAGGGGAAGTCACGGTCGCGCTTGCCTTCCACAATCTGGGTCAGGCAATCATGCAAAATCGTCGTATCGCAGCGACGCACCAGATTTTCTGCGTGCACGCGCGAGGTATAGGGCAAGCGGTCCCAGGCGCCAGGCTGGATCGCCTCAACTGCCGCACGGGCGTCAAAGTAATCCAGCGTGGTGCCAGGTAGAGGTTTGCGGTAGGCGGTATTCATGGCTCAATCCCGAAAATGACTTGGTAAGAGTGGCCGCCTGCACTAGGTCATTGATACATCGATAATCAATGACCGGTTGCAGGCGGCTAATGCTAATTACTGATGACTGATAGAGCGCGTTATTTACGCTTGGCGATCGGCACAAACTGCAGATCTTCCGGACCAACATAGTTGGCCGATGGACGGATGATCTTGTTGTCGATGCGTTGCTCAATAATGTGGGCAGCCCAACCCGAGGTGCGGGCAATGACGAACAACGGCGTGAACATCGCTGTTGGCACGCCCATCATGTGATAGGAGACCGCCGAGAACCAGTCCAGGTTGGGGAACATCTTCTTGATATCCCACATCACCGTTTCCAGACGCTCGGCGATATCAAACATTTTCAATGAGCCGGCATCCTTGGACAGGTTACGAGCCACTTCCTTGATCACCTTGTTGCGTGGATCAGAGATGGTATAAACCGGATGACCAAAACCAATCACCACTTCCTTGTTTTCAACGCGACGCTTGATATCGGCTTCAGCTTCATCGGGATTGTCGTAACGTTTCTGGATTTCAAACGCGACTTCATTGGCGCCACCATGCTTGGGACCGCGCAAAGCACCAATCGCACCAGTGATGGCGGAATACATATCGGAGCCGGTACCGGCAATCACGCGACCGGTGAAGGTCGAGGCGTTGAACTCATGCTCTGCATACAGAATCAGCGAGGTATGCATGGCTTTTTCCCACAGCTTTGAGGGTGGTACGCCATGCAGCAAATGCAGGAAGTGGCCACCGATGGAATCGTCATCGGTTTCCACCTCGATACGCTTGCCGTTATGGCTGTAGTGATACCAGTACAGCAACATGGAACCCAGCGACGCCATCAGACGGTCAGCGATATCGCGTGCGCCTGGGGTATTGTGATCGTCTTTCTCTGGCAGTACACAGCCCAAGGCCGAGACACCGGTGCGCATGACATCCATCGGATGGGATGCTGCAGGCAGCCATTCGAGTGCAGCCTTCACATTGGCTGGCAGACCACGCAAGGCCTTGAGCTTGGTCTTGTAGGCTTGCAGTTCGGCACTGGTGGGCAACTTGCCATGGACCAGCAGATGGGCGATCTCTTCAAATTCACAGCTATCGGCGACATCCAGAATGTCGTAACCGCGATAGTGCAGATCGTTACCGGTCTTGCCGACGGTACACAAGGCCGTGTTACCCGCGGTCACGCCAGACAGGGCAACAGATTTCTTTGGTTTGAAGGCTGGTGCAGTTTGCTCGGTCATGAGGGTCTCCTGAATGAATATGTTGGGTGATGTACTTGGTGATCAGCTTATTTATCAGCTTACTTATCGGCGTATTTCTTTTCCAGCTGGTCAAAGAATGGCTTGTTGACCAGACGTTGACGCTCCGCGAATGGTGTGACCAGTTGTGGATCTTCATCCAGCCGATGACTATCGCGCAACACGGTCAATGCCTTTTGCATACCGGCTACAGCGCCCTGCAACGCGGCGTTGGCGTACAGCACAATGCCGTAACCCAGATCACCCAGTTCATCGGCGCTGAAAATCGGTGTTTTGCCACCAATGACCAGATTGACCAGTTGTGGCTTGTCCAGCGCCTGTGGCAGACGCCGGATTTCGTCGGCAGTCTCGGTGGCTTCAACGAACAGGATGTCGGCACCCGCTTCGCTATAGCGTGCAGCACGCTCCAGCGCATCCTCAAAACCATGCACACTGCGCGCATCGGTACGCGCCATGATCAGCATGCCGTCGTTGCTGCGGGCATCCACGGCGGCGTGGATCTTGCCTACCATTTCGGCACAGGAAATCACTTCCTTACCGTTGAAGTGACCGCAGCGCTTGGGCGAGACCTGATCTTCCAGTTGTACCGCATCGGCACCGGCACGCTCCAGCGACCGGATGGTGTGACGCACATTGAGGGCATTGCCAAAGCCAGTGTCGGCATCAACGATGAGCGGAATATCGACCGCATCGCGAATCCGGGCGGTATGGTCGGCTAGCTCATTGAGTCCGATGAAGCCCTGGTCAGGCATGCCGAAATACATATTCGTCACGCCCGCACCGGTGATGTAGAGCGCCTCAAAACCAAGGTCGGCAATCACCCGCGCCGACAGCGCATTGAATGCGCCTGGTACCAGCAGGCCACGCCGGGCATTGACCTTGTCGCGCAGAATTTGTTTGGTGGTGCGGGAAGCTGTACTCATGAATTTTTCCTTTGCGAGTTGTTTCAGCAGGGTGCATGCCAGAGCTTATTGCAATGCGCGTGCCAGCCCGACACAAGGGCCATCCCCACCTCAAAAAAAACTTGAATAAGACAATAAAAATCAATTTAATCAATTACTTAAAAATATACCAAAAACAAAAAGCTGTTCCCTATGCACTACTGATGTACGTTTCATTTTCGCTTCCATGTTACATTTGAAACATTTGAAACATCTAAATGAAACACCGTCAATCACATGAAACGCTCCCCCGGCTACCCGCGTGAAGCCCGCGACAACAATGACAAACCCGTGATCTGGACGGTATCCGTCTCACGTCTGTTCGAACTGTTTCGTGACATCACACTGGAATACGACAATCGCGCCGATATCGAACCGATTCCACTGGGCTTTGAAGATGCAGTACGCCATATTCGCGAGCGGCTGGAGAACGAACGCTGTGACGCCGTCATTGCCGCCGGCTCGAACGCGGCGTACCTGAAGAGCCGTCTATCGGTACCCGTCATCATCGCCCGCGCCAGCGGCTTTGATGTCATGCAGGCGCTGGCCCGGGCGCGCAAAATCTCGCCCGACATTGCCCTGATCACGTATCAGGAAACCATGCCAGCATTGGGTGAATTTCAGAGCACCTTCGATCTGAATATTGTGCAGCGGACCTACGCTACCGAAGAAGATGCCCGTGCGCAGATCAATGAGCTCAAATCGGCAGGTATCAAGGCCATTGTCGGTGCCGGACTAATCACCGATCTGGCCGAGGAAGCCGGTCTGGCAGGAATTTTTGTGTATTCATCCGAATCGATCCGACAAGCCTTCGACGATGCGCTGGAAATGGCGCGTCTGACCCAGCTCGAATCAAACCGCACACGCAGCTATCCGGTCGCCGACAGTCTCCGAGCGCGCCATCACATCAACGATCTGCGTGGTGATTCCGCCGCCATGGAAGCGCTACGCCACTCCATCACACTGTTTGCCAAATCACCTGCGACCGTGTTGATTCAAGGCGAGACAGGTACCGGCAAGGAGTTGGCGGCGCAAGCAATCCACCGTGCCCATCCGCATCTGCAGGGCAAGGCACAAGGGCAGCGTCCGTTTGTCGCCGTCAATTGCGGCGCACTGGCCGAATCGTTGTTGGAGTCAGAACTGTTTGGTTATGAGGAAGGTGCATTTACCGGCTCACGCCGCGGTGGTCGGGCCGGTCTGTTTGAAGCCGCGCATCATGGCACGCTGTTTCTGGATGAAATAGGCGAAATGCCATTGCCACTGCAAACCCGTTTGCTGCGCGTACTGGAAGAACGGGAAGTGGTGCGCGTCGGCGGTACACGTCCGATTCCAGTCAATGTCCGCATCGTCAGCGCTACCCATTGTGACCTCGATAGTCGCGTCAAGGAAGGCCGCTTCCGGGCTGATCTGTTTTATCGCCTCAGTGTATTGCGCATGACGCTGCCCCCTCTGCGAGAGCGGCCGGAAGATCTGGTGCCACTGGCCGAATGGTGTCTCAAACATGCGCTGGCAGCGATGGATATCCGTCCGCACGCCAATCTGCATGCCGAAATCCTGCGCTGCATGCCATTGCTGGCAGCCTACCAATGGCCAGGAAATGTGCGAGAACTACGCAATCTGATGGAACGACTGGCACTATTTCTCGCAGCCGAACCGTTACAGGCTTTGACGCCGAATCTGATGCTGAAAATCGCACCGGAGCTACAGGCTGCTGCAGCGGCACCTGCATCCGAGACCACCATCCCTCGATCCGAGACCAGCTCGATAACTCCTCTTTCCATCGAAGAGGTAATGACCCGATTTGCCGGCAACCGGGCAGCAGCAGCGGACTACCTCGGCATCAGCAGAACTACCCTATGGCGAAAGCTAAAAGAATCACGCTGAGTTTTACCCCGAGCCTTACGTAAAAATGTGCGAAATTTGCAGGCGCCGAACAGGTTCCGCGCGGTAAAAGTGATGTTTTCACGAATTTATTCGATATGAATACATCAAAAATTCAAGGAACATCTCAAACAAATACCAGTCATCTTCAAAATAATTGCAAGGAAAAATCTCCAACAGGGAGCAAAGTCGGATCTAGTATCACCGGGGTGAACAGTACCCACATCGAAGCTGCGTCGCAGCAGACATTACCGATCCCCGCACCATGCGAACCTTGTCTCGCACAGTTCCGCCGTACCAATTCCACCGATCAGTATGGATGCACGCCCCTGATTATCGCTTGCAAAGTAAATGACACACGGGAAGTCGACCGCTTGCTCAAGTGCCCATTTGTCAATGTCGACAGCGTCACCAACAGTCGAGCGACCGCCCTGCATTACGCTGCGTATTACGATCGCGATGCTGCTGTAAGGCTGTTGCTTAAGTGCAAAAAAATCAATCTGAACGCCACTGACGACGCTAGCCACACCCCGCTAATGCTCGCCGCCGCCAATGGCAGTCATGCTAGCTTCAAATTGCTATGCGAAGACATGCTATGCGATATCAATGCAAAAGATCACTGGGGCCGATCGGCATTGGTAATCGCTCGCTATTACTCTCACTCTGACATCGTCGACACTTTACTGCAGCGACCCGGTATCGACATCGATACCATGACCCGACTGACGGTCTGGCTGGGCAGTCTGCGAAAACTATCGACGACGCTATGCTGCCGGAAGTCAAGTACTCAGTTTTCTGAAGAAAACGCCGGCTTCATGTTGACGCCGTTTGAAAGGGACGACAGCGATGACATCACCTGTATCCCGAACACCTCTCAGAACAGGTAGGCAATACAAGTAGCCCTGCCCCGTCATGGTTACATGGGGGGCGTCACCCCATTCTTGCCAACAATGACGGATACGGCTGTGAAACTGCCGTTCGTTTCTTTGCGGGCACGGACAATGACCTTGGCACCCACCACCAACAAGGCAGGCTCCGCCGGTTCAAAACGGACGATAGGCACATTCTCGGGTATGAGAATCTTCTTTTCACCACCGTTGTACTTCAAGGTCAGCGTGCGCCCACTGCTGGCGACGACGTCACCCACGCTGCCATTGGTCATGGTGCTATTGGGGGCCAGATCAAAGGGGCGGTGACCATCACCAGTTCCAGCCATTGCCGGCGGGAAAATATGTACCTCCAGCGCCTTCTGCGAACCGTCCGCTTGTGGAATGGCAGCAGTGCCGATGTAACTTCCCGGCTTGATATCTTCAATACTGGCACTGACCACTGCAATGACGCGCGCATCCTTATCCAGTTTGACACTCAACTCCTGGCCCATATTGGGCTTGACCAACAAGGTATCGCCGTTCACAGCCAGCAGTGCACCACGGATACTGGCTGGCGGCATTTGCGCCGAGGCAATGCCAGCAGTCAAGCTGCCAGCCAACATGACCAGCATGGAGAGGCTACTGGTGCGCAACAACTTCCGGAGAGATGAATTCATGGTCGCCTGATAGAAATGAGTAAAACTTCAGTCTAGCCAGACGCACTGGCAGAAAACATGACATTTGAATGACAAAAATGTCATTTACCGACTGCTCTTGCCGCCGATACCCTCACTTCCACTGTTCTGCAACCATGGCACCAAAATTGCAGTGCACAATTGACAGTGTTGCATACCTGCACGTATGCTCATCGCTCTTCATGTTGGTGCATTAGAGCATTCGCAGTCTCAGTACCAACACGAAGCAAAGATTCAGGGGACATATTCTCATCAAAACAGTGACCTCGCACTTACCCCTACTTCAATACCGGGAGAACAAATGAATAATGGTTCAGCGGCAATCAGCAGCAGCGCAGTACAAAAGCTGCACCCCCAAACCTGGCGTGCTGTCATCTCGTCTTCGATCGGCAACGCATTGGAGTGGTTTGATGTCTTGATTTATGGTGCCTTTGCGGTCGTGATCGCCAAACTGTTTTTCCCGACTGATAACGATACGGTCTCGCTGCTGCTGACCTTTGCCACCTTCGGCGTGTCATTTTTCATGCGGCCGCTGGGTGCAGTCATACTCGGTGCGTATTCCGACCGCGTCGGTCGAAAGGCAGCATTGACGCTGTCGATTGCGTTGATGACGCTGGGTACCGCGTTGATCGCCTTCATGCCAACCTATGCCAGCATTGGACTCTGGGCACCAGCTGGGATCGTATTGGCACGTCTGATACAGGGTTTTTCGGCCGGAGGAGAATTCGGCAGCTCCACCGCATTTCTGGTTGAGCATGCACCACATCGTCGTGGTTTTTTCTCCAGCTGGCAGGTTGCCAGTCAGGGCTTGAGCCTGATGATGGCCGCCGCCTTCGGTGCCGGCCTCAATGGTCTGCTGACGCCCGATCAACTGCACTCCTGGGGTTGGCGCCTGCCGTTCCTGTTCGGTCTGCTGATTGGCCCCGCAGGTCTGTACATTCGCCGCAGCCTGGAGGAATCGCCAGAATTTGCTACCGCGGAACGCACTGCAACACCACTCGCTGACACCTTTCGGGAGCAAAAGGAGCGCCTGCTGATTGGCACTGGCTGCGTGATCATGGCAACCGTCTCCGTTTATCTTGCCCTCTATATGCCAACCTATGCGATCAAGCAATTAGGCATGCCCGCATGGTCATCCTACGTGGCGACCCTGGTTTCCGGTCTGATCATGGCAGTAGCATCGCCATTTGTGGGCGAACTCTCGGATAAACATGGCCGCACGCCATTTCTGATTTTCAGTAGCGCGATGTACCTGTTATTCACTTATCCGATGTTCGTGTTTTTGACTGGCTCGCCAAGCTTTATCAATCTGCTTCTGCTGCAGATTGCCATCGGCATTCTGATGACCATGTACTTCGCAGCCCTGCCTGCATTGCTGGCCGATGTCTTTCCGGTGCAAACCCGCGGCACCGGTATGTCACTAAGCTATAACATCGCTGTCATGATCTTTGGTGGCTTTGCCGGTCTGATCATCACCTGGCTGATCCAGGCAACCGGCAACAAGCTGTCGGTCAGCTTTTTCGTCATCGTCGGTGCGGCGCTCAGCCTGCTTGCTTCGCTGGCAGCACGCTACCGCCTGAAAATACGTTAACCCACCCTGGGTGATACCAGCTGCGTCGGCAGGCTCAGCCCTGCCGACCTGATGACCTGATGACTGGCCCCAGCTTTACCACCGTCATCGCCTCCCCCTCTTGTCCACCGTTCGTCCACCGCTCAATGTGGTAACGACGCCAAATCTCAATCAACACAGTAGTCGACTCAATCAACGTCTCCCGAGTCGAATTGGATGCTGCCACCCTATATAATCCTGCACTGAATAGACGCGGATCTAGCTTTTTTGCCGCCAGTTAGACGTCATGCCGCCACTACCGATATAAATATCTGCCGCCGAATAGACCGATGAATCCTCAAATCAATGCCTTGCTGGGCCAGGCCTTTCAATATTTTGAACAAGGCAATCCGGATGCTGCCGAACCGATTCTGCTGAAAATCTTGCAAATGCATGCCAAGAACTTCGATGCCCTGCATATTCTGGGTGTCATCAAGGCCATGCGCAATGATCAGCAAGAGGCCATCAAGCTGTTTCGCAAAGCCATCAGCATTGAAGCCAACAACAACTTCCTCCATTTCAATCTGGCCAAGGCCTTGCTCGAGGTTGGCAAGGACGAGGATGCAATCGCCCATCATAGAAAAGCCGTCCAGCTAGCTCCCGGACATGTTGAAGCCTGGCTCAACTACGGTGTCTCGCTCACGAATCTCGGACGCTACGAAGAGGCCCTGAGCTGCTATGAAAAAGTATTCGCTTTGGAACCACGATTCCCCAAGGCGTGGGTCAATTACGGCACTGTCCTCTACAAAATGGCGCGTTACCAGGATGCCCTCGCCGCTTACGACAAGGCGCTCGCATTGGTACCTGACCATGCTGAATCATGGTCTAACAGCGGCGCAGCACTGGCCAAACTGGAAGGTTACCAGGCAGCCGTCGGCGCCTATGAAAAAGCGCTCTCGCTGAACCCTGCTCTGGCAGAGACCTGGTTCAACTATGGCGTCGCACTGCGCAGACTGGAGCGCTATACCGACGCTTTGGCCGCGTATAACAAAGCCCTGGAAATTGATCCATCGCAGGCGGATGCATGGAAGGAAAGTGGTAACGTATTTTATGCATTGCGATGGTATGAGGCGGCGTTGACCGCCTTGGATAAAGCGTTGGCAATATCCCCCTCGGACGCCGACATCTGGATGTCGAAAGGCGCGGTCCAGATGGCAATGCAGCACTCCCAGGAAGCGTTGACATCGTTTGAGCAAGCGATCACCCTGCAACCACAATCTGCCTCGGGATGGCTACAGAAAGGCTGGAGTCTCTCCCTGCAAAGACGTTATGACGAAGCATTGGTTGCCTATGAACAGGCGCTCACCGTGCAACCAGATCAGGACTGGTTATATGGGAATTGGGTCCATTGCAAATTACTGTTGTGCGACTGGCGCGATTACACCAGTAACGTCGCCAAACTGCATTCATTGATCGCTGAGAACTTCAATACTGCCGAACCCTTCGCTGTATTGGCAACCACGGACGATCCGCTGATCGAAATGCAATGCGCTCAACGGTATACACAAGCCCTCTATCCAGACAAGCGCGATAGCACCGCATGGCCAACGGCGACAAGAGGCAGCAGGATCAAAATCGCTTATTTTTCGGCTGATCTGCATCAACATGCAACTGCACATCTGATCATGGAGCTGTTTGAACTGCATGACCGCACACGCTTTGAGATCATTGCCTTTTCTTTTGGTGCGCCCTCTGAAGACAGCGCACGCCAACGCATTACCACTGCAGTAGATCAATTCATTGATGTCAGAGAAAAAAGCGACCAGGAGATCGTCGCCCTGTCGCGCTCTCTTGGCATTGACATTGCCGTTGATCTAAAGGGGTATACGACCCAAAGCCGAATGGGTATCTTTGCGCATGGCGCGGCACCGCTTCAGGTCAGTTACCTGGGTTATCCTGGAACGGTCGGCGCGCCTTATATGGATTACATCATTGCCGATGCAACAGTGATTCCTCCGGAATTGAGTCGTTTTTATTCAGAAAAAATTGTCCGCCTGCCACATTCATACCAGGTCAATGACCGCACACGCAAGATTGCGGACAACATCTTCAGCCGAGCTGAGCTAGGCCTACCGGAGCAAGGTTTTGTCTTTGCCTGCTTCAATAGCAGTTATAAAATCACTCCGGATTGTTTTGATATCTGGATGCGATTATTGGATCAAGTGCCCGGCAGTGTCCTGTGGCTGTTCGAAGATACGCCAGGTGTCACATCGACATTACGTGTTGCTGCTGGCGATCGCGGGATTAATGCTGAGCGTCTCGTTTTCGCTCCCCGGCTCGATGCCCCCTTGCATCTGGCGCGTCATCGTCAGGCCGATCTGTTCCTGGATACGTTCAACTACAACGCCCATACCACCGCCAGCGATGCTTTATGGGCCGGCTTGCCAGTGCTTACCAAACAGGGAAATACTTTCGCCAGCCGGGTCGCTGCCAGTCTATTGACAGCGATTGGTCTGCCAGAACTAATTACGACCAGCAACGAAGAATATGCAGCACTGGCAATCCAGCTGGCGTCCAATTCTGAACTGCTCGCCAGTTTCAAACTTCGGTTGTCGACAAATCGACTGAGCTATCCATTGTTTGACAGCAGTAAGTTCACCCGGCATATCGAGTCGGCTTATCACGCGATGCATGAACGCCGCCTGAAGGGCCTGGAGCCGGCACATATCGATATCTCCGACTAGAAAAACATACGAGAAGGCCAGCCTTAAATCGGCCGGCCTTTTTACACCCATCATGACTCACGATGGTTTGTCAGTCTTCTTCGGCACCGCCAATACCCAGCTCCTGAATCTTGCGGGTGATCGTATTGCGTCCGATACCAAGGCGCACTGCAGCGTCGTTCTTGCGACCATGGGTATGCTTGAGTGCGATTTTGATTACCGCTGCCTCAAACTGCCGCCCCAGAAGATCCATCACCTCCGGGCGCTCAGAGGACAACATCCGGGCTGCCTCCACTTCCAGCAAACTGACCCAGCTGTGCTCACCACCAGCTTCTTGGTGTACGGTTGCTGCCGAGGCGACATCCCCCACCAACAACGGCGTTGATACCAAGGGTGCCGTCGTCGCCTGCAACGCAGCGTTACGCTGCTCCACCAGTTCTTGCGGCAGATCCTTGACCTCGACTGTCTGCCCTGGTGCCATCACGGTGATCCAGTTGCAAAGGTTTTCCAGCTGGCGGACGTTGCCTGGCAACTCCAGCTGCGACAGGAACTGCATTGCCTGCGGTGACAGACGCTTGGCATCAACACCGAGTTGACGTGCACTTTGGGTCAGGAAATGGCGCGCCAGAATCGGAATGTCTTCGCTACGTTCGCGCAAGCTAGGCAAGCGTAGACGAATCACGTTCAAGCGATGATACAAATCTTCCCGGAACAAGCCTTCACGCACACGTTGCTCAAGATTCTGGTGCGTCGCGGCAATCACGCGCACATTCGCCTTGAGCGACTGATGACCACCGACGCGATAGAAGTGACCATCCGACAGCACCCGCAACAGGCGCGTCTGCAAATCCAGCGGCATGTCCCCAATTTCATCGAGGAATAAGGTACCGCCTTCAGCCTGTTCGAAGCGACCGCGACGCATCGCCTGTGCACCGGTAAAGGCGCCCCGCTCATGCCCAAACAATTCCGACTCAAGCAAATCTTTTGGAATTGCGGCCGTGTTGAGCGCGACGAATGGTTGCGAGGCACGCGGGCTGTGTTTATGCAACGCACGTGCGACCAACTCCTTGCCAGAACCGGACTCCCCCGTAATAAGCACCGTGACATTCGACTGCGACAAGCGGCCAATGGCACGAAACACATCCTGCATGGCTGGCGCCTGACCGAGAATTTCCGGCGTATTGGCGGCGGATTGCTCGACATCGGCTTCGCGCAGGCTTTCTTCGAGGGCACGGCGAATCAGTTCGACTGCCTTGTCCACATCAAACGGCTTGGCCAGATATTCAAAAGCCCCACCCTGAAATGCCGAAACTGCCGAATCCAGATCCGAGAAGGCAGTGATGATAATGACAGGAATGCCCGGGTGACGGGCCTTCACGGTTTGCAGCAATTCGAGGCCGGATGCGCCGGGCATACGAATGTCGGAAACCAATACTTGCGGCGTATCCGTCTGCAGAGCCTGCAGGGCGTCACGTGCGCTGGAAAAACTTTGCGTGGCGAGATTTTCGCGCGCAAGGGCCTTCTCCAATACCCAGCGTATCGATTCGTCGTCGTCAACAATCCAGATCGGTTTCATAGTCTTGTGGTTTCCTGCATGTTGTTACGCATTGCGGCGTTTTGGTTAATCGCTTGAGGCCTACGCCTTGATTGACCCACAAGCTTGATGACAAATAATCAGGGTAGCGGAATCAAAATTCTGAAGTCCGTACACCCAGGCCGACTTTCGCATTCAATCACCCCCATGTGTTGTTGTACGAAAGTCTGTGCCAACGTCAGTCCCAGACCACTTCCTCCTTCTCTGCCTGATACCAGAGGATAGAAGATGCGGTCCTGAATTTCGGGAGCGATGCCGGGCCCGTTGTCGATGATATGCAAGTCTAGTGCCAGGCGATAACGCACCTTGGCCAGCGTCACCTGACGGGTGACACGGGTCTGCAAAGTCAACTCGGCATCACCAGCGCGAATCCTCTCTGCCAATGCCTGTGCGGCGTTATGTACGATGTTGAGCAGGGCTTGTATCAATTGTTCTTTGTCACCACGAAATTCAGGAATCGACAAATCGTAGTCACGCCGAATCGTGAGGCCATTCGGAAACTCTGCCAATACCAGACTGCGTACCCGCTCGCAGACTTCATGGATATTGACGTCACCCACGATATGCGGGCGGCGATGCGGTGCCAGCAAGCGATCTACCAGCGTTTGCAGGCGATCAGCCTCTTTAATGATGACCTGGGTATATTCGCGCAGCTCCTTCAGGTGACGTTCAGGCAACTCCAGTTCCAGCAACTGCGCGGCGCCACGGATACCACCCAGCGGATTCTTGATTTCATGCGCGAGATTACGGATGAGTTCCTTGTTGGCCTGACTCTGATCAAGCAGACGCTCTTCGCGATCGAGTTTGAGTTGCTGCACGTTTTCACGCAGCTCCAGCAATACCGGCGTGTCCGGGCTGTGCAAAGGCGTGACAATGGTATGCACCTGTAACGGCTCACGTCCACTGCGCTCCAGGGCGAGATCAAGACGCTTGTCGGCGAACTGATGCGCGACGGCCTGATAAAACAGCGTAGCAAGCTCCTCACCATTGACGAACAGTTCACTGAGCTTTTGCTGTGACAGTACCTTGAAGGAACTCTCAAGCAGATTTTCTGCCGCGGCATTGGCATAGACGATGCCACCGTCGGCATCCAGAATGATGACCGCCGATGCCAGCAGATCAAGGCCCTCAAGGGAAGGTAGCGTAGTTTTCATGCTTTGTATTCCAACCGGTTCATCGGTACCGTACACACTTGCCGGCATCCTCCTGTACTAGCAAGAACCGGGCAAGCCTGCTGCAAAGACTGGTATAAAAAAAGGGAAGCAAGCTTCCCTTTTTTCTCCAGTCTCGACCGACGATTACAGCGAGTAGTACATGTCGAATTCGATCGGATGTGTGGTCATGCGATAGCGTTGCACTTCCTGGCCCTTCAGGTCCAGATAGGCATCAATCATGCTGTCGGTGAACACACCGCCACGGGTCAGGAATTCGCGATCCTTGTTCAGTGCATCCAGCGCTTCTTCCAGCGATGCACAGACGGTTGGGATCAGCTTGTCTTCTTCTGGTGGCAGATGGTACAGATCCTTGGAAGCAGCTTCGCCCGGATGGATCTTGTTTTGCACGCCGTCCAGACCTGCCATCAGCAGTGCCGAGAAGCACAGGTATGGGTTTGCCAGTGGATCTGGGAAACGGGTTTCGATACGACGGCCCTTAGGATTCGCAACGTGAGGAATACGGATCGATGCCGAACGGTTACGTGCCGAGTAAGCCAGCTTCACTGGTGCTTCAAAACCTGGAACCAGACGCTTGTAGGAGTTGGTACCTGGGTTGGTGATCGCGTTGAGTGCCTTGGCGTGCTTGATGATACCGCCGATGTAGAACAGTGCGAACTCGGACAGACCAGCATAGCCGTCGCCTGCGAACAGGTTCTTGCCGTCTTTCCAGACCGATTGGTGAACGTGCATACCGGAACCGTTATCGCCAACCAGTGGCTTCGGCATGAAGGTTGCAGTCTTGCCATAGGTGTGAGCAACGTTCCAGATGACGTATTTCAGTGTCTGGGTCCAGTCAGCGCGCTCAACCAGTGTCGAGAATTTGGTGCCCAGTTCGTTTTGACCTGCGCCAGCCACTTCGTGGTGGTGCACTTCAACCGGGATACCCAGGGATTCGAGGATCAGCGACATTTCCGAACGCATGTCCTGGAAGCTGTCGACTGGGGGAACCGGGAAATAGCCGCCCTTGACGGTAGGACGATGGCCAGTGTTGCCGCCTTCGAGCTTGGCACCGGTGCTCCAGGAAGCTTCTTCCGAGTCGATCTTGACGAAAGAACCGGACATGTCAGCGCCCCAACGCACGCCATCAAAAATGAAAAATTCTGGTTCTGGACCAAAGTAGGCTGTATCGCCCAGGCCGGAGGACTTCAGGTAGGCTTCAGCGCGCTTGGCGATGGAGCGTGGGTCACGGTCGTAACCCTTGCCATCGGACGGCTCGATCACGTCACATTGCATGAACAATGTGGTTTCTTCCATGAACGGGTCGATGTTGGCGGTATTTGGATCGGGGATGAGCAACATGTCCGACGCTTCGATACCCTTCCAACCAGCGATCGATGAACCGTCAAATGCATGACCGGATTCAAACTTGTCGATGTCAAAGTGGGAAACAGGAACAGTAACGTGTTGCTCCTTGCCCCGGGTGTCAGCAAAACGGAAATCAACGAACTTGACTTCATTGTCTTTTACCAACTTCAAAACCTCTGCGGCCGTCCTTGCCATGCGAATCTCCTAAAACGAGGAAGTAGTATAAATTTGTACAATATTTGGTATTGAGCCGACTACGTGCGACTTAGTGTGTACAACAATGACAACAGATAGTGCGCCAGAACTCAGTCAGCGATGATAGCAGATTCCATGCCACCGACGAGTGCATGCGGTTGACCGTGAGATATTTTAGGGAGTATTTGATCTTGACGGCTTTAGGAAGCCCCCATATTACATCGCAAGTTCATCCATATTGGTGCAAAAGGTATTTTTTGCACTAAATAAATGCTTTTTTTCAGGAATGCATTAAATTGGTGCGTTTCTTTATTTTTACTTTTACGTTTATATTTTGATTCTCTTTGATCAACGATCCGGAACCATCCATGACAAGCTCCAGCGACATTCTCCATCTGGCACAGCAGCGTGCCCAACAAGGACAACTACCCTATGCGGGGGCAGTCACACCGCAGGAAGCTTTTGCCCTGCTGCAAGCCGACAAGGGCGTCAGGCTGGTGGATGTGCGAACCAAAGCGGAACGCGACTGGGTTGGACAAGTCGACATTGCAGCACCACAACATGTGGCTGTTCAGTGGAATCTGTATCCCGAAGGGTCGCCAAACCCGCAATTCCTGGAACAACTGGCTGCGGTGGCTGAGCAGCAGACTACTCTGCTGTTTCTGTGTCGCTCCGGTGTACGCTCGCGCCACGCCGCGAAACTGGCAACCGAAAGCGGTTATGCAGCCTGCTACGATATTCTGGAAGGATTTGAGGGAAACAAGGATGCCCAAGGGCATCGTAAAAATGTAGAAGGATGGTGCAAGGCAGGCCTACCCTGGGTTGGTGCCTGAGTGAGGCGTTTCTAGCGATCACCTCGACAGGAGATGCATCGCAAAGGGCTCTTCGGCCCCACTCGGCCAGACTAGATTGCCGTCAACTGAGTCTGCAAGTGAGACAACAGGACATCAAGCCTGATCTGCGCAAGAATGGCTTGATGCGCGTTATCGGATGTGGCGATGATGGCATCGGCGTCAATCCTGTCCAGTACTGACACAATATCACTGGCACCGACCGCAAGCGCCGCACCTTTCATTCTGTGTGTCAGCCTGGCCAGCCTGATGTAGTTCCTGTCACTCACGCTGGCGGTGAGCCGGGTCAAGTCTTCCAGTGAGGTGGAACGATACAGTTCACGCAGATCAATGTGCGGACGCTCCTGCGTTGCGTTCAGGCTGGTATGATACCAACTGTTGTGCGTATCATCAGGGCTGCCGTCACGGCGCCATACCGTTAGCAGTGATTGCAATACTTGCGGCTGTAATGGCTTGATCAGTACTGCATCCATACCACTGTCGATACATCGCTGACGATGTACCACATCGGTGTCACCGGAAATGGCCACGACAGGAAGATATTGCATCTGACCTGCAGCAGCCTCGGCCTGACGAATCCGGCGCACAACATCATAGCCGCTCATGTCCGGCATCTGACAATCCAGCAAAACCAGATCAATCCCCCCCTGATCTACCGCAGCCAAAGCCGTCACACCGTCACTAGCAGTCAATACCTGACAATCCAGTTTGATCAATTGCCTCTCGAGCACAACGCGACTAGTCGCGGAGTCATCAACCACCAGTACGACAGACCTCTGCAATACTGGCACGGCAGACACTGCCGCAGATGCATCTGAAAACGACATAATTTCCCACTTAAAGAAGACCTCACACCACTGATTCGTCGCGCTGCCAGGTCAGTTTTGGATTTTGAATAACAATTGATGCTGCAGCTTGAAAAAGTCGATGTCATTACGTACGCCAAGCTTGCGAAAGGCTGACTGTTTCTGACCACTAATAGTCTTGATGCTGCGCGAGAATTTTTGGCTGATCTGGGTCACCGTCAGTCCCGCGAGATAACAGCGTATGACTTCACTTTCTCGTGGAGAAAGATTTGAATGGCGCTCTGTCGGTCCCCGCTCATCTCCGGCAGAAGACTCTACGGTGCTCAACCAGCGCGTGGAAATCAACGCTACCATCCTGTCACAAAGGTAGAATTTGCCAGCGAAGACACACCTTATTGCCGCAACCAACTCAGTCAGGTTCTGCTCCTTGCCGACGAAACCATGCGCCCCCGCTCGCATGGCCATCAATACCGTGTCCGTATTGTGTTGAGAGGACGACATCAGAATTTTGCAGCGCGGATAGCGCAAGCGAAGCGCCCGGACAAGATTGATGCCATCAAGCTGATCAGCCCCCAGCACGTAATCGATCAGCAACACATCCGGAGTCGTCGATTGCAGCGCTGACATCAGTGCATCAGTCGTCCCATACACCCCAGTGATCTGCAGATCCGACTCTTCCCGCAGTCGTGCGCTAATCCCATGCCGCACCACCTCGTGATCATCCAGTAGTGCGATACGAATTGTCGGTGTCGCCACCATCAATGCCTCCAGCCCTCCTTCCTTGCCGGAAGAAAGCCCCGTTCCTGATCGATATCTTCGTAACATCAATGCCCCTCCGCGGTGATGCCAGGGAAGATCGGTAAACTGGTGCAGCAATGTCGAACCGACATCTGCAACCATTAATTCACCGACCTTCTCCGAAGCGAAGCCGCACTGTAAAGGCACACTGACGAGGTGACTATAGGAATTGTCCGAATTCAAGAGTCAATCAATGGGGACTAGAGCAAAGATCATCAGCCATCTCTATATTTCATTTTTATTTTGGAAATAAATAGAAAATAATCTAAGTTTTTATCGTATTTATTACACTTTCTTACAGCCTGAAAATCAAAGAATCACCATACTGGAATCTCGCCCTTATCTCATCCTTCATGACTGCAGAGATACACATGTGCGCTGTGACTAAATCAACCATGATGGGGCTTCTGCTGGCAGGCATTTGTCTGCCATGGCAAGCAGCCGACGCACAGGCACTGACGCCTGCGGAACAGGCATTGCATGTACTAAACCGGCTTGCGTACGGCCCGCGTCCTGGTGACATTGAGGCGGTCGAAAAAGAGGGTGTCAAACAATATATCGACGAACAACTCCATCCTGAACGCATCGTCATTCCAGCCGATCTGCAAAGCCGGCTCGATGGACTCAACACGTATCAGTTAAGTATTTCTCAGCTGTATAGCCAATACGGTCCGCCCTCTTTCCCGCCCAATAGCGCCACCCCGGAAGAAAAGAATGCGGCGCGACGCCGTGCGGCAGATGACATCACGCCGCAAACCCATCTTGCCCGTCTGTGGCAGGCAACTGAAAGCCCCCGTCAACTGCAGGAAGTGATGACCGAATTCTGGTTCAATCACTTCAATATATTCGAAGGTAAGGACTGGGATCGTTACTGGATTGGCGACTACGAAAAGAATGTAATCCGCCCCAAGGCACTGGGTAATTTTCGCCAGTTGCTGGGCGCAGTGGCACACCATCCGGCAATGCTGTATTACCTCGACAACTGGCTCAGCAGCGGCTTCAATACTCCGGGCGCCAAAGGTCGTTACAAAGGCCTCAACGAAAATTACGCACGCGAGATCATGGAGCTGCATACGCTCGGCGTGAACGGCGGTTACAACCAGGCTGACGTGATCGCACTGGCACGCATTCTGAGCGGCTGGACCATTGATATCCGCGACATGAAAGAAGGCTCAGACAGTGCCAATTTCGTCTTCAATCCGAAGCGACATGACAATGGTGTCAAACAATTTTTAGGGCAAACCATCCAGCCTGCCGGCCAACAGGAAGGCGAACACGCGCTTGACGTTCTGGCGCGGCACCCGGCCACGGCACATTTCGTCGCCACCAAGCTGGTGGAGTACTTTGTTGCGGATGAACCTGATCCGGCACTAGTGAATCAACTGGCACAACGCTTTATGGCGTCCAATGGTGATATCAAGGCGGTCTTGCAGGTCCTGTTCGACAGCCCACAGTTTTGGTCGCGCAAAAACTACCAGAGCCAGTTCAAGACACCTTATCAATACGTGGTCTCCTCGTTGCGTGCCAGTGCCACGCCGATCGTCAACCCCAAGCCGGTCAGCGGCGTATTGAATCAGTTCGGTATGCCTTTGTATGGCTGGCTCACTCCTGAAGGCTACAAATACTCACAACAAGCGTGGCTCAACCCAGATGCGCTGCTGCGTCGGATCAACTTCGTCAATGGATTAAGCAATGGCAAATCGCCTATTGCGCGCGCGGAAAAAGCCCCGCCACCAGCGACTGCAGAAGCGGTCGATCCACTGCGCCTGATTCAGACACTAGGACCGATGCTAAGCCAGAGCGATGTCAATACCATCACGACTTCACCCGCCAATTTACAGGTCGGTCTGATTCTGGGCAGTCCGGCATTCATGAAACGATAAGGAGCACAAGATGAACCGCCGAGACTTCATACGGTATGCCGGACTGAGCAGTGCCGGTGCCATCGTGATTCCTGTCGGCCTTTCCGGTTGTGCAGTTGCGCCACCAGTGGGAACGATTTCGCGCGCCACCACAAGCGATGCCCCACTAGCCTATGGCACCCCCAAAAAGCGTCCGCACGCTGACGGTGAAGGACCGCCGCGCATGATTGTTGTCTTTTTACGCGGTGCGGTCGATGGTCTCAATGTCGTCGTCCCCTATGGCGATCATGAATATTACCAAGCCCGTCCGGGGATTGCCGTAGCACGTCCGGGTGCTGCCAATGGCGTCATTGATCTGACTGGCTATTTCGGTCTGCATCCGGCATTGCGGCCACTGATGCCCTACTGGGATAGCGGCCAGTTGGCATTTGTCCATGCCAGCGGGTCCCCCTACAGCTCGCGCTCGCACTTCGAGGCACAGGATTACATGGAAACCGGCACACCCGGCCAGCACAACACCCGCGACGGCTGGTTGAATCGCCTGCAGGGATACCTGCCACAAGAAAATTCACCGGTACAGGCACTGGCGCTAGGCGAATCGATTCCGCGTATTCTGACGGGCCCGCAGGTGGTCGCCAACATGTCTACCGGTCGCGATGCGGCTCGTCCAACGCTGATCGATCAACCCAAGGTGAGTCAGGCGTTCGGCACGCTCTATGCCAGTGACGATGCATTAGGCAAGGCCTATCGTGATGGCGTTGCCGCACGCAAGGAACTGATGAGTGAACTCAGCAGTAGCGAACAGCGCATGGCCAACAACGGTGCTCCGCTACCAAATGGATTGGCAATCGATACGGCACGACTGGGGCGTCTGATGCGCAGTGATACGCGGATCCGACTTGGTTTCCTGGCTGTCGGTGGCTGGGATACCCATGCCAATCAGGGCAATGGCACCGGGCAACTGGCTGGCCGCCTCAATCCCCTGGCGGTCGGACTGGCCACACTAGCTCAGGAACTGGGACCTGCTTTCAACGACACGGTGATCGTCGTGGTGTCCGAGTTTGGTCGTACCTTCCGCGAAAACGGTAATGGCGGGACCGATCACGGGCATGGCAATGCTATCTGGCTACTGGGCGGCAATGTGCGCGGCGGTACCATTTACGGCCAATGGCCTGGGCTCAACAAGGCCGCCCTCAATGAAGGCCGCGATCTAGCCATCACCACCGATTTCCGGGCCGTGATGTCGACGCTGGCAGAGAAGCATTTACGTATCCGCGATAGTGCACTGGAGAAGATTTTCCCTCAGTACACGACAGGCTTGCAGCATGTTTCATCGATTCTGGTCTGAGCATAAAAAAGGAGCACAAGGCTCCTTTTTGAATCAGCGACCGCCAATACAGGCAAACAGGCAACGGTACCAGAGAAGTTACAGCACCTCTTCTATCCAGGCGGCCTGAATCGCCTCAAGAATCTTTTCACCTGAACGATTGGCATCATCATCAAACCCGTCAAGCTCCATGACCCAGCGATGCAGATCTGTAAAACGGATGGTCTTGGGGTCAATGTCCGGGAATTTATCAGCGAGTTCTTCCGCAATGCGGTCGATATCGGTCCATTTCATGATTGCCTCACTTATCCATATTGCACATCACCCCACCAGGAAGTATCAATGATGTTCGCTGGCGTGGTTGATGGTGTATTTCGGAATTTCAACGACCATATCGTCGTCACCAAGCACCACCTGGCATGACAGGCGCGAAGTGGCCTCCAGGCCCCAGGCCTTGTCCAGCAAGTCTTCTTCCTTTTCAGTCGGTTCATTGAGGCTCTCGTAGCCTTCACGGATCACGACGTGACAGGTGGTACAGGCACAGGATTTCTCACAGGCGTGTTCGATATCGACATCGCTGTCGAGCAGTGCATCGCACAGGGTCTTGCCAGCAGGCGCATCAATGACGGCACCATCCGGGCACAACGTCGCATGGGGGAGTAAAACGATTTGGGGCACGATCTTGTCCTTTACGAAACTTCATCCAATTTCTTGCCTGCCAACGCAGCATGGACACTGCGGTCCATGCGCCGGGCAGCAAACTCTTCCGTACCACGTGCAAGCGCATCGACCGCGGCCTTGATCGCCAGATGATCCTCCGCCTGCGCCTTCTCACGCACTTGCGCCAACAAGACTGCAATCTCGCTGCGCTCCTGCTCGCTCAACAATGCGCTGTCAACATCCAGTGCTGACTGGGTTGCCAGCACAATGCGCTCGGCTTCGACCTGCTCTTCACGCAAGGCGCGACGCTTCATATCTTCATCGGCCGACTGGAAGGAGTCTTGCAGCATGCGCGCAATCTCCTCATCGGCCAGACCATAGGATGGTTTGACAGTGATGGAAGCTTCCACACCCGACGTCATCTCACGTGCCGATACCGACAACAAACCGTCAGCATCCACCTGATAGGTCACGCGAATACGCGCCGCACCCGCTGCCATCGGTGGAATGCCGCGCAGCTCGAAGCGCGCCAGAGACCGACAATCCGCCACCAGCTCACGCTCACCCTGCACCACCTGCACCGCCATCGCTGTCTGACCATCCTTGAAGGTGGTGAACTCTTGCGCGCGCGCACAGGGAATCGTGGAGTTACGCGGAATCACCTTCTCGGCCAGGCCGCCCATGGTTTCAATACCCAGCGACAGCGGAATCACATCCAGCAGCAGCCAGTCATCACCGGCAGCACGGTTACCCGCCAGCAAATTGGCCTGTACCGCTGCTCCCAGGGCGACGACCTTGTCCGGATCAATGTTGGCCAAAGGCGTGGTCTGAAAAAACTCACCGACCGCTTTACGCACATGTGGCATGCGGGTAGCGCCACCGACGAGAACGACACCATCGACGTCGTCCACCGACAAACCAGCATCACGCAGCGCCTTACGGCATGGTGTAATGGTCTTGACGACCAGATGTTGCGTCAAGGTAGCAAACTGTTCTGCGCTTAATGTGAGGTGCACATCTTCACCGGAGCCCAGTTTGGCATCAATCTGGGTCGTGGCCTTGGAAGACAGCAGCTCCTTGGCTTCACGTGCCTTGACCATCAACACCCGGGTATCTTCATCCGAAAGCGGTGCCAGTTGTGCCTGCTCGCAGATCCAGCAAAACAGGCGATGATCAAAATCGTCGCCACCGAGGGCAGAATCACCACCGGTCGACAAGACTTCAAAGACGCCCTTGGTCAGCTTCAGAATCGAAATATCAAAGGTCCCGCCACCCAGATCGTAGACTGCAAATGTGCCCTCGGAATTGTTATCCAGTCCGTAAGCAATGGCAGCGGCAGTCGGTTCATTGAGTAACCGCAGGACATTGAGTCCTGCCAGTTGTGCCGCATCCTTGGTCGCCTGACGCTGGGCATCATCAAAATACGCTGGTACGGTGATCACAGCACCCACCAGATCATCACCCAGCGCGTCTTCTGCGGTCTGACGCAGGGTAGCCAGAATCTGCGCAGAAATCTCAACCGGACTCTTCACGCCAGCAACCGTTTTCAGCTGCACCATACCCGGTGCATCCTGAAAATCATAAGGCATGTTCTCGACATGAGCGATGTCCTTGAGACCGCGACCCATGAAGCGCTTGACTGAGATGATGGTATTTTTTGGGTCGGTGGTCTGCGCAGCTTGGGCCTTGTAACCGATGTTGGCGTGTCCGTTTGGCAGGTAGCGTACGACGGAAGGCAACAGACTGTGCCCTTCTTCGTCATTGAGCACTTCCGGGATACTGTTGCGCACCGTGGCAACCAGCGAATTAGTGGTACCCAGATCGATTCCTACCGCCAGACGATGCTGATGCGGCGCAGTGGACATGCCCGGTTCTGAAATTTGAAGAAGTGCCATAGTCAATTCATGTCGGCCATGTGCTGCGGATTATTTTTCCCACCCATCCGTCAAGCATCACGCCGGCTAGCCTGTTTAAATAAAAGAACAACATCTGCATGCTGCTCCGGTTTGATTATTCAGCCCTCGATCAAGGCAAATGCATCACCGATTTCGGTACCGAACTTGTCAAGAAACATCAACTGCCGCACCAATTGCGCAGCTGCCGCAAAATCCTCGGCGTCGAGCAACTGTTCAATCTTGCCCAGCAAGGCCTTGCGTGCTGTGCGTAACTCACCATCGAGCGCTTCCAGCGCATCGATTTGCTTGCCGGCCTTGGCGTCATCAAGCGCTTCACGCCACTCCATCTGCCGCATCAGAAAAGCTGTTGACATCGACGTATTGGACTCAGTCTGCAAATCAACGCCATGCAATTCGCACAGATAACTGGCGCGCTTGAGCGGATTTTTCAGGGTTTGATAGGCTTCGTTGGCACGTGTTGCCCATTGCATGGCAACCCGTTTTTCAGCGGCAGTAGCTTGCGCGAACTTATCGGGATGCGCCTGATTCTGCACACCATGATAAGCCTTCTCCAATGCCGTCAGATCGATGGCAAAGCGTGCTGGCAATTGGAACAGTGCAAAGTGATCTTGCATAGTGATCTTGCGGTAGGATCTTGCAGACGTGACACAGACAAACTAGCGCCACGATTGCTGAGCAGGAAAATAAAAAGCCTGTCAGTAAGTCAACAGGCTTGGCAAACCATGCGCTTGACCAGAGTCAAGAGCAACTCAAATACGGAAACTCTCGCCACAACCGCATTCGTCCTTCATGTTCGGATTCTGGAACTTGAATCCTTCATTGAGACCTTCCCGGGCAAAATCGAGCTCGGTGCCGTCAATGTAAGGCAAGCTCTTGGGATCGACATACACACGAATGCCGCGCGATTCAAACACCTGATCTTCTGGTGTTTCCTCATCCACATATTCCAGCTTGTAAGCCAGCCCGGAGCAGCCGGTGGTACGCACGCCGAGACGCAGGCCGATGCCTTTGCCGCGCCGCTCCATATAGCGACTGATATGTTTTGCAGCTTTTTCTGTGAGTGTGATTGCCATGATGCCTGCCTTAGATTGACTTCTATGCGTCTGCCTGCGTCAGCCCGGTGCTGAGACTTCAGGCTGCCTGCTCGACGCCGCCGTGCTTGGCCTTGTAATCCTGCACAGCTGCCTTGATGGCATCTTCTGCCAGAATCGAGCAGTGGATCTTCACTGGCGGCAAGGCCAGTTCTTCTGCGATCTGGGTATTCTTGATGGACAGCGCCTGATCCAGCGTCTTGCCCTTGACCCACTCGGTCACCAGTGACGATGAGGCAATCGCAGAACCACAGCCATAGGTCTTGAACTTGGCATCCTGAATCACGCCATCAGCACCAACCTTGATCTGCAGTTTCATGACGTCACCGCAAGCCGGTGCACCAACCATACCGGTGCCAACGGTATCGTCGCCCTTTTCAAAGGCGCCGACATTACGTGGGTTTTCGTAATGGTCGAGAACTTTTTCTGAATAAGACATTTTGCTGCTCCTTGATAATGGTTCTGGCTCCGCTTAAGCCACACGCATACGCAATGTGTGACGGGCCGTTATTCGCTGGCTTCTGAATGGCAGATTAGTGCGCTGCCCACTGAATCGTGCTCAGATCAATACCATCCTTGTACATATCCCACAGTGGCGACAACTCACGCAGCTTGCCGACCTTGCTCTTGATCAGATCGATCGTGAAATCGATATCTTCTTCCGTTGTGAAGCGGCCAATGGTAAAGCGAATCGAGCTGTGTGCCAGTTCGTCGCTGCGACCCAGTGCACGCAACACATACGAAGGTTCCAGGCTGGCAGAAGTGCAAGCCGAGCCGGACGAAACCGCGATATCCTTGATCGCCATAATCAGCGACTCACCTTCGACGTAGTTGAAGCTGACGTTCAGGTTGTGCGGTACACGGTGCTCCATGTCGCCGTTGATATAGGTTTCTTCGATTTCCTGCAGGCCCTTCGCCAGACGATCGCGCATGGCGCGGATATGGGCCAGTTCGGACTCCATTTCTTCGCGTGCGATACGGAAGGCTTCACCCATGCCAACGATCTGATGAGTCGCCAGCGTACCTGAACGCAAACCACGTTCATGGCCGCCACCGTGAATCTGGGCTTCAATGCGCACGCGCGGCTTGCGGCGTACATACAATGCACCAATACCCTTCGGACCATATGTCTTGTGGGCCGAGAAGCTCATCAGGTCGACTTTCCAGTTTTCCAGATCGATCACGACCTTACCAGTTGCCTGTGCAGCGTCACAATGGAAAATGATGCCCTTTTGACGGCAGAATTCACCGATTTCAGGAATCGGCTGAATCACGCCGATTTCATTGTTGACCAGCATCACCGAAATCAGAATCGTGTCCGGACGCACAGCAGCGGCGATTTGCTCAACCGTCACCAGACCATTGTCCTGCGGTTGCAGATAGGTCGCCTCAAAGCCCTGACGCTCGAGCTCACGCACGGTATCGAGCACAGCCTTGTGTTCGGTCTTGACGGTGATGATGTGCTTGCCCTTGGTCTTGTAGAACTGGGCTGCACCCTTGATCGCCAGATTGTTGCTTTCAGTGGCACCCGAAGTCCAGATGATTTCACGTGCATCGGCATTGACCAGCTTGGCCACTTCTTCACGCGCCTCTTCAACCGCCTTCTCTGCAGTCCAGCCATACATATGGCTGCGCGAGGCTGGATTGCCGAACTGCTCACGCAGGTAAGGAATCATTTTGTCGGCCACACGCGGGTCGACCGGTGTGGTCGCGGAATAATCCAGGTAAATTGGAAAGTGTGGTGCCTTGATGGTGTCCAACAGGCTTTTTTCCAGAGGTGCGTTCATAGTCTTTCTAGCTCCAATCAAGCCGCTGCGTGAGGGCGGTGCATGACAACCACGCTTTGTTCGGTCGTCGACGTTTTGTTTTCAGGGTGCTGCTGTTCCTTCTGATGCTGCTGATCAACCAGATCCTGCAGCGAAACCGAATCGAGATACTCGACCATTTTTTCGTTCAGCGTTGACCACAGATCATGGGTCATGCAACGCGTGCCGCCCGGATGGGTCTGGCTGTGACAGTTTTCCTTGCCGCCACATTGCGTCGCATCAATCGGTTCATCGACGGCAATGATGATATCGGCAATCGACACCTCACCCGCCTTGCGCGCCAGGTTATAGCCACCGCCGGGACCGCGTACGGACTCGACAATCTGATGGCGGCGCAACTTGCCGAACAACTGCTCCAGATATGATAAAGAAATTTCCTGCCGCTCGCTGATCGCGGACAGCGTGACCGGCCCATTGCCCTGACGCAACGCCAGATCAATCATCGCAGTAACGGCAAAACGGCCTTTAGTAGTTAAACGCATGAAATCTCGACTCCAGAATCAGTACATCAGTCCCATTCCCTGAATTCCCGAATATTTAACTCAAGTATAACAAACCTGAGTAATCCTGTCAGGTACTACGCATTTTGTCGAAAATAGACGAACAGGAATTCGTCGACGTTCTATAATTACTGTACATTTATACAGTATTTATATAGAAACAATTCTATGCCGACCCCTCCCCCTCAATCCATCCACAGCGCCCTCTGGCTAGCCTCCCAGCTGGCACGCAGTACGCTGCGCGGGATCAACACCGGCTTTCCTGCGCTCTCAGCGGAGTTACCTGAGCAGGGCTGGCCAACGGGTGTGCTAATCGATTTGCTACTGATGCAGGAAGGCATTGGTGAACTACGTTTGCTGGCACCAGCTCTGCGTCAGCTGGCACCGGGCAAGGTGGCATTGATACAAGCACCGCATCTGCCGCAGATCCTTGGCTGGCATCAACACGGTATTGATGCACAACGACTATTGTCGGTGCGTGCCCGTACCAGCGCCGATGCCAGCTGGGCTGCCGAGCAGATTCTGAAGTCCGACACGTGTGCTGCACTCCTGCTGTGGCAACGCCATCTACGCCGGGACAGCCTGCGCCGCCTGCATCTGGCAGCACAGGGCAGCAACACCCTGTTTATGCTGTTGCGCCCCCTCAGTTGCGCGCAGGATGCCTCACCGGCACCACTGCGACTATCGCTGACACCGCGTGCCGACGGTCTGGAGATTGGTTTTCTCAAACGTCGTGGACCACAACGCGAACAGCCCCTGTTTCTCCCCTTGCCCTCCTTGAGTCTCTTGCATTATGCGCCTGTGGATCGCCCTTTATTTGCCACAACTATCACTGGAAGTGTTTCACCCGAACTGGTGCGCTGACAGCCTTGCGGTGGTGGTGCAACAACGACGTGTCATTGCCGCATCCCACGCAGCAATCACGGTCGGCGTGCGCCGTGGCATGCGGGCTGGTGGCATTCCCGTTTTGTTGCCGCAGGCATTGCTGCATGAACGCGCACCGGCACGTGAGGCACAAGCCTTGCAGGCAGCTGCCATGGCTTTGCTGCAATACACGCCGCAAGTGAGTCTGGAGCAGGAGGACAGCATCCTCCTGGATATTGGCGCTAGCCTCAGTCTGTTCGGTGGCATTCGCGCACTATGCCGACAAATTCGTCACACCTTGCGTCAACTTGGTCTGACAGCCGTACTGGCATGTGCGCCTACGGCTGCTGGTGCAGCGCTGCTGGCGCGGGGATGCAAACCACATCGGGCAGGTCTGCGTTGCCTCAAAAGCAGCAGCCTGCAGTATCGGCTGGATCGTCTGCCCTGCGCCATCATACCGGCGATCCACTCCTGTCTTGACTGGCTTACCGACATCGGCTGCCACTATCTGGCAGCATTACGACAGCTACCGCGTGATGGCTTGCTGCGCCGTGACAGTCAAGCCATGCATGAAGTACTGCAACTGCTGGATTGCGCCTATGGCAGTGCGATCGAATTACGTCATTGGATCACCACCCCACCGCACTTCCGGCAACGACTGGAGCTGAGTGAAAGAATCGAACATGCCGATGCCATCATGGCCAGCGCACAAGCTCTGCTGAGCCAGTTAAGCGGCTGGCTCACAGCACGCCAGCTGGCCGTTACGCACGTACGACTGCAACTGGAACATGAGCGGGGACGACAAGCGATCGCACCAACCAACATGGACCTGCAACTGGCTGCACCCAGCGCAGAAGAAAGTCATTTACTGTGCCTGCTCAAGGAACGTCTGGCACGACTGGAACTGCATGCACCGATCATCGCCCTCAGTCTGGAAGCGCTACAGACGCAAGCCTTACCAGCAATCAGCCAGACGCTATTCCCGCAAGCAGGTGGCACTCCACTGGAGCAAAAGCGTTTACTGGAATTACTGATGGCCCGACTGGGACAGGAAAATATCCTGCAGCCTGCGCCACTGGCCGACTATCGTCCGGAACTGGCAAATCGCTGGCTGCCATTGTCCGGCAGTGACACCACCATACGTACTACAAGCACCCAACTACCCGTTGCAGCAACAAGCGACTTGCCACCACGTCCGGCCTGGCTGCTGCCACAACCAAAGGCGCTGAGCATGCAGGGGCATCGTCCATGTTATGGCTCACCGCTACGTCTGCTGTCGCCGCCAGAACGGATCGAGGCCGGCTGGTGGAATGGCCAGTTGATTACCCGCGATTACTACGTTGCGGTCGCCACGAATCACTGCCATTACTGGATTTATCGCGAACGTATTGGTGATGTCGATGGACGCGCGCCGCAATGGTATCTGCATGGTTTGTTCGGGTGATCCATGCGTACACCGCTCGCTCCTGCCATATCCGCCATGTCTGCTATCCCCGACTATGCCGAATTGTTTTGCCTGTCCAATTTCAGTTTTCTGCATGGTGCATCGCATGCTGAAGAATTAGTGGCCCGCGCCAGTGCACTCGGTTATCAGGCGCTTGCCATTACCGATGAATGTTCACTGGCAGGTATCGTGCGTGCCCATGTCGCCGCAAAACAAAACAAGCTCAAGCTGCTGGTAGGGGCGTATTTCCAACTCGACTGGAGCACGCAGCAAAAGCAGCTAACACAATCAATACATTCAATACAATCAACGCCCATGACATTGATTGCACTGGCGCAGAACCGCAACGGCTATGGCAACTTGTCCGAGTTGATCACGCTGGCGCGCACACGGGCCAGCAAAGGACATTACCAGCTACTGCCAGAGGATCTCGACACGACTGCCGGCAACAACCCGCACGCGCATCTGCAAGGTCTGCCCGACTGCCTGTTGATTCTGGTCGCACACTATCCGGCGCATGCCGATACCTTGTCAGAGCAGGCTGCATGGCTGGCACGCCACTTCCCGCAACGTGGCTGGCTCGGGCTGACGCAACTGTATCGGCCCTTCGACGATCTGCATCGCGGCGTGGTGGAAGACATTGCCATGCGCCATAAGCTACCGATCACGGCAATAGGGCAGGTACACATGCATGTGCGTTCGCGCAAGCCGCTGCAAGATACGCTGAGCGCGATCCGACTCAATCAGGAGATCGGTGCTTGTGGTTATCAGCTGGCACCAAATGCCGAACAGCATCTACGCACACGCTTGCGACTGGCGAATATTTTTTCATCAGACGCATTACAGCAAACCGTCATCATTGCCGGACTTTGCGACTTCAATCTGCGTGAATTGCGCTACGAATATCCGGAAGAACTGGTGCCACAAGGGCAAACTCCGGCTGCCTACCTGCGCCAGGAAACCCTGCTTGGTGCCCATTTGCGCTTTCCGCAAGGTATTCCATCGCAGGTACTGACACAGATTGAGCATGAGCTGAGCCTGATCAACGATCTCGCCTATGAACCCTATTTTCTGACCGTCTATGACATCGTGCGCTTCGCGCGGGATCAGGGCATTCTGTGTCAAGGACGTGGCTCGGCAGCCAATTCTGCAGTCTGCTATTGCCTGGGTGTGACCGAGGTTGATCCGGCACGTTCGACTCTGCTATTTGAACGCTTCATCAGCAAGGAGCGCGATGAGCCACCAGATATCGATGTCGATTTCGAGCATCAGCGCCGCGAAGAAGTCATTCAGTACATCTACCGTAAATACGGCCGTATGCGTGCCGCGCTAGCTGCTGCCGTTCATACCTATCGCCCGCGTGGCGTGCTGCGCGATGTCGGCCGCGCGCTTGGCGTCGATGGCGCCATTATCGACAAGGTCGCCAAGTCGCAACAATGGTTTGATCGAAGTAGCGATTTACTGCACTGTTTCCGCGAATGTGGACTCGATCCGGAAGGACCACTGGCCCGTCAATGGGCCGAACTGGCGCTGCAACTGATCGGCTTTCCACGCCATCTGTCACAACACACCGGTGGCTTCGTGATTGCGCGCGACAAACTGTCGCGACTAGTGCCGATAGAAAACGCCGCCATGCCAGAACGTTCGGTCATTCAGTGGGACAAGGACGACCTCGAAGCACTCGGCCTGCTCAAGGTCGATGTATTGGCACTGGGGATGCTGTCAGCGCTGCGACGCACACTGGAACTGGTAGGCCAACGCCGCGGCCAGAGCTTCCATATGCAGGATATTCCGGCTGAAGATAGCGCCACCTACGACATGATCTGCCGTGCCGATACCATTGGCATATTCCAGATCGAAAGCCGGGCGCAGATGAGTATGCTGCCCCGCATGCGCCCGCGCAGCTTTTACGATCTGGTGATTCAGGTAGCGATTGTGCGGCCTGGACCGATTCAGGGCGGCATGGTGCATCCCTTGCTACGGCGACGTCAGGGACTGGAACCGGAAACCTATCCCAGTGAGGCCATGCGACAGGCCTTGCAACGTACCATGGGCGTACCGATTTTTCAGGAACAGGTGATGCAGATTGCGGTACTGGCCGCTGGCTTTACACCGGGCGAAGCCGATGGTTTGCGCCGTGCCATGGCAGCCTGGAAGCGCAAAGGCAATTTGGGCCCTTACTATGATCGTCTGATTCAAGGCATGCTGGAACGCAATTACCCGCGCGAGTTTGCCGAGGCGATCTTTCGCCAGATTCAGGGTTTTGGCGAATACGGCTTCCCCGAAAGCCATGCCGCCAGCTTCGCCATTCTCGCCTATGCCAGTAGTTGGCTTAAATGTCACGAACCGGAAGCGTTTCTATGCGCCTTGCTCAATAGTCAACCCTTAGGCTTTTATTCACCCTCGCAACTGATCCAGGATGCGCGCCGCCATGGCGTACAGGTATTACCTGCCGATGTCATGTACAGTGACTGGGACAGTCGCCTTGAAACACCGGCCGGAGAACAATCCGCAGCAAATCCGGCCGTCAGACTAGGCTTGTCTCTGCTGCGCTCAATGCGTCGCGAAGCCGCGCAGCGTATCGCGCAAGCGCGTCAGCAGCAGCAATTCAGTGACCTGCAGGATCTGGCACGACGTGCAGCGCTCAACAAGAGCGACCTGCAAGTACTGGCGGCCGGCAATGCCCTGCGCAATCTCAGCGGCCATCGTCGGCAGGCCCTATGGCAAGCATTGGCTGCCAGTCCCAGCAAGGATCTGCTACACGCAGCCGTGACCACGGAAACACCGCTGCATTTAAGTGCACCATCAGAAGCACAGGAGATCGTTGCCGACTACCGCAGCAGCGGCCTGACACTGCAACGCCATCCACTGGCCTTGCTGCGCCCGCTGTTAAGCCAGCGGCGTTTTTTACCGTATGAGGTAATGGCACAATTTCAGGATGGTCAGTTTGCGCGTGGTTGTGGCATTGTCACCGTGCGCCAGCGCCCGGGGACGGCCAAAGGTGTACTGTTTCTGACCATCGAAGATGAAACCGGCTCGACCAATGTCATCGTCTGGCCAGCCTTACTGGAAAAGCAGCGCCAGGAAATCCTGCATGCCCGACTGCTAGGCGTCTATGGCATCTGGCAAAGCCAGCAAGGCGTGCAGCATCTGATCGCCAAGCGGCTGCTCGATCTCACGCATTTACTCGGCACTATTGCGGTCAGCAGTCATGACTTTCATTGAGGCATAAAAAAGGCCGTTCCTTTTTGGGAGCGGCCTGATCATGGGATGGCATTACACGAGTTGCTTAAAACTGCTCCCAGTCATCATCCGCCCCAACCGGTGCCGGCAACTTGGGAGCAGGCCGCGCCGGTGCAACTACCGCGCGGGAAGCTGGCTTGGATGCCGCAATCGCCGATACCGCCTCTTTCTTGGGCGCCGCTGCTGATGCAGCCGGTGTAGCTGGCGCCTTGACCGACACTGATGCTGATGCAGGCGCTGCCGCGCCAGTCAGTGCAGTACTGGCCTGCTTGGCATCAATCCGGAAAATACTGACGGCATCCGATAGCACGGTTGCCTGATTTTGCAGTGATTTGGCTGCAGCAGCGGCTTGTTCGACCAACGCCGCATTCTGCTGAGTAACAGCATCCATCTGCGTGATGGCCTGATTAACCTGAACAATACCGGCACTCTGCTCACGGCTGGCAGAACTGATTTCTCCAACAATATCTGTCACTCGTCGCACGCTATCGACCACTTCTCCCATGGTCATACCCGCATGCTCAACGAGGCGGCTACCGGACTCAACCTTCTCCACCGAGTCGCTGATGAGCTCCTTGATTTCCTTGGCAGCACTAGCCGAGCGCTGTGCCAGACTACGCACCTCGGAGGCCACCACCGCAAAGCCACGTCCCTGCTCACCGGCACGCGCCGCTTCAACCGCTGCATTGAGCGCCAGAATATTGGTCTGGAACGCAATACCGTCGATCACACTGATAATATCCACGATCTTCTTGGAAGAGGTATTGATTGCCTCCATGGTATCGACCACCTGCGCCACCACTTCGCCACCTTTGACCGCAGTTTCAGACGCCGACAGTGCCAGTTGATTGGCTTGCAACGCATTGTCTGCATTTTGCTTCACAGTACCTGTCAGTTGCTCCATCGACGCAGCCGTTTGCTGCAATGAGCTGGCCTGCGTCTCGGTGCGCGCTGACAGATCCATATTGCCCGAAGCAATTTCCTTGGCACCACTATTAATAATATTGGTACTCGAACGTACGCGGGAAACCGTATTGAGAAGACTCTGCTGCATGCTGCGAATGGCCGAGAACAAACGACCGATTTCATTGCTGCTGGTGGCCGCCACGTGCATGCTGAGATCGCCATTAGCGACCTGATCCAGCAAGTCAACCGCCTCATTGAGTGGTTTCAGGACGATGCTACGCAACAGGAAATGTACCGCCAGTACCAGTGCCAGTGCGCCAATCAGACCAATCGCGACCATCCAGACAACCATTGAGTACTCGCGCTCGCGCTCGGTAACAAGATCTTGAGCCAAGGATTTGATCTCGCCATCGAATTTTTCGAGCAATTTCGAGAAATTGGTACCACGACCATCAATATCGCTGCCATTGATCTTGGCATATGCAGCGGTGTCATTGGCACGCAAGGCCGCACTTGCTCTGCTGATAGCTTCTTCCAGTTGCTTGCCTGCATCGACCAGATCCGCCTTCAGCTTGTCATCCTGCCCCTTGTACGGTGGCAATTTATCAAACTCTTCGATCTGCTTCAGGGCGCGTTCGTAGGTCACCTTGCTCTTGTCGAGCATGGTAGTTTTACGCGTCTCATCGTTATCTTCCTTGAGCGCGATATAAGCCATGTTCAGGGCTGAGCGGGTACGCGCAGTATCCTTGTAGGCATCATTGATACCGATCACGCGCGCAGAAATGTCATGCACCATGACTGTTGATTCATCGGCACGGCCCAAGGTGAACACGCCAACTGCTGCGCCGAATACGATCATGGAGGCAAACAACGCCAACGCTCCCATCAGGCTGGAGCGAACTGTTACATTCCGCATTCCCTACTCCCTATTATTGATATATTGCTTGATTAGCAAGAATTACCTTGATAGAAAACCGCAAAAGCAAACAAAATTTGACGATTTTCAAGTAAAAACCTGAGCGCCATATCTTAGAACAAGCGAGATTAGCTGCGCAATTTTTCTGCACTGTCATTGATGGAAATCAAATGCCATGCCATTGACAAAAACACAAGTAGCGTACAAGGCCCGTACAAACTGGCACAAACAAAAACAGCCATCATTGTAGATGGCTGTCGTTGAACGTGATTGTTAAGGAGGTTTGTGCGAAGCCATGGTGAACCTCACCGGTCGCACCGGATTGCATTGCCGGGGGATGCAATCCCTGCTGACCTCCAGGTTACCTCATTACGGCTTCAACTGCCCGCGCAACTCACCACCCGGATGCGCGCTACTGTGAACATTGACGTATAAATTACCAGCAAGATAAGCGGCATATTGATCATCAGTCAGCTTGGCACCATCCGGCACAGTCCATACGTTGTCGCCGGTCTTCTTGAGTGCAACCAGCACAGGTCCGTTGACGCCAGTGGCACCGCTATGAATATGCGCCATGGTGCCCTCAATGCCGGTAGTGGTAATGCTACCGCTCACGGTCTTGTCTGCGGCAACAACAATGCTGGCCTTTGCAGCAGCAGCAGAATCGTTAGCCGGTACCTCGTTACCACTTTTCAGATCAACATTGGCTGTCTGCGCGAACACCGCACCACCTGCCAACAACAAGGCAGACAACAGGATTGCCTTGACGCATGTCACTTTGCTCATGATTTGCTCTCCATTCTGTTTTGGATAGTCGATACGGCTAAAACCGCCAACGCAGTGTAGTGCATATTTAAAAACCGTGTGCGCCAGCGAAATCCTCAAAAATATTCTATTGAGGAATCGAAAATCAATTGTGCACTGTGGCTAGCCATCGACAAAGCGCATTTCCCCTTAGAAAGAAAACAATGAGAAAACTGTTTTTGAAATAGAATCTCAGCATTAACTATTCAGAATAAAAATAATAGAAAAATTTCTAATCATAGATGAAATTAATTTGATCATCTCCGGCAATTCCTCTGACAAAAAAATTCAATATTCAGAGAAAGCCACTCAAGCCAAGTGAGGAAAAAATTGAGTATCCGTGTCGCAATTCTGGACGACCACCCCTTGATTATTGCTGGTGTGACGTTGACGCTGGAAAAGCTCCCCATCTGCAAGATCAGGATTACCGCCTGCACGATCAGTGATCTGTTTGTGCAGCTGGAAGAGACGCCATGTGATGTGGCAGTGCTTGACTACGCCATGCCGATGGAAATTCTTCCTGACGGCGTACAACTCATCAAGACCCTGCGCCTTCAGTATCCAAAGATGCAGATCATCATGCTTACCACCATCGATCACCCCATGGTGATCAACAATCTGGTCACTCAGGACATTGCAGGACTACTAAGCAAGGCAGATCCACTGGAGCATCTCTGCACGGCGTTTTCCTCATTGCGATTACGCGAGCGTTATTATTCACCGACGATCAAACGTATTCTCAGCTTGCAGAACCCGAGGGTCCATATAGGCCTGCATCTGCTTAGCCCCAAAGAACTGGAGGTACTGCGTCTACTGGTTGGCGGGCTCAGCGTCTCGCAGGTCGCAACCAAACTTTCACGTAGCAAGCAAACCATTAGCACGCACAAGATCTCCGCCATGAACAAGCTCAACATCAGCAGTAATGCCGAACTGTTTGAAGCAGCCTATCGCTACAATTTCAACGCACAAAAAAGCTGATCAAAGCCCAGGGGGCTCACTCGGCAATAGCTTGTCGATTTGCGCAATTGTCTCGTCGCACAGCTGATGGAAGTAATCGCACAAACGTTGATGCTCGTCTTCCTGTCGATCTTTCAGATTCTCACCCAATGCCTGCATTGCGCTGAACAAGGTATCAAACTCCATCACTGCGACGGCACCTTTCACGCGATGCAGCCATGCCGGCAGATCAGGATCCTGCAACGCAGGCATACGCTCCAGATCCTCTATTAACGTGTCACGAAAAATACGCAAGACCTTGAGCTTGCCCTCAGTACCCAATTCGCTCTCCAGATGTTTCAGTTGCAACGGGCTAATCGGTTCCGTACCTGGCAGATCAAATTTCCTGAATACAGCCGTTCTCTCCTCCGCCAATGCTGAATCCGAAACATCGGGTACGCCAGGTAAGAATTTCTCCAGACAGTCAGACAGCACAGACAGTCCGGTTGGTTTGACCAGGCACGCATCCATGCCGGCATCTCTCGCAATCTCTTCATCCTGAGCTCTGGTACTGGCGGTAATTCCGACAACTGGCATGCGCATCAATCCTCCTCTTTTTTCAATATCCCGAATAAAGCGGACCAGCGCATAGCCATCCATCTCCGGCATATGGCAGTCTGTCAGGAGCAAGGCATAGTGCTTGCTCTTCATCGCCTCAAATGCCTCACGCCCATTGCCGACGACGTCACAGCTGAAATTGAGCCGTTGCAAAAATCGACGGATCACCTCTTGATTGGTTGGATTATCTTCCGCCACCAGAATATGTTCACTACGGATAAAGGAAACCTCGGTTGCCACTGCAAGCGCAGCTGGAGCTGGTTTGACTTCCGTGCGTAGCGCAATCAGGCAAGCCTGACGGAATGCCCCCCACTGCAAAGGGTTCGCGTTAAGCTGCAAGGACCCAGATGCGCGCCCTTCCTTCCCGCCCCAGACAAGCTCCAGTTTCTCCGGACGCGTGTTGTTGATAATCTTGATATCGACTTGTGCATCATCAACCACCAGCATGCCCAGGGCAGTCAGATAATTCTCCGCTGCCAGGAACAGATTGCGGTCAGACAACAATACCCGTGCCCGTGCCCCGCGCAAGACTGGATGTGAACAGTCGCGTTCGGCCACGACAAGCGCAAGTTTAAGGCTGGCAACAGTGCCGACATTTTCGACACTGTCGAGAGTAATATCGCCATTCATCATCGTGACCAGACGGCGACAGATGCTTAAGCCGAGACCAGTTCCACCAAAACGCCTGCTGATTGAAGAATCTTCCTGCACGAATGGTTCGAACAGACGTGATAACTGTTCCTTGGAAATGCCTTTCCCGGTATCAGCCACCGTAAAACATAGGTATTGCAGATCAGCGTCCTCCTGTTCCACAGAAATGGTCAACACCACGCTGCCATAGGCGGTGAACTTGATGGCATTGCCAAGTAGATTGAACAATATCTGGCGCAAACGGGTGCTGTCCACAAGGTGTCTTGCAGCGACTTCAGCAGCAATCTGCACCCGCAACTGCAGACGCTTCTCCTGCGCCTTGGCTGACAACAATCCCAAGGCCTGATCACATAGCTGGCGTAAATCGACGGCGGTATAACTGAGAGAAAGATGACCTGCTTCAATCTTGGAATAATCGAGAATATCGTCAAGAATTGCCAGCATGATGCCTGCAGAGTCCCGCATCATCTCCACCAGCGCAGCCTGGTCCGTACTCATGGGCGTACCAGCCAATACCTCAGCCAAGCCCATGACACCATTCATCGGAGTGCGGATTTCATGGCTCATCATCGCCAGAAATTCGTCTTTTGCACGCGCCGCAATATTGGCGGCCTCGTGCGCGGCATCCGTGGTTTGTTCACGTTCATTGGTGATATCGCCCCAATAGCCGTTCCATATCGTCGAACCGTCCGCCTCGCGCCGTGGCACCAGTTGTCCTGACAGCCACAGAATTTCAGTACCATTATCGACACGAAACATCAACCTGGCCGGTTCCAGCGCATTGGCGGACAACATCACAGCCGCAAGCAGCTGCTCCCGGTCCTCGGGCACCACACGCGCCATCGCACTGCGCTCATCTTCCATCATTGCGCAGGCGGAAATACCAAAGAGTCCATCTGCATTGCCGCTGACAAAGACAAATTTCAACATACCGGTATTTGTCAGCTGCAGCTGAAATACCACAACACTAAGATTGTCCGTCAAGTCCTGCAACCGCTGCATGGCCGCATTGGCCAAGGCATAGGCACGGCGCGCTTCACTCTTGTCAATCAGCAGTCCCACTACACCGAGTGCAGTCTGTGATGGCGGCACCATGATCGGCTCCATCAGAAACGAAGCAATACTGTCGTTACCATGCTCGTCCCGATAAGACAATTCCTCAGTAAACGTCCGCCCGCTAGCAATAACGTGATTACCCTCACTGGCAAGCTTGTTTGCCAGTGTTGTTGATAGCGCAGCGGTATCAACCTCAATTTTTCCGACAACATCGCCACGCAAAGACTGGAACAGACTCTCATAGCGCCGGTTCACTGCCAGCAAGCGGCCATCTTTTGCCCTCAGCAGCATCGGATAAGGGACCGCATCCATCACCGCCCGCATGAGCAATCGCTGGTGCGCCAGATCCTGCTGCGTTTGCGCCAGCAGAGCCAATTGCCGTCGGCGCCAGAACAGCAGCAAACAAAGCACGCCGATAAGCATCAGCAGCACCAGCAACGATACCCAGAAATGTAGTCGATCCCAGCCGAAGCGCCGCCCCCAATGTTGCTCGTTCGAAGAAAAATGATGATGTGGGACTTGTACTTCAGAGAAAATCTGCACTGTCATCTGTTGGTGATGCACTGAGGCAAGGGCATTTTCCGCAGATAATAGGGCCACTAAAAAACAGAAGGTCGCGAAAAAAACTCCGTGTCGACGCCACCATTGACTGCGTATATCAGACCGCTTTTCCTTGCTCATTTTCATGCCATGCTCCTGGCGCAACGTCTGTCAACTGGTAGCTTGTTGATCACTTGAAAGGGGCCAGGACATCGCTCTCGGTCAACGCTCGCACGTATCATTTCCTGACGTCTCATCAATCATTAATCAACCCACGATTTCTTGACCGTGACATCCACAGCCTGCTCCCGCTCCTCTTGCAATGCCTTGTTTCGACGCGACTCGCCGAGAATATCCTGGATCTCATAATTGGCCTGTCTCTTCGGTTCAGCCTCCGCCAGCTGGAACACGCTAACCAGCTCAGCAAGACCACAGGCCTGCTCTTTAAGTAAGGTTGCGGTAGCAGCAGCCTGCACTACGCGTGCCAAATTCTGCTGCGTCACATCATCAATCTCAGTCACAAACCGCTCCACTCGCTTAATTTTCGCCACCTGCGCATCGCTGGCGACAGAGGCCGCACCCGTGATCGCTGTCACCTGAGCAATGCTGTCAACAATCCGTGTCATCGTCACCCCGGCACGCTCGACCAGCACTGCTCCCTGGCTAACCTGCGAGACTGATTCTCCAATCAACACTCTGATTTCCCTGGCAGCCAGCGCTGCACGCTGCGCCAATTGCCTCACTTCACTGGCAACCACCGCGAAACCATATCCCTGTTTACCGGCATGAGCAGATTCAACGGCGGCATTGAGCGCCAGAATGTCAGTTTGAAATGCGATTCCATCAATCAGCGCGGTAATTTGCGCAATATGCGCAGAGGCCGTCTTGATTGCCTCCATTTTGTCGACCACCTGGGCCACCAAGTCACCGCCCTCAATCGCTATAGCAGATGCCAACAGCGCTAGTTCATTAGCCTGCCGAACATCCTCACAGCTTTGCCTGACAAGCGCACTCAGGTGCCCCATCGCCACCACCGTCTGATGCACCGACGTCGCCTGTTGTGCTGAACGTTGAGAAAGATCCAGATTACCGCTAGCAATATCCTCCGTGGTAACGGCTATGGTATTGGTGCCAACGCGCACTTGACCGACAATATGCGCCAGACTGCTATTCATTTCCTTGAGCGCCTGCAGCAATTGCCCGGTTTCATTGGTAGAGTCGGCCTCGACCTTCAGTGTCAGATTGCCGTCTGAAATCGCATTGGAAAGCTGCACCGCCGTATTGAGCGGCTGCGAAATTGCCCGAATCAACCAGACCAGCATGCTCACAGCCAGCAAGACTCCACCAAGCATCATCAAAATGGCAAAGGCCTTGAATCGCTCATAATCACGCTGCGCCTGATCAAATTCATCGCGACTGATATTCAGCTGCAGCTCTATGAGCTGGTCCATGGTGGATCTGAGTGGCGCAAACAGAGGTAATCCAACGGTATAAAAAAAACTTCGTGCCGCATCGTGCTCGCCTGCTTGCAGCAGATTTAATGCCGGCAACAGTGCTTGCTGGCGAAATGACGCCATTGCTTTCTCGAACTGCATCAGCAAAATGTGTTCGTCTGCTGTGATACCGGTAGCGATATAGGCGGTCCAATCTTTATCCGCCTGCGTCATGTTTTCTTTGATGATCTGCAAATGTTCCCGGAGTCGAGATGGCGCATCGTGACTGGCGACGGTCAATTCGATTTGATTGCGCAAGATACTTCGAACGATATTATCGAGTTGTCCCAAGGCCACCAGACGGTTATCGTAGACCGTCCGAAATGTGTCATTATTTTTCTTCAACCCCAGCAATGCGGCACCGCCAATCGTCGTCAGCAGTAGCGAAAGAAATCCCACGGCAAAGATCAACCGTCCTCTGATCGTCAAGTTTTTCATTCATCTTCCTGGTTGGTAGCGCGCGTTCATGCAAGGCCAGCATGGATACTGACCCGATGAATGTAGATAACGTGTGGATGATTGCGATTAATTTCACATCGCATTGTCGAGAATTAGGCAAAGAAGAATAACCGCTAACGTTGCGCAAAATAATAGGACTAGAACTAAAAAATAAGGAATGAATCCATACACAACATTCTGCTAATCAGCACTACCGATAAGTGCAGATGCTGGCAATACCAGACGCACTGATTAAGCTTGCGTTGAGCTCGTCCGCACAAAAAAGACATCCAACGAGGATTGAAGACAAGTGCTTCGGATTGCCCCGCACAAACGTCGTTCGCAGGCATCATGCTTAAACCAGTTTGTTTGCGTAAAATATCCTGGCTTGCATTGGCGCGCTGGATCACAGTTATTCACTGATCGCCGCGCGCTGACACCAGATGCATGCATGTTTCAATCCAGGCAAGACGGCACTTGCAGTGCTCATGTACTCCCCTGGCACCGCCCCGATGACTCACACATAATCAGGAGACTTATCCAATGACTTACCAGGCAGCCGATCAACGGTACGAGACCATGCTTTATCGCCACTGCGGGCGCAGCGGTCTGCAACTTCCACTCATGTCACTCGGACTGTGGCACAACTTCGGCGATACAACGGCGCTCTCAACACAGCGCGACATGCTCCGCACCGCCTTCGATCTGGGTATCACGCATTTTGATCTGGCCAACAACTACGGTCCACCGTATGGCAGTGCAGAAAGCAATTTTGGGCAGCATTTCAAACGTGATTTTCGTCCCTATCGCGATGAATTGATCATTTCCACCAAGGCCGGTTGGGATATGTGGCCAGGTCCTTACGGGCAAGGTGGAGGCTCTCGTAAGTATGTTCTGGCAAGTCTGGATCAGAGTCTGCAGCGCATGGGATTGGAGTATGTGGACATTTTCTATTCACATCGCTTCGACCCAGATACACCGCTCGAAGAAACCATGAGCGCACTCGCTACCGCAGTCCAACAAGGCAAAGCCCTGTATGTCGGTGTCTCGTCGTATTCGCCACAAAAGACCCAGGAAGCCGCCAGTCTGCTCAAGCAATGGCACATTCCCTGCCTGATTCATCAGCCCTCCTACAACATGTTCAATCGCTGGATTGAAAAGGGTCTGCTCGATACGCTGCAGCAGCAAGGCATGGGCTGCATTACCTTCACCGCATTGGCACAAGGTTTGTTGAGCGACAAATACCTCAACGGTATCCCGTCCGATGCGCGCGTCAATCGCGAAGGGGGAGGTTCACTCAAGAACGACCACCTCAGCCCGGAAAACCTGGCACGTGTAAGAGCCCTCAACACTATTGCTGCAGCACGCGGACAAACGCTGGCACAAATGGCACTGGCCTGGGTCTTACGCGATCCGCGAGTGACGTCAACCCTGATTGGTGCCAGCAGCAGCAAACAAATCCGGGAAAACGTGGCAGCACTCGCACGGCTGGATTTCACAGCACAAGAGTTGGCGGCAATCGACGCCCAGGCTCAGGATGGACATGTCGATTTGTGGAATGTTTCTTCCCGTCATTGATGATCGCGACGGACAATACATAACAAACGGCGCGGACTAATTCAGCAGTCCGCGCCGCTTGCATTCAGGCAGCATTCATTCCTTTGTCACCTTTTCATATTCACACGGGGCTGAGCTATCACCCACCCAATCACTTGCGTCGCCAGTGCATCACTTGCCTGACCAAAAGCGGTAACGACTTCTTCCAGCTGCACACCAACGGCTGCCTGCTGTACCTCAAACGTTTGTATTGCCACAATGCGACGGCTGGCCTGATCGATCAGGCTGGCACTGAATCTGATCACCACTATTGGCTTGCCATCGTGGTACTCGCTCTGGAAGGAAATCAAATCACCAATGAGCTCCTGATCTGCCATCACACTGCTGTCATCGCTGGATAGGTAAGGTATCCGCCCATCTGCGAGAAATGCCTGCAACAAGCGATTACGCAATAAAACAGGTGCCGGGTCGGTCCAACGTGCATTCGCATAAAACTGGACCAGATTATTCTCTGGCAACACCAGGATGCGATCACTATCGAGAATCCGGCTGCCATTGGGCGTCACAATCCGTAATGAATGACCATGAACATCGTCGCTGGCCGCCGTGCTCTGGATCGAAACACCCTGCCCACCGGATACCATCGGCGGTAATCGATAAGCCGCCACTGGCTCACTTTTGGGCAAGATGCTGCATGCTGTCATCAGGAGCAACAAACAGAGCGTCGAAAATGCACGAACCGGGAATGGATTCATGGCGCGAACTCCTGAAGATTGTCTCGTCCCAGCAAGAATCGGCGCGGGTTATTTTCCATACTGCGCGCAATAGATCGCACCGAGGCCAAGGTTCCTCGCAGCTCAACCAGCATCGGCCCAATTTCCGCAATACTTTGCACGCCGTTCTTGAGGGTTCCCTGGTTTTCGGAAATCAATGTTTCAATCTGCTTGCTGCTGACGGCCAGCGATGTTGTCGCCTGCTGCAAATTGTGCATCGCTTCGGTCCCCGGCCCAGACAACAGATGATTGGTCTGTAACATCACCAGATTGGTCTGATACGAGACGTTCTTCATTTGCCGCACCAACTCACCAAAATGATCGCGTTGCTGCGCCAGTGCACCACTGAGCTGTGCCAGATGCTCCAGACTCAGTGCCAGATTTCGCGCATTGTCAGGACTCATGAATTGCTGTGCGTTGCTCAGTATCGTATTGAGATTGTTCATGATGTCTTCGCCATTGGACAACGCAGCAGTCAACGTCGAAGGTACCGCGACGATCACCGGGTCGTCATCGTTCTTGCTGACCAGAAGTGGACTTTCCGGCGCGCCGTTGGTCAACTGAATCACGGAAGTGCCAGTAATACCGGCAGGTATCAGTTTGGCGCCGGTATCCTGTCTGATCGGGATATGCCCCACAACCCGAATCCGTGCCAGCACACGTCGCGTATCATTGGGATCCAGTGTCAGTTGCACGACATCGCCAACCTTGATACCACTGTACTGAACGGTGCTTCCCCGGGAAAGTCCATTCACGGCTTGATTGAAGATGACAGTATAAAAATTCACGCTCCTGTCCCCTCCTAATCCACTGAGCCACAAGCTAAAAAGCAGTGCGGCAACGACTACTGCCACCGTGAACACGCCGATCAGGACGTGATGCGCGCGAGATTCCATGATTACTCCTTCTGTAGCGACAGTGCAGCCTTACTGGCCGCGCGACCGCGAGGCCCTTGAAAATAATCTTGTATCCAGGGATCGTCGGTGGCCGCCACCGTAGCAATGTCGGCAACCACCAGTACCCGTTTCGCAGACAGCACCGCAATCCGATCACATATCGCATACAACGTATCAAGATCGTGAGTCACCAAAAAGACAGTGAGGCCAAGTGCATCACGCAAGGTCATGATCAAACGATCAAATGCGGAGGCACCGATAGGATCAAGTCCGGCCGTAGGCTCGTCGAGAAACAAAATATCAGGATCAAGTGCCAGCGCCCGGGCCAGCGCAGCGCGCTTGACCATCCCGCCCGATAGTTGCGCGGGCGTTTTAGCGCCTGCCTCGGGCGGCAAGCCCGACAATGCCAGTTTGATTGCAGCCAGATGCTGCGCTTCGGCACGTGTCATCCCGCCATATTCGATCAAAGGCAAAGCGACGTTTTCAAGAACAGTCAGCGACGAAAACAAGGCACCGCGCTGAAATAACACGCCAAAGCGTCGCTCGTAACGTGAACGTTGTGATGCCGACAGCAACGACAAATCCTGGCCAAACACCTGTACGCTGCCAGCCGTTGGTGCTTGCAGCCCGACGATGCTGCGTAACAGTACAGATTTCCCGGTTCCCGATCCGCCAACAACGCCGAGTATTTCACCCTGACCGACAGACAGATCGAGCTGATCATGGATGGTATGTTTGCCAAAACGGTTGACCAGTCCGCGCACCTCAATAATCGCCGGTGCCATCTTCTGCGCTTGATGACTGGCAGGATTGTTTGCCGAATCGATGGTCACCATCCCATCTCCATATAAAACAACGCCGCCAGCGCATCGATCAAGATCACCAGAAAAATCGACTGCACCACGCTCGAGGTCGTATGCGCCCCCACTGACTGCGCACTTCCGCTGACCTTGAATCCTTCCAGACAACCAATCAGCGCAACGACACAGGCAAACACAGGCGCCTTTGCCATGCCCAAAAAGAAATGACGGATCCCGACATTCTGGTGCAGCAATGTCAGGAACATGGTCGGATTGATATCCAGCACAAACGCACACACCACAGCGCCGCCAAGCAAACCCGCCATCATGGCAATGAACGTCAGTAACGGCATCGCCACCAGCAAGGCCAGCATCCGCGGCAACACCAGCAGATTGACCGGATCCAGTCCGAGGGCACGAATCGCGTCAATTTCCTCATTGGCTTTCATCGCGCCAATCTGCGCAGTAAATGCACTGGCTGTACGTCCTGCCATCAAAATCGCAGTCAGCAGCACTGCGAATTCACGCAAAAATGAAAAGGCCACCAGATCAACCGTAAAGATAGCGGCACCAAAACTGACCAGCACGGTGGCACCAAGAAAGGCGACCACGGCACCCACCATAAAATTGAGCAGTGCCACAATCGGCACCGCATCAAGGCAGGTTTGTTCCAGCTGCGCCACCGTCGCAGTGACCCGCCATTGCGACGGTTTCAACATATCCCGCAGCAAGGTCTGCAAGGTCAATCCGATAAATCCCAGCAATGCGACAAGCATGTTGCCCGCGTCGCAGACGGCAGCACCGATGCGCACCAGCATGTCACTAAGCCAGCTATAGCGCGGAACAACGCCGTCACCAGCGGTCAGAGTTGACGTCGCCACCATGGCCAGCAAGGATTTCCAGGCGGCCGGCAAATCGCTCTGGGTCTGCGCCAGGCGCTGTGCACGGTCTGTCCCAAGCAGCTTGGTCAACAGGGCGGCTCCCGCAGTATCCAGTGCCGTCAACTGCTGCACACAAATAGAAAGAGCATCATCAGATGGCAGCTGCAACGCAACGATTTGTTGCTGCAGACTACGATAGTTGGCAAGCGTCCATTCACCGCCCACCTTCAACTGCTGCTGGCTGGACGACTGCTCCAGATGCAGCGTAGCGGCTAAGGTAGCAGTGCTGCGGACAACGACTGACATCAATCCCCCTGGCTGTGAGCTGCAGACATCACGATGATGTCCATATGCCGCGATGTTATGCCAGCGGGTTCAGTTTGTCGGCTCTGATATCGAAGTCTGCGGCATCACCCTGTCAAATTGCACCGCGACTTACGGCGCGCTGATTCTTTAGCCAGGCTTCACGTCGCTCAAACAAACCAGGAACCACGGCGTTGGCATCCGCGATGAGGCTCGCGATACTGGCGGTTTTAAGATGGCCATCCTCAACCACAATCTGCCCTGCCACCATCGTCAACTCGACATCTCCACCCTGCACAGCGTGTACCAGGTTGTGATGAAGATTCAGATATTTTCCACACAAGAGCGGTGTCATGCGAGGTGTATTCGTACGAACCGCAATGACATCGGCTGCCTTACCAACTTCCAGACTGCCAATTTGCTGCTCCAGGCCCAATGTGCGCGCACCGCCAATGGTCGCCATACGACAGACTTCCCAAGAGTCCAGTGCGGCGGCATTCATGGATGACACCTTGGTGAGTAGAGACGCAAATTTCATCTCCTCGAACATATCCAGATTATTATTTTCCTTTTCGCCATCCGTACCGAGACCCACCGCGATCCCTGCGGCCAACAGCTTCTCTATCGGAGCGACACCGCTGGCGAGCTTCATATTGCTGGTGGGATTATGGATGACGCCGATATTGCCTCTCTCGGCGAGCAGGGAAATTTCTGCATCATCGAGCCAGCATCCATGCGCCAGCATCACCCGAGGCGCGTCGAGCAAACCAAATTTTTCTAGCGCCTGGACGGGACGAAGGCCATAGCGCTTTTGCGTTTCGACCACGTCAAACTGACTTTCATTGCTATGGGTATGCAGGCCGACACCATAGTCGCGACACATTGCAGTAGCCCGCTTCCAGGCTTGCGGCACAGCGTAAAACATATGCTCCAGACCAACCCAGACCTGAATACGACCATTGGCCTGACCATGCCAGGTCTTGATCACCTCTTCATTACTCTGGAGAGTCTCAAAATAATCATGATCGGGATGCTCCGCCACGTAGGGCACAAGAGTCGCGCGAATCCCCAGCTCCTTGGCGGCAAGCGCGCTCCCGTGCATGAACCGCCACATATCCACGATGGTCGTTGTACCCGACAGCAGCGCCTCTGCGTAACACAGGCGCGACGCAATTTCAGCTTCTTGCGGCGTCAATACCCGGTGCATGGGATCGATAAACTCCTGCAGCCATTGCCAGACCGGAAGTCCCTCTGCCGTCCCTCGCAAAATACCCGAATGACAATGCCCATTGACCAGCCCCGGCATCAATAGCCGATTTGGCAACGAGCGTACGGTCGCCTCCTGATGTCGAGCGCGCACGCTCGCTGCCGCCCCTATATCGAGGATGATTCCCGTGACCGTATCCACGACTACCGCGCCATCCGTGATGACTTCATTGCCAGGGGTCATGGGAATGACATGGTCTGCCTGCAATAACAATTTGCGCATCTTTTACTCCATTCGGTAAGCCAGGAGCCATAGTCGCCGCATTCATAGTTCTGGCAAAATGAACAACCATCGATTTTTTCGATGCCTCATGGAGTTAGTCATGCGTTATTCGCTGGACCAGTTAGAAGTCTTTGTTTTAGTGACACAAACAGGTGGCTTCAGCGCGGCAGCGCGCAAACTGGGCAAGACCCAATCCACCATCAGTAGCGCCATCGCCAATCTCGAAGCAGATTGGGGGGTACAGTTGTTTGATCGCAGCAGCAAACTTGCTGTGCTCACCGCCGCAGGACAAGCGCTACTGATCCAGGCGAAGGAAATTCTGGAACGATGCAAAGTACTCGAAGGACAAGTCAGCAGCCTTAATCTGGGCGTGGAGACAGCGCTCACGCTCAGCATTGAGCTCCCTTACAGCGTCGTCGTGGCACCACTCAATGAATTTGCACAACGGTTCGAGCATGTCAGCGTCCATATCCGACCTCCTCACGAAGGCAATTTCAGCACCTTGGTACACGAGGGATTGGCCACATTGGGTATGGGATTTGCGCAAGCCAATTACCCGGATGATTTAGCCTTCACACAGCTTGGACGCCTGGTACTGACGCATGTCGTCTGCAAGGAGCATCCACTGGCAAGCCTCGGCAAAGTCAGGTTCTCTGATTTACATGTACACCGGAGACTGGCTTTCAGTGCCCATTCGCACGGATTGTCGACCTCCGAATATCTTGATGCAACCTGCTGCTGGCGAGCCGGAAGCTATCTGACTTTGCTTGAAATGACCCGCGCCGGTCTTGGCTGGACAACACTGCCTCGACAATTGATTCTTGCTGAATTAGCGCGTGGCGAGTTAGTGGAACTCGATCTGACGGCCTATCCCCATACCGACTGGCAAGTGGGGATTGATCTGGTCTGGAAAAAGGCGGAACCGCTAGGCATCGCCGCGGCATGGCTTAAACAGAGACTGGAACAACAAGCGATTTTTGAGGACAACAATTATTAATCGCTGCCTCTCCATTAAACATGGCCAATGTCGACAAGGCAAAACCCGTTCTGTTCGGACGTTTTTGCCACCAATGACCATGCGACGACTGTGAGCAGCAAAAAAAAGCCCGCTGCAAGAGCGGGCTTTTTCATTGAAACTGTTGGGGTGGCTGACGGGACTCGAACCCGCGACAACAGGAATCACAATCCTGGACTCTACCAACTGAGCTACAGCCACCATTGCACTGTCGAGACCTAAAACTGTCTTGAATCAGTGAAGCAAAAGATTATACAAAATTCTGACGTATAAGGCAAACATAATTATTAGCCATCATGCAATTCGTTCAAAGCAACTTATGCTGCCGTGGCTTTACTGGTAATTTCCCTGACTTCTGCCTCAATGTTCAGCAATCGGGACAATGCCGTGCTCAGCGACGACTGGCTGGCCGTGGTGTAGCCCAGCAAATAATTGCCATCGCGTCCCTTCACGCGCTGCAACTGGCGGCTCTCCAGCAAACGCTGCAACTGCCGGGCAACCGCCTCACCAGTATCGATGATCATCGGAGCGGCACAACCAGCATGGCGCGCTGACGCCTCAATCAGATCTCGCACAAACGGATAATGGGTACATCCCAGCACAAGCGTATCAGCCCCCTCGGCAATCAACGGCATCACATACCGATCAACCAGAGCGGTAGTAACTGGCGATAGCAGCTCTCCCTTTTCGATCTGATCAACCAATCCGACACAGGGCTGCATGACAAAACGCGCCCCCGTGCTGACAGCCAGCTGTTCGCGCAACACGTCAAAGCGCGCGCTAGCCAGCGTGCTGCGTGTGGCTAGCACACCGATCACACCGCGTCTGCTTTGCAATGCTGCCGGCTTCAGTCCCGGCTCAATGCCAACCACAATCAGCATCGGCCACCGCGCACGGATAGCGTCGATTGCGGCGGCTGTGGCCGTATTACAGGCAACCACCAGCGCCTTGATACCCTGCTGCACCAAAAAGGCAGCAACCGACAGCGAGCGTTCAATGATCTGCGCTTCACTTTTGTCACCATAAGGGGCATAGCCTGAATCTGCAAAATAGAGCAGATCCTCCTGCGGCAAAATTGACCGCACATGGCGCAGTACCGACAAGCCGCCAATGCCAGAATCAAAAATGCCGATGGGCGCATCGGCGTCCATCGGCATCGTCGCTGCAGATAATGCTAGTTTGCTCATCTGATCAGCAAACCCCGCATCAAACCGTCGTCACCGGAATACCGCTCAGCGAAGTGCTGGTCGCAATCCGTTGCTGCCATTCCTGCGGTCCGGTGTTATGCACCGAGATACCGTTGGAATCGACTGCGACCGTGACCGGCATATCCTTGACATCGAATTCATAGATCGCTTCCATGCCCAGATCCGCAAATCCCAGCACCTTGGCCGACTTGATCGCCTTCGACACCAGATAGGCAGCGCCACCAACCGCCATCAGATAAGCCGACTTGTGCTTCTTGATCGACTCAATCGCCACTGGACCACGCTCGGACTTGCCGATCATCGAAATCAAACCGGTTTGCTCCAGCATCATGTCGGTGAACTTGTCCATCCGGGTTGCCGTTGTTGGCCCAGCTGGACCAACGACTTCGTCACGCACAGGATCCACCGGTCCGACGTAATAGATCACGCGGTTGGTGAAATCAACCGGCAACTTCTCGCCCTTGGCCAGCATGTCTTGAATACGCTTGTGCGCAGCGTCACGGCCGGTCAGCATCTTGCCGTTGAGCAGCAATGTCTGTCCGGGCTTCCAGGAAGCCACTTCTTCCTTGGTCAGCGTGTCCAGATTGACGCGCTGGGACTTCTCTGTGTCTGGTACCCAATGTACTTCAGGCCATTCCGACAGCGATGGCGGCTCCATATAGGCCGGGCCCGAACCATCGAGCACAAAGTGGCCGTGGCGCGTCGCCGCACAGTTAGGAATCATTGCCACTGGCTTGGATGCGGCATGGGTCGGATGCATCATGATCTTGACATCCAGCACCGTCGTCAGACCGCCCAGACCTTGCGCACCGATACCGAGCGCGTTGACCTTGTCGCACAATTCAATACGCAGTTCTTCGGTCTTGTTTTGCGGGCCGCGCTTCTTCAGCTCGTACATGTCGATGTCGTCCATCAACACTTCCTTGGCCATCAGCATCGCCTTCTCTGCGGTACCACCAATACCGATACCCAGCATGCCCGGTGGACACCAGCCAGCACCCATGGTCGGCACAGTCTTCAAGACCCAGTCCACCAACGAATCGGAAGGATTCAACATCACGAACTTGGTCTTGTTTTCCGAACCACCGCCCTTGGCAGCGATACGCACATCAACCGTATTGCCCGGCACCAGCTCCATGTGGATCACGGCTGGGGTATTGTCCTTGGTGTTCTTGCGCTCAAATTGTGGGTCTGCCACGATCGAGGCACGCAAAACGTTATCCGGATTGGCATAACCACGACGCACACCTTCGTTGACTGCATCGGTAACGGAACCGCTAAAGCCCTCGAAGCGCACGCCCATACCGATCTTCAGAAACACGTTGACGATACCGGTATCCTGGCAGATCGGACGCTTGCCCTCGGCGCACATGCGCGAGTTGGTCAAAATCTGCGCAATCGCATCCTTGGCCGCCGGATTCTGTTCGTGCTCATAGGCACGTGCCAGATGCTGGATGTAATCCACCGGATGGTAATAGCTGATGTACTGCAGCGCAGCTGCTACGGATTCAATGAGATCGTCTTGCTTGATGATAGTCATGGCTGGTTCTCTCGGGTTAATTGAAAGGATAGGTCAGTGCTCTTGAGGCGCTTCAGCGTCATCATCGCCATGCTGATGGCTCATCAAACGATCGCAATACGCAATCGCCATCGCCGACAACAGGAAGGTAATGTGAATGCCGGTCTGCGCCAGCAAAGTTTTGACATCGTAAAGATTGGCGTTGATGAAGGTCTTCAACAGATGAATCGACGAAATACCGATAATCGCCGTCGCCAGTTTGACCTTCAGCACCGAGGCATTGACATGGGACAACCACTCCGGCTGATCAGGATGACTCTCCAGATTCATGCGCGAAACAAAGGTCTCGTAGCCACCCACAATGACCATGATCAACAGATTCGAGATCATCACCACATCGATCAGCGCCAGCACCACCAGCATGATGGTTTGTTCGTTGAGCTTGTCAGGACGTGGCGCGCCTTCAATGGCAACGGCATCCAGAATATGTGCCAGCGATCCTGCGTTGCCCAGTGCCGCACCGATCAGATCGCTGAGCTCCACCCAGAAATGATAGACGTAGACGCACTGCGCCAGAATCAGCCCCAGATACAAAGGCAGTTGCAACCACCGGCTCATGAAAATCAGATTCGGCAGAATACCGATCTTGCGGCGTGCTGGCTTGTGGCGTGAGTCGTTCATTGGCACAAAAGAGTGTAAAACCGAAGGGGTGAATAAAACGGTGGAGAGCTGAGAGCTGCAGCAATGTTGCCCCGCCTCCTGTCAGGCTTGGATGCAGCGCAACAATCGAAACAATCGCAACAACGCAATCAGCCTGATAATTCAGCGCGCTATTTTACACCTGCCACCCGCCTCTTGCCGAACTCACGAGATAAGTTTCGATTACTGCCATTCGTCACAATTCCTGACAGCCAGTGCGATAATCAAGCTAAATGTGCGGTGCAACGTAGCAAGCGTCAGACGCACACAAGCAATATGTAAGGGCCGAGTAAGAGAAACCGCTTAAGGTCTCTCTAAAGCAAAAAACATTTATCGTAGGAGACTATCGTGTCAGACATCAAAACCCTGAAGCAGGAAAACCGTGTTTTCGCCCCGCCGGCCGATTTTGTACGTGACGCTGCCGTCTCTGGCATGGCTGCCTACAACGCCCTGTGCGCCGAAGCAGAAAGCGATTACCAAGGCTTCTGGGCCCGCCTTGCCAGAAGCAAGCTGCACTGGAAAAAGCCCTTCACCAAGACCCTCAACGAAAGTGAAGCCCCCTTCTACAAATGGTTTGAAGACGGCCAGCTCAACGTTTCCTACAACTGCCTCGACGTTAATCTTGAAAATGGTAATGCGGACAAAACTGCCATCATCTTCGAATCCGATGATGCCCAGGTCACCCGTGTTTCCTACCGCGAACTGCACAAAAAGGTTTGCCATTTCGCCAACGGCCTGAAGTCGCTCGGTGTCAAAAAAGGTGACCGCGTCGTCATCTACATGCCGATGTCCATCGAAGGCGTCGCCGCCATGCAAGCCTGCGCCCGTATCGGCGCTACGCACTCGGTCGTCTTCGGCGGCTTCTCGGCAAAATCGCTGCAAGAGCGTGTCATCGATGCTGGCGCAGTCGCAGTAATTACCGCTGACGTGCAAGTCCGCGGCGGCAAGCAACTGCCACTCAAAGCCATCGTTGACGAAGCACTTGCCATGGGCGGCTGCGACACCATCCGCAACGTCATCGTCTACAAGCGCGCTGGCGCAGACATCAACTGGGTTACCGGTCGTGACCTCTGGCTGCACGATGTCGTCGCCAATCAATCCGACGTCTGCGAACCGGAATGGGTCGATGCTGAACATCCGCTGTTCATCCTCTACACCTCCGGCTCCACCGGCAAGCCCAAGGGCGTACAACATGCCAGCGGCGGCTACCTGCTGTGGGCGATATTGACGATGCAATGGACCTTCGACATCAAGCCCAACGACGTCTACTGGTGTACCGCCGACATCGGCTGGATCACCGGCCACACCTATATTGCCTACGGCCCGCTGGCAGTCGGCACGACCCAGATCGTATTCGAAGGCGTCCCGACCTATCCCAATGCCGGCCGCTTCTGGGAGATGGTACAACGCCACAAGACCACTATTTTTTACACCGCGCCGACAGCAATCCGCTCGCTGATCAAGGCCGCCGACGCCGACGAAAAGATCCATCCAAAGCAATACGATCTGAGCTCGTTGCGCCTGCTGGGATCGGTCGGCGAACCGATCAATCCCGAAGCCTGGATGTGGTACTACAAGAATATCGGCGCAGAAAAATGCCCGATCGTTGACACCTTCTGGCAAACAGAAACCGGCGGCCACATGATTTCGCCGCTGCCGGGCGCAACGCCACAGGTACCAGGCTCCTGCACCCTGCCGCTGCCTGGCATTACCGCTGCGATCGTTGACGAAACCGGCAATGACCTGCCCAACGGCCAGGGCGGCATTCTGGTCGTCAAACGTCCATGGCCATCGATGATCCGCACCATCTGGAATGATCCAGAGCGCTTCAAGAAGAGCTACTTCCCGGAAGAACTGGGCGGCACCATCTACCTCGCAGGTGACGGCGCGATCCGCAATGAAGAAACCGGCTACTTCACCATCACCGGCCGCATTGACGATGTGCTCAACGTCTCCGGACACCGCATGGGCACCATGGAAATCGAGTCGGCACTAGTCGCCAATCCGCTGGTGGCAGAAGCTGCCGTCGTCGGCAAGCCGGACGAAACGACCGGCGAATCGATCTGCGCCTTCGTCGTCCTCAAGCGCCCACGCCCTACTGGCGACGAAGCCAAGCAAATCGCCAAAGAGTTGCGCGACTGGGTTGCCAAGGAAATCGGCCCTATCGCCAAGCCCAAGGAAATCCGCTTTGGCGACAACCTGCCCAAGACGCGCTCAGGCAAAATCATGCGACGCCTGCTGCGGGTATTGGCCAAGGGGGAAAACATCACTCAGGATATTTCCACCCTGGAAAATCCAGCCATTCTGGATCAACTAAAAGAAGCGCAATAACGCATGATGCAACAGCGGCTGGCAGAATCAGCCGCTGCCTGTAGCAGGCGATACATATCGTGCAGGAAAGAACAAAGGCGATGCCACAACGCATCGCCTTTATTTTTATCAACCGGATAAAAAAACTTATCCACTCTCAAAAAATATTGCTATAATCAGCGGCTTCGCTAAATGCGACACCGGAATTCCGGAGAGATGGATGAGTGGTTGAAGTCGCACGCCTGGAAAGCGTGTATAGGTTAATAGCCTATCGGGGGTTCGAATCCCCCTCTCTCCGCCAAGCTGTAGATAAGGCTCCCAGACCGGGAGCCTTTTTCATTTGTGCTATTCAAACGGCACTGTGCTATTAAAACTGCCGTAAACATAGAAATCGCCCCCTATTTCCCCGTCTCCCCAATCAGCCTCGAACGCATGACATGGATGGCTACCAGGCTCCCGCCGACCTCCTCCGTCCAAGCCTGCCGGATCAATTCGATATCTTGCCGGTCTTGGTCAAGCATCCACTGCAAACGCAGAATTTCCCACAAAAGCTCCTGCACCACCGGCTCAGGATTTGACCTGGCGAGTTCCTTGAGGCGATCTTGGCGGATGGGCTGACGTAGCTTTTTCATGGGAAACTATACTGTATATTTAAACAGTATAGCGCATCCCATGATCACGGCTACACTACCCTGCCAGCAATAATTGAGTGACCATTGCCGAGCCCGTCCTCCTCCCACGAGGAACGACCGCCGATCTTAACGCCCAGGTAGATGCCGAGTCGCCGCCACGCCGGGATGCCCTCCGCCCTCGATGCTTCCAACAGCACAAGATTGGCGGTCGGCTCGTCGCAGACCTCGTGATGGTGGAATAGCCAGTCGTGAATGACGGCGGCGATATGGCTGGTGTCACCAAAGAGCAGGTATGCCAGTGGCAGACGCGGCACGCTCGCGTAATCCGTCAGAAAGCCGGGCTCAACTACGATCGTCTTGCCGAGCACGTCCGACTGATACACCAGCGGCTCCACGATGCGCCAGATGCCCCGCCCCGATGCTGCCAGGTCATCGATGCACTCAGTAACCAGCTCTGTCAGGAACTGACTCATGATGCTACTGCGCCAGTGCGGCCGATAGGGCAATCTGCGCGGCAGTCAGTGCCAGCGAAGCTGCAGCCTTATCATCTAGAGGCAACGGCGCCGCATTGACGAGTTTGATCACCACAGGGAAAGCCGTTTGCACTAAATCGACTGTGGTCGTCGGAACGGTCGCGGCACTTGCCGTGCAGACCTTGGTGGCCAAATCGGCGGCCTTGCCCAAATCCGCTACTTCATCAGCGGTCAGGCTGGCCGATTGCGCCTGCAGTGATACGATGGTCGGCTGAACCACGGCGCAGGCCTTCTGTACCTGGGCGGCAAGATCCGCCACGGTCTGAGCTGGTGTTTTTGGAGCAGATGTCGAGGCGCAAGCGGAAAGCAAGCAGGCAGCGGCAATCGCCGCCAGAATGGCGAGACGTTTCATGGTCGTTCCTATTGGAGAAGTTTGGCCGGAATGGCCGGGAGGTGCTGCGGGTATTACTGTTTCGCTGCTGGCGCAACAAGATCTGGAGTAACTGGCGCAGCCGGTGGTGGCGACGGCGGCTTGTCAGCTCCGAACAGATCGCGAATACCGTAGCCAATGAACATGCTCACCATCGACCAAATGGCAACGGCGTTCTGCGGCGGCGGAAAGTAAGACACCAGCAATCCGGCCACAACGGCCACGATGGCCCCCAAGAACAGCAAGGTGTTTCTGGACATATCAACCCTTTCTTTAGATGTAAAAAAACCCGCCGAAGCAGGTTCGTTTGTGTTGTTACAAATGCTAGTTACATATCTTCATTAACCTCTAAGGCCCAAGAAATACAACGCTCAGTTGCAAATATCTCAAATTGAGATAAACTAAATGTATGCGAATAATATCCAACAAAGCATTGACTGACTTTTCTGCCGTCCATCAAGCGGCTGACGCCCCAATGCAAGCTTGGCGTAAAATCATTCAATCCCGCACGTTTGCAAATTATTCGGAACTCAAGGCGGTATTCAATGCCACCGATAAAGTAAATGCGTTTTACGTCTTTGATATTGGCGGCAACAAATACCGAATCGTCGCCGCCATTCACTTCAACGTTCAGAAGCTGTATATCCGGCACGTTTTCACCCACAAGGAGTACGACAAATGGAAGCCCTAATAGAAAAGCGAGTGATTGAAGATGTCACCACTCACTTCGTGGCTTTGTCGTCTGTAATCCCATTGAGCGCCATCCGAAGTGAGGGTGACTACAACAATGCCGTGTCATCGTTAAACCAACTGCTAGATATTGGCGCTGGAGAAGAGAATCATGCTCTCGCTAATCTAGTGGATATCCTCGGAACATTGATCGGAGAATATGAGGATCAAAATTATCCTCCCAAATCAGTAACTCCAGCTGATGCACTTCGATTTCTTATGGATGAACATCGCCTTTCTCAATCAGATCTCCCAGAGATCGGGTCGCAAGGTGTTGTATCGGAAATACTGAACGGAAAACGCGAATTGAATACGCGTCAAATCAGAGAACTCAGCGCACGGTTCTCCGTTGGCACCTCTGTTTTTTTCTGATCTACGCCGGTAAGTCGTACTGCATCAGGTTGCGAGAACGGATTTCAGCAATGATCTTGGTCGCGTACTGAGGATCGGTGGCGTAACCAGCGGCAGCGACGGCCAACGTGAACTGTTCAGCGTTATCCGAGTGCATGAACGCTGGCGCATATCGCTTGTTCGTTGTCAGGAACTTCGCATGGTCCAGCAGGCAGGCGCCCCAATCCGGATATGCCCGGAATTTGTCGACCAACGGCACCGACTTGCCGGCGACCACCTCATGCGTGCTGAAGTCCACTGTCGGGCCATGCCACGAAGGATCAGCCTTGATCCCGAACAGGTTATTGCCAGGCGCCTTGGCACCCCAGCCTGACTCAAGCGCGGCCTGCGCGATCGTGAAGCTGGCCGGGATCTTTGTATCGCGCATGCATGCCTGCGCGCCCGGTGCGATTTTCGCGATGAAGTCCTTTGGATTCATGGCTTGTCCGCCTTCATATCTAGCTTGTCCTCGATGCGCTCCAGCTTCATGAAAACGGCATCAACAGAGCGACTGAACTGTTCAATCGCTTTGGTGAGGTCATTTTTTGTGCTGAAATTCTCGGACACGTGCAGCTTGTAATCAGCCAGCGCGCGCTCCAGATCGCGGACATCAGCGACCAGCTTGCGCAGCATCCACCAAAGAACACAGGCCAACGGGGCCACAAAAATGGCGACTAGCAATTCGACCACCAACTTGATAGTTTCCAGGTCAATCATGCGGTTGCCTCCTCATGCAGAGGCCGGTGCGCGATCTTCTCGGCCCAAGCTGCAGCGTCTGCCACGACGTCGACATTGAAACTGCGGAAATTGCCTAGATGGCCGACAAAGAGATGGCAGTTCACGCCGTCTTTCTTCGCTTCGCAAAGCGTGACTAGATTGGCTGGATCCAATTCAAGATCAGGATGAAGATGAAAAGGCCGGATGTGATGAACCTCCAGCGACTCAGTGCCGCCGCAAACGGCGCAGCATGGGTTGTCCTCAAGGTGCTTCTTGCGTACAGTCGGCCACTTTCCTGACCGCGCTGCCCCAAGTGGATGCTTACCCTGAGACGCGTCGATCAGGTGTTTGATGATTGGCATGTTTGCTCCAGGCGTAAAAAAGCCCGCGCGCAGCGGGCGTAAAAAAACCACCTCGAAGGTGGCCTAGACTTGATATGGTGGAGCGGGTGTTACCAGACGATGGCCTGAACAGCGGCGACAGTCGTTGCGGCTGCGACCTGCGCTTTGAGCGTGGTCAGATGCTGGAAGGCTGTCCAGCCCTGTGCCAACATCGCTGCAGACAGTCCATTGAGATCCGCGAGCGTGAACGGCACCTGCGTATTGTCTGCCGACTTCCAGTAAAAACCTGTTGGGACAGCCTTCTGCGCGTTATACCCTGCTACCGCGGTGACCAGCAGATCTTGACTGTTGCTGTCGGCCTGGAATGTCTTTGTCACGCCGCCAGCGGTTGTGAAGCTGACAGGGGTTGAAATAGCAGACTGGTATGCGGCTACGATAATTCCGATCTGTGAGGATTGAGCTGCGGCCAAAGTGACCGTGGGCGCCGAAAAATTTGTCCCATCATAGATATCGCCTACCTGCACCGTGCTGTCGCACTCCACCCATGTCAAGGCAGGATTGAATGGTGGGAATGGGTCCGCCGTCAACATTTCGACTACTATTCCATTTTGGATGCGTGCCATTGTTGTCATGATTATCCTTATGCGTATTCGTAAACGATGGCCAGACCAGAGCCGCCCGTCGCACCTGTTTCCGCAGTGCCTAATGAGCAAGACCCGCCCGCTCCGGAACCGGAACCCGGCGCTGCAGACGAACCTGCACCTTGTAATTGGGCCACGCCTCCGGTAGTTGACGCTCCGTAACCTAAACCTGCACCACCTAATGAACTTGCCCCGCCGTTACCGGCCGATCCGTAGGTGCCGTTCGCGCCCACGCCGTTTTGACCATAATTGCCAGTCAAATTAAGGTCGCCACCTACACCACTACCAGGAGTGCCGCCTGCACCATTACCAGAGATCGCAGCGGAGCCGCCAGATGATCCGCCGCCACCAGTCGCAGATGAATGCGATCCGAAACTCGACGTGCCACCTGTGCCGCCATTAGTACCGGAAGTGGTACCAGCCGTGCCGCCTGCGCCGACAGTAACCGTCTCAGTTGCAAGCAAGTTTGCAGATAATATTTTCTGTCTCGCGTAACCCGCAGAACCACCCCCGCCACTAGACCAAGCCGAACCAACAATGCCCCCCGAGCCTCCCCCGCCCCCCCACACTTCAGTGATAACAAACGATGGGTTATTTGTTGCCTTGGTATATACCGGGTTGCTCATCGTGTGAGTCCCAGACTGCGACCCGGTGGTGACGATAGGAGTGCCACCAACTGTCGCAGCAACCTGAAACGTCGACGCACCGGCATTCACCACGTAATAAGTCGTTCCCGCTGTAATGCCAGTTGGCAGCGCGCCTGTTGTCGTGAATACGATCGGCGAACCATTGCGCGGCATATTGGACGCGCCAAGCGAGGGAGTGAATACCCCTGGGCTCGCGATCGTAGCCGTGACTGTCTGAGTCACCACCGAGTAATAGATGATGTTCAGCAGACGGCCAGCGGTTGCAGCTGACAATTGAGACAAGGTCACAGCATGTTGGCTAGCTGTAGCATTGGCAACCTGCACTGCGCCGCCAGTGCATACAATCAGGACATACGATGTGATGTCCGGACGCCACACAATCAGGGCACGGCCATTGGCAATGAGTTCCCCGCCCTGCAGCGCAGCATGAGCTGCTCCAACCAACGGAGAGGCAGCGATCACGCCAGCGTTCGGAGTGAATGTAGTCGCTCCGGTGTTGGTATTTTTGATCTTGACCCAGAAAGGCTGGGTATCACCCAGTGCAGCGGGAGGCAGTGGAAACGAGCCCTGCACCACGTTTGCAGTCGTGCCGACATCCTGCCCATATTGCAGGTTGCCAGATTGCAGCGATGCCAGTATCGAAGATGGCAAAATTGGTGCGCCTGGGTAGGCAGCAATGTTCGCTGAGGTAATCGAAGTCTGCCCATAGGCCACGGTAACCACCCATAGCCCAACGTAGCCGCTGTCTGGTGCCGGGGTTGTCTGCGAGCCAGTTGTAGCTGCTGCGCCAGCCTTGACCTGAAGCGAAACAATACCCTTTCTAAAGGTGTTGCTTGTCGCACTGGTTCCGCCTGGTCCCTGCAATGGTGACTGAGGGTTGCTCGAGTTGTAAAACGGCAGTACGACAGGGCTTGTGCCGGTTGTTGGATCAATGCTGACGTCAGAGTCTGCATAGGCAGCTTCGATCAGGTAATTGATCGACTGGCCGGAAGTCGCTGGCGCGGTGAACGCAGTCACGCCGGTCGCGGAGTTCGGCACCACTACTGTGTCCAAGGCGATGCCCTGCTTCATGATCGTGTGCGCAGTATCGGCTGGCAAAGTGCCGCAAGCGGTCGCTTCCAGTTGCGCGGCCTGGTAAATCTCGCCGGCACCGATATTGACGAACATAGTCGCCACGGTTTGCTGTGTGCAAGCCAGCCCGTTTGCCATGGTCGTGCTGCCAAACATCAATGAAATCATCTTCGCCAGGGCGACCATCTTGTTTTGATCCGGCTTGCTGAAATTCCACTCCAAAATCGATTGCCCGACGTAGGTCTCGATGCGATCCATAAAATGATTTCTCCAATAGAAAAAGCCCGCTCAAGGCGGGCTTCAAAGTGGGTTGTATTGCGTTATGAGTGGTTCGTGATTGCGACCCAGGCCGTTATTCCTTCGGCCCGAGTCGCATTGACAGCGGCGTAGATGTCGGCGTCGCTGGCGGCGCTGGTGTAGTTTGAAAGCGATCCGTTATATGAGGTTGATAGTGGCGTATTCATTGCCGTTATCTTCGGCGCGTCTGCGAATCCCATGCCCATCGATGCGCCTTGCAACTTTGGCCGGTATGCAGTGACCAGCACCGTATAAGGCATTGCAATTGAGCCCATACGACCGACACCACAGAATCCAGCTGAAGTGGAAGCATTCATCGCCCCTGTATCGTATGGGTTGGCCGGCTCAAAGATGATTGGCGCATAACCTGTAAGCGTCGTCAGAACAGTTGTGTAGGCCTTTCTCGTTGCGCGCTCCTGAAACAGATTTGCTCGGATGCGCGCCAGGAAAGCCGCGTCTGTCTCACCTGTCTTTCGCGGCAGATTTGATCCAAAAAAGTCATACGAAATCAGATCAAGCCACCCGTCCGTCGCAGTCAGAATCCTTGTCTGCGCTTTGGCATAGATGAACAATCCGTATGAGACCGAGAGTACCGAAGCAATCCCTGACAGCACACCGGCCAGAATCGGCGCAGAATCGGGGAACCATCCAGCCGGCAGATAACTGCGTAGCCTCGCAAAAATATTGCTGCTGTCGCCCGTAGCCATCAATTCACCGTTACAGAGGAAGATTTGATTTCCTGCACGCCGGTCGCAGTCAGGTCAGATGTGCCGCCATTGAGCGTCCAGCTGGTTACGTTGGTCACGTAAGACGATGCGCTGTAGGCAATCGTTGCAAGGTAGCTGTATTGGAGCGATACGCCCATTGCAAGGCTGTTGATGTAGGACAGAATCGCGGCCTGGACAATCGCGGCAACGGCGGAGTGCGAAGGCGCGCCAGTTGCTGTTGATGTCGTAATCGTCATCACTACAGTAGCCGTCAGCAGCGTTGGCCCATAGACCCCGTATGTAACCCCGGCGGCGCGCGTAGACTCGACAGCTGCAGCAACGCTGCTTTTGAGCGTTGAGGAAGGCGCTCCGGTACCGTCATCGACCACTACCGTCAACAGGCCAGCCTGTGTTGTGCCGGTAAATGTCTGGTTCTCAATGATTTTATAGGTTAGCCCCTGCTCCACCGACAGAATTGCTGATCCAATTGCAGCCAGAGTCGCCTTTGACAGGCCTGCCAAGTACAGAATGAAGCGTGATCGCGCTGCCGCATCGGTCTCAGCGTCATAGCCATTCGTGAAGGCGACTGCGTTGGTCACCGTATCCACGCCGGAAATCGCAACCACCAACGAACTGATAGCGCCTGCAGCAACATTGCCGACAGATCCGGCAGTTAAACACTGGACGGTCACGCTGATACTTGCTTGCCCCGCTGGCAGCACATACCCGCCAAGGGTCGCGTTATATGCAGTATTGGTCGTGTCTGCGAGAACGGCAAATTGCACGCTCCCGTCGGCACTTTGGACGGTCGCGGAAGTCCCAGCTGGGATAAATGCCTGGGCGGTCGGCGTGTACCTCGCAAAGATAACCTGGCCCGAGGAGGCATTTGCCGCTAAACGCGTAAATCCAAAGTCGGCTAGCCATGTGTCCAAATCAGTACCGCTTGATGTCGACGCTCTGGTCACTGCAAGCAAGGTGAGTATCATTCCCTGCAGCCAAAGCCCTACCCCAGCCATCGCCTGGGCAATTGCCAGAAGTACCGAGCCGGTACCGAAATTCACTAACTTTGACGTGCTGCCCTGCACCGCCGTCGCGAAGTTTTGGACGATCTGATTAAACGAATAGGTCTGCATTACTGGCTCACGTCAAAATTGAGAATGACCGGTTGCCCGGTATTGGCGTCGGTGTAGCGGATTACAGCCCCCAACACCTCCCCACTGGAAATGAGTTCGACGTCAGGGGCAATCGGAGACTGCGATACACCGGATTCCAGCTGCATTTGCGCCTTGATCAGTGCTGTTATCTCCGGCAGATCGACCGGCGATCCGACGCGCCGCCCAATGCCAGCACCGTAGTCCACAGCGAATGTGTAATCAGGCGAAGCCGTGACGTTCCCTGCGCTGTCCGTCATGGCAGGGTTGGTCAATAACCGTCGATAACAGCGCTGCTCACCGGTGGTCGTGGCATCAGCGACCAGCAAATCCCCAGTCGCCGACACCTCAAGGTCAGATCCGTAGTAATGATGCAAATCGAACATGGGAAGCCTTAATTGGGAGCACTCGTGTTATTTCCTGCTCCGTTTTCATGGTGGGTATGGGTCGACAACGATTTACCTGCTGCAGTCACGTCATTGGTGACAGTAAGCGGCCCGATCAGTGATGCTGCTGTAGAGCCGCCAGCAGTATTGGTTTGCGAAATCGGGCCATTCAGAGCGATCGCGCCGTTAAGCGTGATCGTTGTCCCGGTCAGGCTGATGCTGCCGCTAGCAGACGCCGTTATATTTCCACTTGCGGATGCTGCAATATTTCCACCCGCATTGACGTTCGCATTGCCAGTCGCCGACACGTCGACGTCGCCACTAGCAACCAACTTGGCGAATGAACCCGACTTGTGAGTCAGCCACACCTCGCCGCTTGGCACCGCAATCGCTTGGTTCAACGTCGACCAGAACCGACCAATGATCGCACCCGAGTTGAAATCCCCCTCTGGGAATACTGCCAGCACCATATCACCGATGCCAGGGCCAACTGCCACCCCGAACCCAGATCCGACCCCGACAGCGCCCAGCGCCATCCAGCCGCTTTCCTGATTCTCAGGCTGGATCATCACCTTGACTGCTGGTGTATTCGGGTCATAACTGCTGATCGTCGCCCAACGTGGGAATGACAAATTGTTTTGCCCGAGCGCTGCCTGGGCGCGCACCGCATTACTCAAATTATCGTAGCCGCTCATGTTGCCTGCACCTCTGACTCTGGTGAGTGATTCTTTGCTGTCACATGCATGGTCCAGCCACCATCAAACGACATTGCCCGGGTAATCGAGTCCGGGTAGTACAGCTGGTCATACGCGGTACCGGTGCCCGTAAGCTGAATCACTGAGTTCGTATCCAGCGCATCATCTGGTGGCATCTCGAAGGAAATCTTCATCTCGTGCTGTACCAGCTGCGCATAGAGCTTTTGTGCCATTTGCGTGGCCTGCTCCTGCGTGAGATTTGGCACAATCCGGGAATAGATTTGCACTCCACCAGCGATACCAGACTGCCCCGCTTGAATTGTCTTTGCCTTGGCTGGATACTGAGCAACAAAGCCTTTCTGCTGCTTGGCGTTCCATGACCGAATCACCACCTGGATACCGCGCGATACAGTCAATGTCCGAGTGCACATCAGTTGCTCAAAATTTGCCGATGGAGAACCGCCGTTCGCATCCTCCACCCAGATAAGCTGAAATGGCGTGGTATTTGCATCAGGCGGCGGCCCAAAGTAAAGCGACTGCCCGCGCACATACACGATGAATCCCTCATTGGCAGCAAGGAAGCAAAGAATGTCCCACTCGCTGCGAGAATCAGCCATGCTCGAATGATCAATCTCGTAGAACTTGCCGGCCTTCGTCGTCGTTGCTGTCACAACCGGGGTCAATCCGTGGCTTGTTGCTAGCTGAGCGGCAATCTGCGATGAAGTCAGATTGACCCATTTCTGCGTTGTCTTCGCGTCAATGAACACCCGAGTGAGATCGCGCCCGCTGACTTCGATGGTGCCGGCAACCGGATCAAACGAAATTTCGTCAACCTGCCCATAAATCCAGCTTTTCAACTCCGCTGCGCTATACGACGTCGGATCGGCAGGCTCGCCAGCGAACAGCTCAACATACATGTCGGTTTGCTCTGAAAACCATGCCTTATCCCGATCGGATGGCAGCAGACTGGCAACAAACACCACCCGGAATGTGTCCGCCGAGTAGTAATTATTGTTGTTGACCTCGAAGCTGGTCCAACCTTCAATTGCCGCCCCATTGAGACGAACGATCCCGCGCGGCTGCCGTGACAGCTGCGTTGTTGTGTTTGTCGCCATAGGTTTATGCTTCTAGGATGCCGCCAGTGTCGTTTGTATTTGCCGGGATGCTCAGCGTTGTCACGCCGGATAATTCAGGGTCAGTAATTCCATTTGCGCTGGCAATTGTCGTCCAGCCGGTGGCGGTACCGTAGTTCTTTGCCGCTAGATCAAATAGATTGCCTCCCGCCACCGTTGCCGTCTTCACGCTGGAATTGACTTGGCCAAGATTGGCCCCCATCCGACCGAGAACCGAGTTCAACTGTGCAAGCTGACCGCCAGCGATCGTTGAATTGACCTGATTGGTCAGACTCGCGACGCTCTTAGCCAAAGGATTATTTGGCAGCAGGCCGCCTACCGTCGTCACGTTCTTTAGCACATTCTCAGACGAGGCAATCAAGATCGATACCTGAGACCTGACCGCATTGAGCGGCTGCACCACGCTGTTGATGGTGCTGGTGGTAGCCTTGGCAAAGTCCGAGACCGCGCTAATTGCGCTACTCAGCGTGGTCATCAGACTTGACAGTGTGCTGTCACCGATGCTGTCAGACAGCCCCTGTGCACTGGTCAAGTCGCCGCTCATGACTTCATTGACGTCAAAGGCTGAATTCGTTGGCGGCAGGTCGGTTCTGTCCTCCGCCACCTCACAGACAATCTTGTAAGGGATATTGAATGGCGCCTCGAAGTTGGCAACGAACGTCTTGATTACGACCAAGTAGCTCATTGCCGACCAAGTAAGCGTTAGCGGTCGGCCATCATTCTTCATTCGATGCAACGTGAGCGCCTTTTCTAGCGCCAGGCTGCCAACAAAGATGCCTGACCACTCCGGCGGCAGCGGATCGGGGCCCATGGCATCAATCACCCTCTTGCCGCCTACCAGCCTGTGGATGTTCAGCTTTTGGTCTCCGCCGAACGGAATGGTGCCGACCTCTGTATTGCCGAAGACGACATCACCGAGTTTGAGGATTACGTTTGCCAATTGAATTGCCCAAATAAAAAGCCCTTGGGCTGCTACACCCAAGGGCTTATTGATGCCAGGAAGATTACCCGAGCAAGGAACTGATCACGTGCACTGCAGCCATTTTGATCACATCGAACGACATTGACAGGCCTTTCTCTCTGGCGATGCCTTTTACCTTATTCCAAACGCTATTTGATCGGATCTTGTCAAGGAATTCATGGCCTTCCCATGTCAACCTACTAGCATGGCAAATAACCGGTCCTGAAATCCCCTGAATGCATTTCCCCTCAACCAATCCAGCCTCAATGAGCATCCGTATGTGATACGACACTGTTTCTGAATCGTATCCATCAACAGCACTTGCTTCCAGATGGCTTTGCGTATTACCAAGTCCTTCAATGGCTAGCAGAATTGCTCTGATGCAGTCCCAATTTCGTTGCATATCGCTCCCTATCGATTCAGTGCGGGTGTTGGAAGAGCAAGATTCGCATCAAAGAAGCCAGTGCCAAGACCTCTAGTCATTGCGGCGCCCATCCGCTTTGCCATGATATTGCCAACCTTTTGCCCATCGAGATAGACGTCAGCTGGCTGGCTAGCCCCCGAAGCTGGTGCGGTCCGGATAGTGTCTCTCGCCTGGCTAGGTGACGGAGTATCAGATCCACCTGGGAGAAAAGATTTGATCCAATTCCACTTGTTGATAATCCAATCTGCAACTGCTCCGATCCCGGATTTGATGGACTCCCAAGCAGCGGCAAGCTTCGCCTTGATCGTATCCCAATTAGCGTAAATTGCGATACCAGCAGCAACCAGAGCAGCAACTGCTAGCGCTATTCCACCGACTATAGCGCCAATAGGCGTCATGATCAGGCCTATTACTGCTACCACCAAGGCAATTCCCCCTGCCAAAATTGCAAGCGCAGATACCAGCACCAATCCACCTACCGCAATTTTCGTGAGTAGTGGATGCTCTTTCGCAAAGGTCGTGACTTTTGATATTGCCGATCCAAGCATGGTCAATCCCTTGGTCGCCTTATCAATCAAACCTCCATCCTGTCCCAATACAAGCTGTAAATCTTCCCATTTTTTCTGGAAATTCTGGCGCGCCATCAAAGCCTTGTTCGCGGGATCGTTTACAACTTCAGACGCGCCTTTTGACTTGTCGTAAGCGTGCATTGATTCTTGCAGCACAGGCATTTGCGACATTAACTTGTTGTATATTCTTGCTCCCGAACGTCCAAATATTATTGAATTCTCGCGCTCCACATCGATTTCTTTGGTTATCCCGTGTGTTTTATAGAGCTGCATCATTTTTTGGGCATAGCTAACTACATCCGATGCCTGGAGGCGCGCCAACTCGGCGGTTTGCTTTTTCCCTGTCTTATCCGTCATGCCAAGACGCATCATCTCCGACAACAACAGCTTTGGCGGCATGGACATTGTCCCGTTCACCCGGTTATATGCTGTAAGCATGCCTGTTGCCGTGGTACTCCCGCCGAACATCCCAATAATCGGCTCCAACCCAGCAAAGATTGTTTGATAACTTTGCTGGTTAGTAGCCGAGCCACCCATAGTAGCGAACTGCTTTAGCTGAGCCTCATTAACCATTCTTCCGCTTGACTGAACCGCCTTGAAAACCCCGTCAGCAATTGCCGTCGCTTTTTTTGTATCGCCCAAGCCACCCAAAGTTTCGACTGTTTTATTAAGATTGCGCATTGCCATTTCAGCCGCTGCATGCTTATCACCGTTTAGCATAGATGATGCAACGGAAAAATTTGCCAAAATCGGCGTCATCGCCTTGGCGGCCTCAAGCGCTTCGGCACCCGACTTACCGGATTCGCGAAAGGCGCCTTGAGCCTCGGTAAATACCTTCATACGGTCAAGCATGGATGTGTTGATGATCTCAGTTGCTGACACGAATTTCTTCGCATCGCTTAACTGAGTGTCGCCAAGCCCCATCTGCCGGAGGTTGGCAACGTAACGCTCATATTCCATCGCCTTATTGAGTGGCCCCTCTAAGAGCTTCAACCCCGCAGTTCCCGCGGCAATAAGGCCGCCTCCCAGCAGGGTCATCTTTCCGATAGATGCGATCCGGCTCTCAAGAGCCTCGGCGTCCCTGTTGACCATCTTAAAATGGCCTGCCATCATGTTCAGACCACGCGTGACGTTTTCCGTCAATGCAATCTTTACGGCAATTTTATAGGCTTCAATAGACATGACAATTTGGATTAAGTGTTTATCAATCGCGCTGTTATTGACGATTTTAGGATGCGAACAGAAATTGCCAACTACAGTACTTGAAACAAGCTATGAAGCTGTGGCGGACGATTTCTCGCTGAACCGCGCCAAGGCGTCGGAAAAATACAGCAACACCTTGGTAAAAATTACAGTCACCATGTTTTCCAATGGCGATCGTCTGAGTGTTCAGGAGCCAGTGTTAATTTCAATGGCAGATGACCAAGACAATCAATTAAAAGAAATCAGTCGCGGCCAAAAAATGAACTTGATTTGCCTAGCTACTGATACTTATTCATTTACTGAGTGCAAACTAGCAAAATGAACATTCGATACCTCATCCAGGAATGGCTTGCTGATAGGGTCAAAGGCATCCAATACCCGCAACATCAAAGCCGCCGTCATCAGCGCTACAGCCCCCAAGTCTCAAAAAAGCCACATTTCGCGGACTACGTCATCACCGGCATAGCAATGTTTTTTCTTTTCGCAATAGGCATCGGCGCAATAGGCTTTGGTGTGCTGATTCTCTTTGCGCTTGTCCAATAAAAACCCGCCGAAGCGGGTTCAAGTCAGTGCATTTCCTGTGGCGGCTGCCCGCGTTTTCGCGTCGACGGACCGAAGATTCCAATTCCATCTTCATTCAAGTGCTGAGCAATGAGCGTCAAGCCTCGCCCCGTGATGCGGACTTGCTCATTAATCCTCTCTTCTCCGTCATTCGAATCGCGATACGCCTTTGGATGACGAGTTCGAGGCCGAATTTACAGAGGCGACCAGGCAACTGATCCACAAAATGCTTGAAAAACGAGGGATAAAACTCAAAGATTTGAAGTGACTTAAACATCATGGTCGTACTCAAGATGTGCAGGTAAAGACTGCCCACCTAGAAGCCCAGTTACGGTGGCATGCCCCAAAATTCTTCCAATATCCTCATGGTTACGTTCTACAGCAGGCCCCAGCACCGGGCGAGGCGGCTGTTTGCTTGTGCCGAGTTCAAACCATACTAGCTTGTCATCGTCAGATCCAATCTGAGCATTCAAGCCCTCTACACTGTGCTGGATGGAGTCGCGCATGGCGCCGCTGCGAAGTCCTGGATCATTTTCTGTGTAGCCTTTGGCTACCCGATCTTCCTTTGTACTCTCTGCAAGCTCTTCCCAGGCTGGAAACGGCCCAACCGCCTCAAGATAGTGCCCAACTTCGTCTTTGGCTGTTTTCTCGACTTTGGCAGCAACGCGCTCAAGCCCCCTCTCGACATGCTTACGAACCGCAACCTCCATCACAGCCAGTTGGAGCGCGAATGATTGAAGACTGAACTCTCTCATTGCTGACGCTCCTTAAATGACATCGAGCCGACATCAAACTCATTGCCATGAAATTCTGAGAATTTAATTGCCATCCAGCGGCGGCGATCATCGTTCTTCGCGAGCCAGTCGGATAAATCTTGGTCTGAGCAACCAAACGATACGGACGCTGATACACCATTGAAAACGAGCCATAAGCACTCGTTCAAAGTGGCGTCCGTTAGGAGTTTTTTAACTCGCTCTCATCCCCTTGTTGCTTCGGGAAGAAGTGCTCCGCAACGCCCAGCTGAACAGCCTCATTGCCCTCTTCTCCCAAACGCTGGTAGAGGGCCCGAATTTCAGACTCCGTGGATGGGATGGGAACGTGGTCCGAGCCGATTTTCACAACGTAGGCCAATGGCATGACCTCAACCAGATACAGCACGTTCTGATGGTTGTTTCCGAGAGCCTTCTTGAAATCCAGATTCGCCAATGGACTCGGCTTCTTCAAAGTAATTTCACGCCCTGTTGAATCAGTCACAATGAACTCATTTGGCTTTGCGACGCTCTTCACTTCTTCAGCCTGCTGCGGCTTGATCTTTACGTTTGCCATTAGGACACCTTGATACGACGCTCGGCCGTGAAAGAGAGTTTCTGGGTAACTGTGTTGTCGGTGGACCAGGAGCCGGCATCATCAAACTTCAGCACGACGCCAGTGTATTGGTACTGATTCACCGATCCGTCCGGCTCCGAGATTGTCTGCATGATCGTCGCAGTGGAAGAATCCAGGCCAGCGTAGTAGTTCGCCTCTGCAGTTGCAAAGAAGTCATCGAGAGTGCTGTCCTGGCGATCAAGGTCGAAGCTACCAGTCCAACCATCTGGAAAGATCAGGGTTCGGGTGATGCCGTCCAGCCCCTTGACCTTCTTGGTGGTCTGTTCCTGCTTTGATGTGAACTTGGTCACCAGCGTCGGCGAGAGAGTCCCGTCTGTGGTGCTGATGGTGGTCGTAATGTCGCGACCAACTGAAAAACCGTTTAATGGTGGCATTATTTAGCTCCGCATTGAGGAATTGGTACAGGCGAATTCGCCGAAATAGTGTTTTGCTGCTGCGTCGTATGCCTTCGCTGCATCGGACTCATTTGCGTACAGGCCAAGGCACTTGCTCTTGCCTGAAACGCGGATTTTTGCGCGCCACTTTTTGTTGGCCTTGAGCCAATAGACGCCCTTGAACTTGGAGGTGCTACCACGCTTTTTTGACTGGTTTTGCAGGTTCTGACTGCGCGTACATTCACGGAGATTTGATCGCTGGTTGTTCAGCCTATTACCGTCGATATGGTCAATATCGAATCCTGCCTGTCGAGTAACAACCTCGTGATGCATGCGTATGTTCTTCAGAGTTCCGCTTGAGTAGTCACAACGAACCGCGTAGCCAGAATCGTTGAGGTGCCACCGGTACTTCGAAAGACGCTCAAAATCTTCATCATCTACAAGCGCCTTTTCACCGCCATAAATTGGAATTAGCCGCACTTTTCGCGCCCCCCCAAATAAAAAGGGCCGCCCAAAGGCAGCCCAGAATAAGAAAACCCGGCGCGTGGCCGGGTCAGGTAAGTTGCAAAGAAGGTTGAAGCAGACTGAGAATTTCATTAACGCGGTTGCGCTTCGGCGGCATAACTCGCTTGTGCTCGCTTAACCCTCTTCCGCAGAGGCTAGCGAATCGTTCTTGTGCTAACTCGTCTGCCTTGGCCTCGTAATAAAGCTGCAGCAAGGATTTGTGTTTGTCGGTCTGCGACTCAATGAGGTCCAGTACCCAGCGGCGGAATTCTTGTCCTTTGCTTGTTCGCGCAAACATGGCGACCAAATGAGCGCCGCGCAGAGAGAAGAATCGAGTCTTCGTCCGCAAATTACCCGGGACGCCCAAAGTGGGCATCTCGAAAAGTCGCGTCATGGATTGACTGAACTCAGCCTTATGTCGGTCATACAGCCGGGTTACCTTTCCCGGCTCCGCGTACCCAAGGGCGCGCGCAATATCCGCAGCTCCTACCCATTGCTTTCCGTCACGCTCGACCAGGCGCAGGCTTGTGTCTTGGAACATTAGTTCTTGCATAATTAACTCCCCACCTGAAATAAGGCGTGAGGATAGGCGGCGCAGGTGTGCACGCCGCTTTTCGGAGATCAACCTAGACCACACTCGAAGAGTTAATGAACTTGTACGGAGACTGACTGCCCGCCCTCAAGCGATACGACGAACTCGCGGACGATGCTGAAATACTTGACCTTGATGTAGGCAGCCATTACGCCCAGTGCGACTTGAGAATCAGGGTTGTTTGTCGCATCCAAGCGAACGCTGTACGGAGGTGTCGATGGGTGGTTCACATCCCCGATGTAGCCTTGGTTCAGCCATAAGTCAGAGAGAAATGCCTGAATAGCGTCAGTGATTTCCTTGCGTAGATCTGGGGTCTGATCTTTACCGATCGCATAGCCAAAAGCGTTCTGGAACGACAGCGCCAGGAAGTTGGTCATCGTCGTGTAGGCTTCCGAGTTCTGGGACGTCGCGCTTGATGCATTGCGGTCAGTCTGGAAGCTGAAGTAATTCCCGCCTGGCGATGGATTGGCCAAGTAGTCGACCCGGGCCTGTGCTGCGGCTGCCTTCTCTGCGGTGCTGTATGGCAGCTTTTGCGCGCTGCGCTGAGTGCCGATCAGGCCCAGCACCGGCTTGTTCAAGGTCGATTCGTTGGGGTTCAGGTTGGCGCGGACTGCAGCCCAGAACGTTGCCGGCGATAGCAGGCGTTGCTGACTATTCACCTGATCATTCCAGTACACCCAGTCACCGGCAAAAATCTTGATGCCATAACCGTCGGCGCCAGCGGTATTCAAGCTGGTGCCGGTGGTGGATACAGAAGTGCCGACCGCACTAGCGGCGCCAAAGAAAATCCCCTCCGACAAGCCGAACGCCAGAATTGTGGACCAGGCAGTGGAGTCGGTATGATCGACCAGGGCGGCGGTCATCACGCCAGAGCCGCGCAGTGCATACATACCTGTCCGCGTGGTGCTGGTGCCATCGGCGCCGACGAGCATTGCATCGGTAATCGAGGTAACGCCATCGGTACCGCCTGTCAGCGTGTAACTGTTGCTGGTATTCGGTACGGCAGTCGAGGTGCCAATAGTGGCGATCACCAACTGTGACGGGCCGCGCTGGTTGGAAATGCCGTTATTGACTGCCGAGACCAAATTTGCCCAGAACGTCGCACCGGTACCAGGGATGTTGTCAAAGGTCTCACCAGAAAAGCCTGGCCGGTTAATCGTCAGCTTATAAGTGCTGGCTTGCGTACCCGTGGCAATAGAGGCTGTGATAGTGTTGCCAACGATGCCGGTGTAAAACGCGGTCAGCGTGGCACCGGTCACCGGCGTGCCAGCCGTATCAACAAGCGGAATGGCAGCAGCTGTATCAGTGCCATCAGTCACGCGAACGGTGTACATCTGGTTTGCACCGAGGCTCAGTGCAATCGCTGCAGCTGTTGCCAGATCGCGCTTACGCACTGTCTGTGTGCCGAGATAATTCAGCGCATCGGTTGGCGATCCGATCAACTGCGGGCTATTGACCGGCCCCCATGAGGCGATCCCGACATAACCCAGCAAGTTGCTGTTGACGCCCTGAATGTAGGATGTTGTGGGCGGTACCACTTGAGTATAGAGACCAGGTGCGTAGAGGCCCGCTTGGTTCAATTGCCCGCTTTGGTAAATCGTCATGCGACGCTCCAATAAAAAAGGCCACCCGGTAAGGAGTGGCCTTGCAAGTGAAAAAGCCGCCAATCAGGCGGCCTTGGTATTGGTGTGTGACTTGCTTAGCTGGTCACTTTTCGGACGTGGTGAGCGTTCTCGCCGCTCATTACCGCCTCGATCTCCGCGGGATCGGTGATTGCGGAGCCCCGCTCGTAGTCGCCGAATGGGTGGGCAACTACCAGCGTGTAGCCTGGGCTTTCAGTGGTCGTGCTGCCGTCGTCTTTCTTGGCCATAACTAGTCCTCAATAGGTCTTGACCGATGCAATAACGCCGGTCGTGGTGGTTTGTTGAGTGACGACACCGACGACTACCTCGGCAGTGTTCATCTGCTTGGTTGTTGCAAATTCAACGTTGTAACGAAGGTCTCGCCGGTAAAGCTTCGCCTTCTGCAGTGAATCAGTCATCGGACTATCCTGATAGATGATTCTCGCCCCCATGCCATCAGGCATCGTCAGGAACGTTAGCGTCGACAAAGCGACGTCGACCGCCTGCGCAACACTATCCCGCAAGGTCGGCGTAGGTGCCCAGATCGTGACCTGCATCAGTCGCTTTTGCCGTCGAATCTCCTGTATCGCGGTGCCGGTTGAGCCAACCCGCAAAATTGGAGTTGGCCCGGCCGGCAAGGTAATCACCGCCCCGCTGCTGCTTGCTCCCGGAATCTGCTGGGAAAGCGCGGTGGCAATCGTGGTCAGCGTGTCGGCGGCCTGAACCGGGTAGGTATAACCGTTGGCGCCAATCAGAATTGCCAAGTTTTGAGAAAAGAATGGCGACGGAATCAATCCGCCAACCGTTACATTTGCCCCGGTCTGAGTCAGGGTGATCGTTGGCACGTTCCGCGTCTGAGGCTGCCAGCGACGGTCATACCGCGACACATTGCGCTCCGACTGCGTTGGATACACGCTCACATGCACCTTGCCAGCCAGCAGATCGGCATCGAGCGCCGTCGCATTGGGCCAGCCTGGATACAGCCGCACATCACAACCAGCCACCGATGCTTGCCCGGTACCGTTCGGATAGACAGCTGCCGCCGCCTGCGCAGTCAGCACCACTAATACATCAGAGATGTCAGCCATTAGACTTCCAGCCTTTCAACCAGCAAGTTATGACCAAGACTATTCCAATAAGGAGCCGTAACCTGATATCGAATACCGAGATCGTCCGTAATGGTACGCGCACATCGAACTCAATCGCGGCCATCGCACACCTCTTGCTTGAACTCAATCGCACTTATCCACAGATTTCGTGGACAACCCTGTGGACAACTAATCATTACGCCTGCCAACTGTCCCGCCTCTGGCGGTTCCCACTCAAGGTCTTGTATCGGAAGGCAGACGCAATAAAAAAGCCCGCTACCGGATACCGGGCGGGCAAGCAGCCTTGCGGGCTGGAGGAGACACAGAAATATTTAATCAAAATTGTTTAATTACACCTTGATATATTAAACAAATTTGATTAAACTTCTTTACATCGAATCACAAAACGAAAGGAGGTGCGGTGAAGCAGAGTGAGTTTGTTAGGTGGCTCAAGCAACAAGGCGCGACGTTCGAAGAAGGTACTAACCACACGAAAGTCAGGCTGAACGGCAAAACGAGTTTCCTACCAAGGCACCCTAGCAAGGAACTTAAAACAGGACTTGTTCAGGGAGTTAAAAAGCAACTTAACTTGAAGTGAGGACCGGCCCCGAAAGGGGCTAGTCCCGCGCACTCTAGGCTTCACCGCCCTTTTTTTAAAACAAAATTTTTATCTCTCGATAAACGGAGCAACCATGAAATACCCTGCACAATTCGAACCAGACGAAGAAGCTGGCGGCTTTGTCGTTACCTTCCGCGACATCCCCGAGGCAATCACTCAGGGCGATACCGAGGAAGAAGCGCTTGCGATGGCCGCCGACGTCTTGCTGCACTCGATGGAGGTCTACTTTGACGAAAAGCGCCAGGTACCAGCGCCATCAAAAGCACGCAAAGGCGAACGCCTTATTGACCTCCCCGCCAGCGTCTCTGCGAAAATCCTACTGCTCAATGAGATGGTCGCCGCCGACGTTTGGTCATCCGAGCTTGCCCGCCGGATGGGCACCACTCCGCAAGAGGTGAACCGATTGATTGATCTCAAGCACACCACCAAAATTGATCGTATCGAGGAGGCATTGGCTGCGCTCGGAAAGTGCCTGGAACTTTCAGCCGCATAAACCTGGAGCGTCCGAAGGGAATCGAACCCTTGTCCTAAGCTTGGAAGGCTTCGGCTCTACCATTGAGCTACAAACGCAAAAAGCCCCGGCCAGCGAAGGTGCGGGGCTTTGATAATTTCTGATGTGTGAGGAGATTCGCGATCTCCAAACCTATCTGGAGAGTGAAACCGCCGCGAAATGAATCTACTCACATATCAAAAATTTAGGGCGAGCTTATCCGACAACTTCTCGTCTTTCCGTAAGACGCTGCCGTGCTTTCGCCCAAATTATGCATGCCGGGTGCTTCGTAAAGCATGCAGTGACTAAATCTTATACTGTGTATACACCCAGTGCAAGTATTAATTGAGGACTTCAAATTTGCTGTCGCTTTTCAGCTCAGGGAAGCCGTCAAGATCATCAGAAAACTCATCTTTCATAACGTCCAAATCGCCGCCGAGCGAATCAGCGCCAATCAACCGCAATGCGGCTCGCAAAGTAGGATCTTGACCACGCGCGATGCTAAGCCAGTAACAATCATATTCTCTTGGCATTACTCTGACTCTTCCGCCATCTGCGCGGTAACCGGCAATAGGCCTACCGCCCTTCACTAAAACTCTGTATTGCTTCATGCCGCCTCCTTGATTTTAAAAGTCCATCGCCCGAGCCAACTTCCGCATGGCCTCACCACCAGCCTGAATTGTCATGGCTTCCAGTGACTCTACCATGTCTCGAACGTAGTCTTGCACACTGTGTTTGACCTGCACGGGGCGCTTTGCAGTGCCGTTGCAAGCCTTGCATGCAGCATCCGTGTGCCCGACGCCAAGCTGCAGCCCAGTACCAGTGCACACAGGGCAAACGTCATTCAGCCAGTGATCGAGCGAAAGCCGAGCCACCTTCTTCGGGCTCACCTCGATCGGCCAGGTGCGCAGCAGGCTCTTGAACGTAACAATCTCAGTCCATTCGGCAAGCAGCGCAGCATAGGTTGTGGCATCGCCGGCGTACTTCACCCGAAATAGCTTGGTTGCCAGGCGAGTCTCGCAAAGCGCCGTGGCAGCCAGCACATCGGTAGCATGGTGCTGCTCATCGTCACGCAGGTTCGATGAATTTACGGCCCGGGTGTACTTCTCAATCACATTCATCGCTTGCCCTTTCGCTGTTTCTTCGCCGCCTCCCGGCGCCGGATTTCTGATTCAAACTCGACGTGCTTTGCTGGGTCGCCGTACTGGTACTGTCTCAACCGCTGGCGCTCCTGGATAATCCGGAACTGGTCTTCGTGGCGCGCCAGCTTGGCCATCTCTTGCTGCCAGTTCAAACAACCCCCGTTACCGGATTACGTGCCCCTTCGCAGAGCCGCCAATGCACTTTCATGTCAAAAGGTGCCATCTATTTAGCCTCAGGCCGATATGCGCCAGGCGCAATTGATTCGTCGCGAGGCAACTCTGTGGCCGGGATGAAATAGCGAGAGTCACGCGCCCCGCGCGCGGATTGAATCACTCCGTCATCTACCATCTTTCGAAGCAGCGCATGCACCTCAGGGCATTTCGCATGAAATTTGGCGGCGATCTGATCTGCCCGATATCGGTACCCGGGCGTCATTGATTCCACTATTTGGCTGGGCAGTGGACCAGGCGACCGCTTACCCACGGTCGCCTGGTCCACTTCCTCAAAACTCGCGCACTCCCGCTCGTTCTTGATGCTGACGTGCACGTAATTGCGCTCTTCCTTCTTGCAATGCCCGAATCCGTGGCGAGACATCTGAGCGTTGTGCTTCAGGTCCAGGTGCTTGCAAGAGAGGCATCTCATGCTGCAGTCTTTCTTGATCGAAAGAAAATCTCTTCCAAATAGTCCTCGAGTGCATCACCCGAGTTGATGGGTGCTGTTTGTTCGCGGCGCAGCAAGCGCATAGGAAAAGTTTCTGGAGTTGAGCGATGATTAAAGAGAGTCTGCTCAATCAAATCACTGTATTTTTCGGTGGCGCGGTCTTCAAAATATTTCTGCCTAATAGCGGACACAATTCCTTCGGATGTAGTCATAAAATAGTTGTAGATATCCTCAAACTCAGATTCTTCATATTCAGGAAATGCCTCAATAACTCGGCGGCATTCATGCCCTTCAATTCTGAAAATCATCCAACCATCTTCAGCTAGTCGTTTATCGCGGTGAGCATCCAATTGAGAGTCATGCCATGCCTTTCCATCGCACTCAATACCAATTTTCAGGAACGGGCAAGCGAAGTCCAAGAAGTAATTAAGTGCTGGAACCTGAGGAAAGAACGGTATGCCTGCGATTCGAATATCACTCCAGACGGAGTTTTCAATTGGCGTGAATTGCCAATTCATAAAATATGGGTCTTGACGCATATCTCCTGTTTTTTCGTACACTTCCAGCCAGTAGGGCAGTCGACGACCATACTCTTTTCTAATCTCAAGAAATTTATCGAAATCACCCACGGGAATCTCCCATGCGCTGGATCACCAGGGCGGCCATAGCATCTTTCTTTTGCTGTACTTGCGCTCGCTCTAATTCTGTTGTCCGAGCCCGCTCCTCTGCCCGCTGCGCACGTTTCGAATCAAGGACAGACATCATTTCCTTGATGCGTTTTAAACCTTCAGGGCAAGTTGAGGGGCCATTTTTTTCAATGGAGTAGTTTGGAAGGAGTCCTGACACAGTGGGAGCGGACAGAAGTCCTGCCACTTCAGCTTTTTGAATCGCGTGAACCTGCTTCTGCTTGTCAAATCCAAGCGAAACAGACCAAGTAATGGGCGTCCCGCTATTTCTGGCATCGGTCACTAACCTCGCGTATGCACTCTTGAATGTCATGAGATACAAGGCCAACATGCGGCCGTCTTCGCTCAAGTCGCGAATGTCTTCGCTCGACCAAAAAGCGGTATAGACTTTCCCGTAATCACGCATTACTTTTCATCCTCTGGGTTCAGCACTCGCTTGACGAAGCGGATCGCGTCGCCATTCATCACCGCGCCGCCGTGAAACCGAAATACCGACCAGCCCAAGCGCTGTGCTTCGTTGTACTTCTCCATGTCAGCTATAGATCCGGCGCCACGGTTGTGGCGGCCATTGGTCCAGGTACCGCCCTCGCACTCGACTGCGATCATGCGGTCGGGAAACGCGAAGTCGAACCGCCACTTGCGTGTAGGATGGAAACGGTACTCACGCACCGGATCAAGCTTCTCCGCACGGCAGTGCAGCGCAAACGTGGCCTCGATTTGACTTGGCTTGCGCTTCTCAGTCATGGATCACCTCCAGCAACCCAGCGCGAGCTACCTGTGCTTGCGTCTCACGCACTCCAGCGTCAAACAGTTCATTCATTGATTCGTATGTCATCCCTGCTGGACGGGGTGCGCGGCCATCAAGCACGTCATGGCAAGCCGAGCAGCCGTAAGCGGCGCGTGTATCTGGAGCCTTCAGGCCCATCCCCTTACCATCAGCCAAACGGTTGCTGTGGCACAGCACAGTGGTATCTGTGCGACCGTTGCAGACACCGGGAAATCGCAGGGTGCATTCTTTATCGCGGGCGGACTGGCGGATCTTGGAAGTCTTTGGGCGCGTCGACTTCAAAGTGCGCTTCTTCAGCTTCTGCAGATCCGGCAGCGTGGCAGTGCGCAAGATGCCGGGCTGCGACTTGAAGCCCGTCCGTTTGAGTGGAGTTGAGCGCTTCATGCGGCCATCCGTCGATCATTTGGGTTCGCATGAAACAAAACGCCGAGATTTGCGCCGAAGGCATGGACTTGCTCTAGATATTGCGAGAAGCCTTTGATAGTGAGTTCAGTAGTCGAACCAACGAGAACGCGCACGCCGTCTGGCGTAAAGTCGTATTTGCGGTAGCCTTCTTTGGTTAATTCAGTATCGAATTCTTCAGGCAAGAATAGTTCTTTAAAATACTCATGCCACACGATTGCACTGTACTGACGGCCATTCGCCCAAGCTTGTTGCTCGATATCCTTGAGTGGACCAACCCACATCAAGGCGTTCTGATCAAGCTTGCGGACTTTTACCTCTTCGCGAAAAACTGCTTCTAGCGGCTTCTCAGGATCTAGGGGTATGTTTTCCAGCAAAGCTATTGCTGCCGCCTTTTGCTGCTCTCCGACCAAGCGGATTTTTCTCTCGGTGAATTTTTGGCGGCCCGTCATGCTACGCTCCGCATTTCGTTTCGCATCTCGTCTACTTTCTGATAGCTTTCCCACATACGCAGATTTGCTAGACGAGCAATGTCCATTACATGGGTAGGCTGGAGTCGTTCTGCATTTCGATTCGGTATAGCGCGGCGCTGCACCCTGACGGTGACTAATGGAACACCATTCGACGTATATCCATTTCCTTGGCTTAGCAACAAGATGCCGCTTGCTGGAGACGCGAGGCTGTCAATCAGTTCTGGTTTCCAGATTTCGATCGGCATGGCGTAGTAATGCTTCCAGACCTTGGCAGGATGAATTAGCCGCTGATCTGGTGCGGGCGCCCCATGCTGCCATGAATATTCCGATTCGAACGGCCAGTTATATGCGCGACGCCACCATTTTTCCTTCTTCGCATCCGCTTTAAGATCGGCTCGGCTGATCTTGATTTCGATATCGATAATACGAAGATCAAGTGTTACACCAAGCACATCACACTCATGGCCAGTCCAATTGCAGTTGTTCACCAACAGAAGGCAGCGCCGTTGCAGGGTCTGCTGAGAAATCGCCCTCGCGATCATGGTCTCATTCCAGGTCGTCATTTTGACTTCCTCACGAACACCATCACGCGATGACCATGCGTCTTGCGGCTTTTGGCCTGGCGGTAGGTTACAGCATCAAGACTTGTGTTTTTGGAGATGCCCACAGCATATTTCTGGTAGCAGAAATTCGTCTAGTGGCCGACAATCACACCCCGGTATATCACGTGGTCGTAGGCAAAGTTGAAGGCCTTGAAAAGGTTGCGTTCGTGCAGAAAAAATTAGATGGCGCGGATGGATGTTTCTCAATGAGCGTGGCCGATGCAAGGGAGAAACATGGGGATACTTATAAATGGCTGCCAAGTAAGTGGCCTCTTACGTAGCCAGTTCATTAAAGTGTAGGGTCAGACCCAACGCGCGCAGCTCCAAATGGAGCTGTTTTACCGTGCGACGTTGCTTGCATGATCTGAAGGTTAACTTCGTCGAACAAAAGACCCCACTGTCGCCTGACCAATGCGTGGCTCGCGGTAATGCAATCAGCGATACGCCGACGCAGGCAGGACATTGTGCGAATTTGTTGGCACCTTGATACGGTGACGGCAAACCAGCGCAGGTCCGCCAAGTCCAGGGACTGAAGCCACCAACTAGACAGATAGTCGTTGTGCTGCCGAAGGAGAACTACCAAACAGCTTTTTGTAGTCAGAAGAAAACTGACTGAAATTGGTAAACCCCCAGGCTGCAGCCACATCACCGATGCGCTGAAGCCCTCGGTCGCTTTGCATCAATTGACGCCGCACGCCGTTAAGCCGCCATGACCGCAGATAATGCATCGGGCTCATTCCTAGTACATCCTCAAAGCAATACTGAAGGGTACGTCTGCTCACATGCAGATGGGCGCACAACATCGGTACGGTCAATGACTCAGCCTGGTTTTGCTTCGCATATTGACGTGCCTCAGTGACGATATGGTGACGTCTGCTCAAACTGTTGCAGGCGTGGCTTTCCACTTCACTGCTATCGAGTAGCGCTACCAAGGCAGCGACTACCTGCTCCTGGCTGTACGATCTTTGCTGTTCTGAACCCGGCGTGATGTCGTCGCACTGCCCTACCGGACTCAGTAACGCCGCAATATGCCGGCGACAGGCTTGCAGGCCATCACTGTCAACATGCAGTAACTCTGCGTTCGCCAAGGCGCTCCAAGCGATCGTGCAACCGTGGCGATCCGCTTCCTCCAGCAAGATATTGCGCTGGATAACGATGCCAAGTATTTCATGGCGATCCGGGGTCACCAGCTCAAATTCACGGTTGCCGGGACGTGTCATGATCATATCGGCACGGACCTGCCGGCCGTTCATGCGGATGCTGCCGGCAACGGGCTGTTCGATCCCAAACCAGTAAGCATCGGGCCACACACAGCAGGATTGGCGTACCGCATGACTGTTACGCTCGCGAAAAATCTGCAGCCCCTCTGTTTTCCACTCCTCCAATACCCCATCAAATCGTCCAGCGGCGAGCTGATCGTAGCTTTGCTCCCAATTGCTCAGGTTATGTGCATGCTCGTCGACGTCGTGCGCTATGACGGTGCGCGAGCTGATCTGGCTTGGCATTGCAAAGACCTTCGATGAGGCAGATTCAGTCATGGCGGGATTGGATAATGAGCTAAACAATATGGCGATCGCTGTCTGCGTTCTCTAGAAAAGATCGTCATGTTTGCCGATTTTCGATAACGCCGTATTTTCGCTACGGGCTATATTCAAGTCGCGGGCATCGGTGCTATTCAAGCAAACGGTATGCCTGCCACCGATCTATCGAGATATCGCACAGGAGCCACTTTATGTCAGGCACAACTACGCAAAGTCCCATTCCGCAGGGGCTTAAACCGGTATTAAGTACTTTGCAACTATGGGGTATCGCTGTCGGCCTTGTGATTTCAGGCGAATATTTTGGGTGGAGTTATGGCTGGGCCAGTGCGGGCACGCTTGGTTTTACCGTCACGGCCCTGTTCATCGCGGCGATGTACACCACTTTCATTTTCAGCTTCACGGAGCTGACCACGTCCATTCCGCATGCAGGTGGTCCATTCGCCTATAGCAAGCGTGCTTTTGGTCCGCTTGGCGGCTATCTCGCCGGTGCTGCCACGCTCATCGAGTTTGTCTTTGCACCACCAGCGATTGCGCTGGCCATCGGGGCCTATCTGAACGTGCAGTTTCCGCAAATCGATCCCAAACTGGCCGCACTGGGGGCCTATCTGGTGTTCATGGCGCTCAATATCGTCGGCGTGCAAATCGCGGCGATGTTCGAGTTGTGCATCACCATTCTCGCCATCTTCGAATTATTGGTGTTCATGGGCGTAGTGTCCCCAGGCTTTTCGATGGTCAATTTCAACAAGGGTGGCTGGTCTGGGCAGGATACGTTTTCCTGGATGGCAGTGCCTGGCATGTTTGCAGCGATCCCGTTTGCGATCTGGTTTTTTCTCGCCATCGAAGGTGTTGCCATGGCGGCGGAGGAAGCCAAGAATCCGCAGCGTTCGATTCCGATTGCCTACATTACCGGTATTCTGACACTGGTGGTGCTGGCCATTGGTGTCATGTTATTTGCTGGCGGTGCGGGCGACTGGACCAAACTGGCAAATATCAATGATCCCCTGCCGCAGGCCATGAAACTCATCGTCGGCAGCAATAGCCAATGGCTGCACATGCTCGTGTGGCTTGGGCTGTTTGGGCTGGTGGCATCCTTTCACGGCATCATCCTTGGGTATTCGCGGCAGATATTTGCACTGGCGCGCGAGGCTTACCTGCCAGCATATTTTGCCAAGATTCATCCTCGCTTCAAGACGCCACATCGCGCGATTCTGGCCGGCGGCGTGATTGGCATTGCGGCCATCTATAGCGACGAACTGATTACCTTTGGCGGCCAGACCTTGACCGCCAATATTGTCACCATGTCAGTGTTTGGCGCTATTTTGATGTACATCCTCAGCATGCTGAGCCTGTTCCGCCTGCGTCGCATCGAGGCTGATCTGGCACGGCCATTCCGTGCCCCCTTGTATCCCTTTTTTCCAGCGTTTGCCTTGTTCGGCGCGCTGGTATGCATGATCACCATGATCTATTACAACTGGCTGATCTTTCTGATTTTTGTAGCTTTCATGGCACTTGGCTACGTCTATTTCCTGCTCACTGGCACGAGTCGTAGCAATGTCATGGCAGTCGTTGATCCTGGCGAAACAGATCCTGCGGGAATCTAAGCCACATGCATTTCTGTCGTACTGGCACCTTTTGCGATTCGGATTTCTTCTCTCTACACTGAACAAGGAATGCAACATATGAATATCAAACAACAAGATATGACACCAGTCCATGCACGTCGTGGATTCATGGGACGAGCACTTGCAACGGCTGCCGGTGCGGCAGTGGTCGCCACTCCTTTAATCGCCCGCGCACAAGAGCCACAAAAGACAGTTTCAGTTGGACTGGATCGTGCCAAATGGTCGCCGCGCAACCATCAGTTGGTCGCGCAAATGATCGCTACCTATGGCAATACGGCTAAAGATTACAACAGCAAAAAGCGGCCTTACGCAGTATTCGACTGGGATAACACCAGCATCATGAATGACTGTGAAGAAGCGCTGTTCATGTATCAGATCAATACCCTCTCATTCAAGCTCACACCGGCTGAGTTCGGTGCGATCCTCCGCCAAAACGTACCGCCCGGACCGTTTATGGCGGACTACAAAAATGCAGCAGGCATGGCGGTTGATCTTGATTCAATCTGTGCTGACCTAGATGCAGACTACGCTTTCCTCTACAGCAACTATCAGGGTCTGGCCGGCAACAAGTCACTGGAAGAAATGACCAGGACGATCGAGTTCCTCGATTTCCGCACCAAGTTGTACTACCTGTATGAAGCGGTCAACGATACCCATGGCGTCAATATCGGTTATCCCTGGGTCATCTATTTCTTCGCCAACATGACTGAGGCAGAAGTCATGGCACTGGCAGAAGCCTCCAATGACGCCGCACTCGGTGCGGCATTGACCAAGGTCAAATACACCAGCCCGACAGAGCGCCCGGGCCGCGCAGGCATCGTCAGTACTTCGCATTTTCACGGTATTCGGCTATGCACCGAAATAGGTGGCCTGATGGATACCCTGCGTGCCAATGGGATCGATGTTTACGTCTGTTCGGCCTCCATGGAAGAAGTCGTGGCCGTATTTGCCAGCAATCCAAAATATGGCTACAACGTCAGCCGTGAAAACGTGCTGGGCTTGCGTCTGGAGCGTAACGGCAATGTGTTCAGGAACGCCTATCTGAAAAACTGGCCGCTCACCTGGGGGCCTGGAAAAAGTGTGGCCATCAAGCGCGAGATTGTCGGACTCAAAGGCTATGGACCACTCTTTGTCGCTGGCGACAGCGATGGCGACTACGATATGTTGCGAGATTTCGCGGAGACCCGCTTCGGCATGATCGTCAACCGTATGAAGACGGGCAATATTGGTGCCTTGTCCAAACTGGCTGCAGCACAACTGGACGCCAGGCAGCCACGCTTTCTGTTGCAGGGGCGACAAGAGTCGACTGGCAACTGGCTGCCAGCCGAAACCAGCATCAAATACGGCAAGACCAACCCGCTGTTGACAGCATGATGTGTGGAGGCGCTGACGGCCGAGAAAGATTGCGGCACAATAGCCGCAGCCGCACGATAACGCGGACCTGCCGCAGCGCCGCCAAAGGTGATCTTCATGTCACAACATAAGCCTTACCAATTCAGTCACACCGTCGGACCGGTCACGTATCAGTTTCGCGACCTCAAGGAGTTGATGGCCAAGGCCACGCCATTGCGCTCTGGCGACATGCTCGCCGGTGTCAGCGCGCGCAATGCCGAACAGCGTGCCGTGGCGCAAATGGCATTGGCAGAGCTCCCTTTGCGCACGTTTCTCGAACAGGCACTGATCCCTTATGAAGAGGATGAAATTACCCGCCTGATCATTGATGAGCATGATGTATCAGCCTTTGCTGCGATCAGTCATCTGACGGTCGGTGATTTTCGTAACTGGCTGCTCAACGACGATACGGACAGTGTCACATTGACCGCAGTCGCATCGGGAATCACACCAGAAATGGCAGCAGCGGTCAGCAAGATCATGCGTAATCAGGATTTGATTCTGGTCGCCAAAAAGTGTCAGGTGACCAGTGCATTTCGCAATACCATCGGCTTGCCGGGACGCCTGTCAACCCGCCTTCAGCCCAACCATCCAATCGATGACGCCAGCGGTATTGCCGCCAGTCTGCTGGACGGCCTGCTCTACGGTAGCGGCGACGCCGTTTTCGGTATCAATCCAGCAACCGACAATGTGCCGCAGGTGATGCGACTGGTCTCGATGATGGATGAAATTATCGGGCGCTATGAGATTCCCACCCAGTCCTGTGTGCTGACGCATGTCACCAATACCATTGCGGCCATTGAACGCGGCGCGCCGGTGGATCTGGTATTCCAGTCGATTGCCGGTACCGAGGGTGCCAACCGGAGTTTCGGCATTGATCTTGCCTTGCTGGGTGAGGCGCGCAGTGCGGCCTTGTCCTTGGGGCGTGGCACGGTGGGGAATAACGTTATGTATTTCGAAACCGGCCAAGGTAGTGCGCTATCAGCCAATGCGCACCACGGTGTAGATCAGCAAACCTGTGAGACGCGCGCTTATGCAGTAGCACGCAAATTCGAGCCCTTGCTGGTCAATACCGTTGTTGGCTTTATCGGTCCTGAATACCTCTATGACGGCAAGCAAATCATCCGCGCCGGCCTGGAAGACCATTTCTGCGCCAAGCTGCTGGGACTGCCAATGGGCTGCGATGTCTGCTATACCAATCACGCCGAGGCAGATCAGAACGATATGGATAACCTGCTGACCTTGCTGGCGACAGCGGGTTGCAGTTTCGTGATGGGCATTCCCGGTTCGGATGACATCATGCTCAACTACCAGACCACTTCGTTTCACGATGCCTTATACGTACGTCGTGTGCTCGGCCTGAGGCCGGCACCACAGTTCGAAGCGTGGCTGCAACGGATGCAAATTTTCAGCACTGACACCCAGTTCCGACTGCATGATGCATTGCCATCGGCATTCAGGCCGATGCTCGAACGCCTGCAATGACGGCTTTCATGCAGCTCCAGACCAATACGACATCCTCCCGCCTATGCCAACGCCACCAACACTGGTTACCGATAATCCTTGGCACACATTGCGTCGTTACACGGCGGCGCGCATTGCACTGGGACGTGCTGGCGTCAGCTTGCCGACCAATGCCCAACTGGCATTTCAGCTGGCCCATGCGCAAGCACGTGATGCCGTGCATCTGGCGCTCGATGCAGCGCAATTACAGCAACAATTGATCGATGCCAATATTCACGGGGCAAGCACCTGCAAGATTGTCGATAGCGCGGCGTCGGATCGGCTGACCTATCTGCAGCGCCCGGATCTGGGCAGACGTCTGAGCGACGATTCACGCAAGGCGCTGGATGATGGTGATCAGGCACGACACTACGATCTCGCATTTGTGATCGCCGATGGTCTGTCGTCACTTGCCATTACCCGCAATGCAGTGCCTTTCCTGGCGGTATTGCAAAGTAAAATCGCAGCCCGTCACTGGACACTGGCGCCATTGAGCATCGTGCGTCAGGGACGCGTTGCCATTGGCGACGAAATTGGTAGCCTGTTGCATGCCAGATTGGTGGTGATTCTGATTGGAGAGCGCCCGGGATTGAGTTCTCCCGATAGCATGGGCCTATACCTGACCTGGATGCCCACGGTGGGCATGAACGATGCACAGCGCAATTGCATTTCCAATGTCCGCCCGCAAGGCATGTCCTATGAAGAGGCCGCTACCAAGCTCGACTATTTGCTGGCCGAGGCACTGCGACGTGAGCTGACCGGCGTGGCACTGAAGGATGAAAGCAGTACAGATGCACCGCTAAAAATTATCGATTGATCAAGTCATCTTCAGTAGCGGCAGCTTGTCAGCGACATCCTTGAATTTCTCGTGATCATGCATTGGTGCTTGCGCCCGCGTAATCCGTTTCCAGCCCGGGGTGCTTGCCAACTTGGCATTGAGCTCAACAAAATGCGCCAGTGATGCAGGCAGATCGATCACGTTGTAGATCGCGCCAACCGGGCATTCAGGTACGCACATCGAACAATCGATGCAGCCATCAGGATCAATGGCAAGAAAGTTAGGTCCCTCCACAAAACAATCCATGGGGCACACGCTGACACAATCGGTGTACTTGCATTCAATGCAAGAATCAGTGACGACAAATGGCATGATGATCTCAGAAACAGGGCTGCAGGCTCCCGTGCCTGCCAATCGGGAAGAACGGTATAGTAATCTGAAAAGCCAGCCATCGCGCAATCCACAAGCCGGTCGACAAAACATCGAAGCGTGAGGAACAAACGCTGGCGACAGCCGCATCAGTCAAGCCGCTCATGAAAATCCGAAGCGCCCTGCTTCCAGTACGCTGCTACCCGCAAAGCATCCTTGGACAGCTTCTTTTCTTCCACCAGGATCGACCGCACCAGCTTCATGGTGTTGCCCTCGCCGGCGGCCCAGGTATACCCTTCCCCGACAGGCATTTCCAAAGCCCGTAGTTGGGCAATGAGCTCAGCGGTACTGGGAATCCATTTGACATCGATATCTGCTGTACTCTCGAACTGCCGCATATCGCCAACGTGATTGATTTGTACCAGCACCAGCGCACGTGTTGTGGCGGGCAATTCCTTGAGCCGTCGGGTAATGGCAGGCAAAGCCGACAGATCGCCGATAAGCAGATGCCAGTCATAATCCTTCGGGATGATCATCGACCCCTTCGGCCCCGCGATCACTGCCTGAGATCCGACCTTGGCCTGACGCGCCCAGTCGGTAGCGGCACCTTCTGCATGAAGCGCAAATTCCAGCGTCAGCTCGCGACGTTGCTTGTCGTAGTCAACGGGCGTATAGTCGCGCCGCACCGCTTCTCCGGAGGCGTCAGGAAAAATGAACTTGATATGATCGTCAAACGACAAGGAAACAAAATCTGCCAGCGCCTCGCCCTTGAAGGTAAGGCTCAACATATTGGTGCCGGTCTGGGTCACGCGGCTGACGGTCACGTCACGCATTTTGATTTCATGACGAACACGTTGTACTTCTCTTGGGGTTGTCTTGGTATCCATAACATTGAAATTGATTGATAATGTCACCTATTATGAAAAAACAAATTGATAATGTCAACCAATTAGATGTCGCTAGTGCGGTCTTCGAGTCCATTCATACCGTCATGCACTTGTACCGTTCGCAACAATTGGCGGCGGTTCGTGCCGGCGAGCAAGGAATTACCCACATGGAAAGCCGTGTGTTGAGCTTTTTTTCGCACCGGCAAGGCAGCACACTCAGTGACCTGGTACAACACTCAGGACGCGACAAGGCACAAATGACCCGGCTCATCCGCCGCTTACGTGACGATGGTTTTCTGGAGGCACAGGAAGACGCCTTAGACCGGCGCAACATACGACTGCAGTTAAGTCCTGCAGGCGCACTCCTGCACCGGCAGATCAAGGAGAGCGCTGCACCGGTTTTACAGGCGGCAATAAAGGGTTTGTCAGCCGAGCAGAGTCGCGAACTGGTCGCGTTACTCACGATTGTCAAAGACAATCTCGAACGCTGACAGCCTCATCCCAGTTGGACTATGAGCATTGAATATGCGCTCCTCATGGGACGTGCAGGCCGAAATGATCATCTCCCAGCCTTTCTATCAACCGAAGACGCAAGGCAGCTGCACCGCACCACTCTGCTGTTAGAATTCGCATAAATCACTCCTATGAATATGCGAATTTGTTATGAAAATAGACGCTATTGATGCCTTCGTTGCCGTGGTGCGCTGCCAATCCATCAGTCTTGCGGCGGCGTCTCTGCAATTGACACAATCGGCCATTACCCGCCGCATTCAAAGCTTTGAAGAGGCTCTCGGTATTGAAGTACTCGACCGCAGCACCAAGCCACCACGCCCTAATGCCATGGGCAAACGGGTCTATGAACAATGCCGTGCCGTACTACGCGAGGTCGAGTCGCTGCGTGACCTGGCGCGCCAGAGTGATTTACCCAGCGGGGAATTTCGTCTGGGTGTGATTCAGTCGGTCAGCGATATTGCGCTCCTGGATGCATTGCATCAGATCAGCGAAGACTTTCCCGAGATGACTACCAAGGTATCCACCGGCTGGGGTGCACAACTGGTCGACAAGGTCGATAACGGCGAGCTTGATGCTGCCATTGCCCTGTTTCCCGCCACCAAAGTGTTCCCGGCAGGTGTGGGCAGCACCTCACTGGGGCGCATCGAACTGGCAGTCGTCGCGCCGAAAGGTGAGCTCAGTCGCCGCAGCTACAAACTGGCCGACTGCCATGCGCACGGCTGGGTGCTCAATCCCGACGGTTGCGGCTTTCGCGCCGGACTGCAACGGGCACTGGCGGGACAGGGCCTGTCCTTCAAGGTCAATTTAGAAATTTTTGGTGCCGATCTGCAACTGGGTCTGGTGACCAGTGGTCGCGGACTGGGCCTGATGCCGCTGCCGCAACTGCTCGCCAGTCACTATCGCGATCAACTCGATATCATTCACGTGACTGACTTCAAGCCGATACTGGATATCTGGTTGATCCAGCAAGCCCGTTTGCCAAATGCACAACAACAGGCTGCTACCCTGTTCGGGACGAGGGTGGCACGTACCTTCAGTGCCGCACAGGGAAGCGTAAAGGGATCGGCCAAGGCCCATCCGCAAACCTGATCACTTGTTCAGGACGGCTCAGTCATTATTCTAAATTTTCATATTTCAATATTCAAAATAATTCGTTTAATCATAATATCGCAACACTTATGATCCGCTGTACGGTCGCACCGCGCAGACTGCCCTGACTGCACTGAGTTTATTCAGTTGATTCAGATAAGCCGATAAGCGCGACAGGTTTCGACGATCGTCAACCTATGCCTTACGGATCAGAAAGTACGATGTCGAACATCACCGCGTCTGTTCTTGACGCCCCCACCGCGCTCATCAAGCCGCTCACCGCTGAGACATCAGGCTGGCAACAGCGCTGGCTGCGTGCCTTGTTACGGCGCGCCACCAGTCCGCTGGTCATTGTGCTGCTATGGGAACTTGCCTCCCGTACCGGTGTGCTACCGGATCGGATTCTGGCGGCACCATCACAAATCGCCAGCACCTTCGCCACCCTGGTCGCTTCGGGTGAAATGGGCAGTAATCTGCTGGTGTCGCTCGGTCGGGTACTGACCGGACTGTCTATCTCACTGACCATCGGTACCGGGCTGGCACTGATTGCGGGACTATCCCGCCGAGGCGAATTCATCGTCGATGCGCCGATGCAGATGGTGCGCACGCTACCCTTTGTTGGCCTGGTGCCGCTGTTTATTGTCTGGTTTGGTATTGGCGACTTCACCAAGATCAGCCTGATCGCCTTTGCTACCACCTTCCCCATGTATCTGACCCTGTACAGCGGCATTCGCAGCATCGACGCCAAGCTGATCGAAGCCGGCCGCCTGTTCGGCCTCGGCCATCTGGGACTGATCTGGCATGTAGTCCTGCCCGGTGCGCTGCCATCATTTCTGCTCGGTTTGCGCTACGCACTGGGCGTGAGTTGGCTATCACTGGTGATCGTGGAACAGATCAATGCAACCGCCGGCATTGGCTACCTGATCAACAACGCACGCGACTTCATGCGTACCGACATCATCGTCGTCTGTCTGATGGTCTATAGCCTTCTGGGTTTGCTGACCGATGTGCTGGTGCGCGGCATCGAACAGGTGGCGCTGGCATGGCGTCCCTCTTTTATCAAGGATTGACGATGGCCAAAGCCAAACTGACCGCCGTTGCCAACGATCGGCTGACGTCTGCCACAGATAGCGCGGTACGCCTGCGCCAGGTGAGTAAGCGTTTTGGCAGCAACACCATTCTGGATCGTCTGGATGTCGCGATTGAGCCGGGCGAATTCATTGCCCTGCTGGGACGCAGCGGCTCCGGCAAAACCACGTTGCTGCGTGCACTGGCTGGGCTGGATCAGATCAGCGCTGGTCAATTGCAGGTGCCAGCTGCACGCGCGGCCGTGTTTCAGGAACCGCGTCTGATGCCCTGGAAGCGTGCCTGGCGCAATGTGACGATGGGTTTGCGCGTGACCAACGCGCGTGAACGTGCCCGCCAGGCATTGACCGAAGTTGGTCTGGCGCACCGCGAAAACGCCTGGCCAGCCACCCTCTCCGGTGGCGAAGCGCAACGCGTCGCGCTGGCACGGGCACTGGTGCGCGAGCCGCAGCTCCTGCTGCTCGACGAGCCCTTTGCCGCGCTCGATGCCTTGACCCGACTGCGCATGCATCAGCTGATCCTGTCGCTATGGCGCGTGCATCAGCCTGCGGTGCTTTTGGTCACGCACGACGTGGACGAGGCCGTTTTACTGGCTGACCGTGTTCTGGTACTGGAGCATGGCCGTATCGCGGTCGATATCCGGATCGAGCAGTTGCGTCCGCGCAGTGCCGACAATCCTGTTTTCCAGCAGGTCCGAACCCAGTTGCTGCAGTTACTGGGCGTCGAGCTCGAACGCGAGGACAGAGATGCAACCACCGCACAGGAACCAGCACCATCCGTGTCTGGGCGCCCTAGCCCTAGCCTGCATCTGGTTCCGACGTCACCACCAGCCCCGTTCAACCTGAGTAACTATTCGATCTGAAAAACATGTCAGCCAATCTCTTGAGCGCCCACGCAGCCGCCGCGTCCTCCCTGTTCGATCAGCCTGCATTTGATCAATTGCTGCAACAGCTGGCCAGTGAATTTGCGGCTACGGCAGCCGAACATGACCGTGATGGCAGTTTCCCGCATCAGAATTTTGAGCGTTTGCATCAACATGGTTTGCTGTCCCTGACTGTCCCGCATTTTGCTGGCGGACATGCAGCGACGCTGGCCCAGACACGGCGCGTGATTGGGGCGGTGGCTTATGGTGATCCATCCACTGCGCTGGTGCTGAGCATGCAATATCTGCAGCATGCTGCCAACTCACGTACCGCCCGCTGGCCCACCCAGTTATATCGGCAGGTTGCCACTGAGGCAGTGCGCGACGGTGCGCTTATCAATGCGCTGCGGGTCGAGCCCGAACTGGGTACGCCAGCCCGTGGCGGCTTGCCTGCAACAGTAGCCCGCCGGGTACCGCAAGGCTGGTGCATCAGTGGTCGAAAGATTTATTCGACCGGCATCCCGCGCCTGACATGGCTCAACGTCTGGGCACGTAGTGACGATGCGCAACCACTGGTAGGCAGCTGGCTGGTGCATCGCGATACGCCCGGTGTTTCTGTCGTCGAGAACTGGGACCACCTCGGCATGCGGGCCACCGGCAGCCACGAAGTCATCTTTGATGATGTGCTGGTGCCTGCCGAACACGCGGTCGATGTTGCACCGGCCAACAGTCAGCCGGATATTGATCCGACCACCCTGCTCTGGAGTGCAGTCTTGCTGGGTGCGATTTATGACGGTGTCGCCAGGGCCGCGCGCGACTGGTTGGTGGACTGGCTGCAGAACCGGGTCCCGGCCAATCTGGGCACACCGCTGGCAAGCCTGCCACGGTTTCAGGAAGCCGTCGGTCAGATTGATGCCTGGCTCTTGTCCAACCGCTTGCTGCTCGATGCCGCCGCTGCCAACACCAGAGTGGCTAGCGATGACAGCGGTCGCATCAAATATCTGGTCACCACCCAGGCCATCGCTGTGGTGGAAAAGGCCATCGAGATCAGCGGCAATCCCGGACTCTCACGCAATAACGCATTGGAGCGGCATTACCGCAATGTTTTGTGCAGTCGTATCCATACGCCGCAAAACGACAGCATCCTGATCAACGCCGGGCGCATTGCCTTGCTGGGTCCGCAAACTGGATCACTTGTCGCGCCAGCGCAGACGAGCCCGGTACGTGTTGCCTGAGTTTGTCTGAATCGCTCTGAATCACTCTGAATCACTCTGAATCACTCTGAATCTCTCCGAATGTCTCTGAACAATCTACTCTCGCCCAAAGGACAAAATATGAGTATCGAATTCATCGGTTATGCCACCACCCAGGAAAGCTCTGAAACGATTTTGCCGCACGGTCCCGTGGTCAGCAAAAACTATCTTGCCACCGTCGCCCGGGTGCATGAAAACGGCGGCTTTGATCGGGTCCTGATCGCACATAACAGCGGCTCGGTGGACGGCTTCCAGGTAGCTGCCTACATTGCGGCGCAGACCGAGCGACTGGGCGTGCTGCTGGCCCACCGACCCGGCTTTATGGCACCGACGCTGGCGGCGCGGCAGCTGGCGAGTCTGGATCAGTTCAGTGATGGCCGGTTGGCGGTACATATCATCAGTGGCGGTGACGATACCGAGCAACAACGCGATGGCGACTTCCTCAGCCACGATGAACGCTATGCCCGTAGCGACGAATTTCTGGATATCGTCAAGCAGACCTGGACCGCCAATGCCCCCTTCGACTACGCGGGCAAGTACTATCAGGTCAAGGGCCAGAATGCCCGCGTCAGACCAGTGCAAAACCCGCATATACCGGTCTACTTTGGCGGCGCCTCCGATATCGCCATTGAGGTCGCCGGCAAACATGCCGACGTCTATGCCCTGTGGGGCGAGTCACTGGCGCAGGTGAAGGAGACCATCGACAAGGTACGCGCCGCAGCGGCCCGATATGGTCGTGCCGACAGGATCAGATTCAGCCTCTCACTGCGTCCGATTCTGGCCGATACCGAAGAGCTGGCCTGGGCCAAGGCCGATCGTATCCTGCAGCAGGCCAGCATCAACGTCAAACAGAATCCCCTGTTCACGCGCCGGCCCCAAGAGCCCGTCAACATCGGCTCACAACGGCTGCTGGCAACTGCCGCACAAGGAACCGTTGTCGATCAGCGACTGTGGACCGGCATCGCTGCACTGACCAAGGCCGCCGGCAATTCGACCGGGCTGGTCGGTACCCCGCAACAGGTGGCCGACTCGCTGCTGGCCTACTACGACCTCGGCATCACCACCTTCCTGATTCGCGGTTTCGAGCCACTCGCCGATGCGCTGCAATATGGCCGTGATCTGCTGCCGCTGGTGCGCCGTGCGGTCGCTGAGCGTCACGTGGCGCAGGCAGCGTGAGCCGGAGCCTGCCCATGCGTGACATCATCATTGCCAGCCAGTTGGACCCCAGCGTCAATGCCCGGCTGGCGCAACAGGCACAGGCCAGAGTCATTGATCTGCCAGCGGGTGACCTGAGTGTGCTGGCGCCGGAGGCCAACGTCTTGTTTGTCCGGCCTTTCAACAAGGCGGGTAATGCCAGCACGACCCAAAGCGCAGCGCGTCCGCGCGGCTGGCCGCTGCAACTGGACTGGATCCAGCTGGCCTCGGTCGGCATCGACTTCTATCCCGACTGGCTGCTGCAAGGGCCGGTGGTGACTGTGGCCCGTGGCACTGCCTCCAACGCCATCGCAGAGTATGTGCTGGCCGCCATCTTCAGCGCAGCCAAACAGATCCCGACGATCTGGCTCAAGGATGCCTCGCCATGGCAACGCCCCAGCCTGTCTCTGGTACAAGGCAGCGTACTTGGCCTCTATGGCTTTGGCTCAATTGGCCGTGCCGTGGCGCAACGTGCGCTGGCACTGGGTATGCGCGTCGTGGCAATACGCCGTTCTCAGACACCGTTCGATATTGAAGGGGTTGACGCCGTTGCCGATCTCAACGAACTGGTTGCGCGTGCCGATCATCTGGTACTGGCCGCACCGGCTACCCCGGCCACCCGCCACGCAATCAATCAGCATGTGCTGGCGCAGGCCAAGCCCGGGCTACATCTGATCAACATTGCACGCGGCAGCCTGATTGATGATACCGCCCTGTTGACAGCGCTCGATAGCGGCCGCGTCGCCCTGGCCACGCTGGATGTCACCGAGCCTGAACCACTGCCAGCCGGGCATCGCTACTATCACCACCCACGGGTGCGCCTGTCGCCCCACATCTCACCGCATACTGACCAGCTGACGGATGCCCTGCTCGACAAATTTCTTGGCAACCTGCAACGCTTTCGCAGCGGCCAGCCACTGACCGATGTGCTTGATCCGGCACGCGGCTATTGATCAATAAAAGGAACGTTTCATGAGCCAGTCTCCCCTCTACAGCTCACCGCTATCCAAGCCCCATCTGCGCGTGGTCGGTGCGACGCCGCCACGTCCGGCAATCTACTCGGCACCGCGCAACGCCGAAGGTCGTCTGATGGTCGCCGAACCACCGCCACCACCCACCGTCGAAGCAGCACGTCTGCACCGCAAGCAACGGTTGGCGGCTTCGTTCCGCCTGTTCGCACGTTATGGATTCGACATGGGCGGAGCCGGTCATATTACCGCGCGTGATCCTGAGTTTCCGGACCAGTTCTGGGTCAATCCGGCCGGCGTCTACTTCGGTCACATTCGCGTCTCCGACCTGCTGCTGGTCAGCCATGATGGCGAGATCCTGCACGGTGACGGTCTGCTCAATCGCGCTGCCTTTGCGATCCACTCCGAGTTGCACAAGGCACGACCAGACGTTGTTGCCGCTGCGCACTCGCATGCACTGTGGGGCAAGGCTTTCTCGGCACAGGGACGCCTGCTCGATCCGCTCACCCAGGATTCCTGCGCCTTCTATGGCGACCATGTGATCTTTGCCGATTACAGCGGCGTGGTACTCGACAGCAGCGAAGGTGCACGGATTGCCCAGACCCTCGGCAAACACAAGGCAGCAATTTTACAAAACCATGGTTTGCTAACCGTCGGTAACTCGGTCGAATCCGCTGTCTGGCGCTACATCGCCATGGAAAATGCCGCCCAGACCCAACTCATTTCAGAGGCTGCCGGCCCCACCAAGCCACTCTCACACGCCGTGGCACTGCACACGGCCTCGCAGATTGGCAGCGACACCGGTAGCTGGTACAGCTTCCAGCCCCTGTGGGACGTGGTTACCCGCGAAGAGCCCGATCTGTTTGATTGAACGCCGTTATTAACAATTCACGCCCCACAACCTACCCGTAGCGAAAAGGAAATCATGCATACAGGATTGCGACGCTGGCTACTCGCCGCCACATTGATACTAGGCAGCCCGATGATTGCGCAGGCAGCCGATCAAATCAACGGCGGTATGTTAAGGGTTGGCGACCAGCGCCAAGGTGCACGTGGCATTCTGGAAGCCTCCGGTCTGCTCAAGGATCTGCCCTACAAGATCGAATGGTCAGACTTTCCGGCAGCGCAACCACTGGGTGAAGCATTGCACGCCGGGGCAATTGATGTCGGCGGTCTGGGCGATGCGCCGTTCATCTTTGCGCTGGCAGCCGGAGCCAAAGCCCATGTGGTCAGCGTTTCTCAAACGCAATCGGAAGGACTGGCCATTGTTGCCAACAGCAATTCGCCGCTGATCGATGTCGCCAGTCTGAAAGGACACCGCATTGCCACTACCCGGGGATCGATTGGTCACTTCCTGGTTCTGGTCGCCTTGCAAAAAGCCGGACTCAAAACCAGCGACGTGCAACTGATCTTCCTCAATCCCTCAGATGCCAAGGCAGCACTCGCCACGGGCGCGGTCGATGCCTGGTCGACCTGGGATCCGTATGTCGCCATCGCCCAACTGCATGATCATGCCAAGGTGATTACCAATGCGGTTGGCCTCAAGGACTCCTTCACCTATCAAGCCGCCACTGATGATGCTATTGCCCGCAAGCGCGCAATACTGGCCGACTACCTGCAGCGTCTGGCGCAGGCGCAACGGTGGGCACTGAACCATCCCGAGCTGGTAGCGCAGGCACAGGCGCGTATCACCGGGCTGCCGCCGGAAGTCCTCACCTATGTGTACAAGCGCGCCCAGTTGCATCCGGTAGCCATTGATGCCAAGGTGATTCAGTCGCAGCAGCATACCGCTGCGGTCTATGCCAACGCTGGCGTGATCACGCAGGCACTCGATGTCAGCCCCAGCTTCGACACCAGCTTCAAACTGAAGTAGGACTTGTGCAGGGGTGTGGGATTCTCTCCTCACCCCAAGCCTTCACGTTCCACCGCTCCGGAAAACTACATAGGTTTGCCGCACGCAGACAGCAATTTTCTTCAATACAAAGGGCATCGCTGCCCTCTAAGCTCAAGTCATTCAATTCCCAATAGAGAGTTAAATGAACTTGTTCCTTTCCATGAGCGCCTTCGCCCTTGCCACCTCAATTTCTCCCGGCCCTGTCAACCTGATTGCCCTTGCCAATAGCGTTCAGCATGGTTTTCGCGCGAGCTTGCGGCATGTTCTGGGAGCGAGTCTTGGGTTCACCGTCTTGCTGGTCATGACCGGCTTTGGCGTGCATGAACTGCTCCTCTATTTGCCACATCTGGTGGCTGTTGTGACATGGGCTGGCGCAGCATTCCTGCTGTATATGGCCTACAAACTAGCCACTGATAATGGTCAGCTTGGTGCAGAGAAACCGGCTCAGGCTGCCTCGATGCTCTCTGGCGCAGCCATGCAATGGCTCAACCCCAAAGCCTGGCTGGCATCACTGGCTGGTATGGCAGCATACGCGGGCAATGGATCACATTCCCTGATCTGGCAATTTGCTGCCATCTATTTTGTGATCTGCTATCTGTCGATCGCTTGCTGGGCTGCTGCCGGAATCTTCCTGCGCCAGTATCTGGGGAAAGCCGAGCGTATCCGCTTGCTCAACCGTAGTCTGGCGGTTTTGCTGGTGATCACTACCTATTACCTGCTGCAGCAATAGCCAACAATGGCCAGCTTATCCCCGGTATTGCCCGGGCGTGGCGGCTGTCAGTTTCTTGAAAACCCGTTGCAGATGCGCTTGATCTGCGAAACCGGCATCGCCGGCAACATCGGCAATGGGCTTGCCTTGCCTGAGTTGCGTGCGTGAATATTCGATGCGGCTATTGAGCAGATATTCATGGGGTGTCATCCCGTAATGCGCCTTGAACAGGCGGATCATATGCGCCATCGACAGCCCCGAGGCACGACACAGGTCATCCAGCTTCAAGGGCTGTATACAGTTTTCACGGATGGTAAGGGCAAGCTGGTCAATTGCGGGATGTGGCGCTTTGTGCGATTTCAGGGCTGGATCAAGTTGACGCGCCAGATCGGTAAAGAAACCTTGTGCCACTTCGGCTTTATACGCCGCAGCGACCTGTGCATCGAGCAGCACGGCATACAGATCGTGATAGCCATCAAACAAGGACTGTTGCACGCTCATGACCGTCGAAAACGGCTGAAATGCGGCACCGTTGCTCCAGCCAGCGCTGGCCTGACATTGCGCCAGCCACTGACAGTCCACATACATCATGCGATACGACCAGGGTTGACCGTCCAAGGGATTGCATGCATGCACATCGCCTGGGTTGAACAGGACCAACGAACCAGCGCCGATACGGTGCTGCTGTGCGCCGTGCAGACAGATCGTTTCACCGCCAGTGATCGCACCGATCGAAAACGTCTGATGCGTGTGTCGCGCATAGCACACACCACGTCCATCCTGAATTTCGCGCGCTTCAATGAATGGTAATGCAGCATCACGCCAGAATTTTGGTGTGGCGACATCCAGTTGAGAAGAGAGAGCCATAAAATCCGTGTGGGCAGATGATGATCGGGTCAGTGATTGTACGCCGACTGTACTGCCAGCAAGGATCACCGATAGATTCGTTATCGCCTACTGGCAAGGCAACCAAGCCGGTTGCAAACTGCCGCTAACATCAAAGCGATAGCGGCCTTCCTGCCAGCCCCAGCCAAACAGCGTCAGCACGTTGTTGTAATAGCCCTGATCGCCGTCACTACGCCAGACTTGTTGCACTCGTTGTAGCTGCACCGTGAGCATGGCATCCTGCTGCAGACTTGCCAGATAAGGCAGCAGTGCGGCAGAAAATCCTGGCGGTGCATCGCCTGTTGCTGCACCAGTGACGGTATCCACCTTTTCCGGCACGACATGATTACTTTCAAGAAAACGGAGCATCCCGCTCAAACTATCACGCCAGGTGCTTGCCAGTGGATCAGTGGCCGCCGTCATCCCGGCCCAAAGATATGCACGGATGGCATCGTAGCTCCCCACTCCTTTGCTCTGCGCATCAAGCACAAATCCATGACCAGTCTGAAATGTCACCCAGTCCGGCACGACGCCCAAAGGTGCGCTCTGGTGCATCATCTGCAGCGCACTTTGTATCATGCGACTCCAGGGGCCGGCACGATCAAGCTGTTCCAGCTTGCGCAGTAGCGGCAAAGGCAGATAACTGGGATTAAATCGCCAGGTCTGATTGCCCATGGCAAACCCTACCGCGCCGGGCAACAACATTGGACCGAGGCCAGGGCAATCGATGACTTCTTTCTCTTTGATCTGACGCAACAATGCCATCCCCGCAGCGTGATACACGGGCAACTGCCATAACCGTCCTGCCTCCAGTAGCGCATAGGCGATCCAGCAATCGGCGTCCGAGGCCGAGTTAGGATCGAGCACACCGTAGCTGCCGTTATCGCGTTTGCCCCACTGCCATGCAGGCAGACTGTCACTGTCGGCACCAAGGTTATCGCAAGTCCAGCGCCAAAGTCGCGCAAAGCGCTCACGATCATTGGCGACCAGCGCAAAGAACATGCCGTAGGATTGCCCTTCGCTGGTGCTCTGCTGATTGGCAACCGAAAAATCAATCACCCGCCCATCGGCTTGGACATGGCGCTGCACAAACTGCTCCCACTGACGCCATTGTGACGACTGTGATGTCGCACACGTTACGCTTCTGGTTTGCGCCAGCGCGACTGAAGGCATCACCCATGACGATAGTTCCAGCAGTGCCGGCAACAATGTTGATTTGAGCAGAGTACGTCGTCGTTGCAACACCATCTTCAACGCCCTCCATCGAATTGACCGTAGAAGTCCCGCATATCCTTGGGCAGATCGCGGCTCAGCACGGCATCGCGATCCGAGAAAAAATACCGCAAAAACAGCATCACGCCGTACTGCCGGTCACGCCCCGGGGTGACATTGAGATCACCCTGCGCACCCAACTGCCAGCGCCTGCCAAGCTGCTGCACCATAGCCAGTTGCAGGTGACCATAGGGACCACTAGCATCGCTGCCACTATAGCCACAATTGACCGTACCAGCATTGACAGCACCATAGGCCACCGGCAAACATGAGGCGGCGGCCTGGCTGGCCTGATTAAAGCCCAGCTCCAGATTCCCTGACCATTGACGGTCGCGACCTTCGACGCTCAGGAACTGTGACGCCACACCAACGCTCAGCGAGCGCTGCGGACTATAGTAGCCACCCAGCCCCCAGTCATATTGGTTCTGGTTATTGTCATAGTGCAGGTAATGCAGCGCCGGGCCAAGGTTGAAATAATCAAAGCCATCCAGCTTGAGATGGTAGCCAGCCCCCAGATCCAGTGCGACAGCCTTGTTGCTTTGCACGTTCTCCCCCGCCAACTGATCGAGTGCAACATTAGCCGATAGACTCCAGTCCGGGCTCACCTGCCATAACGCGCTGGCACCGATGGTATTGCGACGCACGTCACCCCAGATCTGCCCGCTGCCAGACAACTGCATGCCACGCCAGGACAGCAGCGAGTCGGTAACCGGGTTGCTGCCCATATAGGCCGACCAGCTACCCCAGCCGGTTTGCTGCGACACCCGCAAGTTGCCATTCACATCCGTGCCACCAGCACCACCAGTGATCGCCGCCACGCTCAACTGCCAGCTCAGGCGTCCGAAGCGGGTCAGCCACAGGCTGTCATCGATTGCCAGACGAAACTCCTCGGCACTGGCTTTACCGGAACTCTGGGCATCGGCGGGCACGCCTAAGGCGTGTGCCACGGTGGAAGTACTGACGGTGCCGGCGTCCAGCAACAATTGCCGCCAGCGCAAATTGATCTGGCGTGTGCCATCGATCCACTCACCGCGCACAGTCGATGCCAGGGTCGTGAGATGCCCTTGTCCATCCGTACCGGCGTGGTCTGAAAAGACCCATCCGCTGCTCACCGAAGCGGCATCAATACCGCCCAGCGTGGTTGGCAAGTAAGTCGCCGCTGGCGACGTTTGTACCGTACCGACAGGCACGGCTGCTAGCGCGGCCGACGAAGTCGTGACGGGCGGCAACAGTCCCTGCGTGACTTCCTTCTGCAACGCATACGCATCAATAAACTGCTTGCGGTAATACAATTGCTGGCTTTGTAGCGCCAGCACATAGTCGCGCAAGGGATTGCTCTGTGCCTCGGGCAAGGCCTGCAACTGACGCAAATTGCCCTGGGCACTCTCACTGAGCGCCCAGCCTTCGGCGCTGGCAGGCTCCTGGGTGCGGCGATACTGCGTAGCAAACAAGCTCGAGGCTTGGGCATAGCGACCCAGCCCATAATTGTCCCAGCCGCGTAGCGCCTCAGTCTGTGCTGCCGTTGCGCCCCATTGCTCGGCCTCATCGAGGCTGCGCAAGCTGGCAGCAAAATCCTTCTGCTGGTTCAATATCTCGGCTTGCAACAATTTTAGGCGGCTGCGTAACAAGCGTGCACGTGGTTCAGCGGCCAGCAATGGCTGCGCAAGTAAGGCTTCCGCACCTGCAATATCTTTGGCATCCAGCCGAATCTGCAGCAAGCCCAGCAGGGCATCGACATTAGTAGCGGACCAGTCAAGACCATCCTGAAACCGGATCTGTGCCGTCTTTGGATCATCATGGGCCAGCATGACCCAGCCACTGAGCGTTGCGGCTCCACTATCGTGATACGCCGTGATTCCTGCCGAGAGTTGCTGGACCAGCAATAGCGCTGCATCACTGGCGGGCTCAAGCATGACCAGACGACTCAGGTCACGGTCATATTGCAGCCGGACGAATTGCCGCTCACTCTCCACATCGCGATCTCCAGCCTGCGCCTCCAGCGCGATGAGCTGCCCCAGTGCATCACTGGACTGTCCCAGATTCTGCTGCGCCATGTACAAGCTTGCCACGCGGTTAGCAGCAGGCTCACAATCAGGGAACAGCGAGCGGTACAGCGCCATTGCCTGCTCCTTGTGTCCCGCCTTGGCAAAGATCTCGGCGGCGCGCCACAAGCGATCAATCCGCTCGCAACTGAACTGCGCCGGATAACGTTGCACAAGCTGCGTCAACGTTTCGACCTTAGCCTGCGTCAGGACCGTGTCAATCTCGAACTCCTGCTGTTGTCGGGCCCGCTCGGCCAGCAATTGTGCCGATGGTGTCCACGCTGGATAACGTTTGCGCCACTGCGCCAGACTCTGGTCAAACTGGCTTATCCGTCGTGCGCGCAGCAGATTCCACAAGGGTCGCTCGTCGACGCCGGCCGGTGTTGACGAGGCCGCTGCCAACGTCGCGATCCCGGTCCCGGCCGTGGCCACTTCCTCCTCGGCCTGCAGCGCCTCTTCCGTTGCTCCCTGTTGCAAGGACTGTTGTACCTGACGACGGGTAGTCAGCGTCGCCAGATGGGCATCATTCTGACGCCGCACCAGATCACGCTGGATATGCCGCTGAACCTCGGCAGTATTGTGCTGCTCAAGCGTTAGCGTGCTCTGCTGACGTGGTTGGGCCTGCTGCAACGGAGCCTGCTCCAGCTTCTCCAGATTGGCCTGCTGCGCCACGGCGGAGCGCATTGGCAACAACATGACGCAGGCCAGCAGCACGCTGGGGCCGAGTTTCATTTCATGCATCTCGACGATACCGGTCAGACGTCGACACCATGGGTGCGACCACGCAGATGGCGACGCAGTGCACGCCAGCACAACAAAGTCAGCAGCGCCAACACGACAAGCGTCACGCCATACAGTATCCACGGGTATTTGGAAGCGATATAGCCCAGGTACTCTGCCTTGCCGATATGACCTTCCTCATAGGACGGGCCGATACGTTGGGTGGCGACTTCGGTCTTACCCAAGGTCAGCAAGGTGACATCGCCGGCCATGCTGTTCCAGTATTGCGGCGCCATCAACTGCCGCATGCCATCCTGCAACTGGGCGGAGTCAGCTGCCATGAACACGGTCGCGGTAGCACCATCATCTTTCTTCGCACGGAACTGCATCACCAGCAATTGCTGCCCCAACCGCGCATCACCGCGCACCATGGTATTGAGATGATCGGCCTGCATGTTGTACTGACTGGTATCGGTCAAACTCTGGAACTGTTGACGGAACCAGCCAGATTCGCGCGTCGGATGTGCTATCTGGATCGAAGCACTCGCCATGGCAAGATCACTGTCAAGCTTCCACGGAGCATCACTGAGCAACTCTGCCGGTACCGAGCCGACGGTACCGACAACCAGCACGTGGCGCCCGGCAGTCGGATTCCCGAAGGTAAGCTGCGCTGCACTCAGAGGCAAGCTCTCTTGCTGTGCCAGCTTGCCCAGCAAGGTCCAGCCAGCAGCAATCGCAGCGCTATCGTGATTGGTCAGTTGCACGCTGAGCTTGCTACCGTCACTGCTCGACAGATAGGGGAACGCATTAGCGGCAAAACGCCCCAGATCAGGCAACTCAGTAAAGTGATAAATGTAAGGTGCATTGACCGAGGAACTGTCAAACAAGGTCATCTGAAAGGTTCCAGATGGTGAACACTGTGCGCGCGCCACCACTTCTGGACGGAACGACAGCACATTGTTGCCCGGCTTGAAATTGTTCAAGGGCAGACTGAGACGGTAATTATCGAAATACCCTCCCTGACGCTCATCAATCACAATCGCGCGCTGGAATACATCATTGAGATACAGATTAACGGTAACCTCCGTGTTCAGCTTGGCACCTTGCGAGAAGTTCAGATGAAACTCCATCTGCGCGTCTTCCTGTGCATACACATCCGGTGGCAAATTGATGTGGAGCTCCGCCGGTGAATCAGGCGTCAAGGCGACGGTACGAAATCCCAGCTGCTCGAAGCTATAACGGCCCTCTCCCACAATATTGGCCTGGGGCGCATGCGCCGGAATCGCAGGCGCGCTCAATGCGCTGATGTTCCATTGACTGAGTTGCGGGAACGCCAGCCGTTGCCAGGCGAAGACTTCCGCCGCACGCTCTACCTCGGCATCGTCGCGACCAGATACCACCAGCATGATGTGCTCGCCATCCGGCATCGCATACAGCCCCAGAAAACTGCCCTTGATCTGCTGCAGTAACGCCGGATCCAGATACGGCTTGAGGCTGGCGACCGAACCGACCAGAATATTGTCAGCCCCCGCCAGTGCTCCAAGCGCCAGTCCCGGTGCGACGCGGCTGTCACCGTTACCGGCTTGCGCATCAACCTGGCTGATGGCTGGCATGACATAACGCATCTTCAGCGCGACGCCTTGCGCCAGCATGCCTCCCACCCGCAATGCAGCATCCGACCCGGGATGACCGGCAGTGACGATATTGACCTTTGGTAGCGTCTGCTGTTTCGGATCAAAAATATCGTTGAGCGATGCCAACTGCAGTTGCTGTGCCGTCAAGGATCGCGTCTCGGTCTGCAGTCGCAATACCGACGCTGTGGTATCGATTTCGGTCCACAACTCGGGTGCGTTCGTATCTTCACACTGCGCCGACTGACTATGTTGGGCCACACTGAAATTGAGCTGGTTATAACCAGGCAGCAGCAGCTCCAGCGGCAAACGGATATCGGCGGTGAGCTCGGGCTGGCGCGCCGAGAGTTGCAGCTGCGCGACTGCTCGGTTGTTCAGGCGCACAACCAGCTGGGAGCGCTCATCAAGCGCAATCGAGTTAGTCAGCACCAGATGCAGCACCGCTGACTTGAGTACCTCACGTCGTGAAACGGGAATGCTCAACGACGCCGCGCCATCGGTACGCTTCAGTCGCAGCGGTCCTACGTGCGCACTCAGGTTGGCCAGCGGCACCAGCTTCACAGGGGTCTCCTTGAGTGCCGCAGGCGCAGCTGCCGCAACCGGAGTGACTGGCTGCATCACCTTGCCCTTGATGCCTGATGCAGGCTGAGGCTGAGCATTGACACCGCCGCAGTAAATCGACAGGCCAGCAACCACAGCAGCCAGCACGCGACGTTTGATCCATACGGCACCAATACCAACAGGAACTGATTCACGAGATGAGGTAGACATAGAATTTCTTGATCTTGTGAGGAAAGGTTTTAACAACAGGCAAAGACAGAATCGGTTCCAGCAGAACACGCCTGAGGAATCGGTACAGTCCCTTGAAAAACAGCATGTATTGACCGCCTGCATGCAACGCACCAAGCTGAAACAGCAGAATGATACTTTTGATGATGCCGCGCTTTTGGTTACGCCGCTCGCGGTACTCGGTCCAGCGCTGGCTATCGCCGGAAGACAAGGCCACCGCCTCCGACAGACCGGCCACGCTACGGTCAGTGAACTGCACGCCGACCAGTAAGGACTTTTCATCCGGCGAGAGAAAGCTGTTGCGAATGACAATCGGCAGCTCGCTCTCATGCCCCAGTGCGTGATTGAATACCCGGATGCAATTGAGTCTGGCGTGAATCTCCGGCTCCAGTGCCGCATCAAAGGAGAGCTGCGCGCCCTGCGAGGAAATATCGAGGATATGACAGGAAAGTGTCGCCCCGCCACCCACGGTCATGACAGGCTGATCAGCCGACACCAACTGCGTGACAACGGCTGGCGCATCACGCCGGAACACGGAGCCCAGAATATTGGTCGGCACCCGTGGCGTGGCACGGCGCTGCCGGCGCTCATACAGCACACCAATGCAGGCATTGAGAATCAGCAGATTGAGCAGATTCCAGCATATCGCCGACACAATCACATCACGATGATCGACCGCATGAAAGTACTTCCAGATACCAACGATCATCGTCAGCACCACCAGCACATAGACGACATAGAACGGACTGGCAAGTTGCGAAATCGCATCCTCTTCCATTTGCTCGCCCTTGGGCGTGACATTGAAGCTGGGCGCGCGCGGATTACGGATCACCATAAAAATGGCCTGTAGCGAAAACAAAGACTGCAGCATTTCATACAGCTCCGAGATCAAGGTCCAGCGGTAACGCCCAAACATCTGATCCGCAGTCAAGATCGTCCCCAGCATCGCTGGCAACCCGTAGCCAAAGAATTCAGCAATACTGGCATTGTAGAAGCGCAGCCCGAAGATCAGATACGCCATTGGTGACAGCAGCAGCATCACCCGCGCATAGCTGAAGAACCAGTAAAAGGTGTTCGAGAAGTAGCATAGCTTCTGTGCCACGCTCAGCCCCTTGGTGCCGAACACATTCTTGAGCATGAACAGCTGCACCATACCCTGCGCCCAGCGCAGACGCTGCACGATAAAACTGGAGAAGGTTTCCGGTTGCAGACCTGAAATCAATGGCTCGTTCAGATAGGCACTGTGATAACCACAGGCATGCAGTTTCATCGCCGTTTCCGCATCTTCGGTAATGGAGACACCACCAATCCCCCCCACCTCGTCCAGATGTGAGCGCCGCAACACCGCCGCCGATCCACAGAAATACGCACTGTCCCAGAAATCCAGACCACGCTGAATGACGGCATAGAACATCTCGTTTTCCTGCGGAATACGGCCAAACATGTTCAGGTTTTTTTCCACCGGATCGGCATTGATGAAGAAGTGTGGCGTCTGCACTAGATAGAGCTTTTCATCCTGCTGGAAGAAGCCAACCGTCTTCTCCAGAAAATCCACCGTCGGTACGTGATCGGCATCCAGAATCAGCACCAGATCACCATCACAATGCGCCAGTGCTTCGTTGACGTTACCAGCCTTGGCGTGCTGGTTCTTGTCGCGCGTCAGATAAAGCCCGCCATGACGCGCCGCCAGCGCCTGCAACTCCTCATGACGCTGCTGCGCTTCGGCTGCCTTCTCGGGTGACGCCTGTGTCCGCTTTTGCAGCGTTCCGCCATCGTCAAGCAGATACACCTTCATATGCGAAGCCGGATAGCGCATATCCAATGCGGCCCGCAGCGTCACCTCCAGCAGATCGGTCGGTTCGTTATAGGTCGGGATCAACACATCCACATGCGGCAAACGATCGGGATGCGTATCCAGCGGCACCGACTTGCGCGTCATCGGATACGCATTCACAAAAAAGCTCAGCAGTGCAATCACCACCCCGTAAAGCTCTGCCAGATACAACAGGAGCATGAAGATGAAATCAGGCAAACCGTTGTAGCCCAAGGTATAAAACGTACGCCACCAGACGTAACGCAACAGCAGAAACCCGGCCAGTATCAGGAAAAAGAGGCGAAACCGTGTCGCATAGCCGGTCTTGCGCATCAGCTGCATCAAGACCACGACACCGCCGCCGAGGACGTACTGCGCCGACAGATCAATGCGCACTGACACCAGCATCAACAGCAAGACGAGCAACACCACCCAGCTCAAGACAGAGCCCGGTCGCTGTGACTGGATCAGATTGTGAAGCTTGTTATTTACCATCGTCAGACAAAGAAGATATACGTGCTGCAGCCAGCGCTATCGGAACCGTCACCCAGTACAAACCTAGCGGTACTGGATCACCTAAACAAGGGCCTTGCAGACGACAATCAGGACGACGTCGCGGGGATTGTTTCGCGTACCTTAGAGAGAAAATTGAATAATTACCATCAGGAAATTGCTTAATTCACGATAATTTAACAAAATCAATTTCAACAACAACGAATAATAACGTATTTGATTGTCAAAAATATATCGAAAATAGCGACTTGACTGTTATTTACACATTGCTGCCATCTCCAGCAATGTGCAAAAAAACATCACTCCCCCGTACGCCAGGTGCGGGCGCAGCGAATAGCAAACATCAGAAATTGTGATAAATGCCCACCGAGATATCACGCGCTGTTGAGCCTTGGGCTGGCAAGACGTTGGAACTGGTGGTGTCGTAGTTATAGAAGAGGCTCGACTTTGCGCCATTTTTGAGTACCCCTACACGCGCATACAAGGCCGTCGTGCGCGACAGAAAATGGTCCACACCCAACGTAGTGCCGAACGCATAGTCATTGTCGATGGTGGTATTGCGGTAGGCCACGGCCGCACGATAGAAATTAACGCCGACAATCTTCTCAATGCCCACATTGAACACATTGGCGATGGCAGCACCGGCACCTTTCGGTGCCACTCTGACATAGGCCAGATTACCGACAAAAGGACCAAAATCATGCTGGGCACTGGCGATCATGGAATCGGTGCGGATCGTCGGTGTAATGGCTTTGGCATTGGCGCACTCAGCAGGCACTGACGGATCACACCATGACTGGGCATAACCTGCGCCCAGCGACGTGCCGTTACCAAGATAGGTAAGGCTGCCAGTTTGCGCATGAACATCATGACCGCCGCTGCTATTTTGCTTGAAGGAGACACTCACGTCCGCAGTCACATGATCGGCGATTGCCGGGGTGGCGTAACGGATGGTGTTGTTAAGACGACTGCCAATCGCATTATTGCCACCACCGCCGAGGTCACTGGCCGTGGCCATGTAGACAAAAATGGATTCATGCGCATTACCCAGAAAACTATCAGCACCCACACCGGCAGCCCCTACCGATGAAAACTGTCGTCCCAATGTCAACTGACCGACATCCCGGTTCTGCAAGCCGACAATGGATGCGCGATTAAACAGGGACGTCGTGTCTTGCTGGGTACCGTTGTCAGCATTGAAGCCAGCCTCCAGCCGGAAAAAAGAAAGCCAGCCATTGCCGAGATCTTCCTGCCCATAAAAACCGAGCTTGGATGCCCAGACGTTGCCGCTTTGCAGACGAGTGACTGATTTTCCACCCGCATTCAGATAATCAATGCCCATGTCGAGCGTGCCATAAAGGGACAGAAAGGTTCTGCCCGGTGCCACACCAAGTGACTGCGGCCCCAATCCATCGCTATAGAGCGAATTGAGGCCATCTGCCTGATTTTGCTGTGCGAATGCACTCACGGGAAGTCCGGTCATCAACACGAAAAAAAGGTAACCGTACTTCGTCATGGCGTTTCCTGTAGCAGATCAAATGAATGAACCCGGCATTATATGATCTTGTTACATTTGCGTCTTGATGGACTTGCTTCAGGTAGCAGTCACGCTTTCGGGGATCTCAGGAACAAATATTCCTGCTTGTCTTCAGGTAGGCGCTCAAGCACCGGCAAGGCTGCTTGAGAATCAGCATTTCCGTTGTACCGACTATTTGCCGAGTGTGGCATTGAATCTTTTGATCAATTCGTCTTCCACTTTCTGGCTGCACATCATGTAACGATAGACACCCGTTGATGGCATTTCCTTAAACATCATGACGTGAAATTCGTCTTTACTGACCACGCCGAGATTTTCGTAATAACGTATTTCAGCCAGCGGAGCAAAAGTAATCTGCGCTCTTCCTGCTGCCACCATTTTGAAAATAAGCGGCATATCCGCATAAGTAAATTCACTATTCGCCTTCATGTTCGCTAAGCGCGCATCCAGATATTCACCATGAACAAATCCAATTTTTATCAGTACGGTAACTTCAGGATCGTTCAGAACAACATCGAGCGAGACGCCATCACCCGGACGGTACTGATTGTTTGCAAATCCGGCATAGCCAGAATCTTTCACAATAGGACGACTGTATTTGGCAAATTTCTCCCTGTTCGGCGTTTTGTACCATCCCAAAGAACACACCCGTTCCTGATTGCTTTTAATCCGCACCAGTTGTCGCACAGCGGGAACGATCTGCCATTGAAATGCGATTCCTGCCTTCCTTAACGCTGCCAGCGCAGGATCAATCACCAGACCACTGATACTGGTCGGCGACTCAACAATCATGTAAGGCGGTAACTCCACAATCTGCAGCAGCAATGGCGACTCCGCCCGCCCCGATGTCGGGAAGAGCAACAGAACAAAAATGGAAGCAACAATCGCTCTTAACATGATCTGACGCTTTGGCAGGAATAAAATGTCGATGAGCAGCCTGTACCGAGTCATGCCCGCAAGGAAGGACTTCGCTAGCCTGCATACCTGTTCACATAATCCTCAAAATCGGCGAGTGGCAAGGGACGGCTAAAATAATAGCCCTGATAGGTATGACATCCCTCGCGGGATAAGAAATCGAACTGTCCTTGTATTTCAACACCTTCTGCCACCACGACCAAGCCGAGAGTCGCGGCCAGCGCAATAATCATCTTGGCGATTGCTGCATCATTTGGGCTGATCAGTACTTCTCGAACAAAGCATTGATCGATCTTCAACTGTTCCAGAGGAAGTCTCTTGAGGTAGGTAAGCGATGAAAAACCAGTGCCAAAGTCATCCAGAGAAAAACCCAGCCCCACGGCCTTGAGCGTCACCATTTTTTTGATGGTACTTTCAATGTTGGTCAGCAGAACGCTTTCTGTCAGCTCCAGTTTGAGCAGATTCGGGTTCACCCCGGTACGCTTCAATATAGCGAGGACATGCGTCACAAAATCATTTTGATTGATTTGTCTGGCAGAGATATTGACCGCCAGCGACAAGTGCGAACGCTCGGATTGCTTCGCCCATTGCACCAGTTGCATGCAGGCCGCCTCAAGCACCCAGTTCCCTAAAGGCACGATCAGACCGGTTTCCTCCGCCAAAGTAATAAATTCGGCAGGCGAGACGATACCTCTTTCCGGATGCTGCCAACGGACCAATACTTCAGCGCCGATAACGCGGTCTTTACCCATGATCTGGGGCTGAAAATACAACACAAACTGTCTGCAACGAATCGCCTCGCGCAAAGCGATTTCCAATGCCGCACGCTCGCTGACCAACGCCTGCATGGCAACGTCAAAGAAGCACAAGGTATTGCGCCCCGCTGCCTTGGATTGATACATGGCAAGATCGGCTTGTTTGAGCAGCTCCTCGAGATGGTTATGGCGTCCGTCAAACAGCGTCACACCAATACTAGGTGTGCTGCGCACCTCGTGCCCATCCAGTACGAATGGCAGGTCAAATGCCTGGAAAATTTCTCTACCGAGCATTTCCGCGCGTTTGACAGCCTCATCTCTGTTGTCACTCAAGGCCTCCAGCATCACCACAAACTCGTCACCGCCCAGACGCGCTACGGTATCGCTATCGCGAACGCAAGAAGACAATCGTCCGGCGACTTCCCGTAGCAACAAGTCGCCGACATCATGACCCAAGGTATCGTTAAGTGTCTTGAATTCATCCAGATCGATAAAGAGCAGCGCCCCTTTTTTTCCGTTGTTGTAGCTGGAAATAAGTGCCCGATTCAGGCGATCAAGCAGCAACCTCCGGTTGGGCAACTGTGTCAGCGAATCGTAGAAGGCAAGCTTGTTAATTTCTTCTTCCGCTGCCTTGCGATCCGAAATATCTTCAATCACCCAGATATTGCCACCCTCGGGATGCGTCGGATCCAGATTTGAACACCGCAAATAGGCCCAGAAAACGCTGTGATCAAAACGCCGCAACAAGAGCGTTTCCTCATACTGATAGTCCGCCAGCGTATTATTGCCAAGAAGTTGCTCCTGCTCGGTCCTGCTCCGGTCGTCTTTTTGAAAGACGTTAAATAATGACTGATCAAGCAATGCCTGCGGTTCTGCGCCGAATATTTTTTCTGCCTCTCGATTTGCCATTCTGATGATATTGTCCCGCGCGAAAACAACGCCTACCTGTACGTTATCCAGAATGGCGCGCTGCTCATGGAAAGCAATTTTCAAGGCATTGCGCATATTGTCCATCTGACTAGCCAGCAGCCCGATTTCGTCGGTCCGTTCCCAGTCAATCGCCCGCTCAAAGTTCCCTCGTGCGAGTTGCCGTGAAAATCGGGTCAGACGCGCCAATGGATTCAATACCCGGAAATGCAAAGCAATGGATACCAGGCCCAGCGAAATCACAAACTGGCCGAACAATATGACGATGTAGGATTGCAGATCATGAGACAACTCATGTTGTATCAGTCCGTCGTCGAGTTCAAGTTCGACAGTACCCAGCAGTGATTGCGTGCCAGGAACCGCCTTTGGCAAGAGGAGCTGGTGGGAAAAGGAATGCGACTTTCCCTGTCGCCGCTCAGCATGCTCAACATTGAGGATAATCTGTTGGGCCGGATCGGTGATCGTGATCCGCACGACGCGGGGATCAAGCATCACGGTGTCCGACAGTTCAGCAATTTTCTGTGTATCGACATTCCATATCGGAGACACCAGACTATCAGCGAGAAGACTCATCCGCCCTCTCAACTCAGTCTTCAGGTCAGCATCGACCTGCCTGTCGCGCAGCTGCACCAACAGCGTCAATCCAATCAATACCGGCAACATCATTCCGGCAGCGACCGCCACGATCAACCCCAGACTCAGGCTACTGCGAGGACGATAACGCCTAATTAATGTCGATAGGAATGTCATGATCACCAGATATTTGGCCTGACTACTGGCCATTGCTAGCCTCATTCTGGCATGGGGTTCATTCGTTGCTGCATGGCGCACCATTTGGCACACGCAATAACACTACAAATCAATCTGTTCTGTCGCCATGAACTGTGCCGCATATTGCAGATGCACTCCCTCCTGTAAAAATAGCGCAAACAACTGCGGATCGATATGCCCTTCGTCTGCCATCTTCTGCATGATGGCAACGGTCTCCGAGAGCTTCTTGCCTTTTTTGTAGGGACGGTCCACGGCGGTGATCGCCTCGAAGATATCGGCAATGGCCATGATCCGGGCCACTGTGCTCATCTCCATACCCATCAGACGGCGCGGATAACCGGTACCGTCCATCTTCTCGTGGTGGCCACCTGCGATTTCGGGCACATTGCTTAGCTGCTCCGGCAACGGTAGCTTTTCCAGCATCATGATGGTCTGCAAGATATGCTCGTTGATCTTGTAACGCTCCTCCGGCGTCAGTGTGCCGCGACTGATAGACAAGTTATAAAGCTCGCCCCGGTTGTACAGATATTCAGGGACATTGACCTTGAAGCCCCAGGCATTGTCAGGCGCCAGCCTCTCTTTTGGTGAACGTAAGAACAAATGCTCCAGCTTGTCTTCCAGTACCTGCTCAAATACCGGCAAGGCTGGTGCTGGCATGCGCGACTTGCGCTCCAGCTCTTCATGAGAAATGCCGATCCGGTCATCCAGCGTGCGCGACCACGGATATGCAGCAATACGGCGAATGCGCTCCAGCTTCTCCGGCGCCATCAACTCACTGCCGGTATTGCAGTCCGCAACGAAATAAAAATCCTCATCGAGTTGCCGTAGTTGTGCCTCAAGCTGTGCTTGCTCTTCATTTGATGGCGAGCCTGCCCTGACGCGCAGGGCGGAAATTTCACGGTCGCGTTTGAGCACTTCGAAACGCATACGAATTTCATGAATGCGGTCATAAATGGTCTCCAGCTTGGTCGCCTTGTCCACCACAAATTCAGGTGTCGTAATCTTGCCGCAGTCATGCAAACCGCTGGCCACATGCAACTCCCACCACTGCTCTTTGCTCAGCGAAAAGTGGGAAAACGGTCCCACCGTCTGACGACAGGCCGCCTCCGCCAGCATGCGCGTGAGCACCGGAACGCGCTGGCAATGCTCTCCGGTATAGCGCGATTTGGCATCGATCGCACCGGCTATCAGATCGATCATGGCTTCAAACAACGCCTTCTGTTCCTGAATCAACTGGCGGTTCTTGATCGCTGTCGCCGCGTTGCTGGATAACGCCTCCAGGAAAGAGAGCAACTGGGCACTTTCTCCTTCTTCACTGAACCGCCCCATCAACATGATGGCGCCCAAAATCCCGCCTGCGTTATCCTTAAGCGGAATTCCCACCAGCATGCCGCTATCACCGAGCAACTCGGCCTTGTCGCCAAGAATGACGAGATCACTCGGATAGCATTCCTGAAGCTGCCTCAAGGTCCGCTTGCCATGCAGCAGCGTCATACTCAATACGCTATCCACATCGACTGCAAGATGAATTTCAGGGGCGACAAAGTCCACGCCATCATGGCTACTGAATTGAGGTATCGCTTTTGCGTTGTCCTTATCCAGCAGATACAGCATCCCTGAATGCAGGTGCGCGGCCGTCATGACCTCGCGCATCAGATTTGCGATCAGCTGGTCCAGGTCAGATGCTTGAGCCAGCGCACTGGACAAGGTCACAAAGCGCAAAATCGCCTGTCGTGCCTCATCAATGGAACGGGTTAACGTATTGATTTCTTGAAGGTGTGAACTCGAGGTAATCGGCTTGGCAAAGTTCAGATGTTGCATACTGCGCGCCTCATCGGCCAGCCCCCGCAGCGGTCGACCGATGCGCCAGGCAAAGTAGATCGCCAACGGAATCACCGCCACCAGCAGAAAAAAAGTGAAATTGAGTCCCTTGAGTAACAACATCCTGGCACCGATCAGTAATTCCTCATCGGGCAAGATGACTATCAAATAAAAGAACTTGTTTCCGACCGGCAGCTCTACGATGCGCGCAGTCCAGTGTCGATGTCCGATTCTGATCTTGATCGGTGTATTAAAATTTTGATCAGCAAGCCTGGCGGCGAGTATCTGATATTTTTCTTCTGGAAAATCGTGCAGAAAAAGCAGTTTTCCCGTGCTGTTATGCGCCCAATGCTGCTGCGTTCCAGCATAATTAGTGTCCGACAGGATGGCAGAATTATCATCCACCAGGATCAGCTCCGACGACGGTGACAGATGCTGTTGCGTCAGCAGCGACGACAAATCGGTCAACGCAATATCGGCCCCCACCACGGCACCGCCATGGTCGGCCGCACGCGCAATGGTAATGCCGATTTCCCGGGTACTGAAAAACAGGTAAGGGTTGCTCTGAATCTGGCTGTCAGTTGCGATTGCTTCACGATACCAATCCCGCGCACGCGGGTCATATTGGTATTGCGGGGCACTCTCGCTGATCTTCTCGAGGGCCTCATTGAAGAAGATGAAGCGGCTCTGCTGCTCGCCCTGCGCGGAAGTAGCGATCGATTGCACCAGATACACCGCCGTCGGCGGCACCGTGACATTGAGAACGATCTTGCCGGCATTGGCAACACGTCGCATGAGGAAGAAATCGCCGTTTTCATAACCGACATATACCGCAGACAAAGCCGCATTGCGCCGCATGGCCTCGACAAAAAACGGCAGATTCCTGAGCCGCTCCTCTAGCGTGCGGGCCTTGGACAGATTACCAATGCTCAAATAGTCCACAAACTGCGACAGCGGCGAAAAAATCACTTCCACCTGCAGCGCTGCCTCGCGCTGCACACGCTCAAGCACTACCGAAGAAGCTTCCAGGATGATCGACTTGCTGCGCAAATAATCAAACGCTGCCACCGAAACACCGACAACCAGCACCACTGAAATGAGCAATAACGACATCAGGGCGCTCAGCGACATCTCGACATGCGCACGCTTTGAATGTTGGTCTTGAGTGGATTCGCTCACATTGCCTCCTGTTGAAGTATCTAAACAGAAAGCAGGGTCAGCGATGTGCTTGCCTCCGATTTTTGACCATCAGAGACTGCAACAGAAGCGCCACTTCACACTAAAAGTCAATCTGGATTCGTAGGACTGGCAAGAGTCTTGGACGTGTTAAAAAAGGACAGCATGCGGTGCAGTTCAGCCGCCTCATGGTTTAACTCTTCGGCGGTACTGGCGAGTTGTTCAGACGCAGCCGCATTGACTTGCGTCGTATTGGTCAGTTGAGCCATGGCAATATTGACCTGCGACAGTCCAATGTATTGCTCTTCCGATGCAGCGACGATCTGCTGAACCAGATCTGCCGTGTGACTGATTTGCGGAACCAGCTGATCGAGTCTCCGGGTGGCATCATCCGCAATTGCAATACTGTTTCTTGCCAGCTCATCAATCTCCAGTGCCACCGACTGACTGCGCTCGGCCAGCTTGCGCACCTCACCGGCCACGACCGAAAAACCCGCGCCATGCAGACCCGCCCGGGCAGCTTCAATGGCGGCATTTAAGGCCAGCAGGTTGGTTTGATACGCCAGGTCGTCAATCACGGCGACTTTGGTCGAAATATCTTTCAAGGCAGAGACCGTCGAATGTACTGCGTCGCGTCCATGGGCGGCATCGGCGGCAGTCTGCCGGGCGACATTGCCGGTGGTTTTGGCGTTCTCCCGGTTTTGCCCGATGACTGACCCGATCTCTTCCAGCGATGCCGATGTCTCCTCAATACTGGCCGCCTGCTCGGATGAGGACTGCGATATCGATTGCGCGGTTGCGCTGATCTCCTCAGCGGAGCGGTACAGTTGTAATGTCGCCTCATGAATATGGCTCACCACAACCGCCAGCCGGGTCACCATCCCTTTCATGTCCGCCAGCAGGCTTTGCTGATCACCTTTTCTGGTGTGGACTTTCTGCTGTAAATCGCCCTGCGCCACCTGTCCCACAATTTTCGCGGCATAGGCTGGCTCGCCTCCCAGATGGAGCAGAATGCTACGCGCAATTGCCAGGGTGAACACCGCTACAATCAAGGTACCGACAACAACCGCGATCTTTTCTCTCAAAATCACCCGCTCGGAGTTGATCAGCGCCGCAGTGTATTCCTCCTTGGCGATACTGCCCTGCAATTCAATGAGACGGTGGTTCAATGCCAGCGTATTAAGAAACTGCGATTCCAGCAGGGCCAGTTGCTCAGGCTCCACAGCAGTGCTGTGTTCCCGAGCGGTTGAGATGAGCTTGGTTCTACTGGCCCGAAAATTCTTCCATGCCAGCACCCAGCGGTCAGCGACCTGACGTTCCTCGCTGGTCGCATAGGTCGCATAATAATCACGCCACTGGGCATCAATCGTCTTGTCCAGCGTCGCAATCGTCTTCACATGCTCCTCGATGACATTGTCCGATGTTGCTGTCAAAATGAGACTGAGATTGCGCCGTGTCAGATAGGTGGCATCCTGAATGGTAGAAAGTTGTACCAGACAGACGGTCCGGTCTTCATAGACCGTCCGCAGTTTTTCATTACTGAAAGCCATGCCGCGAATACCCTCGATCCCAACAAACAGGAGTATGACCAAGGTCACCACAATGAGCAGTCGCAGACGGAGTTTGACGGTCATCGCGTTGAGCATGGCTGTATCCAGTCTTTGAGCAAGGTTCAGAATTACGTCCAGTGATCACCGGCTTTTGTGGATGTTACCAGTGGCGACTTTGTCTTGTCATCAAGCATGTCTACTGGCAACGCTTCATTGCCCAAAACCAATAAGAACTTGACACTCTGGCATCACCCGGCCAATACTTCAGCCGTCTTCGAGAAAAAGAAGACCGAGTTTTGCAGCTGGATTTTATAGTGGCGGACAACCGACTCCCTGGCGGTATTTTTGGGTTGTACTTACAAAGGATGCCACGGTGCCCACTACCTCTCCTGATTCAACCCCTCAACCCCACCCACGAAGAGCTCCGCTGGATTCACGGCCCCGGCAAGAACGAACGTTTTGCCGACTTCATCGGCCATACCTGCGATGTGGCAGCCGGTATCCGCAGCAGCCTGCAGATCATCTACAGCGGTGATCTGGTACGGGAAATCAATCTTGACGGTGACGCCGACGACTTTGCACCACCAGCGGTGGGCAAGGCAGATGCCGCCAATCTGATGCGCCTGTCGATCGCAGCAGCATCCCTGCTGCAACAGGTGTCGCGGGGGCATATTGACCTGCTCAATACTTATTGGCCGGAGTATTCACCATTGCTGGAGACTGGTGCTATAGGTGCTGAGCCGGACTCAGAAAATCCGCTTATAAGCCAGCTCCACGCTGTACTGTGACTGATTGCCATTGAAGTCGCGTTTGAAGGCAACACTGAGGGAATTGGATTGATCGAGATATTTTGTCTGGGTCCATCCCAAGGTGAAGTAATGCAGATCGGTACCGGTCAGATTATTGGTAAAGGTCGTCGAAATGAGTGACTTCATATCCCATACTTCGCGCACCACGGCACCGGTTTCCAGCGTGATAAACGGCGCCGTCTGCGCCTTCGAAATACCGACACCGCCGCCGCCCATGACGTACAGATCGAGATCCTGCGCATAGCGCTTGGCGATACCAATCGCGCCACTGGCGGTAAAGGTACGCGCCAACTCAAACTGCGGGTTCAGCCGTGGTTCAATCGCGATATGAAAGTGCCCGGATAAGCCACCGGTAAGCATGTCATACGGCATCAGTGACTGCATGTCGTAGATGATCAAACGTTCCAGACTGGCACGATTGTCGGTCAGTGAATAGTTGATGGTAGTGGCAAACAGTTGCAGGCTGGATTCAATCGAGTAGCCGCGATTGTCATCTATCAAGGTATGCGAAATCGGCAACACCGTCAGCGCAAGCAGATTGCCGGAACCATCATGACGAGCAGCAACGGAAATCTGGTTTTCGCCGGGCGTATTCAGCGGGTCGAAGCGCGCATCCACATCCAGCACCTTGTCGGCGAAGTTAGCCTGCTGCGCTCGGTTCAGGATATCTTCATTGGCTTGCCGGGTCGCTTCATCAAGCTTACCCTCTGCATAGGCGTATTGATTATAAGCACGGGCTAATTCGAGCTGGATAAAGGCTGGTTCGGATGCAGGTAGCGTCAGATAAGCATCCATATCCCCCTGCAGGACCTGCGAGCGAATCGCCTGCTGGTCAGACACACTAGTCTGCTCGGCCAGCTTGTGGACGATCCAACGGCTCGGTGAAGTAATGCTAGTGCCATCAACCAGACCGGCTTGCACGGTACTCTTGACCAGACTTCTTGGCGTCACCCACCAACCGCTATCCGGTAAGCGCTGGCCGGACAAGGACAGAATGAATTTGATAACGGTGGCGCAGTTATATTTCTGAAAGAAATACGTCAGATGCGACTGCTTGAGCTCCAGCAGATGCAGCCGGATCAGTTCCTTTTGGTCAGCATCTAGATGCAGATGGTATTCCCAGATATTGCGCTGATCTTCATCGACATAATGATGTTGCTGCTCCGAGAAAGGTGACAGACTGAAATAACCGGTTTTACCGATGACCATGCTGTCAAACAGCAGCTTGGGCAGATTGATGCTGTCAGCATCGGTAAAAAATGAGATGGCGTGGCTGACTTGCCGGTGTTCGGCGTTGCTACCGCTGAACTTAAGAAAGGCATGGCCCAACATGCTCGCTGGCTGCGCGATGTTTTCGCTGGCAAAGACGAGTGCAATGTCGTCCAGTGGCGCCTTCCTGGTGAATTCAACGATATCAGGACAAACATCGAGTGATAGTTCGGGGGCATGTAGCTGCTGCTGCAGCCAAAGATAACGGGCAGGAAAACGGCAAACGTTTGTTACTTCCCCCTGATAGAGGAAGTCGATCGTGCGCTGCAATTCAGCTGCCGGAGAAAAGTTTGGCAAGCTCAGCAAAAAATCAAGATCCTTGATATTCGCCTGCCCCTGCTCTGTATGCAACAACGCGGACCAGACCGGTGATTGCTCCAGATGCTGCGTCAAAGCGCTCTGCTTTAACGTTTGTGCCAAGCCGGCGCGATCAGACACGACGGCCCTAGCAGACACCGGAGACGAAACATCCGCCATTGCAGGAGATAGGTACAGAAAAAAATAAGCGGCAATGAAGCCGCTTATTTTTCTGCCAAAGGCAAAAACCGTCACCTAGATCACTTGGTGCAAGAAATCACGACATCATCGTTGTACTTCCACATCTTATCGCTACCGTAGTCAGTGGATGAACCGAACACACCACCGGACAGAACGTTGATGAAGAATTTGCCATCAACCGATTTGGGTGCAATGGTTTCCTTGGTGCAGTTATCCGTTGTTGTCGTAAAGTGCAGGTCCTTGTTCTGACGCAGCACCGAAACAACGCCTGGTCCCTTGAATGGCTGACCGTTCACCGTACCTTCGATAGGGCTACCTGTAGAGCTGCGGACATTGATATCCTGAGTCTTGTCATTCAAGATTGATGCGCAACCTGTGAGGCCAATAGCCGAAATGAGAAATACGCCAGCGTACAGTGATTTCATTTTATTCATGTTCCTTCATTAAATTGAATTAGATTTATATTGGCAAAACATAATTTACTGCAGGCATTGATTACCCTGCCGCCTATCTTGCCCTCACAAAATAGACTTCGGCATAACCAAATCGGGGCCACTACACTCGGCCATATGACAGCATAGAGCAAGGTTTCTCGATAAGAATTGCGGCGAAAATATAATCAGGCAGACTGAACCGTGATTCTGCAGGCATCAATCCATGTTTAATCGATCATGCGCGAACATACTCGATCAACAACTTCCTTTTTATTATGTGATTTTCATAAAAATATAAATCACCTCTCCCCCACAACAATATTTTTAATTTTGATCATTTGTGGAAATTGAGCCCCCTCAAATTCGCGATCGGGCTCAAAGATACAGGGCAGATTTATTTACGTCAAGATTGCATGGAGAGATTTATTCCATATTTTCAACATGTTATCGGCGCAAAGACCTGATATATATTTACCAAAACCGACCGGGTAGTATGTTTTGGCAATTACTCAAAGAATCAATACTTTGAATAGCACAAAGTTGAGGACGTTTTTTAATAAAACTTAACCGCATAGAGGCGTGTTGCATAAATCAAATCTGAAGGCAAAGGTATTGCTTTGATACTCAGTTCAGGCAACGCGAACGGATTTTGGGCGTGCCAGAGCGGTCATGCGATTGAGAACGCCGACACGAATGGCCACCTCGGTTGCCTGCGAACCAATGCGTCTTGCCCACAAGCGATTTCCTGTGAGCGTCTTGAGCCGATACATCAGATTCTCAACAAGTGAGCGCCGATGGTAGCCACTCTGCTATTTCCGTTGCGCACGCCCCCAGGTAGCAATCGCTTTGATCGCCTCATTGCGCCAGCCTGCGCCGGGGATGTTCTGCGGCCACGGCACCGCGCCTTCGCGTGGAGGAATCGCCGCCTGGGCATCACGCGCCGCCATGACCGCATGGCTTTGCCTGCTGTCATACGCACCGTCGCCGCCAACAATGTCAATCGGGACATCAGCGGGAATCTGGTCCAGCAGATCGGGCAACGCACTGGCATCATCAACGTACTGATGGGTCATCAAGGCAGCTCTTATCTGGTCTGTTCTGATATCCAATGCCAGATGATCCTTGCGCCAGATACGACGCTTCGAATACCCATGCTGGCGCGTCGTGCAACTCGCCAGGGCCATCCGTTCATCCTCGTTGACCCACATCGTGATATTGCCTCGCGCAATCAGCCCAGCGTTATAGTGTGACCAATTTCTGATCCGACAAACACCTTTTGGCTCGCTCTTACTGCTGTGTTCGCCCTTGCGCATTCCTCTGCTCAAAAGACGAGAATCTACCCAGCTCGATTCGAAGTTAACAGCACTATCGTTATCCCTGTTGTGCATAAACGGCAGTCCGACTCGTAGCCACAGGATTTATGCAACAACGCCGGAATGAAGTAGAAAAATAGCGAAACTAGCGCTTCCATGAAATAGCTGTTTCTCACAAAATAAATATATTTCTTATTAAATATTTTTAAATATAAAAATCATTAAAATTTACCATTCGCATGGCAATCCAATATATTTTTTTAAACTAGTAAAATTTACCGCTTCCTCCAATGAATCAAATTTAGATTGCTTCTCAATATAACAATTCAACAAATTTGTTTTATCAATACTAATTCCAAAACTATTTAGATCTTCTCGATAAGACAAAACAATAGCTTCATTTATTAATGAACCTTGATTTCCCGAAACAAACAAGTAAGCAACATCCATAACTGATTTTTTTTCAAAATCTATTAGAGAAACATCCGTAACGTTTTTCCTGGAAGGCAATTCACTTTCATCAAAATCAATGAATACAGGAACCAAATCATCCTTCAAAATGGCAATTTTAGTTGCTGTACTTTTACTTAAAAATGAAAATGGAATGATTCGATATGTATTTCCCCCATAATTCACTTTGTAAGCTCTGGAATTAATTAGCCAAATTTTTGATATTTCTTTTTTTGATCCGATTTCTCTCTCTATTATTTCGGCATCAATATTAAATTCTTCATCGCTCATTTCCCCCAAAACTTGACACTCAACAGAATTTAATAGAACAAAAAACATGATAAAAAAAATTACCTTATTTATAATTTTCATATTTTGAATATTTATCAAAGAATTTTTTTAAATTTATTGCGTAATCTGGATTAACATTTTTCCAATTATTCCCATTGTAATGAGAAGCAATTTTTTCCCAATCCTTACTCACTAACGCATCCCTAAGTCGACCTCGCTTTGTGCGAAGACAAAAATCCTTAAATGCCTCGAATTGATGGAACTCACTTTTACTCATGTCTTTCACAAATGAAAATGCCGTTGAATATCCTGCCTCAAGATGATTGAATCCCATAATTTGAAACATTCCCCATGAACAGCTTTTTAATGCAGCCTCCTTATCAAGCTTATAAGCTTTAGATAATCTAATTAACTGCAAATTTTTTGTACCATATGTTTCATCTTCCGAATATTTATTTTTATTGTTGATTTTCTTTTGTTTTTTGTATTCCGGACCACATATATCCGAATATTCTGAAAATTTACTTTCAGATATCACTTTATTTGTCTTTCTATCAAATTTATAACCAGTCAATTTTCTGAACCAGTGACGCTCAAAGACAATCACAGGAAAGTACATTCCCTCCATTTTCCAGAAAGGATCACCGTGTGTTTCTTGTTCAGCGATAGCTTTTATCACCGCGACATCGCACCCGATTTCCTTCGCTACTGATAGATAATGGTGTTCTGTGATCGGTCTATCTTCGTACGCATCCAAGAAATCCAATATCGGATGATCTTTAGTTACGATCATCATCGGCTTCCCCGATTCCTTGTGTTTAATCTCGCTCGTACGAATGCCAAATTTTCCATCTCGCCAACTCCAGGCACTTTGTAGCCTTTCACCCGGATCTTTCTCTTTGAATCTATTCGTTAAAAAGTTGAGTGAATTTTGGGTCGTGCTGGTTATCTCAGATCGCATTCCTTGATTTGACTCATCTATTTCAGAATGGGGATAAGTTTTCAATTCGAGCTTGATTTTAGGGCTGATGAGTGTGACTAACTTATTACCGAAATCTGAAACAGTGGTGACCAGCTCCTTCCAGCCACCATTTAGCTGTACAACAAAAACGCTTATTTGATCATTGGGTGTATCCGTCACAATATAAGAGCGGCCTAATTCATCTGTCTTTTCTTTTACTGTCTTTCCGCAATATTGGAATACATGCGATAGGTTTCGAATTGGATTAAGTTCTTTATCCATAAACTGAAACGTAACGCGACAAGTAGCCTCTCTCGTAAGAGCAAGCCGTTTCCCCGCGACGATTCTGTCCGGGTTATAAATATTGTTGAGCTTAATCAGAGCTGTAATCGAAACTCCCGTATGACGAGAGATTTTGGATAACGTATCTTTTTCTTTTACAACATAAAATTGTGCATTCATATTTGTCCCTCTTGATCGAGATAATTAGAATCTCGTAGCATTTCGTCCTCGGGCACTTCTATTTCTTCTACAATGTACCAACTACCACTACCAATCAAAGCACTAAGTCCTTCTTCTTCATCGGTAAAAACACGTTGTGTCAGTCCCTCAGAATTGATTACCCCATGTCCAAGGAGTCTTCCTTGTGAATTGTGTATTTCGTATTCGACATTTCTCCAGTTTTGGATGACTCCCGTTTCTATGCTGGAAAACTGAGATATGTCTAACTTCTGACTAAAGTTCTTGGTGCTTGAATGGTGTGGCAAGATGGGAAATCTTTGCAACAACGCCGCTGGCCCCTGCAAGGAGAACTTATCTGCCTTCCAGTGAATCTCGCCAAGCGTGCCGCTCTCAATGCCCAAGGGGCCAATGCGCAGATAGGAGCCACCGGACTTGAGCAGGATGGCTTCTTTGGCGTTGATTTCTACCTTGCCGTTGACGCTGGTGATCGTCAGGTTTTTGTCGGCAACGGCGTGTATTTCGTCGCTTTGCGCCTGTATCTCGATCTTTCCTTTGCTGGCGAACAGTTTCATGCCGCATTGCTGGGCAAACAT
>NZ_JACHYE010000006.1 GCF_014192645.1 Herbaspirillum sp. Sphag64 | reverse complement strand
AGCTGTGAAAGTCGTGGGTTTGTTTGAGCTTGTTGAAGTGGGTAATACAACCGGCGAATTCACGTGGCTCGCTTGGACCAGCACCCATGCTGAAATTGGCTTCCTTGCCAAGGTAATCGGCTCGATCCAGTTCCTGAGGATGGGTCAGCGTGATGCTGATCCGATACGGCTCGCCCAGGGCTTCGATAGCTTCGAAGGAGACCACCGACAACAACGCTGCGCTGGCAGTGCCTGGAACCCCGACATGGTACCGCTGTTCGATGACGACTTCCTTGAGGGATGTTGCCAGATACTGGGGGCGCGTTTCAGATATCGCCATGCTAAGACCTTTTGTCGTAACAATGATTAGGAAAGGATGTGCCGTGATACACACCGACATGCCTCGAAAGCATGGCCGGTGTGAATTTTTCCTAGCTCAACTTACGACCGTTCGGTCCAGCTATCGCTGTGGATGATGTTGCCGTCCTTGTAGGACCAGGTAATCTCTTCGTAACGCAGCTCAACTTCTTCGAGATGGTTGTGTTTTTCGAAGGCTGGATTCTTGATATCCAACATTTTTGGCATAACACCAACGACTTTGACGTTCTCCAAGCGGGTGTTGAAGTATTCCTTCTCTTTTCCAGCGTCATCAATCTTGTACCACTTGATCTCAATCGACTTCAAAGTCTGACCGCTGGTAACAGCCTTGTAGAGATAAGGTGTCGAAGCATCGGTTTCCTTGGTGAACTGGATCGGCTTGTGCACACGGGTGCCGGTTAATTTTCCCGTACTGATATCAGTTGGGATATTTACACCATGACTGAACTCGACCAATTCAACGCTACCTTCACGACCGGTTACCGTCACTGACCCTTTGATATCGGCACCGCCGTCATCCTTGATCCACATATATGCTGGAATTGCCATTGTTTTCTCCTAGTTGAATAAACAGGCCATCTGGCCTGGGGGACGCTGGTTCCGGCAATCGGGAACCAGCGTGATTTCGACGCGTCGGTTAGCGGAACGTCCGGCCGCGGTATCGTTGCCAGCTTTGGGGCGTGTGTCGCCATAGCCTTGAATGGCAAAACGTGATGTCGGAATGCCAGACGCATCCGCCAGCCAGTCGCGCACAGCGGTAGCTCGCTCTTCAGATAGTTTTTGGTTACTTTTTGAATCGCCAGTGGAGTCACTATGGCCGGCAATGAGTACGCGTTTGTCCGTGTACGACTTGATCATCTCCAGTGCACTAACCAGAGCACGATTCGCGTCTGGATGCAGAACCGCGCTGGCACTGTTAAACAAGGACATGCTGTCGAGCTCAATCGTGACTGGCAAAGGAGCTGGCGGGGTATAGCCAGCAATCAGGGCATCGATACGCGACAACCAGGTGCGTCCTTGATAAAAGCCCATGCCCAGTCGCAAGGGAACACCGGTACGAAGATGAAATTCCAGCGTATCTCTGTCCTGTTTCAGGACAGTCAACGCCTCGACACGAGCGGCGTCTTGAACCGGAAGAATGGTTTCGTAAAGCTGGACATGACGATGCAGCGTCTGTACCAGTTCACGGTTTTGCCAGGCAGAGGCGGCTGCGGCACCCGCAAAAAAAATGAGCGCCCAGACCAGCGCATGCGCGAGGGTAGCTGGAAGGGCAGGACGCACTAGCCTCAGAGGAAAGGCTGGTAGCAGTATGTCTGGCAACGGCCAGGACGAGGACGAATGCGAAGACAAAGAAAGTGCTGACGAGACAGTATCACGCTGCATCAGTCCCGTGCGGGTAGCGGAAAATCGTGAAAATGCAGATTGCCGCGCAGTAGCTCCTGTCACGGTAGTCACGCCAAAAGCGAGAAGCTGTACCTGCTCGGTACGGCCTTGCTGGTCGGTCATGGTGGGCAATAGTGTTGATGATGCCCATTGGGCAAGCGCGTCCACTCTTGCAGTAAGGTATCCGAGTCTGCGGCGCATCGCATCTTGGGGCGGCAAAAACTGACTATATTGCGCGAGGGCGGAGGCGACATGTTCAGACACCGACGCGATTTTCAGAGGCTCGGAACCTGTTGCACCAAACCAGATGCCATTGTTTGTCGATGGCAAAGCATTATCTTGCAGATACATTGCGATGCCTGTCGGTAAGCGGTAGCCGATCGCCCGACTGGTTTCGCTGATGGCAGATCTGAAACTGAGAAGCGTGGCGCGCAAGCGGGTCTGCTCAAGGGGATCGTTGGTATGCATCAAATAGATGATTGCCTCCGGCCCTTGGCCGTCGCGCCAATGCATCAGCGCGTCAGCGATGTACATCAGTTGCGCTACTTCAGTCACGCGTATCCAGATTGCAGCATCCGTCAGGCGAACCGAGGTATCCCCAAAGCTTGCTTGCAAACTGACGGCATCTCCCGCAACCAAGACGAGTGGCGTGTTATGCAGCAAGCCTGCCGGTAAGTTATGCAGCGGCAGCGTGATATCGGCAAGTATTTCTTGTGTCGCAATTCGACGGCTACGATTGCTCTGGAATGCAACAAAGAGAGCGCTGATGCCGACCAGAACTGCCAGTACGGCAAGCGTTAAAGTCCAGCCAATAGACCAGGGAGAGCAGAATATCAGCCAAACAAGAACGAGTGTCAGTATCCAGACATACAGCGTGCCGGTGGCATAAGCACGTGCGTTTGTACTTGATCGTCGTGTCATCATTACTGAGTGAGCACTTTGATTGACATGGATAGCCAGTGCCGCAGACCCAAATAGGTAGCGATCGTTGCCAGCGTCGCAAGCAAAACCCAGAGCAGCGGTGAAAAATGAGGCCAGCGACGCCGAGGTTTCGTGTTCGTAACGACGATTGTGGCGCACTCTTCTGAAAATATATTGCCGCCACAACGCTCGATACGCGCGGCAAGGTCACTGATCAATTGAATGCGCTGCGCCTCGTCTTGTGGGGTGAATTTTCCCTTGAAGCCAAGTAGAAGAACGGTATGAAAAATCAATAAAAGACGTTGATTCGCTTGTGTTGCGGTCAGCCACATCTGCATGCGCGCGATTAACTGCTCTCCGGCATCGTGACTTCTGAACTGGGTAACTTGTAATGGCAGACGTTCCCATTGATCGCGATCCTCAGCTTTGAGGCAGGACAATACCGCTTCGTCCAGTAGTGCACACTGTGCGTAGAGCGCATCGTCGATGACATCGGGAGGTTCTCTGGCTTCTGTAAGCTCGATACGCAAGCGTGCCAACTGTGCTTCGCATGTCTGACGGAATACGGCAAATCCATCCCGAGGGATTTCACCAGCATGTAGCGCAGCGACGGTCAGTGCAGTATCACGTATGGCCAGTGGCAATCGGATAATAGAGGAGGAAGAGGGCGTCATGTTGGCAAGACTGCGTAAAGTTCAAGAGATACTTCCGGTAACGACGTCGGCACATAAAATTGGCAGGCATGTGCAGCCAGCATGCGTTTGAAGGCGGGATGCGTACTGTCGAGGGCAAAATAATGATTTTCTATCCGTACCGGGATGGCTGCCGGCAAACGCGACATGGTGCGCAAGGGAATGCCCGATAGTGCGGAATTGAGAATGTGTTCTACCTCGTCCGGTGCACCGGCCTTGCAAAGACGGGGAAATTGTTCCAGTAAGGCATGGCCAGGCAGTGAAGATTGCACCGATAGATAGAAATCTGCTTCCAGTAAGCGCTCTTCCCTGAGTTTGCCCTGCCACACGGTTGGTTTGGCACGCTCAAGCTCAATTGGCACCACGCGCGAAGGTACGACGGTATCGAGCAAGGATCGAATCAATTCTTCCAGGGTCGCAAATACCGGCGCAGGGGAGACGTGATCATACGGCGGTATTGAATTCAGGGTTTCTGTGGTAGAGAAGGTCACCAAAGTACCAGCCAACTTCGCCAGTACTGCGTACAAACGTTCAGGATGCTGATCCGGTGAAGCGCACAGGCGCGCAAGTTCAGGCCAACTGCTGTTGACGCTATGCAAAAGCCAGAATAAGGCAACATCAGCCACAGCGTAGTCCGCGATTTGGTCGGATCGCTCTCGCCGACGCACCGACAAGCTGGTGCTTTTGGCTGACAGGATGGACGACAAGCGCTCCATCCGTTCGGTCAGCTGTTTGCTGGCAGATAGAACGAGGCAAGGAGGTACAAAGGATGAGTCAAGTTCAAAGCCTCCCTGGGTGTTGCGAATCAGGCGGGCAATTGGACAAGTGACGTAGTCTCCGTACTGCTCGAAGTCGAACAACAATGCCAGCACATGCCGCTCTACACTGATCTCTTCCTGACCCTCACCGTTCATATCCGCAACATGGAGATATTCCCGCAGAAAGCGGCGAGGGCGAGCCGGCTTTTCGCCCGCTTCCATACAGTTGCCACCTTGCGCATCCTTGAGCGGCAGGCCGATCAAGATGTCAACCTGCGCGCAGTGCGCCGGAATGTCTTCGAGGTTACGTGCCAGCGGCAGCAGATCTGCTGTCGCAGTGTCAACCATTGTCCCATCCGGCAGGCGTACACAAAGTGAGGTCAGTTGAAGACGCTTGATGCCGAGCGCCTTTACATCTACCTCGACCTTGATGACGCCCCATGGATAGGGACTGACCATACGGGCAATCTGCTCATCGGCAAACTGTTCCCACATTGCCTGTTGCTGGAAATGCTGTGGCGTCATAAAAATGCCCTGCGCCCACAATGGTCTCGTAATTTTCATGTCTCTGGTATCGGTATGCAAAACGTGAGCGTGAAAACGCCCCTCCGCGCGGGGAAAAACACCACGCGGATGTCGCTTCTTTCATCTGGAATTAGCTAGTTTTTGGCCTTCGGCATCTGCGATACCAGGGAGAGGTTGATATCCATACCTTCAATCTGGAAGTGTGGAACGATGAACAATTTGATACGGAAAAATCCCGGATTGTCTTCAATATCCTCCACGACAACGCGCGCTTCACGCAATGGATGAGCCGCTTGCAATTCGTCGCCTGGATCCGTCATTTCGGTTACCAGTGTCTTGATCCACGTGTTCAGCTCCAACTCCAGAATACGGCGATCCTTGGTGGTGCCAATATTCTCGCGCTGAATCAACTTGAGATAGTGAGCAATGCGTGAGAGCAGGAAAATATACGGAAGGCGCGCATTGACACGGCTGTTCGCAGTCGCTTCTTTGGTGTCGTACAAGGTAGGCTTTTGCGTAGAGTGTGCCGAGAAGAAGCAGGCAAAATCATGATTCTTGTAGTAAGAAAGTGGAATGAAACCTAAATTGGCGAATTCGAATTCGCGTGTTTCAGGAATGAGCACCTCTGTCGGTATCTTGGCTTGATGACCAGTGCCAAGGTCATACAGATGAATGGGCAGATCTTCCACCAGACCACCAGCTTGCGGGCCACGGATTTGTACACACCAGCCATTCTTGATAAAACTTTGTACCATGTTGGCGGCAAACGCAAACGAGGCATTGGCCCACAGGTAGCGGCTATGATCCGGTCCCTTGACGGCTTCGGTATAGTTAAATGATCGTACTGGTGTGGTCTCAGGGCCATAGGGCAGGCGCGCCAGAAAGCGTGGCAGGGTGAGGCCAATATAGCGTGCGTCATCCGAATCCCGAAAGCTCTTCCATTTCAGATATTCGGCGCGATCAAAATAATTGCCGATATCACGAATACTGGCTACCTCTTCCATGTTGTCCTTGCCAAAGAACTGCGGTGATACCGAACCAATGAACGGCATATGTGCCGCAGCTGACACCTTGGAAAGATTGCGTAGCAAGGCGATATCCTGCGTGCCGCGGTCAAATTCGTAGTTCGAAATGATGGCGCCGATCGGCTCACCGCCGGGTGTATCGTATTCCTGGATATAGGTATGTCGGTATAAACCGCTCTGAATGACTTCCGGCGTGTCCTCAAAGTCCTGGCGGAGGGCTTCCTTGGAGACATCCAGCATTTCAATTTTGACGTTCTTGCGAAAATCGGTACGATCCACCAAAAACTTCAAACCGCGCCAAGCAGACTCTATTTGCTGAAAGGTATCGTGATGCATGATCGCATCTAATTGACAACTGATTTGCCGATCAAGATGTTCGATATGGAAATCCAGCAAGCTCTTGTCCAGACGATCCACTTGTTGTGCCGATGCCTTGATCATATTGACAAAAACATTCATTGCCTGCGTGATCCGTTCGTCGAGTGACGACTCGGACAAGGCATCCGGATCCTGAAATGCGTCAAAAGCACGGGTGCTGGTGATTGGCGTCAGGTTGATCTTGGCGCACAGAGTTTCATACACGCTGGTTGACGGCGCATCAAGCAGCACAGTATCTGCAGCATCAGCGCCGCGTTGCATGGTTTCTTTAGTCATGAGAGTGGATTTCCAGTAAGAAGCAGATGATGAGTTAAGCGGAAGGCGACGCGCCACTGATTTTCTCCAAATCTGCACGCAGGCCATCGGACAAAGCGGGATCCTTCAGAATCTTTTCCAGCTCGCGACGGAATGTGGCGTTGTCCAGTAGATTCGATTTCAGATCACGTAGCAGATTTCGGGCTGCCATCAATGCACGTAATTCAGGCACTTTTCCCGCCACAACGTCGGGCTTGAAGTCATCCATCCAAATAATTTTGCCGCCACAACGATGTCCCGATTTTCATCAGCTTCGTCATCCACATACAATTTTATTTCTGCCAAAGGAATGCTATGACGTATCGCCATCCTGTTTGCAAGGGTGATAAGACAACCGCCAACGGTGTTGTCCAGAGCGGCAACCCCAATCACAAAATTAGCAACCGGGAACTAGCCTATGAGGGTGACAAAATTTGGTGCGAGTCGTGCAAATCAATGGGGGAAATAGTCTGTTCCGGGCCGCGTCTTTCCATGACCGGCCCGGATGGAAGACGCATCGCGTTGAGTGGTGACGCATGTGCATGCCGTTGCCGGCCTCGCCCGAAACTGCTCGCTTCACAACGAACATCCTATATGGACATGTGAAGCGGTTCCTGTGAGGGACGTTCCAATTCACTGAAGGTATTTATGCTCAAGAAGTTACGGCTATCATTTGCCGCGATCCTGATTCTGGCATTGCTAGCCAGTCTCATTGTTTCTCTATGGGGTGAGCAGATCGGCTTAAGAACGTCTGAAGAGCGCAGCCAATGGCAATCCATCATTGCTGTCGGTGCGATTCTAGGCTCCCTATTTTCCTATCTGGATTGTTGGTCGCGCTGGGGTGTGGGGCTACAGAGACTAACTGACAAGCTGAAAATTCACTGGACAGAAAACGGTATCCTGGCACAGATACGATCTACGAACCTGTCCGGATCAGCGACCGCTATTCCGAATGCGTTAGCCAACCTGCGACAAACGTTGCAGGGGCAGTATGGTCGCTCTTGGCATTACCACCAACGATGGTTATTGCTGACGGGGGACGACGAAGCAATTGCCAGACTTTTTCCCTCATCGCAACAACAGCCATGGCTCATCACGGATGACGTCGTCCTGCTGTGGTGCAAAAGCGGTCCGGCCGGACAGCCAGACTATGCCTGGTTAAAGCAATTGCGCACGTTGCGACGACGTCGCCCTATTGATGGCATCGTACTGGTCAACACTTCAGGACGGTTAGATCAGCACCTTCTTCAAGACGATACTGTCAGCCACCTGTTATCTCATATTTCCCAAGGACTACGCTGGCGTGCACCGGCTGTCGTATTGGATCTGCATGGTGACGACAGACATCATGAGGGAGTTGCCTTAGTAGGAAGCGAATGGGACCACAATGCAGATGCCGACGACATTAAAAATGGCCTACTGACGTTACGTGACCGATTGACCTTAGTCGCGTTATCGCAATTGGGCAAAGAGCGCGGTGACAGGTATCTAGGGGAACTGTCACAGCGTCTGGATATCCGCAGCAAGTTCTTGTCGGCATGGATCGCCGGTGTGTGTCATACAAGCGCTCATCATGTCATATCAGGTGTCTTTTTCGCGCCATACCCGGTTGTATCTGAAGCCGCAAGCGCTGCCAACGCGATACCTGTTGTGAGACAGCAGTTGCCCTATCGCAATTTACCCTTATGGCGACACCTGGCCAAGACAGTACGACCCGAGTCCGGTCGGCGCATCGGCTGGCACCCCGTGACATTATTGTGCATCGTTGCACTCGTAGGCATTGCACTCTGGAATACAGGCATGCTGCTCTCTGCTGTGGTCAATCAGCGCGACATTCATTCTTTGCAGCAAACGCTAGCCCATGTTACCCATGCGCCCAGCAGCGACGCCCGGCTGCGCGGCCTGTTCACTTTGCAGCAGGAAATTGCACGTTATGAATATCGCGCTCACCATCATGCTCCACTGACAAGTCGTTTTGGTCTGAATCTCGATACGCGCATCCTCACGGCACTATGGCGGCCCTATGAAGAAGCTAGCCAGCGCCTGTTGGTCGCTCCTGTGCAGCAAACATTGGAGAGTGAATTGATCGATCTGGCACAATTGCGCAGTGATCAGCTTGATCAACAACCCGAACGTTATGCGCTAGACGGTCAGCTATCTCTCAAAACGTATCTGATGCTCGCCGAGCCTCAACGCAGTGAGTCGGCATTTCTGAAACCGCAATTACTACAGCGCTGGCAGCTCGATACGCAACTTGCTCCCGGTGAACAGATTGACCTTGCCGAACGTTTGCTGGGGTTTTACAGCGAACATCTCCCGTCCCATCCGGACTGGCGTATCACACCAAGCGTAGACCTGGTCACAGCAGCCCGGCAAACATTGCTGGCGGCTATCGGCGTAGAACAGGCCGATACGACGCTGTATCGCAAAATTCTCTCGGATGCTGCCAATAAATACCCGGACCAAACGCTGGCCACGTTGACACTGGGAACCGATCCGCGCGGTCTGATTCGTAACCATGCGGTCGTAGCTGGTGTCTTCACGCGACAGGCCTATGAAGGAACCATTGCCTCAGCCATCAGGGAGGCCGCCAAACGTCATGCCGTTAATGGTGATTGGGTATTAAACGGGCAGGCTTTGCTAGTGGCAAGCCAGTCTGCAACACAGGTACCGGAGCAATTGCAGGCAACACTGAGCGCGCAATACTTTGCCGACTATGCCGAGCAGTGGCAGACATTCATGAACAACACACAATGGGCGTCAGCTTCGACCTTACCGGCCGCCGTTGAACAGCTCAAACTGATGACCGATGCGCGCCAGTCACCAGTGATTGCCTTGATGAAGTCGCTGCAGTATCACGCTGGTGCTGGTGCGCAACGCGTCTCACTTTCCGATACTTTGGTGGCCAAAGCACAAGGTCTGATCGCAGCCAAAGGCTTGCCGGCTCCACAAGCACCCCTGCCTGATCCTGGCGGACCGCTTGCCAGCGCCTTTGGTCCCGTCTTGCGTTTGATGGGTACCGTGGCCAACAAGGATGGTAGTGCCGCAACAGAGAGCAGTGCACATGAGAGTAGTGATCTGAGTCTGCAACGCTATCTGGATCGCGTCAGCGCCTTGCGTCTGAGATTGCAGCAAATCAACAGCAGTTCCGATAGTGAGGCGCAGTCCAAACAGCTGGTGCTCTCCATGTTTCAAGGCAAGGGTTCGGAACTCGCAGACACGCAGGATTACGCGCAGTTGGTTGCTGTCAGTCTTGGCGAGCAATGGACTGGATTAGGCGACGCCTTGTTTGTCAAGCCTGTCACACAGGCTACCGAGACATTGCTGCAACCGGCACAGGCAGGTTTGAACCAGGCATGGAACAGCGGTATTGTCGCGCCCTGGTTTCGCGCATTTAACGGTCGCTATCCGTTTGTCACGACTGACAACGACGCCTCCTTTCCCGAACTGGCACGCTTCCTGCGGCCACAGACTGGATTGATCGCCAGCTTTTTGCACACGCAGTTGCCAGGGGTTCTCGAGTTGCAGGGTGAGCAATGGGTTCCCAATCCGGCCAGCAAACTCCATTTCGAGCCTGAATTCCTGCGCGCGATCAATACGTTGCAACGTATTGGAGGTCGTCTGCTGGTGCAGGGAGAGCCACAATACCGATTTGAGTTGATGCCCATGCCAACGCCAGGCATTACCGATACGGTATTGACCATCGATGCGCAAACGCTGCACTACTACAACCAACGCGAGCGCTGGCAGCAGTTGATCTGGCCCGTGAATCAGACGCAGGATGCCGGTACCCGCATTCAATGGCAAACCGAACGGGCTGGCACCAATAAGCGATATGAGTTTGACGGTCGCTGGGCCTTGATTCGCCTGCTCGAACGGGCCCGGATTGAGCCTCTCGACAGTGCGACCTATCAGTTGACTTGGCGGGGCACACCCGACGTCAGCGCAGCGCGACCAGCAACTACCGGAGCAGATCCGCGCCAGCCGCAAAGCGATCCCGATCATTTTCTGCCACGAGCACCAATGGCGCAAGCACCTGACGATATGTCTTATCCCTTGTCGTACCTGATGCGAACTGAGGCAGGGCGCGGACCGCTGGAAATGCTGAGCTTGCGTGACTTTATGTTGCCATCGCGAATCTTCGTGGTGCCCTCCCGTCACGCAGGTCAAAAAGGCCAAACATCATGATGACAAAATTTCTCAATGCCTTGTTTGGCAATCGTCCACCTGGCGATTTGGCACGTTCGTCGCAGGAATACTGGCGCGATTGGCTGCTGCCAATCAACCCGAACTCGGTGCTCGGCGACGACCTGACCTATGACGACGATTTTCTGGCGATCAAGGAGGAAGTCGCCAAGCTTTCTGATATTGACGATGCGCTGATCGTCAGCAATGCGGAACGTCTCTTGAAGTTCCGAGCCAAGGATGTGCGGCCAGCCGTCTACTATGTCTATGGACGCTTGCGTCAAGAGGGCGCGGAAGGGCTGGCGAACGGACTGGAACTGCTCTCGGCACTGGTTGACAGATTCGACGGGCAACTCCTCCCACAACGCTTAGAAACACGCAAGGCAGCGCTGGAATGGCTTACCGGTACAAGTTTTGGCAATCAGCTGGAACGTATAGATCGCCTGCAGGGCGCTGTACTGGAGCGCTGTCTGTCAGCATTGGCATTGATCGCTGAATGCACTGCACATTGGCCCGAGGTAGCCCGGCCTCAACTTGATGGCTTGTATCGCCGCTTCGAAACCTGCGTCGAAGGTAAGCAAGACGATGCTCTAACGGAATCAGAGAATTCTCTTTCGGTACCGACTGGTTCTGCCAAGAATGCCAAGGTGACCTTCCCCGTCAATGCTGCCATTGGTTCCAGCCGCGATCTGCTGGAGCGAGCTCGCGAAATGGCTTTGTTTCTACGTGAGCAGTCACAGGGTTATCTTGCTGCATATCGCTTATTGCGCTGCGTACGTTGGGACACGCTTACCGATGTACCACCGCACGACACAAGTGGAAAAACGCGGCTGGTTGCCCCGCGTACCGAGCTGCGCTCGCAATTGAAACGTCTGCTGCTGCAAAAGCAGTGGCCAGATCTGTTAGACCGCGTCGAACAGGCTTTTGTGGAAGGTGCCAATCATTTTTGGCTCGACTTGCAGTACTACGCTCACACAGCACAAGGTTACAGCGGTGGGGAGTATGCGCAAACACGCGATCTGGCTGCCACTGATTGCGCACTAATGCTGGAGCGGCTGCCGGGCATGCAGAATCTCTCCTTCAGTGACGGTTCACCGTTCGCAGAAGACACCACACTGGAATGGATTGGACGTTATGCCACAGTCCGCAATATCGAACGTGGGGAACCTGTGGTTCCAGCCGTCATGACAAGCATCCACCCCGATTGGGGCGAAACCGAAACCCAGGCCTTCGATGTTTTGCAACAACGGGGATTGGAATCCGCATTGGACTGGCTGCAAAGTCTGCCACCACAAAAAGGCGCGCGTCACGGCTTAGTCCAGCAACTTGTCATGGCACGCTTGTCTGAGCGGGCTGAGCGACTGGATGTGGCATTGCATTTATTGACAGTCGCCGACGCCACTGCCCGACGCTATGACCTGGACACGTGGGAGCCGGTTCTGGCATTTGAGCTAAAGCAGTACCTGTTGCGCCTGCTTGCGCTGCGCATGAATCGCAAGGATGTCGACAAACTCGCCAATGCGCAACGGATGGATAGCTTGCTCGGGGAGCTGACTGCGCTGGACCCGGCTCGCGCCGCAGGTCTAGCATGAATCGAAGGAAATTCTCATGACAATACCAACCAAAGACCATGACATCCTGCGCTATTACGAAGCCGAGATGCGCTACCTGCGCGAAGCTGGCAAAGAGTTTGCGCAAGCTCACCCAGACCGGGCACGTATGCTCAATATTGACCGCGTTGGCGAGCGCGACCCGCATGTAGAACGTCTGTTCGAGGGCTTTGCCTTTCTGATGGGCCGCCTGCGCCACAAGTTGGACGACGAACTTCCGGAGCTCACAGAAGGACTGGTTAGCATGCTATGGCCTCACTATCTGCGCATGATTCCTTCCTTGTCGATTCTTGAACTCACGCCGGAATACAGCATTCTGCAAGAACATGAGATGCTTGCGTCCGGACTTGAAGTCATTTCGGATGCAATTGGCGAGGAAGGCATCGAGTGCGCCTACCGGACCACGCAGGATGTGGATCTGTATCCCTTGAAGTTGATCGAGGCAGCACCGCTGACTCGCGAAGATGGCCGTTCTGTGATCCGTCTGCGCCTTGAGATACAGGATCAGGCACGACGCGAGCAACTGACTGTGCCGTGCCTGCGGCTGTATTTGCATGCCGATCGTCCGCTGGCATTGACGCTATATTCCGCATTGACAGCCGCACCACTGGCCCTGCAAGTGCGTATCCCCGGCTTTCCGACCGAGGCTCCGGGCGTACCGCAATCGATGCCGGGCTTACGTCTGGAAGCGGCAGGATTTGCTGCAGACCAGCGGTTATGGCCAAAAGCCGATAATGCATTCGGCGGTTATCAGCTTTTGCTCGAATATTTTACGTTTCCTGAAAAATTCATGTTCGTAGACTTGCTTGGGCTCGACCTCCAGGTCATTCCAAAGAACGTCTCCAATTTTGATGTCGAAGTCGTACTGCAGAAGTCCTACCCGGATGACATGCGATTCAATGCCGACAACATACGTTTATATTGCGCCCCCATTGTGAATCTGTTTACTCTTGAGGCAGATCCGGTCAACGCCAGCCATCTTGAAACAGAATATCGTGTACGCGCTACGGCTGATCAGGGGGAACATGTCGAGGTCTATGCGGTGGATGCGGTGCGTGGCTTTGAGGCGGCATCGGGAATTCGTTTCGACTATGCTCCATTTGCTGCGTTTCGGCACCGCGGTGGCATGCTGCGCCACGACATGCCCGAGCGATATTTTCATACCCGCATGCGACGCGGCCCCTCTGGAAATGTGGATGCCTGGTTGATATTAGGTGGGCATCTCTGGGAATCTCAGGAGCGGATACCACAGGAAGTGCTGTCACTGTCGGTAACCGGCACCAATGGCATGCTGCCAAGAAAAGGCTTGCAGGAAGCCGGTATCCGACGAATGCGCAGCGGCTTTTCCCACGTCAGCAGGGTGCGTAACCTGACTGCGCCCACTTTACCGGTGTATCCACCTACCAGTGATCGTTTTCACTGGCGTGTGCTATCGCACCTTGCACCTAATTACCTGTCTCTGCTGGATGCAGAAATTTTACGTGGCAGCCTGGCGCTATATGACTGGACCGACGGGGAAATGAATAAACGTCGCATCAATGCCATCACCGAGGTACGTCATCGTCCCTTGCAAAAGATCGTAAAGGGCGGCCTGCTGCGTGGTGTTGAAATAGAAGTCAGTTTGAACGACAAGCCGTTCGCGGGGACCGGGGATATCACGTTATTCGGTGAGATGCTCAATCGTTTTCTGTCCTTGTATGCCACATTGAATTTGTATACCCGGCTCGTGATCGTTGTGCAGCCTGGAGGCAGCCGCATGTGCTGGCCCGAGACCAAGGGTGAGGGTGCACCATTTTGAGTACCGTCGATCATCAATCGTCACCAACTCGTCTGAGCCAGGTAGCGCTCCCCGTGCTGCCAGCGCTGCTGGAGCAGGCGCCACAAATGAATTTTTTCAGGTTCTGCGAATTGTTGGAACTGGCTTCGCCTGATGCCTCGCCTCTGGGCACATCCGACTCTCCGGTCAATGAGCCGGTACGATTCCGTTCGCGCAAACGCCTGGGATTTCCGCACCGAGAGATTGATGCAGTAGAGCACGATGCGGATGTGGAAGGAGCACGACCCACGATAAGGACAAGTTTTCTGGGGCTATATGGCGTGGATGCCTGCATGCCCTCGTACTTTGTCAATGAAATCGCCCAGAACAGGGAAGGCGCCGATTCCTTGGGCGCATTTCTTGACGTGTTTCATCACCGCATCATCACCCAGTTTTACCGGGTCTGGCGCAAATATCGGTATCCGGTTGGGTTTAGATCGAACGGGCGGGACAAAATCTCAGGTTATTTGCTCAGTTTTGCCGGACTAGGTATCGGCGACATGGCAGTCACCAGAGAACACGTCGGCAACCGAAAGCTGCTCTCGATGCTCGGCTTGGCGGCGCAAAAGACCCGCACCGCCGAGGGATTGGCCGGGATACTGCAACATGCACTACCTGATGTGCACATCGAGGTACATGAATTCCATCCGACATGGATTAGGTTAACCGACTTTGCACGCACGCCACTGGGAGAAAACTGCGTTCTGGGGCGAGGATTTCACGATCGCGCCAACACCATCCGTATTGTGCTGCGACCTCAGTCTCAGGAGTCCTTATTGGCGCTGATACCAGGCCAGGCGCAATACAGCGAAGTTCTCGTGTTATTGCAGTTCTATCTTGGCTATGAGGTCCAGGCACATCTGCATATGGAAGTCAGTTCGACATGGATGCCTAAACCGGTTTTGCAGTCACCCGACGTGCGTCTGGGATATTCGAGCCGATTAGCTGATCGCACATTGAAGGATCAGCAAGATCGTATCGTGCAGGTTCGGCTTGGCAGTTATGACGGTTCAGCGGCGACACAATCAAGGCCCACAACAACAACCAAGGTGAGAGGATGATATGAAAAGGAATCTGCGTATGAATCAACAATGTCAACTTGCCGCAGCATTTTTCCTGGTATTGGCGCTGGTCGGTTGTGGTGCCGCCCAAGCGACCAAAGACGGCTCGGCGGATGCCGCGAAGTGGGCCTTTACGACGAAGATCAAGACCATGAATATCGATCTTCTTGCTCGCTCTTCGCTCAATCCGAACCGTAACGGTCAATCTTTATCGACAGTGATCCGTATTTATCAGCTGAAAAACGCCGATCAGTTTGAGAAGCTGGACTACACCCAACTGCAACATAATGACGTCGATCTATTGCAACCTGAATTGCTGATGACCAAAGGCCTGGTGCTACGTCCGGATGCCAGTGTCAGCATCAGTGAACCGATGAATAGTGATACTGAATACATTGGTATCGTTGCTTTTTTCCGCGACGCAGCCCCTACCTCGCAATGGAAGCTGGTTGTACCAAAGAAGCAGTGGAAGAAAACGGATCCGGTCAGGATTGAAGTCCGAGAAAACTCCTTGTCGCTGATATAGGGATAGTCATATCAGTATTGACGATATTAATTTCACGATACTGATTTATGCCCAATGACGGCGCAATCGTCGGTTTTGCATCGACTTGCGAAGTAAAGCGGATGCGCCTGCGCACCTCATGTCAATTTTTTATTCAATTTGCTCAAATCGGCCATCATGCGTTCGAACTCGGCGGGCCTAATTGCACACCCATCGGCAATGGCTTCGCTGACTTTCACGCCAGCACGACGCATAGCTTCGCCCGCGGCGGTCAACTCCAGCAGAACATTGCGCTCATCTCTGGAATCTCGTGAACGGCTGATCAAGCCTTGTGCTTCAAGGCGTTTGATCAACGGTGTGATCGAGCCTGAGTCCTGTTGCAATCGTTGCGCAACATCTTTGACGCCCAAGCCTTGTTCCTGCCAAAGTACGACCATGACCAGATACTGTGGGTAAGTCAGATTCAAGGGCGCCAGCAGCGGCTTGTAAAGCTGCGTCATTTTCAACGAGGTGCTGTAGAGCGAAAAACAGAGGTGCTGCTCAAGCGTTGGGGGAATAAATTTTGTCATAGCGACAATACCGCTGAAATAAGGACCCATAAGACTAACGGCTCTGGTCCTGCATTGCAATTGGCAATCGCCATACCGTAGATAGCTTGTGAGGGACTCTATAGATTGTTTGCAATTGCGAAAGTCGCCAGGGTGGCCGAGGTGGCCCCCTTACCATCTGGGCAGATGAAATCGGGTAATGAACGGTTGAGGGCCGCCCAGCTCGATGCGTAGTTGGCGGTCCAAAGAGCCGCCAGCTACGCAAGCAACCAGCGGATTAACGCTGAGCCGCATCAAGAATGACTTCCGCAACTTTCTCTGGCTGCGACAGCATGGAAACATGGCTGGTTTGGAGGACAGTTGTCTTCGCATTGAGTTTCTTTGCGAATGCCTGCTCCAGTTGCGGCGAAATCATCCGATCCTGGGCTGAGATGATGTAGTAGTTTGGCTTGGTTCTCCACGCCGCGACAGTGGTTTTCTCACCGAACGCCTTGCTATTGATGGAACCTTGCGTGGCGGCAATCAAGGCTGCCGTGGCTGGTGTTACATCCTGTGCGAAGTTCTTTGCCACTGAATCAGCGGGTAGCCACAAATAACCTGCCTGGTCTGGCTGTAGTGTGCTGATGCCGGGTGGCTGTGCATATTCGCCACCAAGCGCACCGGTGGCTTCACCTTCGGATGGTGCAAACGCAGCTACATAAACCAATGCTTTGATCTTGTCGCTAGTGCCTGCTTGGGTGATCACCGTACCGCCCCATGAATGGCCAACCAAAACGACTTTGCCAGTTTGCGCATCGACTACGCGCTGGGTTGCTGCGACATCATCAGCCAGCGAAGTCAGCGGATTTTGTACAGCGACAACCTTGAAGCCCTTCGCCTGAAGTAGCGGAATCACCTTTTCCCAGCTTGAACCATCTGCAAATGCACCATGAACGAGCACGATGGTCGTCTCCGATGCTGCTGGCGCCGCGTGGGCGCTCAATGCGGCTGCGGACAGCAAGGTCGAAACGAGAACTGCTTTGGCAACTGAAGTTAATTTCATGATAAATCTTTCATAAAAGTGAGGATAAAAGTAAATATATTAGTTAGCGCGCTAACTAAATATCTGGAAAGTCGTCATGTGATTCGGGCGATACAGACTATAATGTAGCGCGCTAATCGTTAGCGCGCAATGTTTTATCGATGTTTTTTAATTTGTTGTTTTTTCGATGGGCGCGCTCATCGAGATTACTGTGATCACGGTGCTCATGGGGATGAACATCTGGTCGACCAGCCACCTGAAGGAGTCCGTCCGCTCTTCCGTAATGCAACATGTGACGCAGCCGCCTCCTCGGGAGCATCAAGGGCTTACCGAAGGGAGTTGTCAGCTTCTCAGTACAATAGGCCGGTCGAACAAAGCAAACGATCGGCAAGGCTGGTTCTACAGCACGCCGATTCTGTCTTCAATATTGCTCAGGTGATGGTGAGAGTTCTCAGCGATAATGTAACCATCGCCGCAAAAAAACATTATTTTACGAACTGCTAAAACGCTATAAATTCACTGCATAGGCAGGCATTGACATCCATTTTTAATCATTGGTAGTCATTTGTTGCTAATGACCATGAACGCCTCCGTCTGGATGCCAGGTCGACGACAAAGACAATGTCACAGCAACGCCAGGCTAATTATTTTAAGTACTATTTTGGAATTCCCTCATGGAAATTAAGGTCAATTTTCTCGATAAGCTTCGTCTTGAAGCCAAGTTCGATGATTTCACACTGATATCAGACCAACCTATCCGCTACAAAGGCGATGGCTCAGCACCTGGCCCCTTCGACTACTTTCTCGCCTCATCAGCCTTGTGTGCCGCGTATTTCGTGAAGTTGTATTGCAACACACGCAATATTCCAACCGAGAATATCCGCCTGTCGCAGAATAATATTGTTGACCCGGAAAACCGGTATCAACAGATTTTCAAGATTCAGGTCGAGTTACCGGCCGATATCTCTGCCAGTGACCGCAATGGGATTTTGCGTTCCATCGAACGCTGTACGGTCAAAAAAGTGGTGCAGGCAGGACCTGAGTTTGTGATTGAAGAGGTCGACAACCTGGATGCCGATGCCCAGGCCTTATTGACCCTGACGCCAGCCTCTGACGCAAACACCTATATCACCGGCAAGGACCTGCCGCTGGAACAAACCATTGCCAATATGTCGGGCGTGTTGGCGGCGTTGGGCATCAAGATCGAAATCGCTTCGTGGCGTAATCTTGTCCCGAATGTCTGGTCGCTGCATATCCGCGACGCGCACTCGCCGATGTGTTTTACCAATGGTAAGGGATCAAGTAAGGAAAGCGCACTTGCGTCGGCCTTGGGCGAGTACATCGAACGGATCAATAACAACCATTTCTATGCCGGTGCATTTTGGGGCGAGGAGATCGCCAACGCGGCATTTGTCCATTATCCCAATGAGCGCTGGTTCAAGCCCGGCCGCAAAGATACGCTGCCGCCCGAGATTCTCGATGCCTATTGCCTCGACATCTACAACCCCGATGGTGAGTTGCGTGGCGCGCACCTGATCGATACCAACTCCGGCAATGTCGAGCGCGGCATCTGCTCGTTGCCCTATGTACGGCAGTCGGACGGCGAAGTGGTCTATTTCCCGTCCAACCTGATCGAAAATCTGTTCGTCAGCAATGGCATGAGCGCCGGTAATACGCTGGCCGAAGCGCAGGTGCAATGTCTGTCTGAAATTTTCGAGCGCGCGGTAAAGCGTGAAATTCTGGAAGGTGAAATCAGCTTGCCTGATGTGCCACAAGACGTGTTGGCGAAATACCCCGGCATTCTGGCTGGAATTCAGGGCCTGGAAGAGCAGGGCTTTCCGGTGCTGGTCAAGGATGCGTCGCTGGGCGGGATCTATCCAGTGATGTGCGTCACCTTGATGAATCCGCGTACAGGCGGTGTCTTTGCCTCGTTCGGAGCGCACCCGAGCTTCGAAGTCGCGCTCGAACGCAGTCTGACAGAGTTGCTCCAGGGGCGCAGTTTCGAAGGCCTCAACGATTTGCCTCAGCCGACCTTTGAAAGCAATGCCGTGACGGAACCGAATAACTTTGTTGAACACTTTATCGATTCCAGCGGTATCGTCTCTTGGCGCTTTTTCAGCGCCAAAGCAGATTTTGCGTTCGTTGAATGGGATTTCTCCAGCCACGGTGAAAATTCCAATGCAGAAGAAGCTGCGGCCTTGTTCGGGATTCTCGAAGACATGGGCAAAGAAGCCTACATGGCGGTGTATGACCAACTAGGCGCGGTCGCCTGCCGGATTCTGGTGCCTGGTTACTCGGAAATCTATCCGGTCGAGGATTTGATCTGGGATAACACCAACAAAGCGCTGTTGTTCCGTACCGATATCTTGAACCTGCATCGTCTGGATGATACCAGTCTGGAAGCCTTGCTTGATCGGCTGGAGAACAATGAGCTGGATGAATACTCCGACATTGCCACCTTGATCGGCATCGAATTTGACGAAAATACGGTCTGGGGCCAGTTGACCGTGCTTGAATTGAAGCTGATGATCCGGCTCGCCTTGCAGCAGTTCGACGAAGCCCATGAACTGGTGGGTGCCTTCCTGCAGTACAACGACAACACGGTTGATCGCGGGCTGTTTTATCAAGCCTTGAATGCGGTGCTGGAAGTGCAGCTCGATGACGAACTGGAACTGGATGATTACGTCGTCAATTTCCGCCGGATGTTCGGTCATCAGCGCATGGATGCGGTGCTGGGTTCCGTCGACGGCAGCATGCGCTTCTACGGCCTGACGCCAACCAGCATGAAACTGGAAGGGCTGGATCGACATCAACGTCTGATTGATAGCTACAACAAGTTGCATGCGGCACGCGGCAAGGCAGCAGCCAGCCTGCAGCAGGTGTAGCTCCCGCACCAGGCACACCAGTGTGGTGCAGCACAGGCACTGTTCTCAACGTGAAAACAAGACCTTACTGCACCATGCTGGTGCCAAGCGCTACCAAAAGCAGGCCATTTCGTTGATATCACTGGCACGAAAATCGCTATATAAGCAGGTTCACTGGTCTCATCGATTTAATCGATGATGAAAGAGTTAAATTTCCTGTTGGACGACGACGAATACGACTTTTACCATCTGTCCTATTCCAATTGACCAAGCCGCAAAGTCCGGTAGGAGACCAAGATGAACGACGCCAATATTGCTGAAGTACCATTCACACTGAGTGCCAGCTCCAGTGCCCTTGAGGTCCGACTGGCAGCGCGCCAGGGCGGTTTTACAGGTCACACCAGTGGTGTGGCAAGTGCCCACGTTCAGGTTAATCTGGCAATCTTGCCGGCAGCACTGGCCGAAGATTTCAAGCGTTTTTGCGCACTCAACCCAACTCCCTGTCCCTTGCTGGCGGTTTCTGAGCCAGGTTCATCTGCATTGCCCACTCTCGGGCTGGATCTCGATATTCGCACCGACGTGCCGCGCTATCACGTCTGGCAGAACGGTCAATGCGTGGCCGAAGTCACCGATCTGCACGACTGGTGGCAGGATGATCTGGTGACCTTCGCGCTCGGTTGCTCCTTCTCGTTCGAACATGCTTTGCTGGAGGCCGGCATTCCCTTGCGCCATGTGACTGAGGGGCGCAATGTGGCAATGTACCGTACCAATATCCCGACACGCCCGGTTGGCGTATTCAAAGGCCCGACCGTGGTATCGATGCGTCCGTTGAAGGCTGCCGACGCAATCCGCGCTGTACAGATTACCTCCAGGACGCCGCAGGTACACGGTGCGCCGATTCATATTGGCAACCCCAAACTCATTGGTATCCACGATATCAACCAGCCCGATTACGGCGATGCAGTTGCGGTGAACGATGATGAATTACCCGTCTTCTGGGCCTGCGGTGTTACCCCACAGGCGGCCATTGCCGCCGCCCGTCCCGCGTTCTGTATCACCCACGCACCGGGTCACATGCTAGTGACAGACCAACTCAACAGCGCACTGCTGAGCTAGTACCCGAGGGCGTAAGCCCGATTTGCACAAGGCGCTGAGGCCGCCATCATTTCTCGGTGACGACGTCACCGGGCGGGGTGAACGCATGCCGGCGATCTATCAACCACCGTTTCAATTTCCTCCTGAGGCAACTATGTGGCTGAACCAAACAACGACATCCGAGCGGCGTACGCTCGCAGCAACCTTCACTGGCTACGCGGTGGATGGTTTTGATTACATGATTTACACCTTCCTGATCCCGACGTTGCTGGCGGCGTGGAGCATGAGCAAGGCGCAGGCCGGTTACATTGCAACCGGCGCTTTGCTGACTTCCGCCGTGGGTGGCTGGCTGGCCGGCATTCTGGCAGACCGCTTCGGCCGGGTACGGGTGTTGCAATGGACGGTATTGTGGTTTGCCTTCTTTACCTTCCTGAGCGGCTTTACCGGGTCCTTCGTCGAGCTGTTTTTTACCCGTGCCATGCAGGGCTTTGGCATGGGTGGCGAATGGGCGGTTGGCTCGGTATTGATCGCCGAGACTATTTCGGCACGTCATCGGGGCAAGGCAGCCGGGTTGGTGCAAAGTAGCTGGGCCATCGGTTGGGCGGCTTCGGCGTTGGCATTCTGGGGCGTGTATGCGGTGCTGCCGCCCGAGATGGCCTGGAAGGTCTTGTTCTGGATCGGTATCCTGCCGGCGCTGTTGACGCTCTATATCCGCCGCAGCCTGCGTGAACCCGAGGTCTTTCTGGCTGAACAGGCGCGTTTGCGAGCACTTGGTGCGAGCGGCAATTTCCTGCGTATTTTTGATCGCAGCCTGTTGCGTACCACCGTGCTAGCCAGTTTGCTAGCCACCGGGATGCAAGGTGCCTACTACTCGGTGACAACCTGGCTGCCAACCTTCCTCAAGACGGAGCGTCACCTCTCGGTACTCGGTACTAGCGCCTATCTGCTGGTACTGATTGCGGGCTCTTTTGCCGGCTATCTCACCAGTGCCTGGTTATCGGACACAATCGGCCGACGTCGCTGCTTCATGCTATTTGCCTTCATGGGCATCGTTCTGGTGCTGAGCTATACGCAGATTCCGATCAATGATGGTTTGATGCTGGTTCTTGGTTTTCCGCTGGGCTTTTTCCTCTCGGGCATTTTTTCGGGCATGGGAGCTTATCTGTCGGAGTTATATCCGAGCGATGTGCGTGGCTCCGGTCAGGGTTTTTGCTACAACTTCGGCCGCGCTGTCGGTGCTGTCTGTCCGGCCCTGATCGGCTACCTGAGCAACAGTATTCCATTGGGCCAGACCATCGGCTGGATTGCCGCCATCTGTTACGGCATCGTCATTCTCGCTTGCCTGATCCTGCCAGAAACCTGCGGCAAGGAGCTGAGCCCAGCAGTAGCGACCACGGTGTAAAGAACTCTTACTTTTTCTATTCTGATCATGCAAACGACAAACATTCAAAGTACGACAAACAACGCGGCCACCGCGCTTCCCAATGATCGCAGCCGCTGGCAGTTCTGGATTGATCGCGGCGGTACCTTTACCGATCTGGTAGGGCGCGCACCGGACGGTCAATTTCATACCCTCAAGATGCTGTCGGAGAATCCCGAGCAATACAAGGATGCCGCTGTCGAAGGTATCCGTCGTCTGCTAGGTCTGCAAGCCGGAGAAGAGATCACTCCGGCGCTGGTGGAATGCGTCAAGATGGGCACCACTGTCGCCACCAATGCACTGCTCGAACGCAAGGGTGATCGCACACTGCTGGTGACCACGCACGGCTTTCGTGATGCTCTGCGCATTGCGACGCAGGCACGTCCACATCTGTTTGATCGCCACATCGTCTTGCCAGAGCTGCTTTACGAGCAAGTGATTGAAGCGCAAGAGCGCACTGGTGCCCAGGGCGATGAAGTACAAGCACTCGATATCGCTGCGCTGCGCCCGCAACTGCAGGACGCCTTCGATAAAGGTTTGCGTGCCTGTGCGATCGTGTTCCTGCATGGCTACCGATTTCCGGCACATGAACTGCAAGCTGAGTCCATCGCCAAAGAGATCGGCTTCACGCAGATATCGGTGTCGCACAAGGTCAGTCCACTGATCAAGTTCGTACCGCGTGGCGATACCACCGTTGTTGATGCCTATCTATCGCCGATCCTGCGCCGCTACGTCGATCAGGTGTCGCGTCAGATGCCCGGAGTGCGGCTGTTCTTCATGCAAAGCTCGGGTGGATTGACACAAGCCCAGCGTTTCCAGGGCAAGGATGCAATCCTCTCCGGCCCGGCCGGTGGCATTGTTGGCATGGTGCGCACCGCCGTTGCAGCAGGTCATACCAAGGTCATCGGCTTTGATATGGGCGGCACATCCACCGATGTAAGCCATTTTGCAGGGGAGTTCGAGCGCACCTTTGATACCGAGGTCGCTGGCGTACGCATGCGCGCACCCATGATGAGCATTCACACCGTCGCTGCGGGCGGCGGTTCCATCATCCAGTTTGATGGTGCCCGCTTGCGCGTTGGCCCCGAGTCTGCCGGTGCCAATCCAGGGCCGGCCAGCTATCGGCGAGGTGGTCCATTGGCGACGACCGACGCCAATGTGATGCTGGGACGTATCCAGCCGGACTGGTTCCCGCGTGTCTTTGGCCCGCAAGCTGACCAAGCGCTGGATCGTAACGCCGTCGTGCAACGCTTCCACGACATCGCGCAAGCCATGAGCGCTGCAGGCGGACATGCCGTCACCGCCGAAGAAGCCGCAGCAGGCGCCTTGCAGATTGCCGTCAACAGCATGGCCAATGCAGTCAAGCGCATTTCCGTGGCACGCGGCTATGACGTGACTGATTACACCCTCCAATGCTTCGGTGGTGCCGGTGGCCAGCATGCTTGTCTGGTGGCGGATGCGCTGGGCATGACGCGGGTCTTGGCGCATCCATTTGCTGGCGTGCTGTCAGCTTACGGCATGGGTCTGGCAGACCAGATCGCACTACGTGAAGCCTCGGTCGAACGCCTGATGGATGCCGACGGTCTGGCCGCCGCCAGCAATCAGGCACGTCAACTGCAACGCGAAGCCGAGCAAGAGCTGCAACAGCAGGGCGTAGCAGCAACCGATCTGCAGAGTTACTTCCAGCTGCAGGTGCGCTATCAAGGGACCGATACGGCACTACCTTGCCCGTTTGATCCTGTCGCGCCAGTGGCGCAGACCATGGAGGCGGTGCGCCGTCATTTCGAAAGCGCCTATCGTCAACGCTTTGCTTTCCTGATGCCAGACCGTCCACTAGTGCTCGAAGCCATCAATGTCGAGTCCGTACTACCCGGTGAAGGCGTACCGGAAACCACACATAACCATTCTGAAACACCGCGCCATCAGGCGCCAGCGCGTTCGCAGGTACAGATGTACTGTCAGCTCGACGGCCAGCCAGCGGCATGGCACAGCGTCGGCTTGTATATCCGGGAAGAGCTGAGTGCAGGCGCGACCATCGACGGCCCCGCCGTGATCGCCGAGCGCAATGCAACAACCGTTGTGGAGCCGGGCTGGCAAGCCGTGATGAGCGCCTCTGCTTGTCTGGAGATGAATCGCATCGAAGCACGGGTCAATGCGCATGCAATCGGCACCAGGGTTGACCCGGTGATGCTGGAGGTGTTCAACAATTTGTTCATGAACATCGCCGAACAAATGGGTTTACGACTACAAAATACGGCTTATTCGGTCAACATCAAGGAACGACTCGACTTCAGCTGCGCATTGTTTGACGCCGCAGGCAATCTGATCGCCAATGCGCCACACATTCCAGTCCACCTCGGTTCCATGAGCGAATCGATCAAAACCGTGATGCAACGCAATCCTGACATGCAGCCCGGTAATGTCTATGTACTCAACGACCCGTATCACGGCGGCACGCATTTGCCGGATATCACTGTCGTCACACCGGTCTACCTTGATGATCGTGATGCACGTCCCGGCTTTTACGTCGCCTCGCGCGGTCATCACGCCGACATTGGTGGCATTACGCCGGGCTCGGTGCCGCCATTCTCGACGCGAATCGACGAAGAGGGCGTGTTGATCGATAACTTCCTGCTGGTCGAGCGTGGTCACCTGCGCGAAAAGGAAATGGTTGCACTCCTGCAGAGCGGCCCTTATCCCTCCCGCAACCCAAGCCAGAATCTGGCCGACTTGCGGGCGCAGATTGCTGCCAACGAAAAGGGGGGGCAAGAGCTCAAGGCGATGGTCACACGCTACGGTCGTGAAACCGTCAGCGCGTATATGCAACACGTGCAGGACAATGCTGAAGAGTCGGTACGACGCGTCATTACTGCGCTCAAGGATGGCGAATTTACTCTGCCACTGGACAACGGTGCGCAGATCAAGGTCGCAGTCCGTCTCAACATCGCCGAGCGCACTGCAGTGCTGGACTTTACCGGTACCAGCACCCAGTTGCCCAATAACTTCAACGCTCCCAAATCCATCACCATGGCAGCGGTGCTGTACGTCTTCCGAACCTTGGTGGACGACGCCATTCCACTCAACGCAGGGTGTCTCAAGCCGATCACGGTGATTGTCCCGGAGGGATGCATGCTGAACCCGCGCTATCCTGCGGCAGTGGTGGCCGGCAATGTGGAAACCTCCAGTTGTGTTACCAATGCGCTGTACGGTGCACTCGGTGTCATGGCTGCAGCGCAATGCACGATGAACAACTTTACCTTCGGCGACGCCAGTCACCAGTATTACGAGACTATCTCGGGTGGCTCCGGCGCCGGTCCAGGGTTTCACGGGACCAGCGTCGTCCAGACGCATATGACCAATTCACGTCTGACCGATCCTGAAATCCTTGAGCTGCGCTACCCGGTAAGACTGGATGCTTATGAAATCCGTCGCGGTTCAGGTGGGACAGGTCAATGGCAGGGAGGTGATGGCAGCACACGCCGTCTGCGCTTCCTGCAACCAATGACCGCATCAATTCTCAGCAACGGTCGCCAACATGGTGCATTCGGCGCCGCTGGCGGGAATCCCGGCGAGGTCGGCAAGAACGAGGTAACGCGAGCCAATGGTCGTCATGAAGTACTGGAGCACATCGGCCAGGTCGACATGGAAGCCGGAGATGTATTCATTATTCATACCCCTGGCGGTGGCGGTTACGGGCAGCAGGAAGCAGGGGAGGGAGCAACCGGCAAGACGTTAATCTGATGAACGCTGTTGAGGGATAAGCTACACTACGCCGGAGAGCATCAATGACGCACACCGCAGATCACGAAAAACTGACCTTCTCCCAAGCATGAACCTGCGCTTCGTAGAGGCCTTCCATTGGGCCTCATCCCTCAAAAGCATCACGCGTGCGGCGGAGAAACTGCACATTACCCAATCGGCAATGTCGAGCCGTATTGCGTCGCTCGAAGAAGAACTTGGGGTCGTGTTGCTGGACCGTCGTGAGAAGCAATTCAGACTAACGGTTGCGGGGCAGCGTTTTCAGCTGCTGGCCGTCAAATTGCTCGACGTCCAGCGCCAGATCAAACAGGAGTTAGGCGTCACTACCGCTGGTCCGATGGCGCTGCGTATCGGCGCCATCGAATCGGTGGTGCACAGCTGGCTGCCGGGCTGGTTGCAGGAAATGCGTTCCCAGTATCCTGATTTTGAGCTCGAGTTGACGGTAGAAACCTCTCCGGTACTGATGGAGCAAATTCGCCGAGGCGCCCAGGACCTGGTATTCACCGCAACGACAGGAAGCGATACGGCAGTGCGATCACGCCTGATGTCGCCGATGGAAATGGTTTTTGTCGGTCATCGCAGCAAGCATGACCAACGCACCTACAGTCTTCAAGAATTGGCCAGTTTTGACCTGATCACGTTCCAGCGCGGCTCCCAACCGCATCAGGTATTGTTGCAGTTGTTCCAGGAATCGGGTCTGCCAATACCTCGGGTGCATGCGATTTCCTCGATCTCTGCGATGGTGCAACTCGTGGAAGGTGGATTTGGTGTTGCCACCTTGCCCAAGGCGGCGGCAACGAATCTTTCACGGCGACTTCCCATACGGATCCTGCGTTGCGAAGCGACATTGTTACCGCTACAAATTCATGCAAGCTATCGCGAAGACCCCGGCTCCAGTCTGGCACAGCTTGTGCTTGACTCGGCGCAGGCCTACGTCGGGCGAACCAGATCAACCCAGCGCACCAACAGCAAACGTCGTACCGTCAAAGAGAGCCATGAGCCGTCATAGCACGACATCCCGGCATGGCGGAAATGTCATAAAAACAAAAGGACTATTCTGTGAAAAATTTATCTCTGAAACAGAAATTATGGATGCCTCTGGTGTTTTCGTGGATCGTTCTGCTCGCCTTATCCTTATGGAACATCATTGAAACGCGCAATCTCCAGATCAGGGATCGTCAGCACACGCTTATCGACGTTACCGAGATGTCCTATTCGCTCATCGCAGCGCTGGAGCATCAGGCCTCGGAAGGGAAAATTACGGTCGAGGAAGCCCAAAAAATGGCCATTGCCCGTGTTGCCGATCAACGCTACACCGGTAGTGGCTACGTGACACTGATCCATACAAATTCAGTCATCATCATGCATCCGATGAGCCCCAAGCTCAACGACAAGAACATGATTGATTTCAAGGATGCCAAAGGTAATTATCTCTACCGCATGATTGCCGCGGCAGGATCCTCACCATCCGGAGAAGGCTTTCTGGAATACTGGTGGCCACGTCCAAACGAAGACAAACCGAGCCCCAAGATGGGATTCGTGAAACGATTCAAGCCTTGGAACTGGGACATGATCGCCAGCGTGTACGAGGATGATATTCAGGCTGAATTCTACAGCTCACTGATCAAGGGGGCCTGTGTGTTGCTAGTGCTGGGTGCAATCATGTCAGCACTGGCCGTCATGATCGCCCGCAATATCTTCCGTTCTATCGGCGGCGAACCGCTTGAAGCATCGCACATTGCGCGCAAAATTGCCGAGGGCGATCTCAGCGGTGTCATCAGCGTCAATAAAGGTGACCAGTCCAGTCTGGTCGCATCGATTGCTTATACCCGTGACCGCATGGTAGATACGGTTAACACCATCCGAACCGCCACTGCTTCGATTAAACAATCGGTTGATGAAATCGCCAGTGGCAATATGGATCTGTCGGACCGCACCGAGCAACAGGCAAGCTCATTGGAAGAAACCGCATCCGCCATGGAAGAGCTGACCGCGACCGTTAAACAAAACGCTGCCAATGCCAAAAGCGCCAGTGAACTCGCGGTAACAGCTGCCACGGTAGCGGAAGATGGTGGCGAAGTCGTCAGGCAAGTAGTCCAGACCATGAATTCGATCACCACGTCTTCGAGCAAAATCTCTGAAATTATCAGTGTCATTGATGGCATTGCATTCCAGACGAATATTCTGGCCTTGAATGCCGCAGTAGAGGCCGCACGCGCCGGTGAGCAAGGTCGTGGCTTCGCCGTCGTTGCCTCCGAGGTACGCAGCCTGGCGCAACGCTCAGCGACCGCCGCCAAAGATATCAAATCACTGATCGATGGCTCAGTGCAGGAAGTGCAAACCGGTTCTAATCTGGTCAGCCAGGCCGGCAAAACCATGGGTGAAGTCGTGTCGAGCATACAAAAGGTCAGCACCATGTTAAAAGAGATCGCCGTTGCCAGTCATGAGCAAAGCGATGGCATTGAACAGGTCAATTTAGCAATTACGCAAATGGACGAAGTTACCCAGCAAAATGCTGCGCTGGTTGAAGAGGCTGCCGCCGCTTCTAAATCAATGCAATTGCAGGGAAAGAATCTGGTTGATGCGGTTGGGGTATTCAAGTTGCCTGAAGGTTGAAGGTTGTTCCTGATCAACCTGGTCTCCTATCGCTATTACTCAAGCAGGTCAGAACCTGGGTTCATTCAAAAAACCAAGCCGCTTGCCTGTTTGTTGCGCGACAGTCTTTCGAATTCTCTTCCGCTTTTAATGCCGCGCGTCCTCGCAACCGGATTTGTCGAACACTGCCGCCAATCCACATGCTGAGTGATACATGGAAAATGTACGATGCGCCACCCCAGGCACTTCATACAAACGGTGTAGTTGTGGTAGGTGAGCGGCTTCGGCGGCGACAGCCACGTAGCGGAAGTATACGTGCCCGCGTTCTAGCCGTGTTGCGCCTTGAGTTTTATACGTGCAGGATTGACCGATAGCGTCTGCGTTGGGATCATTGTCAGCGGTGCCAAGCAAGTAGACGACGTCACGCTGCAAATATTCTTTTTCAAGCATGGCAGGCTCCACTGGTTGCTTTACGTAAGCAGGCAATTTGGCGGAGAGGCCATTGTTCCATGTTCCCGCAGTGGGGCAATGCGCGCTAACGTCAGCAAAGCTGCCGTCCGCTTGCGGTCGCTTGTTGTCGAAGTATAAATAGGCCGCTGGATTGGCTACAACGTAACGGACATGTATAGGAGAAGCGACGATCTCCTGCGCGGCATGCCCTACGGCAGCATAGCGCTGCACGAACTGCCCCCCCGCAGAATGGCCCGCCAACACAATATCTCTGAGGTGAGGAAAGCGTCTTCGGTCGGCAAGCCGGGTAAAAATCTGGTCTATCACTGAAAATGCACTGATTGGGGCAGGCGATCTGGCGTCATAGCCCTGCAGCCAGTCGCGTTCTCCCCAGCGCAATGTCATCGGAGACAGATGATGTGCCTCGACATCGATCTCCGTAAGGAATTGGGGGGTGACGAAGAGCGTGCCTGAGGCCAAGGAGCCGGCCCGCTGTTGCAGATCTTCGTCTGCGTCAATGTCGCGACGTGGCCAGCCATGAATGATGATAACGGCTCTCGTAATATCGGGTTGCTCAAAATTCCAATTACGCGAAACGCGTATTGGTACGTCACCTACGCCGCTTGCCGTTTTAACGGTCAGGCGGTCTTGCAGCACCACCGGCACTGGGCTGTTAACAATGTCGATTTCGGCCGCACCAGCAGGGTGGGGTAAAGATACGAAGAAGAAAAATCCAAGCATAGTGGTGTGAACGAATCGCATGCCTTTTCCTCTTTTTGATAAAGTAGGCCTACCAATTTTCACATTGAGAATCCTCATTGATGAACGCTCCTCGCCGAGTCTCTGTTAAAACGCCTTCCGCCAATCGAAGTAAGCGATCCGAAGCGAATCCTGTCTCTGTGGCAGCTCAAGCAAATAGTCGGGACAAACTTGAATCGACATTCAAACGCAGTGCTTGGTGGATTGTCTGCGGCATGGTCCGTCCCTCGAAGGGTTAATGTCAGTCTTGGTTAGCAGCCTTGCGCGACCACATCTCCCATATCAGGCCATCGATGAAATCTTCGCACAGGATCAGTTGCTGGGCACTGACAAATTCGTCAGGACGGTGCGCTTGATTGATATCACCAGGTCCGCATACTACCGAGGGAATGCCGAAATTGGTAAAAATGCCGGCCTCGGTGCCGAAACCGACCTTGCTCTGCTCGCCGGGAATGGCCCAGTTTTCGACGATTTGCTGAATCTCTGCTCCGGACGGCGTCTCCAGCGCCGGATAATCGATGCAGGTGGATAGTTCGATGGCGGCTTCTTGTGCCTTCTCCTGCATCTGAGGCAGCAACACCTCGGCGATGAAATGCTGGATCCTGTGATCGATCTGGGTCGGATCCTGCGCCGGCAGATAGCGATATTCGAAGACGAATTCGCAACTCGCTGGAATCGTGTTAGTGGCAATGCCACCGTTGAACATGGTAGTGGTCAAGGTCGTGTAGGGCACATCGAACAGATGGTCGCGCAAGCTATTTTCCAGTTCCTTTGATTGGGTGCGTAAAAAAGAAATCAGTTCGGTACTGTATTCGATGGCATTGACGGCAGCGTCCGGTGTCGAGGAATGCGAACTGCGACCGGTTACCACGCAGCGAAAGGCGCGTTTGCCTTTGTGGCCGGTTTTCATCTGCATATTGGTTGGTTCGCCGACGATACAACCCAAGGCTGGGACGTTTTGTTCACGCAGGTCGTCGAGCATCTTGTGCACTCCGATACAACCGACTTCTTCATCGTAGGAAAATGCCAGATGAAACGGCGCATCTAGATCCGCCTCTAGCATGGCATCAACCTTGGCTAGCGCAATGGCGATGAAGCCTTTCATGTCGCAGGCGCCACGGCCATAGTAGCGACCGTCCTGATCCCGCAACACAAACGGATCGGATGCCCACTCCTGGCCATCGATGGGTACCACGTCGGTATGTCCTGACAGCACAATACCTGGCTTCTTGCCACTGCCTATGGTGGCAAACAAATTGGCTTTGCGCCGCTCGCGATCATAGGTGATGCGCGAATTGATTTGTCGCTTGGCGAGATAGTCCTGGATAAATTCGATCATGGGTAGATTCGAATTGCGGCTGACCGTATCGAAGGAAACCAGTTGGCGAAGCAGGTTGATGGAATGTTGGTCGGGTAGGCTCCGACGGCTTTGGTTGAGCAGCATTTTAGTTCGTAATATGGTTTGCAACAGAGTGGTGGTAGGCGGACCGTAAGTTCGTTCGAACACGGACTGCAGGAAATTGCCGAAGCGCGAGCCCATGATTTCAGCCGCGCTGATCGCGTTCGCGGACCAGCAATACTGGAATACAGCTGATGACGGCTGCACCGATCAGGTAGTAAGCGATGGCCAGCTTGTCGCCGGTGAGGGCGATGAGCCAAGTGACGATGGCCGGCGTGAAGCCTCCAAACACCATGACGCCGATCGAGTAAGAAATTGCCACACCGGTGACACGGATACTGGTTGGAAACAGTTCGCCTAATACACCTGATGCACAGCTGGCATAACAGGCCAATAGCGCACCAATAGTGACCTGAACCACGATCAGTGAGGCCAGCGTCGGTACCTGAGTGAGCAGATCGAACAGGGGGTAGGCCAGTACCGCCGTGAGCAACGTACCGAACAGCATCGGCACCTTTTTGCCGATACGGTCGCTGAGCAGACCGACCATCGGACAGCAAGCCAGCATGGTGACACCATAGGCAATTTGACCAAGATAGCTTTCGCGCAGCGACAGATGCAGTTCGCGCACCGCGTAGGTGGAAAAGTAATTGGAGATGTAGGTGGCAATGGTCCAGAACAGCATCACCAGCACGCCCATCCCGATGGTCTTGTAGTGTCGCAACAGAGTGTAGCGCAGCACCGATTTTTGTGTCGACGGCTGTGCAGCATTGGCGAGGAACTCAGGAGTCTCATCGACTGTTCGTCGGATGTAGATGCCCACAGGCGCGATCAGCAAGCCGAATACAAAGGCCAGGCGCCAGGCGCCGCCAAAGATTTCTTCCTGGGTAAAGATGCTCGACAGCAGCAGGCCGATGAAGCCCGCAATTAATACCCCGCAGCCTTGCGACATTTGCTGGAATGCCGCGTAGAGCCCGCGTTTGCCAGGTGGTGCATTCTCATGCAGCATGGCCACCGCGCCACCGACTTCACCTCCGGCCGAGAATCCCTGTATCAACCGCCCGGCGACGACGATCAGCGGCGCTGTTAGACCAATACTGGCATAACCCGGACAGAAGGCGATCACGGCGGTCCCAAGTGCCATCAGCAGGATGGTCAGGCTCATGCCTTTCTTTCTGCCGACACGATCAGCATAGGTGCCGATCACCAGTGCGCCGATCGGACGCGCGATGAAACCAACCCCGAAGGTGGCGAAGGTCAGCATCAGTGCGATCGTGTCGGACGTGACGGCGAAAAAGGTCTTGGAAATTGGCACGGCAAAAATGCCATAGGCGATAAAGTCGTAAATTTCCAGTAGATTTCCCATGGTGGCACCAATGGCGGCGCGCCGGGCTTGGGACCGGCTGTCGGTAGCAGTGACTGTTTTACCTATCGTGTCGGTATTGGCGTTGATTGCTGCCTGATCCATGTCGGTGCTGCTGGAACTGGTGTTGATCATCTTTTTCTCCCTCCGTGAATTGCAGTTGAGTCGTAGTTGATTGGCAGCCACCGGAACGCATGGCAGACGATTGGGTGAGGGGAGTATATGAAATTCACATATACTTAACAAATATCTTATTAATATTTTTCTATACCCATAAAATATAGGTGATCACATGGAGATTCGGCATTTGCGTTACTTTTTTTCCGTCGCTACACACGGTAGCGTGGCTGAAGCATCGCGCCGGCTGAACATCGCGCAACCGGCGCTGAGCCGGCAGATTCAGGATCTGGAAGAGGAGTTGCGTGCCGCCCTGTTTATCCGTGGAGCCCGCGGTGTGACGCTGACGGCGGCGGGGCAGCAATTTTATAAAGACACCGAACGGTTATTGCAGGATCTTGACGCCGCCAAAGAGCGGGTATCGCGCGTAGTTACCGGTCAACTCGGTTCCTTACGTATCGGCATGACGCCTAACTACACCTGGCATCCGGCGTTACTCAAGCCGTTGCAAAAATATCGCCAGTCCCACCCCAGCGTGGCGTTGTTGCTGGAACCGGTGATGTCGGCCAGACAGTTGGACGACATTCGTGCAGGCACCCTCGACGGGGGTTTTCTTGCCTGGCGCAATCATGACTATGAACAGCTGCATGGCGTCCCCATGTTTAGCAACCGATTGTTATTAGCGGTACCGGCCAGCAGCAAAATGGCGCGCAAGCCACCAACACGACTCAAGGATCTACGCGACGAGCCCTGCATCTGGTTCCCACGTACACGTTCTCCCAGCTACTACGACTTCCTGATTCACCAATGTTTGGCGGCGGGTTTTTCACCAAAGCTAGTACAGATCGGCACCGATGTGTCGACGATCCTCGGTCTGGTGGCTGCGGGCATGGGCTATTCAATCGTTTCTGAAGCATCACGCTTCAACTGCCCGCGTGATGTTGTACTGCTCGAGCATGCCGATTTGTCGTCTGCGTACGACGTCGAATTTGTCTGGAGCGAGCAGTTTTTATCGCCTACGTTAGAACATTTCATCGCATTTATGCGTCAGCAAGTCAGTATATCCACCCCCGCGTAGTCAGGGTCGGCGCAGCATGCGGAGCAGCAGGGGACTCAGTATAGCTATGCCTTGCGAGTATTGATGTCACGCACAATAGTATTTTTCAGATTGGGGGTGGCATTGCTATATTCGATCTGCAAGAGACCTTCATCCAAGGACTCTTGGTACCGGGGCGGTCGTACAACGCAGCTGGTGCTGGCGGGATAGCCAGCAGCGCTGATGATCCATTGTGTGATGCAGACTCCGGTAATTGATGGTTCACCCGCTGGAATCACTATTGACGAGTCCCCTATGTTCACCCTGCGCAATATCCGTCTCAAGACCAAACTTCAATTCGCTCTGCTGGCTACGTGGTGCGGCATCATGATGATCGGCGCCGCGAGTGCCTATATCACCAAAGATTCATTGCTGGCTGAACGCAAGGCTGGTCTTGCGAATCTGGTAGACGCCGCCTCGACCGTGCTGAAACAGTTTCATGCACGCGCCGTGGCGGGCGAGTTAAGCGATGCGCAGGCGCGCAGTCAGGCCTTGCAGGCGATGTCCACGATGAAATACGGTGCTAACGGTTATATCACCGTCATCGACGACAAGCCCGTTGTACTGACTCATCCAGTGTTGCCAAAGTTGATCGGCCAGAACATGCATGACTACCATGATTCGGCCGGTCGCACGCTGTATCTGGACATGCTTGCTGCGGGAAATCCGGGCGGTGGTGGCTTTGTTGAATACATGGTGCGCGTGCCGAATGAGGATCAGCCACAGCCGAAAATCACCTATGTTGAAAGTTTTGCACCGTGGCATTGGTACGTGTCGTCCGGCACCTTGCTAAGCGACATTAACGAGGTGGTGTGGTCGCGTCTGCGTTTGTTATTGCTTGCACTGTTGATCATCGGTGGAGTATTGACGCTGTTATTTAACAAAATATTTGGTCGCGTGTTGCGCAGTATGGGTGGCGAGCCAGATTATGCGGCGTTGATTTCACGTGAGATTTCCACCGGCAATCTGACGGTAGAAGTGCGCGCCGACCATCAAGGCAGTATGCTGGCTGCGATGGAGCAGATGCGCCATTCCATCGTCAAGATGATTGCCGCATCACAGGAATGTGCGCGCAAAGTCACGATGCTCTCGGGTGAGATCGCCTGTGGCAACATGGATTTGTCAGTTCGTACGGAAAGGCAGGCTGCTTCTCTGCAGCAGACTTCTGCTGCGATGCAGGCGCTTACGCAGACCGTGCGCGAGACCTCCGAAAATGCCGCACACGCATCTCGTTACTCGGCCGAAGTCTCCAGCGTTGCACAGGACGGTGGGGCCATTGTGGAGGCGGTTGTCACCAATATGGACGGCATCGCCGAGAGCGCCGAAAAGATCAATGCTTTCGTTGACCTGATTCAGGACATTGCCGTGCAGACCAATATCCTTGCCATCAATGCCGCAATTGAAGCAGCTCGTGCTGGCACGCAAGGACGAGGCTTCGCTGTCGTGGCCCAAGAAGTACGTGCGCTCGCAGATCGCTCGGCGGATGCCGCCAAACAGATTCGGCAGTTGATTGATTCTTCCAAGGAAAAGGTTGCCTCAGGTGTGGAACTCGTAGACAACGCAGGCAAGATCATGAGTTCCGTCGTGGAGTCTGTGGGCCGAGTATCGGAGTTAATTTCTTCGATTGAAATGACCTCGGAAGGCCAATCGCGAAGTATTGAAGAGATCACCTTGGCGGTGGCCGAAATCAACGACATGGCGCAACACAACGCCGCACTGGTCGAGGAAGCAGCAGCCAGCTCGGCGTCGCTGGACAGCGAGTCCAAAATGCTAATCTCAACTATTGCCCATTTCAGGATTGCCGCCTGAGGTGGTGGGAGCATGACTTAAAACTGAATCTACCAAATTTTCGTACGATCGACTTGCTGCCATCATCAAGGCACGGCACAAGTGCCGTCGCACCGGCCCAACTCGGTGTGGCATGCCGCATGAGTCGCTGTGAGATCTACTGGGACAACGCCGCAATGGAAAGTTTCTTCTCTACGCTCAAGACTGTGCGTTTGAGCAAAAAGCATTACCGTACAAGAGATGACTTACGTGCCGACGTGTTCGACTACATGAAAAGGTTTTGCAAGCATGATCCATTTTCGAACTTCCAAAGCTCGCCGAAATGGCTGAGCCGCAGAGAGGGAGGCGGCTCAAGAAAGCAGTGGCGACAGGAAAACGCGTTTGGAGGACCGAGCAATGGCGACATGAAGAATTGCTGGGGCAATTACATGCGCTAGCTCCAATTCCAAGAAAATTAGAGAATTTCGTTCGGCCGGCATCTCGAAAATGGACAGTTGACCTAATTTTTTTTATCAGACGAAGTCAAACGCGCATATGACCGGCTGATACCCCATTTTCAACTGCAAGACGTCCTTGATGCTTTCATCTATATCGTAGTTTTTGATGATAATCCTCCTCCTTTTGTACGCCGACTTAATGACGCTGTAGAGAAGATTCGTAGGAGACATGTCCGGTGCCATTGCGAATGGGGGTTAGGGAGGGTTCAAATGGCATCTGTAAGCAATTGACTATTATGAAAAATATCTAATACCAAGTCAATTTTGGTTCATGGTGATTGTTCATGGACATAGTGCTAAAATCTTTCATCCCGGCGATAGGCACTTTCGTATCTTGGCGTCTATCCCTCATCGTGTCACCTTGTGACTTTGTGGATACCTAGAAGTATCAATATGTTTCCTCATGGTATCTGTTGGTTGGGTAATCATGCGCTCTGCGCTAGGCAAGCCGGGATTTGATGAGGAGGATGGTTATGAACAATAAACATCGCCTGGTCCTGGCAAGCATCGTGCTCGCAACCGAGATTTTTCGGTTTGCGACTAAGCTCGTTGTTCTGCTGGGCATGATTTACAACTATTGTTGGCCACATGCTTCCAACTTGGGAATCAAAATTCGAGCTTAAACCTGGTGTTTGGGTTTTTGTCCCGACAAGGGAATCCGTAGAGGAAGGAAATATAGTCAAGGGAGCGCTAAGCGATCGCTGGAAGCCACCCAAGAATTATTTTCACCTGCGTTCTGGAGGGCACGTCAAGGCATTGGAGCTGCATAGAAACAACACTGTCTTTGTCCATTTAGATATCCAAGATTTTTTCGGAAGCATAGGCAAGTCGCGCGTTACTAGGAACCTTAAGGGTTTTTTTAGCTACGAAGAGGCGCGAGCTATTGCCACGAAATCTACTGTCACGCACCCCGACAGCGGGTCTTTAATTCTTCCCTTTGGATTTGTCCAGTCGCCCATTCTGGCGTCTCTTTGCCTGGCAAAAAGCGCGCTGGGCCTCCATCTTCAAGCACTACCGCAAAAATATGCCGGCTTAGCTGTCAGTGTCTATGTGGATGACATTATTTTGTCCAGTCATTATGAAGCCGACCTGGTATCGGCCACGGCCGAATTGAAAGAAATTTCAGCGCGCTCTAGATTCATTTTGAATCCGAACAAAGAGCAAGGGCCAGCACACCGAATCACTGCATTTAATGTAGTTCTCTCCAATCTCCAGCTGGAGATTGAGCAGAATCGTTACGATAGATTTGTCGCGGCATTCAACAATTCAGAAAATGGCTCCCAGCGCGAAGGCATTTTCAGCTACGTGGCATCAATCAACATGGCTCAAGCAGTTCAGCTCGAACAAGCATACAAGGGAGAAAAGACGAAAGGGCCGACGATATGAACAAGAGACACTTAGAATGTTATCTATCAATCTTTTTTGGAGGCGGGATCTAAAGCTGTCAGCGCGACAAATATGAACAGTGATAACTTAGGTCGCCGTTTTACATAATGTAAATTATGCGAACTTACAGTGTAGGAGCAAGCTTGTAATGTCCGGCTCAAGCTATTGCATCTAATAAAGACTCAGCAAGACCGACGTGTCTCCATCGATCTTGCTTCGTTACCGATTACCAATGATTGATCAACTTTTATTGCTGCGTGAACCACGTACGGTAGCCAGCAGTAAGAATCCCGACACCAGATACAAGACCATCACGACATACAGGCCGTTGGCCTGCGAACCGGTGCGGCTCGTGATCCATGCCATCAGAATGGGAATCACCGAAGGTCCGAGAGCACCGACGCTGCTGACCATCGCAATCCCTCCGGCGGCGGTCTTTTTGGGTAGATATTCGCTGACGGCAGTAAAGAACAATGGCGTCTGCGACAATTTTCCGATCGACATCACGCAAAGGCCAGCCAATGACCACGCCAGATTTCCTAAAGAAAAAATGGTCATCAGGATGCCTGCCGCACCAAGGCCAGACGAGATAAAAAAGTGCCAGCGCCGCTCCACTCTTCGGTCCGAGCTGCGGCCAAGCAAGATCATGCCGACGATGCCGAAGGCCGAGGGAATCGTGGTCAGCAGGCCAATGGTGAGTACATCCGGGACGCCCCAGCTCTTGATGAGCATCGGCGTCCAGAAATTCATGCCATAGGTCGCACCAAGGAACATAAAATAAATGAGGGCCAGCAGATATATCTTGGGATCGCGCAACAGTGACTTGTATGACTTATCGTGGCGGGCTGCGGCGATGCCGTGCTGATCGTTGTCGAGGTGCTGCCGCAAGGTGCTTTTTTCAGCGGCAGAGAGCCAGGGAGCATCTTCAGGCTTGTCTTTCAACACCACGTAGACGATCACACCCAGCACAGTGGCCGGCAATCCCTGACTGACAAACAACCATTGCCAGCCTTGATGCTGCAAGAAGCCGTCCATGTACTTGAGCGTTGCGCCCGAGAGCGGGCCTGCCACCAGTTGCGCAATCGCTGTACCGGTCATGAAGATCGAGATCATCCGTGCACGCTTGGCAGCCGGAAACCAGTAGGTCAGATAGAGGATGATACCAGGGAAGAAACCCGCCTCGAAAACGCCTAGCAAGAAACGCAGCGTGTAAAACTGCCAGGGACTTTTTACATAGATCATGGCCGAAGCCAGTAGGCCCCAGCAAAACATGATGCGTAACAGAGTCTTCCGCGCACCGATTTTTTCCAGCAACAAATTGCTCGGCACTTCAAACATGAAATAGCCGACGAAAAACACACCGGCACCGAAAGCAAAGGCTTCATTGCTGAACGCCAGTGCTTTCTGCATCTGCAGTTGTGCGAAACCGATATTAATACGGTCCAGAAAAGCAACCACGTAACACAGGGTCAGCAAAGGCAGAATCCGCCAGGCAACTTTGGAAAAAATCGCTTCATCGGTACTGCTGAAGGTGGATGGGTGCTCCGTCAATTGGGCAATACTCAAGGTCTGTCTCCTCTTTATGATTTTTATTCGTTCTTTGCAAGGTGGAGCGCTTCCCTCCCCTATACACAATTCAACATCTGGAACTACACCCATACTGTAACGCTTTTAAAACGCCTAGCAGATGTATGAATTGGACTGCCAATTCAACAAAGGTCGGTTTTGATGCATCGACTTGACTGAGAAAGACACTTATTCCCTATCTGACGCAGCGACAAAAGTTCTTGTTTTTAAACTTGGAAGTTTAACTTGCAAGTTAAACTTCCAAGCTGTACTATAAATTCATGACTAAACATATCGATGCCCCTATTAATCTGGAAGGTACCGTCAGCGATCTGACCTTGGCTATTGGTCAATTGTTACGACGGCTACGCCAGGAGGTAGACCACGCCGGCCTGACCTGGTCACAGTCTTCAGCGCTTGCAAGACTAGATCGTGAAGGGGCAATGACTACCGCTGAGCTTGCGCGTCTGGAGTCGGTGAAACCGCAGTCCATGGGTGCCACACTTGCGGATCTTGAGCAAGACGGTCTGATAGAACGTCAACCGCACCCGAGCGATGGTCGTCAGATACTGCTTCTTTTGACTGACAAAGGCCGAGAGGTACGACGTCAACGCAACATCGCCAAGCAGCAATGGTTGCTGGCGGGAATAAGCAGGCTGGCTCCTGATGAACAACAGACCTTAATTGCGGCTACCGCGCTGCTCAAACGCCTGGGCGACGTCTAGCCGTTTCCATTTGCTTTAGCAGTCTGCCACTGCAGCCTGATGGCTGCGGCTTCCTCTCGCCTGAACTTTTGAAAGACGAATGCAATGCCAATTACGACACTAGACACGCGAACTGCACTGGTCGTCATTGACCTGCAACAAGGCATGACCTCGCTGACGCTGCTGCATCCATTGGGCGAGATCGTAGCGCGCTCATGCGCGCTGATCGAGGCCTTTCGTCGGCATACCTTGCCGGTGGTGCTGGTCAATGTGGAAGGCAAGCCTCCGGGACGCTCAGAACGAGGTTTCCGTATGCAGGTGCTGCCGGCGGATTTTGCCGAACTGTTGCCGGCATTGAACCAGCAACCGCAAGACCACATCGTCACCAAGCGCACTCCGGGGGCATTTACCAATACTGATCTGGAGTCTTATCTGAAGCGTCAGGGTATTACGCAGATCGTGTTGGTCGGCATCGCCACCAGCAACGGCGTGGAAGCGACTGCACGCCACGCCTACGAGTTGGGATTCAACGTCAGTTTCGCCATTGATGCAATTACCGATGGCGACGCGGAGGCACACGCCAATAGTGTGTCCCGCATTTTTCCAAAGCTGGGAGAGACAGGCCTTTCGGCGGCATTTATTACATTGTTGGATAACAAGGAGTAAGCATGGCATGGTCACATAATCTGGCGTATTTCTTTGGTGCAGCGTTTCTCGCCAACGCCATCCCCCATTTTGTCAGCGGCACGATGGGACGAGCCTTTCAGAGCCCCTTTGCAAAGCCGTCCGGTATAGGGCTTTCTTCAGCCAAAGTGAATGTACTGTGGGGTGGTGCCAATCTGGTTATTGCTTACCTGTTGCTGGTCAGGGTTGGCAATTTCGATCTGCATGCGGTCGATCAGGTGCTGTCAGCAGGATTGGGATTTTTGCTCATGGGCTGGATAGCGGCGCATCTGTTCGGACGTTTACATGGCGGAGATTTGTCCGGATCCTGAGTGATGGCGTTCACGATTTTCCGTTCGCTGCGGCTGTTCAATTTTCGCCTCTGGTCGGCGGGTGCGCTGGTGTCCAACATTGGCACGTGGATGCAACGCACGGCACAGGATTGGCTGGTGCTGACGCAACTCACGGAGCACAGCGCTACTGCTGTCGGCGTCACTATGGGCCTGCAGTTCGGGCCGCAGTTGCTGCTGCTGCCATGGAGCGGTTACGTGGCAGATCGTTTTGACCGGCGCAAACTACTGATCGCAACGCAACTCTCTATGTGCGTACTGTCTCTGGCATTGGGGTTATTGAGCGTCACAAGAGCAATCCGTTTATGGCAGGTCTATTTACTGACCTTCCTGTCCGGCTGTGTTTCAGCGATGGATGCACCTGCACGTCAGACCTTCGTCTCCGATCTGGTGGGCGAAATGGATCTCACCAATGCAGTGGCGCTCAATTCGATGTCTTTCAATATCGCTCGTATGCTGGGTCCGGCAATAGCGGGGTTGGTGATCGCTGCAGTCGGCTGCGGCTGGGCATTCTTGTCCAACGCGGCTTCATTTGCGGCAGTACTCGCCTCGTTACGGTTTCTGCGTCGGCAGGAGTTGCACCCAAGTATGCGTGCTGGACCTGGCCGCGGCAATCTGGCGGAAGGGTTTCGCTATGTGTGGTCACGTCCCGACTTGAAAGCGATCATGTGGATGCTGGCCCTGATCGGTACCTTCGGCTTGAATTTCCCGATTTTCATCTCAACCATGTCGGTCAAGGTATTTCATGGCGATGCCAGCCAGTACGGCGCACTGACTGGTACCATGGCCGTTGGCACAGTGCTTGGCGCGCTACTGGCCGCTGGTCGTGAGCGCCCGCATTTCGGACTGTTGTGGCTCGGCGCGAGCCTGTTTGGAAGCGGCTTTGTCTTGGCAATGCTCACGCCTGTCGCCTGGATGTTCGGTGTCACGCTAGTCATCATCGGTGTATCGGCGCTGACGTTTACCAACGCAACCAGCAGTCTGTTGCAACTATCGACCTCCCCGACAATGCGGGGGCGAGTGATGGCGCTGCGACTGGCAGTCGGCGTCGGTGCGACGCCGATCGGTGCGCCGTTGGTCGGCTGGGTGGCCGACACGCTGGGGCCACGTTGGGCCTTGAGTTTGGGCGCGGTATCCGGCTTTGCCGCTGCTGCGGTTGCGTTGAACTGTATTTTCAAATTCCCACACCTACGGCAACCGAACGCTTAGCGGGAGTAAGCAAGATGGATACCTTGAACCAAACCAATACTGTAGCGCGTTTAAACCGCCTTGATGAAATCAACAAAAGCACGCAGTGGTGGGGGCAGCAGACTGCGGCCCGGGTAGTAGAGAAAAGGTCCGGGGAAGGATGGCCACCAGGCTTCCAGAACAGGTTCGAGCATGCCTTTGTCGATCAGTGGACGTAACCAATCCTCAAACAGGTACACCATACCGCTGCCAGCGATGGCGGCGTCTACGGCCAAGTCTGCTGCCCCACCTAGTTGCACAATGAGCGGGCCTGAAGGTTCAATCTTGACGGCTTCGCCATCGCGCTCGAACTCCCAGGCCGGCATGGCGCCACTACTGAATCTGCCGCGCAGGCAAGCATGTTGAAGCAGTTCGCTGGGATGCGCAGGACGACCGTGGCGGTCCAGATACGCTGGCGAGGCGACTAAGGCAAACCGCTGCACGCGCGGCCCGATCGGTAAGGCGATCATGTCCAGCTCCAACCTTTCGCCGTAGCGGATTCCCGCGTCGCATCCGACGGCGAGGACGTCGATGAAGCTGTCATCGGCGAAAATTTCCATCTTGATATCGGGATATTCCGCCAGGAACGCCGGGACGACCTTGGGTAGGACCAACCGCACGGCGCTCACCGGGACATTCAGTCTGAGCGTGCCTGCCGGGCGATCGCGAAATCCATTGATCCCTTCAAGGGCGGCCTTGACCTCATTCAAGGCCGGTTCGAGCCGTTCAAGCAAGCGTTGCCCGGCCTCGGTCGCTACCACGCTGCGCGTGGTGCGATTGAGTAAGCGCACGCCAAGTTGGGTTTCCAGCCGGCGTATCGCTTCACTGAGTCCGGAAGCGCTACCCCCGCTGGCGCGTGCCGCATCACGAAAGCCCTTGGCGCGTGTGACGGCAAGGAAGGCCTTCAGGTCGTTCAGATCAGGTACCATTGTTCGCTTATTCGTACAAGGTGTGCAGATTGTGCTGGATTGTATCGCAAATGATCGACGCCTAGAATGAGCTCACCTTCATTTCTCAGGAGAATTTCAATATGTCCAGCAACAATGACACCCACACCTACGCGCTTGGTGACCGCATTGTGAACCGGCTTGGCTTTGGCGCCATGCAACTCGCAGGACCTGGCGTCTTTGGGCCACCAAAAGATCATCAGGCTGCTTTGACGGTGTTGCGTGAGGCCATCGCTGGCGGCGTGAACCATATCGACACCTCAGACTTTTATGGCCCGCACGTTACCAACCAGATCATCCGGGAAGCGCTACATCCCTACCCTGACAATTTGGTCATCACGACAAAGATTGGGGCAAGACGCGGTGCAGATGGATCCTGGATACCGGCGTTTTCGCGGGAAGAACTCAGTCAGGCAGTACACGATAACTTGCGCAACCTAGGTGTGGAGGCGCTTGACGTTGTCAATCTACGGTGCATGTTTGACCTCCATCACCCCGCAGAAGGCTCCATCGAGGCGCCGCTTAGTGTGCTGGCTGAGTTGCAGCGCAGCGGGCTGGTACGACATATCGGTTTGAGCAATGTGACGCCCACTCAGATTGAGGAAGGACGGCGTATCTGTGAAATCGTGTGCGTGCAAAACCTGTACAACCTGGCACATCGTGACGACGACAACTTGATTGATGATCTTGCCAGGCAAGGCATTGCGTATGTGCCCTTCTTTCCGCTCGGGGGATTCACGCCATTGCAATCATCGGCGCTGACCAGTGTTGCCCGCGAGCTTGGAGCGACTCCCATGCAAATCGCGCTGGCCTGGCTCCTTCAGCGTGCTCCCAATATCTTGCTCATTCCGGGTACCGCATCGGTAACACACCTCCACGAAAATCTGGCGGCAGCACAAATAAATCTGACTCCACAAGCGTTAGCTGAGTTGGACCAGATCTCGGGATAAAGAAGAACATGGCGATGCGCGTGACGATTCGCTTCGACAGGTATTTTCGATATACGCCAGCTTTATTATTGATGATTTTTGAATAGTCTAAACATTTTTACCTCGTTTATCTATTTTCGATTAACGAGCATCATGCTGACACCGCCAGGCAAAACGCTCACCGACGTGAACGGGCCTGGTGGTCTTCAACCAACCTCAAAGCGCTAATGAAGGAACGTCAAATGAGCAATATCAACCAGAAAGTAGCGATCGTCACTGGGTCTTCCCGTGGCATCGGCGCCGCCGTGGCACGGCGTCTTGCTGAGGAAGGGTTCGCTGTTGTCGTGAACTATGCCGGCAGTACCGCTGCTGCCCAAGAGGTTGTCCAGCAGATCACGCAAAACGGTGGCAAAGCACTGGCGGTACAAGGTGACGTGAGCAACCCGGATGCCGTGCGGGCACTATTCGATACGACTGAAAACACCTTCGGTGGTGTTGACGTGCTGGTCAATAATGCAGGCATCATGGTGACGACACCGCTCAGCGAAACCGATGATGCGGCCTTCGATCAGCAGATTGCGATTAATCTCAAGGGCAGTTTCAATACCATGCGCGAGGCAGCCAAACGCTTGCGTAACGGTGGCAGGATCATTAATTTTTCTTCAAGCGTGGTCGGCATGTTGCAACCCACCTATGGGGTTTATGCCGCAACCAAAGCCGGCGTCGAAGCATTAACGAGCATTTTGGCCAAGGAACTTCGCGGCCGCAACATTACGGTAAACGCAGTCGCACCCGGTCCAACGGCGACAGATCTCTTCTTCAACGGCAAGCCTCAGGAAGTCATTGACCGTCTGTCGAAGATGGCGCCGCTTGAGCGACTAGGACAGCCTGAAGATATTGCTGCCGTGGTCGCCTTCCTGACACAAGAGGATGGAAGCTGGATCAACGGTCAAGTGCTGCGGGCTAACGGCGGCATCATCTGATTTCCCAGGGGGCATCTAAAAATAATCAAGAATCCAGGTGCAATGTGCTCAGTTCCGAGCTCAAGCACACTTGATAAGCCGACAGCCCGAGAGGCGGGGGCAGCCTGACTTGCATGCAATGAAGGTTTGCCCTTACGTCACTTTCATGATTTTAATTCATTAGCGCATGCGCTTTTATGAGACTAATCAACTAATGCTCATTGGCGTACGATCTCACTTGCTCAATAGTGAAGCAGGAGATCAACATGCATGACGTCATCGTCGTCATTGGACCGGGATCCATTGGACAGGCAATTGCCCGTCGTGTCAGTACCGGCAAAAAAGTATTGCTGGCCGATATTCGCCAGGAAAATGCAGAGGCAGCAGCAGAAACTCTCGCTAACGCCGGTTTTGAGACCGCCGTGACAAGCGTCGATATCTCCTCCAGGGAATCCGTTGAGGCACTGGTACAGAAAGCAACATCCATGGGCCAGGTCTTCGGTGTCATTCATGCCGCCGGTGTTTCGCCATCGCAGGCTTCCCCACAAACCATCCTCAAGGTCGATCTCTATGGCACGGCCCTGATCCTCGAGGAATTCGGCAATGTCATCGCCAGGGGCGGGTCCTGTGTCGTGATCGCGTCACAATCAGGTCACCGGCTTGGTCCGTTGTCTATCGAGCAAAGCAAGGCGCTGGCGATGACACCAGCTGACGACCTTCTGGCGCTGCCTTTTCTGGCGCAGGATGCAGTCAACGACTCTCTGCATGCCTATCAGCTCTCCAAGCGGGGCAATGCGCTGCGGGTGATGGCCGAAGCAGTCCGTTGGGGCAAACGCGGTGCACGGGTCAACACCATTAGCCCGGGAATCATCATCACACCACTGGCCAACGACGAGTTGCGCGGCCCACGTGGCGATGGTTATCGCCGCATGATCGGGTTGAGTCCAGCCGGCCGCGCTGGTACGCCTGATGAGGTGGGCTCGGTAGCAGCCCTTCTCATGGGAACGGACGGCGCGTTCATCACCGGCAGTGATTTTCTGATGGATGGCGGCGTGACTTCTTCTTACTGGTTTGGCGAGCTTGCGCCGGAGCAATAATCGAATGTCATTTCACGACAACACATTGCTCAGGCTCTGGTCGCCCTCCTGTTATTGATCCCTCCCCGTATGCACAACAATGCGCCAATCGATGATTGGATGCCGCAGTAGCAACTTTCATGTCAACCTCCCCTGAATCAACCGTAACTGTCCTTGCCACAGACACCATCAACCAAAGCCGACGTCAAAGTTGGCTGACCTTGCTGATCCTGAGTGGATTAATGGCATTCGCCTCTATTTCCACCGACCTGTACTTGCCTGCGATGCCGACCATGCGCATCGCCTTGGGCGCAGCTCAGGGGACGATGGAGTGGACCATCTCTGGCTATCTGATCGGTTTCAGTCTGGGCCAGCTCGTCTGGGGGCCGGTCGGAGATCGCTATGGCAGACGCCTTCCGGTTGCCGCCGGTCTGGTACTTTTTATCATTGGTTCGGCGGGATGCGCTATTTCCTCTGATGTTGGTACCATGATCGGCTGGCGTGCGCTCCAGGCTGCCGGTGCCTGTGCCAGTGTGGTACTGGCACGCGCCATGGTGCGCGACCTGTATGCCGGCACGCAAGCTGCAAAGATGATGTCGACCTTGATGACAGTCATGGCAATTGCACCGCTGGTGGGGCCCAGTGTCGGTAGCCTGATTCTCCACGTCAGCTCATGGCGTAGCATCTTCTGGACCTTGGTGGCAGTGGGTTTTATCGCCCTGCTCGCGCTAACGCATTTACCGGAAACCCTTCCTGTTGAGCGCCGCAATCGGACCGCAGTACAAAAAGCGTTTTCTACCTATAGTCAATTGTTAAGTCACCGGCGACTGCTCGGGTACATCGGGTGTGGCGGCTTTTTTTATGGCGGATTGTATGCCTATGTGTCAGGTACACCTTTTGCCTATATCGCGTATTACCACGTGTCACCACAGGCCTATGGCCTTCTCTTTGCGTTTGGAACGATTGGCATTATGGTCACCAATCAGCTGAATTCGAGGCTGGTGAGCCATCTTGGCAGTGACCGTCTGATGTGCTACGGCAGTCATGCAGCCGCGGCCGCTGGGCTGCTGCTAGCCGTTACGGCGTATTTCAATATAGGTGGACTTGCCGGCCTGGTCGTGCCGCTATTCCTGTACGTTTCTGTTACCGGATTTATCGTTGCCAATGCTATCGCTGGCGCACTCAATCTCTCCCCGGCACATACTGGCGCCCTCTCGGCCCTCATTGGTGCGACTCAATACGGTACCGGCATTGCAGGGTCCGCGCTCGTGGGCGCTCTCACCAACGGTACACCTGTTCCGATGGCATGCATTATCGGTGTGTTCAGCATTGGTTGTGCTGGTTCTACTTACCTCACATCACCGCTTGCCAGAGCGACTATTCATTCCTGAATCTATCTGCCATTGTTGCCATGAGGAATCAATAACAACAATAGACGAGGCGAGATTAAGACGCTGAGCGGTGAATTAGCAATATTATTCAAAGCCTCTCATTGATTACCAATTGCTGTCGCATAATGTCAAAGATAAGATTTCGACCAGTAAATCAATCAATGTGCGCACATGCTTAATCAAAACATCAGCCGCGCTTATTCTCACAGAGTCACCACTATGCAAAGGCGAGTGGCATACCACAACGTCATGTTTAGATCGATATTGGGAGTGGTATTTTTTCTGTTGGGCGTTACCACTGCGTCTTGTTGGGGAAAAGAGGTTTCAGTTGCCATTTATAACAATCCACCCAAAATCTTTTTCGACAAAAATGGCGTAGCGACCGGCATTCATGTTGATCTGCTCCGCAAGATCGCCGAACTTGAGCACTGGAATCTTCGTTTTGTTACTTGCCAATGGCAGGCTTGCCTACACGCTGTAGAAACCGGTGAAATTGATCTTCTTCCTGATGTGGCATTTACGGATGAGCGCAGCTGGAAGTTTGATTTTCATAAAGTGCCGGCCCTGATTAGCTGGTCTATTCTCTATCGTAACAAACATGTTTCGATTAACTCCATTTTTGACCTCAAGGGAAAACGCATTGCCCTGCTCTCTGGCTCCGTTCAGTCTGACTACGTCAAGGAATTGCTAGAAAATTCAGATATCAGGGTGGAGTTTGTTCCTGTCAAAGACTTGGACGTCGGCTTTCAAATGGCGGCAGAGGCAAAGGTCGACGCCGTTATTGCCAGCCAGCAAGCTGGCGATATGCTTGCCGAGCGTCACGGCATATCAGACACACCGATTATTTTTCAGCCGGTGAAATTATTTTTTGTTACTAAAAAAGGACGGAACGCGGACCTGCTAGCAGCGATAGATAGCCACCTCTCCACCTGGCAAGAAGATCCTCAATCGATCTACTTCGAGATTTTACAAAAATGGGGGCGCGGCTCCCAATCCACACTATCCAAGATGGTTTTAGCGGGGCTGGTTGCCGCCATTGCCTTATTTTTGAGTGCGCTTACGATTGCCGCTTATCTGCGACGTCAGGTCGATATCCGCACTCGTGAACTTCGCAACAACGCAAAATCCTTACGTGTTGCCGCCACGGTATTTCAGTCCCACGAGGCGATGTGGGTGATGGGAGCAGATCAACGCATCCTCGATATCAATCGAGCGTTCACCCTGCTCACAGGCTATCAGTTGGCAGAGTTGATAGATAAACCGATGTTGCCATTTTGCCTGGGACATGACGAGAACGACTTTATTGGTCGCATGTGGCATATCGTGACAGAAACAGGCCAATGGGACGGCGAAGTACAAATCAAGAAAAAAAACGGCGAAATGTATACCGCGCGCTTAACCATGACGGCGGCTTACGATGACCTTGGCAACATTACTCACTATGTGGGCACCCAGACCGACATCACTGTTCAAAAGCAATTGCAGGCAGAGGCAATTCGTCTGGCCAACTATGACTCTTTAACAGGACTGCCTAATCGGCGCCTTTTGCTCGAGCACATTCAATCCTCAATCGTGACAAATACCGACAACGAAACGACATTCGCGTTACTCGTTGTTGATATCGACAATTTCAAAGACTTGAATGATTCGTTAGGGCATGACATCGGCGATCAGCTCCTGAAACAAGTCGCAAGCCGGTTAATCAGTCTCGCTGAATCGCTTGATAATGTTGCCCGCCTCGGCTCCGACGAATTCATCATTTTGTTGCAGGGCATTGAACGATCGAACGCTGATGCCGTCATCAAAAACTTTTCGCAGCGTGTTCTCGATACAGTGAATACCCGCTTTGATCTCACAGGAATCAGTTATCACGCAACTTGCTGTATCGGCATATCGCTGATGGACGAAGGTGGGTCGCCTCCGCAAGATATGCTGAGACGCGGTGATTTAGCGATGTATCAGGCGAAAAAAAATGGCAGAAACACCTATTGCTTATTCTCTGCTGAGATAGAGAATGCAATGAATTTCAGAACCGCTCTGGAGTTTGATTTACGCAAGGCGCTACAGCTACAAGAATTTTCCCTTCACTACCAACCGCAGGTCGATGTCAAGGGAAAGCTTCTTGGTGTTGAAGCCCTGTTGCGCTGGCAAAGCCCTGAGCGAGGAGTCGTTTATCCAGGTATATTCATTCCGGTCGCAGAAACATCGGGACTCATGTTTTCGCTAGGACAGTGGGTCTTGCGTCAAGCCTGCAAACAATCAGTTCAATGGCAAAACGAAAGACCCGGCAGGCCGATCAATATTGCGATCAACGTCAGCGCAATCCAGTTCCGACATCCCGAGTTCACCGAAAACGTTTCAATGATTATCAGGGAGACTGGCGCAAATCCCGAGCTTCTCAAACTTGAGCTTACCGAAACCATGATGGTGGACGATGTACAAGGCACCGTGCAAAAGATGCAAGCGCTCAAGCGCCTTGGCTTCTCTTTGTCGCTTGATGACTTTGGTACGGGATATTCATCGCTCTCCTTGCTTAAACGTCTGCCTATTGATCAGCTGAAAATTGATAAGTCATTTATCAAAGATCTGCTGGTTGACGCCAGTGACGTTGCCATCACCAAAAGTATCATAGCGCTAGGCTCCGCTTTGAACGTTGAGGTGATTGCGGAAGGCGTAGAAACGTTTGAAGTGAGAGACTTTCTTTCGACTGTCGGCTGCACGCAATATCAAGGTTATGCATTTGGGCGTCCTGCCCCTGCCGACCAACTACAGTATTAAAGGCTAACTGCTTATCGCGCTTCAGACGGGTTGAACTAATTGATAAGTTTATGGATCGTAGAACGACGCTAACAATCCCGCCCCCTGTCAGCATAAGCTAGCAATAGTGAATCTGGAATCACTGGTTCAGACCAACGATCGGTCTGGTATCGCCAGTGAACGGCAGCTCATGGATTTTCAGCCGCCTGAACCATATCGGACGATATGGTTTTTCCTTCACTAACGACATCGCCTATGAAACTAATACTCATTCTCACGGTTGTACTCCTCAGTGCTTGCAGCTCAACTTCATCACCCTCAACTCCCCCCCCTTTGGCTGTATCGCACTTGGCCGACAGAGGCTTTTATCAGGTAGACACTTCACATTACTCGGTCGCACAGAACGAAAGGGTCAGATTTCTGGTCCTGCATTACACCGCGCTTGATGATGCAGAATCACTCGATGTTCTGGCTCATGGAGCGGCCGCCAGCGTTCATTACCTGGTCAATACAACACCGCCCATCGAGGGCAGCAAGCCTGTGGTGCTAGGGCTGGTGCCGGAAGACAAACGTGCCTGGCATGCCGGTGTAAGTGATTGGAGTGGACGTACCAATATCAACGACACTTCTATCGGCATTGAAATAGTCAACCCCGGCTATACCGACGCAGCCGATGGCAGCCGTCGCTTTTATCCATTTCCGGATGCGCAAATTGATCTGGTTACGCGGCTGGCCAAGGATATTGTGGCACGGTACCAAATCGAACCATTCAATGTACTCGCTCATAGTGACATCTCGCCCTTGCGTAAAAGCGACCCAGGTCCGTTGTTCCCCTGGCACGATCTTTACAAGGAAGGCATAGGTGCATGGCCTGACGAAGCCACTGTGACAAAATATCTGGATGGTAGGGCTCCGACTGCACTCGCATCAGTCCGCGTCATCCAGACCGCACTCAATACCTACGGATATCAGATTCCGCAAACGGGCATACTCGATAAGGAAACGAAGGCCGTCATCAGTAAATTTCAAATGCATTTCCGTGCGGCTGACATCCGTGGTGAACCTGATGTTGAGACCGAGGCTATCGCACGCGCACTGGTCGAAAAATACCGGACGCCATCGTCTTAACCCCTTATCCTGAAATGAGCAAGTATCGGCGTCGATTACAGCGCTTTTCACCACATCGGCTCCCACACCTCTTGCAATCCGCCTGGCACTGAGGTCCAGCAAAACTGGACCTGCTCCAGGACGCATTGCAAAAGGTCAAACGGGCAATCGACGCTTACGCGGTTTGAATCAATTACTTCAATAGCGTCAGAACACTTTGTGGCGCGGTATTGGCTTGCGACAGCATGGCTGTACCTGCCTGTTGCAGAATCTGCGAACGTGTGAGATTTGCCGTTTCGGACGCGTAGTCGGTATCCATGATACGGCTGCGTGACGCAGTGATATTTTCACCTGCAATTTGCAGATTGCTGATCACGGCGCTGAAACGGTTTTGTACCGCACCAAACTCTGCTCGCTTGGAGGAAATCACATTAATGGCAGCATCCAGATTCTTGATCGCCTTTTGTGCCTCGCTTTGGGAATCCGGATCCGCAATGGCGCTATCGAGCAATAACTGAGCGCTAACGACCGATTGCTGTAACAGTGCAGCCGACGCTGCCAGCGCATTCGAAGTCAGACTGGAACCAGTAGCAAACAACTGATCGAGTGCTGCCTTGGCGGAGGTGTAGGTAATCTGTGCAGCATCCACCTTGGTGGTGTCGCCCAGGCCAATCAGGCCATGCGCACTGGTCCCGATGACCTTGGCAAGGGTTCCGTCGTTCGACAGATCCGCCAGAGAAACGCTAATCTGGTCGTTCAGTTTATTGTCTTCCACATTGGCGCCGACCTGGAACGTCAGCGTCAGCGATGCTGAAACGTTCTCCGAATCCGAACCAATTCCTGCGCTGGCACCAGAACTGATGCCGGTGAACAGGTTTTGCCCATTGAAAGATGTGCCATTGAGTACGCGGAAGACTTCCGCTGACAATTGCTTATATTCGTCATTGAGCGTCTTGCGATCTGCCGGGCCATTAGAGCCGTTGGATGCCTGTACCGCGAGCTCACGCATACGCTGCAGATTATCGGTCACGGTGCTCAGTGCACCTTCCGCTGTTTGGGCCAGGGAAATACCGTCGTTGGCATTACGTTGCGCGACCGTCAACCCTTTCACCTGCGCAGTCATACGATCAGAAATCGCCAGACCCGCTGCATCGTCCTTCGAGCTATTGACCCGCAAGCCCGATGACAACCGCTGAATCGACGTATTCAGCGACGATTCCGATGTATTGAGGTTACGTTGCGTGTTGACCGACGCGATATTGGTGTTAATTACTGACGCCATGTTCATTTCCCCCGGAGGTAAGACCGTTAAGTCTCAATTCAGCACCATATTTAGTAATTGCTGGCGTAGTGTAACGCTCCTTTTATATCGGCCTAATCGAGAATAAGAGGGTTTTCATACCGCATTAAGTGATAATGTAAGGAATTCTAGACAACAGCTTAGGCCGTATTGACGTGCCGTAGTACACACTTTTCATCCCTTTTTGCCTGGTTTAAGACTCATTCCGAATACTTGTATTTGAAATGCCTGTTTATCAATTTCAGCTCTTGTTCCAGACCGGCAGCGCTTTCCCTGCTAATTCAGGTCCAAAGTATCGCCACTGAATCAGCAGGCTAATAGAGACCGAAACAGGCTTTCCAGATAGAAATAGTGTCAAAAAGAAATTAATATCAAACAAAACATACCCGTTCGGATGTACACTTCCCGAACGTGATTGATTCTTTTTCACTATTTATGCCGCAACTCAATCAACTCTCGACACGCAACTTCAAATCCCAGCTGATGCTGGTGTTTGGTGGTCTGGTGACGATCTGGCTCGTGGTCGTGGGTGGCTATTTTGTCCAGAAAAACACCGATGCCGTTGCCACGAATGGTGGCGACGCCGTGCATGCAACGGCAATCGCTACTGCCCAGTTACTCTCGACAGAAGTACGTGAACGGTCGCAGGAAATCGATCTACTCGCAAAGTCATTCCTGTTCACCGAAACTGACCTGAGCAATTACAAAATCAGAGAAGCACTGGAATCCCGACAAAAAGTGCACGGTGAATATCTTTGGATTGGCGTTGCCAGTCTCTCGGGCAAGGTGCTACAGGCAACCAACGGCGTTCTGGTCGGCGAAGCAATTGAATCACGGCCCTGGTTCAGGGCTGGTCAGCAAGGCTCTTACGCTGGCGATATCCATGAAGCCGTTGCGCTCGCCAAGCACCTGCAACAAATCAAGCCGAACCAGCCGCTACGCTTCATCGACTTTGCCGCCCCATTATTCGATAGCCACGGTAATTTGCAAGGTGTGCTCGCGGCTCACACATCCTGGGATTGGGTCACCGATATGGTGGTCAACAAAGTACAAGAGCCGCTAGCCAATCGTGCCTCAGAAATCCTGATCCTTAACCGCCATGGCGAGGTGCTGTACCCTTTCGACAAGATTGGCACGACGCATCTTCCTGCGGGCATCGTGCCATCACGCCCCTACCAGGTGCTGTCATGGCCGGACGAAGGCCGTTTTTTGACGAGTGTGGTGCCAGTCAACAATATTGCCCAGCTCAATCTCAACTGGCAGGTGGTGGTCCGTGAACCGGTTGATACAGCGCTCCTTCCGGTGCGCCAGCTCCGCGAGAAGTTGCTGGCAATCGGTGTACTATCGATCTTGTTGTTCGTCGCTGTCGCCTACTATTTTGCAGCTAGAACCAGCCAGCCGATTGAAGCGCTGGCAGCTGCTGCCACCCGAGTACTGAGCAGGGAACGCAATATTGAGTTCCCCAAGGTGACGTCGGGCACCTCTTCCGAGGTTGCACAATTGTGTACCTCCTTTCATCGGATGACCGAATCCCTGCTAGCACGGGAGCAGGAACTGAACGAACTCAATGCCTCGCTCGAACAGCAGGTTGCCGAACGCACAGCCGAGCTGACCCGCGCCAACGAGCGGCTATCCATATTGGCGACCCATGATGGACTGACCGGTATCGCCAACCGCCGTCATTTTGAGGATCGTTTATCGCTTGCCTTTCAGTTGAGCCGCCGGACGATGGATGAATACACGGTGATGATGGTCGACGCTGACCATTTCAAGCGCATCAATGACACCCATGGACACGACATCGGTGATGCTGTCCTGCGACAGCTGGCCCATATCCTCAAGTCTCAGGTGCGTGTGACCGATCTCGTCGCACGCTATGGCGGTGAAGAGTTCATCGTGCTGCTCAACGACAGCGGCAACAACGATGCCGATGCTGACGCTGACGCTGACGCGCTACAGGTGGCTAGCAAGATCCGGGCGGCCATCGAAGTAGCGAACTTCCCGCAGGTCGGACAGGTCACCGTCAGTATCGGACTGGCCCGCTCGACTGCCACCGACTCTTCCAAGGAACAGGCGCTTAAACGAGCGGACGAAGCGCTATACAAGGCCAAAAATAAGGGACGAAATCGGGTCGTCTATCAGTAAAAAGGCCATCCCTGAACACGTCACAGATGGCCTTGCCGGCACTGCATTCTCAAGAGCCGATTGAGTTAGTTCAGACTGTCAGTGGAAACAAATGATTAGCGATCACCAGTATCGCCAGCAGCACGATGCCAGTCACCAGGCTGCCGACGATCAATTTTTTCTCGATCGGCAGCAGCGGTTCAACCGCACCACCACTCACCAGTTCTTGTTTCAGGTCTTGTTCGGACATTGCACACTCCTTAAATAAATGTTGACGATGGACTTCTCACCGTTGAGTTGATTAACCAGCCAGCGGTGGTTTCACACCGCTAAAGAAGATCCATGACACCAGCAGACCGACCCAGATGACGAAGCCGAACAGGCTCACCACATAGACCGCTACCAGCTTGCCCAGCCCCTCTTCCCATAGCTTGCGGAAATTCGACAGCACCCCGATCGAGAAGAAAGTCAGGATGAAGAAGATCACCCGGAAGGTATTGGCCACGCCGACCGACGGCGTCAGCTTGGCCAGTGTCTCCGGCGAGCTGGTCGTGGCGAGGTAAAAACCAATCAGGAACGTCACCAGGAAGCCGATGATGAACTTGGGAAAGCGCTCCCAGATCTCCGAAGCCTTGGCTTTTCCGCCTGCCTTGACGTTAATGTGGTTGGTCCAGATATACGCCAGGACAAAGCTCCACACGCCGATGAAGACGTCGATGAACACCTTCACTGTGGCAGTCGTACCAAGAATCCAGCCAGCCTGATAGTGAATGCCTTCTGCTGCATTCTTTGCCTGAATGAGTGCCTCGGTGATACCACCGGCAGCCACAGCGGCACCGTCAGTCTTGACCGCCAGCCCCAGCCATGCAGCCGCAACCAAAGGCTCATGCGAGAGGAAGGTTTGCGCCACAAAGGGCAGGATCAACACTTCCACTACCGCAAAAATCACCACCAGTGACGATACCAGTACCGGTACCGCAGGACGGGAGCGAATTGCACCACCGGTCGAGATAGCTGCAGCAACACCGCAAATCGAGATACCGGATGCCAATGGCACCGCCCATTCACGATTGAAGCCAAACCACTTGCGCGCCACAAAATACACTACCGCCCAGTAGATCAGATAAGCCTCAACAATCGCTGCCAGACCCCGCAGCAGCACCGAAGTTGCCAGCGACAGCTTGCCCGCGATGGTGACGGCAATAAAGCCACCCAGAATCACAATCGCGATTTTGATGTAGAGCTCTGGACGAATCGCTTCCTTGAGCCAGTCGGCAAAGCGCGGAAAAAAATTGCTAATGATCAGACCAATCAGCAAGGCCACCACAAAGCCCCCCTCATTGGTCAGCCGTAACGACCAGTCAATACCGAACTTGGTCAGATCGGCCGGTGTTACTGCTGCCAGCCGCGCATAGTTACCGATAAACCAGCTCAGATAGGCGAGTGCAAACACCACCGTGAAGGAGGCTGCAAAACGCCGCACATTGAGCTTGAGCAGCGAGGCACTTACCGACAGTACCAGCAGAAGTGCCACATAAGTCGCCAGCAACGCACCAGCACCGCCCAATGCGGCATAGGACTTGGCAGTGGGTGCCAGTGCACCGACCGGGTCATGCCAGACCGAGGTCGTGACGACCCAGCCCAACAGGTTGTTGCTGCCCAATCCAGTCAGGGCCAGCACGAAGATCAGCAGCCCGATGATCAGCGCCAGCCAGTCTTCATTGAAGCTGGCATGCTCACCGACCTGTGAGTTGACTGCATTGGCAATCGTTGCATTCGACATAGGACAAACACCTCCGGGTTATCCGGTGCGGTCGGTCAGCTCACGCTGACTCGCCCCACCGTTGTTTGACATGAAACCAACAGGAAACACAGCCTGAAAAATACAACGCCCGCTAGTGGTCGAAAACGAATCGATTTGCATATCGATATATCAGCTTTTACTGCTCGAATAAGTTGGCTTGTCTTATGCGTTTTTCTTCTAAGGTCACTAGCTTTTATTCGTTCGTTTTCGATAAACACGGTTTTATAGTCAGCACATGGATTGCCGTCTATAGCCACCAAAATCCGTGAATTACCCAATCGCCAATAGCCAATACCCAGTGCCATCTGATCGTCAAAGGAGAGTTTTTCATGTCGTCCGCATCCCTCGCCTCGGTGGCGAGCACTCAGCCAACTATCAATGTTTTACCGGTCGAACTGCACGCTGCCCGCGAGCAGGCACAGACCTCCAATCTCCCGTTTGCAGGCAGTGTCTCGCCCCAAACCGCCTGGGATCTGTTTTCTACCGGGCAAGTATTGCTGGTTGATGTACGTACCGCCGAGGAGCGCAAGTTTGTCGGCCATATCCCCAATAGCCTGCATGTAGCCTGGGCAACCGGCACCTCGCTGTCGCGCAACCCGCGTTTCGTACGCGAACTGGAAAGCAAAATTGGCGGCAAAGAAGTGCCCGCGCTATTGCTGTGCCGCAGTGGCAAACGCTCGGCCGCTGCTGCCGAAGCCGCCGCCAAGGCCGGACTGACCTGTATCTTCAACATCAGTGAAGGTTTCGAGGGTGAGATTGATGCTCATGGGCAACGTGGCAAGTCCGATGGGTGGCGTTTCCATGGGCTGCCATGGGTGCAGGACTGATCACGTTTCCCAATTCACGTTTCATGATTGCGCGCAGACTTCACACCAAATAAGAGGGTTTTAGTGGCTAGTTTTGACATTTATCACATTGTCCAGTCGCTGCAGGAAGTCCGTCAGGGCTGGCGGCAGGCGCAAGGACGCAACAGCGATGCAGGCGGACGTGAGTTTCCGTCCCGCGAAGCACTGTCAGGCATTCTGGAAAATCTCAAGGCAGTGCTGTTCCCGATGCGTTTAGGTCCGCCGGATCTGCGTCAGGAAAGCGAAAACTTTCACGTTGCCTATGCACTCGATGCCGCGCTACAGTCGCTACTCAAGCAGGTACAGCTGGAGTTGCGCTACAGCGCCGGGCTGCAGGGTCAATTTCTGTCGGAAAGTCAGGCCGAAGAGCAAGCGCTGGAGGTGACGCGCACGTTTGCTGCAGCCCTGCCGGAAATCCGCAGCCTGCTCGATACCGATGTACTGGCGGCCTATCAGGGCGACCCGGCCGCGCGCAGCGTGGATGAAGTCTTGCTGTGCTATCCCGGTGTACTGGCAATGATTCATTACCGCATCGCCCACCGTTTGTATGCCGCGGGCTTGCCGTTGTTGGCACGCATCATCTCCGAACTGGCCCACAGCACCACCGGTATCGATATCCATCCGGGAGCACGGATCGGTTCAGGATTTTTCATCGACCATGGCACCGGCGTGGTGATTGGCGAAACCGCCGTCATCGGCGAGCGGGTCCGGGTTTATCAGACCGTCACGCTGGGTGCCAAGCGCTTCCCGACCGATGCGGAAGGCAATCTGCAAAAGGGCCTGCCTCGCCATCCGGTGGTGGAAGACGATGTGGTGATCTACGCCGGCGCGACCATTCTTGGTCGTATCACAGTGGGTAAAGGTGCAGTAATCGGCGGCAATGTATGGCTCACCGATGACGTACCACCGGGCGCCAGAATCTCGCAGGCGGCATCGCGTGAAGAAGGCTTGAGTAATGCCATCAGAACCGCAGCAGCGGCCTGAATGGCTTGCCCGGATAAGGAGCCACAGCATGTCTGATCATCCGCAGCCGCCCCTGCTGAAGCGCCAGGACAGCGCTTCAGCGAGTGATCCGGAAGCCTTGTCCAGTGCGCTGGTCCAAAGTTTCGGGATCGGTGTACGGCAATTACGCCGCGCCCGTGGCTGGTCGCAAGAACGGCTAGCCGAAAATTCCAATCTCAACCGTTCCTACATCGGCGAAATCGAGCGCGGTACCGCCATCGCTTCGCTGGTCACGGTAGAAAAGCTCGCCCACGCGCTCACGCTCACACCATCCGCGCTGGTCACACGAGGCGAGAGCATCACGCAGCAAAATCTGGTCCGTGGTCTCGAGTTGATGGCTATAGCATGTTGAGCCGCCAAGCACGAGCCGCGACACTCTGAGCCGTCGTAATTAACGCTTTTCCCTGTCAACCCCACGTATATTGGAGTCAAGATGTCGGCAACAGTCGGCGGTACAACCGCACTAGGCGATAACGCAGCAAGGCAACTAGCCAACGCCACCAAAACCGTTCCCCAGCTGGAGACGATCAGCCCACGCTGGTTGACCCATCTGCTGCAATGGGTGCCGGTGGAGGCAGGTATCTATCGCCTCAACAAGGTCAAGAATCCAGAGTCGATCAAGGTGACCTGCACCGCCCGCCTGGAAGAAAACCAGCTGCCACGCACCTTCGTTGATTACGAAGAACAGCCACGTGAATACTTCCTCAACGCGGTCTCGACCATTCTGGATGTGCACACCCGCGTCTCCGATCTGTACAGCAGCCCGCATGACCAGATCAAGGAACAACTGCGCCTGACCATTGAAACCATCAAGGAAAATCAGGAAAGCGAACTGATTAACAACCCTGACTACGGCCTGCTGTCACAAGTGAGCGACGATCAGCGTATCTTCCCGCTGACCGGCGCACCGACACCGGACGACCTCGACGAACTGCTGACCAAGGTCTGGAAAGAACCTGCCTTCTTCCTGACCCATCCTTCCGCCATTGCGGCCTTTGGCCGTGAAGCAACCCGCCGCGGTACACCACCGCCAACAGTCAGCCTGTTTGGCTCGCAATTCATCACCTGGCGCGGTATTCCGCTGATTCCATCCGACAAGGTCCCGGTTGCCGATGGCAAGACCAAGATCCTGCTGGTGCGTGTCGGTGACAAACGTCAAGGCGTGGTCGGTCTGTATCAGCCAGGTCTGCCGGGCGAACAAAGCCCAGGTCTGTCGGTGCGCTTCATGGGCATCAACAACCATGCGATTTCGTCTTACCTGATTTCGCTGTATTGCTCGCTGGCCGTGTTGACCAGGGATGCCGTCGCAGTCCTTGATGATGTCGAAATCAACAAGTATCACGACTATCCCGACACCTACAAATAAGCCCCTATCGTGAGCACACCTACTTCCCTCCCTCAGGATCCAGGTGGCGTGGGGCAACCCGCACCACCGATTGATCCGGCCTTGCTGGCACGGCTGGCGACGGAGCTGTTTGCAGCGCCGCCGTTTGCGCCACATGGCGTGCAGCCGCCTGCCAATGTGGCACCACCGGCATCGCCGCTGGCCAGCCCGGCAGGTCTCGGCCAGGGGGTACCGGGTACTGCCATTCCATTAGGGCAAGTACCCGGCACCAACCTGATCCCTTCCTCACCCCATCAGGTGCTGGCGCTGGGGAATCGCGCGCCGGCACTGGCACCTGCCGCGCAGGCGGGCAATGGCGCACCGGACAAGGCATTTGCTGCTATTCCGGCCTATGAGCCGCGTTTTGGCAGCACCATTGAAGGCGTCCCGCAATCGGTGGTGCCGTCGGCACCATCAGTCCCTGCTCTCCCTGCTGGTGCTGATGCGGGATATTACTTCCTCGACCGCAGCCATGGCCATCCGCTGGCGGGCAACACACCGTCAGCTGGAGCGGTACCAGCAACACTATCGCTATCACCAGTGCAGCCGTCTGTGCCTGCCAAACCTGCTGTGCCTGCATCACCGGCACAGGCAGCCGCCGCTTCGCCATCGTCCGCGCCACAATATTATTTTGTGCACGCGGTTGAATTACCCAATGGCTTTGTGACACCTGCCAAGGGTGACCCGCACGAAACGCCCAAGCTGGCAGGCAAAAGCCATGCTGCGCCGTTTGATGTGAATGCCGTGCGCCGTGACTTCCCGATCCTCAAAGAACGTGTCAATGGGCGGCAGCTGATCTGGTTCGACAACGCGGCGACAACCCAAAAGCCGCAGTCGGTGATTGACCGTATCAGCGAGTTCTATCAGCGTGAGAATTCCAATATCCACCGCGCCGCACATGAACTGGCAGCGCGGGCAACCGACGCCTATGAAGGCGCACGGGAGCGGGTACGTGGATTCCTCAATGCGCCCGATGTGAACGAAGTGATCTTCGTACGCGGCACCACCGAAGCGATCAATCTGGTGGCCAAGAGCTGGGGTAGCAAGCACGTCGGTGCCGGCGATGAAATTATCGTCTCGCATCTGGAGCACCACGCCAACATCGTGCCATGGCAACAACTCGCGGCAGAAAAAGGCGCCAAGCTACGCGTGATACCGGTGGATGATTCAGGGCAGGTATTGCTTGATGAATACACCAAGCTGCTCAACGACCGCACCAAGATCGTCGCTGTCACTCAGGTCTCCAATGCCCTGGGTACGGTCACCCCGGTCAAGGAAATCGTCGAGCTGGCACATCGCGCAGGAGCCAAGACACTGGTCGATGGTGCGCAATCCGTGTCGCATATGCGCACCGATGTACAGGCGCTGGGCGCGGACTTCTTCGTGTTCTCCGGTCACAAGGTGTTTGGTCCCACCGGTATCGGTGTGTTGTGGGGCAAACGCGAAGTCCTGGAAGACATGCCCCCCTGGCAAGGTGGCGGCAATATGATTGCTGACGTCACCTTCGAGAAGACCATCTTCCAGCCCTTGCCCAATACCTTCGAAGCAGGCACCGGCAACATCGCCGACGCCGTCGGTCTGGGTGCGGCGATTGACTACGTCAACCGTATCGGCATCGAGAATATCGCCAGCTATGAACATGCCCTGCTCGAATACGGCATGGAAAAACTTGGCGACATTCCCGGTGTCCGCCTGATCGGTACCGCAGCCCACAAGGCTAGCGTGATGTCGTTTGTGCTCGATGGCTACACCACCGAAGAAGTCGGCAAGGCGCTCAATCAGGAAGGCATTGCGGTACGCACAGGACACCACTGCGCGCAACCGATCCTGCGGCGCTTTGGCGTGGAAACGACGGTACGTCCATCCCTGGCGTTCTATAACACCTTCGATGAGATTGACTGCCTGATCACGGTGGTACGGCGACTTGCCGGGGAGCGTAACCGGCGCTGAAGTCAACCTCCGTAGTAGCAAGAAATATGGCCATGGATTCGTCCATGGCCATTTTCTTTGGACGTCTGTTCAATAGGGAAAGTACAAAAACTGTAACCGCAATAAAAATACATACAGCAATACACGCTTTATTAAAAATAAAGATAAAAATCAAATCTAGAATTCCTTCTATATATATTTTTACCCTCGTCTCTTAACATCAGCCTCCGATCACGTCTATCCGACGACACCGCGAAGGAATGCCAGAGATGAAGCAACCACTCCAACAAGCCGCTGCGCTTGCCCACGCCGTCACCACCCATCAGAAATATCACGTCAACGTAGGCGCTAATGTCAGCGCTAGTTTGTTGTCTGTCGTCTCCTTCGAAGCCGTCGAAGCCTTGGGCGAGCCTTATCGCATCACCATCACGCTAACCCATCCTCAAGAACTGGATCGTAACGAATACCTCGGCAAGGAAGCCAGTTTCAGCATGGGCACTGCTCTACCCGAACCACGTGAATTTGCTGGATGTATCACGCATTTCAACAAGCTCAAACAAACGCACGACTTTCACAGCTACGAATTCGTCATCGAACCACTGGTGGCAAGATTGCGACTGACTCATGCCAGCCGGGTATTCCAGCATCAAACCGCACCAAAGATCATCGAAACCATCCTGCGTCGGCATGGGTTCACGGGAGACAATTTCAAGTTCAGAACGCGACGAAGCTTTCCCCAACATGCGTTTCGGCTGCAGTATCAGCAAAGTGATTGGGATTTCATTCATCTGTTGATGCAGCAGGAAGGTTTGTATAGCTACTTCATCCCCGGCATGCTGGGCGACATCATCGTCTTTGCGGATGACATTGATCACTACATTTATCAGCCTGAGCTCAAGGTGCCGTATCGGGAAGCCGCCGGACTGGATGCAGATAATGAAGTCGTTTTTAATTTACAAACGCAATCGCAGACCGTTCCCGCTTCCTACCTTGTAGCTGATTATCACCCTGATGTCGCATGGGAGCGTTTCAAGGATGAAGCCAATATTGCCCGTAAAGACATTACGACCTACGGCCAACCCTACGTCTATGGTAGTCATCATCTGGACCAACTCAGCGCCAAATGGGAAGCGCAATTACGGCATGAAGCAGCAATCGCAAGCCAGATCGTCTACGCCGGTGAAAGCAATATCCTAGAACTACGTCCAGCACGCATCCTGCGGATGGACCATGCATTACCAGATGCACCCAACGGCCAAGTCATCATCAGCGTCACCCACAGCGGTGCACGTGATACTGCCTACAAAAACAGCTATACCGCGATTCCCTCTGACCGGCGTTATCGACTTCCTTTAAACGAAGCCAACTGGCCGAAGATTGCAGGCACTTTATCAGCAAGAGTGACTTCACCGGGCCAATACCCCCATGCCTACATCACCAAGAATGGCCACTACACCGTCCGCTTCGATCTTGATTTCGATGAATGGAACCCCGGCAATGAAAGTGTTCCGTTACGGCTAGCCAAACCATTTGCCGGGGCCAATCAAACCGGCTTCCACTTCCCCATCATTGACGGTACTGAGGCTGCAATTGGCTTCACAAACGGCAACCCTAATAAACCCTACATCGCCCACCTGCACCACAACAGTCGTCACCCTGACCTGATCATCAGCGAGCACCGCTGGCTCTCCCGCAACGTCATTCGCACGCAAAGCAACAACAAGCTGCGGATGGAAGATTGGAAAGGTGAAGAACACATCAAGCTCGCCACCGAACACGGCAAGAGTCAGTTAAACCTCGGTCATCTAGTCGATAGCCAACGTCAGCAACGTGGTGAAGGAGTTGAACTCCGAACAGACAATCATGCGGCAATCCGAGGCGGAAAAGGTGTCTTCATCACTGCCGACAGGCAAGACAAGGCCAGCGGCAAGCAACTCGATATGCAGGCAGCACTATCCTTGCTGGACAAGTTGCAAGCAGAGTCAAAGCAACTAGCGCAAGCGACAGCAACTGCCAAAGCCGAGATCGCAGATTTACAAGCGCAAAGCGACTGGCTGGCCAACAGCGTCAAGGATCTCCAGCAAGCGGCACTCGTCCTCTCCGCACCTGCCGGTATTGCCGTCGCGACACCAAGTCACATCAATCTCTCCGCTGGCCGGGATAGTACACAACGCAGCGGTAATGACCACAGCATCCATGCTGGCAAACGCTTCCTGCTCGCGGCAAAGCAAGGGTTATCAATGTTTGCCCAACAATGCGGCATCAAACTGTTCGCCAGCAAAGGGAAGATCGAGATACAGGCACATAGCGACGCGATACACGCCATCGCCGACAAAGACATGATGATCACCAGCGTCAACGGCAAGGTGGAAATCAACGCCAAGGACGACATCCTGCTCAAGTCCGGCGGCTCCTACATCCGCATCAACGCTTTGGGAATCGAGAGTGGCACGCTTGGCGACATCCATTTAAGAGCCGACAAGCATGGATTCAAGGGTCCTGCATCTTTGCCCTCCCTACTGCCGCAGTTACCCAACAGCGTCTGCAAACAATGTATGGAAAAAGCCATGCAAGCCAGCATTGGCTTCGCTTCTCCGAACGTTTAAACCCTGATTTCTCCCTGAAAGACGATATGATTTTTGGTATTGACCCCCATGAAGACAAGTTGGCCGAGTCGCTCGATGCAGCGCTCCTCACCTGCGAACAAACTGCCCGACTAAACCAAGCAAGTCCCTCCTTGCACACCTACGCGCTGATTGATGGTGCCTTTGACAGAGACTGGGGACAGCGACTGTTGCTGCAACAGCTTCGTACGCAACCGTCCTACGAACAATACCTGCGCTCAATCTATACCGACTCCCGACTGGAGGTACTGGAAGAATGTGCACCATTTCTATTACGGGTCAGCCCCGAATTACGCCTGACCAAGCTTGAACGTCTGCTGGCCAAGACCAACGGCAAGCCAATGCTGAGCTTCATTCAAAGCCCTCTGGATTTGATCACCCTACAGCGCCATCTGCTAGGTTTTAGTCAGGTAGAGACCCCAGATACGCTGGTCTTCCCACTCCGGTTCGCAGATACGATTTGTTTTCCCGTCATTGTTGAGGCACTCAGTGAACCACAACGCAATGCCTTGATGGCCGGTATCGCCGCCTGGCACATCGTCAATCGTAGCGGTGGCATTAGCACTTTCGTGGGTACCTGTTTCGATGTCGAGAACGATGTTGCGCCAGTTGGCGAGCAAACCAACTACATCCACTTTACTGATGCGCAATTTGCCCAAGTTGTTGCGGGTGCTGAGGCTGACACGCTCTATAAGGAAATGGCAGCGAGCGACGATGCTATACCTCACCAACCCAAAGCGTCTGTCTTGATCGGTCAATTACAGGCTGCTCTTTATGAAATGGATAAACGTCACATCAGCGGCGAAAAAATCCGCAAGGAATTAGCCTTTGCCAGCCTGACGCTACCAGACGCTCAGGCAATGCATTCCTTACTCGATGTCGCACAAAGCAAAGGCCTGCAAGCAGCATTGGCGAGCTTGTGATTGAAAAGGACTTCCATTCAATAAGGAAACAACATCAAGATGAAAAAACGATTGCTGCTATTGAGCATTGTTGCGCTAACTGCCTGCAATACAACTAGGCCAATAACGACCGAGAGCAATGTAGAAAAGCCGTATGTACACATACCTCGAACATACGTATCAATCTCCTGTGTATCGCACGATGGTGCACCTTATATTTCCGACTTCTCTATCGAAGAGCCAATCGTCAGCGGACCACTGGGAGGAAAATTCGCTTATGGCGCAAGCTGCGGAGGAATTATCGCAGCTGGTTATGCGCTGCCAGAAAAATGGACTCCCGGCATGAAGGTAAGAGTGCGCTGGAAGCCGGATAGCAGAGAATGGATAGAGAAAACGACGAACATTCTTCGGTATGAAAAAGCAAACCGAATTACTGTGCACTTTTTCGCGGACGATCAAGTAAGAGTCGTATCGTCTCTTTACTATCCAGAAAGTAAATACTATCCAATTTTAGAAAATACTACCGTTCCGCCTCCTGAGGAAGAGTAATGATGATCCAAAAAACATTATTGATCTTGAGCTTTACCATCTTAACCGCCTGCAATACAACTACAGCAATATCAGACGCGAACACTGAAGAAAAGCCGTATGTACACATACCTCGAACATACGTATCGATTTCCTGTGTAGCGCACGAAGGTGCACCTTATATTTCCGGATACTCCATCGAAGAGCCAATTCCAAGCGGAATATTGGGCGGAAAATTCGCTCATGGCCCGGGTTGTGGGGGACAAATTGCGGCAGGCTATGCGGTACCAGAAAAATGGCATCCGGGGATGAAAGTAAGAGTCCGTTGGAAACCGAATGGCAGGCAATGGATAGAGAAGACCACCAATATTCTTCGTTATGAGCAAGCAGACAAAATTTTTGTACACATTTTCGCGGACGATCAAGTAAGAGTCGTGTCATCTATTTACTATCCAGAAAGTAAATATCATCCAATTCTAAAGAGCAGTACTGTTCCACCTTCGGAGGAAGAGTAATGATGAGCACAAAAATTCATTTTCCGCCGCTGACGATTGCAGATAACACTGCACAAGAAATGTCGACAACGGTGCAACAAGAGCGCGCATTGGCAGACTTCCTGAGAGAACCGCCCGTCTATAAAGCTAACGGCCAACGAATGCCTTCGTGTCAATCGATGGTCAGGATTGGTTTGTTCTTTGACGGCACCAATAACAATCGTGATCGCGACGAACCCCTCAAGGGACATACCAACGTAGTCAAACTGTTTAATGCACACAAAGATATCAAAGGTAAAAATTATCTGAAAGATTCAGATTGTTTCAGTTTTTATATCCCGGGTGTTGGTACACGCTTTCCAGAAAATCAGGAATGGAGTGAAACGCAGGATGGCAAAGCCTTGGGAAAAGGTGGCCAAGCACGTATTTTGTATGGAATATTATGTGTTTATGATGCCGTCTATCGTGCGTTTAATGATGATCATAATCTTTATGACGATAAGCAAATCACCGCCAAACTAAAAAGCTACACCCGCGACGTCGAACACAACTACGACAAGGACTACCCCGAACAAGTCCGCCGCCAACAGTGGTTCACACAACTGCGCGATGAACTCAACGACAGACTGCAAACAGCCCGTGATCTGATCCGGCAACCGCACATCCCGCTGATTCGTGTCGCCGTCTTCGGCTTTTCTCGCGGTGCAATTCAGGCACGCAGTTTCTGCTATTGGCTGGATGCCGCATTAGGTGGCAAGAACACATTGGCTGGCATGCCGATTGAAATCAATTTTCTTGGTTTGTTTGACTCCGTCGCTTCAGTCGGTCTCGCCCACTCGGCAGCGAGAACCACCCCATTGACGTTCGTCGATGGTCACTTCAGTTGGGCAGCCGAAACGCTCAAACCATTGCCATCATTGGTCAAGCAAACCGTGCATTACATTGCCGCGCATGAGCAACGCATGAACTTCCCGATCACACGGGTAAAAGGTCAGAATGTGGTGGAAGTACCCTACCCTGGCGTCCATTCTGATGTCGGCGGTGGTTATTGCCCCGGCACGCAGGGGCGTGGCATGCGTATGGACCAAATGATCTGTCAGGTGCCGCTATTGCATATGCATAAGGCGGCACGTCTGGCGGGAGTGCCGTTGGTGACTTATCGCCAGATGTCTTCCGATTTGCAAGCCGATTACGCGCTCAGCCCCGAATTGGCGACCAACTGGAATGCCTATATGGCGGCAGGTGATTTTACCGGCACCTATGAAGATCAGAGACGTGAACATATGCGCCTGTACTACCGCTTCCGTTACCGCTGGATCGGTCGCATGGCGCAACTGCCTGCTTGCCAGCGCGCCACCCGTCAGGAACAGCAGGACATGATCAGTTACGACTGGTTGTTCAAAGGCGATATGCAGCTATTGACAGAACGTGCCAACGGCGGTCGCCCGTGGCAGCGGGATGATGGTAATCAGATCATCGCCCTGCATGCGGTCGGCAATGAACATCTCGCCAATCAATTGCAGTTGCTGCGCTCCGATCTGCGCGCTACGCCGGATGATTGGGAAATGATGGTGCTGCATGAATTTGAACATCAAAACGGACGACTAAGACTGGAAGAAATCGCCTTGCTGGAGGAGCAGGTCCACGATTCGCTGGCCGGCTTTTATCTGGCTGGTTACCAGACTGCCCAAGAGAAAGCCGAGCAGCTGCGGGAATGGCAAAGCGCACCACCATCGCCCAATGAGTACTACCGATATCAGGCGTGGCAAAACTTCCAGAGCGCCAAGGCTGCCAATCCAGCGCTGCAAGCCATCTTGGACAGCAAAGCGCAATTATTACGACAGGCGCAGAAATCACGCTTGCAGGGCCGTATCGGTGAGATGGAAGAAATACAGCGCGATATGACCTTCTCCGACGAAGAAGCCAACCTGCTGACGCAGGATGCCCATGGTCAGCCGATCTTCCCACTACTCAAAGACAGTGATGCCAGGGAATTGCGCAGTAGCCTGATCACCACGCAAACCATGACGCTACGCGAAGGTGGTGGTTATCTGGTGCCACGGCATGCGTTTTCGCCGTAAACCCCAAGCCTGCATCCCACCCCCATAAAGAAACCCCACGCGATGCGAAGCGAGCCGGTTAAAGGACTTCCGCTTGTGGAATCGCCGCTGAGGTGCTTCGGCAATCGGAAAAAGAGTGACGCTTGTCTGAGCGCAGCGAGTTTGCGTCACTCCCGATTGACGGAGTGCCTCAGCGGGCACCCCGCAGGGGCGATGGAAGTTGCGGTCGCCTTCTTTTGCTTACTTATCTTGGCGAAGCAAGAAAAGTGAGCGGCTGCCGGGCCGCCCCCGGCTTGGTCGTCCGTAGAGACGACATCTTCAGCGAAGAAAAAAGCAGACACTAAAGATTGTTGACGAAAAGCAAAGGGTAAAGGTATCCTCGGCACGTTCCTAAGAAAAACGGGACCGAGTGTGGAAGCTCGAAATTAACTAGGCGGACAACCGCCAGCTTGGCGGTTTTTTGCGTCCGGGCCATCCTACGTTCTCAATGGGCGGCGGTGGCAGGGAGGCTTAGGCCTGCCGGGTTCCCTAGTTAACCGGTCTTCCAACCTTGTCATCTGCCGCCCTCCCCGTTTGGAAGCGGGGTCTGCGGTCATCCACTTAACTAGGAGGCCAACATGCCTAGCTTCAACACGTCTGACCAAAGCAATACCAATCCCACCCACCAAGACTTTCAATGGATTCACGGCCCCGGCCGCGAAGAGAAATTCGCCGACTTCATTGAACTCACCCGCGACATCACCGCAGGCATCGACAGCAGCCTGCAAATCATCTATGCCAGTGAACTCGCCAGAGAGATGAATCTGGACGCCGAAGCCGACGACCAGAGCGCACCTGCCATCGGCAAAACCGACGCCGCCAATCTGATGCGCCTCTCCATGGCCGCCATCAAGTTACTGCACCACAACGCCCAAGAACACATTGATGCACTCAACACGTTCTGGGAGGATTGAACCGGCTTACTTCTTCTGCACCACGCCGTCGGCTGCCGTAATAGCGCTCTCACCCTCAATCGGACTGGCTGCCTCATTGGTTTTGTGATGACGGATTTCTGCCCGGATGGTCTGCGGATTTTTGAGCAGATTCAGAATCGGGCAGTTTTTTTCCACCGCCTCAAACAAGGCCTGCACGTCCTCCGCCGACGCTGGCGAATCAATATGCACGGTATAGCCAATATCGTGCGGCCAGATGGGAATGCTCTCGTAGCCAGGCTTGCCGCCGCGAGGATCGATCTTGCCGCTGACTTCGACTTCAAGGCGATCAATTGGCACCTGCCGCGATGCGGCCTGAATCAGAAAGATATGCGTCACGCAGGAACCCAGCACACCCAGCTGCAACTCCGGCGAGCTGGGGCCAAGGTTGTAGCCAGCAAAATCTGGCGGGCTGTCGCTGATAACCTGATGATCACGAATACGAATGCGCCGCACGCCGCTGCGCCCTTCCGCGCTAACCTTGGCCGACAAACTATTCGGGCTGGCATTGCCAGCCTCGACCAGAGCCTCACGTGCCAGCACGGCACTGCGTTTTTCACTGAGATAGTGGTTAAGTGATGTCATGATTTCCTCCTTGAGAGTGCAGCCAAACGTGGCGTTGACGCCGTAGTCTGCAGGCGACCAGCCGGGCCGCACAAGGAAGCAATCCGCATATCTTTATACCTGCACGATGCCTTGCCAGATAGACGCTAACCGCATATTCATATGCGTCATCAGCAACATAACTTTGCGCGTTTTTATTCTTTGTTTTGAGGGAGGCGTTGCGCGATAGTGCTGTTTTTATCATGGTGCGTCCCTGTATTCGCCTGACCGCACCGACCGTCCTGACAACCTTGCGGAGCCCTCTATCATGAACCATCTTCCCTCTCCATTTGAACTGACGGATCAAGCAGAACAAAGCGCTGGCTGGTCGCGTCGCAGTATCTTGCGTGCTGGCGGTGCCGCTGCACTGGCCGGCCTCGGTGGTGCACTGGCAGCAGGCAATGCCTGGTCCGGCGGTACACCGCACAAGGTGACCTTTGCCTGGAGCGCAGTCGCATTTTGCTTGTCGCCCGTGGTTGTCGCGCAAGAAAAAGGCTTCTTTGAAAAGAATGGTCTGCAGGTGGAACTGCTGAACTGGGGTGGTTCAACCGACCAATTGCTGGAGTCGCTGGCAACCGGCAAGGCCGATGTGGGTGTGGGGCTGATTCACCGCTGGTTGAAGCCGCTGGAATCCGGCTTTGATGTGAAGGTGATCGGCGCGGCGCACGGTGGCTGCCTGCGTATGGTGGGTGTCAAACAGGCTGGCGTGACCGACTGGAAGCAACTCAAGGGCAAGATTATCGGCGTGTCTGACATGAACAGCCCAGCCAAGAACTTCTTTGGCATTCACCTTGCCAAGCGTGGTGTGGATATCGAGAAGGATGTTGAATGGCGCGCCTATCCGGCGGATCTGCTGGACATCGCGGCCAAGAAGGGCGAAATCCATGCGATTGCCGATGGCGACCCGAATATCTACCTGATCGAAAAGCGCAATAAGGGCGTGTTTACCGAAATCGGCAACAGTGGCACCGGCGAATACAAGGACAAACTCTGCTGCATCACCGGTGCGCGTGGCGAGTTTGTGCGTAACAACAAGCCAGCGGCGGCGGCCGTGGTGCGTTCGATCATTCAGGCGGCGGAATACGTGGCAGAAAACCCCAATGAAGCCGCCAAGATTTATTCCAAGTACTCGCCCAAGGTGGCCGTGGAAGACTTGCGTGCGCTGCTCAGTACCTTGACGTACCACAACCATCCGACGGGCTCGGTGTTGCGTGATGAGGTGGAATATTTTGCACGCGACTTCCATACCGCTGGCGTACTCAAGAAATCGACTGACCCAACGCGTTTTGCCAGCTTCGTGACCGCTGACGTACTGGCCTGAGGCATCTCTGCATCTGATCGCGCAAACAGGAGTTTATATGAGCACATCAAGTACAGGCATCGCGCCAGAACCACTGGCGCTCGATGGCAGCCTGATCCCAGCCGCTGCACGCGCTGCTAGAACACCGATCTGGCGTACCGGCTTACTGGCCGCCACGACATGGCTGGCGCTGGGTCTGCTGACCTTGCAATGGCCCAATAAGGTAGTGGGGTTTAGCGACTGGGCTTATACCGATACGTTTGGCTATGCCGCGAGTGTGATCGCGGTGCTGCTGGCCGTATTGGCGATCGGCGGCAAGCCATTGGCGCGGTTCGTGACCTGGCTGCAACCTGCTGGTCAGTGGCTGGTTGCCGCGCCTTTGCTGCTGGCGGCATGGGAAATTCTGACCGCCAAGCTGGGCCTGTTGCCGACGCCCTTCTTTGCGCCGCCACAAAGTCTGATCGAAGTCTATAGCGAAGACTGGCCGCGCCTTGGTCTGAGTACCGCTTATTCGCTGCGGCTGCTGGCGCATGGCTTTGCGACCGGTGCCACCGTGGGCTTTCTGGTGGGGGTGTGGATTGGCTGGTCACGCGTGGCGGGTTACTGGGTGCATCCGGTATTGCGTTTCGTGGGGCCGATTCCGGCGTCTGCATTGCTGCCACTGGCGTTCTTCTTTGCACCATCGAGCTATGCGGCGGCGGTATTTCTGATTGCGCTGGCAACTGGCTTCCCGGTGGCGGTACTGACCTGGTCGGGTGTGGCGTCAGTCAACAAGAGTTATTACGACGTGGCGCGCACCTTGGGGGCAACACCGACGTTTCTGGTGTTGCGGGTGGCGATTCCGGCGGCATTGCCGCAGGTTTTTGTGGGCTTGTTCATGGGACTTGGTTCGGCTTTCTCGGTGCTGGTGGTGGCCGAGATGATGGGGGTCAAGGCCGGGCTGGGCTGGTATCTGCAATGGGCGCAAGGCTGGGCGGCCTACAGCAATATGTATGCAGCGCTGATCGTGATGGCCGGCTTGAGCTCGGGCCTGATTACGCTGCTGTTCCGGGTGCGTGACCGTGCCTTGTCGTGGCAGAAGGGAACCGTCAAATGGTAAGCGCGATCGAGATCATTGAATCCAAACCGTCGGTGGCGCCAGCATCCAGCGGCGCTCATATCGAGGTAAAGCAGGTCAGTCACTGGTTCCAGCAGGCGCGTGGTGTGTTGCAGGTACTGGATGATATTTCGCTGCAGGTTGCGCCGGGTGAATTTGTCGCCTTGCTCGGCCCGAGTGGTTGCGGCAAGTCGACTTTGCTGCGGCTGGTAGCGGGGTTGGAGCCGGCCAGTGTCGGCAGCCTGTTGCAGGATGGCAAGCCGATCACGCATCCTGACCCGTCACGGATCGTGGTGTTTCAGGACCCGACCTTGTTCCCGTGGCGCAAGGTCTGGGATAACGTGGCACTAGGTCTGCAGGCGCGCGGCATCCTCAAGGCGCAGCGCCAGCGGGTTGACGATGCCTTGGCACTGGTTGGTTTGGAGGAGTTTGCCGATGCCTTCCCGCATCAGCTCTCGGGCGGGATGGCGCAACGTGTCGCGTTGGCACGTGCGCTGGTCAATGATCCGCAGTTACTGATTCTGGATGAGCCTTTGGGCAAGCTGGATTCTTTAACCCGCTTGTCGATGCAGAGTGAACTGGTGTCGTTGTGGCACCGCCGGCAGTTCTCGGCCTTGCTGGTGACGCATGATATTGAAGAAGCGCTGTTCATGGCGCAACGGGTGCTGGTGTTTGGCCCACGCCCGGCGCAGATCGTCAGCGAAATCAAGGTCGACCTGCCCTACCCGCGCCATCGTGGCGACCCAAAGCTGGCCGAACTGCGTCACGAAGCGATGCGCCAACTTGGTGTGGACCAGAGCTGGTGAGTCTGTCCTTGTCAGCGGCGTCACTCAGCATTGACTGGAACGCCATCATCACGTCGCTGCTGCAGGGGATGCAGTGGCTGCAACTGGGTATATTGAAACTGTTGACGCTGGTTGGTGCTGCACCGGATGTCGATGGTCAGCCTGCCTGGCCCTTTGCAAGCCGCCTGAGCGGCGAGGCGCTGCTGATTGATCGCAATGTGGTACGAGCGCTGTTACTGGCGTTAGCGCTCACGGCTGTGGGGCTGACTTTGGCGGTGCTGGCGTTGGTGCGTCGCAGCTTGCGCTGGCGCGTGACGCTATTGTCGACCGCCATTGTCTTGTTTTTTGCGACGCCCTGGCCAGAGCGTCATCTCTTGACCACGGCGGCGACGCCGACCAGTTTTCATCTCTCGCCGACCGGCTTCTCGGCGGCTTCCATTGTGCATGGTCAGCAGCTGTATGCGCAGCAGTGTATTGCCTGCCACGGTGCCGATGGCAAGAGCGATACGCCGCTGGCGCTCTCACTGAAGGTGGCACCGCCTAATCTGTCGAGTGGCTTGTTGTGGCGTCTCAGTGATGGCGATGCTTTCTGGAGTATTCGTCACGGCAAGGCCGGCATGCCTGCTTTCGCCAGCCAGTTGAGCCCCGGCGATACCTGGGCTGTACTTGATTATCTGAAGGCCAACGCAGCCGGACAAAGTATTACAGAGACAGGCGCATGGCAACGTCCGATTGCTGCGCCACGGATCGCGGTCGATTGTGCCAGCGACGGCCCTGCGGTGCGCAGTCTTGACCAATGGCGCGGCCAGCGGATTCGTCTGCTGGTGGCTGCGGCGCGAGGTCAGCCGCAAGCCAGTGAAGATCCACGCTTCCAGAGTGTCTTGCTCGATCCGACGAAACTAGCCTCTACCGCGCCGACAGGATCGATGGGATCAATCGGCTGCCGCAATACCGACAGGGTGAGCTTACAGGCGCTGTCCATCATCACCGGACTGGCAGCAAACGACCTCGCCGGTGCCGAACTGCTGGTGGACAAGGATGGCTGGCTGCGGGCACGCAAGCGTCGTGGTGAAGCAGCCTGGTCGGATGCGGATATGTTGTGTCAGTCAGCTCAAGCGGCAAGCAGCAAACAGGCACAACAACTTGCGGGCATCGACGCGCTGATTGCGACCATGGATGCCGATCGGGTGCATTACGTGCAAGGGACCTTTGTGCATTGAACGCTGTTTTTCGCATATTCAAAACTGGAAATAGTCGTTCTACATCGCACCACAAATTTCTATACTTGCCCCTTCCTGGTGCACGCCCCATCACAGGGCCGAGGTGGAAAGACCGAAAAAACCTCCGCTTGCCAGAACGACCTTCACAACATCATAAAGGGAACAACTCCATGCGCTTTCGTACCAGCTTTTCTCCACTCTTTCTGGCGCTCGCCTTGTGCAGCGCCGCGGCCCATGCTGACAAGCTCGACGATATCAAGAAAGCCGGTGTCCTGCGGGTTGCTGCCTTTGACGGTAACCCACCATTTGGCTACGTCGATGCGACCACCAAGAAAATCGTGGGGCTTGACGTGGACTATGCCAATGCGCTGGGCAAAAAGCTGGGCGTCAAGGTGGAGCTGGTGCCGACCAATCCGGCCAATCGTATCCCGCTGCTGACCTCGAACAAGGTGGACCTGGTGTTTGCCAATTTCACCATTACCGAAGACCGCGCCAAGGTCATCGATTTCAGCATTCCTTACATCGCTTCGGGCCAACAGTTTCTAGCGAAAAAAGGTGTCCTGAGCAGCGCTGACGATATCAAGAAAGTCCGTGTCGGTACCGACAAGGGCACCACGATGGAAGCGACCCTGCGCGAGAAATATCCGGACACCAAAGTGATCCTGTATGACGACACCCCATTAGGTCTGGCCGCGCTGCGTAACGGCAACATCCAGGCATTGAGCCAGGATGGCACCAAGCTGACAGCGATTCTGGCAACGCTGCCGGACAAGGATAAATATGAGATTCCGCCGTTTGCCATCTCCGAGGAATATGAAGGCGTTGGTGTGCCCAAGGGTGAAACCCGTCTGGTGTCTTACCTCAATGACTGGTTGCGCGAGCTGGAGAAAAACGGCACTGCCCAGCAAATCTATGACAAATGGTTTGGCCCGCAAAGCAATCAGCCATTGCCACGCCTGTTCAAGATTGGCGATACCAAGCTGAGTCAAAAATAATCGCTGGTTTGACCGAAAGGCGGCCGGCTCGGTGCTGGCCGCTTTTTCTTTTTAGTCTGATGCTGCATGTTTGCCCAATTTCTTACTGATCACCTGCTGGCGCCTAAATATCTGCTCTGGATGTGGCAGGGCTTTCAGGTCACGTTACTGCTGACCTTACTGGTAGCTGTACTGTCAACGCTGTTTGGCCTGATACTGGCCGCCGCGCGCTCCACCACGCAACGCGTCTTTTGGTTACCGGCAGCAGCCTATACCTCCCTGTTTCGCAATACGCCGTTGCTGGTGCAACTGCTGTTCTGGTATTTCGGTTTGCCCAGTCTGTTCCCTGAGGGGTTGATGGCGTGGCTCAATGCGGATCATGTGTTATCGGTGGCAGGCTTGTTTTCAGTGCGCTGGCCGTCCTTTGAGATGCTGGCGGCCTTATGCGGCATGGTGTGCTATTCGACGGCCTATCTGAGTGAAGAGATCCGTTCCGGCATCCGTGGCGTGCCGCTCAGTCAATCGATCGCCGCTGCTGCGCTGGGCCTGACCCGGGTGCAGGTATTACGCTTCATCGTGTTGCCACAGGCAGTGCGTATTGCCTTGCCTTCGCTGCTGGGCCAGTACATGAACATTCTGAAGAACACCTCGCTGACGATGGGTATCGGTCTGGCCGAGCTGTCGTACACCTCGCGGCAGGTGGAGTCCGAGACCTTTTTGGCATTTCAGGCATTTGCAGTCGCCACCTTCCTGTATATCGCCGCCGTTGCCGTGATCGAGAGCGTCGGCTATTACCAGTTGCATGCCGGACCGGCACGCTATGCCAAGGGAGGTCGCGGCTGATGGATCTTTCTGTCTTGCTCGATAACCTGCCCTATCTGTTGTGGGGCAACTATCCCGATGGGCCGCTTGGTGGTGCGGCGCTGACCGTGATGCTCAGCGCCGGATCGGCGGTCTTGTCGGCGCTGCTGGGCTTGCTGTTTGGCGTGCTGCTTGGTGTGGGCAGCGGCATCTGGCACAAGCTGTTGACATTGGTGCTGGGATTTTTCCGGGCGATTCCGGTGTTGATGCTGATTTTCTGGACGTATTTTCTGCTGCCGATTGCGTTTGGCATCGACGTCCCCGGGGTGCTGTCGGTGATGTTGGCCTTGTCGCTGGTGAGCGCAGCCTATCTGTCGCATGCGGTGGCAGCAGGCATTGCCGGGATTCGCGCCGGACAGTGGGAAGCCGGATTATCACTGGGGCTGCCGCGCTTGCAGGTGCTGCGCTATATCGTGCTGCCGCAAGCGCTACAGATCATGCTGCCGTCGTTTGTGAACCAGTGGGTGACCCTGGTCAAGGATAGCTCACTGGCCTATATCGTCGGGGTTGGTGAACTGTCGTTTGTGGCGTCGCAGGTGAACAGCCGGCTGATGGTCTATCCGGCGGAGATTTTCCTGTTTGTCGGCGTGATTTACTTCCTGTTGTGCTCGGCACTGGAGCAGTTGGCTGGCTGGGCCGGGCGTCATTGGCAGCCAGCGGCAATTGCCGCACGTCGGGTGCGTGTCGCTCACCGCCGTGTAATGACCAGCGGCAAGAACGTCGAGCACACAGAACAATTGGCCGGCACCCTTGACTCCTCCACCTTACCGTCATCGTGATATCCGACTTGCGCATATGAATATGGTTTTTTATTCGTTTTCTGTTGGAGCAGATGCTCGTTACAGTAGCAGGTCGTGCCACTTCACGGCGAACACATTCCATCGTTATTTGAACACCATCTACCCTGCCCCATGATCTCCAAGAAACCTACTTTTCTCCCGCGCTCTAGCCGTTCCTTTTTACGCACTACCGTGGCGCTGCTGTCGCTGAGCGCCGCGTTGTCTGGCACGGCCCACGCCGATGCCACACTGGACAAGATCAAAAACCGTCACCGCATTGTGGTTGGCGTGTTACTGGCCGGTGGGCCGTTTGGCTCGATTGATCCAGCCACACAGAAGCCGGTCGGCTGGAATGTCGCGCTGGCACATGATATCGCCCGCCAGTTGGGTGTCGATCTGGAAACGGTCCAGGTGCAACCGTCGAACCGGGTTCAATTGCTGCAACAAGGCAAGGTCGACATTCTGATTGCTGGCATGGAATGGACCCCGGAGCGCAATGAGATTCTGTCCTTCGCGCCGACGCCGTTCTACAAGGTCGGCGGTACGGCGATCCTGCTCAAGAGCAGCAACATCCAGCGTTGGGAAGATTTGCGTGGCAAGGAAGTCTGCCTGTCACAAGGAAGTAATTACGCCAAGCCGCTGACGACTGAATACGGCGCTTCGGTGAAGGGCTTCAAGAGCGCCTCTGAGTCGCTGCTGGCGCTGCGTGGAGGTAATTGCGTGGCGGCCGTGCATGATGGCATCCTGCTCAATCCGCTGGTCAACGACAGTGCGGACTGGAAGGACTATCGCACCCTGTCGCCGGAACTCATCCCCGGCAATTCGGTGGTCTGGGCGCGTAAGGGCGAACAGGATACGGTGGCGGCAATCGACAAGATCGTGATTGGCTGGCACAAGAGCGGCTGGCTGATTGCGACTGAAAAGAGCCTCAATATCACGCCACCTTCGCCGGCGCTGGTGGAGTTGCATGCAAAGTTTGGCAAGGGCTAAGTCACCGCGATGGATCAATGGCTCAAGGTGGCGGTCACCGCGCTCAAGACGGTTGGCCTCAATTACGATTTTTTGCTGGCGGTGGAGGAACGCACCGCGTTTTTGCACGGGGTGGTGGTCACAGTCGAGCTCTCGCTGCTGACCATCGTCTTCAGTCTGGTGGCTGGCGTGTTGCTGGCAGCGCTGCTGATCTCCCGGCATGGCTGGCTGGCATGGGCGGCGCGCGCGTTTGTCGAACTGACCCGCAACACGCCGACGCTGGTGCAATTGTATTGTGCGTTTCTGGTACTCAACATGCTCATCACTGAGGCGCTCAAATCCACGGGCAGCAATCCGCTGACGCCGTTTGTCTGGGTCGTGATTGTGATTTCGCTGCACAAGGGTGCGTTCCATGCGGAGTCGCTACGTGCCGGTTTACAGGCCGTTCCGGCAGTGACGCTGGAGGCGGCGGCATCGCTGGGCTTTTCGCGGCGCCGTTTGCTGTGGCTGGTGCAACTGCCATTGGCAACCCGCTTTGCCTTGCCCAGCCTGATCAATAATCTGGTCGATCTGGTCAAGATGACGACGATCGCTTCGGCCATCGCGGTCGGTGATGTGACCTACCAATCTATCATGATCTGGACCCAGCGCGATAACGTGCTGGAGCTGATGCTGCTGATGCTGGCCTTCTTTGGGGCGCTGACCTGGCTGGTAACGCTGGCAGGCAAGCGTCTGGAACTTGCTTTGAGGATTCCCGGTTATGGCCGATAGCATCCCTGGTGGACGCCACCTCATCCTGTGGTCGCATTTACGGCGCCAAAGCATTGCGCGCGGCGCGATCCTGGCACTGGTACTGACGCTATTGCTGTTGGTGGCCGTGCTGTTGTCGCTGTCCAATCATGTCTCAGAGGCTTCATTAGCCGGTCAGCTGCTGCGCTGGTCACCGGCACTGCTGTGGGGCATGCTCGCCAATATTTATATCAGCGTGGCAGCGATTGCGATCGGTACGCTTGCCGGGCTGGTGATCGGCTCCCTGCAATTGTCATCGCAGCCGCTGGTTGGCTTGCTGGCACGCTGGTATGTGCAGACCTTTCGTAATGCGCCGATGCTGATCCTGATCTATTTTGCGACCTATGTGTTTCCCTTTGAGATCAATCTCGGCAGCCTGCATCTGGCCTTCCCCGACTGGCTCAAGGTCACGCTGGGGCTGGCCTTGCCGGCTAGTGCCAATGTCGCCGAAATCTTCCGTGGCGCGATTGCCTCGATCCCCTCGGCACAATGGGAAGCGGCGAACTCGCTGGCGTTCCGGCGTATCCAGATTCTGCGCTGGGTGATTCTGCCGCAGTGCCTGCGTCGCATGTTGCCTTCATGGATGAATCTGTACGCGACCATCACCATGGGCACCTCGCTGGCGTCATTGGTGGGTGTGCAGGATCTGCTCGACACTGCACAAATTGCCAGCACGACCGTTAATCGTGTCGATTTCACGGTGGCGATCTATCTCGCTACCTTGCTGCTGTTTTTTGTGTATTGCTACCCGATTTCCCGTTTTACGCACTATCTGGAAAAGAAATATGCCTTCCTCTGAATCAAGCACAGCAAACTCCCCGTCCGCCGCCAGCCAGACATTGGTGAAGTTGCAGGACGTACATCTGACACTGGGACAAAACCATATCCTCAGGGGCATTGACCTGACGGTTCAACGTGGTCAGGCGGTGTCCATCATTGGTCCTTCGGGTTCGGGCAAGTCGACCATCCTGCGCTGCGTGACGGGTCTGCTGCGCCCGCAAAGTGGTGAGATTGAACTCGGCGGGACGGATATCCGTGCGCTGCGCTCGGAGGCACAACTGACCGCATTGCGGCAACGGGTCGGTTTTGTGTTTCAGCAGTACAACCTGTTTCCCCATTTAAGCGTACTGGAGAACCTGGTCATCGCACCGACCCGAATCCTCGGCCAAGACAAGAATACCGCCCGTCGCACTGCGCTGGAGTTGCTGGAGCGCGTGAGGCTGGAGGGCAAGGCAGATGCTTATCCGGGCGAACTGTCGGGCGGCCAGCAACAACGTGTGGCCATCGCCCGTGCCCTGGCAATGCGGCCAGAGCTAATCCTGTTTGATGAAGTGACCTCGGCGCTGGACCCGGAAATGGTCGGCGAAGTGCTGACCGTGATCCGTGAACTGGTGCAGGATGGCATGACCTGTGTGCTGGTCACACATGAAATGCGCTTTGCCGAGGAAGTCAGCGATGAGATTTATTTTGTCGAGGCTGGCCGTATCGTCGAACATGGCCCGGCCTATCGGCTCTTTAGCCAGCCGGACAACGAGCGTACACGCAGCTTTTTGCACCGCGCACTCAACAATGACCGACGCCAGGTTAAAAACAGTTTTGCGCCGATCGATTTCAACAGTCTGTCGTTTTCGGTCTGAATTCAAGACCAATTTTAACGACAAATTTCTCCTTCACTTTTTCCCCAGGATTGATCATGAGCATCCAGAACCAACGCACCGCAGCCGTTACTGCCAGCCTGGCAGCCATCCGTGAAATCGAACAACGTCAAGGCGTGACCCGTGCTTCGCTGGAGGCGATCACGGCAGAGTTGCAAAAGTTGGCGGCACAGCCCGAACTGTTCAGTTTCAGCGACTTTCCGCCACCACAGCCCGAGAGTGGCTCGACCTCGACGCGCTATTACCTCAATCACGAAGGTGCGGAAACGGATAAATACGATATCGCGCTGTATCTCAACTCCATCATTCCGGGCAAGACCACGGTGCCGCATAACCACACCACCTGGGCGGTGATTGTGGCGGTGACCGGTCAGGAACTTAACCGGGTCTATCAACGTGTCGACGATGGCAGTAACCCGGAACAGGCCGATCTCAAGCTGGTGCGTGAACTGACGGTGCAACCGGGTACACCGATCAGCTTCCTGGCCGATGACATTCACAGCATTCATGTGCAGGGCGATCAACCAACTTTGCATTTCCACCTCTACGGTCGGCCGCTCGATACCCTCACCGGTCGTATCGGCATCGACCCTGAGACAGGTCGCATCGTCAACTACAACCAGACCTTCTTCAACAAGGCTGAAAAAGCCGCATGAGTCAGCATCTCCAGACGCAACTGATTCACGCTGGTACACCGTCGCTGCGGGATGGATCTGGCCCGATCAATGTGCCAGTGGTCCGGACCAGCACCGTGCGCTTTGCGGATACGCACACCTATGACGATATCCATCAGCGACGCGCAGGTGGCGAGCTGGTGAGCGCGTATGGCCGTCATGGTTTGGAGACCCATCGTGCGCTGGAGCAGGCGATCAATACACTGGAAGGTGGCTCGCGTACCTTCCTCACACCCTCTGGGCTATCGGCCATCACGCTGACGTTGCTTGCCCTGCTGTCGCCGGGTGAGGAGGCATTGGTCGCTGACAGTGTGTATTCACCCTTGCGTCGTGTGGATCGGGAGTTGCTACAGCGTCTGGGCATACGGCTCCGCTATTTTTCGCCGGGCCAGGACGATGTTGCGCAATTGATCCGTGCGGAAACCAAATTGCTCTACGTGGAATCGCCAAGCTCGCTGCTCTATGAAATTCTGGATCTGCCAGCGCTGGCAGCCATTGCACGAGAGCACAATCTGGTACTGGCGACCGACAACACCTGGGGCTCCGGTTACCTGTACCAGCCCTTACGGCTGGGTGCGCACGTATCGGTGCTGGCGGCGACCAAATACATCTCGGGTCACTCGGACGTGATGCAGGGCGCAGTGGTGGTCAATGACGCCGCATTGGCGCAACGCATTGCGCTGACCTATGACAGCCTCGGCCTGACCATCAGCGCCGACGATGCCTATCTGTCGCTGCGCGGTGTCCGCACACTGGCAGTGAGACTGGCGCAGCATCAGGCCAGTGCCTTGCAGGTGGCGCACTATCTGCAGGCACATCCGCTGGTGCGGCAGGTGTTCTATCCGGCGTTACCGGACGATCCCGGACATGCATTGTGGCGACGCGATTTCAGCGGCGCCAACGGCTTGCTGTCATTTTCCTTCAAGCATCCGGATCAAGACCGTGCACGCGCTTTTATTGATGCGCTAACACTGTTTGCCATCGGTGCTTCCTGGGGTGGTTATGAGAGTCTGGTGCAGCTTGCAGCACCTGAACGTCTGGCTGAGCATAGTTATTTCAGCCATCCGGCCCCGGTAGTGCGCCTGCATGTCGGGCTGGAAAACGTCCATGACCTGATTGATGACCTGTCACGCGCCTTGCAGTTGTCGCAAGCCTGACTTCCTTTTACTTTCTACCTGTTTCCATCATGTCCGATACGATCTCCGCAGCAACCCTCAAGCACTGGCTACAGGACGGCAATGAAATTGCGCTGTTTGATGTCCGTGAAGCAGGCCAGTTTGGTGAGGGGCATTTGTTTTTCGCTGTTCCCCTGCCCTACAGTCGCCTGGAAATTGATGTCATACGGCTGGCACCGCGCAAGTCGGTGCGCGTAGTGCTGACCGATGATGGAGAGGGGGTGGCGGAACAGGCGGCGCAACGACTGGAGACACTCGGCTACACCCGCGTGCAGGTGCTGGCGCAGGGTAACGCAGGCTGGGTAGCGGCTGGTTACCAGCTCTTCAAGGGCGTCAATGTACCGTCCAAGACTTTTGGCGAACTGGTCGAACATGCTTACCATACGCCGCACATCAGTGCGACAGAACTGGATCGTTGGCGGCAGTCCGGGCGGCCGTATGTGTTGCTGGATGGTCGTACCGTTGACGAGCATCACAAGATGACAATTCCAGGTTCCGTCGCTTGCCCCAACGGCGAACTGCCCTACCGCATCAACGATGTACTGGAACAGGCCGCTGTTGACGCAAATACACCGGTCGTGATCAATTGCGCCGGACGTACCCGCAGTATTCTCGGCGCGCAGACACTGCGCAATCTGCAGCTGCCCAATCCGGTGCTGGCGCTGGAGAATGGCACGCAAGGCTGGACGCTAGCTGGGCTGTCGCTTGAACATGGCAGTCGCAGCCGCTATCCAGAGCACGTCGCCGACACAGCGCTTGCGCAGGAACGTGCGAGCGCAGAAACCCTCCGTCAGCGCTTCAATATCCCGGTGCTGACAGCATCACAGGCACAGGCATGGCTGGACGATCAGGCACGTAGCACCTTTGTCTTTGATATCCGCTCGGAGCAGGAATACCGGGAGAAAACCCTACCTGGCGCCAGTCATGCACCGGGTGGACAATTGATTCAGGCGACGGATCAGTATCTCGGCGTGCGCAATAGCCGGCTGATTTTGCTTGATCATGAGCAAGTGCGTGCTCCGGTCGTGGCCAGCTGGCTATATCAACTTGGATTCGAGGTGGCGATTCTGGAACACGGGATCGCGACGGCAATCCGTGTATCAGCACTACCTGACTCGGTCGCCTGCCTGCCGGTGGCGAGTGGGCCGCTGGTGGCCAGCCTGTTCCAACAAGGCAAACTAGCGCTACTCGACATCCGCAGCAGCGCAGCCTACCGACGCGAGCATATCGCTGGCGTACCATGGTCGATACGTCCGCGTCTGCCGCAGTGGCTGGCAGCCCAGAGCATCAGGCCAGAAACGGTGGTACTGATTGCTGACTCCGCTAAAGTCGCCAAGCTTGCCGCTCAGGATCTGCGGCAGGCGGGCGTGCAGCGGGTGGAATGGCTATATGGCATCTCGGCGCTGGTGCATGCTGGTTTGCGTACGCAAAAAGAGTCTGCCTTGCCGGATGACGCTGAGCGTATTGATTACCTGTTCTTCGTGCATGACCGGCACGAAGGCAATCTTGAGGCCGCGCGTGATTATCTGGCGTGGGAGACGGCACTCATCGGACAGTGCACAGCCGATGAGTTGGCAGTGTTCCGGTTGCCAGATACTGCGTGAGGCTTATCGGGTTGGGAGAAGAATGGAGAGAGCTGTAATGTTCGATAGTTGATTGCTAACAACCTTCGTGCCGCACAAGATGATTGTCCCTCAATGAGAATTAAAAGGTTGCTCCTATGGACGCGAACAAACCCCTAGCGGTCCCCGTAACTCAAACTCCCAGCGCGCCGCCTAAGAATGATTCGCCGCCAAGTTACGATGAGTCACAGAAACAAATGGTAGATAAGGGTCAATTTAGTAGGTCACTCAGACAAGTGAAAAATGGAAACGCTGCTAGGTTTCCTACAGCGCCCGATAGCCCCCGGGAACCCGCGAACTATATCGGAAAAGCCGTCGCGGAGGTGACCACGGCGGGGACCACGGCGGGGACATACCTTCGCGCTACTATCAACGGACAGACCTACCAAACTAATGGTTTTAACCACATTACCATAACCGTCACAAACGAGAGTCTCTATCGCAACAGTACAAATGAGATGATAGTAAATGAAAGTACTCTCGTGAATGCAACTAAATCCTAGCTTGCAGGGGGCAAGCTTGCCAGTTTGCAGAAACGGACCTTTGAGCCAACTTGGCTAGCATCGATAGTGTCAACAATTCGGTAACAGGGCATGTGAAAGCCGCTTTGAACCAGAAGAAAAATTACGCTGAACAATGATGGCATTGATCAAATGGAGGTATCAGGCACTGCTGAAACGGTGCACTTCAGCAGTATTGGCAACGGTGCCGTTGACGCCTCAAAACTCCGTGCTGACTCTGTTAACCCACATTCAGGTAGTAATGGGAAACTCCAGGGCCTGTAATCAAAGAGTAACCGGCAACGCGTACATAAATCGGGTCCGTTTTAACGGACCCGATTTTTTATGCCAGCAGCAACCTGGAGCAGGTTCAAAACGTCACCAGTCGCGCGCCTTCATCAAGGTAACGCGACAGATCAACCACCCCGGTGGTGCCGATCATTGCCCGCTCCCGGACCTCCGGAATCCCTAACGCTTCGACGCCCTTCGTTGCGCTGAAAACATCGGCGCAACCACCACACACAATCGCCTGATCAGTGACTGAACGGTACAGTGCATGTGCCGGATGATCCGATTTTGACAGCAACTCTGGCCAGCGTGCTCCAGCACCCTGAAACAGCAGCGTCACGTCTTGCCGTTTGTCCTTAAGTGCACGCGTCAGGAATAGTCCATTAAACATGCGGCCAAGGGCCTCATCGGATCCGCTGAGCGGATCTGAAAAAATGATCACAACGGTTTTCATGAATACACCTCGTGGGCTAGTGAAGGTGAAGAGGATGTCTCTGACAAAGGAGCGAACTTTGGCGAGCCACTGATTTTAGTGTCTCAAATTATGCCGAATCAATGCCCGCATGACACGTTCAACCGTGGTGCGGCAACGACGGATGATTGAGCACGAAAGTAAGTTTTTTTGTGGTTCATGACATTGCCATCGGCAAATCTCACTACCGATATTCGGGCCTTTGCTCGCCAGTATTATGCAGATGGCACATATATTTTTTAGGCGGCATACCGAGTAAGCGCGTAAAAAGCGTAGTGAAGCTGCTGGCGCTGGCGTAACCCAGCTCTAGTGCGGTATCCGTGATCGAGCGTCCACGGGTGAGTCTATCAACGGCACAGACAATGCGCAGCTGCTCACGCCATCTGGTGAAAGTCATACTGGTCTCCGACTCGAACAATCGTGCCAGCGTACGTGAGCTGGTATGCGCCTCGGCAGCGAAATCCTCCAGCGTCAGCGAACTACCCGGATCTTGATGGAGCAGATCAATGACGTACCGCAAGCGTTTATCGCGTCCGTGCGGCACAAACAAGGATGTCGCTGCCTTAGGAAGCTGTATTTGTAACGTCATGACTTGCGCCAGCAATCCAAGCGCGCTGACGTTGGCCGGCGACAAGGAGCCGAGGTCATCGGCAACGCTCAACCTCGCAGCTTCACGCGCCAGTTCACGCAATAGATCGGATACCACCACAGGGCCGCATTGGGTAGGTAACGATAGCGATGTCCCCGGCTGAAACAGCACGTTGATGAGGGACGATGATTCACTATAGCGGGCGGCGTGCGGTGTCTCAGGTGGCAGCCAGATCGCCAGCCCCGGTGGGGCAACCCACCACCCGCGCTCGCCGGTGACGGTCATTGTGCCGCGCAAGACCACGGATAACTGGCCGGTTGCATGGGCGTGTTGCGGGATACTTACCCCGGCATGGTGGCTGATGATACTGGCGACAATCAATAACTTCGGTGAATTCGGTGAATGAATCATCTTGAACAAGTCGGCAGATGCCGACAATGAAGTGGCAGAATCACGAAAGATTAATCAAAATGTTCTTCTTATAATACACGCAAGCTTTCACCGTGTTGGTCAAAGTATTGATAGGAGTTGACATGACATCCCCCTTAAAAATCGTCGGTATTGCGGGCAGCCTGCGCACAGCATCGTATTCGCGCATTGTGCTCGATGCCCTGTACGCAGAACTACCGACTGGCAGCGAATTCGCTACGGTCGACATCGGCAGTCTGCCTCACTACAACGAAGACGTTGAACATCAGGCGCTGCCGGAAGCTGTCGCGCAGGCGCGAACGGAGGTCGAGGCAAGCGATGCGGTGGTGATCGTCACGCCGGAGTTTAATCACGGTCTGCCTGGCGTACTCAAAAACACCCTTGACTGGCTGTCGCGCCCCGCGTTCACCAGCAGCATGATTGGCAAGCCAGTGTTCTTTGCCACGATCTCGCCTGGTGCACTGGGTGGTGTGCGCGCCCAGTATCAACTGCGCGAAACGCTGTCGTCGATGCTGTGCCAATTAGTGCCAATGCGTGAGATTGCCATCACGCACGTGGGTCAGAAAATCACCGATGGCAAGCTGACTGACACAAGCACACTCGACTTCATTAGTGTCCAGGTAAAGCAATTTTGTGACGTAGTCACTGCCATGGCACCTGCAGTGGCAGCGTAGTTTTTCATCAAATCGGAGACGTTTATGCAGACTATCCTTGCGCTCGGTGCCGGCCTGTCGGTCGGTGTGTTGTTCTCGTGGCTGCGCCTGCCACTGCCTGCACCGCCGACTTTGACGGGTATTGTCGGTGCTTTCGGGGTATTTCTTGGCAGCGTACTGTTTCAGCTGCTGTCGAAAGCTTGATCTGAAAATTTAAGCAGAAGACTTGTGACGTCCTCTCACCAGCTTGCAGTTTGCGCCGCTGGTGAGTGGTGTTAATCAGCTTATCAGAGATTATCCCTTGGCAGTCACATAACGTTCCAACGACTCTCCAAGCCATTGCTTGAGCTGTGCGAACGGCATTGGGCGGGCAAACAGATAGCCTTGCACGTATTCACAACCCATTGCACGCAGGACCTCGGCTTGCGCTTCCAGCTCGACCCCTTCGGCCACGCAGGTGATGCCCATAAGCCTGGCGATCCCGACAATGGCTGGCAACACCGCTGCCGCACGTCCCTGCTCGGTGGAGCGGACGACAAATGAGCGGTCCAGCTTGAGGCAGTTGAAATTGAAATTGTGCAGCGTCGACAAGGACGAATAGCCTGTACCAAAGTCATCCAGACACAATCCGAACCCGTAGTCACTGATGCGCTTGAACTGATCTTTCATGTGATTGGTATCGTCGATGAGCAGACTCTCGGTCAGTTCCAGCGTGATGTACTGAGGTGCCAGCTGGTTGGCGCTGACAATGTCGCGGATTTGCTCGAAGAAATGCGCATGCATGATTTGACGCGCCGATACATTGACGTGGGCAGAGAATCCTTCTGGCAAATTAGCCTCTTTTGCCAGTTGTGCTATATCCCGTGCCACATGCCGCAGGGCCAATGCACCGAAGATGGCAATGCGTTCACTGCGCTCAGCCAGCGGAATGAATTCCGACGGCGGCACCATGCCCAGTGTCGGCGAGTTCCAGCGCATCAATGCTTCCACGCCGTACACGGCACCGGTCTGCAAATCACAGATCGGTTGGTAGTGCATGCTGAATTCCTGCTCGATCACGGCGGAATCCATGGCGTTCAACAAGGCCTGAATGCGGGCTTCCTTTTCCAGCATGGATAATTCAAACACGGCATAGCCACCATTGTTGGCCAGTTGCGCACTACGCACAGCCAGCACGGCATTGGAGACCGTGTCTTCCAGCGCGGTCTCGCCGCTTTGCGAACAATAGCTCACCCCGATACTGAGGAATACCCGCACCTGTTCTTCTGCGCCTGTGGTCAGCACCGGTGAGGATTCACGGCGCAATTTGTTGAGTGCACCCTGATGCTCTTCCTGCGGGCCGAACATCAGAATCACCAGACGGCTGTCGCTGTGCCGATAGCAGTACACATGTTCTTCATGCAGATGCGCGCAGCACGACAGCAGGCGCTCACACAAACTACGCCACAAGTGGCGGATGGCAACACGGTTGAGCGTATCCGAGAGCTGGACATAGTTGTTGATCTCGATGACCGCTACCGTGGCGGTAGACCATTCCATCTTCTGTAACAGATTGGTGGCACCGATGAGGCTGAGCTGACCACTTTCCTCATCCTTGTCCACTACGTCGCGTAGTTCCTGGTAAAGTGAAAACAGGCTGTTCGCCATTTTTTTGACAGCATCCTGCACCGAGACAATTTCTTCGATCGCGCCACCTTTGAGGTAAAGGCGACTGAATTCCTGTGCCGAAACCACTTCATCGGAAGCCACCTTCTCGGCCTGATCACGCAAGCGCATCAGCGGGAAGGTAATGCTGGCACGGTACAGTCGGATCAATGCCAGGGCACCCAGACTGATCAGGATGAGTGCAAATACGCTGAGCCAGAACAAATGATTGAGTACGGCAAAGATCTCGCTGCGCGAGGAAATCACCACAACCCGAAATTTGGAAAAGCTGTCATTGTCGGTACCCAGCCCCGCCAACGATTGTTGATACAACAGGAATTGTTCGTGCGAACGCACATGGATATCGATAAATTCCGCATTCGGCGTGGCCAGATTGGACAGCACCAGCGGATTGAATTTGGCTTTGCTGTTTTCAGCGCCAATGAAAAAGGTCTTGTCACTATCGTTGAGCCGCTCGGACTTGAGCAAGACATTATCTTCAGCGTCCAAAATAAAGACGCCATAGATCAAGGACTGCCGGATTGCCGCATCCAGAATTTTTTGCAGGCGCTTGGTGGAGACATCAACCGCCAGCACACCACCCTCTCTGGATGAGCGGTCGAGTGGGCATGTGATGGAAGCATTCCATTGTGCATCGGCTCCCATGCTGAAATACACCGGCGAGACCATCGGGCACTCAGCCGTTGCATTGATGTACCAGGGGCGCTTGCGCGGGTCGTAACCCTTGGTTGTGGCTAGCAGCTTCGCGCCGGGTACATCAGGACGGCGATCATAGTGATACAGGCCGCCACGATGAAGGCTATCCAGTACATAAAAGTCGAGATTGCCCTCACCTTTGAGGTTCAGTGCAACCACCTCCCCCTGCTTGTTGCCGAACTGAATGTAGGAAAAGCGTGGGTCATCATCGTTTTCGCGTTTGGCCAGCGCCTCCAGAAAACGGGACAGATTCGTTAAGTCTCCGCTGAGCTCAACAGGAGACTCTGAGAGCAAGCCCTGAATCTGCCGGATAAAGATACCGCCAGCCAGATACTCTGCCTTGAAGCCATCCAGAACCCGGTTGACCTCCCTTTCCAGCAAGGGCTGCACCACTTTTTGCTCAAAATCCTGCTCAAGCCAGAAAAAGCCAATGCCGCCAAACACGACCAGAACACCGATAAAGGCAATCAGCGCACCGAAGAGCAGATGCGCAACCTTCCATTGGTGATCTTTTCGCAGCAGCCTCATATTCATTGTCCCATCCCTCTCGTCGCACAGATTATCTGAAAATACAGATCGTCCCCTCGGGCATTTCCTGACAGGTTTTCTCATTCAGGAAGCGACCCCGCTCGTTCATCTGCCGCGCTCGTCTTTCTCTTCAAATTACGTTGTCAATATGGTAAGTGGGAAAGAAGCTCACCTTGCATATTTCATACTCTAACGTATCTTGCTCACAACGCTCATCTCCGTAGATATTCTGAGATGCGGTTATACAAAAAATTCGGCATTAAGGTTACACAAACACATAATGTCAATCATGCCACTATTTTTTCGCTGAATCATCATTTGCAGCAAGTTGAGGTCATAAACAATGAACAAGAAAATAATGATGAAATACCATTTTTTTGCTTGACGTAGATTTGCATGCGCAACTAAAATTCGCGCATCGAAAAAACATGGAGTTTGATCTTGGACAGTTGCAGTAGTCACTTACGCACCGGGGGAATGACCCCAGCCAGTATCGTCTAAGCTCCGCAGTTTTCTTTCTGCCACAGCCGCGACAATGGCTGTGGTACCAGTCTTTCCAGACACCTAAACGACGTTTGTCGTTTTCTTTCTGTCCTTCCCCCTGATTTGTTTGTTTCATTGCGTGACGTACGCAAATTTGGCCTGAGTATGCATTTATCACACGTGCTCACTGGTCGGCATGCGTCGTCGCTGTCGCTTTGCGAAATTGCTTCGCAGAGGCGAGGTTCATGCTTTGTCTATCGATACTCCATTCTGGTGTGCCTGCAGTAGCACCGGTCGGGGATGCGTTGAAAGCGCTGGCTTGATTGCTGGCAATTTCGTTCGTTAGCAACAAAGCTTCTCACTGTGAGGATCGCTATGAAAAAAACCAAGTTCTTCCAAATGGCAGCAACAGCACAAACTGCCCCAAAATCCTCCAACTGGAAGTTTGGCTGGTCAGCCTCGTCAGTCGAGGCCCAAATCGACGGCCGACGCAGTACGCAACGACGCACCGGCAGCAATGCCATCGGTGTCTATGGCGTGCAGACAACAAAGTCTTCGTCCAGCTGGTAACGCAGTTCATTTAGGCACTCGCACCTTACATTGCTTAGGGCAATGACTCAGGATGGTTTGATTGATCTATGGAGTCCTTTGGTGGGCACTAGCTCAGACTGTTGTTGTGGTCGAAGATCACTTCTGACACGGTAACAGCAAGGTCCGTCAAGATTTCTCTTGTCGTCATCTTGCTGCACGCTGATGACGGTAAGACTGCAGGTACGCCAGCGTGCCTGGGGTTTCCTTCCTAATGTGATAGATGGCATCCCCACGCCACGGGGATGCCAGTTCGACTAGCCCGCTTCACGTATGCCTGAAGGGGCATGCCGCTGCGCATGTGCTGAAAAAAATATTACCGATTCAGAACACAATCAAATTCTGAGGTTTTGATGTTGCAATATAAAAAGATCACTCTCCCGCTGGCGTCTGCATTTTCTGCCTTGTTCATAGGCACGCTATCGGCCAATGCCATGGCAGAAGCATCCAATTTAGCTGTCATACCCGCTGAGGCTGGCACAACCGACACTACAGCCATCACCGATGATGTCTGGAGCGTGCATGGCCAATTCACCTATGTCAATCAATGGCATCCTGGATTTCATGCCCCTTACAGTGGCGCCAATAGCATGGATCCGAATGCCAAGAACAGCAATACGACCGATGTCACGCTATTCCTTGGTCGACGTCTGTGGGATGGTGCCGAATTCTGGATCAATCCTGAGTACGATCAGGGCTATGGCCTGAGCAATACCCTGGGTATGGCAGGTTACGCTAGCGGCGAAGCCTACAAAGTCGGTCAAAACACACCCTACTTGCGACTACCTCGCGCCTTTCTGCGCCAAACCATCAACCTTGGTGGTGATGCGCAGACGGTAGAAGAAGGTACTAACCAGTTTGCCGGTAACACCACGACCAACAATGTCGTCATTACCGTAGGACGTTTCGCGGTGGTTGACATCTTCGATACCAACACTTATGCACATGATCCCCGTTCTGACTTCCTGAACTGGTCAATCATTGACTCAGGCTCGTTTGACTACGCGGCAGACTCTTGGGGCTTCACCAACGGTGCCGCGGTGGAGTGGAATCAGGGTAACTGGACACTGCGTGGTGGTGCATTCGAACTGTCTGCAACCCCGAACGGCAAGGTCACTGGCTTCCATCCGCGCAACCATAGCTTTATTACCGAGCTGGAACGTCGCTACCAATGGAACGACCATCCCGGCAAGATCAAGTTGCTGGCATTCGTCAATCAGGGCGATATGGGGAGTTATCGTGATGCGACTGCGCTAGCGCTGGCAAACGGTTCAACGCCAGACACCGCACAGGTACGCCATTACAGCACCAATCCTGGCGTGACGCTGAACCTGGAACAGGAACTCACCAGTGACCTTGGTGCGTTTGCCCGTCTGGGCTGGAATGGCGGCAAGAAGGAAGCCTATGAATTCACCGACATCAACCGCTCGGTATCTGGTGGTTTCGTGTTGCAAGGCCAGCGCTGGGGCCGCGAGGATGACCGCATTGGACTGGCCGGTGCCGTCAATTATCTGTCCTCAGATGCACGGGCCTATTTTGCCAGCGGTGGCATGGGCATTTTGGTGGGTGATGGCGCGCTGAACTACGCGCCGGAAAAAATCGTCGAGGCTTATTACGCGCTCGCAGTAACCAAGAAGATCACACTCACTTTTGACTATCAACGTGTGGTCAATCCCGCTTACAACCATGACCGCGGGCCCTTCCCTATTTACTCGCTGCGTCTGCACGCCGAACTCTGATCTGGCACCTAGCCATGAAAATTAACGAATGATCTCTGCCTGGCAACTGCCATAAATAACAAGGGCAATCCAGCTGCTAAGCGGATTGCCCTTGTTACTGCAGGTTCAAATCAATGAGCCGTCGAAGTCGCTGCTATCACTGAAATCGCTGCAGTCGCTGTTGTCGGCCAAGCTGTCATTGTTACTACCGGCATCGAATGATTCTTTCTCCGAGGCCGCGCCACGGTCAGAATCAGAGACATAGTAGTTGTTGACGGTGGTATTTTCGATATTCTCCACCGGCGCCATGCCGCTTTGATGCGTCCATCCACCGCCGCTGTTGCCACCATTCATGAGATGCTCAATCCCCTGAAACAGGAATGCGCCCCCGGCGACGCCCGCTGCAGTCGTCGCGATCGATCCGAGCGTGCTGCCAAAGCCACTGTTGAAGAAGCCTGGATTTGCTGCAGCAGATGCAGCTGCTTGAGGTGGCACCTGATAACCAGCGCTCGCCTGCTGCGCAGATAGCGGAGCCGGTGCCGGACGACTTGCATAGACTGGCTGCGATACGGGCGATGGCGCTGCAGGTGCAGAGTTACCCCAGACGTTACCATCGAGGAAACCGCGTGAAGACTCCGCTGCCGCGCCTGCACTTGTAGCCTGCAAACTTTGTACCTGATTCTGTAGTGCTGCGATTTGCGCCTTGGCACCGTTGAGGGCCTGCTCCATCAGCAAGGCGCGCTGTACCAGGAGATAAGCTGACTCTGGCTGTTGCGCCACGGCACGTGCGATCATGGCGTCAGCTTGCGGATCCTTGGCCAAGCCGCGCACCTGCGTTAATTGGTTGAGAAAATCCTGTAGCGCCTGGGTTTCTTGAGGACTCATCATAATTTACCTGTTCCTTGAGGTGATTCTTAAGCCGATTTTTTAGATGACGTTCAAGCTGATTTAAAAACTGATTCCAGAGAGTCACTTGAGACCGTCCGGGTACTATTATGCCGCTGTTGCCTCGCCAAGTTGTGACATCATCGCTGACGAATGCAACGTTCGAAACAGCTTGTAACAGGCAAAAAACAAGATGGGCCGATCCGGCTGGTGTCCACTCACGCCACGCTGCAGTCATCAGTGCAAGGTAGACTTCATTTCTCGATGATAAAACCTTCACCACGACAAAATAGTTATTAACTATCAATTTAAGAGTTTTAATTATATTTACCAATTTATCATCACGCTTCACAATCTAGCCCGTAATGAGTTGATAACCGACAACCAAAGGAGTGAAAGATGACAACTGAAGCCAAATGCCCGTTCTCAGGCGGCGCCCGCCAACAAGCCGTCGCAGGCGCACCCAGCAATGCCGACTGGTGGCCCAATCAACTTAATTTGAAGATGCTGCACCAGCACTCTGCACTGTCGAACCCGATGGATGCAGAATTTGACTACGCCAAAGAATTCAAAAGTCTCGATTTGCAGGCTGTGATCAAGGATTTGCAAGCGCTGATGACTGATTCCCAAGACTGGTGGCCTGCCGACTTTGGCCATTACGGCCCGCTCTTCATCCGTATGGCATGGCACAGCGCCGGCACCTACCGGATTGTCGATGGACGCGGCGGTGCGGGTGCTGGTGCGCAACGCTTTGCGCCACTCAATAGCTGGCCCGACAATGGCAATCTGGACAAGGCGCGTCGTCTGCTCTGGCCGATCAAGCAAAAATACGGTCGTAAAATTTCCTGGGCTGATCTGTTGATTCTGACCGGCAATGTCGCGCTGGAATCGATGGGCTTCAAGACCTTTGGCTTCGCTGGTGGTCGCGAAGATATCTGGGAACCACAAGAGGACGTGTACTGGGGACCAGAGGGCAAATGGCTGGCCGACGAACGCTACAAGGGTGATCGCCAGCTCGACAATCCGCTGGCTGCGGTGCAGATGGGGCTGATTTACGTCAATCCCGAAGGTCCTAACGGCAATCCTGATCCACTCGGATCGGCACGCGACATCCGCGAGACCTTTGCGCGTATGGCCATGGATGACGAAGAAACGGTTGCCCTCATCGCTGGCGGCCATACCTTCGGCAAAACCCATGGTGCAGGCGATGCCAGTCTGGTCGGTGCAGAACCGGAAGGTGCCGGAATCGAACATCAGGGTCTGGGCTGGATCAGCACTTACGGCAGCGGCAAAGGTAGCGACGCCATCACCAGCGGTCTGGAGGTGACCTGGACTAGCAAACCAACGCAATGGACCCATGATTTCTTCACTAACCTGTTCGCCTACGATTGGGAACTCACCAAGAGCCCGGCCGGCGCCCATCAATGGAAGCCAAAAGGCAATGCCGGCGCCGGTACCATCCCGGATGCTTACGATGCAGCAAAACGCCATGCACCGTCCATGCTGACCAGTGATCTGGCGCTGCGTTTTGACCCTGCTTACGAGAAGATTTCGCGCCGTTTCCTGGCGCATCCGGAAGAGTTTGCCGCCGCCTTTGCCAAGGCATGGTTCAAGCTGACTCATCGTGACCTGGGTCCTGTGAGCCGTTACCTCGGTCCACTGGTGCCAGCGCAAACGCAATTGTGGCAAGATCCGATCCCGTCACTGGATCATCCTGTCATCGACAGCGCCGACATCGCTACACTGAAGGCGCGCATTCTGGCCTCCGGCTTGAGCACCTCGCAGCTGGTAGCAACTGCCTGGGCCTCGGCATCGACCTTCCGCGGCAGTGACAAACGCGGCGGTGCCAATGGTGCGCGGATTCGTCTGGCACCACAGAAGAACTGGGAAGCGAACCAGCCAGCCGAGCTGACCAAGGTGTTGTCGGTACTCGAAGCAATTCAGCGTGAGTTCAACACTGCGCAGAGCGCTGGCAAGAAGGTATCGCTGGCCGATCTGATCGTACTCGGTGGCAGCGCAGCAGTCGAAGCGGCTGCTGCACAGGCAGGCGTACAGGTACAAGTACCGTTCACACCGGGACGTACCGATGCCTCGCAGGAACAGACCGATGTGGCTTCTTTTGCGGTACTGGAACCGGTTGCCGATGGCTTCCGCAACTATCGGCGCAAGGGGCAGGAAGGCAGTGCCGCGGCATTGCTGCTGGATCGCGCCAATCTGCTGACCCTGAGCGCACCGGAAATGACAGTGCTCATCGGCGGCTTGCGCGTGCTCGATACCAACTACGGTCAATCAGCCGAAGGCGTATTCACCAAACGCCCAGGCACACTGAGCAACGACTTTTTCATCAACTTGCTGGACATGCGTACCAAGTGGCAAAAGTCAGCAACTGAAGGTGTGCTGGAAGGTCGGGACCGTGCCAGCGGTGAACTGAAATGGATCGCCTCAACAGTCGATCTGGTATTCGGCTCCAACTCGCAGCTCAGAGCATTGGCCGAGGTCTATGGCAGTGGCGATGCACAGGCCAAGTTTGTGCATGACTTTGTTGCGGTATGGACCAAGGTGATGAACCTGGATCGCTTTGATCTGCGGTAATTGAGCCAGCGAGCTGACGGCCACCGCCGTCGGCGCATGACGATGAGGTACCAATGCCATGCATTGGTACCTTTTTTATGCAGATGCGGTAGATGATGCCGTCGTGGCAACTGAGGTTTCTGTGGCAACCTGTGTTGTCGATACCATTTTCCGACGTAACTCATCAATCAGCATGGGCTTGGCGAACAACCATCCCTGCGCCAGCTGAACCCCTTTTTCCCGCAGATAATCGGCCTGCTCTTGCGTTTCCACGCCTTCCGCCACCATCTGCAGATTCAAGGATCTGGCAATAGAGATGATATGTGCAACCACATCGCTCGTTGCCGATTCGGTACCGATGGTGTCAACGAAGGCCTTGTCGATCTTGAGACAATCCAGTTCCAGGGTATTGAGATAGGAAAGGCTCGAATAGCCGGTGCCAAAATCATCAATTGCTACCGAAATGCCACGCCCCCGCAATTCACGTAAATTTTGCCTGGTCGCTTCGGTATTGGTAAACTCGCGCTCGGTCAGCTCGATGATCAGGTTACGCTCGGCAATACCGGCTGAGATCAGTGATTGATGCAAGGCTGCTGCGAGCCCTTCCTTTTGCAAGTCATCCGCGGACATGTTGATGGCAAGGTGAAAATCAGGATCTTTACGCAATAGGCTGGGAAAATCGCGTAACGCCATTTCCAGGACGCGCTCGGTCACCTTGACGATCAGATTATTGCGTTCAGCCAATGGAATAAATACCAGAGGGCTGATCACTTCGCCATTGGGTCTCTTCCAGCGCAATAACGCCTCGGCACCGACCCATTTTCCGGTTTGCAGGTCGATCACAGGTTGATAAACCAAATGAAATTCGTTCTTGCGGATCGCCTGCTTGAGGAGCGACAGCAGTGAGAGCTTGTGTTTGCTCAGTTTGAAGATGAGCCAGGCCGCCAGAAAGCCGATGACAACCCCAAGCGGCACCAGCCAGAATGCCAGGCCACGTGAATTCTCGCTGATGTAGTTGGCTGGCAAGGCCGCATACGCGGCGTAGGTATAACGTTCTGAACGCTTGATGGCGACCACGTATCTGCCATCAAACCATTTGAACTCGCTATGCGAACCCAGCTTGTCAACCCATTGCGGATCAAAATAGCCTTGCTGGAACAAGGTCTTCCGGGTTGGTAGCATGATGATGCCGACGTCGATATCGCTGCCATCGAGCTTCACATCGGTCGCCAGCTCAGGGTGTACCAGGGCTCCGTATCCAGTGTTGCTATCAACAGTCAGGCGAAACGTCGACGCGTGATCAAATGGCATTTTGACCCGCTTGCGTACATCAAAACCGATCATATTAGCAAAATCAGGCTTGCCAACATCAATACCAGTACCAAATCTGCCGTAAGACGAACACATCAACTTGTTATTCGCCACGTAGACAACATCCGTGACATGATCAAACTGAAAGGCTAGTGAGCGCATCAAGGCAATATTCTCGCCCGAACACGGCTCCTGGGCATTGACCTGTTTGAGGAGATTGACAATCTGGATTACTTGCGAAGAAATATCCTGGCTGCGGCGCAATACCTCACCGGCAATCAGAGAAGCGCGATTAAGCTCGGTCTGCAGGCTCTGGCGCTGACTGATCACGAGCGATAAACCAATCGGCACGCTGATCGCAATCACCGTCACCACGGCAACCAGAAGCATGACGATACGCTCTCTGGCAGAGGGGTCTCTTACATAAGGAATTGACATAGCTGAACAGTCAGCCTTTATCGATACGGCTTGAGCATGCAATAGCATGACGGCAGGCGGTCAGCGTAATGCTGTGGGCTGAATCTGATCTTGCACATTCGGGGTCTCCCCTTGTCAAGGTATCTGTTGTTCTATTGAATGCGAACACTCACCGCATGCTGGGTATCTTCTCAGATTTTTGACACTTCCGAAATACCTGTATTTCGGAAAAGCAACAGCCCCCGGATTATGTAACGTTGAATAGCGTAACCTTGACTCGGACGCGACTACAGCCCCTTCACAAACCGCAACAACAGATTCACTGCATAAGGTGTTGGCGCCAGCTGGTCGAGCATGGCGCTGACGTTCATGCCTTCAGCGATATAAGTTTCCGTGCGGCGTGCGATGCAGGCGCGCATGATCTGCGGTGTAAATTCGGGATGAAACTGGAACGACAGCGCGTTTGGCGCGTAACGCAAAATCTGATGTGGATCCTGCTCCGAGAAAGCCAATATTTTGGCCTGTGCCGGCGGCGTTAACACTGTTTGCTCATGGGAGACGTTGGCCAAGAAAGCCGGTGGCGCATCAGCAAAAAAGTGATCCGCATGGGCCGTATCCGTGAAAGTAATCGGCGCCAGTCCGACCTCCCGGCCACGCGGGTTGTAGGCAACAACACCACCCAGGGCGTGCGCTATCAGTTGATGGCCGTAACAGATACCAAGCAAGCGACGCCCACTTGCAATTACACCGGGAATCCATGCGGCAACCGCCTCACTCCAGCCTTCTCGATCGGTCACCATGGACCAGGAGCCACTGATAATGGCGACATCAAACTGCGCCGGGGATGGTAAGGCCTCTCCCAGAAAGGGTTGCACTACATCAACATGACAGTCCGCGCCATCGAGTGCCTCCAGGAACCACTTTGCCTGTTCGCCAACACGTTGCTGGACTGTTGCTGGTGGATGCCCCATTTGTAGAATGACCACGCGCTGCTTGACTGCCATGCTTTCTCTCCGTTTGCCACTGGTGCCCATCTACCTTTCGTCAGCGGTTGCGACGATGCAATAACAGGTGGCGCGAAGATTACACCGAATATCTTACTCCTCAAAATAGTTGCTTACCGGGCTGACTGACTACAGGTGCAATAGTCGCCGTTTGCGTATCCGTGGAATGAATCGCTTCGATCAGTGGCTTGTCCATCTTGACCAGGTGACCAAGGAACCAGTGCGGCAACATCTTCAGTACCTGGCGCGCCAGCTCGTAATTGCCATCCAGTGCCGACGGCACCACATGATGCAAGGCACTGAGTAGTTTGGCGTGATGTTCGCGATGCTCATGAAGCGCAGGGAAGTCGAGTTGCTCCATGATCACTTCCTCCTCGCGAAAATCGGCTTCCAGCAGCGCAATAACGCGTTGCAGTCGCCAGCCGATCTCTGTATCGGGCGCAATCATTAGCGTGGAAAGCTCCTCAATGATGGCCTGATGCGCAAGATCCATCCCGGCAATGCCTGAATGCAGATGCGATATGCAATTGCGAGCTTCCATGGTGCAGTTCCCGGTTATCGAATCGATTTCTGTGATGCTTTTTTCTACTTCAGAATTGACTCTAAGCAGATCGCATCTGGCGCAGTTGATCCATGTCAAACAGAACCGAATTCATGCGCTCTTTTACACTCTCTGTGTGAACATTCACCACAGAGTGAATTGGCTCTGATGAAGATTTGACACAGGTCAATCCTGGTCGCCGTTGACGGTGCTATGGTAACCATGACATCAAGCTCTGACCAACCCAGCCTCTACCTTCAAAGGTGAACTCATGTCTTACAAAACGATTGTTGTGCATGTTGACCAATCCCGCCATGCGGCCGCCCGGATTCGTCTGGCCGCAGAAATTGCTATCGCCGAAGAGGCGCATCTGGTGGGCGCGGCCATGACCGGGATTTCCCGCTTTATTTATCCTGATGGCACAGTTTCCCTCGATCTGGTGCTGCAGGAGCTGCGTGATGCAGCGCAAAAGGATCTCGACAAGTTCGAGCAAATTGTCAAGCAGGCTGGCGTGACTTCGTATGAGCGGCGTCTCACCGAGGATGATGCCGCTGGCGGATTAGCGCTGCAGGCTCGCTATGCCGATCTGGTGATTGTCAGCCAGACTGATCGCGATGAAGTCGGTGATGGCGGCCCCAGTGACCTGCCCGAATATGTCTTGCTCAACACCTCGCGGCCACTCCTGATCGTGCCTCATGCAGGCCGTTATGAAAAACCCGGCCGGCATGTCTTGATCGCCTGGGATGGCAGCATGGAAGCCACCCGTGCCGTCAGTAATGCCCTGCCCGCTCTCAGGCGGGCCAAACAGGTCACGGTTGCCTTGTTCAATGTCCCGCGCTATGGCATTGTGCACGGCCAGGAACCGGGTGCCGATATTGCTCTTTACCTGGCGCGGCATGGCGTCAAGGTCAACGTCAGTAACGAATTTACTGACATTGATATCGGCAATGCCCTGCTCTCACTAGCTGCCGACAAGGGCGCCGATTTACTGGTCATGGGTGGCTACGGACATAGCCGATTCCGTGAGGTATTGCTGGGTGGCGTCACACAGACTATCCTCAAGACGATGACGCTGCCGGTGATGTTGTCTCATTAACCAGCGACTTAGCCAGCGCCTTCGCCAGCTCCACCTCAGTGCGGCAGACACAGCCACTGAGGTGGTCGTTGATCATCCCGACGGCCTGCATCATTGCGTACATGGTGGTCGGCCCGACAAAACTCCAGCCGCGCTGCTTGAGTGCATCAGATAACTGATGCGAGGCTTCAGAGGTCGTGTTGCTACGCCACTGCTCCAGCGTCACTTCCCTGCTGAGCTGATCAACGTTCGGCGCAAATTGCCAAAGCCAGTCCGATAATGACCCTGCCTCGTCCACCAGTTGACAGGCGCGCCGCGCGTTGTTGATGGTAGACAAGATCTTGGCGCGATTACGCACGATACCCGGGTTGGACAGCAACCGCACAACATCGGCATCGTCATACGCCGCAACGCGGCGGAAATCAAAACCATCAAACGCAGCACGAAAATGCTCCCGTTTGCGCAAGATGGTGATCCAGGCCAGCCCGGATTGAAATCCCTCCAGGCAGATTTTCTCGAACAGCAGGCGGTCATCCGTGAGCGGTCGTCCCCACTCAAGATCATGGTAGCGCTGATACTCTGGCTGCTCAGTGCGCCAGTAGCAATAAGGACGGCCATCGTCACCGAGGATGAGGCCGGTTTCAGGCATGCTCATGGCAAAATTTTCCGCATCTGTGCAAAGGCTAGTAGAGAGATCAATATCAGGAACACGAGGAACATCAGGTAAATCTGCAATAGCATGCAGCAAAACCTCACGGACCGCATGACACACTCACCGGATGCTCTTGCGCTCAGGCAAAATAGGCCCCCAGTCTGCTCAGATCGACATTGCCACCGCTGACGATGACGCCTACCCGCTGACCGTGCAACTGCTCTTTAAGCAACTGTGCACCTGCCAATGACAGACATCCGGTCGGTTCCACCACCATCTTCATGCGTTCGGCATAGAAACGCATGGATTTGATCAACATGTCATCGCTAACAGTGACGATGTCAGCCACATCGCGAGCAATAATTGGAAATGTATACTGCCCCAGCGACTGCGTTTGCGCGCCATCGGCGATCGTGGTCGGTACCTCAATGCGGATGATACGGCCGGCGCGCAATGACTGTTGCGCATCGTTTGCAGCTTCTGGCTCCACCCCAAAGGTCCGACAGTGCGGCGCGACATGACGTGCTACCAGCAGGCTACCGGCCAGCAACCCGCCACCGCCCAGACACACCAGCAAGGCATCCAGTGGCCCGGTTTCCTGCAGCAACTCCAGCGCAGCCGTACCCTGTCCGCTGATGACATCAGGATGATCATAAGGAGGAATCAGGGATAAGCCTTGCTCAGCCACCAAAGCTTCACACAGTTGCATCCGATCTTCCGTATGTCGATCGAACAGCACAATCCTGGCGCCATAACCCGCCGTGGCAGTGATCTTGGCTTGTGGTGCATCGGCAGGCATGACAACTGTCACTGCCACTGACAGCAGACTACCGGCCATTGCCAGTGCCTGGCCATGATTGCCGGAGGAATAGCACACGACACCTGCACGCCGCTGTTGAGCAGACAGCCTTAACAAGGCATTCATGGCACCACGAAACTTGAATGCCCCCATACGTTGAAAATTCTCGCACTTGAAGAACAACTGCGCCCCAAGCGCTTTATCCATGGTCCTGGAGCGCAACACAGGCGTGCGATGGACATAAGGTGCGATCCGCTCGGCGGCGGCCAGTACATCATCGATGTCAGGCAAAGACAACTGCTCTGGCGTCACGCAGCTCTCTGGCAACTTTTGTAATGCAATCTGTTCCGGCATGGTTTGTTCTCCGATGAGTGCTTGCTGTTGTGTATCTGCATCATCATAAACATCGATATTGCTCTCATGTAGATACAGATTGCCGCTACGGAGGCGAACAGCGTCGACAGGTTAATCGAAAATGTTTCCCCGTGGAAAATAGGGAATTTCCTGATACGCGGTCGGTGATGCACAAATTAATATCGAAGCATGGTCGTTGACTACCGGCATCAATTGGCATCTGTAATCTGCAGAACTGCCCTGATTTGTCTGCACAAGGAATCAACATGAAGAGCAACCCCTGTGAGAGCATCACCGCGATCCGCCGGCATGGCAACATGCACTTGCGGCGTCCGATACGTTCCCAGACGGCTGCGATCGATATTGCGCCTCATGCTGTGACCAACATCTCCAGTGCCATCATTGAATCAGCAGAAGATGCGATCATCACCAAAAGCCTGAGTGGCATTGTCACGACCTGGAACCCTGCAGCACAGAGGATGTTTGGCTACAGTGCAGCAGAAATGATCGGAAATGCAATGGCCAGGCTGATTCCGATTGATCGCCTGGAGGAGGAATACCAGGCTGTAGAACGCCTTTTTGCCGGTGAGCGCCTGCCATATTTTGACACCATCAGACTGCACAAAAATGGCACCGCTATTGCTGTTGCTGTCACGATATCAGCACTGCGCGACGAATCCGGCGAGTTCGCCGGCGCCATCATGATTGCACGCAACATGACTGGGGATGTGCAGCGTCGCAGCGCGGCCGAACAATGCTTGGCCATCATCGACAGTGCCGAAGATGCGATCATAAGCAAAACCCTCGATGGTCGTATCGTTAGCTGGAATCAGGCTGCACAACGACTCTTCGGCTATTGCAAATATGAAATGATCGGCCAGTTCAGTTTGCGCCTCTTGCCGCGCAACCTGCATGATGAGGAACACCTCATCATGCAGAAAATCCTGCGCGGCGAACACATTGATCACTTCGACACTGTGCGCCTACACAAAAACGGCAATGAGGTCAGAATTTCTCAGGCCATCTCGCCAATTTACAACGATACGGGCTGCATCATCGGTATCTCCAGTATCGTGCGTGACATCAGCTCAGTCCCATAGGTCCCCGCTTGTGCTTGCCGGCAAGCACCTTTCCTGCTCCCTTACACGACAAAACAAGCCTGTCCGGGCGTGGTTGCTGCATTGTTGCAGCTAGACAGCGACGTGAGTTGATCCAGATCAAGGAAGCCTGATAAACCTAGGCAATCGTACCTTCAATGCGTGGGATGTCCTCGGCTTTGCGTTATATTGAATCAACCCAATCACAGTGACGAATTGCACGACGCACTAGTGCGCCTCGTTGCGCCAACCGCCCCGACAGACATGAGCGAACTCCACCTGATCCCGCGCACGACCTCCTCTCCCGTATCGGAGGCTGCAGCGGCAGCAGCCAGATCGCAGGCGATCAAGACCAGCTGTGTTAATTGCAGCATGCACCAGTTGTGCCTGCCGATGGGACTGGACGACAACGACATGAGCCGCCTGGATGACATCATCGGGCGCCGCAAGCGGGTTGCGCGTGGTGAAAGCCTGTACCGCATGGACGATCCGTTCAAGAGCCTGTATGCCATCCGTCTTGGTCACTTCAAGACCTATCAGCTCAATCCCGGCGGCGAGCAACAGATCACTGGCTTCCAGATGGCTGGTGAATTGATGGGCATGGATGCCATCAGCACCGACCGTCATCACTGCAATGTGGAAGCACTGGAAGATAGCGAAGTCTGCGAAATCCCCTTTCACCGGCTGGAAGAACTATTTGGCGTTATTCCGACACTGTTGCGCCATTTTCATCGCATGATGAGCCAGGAAATTACACGTGAACAGAATGCGATGCTGCTGCTGGGGAACATGCGCGCCGAACAGCGCTTCGCGGCATTCCTGATCAACCTCTCCTCGCGCTATGCCATGCGCGGTTATTCGTCGACCAGTTTCCAGTTGCGCATGTCACGGGAAGACATTGGCAACTACCTCGGCCTGACCATCGAAAGCATCAGCCGCCTGGTCTCCCGCTTCAAGAAGCTCGGCTGGCTATACGTTGACAAGCGTGAAGTGGAATTGCTCGAGCCGCAACGTCTGAAGGCACTGGCTGCCGGTACCGAATTATGTCCGCTAGACTAGTTTCACGGACATAAGCAAAAGGCCACCTGTCTCGGTGGCCTTTTGTTTTTTAGCATGATGTGATGATTGCTCATCACACTTATTTTCACACGGATGGATTGGCAAAATCAGATGGTTTTGGAGTAACGCTGTAGCGGCGCACTTTGTCTGACTGTCTGCGTCACATTGCCCGATTTACGGGGTGGCGTTGGTGTGGACCGCAGATACTGATCGAACACCATGCAGATGTTACGGATCAGCAAACGCCCCTTGGCTGTCACGGTCAGCCATTCGTCGTCGAGCTGCACCAGACCATCCTGCTCAAGGGCCCGCAGACTCTCGATTTCCGCAGCGAAGTAGCTGCTGAAGGTGATCGGATAGGCCATCTCGATCGAACCCAGCGAGAGCTCGAAGTTACACATCAGACGCTGAATGATCAACCGGCGCAAAACGTCATCCATATTCAGCCGGATGCCGCGCACAATCGGCAACTCGTTTTTGTCGATGGCGTCGTAATAGGCGTCCAGCGTTTTCACATTCTGACTGTAAGTGGACGCCACTGCACTAATTGCCGAGACGCCACAGGACACCATGTCAGATTCGGCATGGGTCGAATACCCCTGGAAATTACGATGCAGGCGACCCTGTTGTTGGGCAATCGCCAGATCATCACCCGGCAAGGCGAAGTGATCCATGCCGATATAGACATAACCGGCATCGGTGAGTCTACGAATACTCAGCGCCAGCATGTCAAGCTTGGCCTCGGCACCGGGCAGATCGGCATCTTCAATACGGCGCTGTGGCTTGAACAGATGCGGCAAATGCGCATAGTTGTAGAGCGAGATGCGATCCGGCGCGGCCCGGATAACCTGCGCCAGCGTCTGCGCCATACTCATCACATTCTGATGTGGCAAGCCATAAATCAGATCGATACTGACTGACCGGTAACCCACCTTGCGCGCTGCCTGAATCAGGTCCAGCGTCATCTGTTCGGGCTGCACCCGATTAATTGCCTGCTGCACGCGTGGATCGAAGTCTTGCACCCCAAGACTAAGCCGGTTGAATCCCTGGCGACGCAGACTGGCAATGCGCTCAGGAGACACTGTCCGTGGATCTACCTCGATTGAATATTCACCGACTTGATCATCCGCAAAGCGGAACCAGCGCTGCAGATGCATCATCAGGTCACCCATCTGGGCATCCGTGATGTAGGTCGGCGTACCGCCACCGATATGCAGTTGTTCGATCTGGTTCATGCCATCAAACAGCTTGCCTTGCATCTCGATCTCATGCTTGAGGTAGCTCAGGTAAATAGCTGCCTTGTCACGGTTCTTGGTAATGACCTTGTTGCAGGCGCAGTAGTAGCAGATGTTTTCGCAGAACGGAATATGCACATACAGCGACAACGGATTGCGGCTACCGCGGGTGCGTAATCCGGCCACGGCCTGCAGGTAATCGCGATAGCCAAAGTCTTCGTGAAAACGATCCGCAGTCGGATACGAGGTATAGCGCGGGCCATTCTGGCTCAGCTTGCGGATCAGATGCGCGTCGAATTCAACAGATGGCGGGGCAACCATCGGTATTGCGGAAAACACCATATTGTTTAACTCCAGATGCCGCCGTACGACGCGCCATATCAAGGCGACAAGGCCAGTGCGAACGGTGGTGAGATTGGTGCCAGTGTAAGGATGCGCTGCCGGCGTTACCTTGACATGGATCAAACCGGGAGCGGATTAAGTGCGCGGTTGAACACCCGATCGACGATACAGCCAGGCAAACCATGTGATGACGAAGCGATGACCCTGACGCCAGAACAGGCATCAATGCTTTTTTGATCGACATCAAATTCCCTCGCCATGATCCCGCGTACATTCCGGTCATCACAGCTTTATTCACCACAACCCGCGCTACGGCGCCAACCAACAATATGAAAAAACTCGCTATTTTGCTGGCCCTTGCCAGCACTCTGTCGGCCACCGGTGTCGCCCATGCCCAAGAAGCGCAACCAAGTCCCTGGCTGATTCGTCTGCGCGCTGTCGATGTCACGCCAGACAACAAGTCTGCTCCGATCGGTGGCACTGGAGCGTCAGATCGTCTGAGCGTGAGCTCGAAGACCATTCCTGAAGCCGATATCAGCTACTTCTTCACGGCAAACTGGGCGACGGAACTGATTCTGACCTATCCACAAAAACATACCGTGAGCCTGGATGGCAGCAGCATCGGCACCTTCAAGGAATTACCACCGACCTTGCTGCTGCAATACCACTTCACGCCATCGGCTACATGGAGCCCTTACCTTGGTCTTGGTATCAACTACACCCGCATTTCCAACGTTGATCTGGCCAATGGTGCAGACACGCTGCAAGGCCACAGCTTCGGTCCGGCTATCCAGGCTGGCATCGACTACAAGATTGACGACCACTGGCTGATCAACTTCGATATCAAGAAAGTTCAGCTGCGCAGCAATGTCTATGCTTCTGGCACCCAAGTCAGCTCAGTGCATATTGATCCATGGCTGCTCGGTGTTGGTATCGGCTATCGCTTCTGATCGTCGCTCCGATTCCGGATTAAACAGGAACTAATAGCAAGCTCAGTACTTCACACGGGAAGCGAAACAGGCCTGTTTTTCCGCTTCCCCTGTGTCAGTCAAGACGGAAAACTGTTTTAAAGGCTGCCGAGAGGCCGCCCGATGTCTTATGAATGGCATCTATTGTTTACATTAAGAATAATTCTCATTAATATTTGGCAATCAACACGCTTTACATAAGGTTCACCGCAATGTCTACTGCTCCCGATCAGACACCTATCCCGCGCCACGCGCCGATGCCGCACCGCAAGATCATCCGCTCCTGGCTCGCTCCAATTGTCAAACGCAGCACGCCACTGGCATTGGCGCTGATTGCAATCGATCTGTGTCTGTTCGGTGCCGCGCTCACGGCAACGGTCTGGGTCTCCAATCTGCTTGCCAAGATCGTGCTGGGCATGGTGACCGGCTTTATCATCGGACGTCTCTTCATTCTGGGTCACGATGCCTGCCATCAGAGCCTGACCGAACATCGACGACTCAACGCCTGGCTCGGCCGGCTGGTCTTCCTGCCTTCGCTGACGCCGTATAGTCTGTGGGCTGTGGGCCACAATGTCGTGCACCATGGCTACACTAATCTGCGTGCATTTGACTTTGTCTGGCAACCACACTCGCTGGAGGAGTTCAATGCCTTGCCGCGCTGGCGGCAACGTCTGGAGAAATGTTATCGCAGTGGCTGGGCGCCCTGGCTTTATTACATGGTCGACATGTGGTGGAAGCGAATGTACTTTCCTTCGCGCAAGCAGATGCCAACCCGCCGCACCGAATTCATGGCCGATGGTGCGCTGGTCACCACTGCGGCAGCAGTGTGGATTGGCGCCTTGGCTTGGGTTGCATATCACGGCGATCAATCATTCTGGACCTTGCTGGTCACGGCGTTCATCGTACCGGTACTGTTCTGGAAAGCCATGATCGGCTTCGTCGTCTACGTGCATCACACCCATACTGAAGTGGCGTGGTACGAAGACAAAGTGGCATGGGCTGCGGCACAACCATTTGTCTCCACCACCGTGCATCTGACGTTTGGTGCCGGGATCGGCGCCGCCTTGCACCACATCATGGAGCACACTGCCCATCATGTGGACATGAGCGTACCGTTGTATCGCCTCAAGAAAGCCCAAAAGATGCTGGAAACCATGCTGCCCGGCCGCATTGTGATTCAGCGATTCTCGTGGCGCTGGTACTTCGATACCGCACGTCGCTGCAAACTGTATGACTACAAGCGTTTGTGCTGGACTGACTTCAAGGGTCGCCCCACCAGTACACCGCTGAAGATGGCTGAAGCAGCCTGAAGCAGGCGGAACCGGTCTGAAGTCGCGCTCTGGCTTCAGACAGTCAGTTTTTCAAGCGTGCTGGTGCGCGCTCATTGGTTCTCACTCACGCCGCATCGGTTCGTTTTTCGACCGCAGGTGCGGCACTTTTTTTACGACTGCCACCGGCTTTGCTGGTGGTACGGCCAGACTTCTTCACAGCAGGAACATCTGTCGCAACCGATACAGCCTTGAGAGGCACCGCCTTTGGCGGACTTTCGAGTGTCTCGGTAAGCTTGCGTGCGAGGCTGATGACTCGCTCCGGATCAACTCCCAGGGTACCAATAAGAAACTCGATGATCTCCGAGCGCGGATTGGCCAGCGTCGGCTCAATCATCATCACCGCTGCGGCCACGGCCAGTGCCCGTTCCCGCGCAGCGACGTCGGGTAGCAACTGTTCCAGTGCATTGAGCGCTTCGATCGGTGCTACAGCAGCAATGCGTGCCTGTTCCTTGAGCAGTTGTACCCAATTGGTTTGTGCTGGCACCGTCTCATTCATAGCCGGCAATTGCGCCAGCAAACGGGCCAGCCGCAGGCTACGGCGTTCAAATGCACCAATCGAAATCATGCCGGCGACCACGATACGGCACACCGCTTCAGCAAAACCACCCTCTTCAATATGCGCCAGCGCCTGCTCGCGATAGCTTCCCAACTCGTGAGCGGCACGCTCGTAGGCAACTTCGGCATCAGGCTGCGCTGGTTTGAACCAGGCACCCAGACCGGTTGGCCCGAATAGCTGACGCGTCATGCGTACCGTGCGTGCATCCCGTTGATCACGGTAGGTGTCGAGTGCTTCAACGATCTTTTGTGACACTTCCTGCTCCAGTTGCTTGAGCGGATTATCGGGGGTGACCGGCTGGCGCGCATTGCGTGCTGCGGTAGCCTGGGTACGGATGAACGGTGCCAGCGGGAAGGAATCCGAGAACAACTGGCGCTGCATGCGTAGCGGATTCATGCGGACCATATTGTCAGCCATGCTGCGCGTGGTGCTCATGCGGATCCACGGACGCACATAGGTCTTGTAGAGATTGGCATTGAACTCCGACCATTGACTGACGGTAGAGAAAATTGCTTCTTCCTCGCGCCCTTCAGGATTGATTTTGCGCAGATCATCCATGGTGCGATGCTGGTAATGCACCGTATAGTCGCCCGGCTCCAGCTGGTCCCAACGCTGTTGCTCCTTGCCGGCCTTGGCGATGAGCTTCATTTCGTACAATCCGGGGGGCAGGCTTTCGATCACGTCCAGCGAGGTGACCAGTTGATCATGCTCTTTGAGCGCAATCGCACCGCCGACAAAGATACCAAGATGGCCCACACTCTCGTGCAAGACATAAATAATGGTACGTCCGGCGGCCGAGATGGCACGCTCATCGCCCCAGGTATCGATGATCCAGTCCAGCGCCTGCGGTGGTGGCGTGATGTTATCGCCCCAGGAAGCAAAGACCACGATCGGTGCGGTGATATTGCGTAAATCAATCGGCTGGCCATTCGCCATCATGGTGCCTCGCGCCAGACGATTGCCAACAAACAGGTTTTCCACAATGGCTTCGATCTCGCTGCCGGTCATGCGGAAATAACCACCCCACCAGCGCTCGAACTCCAGAAAGCGCTGCGCTTCATTATCGACATTGGCCCACAGGTTGTAATACTTGCTCCACAAGGTATTGGACGGATTGAGCTTTTCAAAATTCTCGACCAGATAGGCGCCGTCAAAACGGTCTGCGCCGAGGTCGCTGGAGAATGACGCCAGCCAGGATCCACCGAGATTGGCACCGCTGTAGCGCATCGGATTAAGCGTCGAACTGCCGGCCCAATAAGACAATGGCGCACCAACCACCATCAACGGCCCAAACAGTTCCGGCCGACGGGCATTGAGCGCCATCATCGCCCACCCTGCCTGACAGTTACCAATCACCACTGGCTTGGCCTGACTTTGTGGATGACGACGGATGATCTCTTCCAGAAACAACGCTTCTGCTTCCATCACCGTGATCAATGTCTGCCCTTCTTCCGGCTCTGGACGGAACGTCACAAAGTAGACCGGATGTCCCGCGCGCATGGACATACCGACTTCAGAGTCAGGCTTGAAGCCGCCAATACCGGGACCATGCCCGGCACGTGGATCCACCACCATCAGTGGTCTGGCGCCGTCCTTGACTGGCATCGAGTCCGGTGGAATAAGCCTCAACAGGGCGTAGTTGCAGGGCTGTGGCAAATCATGTCCATCCATGACCAGCTCGTGCTCGAACTTCAGCAGCGGCGGCGTCCCCTGATCCAGATGTTCCAGATAATTGTTACCTCGGTCTAACAAGGTGTCGAGAAACAGATAGCTGCGCTGCACCGCATCCGTCATGTAGGCATTGATTTGATCGAGTTGCGGCATTGCCGGCCAGCTTTGCGGTTCCGCTGATGCCGATGGGTCCGATGACGCCGTCGGCTGGGCGGCTCGTTTGCGGGTTGCCATGATTCCACTCCCTTCAGGATGGTGTGACTGGCTGCAGACTGTTGCAAAATGATCGCGGTATCTTGGTCCGATGTCTTGGGCTTATGCTTCTCGCTGCCGTTTTGCAAAGACTTCTCAACAACATTATTTCGTATCATACCGACAAAACCATTAGAAAATTGTCTGATCTCTGCGACAATAAATGAGTATTAAGTCGATACGTGAAGTAAACCTTCAGCGCTGCCACCTCTGCGCCCGCAAGCGTCACTCAAGGGAGCGAACCCATGCAACTGCAAAACCTGGTTGACCAACCCAACAAACTACCGACCATACCGAAAGTCGTCGCCGAACTGATCAACAGCTTCAATGCCGAAGATGTCGCCGTGCCGACGATCGCCAAGCTGCTGGCAAGCGACGCTGCGCTGAGTGCCAAGCTGCTCAGGTTGGCCAACTCTGCCTATTTTCATGTTTCCCGTACGGTGGGCACAGTCGACGAGGCATTACGGATGCTAGGCTTCGTAATGGTGCGCAATCTGGTACTAGGTAACGGCATGGTGGCCGCTTTTCGCAATACAAAAGGTATGCAACTACCGCAATTCTGGCGCTACAACCTTTACACAGCCTGCGCCGCACGCTGGCTGGCACACCACAATGGCGATAATGGCGACAAGGCATTTACGCTGGGCATGATGCACAGTATTGGTCAGTTGCAACTGCATGCCGTGGCCGCGGCCGAGATCCAACCGCTCGATGCACAGATGAATGTGCTTGATGCCGGACGCGCCGATCTGGAGCTGCAGACATTGGGATTTCACTACGGTGATGTGTCGGCAGCGCTCGGCGAAATCTGGAATTTCCCATCACTGCTGACCAATACGCTACGTGAAATTCCCTTGCCGCTCAAGGCGACTACATTCAATCGTGATGCCGGCTGGATCCATCTCGCTGCATGGCGGGCACGAGTTGAAGTACTGGAGCTGGAGGACGAGGCCATCATTGCCAGCTATCCCGCCGCCGTTGCCAAACGCCTTAACCTGTCATCTGACTGGGTTCCGCTATTAAATTCGTCGGCGACTAATAAGATTTTTTCAGGCAAAGTGGCTGATGCAGCCATGCCCCCCTTCGCCGAGCTGGCCGCAGGTCTGGATGCAATGCTTGAGTAGCGCAGCAGCACTACTCCTTGTCGTCCCCTGCCTGTTCCTCAACAACGCGCTCGATGCGCGTGTCTGGAACCAGCCATAAAAACGCCGCGCCGATGAAAAAGGCGGCTCCTGTCCGAGAATAATCAAGCGCTGCCAGCACAATTCCCAGCAGGTACAACACCGGCGAAATCTTGCCTTTGATATCTTTACCGAGGGCATGCGCCAAAGCGCTATTGGCACCGTGATGACGGATCAGGCAGGTCTGCAGCAGGTAATAAGCGACCGCGCAACAGAACAGGTTGACCCCATACAACAGCGTCGGCCAGCGCCCGAAGTGATTTTCTCCCATCCAGGCCGTCGTAAATGGCATCAACGACAACCAGAACAGCAGATGATTATTGGACCAGAGGATGCCACCATTGACTTGCCGGATTGCCTGAAACAGGTGGTGATGATTGTTCCAGTAGATGCCAACATAGATAAAACTCAGCAAGTAACTGAGAAACACCGGCCATAAGGGTATGAGTGCGGCCAGTTCCTCACCCTGCGGCACTTTGAGTTCGAGCACCATGATGGTGATGATGATGGCCAGTACGCCATCGCTGAAGGCTTCAAGTCGATTTTTTTTCATGGAATGCTACGCGCTCTTTTCTCAGTCAACGAAATGGCGTCGCTGACTTACATCGTTCATTGTTGTTCAGGGTAAATCAGGCTTTGTATTTGCAAGATTGACGGCGTTGCTGGGATTGATCCTCAGATTTTTCAGAATATCGCGCCAGCTCACCAGACCAACAGGCCGGTTCTGCAAGTCCACCACCGGCAGGCACGAGACGTTATGGGTATTGAACAGGTGAATGGCGTCATCCACACTGGCGTCTGCGGGGAGCACCACCGGCTTCCTGGTCATGATTTGATGTACCCGTTTGTTCAGGCTGGCCAGGTCCTTTTCCGATGCGTACTGGCTGCCGATATTGGGGCTCAGCGCCTTCAACAGATCGCGATCTGACACTACCCCCAGCAACTTGCCTTCATCGACTACCAGAACATGGTGAAACTTGAGATTATCAAAAATCTCTTTCACCGTTGCCAGTTTGTCATCGAGCGTCACACTGACAACCTTGCTACTCATGATTTTGCTGATGCTGATCGGCGCCCCCATCAAACCCTCCCTCAATAAATACAGACTGCGGTCCATTCCATCCTCAATCAAACCATCTGAGCAGGTCTGCATGGAACCGCTTTGTGCGCTTTTTTATTATGCCCTGCGCACCCTGATTTCGGCAAAAACAGCGCCATACAAATTTCCAACAGACTTGCTCTGATTAAAGACCTGGGCGGCAGAAGCTGTCAAAACTACAAATACTCATGCAACGCTCATTGCACTCACTGAAACGGCACTCACTCAAATAGCGAGGGAATCATGATCCAAGCGTTCTACAACCTCCGGATTTCAACCAAGCTCCTGATCACGTTTTGCGCCGTCATTGCGCTGACGCTCATCTTAGGACTGTTTGCACTAGACCAGTTGAATCGGGTCAATACAGCATCCAGCGAGATCACGAGAAACTGGTTACCGTCGATCCGGATTGTGTCGCGACTGCAGTTGGCGGCAGCACGTAGCCGCAGCTATGAGCAACAACACGTGCTGGCAACCGACCCCGCGGAGTACCCAGATATCGAAAACAGCGCCAGCACCCAGGTGACTGCGCTACAGGCCGAGCGCAAGGCCTATGAGAGCGTCATCATCACGCCGCAGGAGAGGATCACTTATGAAGAACTGAACAAGACCATCGACGGATTTTTGGCCGACCACAAACAGATTCTTGAACTATCCCGCCGTAATCAGAAGGAGCAGGCCCGCGCATTGATGACAGGACATTCCACCCAGTACTATGTGACACTGATCGGACAGGCGGCAAAGCTGATGGATATCAATGATGACGAAGCCCATCGCGCCAGCGACATTGCCGACCATGTCTATGACAGCGCACGGCTGTGGATCACACTGATTCTGCTGTGCTGCGCCGGGCTCGGACTGCTCCTGGCAATGTGGATCGCTCGGCAAATCGCGCAACCACTCATTACCGCAGTGGCGCTAGCGCGCCGGGTTTCCATTGGCGATCTGACGGCCGATGTTCACGCCAGCAATCAGGATGAAACCGGGCAACTTCTCAGTGCGCTTGAGAATATGAGCAACAACCTCTCGAAGATTGTCGGCGGCGTGCGCGACGGCACCAACACTATTAAGACCGCCAGTGACGAAATTGCGCGCGGCAACATGGATCTGTCGACCCGAACCGAGCAACAGGCTGGCTCACTGGAAGAAACTGCCTCGGCCATGGAACAACTCACCTCGACCGTCAAACAGAATGCCAGTAACGCCAAACGTGCCAATGAACTGGCCCAGTCTGCATCGACTGTGGCTCAGGAAGGCGGCAAGGTAGTCGGACAGATGATCGAGACCATGGGCTCCATCAATGCTTCCTCTAAAAAAATTGTGGATATCATCAGCGTCATCGAAGGGATTGCCTTCCAGACCAACATTCTGGCGCTCAACGCTGCCGTCGAGGCCGCGCGTGCTGGCGAGCAAGGCCGAGGATTTGCGGTCGTGGCATCTGAAGTCCGAAGTCTGGCCCAGCGCTCCTCCACTGCCGCCAAGGAAATCAAGGTGCTCATCGATGATTCCGTCAACAAGGTCGAGGATGGCAGTAAACAGGTCGAGCAAGCCGGAACGACCATGGACGAGGTAGTCGCCAGCGTCAAGCACGTGACAGAGATCGTTGGTGAAATCAGTGTTGCCACACAACAACAAAGTGTCGGTCTCGAAGAAATCAATAAGGCCATCGTACAAATGGATGAAGTGACGCAGCAGAATGCCGCGCTGGTCGAACAAGCCGCTGCATCAGCGCAATCACTGCAAGATCAGGCGATTGAGCTGACCAAAACAGTCAGTACATTCCAACTCAAGGCAACTACTAGCGACATCGTCACGACCGACAGCGGTGCTATACGTCATCCCTCCATCGCCAAGCCAGCACTATCATCGAAGAAAGCTGTGGCACGACCGGTAAGCGCTGACGGCTTCGCTTCAGGCGCGAAAACCAAAAGCGATGCCAACACCAAAACCGTCAAACGTGCAGCACAAAGTGGGCCAATGGATAACGCTTCGTGGGAAGAATTCTGAGGCTCGATAAGCCGGTTTTACTTCAAGCCCAGCCGACGCGCCAGGCGATTGAGATTGGCACGATCAAGCCCTAGTTCGCGGGAGGCCGAGGCAACATTGCCGCCATGGCGTGCCAGACAACTGGTGATCAACTGGCGTTCATAAGCATCCACAGCCTCGCGCAAGGTGTAGCCGGTCGTCAAATCAAGCTCATTTTGCAGAGGTGGTGCGAGTGTCTCGTTTGACGTATCTGGTGCGTCTCCGGTTGGCACATCTGTCTCAGGTAAGGCTCTATCCCGGCTTTCTGACATCAGCCCAAGATCTGTTTCACTGAGCAAAAGCGTGGATGGACGCTGGGCATGTTGTCCCAGCGCCTTGTGGACGCTACGCGTGATCAGATATTCCAGCTCGCGCACATTGCCCGGCCAGCTGTAACCGAGCAGCGCCTGCTGCGCCTCCAGTGCGAGCCGCAAGCCCTGCAAGCCGAGCCGACTGCGGTTTTCTTCCAGAAAATACTCGGCCATCAGCAGGATATCCTGACCACGCTCCCGTAACGGTGGCACCGCCAGTGAATACACGCTCATGCGATTGAACAGATCAGCCCGAAACCGCCCTTGTCTGACCTCTTCGGCCAGATTGCGGTGACTGGTCGCAATGACACGTACGTCCACTTTGTGTTCATCGTCAGAACCGACCCGCTGAATCTGGCCGCGTTGCAGAACCTGTAGCAACCTTGCCTGCACCGGTAAGGGCAAGGCCCCGACCTCATCGAGGAACAAGGTACCCCCATCGGCGAGCTCAAACTTGCCACGCCGGTCGCCGGCAGCCCCTGGGAAAGCTCCCCGTACATGCCCAAACAGCTCACTATCAGCCTGAGTCTCAGGCAAGGTGACGCAATCGATACTGATGAAAGGTTTGCGCGCCCGCAAGGAAGCCGCATGGATCGCATTGGCGACCAGCTTCTTGCCAACCCCGATCTCACCACTGATCAATACCGTCACATTGCTCGACGCCAACAGGCGGACTTCCTTGAGCATGCGCTTGTGAGCGGCGCTCTGACCGAGTGGCTCGCGCTGACTGTGATTGGAGGCCAAACGATAGACCTCGGCACGTGCCCGCTCTTGGGCGCTCGCTTCAGCCAGACTATGCAATTGCTCTGCGGCACTGACTGTCGCTGCCGCCAGACTGGCAAATGATTGCAAAGTCCCGATGTCGACCCCGTCGAAAGAGGTTTGCCCCACCGCATCCAGCGTCAGCAAACCCCATGGACGACCGCTCATGGTGACCTGCACACCCAGACAATCTCGGGCGGTAGGCTCGCCGCTCTTGCACTGAAGCAAGTTCTCGTAAGGGTCTGGCAACGATGCGTTAGGTGGAAAGCGGGTCGGAGGAATGTTCGATAGCATTGCCCGAAAACGGGGATGTTCGTTGATCCGGAAGCGTCGCCCCATGGTGTCGCTGAGCATGCCGGTAATCGCCAACGGCACCAATACGTCGCCATCAATGCGCAGAAAAGCGGCCGCATCGCACGGAAAAAGCATACGCAGGGTGTCGAGCAAACGTCGGTATCGTTCGCTATCGGGTAATTCCCGCGACAAGTCCGTCATCAGCGGTAACAAGGCATCAAGCAGGAGTTTTGGCGTCATTTTTGCGCTATTGAGTCAATTTGACCCGAGTCAATATAACTCGGTATATTTTTAAGTCTTTGATTGTAAATAATTTTTTAATCCCTTATTACAAACTTGCCGTACCAAACTTTTCAACGCCATACCATGCATTCACCAGCAGGAGATTACTGCCACGTTAGCGATATAGCAATGACGATGGCATGCGACTTGGCAGAACTAAAATTGCTGGCGACACGCGGCTTCCTGTAAACTTGCGGGATGCGCATATTTTTAGTTAATTGGTTCGGCTGGTCGTCCGTCTGGATCTTGCCGTTGTTGGGCAGGATCGTGTTGTCGCTGCTGGCAGGCCGTGGACTTGCTGGACGTGGTGCCATCCGGATCTGGCTTGGCACCTTGTTGCTACTGTGCGCCAGCAGTGCCATCGAAGCGCAACTGCGCAGTCAGGGCGGTTCCACTCTGGAGACTGTCACCGTTGGTCAGGCACTGGCAATGGGGCTGGGCAGTATTGTGGGCAAATTACTCAGTCTGTCGTTGTTCGTTGGTGGCTGCCTGCTTGGTCTGTTCTGGCTGTTTGGACGACCGCGTCAAAGTGACGCAGATGAAGAAATCCGTGAAGTGCGGGAGCATGCCTTGCCGACGCAAGCATCGGTACCGCGTCGCACCCAGATTTTGCCAACCCGCGCGACAGCGCCCTTACCCGTCAGCAATCCCTCTAAAAACGAAGGCACAGCGCCAGTCGTAACCCCCTTTGATTATCTGCAGCGGCGCCGCGAACCTGCTCCAGCGAGTCCGTTTGACCCAATTCCCCGATCAATTGAAAAATCGCGCTGGCCTAAGCTGCCAACACAGCAGGAAGAACCAAGAAAAGTCGCACGTCCGGCCTCTGAATGGGCACCCTTTGAGCATCTGCGGCCGACCGAGGCCATGCTGGCAAGATCCGGAGGCAACCGGGCAACCCACGAAGCACCGGCCGAAACTCAGTTGCCGGCAACACAGCCAATGGTCAAACCGGTCACCCGCCCAGCGTCCCCGATAAATCAGCAACAACATCGCGTGCGCGTCAGCAGCGTCAGCGATAGCGGCAATGCCATCACAACTTCCCTGCGCGCAACATTGCAAGCGCAGATGCCGCCGGTGCCTCCTGTGCCGCCGGTCGTCGCAGCACATCCTGATAACAGCGTGAATAGCCTGCCGTCCGCGCCAGCCGCTCTGGCATCAACCTTGATTGCCAATGAGAAATCATTGAGCGTTCCAGAAACAGTCTCTATCGCAGCGTCCGTTTCCGTTCCTGCCGGCACGAGCGTATTTGCGCCGCAGCCGATCGCGGTGCCGGCAGCAGACCTATCCCCGGTGTTCGAGTCTGCGCCAGCGCCGATGCAATTCCACAACTGGACCATGGCGCCGAGCGCCGCAAGCAACCTCAACCAGCCTGTTGCTGCAAGAGAAACTGCACCATGGCAGTACAACAGTATCCCGCTGCCCGATATCGGTCTACTGGATCAGGGGCATGACGCGCCGGTTGAAATGGACGCGACGCAATTACAGGAAATTGGCCAACTGATTGAGCAAAGGCTCAAGGAGTTCAAGGTCCCCGTGACCGTCCTTGGCGCTTATGCAGGTCCTGTAATCACCCGCTTTGAGATTGAACCGGCGCTGGGCGTGCGCGGTGCGCAGATCGTCAACCTGATGAAAGATCTGGCGCGTGCCCTAGGGCTGACCTCGATCCGGGTGGTCGAGACCATTCCCGGCAAAACCTGCATGGGACTGGAACTGCCTAATCCCAAGCGGCAAATGATCCGGCTGGCCGAAATCATCCGCTCTGACGCCTATACCGGTTCCGCCTCGCATCTGACCTTGGCAATGGGCAAGGATATTACGGGTGTTCCAGTGGCCACCGATCTGGCGCGGGCACCGCATATGCTGGTGGCCGGGACGACCGGTTCAGGCAAGTCGGTCGCCATCAATGCCATGATTCTGTCGCTGCTCTACAAGGCAACGCCGGACGATGTCCGGCTGATCATGATTGACCCGAAAATGCTGGAACTGTCGGTCTACGACGGTATTCCACATCTGCTGGCACCGGTGGTTACCGATATGAAACTGGCAGCACACGCGCTGTCGTGGTGCGTGGCCGAGATGGACAAACGCTATCGGCTGATGTCGGCGCTGGGGGTGCGCAATCTGGCAGGTTACAACCAGAAGATCCGGGATGGCATTACCAACGAGAAATACGTCAAAAATCCGTTCTCGCTCACGCCCGATGCGCCTGAACCTCTTGATCCATTACCGATGATCGTGGTGGTGATTGATGAATTGGCCGATTTGATGATGGTGGCCGGCAAGAAGATCGAGGAACTGATTGCACGGCTGGCGCAAAAGGCCCGCGCTGCCGGCATCCATCTGATTCTGGCAACCCAGCGCCCTTCGGTGGACGTGATTACCGGTCTGATCAAAGCCAACATCCCGACCCGGGTGGCGTTCCAGGTGTCATCCAAGATCGACTCCCGTACCGTGCTTGACCAGATGGGGGCCGAAACCCTGCTCGGCCATGGTGACATGTTGTTCTTGCCGCCGGGTTCAGGCTATCCACAACGGGTGCATGGCGCATTTGTCTCGGACGAGGAAGTGCACCGCGTGGTCGAACATCTCAAGTCCTACGGTGAGCCTCAGTATGAGGAAGCCATTCTCGCTGGCCCGGCCAGTGAAGAATCACAGCAGGGTGAAATGTTTGGCGATGCCGGAGAGGAAGCCGATCCACTCTATGACGATGCAGTCGCCTATGTCACACGCAGTCGGCGCGCGTCTATTTCATCAGTGCAACGCCAGTTCCGTATCGGCTACAACCGGGCCGCCAGACTGGTGGAGCAAATGGAAGCGGCAGGCATCCTCTCATCGATGTCCAAGAGTGGTGGTCGCGACGTGCTGGCGCCACCACCTCCCGATCTGTGAACGCCGTTGTGCGTAGAAAACGCAAGAAGATCAGAGCGAGCTGTCCTGTTGCGGGAAACGCAGGGCGAAACCACGCTGTGCTTTGCTGATATTACTCGGCTGCAATGGCAGCAATTGCCGTAATTCTTGCGAAAATGCCAACAGCACCGGTAACTGTCCTTGTTTCAATTCCAGCTCAATCTCGCAGATCGGTGCAGTGGACTCCCCTGCACTGACTTTGCCCTGATCCAGCGCCAGCTCGACGACGGTATCCTGCGCCAGATGCAACATCCACGCCGTACGTTCAAAGTCGGTGGTAAACAAGGGCTGCAAGCGTTCTACCAGACCCGGCTGTGCAAGGATTGCCTTCGCCGCAGGCTGATCAATCAGCGGCAACAGGGACTCCAGCTCCAGCGCTGGCCCGGCCACTTCACTCTCCCATTCATGGCGTTGATGCAAACCAGCGGCAGCACCACCGCCACCCTTGAAGGTCTGAATCCAGGCATGGGGCGTCTTGCGCACACGTAGCGCTGAGCGATGGTGCTTGAGTGTCAGCTCAGGCGTATCAAAATAAGTGCTGAGCAAATGCTCGGTTGTTGGCGGCTGTGGTGCGCTTTGTTGCAGCAGCGGCAAGTTGCACAAGGTAATGACATCGCTAGCGGCGACGCTGAGTTTGAGTTCGATTTCCATGCCCGGGAGTTTACCCTGAAGCGGCAGGTTTCACGTAATTTGCCCGTGAACGTTGTTGCGCTTAATTTGCGCCTGATTTGGTCGTGCAAATGAACACGGCAGGCACAGGGCCTGCCGTATAAGAGGATATGGTGGGTCAAACCCGATAAATTTTTTCTCCGGTCTGCACAATCTTGAATTTGGCATCCGACAGCGGATCCAGCGCCCTTCCATCTGCCAGCTGGTAGGTTTTCTGCCCCAATGCGGCCAGACTCTCGGTACCGGCGACATCATCAATCGGTGTCAGATAGACCTCGACATGGTAAGCACCGCCTGTCTTGCCTTTGGCATCAAACTTTTCAACCAAATCCATATGCGTCTCCTCGTGGTGTTTAGTTGCGGGTAATGCAGTGATAACAAAGATAGCAGATTTAGCCGCTTGTGCCAGCGATGATTGCGGGTTTTCACGAAAATCTTGTGCTGCTACGCAGCATCATGCTCCGGTAGCATCGCAGCACTGGCAGGCGCCACCTGCCGCAAAAAGGATGCGACCAGCCGACTGTCCTTGCGCTCTGCAAGGCAATACAGGTAGGTATGGGTATTGACCGGATCGCCTTCAATACGAATGACCCGCAACCGGGCATCGGGCACAAACTCGGCCTCCGATACCGTTCCCAGCCCGATGCCACGCGCGACCGCTTCCCGCAAAGCTTCCCGACTACCGATTTCCATTACCACACGCGGCATCACGTCGGCTTCCTTGAGTACCTTTTCCAGTGCCAATCGGGTAGTTGAGCCCTGCTCGCGCATCACCATCGGTTGCCCATGCAACTCCTGCAGGGTAATCACCTCCCGTTTGGCCAGCGGATGATCGACATGGGCAAACACCACGACCGCATGATCGGCGTAAGGCACCGAATGAAAGCGCGGATCATCATTAAAACTAGCCAATACCGCCACATCCGTTACATAGTTGCCCAGATCGGCCATGGTTTCAGCCGAATTGCCCATGCGGATCGAAAGCTCGACATGCGGATACTTGCGCCGGTAGGCATCCACCATTTCGATCACGTGAAATGGTCCGACCGCACCTATCTTAAGATGACCGATATTGAGCGCACCAGCGTTGTACAGCAGGTTATAGGCATCCAGCTCCAGCTCGGCAATACGCTGCGCAATCGGCATCAAGCGTTGACCGGTTTCACTCAGATCAAGCCGTCGTCCGCGTCGGAAGAACAATTCCACATTGTGTTGCCGTTCCAGCGCCTGTACCTGCGCAGTCAGCGTCGGCTGACTCACGCCTAACGCACGGGCAGCGGCACTAAAACCACGGTTACGGGCAACCGCCAGAAAGGCACGAAGCTGGGTGGGCGTCATCTATAGCTTTCCTCGATATCGGATCGATAATGTTGTGATTATATCGATAATAAGGGTGTAACAATCCTGCTTTATGCTTACGCACGAAGAGACCAATTGACACTATCCAACAATAAGAGAGAGCACGCCATGAGCCGTCCGCATCGTCCACTGACCACACTGCAGGCCGTCATCTTTGACTGGGCCGGTACGCTGGTCGACTTTGGTTCGCTGGCCCCCACCCAGATTTTTGTCGAAGCATTCAGCGGCTTTGGAATCAAGATTTCACTTAAACAGGCACGCGGGCCGATGGGTTTGTCAAAGTGGCAGCATATTCGCAGCCTGCTCAATGACCCGGAGATTGCCTACCAATGGCAGCAACAGCACGGAAAAGCGCCTAATGCCGCCGATATCGATGCACTCTATGCGCGTTTCATGCCGATGCAGATTGCCAAGGTTGGCGAGTATTCACAACCTATCGAGGGTGCTGCCAAGACGCTCTCATGGTTACGTCAGTACGGACTGAAAATTGGTTCCTGCACCGGTTATCCACGGCAGGTACTGGATGTGCTGCTACCACTGGCGGCAGCGCAAGGTATTGCCCCCGATCATGTTGTGGCTGGTGATGAACTGGAAGCTGGCGGTCGCCCCGGCCCCTATATGGCGCTGGCCAACATGCTGGCATTGAAAATCAGCCACGTAGCAGGCTGCATCAAGGTAGACGATACCGTCCCCGGTGTCGAAGAAGGTATCCGTGCCGGCATGTGGACGGTAGGGCTGTCGCTGTCGGGTAATGAAGTCGGCTGCACCCGGGCAGAATTAGCACAGTTGTCACCTCAGGAACGGACCGCGCTTAAAACACTGGCAGAAATCCGCCTGCGCGATGCTGGTGCGCACTACGTGATCGACTCCGTCAACGAGCTCCCCGCAGTAGTCGAAGCAATCGTTGCCCGTCTGGCTGCGGGCGAAAGGCCCTAAACGATTGATTTTGCTCCGCATGGGCAAATCTGTTGATCGCATTTCACCACTTCCTTGCCTTATCTCTTATGGGCTAACCGGCCCGCTTCCAGATTTCTCCCAGATACCTGGCACTATATAGACAGCCTGACATCAGCTGTCCCCCCTAAACTGATGTCGCATAAAAGTTCAAAAATGTAGTTTGACTGGCTGACAACAGCGCCCAGTGATACAGTTTTGACATCCGTATTCGTCATGCACCAGCGCGCAAGGCGACTAAACAAACAGAAAAAACAACAAACAAAAATAAAGATTTAAACAATTTACATAATTCTTTGATTTATTTGATTTATTTGATTTATTTGATTTATTCAGTATAATCGTTTTCGACATAGTGTAATTCACTTGCGGCGATACCTCCCGCACCAGTCTTGCCTTTAGGAATGATGATGAATATTTTCAAGTCCTCTGCCAGCCGTCGGCTACATGCACTGATTGATACACAAGCCGCAATCGAACTTGATCTGCAGGGCTACATCGTGAATGCCAATGCGCGCTTTTTACTGGCGATGGGGTATTTGCTGGAAGATCTCAAAGGTGCCCATCAGCGGCTTTTCATCGATCCCGACTATGCACAAAGCGGTGCCTACCGAGATTTGTGGGATGCCTTGCGACGCGGTGAGTCACAGGTAGTGGAATGTGTTCACATTACGCGTCGGCGTGAGCAGTTGTGGATGCAGGCGAGCTATCACCCGATCACCAACCGTCTTGGACAGATCTCCGGTGTCATGTTGGTAGTGCAAGACTTTACCCAGCGCAAGCTGCTCAACACCACCTTCGAGAACCAGCTCAAGGCGATCAGCCAATCGCAGGCGGTGGTTGAATTCGATATTCATGGCACCATCCTCAATGCCAATGAAAAATTCCTGACGATGATCGGCTATAGCCTGCAGGAATTACAGGGAAAACACCATCGGATGCTGGTCGATCAGGCCGAAGCAAACAGCACCGGCTACCGTCAGCTCTGGTCAGGTTTGCGGGCTGGCCAGTATCAGTCGGGCGAGTTTCGGCGTCTCCACAAGACTGGTCGCGATGTCTGGTTGCAGGCCAGCTACAATCCGATTCCTGATATTCATGGACGACCACGCAGCGTGATTGCACTGGCCACCGATATCACCGCCATGGTGAACCAGCGTAACCACGATGCGCTGCTCTCGCAGGTCACCTATGGCACTGATCAGGCGATCATCATCACCAATACCGAAGGCGAGATCGAGTATGTCAATCATGCGTTCGAAAAGCTATCAGGCTATCGCCTCAATGAAGTACTCGGTGAAAAACCGGGCCAGCTGTTGCAAGGCCCACTGACCGATGCCGATACCGTCCAGCACATGCACGCCTGCCTGAAGCGCCGCCAGGCCTTCCAGGTTGAGATCATGAATTACACCAAACATGGCGAGACCTACTGGAGTGCGCTGACGGTCAACCCGGTGTTTGACCGACAAGGTGCACTGCAACGTTATGTCTGCGTGCAGAGCGACATCACGCAAAGCAAACTCAAGGCGCAGGAAGATGCCATTCGCCTGGAAGCCATTCGCGCCACGACGCCCACCGTGGACTGGACCGCGCGTGGAGAGTTGATCAATGTGAATAGCCAGATGCTGCAGATTCTGGAACAACCCGGGATCACGGCAGCGAAAAAGATGCTGGAGGGTATCTATCGGGATGTAATGACCAGCATGTCAGCACAACAAATGCATCAGGGTATCGGCTGCGAGTTCGAGTTCAGCGTGAACACCGCCGGTGGTCTGGAAAAATGGCTCAAAGGTACACTCAACCCACTTAGGGATAGCACCGGCACGCTTGCGGGCGTCACCATGTACGCGATCGACATTACTGCTCAGCATCAAACATTGGCACAAATCCGCAGTGCCATGCAAAGCATCAATGGTCTGGCCATGCAAACCAGCGCACTTGCCATGCGCGCAACCATCGAAGCTGCCAAGGCCGGTGAAAACGGTCGGGGCTTTGCTCAGGTGGCCTCAGCCGCGCGCCAGCTGGCGCACGACTCGGCCGATTCAGCGAGTGAAATTGCGGCGTTGCTGCAGTCGCCCTGAAGCAACACACAGAGGGAATTGCATTCTCTGCGGCAAGCACGTCACTTTTGACTTATCCTGCTGAGTGCGCATTCGCGCACACCCGTGCTGCTTATGCCGTGCGGGGCAAGTGACCAAGGAAGCATCATGCCAAAGAAAGAAAAGCTGGACCCGGAAGTAGAAGCCCTGATTAATTGGTGCACGGAAGTCGAGAAGTTCCTCGTCAAGGGTGGCGCCACGCTGGCGCAGGCGCAGGAGCATATCGAGGAAGAGGTGGAGTGGTTCACCGACCTCTTCTACGAAGGATTGAGCCCGGAAGAAGCGGCACAGCAGGCACTGAGCTGAACACGTCAGATCAAAACTGCTGAATCAATGCAGGTCGATCAGAACCCTCGATTCAGCAGTGCCTGCAACAACGGTTCACACGTATCTGCCACCCGCTCCAGACTCAGTTCGCGCAGTGCGTTCAAGTCCACCGTGGCAGCACCTCCCAGTCCGGCCCAGGCAAACAAGGCCGAGAATGCCTGTGGCGTATCAAACATGCCGTGCAGATAACTGCCAAGAATCTGCTCATCGGCTGAACGTGCTCCCTCCGGCTTGTCTGCAATCACGAATGCCGGTCGCTCCAATGCCGGGCCGGTCGAACTCCCCATGTGAATTTCATAGCCGCTCACGCTGGCAGGCTCAGCGCCATCGCCAAAGGCGCACTGCCCTTGCACTTGCAGCAATTGTTTGTGCTGGGTCAATGTCGTTTGCATATCCAGTAAACCCAGACCGTCGGTACTCCCTGGAAGACCTTCGACACCGTGCGGATCATCGACCGTTTTCCCCAGCATCTGAAAACCACCACAGATCCCGATCACTTTACCGCCATAGCGTAGATGCCTTGCTATCGCCGGCTCCCAGCCCTGTTGCTTGAGCCACGCCAGATCGTTGCGGGTATTTTTGCTGCCCGGCAAGATGATCAGGTCAGCAGGGGGAATCGGCTGTCCGGCGGCGATCATGCGCAGATCAATTTCAGGATGCGCGCGCAAGGCATCGAAATCGGTGTGATTGCTAATCCGCGGCAACACCGGCACCACCACCCGGAACGCGCCTTTACCACTTTGACTGGAAGCAACCGCATCTTCCGCATCCAGATGCAGCCCGTGCAAATACGGCAACACTGCTAGCACTGGCTTGCCGGTGCGCTGCTCCAGCCAGTCCAGCCCCGGTTGCAACAGACTGATATCGCCCCGGAAACGATTGATCACAAAGCCGATCACCCGCTTGCGCTCAGTTTCAGACAAACAATCAAGGGTTCCCACCAGATGCGCGAAAACTCCGCCGCGATCAATATCGGCCACCAGAATGACCGGACAATCGACTGCCTCGGCAAAGCCCATGTTGGCAATATCCCGGGCGCGCAGATTGATCTCGGCCGGACTACCCGCGCCCTCCACCAGCACCACCTGATATTGCCCGCGCAAACGCTGGTAAGACTCCAGCACTGCCGCCATGGCAGTCGTTTTGTAGTGGTGATAATCGCGTGCATTCATGTCGGCGCGTACCTTGCCATGCACGATGACCTGCGCCCCGGTATCACTGGAGGGCTTGAGCAGGATCGGGTTCATGTCAGTATGCGGTGCCAGCCCAGCAGCCTGTGCCTGCAAAGCCTGAGCCCGGCCGATCTCGCCGCCATCGGCGGTAACAGCACTGTTGAGCGCCATATTCTGCGGCTTGAACGGCACCACCTTGATGCCACGGCGCAACAACAAACGGCATAGTGCGGCGACCACGGTGCTCTTACCGGCATCCGACGTCGTGCCCTGCACCATCAGGGTAGGAAATGGAAGCAAGGGTACCTCTGAAAGTCGTGATTGCTGACTCATCGCGACCATCCTTGGAGTGCGCTCTCCAGCCGCTGCCAGCCAGCTTCATCCGGCGGCAGACCAAGCCGGATACCGCCAGCACCTCGGGTGAATAATCTGACCCAGATGCCTTGTCGCGCCATCCAGTCATGCAAAGCCGGGGCAGCCGGCTCCGGCCACCATTGATAGAGTGCGCTGCCGTTGGAATCAATAGCATGCCGAGCCAGCAAACGCGATAGCCGTTCCCCTTGCGCCAGCAGCCGTTCACGCATCTGCGTCTGCCACGCCAGATCGCGCAAGGCGGCAGTGCCGATCTGCTGCGCAGGACCACTGATGGACCATGGCCCCAGCCACTCCTGCAACGCCTCTAGAAGTGATGTCGCAGCGGCCACAAATCCCAGTCGCGCACCTGCCAGTCCAAAGAACTTGCCCACCGACCGCAGCACGATCAGACCCGGCTGGACGCCAGCCATGGCCGCAACGCTGGTGTGCGGCGTGGTATCGGCGAAGGCTTCATCGACAATCAGCCAGCCACCACGTGCCGCCAATTGCTGCGCCCAGTCGAGCAGCGTTGCCGGTGGCACCGTGGCACCGGTCGGATTATTGGGGTTGCAGACCAGCACCACGTCCGTTTCCGCATCGGCGATGGCGCTCTCAAGCAGCGCATAGGGAAGCTCGGCAACCGTATGTCCGGCCTGCTGCCAACGGTAAGCGTGCTCGGCATAGGACGGTGCGGCCACCACAACCCGTGCCATGCCGTGCTCGCGCAAGCGCACCTGAGGCAAGCCCTGAATTGCCGCTTGTGTACCGGCGACCGGCAATAGCTGATTGGCACCGTAGCACGCACAGGCTGCTTCAAGCAGCGCGCCGCTCGGTTCCGGCAAGCGGTGCCAGGCATCCGTCGGCAATGCTGCAACCGGATAGGGCCATGGATTAATGCCCGTCGACAAATCCAGCCAGTCGCGGCGGGCAATGCCGTAGTGCGCCACGGCATCGTTGAGGTTGCCTCCATGCTCAAGCAAGACTGCCTCCCATCATCAAATACACCAGACGCATCATGCCAACACCGGCGGCAATCAACACCAGCACGGTCAACCACAGCCAGGTGGTGCGCTGTACCAGCGACCAGGCGCGATCGATATCGTCGGCCATGGGACGCGGTCCGGCACCCAGCAGCGGGCGATCTTCCAGCGCACCGTGATAGACCGCCGGACCACCGAGCGACAACTCCAGTGCGCCGGCACCAGCGGCCATCACTGGCCCGGCGTTCGGGCTGCTCCATGCCCGAGCCTGAGTACGCCAGCACTGACGTGCGACTTCCCAGTTACCGAGCATGCCGTACGACAAGGCCGTCAACCGCGCGGGAATCCAGTTCAAGGCATCGTCGATTCGTGCTGCTGCGCAGCCAAACACCAGCAGACGCGGCGTACGATAGCCCCACATAGCATCAAGGGTATTGGATAAGCGGAACAGCAACGCACCGGCACCACCGCTGACGACAAACCAGAACAGCGTACCAAAGACGGCGTCATTGCCATTTTCCAACACCGATTCGACAGCAGCCTTGGCCAGATCGCTTTCATCGAGCTCACTGGTATCGCGGCTGACGATGCGTGCCGTCAGCGCACGTGCGGCAGCCAGATCGCCGTCTTTGAGCGCCTTGGCAATCGGCAACACATGATCACCCAGACTGCGCAAACCCAGGCAGAAATACAGCAACAGGATTTGCCAACCGGCGGCCAGCCAGAGTGACTGACGGCCCAGCACAATCCCGATCCACACTACCAATGCAACGGGCGGCAAAACCGCCAGCGCCCATGCGCACAAACCGACCCAGCGCCTGCCAGCGGGCCGGTTCAGGCGTTGTTCAATGGCGTTGGCAAGACGGCCGAAACCGACCAGTGGATGCCAGCGCCGTAGCTCGCCCAGCAACCTGTCCAAAATCACCCCTGCAGCGCTCAGTGCCGCGACCACGAATAAACCATGCAGAGCCCACATCACACACCTCCCTTGAGGCTCAGTGGCAATCCGGCCGCCACCCAATGCACCCGCTCACATTGCGCGGCAATGGCTTGATTCAGACGTCCGGCTTCATCCACGAACCAGCGCGAAATTGCCCCCATCGGCACGATCCCCATACCGACCTCATTCGAGACCAGCACGATGTCGCCGGGCAGCGTGCGCAATGCCTCCAGCAGCGCTGCACGTTCTTGCACAAACCGCGCTGGCGGTGTGATGCGCCCAATCTCGGGATAGTCTTGCTGCGTGCTGAACAGCAGATTCGACAGCCATACCGTCAGGCAATCGACCAGCAGCAGATTATCTGCCCTGCTATGGCGGGTGATCGCCGCCCCCAGCGCCAGTGGCTCCTGTACAGTACTCCAGCGTGGATGGTCTTGCTGGCGGCGCTGTTGATGCTGGACAATCCGTTCCTGCATTTCGCTATCGGCGTGCTCCGCACCGGTAGCGGTGGCGATATAAATGACAGGCTTGCCACTGGCCGCTGCCAGTTGCTCGGCATGGGCGCTTTTACCGGAACGGGCGCCGCCAAAGATCAGACTACGTTGTGCTTGCATCATGGCATCAGTTGTGTGATGGGTCAGCGCGGTTGCCGCTGGCCCCAGGTATCAGAAAAAATCAGGTCATCGAGCTGCTGCCGGCCGGCCCAGCCTTCCTGCTCCAGCATTGGCCGCGCATAAAACTCTTGCACATGGCCCAAACAGAGGATCGCGACCGGCTTGGCGCCTGCTGGCATGTGCAGCAGCTGCGCCAGCTGCGCGGCATCAAACAGCGACACCCAGCCCATGCCCAGCCCTTCCGCACGGGCGGCCAGCCACATGTTCTGGATGGCACAGGCGACTGAAGCCAGATCCATTTCCGGCAAGGTGCGGCGACCAAAGATGTGCGGCTCACGATCAGGCATCAGCGCCACCACGATGACTTCACCACAGTCGCGGATACCCTCAACCTTCAGACGCATGAATTCATCTTCGCGCTGTCCAAGTGCCTGCGCGGTCAATACCCGCTCCTGCTCGACCAGTGCATGGATGTCATTGCGCAGTGTCGGACTGGCAATCCGCACAAACCGCCAGGGCTGCATGAAGCCCACACTCGGGCCCAGATGGGCTGCATGCAACAGCCGCTGCAACAACGCCGGATCAACCGGATCAGGCAGAAAATGGCGGACATCCCGACGTTCGGCAATGGCGCGGTAGACCGCATCGACCTCGGTCTGAGGATAACGATGACGACTCATGCTCGCCCCTGCTGAGGTAGGAACAGACTCGCCGTGGCCTGCGGCGAGGAAGCAAAACAGGCATGCAGATAGCTGGCGGTGATGCCATCACGACAAAACACACGCTCGCCAGCAGAACTGGCAAACAAACGCTCGCCCACGCTAAAGGCTGGCAAGTCGGTGGTGATATTGGAGTAATGAAAGGTATGACAGCGCAACGCACCGGCAGGCAGCCGCATAGTCTGATAACCCAAGCCCTGCAAGCGCGACTGCAACACCGCCTGCCCGGGCAGAATCCCAAGCATGGCAGCACTGTCGCCGTGCTGATCGGTCAGGCGTTCCAGCAGGTAGAGCATGCCACCACACTCGGCATATAAACGCTTACCGGCGACACAATGGGCCTGCAAGGCTTGCCGCATAGCAACATTGTCTTGCAATGCCTGCAGATGCAGTTCAGGGTAACCACCGGGCAGATAGACACTGTCTGCCTCCGGCAGGGCGTGATCCTGTAACGGCGAGAAAAAATGCAGCTGTGCACCGAGTTGCTGCAAGACATCCAGATTGCTCTGGTACAGGAAGCAAAAGGCAGCATCCCGCGCCACGGCAATATGCTGACCCTGCAACAGCGGCGGCAGTGTGGACAAAGCAGCAGGAGCAAAGTGGATATCTTCCGGTAGCTGGGCCAGCGGTAATTTTCCAACGACGTTTGCTGCCGCATCCAGACGTTGTTCCAGATCGGCCACTTCGGCCGCCGGCACCAGCCCAAGATGACGCTCCGGCAAGCTGAAGCCACACTCACGCGGCATGCCGCCGAGCCACGCCAGATCGGCAGGCAAGCCCTGTTGCAGCATTTCAGCATGTCTAGCACTGGCGACGCCGTTAGCAAGCACGCCAGCAAAGCACAGTCCAGGACGATAATGTGCCAGTCCGTAGGCAATTGCACCCAGGGTCTGAGCCACACCGGCCACATTTACGACTGCAGCGACCGGCAGCTGCAACAAGTCCGCCAGATCGGCACTGCTGGGTTGGCCGTCGAACAGGCCCATCACCCCTTCGACCAGAATCACATCGGCTTCACCTGTGGCCTGATGCACCAACGCACGACAAGCCTGCTCGCCCATCATCCACAAGTCCAGCTGATACACCGGCTGACCACTGGCCTGCGCCAATATGCTCGGATCGAGAAAATCAGGCCCGGTCTTGAATACCCTGACGCGCCGTCCCTGCCGGCGGTGCCAACGCGCCAGCGCAGCCGTGACTGTGGTCTTGCCATGGCCTGAACCGGGCGCACTGATAAATAGCGCCGGAGTGGCATGACTGGCATGAGTAAGCTGTTGCGACACCGTCAAAACTCCACGCCGCGCTGGGCCTTGATGCCCTGCTCCTTGTACGGATGCTTGATCGGACGCATTTCACTCACCAGATCCGCCAGTTCAATCAGTTGATCTGGCGCATGACGACCAGTTACCACAATATGCAGCATCTCGCGGCGTCCAGCAAATACGGCCAGGACCTCCTCCAGCGGCAGATACTGGTATTTCAGAACGACATTGAGTTCATCAAGGATCACCATGTCGTAGCTGGGGTCGGCAATCATGCGCTGCGCTTCGGCCCAGCCACGGGCTGCTGTTTGCATGTCGGCTTCGCGATCCTGGGTATCCCAGGTATAACCGGCGCCGACGACATGGAAATCACATTGCGGATGGCTGCCCATAAAATCGCGTTCGGCGCTATACAAGGCGCCCTTGATGAATTGCACCACGCCCAGCTTCATGCCGTGGCCAAGAATGCGCATGCCCATGCCAAAGGCGGCACTGGATTTACCCTTGCCATTGCCGGTATTGACGATCAGCAGGCCCTTCTCTTTCTGAGCAGCGGCTTTTTTCTTTTCAAAGCCTTCCTTATGGCGCTGGGTCATGCGCTTATGGGATTCGGGATCGGTCTTCATCGGGTCATCCTTTTCATTGATTTCTTATTTCCATTCCACGCCGGTGGTCTCGCTGAGCACCGCCGCAATCTTGCTGCGGCTCAGGTGATAACCAATGAAGACCAGCTCCGAGATGGTGCTCACAGACTGTTTTTCCTCTTTGGCATCTTTGGTCTCGGCCGCGAGATGGATACGGGTGCGGACACCTTGCAGCAACTGCCGACGATGCCCATGCCCGGCAGCAATGCTGACAAAGCCCTTGGTGCGCAAGACTGGCTCCAGACGCGCCGCTGCACAGACGGCACTGATCAGTGCGTCGGCCGGTTGCGGCGTCTGGCTGCGCAGCGTGAACGACATCCAGCCCGGGTCTTGTTCGTGGAAATGCTTATGCGTCGCCAGTCCGTGGGTATGCGCGCCCAACCCTGAATGGGCATGCCCATTGAGCCGGGACTGGTCAGCCAGCACACGGGCATCAGCACCTGGCATGGAGACCGGTGTATAGCTATGCTGATGGGACTTTTCAGTCGCCTGGTGCAAACGCAGGCCAAGCGCGAGACGAATATCCAGATGCGCCTGATACGCCAGTTCCAGAAAGCGCACATTGGGCGCACCGGCGCGTACTTGTCGCTCTGCGGCCAGCAATTGCTCCTCGTTGAGGCCGTCAATCTTGTTCAGTACCACCACGTCTGCGTATTCGAGCTGAGCCGCAAACATATTTGCCACGGCCTGATCGGAAGCAGGCGATGCAGCGTCAATCGCTGCCGCTTCAAACTGGCCTGCCAGCATTAACGGCGTATCGACCACCGCCAGCGTGGCATCGAGGATGAAATACGGAGCCAGCGCCTGTGATTGCAAGCGCTCCATCACCGCGGTTGGCAAGGCCAATCCGGAGGTTTCAATCAAGATGTGGTCAATCTGCGCGCGCCGTGCTGCCAGTGCCAGCATGGTTGGCTCAAACAGGTCATCGTCACCATAGGCGATCAAGCCATAGGCGAAGTCATGAATCTGCACCTGCGCAACATCCTTGCTGTCAGCGACACCGCTGCGCATGAGGTCACCATCAATGGCAACTTCACCAAACTCATTGATTAGCAATGCCAGCCGCCGGGTTTGGCGACGCTTTACCAGGCTGCGCAGCAAGGTCGTTTTGCCGACCCCCAGAAAACCGGTGACGATGGTCACTGGCATTGGCTGGGCCGGCACTGCTGGCATACGCACTGCGTCACTCATGTGGCCGGTGCTCCCGCCAGCAACGCGGCAGCCTGTGCACAGGCATGCTCGAGGGAGGTCGACTGCAAGGGATAGCTGAGCACTGGCCGACGCACCGTCAGTAAAGGAATCGCCAATGCATGCGCCGCGTCGACCTTGGCCTGATAACCGCCAGCATCGCCAGAATCCTTGGTCACCACGCAGTCAATCTGCCAGTCTTGCCACAGCGCTCGATTAAAGCCAGTAGAAAACGGTCCCTGCATGGCGCAGATGTGGCTACGTGGGATGCCCAGATCCAAGGCTCGCTGCAAGAACTCCGGTTCCGCAGTCACGCGCACGAACCATTGCCGCTCGTGCGCACCCGGTGCCTGCAGGAAGCTGGCCAGATCCTTGGAACCGGTCGCCAGAAAAATCCGCTTACCGCGCGTCATTGCCTGTTCGGCGGCGGCTGCCATGTCGTCGCACAGCAAGGCATCGGCAGCGACTGCACTGGGACGCTCGTAGCGCAGATATGGAACCGCCAGGCTCTCGGACAGGCCCATCAATTGCTCAGACATGTGGGTCGCAAACGGATGGGTCGCATCCACCAGCAGGCGCGCCCCGTGTTTTTGCAGCGCCTGCTTGCGTGCCTCGACCCCTTGCCGGCCAGCCCAGACGGTGACACCCGGGCAATCCTGTGCAGCCAGCGTGCCGCCGTATTCAGTCGCAGTAGAAACCACTACCGGCACCCCTTGTGGACTGAGTTGTGCTGCCAGTTGCGCCGCCAGGGCATTACCGTCGCTGGTACCGGCAAAAACCCAGATAGCCTGCTCCGGCAAGGCCACTTCTATGGCCTCAGCCTTGTCTTCCTGCCAGTCGTTGTAACCACGCGGTGTAAAGATATACCCGCGCTTGCGCTGGGTGAAGCGATTGCCGATGACGATGCTGGTCAACATGTCGAACTGCAGTCCCGGGAGTTCATCGAGGCGGTGAATACTCACCTGCTGTCCCGGCCGATAAGCATTCCTGACCACGCCACACAGGGTATGCGGTGCCTTCGATTCCAGCATCAGTTTGAGAATGCGATAGACCCCCTCTTGCCGGCCGGCACTTTGCACGTTGTAGAGCACGCATGCCAGATCAGCCTGGGCGATATGACGGGCGCGGGTTTCGATCCACTCCCACGGACACAGCAGATTGGACAGGCTCAGCGTGGCGAAGTCATGCGACAACGGCGAGCCCAGCAGCGAAGCGCAGGCATTGGCTGAGGTAATGCCGGGAATCACGTTGACGGCATAGTCATCGTCTTCGCGCATCTCGTCAAAGGCCAGTGCAGCCATGGCGTAGATACCGATATCGCCACTCGAAATCAGCGCGACTTTCTCCCCCTGCCGCGCTTTTTCAATTGCCAGCAAGGCACGTTCGCGCTCCTGCGTGAGCGGTGGCGAATGAATTTCCTTTCCTTCGATATGCGGCGCAATCCAGCGCAGGTACAACGCATACGCCACGATCACCTTACTGTCCTGCAACGCAGCCACAGCGCGCGGTGCGATCAAGTCTTCAAAACCGGGACCGACCGACACCAGATTCAATACTCCAGCCATCACTTTACTTTCCATCTTTCGATACATTGCTTAAGGGAGATGCCGGATCCAGCGGATCGGACATCCCAATATCTTCCACCACCGCCACGGTGACACCGTCGAGCGCCGTCTTGGGCAAGGCCAGCACACCACGCGGGCTGGCAATCAGGGCGCAGGGTTCGCACACGCCATCAACACCGACGTTCTGCTGCACCCAGAGGGACGGTTTGGTGACCCAGCCGCGTGCTGCCACCTCGGTGGCAGCAATCACCCGCAACGGCAGATCGTTGGCCGCACAAAAGCTGAGTAATCCGGGTTCCTCTGCCTTGAGGTCAATCGTGGCAATCTCGCGCACCTCGTGCAGATGGCGTCCCAGCAAGCCCAATGCATGGCTGACCGCAGCGGTAATACGCTCGACCGGGACCAGCTTGCGGCAACCAATGCCGATTACCAGCGGCTTGAGTGCTTCCGTCGCCGTCGTGACGACTGGTATTGCCCCCACCACATTGGCGACCCGATAAGCTAGCCGATTGGCACCGCCTTCGTGGCCACCCAGCAGCGAGACGGCAAAGCGTCCCGCCTCATCGAGCAATACGACGGCCGGATCGGTGCGTTTGTCTTGCGGCAAGCCTTCCAGAAAACGGACCGCCACACCACTGGCGGCGAGCATGATCCACTGCGTCTGATGCCGGTAAGCAGCGCGGAATTGCTGCTTCTGTGGCAGGCCCTGCTGCAACCAGGGACGGTATAGCGTGCCCCCCAACACCGCCTGCAAACGTGCGGCCAGCGCTTCGCACTCGGCGCGAACCAGCCAGATGCCCAACCCTTTACCGTCAGCAGTGGTTGACGCAATGTTCATGTTCAGACCTCGCCTCCGCCTGGATTGACTGCAATCTCGCCAGCCTCGTCAGCCGCCTCGTCAACTCCGGCCTTGTTCTTCTTGACCACCCGAAACAGGTGCGTGAACTCCTTGGAATACAGGCTGGACTCAACCTGCTTGCCCTTATCCAGCGCCGCACCAACCAGCATCATGGTCGTCAGGTTCCAGCTGCCGCGTTTGGTCTCCTCCAGCACGGTACCCAGCGTGCCCTGATAGGTGCGCTGATCGGGCCAGGTCGCACGATAGACCAGTGTGACCGGCGTCGTATCGGGATAGTGCAGGCGCAGGTCGGTGACGATTTTCTTCAGATGCGGTCCGGACAGGAAGATGCACATCGTCGATTGATGCTCGGCCAGACGCGCAATCGACTCCAGTTCCGGCACCGCCGACGCACGCCCTGAGACCCGCGTCAGGATCACTGTCTGCGACACCTCAGGCTTGGTCAGCTCGGCCGCCACGGTGGCTGCGGCAGCCGTAAACGAGGATACGCCCGGCACCACCTCGTAAGCAATACCGAGCGCGTCGAGTCGTCGCATCTGCTCGGCAGTAGCGCCATAGATGGCAGGATCGCCCGAATGCAGACGCACCACGTCGATATCTTGCTCACGCGCACGTTCATAACAGGCTTGCTGTTGTTCCAGATCAAGTTGGGCGGTATCGATCAGTTCGGTACCGGGCGCGCAATGCTGCAAGACCTCGGTGGGCACCAGTGAACCGGCATATAACACCATGCGTACGCTGCCCAGCAGACGCGCACCACGCAAGGTGATCAGGTCGGGTGCACCGGGACCGGCACCGACAAAATAGACTTTCATAGGCTAACCTTCATAGTATTTCTTTCCTGTGCTTGTGTTCGTGCGCTGGAATTGCCGTGCTTCATGATTGGTGTCGTCTTTCCAGCGCCGTCTTGCGGATCAGCAAAGTCGCCAGATAGCCACTGATGGCGTGATCGCGGTCACCTGCCTCCACCTCGCGCAGGTCGTTGGCAAGGACTTCACCGTCGAGCCCGATGCGCCGTGCAAAGGCGCAGTACTGGGCGATCCCCATGTTTTTCAGCAAGTCCAGCACCCACGGCAGGCGTGCACCGACCTTCATCAGTACCACGATGTCGTGGCTTTCAATCTCTTGCCGCAGTGCTTCCGGCGTTTCCGGGCATGGCAAGATCAGGGTCCGCTCCTTGCCCACGCCCAACGGCCAGTCCAGCGCCGATGCGGCAGCGGCATAGCTGGTTATGCCGGGAAAGGTGCGATGCGGAAACACTGGCAACAGATCCTGCAAGGCTGCCAGTACGTAACCATAAGTCGAATAAGTCAATGAATCGCCGATGGTCAGATAGGCTACGCTGCGCCCGGCTTGCAGATGCGCTGCAATCTCCTGCGCCAGTTGTGCATAGTGCTCGCGCAGGACGTTGCGGTCCGGGTCCATGTTGAACTCGACATCACGCAGGCGCTGCGGCTCCAGCACGATGCCTGCCAGACATTGCAAAGCCACCGACGTCTCCGCACTACGGGCGCGCGGTACGTAAATCAGGTCGGCCTGCTGCAATGCCTGCACCGCCGCGACTGGCACATAACCAGCCGGGCCGGGACCGACCCCGATGCCCCAGAACATGGCAATGCCGTTTTTGTTTGCTTCCGCATTCATCACATGACCCATTTCAGTGCTCACTTCATCACTCAAACATGCTCTCCCAGCAAATTGCCATCCAGATCAAACAGTCGTACCTCCAGACGCTGTACCGCTGGTACACGGGCCTGGGCCAACATGGCAATCCGCGCTTCGATGGCGCGCCATAACGCAACCGATCCGGGTTCATGCCGTAATCGTTCAATGGCCGCTTCGACGGTATTGGCCTGCTCGATATCGGCGATCAGACTGGCATCAAATCCCAGCGTATCAGCCAGCTCGCGTGCCATGCGTGCTACGCCGCCCATGGCCATGTTGCTCTTGCTGGAATGGGTATCCCAGACGCCGTCGAGCACCTTGGCCAGTTTGCCGGGATGACCGGCCAGCCACAATTGTTCCAGCGTCGCGCCCTGCTCGCTGAGCGCGGTCTGGGTGAAATCCAGCGCATCGCCGAGGAAGTTGGCAATCTGTACCGTGCGCGGCTCAGGCAGACCCAGCGTATCGCGCGCAAAGCTGCGGCCAATCTTGCCGGGCAAGTAGGCTACACAGGCCGCGATACCACCTGGGCGCACCGGGTCGGCCAGCGCTACCCGGACATACACTTCGATCGAGGCAATCCATGAAGCCAATGACATCGGCTCGACGATCCCCGAGGTACCCAATATCGAAATACCACCGACAATGCCCAGACGCGGGTTGAAGGTTTTGGTCGCAATCTGTTGGCCGTCTTCGCAACCGATGGTCAGATCAAAACCAGTGTTATCGGCGACATGCGCAAGACCGACATCCGCCAGCACTTCCTGCACCGCCAGCCGCATCATCTGACGCGGCACCGGATTGATCGCCGGTTCGCCCACGGCCACGCGCAAGCCCGGCTGAGTGGCCGTACCAACACCAGGGCCAGCCAGAAAACGCAATTCTCCGGTAGTGTTGCGTGTGACCTCTGCGAAAATGGTGGCTCCGTGAGTATTGTCCGGATCGTCACCGCCATCCTTGAGCACTTCGGCCCGCACCGCACCGGTAGGCAGTACCTGCAATGCCTGAATCGGCACCAGCAGATAATGCTTGCCGTCGGGCAAACTGACTTCGACCTTGCTCATGGCTTCGCCGCCGAGCAAACGTGTCAACGCCGCCTTGACCGCCGCGGTAGCGCAACTACCCGTGGTGCGACCACGTCGCAGACCATTGGTGGCGAGTACCGCGAGGTCAAATTCGGCGCGTTCAGCTTCCGCCATCGCCACTCTCGCTCTGTATTTCGCTCTGTGCTGCAATCACCTGCCCGATGGCATCAATCATCATCGCATTGACCACGGTGGCTGCCCAAGGCGACCCACCGCGCGTGCCGCTATTGGTGATGCGCGGCACCTGCAGGCAACGGCGCAGGTCATCCTTGCTTTCGCGGGTACCAACAAAGCCGACCGGCAAACCAATCACCAGCTGCGGCCGCCAGCCGTGGTCGCGAATCAGGCGGGTTGCTTCAACGATGGCGGTCGGCGCATCACCAATTGCCAATACCAGATTGTTGCCAAATTTCTCCCAGGCACGGCGAATCCCTGCCGCCGAGCGGGTAATGCCCTGAGTCTGCGCCATCAGATGGGATTCACGGTCATGTACGCCGCACCAGGTTTCGATCCCAAGCTGCTCGACCAGAGCGCGTTTGAGGCCGGTCTGGACCATCGTAACATCCGTGACCACGCGTTTGCAGCGCAGCAAGGCACGGACGCCTGCCTCGACAGCACCGGTAGAGAAGTAAATATCATCGACGGCATTGAAGTCACCGCTGGTGTGCACCAGCCGCTGCAAGACTGTCAGATGCTGTGCCGGGAAGCCCGACCAGTCGCGCCCAGCGGCAATGATCTCAAAGCTCTCGCGCTCAATCGGATGTGGCTCATAGGGTGGAAATACCGGTGCGGTCTCGACCTCCGGTGCGCGCTCCAGCAAACCACGCACCTGCAGGTGATGCGCCTGTTGCGGCTCACCCAGTTGCTGCTCGAACCCGACGATTTGCACGCGGTACTTGCAGAGTGTGCAATTCATTGCAGCACGTCCTTCTACCGCGTCGCGGGCGCGCTCCAGCATGACGTCAGCCAGATGACGATGCACCCCCAGATAACCGGCCTTGAGCACTTCCAGTTGCGGCTCACGCTGGGCCAGATCGTCGGCAGCGGCATAAATACGTTTGACCAGCACACCATCAAACAGGAAGAACGGCAGCACCACGACGCGTGCAAAACCGAGCAAGGCAGCTGCCCGCAAGCCATCCGCCACAAGTGGTTTGGCGGTGCCGGAATAACAGACGTAGACGCCACCAAAACCCATGCCCTCTTCCAGCATCCGGGCCATTTTGGAAACTTCGCCATTGGCATCCGGGTCAGTGGTACCGCGGCCAACCAGTACCAGGCAGGTATCGTCACGACGTACGGTGTGGGGCGAACTGGCTTCCGCCGCCATCACCCGCTCTTGCGCCAGTTGCAGTAATTGCGGATGGAGATTGAGCGCAGCGCCAAAATGGAAGTCAACCTGCGGATGCTCCTTGGCCAGTGCCAGTACTTCGGCAGGCATGTCGTTCTTGGCATGCCGTGCGGCCAGCAAGACGCCCGGCACAACCGCAACCTGTTTGCTGCCAGCGGCGATATTGGCTTCGACCGCCGCGCTGATGGTGGGGCTGGAAAATTCCAGATAGCCGTGCGTCACCACTTGCCCTGGTACGCGCTGGCGCACCAGTTCGACTAGCGCCTCAAATTCACGCACCGCGTCGGGGTCACGACTGCCGTGACCGGCCAGCACGATGCCATAGGGCGCTGCTGCTGATGATGATGCTAGCGATGCTGGGAGCGTCACTTCTGCGGCGTTCAGATTCGTCACGCAACCTCCGGTGGTGGTTCGATCTGGCTGGCCATGGGGACGTGGGTACGAATGAGCATGATGCTCATGTCGCTGAATTCCTTGGTAGCGCACTCGGCTAGCGTTCCGTGCCATTCAGCTTCAGCACGGGTCAGGTTTTCCCATACCTCAGTCGGATGGTCGGGCGCTACTCCCTGTTCCAGCAGATAAGCCGCAATGTGGAGCGGCATGAAGGAGCGTGCAGCGTCCCATGGGCAAGGAATCACGATGGCGTTACGACCATCCTTGAGTACATGCACCAAGTGGCGCTTAAAAGGGCTCAGATCACCGCGCCGGTGGAAGGTGATGAAACTGGTTTCGTCGAAACAGACCTTGGCACGCGATGCCAGAATTTGCGCCGAGGAAATCCCGGGCAAGGTTTCCACCGGATGACCGCAGGCACGTTCGACCCGCTCCAGATATTGAAATCCACTGAAGTGGATATCGCCCATGAACACCACGACACAACGTTTGCCGGCATGATGGGCAGCGGCAACCTTGTCCAGCTGGGCGACCTGATCGCGGTAATTCATCAGCACCACCTCAGCACTGGCCGGGATGATGCTTTGCACCACATTGACGACCGCGTCAAAGCCAGCGACGACATCGGCATTGCGGATCAACTCCGCACCGCGCTGGGTCAGGTAGCCAATATCGCCGGGACCGGCGCCGATACAAATAATCATGTTGCGTTTCCTTGAGGGCTCATTACTGAGTATTTATGACGTATAGCTTATCGGCTTAGGCCTTGATGCTACTGCGAATGGTCAACGCCAGCATGTCGGCGGACAGGTCTTCCAGCGTCAGGCATGGGGCTCCCAGCACCTGCGCCAGTTGCGCTGCGCGCCCGAGGCGCACGTAGCCGCTCTCGGTATCGATCACCAGAGCCGGGATGCCGCGTGCCGCCAGTTGCTCGGTCAAAGTCAGCGTTTCACGCCACGGATCATTGCCAGATTGCAAGGCCACATTGCCTTTGCCATCGCTGAGCAAGACCAGGACCGGCGGCGCACTGGTATTGCTGCGCGCTGCAATGTCCAGCGTTTCCAGCGCCAGTTGCAGGGCATGCGGCAAGGGCGTACGACCGCCCGTAGGCAACTCGCGCAAGCCTTGCTCAGCCAGATCGACACTACGTGTCGGCGCCAGCAAGAGGCTGGCCTGCTCGCCGCGAAAACCGATCACGGCCACCTGATCGCGGCGCTGATAGGCATTGGTCAACAGATCCAGCACTGCGCCTTTAACCGCCTCCATGCGCCGCTGCGCCGCCATCGAACCGGAGGCATCGACCACGAACAGAATCAGATTGGCAGCCTTGCCCACCTTGACCTTGCCGTGCAGGTCACTGCTTTGCAGCGAGATCACGGTACTTTCTTCCGCGGCGCTGCGTAATAAAGCACTGCGTACGGTAGCCGCGACGGCCAGATGCCCGGGATTGCTGTCGGCCACCACGCGCACGGTGCGGCCACGACCGCTATCGGCCGGTTCGCTGCGTCGTCCCGCAACCGCACTGAGCTGGCCGGATGCACGCTCGACCTTGATCTGGGGCGCTGCACCTGCGCTGACCGCATGAAACACTTGCTCGTTGGCACCAGCGTTGTCCGGCTTGCCGTCCTGCTCCGCTTCGTTATGGTCGCTGGAGCTTTGATCGCCTGCCTCTGATTGTGCTTCTGGCTGTGATGACTGAGGTGGAGGCTGATCTTGTTGCCGATCTTCCTGCTGATGTTGCTGCATCAGATCATCAAGCTTGTCCTGATCCAACCCCGCCTGTTCAAACGGTTTGCGACGCCGACGATGCGGCAGTACCAGTTCAGCGGCGTTGCGAATATCCTCCGGCGTTACCCGCGCCCGACCATCAAGCGCCGCCAGCGCCCGTGCCGCCTTGTGCATCACGATATCGGCGCGCAGGCTGGCGACTTCAAATTCGCAGCAAAGATGGCTGATCAGGTCCAGCAAGGCATCGTCCAGCACTACTTCTGCCAAAGCTGCCTGCGCCGCCGCAATCTGCGTGCGCAAGTCTTGCTGCTGGGTTTCCCAGTTGGCAGCAAAGACGACCGGGTCAGCTTCATAGGCTAGCCGACGACGTACCACCTCGCCGCGCAACTGCTTTTCACGGGGTGCGGTGACTTCGACCATCAGACCGAAGCGATCCAGCAACTGCGGCCGCAGGTCGCCCTCTTCCAGATTCATGGTGCCAATCAGCGTCAGCCGTGCTGGATGCGATACCGACAGGCCTTCGCGCTCAATCGTATTGACACCCATTGCCGCAACATCGAGCAAAACATCAACCACATGATCAGCCAGCAGATTGACTTCATCTATGTACAGGATGCCGCGATGGGCGGCTGCCAGCAGTCCCGGTTGCAAGGTATTTTGCTCACCCTTGAGGGCACGTTGCAGATCCAGCGTGCCCAGCACCCGGTCCTCAGTCGCGCCCAGCGGCAACGTGACAAAAGGTACCGCAGCCGATACCGTCTGTTGCGCAGTATTGCTCGCATTGTCCGCATTGCAGACCGGGCAGCATGCCGCTGCTGCGCCGGGCAGGCAATTGAAGGCGCAGCCCGCAACCCGTGCAATGTGCGGCAATACACCCGTTAAGGCACGTGCTGCGGTACTTTTGGCAGTGCCCTTGTCGCCGCGGATCAGAACCCCGCCCAGACTGGGATCCACCGCACAGAGTAACAAGGCGCGCTTGAGCTGGGGTTGCCCGACGATGGCGCTGAATGGATACAGGGGAGTCATACCATTGACGGCGCTCATTTATGCACTGCGCGGGGTTTCGCCACGCGCCTCCAGTAAGGTTTCACTATTGAGATACAGCTGACGCAACTGCTCCAGCGTCTGCGCCTCGGGCTGCGCCCACATGCCACGACTGGCAGCTTCCAGCAAGCGCTCGGCAATCGCATTCTGGGCCCATGGATTGGCCTCTTCCAGAAAGCGCTGCATACCCGGATCAAACGCATAGGTCTGCGCCAGCTGCTCGTACATCCAGTCATCCATGACTTGTGCCGTCGCATCGTAGCCGAACAGATAATCGACGGTGGCAGTCAGCTCCAGACCGCCTTTGTAGCCGTGCTTCTGGATGCTCTCCAGCCACTTCGGATTGACCACGCGGGAGCGGAACACGCGCAGGGTTTCCTGCTTCAGGTCGCGTACTTCTGCGCGCGCCGGATCATGGCTGTCACCAAAATAATGGCGTGGCTGCTGTCCGGTCAGTGCCCGAATGGTGGCGATCATGCCACCGTGATATTGCAGGTAGTCGTCGCTGTCGAAAATATCGTGTTCGCGATTATCCTGATTATGCAAAGCCACCTGCACACCAGCCAGCCGGGTGCGGAAGGCATCGCGCTGATCGCTGCCCTGCGCATTGCCCTGATGGCGTGCATAGGCATAGCCGCCCCAGTTGATATAGGCCTCGGCAAAGTCAGCATCGGCCTGCCAGTTGCGCTCCTGAATCAGCGGCAGAATACCGGCGCCATAGCTACCGGGCTTGGCACCAAACACGCGATATGCGGCACGCTGCTGCGCCAGTTCAGGCGCGAGCCCCTGCCCGATCCAGTTGCCGACGTCCTGCAGATAATGCTTGCGTACGAAATTCTGCTCAGCTGGTTCATCCAGCGCGATCACGGCATTGACGGCGTCGTCGATCAACTCAATCAGTTGCGGGAAGGCATCGCGAAAGAAACCGCTGATACGCGTCGTCACATCGATACGCGGGCGTTGCAATTGCGCCAGCGGAATCACTTCGATCCCCGCCACCTGGCGGTTACCGGCACGCCAGACCGGTTGTACACCGAGCAGACAAAGAATCTGTGCCACATCGTCGCCATGGGTCCGCATGGCGCTGGTACCCCAAATGCTGATGGCGACACTCTCGGGATAGCTGCCGGTTTCGCGCAGATGGCGCTCCAGCACTTCACGCGCCAGCTGTTGGCCGACACGCCACGCGGATTGCGAGGGCACGCTGCGTGGATCGACCGAATAGAAATTGCGACCAGTCGGCAAAATATGCGCCATGCCACGCGTGGGTGAACCACTCGGGCCAGCAGGGACATAACCGCCAGACAAACCGTGCAACAGATTGCCGATTTCGTCACCGGCACGGTGCAGATTGGGCAGCAGGTTCTCGCAGGTGAAACCGAGCACCCGTCGCAAACCGGCGAAATTGTCGTTCTCGGCGCGGGCTGCAACTGGCGGCGTAACAGGCTTGGACACTGGTGCAGTGAACCGGGTACGTGCCTGTAACTTCATTTGTCCCAAGGCACTGGCAGGCACGCGGGCGGCGGCAATCTGCAGGCGTGGCTTGTCGATACTGAGATCACCAAACATCGCTTGCAGAATAGTGTCGATGGCGGCGGTCTGATAATCGTTTTCCTGCAGGGTCTGCATCAGCCGCAGGCATAGCGCATCGATCGCCTCTATCGCATCGGCACGCGTCACAACCGCCCGTCCGGCGATGCGGGCCAGCGCGCTGTCGACATTGAGGCGCTGGCCCTTGTTGTCGAGCAACATGTCTAACTTCAGGCCAAACAGCTTGGCCATCTCCTCTTGCAGGCCGGGAATATCCTGATTGGGCAACCGTGTGAGCGAGACCAGCATGTCCGGCATCTGGTCGGCATCGGGACTACGGCCGAGAATATGCAGCCCATCGCGAATCTGCGCTGCGCCGAGTTCGCACAGATAGCCATCCAGATCCTCGATCAGGTGGGCAACGTCCGCCCCGCCCATCTCGGCGAGTGCTTCGGGCAAGGCCTCGTCATGGGGGTGATCGTGGTCGTGCGCATGATCGTGACCATGCGGGTGGTCATGATCGTGGTGCCCGTGATGATGATGGTCGTGGCCGTGGTCGTGATCATGGTGCAGCAGCTTCATCTGCAGATCGCTGTCGAGATTGGTCTGTTTGACCAGCTCCCAGATCTGCTGCTGCAACAGGGGTAACTTGGAAGGGTCAAGAATCTCGACCTGATAATACTCATCCACCAACTGCGTCAATTGTGCCAACGCGCCATAACTGTCGGCCGTGGTCATCGGTGGCGTCAGGTGGTCGACCACTACCGCATGCCCTCGCCGCTTCGCCTGCGAACCTTCGCCGGGATCATTGATGATGAACGGATAAAACAGCGGCATATCACCCAGCAACGCATCCGGGAAGCAGTTTTCAGAGAGCCCGACACCCTTGCCGGGCAGCCATTCCAGCGTGCCATGCTTGCCCACGTGCACAATCGCATCGGCTTGCCAGACGTCGCTCAGCCAGCGATACAGTCCATAGTAATGGTGGGTCGGCGGCAAATCGGGTTGATGATAGATCGCATCCGGATCCATGCCGTAGCCACGTGGTGGTTGCAGCGCCACGAAGGCATTGCCCAGCGCCATCCCTGCCAGTACCAGATGCTGGTCGTGCACATACGCTTCACCGGGCGCAGCGCCCCATTGGGCCTGCATTTTTTGTTGCAGCGCCGGTGGCAACTCGGCAAACCATTGTGCGTATTGCTGAGCAGGAATGCGTCCCGCAGCCTGCTGCAACTGCTCGGCAGTGAGATAAATATTGTCGTAGGAGCAACGATCAACCAGTGCATGGATCAAGGCAGTACCGGTTTCCGGCAGCTCGCCAATCTGATAACCGGCAGCCTGCATCGACTCCAGAATCCGCATCAGTGACGCCGGTGCGTCCAAGCCGACCGCATTGCCAATCTGCGATGCCTTGCTGTTGGAGTTGGTGAAGATGAAGGCGATGCGTTTGTCGGCATTGGGCAACGCGCGCAGACGCGCAAAGCGTGTTGCCAATCCGGCAATGCGTTGAACCCGATCGGCCAGCGGCTCAAATGTAATCGCCTCACCTCCCAGCGCAGCCGTCTGTGTCTTGAAAGACAGCGGCACGCTGATAATGCGCCCGTCAAACTCGGGCAACACCACATTCATGGCGGCATCCAGTGGGTTCATACCGCGCGAGGATTGCTCCCACTGCTCCTGCGTCATGCCACTGGTCATGGCTTGCAACACCGGGACATCGAGCTGCTCCAGCACGGACACCGACCACCCCGCCGGCGTTGGCCCGCCGGGCGTGATTTCACCCATCGCAAACGAGGTAGTGTTGATGACGACATCGACATAGGTGTCGGTACCGGACTGGGCGCTGCTGAAATATTGCAACGCCGCTGGCAGGCTGGATTCTGCCACCGTCGTGCGTAGCGATGCAGTGAAAATCGGCAGCACATCGACTCCCCGCTGCTCAAGCGCTTCGACCAGCGCATCAATGAAGCGGGTATTGCCGCTCATCCAGTGCGCTCGGTAAAAAATGATACCAACCGCAGGCTTGCGGCGACCAGCAACATCGATGCGCAGGCGCAACCAGTCGGCAATACTGGCCTGTTGCTCCAGGTCGGGATGGTAGATGCCGTGCTCGGGCAAGACCACCGGTGCCTCATAGGCAAAGCCGGTCAACAGCAGCCGGTCGGCAAGATAACGTAGTAGCTGCGCCAGATTGACGCTGCCGCCCGCATGAAAGTAGGCCAGCGCTTCGCGCAGGATATCGGCGGGCACGGTCGACACTGCCGCCAGCTCGGCATCGGGCTCACCCGTGCCGCTCAGCGCGATCAAGTGCCGCCCTTGCGCCTGTGCATGACGCAACAAGGCTGCAAAACCCGGCACGCTGCCAAGACGCCCCAGCACGCGCAGCACGATTACCTGGGTATCGGCCAGCGCTGCCGCCAGCAGTGCATCCATCTGCGCGTCATTGTCGACGCGCTGCAGATTGATCCCCAGCGTGGAGGGAAACTCTTCTGGTAACTGGCTCTGTGCATGTTGCAGCATCGCCAGATCAGTCGATGCATGGGTCAGCAAGGCGATACGCGCAGCAACGATGACTTTGTGTGTCGCTGGTTGGAGATCAGACATTCGGCATCTCCTCCAGCGCCAAACCGACATCACCCTCGCCAAGCCGATGAAACACCAGATCAGTGACTTCGCGTCCTTCGGCCAGATGCTCGGCCACCACACGCTCGATGGCAGCCGCATCCTTGCAGCGATACCAGACACCCTCCGGATAAACCACCAGCACAGCCGCCTGCGATTTGCAGGCCACCATGCAATGGGTGCGGGTGCGCTTGACCTTGAGCTCCGGACGCGCATCAATCTGTTCGCCGAGGACGGCAAACATCGCTGCGGACAACACCCCGTTGTCGGTACAGCGCGGACCAGTGCACATCAGCACATGTCGCTGGTGGGTTCTCATGGGTTGTCCCTACTCAAAGCACCATGCTGCCCCGCAAGAACGGATCGGCGTCATGGCATTCATTGTTCAACGATGCAAAACGGAAGGGATTCAGACAAAGCAAATACAAGCAAGCCACCCGCGGTGGCACGCCTGTCTGAGCTGTCCGTCGATCGCCCTCCGCGATGCAAAACTTGTCGTATGCCAGGGGCCGGTCTCCGGGCTGACGAATGACACTGATCAATGCAGTGTCGGAAACCGCGCCTTCCCATGCCTGACGGCACAGTGGCTGCGTGCGGATTCACGGATTCGCTTACCGTTGCGGGGGCAGCGTCGGCATTACCCGTCTACACAACAATTGCACCAACCGCCGTCACAACAAAAATAAATGAAGATGACTTGAGAAGAGCAACTTTAAGAGACAAACGCACCGACTTCCCGTTTAAAACCAATACCAGAAAAAGTATTGGCTACCCTAGGCAATGCTATCGCGGGAGTATAGGTGGGGCGGCAGCTTCTGGCAAGCTGAGCAAGCCGGCCAAGGCGGTACTGTGCACCGCCCCAACGGGAGCGATGCCGTCCGGACAAACAACATTGAGGAGCGTTACTAAAGGTTGCTATACAGCAAGACGCGAATACTCACCGGCAGAGTTGATCGCCAATGCTGCCACATCAGGAAGGCCGGCGCTCTGATGCGCATCACCTTCCTGTGCCGTCATCAACTCCACCGGCGATACCCCGCTTCGAGCCGACAATGCCGCAGAATCTTCCTCGCCCAACTGAAAGGTACCAACCGCTTGCCACAGATTTTGCGCCTGCTGCTGCAACTCCGCCGTGGCCTGCGCAGCCTGTGCCACCAGCGTGGCATTGTTACGGGTGACCGCATCAATCTGCGCCAGCGACTGATTCAGCTCTGCAATACCGTGGTTCTGAGCATCACTGGCCGCGGCAATCTGGTCCATGATGGTGACGACCTGCCCGACAGAATCAACAATCTCGTGCATGGTACGACCAGCGTCGTCAACTTGCAGACTGCCCGCATCGATACTATCCACTGACGCGCCAATCAGGGTCTTGATTTCCTTGGCAGCAGCGGCACTACGCATGGCCAGTTGGCGCACTTCGGTGGCCACCACCGCAAAGCCGCGACCAGTTTCACCAGCGCGGGCAGCCTCTACCGCCGCATTCAGCGCCAGAATATTGGTCTGAAAGGCAATACCGTCAATCACGGAAATAATGTCGACGACGCGCCGCGAACTATCCTTGATCGAGGTCATCGTGCCAACCACTGACGCCACGATCTCGCCGCCGCGCGAGGCCACATCGGCCGCCGACCGGGCCAACTGATTCGCATCACCAACCTGCGCCGTGTTGCGACTGACCAGCCCGCTCAATTCTTTCATTGCATCTGCGGTCTGCCGCAACGACTCAGCCTGCGCATCGGTGCGCTCGGCCAGATCACGATTGCCGCTCGCCGTTTGCTGTGTCACATCGAACATGCTTTGCGCACCAAAGCGTACCTGTCCCACCGCCCGCTGCAGACTCTGGTTCATGCTGCGCAGGGCGCGCAACAGTTGCCCGGTTTCATCATTATTGCCTGGCGCAATGTAGGCCGTCAGATCCCCGGCAGCTACCCGGCTTGCCAGCTCCACGGCCTGATTGAGTGGACGGGTAATGCTGCGGTTGAGACGCCACGCCACCAGCCCCGCCAACACCATGGCGGCACCACAGATCACGATGGTCAGCAGCGTAATATTGCGACTACTCTCGGCATAGGCATCAAGGTCATGCTGAATCTGTTGTTGCTGTAACTGCACCAGTTTATCGATGGCCTCCAGCCACTGCGTCTGCAACGGCGCAACCTGCGCATTGAGCAATTTGCTGGCCTGACCGGCATTGAAACCAGCGGCAAACTCGGCAGCCTGACTGATCAATGGCTCGCTGCGCTGATCCAGCGCCTGCATCTCTTGAACAATCGCTTGCTCCGGCGCAGTCAGCCCGGCATTGACCAGCGCCGTCTGATTGAGCCGGTAACGGGCACGCTCTGCCACGATACCGGTCATTTCCTTTTGCATCCGAAACAGATCATTGAGCGTGCCGATATTGCGCGCCGCCTGCCCCTGACGAAACAGACTCTGACGCATCGCTGCTGCAATCCCGGACTTGCCATTGGTATGACGTAACGATTGCGCCAGTTGCTGCTGGGCACGATGATTGGAAAAACCGGCCAGTGCCGTCACCGCCGCCATCAACACGAGAATCAAACCAAAGCACAACGACAAACGAAGACCGATCCGAAGCGCGGGAAATTTCATGCAAGTGTCTCCTGTTACATGCCATGAAGCACCCTGAAGCGTCATGACATGGCCATGATCCAGGCCGGCAAACCAAGGAAAGCACATACCGGATCAGGCTATTTTATGTAGTTTTACTAGTTTTTTTTGAGATTCTGGCATAGGGGGGACTTAATTTCCAGAAATTTTCTGAAAATATCGCGAATTCCTGCAAAAATAAAAAGAACGAGGTAAAAGAAAGGAATGTAGTTTATGTAGTTTTGCTACTAGCGCCGATTGCAGACCATTAGTGCAAATGATCAGCACTTATCACCACGCACCATGCGCAACGCGATAGCTGCGCACGGTGATTAGCGTCGTACTCAACCGGCCAATGCCTGAGTGACGATATCTTGTGCAGCGGCAAAAATGCACTCCAGATGCGCTGGGTCGCGGAAGCTCTCTGCATAAATCTTGTAGATATCCTCGGTGCCCGATGGACGCGCCGCAAACCAGCCGTTATCGGTCACGATCTTGACACCACCGAACGACTTGCCATTGGCTGACGCCGTCGTCAGGACTTGCCGAATGGGCTCACCAGCCAGCTCTGCCGAACGGACGTTATCGGCCGACAGGCGTGATAACAGGCGCTTTTGCTCAGGACTTGCCGCAGCCTCGATCCGCCCGTTATAGGGACGACCCAGCTGCGCAGTCAGATCATCGTAGATCTGACCAGGATCGCGACCGGTACGCGCCGTCATCTCTGCAGCCAGCAAACCGGCAGTGATGCCGTCTTTGTCGGTACTCCAGGGCGTGCCATCAAAGCGTAAAAAGACCGCACCGGCACTCTCTTCGCAGGCAAAGCCCAGTGTGCCATCGGCGAGGCCGTCGACAAACCATTTAAAGCCGATCGGCATTTCCTGCAATGGGCGCTTGAGCTGCGCAGCCACCCGGTCGATCATCTGACTGCTGACCAGCGTTTTGCCAATCCCGGTGGTAGCACGCCAGCCTGGCCGGTGATTGAACAGATACCAGACCGCTGTCACTAGATAGTGATTCGACGGCATCAGTCCGGCACTGCGGGTTACGATGCCATGGCGGTCATGATCGGTATCGCAGGCAAACGCCATATCAAAGCGCTCCCTGACCGCAATCAGCGCATGCATGGCGTGCGGTGATGAAGGATCCATGCGGATCTGACCATCCCAGTCCTGCGGTACAAATCGGAACGTCGGATCAACCTCAGTATTGAGCAACTCCAGCTGCAGATTGAAACGATCCGCAATTGCGCTCCAGTAATGTACGCCAGCGCCTCCCATCGGATCGACGCCAATACGTACACCGGCATCGCGAATGGCAGCAAGATCAATGACGCTGGGCAAATCACCAACATAGGCATCCAGATAATCGTATCGATGGGTGCTGGCAGCGCGCAAGGCACGCTCGTAGCTGATCCTCTTCACGCCGCACAACGCATCACGCAAATACTGATTGGCGCGGGTTTCGATCCAGCTGGTGACGACCGTGTCGGCCGGGCCGCCATGACTTGTGTTGTATTTATAGCCACCATTGTCAGGTGGATTGTGGGATGGCGTAATCACGATACCGTCTGCCAGCGCCGTCGGATGTGTGCGGTTATGCAACAAAATCGCGTGCGAGATAGCGGGGGTCGGGGTGTAAGGTGTCGATGCGCCGCGGGCAATCATGGTCTGCACGCCGTTCGCCGCCAAAACCTCCAGTGTGGTCGCCAACGCAGGAGTCGACAGCGCATGGGTATCGATACCAAGGAACAGCGGGCCGCGTATCTGATGTGCAGCGCGATAGTCACAGATCGCCTGGGCCATCGCCAGCACATGCCATTCGTTAAAACTGTGCTGCTGTGAACGGCCGCGATGGCCAGACGTACCAAACGCAACCTGCTGTGCAGATATCACCGGATCGGGCTGCAAACTGTAATAGCTGGTCACCAGCCCTGGCACATCAACCAGGGAGGACGTGGCGGCACGCTGACCGGCCAGGGGACTGATACTGCTCATCGTGTTAGCTCATCTTCAAAAAAGTCACTGGCGCGGATTATGCAACCACAAAAGTCCATATTGTAAATTGAATAAGACCACTGCTTCCCAAAATCCTGCCGCTCTATCAGGCCGGGATGACGAAAGCGATGATTACATCAAGATGTCATTTTTCTAAGGTATTGGTAGCGATTGCCGACGTTCATTATTGTTGCGAATTTGTTGCCGCGCTGCCCTACACAACCGATTTCAGTGCGCTCAAAACAAGATAAAGAGACAATCATCAGATGGATCCGAAACTGCCTGAATTGAGTGAACTGGAGCGCATCATCGAGGCTGGTGCCCCTTTGTTGCGCACCCGCTCCGCCTGCGTCGTCAGCTTTAAGGGAAACACCTTCCCGGTCCATGTACTGAGCATGGGAAGCGACAACCCCGACGCACCAACTGTTGGCTTCTTTGGTGGCGTGCACGGTCTGGAACGGATTGGCACCCGCGTCTTGCTGGCATTTTTACGCAGCCTGCTGAGCCGTCTCAAATGGGATGCTACGCTACATCATCAACTGCAGTCAGTAAGGCTGGTATTCATGCCATTGGTCAATCCCGCCGGCATGTGGAACAACACGCGCGCTAATCCGCAAGGAGTCGATCTGATGCGCAATGCCCCGATCGATTCGGTGGAGAGAGCGTCCTTTCTGGTTGGTGGCCAGCGCCTGAGTCGCCGCTTGCCCTGGTACCGTGGCGCGATCAACGAACCGATGGAGGCGGAAGCGCAGGCCCTGTGCGACGTGGTACGCCAGGAGCTGACCAGCCGGCACTTCAGCATCGCGCTGGATTGTCACTCCGGGTTCGGCCTGCAGGATCGCATCTGGTTTCCGTTTGCACACAGCGCGCAGCCTATCCGCCATCTACCTCAGATCGCGGCACTGGAGTCGCTGTTTTGCCAAACCTATGCCGATCACCACTATGTGTTTGAACCACAAAGCCAACAATATCTGACCCATGGTGACCTTTGGGATTATCTGTACCTGGAGAGTATTTCGGGTAAGGACAAAGTATTTCTGCCGCTCACACTGGAAATGGGGTCATGGCGCTGGGTCAAGAAAAATCCACGCCAGCTGTTCTCACTCGATGGCATCTTCAATCCCAATGCTCCCCATCGCCTGCAGCGCGTGCAGCGCAGCCATCTGTTGTGGTTCGACTTCCTCACCAGAGCAGCGTTTGCGCATCAACATTGGCTGCCCGCCGATGGCGGCAAGATGCCATGAGCACATGGATCCTGCTGCGCGGCCTGATGCGTGAGGCGCGCCATTGGGGAGATTTCCCACAGGTGCTGGCGGTCGGAATACCCGGGGCGCAGATTCTGACATTGGATCTTCCCGGTAACGGCAGCCATCATCAAGAGCGCAGTCCAGGCACGATCGCGGCGATGACGGAACACTGTCGGCAACAATGTCATGCACTAGGCATCCCCTCACCCTACCACTTGCTAGCACTCTCACTTGGCGGCATGGTTGCAAGCGACTGGGCTTCGCGCTATCCAAAGGAGGTTGCAGGTGCGGTGTTGATCAATACCAGCTTGCGTCCTTACAGCCCCTTTTATCATCGGTTGCGACCGCAACAATATGCAAGCCTGATTGGATTGCTTTGCGATCCGACCAATTATCCGACACGTGAGCGCACGATACTGCGGCTGACCAGCAATCGTGCGGCGCCAGATGAGCTGCTGCAATCCTGGATACACTTTGCCAGACAACGTCCGGTGCAGCTTATGAATGTCTTGCGCCAGTTGCTTGCTGCACTGCGCTACCGTGCACAACCACCACCGTCCTCAGTTGCATTGCTGATACTCAGTGGCGGCGGCGATCGACTGGTCAACCCGCGTTGCTCACTGGCGCTGCATGACCATTGGCAAGCGCCATTACGCATCCAGCCAGACGCCGGTCATGACCTGACACTGGATGCACCGGACTGGGTGGTGGAGCAAGTACGCCGATGGCTCACTTCAGAGGAGTAATATCAGTATCTGATTCATGTTCACATGAACAAGAAATGCAATCATTGTTTTCACATGATTCAAGCAATGCACGTTACGATTGCCAAGCATGATGGAAATATATATATTGTTTATATTATTATTTCAGGAGCCATTATGGCAACCAGCAAAGCCGCCACCCCGACAACAACAAGCTTGAAAAAAGCTGTCGCAAAAACCGTCACCAAAGCGCCAGCCAAAGTAGCTACCAAAGTAGCAACGAAGCCTGTGACCAAGAAGCCAGTTGCTGCAAGCAAGGTGACCGCACCAGCAAAGGCAAGCACAACAAAGAAGGTATTGGCCAAAACAACGCCGGCAGCATTGAAGAAGTCTTTGCCAGCGGCAGTCAAGCCCGCATTGAAGCAAGTTACCAAGCCGGCAGCCAAAGCAGTGGCACCGCTCAAGGCAGAAAAGAAAACCGAACTCAAGCTCAAGAAGGTCAAGCAGGTGCGTGACAGCTTCACCATGCCCGAAACCGAGTATGCAGTGCTGAGCCAGGTGAAGAAGAATTGCCTGAAAGTGGGCTTTGAAATCAAGAAAAGCGATTTGCTGCGTATCGGCGTTTCGCTGATCAAGAAGCTGGAAACTGGCCAACTCAAGACATTGCTGGCTGGCCTGACGCCTTTGAAGGTTGGGCGCCCAAAAAAATAAGCTAGCGTCGTTCTCTTCCTTTCGAGGGTACGCAACTGCAACTGTAGAAACAGCTGCACTCGTTGCCAAGCTGGCGCAACACGACCATCATCAATGCCTTCAGCAGGGCATCAGAAAATGGGTAGTTGCGCCAGTGTCACCTCGTTTTTGCCATCAGTCGCTGGCATCATCGCAATGGTCTTGACGCCAGGCCGCAGCTTGATTGCCTGTACTCTTGGCCCCGGCAACACTTTCTCCCCCTCCGGTAGCACAGTCCACACATCTTCCCCGTATTTCAAGGCTTCCAGCACATGAATGACATGGCTTTCTGATGGCATGACCTTCCAGCGGTTGGTGGTGGTATTGGCCAAGCCCCAGCGCACGTATTGCACCAGCCCCTGAGGATTGTAACGAACGGCGGTAATGACGCGGATAAGTGCCATGGTTTCGCTCTAAAAAAGGGGCCAATGATAAAGGAAAACGTCGTTCAGTTCTTGCCTTCAATTGTTTTCAGGGCTACCCATTTCTGATCCTTGACCTGAAACACTGTGTACACAGGATTTTCTAGATTGCCGTCTGCATCAAAGCTGATCCGGCCGGTCAAACCGGTAAATTTCAAGTGATGCAGTGCCACACCCAACGCACGTCGATCCAGTGAATTAGCCTGCCGGATCGCGGCGGCGACCAGCCCGACTGCATCATAAGAGAATGGTGGTTTGAGTCCGACCTCTTCGCCAGAGCGCTCCTTGAAATTTTTCTGAAACTGCAACCAGGCAGCACCTTGATGCGGCAGCTTGCACGGCTCGAGAATGACGGTGCCGTTACCAGCAGCGCCAGCACTTTGCAAGAAGCGTGATCCGACGATGCCCCCCACCGTCACCAGCGGCGCCTTGATCTGAAAGCGCTGCATTTCTCGCACCAGTTGCGCAGCCTGCGCTTCGAGACCGGCAAACAAGACAGCGTCCGGTGCACTTTGCTTGACGCCTTGCAAAGCAGCATTGAAATCTGAGGTATGACTGCTGAAGTCATACTGACCAACGATATTGCCCTGTAATTTTCCAGCCGCAATATTGAACTGCCTGACATACTCGATACCAAACAAGGTCTGATCGTGAATGACGACGATACGCTTGGCCTTCATCTGCTCCACGACGTAGTTGGCTGTGTTAGAGGCATTTTGGCGATCATGCGGCAAAATACGAAAGGCGGCACCAAAGCCCTGAGTGGTATACGCCAACGCAGACGAACCAATTGCCAGTTGAGCAATACCAGCCGCGTTATAGATTTTGGAAGCAGCAATACTGACACCGGAATTCCAATGGCCAATCACCGCCACCACATCGGTTTTAGCGAAATATTGCGCGACCAGCTCACCTGTCCTCGGATCACTACGGTCATCCTGCACCAGCAGCTTGAAAATCAGCCGGTCGCCGTCGAGATGAATCGCCTGCCGGTTCAGATCCTCGATTGCCAACTCTGCCGCCAGCACCAGGCTCGGCGCTGCACCGGACGACACGCCTGTGAGCGGCGCGGCATAACCGATCGTTACCGTTCTATCGGCGGCCCGCGCACTGCTCAGCGACAGCATCACAAGTAGCGCCAGCATTGCCGCAGCGAATGAACATCTCATGAAGAATCTCCTTGCCTTGTGAGCATTGAACACTTGCAGCAACGTGAGAATCTATTCAATCAGAAATTGAGCTCGGCCTGGACCGGCATGCCAAGTCGTAAGGCATTGCCAAACCCGGCGACGACGATCGCGTTTTGCCCAAAGGTCACACCGTCCACCCGCGCATCAGCACGATACGTCGTCAAAGTGTCCAGCGGCTCATGGGGCCACTGCGTATCGCGCAGTCCGGAATGCTGGTCAATACCGGGCATCGGACAACGTGCGCAGGGCTTGACCAGCCGCAAGACAATCTCCTTGCCTGGCTCGCCCAGCGTGAGCGTATCAATATAGTCCTCCTCATAGGCAGGCAAGCCAGTGAGAACCAGATTGGGACGGAAGCGATTCATCGGAATGGGGGGAGCACCCTTCTGCTGCATGCGCGCATTGAGATCATCCAGGGATGCCGTGGACGTTACCAATAAAGGAAAACCATCAGAAAACTGCGTCATGACACGGCGCTCGCCAGTCCAGCGCAGACTGCATTGCCGCATCACCTCAGGATCGAAGCACACCAGTCGGGCCTCGGCACCAAGATACGAAGAGAACCAGTCATGAAATTCCGGGCCGCAGTCTAGCGCGTCCAGCGCTGTCCCCCACACCGTCACGGCGATTTTTGGTGCTTTGAATGGCACTACAGTCGGCAACACCAGTGGTGCCATGCCGGGTGCCCGTACGATCAGTTCCGATTCGCTTGCCAGATTCAGACGAATGGTTGCCATGAGCGGAAACGCACGCTGAGACAGAAAGTCACCCCGCGGATCAACCAGCATCCAGCGGCGGTCCAGCGCCAGGCCGAGCGATTCCACCGTAGCTTCGTTCAGATTGATCGCGCCGCAGGATTTGATGGGGTGGATATGGAGGCCGGTCAGTGAAATCATGAGCGAGTGTCCTAGCTTGTCTTGGTGAGTTTACTGCCGTCATATTATTGTTGCCTGCAGAGCGAGTGTAGCCGATCGCATACCTTCGGGTACGCACATCACTCTCAAAAATCTGCAGGCATGTTTTTTTTGCGACACACTGACTTCCAATGTTCACTCCGCCCAGGTAAAAGAAGGTGACATCGAGGCGAAATCAGTTCATCGCCATCCGTACATCCACGCCAACTCAGCTTTGCGTGGGAGCGGCACCACGCAACATCGTCTTGATGCCGCGTATTGCCTGACGGATGCGCGCTTCGTTCTCGATCAACGCAAAGCGGACATAGTCGTCACCATATTCACCAAAGCCAACGCCGGGCGACACGCATACCTTAGCCTGCTCCAGCAATAAACGCGAGAACTCAAGCGATCCCAGATGACGATACTGCTCAGGGATGCGCGCCCAGATATACATCGATGCCTTGGGGATGTCGACCATCCAGCCCGCTTCATGCAGGCCCTTGACCAGCACATTGCGGCGACTCTCATAATTGGCGCGAATCGTTTCAACGCACGATTGATCGCCTTCGAGTGCTGCAATCGCAGCAACCTGTACTGGCGTGAAACTGCCGTAATCGTGGTAGCTCTTGATCCGGGCCAACGCGGCGACCAGTTCCTTGTTACCGACCATGAAGCCAATCCGCCAGCCCGCCATGTTGTAGCTCTTGGAGAGCGTAAAAAATTCTACCGCCACGTCACGCGCGCCAGGCACCTGCATGATCGATGGGGCCTTCCAGCCATCAAAGGTGATATCCGCATAGGCCAGGTCATGCACCACCAGAATGTTGTGCTCCCGCGCCAGCTGGACCACCCGCTCAAAGAACTCCAGCTCCACGCATTGCGCAGTCGGGTTGGAAGGAAAACCAAGCACCATCATCTTCGGCTTGGGGTAACTCTCGCGAATGGCACGCTCCAGCTCGGCAAAGAAATCGACGTCAGGACTCATGCGCACCGAGCGGATATCGGCACCGGCAATCACCGCGCCCCAGATGTGGATTGGATAGCTGGGATTCGGCACCAGTACGGTATCGCCCTTGTCCAGCGTGGCCAGCATCAGGTGTGCCAAACCTTCCTTGGAACCGATAGTGACAATTGCTTCGCTATCCGGATCAAAACTGACGTCGTAACGGTCCTTGTACCAGTGGGCAATAGCACGCCGCAGACGTGGAATACCTTTGGATGCCGAGTAGCCGTGCGTATCGGGCCGTTGCGCAACTTCGACCAGTTTGTCGACGATATGCGGTGGCGTCGCACCATCGGGATTACCCATCGACATGTCGATGATGTCTTCGCCGCGACGGCGCGCAGCCATCTTGAGCTCAGCGGTGATATTGAATACGTAGGGAGGAAGGCGATCGATGCGCGCAAAGCTGCGCACATGGCGAGATGTGGTCATGTTGGTCTTTCACGTAAGCGCCCGGAACCGTCCGAGCGACGTTGGATCAAGGAGGATCCGGGAATGATTCTACGATAGTTTTTCAGAACTGGAAAAGTTCTTTTTTTGTTCCTGTCGCGACGGTAAGGCCCCAATCGCGATACCAACCACAATCATTGCCATGGCGATCAACAGCGTGGTCTCAATCGGCTCGCCCAGTGTCACCGACGAACACACAATGCCAAATACCGGCACACCCAGCAAGCCCAGCGAGGTCGTCATCGCCGGTAAAGCGTGGTTGACCTTGTTCATTGCCCAATACGCAATCGCAATCCCAAACGCACCACTGTAGAGAACTTGCATCGTGAGTGCGGGGTTCCAGTCGACCTGTGGCGGCCCTTCTACGAACCATGCGCAGGCCGAAAGCACACAGCTTGCCAGTAATGCCTGCCAGAACAGGAGATCAAATGTCTCACCAATCCAGCGATGGCCGCGCATGTAAAGAATGCTGGCAGCCCAGAACATGGCACCCAGCAAAATCAGTCCGTTGCCCAGCAGTGCCGGCTGATTGTTCCAGTCAAATGCCAGCGGATTGAAGATCAGCAACAGACCTAATAATCCGAGCCCGGCGCCGATGGCCCGACGCACGGTAAACGCTTCGCCGAGAAACAGTCGCGCACCAGGTGCCACCCACATCGGAGTGGTATAGGCCAACACCACCGAACGCCCTGCCCCGACATGCTGCATGCCAATATTGCACAACATCGAATAGGCCGACATGTGGAGCAACCCAAGACTACACACCACCGGCAGGTCACCACGATGGGGCAGCTTGAAGCGACCTCGACCGACACTCAGCACCAGCAATACCAGGGTCCCAATGATGCAGCGGATCGCCGCAGCCCAGATGGGGCTGAGATATTGCAGGCTCGCCTTATTGACCGACCAGGTGGTGCCCCAGATCAGCACCACCACGCTCAGCAAGACGATTGCCTGCCGCGACGATAAGGAAGATGGTCGCATCGCTTCAACGTCCCTGTTGTGCCATGCAATCACCGAGACTGCGACGCTGTTGTCCTGCATTGTCGAAATTGGCAGGATCAAGCCAGGCTTGAAACGCCAGCTTGAGCGCCGGCCAATCCGTATCAATGATGGAAAACCATGCCGTGTCACGGCTGCGTTTTTTGTACACGATGGCGCGCCGGAAGATGCCCTCAAACTGAAACCCATAGCGCAGTGCGGCCGCGCGCGAAGGGGCATTGAGGCTATCGCACTTCCACTCGTATCGGCGATAGCCGAGTTCGTCAAACACCCGCCGCATCATCAGGAACATGGCTTCGGTCGCTACGCGCGTGCGTTGCAGACGCGGCGAGAAGTTGATATTACCAACCTCAATGGCGCCATGGGCAGGATCAATACGCATGTAAGAGGCAACACCCACCGCTTGTCCGCTGGCGAGATCAATGATGGCGTGCATCAAGGGATCCTTGCTCAGACTCATCGTGGCAATCCAGTCCTGATAGGCCGCCAGACTGGCTGGCCGTTCAGCAAACAGATAGGTCCAGTTGCGACCATCCACGTCTTCACTGTTGGCGGCGTACAGCTGCTCTGCGTGTGCCAGAGCAACAGGCTCCAGACGACAGTAACGGCCTGCCATTGGCAACGATGGCGGCAACGTACGCGGGGTCCAGTCTGGCATGGCCAAGCCCACGGGCTGCCCCAGCGCGTTGTTCGTTGTGTACTTGTCTGAAGAGGTCATAGCTTGGCGATTCCTTCAAAAAATGTGAGGTGTGTGACGAAGATTAATGATAAATTTGGTTTTACAAAAGATCCAATATTCACTATTTTCAAGATACCAATTCAGTCATCTGCATTGGATCTTGTGTAACCACAAACGACACCAGCGACACCAGTAACGATGAACACTTCACCCTTCCCCTTTGACCTGACCGGATTGCAGTTGCACCCAGGCCGAGGTCTGGCGGTACAACTGGCGCAAAGTCTGCGCAACAGGATTACGCAGGGCGAGCTGGATCTTCAGGTCAAGCTGCCGACCACACGTGAACTGGCACTGGCGCTCAATATTTCCCGCACTACCGTAGTCAGGGCCTACGATCAGCTGTATGCCGAGGGCTACATCAGCGCTCGGGTCGGCGATGGCACCTATGTTTCGGCTCCCGCCACGGCGCTCGCCGACAGTATGTCGCCCGCGCCCGTCCTGCGCCCACACAAGAGTCAGCAGCGTTTATCGGCCTTGGGAGAACGTCTGGCAGCGACTGAGAAGTTACTGCCACCAGCCGGCGAACCACGTGCATTCCGGCTTGGCGTGCCGGCCCTGGACCTGTTTCCGGCATCGATATGGGTACGCCTGCAGGCTGATTTCTGGCGTCATGCGCCAACGCATCACATCGGCTATAGCGATCCGGCCGGCAATCCGCAACTACGTAGCTTGCTGGCGGGTTATCTGCGCAATACACGGGGACTGATGTGCGATCCTGATCAGATCATCATCACCGCCGGGGCGCAACAAGCCTTGTTCATGTGCGCGCAACTGCTGCTCAATCCAGGCGATCTGGCGGCGATTGAAAATCCCGGTTATCCGCGAGTCGCATCTGCCCTGACGCTGGTCGGTGCACAGCTCTTGGGAATTGACGTTGATAGCGATGGCCTGATGACGGCGCAGCTGGAACAACTGCAGCAAAACCACGATATACGCTTGACCTACGTGACACCATCACATCAATACCCCACCGGAGTGACGATGTCACTGGCACGTCGACTGGAGCTGCTGCAGTGGGCCGAGCAACACCAGAGCTATATCCTGGAAGATGATTACGATGGCGAATACCGCTACCGTGGCGCACCGCTGGCGCTTCTGAGTTCGCTGGACCGGCATCAGCGCGTGTTGTATACCGGCACCTTTTCTAAAATCGCCTTTCCGGGATTGCGACTTGGCTATATCGTCGCGCCGCCAGCATTAGTCAATCCGCTGGTGAACCTGCGAATGCAATATGATCGTCATTCTTCCGTCGCGGATCAGGCCGTGATGGCGGAATTCATCGCCCAGGGACACTTCCTGCGCCACGTACGGCGCATGCGCCGTGCCAGTCGCGCACGCCGCGATGCCTTGTGTGATAGCTGGGAGCGATTCAAACCGGGTGGCCTGAACTTACCAGTCATAGACGCCGGCTTACATTGCACCATCCGGCTAGCTGCGGGGCAGAACGAAGACGAACTGGTCGCCAAAGCCGCTTCAGCCGGTATTGAGGTGGCGGGTTTATCGCGTTTCTGGCTGCCACAAGAACGCGCCAGTGCGAACGCCGGCGGCCTGGTGCTGGGGTTCGGTGCAGTGGAACCAAGCGTCATTAACAACGCGGTCAAGACGCTGGCGAAAGCCTGGCGCTAAGGTCACACGACATCACTCGACGTCAAGCAACGCCCCGCTAGCGGGTAAGCAGCGCAGCAAAGACGGGAATCAGCCACGGCGCGAGAAAAGCAGTCAGTACACCGTTCAGCCCCATCCCCAAGCCTGCGAAAGCCCCCATTTCGGGATTGACCTGAAATGCCCGTGCGGTACCGATCCCATGCGAAGCAACGCCGAGCGCAAAACCACGCACCTCGGGCGAGTCAATGCGCAAACGATTAAACAGAAAGCGTGCCGAGATCGCACCAAAAATGCCGGTACTGATCACCAGTACCGCCGTCAGCGCTGGCAATCCTCCCAGCTTTTCTGCCACACCCATGGCGATCGGCGTAGTGGCCGACTTGGGGCCAATCGAGACTGCCATCTGATAGGAGCCGCCCAGCAGCAGCGTGATCACGACCGCTGACACAATGGCCGTAGCCGAGCCTGCCAGCAAGCCGCACAGTAATGGCAGGAACGAGCTCCGCAAGCGAGGTAGTTGCCGGGCCAGCGGAATGGCCAGCGCAACAGTTGCCGGTCCGAGCAGAAAATGCACGAATTGCGCACCTGCAAAGTAATCGCTGTAAGACATGCCCGATAGCAACAGCACTGCACTGACCAGTGCGATGGCAATCGCTACCGGATTGGCCAGTGGCGAGAACTTGCAACGGGTATAGATGGCGAAGGCGAGTACATACGCGCATAGCGTCAGCGTCAGGCCCAGCAATGGTGATGCCGCAAGATAGACCCAGATCAGCCCGAGGCGTGGCAACTCATGCATCTGGCGCTCCCGGCTTGGACTGTGGCAATGATTTCTGTTGTTCCCGCGACTGCTGCCAGCGCATCACAGCCCTTGTCACCAACGCCGTCACGGCCAGCGTCAACAAGGTACTCACCACAAGCGCAGCAATGATGGCGACCCATTGGCCGCGCACCTGCGTCGCGGCGGCGACGATACCAACGCCGGCCGGCACAAACAGCAGCGACAGGTGGCGCAGCAATTCACTGCCTGTCGCTTCGATTTTCTCCAGCAATGGCGGATACAGCACTAGGACCATAAATAGCAGCAGCATCCCCACCACGGGACCTGGTACCGGCAACTTGAAAGCAAAGGTGATTCCTTCACCGAGGCACTGAAACAGCAATAAGCTGGCAAAACTGATGAGCATGTGACCCTCGGTGTCGAAGTATCGGCGGCACTGCGGGGAGCAGTAAAGGCTGCAACCTTGTAACGTCTACGCTGCGTCAGGATAGTTTAGCTTCTTCAAAGCGCTGCGACAGTTCAGCGCGCAGCTTCTTGCGCAACTTTGCCGCTTCAAAACGACGCTTTTCTTCCCCTGTGAACGGCCGCAATGAAGGCACCGCTACCGGCTTGCGCTCACCATCAACGGCCACCATGGTGAAGAAGCAACTGTTGACATGACGGACTTCCTGGGTGCGAATGTTTTCGGCAACCACCTTGATCCCGACTTCCATCGAAGAGGTGCCGGTATGGTTGACGCTGGCCAAAAAACTGACCAGTTCACCAACGTGGATCGGTTGCCGGAACATCACCTGATCCACACTCAAGGTCACGACATACTGGCCCGCATAGCGACTGGCGCAGGCATAAGCAACCTGATCGAGAAATTTGAGAATGGTGCCACCGTGCACATTGCCAGAAAAATTAGCCATGTCTGGCGTCATCAGGACCGTCATGGTGAGTTGGTGAGATGGCATGTCCATGGTGCGCGGCTTTCTCCGAAAAAGGGAATTAAAATAAGGTCAAAACACCGGATCGACCGACCAGTTCTGATCAGCTTTGCCGACAATGAAACGCCCCCGGATCTACCTCCGGGAGCGACAAAGCGGCAAGCCTAACCGGATTGAGTCGGTCTCGCAAGTTTTGGGCCACATCTTCAAGCTTGTTGCAACATCATGGCGCTAGCCGAACATCAAATCAACGGCAAATACACAAATAGTGCAATGCGCTCAAGCAGTTGCTCAGTCTGTATAGTCCCTTGCATTGTGCAGGAACTGCCGCAACGAGGCAGTAATGGCATCCGGCGACCACCCCGCCATATGCGGTGTCAGCACAACATTGTCGAATTCCAGCAACGCTTGTGGAGGCTTTGGTTCACTTTCGTAGACATCGAGCCCGGCACCACCCAGTTCACCATCCTTGAGCACCTGTGCCAGCGCGGCCGTATCGACCACGCTGCCACGGGAAATATTGACCAGAAAGCCTTGCGGACCCAGCGCGTGCAATTCTTTGGTGCTGATCAAATGCCGGGTTGCCGCGCCACCGGGTGTCGCAATGACCAAAGCATCGGCCCAGCTTGCCAGGTGCAGCACGCTATCCAGATAGTGGTAATCCACATCGTCGCGCCGGGTACGGTTGAAATAACCGACTTCCATATCGAAGGCCGCTGCGCGCCGGGCAATCTTCTTGCCAATCGTACCTAACCCGACGATACCCAGACGTTTGCCTGCCAGCTGTGGCGGCAGGCGTAGGTCGTCGCGCCAGATACCCTCACGGCATGCCTGATCCAGCCGCGGGATATTCCGCATCACTGAGAGCAGCAAGCCCATTGCATGGTCGGCCACACAATCGTCATTGGTACCGGCACCGGTACCAACCTTGATACCGTGTGCACGGGCATGATCGGTATCAATATTTTCAAAACCGGCACCCAGCGCGCAGACCAGCTCCAGCTTTGACAAGGCCTGCATATCGGCAGCACTCAGTCCAACGGCACCATTGGTCAGCACCACCTTGACCTCGCTTGCCGCTCCCTGAATGGCGGCAATGCGCGTCTCGCGGTCAGGTGCATAGATGATGTCAAACTTGTCGCCAATGAGGGCTTGGCTTTCTTCGGATAGATAAATCAGTACCAGCAGAGGTGTTTTCATGACGAGGATCTGGAGGATGTGCGTAGAGGTCGAGGATGAGGAAGAATGCGTCTTATCTGGGCAGCATTGAAAGGTAGCAATGTGAATTTTAGGACAAATCAGTAAATATTGTTGCCGTCCTTGATCAATCGTGGATATCGGCCAAAACAGCTGAAAATCAGTGACATTTCAGCGCGAATACTCCCGGCATAACAACAAATTGGTACAAAACCAGGCTTGACTGCGTATTTACCTTCCTTTATATTGCGCCCATCTCAATTTCCCGGTGAAAACACGAAGTGGACAGTTGCTCTGGTCATAGTTGCCCGACGGGTCGATAACCCGGAAACTTCTTCTCTCGCAGCTTTTTCTCTTTGCTGCAACCGAAGTGTTTCCGGTTGCAGTATCGCGGTGAATTCTCACCCGATCCAATTCCTCCCGTCTCTTATTATTAATTTGCTTGCGCAGGGTCTGACGCGTCATGTCTTTATCTTTTCGGCATGGCGATCGTCTGCCGCCTTGTGCGCAACATGTTCGCACCATCACTTGAGGTGCGGCATTCGATGTGGAGGTAATACGAATGGATCCAGGCGTTTTTGCAGCACGTATTTTGCTGGCATTACTGCTAGGCTCGATCATTGGTGCCGAGCGGCAAATGCGGCAACGCATGGCTGGTCTGCGCACCAATGCATTGGTGGCGATTGGCGCCGCCTTGTTTGTGATGGTGTCGGCATTTGAAAGCGACCCACAGGGTGCGACCCGGATCGCCTCCTATGTGGTTTCAGGGATCGGCTTTCTCGGTGCCGGAGTCATCATGCGCGAAGGCATCAATGTACGAGGTCTGAATACCGCCGCTACCTTGTGGTGTTCGGCAGCAGTCGGCGTTTTGTCGGGACTGGGACATCCCTTAGAGGCCAGTATCGGCGCAGCCACCATCCTTGGTGCCAATGTTTTTCTGCGCAGCGTCTCACATCTGATCAATCGCCAGGACCTGCAAGGCGCGACCGAGATCGAACAGGTCTACCGTCTCTCGATTGTCTGTCGCCCCGACGATGAGGTGCAGGTCCGCACACTGATGCTGCATATGCTCAATGGCATGCCACATCTGATTGTGCAATCGCTGCACAGCGAGGACTTGCCTTCCGGAAATCAACTTGAAGTCCGTGCCGATCTGATCACCTCGCCCAGCAATCATTTGCAACTGGAACAGATTGTCAGTCGTGTGAGTCTGGAAAAAGGTGTCAGTGCCGCACGCTGGGCAGTGCTCAACCCGCTCGAAGTGTAAACAGAGATCCGCCCGCAGGTTTGACCTCGAATCAGCCTGACTGGGCGAATAGCATTAACCAAGACGACCAATACGGCGTCGCTACATGACATGGTGTCAACAAACAGCCAGCGTGCAAGCGAGCCCGGTGAAAAGGAGTCCATCATGCGTATCACCAAACTGGAAACCAAGCTCGACAGCTTCTTCAGCAACCATTATTTTCTGGCAGCGGCGCCTGCCGCACCGGTACGTCACCCGTACCAGATTCTGATTACCTGCCGCACCGATGCGGCGAGCCAGGTGGAACAATTGATTCGCACCCAGCTAGGCGACGATTTTGAGCATGTCTATGCGTTAGCCATGCAGGCGCGCGAGCACTTGCCACTGACCGACTTTGACATTGCTATCCAATGCACAACTACGGAGCGTGCGGCAGTGGTGCGTTTGGTCTCGCGGCTTGGACTGGAGGCAGATGTACGCAGCGTTTGCTGGCAAAGTGTTCCACAAGGAGCCAAGTAGTCTTGCAAGACTGGGCAGCCAATGATGGCTGCGATAAAGCGTATGAATTTACCCACTCCGATGCACAGTTGACAGCAATACTGCTATCGTATCAACTCCGGGTCGACAACCGCTCTTGCAGGCAGTGTTGACGCGGAGAAGATGTTGAAGCGATGATCGTAAAAAATCTTGAAGTGAACTGGTCAGCATTTCTAACAACGATATCCGCTCCAATGACGAAGATGGAATCGATATAAATGAGACAAAACGATGCATCTCCACTCGCTGACGAACTGACAGCGATAGGTCCGGGAGCCGTTGCCAATGCCACCCGCCGTGGCAACCCTCTACGCTTTGCCACGCATTTTGTGATCCTGGTCTGCGTTTCCATTTTCACCCTGCATATTTATTTTTCATGGAGCCTCCGGGCCCGTGACATTGATGATGCGCAGGTATCGGCGGCGAACCTGTCCGGCGCACTTGCAGAACATGCAGAAGCGACGGTGACCTCAGTCGATGCTGCCTTGTTCGGTATCGTGCAACGACTGGAAGTCGAGGGTAACTCACCAGATGCTCTCGCCCGTCTGTATCCGCTGCTGGCCTCGTTCGTGGAGGAGTTACCATCGTTACAGGGACTGTTTGTCTACGACAGCAATGGCAAGTGGCTGGTCAATTCCATGGATGACGCACCCTGGATGCTCAACAATGCGGATCGCGAATATTTTATTTTCCACAAGACCCATCCAGATCGTAATGCTCATGTCGGCACGCCGGTGCAGAGCCGCTCTACGGGCGACTGGGTCATCCCGGTGTCACGCCGCATCAATCGTCCTGATGGAAGCTTCGACGGCGTGGTGTTAGCCACAGTGCCAGTGAACTACGTTCTTAATTTCTACAGCCGCTTCAACGTCGGCAAATATGGTGCAATCATGCTGGCGACGCTTGATGGGACATTGCTGGCGCGCCTGCCATTCATGGGAGCGACGCCGGGTAGCGACGTCAGTCAGACGGATATCGTTCGCTACCACGTCAGCAAATATCCCCAGGGCGTAGCCATGATCACCGATAAACAGGGCAAAGTCTGGCTGTATGGCTACAAGCGACTAACCCGCTATCCGCTGTTTGTAACTGCGTCGCGCTCCTATGAAGAAGTGTTGTCAGATTGGCATACCCAGATCCTGATTCAATCGATCGGCGTGATGATTCTGCTGGTCTTGCTGTCCTGGATCGGACGCCGCCTTGTCAATCAGATCAAGCTCCGTGCAGAAGCGCAGCGAGAGCTTCTGCTGGCGCGTGAAAAACTGGTCGAAATGAATCTCAAACTTCAGAAAATGGCGCTTGAGGACGGTTTGACCGGTGTCGCCAACCGTCGCCAGTTCGATATTACGGTGGTCAATGAATTCAATCGTGCACGTCGCGAACGTCAACCGATTGCGTTACTGATGATGGATGTCGACAATTTCAAAAAATACAACGATACCTACGGCCATCCGGCGGGTGACGTTTGCTTGCAAAGCATCGGCCAACTGATCAAAACCAATCGCGCAGCCGATTTCTCGGCGCGCTACGGTGGCGAAGAATTTGCGGTGTTATTGCCCAATACCGACCTGAAAGGTGCAGTCGTTGTTGCCGAAAACATCTGCCAGGAGGTCCGGAATCTGAAGATTCCCCACAGCAAAAACTCTGGTGGGATCGTCACCATCAGTATCGGTGTCGACGCTTTCATTCCTGATCCGGCCGGAAGCAATGTGATTGATCTGATCAGTGCCACCGACCGCGCCTTGTATATCGCCAAGGCACGCGGCCGCAATCAGGTGTGCAGCACGCACGAACTCCCTGAGCAGCCACCAGCAATCTCAGTGCCCTAGTGGCAAATACGTGAACTCAGTGCTGTCTGAGCATTTCCAGGGCTGCTTTGCGCGCTTCCTGCTGGGCCGCCCGCTCATCGTCAAATACCAGCTCCGGCAGCACCCTCTGGCGCGGGAAAATGGCATGTCTATGCATGGGATTGCATGACGGGCCGTAAATGGTCAGGGTCGCGGCCCAATGACTGCTGTCAGCGGCCAGCCTGACTCCGGCGTACTCAACATCGTAGTTTCCTATGTGCTCTACCGGCATAATAGTCTCCTCTGTTTTTCCTGCTTTGCCTCGTTGCGAACGACGACTTGCTCATTGCAATAAGCTTGCCCTCAGAGAACAGCATAGACCTGTAATTTGCCCAAGCCAAGTAAAACTGTGGGCATTTCCCTACGTCAGGACTCTTGCATCCGATTGACCGACCGCCATACCGACTGCTACGCTGCCGCTATGCCTGAATTGTCGGTGGTCAGCATCAAAGGCCCATCGGTCGGCTTGTCGAAAGTCAATAAAAACGATACGGAGACATCCATGGAATCGACTGACTACGAGGTTCTCACAACGGCACTGGCCTGGCAGCAACAAGGCTACCGTGTGCTGCTGGGAACCGTCGTGCACACCTGGGGTTCGGCACCACGTCCAGTCGGTGCCATGATGGTGCTGCGTGAAGATGGCCATGTACGTGGCTCGGTGTCCGGCGGCTGCGTGGAAGACGATCTGATCCGCCGCTTGCTGACGGGAGATTTGCAGCAGGACCTGCCTTTTGTCGTCGAATATGGCCTCAATGCCGACGAAGCGCATCGTTTCGGCCTGCCGTGCGGCGGCACACTGAAGATATTGCTGGAGCCACTCTCGGCCCGGTCGCGCATTGCCGAACTGCTGCAGTCAGTGTCACAAGGCCTGCAGGTCATGCGGTCGCTGGATCTGCGTAGCGCTGAGGTTGAACTGGTCAGCGGCACGCCACTGCGGCAGCTATCGTTGGAGCAGGACAAGTTGCAGGCACCGTTCGGACCGCGTTATCGCCTGATCATCATCGGTGCGGCGCAAATGTCGCGCTATGTCGCCCAATTCGCCCTGGCGCTGGATTATCAGGTCATTATCTGTGACCCACGCGAAGAGTATCTGCAGGAGTGGGATATTGCCGGCGTCGAATTATCTTCAGAAATGCCCGACGACTTGCTGCTGCGCTTGCAGCTCGATGCCAACAGTGCCGTCGTCACCCTCACCCACGACCCCAAACTCGACGATCTGGCTCTGCTCGAAGCGCTCAAGTCGCCAGCCTTCTACGTGGGCGCCATTGGCTCACGCACCAACAATGTCAAACGTCGTGAAAGATTGTCCCTGTTTGACCTGAGTCATGCAGAAATCGACCGGCTGCATGGACCTGTGGGATTATTCCTCGGTGCACGCACGCCACCTGAGATTGCCATTGCAATCCTGGCTGAAATGACCGCCATCCGCAATGGCGTCAGCATCAGCCAGACGCATGCAGCGCGTCCTGCGCACATCGCCATCAATGGTGGTACCTGCATGATCAATTCCTAACTGGCTGAAAGATCGGCTCGCGTATCAATATCACGATGGATACCCTTGTCTTCCACCAGCACCTGATGCACCGGGTGACGCTGTAACAGACTGCGCGCGCCCTGATCGCCTTGCAGTTGCAATAACTGTTCGCGATGCGCCGCGCTGAACGCAACAGGATTGCCGCGCTTGCCTTGATAGGATGGCGCTGCAATGGCAACGCCATCCTGCAGCGCAGACAACAGTGCGGCATGCGTAGCAGGCTGGACAAACGGCATGTCACCGAGTGCCACGATCCAGCCGGCCGCGCCGATTGTGTGTCGTACCCCGCACATCAGCGATGTACTCATGCCCTGTGTCTCGATGCCACAGGCGACCAACTCACAACCAAGGTCAGCCAGTCGCTGAGCCAGCTCGGACTGTAGCGAAGACACAACGGCAAGCACCGGCACCACCGCCAGCAGGTTCATTGCAGCCGCCTCGACCACCCTACGGGATGTTCCAGGCAAGGTCGCCAGCAGCTTGTTATCACGCCCCTCGGCATCGAAGCGCGTACCGCGTCCAGCTGCCAGCAACAGGCCTTGAAATGGTGTCTGAGCTTGCCTAAGCACCGGTTCAGTCGGCACTGCAATCATGACCTGATCCGGTTTGCATGCTGTTGCAGCAAGGTAGTGCACCCCGCCGCTGGTAAGGGCTTGCTCAAGAAATAGCCCTGCATCTTGTCGCAACCATGCGAGCGCATAATGTCCATTTGCGCCTGCTCCTCCACACCCTCGGCCAGCACCTCCAGATGCAGGCTACGACCCAGTGCGATGATGGAGCGCACCAGCGCAACGCTATCGGCGTCGGTTGCCAGATCGCAGACAAACGAGCGGTCGATTTTCAGCTGATCCACCGGAAACCGCTTGAGATAATTGAGATTAGAGTAACCGGTACCAAAATCGTCAATCGACAATCGCACGCCCATCGCCTTCAGATTGCACATCACACCGATACTCTTTTCAGGCGATTCCATAGACACACTCTCGGTCAGTTCCAGCTCCAGATATTGAGCCGCAAGCCCAGTGTCTCGCAAGCAGTTTTGTATCATCATGACCAGATTATCCTGTGAAAACTGCTTGGCCGACAGGTTGACCGCCATCATCAACGGCGGCAATCCCATCTGCTGCCAATGGATCGCCTGCAAACAGGCCGTACGCAAGACCCATTCCCCGATCGACAGGATCAGTCCCGTCTCCTCAGCGATACCAATGAAGTGCTGTGGTGATACCAGACCGCGTTCCGGATGCTGCCAGCGAACCAACGCCTCAACACCGACAATGGCACCATTACTCAAGCCAAGTTGAGGCTGGTAATGCAGAACCAGTTGGTCTTTTTCAATCGCCTGACGCAGTTGTGATACCAGTTGCAATCGCTCGCGCACCTGGCTGTTGAATTCCGGCGTATAAAACTGGCAGCGCTCCACCGGATGCTCCATGGCGCGGTGTAAAGCGATCTCGGCGGCCTCCAGCAAGAACTCGCTATGAACACCATCATCCGGATAAAGCGCAACACCCATCTTGGAAGCCAGATAAATGGCTGGATGGCCATCCAGCGTATAAGGCTGATCCAGCGCATTGAAGATTTCCTGTACCCACAATGCACTGAGCGCCTGTTCCTGCAGCGGCAACGCCAGTGCAAAACAGGTATCCCCAAAGCGCGCCAGTGTCGCCTCGTGGCTCAACAATTGGGTGAGCCTCCGACTGACCTCCATCAGCGCGATGCCACTGATGCCCGCACCGAGGCTTTCACGCAGCGTCAGCAGGTCATGAATATCCACCAGCATCACAGCAATACACGTACCACGCTTTTCACGCTGGAATCGACTGATGTCCTGATCGAGTCTGTCGCGCAGCAGTCGCCGATTGGGCAGCCCGGTGGATTCGTCGTAATTGCTCAGACGATAGAGGCGATCTTCTGCCTCACGCCATTGCGTGATATCGATACCGCTACAAATGTAGCTGAGCACGGCATGGGCATCCTGCTGCAGGAAGGTCGTCAACCAGAGAATTTCACGCTGCTCTCCGGTGGCAGTGAGCCAACTGCTCTGGTATTGCAATGGAGTCGTTTGCTGCCGCCAGCTGAAAAAGTCTTCTTGACGCGCAGATACCTCATCAGCCGGAAAAAACATATCCCAGAAATACCTGCCCTGTACCTGTTCCGCACTGAAGCCAGTGGTACGCTCCGCTGCCTGGTTGAAGCGCATGATCCGGCCTTGATGATCGAGCATCATGCCAAGTGCACCAGTAGTATCGAAGATCGCCGACAAGAGGTTGCGCTCATCCTGCAACGCCAGTTCCATACTCTGACGGATTCTCTTTTGATGTGCCTCCTGCAATGCCCGCTCGACTGCCGAGGGCAGACGCGCCAGATTGGATTTCAGGATGTAGTCGACTGCGCCATTCTTGAGTGCCTTGATGGCGCGCTCCTCGCCCATAGTGCCGGAGACAAACATGAAAGGCGTATTGGGCGCGACGTTGCGGGCCACCACCAATGCCGACAAACCATCGAAGGTCGGCAAGGAGAAATCGCAGAGCACAACATCCGGCGTAAAACTGACCAGCGCCGTGACCAGCTCGTGTTCGGTTTCAACCGCCTGTACTTCGCAGGTCAGACCACTACGCGTCAGTTCACGACGCGTCAGTTCGACGTCATGGGGATCGTCTTCTATCATCAAGACTTTGAGTGCATTGCGTCGCATCGAATCACCTCTTTGCTGCCTGCTACTTATTGTGCGAATGAACGCGTGCTTGACTGACGTATTGTTATTATTCTTGCTGCAGCTTGAGCACGCTCAATTCATGCCGGGGAACGCATAGAAAGCGGTAAGGAAAACGTGAATGTAGCGCCCTCACCGACAATCCCCTGCGCCTCAATCTGTCCGCCATGGCGCATGAGAATGCGTTGCGCAATGGCTAGTCCGGCCCCGATTCCCTCAAATTCACTCAGCCGATGCAGACGCTGAAACATGCCAAACAGTTTGGTTTGATAGCGCATATCGAACCCGGCACCGTTATCTCTGATGCGATAGATCAGTCTGTCTTCACACTGCTCGCCACTGATCCAGATGCTGGCCTCAGGGTTATTGACGGAAAACTTGCAGGCATTGGCCAGCAGGTTGAACCAGACCTGACGCAGCAGCGGCACATCGCCTTGTGCTGCCGGCAGCTCATCGAGATGCAGGTTCACATTGTGCGTCGGATGTAGTTTGCTGAACTCAGCCAGCACCGTCTCGAATCCGGTACGCGCTATCATTGTCATGTCGACCGGGCTAGCGCTCAACTCCTTGCGGCCCAGCCGCGAGTACTCCAGCAATGCCTCGATCAGGCGTCCCATATTGCGCACATTGTCGCGTATCACCTGCAGCTTGCGACGGGCCTCGACATCCAGCTGATCGGCGATATCTTCTTCCAGGATGCGCGCAAAACCATCAATCGCACGTAACGGCGCGCGCAAATCGTGCGATACCGAATAACTGAAGCTCTCCAGCTCCTTGTTGCTGGCTTCAAGTTGTTCAATATTGTGCTTGAGTTGCTCTGTCAGTTCGCTGTTGTCGTCCTCAAGCTTGTTGCGCGCCAGGATTTCCAGCTTCAGCGCCCGGTTCAAGGCATGCAGATGGCGCGTCCCTCCGGCGGTATCGTCGGCTTGCATGGACCACTCCTGCTCGGCCTGATCCACCCCACGTTTGAGCTCATCACGTTCCTTTTTGATCAGCGCATAATCGGTGACATCTTCTGCGCGATGGATGATGTATAGCAGCTGCCCATACTGATCCAACACCGGATAATTGGACGGACTCCAATAGCGCTCCTCGAAGCCATCACCATCCGGGAGCGGCACATCGTAGCGTTGCAGTGCCATGATGTCAGGCACCCGACTCTGGATCACCCGCTGCAGCGAACTACGCAGGTTGGCAACGCCATCGGCAGCCTCATTGCCGGGATTATCAGGAAAGACATCAAACAAATGGCGACCGACAACCTGAGCACGGTCGGCTAACGTCGCCCGCAGATAAGCATCGCTGGCGGCGGCAATCGTCAGATCGGGGAGCAGCACCATAAACAGTCCAGGCACTGACTCGAAAATGAGACGAAAATCTGCACCACCAACGGCATCGTGTTCTGAAGTCATCAATTGGGTCCGTTTGCTCAATCACAGCGGTCTTCACATGATTCTCACCCCCTGCTGAACATCATGTGGAATGCGCGACCGTATTTTATTTGCTTGAATTTTGTGGGTTGCAGCAATGGTTTTTTTAGCTACGGATTCCTACTTAATGTAGCGAAATAGCTGTTACATTTCAAGCGCGTAAGCCTTGATTACACGATGATTTGCACAATCGGGACAAGAGATAACAACAAAAGAAAACATCCTTACCAGTAGGTTTTAACATCATCCCCAGTAGTCTGTTGTGCGGGGATAAATGCCTGTTGAATCGACAAGCACACTTAATAGAGTTGTCGTTCAAGCCAACGCAATGCGCCGCTGGTGGTACGAAAATCTGCCAATGACCGACATGCAATATCTGGATGCCGTTGCCGCAACATGCGCGACAGTGCCGATCCCGGTCCCAGCTCCAAGGCGACGCCAATACCCTGCTCAACCAGACTGTCCATGCAGGATGCCCAGTGTATGGTCTCGGTCAGCTGACGCAGCATCGTGGCAGCAGCCTCCTGTTGATGATGCACTGCCTGTGCTGTAACACCAGCTATCAGACGGCAAGAAGGTGCTTGCCAGCTAAGGCTGCCAAGCCATTTGGCATAGGGTGCTACAGCAGCAAGCATCAGCGGTGTATGGGAAGCCACACTGACAGGCAACAGCGTGGTGCGCACACCGGCCGCATCAAGCTCGTTCTGCACTGCACGCAAGTTGCCCATGGTACCGCCAGCGATGATGCTGTCGTCATCTGTCTCAATGGCGACGTATATGCCATACGTTTGCAGCCATGCGTGGCTTTGTTCCAACGGCATGCCGGTGACCGCCATCAGCCCTTGCGCAGGTTGTTGTGCGAGACAGTCATCCATATAGCGCGCACGCTGCACAGCAGTCTCAATTGCCGTTGCAGGCGACCACCAGCCGGCCACGCTATAGGCGGTGATCTCACCGACGCTGTAGCCAAGCACCAGATCCGGTACCGGTAGAGACGGTCGCAAGCATTCCCAGCAAGCCACACCGGCAGACACAATCAAAGGTTGTGCATAACGATTGGCAAATAGCTGTTCCGAATTTGTCAGTACGGAGGAGATACTATTCTGGCTAATCAGCCCAAGCTGCTGATCCATTCCCAGCGCCTGCAGAATCTCGCTACCACGTGGATCGGCGCGCAGCAGGTCGAACATCCCAGGATGTTGTCCGCCTTGGCCCGGACATAAAATGGCAAATCGATGACTCATGTCATTTGACTTATCTCATTGCGCGTGAGCTGCACAGATAGCCTGTACCAGACATGCTGCTGCCAGCAGATCGGCAGCGCCTCCAGGAGACAGGCGTTCCTGTACAAATTGATGATGAATTAGCTCAGCCCGGGCCTGCCAGTCCGCGGCACCTGTGCCACCGGCCTGCAGAAATGCCAGACTAGTCTGGCGCACCAGTGCTGCACCACCGGCACCACCTCGATGATAGATATTGGTGTCACTGATGTGTGCCATCAGCGCAAACAAGGTCTCCACTCTCGCAGATTGCACGTCCCGGCCAGCGGCAAGGCTTGCCTGCAACTGTGGCAAGGCAATCTCGAACACCGCCGGGAAGCCTAACGCTCCCTCCTCGCGCGCTCCACCGACTGCATGATCGGCTGCCACCTGCAAGCCGTGACTCACATCGGTAAGCGCGACATCCGTGAGCTTGATTGCAGCATGTGCCGTCAGCGCCTCTCCCCATAAAATCAGTAACACGGCCCGCACCGCCGGAATCGACAGCGCAATCTGCTGCGCCCGGCAAGCAGCCATAGCAGCACAGAGCATGCCCATGCAAAAAATGGCACCACGATGGGTATTGATTCCACCGGTTGCCTTGAGCATACGGGTTTCCGCAGTGATGGCGAGCGCTTTGAGTTCCGCAAACGAGGTGCGTCGCATACCGGCCCACGCAATCGCGCGGAAATAGTGGCGCAGCGCAAACAGGCTGCGCATGAAGGTGCTGGCATTCATATCGTCATGACTACCGTTATCGACCAACGATACCAATCCGGGCTTGGGATAGAGCGTCAATTCATGATAAAGGCTGCGCACCGCCTGACGTGCCAAGGTATTGCAGAAGGCGCGATCGGCCCGATGTGATGACCGCAGCGATGGATGACCGAGACGATGGGGCAACGATGACCGGCCGATTGGAGCTGCCGGCGGTACGACTGCTGAAGAACGTAATGCAGCCATGCCTATTCCTTCTCGACTGAGTTGATTGATTCCGGTGGTAGCAGCCTGGTCAGGGCGCCTACCACATCGGCGACCAGCAGCAAGGCCACATCATGTTGACGCTTGAGCAGTACCCGGCCACCTGGCTGGTCCGCCACCTGATGCCACTCCTTCCAGGCCACGGCACCATCCGGAAACATGACTTCGCCATCGAGTGGCAAAGCTTGCGCATAGCGCTCCAGCAAGGCCATGCCATTCACCAGTTGCGTCTGGTCTGCCGGACTAAATAGCAGATCAATATCCGAAACAGGCCGCAGATAGGTTTCGCCGGTCAGCACCTGCAAGGCCAGTGAGCCGTATACGCGCATGTCCAGTCCTTGTGCCTGCACATGCGTCTGCAATTTTTCCAGTGCCGCACGCCAGGCTAATGGGGCCTGCTCAATGACTTCGGCAATCAGCAGCGGCGCACGTGTCTCCCGTACTTCGGACCGTGGTACCCGCAATGACAGGCGCAACTTGTCACCGTTGGCATCTGGTGGGAAGGCAATGCCAATGCACATTTCGCTGGCGCGGCTGCGTGCATCGCGACGCCGTACGATCGCGGGCCAGTCATGTTGTTGCCAGCGCTGCACCAGCGCACGCTGCTCTGCGGACAGATCAGTGGCAGCCTGCTCCCAACCGGCCGCGCTCAACCACACCAGCCAGTGGCGCCGATCAAGGCTGGACATGCGTGTCATTGACGATGGCGTTGACCACACGCTGTGACCAGTTTCGACCACCACGTTGCTGACCGAGTGCTGCGCGCTGATCCTGAGCAGACGCCGTAGCCAGTGCCTCAACCAATTGTGCGGCCAGATCGCCATTCCAGATCTCTGCTACGCCACCCATGCGATGGTAATTCTCCGGACCGGGAGCAAACACCGGATTGCTCTTGGCCAGCTCCACCAGGCGCTCTTCCGGCACCTTGGTAATTCTTGCCATGGCAGGCAAGCCCATGACGCGAATCGTGGCTTGAGGCAGCGCATAGCAGGCGTCGGCCATCAGGCCGCTGGTAATGAAACCACCCGACAGCGCCTGATCATAGACCAGCGCAATGATCTTGTGCCCTTGACGCCGAGCCAGATCGATACACTTGCCCAGATGTGCCATATAGCTGTTGATCCCCAGCATTTCATCGCGATGGCGTAGTCGCTGGCCTTGGGTATCGACCAGAATCACGATGGGTCGTCCCGGATGTGTTCGTACCGTTGCCAGAATCGCCTGTGCCTGGGCCAGCGCAATCTCGATCCCGATGGGCGTATGTCCGGTGGTACCGACCACACTGACGGTATCACCATCAACCTGTGCTGTACCTGATAAAAAATAGTCTTTCTCGGTGATGCTATGACCTTGTGGGAACAAGGCGTCAATCAGCGCTTGCCAGTTCATGCTTGCCCCTTCACACGATAGTCATCGGCCAGCGCAACAAAATCATGCGCTTCCAGCATCGGCAATGACTGTGCCTGCGCCGGGCTCAAGCCAAGGTTAGTCCAGATCTGCAAGGGATCACTCGCCTCGCCAAAACGCGTAATACGCTGCTCCAGCAACGCCTGTTCCGCCTCCAGACCAGCCAGTGTCAGCGCTACATTGCCGCCTTCCAGTTTCGCTACGACCTGTTCGGTTGCCGCGCGGAAGGCATCCACATCATCCGCCACGATCTGCTGGCAATCTCCCAGCAGATAACGATGCTTGCCGCCGGTGGTGCGCCATACCAGGGCGCGATCACGGGAGTCAAACTCTTCCACGCCATTGGCGGTCTCGATCACTTCCGGGCCAGACATGGCCAGCCGCCCTTCTTCCGACATGATGATGACATTGGCACAACGGGCAACGATTCCCATCCCGCCAAAGCAGCCGTTGGAGCCACCGACGAGCACAATCACCGGGATATTCTGGGCCCGTGTATCGAGTACGGCACGCATCACTTCGGACACGGCGATCAAGCCTGCATTGGCCTCATGCAGTCGCACTCCGCCAGTTTCGAGCAGCAGCAACACCGCTGCCGGGCGTTCCTGCAAGGCACGCCTGAGCAAGCCGACCAGCTTGGCACCGTGCACCTCGCCAACCGCGCCCCCCATGAAGCCGCCCTCCTGTGCCGCCGCAAAGACCGTCTTGCCGCCCAGGCTGCCACGTCCAATGACGACGCCATCGTCGAACGATACCGGCGCATCGAGTTGCCCCAGATGCGGACTGACCACACGCTGCGCTGGCGGTAGAAACTCTTCAAAGCTGTCTTCATCGAGCAGCGTTTGAATCCGCTCGCGCGCTGTTGCTTCCAGATAGCTGAGGCTCATTTTTCCTCCACCAGAGATTCGACAGCCTGATCCAGACGCAGACTCACTACCGCCGGAGTCGCGCCCATATCATTGATGGAAATACGCGTATCTGCCAACAACCAGCGCTGGTTGAAATCGCCAATCACGGCTTCCCAGATCGCACCAAAACCGCGTGCCGCCGTCTTGATCTCAATACTGCAGGCGCCACCCAACTGAGCCGGTTCGATCAAGACTTCCAGATTGCCGGAGCTGACCACACCGACCAATTCTGGCGTGGCACTGATGCGGCGATGGCCGCTCTGTGCACCATTTTCAAAACGAAAATTTAAGGTTTCCATACTTGCTCCTACCAGTTCCGGAAGCGCTTCGGTGGATTGTAGAGACCACCCGAGGCGCGCACCAGGTCCTTCATGTTCTTCGCTGCCAGCAGATCGCGGGTCGCCAGCCGTTTGTCGATACCGAGGTCTTCAGCGCGACGGATAATGCCACGATCACGCAGATTTTCGACCATGCGCTTGTCGCGGCCAAGCCCGACCTGGGTGTAACCGGCGACGCCACGGATAGCCTGTTCACGCTCCTCGTCGGTACGACATAACAGCAGATTGGCAATGCCTTCCTCGGTCAGGATATGCGTCACATCGTCCCCGTAAATCATGACCGGTGGAATCGGCATATTGGCCTGTTCCGCCAATTGCCACGCATCGAGCCGATCGACGAAGGCGGGCTGCATATGTTCACGGAAGGTTTCGACTGTCTGCACCACCAGCTTCTGGCCGCGCGGAATCACCTGCTTGCCACGGCGGGCCTGCTCGCCTGCCTTGAGCCACGCAGCACTGGCATGACGCCGTCCGCGTGCATCCGCGCCCATATTCGGTGCGCCACCAAAACCGGCAATCCGGCCCAACGTGGCGGTTGAGGAATTGCCCTGCAAGTCGATCTGTAGCGTGGAACCGATGAACATGTCGCAGGCATAATGCCCGGCGGTTTGCGAAAAGGCCCGATTGCTACGCATTGATCCATCGGGACCAACGAAGAAAATATCAGGACGGGCACGGATGTAATCCTCCATGCCCAACTCTGAACCAAATGAGTGTACCGACTCCACAAAGCCCGCCTCAATTGCTGGAATCAGTGCCGGATGTGGGTTCAACGCCCAGTGTTTGCAAATCTTCCCGCGCAGACCAAGCGATTCACCATAGGTCGGCAAAATCAGTTCAATCGCGGCGGTATCAAAGCCAATCCCGTGATTGAGGCGCTGCACGCCATATTCGGCATAGATGCCCTTGATCGCCATCATCGCCATCAACACCTGAATTTCGGAAATCTGCGCCGGGTCGCGTGTAAACAGCGGTTCGATGTAATGCGGTGTCGGCGCTTTGACCACAAAGCCGACCCAGTCAGCCGGAATATCGATACGTGGTAACACATCCACAATCTCATTGACCTGCGCAATCACGATGCCACCGCTAAAGGTCGTCGCTTCGACAATGGCCGGCGTATCTTCGGTATTCGGGCCGGTATAAAGATTGCCGTGACGATCCGCCGCCTGCGCAGCCACCAGTGCTACCCGTGGCGTCAGATCAACGAAGTAGCGACCGAACAGCTCAAGATAGGTATGAATTGCGCCAATATTGAGCTTGCCAGCCGAAGCCAGCTTGGCCAAGCGACCAGCCTGCGGGCCGGAGAAGGAAAAATCCAGCTTCGAGGCAATGCCCTTTTCAAACACATCCAGATGCTCCGGTAGCGCGAGCACCGAGAACAGCATGTGCAGATCATGCACCCGGCCCGGATCCAGTGCGGCGAGCGCCTTGGAGAGGAAATCTGCCTGTTTCTGGTTATTGCCTTCGAGGCAAACGCGGTCTCCGGGCTCAATCACGGCATATAACAAATCGGCAATACGCGCGGCGGGCAAGAGCTTGCCCTCGAGTGCCGTGCCAAGCACGTTCGCGGCACGCTGCAACCGTTCGGCGCGATTGAGCTGCCGACGATTCCAGCGGTGGTCGGTGGCCAGCATTTACTTCACTCCCATGATCAGATCGGGCAGGCCAGTGGCAATGCCCGGGAATACACACAATAAAAAGACAGCCAGGAACATCAGCGCCAGGAACGGTATCGTGCCCTTGATGACTTCCGACAAGGGAATATCCGGCGCAATATTCTTGATCACAAACAGATTCAATCCGACCGGTGGATGGATCAAGCCCATTTCCATGACCACGGTCATGACGATACCGAACCAGATCAGATCAAATCCAGCCTCGCGGAGCGGAGGAAGAATGATCGGCGCGGTCATCAGAATGATCGATACCGGTGGCAGAAAAAATCCCAGCACAATCACCATCAGCAGGATCACCGCCAACAGCAGCCATTTCGACAGGTGCATATCGACCACCCATTGCGCGGCAGACTGACTGATGTGCAGGTAACTCATCACATAGGAATACAGCAGCGACATGCCGATAATGAGCAGCAGCATGCCAGACTCCTTGATGGTCGAGCTCAGGAAGGGTACCAGCTCACGCGGCTTATAGATGCGATACACCACAGCGATCAATACAATCGCCAGCAAGGCACCCAGTCCAGCCGTTTCGGAAGGCGTTGCCAGACCACCGTAGAGCGCAATCATGACGCCGATGAGCAGGATCAGGAACGGCAACACGCGCGGCAACATTTCCACCTTTTGTGCCATCGTAAAGTGCTCATCCTCCAGATAAGCGGATTTGACGCCACCACTTTGATACAGCGCATGCGCGATCTGGTATTCGCGTCGCGCCCGGTAGACGGCATAGCCAGCAAACAAGAACACCAACAGCACGCCAGGACCGATACCGGCAAGGAACAGACGGCCCAGCGATTGTTCGGCTGCGACGGCGTACAGAATCATCGTGATCGATGGCGGCAACAAGATGCCCAGCGTGCCACCAGCAGCAATAATGCCCGCCGCAAATCCGGGCGAGTAGCCACGCCGCCGCATTTCTGGAATCCCGGCCGAACCAATCGCCGAGCACGTTGCTGGCGACGAACCTGCCATTGCCGCAAACAGGGCGCACGCAAATACATTGGCGATACCAAGCCCACCAGGCACCCGATTGAGCCAGGCGTGAATGGCCGAGTACAGGTCCTTGCCAGCCGGTGATTTACCAATCGCTGCACCCTTGAGGATGAACAACGGAATGGACAGCAAGGTGATCGAGGCGATTTCCTCGTAGACGTTTTGTGTGACGGTATCCAACGAAGAAGCTGGCATGAAAAAATACATGAAGCTTGTCGCCACCACACCGAGCGCGAAAGCAATCGGCATCCCAGAACACATCACGACAATCGTGACGATCCCATATAACGCTCCCAGTACCAATGGTGTCATGCGCCCTCTCCCTGCTCAACGGTCCCGGTCAACCGCGTCAGTATCTGTGCAAACAGTTGCAAGGTCAGCACGCTCATACCTACCGCCATCATCGAATAAGGAATCCACAGCGGCGCACCGAAGGTCGATGACGTTGTTTGATCATCTACCCAGGCTTCCATCAATAAGGTCCATGATTTCCAGGCAAAGAAGCAGCAAAACAGAAACGACAGCAGATCGACCAGCAACAGGCGGAACTGGTTGGCACGTGGCGACAGATACCCTGCCAGTGCTTCGATGCCAATATGTCCACGCAAGGCTTGCACATGTGCCGAGCAGAGAAAGATCATGCCAACCAGCATGAATACCGACACCTCATCCTGCCACTCGGTGGGCGCATGAAAGAAATACCGTGCCACCACCGAGTAGGTCAGGATCAGTGAAGTCACCATCAATGCCAGCATTGAAAAAAATACGGCGACCCGGTTATACCAGCCCAAAACCCGCACCAGCGCAGCGACAGCTGGATTGGCTGGCACCACCGGCCGCGCTGTCTGAGGCAGCTCGAAGCCGTGACTCATAGCAGTTTCTCCGCCAGTTTGAGCAAGTTGGCACAGCTCGCGTTACGCCCGGCAAAATCCTTCCATGCCGTCTCGCGGGCGATGTCCTGCCATTTCTTGACAGTGGCTGCATCGAGATCAACGACTTTGGCACCGGCTTTTTGATACAGCGCGGCGACGGCGACATCGTCGGCCTGCGCTTCCTTGAGCGCAAACTGTTCCATATCGGCACCGACTGCCATGATGATGTCTTGCTGATCCTTGGGTAAGCGCTCAAACACGGCGCGTGACATTAACAACGGTTCAAACATGTACCAATACGCCTTGTTGCGACCAGTCGTCAGCGCCTTGGCCACCTCTTCCAGACGGAATGAAATGAAAGAAGTCGACGAAGTCATCGCTGCATCCATGGCGCCAGTCTGCATCGCTGCATAGATTTCATTCGAGGGCAGAGTCACTACCGCAGCACCGGCTTCCTTGAGGATCATGTCCATTTCACGCGAGCCGCCACGCACCTTCAAGCCCTTGGCATCAGCCGGATCGACAATCGCCTTGCTGCGCGACACCACGCCACCTGCCTGCCAGATCCAGCTGACAACCAGCACGCCCTTGTCGGCCAGAACACGTGCCAGCTCCTTACCAACCTCAGCGTTCTTCCAGGCGGTTCCTTGCGCATACGACGTTACCAAGCCGGGCATCAGACCGATGTTGGTTTCCGGTACTTCGCCACCGGCATAATTGAGTGGTACCAGCGACATGTCCAGTGCGCCCTTACGCAATGCCGAGAATTGGGCATTGGTCTTCATCAGGGATGAACCAGGATAGATTTCAAACTTCAATGCACCTTTGCTGCGCTTGCCGACTTCTTGCGCAAACTGACGCACCAAACGATCTCGAAAATCACCTTCAGTGATCGTGCCACCAGGAAACTGGTGGGAAATTTTCAACGTTCCCGCGCTTTGCGCCCAAGCGAAATCCCCCAAACCGAGCAAAGGCGCTGCGGCCATGGCACCAAGCATGCTTCTACGGACGTGTGAAGTCATTTTGTTCCTCCTAAAGTGAAAGACGATCAAGCTTTTGCTTTTTTATGAATCTTCCTTGTATACACATTCAATCAAAACGAATACATTGTCAAGTGTAAGAGGCAGGTTAATATTTACATATTGCATACTAGGCAAGAAACATGGCAACACCAAAAAACCGTTCCGAGACGCTACGCGAATCGATAGAAGAACTCATTGCCGTTGGCAAGCTGGCACCGGGCCAGCATCTCGATGAGACCATGCTGGCTGAACAGTTTGGGGTGTCCCGCACACCGATCCGGGAGGCATTGATCCAGCTAGCGTCGATGGGCATCATCGTCATGCGTCCGCGGCGTGGCGCTATCGTGGCCGAGATTGGCCCGCAACAATTGATCGAAATGTTTGAAGTGATGGCAGAATTTGAAGCCATGTGTGGCCGCCTGGCTGCGCGCCGCATGACACCGACCGAGCATGCGAGCTTGAAGGCAGCACATCAGGCCTGCAAAGATGCACAGGAGCAGCTCGATCCGGATGCCTATTTCTATCAGAATGAAGTGTTTCATGAACAAATCTATGCTGGTAGTCACAATCACTTCCTGGCAGAACAAGCACGTGCCCTGCACCGCCGGCTACGTCCGTATCGGCGCTTGCAGTTAAGGGTCAGGGAAAGACTGAAGAATTCCTACGAAGAGCATGAAGAAGTCGTCAACGCCATCATCGCTGGCGACAGTGAACGCACAGTGGAACTGTTACGCGAACATATTGTGATTCAAGGGCAACGCTTTGCCGACCTGATTGCTTCACTACACCTACTGAAGAATGCCGACGCAAATTAAGCCCGACCTACGACACTTCATAGCTCACGCTGACTTTCAAAGATGCGCGGCAAGCCGCTCAATGGATCCTCAAAGGCGATCGAACGTGCCAGTAACTTGAGTGGCGCAGAAAAATCGTCCGGGGTATCAGCTGCGACCGGATGCGGATAGAACAGATCATTGACGATAGGCACACCAAGTGCCGCGAGATGCACGCGTAGTTGATGCTTACGGCCAGTAACGGGCTTGAGTCGATACAAAGCATGGGCGCCACGTTGCCCGATCAGATCAATGTGGGTTTCTGAATTGGGCTCCCCAGCCTCTTCACGCATGAGAAAAAACTTGTCGCCATCGACCAGGCGACTGCGATGAACGAAGGGAAAATGCCGCCCAGCCATCATGCCTGCCAGCGCTTCATACGTCTTGTCCATACGACGCTGCTGAAACAATGACTGATACGCGCCACGAGTTGCCGGATTGAGCGAAAAGATAATCACCCCGGCAGTCTCACGATCAAGCCGATGAATCGGCGTGAGCGACTCCAGTCCGGTCTTCTTCTTCAGCCTGACCAGCAATGTCTGATGCAGGAAACGACCGGTCGGTATCACCGGAAGAAAATGCGGTTTATCCACCACCAGCAGATGCGCATCCTGATGCAGGATCTGTTCCTCAAAAGGAACTTCCCGCTCAGTCACTTCTGGCTCACGATAGTAAAAGAGGCAGGCGCCACGGCGATAGGCCATATCGGAGGTAATCGCTGCACCGTCGGCATCGCACACCTCGCCACACGCTATGCGCTGGCGCCAGACGGTTTCCGATACTGCCGGAAATCGCGCCACCAGAAAACGCAACATCGTTGGCCACGCGCCATCAGACAGCCATACATAACTGGCAGCAACGCCATCCTTGAGCGGCAATGGGGAATGTCTTGCCGAAGACATTAGTACTGACCGCGCGCGCAGCGCAAAGGTAGCGTATCGCTTTGGAACAGCGACATCTCTGCGACGGGCTGCGGCAAAGCGCGATATATTGCCATCAAGAAAAATTGCATCACAAAATGTCAGGTTTATCAGGCCGCCATTTTATGATGCATTACCGGAAAATCAAGCAACGCTGCTTGAGGTATCCTGCCACACTTGAGCAAAGACCCAGATCAGGCAAAGGTATCGACGTTGCCGCCGACATTGGGATTGCCCGATTTTGGCAATTCCTCCAGCAAATCGGCTGCTGCCTGCGCCTGCGTATCGAGTGCTTTGCGCATCATCGCGATGGCAATGGCATCGTTGGCCTGCTCGACGGTATAGGTCGTGGACACGGTTGAAATGGTATCGATATCCATGATTCCTCCTGTGGTGACGATGTCTCTTTATCGGCAGACTTATTCGATACTTTACACTTGCTGCAAGGAACAAAAAATGGGGCAAAATAGGCCGCGAGCGCACTATTTCTGCAGAAAAACACATTTGCCACGCAATGCGCTGGAACAAGCTGACAAGATCGCGTTCTCAGCTCCACTCATTGAAGAATCACTGCACTTTCCCGAACGAACGGCCGTGCATCCCCATACGAAACCAAATACGCATGCTTCATCTTCTTGAAAAAATACCCCTCAATACCGGTTCGCCAGAGGCGGACCAGCTCGATGCACTGATCGCACTGGTTGACGCCATTCGCCCCGAACGCGGTCAGCAGATTGACAGCGCAACCGACAAGCTGCGCAATCTGACCTACCTATTGGTGCAGCATCCTCATTTCGCCACAGCGCTACGGCAGTACTTGCGGCACCAGCTATCCCTGCGGCGCCAGAGCAGCCTGTACACCGATGTTGGTATCCTTTCCAACGATGGCTTTTTCAGTGAACTCAAGCGCCGCGTGGTGTATCGTTTTCTACCACCCGCGCTCGATGAGCGCTTCCTGGTCGATTGCCTGGATAAATTATTCCCCTTCGACAAGGATTATGTCTGGCTGCAAGCCATTACCCCGCAAGACTGGGATGCCTTTCTGGATGCACTGCATCCCGGCACCAGCGAAAATCCAGCCGAGCGGGAACAGACACCGGACCAGCAAAAAAACCTGACCGAAATGCTGCAGGCCATGCAGGTACTTTCCTACCGTATCAGTGCCATCGGTATTGAACCTGAGCTAATCCGCATCTACAGCGAAGTCAAAGCCTTCGAATCGCCGTTCCTGATGCAGAACGTCGAATTGCATCGCTACGTTGATGGTTACCAGCGTCATCTCAATGGCGACCCAACGCCGCCGGAAGACGCCAGCCATGTGTTGGTGATGCTGGAACAGTGCCAGGAAGTGGTCAACAAGATCCGCAAGAATGCCCTGCGTCTGGGAACCAGCGTGGCGGTCACTTATCGTCTGGTGCGGCTGGACCAGCATCTGGATCGCCTGCACAAATTGCTATCGCTGGTAGACGTAGCCGCGACACAGCAGCAAAAACGCCATATCGGACTCAATCTCACGCTGGAGCTGATCGAGGCCCATAATCGAAAATACACGGTACGCGAACTGTTTGCCGACAACATCAACCTGCTGGCGCGCAATGTCACCGAAAACGCCAGCCAGACCGGCGAACATTACATTGCAGAAAACCGCAGCGAATACAACGCCATGTATCGCTCTGCAGCTGGTGCCGGCTTCATCATCGGCTTCATGGCACTGATCAAGATTCTGGCTTCCTACCTGCATGCGCCACCACTGGTAGAGGCTTTCCTCTATAGCATGAACTATGCACTGGGGTTCATGCTGATTCACCTGCTGCATTGTACGGTCGCCACCAAGCAGCCGGCCATGACGGCTTCGCGCATTGCTGCCGGGCTGCACAGTACCGATGGCCGCAATATCGATCTCGACAGCCTGACCGACATGATCGTCAAGGTAATCCGTACCCAGTTCATCGCCGTGATCGGTAATCTGAGTGTAGCCTTCCCGGTAGCCTGGCTCTTGGTGAGCGGCTACGCTATGCTGAGTGGGCATCACTTTGTGACACCAGACAAGGCGGCACATTTGCTGCAGGACATTGATCCTTTCGGCAGTCTGGCGCTGTTCCACGCTGCCATCGCCGGCGTCTGCCTGTTCCTGGCCGGGTTGATCTCCGGTTATTACGACAACAAGGCGCTCTATACCCATATGGCGCAGCGCGTGGTCCGCCTGCGCTGGCTCAATCGCCTGCTCGGCACTGCCCGCACAGCACGCGTGGGCAACTATCTGGAGCATGGCTTGGGCGCGCTCACCGGGAATTTCTATTTTGGCATTCTGCTGGGCAGCATTGGCACAATCGGTTTCCTGCTTGGCCTGCCGATTGATATTCGCCATATCACCTTTTCCACCGCCAATTTTGCTATTGCACTGGTAGCACTCGACTATCACGTCAGCTGGCAAGTCATTGTCATTTCCAGTCTTGGCGTGCTAGGTATCGGGCTGGTCAATCTGTGGGTCAGCTTTTCACTAGCGCTCTTGGTGGCGATGCGCTCCCGGCAAGTGCATTTCCGGCACGGACAGCCTTTATTGAAGTCGCTGTGGCAACGTTTTTTGAGCCGTCCGATAGAATTTATTATAGCGCCCAGAGATAGCAAGCAATCTGTTCAAGGCGCAGCTACCTCGGAAACTGACAAACCGACCTGATGGGTATATTTAGCGATTAGTCAACGCCCCTGTATTGACGCGGATTTATAAAATTTTGATAAATAATCCGTTTTTATTACAAAACTAATTCATATTTTTATCAACGACGGACAATTTAAGACTGGTCTTATTTTTTCTATCTTGACTGACTATATAGACTCAATTCTCTGCACAACAAGTGCAGCCGCTGTCCCTATGACCCATGTTCGCAGACAAGCATGTCTCATTGAAAATATTGTGATGGCATCGCACTATTTTTTCTTGTGACATTGACTTGCTTAAAAACCATCGTTACATATCAGGGAGTAAATTTCTATGAATGTATCAGTAACCAATCATCTTCCATCAATTAGCGGCAACCAGCAAGCGCAACAGTCAGATCAGAAGAACGAAAAATTATCTGGCATGACTCAGGCAATTAAAGTTGTTGCATCGACTTCCCGAACACCTGTGATAAACACGGCGTGTCAGCACCAGTAGCACAAGCTTCGTTAGAGAAAAACGAAACTAAAATCGTTTCCGAGGAAGACCAGAAGACAATAGATGTTCTCAATAAATGGTGGAAATCCTTGGAGGAATTAAAAGCGAACCTCAGAAGCACCACCAAAGGAATCACTGAATTTCAAAAGCTCAAGCTGGAAGCCAATCAAAAGGTAGAAATAGAATATCTGCCTAAGGTTCGCGCAATGGTGGACGCGTATGGTTACGAAACATTAGAGAGATTACTAGAAAGTAATAAAATAGTAGAGCTTGGGCTGAAGAGTCTGATATCTCCGGGAACGAATTCTTTTTCAGAGAGATGTACAAATAGAGGCACTCCCGGATTCTCGCAAAGGCAACTCAATATATCAAAAGCGAAGTTAAAGTCAGATCCAAATACGTCGTTACAATCGAAGCGCTTAGCACCTCATAAACTACCCCACCAAAGGCACAAGCAGTCTTGATTAAATAAGGTCACTGGGCAACGGGGCAACGGGGCAACACGCGCACGTAAATGGCATTTTTCCGTTCGCACGACGCAAGAAACATATGATGCTAGACATGGGCGTTGCGCAGTGAATTGAGCGTTAAGCATCATCACCTGTACTGATGGATTTATTCTGACATTCGTTAGATCGTTTATTTCGTCACAACATCGCGCTGCATTGGTGCCAGCAGCGCCAGCAGCTTGTTCTGAACACGAAACGGGATATGCGACTGGTCCATCGCCAGTTGCAAATCCTCAACCAGCGCATTGAACTGCATGTTGCTCAACCCAAGCCCCTGATGCACCTCCTTCATCGGATCCCCACTGTACTTGCAGGGGCCACCGGTCAGCTCACAGAACTGCTCGGTGATGAGCCGCGCCAGCCGCTTCATATTGGTATCCTTGAAGGTATCCTTAATACGAATATCTGCCAGCGCCAGCACCAATGTAGCGTCGACGAATTGGGTGATGACAGGCAAACCGCCGAGGTCTTGATAGAGCGTAGGATCCTTGCTTGCTGTTGGCGCTACTGGTACAGGTGCCGCAGTATCCGGCAGATTCTGGGACAACGCTGTCAATGAGAATGGCAGCGAGCTAACGAAACACAGTGCCACCAGCGCTATTTTACGTGCTTGTGTCATCATCAGAAACCCACCTGTGCAGAGAGATAGACGCCATCCTGGCGCTTGGGGTTGTAGACCGTAATCTGTCCGAGCGAGACATAGGCTAGCGTTAGTGACAGATTCTTGCTGGGGAACCAGGCGATAAAGGCATCGTAGTAATCCTTCTGATTGTCGGTTGCCAGATTATGCGGACTCATCCGGTATTCGGTACCAATCGCCAGATTGCGGTTGAGCAGGTAGGCGACGGAGGCTTCCAGCATGGGCTGGTAATGATCATTATTGGGGCCGCCAAAGCCAAGCAGACCCATCTGATCGGCCTTGGTCATCCGCAACGTGGCATTGAGCAGCAGACTCTGATCCAGCAACAGCTTGGTCGCTGCCAGATAATAGTCAATCCCGTTGTCACTGGTTGCCCCCAGCTGCGTAACATTGGTCGTGCTTCCCAGTCCACCGAGACCGCTGTTGCGCTTGACCATAATACCGGCCGCAATCTGCGGCATCCAGCTGTCCTGATCGTAGACCAGATCGCCTGCCAGCTTGAGCTTGGCACCATAGATATCCTGTTCGATGCGCAAGTTGTTGAGCGGCGCCAGACTGCCTGTAAAGCGTTGCTTGGCAACCGACAATTCCACCCGATCCGCGATACCGACAGCAGCACCGTAGGTACCGAGCGTGTAATCCTGGGTGCCAACGTAGGTGTAATGCACATTGGCACCATAGCTATCGCGGCTGCCATAACCGGTGATGGTGGCCCATGGCACCAGACCACCGCCACTGGCCCCCTCCACCTGTGTGACGCCCGAGGTTGCCAGAAGCTTGCCGAGATCGGGCGTCAACACGCTCTGTGCTGACACACTGGCACCGGCAGTCAGCAGTACCGCAAGCAATGACAGATCCAGGTACCACCGATGTCTTTTCATTCATGCCTCCGGTTTCTTGCAGCTTCTTTTACAGCTTGTTTTATCACTTGTTTGCTACTCGCTATGCACTGCTCGCGAATCGCAACCTGACCTAAGATCTCGACTGTCATCCGGACCAGTGATCACGTCGCCGGAACACGAGGCACTTCAAACTCAGACTGCTCGAGTCCGGCCGGCGGCGTCCATTGTTCGAGCCAGGCAATGAATTTGTCGCCCGGCATGGGCTTGCTCATATAGTAACCTTGCCCCTGATCGCATCCCATCTGACGCAGCAGCTGCCAGGCCGGTAGCGTTTCCAGCCCTTCGGCAACGACTCTGAGACCAAGATTGTGACCCAGATCAATCGTCGATTTGACGATCTTGGCATCGTCGACGTCATGCTCCATGTTGAGCACAAAGGATTTGTCGATCTTGAGCTCATCAACAGGCAGGCGCTTGAGGTAAGCCAGCGAGGAATAACCGGTGCCAAAATCGTCAATGGCCAGCTCCAGTCCCATGTGATGCAGACGCTCCAGTGTCAGCTGGGCGCGTACCGGGTCATCCATGATGGCGCTTTCCGTGATTTCCAGACATAGCGCAGACGGCGAGAGCTGGTTGCGCGCCAGTATGTCAGCAACGCGTGCCGGCAAATCCTGATCCAGCAAGTCGCGGGTCGATAAATTGACCGAAAACTTGAGCGAGTATCCCTTCTTCTGCAATTCGGCACACAGAATTCCGGCCTGCCCCAGCATCCAGGTCGTCAGCAAGCGGATAAAGCCCGTAGTTTCCGCAAATGGAATGAAGTGATCTGGACCGATAAAACCTTTTTCAGGATGAATCCAGCGCACCAGCGCTTCCGCACCGACCACTCTGCCTGATGCCAGATCGACTTTGGGCTGTGCATACAGCAGGAATTCGTTACGATCCAGTGCACGGCGCAACTCAGTGAGCAGACTGAGACTTTCCTGACTACTTTTGTCAATGGCAGGATCGTAGACCACGATGCTGCTGCCGCGCCGCTTGGCGACATACATCGCCACTTCGGCCGTACTCAGCAGTGTATCGCTCGATTGCCCGCTTTCCGGATAGGAGGAAATACCGATACCAGCGCCAAGATCGACCGTCTGATCGTCGATGGAAATGGGTTGCTCCAGTGATTGATGAATCCGCTTGGCCTGCCGCATGGCCTCTGCCATATCGGTGTCGGGCAGCAATATGGCGAACTCGTCGCCACCCAGGCGCGCCACCTTGGCACCCGGGCGCTCCAGTTGCTGCTCAAGACGTCGCCCGACCTGACGCAGCAGATTGTCGCCAAAACTGTGCCCGAGCACATCGTTGACATGCTGGAAGCGATCCAGATCCATCATCAGAATATGGCATTGCCCACCGCTCGAACGCGCCTGCCCGATAGCCTCCTTGAGCATGGCCGCAAACTGCACGCGATTGGGCAAGTCAGTCAGCGAATCCCAGTAAGCCAGACGCCGGATCTCCAGTTCACGATTGGCAATACCGGTACGCATGCTTTCGAAAGCTTCTGCAAGGCGACTGATTTCATCATCACCCTTGACCTTGACCTCAATCACCGTCCGATAATCACCAGCACCGAGCCGCTTGGCGGTCTCGGCCAAAGCACGCAGCGGACTGGTAATGCGACGCGCCATGAAAGCACTGGCGAAAATGGCAACGATCACGCCCACCACACTGATGGACAGCAGGATCAGTTGCAGGCGGCGATAAGGAGCAACCGCATCACTGATGGACAGCTGCAGCACAGCGATTGCTGTCTGACGACTGGCGCCTTGGGTCAATATCAGCATGCGCGCGCTGTACTCGTTATCACCGAGCGAGAGTTGCGGCATTTGTGTGCTGTGAGATAAGGTCGCTGGCAATTTGCCCGGCAACATCGCTGCTTCCGGCAAGGGCAAGGTCGATGCATCCTGCTGCCAACTGCCATCCGGGGCACTGACCAGCACACTGACCTGGAGCGATGATAAGGCACGCATGTCGGTGACCAGCTTCTGGTCGACCGGGAACCCCATGACTACCCAGCCAATCGTCACCGGCGCTTTGACTGGCACTGCCACAATTTGATACAGATGCCCATCAACGATGACCGTATTCGATGCACTGCTGCTGTCGCCAGCCTTGACGACCAGCTCCAGACTACTACGTTGCAGATCGCTGCTGGGATTGGCCTCGGTTGAGGCCTTCACTGATTGATCAGTACCGATCAGCATCGCCAAGGTGGAACCAATACGGGCACCGTGATTGGCGAGCACTGAGCCAATCGTTTCGCGGTCATCAGTGCCGATCGCCTGCCGAAAACCATAATCGGAGGCCAGTAGCCGGGCGGCCTGGGTCAGCTTCTCGGCATTTTGCTCGAGCACACGAGAAAATACCCGCTCGCCAATGACCAGCTCGTCAGAGATCGATGCCCGGGCATTTTCATCAATGGCCTTACGAATGACAAAAAATCCCGCTAGCTGAACTAGCAGGATCAAGATAATGAACAACGCAACGATGCGATTTTCCAGGCGATGCCAGCGCACTTCTTCCCCGTTATTGAATGGACATTTGCCTACAGTGACAGATAAAAATGACTCTACATGATACTAAATGACTCTATTACTCAACCGGAACCGCCTTCACATGCAATTTTGTCGCCAGCGACAAATCAGTACCTTGCAAGGAAAATGCCTGCTCCAGCGGTGCCTCATTGGCTGCCATGCGGAAATACCAGACCTTGAGGACGTATTTGCCATTGACCAAGCCATCCAGTTTAACGCTTCCACTCATATCGGTCTTGCCGAAGTACGGCGTGTCGACGACCTGGATATAGGCCACCATCTCGTCATGAATATTGCATCCCAATACCACGATCCCTGGCTTGTCAAACACGATCGGATTGCTGGGCACTCCGGCATAAAGCTTGAGCTCGAAGGTCTTAGGCGGTGAAAAGGAATATACCTGATGACGTACCTTATCGTGGTTGGGGAACGCAATCGCCGTACCTGTCTGAACTACCGTAACAAGAGGGTAAAAATGAATATTCTTTTGCTCGACTTCAGTCGGCTTCTGATTGCGCGGAACACTTTGACCGCCGACCGGCACTGCATAGACCACCGCGTTGGGCGCCGGCGCACCGGCGGCATCGAGCACTTGCACCGTTACCGAAGCAGCAGCGGCCTCACTACAAAAGGCCGTGCTTAGCAAACAAAGCGAGATCGCCTGCAACCACTGCAGCGCACGTCGTCGAATAGAAAAAATCAATGGAAAGATCATGGCAGCAAGGGAATGGACATGGCCAACTGGCCGTGCTCATTATGCAATTAAATTCGATCTTTGCGCAGTCAAATAGCCAATTACGGCTGGAACAATTTCTGATCTCACGCTTGCAGCGTTCAATCCAGGGGGCGCTACCAGCACCACTGCATTGATCAATGCCTTGAGCATACGCTGCACGACAAAGGCGGCCACATCGATATCCGGCGTCGTCAGACTGGCCTCATGCTTGCTCAGCACGGCCCGGATCGCCTCGAAGAAGCGCTGTCGTACTGGCATGGATATGGGTAAGTGAAAGCCAGGAAACTCTTCCTCGAGAATGCGATTCAACTCTGGCTCAACCAGATGAGCAGCCACCAACGCCTCAATCAAGGCTTCAAAGTCGCTGCGCAAACAACCGGAGGCATCCATTTTTGCCACAACATCTTCAAATAGTCCGAGCATGCGCCCGACATGACGCTCCCTTAGGGCAATAATCAAGGCATCCTTGTTCGGAAAATACTGATACAAAGAACCGACGCTGATTCCAGCGGCTTCAGCTACCAGGTTGGTATTCGTTTTGGCATAACCACGCTCGACCAGGACACGCGCCACCGCATCGAGAATGGTGTCCACCATGGCTTTGGAACGCGCCTGACGGGGCGCTTTACGAGGCTGCAATTTCATATTGAGGTCCGGGATAAGTCGTGTTTTTTGCAACGTGAGCTAATGTTCGTATATGCGAGTATAATCCAAAAAAATGAGTTTTTACTCGCCAGTACAGTACCGCACCACCAAGCACCTGCGCCCGGATTAGCCCGGGCGCGTTGCGTTGGTGCCGCGTCCTTGATGCCGATACAATTTTGTTTTGAATCGAACGTCATCGACTTTCTGCGTACTGGTAGACGCTCATGACAGTTCGTTTCAGCAAGAAGATCCTACCGAGGAGAAAAAAAGATGAAATCCCCCTCATCGCCAATGTTGCAGGTCATGCGACTGCGAGCGGTTGCCTGTTGCGCAATGATGATTGGCGTGCTCGGGCTCTCCGGCTGTGCCAGCTTTGATGGCATTCAAAGTGCACAGCATCTGAATCAACCAGATGACTACGCCACCCAACGCAGCCTTGCCCAAGGGACCGGCAGTGGCCAATGGCCGGACAGTAACTGGGTCGAGCAATTTGGCGATCCACAACTCAGCGCCTTGATCGCCGAGGCGTTGGCGAACAACCCGACGCTGGCGCAAGCCAAGGCTCGTCTGGATCAAGCCAGTGCGCTGGCCGAAAGCAAAGGCGCGCCGCTGTTACCAACAGTCAATGCCGAAGCCGGACTGACACGTAATCTGTTCCCTGCGACCACGATCTACCCTGCTCCCTACGGCGGCAGCTGGTACAACGAAAAGAGTGCCTTCCTGCAACTCAATTACGAACTTGACCTGTGGGGCAAGAACCACGCCGCGCTGGAGCAAGCCGTTTCGCAAGCCAAGGCTGCCGCTGCCAACGCGCAGGAAACAAGACTGGTACTGACCACCTCGATCGCCTCTGCTTACAACCAGCTGGCTACCCAGTATGCGTTGCATTCAGTACTGGAACGGACCCTGGCGCAACGCGAGTCGTTGCAAAAATTGACGGCTCAACGGGTGCACAGTGGTCTTGACACGCAAATCGAGCGCAGCCAGTCGCAAGGCAGCGTTGCTGATGCCCGCGCCCAACTGTTGCAAAGCGAAGGTCAGATCATCGTGACCCGCCAGCAGATCGGCACCTTACTCGGAAAGGGTCCAGATCGCGGATTGCAGATCGACGCCCCCCACCTGAACCTGCTCGCGACACCGAGTTTGCCTGCACAGCTGCCGCTGAACCTGCTGGGCCGTCGTCCTGATATCGTTGCCGCGCGCTGGCAAGTGGAAGCCGCCAACAAGGATATCGATGCTTCCAAGGCGCGCTTCTACCCAGACATTAATCTGTCGGCATCCGCCGGTTTCGACTCGCTGCTCAACGCCAACCCGTTCACGGCCGCCAGTAAGAGCATCAGCTTTGGCCCGGCCATCAGCCTGCCAATCTTTGAAGGTGGCGCGCTACGCGCCAATCTCAAAGGTGCTTATGCGTCCTACGATCTGGCAGTCGCGACCTACAATCAGACGCTCAATCAGGCGTTTGGCGATGTCGCCCAACAGCTCACCGGGATTCGCTCGATTGAGCAGCAGTTGCCGATCCGTCGTGATGCACTGGCCTCAACACAACGCGCCTACGATCTGGCCAAAGAGCGTTACCGTATCGGACTGACCACCCAACTGACCGTGCTCAATGCCGAGACCGCACTCCTGAACGAGCAGCAACAGCTGATCAACCTGGAAGCCAGCCGTCGCAACCAGCAAATCGGCTTGTTCAAAGCGCTCGGCGGTGGTTTTGATGCCGAGCAGCTAGGCCTGGCAGTTGCAGACCAAAAAACACAGGCCGCACAACCGCATTAACGCGGACGTTAACTTGAAACTGTTGTGAACCGTAGGGCGTGACCAGCTAGGTTGGCGCCCCAAGACAAAACAAAGCAATCTACGGAGTAATTCATGAGTGAAGCCCTTCCACAAAATGGCAACGGCAATGGCAACGGCGAACGTAATCGCAAGCTGCTGCTACTGACCCTGGCACTGTTCATCGTTGCCGTCGCGTGTATCCTGTACTGGTTCCTGTACGCCCGTTTTTATGAAGAAACCGATGACGCCTACGTCGCCGGCAATGTGATCCAGATCTCGTCTCAGGTCGGCGGTACCGTCAATGGCATCAAGGCCGACGATACCCAGATCGTCAAGGCAGGCCAGCCGCTGGTCACGCTCGATGCAGCCGATACCAAGATCGCTCTGGCCCAGGCTGAGGCAGCACTGGCACAAGCGGTTCGTCAGACCCATCAACTGTTCTTGAACAACGATACGCTGGACGCCAACGTCGCCGCGGCCGACATCAACCTGGCGCGTGCCCGTGACGATCTGCAACGCCGTCAGGCTGGCATCTCCTCCGGCGCAGTGTCGCAGGAAGACCTGGCGCATGCTCAGGACGCCGTCAAGAATGCCAGCAACAGTCTGGATCAGGCGCGTGCAGCATTGGCCGCCAATCATGCGCTGACCGATCACACCAGTGTGACCGAGCATCCGAATGTTCTGGCCGCAGCAACCCAGGTCCGTAACGCCTACCTTAACTACGCCCGTGTGAATATCGTGGCGCCGGTCTCCGGCTATGTATCCAAGCGCTCGGTACAGTTAGGCCAGCGTATCGCTGCAGGTAGTCCGCTGATGGCAATTGTCCCTCTGGAGCAGATCTGGATTGACGCCAACTTCAAAGAAGGCCAGCTCAAGCACATCCGTATCGGCCAACCGGTTGAAGTGATCGCCGACGTGTACGGCTCTGACGTTAAGTACAAAGGTACCGTAATCGGTTTCTCGGCCGGCACCGGTGGTGCGTTCTCGCTGCTGCCAGCCCAGAATGCTACCGGCAACTGGATCAAGGTAGTGCAGCGTGTACCAGTACGCGTGGCACTGGATCCTGAAGAAGTCAAGGCACATCCGCTGCGTATTGGCATGTCGACCACAGCCAACGTCAATATCCGTGGCGATGGGGCAGCACTTGACAGTGTGGCGACCAATTACCAGACCGATGTCTACAGCGACCTTGGCAAGCAGGCTGACGACATTGTTGCGCGTATCATCAGCGACAATGCCAGCGGCGCGCCACTGCCCGTCAAGAAGAATAAAGCCATCGTTATTCCCCATACCTGATACCTGAACGGACCTTCTTCATCCATGGCGAGCAGTCCTCAAACCTATACTCCACCGCCGCCGCTGAAAGGCGCGCAGCTGGTGCTGGGCACCTTGTCAGTATCGCTGGCGGTGTTCATGAACGTCCTCGATTCATCGATTGCCAACGTGGCGATTCCGACCATCTCTGGCAATCTGGGCGTGTCGATCGATGAAGGCACCTGGGTCATCACCTCCTTTGCCGCCGCCAACGCGATTTCGATCCCGTTGACCGGCTGGCTGACCCAACGCTTCGGCCAGGTACGCCTGTTCATCACCTCGGTGCTTCTGTTCGTAATCGCTTCGTGGTTGTGCGGTCTGGCACCGACACTGCCGATCCTGCTGGCGGCGCGGGTCATGCAAGGCCTGGTAGCAGGCCCGATGGTGCCGTTATCACAGTCGCTGCTGCTGGGGGCCTATCCCAAATCCAAAGCATCCTTTGCACTAGCGCTCTGGGGCATGACCGCTGTGGTAGCGCCGGTGGCCGGCCCGGCACTGGGTGGCTGGATTACCGATGCGTATACCTGGCCCTGGATTTTTTACATCAATGTGCCGGTTGGCTTGATCGCGGCGGGTCTCACACTGTCGATTTATCGTACCCGTGAATCCCCCACCCACAAGCTGCCCATCGACACCATTGGTCTGGCCTTGCTGGTGACCTGGGTCGCCGCGTTCCAGATCATGCTCGACAAGGGTAAGGATCTGGACTGGTTTGCCTCGCCCCTGATTCTGACGTTAGGTCTGGTGGCGTTGGTGGCATTTGCCTACTTCATCATCTGGGAGCTCACTACCGATCATCCGGTGATTGATTTGCGGCTGTTCGGCAGACGTAATTTTGCCGGCGGCACCATCGCTATCTCGATTGGTTATGGCGTGTTCTTCGGCAATCTGGTCTTGCTGCCGCAGTGGCTGCAACAGTATCTCGGCTACCGCTCGATCGATTCAGGTCTGTCGACGGCACCAATCGGTATCTTCGCCGTGATTCTGATGCCCTTCATCGGCAAGTTCCTGCCGCGTGTAGATGCACGGCGGGTTGCCACGGCGTCCTTCATCCTGTTCGCGATCGTGTTTTTCCTGCGTTCCCGTTACACCCTGGAGGTTGATCAATGGACGGTCATCATGCCAACCCTGATGCAAGGTATTCCGATGGCGATGTTCTTCGTGCCGCTGACCGTGCTGCTGCTGTCGGGCTTGCCGCCGGAGCGCATTCCTGCTGCGGCCGGCTTGTCGAGCTTTGTACGGGTGTTCTGTGGTGCGATCGGTACCTCGGTGGCAACCACGGCGTGGAACAACCGCACCATCGTGCACCACGCCCAGTTGACTGAACACGCCACGCCCTACAGTCCCGCATTGCAGCAAATGTATTCAACCATGCAAGGCACGCTGGGCATGACACAACAACAGGCAACCGGACTGATTGAGCGCAACCTCAATGCGCAGGCTGCCATGATCGGCATCAATGATATTTTCTGGATCTCCGGGGTAATTTTCCTGGTCATTATTCCCCTGATCTGGATCATCAAGCCAGTCAGGGGTGGTGCCGGCGCTGCCGAAGCCGCAGCAGCCCACTGAGTCGTACCAATCAACATCGCTTCAAAGCGCTCATTCCGGTTCCGGAAGAGCGCTTTTTTCTTTTTGGCGCCTTTTTTCATTGCTTGCTGCACGCATCGCCGAATGCATGTACATTTCCAACTTCATGCGGTGAGCGCATAAGTAAATTCTTAATATGTTGCACATCAGCAAACGACTAGCCCTAAAATAAGCGGCTGAATTCAATTATTCCAAGGAGTGTCCAATGGCATTGTCGATCAAGAAAACCCTGCTCAGTCTGGCCTTTACCGGCCTTGCTGCCACCGCAATACTGCCAATGACGGCTGTTTCCGCAGTTGCCGCCGATCTCAAGATCGGTCTGTTCGCCGACATTTCCACTCTGGATCCGCACTTCAACAACATCGCACCGAATATTTCGTTGTCTTCGCATCTGTTTGACGCGCTGGTCAATGTGGATCCAACCGGCAAGCTGATTCCCGGTCTGGCCACTTCCTGGAAGGCAATTGATCCGACCACCTGGGAGTTCAAGCTGCGCCACGGCGTCAAGTTCAGCGATGGCAGTGATTTCACTGCAGAAGACGTAGTCTTCTCGCTGGACCGCCCGGCTACACTGACCAATAGCCCTGGCCCGTTCACCAGCTACACCAAGCAGATCATTGCCAAAGAAATCGTTGATCCCTACACCGTGCGCCTGAAGACCGCAACACCATATGGCCCACTGGCACTGGACGTGAGCACCATCTTCATCGTCTCCAAGAAAGCTGCACAAAACGCCACCACCGAAGACTTCAACAGCGGTAAGGCTGTGGTCGGTACCGGTCCCTTCAAGTTCTCCAGCTTCAAACGCGGCGAGAGCGTTGAGCTGGTCCGCAATGACAATTACTGGGGTCCCAAGGCGGAATGGGACAAGGTCACCTTCCGTATCCTGACCTCGGACGGCGCACGTGTTGCCGCTTTGTTGGCCGGCGAAGTCGATGCTATCGACAGCCTGCCACCAGCCGATGTCCCCAAGCTCAAGACCAATCCAAAGTTCAACGTGGTCCAACGTACCTCGTGGCGCACACTGTTCTGGACGCTTGACCAGTCACGCGACAAGACCCCGGACATCACCGACAAGTCTGGCAAACCGCTTGACAAGAACCCGCTCAAGGATATCCGCGTACGTCAGGCTATCTCCAAAGCGATCAACCGTCAGGCTTTGACTGAGCGCACACTGGAAGGCCTCGGTACACCGGCGTCGAACATTGTTGCGCCTGGTATTCTCGGTTACGCCGACAATCTGAAGGTAGAAAAGTATGATCCGGAAGGTGCCAAGAAGCTGCTGGCTGCTGCCGGTTATCCGAATGGCTTCACACTGACATTACATGGTCCTAACAACCGTTACATCAATGATGAACGCGTGGTACAGACCGTCGCGCAATTCCTGAGCCGCGTTGGCATCCAGACCAAGGTTGAAACGCTGCCGTTGTCGGTCTACTTCGGCAAGGCACGTGCAGGTGAATACAGCGTGGCGCTGCTCGGCTGGGGCACATTAGCAGGCGACTTCGGTCTGCGTACACTGGTTGGCACACCTGACGCCAGCACCGGCTGGGGCTCGTGGAACTGGGGCAAGTACAGCAACCCGGCAGTCGACAAGCTGGTACAGGCTTCGCTGGCTTCCGTGGACGAGAAACAACGTCAGGATAACGCACAGCAAGCGGCTACCGTGGCGCTGCAGGATTACGCTGTGATCCCGCTGTATCACCAATATGCAACATGGGCTGTGCGCAAGGGTCTGAAGTACACCCCGCGCATTGACGAATTCACTTTCGCACACCAGTTCCATCCGCAATAAATCATTCCTGCCACGGCAGGTTAAAAGGTCCGTTCGCAGTTGCGACGGGCCTTTTTTTATTTTAGCGCTCTGATAAAGTAAGCAACCAGACATCCCCTCAACCAAACGTAACCACTATGACGACACTCTTGCGCTTTACTGCAGCTTCACTGTTGTGCCTGTCAACGACACTGGCCGCAACGCTATCTGCATCAGCCCAATCTACCCTGCCTCCGGGAGACACGGTTGAATTACCACTGCTGTCCGGATGGTTTGAAGGCAAGCTGGTGCGCTACGTCACTACGGATGCCTCAGACAAACAGGCCGCCGCTGACATGGGTGCCAACTATGTGCCTCGACTGGCCAATGCCCTGAACCGGCAACCGCAACCAGGCCAGCCCGGCTCGGTTGAACGAATCTACAAGATACTTAATTTTGCACAGGGAAGCGTGCTGCCGTCGCTGCCGTCGCCTGTCGGCGAAGACAACGCCAACATCAACTACTCGCCGCTATGGCAGGTTTATGCAGTGAGCTGGAATGCAGGAAAACAACCGCACTTGCTCAAGTCAGAAGAAGAAGTATTGGCCGCCGAAGAAGCCGGTGACGTACAAATTGACAAGACCCGTATCGTCGTCAATTGCCCGGTGGTGTTTACGGCTGCCGATGGCACGCTGCCCAACGTCAAGTTACATCTGGCTAATCCGGGCGCGGCAGCGAAATAAAGTTATCCCCGCTTGAGCGGCGCGTCGAGCCGCTCAATCTGGTACAGCTGCGGAAACAAGCGCATCCACAAGCCGATCACCAGCAAGGTGCCAATACCGCCGATCAGCACCGCTGGCACCGTGCCAAAGAGTGCCGCCGTGATGCCGGATTCAAACTCACCCAACTGGTTAGAGGTGCCGATAAACACAGAATTGACGGCGCTGACCCGACCACGCATCGCGTCCGGAGTTTCCAGCTGCACAAAGCTGGAACGCACGACCACACTGATCATGTCCGACGCGCCCAAAATTGCCAGCGCCGGCAGCGACAAAAACATGGTGCGCGACAGTCCAAACACAATCGTCGCCGCCCCGAAGATGGCGACCGCAATGAACATCGTGCGCCCCACTCGCCCTTTCAACGGATGGTGCGCCAGAAACAACGCCACCGACAATGCCCCCACCGCCGGTGCCGACCGAAGAAAGCCAAGACCGATTGAATTCGTATGCAAAATATCGTGTGCATAGACCGGCAACAACGCCGTTGCGCCACCTAGCAGCACCGCAAACAGATCTAGTGAAATCGCACCGAACATCGCCGGCTTGCTCCAGATGTAAGCCAGCCCCGCAAACACCGAGCGCAAAGTCGCCGGCTCGGATTGGCGCACTGGCTGATCCTGCGCTGCAGGTATCCAGGCCAATACCAAACTACACAACAAAAACAAGGCACAGCTACTCAGATACACCGTGGCCGGGCCAGCGACATACAAGAAGCCACCCAGTGCAGGACCAACAATAATCGCGACCTGCGTCGCCGATGCCGAGCCCGCCACTGCGCGCGGCAAGATCGTCGGCGGCACCAGGGTTGGCAACAACGCACTGAGCGTCGGCTTGCTGAACGCACGGCCAGCACCAATCAAAAATACCACGACAAAAATCACCTCTTTGCTGAGCCAGCCGCCAAGGCTTCCCGCCGCCAGAATCCCTGCCGCCAGCGCCTCGACGGCGACACTGATACGTGCCACCCGCCGGCGATCATAACGATCAGCAACGTGGCCGACCACAAACACCAGAAACAAAGATGGAATAAATTGCACCAGCCCGACAATCCCCAGATCAAAAGCACTGTGGGTCAATTGATACACCTGCCAGCCAACAGCGACGATCTGCATCTGCAATGCAATCGTTGAAGCAACACTGGCCAGCCAGAACAGTCGGAACGAAGGATGTTTTAACAGCGTTTTCGGTGCAATTGTTGCGGTCATTGTCTACAAAAATGGAGAAACTGCTGTCGCAGAAGAAAAGCGAGAACGGGACTGAAGAACAGAACAGCAGATGCTGCAGTAGTGCTCAGCGAGAAATAGCGTGCAGCGTTATACTACTGCACCAGACAACATCGCTGCAAGCCGCATGTAGTCTAGCTTTCAGATTATTTGTAACAACAAAGGATCACGCCATGCAATACCGTCCATTAGGCCGCACCAACATCAACGTCAGCGTTATCACACTCGGTACCATGACCTGGGGTGAACAAAATACCGAGGCCGAAGCACACTCCCAACTGGACCTCGCCGTTGAGCGCGGCATCAACCTGATCGATGTCGCCGAAATGTATCCGGTGCCACCCAAGCCCGAGACGCAAGGTCTGAGCGAACGCTACCTTGGCACCTGGCTCAAGAAGTCCGGCAAGCGTGATCAGTTGCTGATCGCCACCAAAGCCACCGGCCCCGCACGCAAACCACACAACCCGCGTCATATCCGCGGCGGCATCAATCATTTTGATCGCAAAGGTCTCAGCGATGCGCTGCATGGCAGCCTCGACCGACTGCAACTGGATTACGTTGACCTGTACCAATTGCACTGGCCAGACCGCAGCGTGAACAGCTTCGGCCAGCTCAACTACAACCACATCGACAATGAAGAAACGGTCGCTATTGAAGAAACATTGCGCGTCCTCTCCGAGTTCGTCAAAGCCGGCAAGATCCGCCATATTGGCTTATCCAACGAAACCTCCTGGGGCGTTGCGCAATTTTTGCGTGCAGCAGAAAAATTCGACCTGGAACGCGTCGTCACCATTCAGAATCCCTACAATCTGCTGAACCGTCTGTTTGAAATCAATCTGGCCGAATTTGCCCATCGCGAACAGGTTGGTCTGCTGGCCTATTCACCGTTGGCGTTCGGCGTGCTGTCCGGTAAATATCTGAACGGCGCACGGCCAGTCGCTGGCCGTCTAACATTGTTTGATCGCTTCGTCCGCTACAGCAATCCGCAAGTCGAAGCAGCCACCGCAGCCTATGTTGCACTGGCGCGCAAGTATCAGATTGATCCGGCACAACTGGCACTGGCCTATGTCAACAGCCGCCCGTTCGTCACCTCCAACATCATCGGCGCTACCACACTGGAACAGTTGCGCAGCAACATCGACAGCGTGTCCGTCGAGATTACACCAGAGATCATCGACGGCATCGAAGCAATCCACAAGACGCAGCCCAACCCGGCGCCCTGATCCGCTGTCGATAATAAAAACGTCCAGTCTCACTCCTGAAACTGGACGTTCTTTATCGTCATAATAGCTTACTGAAACGTCACTGAAATATCATCGACCCTGCAATCGCCAGCAGCGCCAGACAAAACAGTAACCGCAAGCGCCGCTCCGGCAAATGATGTGCCAAGGCCACGCCCCAGGAAATACTGATCACACCACCGGCTGCCATCGGCACCCCAACCACCCAGTCGACATGGCCTGCACTAGCATAGGTCCACAATGCCACCAATGTTCCCGGTGTCACCATGGCCAACCCCAAACCTTGCGCTGCCGTCTGTGTGACACCAAACAGGCTCACCAATGCTGGCACCGCCACCACTGCACCGCCGACGCTAAAGAGCCCTGCGCACAGGCCAGCGCCAAGCCCGACTAACGCAATATATCTTTCCGATACCAGCGCAGCAGAACGCGTAACAGAGGTCTTGCCGAGCAGCGTCCATAGGTAATACAGCGCCAATATCAGCATGAACAGCGCGAACGAGAACCGCAATGACTGCGCCCCCATCGCCGTCGCAAAGCGCGCCGCCACATAGGTCGTCAATACGGCCGGGATTGCCATCTTGAGCGCAAGCGCAATGGCAATCTGGTTGCGCTGCTGATACCGCCAAAAACCGATCATCACATTCGGCACGATCATCACCAGCGCAGTGCCCTGCGCCATCTGCTGATCCATCCCATACAGCAGGCCCAAGACCGGAATCGCTATCAAACCACCACCAATACCGAACAAGCCCCCCAGCACGCCCAGCAAACCGCCCAACAGGAAGTTGACGACAAATTCGAATAAAAGAGAATGCATCATGGTGTAAATTAGCTCAGTATCAAGATCAGTATCGGTGTCTGACAATACACCTCAACAACAACAATCTGCCCGGCCGGACAGATCGAACAAGGAGAACATTGTGAGTAGTGGTGCCGTCGTATTTTTGCTGGAAGCCGCCGTGGTTGCCATGGTGGCACTTGCCATCTACCTGATCCGAAGAAAATAGTGCTGTAAAACACAGCCCTGGCATGCCCACATGCGGCAGCCGGCAGTGTAGCAGCGCACTGCGGCGCGCAACAAGTTGCGATGTCGCCTGCATGAGAAATCCACAATCGCACTAAAGTGTTGAGTCAAATGCACAGTCATGTATAATGCCGGGCTTACGCTGGAAGGTTGGCAGAGCGGTTGAATGCACCAGTCTTGAAAACTGGCGAGGGCGTAAGCCCTTCGTGAGTTCGAATCTCACACCTTCCGCCATATGAACAAAGAGCCTTGAAGTCATTGAGATTTCAGGGCTTTTTTGTTTTTGGCGTGTCAAATCAATTTCACATCCGACTTCGAATGAAATGAATCAGGATATTGATTTTGGGAGAGGGGCACCATGAAAAAAATCCCCCGTCAACTATAATGAATCGGTTATCTCTCCCATCCCACCCACGTCAGGAATTTCTCATGAAGCTATTGTTTCGCGCAGTTGCTCTTGCTGCATTAGTCAATTTTGCTTTCGCCAGCCATGCCTGGGCACATGCCCATTTGAAATCGGCATCGCCAGCTGATCAATCCATCGTTGCCGCGCCAACTGAACTCGATCTTGAGTTTACGGAGGGATTGAATGAGGCGTTCAGTGGTGCCAAGCTGATCGGGCCTGACAAACAGGAAATCACACTGACCGGGAGCATGCTCAAGGATGCCGGAAAAGTATGGATGGCAACAGTGCCAGTGAAGTTGGCGGCGGGTGTCTATACGGTGCAATGGCATGCTCTGGCCGTCGATGGACACAAGACCAATGGCAGCTACAGCTTTACCGTCAAGCCTTGAATTCAGTTGACCTGGCGTTGCTGGGTTGCCGCTTTGTCTTTGATACCGCAGCGCTGTTCCTTTGGGGTGCTTCGGCATTTCTGTGCTTCCTGGTCCCCCCTGATCTGAAACAACCGATCAGGCAACAACTCACTCCACTCTGGACGCTGGCATGGCTCGGCATTGGTTTGGGTGTCGCTGCCTATCTTCCTTTGCAGACAGCACGCATTGGCGACGGCTGGCACGATGCGCTCAACGTTAATGTGCTCTACAGCGTCGCCACCGGTACCAGTGTCGGTGCGGCCTGGTGTTCCCAGGTGCTGTGTCTGGTAATGCTGGGACTGTTACGCATTCGCGCTCACGCATGGCGCCTGCACATTGATGTACTCACGAGTGCCTTGTTACTGCTGAGTCTGACGATGACCGGTCATGCGGTCATGGACGATGGCTGGCTACGTATCGCGCATCAGTGCAATGACGCATTGCATTTGTTAAGCTGCGGCGGCTGGGCCGGTGCATTGGTCGTTGTGCTGGCATTACTGCCGCGTATCACCAAAGCAGATTCATCGGCATCAGCACAACTGGCACTGCGTCGCTTTTCCAATGCCGGACATATTGCTGTGTTACTGGTGCTGGTCAGCGGCAGTGTCAGTACCTTTCTCATCGTTGGTAGCTGGCCGTTCAATTGGGCACTTGCTTACCAGCGTCTGCTGTGCATCAAAATAACGCTGGTTTTGCTGATGACTACGCTTGCCATCGTCAACCGCTACCTGCTTGTGCCACGCATGCAAGGTTCTGCTTGTGCACCACGCCTGTTCGTGTGGGCAACATTTGCAGAGATTGGACTGGCCTTGATCGTCATGCTGCAGGTTGCCTGCTTCGGTATGCTTGAGCCCGTGTAGGGATGATAGAAAAACGCGCATCATGCTCTCTCTCATTTAGTCCTGTTCCGGCACAACCTTGTTACGCGCACAAAAATGACCAGCCTTGTCGCCATTGCCGCTTGCGCAGCTGAAGTGCTTATACTATTCAAAGAATCCTGAACTTACGAAAAATTGTTTATGTCAACGCTTATTGAGTCTTTCGTCGCACATTTTGGCGAAATGGGTAGTCGCTGGGGTATTAATCGCACTGTGGGGCAAATTTATGCACTGCTATTCATCTCCGAGCAACCCTTGGATGCAGAAACCATTAGTGAAACGCTCTCGATCTCAAGGTCCAATGTCAGCATGAGTCTGAAAGAGCTTGAGAGCTGGCAGATTGTCCGTCTGGTCAGAGTGCCGGGCGAGCGCCGCGAGTATTACACTTCACTAGGCAGTGTCTGGGATATTTTCCAAGCCATCGCGGCGGAGCGCCGACGGCGCGAAATTGAACCTACGCTGTCGATGTTACGTCACTCCCTGATCACGGCCCCCGCCAGCGACGCCGAGATGTACGCGCAGAAGCGCATTCGTGAGATGCATGAATTGGCTGAACTGGCCAACAACTGGTTTGACGAATTACAAAGGTTATCGCCAGAGTCATTGATGCAGTTGATGCGCCTCGGGCGAAAAGTCAACAAGCTTCTGCTCATCAAAGATCGGGCGTTAGCAACGCTCACCGGTAAAGACGAATAACGTGGTTTGCATTAAACACTATCGATGACATGATTGTATTGCCTGTCATCGATAGTGCATCATGCGCCTCGCCTCATTGCATCCCGAGCGCATGCATCAACCAGCGCATTAATCCGGCAGCGACACCTAGTGCGGCAACACTGAAGAACCATATCAACACCATCCACCCAATGCGTTGCGACCACGTTCTGAGGCGTGACTGAGACCCGCTGTTCTTCTTAATGGTAGCCATCGCCGATTTTCACTTTCCCTCGGAATACGAAGTACGACCAGGCCGTATAGCCGAGAATGAATGGAATCATGAAGAGCGTGCCGACCAATGCAAAGCCCTGGCTTTGTGGTGGCGATGCTGCTACCCAGATCGAGATATGTGGTGGAATAATATTGGGCCAAATGCTGATCGCCAATCCGGTATAACCGATAAACACAATTCCTAAAGTTGACATAAACGATCCGTGATGAGGATTTTCACTACGAATGTTGTAACGCAGTCGCCAGATAAAAAATATCACCAGAACCGGCACAGGCACGAAGAAGTAAATATTTGGCGTACTAAACCAGCGACCAATCACACTCGGGTCAACCAGCGGCGTCCAGATGGTCACAACAATAATTGCTACCGCAAGCATCACCGTCAATGGTTTGGTCAGTCGTAACATACGCTCCTGCAACGCACCTTCCGTCTTGATGATCAGCCAGGTGCTGCCCAGCAAGGCATAGACAATCACCACGCCTAGTCCGCAAACGAGCGGGAACGGACGTATAAAATCCCAGGGGCTTCCGATGTATTCCAGACCCTGCATGGGGATGCCATCGATATAAGCCCCCAATGCAACGCCTTGAAAAAATGCCGCACAAATCGATCCGAGGATAAAAGCCTTATCCCAAAGGTGACGCTCATGGTCTCTCGCCTTAAACCGAAACTCAAAGGCGACACCGCGAAATATCAGGCCCAACAACATAAAGACCAACGGTAGATACAAGGCGGTCAGCAACACCGAATATGCCAGCGGGAACGCCGCCAACAAGCCTGCACCACCGAGCACCAGCCAGGTTTCATTACCATCCCAGACAGGGGCTACGGTATTCATCATGACATCGCGTTCATCACTGCTGATAACGAACGGAAACAGGATCCCGATACCGAGATCAAAGCCATCCATGACGATGTACATAAAGACGCCGAAAAAAATAATTACAGCCCAAATGACAGAAAGATCGATACCCATCTTGATTAACTCCAATGATCTGGGTTGTGAACAAATTCCAGGTTTTCATCCGTCGCGGACAAAGGTCGGCTAGCGGTGTGGCTTTGGCCAGGCCCACCGGAAGGATGTGGCTCTTCTTCATACGCCTGCGGGCCTTTGCGAATCAGGCGCAGCAAATAAGTAATACCAATCCCAAACACCGAAAAATAGACCGCAATGAACAAGCCCAGCGACAGCGCCAATGCAGTCGCCGGATGCGGCGAAACAGCATCGGCAGTGCGCAACAGACCATAGACAACCCACGGTTGACGTCCAATTTCTGTGGTGAACCAGCCGGCCAGAATCGCGATCAGGCCTGCCGGCCCCATCAACACGGTGGCACGTAACAACCATGTCGAGCGATACAGCGATCCACGATAGCGCGCCCACAACGCCCACAAGCCCAGGCCGATCATCGCCAAACCAAGACCGACCATAATGCGAAAACTAAAAAACAGGATCGTGGCATTGGGTCGGTCTTCTTTCGGGAACGACTTGAGGCCTGCAATCTGTCCGTCCAGACTATGCGTCAGAATCACGCTGCCAATGCGCGGAATCGCTATTTCGAAATGATTTTTTTCCTGTGCCATATCGGGAATCGCAAACACCAGAAGTGGCAATCCCTTCTCGGACGGATCATTGCTCCAGTGCCCCTCAAGTGCTGCGATCTTGGCCGGTTGGTATTTCAACGTATTGAGCCCATGGGCATCGCCAATCACAGCCTGGATCGGTGCCACAATGACCAGCATCCACAAGGCCATTGACAGCATTTTTCGTACTGCCGGGTTATCGTTCTTGCGCAGTAAATGCCATGCGCCACTGGCCGCGACAAGCAATGCCGTCGCCAGAAACGCGGCAACGCCCATATGCATGAGGCGGTAAGGAAAGGATGGATTGAAGATCACCGCCAGCCAATCGGTCGGCACGATCGTGCCATCGACGATGGCATAACCCTGAGGTGTTTGCATCCAGCTGTTGGAAGCCAGAATCCAGGTCGCTGAAATTAACGTGCCAAGGGCCACCATGCAGGTCGCAAAAAAATGTAGCCCACGGCCGACACGTCCCCAACCGAACAGCATCACACCAAGGAATCCTGCTTCCAGAAAAAAAGCGGTCAAGACTTCATACGTCAACAAGGGGCCGGTGACGCTGCCGGCGAACCTGGAAAAACCTCCCCAGTTAGTCCCAAACTCATAAGCCATCACCAGCCCTGAAACGACGCCCATGCCAAAATTGACGGAAAAAATCTTGATCCAGAAATGGTACAAGTCACGATAGACCTGCTTTCCCGTACGCAGCCAACGAAACTCCAGCACAGCGAGATAACTCGCCAGGCCGATCGTAATCGCTGGAAAAATAATATGAAATGACACCGTAAATCCAAATTGGATACGTGCCAATTCCATCGCGGTAAAGCCAAACATAATATGCCCCGAAAGAAACGAATGAACCTGTCATTGTTTAAGAAGTGCGCGAACGACCACTCTCCTGCAGCATGCTGGCTGCATAAGAACAGTGTTGTTGCACAAGATTGATACAGTGACGTACCCCAAAAGATCTAGCCGAAAATGGCTTTAACCTTAGGGCATGTTGAAGCCAGCAATGGCGGCGCACGCGTCAGGGGGCGCGCCCAAAACTCACTGGAACGGAGCGATGGCGTCACCCCGACCACGCTCGCCATCCACACTGCCAACGGTACCAAGGTGCTCAAGCATGCCGCTTGAGGTGGCTCCGATAGCTCTCCCGAGGTCAGACAAAATAGACAATGTGGCGTGTGCGGCAGAAATCCGGTCGATGTCTTCTCGGGTTGCAGTCCCTTGAACGCGCTGAGGTTGCCGATGTCTGAGGCGCAAATATCCTGTAATCCTGTGATACCGCGTGGCATTACCATTTGCGCGGTGCCGGGCAACAAACTTCCAATCACCAGGCAATGCAACAGGAGGATTGCAGTCCAGCGGTACAAAGGGCGACGGCAAAAGCGCATGGCGATGAACAAGATGCATGTTTTAGGCGCAGTCGGCGTTGAATCAATGCTGTTGTCGCTACTTAACGACAGTAACTCTCACCAGCAGTATCGACTTGCAACCTCAAAATACACATCTAAATTTTTTGAATATTCAGAATATACTGAATATTACAGACTTTTTGACCAACCTGCTTGTAATCAGTATGGTATTTTGATAGCGCTCATGGGACGTCGTTTGCTACGACAGTGGCACGCTTGATCAGACTAAAGGTAAAAACAGTCGATAAAATGCGCAAAAGAAAAGAAGCGAGATCGACCGAGCGCGATCTCGCCAAAGAACTACTATGAAATCGAATGAGACAGGTTCAGAGTGTGGAGCGCCGCTCATCAGCCATTTGAAAAATACAATCTCCACGCTTGACCATCGCGATGGCCCGCTTGCAGATCACTTCACCATCGGCATCAAAATAGACCGTCTGTGGCGCACGACCAGGGTTATCCGGGAAATGAATCAGCGCCGCGGCCTGCCCTTTTGTCACTGTCGCACCAAGCTCGACCAATGGCTCATGCACACCGTTATCCATGGCATAGACATAGTGTTTGATTCGGTCTATGCGCATCAGCCTAGCCTGCGCAGGCGGACCCGATGGCACCAGAGCGCCGCTGAGCAGCTTGATGAAACCGAGTAAATTCAGCAGTCCCTGCATCCCCTCTCTGATCAATGCCGTACTGACGACACCGCCGCCACCGAGCTCCGTCAAAAAGCAAATCGCGTTCTGACGGCGCGCAGCAGCCGTAACATTCACAGGATTGGGTTGATACAGAAAAGCCCGCGGCAAACCAAATGCTTTAAGCAGGTCGGTCACATGTTTTTCTTCCTCGGCATCACGAGGCTCCAGACCCATCATATTTGCACCATCATAGATCAATGAAGTACCGCCCGAATGGAGATCAATCATATAGTCGGCACGCGCCAACAATTCGTGTTCTATGTAGTGCGCGATGATTTGGGTCGGTGTGCCACTCGGGTCGCCCGGATACAGCCGGTTGAGATTGCCTTCATCCAGTGGCGAGGTGCGCATACCTGCTTCGGCAGCTGGCGCATTAGTCATCGGCAGCAAGATCAATTGCCCCGAGACCATCTCAGGATCAAGTTCTCTGATCAGATGCGAAACGATGATCTGTCCTTCATATTCATCGCCATGAGAACCTGCGCTCACAATCACCACCGGCCCTTCACCGCGTTTGATTGATGCGACCGGAATCGGTATCCAACCATAGGCAGATCGGTGTACCGAATAGGGTAGTCGAAGGTAGCCGATATGCTTTCCATCAGCGTCGAGATCAATATCAGGTTTGATGGGATTATTTGCCATAGTCTTTAAAACAGTCTGGATTGAGTATTAATTGATTCCATTTATCAGAGGCACCGTCAGTTCTTGACGGCTTTCTGCATATTTCCAGTCATGTCATAGTCCGATCCTACGTACTGGTGGGCGAGCTTTTGGATTGTCCCGTCGGTGATCATGTCGCCAATGGCTTTGTCCATCGCATTTTTCAAGGCCGTTGAATTCTTGGGCAATATCGCCGCACCGAGCGAATACAGCAAAGGCTCACCAACGGTATTTATCGGCAACTTGTTCACTGTTTTCATTTTGTAGCCATTGAAGTAAGACTCGATGATCGCATCCAACCGGCCGCTGATCAGATCGTTAAATTCGAATCCACCACCTTCATATCCGCGTACCTCTGAGTCAGGCAAATTGGCTCGTGCCCATAATTCATTAGAGGTCCCGGTACTGACGCCAACGCTCTTGCCTCTCAAACTGGATTTGTCGTGTATCTCTCTATTTTTCTCGTTGACCCAGATACGAAAATCCTGAACGGTGTAAGGAGCGGAGAAATCAACAACCTTCTCCCGCTCTGGCGTACGGGCCATACTATTGACCACCACGTCATATTTCTGGGCACGAATACCTTCAACGAAATTTTTGAACTTATCGGCAACGAACTCAACCTTGGCAATGCCGATACGGCGAAAAATTTCACGGGCAACAGCAACATCATAACCATCTGGTTGATTCTTCTCATCCAGGTAACTCCACGGTGGACTAGCCTGTGTATTGGCAACGTAGACTACGCCGCGCTGTTGCAAACGGCTCAGGGAATCATCGCCGCTGGCGTGAGCTTGCTGCAGCACAAGCGCCAGACACAGCGCAAGCGCGATCCGCAACATTAAGAAAAAATGTTTCAACATGGAAATTTATCCTCTGGTTTCAAGAATTACGGTTGTTGCAGCGCCTTGTGGATATCGCCTACCATATCGAAATTAGATCCAACCCACCTCCGCGCAAGGCGATCAAGCGTACCGTCTGCGATCATGTCGTTAATCGCTTTACTGACAGCTTCCTTGAGAGCGCGTTGCCCCTTGACCATCGCTGGTGCGGACAACTGATAAGTCAGCGGTTGACCAACTTCTTTAATCGACAATTTATTGAAGGTCGCGTACTTCATCCCGCTGAAGTGCGAGCTGATGACTGCATCGATACGACCATTGCCAAGATCACTGAAGACCAGACCACCATTATCGTAAGTACGAATATCTGATTGCCTCAAATTGGCACGGGCCCAGATTTCGTTACTGGTACCAGTGGTGACGGCCACTTTCTTGTTCTTGAGATCAGCTTGCTGTTTGATATCGCTGTTTGAGGACAATACAAAGATACGAAAATCCTCGACGCCATAAGGTGTAGCGAAATCGACCTCCTTGGTACGTTCTGGCGTCGGTGTCAAATCGTTCATGACCAGATCATATTTGCCGACTTTCAGTCCTTCGACGAAATTCTTGAACGAGTCAGCGACAAAGACCACCTTCGCCACGCCGATGCGACGTACCACTTCCTTGGCGACTTCAACGTCGTAACCACCAGGCTGCAGTTGATCATCGAGCAAACTCCAAGGAGGACTACTTTGAGTGTTGGCAATACGAATTACTCCCGCGGCACGAGCATGGGCGAGAATATCTGCCGGAATATCCTGAGCTGAAACTAGCCTGCTGGTACAGGCAAGAATCAGCATGGTGGCACATACAATATAGAAATGGCGCAGCTTCATGAAACGCTCCCTGATTTTCCGAATAAAGAAATAATGAGAGTCATTTTGCTGACACCGAGGCATTGCTACAATCAGCGCAGCTTACTTACTTGATAAGCATAACTTATAGAAAATTCTGAAAAATATTTTAAAAGTGATAAAAATTGATGACTTTTTTGCACTGCCGCACCAAAATAAGGATCACCTGAAAAAGCGTTCTGCGGACCTTAAACCGCCGACCACAAACAACATCAGCACCTCTCACAAAGTAACGGCTTTTGCCTTAAGTAAAAATTTGCACATGTTTTGTGCGCAGCGCACAAAGTTGAACGCGGTTTGCGCTCAGGCAATACCGGGGCGTTGATGCAACAGCTGGCGCAATGCGTTCAGATCGGATTCCATCTGGATACGCATCACCCGCAGCATTTCCTTGGCATTTTCGGACAAGGGAATTCCCGGCCTGAACACCAGTAGCGCCGTAAAACTCACCGGAATCTGCATTGGCTTGAGTTTGAGTCCACGCGTAACGTAATCCAGAGCAAGGATCGGGTGTGCCATACCCATACCGACACCACGCAACGCAAATTCACAGACCGAGTTGGAATAAGGCGTCTCAAGAACGGGATGCAGTACCTTCCCCTCCAGAATCAATGCCTGCTCCAGCCTGCGCCGACTGGCATCTTCGGGATTAAGGGCGACGAAGGCATGCTCTAGCAAATCATCCGAGGTAATGAGTGATTTGCCAGCTAATGGGTGTTTGTCATGCATCACGATCACGCCCGGCACGCTCATGAATTGAGAATGCTCAAGTCCAGCCACTGACAACTCATCAGCCATGAGTCCGAAATCCAGCTGCCCGGCACTCACTTGCTGCAACACTTCACGCGAGCTCATGATCTGGAATGACATCTGAACACGTCGCCTCTCCAGGCCAAAAGCCGCTACAGAACGGGGCATGAAGCCATTTCCCAGCGCCGGAAAAGAAGCAATGGCCAAGCGCCCAAGGCCATACGAGCGCAGACTGCGAATCCGATGCTCAATCATCTCGAAACCAGCAAAACAGCGGTCAACTTCCTCAATCAGCGCCAACGCCTCTTGGGTTGGTACCAGGCGTCCACGGGTACGCTCGAACAAGCGTAGTTCCGAAGTCGTTTCCAGCTTACGGATCGACTGACTGACGGCAGGCTGCGACACATTCAGCAAGGCTGCCGCTTTGCTGGTCGTTCCAGCCCGCATCACTGCGCGAAACACCTGAATATCCCGCATGTCCATATATAAGTACCACTTATAGAGTTAATCACTGGCGCTGTTGAGCAACCATAGTACTTGGCTGATACTCAAGCCGTCCTTTTATACATTAACAAATTATTCGTATGAACACGAACCCAGAATATCCAGAACCATTCAGCAGCCTGTCGCCCTCCGTGATGCGCGCCTCGACCGTTGTATTTGACTCGCTCGACGATTTCGTCAAACGCAAGAAACGTCAACCCGACGGTTTCAGCTATGGCGTGACCGGCACGCCGACCGCACGTCTGCTGGAACAACGTATAGCAGCGCTCGAAGGTGCGCGTCATTGCGTGATTGCCCCCTCGGGCGCTGCAGCACTGATGACAACAGTCATGGCATTTGTCCGCGGTGGCGACCATTTACTGATATCCGCGGCATGCTATGGCTCGCTCAAGACCTTCGCTGATAAATGGCTAGCCCATATGCAAGTGGAGGTGGAGTTCTATCATCCAGCCATGGGTGCAGAGATCGCATCTCTGATGAAGCCGAACACCCGCATGATCTGCATGGAGTCTCCAGGTACCGTCACAATGGAGATGCAAGACATTCCGGCGATTGTTGCAGTTGCAAAAAAACATGGCGTATTGACCATGATCGATAACACGTGGGCTAGTCCGTTGGGTTTCCGGCCCATTGAGCATGGTGTCGATTTTAGTATCGAAGCGGCAACCAAATTCTTTGGCGGACATTCCGACTTGCTCATGGGTAGTATCAGTTTGAATGAGTTTAGTCATTACGAAGTATTACGCGAAACACAAAGTATTTTAGGGCAACAAGTGAGCCCTGATGATTGCTTTCTGGTGCTGCGCGGTTTAGAAACACTGAAATTGCGAGTTCAGGCACAAAGTACCTCCACCATTCAGGTTGCTCGCCATCTGGCCAAGCATCCGCTGGTTGATCGCGTGTTGTACCCTCCCCTGGAATCCGATCCAGGGCATGCTCTGTGGAAACGTGATTTCGCCAGCAATGGCTGCCTGTTCTCCGTCATCCTCAAGCCAGCGGCAGAAACAGCGTTCCATGGTTTCTTCGATTCATTGACACAGTTTGTGATTGGGGCTAGTTGGGGCGGCGTACATAGCCTGGCTGCCTATTATCCGGCAACGTTACAGGCAAATCGTGTATTCCCTGCAACCGATCAGCCGGTGGTTCGCCTGTCGATCGGTCTGGAGGACACGGATCGATTGATTGCCGATCTCGATCAAGCCTTGCTGGCATACGCCAACCCAACTGTGGGTCACTGAAGAAAATTTAACAGTGTGCCGTGATCATCATGCTGACCGGCATACCAGGAGGAGAGGATGTTTGACTTATTTCTAAGGGCGTTACCGTTGCTGCAAAAGGCCGTCCTGATTACATTGGGACTTGGTATCAGTGCATTTTTTCTCGGCTCCATACTCGGCATGCTGATCGCGCTGGCGCGCATCTCCGCATGGCGCCCCTTGCGCTGGCTGGCATTTTCGTACGTCTCGATTTTCCGCGGCACCCCGTTACTGATTCAGATCCTGCTGATCTACTTCGGCTTGCCCAATTACGGCATTACACTGGATCCGATACCCGCTGCCTTACTGGCGTTGACGCTGTTTTCGGCTGCTTATCTGAGTGAAAATTTCCGGTCAGGAATCAATGCAGTCGATAAAGGACAATGGGAAGCTGCCTGGTCGATGGGTTTGGGATATCGCAAAACCCTGTTTCGTATTATCTTGCCACAGGCTCTACGCGTTGCAATTGCGCCCCTGGGTAGCCGTCTGATTGCCCTGATGAAGGATACGTCTCTGGCATCGACTGTGACAGTTGTCGAACTCACCCGCGTTGCCGATCAGATGGGAGCCACAACCTTCCGCTACATGGACATGTTCATCATTGTCGGGACCATTTACTGGCTCATTAATCAAATACTGACCATCCTCCAAACCTGGCTGGAAGAAAAACTGTCGAGGCGCTACCAATGAACAATTCATCTCCCTGTACTGTCCGCGTACGCGGTTTAGCGAAAGCGTTTGGCCCCAACAAGGTACTAAAACATGTCGATCTAACAGTCGGTAAAGGCGAAGTTGTAGTCATCATGGGCCCTTCAGGCTCTGGAAAGACCACCTTTATCCGCTCACTCAATTTCCTTGAAATGCCAGATCAGGGGAGCATAGAGATTTGTGGAATTGAGCTCGATGAACCCTTGACGCTCCGCCCCGGTGAAGTGCGTAAGAAAATATTTCAGATTCGCCAGAAAACGGCCATGGTATTTCAGTCATTCAATCTATTTCCACATAGAACAGCATTACAGAACGTCATCGAGGGATTGATTTCCGTGAAGGGTTTTGACAAAGAAAAAGCCCAACAACGTGGCATGCTCCTGTTGCAAAAAGTGGGGCTATCGGAGAAAGCCGATGCCTATCCAGGCAAGCTTTCCGGTGGTCAGAAGCAGCGCGTGGCGATTGCCAGGGCACTGGCGATGGAACCAGAGGTGATTCTGTTCGATGAACCGACCTCTGCGCTGGATCCGGAGCTACGTGATGAGGTGTTGGGTGTGATGCGAGACTTAGCCAAAGAAGGCATAACAATGCTGGTCGTCACGCACGAAACCCGTTTCGCACGGGATGTTGCTGATCGCATTGTTTTTATGGAAGGCGGACACGTAATAGAAGACACCACGCCGTCTCATTTCTTTGGTCCTACGGTAAGTGAACGCTGCAAACAATTTCTCGGACGGATCCACGAATAACACAGCTATATTCTTCAGCAACTAAAAAGCCGGTGATACTGATTGAATCGATAAACATCATTAATATCTTTTCAATCAGCCGAAGGCAGGCTTGCTATTTCTCTAGTGTTGACCAGTATAATAGTGCGGCTGAAGCTGGGAAGCCGGTGTAATTCCGGCGCGGTCGCGCCACTGTGATTGGTTCAACGATAACCAAAAGTCAGACCTGAGCTTCATGACATTCCCTTCCATCCACTATTGGGGCGCGTAACCCCTGGAGAAATGCATCATGAACTTGACTTTCCTTAGCCCCCCCTTGAATCGATTCCAATGCATGTCGCCGCTGGCGATACCACTTTGGCGATGCACCTCGCCAGTCGCCTCCCTATTCAAGATTTATCGTTGACTTAATTTTCAACGCTTTCGGCAGCAATTCAATTTCTTTTTCTCCACACTGCATACCAAAGTCGGTCGATTCTGGTCATTTTTTTGCGTCTATTGATTTGCACCTGTTGATTCAGGTCGAGGTCATGTCAGAAAAGGAATACGCTCGTGCCATTCACCCGGCACAGAGAAAAGAATGCACACGCCAATACGGCACTCAACAATAATTATCGGGAATCGCCATGTCGCGTTTAATGAAAGCCTTGTTTAATGATGCCTCCTCTGATGTCAGAGGGAAGATTATCGGCATGTATCTGCTATTACTGATATTCAATCTGGGCGCCTGGATTGTAGCGTTCATCACCTTCCGCCAGCATCCTTTGCTGATGGGAACCGCATTTCTTGCCTACAGTTTTGGTCTGCGCCATGCGGTCGATGCAGATCATATTGCCGCGATCGACAATGTGACACGCAAGCTGATGCAAGACGGAAAAAAGCCCGTCTCCGTGGGTTTCATGTTTTCGCTGGGACACTCAACGGTCGTGATCCTCGCCTGCCTGGCCATTGCCGCAACAACGCTGGCAATGAAAGGCCGGATGGATTCGTTTCATGAGATCGGCGGAACAATCAGCACGATCGTGTCTGCGCTCTTCCTGCTGGTGATCGCGGTCATCAATCTGGTTGTTCTGATTTCTGTCTACAAAACCTTCCGCCGTGCGCGCAAGGGTGAGCCCTACGTGGAAGAAGATCTCGATCTGCTGCTTGCTAATCGTGGATTTTTAGCACGCATTTTTCGTCCGATGTTTAACATCATCACCCGCAGCTGGCATATGTATCCACTGGGTATCCTGTTTGGTCTGGGATTTGACACATCGACCGAAATCGCGCTGCTGGGCATCTCGGCAACCCAAGCCTCCAATGGCTTGTCGGTATGGGCCATCATGATCTTCCCACTATTGTTCACTGCCGGGATGTCACTGATTGATACGACCGATAGCATCCTCATGCTAGGCGCTTACGGCTGGGCTTTTGTCAAACCAATCCGCAAGCTCTACTACAACATGACGATTACCTTTGTTTCAGTATTAGTCGCCGTGGCGATCGGTGGTATTGAAGTATTGGGACTGCTCGCCGACAAACTGCAACTGGAAGGACCATTTTGGAATGCCGTGAGCAGTCTCAATGGTAATTTTGGCGTGATCGGTTATTTCATCATCGGTCTGTTTATTCTGAGCTGGCTCATTTCGCTGGCGATCTACAAATGGCGAGGCTATGACGATATGGAACTGACATTGGCTTCAGGCCGCAAGTCAATGTGAAATAGCAAGGGACTGTCTGTCACACATAGATGGCCTTTGACATCTATTGCGCGTTTCTGAACTCCATCAGCAAATTGCTGAATAGCGAAAGTAAAAATGAAGTCGATGAAAGTTTTTCGTCGACTTTATTTTTAGCATGGCGTATGAAGAATTATAAAATCATCATAAAAAAAAGAGGATATATGCGTAGTAAATCATTGGTAACAGCATTTTTCCTGGCAATCGGAAGCGATACCATATGGGCTCAGGAAACAGTGGCGTCGAAAGATGACACAGTAAACCAGGTATCGGAATCCACCGTGGCCGCATTGCCGACAGTGACGATGCAGGGGCATTACGATAACGGGGTCGGCACCTCCGATGCCTCCTCGCAGGGCACTATCAATGGCGAGTTATTACGCGACGTCCCGCTCTTGCGCCCGGGCGAAGTGCTGGAGACCGTACCGGGGCTGGTCGTCACCCAACACTCCGGCGATGGCAAGGCAAATCAGTATTTCCTGCGCGGCTACAACCTTGATCATGGCACCGATTTCGCCACTAGCGTCGACGGTGTGCCGGTCAATATGCCAACGAATGCACATGGACAGGGATATAGCGATTTGAATTTTCTGATCCCTGAACTGGTCGACCACATTGATTATCGCAAGGGTCCCTACTTTGCCGATACCGGCGACTTTTCTTCAGCAGGCTCTGCCGATGTACGCTACGTCAACAGTCTTGACCATGATCTCTTCAGTTTTACCGGAGGTACATACGGTTATCAACGCGCTCTGATGGCTGGCTCGATCAACCTCAACCCACAGTACAAAGACCAGACAGGAGGTACAGGATTGATTCCAAGCGGTCCTGTTTTACTCGGTGCGCTTGAGATTATCAAGGAAAATGGTCCCTGGACCACACCTGAAAAGTTTGAAAAAACCAACGCCTTACTTCGTCTAAGTGACGGTAGTAAAGCACATGGTTGGTCCATCGAGGGTATTTACTACAAAGCCCAATGGAACTCGACTGATCAGATACCTTTGGAATTAATACAGTCCGGTCAGCTAGGCCGTTACTCTGCACTTGATACCACTGACGGCGGTAACAGTGGCCGCGCCATTATCTCTGGCGAATGGCATAGCCATGATGAGGATGGTTACACCAGGATATCCGCCTACGCGGAACATTACCGCTTACAGCTTTGGTCGAATTTCACTTTTTATGAACTACGTCCGACTACCGGTGATCAGTTCGAACAGAAAGAGAATCGCAATATCGTTGGTGCGCAATACGTCAAAGGCTGGAATCATCAATTGTTAGGTCGTGAATCCGTGACCGAGGCCGGACTGCAGGTAAGACATGACAATATCAATGTTGGCTTGTACAACACCGAAGCGAGAGTGCCATTCCAGACAGTCTCGAATGATCAGGTTGCTGAAACCATGACCAGTCTCTATCTGCAAAATTCCACCAGCTGGAACGACTGGTTCAGAACTCTGGTTGGTCTCCGTGGAGACAATGTTGATATGAACATGACCTCGTATAGCTTAGCCGCCAATTCCGGTACCGCCTCAGGCAAGAAATTATCACCCAAGCTATCGATGATTTTTGGTCCGTGGGCAAAGACTGAATTCTTCATCAACGCTGGCAAGGGCTTCCATAGCAATGACGCCCGCGGTGTCATCAACCAGATTGATCCGACCACAGGTGCAGCTGCCTCCGCGGTGCCCGCCTTGGTAGGCAGTTGGGGCAAGGAGATCGGCGTGCGTACCGAGGTTATCGACGGTTTGCAAAGCTCACTTGCACTGTGGAGCCTCAACAGTGATTCCGAGATTGTCTATTCCGCTGACTCTGCCATCGGCAGTACCTCCGCAAATGGCGCCAGCAAGCGACATGGCGTCGAATGGAACAATCACTGGGTCGTCAACCCATGGCTCATGCTGGATGCAGACCTTGCATGGACCCACGCACGTTATGCCAACATGAATGAGAACGGTGATACAGGCAACATGATTCCCAATGCAGTGAGCAAGGTCGGCATGTTCAAGGCGACTGTCCACCAGGGATCATGGGCAGCCGGATGGGAGACAAGATACATCGGTGCCTATCCGCTCTCCCAGGATGGCAGCCTGATGGCACCATCGGCAATTATCAGCAATCTGAAGCTACAGCGGGATCTGACACCACAAATGTCACTTTCTCTGGATGTGCTGAATATATTCAATCGCCAATATTACGACATTGCCTATGAACAGGATTATCAAGTAACAGCGAGCAGCGTGACGGTTCCAAACGGCATTACGGTCCATCCAGGCGAGCCACGTGAATTACGATTGACGTTATCTTATCGATATTGATATTGGCATTGATTTTTAGCTCGACCGCTACAGAACTTTGCCCAGTCTCAATGGGCTGGTTCCGTAGCAACGTCTCTCGTCAGGTTGGCAACAGTCCGAGTTTGGATTTACCGACCTTAGCCCGAAAGATTTTGGACGACATGGATGCCATGGGTAAATCAAAGATATCTTCAAGCCAGTCACGCAAAAACAGTTCAGCGATTTTTTTTGCGCGTTCACCATAGCGTGCCGTGTCATCACGTAATCGGTCCAGGCTAATGTCTGTCGTAGTGGCCACCTCCAGCGCGCGAGCAATTAACCACTGCTCCAGCATCTTCGGATTGAATTCGGGATGAAATTGCAGCGCCAGGCAATGCGATCCCCACGCAAATGCCTGATTGGTGTATTTATCGCTTCCTGCCAGATGTCGCGCTCCTACGGGCAAATCAAACGTATCACCATGCCAGTGCAATACGGGCGTTTGCGTCTCGATCATTTGATTGAGCGCAGGCAGGCTACTGCTATCAACACCTTTTGATAGCGGCGCCCAACCGATTTCTTTGGCCTCACCCGGATAGACCCTGGCATGCAGCGCAGCAGCTATTAACTGGGCCCCCAAGCCAATGCCCAGTGTGGGCAGATCATCTACGATTCTGGCGCGCAGCCAGGTAATTTCTGCCGTCAAAAACGGATATTTGTCCGCCTCATAGGCAGAAATCGGGCCGCCTAATACAATGACCAAGTCGTTATTGAGCGGCGACACATCAAAAAACGAATCGACGCCAACGTCAAAATACTGAATACGGCATCCCTGCCGCTCCAGAATCGGCAAGATTCCACCCAAGCCCTCAAAGGCGACATGGCGCAGTACCAGCACGCTTTTCATAAATGCCCACAGTTAATGATGAGATAACAGACTGCGAAACCGCTGGTAGACAGCCTTTATTCAGCAGTTTCGTTATATCTTATCGTATACATCGAAATTTGTAGACACGCACTTGGGCGAGACCCGCGTCGCTTACACTACTGCGTCCTGCTCGCTCACCGCCACGCGCACGGTCAAGGCACTCAAAGCGATGGCGTTGATCATCTGATCTACGGTGGTGCAGCAATCTTTCAATACCGTGACCTCATATTTCTCGGCTGTCTTGGAAATCGCCGTGTGGGTCACGCAGTTCTGCGTCATCATGCCGCAAATCAGCAAGGCTTCCACGCCCAAAGTTTGCAAGGTCTCCTCCAGCGTGGTCTTGTGGAAGCTGTCGGCAAATGACTTCACCACCACCGGCGCCTGCGGTGCCGCTGCCAGAATCCGCGGATGTAAGGCAACGCCCTCACTACCGGCATTGAAAAAAGGTGAAGGTCCTTTGGCGCTATCGGCAACATGCTGTACCAGAATAACGGGAATCTGCTGGGCATGCGCTTTGGCAATCGCCTGTTCGATGTTGTGCAAGGTACCTTCGGCGTTGAACAAGGGATAGTTACCTTTAGGAAAATAATCATTCTGGATATCGATGACGATCAGGGCGCTTTTCTTGCTGGACATGGAAGTCTCCTTGGTGAACGGTGAGTCTTGAGTGCTGGATTGATGGGACAGATTATTGCGTGCGGAGGTCTGCAAAACGAGTGGCCCAATGGTCAAATAGCGATAGAATTGGGCCAACCAGAATAATAACCAGGCAAACATTGGCCCATTCCTATGCATACTCCCCTTGTCGCTGTGGTGGCATTCAACCAGATCAGCCCGTTTCATCTTGCGGTACCTTGTGCGGTCTTTGGCGATACGCATCCCGACAGTCCTCGCTTCCAGCTCAGAGTATGCGGTGCCGAGCCTGGTCCATTGCGGACCACGGCCGGATTCGATGTCGCCGTCATGCACGATCTGTCCACGTTGGCACATGCTGACACCATCATCATCCCCAGTTGGCGCAACCCTGACGAACGTGCGCCGGAGCCACTCCTTGCGGCGCTCGTGGCGGCACAACGACGAGGCGCACAGGTCGTCGGACTTTGCCTTGGTGCTTATGTCCTGGCGCAAGCAGGCCTGCTCGAAGGACACCGTGCGACCACGCATTGGGCGTTTGCGGATGACTTTGCGGCACGCTTCCCAGAAGTCCTGCTGGATGCAGATGTGCTGTACGTCGAAGAAGACAATCTGATTACCTCCGCCGGCACAGCAGCCGGTATCGATTGTTGCCTGCATCTGATACGGCAACGTCATGGTGCGGAGTCTGCCAGCCTGATTGCGCGGCGGCTAGTTGTACCACCGCACCGGCAAGGTGGTCAGGCACAGTTTGTGGAACAGCCGATCAGCTACACAGCGCGGGGTTCGCGGCTGGCGGAATTGATTGATGCGGTACGTGCCAGTCTGCATGTGCCCCATACGCTCGACACCATGGCCACACAGGTCATGATGAGCCGCCGTACCTTTACCCGCCAGTTCCGGCAAACGACTGGCATCAGCGCTGGCGAGTGGCTACTCAATGAGCGACTGGCGCTGAGCCAGCGATTGCTGGAAGGTAGCGACCAGCCGATTGAACGGATTGCAGAACTGGCTGGCTTTGGCACGGCGAGCTCGCTACGCAGCCTGTTCAAGCGCGCGTTTGGGGTCACGCCGAGCGCCTGGCGGCAATCGTTCAAGGGCTGACGTTCGGAAGCATCCGCGCCTATCCACTCAGCACACCCCTGCCTGCGCGAGATAGGCCCCCAATCTCTCCCGATGTTGATCATTGAACATGGCGCCGATATAGCCGTCTGGTCGTACCAGCACCCAATTGCCCGGAGCCAGTGCGTAGATATCGCGGAACGCACCGTCACGGTCACGCAAGCCACCATCCGATACGTCAATGCGCAGCACCTTCAGCTTGGCACTCGGACCAACAGTGGCGCACTCCGGGCCAACACGGATCAAGGTCCAATGGACACCCCGGAACGCATCGAAGAGCCGGATTGCCTGTCCTGCTGCATCGTACAACAACGCGTCCGGAGCCCGATCACCGGCCTGTAGCTGGTCAGCATGTTCGTCAGACTGCGCAATGGCCTGCCAGCTCAATGGGCTTTCTGGATAGCCGAGATCAAGCTGATGCACATTGCGTCCGCGCCGCATATCACCGCGCTTGGCAGCATCCAGCAATGTGGTGGAGAGACCGAGCATATCCGCAGCAATCGGCCGACGCTCGGCTTCGTAACTGTCGAGTAAGGTAGCCGGCGCGCCATGCATCACTGCGGCCAGCTTCCAGCCCAGATTGTAGGCATCCTGAACACTGGTATTGAGCCCCTGACCACCGGTCGGTGGATGAATATGGGCCGCATCGCCAGCCAGGAATACATTTCCCACCCGATATCGCTCAGCCAGGCGGGCATTCATGACATACGCCGAGGCCCAGGAAACCGCATGCACGGCAATATCAGTGCGCCCGGTGCGCTTGCAGATCATCTCGTTCAAGCCGGCAGCGCTCAGGTCCACATCGCCCTCCATCGGCACCGGTGCCTGCAGCTGGAACAGTTCCGTACCGAACAACGGGCACAACGATAACTGGCTCTCCATCGACTCAAGGTGAAAGCGATACCAGGCATCGCGACTGAGCCCGGTCAGCACGACATCGGCAACAACCGCACGTACCGCCAAGGTCTTGCCAATGAAGGCGATCCCCAGTGCCGCACGCACTGTGCTGCGCCCACCATCGGTGCCAACCAGATAGCGAGCACGTACAGTTTCTGTTCCCTCGCTACTGTTGAGTTGCACCACCACACCCTGCTCGTCCTGCTCAAATGCCAGTAACGCATGACCAAATTCAACACGATGACCGAGTTCAAGCAATCGCTCGCGCATCACGCGCTCAGTCAGGAATTGCGGTATCAGCAAGGGATTGCCATACGGCTCACCAGGAATCACCTGACTTTGGTTGATACCATCCGTCTCGGTATAGCTGTTGTCATCGGCATAGATCCGCTGCACTGGATACGCCTCTCCAATCGTCAGTAATCGGTCAACGATCCCGATATCCTCAAAAATCTCCAGCGAGCGTGGCTGGATTCCCTTGCCACGCGAGCCGTGAAACGGACTCTCCATCTTCTCGATCAGACGAAACGCCACTCCCCGTCTTGCCAGCTCAATTGCCAGGGTCAAACCTGCTGCACCCGCACCGCAAATCAATACGTCCAGTTTTTCTGTCATAATCACCTCCAATTAATATGTGCAAAATGCACTCAACTAAAGAGGATGGTATGCCATTGAATAAAAATGTGCAAGATGCACATAAATCAGAGCAACTCAAACTGTTGCATCGCTCCCTCATCAGTATCGTCAGCGTCATGAATCGCCCACAGGTCGATGAGAGACTCGTCCGTGAAGCAGGTATCAAGCTGGATCCGGCACTATTCCCACTCCTGGTTACCGTCGAGAAACTGGGGCCGATCGGCATTGTCGAACTTGCAGACCGCCTTGGCCGCGACTACACCACGGTCAGTCGCCAGGTCAGCAAACTGGAACAGCAGGGGCTGGTCAGTCGGCAGGAAGGCAGCACTGATCGACGGGTACGGGAAGCGGTACTCACTGCACTAGGCAAGACCATGACAAGTGCCATTGACATCGCACGGGAGCGGATCGCCCGTGGCATTTTTGAAAAATGGGAAGATCAGGATCTGGCGCAACTGGTGCATCTGATGCAGCGGTTTGCCGACGAGCTGGAGGGGTTTTCAGCCAATACTTTGCAAGGTTCCGAAGATCGTCCAGAACAAAGCTAGCCATGAGATCAGCGCAAGAAAGCAAAATACGACAGCGCTGGAGCGGGTGAAGGGAATCGAACCCTCGTCGTAAGCTTGGGAAGCTTCTGCTCTACCATTGAGCTACACCCGCGTTGGATCGGGATTATACCGGGTTGTGCACGGTTCATTCCAGTGCGAAAACATGCTGGTGGCGATACTGGGATAGCCTGTTCTACTGCGATTGATATCCGACCGCTAATTAGCCTCGGCGCTGATTACGGTTGTATTGTTGCCTTCAACCGCCAGCCTGGCAAAGGACTGGCTTACGATGTAAAAACAAGGATCATCGGCTACACTGGCGGGCGTTGATTTGTCTGCCATTGTTTCATTTCAGCTTTCATTTGCCCCTATCAAGCTTCTAGTCTCATGGATCCCCTCACTGCCAGCGTCGCTCTCTCGGTCACGCAGCTATGCATCTCAGCGATCATGGCGGGGACCTACTTTGCCGCACCGGTCGAACGCTGCACCCGATTTTGGGCCATGTCTGGCCTCTTGACCGGTATGGGCATGACGATTGCGCTGCTCAACGCCAGCCGTCCGGCCAAGACCTTGCTGGCATTGGGCAACATCGGCTTATTTGCAGGTTGTGTGGTGGTGTGGATGGGTCTGAAGATCTTTTTCGGAAAGCCTGCCACGCGCTGGGGCTACCTCCTGATTGCCTTGTTTTCATTTCTGTTTGTCGTGATGCTGGCCAACGATGCCGACTTTACTGCCCGCTCCTATCTGGTCAGTGCCAGTCTGATACTGGTGTTCGTGCTATGTCTGCAAACGCTGCTGACGTCTGTTGCTGAAGCGTCCCCGGCCAAGCGCAGTTTTGGTCGCGGCATGGCGATTTCCGGTTTATTGCTGCTGACCGGTGCGCATATCGTGCGTATCGCTACGTCGATGCAGGCCCCGGAGTTGTTCAGACCGGAGACGATCTCTCATTTTGGCGCCGTGGTGGTCTATCTGGTGCCGCTGGCAGGAACCTTGCTGTTTTTTTCTGCCTTGTTACTGCTCTATTTCGAACGTATCAAGGACAATCTGCTGCTATCGCTGGCCGCCAAACAGGAAGCACTGGAAACGCAGATACGTTTCGTTGATATGTTTTCTCATGAATATCGTACGCCGCTGGCCGTCATTCGGACCAATCTGGACATCCTGGAAAGTAAGGACCAATCCAGTGGCGAACGGCTTGCCCCCAATCTCACCAAGATGCGCCGCGCTGTATTACGTCTGGTGGAAGTAGCAGAAACGGCACTTTCAGTAGGACCAACTCCGGGCAATGAAGTCGAATTGCGGCGCGAGAATATCGTTGCGCCGGATTTTGTGCGTGCGATCATCGAGGAAGCCTCTCTGCTCTGGAGTGAGCGGGATCCGCAGCTGCGGCTGGTGCACGCGGATGCGGTTGTGTTCAGTGGCGATCGTCGTCTGCTAAAGACGGCATTGCTGAATTTACTCGATAATGCGATCAAATACGGGCCAAGACAAGGCAGCGTGATGGTGGAGTTGAGCGTCGCTGATGGTCTCCTCATACTCACCGTCAATGATGAGGGGCCTGGGATTCCGGAGCAGGAGCTGACACTGGTTTTCGGGAAATATTTTCGTGGCAGCCGTACCGGCTTTATCGGCGGCAGCGGCGTGGGATTGTACCTGGTGCAACGCATCGTCAGTCAGCATGGCGGTAGCATCTGCTTGAGTAATCGCCCCACTGGCGGTACCACAGCAACAATCACATTACCGTTTTCAGACAGGAGAGACTAAGGGTGGAAGCGTCTGGCATTGGTGTGTTACTGGTTGAGGATGACGAGGATTTGCGCGACAGCGTGGTCGAATGGCTGGAACTGGCTGGCATGCGTGTCAAGGCCGCAGATAGTGCCGCCGGGTTTTACCAGCTACTGCCCAACGGCGACTATCAGGTAGCGGTAATCGACGTCGGTCTACCCGATCAATCTGGCTATGTATTGGCGCAATACATCCGCGCCAATACCGATCTGGCAGTCATCATGCTGACCGCCCGCAGCGCCGTCGAGGACAAGATCAAGGGATATGACAGTGGCGCTGACCTGTATCTGGTCAAACCTGTGGATTGCCGCGAGTTGTCAGCAGCAATTCTCAGCATTGCCCAGCGGGTACGAAAACCTGCGGCGGAGACTCTCGCCACAGAAACGCCGGTTACTGAAGCACCTGCAACTGAGCGACTCTGGACGATCTCTGCCGCGCATTGGCAACTCCATGTTGCTGGTGACGAAAAGATATCGCTGAGCGCGAAAGAACTGAAGTTTCTCGAATTGCTGGCCGCCACGCCTGGACAACCGGTGCTACGAACGACTGTGTTGACCGAACTATACCAACGGCATGACTACTATACCGGTCGCTCGCTGGATTCACTGGTGCGCCGTTTGCGTGCCAAGGTAGCGTCCCAGACCGGCATCACCATCCCGATCCGGACCGTACATGCGGTCGGATATAGTTTCGTCGGCGCTATAGCAGTTAGTTGATTTGTTATCACGCCGAATGACCTGCAGGCCAATCTGCAGGCAAGGCAGCACCTCGCGCCGGACAAACAGAAACGTCACATTTCGTCGTATTTGGCAGCATTTGGTCGCTTGCGACCGGCGAAGTGCTTATCTATTCTATGACGTCAAAGTTTCCTAAAAATCAACGATGCCTGTGCTCAGTCCCGATCTAGTGCTCGGCCGAGTTGATCAGCCTGGGTTTTGCGAGGAAGGTCAGTGAAGCATATCGATCTGGTATGCCTGAATCGCCAGGAAATCACGATATTCAATCGTCAATCCTTGTCGGAAAATCTATGAGCATCTCCGAGTCAAAATATGAGCAAGCCCTCATTCGCAATCGTATTGCCGATGCGGAAACGACGGCACTCAGACTGATGCTTGATCTGATCGTTACCGCCGCCAGAGATGAGGATGGATTTGATATGAAGTTGACGCCCGATGAAGCTGCGCGGGTAAAACATATCGTCCAGCGCCTGGATACCGCTGCAGCCGACGCGCTTCAACTTTTGGGCCGACATGAATAGGCAGCAGTTGCAGCGATCCGCGGCAAGATCAACATTTGAAGGAAACCCGAAGTGTACGCATTGAACTTGAATCATTGAGAGGTATTTGATGCACAAACTGACAGATCCACTCTCTGCAGAAATCCAACAGCCAGTGACGGTCCTGCATTGCAACGCCATCAATACATCGATCAACGGTACCGAGTATCTTCTGGAAAGTCGGGTCCTGCAGCTCGATGCGGCAACCCATCGCTCAGAATATCGGGTCTTGCGGGGTCAGGTCATTATCAAAGACTGGGCAGAAGGTAATGTAGGACAGTATTTTCAGACCTGATCATGATCGCTGCTCACAGATCCAGAACGATCCCGGCTGACATCGACGCTGAGTCCATTACCTGCGGCTGCGTAGAGCATAACAATACTTCTCCCGGCGCGGCTTGCACTGAACAATTGCGCGTGTAAGCAACTTCTCCCGCAACGAGTCTAACGGAACAGGCACCACATCCTCCGGCGCGGCAACCAGATGCTGCCGGCAGACCGGCTGCCTCGGCCAGCTCAAGCAAGCTTTGATGGCCTCCATCCCATTGCGCGGTCACACCTGAACGCACAAAGTTGACAGGTATCGGCACGGCGCCGAGTGCTGCTGGTGCTGCAAGCGTTTTTACCGTCGCTAGTCCGAAAGCTTCGAAGCGGATGCGCTCCGGCGCGATATTCAGCTTGCGTAAGCCATCATAAAGATCCTGCATGAAACTGGCAGGTCCACACAGGTAGAAATCATAATCATCAAAGGGCAGAACCGTTCGCAGAAAATCAAACTCCAGCCGCCCTGCACTGCGCTGGTAACGAACGACATCGCCCTCGCCCAGATCACTGACCTGCAGTTGGTCGACCGCGCTGTAACGCACATGTGCATGCAGGTTGCGGTGTCTTGCTGCCAATGCTTTGACGTGCTCGGCAAAGGCTTGCTCGCGCGGATGACGGGCGGCATGAATAAAGTAAATCGGATGCAGATGGCGGGTTCGTCCTTCGTTGACCAACAGGCTGTTCAGTATCGCCATCATAGGCGTCACACCGACCCCGGCTGAGAGTAACACTAGCGGACGCTGGCTTGTTGCATCGAAGACAAAATCACCTGCCGGCTGCATAGCCTCCAGTTGGTCGCCAACCTGCACATGATCGTGTAACCAGCTCGACACCAAACCATCGCGCTTGACACTGATCCGGTAATGCGGCGCATACGAAGCATCCGAGAGTGTATAGGTGCGCACCACGGGTGCATCCCTCCCCGGCAGGCTGATCCTTATTGGCAGAAACTGGCCTGGCTCAAACGGCGCCAGTCCCAGCCCATCCGTTGCCTTCAAGGTGAATGAGCGGATGGTGGCACTTTCATCCTTTACCGCACTGACCCGGAAGCGACGCCAGCCTTGATGTCGATGCTGCTGCAGTATCTGTTGCGCAGCTTCCCAGGTGCCGGTACCAGCCAGCACCGGCGACTGCTGTGGCGGACTCCAGCACCATGGCAAGGCTGCAACATTGCGATGCACCTTACGGACCTTAAAACGCAGTAGCCGCTCAGCACCAGCGAAGGCCCTGAGCTCCGGTCCATCCCAGATGACTTCCGCCGTAACCGCCAGCTGTAGCGTATCGCCGCTGTCAAAATCAATGAACAGCAGCCCGGCAGCAGGTTCAGCGAGTAGATTGCCAATCGTGTTGAAGTAGAAATTGCCGATGAAATCCGGCACCGTCACCGTGCCTGCATCATCGACATGCACAAAACCCGGCCGGCCGCCACGATGCGACAGGTCAACCCCTCGTCCGTTGCCAGCGTCTGCCTGAAGATTGCTGGTAGCGATGAAGAAGGTATCGGCACTTGCAAGCAATGCGCGATCAGCATCGTTGAGCTGGTCGGCAATGATGACCTGTGATGCGCCACCAGCGTGCCTGGGGTATTCATGATGTTGGCGGCTCTGGATATATTGCGGGCAATTGCCAAAGCTTTGTTTGACTGCAACGCTGAATCCACCTGTGCTGGCACCTTCAATCACGCCATTGACGCGATTGCGCCGGCGCGTGGCGGGTTCCAGCCCCAATGCGCCAATGTACTTGCCACGTGTCAGTTGCCCTGCCAATGCATCGCCAGCAGCGACCGTAGCATTGACCTGCAAGGTAGTGCTATCCGGTGTCTGTAAAAAGCCGGGAGAACCGGATAACACGGTGGCCCACGGCTGGCCGCTGGCGTCGTTTGCGCCAAGGAAGAAAAACGGTAGTTGTGCAAAAAAGCGCCGATGCTGCTCCGGCATGTGGTCGCGCACATTATTGCGACCAACTGCCTCCAGCTGTTGCCGTACACCGACGCGCTCCTGCGCAGCCAGCTCCTGAGGATGGAATGGAGAAGCGAGCGCCATGATTATGCTGCCGGGCGTGCTGAAGCCGGCATGGCGACAAAACCGGGCAAAGCGCTTACACGATCAAGCCAGGCGCGGATGTGGGGATATGGCGCCAATGAGATGCCGCCTTCCGGCACATGTTCAATGTAGCTGAAAGCAGCGACGTCGGCGATGCTGACCTGATCCCCAAGAGCGAACTTCTTTTCGCTTAACTCCAGCTCCATCGCTGCCAGCACGCGCAGGGAAATCGCCGCTGCAGTATCGTAGTCGAGCGACTTTCCAAACAGCTTCACTAAACGCACCGCACAAGGGCCATACGCGATCTTGCCCGAGGCATTCGAGAGCCAGCGCTGCACCGTCGCTGCAGCGACAGGGTCGCGCGGCAACCAGCGACCACTCCTGTCATAGCGGCTGGCAAGATAGACCAGAATGGCACTCGAGTCGGTCAGCACGACATCGCCATCGCGTAGTACCGGCACTTCGCCAAAGGGACTCATGGCGAGAAATGCGGCGCTATGGTTCTCGCCGCTGGCGAGATTGACATTGATGAACTCAAACGGCAGTCCAAGCAGATTCAGGAACAGTTGCACCCGGTGCGTGTGGCCGGAGAGCACGACACCATAAAGTTGTATGGCGGAGGAGGAAGATTGCGCGTTCATGGATGAATCCCGTTCAGTTAAAAACCATCATGTTGGAGTGAGGAGAGTTACACCAGTATAGAAACGCAAAATCGGCTTGATAAGACGCCTTAGCAGACTTTCACTCTCCACTTAAAGTGGAGAGTTGAGGAATTATTTTGATCTGAAGGATAAAATATACCGGTAGCATTCCACGTCTGAAACAAGGAACAACACCATGGTCGACCTGCAATCCATCAATCTCAATCGTCTGCTGATATTCAATGCCGTCATCGAGAGCGGTTCGTTGACCGCTGCCGGACAACGGCTGGGACTCGCCAACACCATGGTCAGTCGCCATATGCAGTTGCTTGAAGCCGAGATCGGTGTGAGCCTGCTGACCCGCTCAACGCGCCGCCTGAGTCTGACCGATGCCGGACGTGCGTTTTACGCCGCGAGCAGCCAGATTGCCCTCAGCACCGAGCAAGCGGTGCAAGCCGCGCGTGATGGACTGGATGCACCACGCGGTACCTTGCGGGTGGCCGCCGCCATCGACTATGGCGCGATGGTAGTCGCGCCGCAGCTGGCAGCATTGCGCCGCCGCTATCCCGCCTTGGCGGTGGAGCTGATCTGCGCCGACCATCGGGTAGATCTGATTGCCGAGCGTATTGATGTCGCTGTGCGTATTGGCAAGCTGGCTGACTCCAGCCTGCGTGCTGTTGCCATCGATGATTACCACAAATCTCTGGTAGCCAGTCCTGATTTCATCGCCAGGGTTGGTATGCCGAAGAGCCTCGTGCAATTGGCCTTGCTGCCCTATATCGCGCTGACCGTCTTGCCGCAGCCAATGACATTGACGCTGCAAAATGCGCAGCGTAGCAAGCGTGTGATCAAGATGCGCAATCCAGTCTTTTCCGCCAACACGGCGCCCGCATGTCGCGCTGCCGTGTTGGCTGGCGAAGGTGTGGCATTCCTGACAGACTTCGCTACCGCTGCCGACATTGCTACCGGCACGTTAATCCGCGTCCTGCCGGAGTGGACCTCACCTCGCGGTCAGATTCACGCGGTCTTTGCCGATGGTGCACAGCGGGAGCAAAAGTTAAGGGTGTTTCTGGAAGCGTTCAGGCGCTACCAAGACAAGACTAATTAGTGAGATCGGCGCTGCTCTTGTGAGCGGCGCCCCCTCATTTTCCAGGAATCGCCCATCCACCACGTCTTCGATTCAGCATTGACTACTGGAAAGTTTCAGGACGATGGTGGATCTGTTTTTCTGGAGATACCTTTTTAAATTTCGCTACCTCGTACCATAATCTATGCAGCCGAGAGGCCAACGTGCGCCCCGCCCGTTTCAACCTCCGTCCTATTGTGGCTCCACGACTGCTTGATGCGCATCACGCTTCCAACTCAAGTGCGTCATCTTAAAACCGACAGGATATTTCAATCCATAGCCTAGCATCCGGTCGAGACCGATATGTGCCGCCCAAATCAGGGATAGTGAGTAGAGCAATGGCGTTGCCAGCACAAAACCCGACAGCGCAAGAAAGGCAGGCACAAGATGAGTATGCCCAAGGTTATAAAGCTGCGCCCCAAGACGCGGATTGACGAGATACCCCAAGATGCTGAGATCGGGCAACAGGAAAAGCAGCGTAAATAGCGGCCAGCTACCACCCAAATAGTGGTAAGCCGATACCGCAAGTAACAACTCAAGCAATGCTTCGGCTCTTAACACTATAGAAATTGATTCGGGAACAATATTGTCGCTACGATCGACGGCAACTTGTGTGCTTGAGGCCGCGAGTGAGCTTGAGGATGGACTGGTCATGATGGGCTCCTTGATTAATAGCGCCAGTATTGCCGGTCCATGGGATAAATGGAATTAGTTAAGATCCTTCTTCCGTTGTACGATTATGTATGAACCCAAATACCCTTGACTGGGCGCTCTGGCGCTCGTTTTTAGTGATTCTGCGCGAAGGTAGCCTGGCGGGAGCCGCGCGGGCGCTGGAACTCACACATCCGACCGTGCGGCGTCATCTTGACGAACTCGAAACACAACTCGGTACCACGCTCTTTGTGAGGTCTCCATCTGGACTGATCGCAACCGAATTGGCGTTGAGCCTGCGCGATGCCGCGCAGAGCATGGAATCCGCTGCCGCACTCCTAGTGCGCACTGCATCGGGCGACGCGGGCCACATCGCTGGTACCGTGCGTATCAGCGCAAGTGAAATCGTGGGCGCGGAGCTTCTGCCCCCTATTCTGTGTACCCTGAAAGAGAAAAATCCCGGCTTGTCCTTTGAACTGAACCTCAGTAATCGCATTGAGGATGTACTACGCAACGATGCCGATATCGCTGTGCGGATGATCCGGCCAACCCAGGATGGCCTCTTGGCGCGCAAAGTCGGGCAGATACCCATTGGCTTATATGCACACCAATCCTGGATTGTGCGATATGAGGAGCCGATCACGCTGACGGAACTGATCACATCAGGCCATTTGATTGGCTACGACAAGAATCCGGCAATCATGAACGCATTGCGAGAATCGGGGCAGCAAGTGACTGTAGCCGATTTCGGCTTTCGCTCCGATAGCGACCTGGCTCAGCTTGCGGCGCTGCGAGCCGGATTGGGCGTAGGATTCTGCCAGCGGATCATTGCTGCTCGTGACCCACAACTGCGACCGATCCTGCCTGATCTGACCTACAACCTGGAGGTCTGGTTGGTGACACATCCTATGCTGCGCAGCCAACGCCGCGTTCGGGTGACGCTGGATGGCCTGGCGAGTGGCTTGCGCTTCACGACGCAAACCTAAGTATCACCAAACTGCAGATCAGGCTCCACTAGATCGACTGAGTTGTAGACGAATAAACCACGTCGGCATCAGCTCTTGTTAATCTCAAGCGGTCGCATGGCCTTGATCTTATTGATCTCAATCGGCTTGTCAGACTCAGGCGCCATCGATACCAGCAGATCCACCATCGCACGAGATTCTCCTGCGCCCAAGGCGAGTAACTCCCGGAAGGACTTAATCCTCGTTATCAACCAAAGTGCGCTCGCAATTATCCATGCGGGAGATTGATTAATACGGACTTTCGAAGAAGGATAGATGTCGTAACCTAGTCCCTTGATCAGTCGATAGCATTCATGCACACCATGCGCGATTTTCATCGATTCGCGCCAGGTTGCGCCTCCGCTTCTTCGTACGCCAGCGTAGGCCGAACTTTCAAAAGCGATACAGATCGGTGCGTGACTACGCAGCCAAGACGACATGTTCGGTTCAAACGACGCTGGTATGCCTGCCCCATTAAATACGTCCACCCAGGTTTGCTTGCCTAATTTTGATTTTTGACCACTGGCACCAATGCGTGCATTGACCTGACCATCCTTGTCAATAAACGACTGAATGAATGGAATTCCAAATGTACATCTGTCAGCGCCAAGCCTCTCTTGAATGCGTTCCGGATCAAAATTATTGCAGACAAACAACAGTGATTTCGCTTTGCTTTTTAACAAGGCAGGCAATACCGCTTCAATCTGCTGGGCAAGCACCGTGACGATGATGAGGTCGTAACTGATTTCTTCATTCTTCAGCAATCAGGAAACCTCCAGGTTGCGGCGTCCGAAGTTCACCCATGAGTCGCTCGAGATACCACCGTAGCGATGACTTATCCTCTTCCCGATGAAAATGAACGAGTGGCGGAAGCATTTTCAACAGCATATTGGCTTGCAGCCCCTGGAAGGCAAAGTAGGCGCCCAGGCCACTGCAATCGCCACCGCCATTGACGACCATGAAATTTCCTTCCTCGACCGCAGAAATGAGAGGAATCACACTAATCGATTCCGCCTCCAGCGTGCTGTAAAAGCGAAAGGCCTGACCGCGAGGGAGCAGTACACAGTCGCCAGTATCGATACGCAAAGGATGGACCAAGCCTGCCATCTCAAGCCAGCACGTGCCGTGTACAAGTGCATAACAGCGAATTCCTTCGTAGGCAGGAAAATCGATCGACCATTCCCGGCCTGCATCCAGGCCGCGTATGCCGTAGCTCTGCGGCTTCAACAATGACATTACACTCGACAACGCATCCATTCACTGGCCTCAAATAATTGCCTTCTAAGATATCAGAAAGATATCCAATATGGACGTATTTGAAGACGCATGAAACGCGTTCAGAGAGGCAACAACTTTGGATCAGGGATGCACTCTGCGGCTATCGCCATCCTCCGATGGGTGAAACAAGGGTATAAAACTGAGACAAGTGCGAAGCTGACACCTGGTAAGCTACGCATCACGCCTGCATACTGTCCGAGGCAAACGCATCTCTGAAATTAAAGCGTAACAGGCTCTGTCGCGGGGTTTCAAAACATGTGCCGGATCCCCAACTGAAATCCAAATTCTGACGCACCAGCTTGTGGACTCAAGGCTTGGGATGTTGTCAGGCTGGCACCAGTCATCTTGTAAGCGGCACCATTTTCGTTGACCAGGCGCGACACCACAGAGTACATACGAGTGCGCTTGGACAAATCATAGTTGAGGATCAAGCCAAACTGCTTGGCATTCCTATCCAGACTGGAACTATCCTGGATGTAGCCGCCGCCGCCGCCAACACTCAAGGCTGGTGTCAGTCGGTAGTCTAGCGATAGCCCATAGACATTGTGATAATTGCCAGCCACGTTACCGACAACGCTGCCGCTAGGGTCATACTTGCCTGCCGGATTGGTCAGTGCATTTCCTGTGGTGGTAGAAATGACGTCATTGGTGCGGAAGAAGGCAAGATAGACTTTACCGTTGCCGTAATCGTAATTTCCTCCGGCCATCAATTGCGTGACACTTACCGTATTGGTGGCGTTATTCGCCCGAAGATAAGCGGTAGCGAAAGATATTGGTCCCTGTTGTGTTTGCGAACCTAGTTGATAGACAGCATTTCCGACGCTGGTGCCCGCTCTTTCCCCTGGAGAATAGTGAAGCTCGACGGTGGTGTTTGAAAACTTTGGCGTGACATAGCTGATATCGTTGTCAACACGTGCGAGCCAGTTGGCGAAGTTATTGAATGCGGAACCATACGTGGCCGCGCCAAAGGCATCCATATTGCCAGCATAGTTGAACATCGGAGTGTTCTGGCGGCCCACGCGAACCTCCCCAAAGCCGCCGCCCAAGCCGACCCATGCCTGCCTGTCAAACAAGCGATAAGAATTCTGTAATGCACCGGTACTGGGATCAAAGCCGCTCTCCAGGTTGAAGGCTGCAAAGTATCCTTGACCCAGATCTTCTTTGCCCTTGAAACCGATGCGACTGGTCATCTCACCATTGTTGCCAACCAGGGACAAATTTGTTTTCTGCCCGCCAATGGTAGTGCTCTGGTAGCCAGCGAAGACATCCAGTACACCGTAGATGGTGACGGATGAATTCTCGGCCCACGCCGCCTGCGTGGCAGTCAATGCCAGCACCACCGAAATCCATCTGAGATTACAAGTCTTATCCATTAATTCGCTCCTCCGATTTTCATGCTTTTTTATGGGCGACAGAATAGAAAGGCTGCATCAGCAAACCCTCTGTTCGTGTCGATATTTTCTGGAAATGGCTTTTCCAGACTGGGGACTGGCCTAAGGGGCTACTTCCTCATAGGCACCGCCATCCATGCGGCGGTTGATGGCTATGGCGATGATCGCCAGGGTCGCGGGTACGATTCCCATCAAGAAAATGTGTGCCACATCAAGCTGCAAGGACAACATCAGGCTCCCGGCCAAGGGACCGCAGATTGAACCGATCCGACCAATGCCGATCGCAAAACCGACTCCGGTGCCGCGCATATGGGTCGGATAAATTTCGGTTGCCATCGCATTCAGGCCTGCTTGCACACCTTGGATCGCAATCCCCATCAAGGTACTAATGGCGAGGACGACCACATAAGATGTGCTCCAGGCAGACAGTGCGAACGCCAGCGCTGCATAGATGAGGAGCTCCGCAATCAAAGTTTTGCGTACGCCAAAGTAGTTCATCAGCCAGCCTTGCAGCACGCTGCCCAGCACACCACCGGCGCTGAACAGGGAGACTGCGGCGATACCCACCGCAACCGGGTGATTCGCGCTAAACAACACCGCAGGCATCCAACTCACAATGAAATACAGCACCACCAGATTCATGAAGTAAGGAATCCACAACAACAACGTGTCGCGCCAGCGGCCTCCGGTAAACAGTTCTCTGATGGGAACCCCAGTTGTCTTCGATGAAGGCACCTCAAAGTTCTGTTGGCTTGGCAAATCCGGCGCCAGGCGTTGAATCAATTTGACGAATCTCCGGCTCGTACTGCCTTTCAGGATGAGGAAGCGGGCTGATTCGGGCATAAAGGCGGCGGCCGCCAATGCTAGTGCCAGCGGCAGGATACCGCCTACGATAAACACCGAATGCCAGCCATGTACTGGCAGCAGCAACGATGTCGTGATACCGCCGAGCACGGCACCCAAAGGCATACCACACATCAGGGTGGTCACGATGATACGAGCGTATCGTTTCGGCGAATACTCCGAGGCCAGCGCCAACGCATTGGGCAGTGCACCACCCAGTCCCACGCCCGTCATAAAACGACATAGAAGTAGCTGGTCATAGGTGCCCGCATAAGAAGTGACGAGCGATAACGCACCAAAGAGTATGGTCGAGATGATGACCATGGTCTTGCGACCGAGTCTATCGGCCAGTGGGCCTAATACCATCGCACCGATCAGCATGCCTACCAGTCCCGCACTGAAGATAGGGCCAAACCTTGAAATGTGAAAAACCAGTTCCTTGGAGATGGCCGGTGCCAGCATACCGATGGTCTGCGTATCGAAACCATCCAGCACGGCGATCAGGATACAGATCGCGATCGCCCGCCACTGTAGCCAGCTGACCGGTCGCTGGTCAATGACGTCCTTGAGATAGAGCTGTGAAGTAGCTTGCATTTGTCTCTTTCATTTTTTTGATGTTACCAATTTTGTTCTGGCAACGACGCGGGCCAGATAGCCGCTGATCCGTCATTGAATTACCGCGTGCTTGTACCAGCACTTTGCAGGGATTAGGTGTGGTTACCGCTGTCGCTGCTGAAGTTGTCATTACTGCTCCAGCATTGCTTGATTGCGCCAGCATTACACTGCTTTTTTTTGAATGAAGGTGCCAAGACAATCTCCTGATTTACATTATTTTTTAGTGGGTGCGCCATCGATCAGGGATGGAGCAACTCAAGCAGTTTCAGGAAGTCTAGAAGTTTGACTTTTATTAAACAATCCTTTAATAAGGATACAGGCCATCAATTATTTTGATAAATACAATGGATAACCTAGACCTCAAACAATTGCGGATTTTTATTGAAATCTTCAAGACGGAAAGTATCTCCCAGGCGGCCATCAATCTGGATATTGGTCAGCCCGCGGTGAGCATGGCCTTGGCAAAATTGCGGGATCATTTTGCTGACCCATTGTTTGTGAGGACCTCCAAAGGGATGCAACCAACACCGCTTGCGGAAGAAATTATCAGCCCCATGCGCTTGGCATTCACCACGATCACCGCCACGCTGAATCACCGCTCCAACTTTGACCCAATGGTGTCGGATAGGCTGTTTGGTTTGTGCATTACAGATATCGGCCAGCGCGTCATCATGCCGCGCCTGTTGGAATACTGCAAAAAACACGCCCCCTCGATTCGCATCGACTTGAGTTACGTGTCTGAACATACGGTCAGAGACCTTGAATCTGGCACGATTGACCTGGCACAGGGATACATTGCGGGCCTCGATGCCGGGTTTTATCAGCAAGCACTGTTCACCGACCGCTTTGTCTGCATGCTGCGCCAGGGCCACCCTCGTATAGAAAATGGAAGACTGACGATGGCTGATTTCGAACGCGAATCGCACTTGGTCATTTCTACACAAGGGTCAGGACATCATATTGTCGACAAGAAAATCGAAGAAATGGGTATCCAGCGCAAGGTCGGTCTGCGTATTCCCAATTACCTGGGTGTGATCTCAAGCATCGTCGACTCCGATTATCTGGCGATCGTCCCAGAACGCTTCGGCAAAATTGTTGCTGTCAATACCCCGGTGCAACTGATCTCGTTGCCATTCAAGCTCGATAGCTTCCGCGTGATGCAGCACTGGCATGGCCGTTACGCCAATGATCCCGGCGTCATCTGGTTAAGAAAGGTCATGACCACGCTATTCAGCGAGCATTGATGAAGCAACACGATCAACGCCATTATCAAAATAATTTATTCACCTATCTCAATTACCTAGTTTTCACTGATAGTTGCGACGAGTAAGATCGGCTCCTCAAAACAAAGGAGGCATGATGAAATTCGCAAGTTATCGCCATCAAGGCAAGGAAAGCTTTGGCATCGTCCAAGGAGACAGACTCTTCGATCTTGGCCATCTGGGTCTGGGAGACTCCCTGCTGCAATTCCTGGCGCTGGGGCATTACACCAAGGCACCGTCATTGACAGACGCAACAGGCCTAACGCTTGAGGAAATCGAATTTCTGCCGGTCATTCCGGCACCAGGCAAGATTCTCTGCGTGGGGATCAATTATCTGTCGCATGTGAAGGAGACTGGTCGCGACGTGCCCAAGTTTCCTATGTTCTTCACCCGCTTCGGCGATTCTCAAACGGCACACGGCCAAGCCATTATCCGTCCCAACGCCTCCGAAAAGCTCGATTTTGAAGGAGAACTGGCAGTGATCATTGGCAAGAAGGCGCGCCACGTCAAAGCTGCTGATGCGCTGTCCTATGTCGCCGGCTATTCCTGCTACAACGATGGTAGCGTGCGCGACTGGCAACGACACACCATCCAGTTCACACCAGGAAAAAACTTCCCGTCAACCGGCGGCTTTGGTCCTTGGCTGGTCACCACTGACGAAGTTGGCGATCCGTCGCAGTTGACCCTGACTACGCGCTTGAACGGCAGTATTGTCCAGCAAGCGCGTACTGACGACCTGATCTTCCCGGTCGAACAACTGATTGAATATTGCAGCACCTTTACCGAGCTCAATCCTGGTGACGTGATCATCACAGGCACCACCGGCGGTGTTGGTGCGTTTCGCGAGCCACCGCTCTGGATGCAGCCCGGCGACGTCGTCGAAGTCGAGATCTCCAGCATCGGCACCTTGGTCAACCGGATCGAACAAGAATCCTGAGCGCAAGCCACGCTGAATTTTTTCCCTATAGCCGCAGTCCCACTGACCCTTGCGGAGCGGGTTCAATGGCATCCCTGAGGTGTATTGAGCCGACCCATTTGAAAGAATCAATCATGCATAAGGATATGCAAACCACAGATGTCTTGATCGTGGGCGCGGGGCCCACCGGACTAACCCTTGCCAATATCCTTGGCAAGCACGGCATCAAGACCACGATCGTGGACCGGAAATTGTCGACAGTAGCCGAGCCGAGAGCGGTATCGATCGATGATGAATCGCTTCGGACCATGCAATATATCAGCCTCGATCAGGAAGTACTGCGCGACGTGGTAACTGGTTATGGCGTGCATTACTTCACGCATCCCGGCGGTCGCTGTTTTGGCAAGGTGGAGCCGACATTAAGTGAATATGGCTTTCCTCGTCGCAATGCTTTTCGCCAACCAATATTCGAAGCCACATTGAATCAAGGGCTACAGCGTTTCTCCTGTGTCAGTAGACGCTTCGGCCATACACTGCAATCATTCACGAATACAGGAACTGGCGTCATCGCCAATTTTCTAGCCCCGGATGATAGCAAGGTATGTATCTCGGCCCGCTATCTGATTGGCTGCGATGGCGGACGCAGCAATGTGCGTGAGATTCTCAATATTGCCCTGAAGGGATCAACCTTCAAGTCACGCTGGCTGGTTATCGACACTGAGAACGATGACGACAGTTTTTGGCAGACGCGGGTCTATTGTGATGCCACAAGGCCTATCGTCGAGGTTCCTGGCCCGCATCGTACCCGCCGCTTCGAGATCTTGATCCACCCCGACGAGGATGCGGAGCAGATGATGCAGCCGCAACAAATCGAGAAATTCCTGCGACCATTCCGAGGCGACAAGGCCACTCTCATCGTCAGGAAAGTGGTCTATACCTTTCACGCACGCATGGCGGAACGCTGGCGTGTAAAGAATGTTTTTCTGGCTGGCGATGCTGCGCACCTGACGCCACCTTACGCTGGCCAGGGCATGAATAGTGGCGTGCGCGATGCACACAACCTGGGATGGAAACTAGCCTATGTCATCAAGGGCATCTTGCCGGAGACAGCGCTCGACTCATACGAAACAGAACGACGAGAGCACGCTTGGTCATTGATCAAGCTGGCACTTTATATGGGTGAAGTAATGGCGCCACGCACACGCCTGCATGCCTGGCTGATCCAGTATTTTTTTAGATTGGCCGCCTATGTGCCACCGGTGCGCGACTATTTCTTGCAGATGCGCTTCAAGCCCAAGCCGCGCTATCAACAGGGTCTGCTAGTCAATACCAAGACCTCGCCACAGGCCGCACTGGTTGGCACCATGTTGCCGCAACCTTTGATGAATACGGGTAACGGCGTGCTCGAACGATTTGATGACATTGTCGGGACCGGCTTTTCCCTGGTGGCGTACGGAGCCGATGCCAGCGAGCGACTGGCAGGTCTGTCAGAAGATTTATGGAATGATCTGAAGGTGACGCGCGTCGCAATGCTTCCGATTGGCACCGCCTTGCCCAGCCAGCAAGAGCGACCACCTGGACTCAGCGTGGGAGCAATCAACGATGTTGATAGCAATGCTCGCTTCTCTCAGTTGGGCGAATACATCGTATTGGTCCGCCCCGACCGCTACGTTGCCGGGACCTTCAGAGGTCAGGAAGAGCAGCTTTTTGCCGCTGCCTTTGCTACAACCCTCGGCGCATCAGCGCCCCTGCTAAGCGGCTCCAGCAAATCTCCAATCACTGTACAGCAAGGAACAGAGGTACAACCAATATGACAAGCATGCAGATCGATCATCCAGCGCAACTTTATTATTTACACATCAGCAGTGAGAATCCAGAACGGCTGGCCGCGTTTTATCGTGAGCAGATGTCGCTTGATGAAAAAGTCATCGCTGGGCAACACGTTCTGCGGGGCGGCAGCCGCGCAGTCATCGTGAGCAAGGGCAGCTCGGGAGAGTTGCTGTTTCCTGCTTATGCGCTGCAATCAGCTGAAGCTCTGGCGCGGCTACGCACTAGACTAAACGTCAAGGGCATTAGCATGACGCCATTGTCCACTCCACTGTATGCCGAGGGTGCCTTTACCATCGAAGACCCGCAAGGAAGAAAGACCGCCTACGGTATTTGCGCGAATCACAGGGTCAGTGATCCTGAGCCGGCGCGACTGCAGCACGTCGTCTTCCAGACCACCGAACTAGAGGCAGTGGTGCGATTCTATGTCGATAAAATCGGATTCAGCATCTCCGACGAAGTGATCGACGAAGAAACCGGCCAGTTGGCTGTTGCCTTCCTGCGCTCCGATGACGAGCATCACTCGCTGGCCTTCTTCCGCGGTTCACGCAATGAATGGGATCATCATTGCTACGAAACCAACGAGTGGAATGATATTCGCGATTGGGGTGACAAATTTGCCAAGCAGCACATGCAGATTTTCTTTGGCCCTGGACGACACGGTCCCGGAAATAATTTGTTCTTTATGGTGACTGACCCGGATGGCAACCGGCTTGAAATCTCGGCCGAGATCGAACGCATTGCCGCCGATGCGTCGCCCGGCGTGTGGCCGCACAATGAATACACACTCAATTCCTGGGGGCGTGCCTGGATGCGCACATAAGTCTTATGTCGCAATGCGCCAGAGATCTTGGTGATTGTTTTGCACACTGATTTAGAAGCTCAGTGTGCAAAACATCTGCGCCACGAGCACGTGGAAATCGACACGCAAGCTTATGTCAATTTAAAAACACCAACCGCACTCACCAGACTCTCGCTTTGTATCTGCATCGATTTCGAGACCGCGGCGGCCTCTTCAACCAATGCGGCATTTTGTTGGATTACCTCAACCATTTGGGTGATTGCCAAGTTGAACTGCTCAATGTCATCGCTTTGCTCATGGCTGGCGACTGCAATTTCTTTCAACATGGCACTGACTTTTTGAATGCTCGACATCACGTCATCCATCGTTTTTCCGGCCTGATTGATCAGTTGAGAACCGGCACCGACCTCTTGTACCGAGCTGTCAATCAGGACTTTGATCTCCTTCGCCGCCGTTGCCGAGCATTGCGTCAAACTGTGCACCTCAGACGCCACCAAGGCAAAGCTACGGCCTTGCTCGCCAGCATGCGCAGCTTCCACTGCGGCGTTCAACGCCAGAATAGTGGTCTGGAACGCCCGGCGTCAGGTTTCGAATTTCAGGATCATTGCTATAGAGAAGAGCCGCTTTCGCTATGTCGATAGCGCCTTGATGATGCGGGATCATCATTGTCATGAAATCGTGTTCGGATTGGCCATTCATGGTCTAGCGTCGCAACCAGTTTCAACCGATGACAAAGCAATGACAGATTTGTCATTGAGCGGACCATCCATCTTTTCTCTAAAATAGTGATGACCAACGTCACTCCAGGCTTGCGCCATCATCATGACCAGCAGCAACAAAACCTTTAAAGGCAACAAGCAAAATCTCCCGCGCAAGATCTATGTCGTCTGCGCGCGAGAGATGGTGTGGCGACATGCCTGGCGCAATAACTGGGATGCGGTCAAGTATTGCTCAAACGCCTGTCGCCGCAATGCTTCGCATCGTAGGGTGGACGATACCGGATCGGGCCATCCATGAGCTATCGCGTTGTCTGGTTCAAACGTGATCTACGGCTACACGATCACGCTGCCCTGCACTACGCGGCTGAACGCGGCCCGGTGCTGTGCCTGTATGTGTTCGAGCCGGAACTGTGGCAGCAGCCCGATATGGCGCTTCAGCATTTTCAGTTCATCCGGGAGTCGCTGCGTGACCTGTATCGCGGTGCGCGCAGCCACGGCATTACGCTACAGGTCGTACACGGCGATGTCGTCGAGATTCTGCAGCAGCTGCATCGGCAAGCGCCGTTTGTGGAACTGGTCTCGCATGAGGAAACCGGTAATGGCTGGACCTTCGAGCGTGACAAGCAGGTAGCGCGCTGGTGCCGCAGCGCGGGTGTTGTCTGGCAAGAATTTGCCCAGTTTGGTGTCGTGCGGCGCTTGCGCAACCGCGATGCATGGCAGCGCCATTGGCAACAACACATGCATGCAGCAAGACTCCCTTTACCAGCGGTGCAGAGCCTTACATTGCCATGGACACCAGCACCCTTGCCCGAGGGCACCACATTCGGTTTGAATGTGCAGGATCCGGCGCATCGACAACGCGGTGGACGTAGTCTGGGCCTGCAGGTGCTACAGGATTTTTTGCAGCAACGCAGTCGCCAGTATCGTGGTGGAATCTCCTCGCCGTTATTGGCACCGACAGCCTGTTCACGCTTATCGCCGTATCTGAGCTATGGCTGTCTGAGCATGCGCGAGGTGCTGCAAGAGACTGAAATTTTCCGCGCCAGTCTGCCAGAAACTGCGACTCGCCACCGTCAAGGCTTGACGGGGTTCGTCAGTCGCCTGCACTGGCATTGTCACTTTATTCAGAAGCTCGAAAGTGAGCCTGCCATCGAGTGGCACAACATGCATCGCGGTTACGATGGTTTGCGCGAAACGGAATGGCAACAACAGCATTTCGATGCGCTGGTCAATGGCCGCACCGGCTGGCCACTGGTCGATGCCTGTGTCGCCATGCTCAATGACACCGGCTGGATCAACTTCCGTATGCGCGCCATGCTGGTCTCGGTGGCTAGTTATCCGCTCTGGCTACACTGGCGTCCGGTCGGCGAGTGGCTGGCACGCCAGTTTCTGGATTACGAACCGGGCATTCACTGGAGTCAGATGCAGATGCAGGCCGGCACCACTGGCATCAATACCACCCGTGTCTACAACCCGATCAAACAGGCTCAGGACCACGATCCGCAAGGGCACTTCGTGCGTCAATGGCTGCCCTATATGCGGAAAGTCCCCGATGTCTGGTTATTTGAACCTTGGCGCATGCCGGAGTCGTTGCAGACCAGCTGTGGCTTGCAAGACAAAGCAATGCCGATCGCGCCGGTCGAACTGGAAACAGCAACCCGACTGGCCAAGCAACGGGTACATGCGCTACGACGTCAACCAGAGGTCAAGGCAGGCAAACAGGCCATTGTGGACAAGCATGGCTCGCGCGCGCACCGTACCGGTACCAACAAGGGAAGCAAGTCGATCAATACAACAGCGCAACAGGGAAGTTTCGACTTCTGAACACGTAGAACGCTGAGACTCTGCTAGACTCATCAGCACATCGCGTGTGGACAATCAAACCAACAAACAACCGGAGACCCCGCACGAACCTGACCGGCTCAGTCCGTCTGATGAGGTCCGGCACGCAGGCGGGTCGCCATTACCGATCATCAACAATGAGCACATTCCACTTTGAGTCCGTTCCCTCACTGCTGAGAGAGTTTGGCGCCTGCCAGCGTCTGGGTAGCATCCTGCGCGAGCGTTTTGACAAACAACGGCTAAGTCTGGTGACGGATGCCTTTCTGTTCCAGAGCGGCCTGCTGCAACCCGCGCTTGACAGTCTTGCCGCCGCTGGCTGGAAGGTCTGCGTGATCAGCGAGGTGGTCGCCGATCCACCAGAGGAAGTCGTCCTGGCAGCAACCGAAAAATCGCGACAATTTGCTGCTGAAGTGATCGTCGGTCTGGGTGGGGGCTCTTCCATGGATGTGGCCAAATTGATTGCTGTGCTCTCCAGCGGCGAACAAGCGCTGTCGACCATGTATGGCATCAACAACATCAAGACGGCAAGACTGCCGCTGGTGCAGATCCCGACCACTGCTGGTACCGGTTCCGAGGTCACGCCGATCTCTATCGTAACCACCGGCGCCACCACCAAGGCTGGCGTCGTATCGCCCCAACTCTATGCCGATCTCACTATCCTCGACACCGAGCTCACCATGGGGCTGCCACCGCGGATTACAGCCGCCACCGGGATTGATGCGATGGTCCATGCGATTGAAGCCTATACCAGCCGCGTGAAGAAAAATCCCTACTCCGACATGCTGGCCCGCGAAGCCCTGCGACTACTCTCAGGCAACCTGCTGCGCGCCTGCCGCGACGGCAGCAACCGTGATGCCCGCGAAGCCATGCTATTAGGTGCCACGCTGGCCGGTCAGGCTTTTGCCAATGCGCCGGTCGCTGCGGTGCATGCACTGGCCTACCCGATTGGCGGCCTGTTTCATATCGCACATGGCTTATCGAATGCGCTGGTGTTGCCACATGTCCTGCGCTTTAATCTGCCGGTTACCAGTGCGCTGTATGCCGAATTGGCTGACATCGTGGTGCCAGCCTCCGGGCGCAGTGTGGAGGCTGGCGCACAGGCGCTGCTGGAGTGGGCGACGACGCTGGCAACGCAGACCGGAATCGAGTCGCGTCTGCGAGACGTCGGCATCACACAGGCCGATCTGCCGCAACTTGCTTCAGAGGCCATGCTGCAGACCCGGTTGCTGGGCAATAATCCGCGCCCACTGACTCAGGAAGATGCATTAGCGATTTATCAGGCGGCGTATTGACCCGTCGCCTGTTGTTGGTGTTCGCTGGAACCCGGCATCACAAGTGTCTGGGAACAGCGAATGTCGAGTATTGTTGAGTGTTGTTGACTATTGCAATGATGTGAAATCAGACCAAGAAAACAGGGAGACCAGATGAAACACCGCACAATCGCTGCCGCTATTCTCGCGGCTGTCGCCAGCATGGGAGCAGACTTGCAGGCATCGGCACAAAGCACCAGTGACACCGTCAGAATCGGCATGATTACCGACCTCTCCGGCGTCTACATCGACATCGACGGCCAGGGCGGCGCCGAAGCCGTCAAGATGGCCATTGCCGACTTTGGCGGCACCGTCAATGGCAAGAAAATCGAATTCGTCCTCGCCGATCATCAAAACAAGGCAGACATTGCCGCCTCCAAGGCCCGCGAATGGTTCGACCAGCAAGGCGTGAACATGCTCATCGGCGGCACCAACTCAGCGACCAACCTGTCGATGGCCAAAGTCGCCGCCGAGAAAAAGCGGGTCTACTTTGCCATCGGCGGTGCCACCGCACGCCTGACCAACGAAGACTGCTCTCCCTATACCGTGCATTACGCCTATGACACGGTCGCACTGGCCAAAGGGACTGGCTCGGCGATCGTCAAAAATGGCGGTAAGACCTGGTACTTCCTGACTGCCGACTACGCCTTCGGGCACTCGCTGGAGTCCGATACCAGCAACGTGGTCAAGGCCGCCGGTGGTACCGTCGTCGGCACGATCCGGCATCCGCTGGGTGCATCGGACTTCTCCTCCTTCATGCTGCAGGCACAAAGCTCAAAAGCCCAAATTCTGGGACTAGCGAACGCCGGTGGGGATACCGTCAACGCCATCAAGGCGGCCAACGAATTTGGTATTACCAAAACCATGAAACTGGCTGGTTTGCTCATGTTCATCAATGATGTCCATGCACTCACGCTGAATCTGACACAGGGCATGTATCTGACCGATGGCTGGTATTGGGATTTGAATGAGGATACCCGTGCCTGGTCAAAGCGGTATTTTGCCAAGATGAAACGTGAACCTTCGATGCTGCAGGCTGCCGATTATTCGGCCACGATTCAATATCTCAATGCGGTTAAAGCAGTCGGTAGCGACGATCCGGACAAGGTCATGGCCCAGTTGCGAAAGACTAAAATCAATGACTTCTTCGCCAAGGGTGGTTATATCCGCCCTGACGGTCGCATGGTCCATGACATGTATTTGATGGAAGTAAAGAAACCAGCCGACTCGAAATATCCCTGGGATTATTACCGGCTGGTACAGACTATCCCGGGGGAGCTGGCCTACACCACCAAGGCCGAGTCAAAGTGCGCTCTCTGGAAATAAGCCCCCATATTGGTTAACTGGTTTGCCGTATGAAACCTGTCTATTTTCGTAGCCAAACTCGCGCCGCTTTTACCCGAGCGGCGTTTTTATTGTTTGTTTATATTGCGTGAATAACGTTCTTTATAAAGTTCGCTGCCGTGCCACTCTTGAACGATGATAGTCAACAAATACCCCTTCAAATTCGATCGATATTGAGCTCAATCAAATCTGATTTTAAATCAAAAATTCTTTTAATTATCTTTTAGGAAATAATGTGGAAACAATAAAAAACAAAAAAACCATTGAAATTAATTATTTTTTTGTGTAACGTCCGGTCTATCAATTCACTCCGAGGATGACATGGCAAACGAACTTGAAAAGCTGCTGGCTCAGCAAAAAGATGTTGAAGCAAAGATTGAAGAACTGAAAAGAAAAGAACGTGAACCAGTAATTGCCGAAATTCGGCAAAAAATTGCACAATTCGGCATTACTGCCAAAGAGCTGGGATTCGCTGGCAAGACTGCTAAAGTCATCGCGTTCAAGCCAGTCAAATCCGTGGCACCGATCTATGCCAATGAAGAAGGTAAAACCTGGAGTGGCCGTGGCAAACCACCTCTGTGGATCGCCGGCCCAGATGGCAAAGCAAGCGAGAAGCTGAAGAAGAAATACCTGATTGCCAAATAATCTGCAGTACTATCATCCGATAGTACTTCTCTGCTTATCTGGAAATTATCTGGAAATAAAAAACCCCTGCAATGAACTGACCCCATAAAGTTGGACGGTTTAATTGCTAGGCAGCCAAAGGCTGAGTTCTGTATTGCACAGGACTCAGCCCTTTTAATTTGGTCTT
>NZ_JACHYE010000005.1 GCF_014192645.1 Herbaspirillum sp. Sphag64 | reverse complement strand
AAGACCAAATTAAAAGGGCTGAGTCCTGTGCAATACAGAACTCAGCCTTTGGCTGCCTAGCAATTAAACCGTCCAACTTTATGGGGTCAGTTCACAATGCCGGCATTTTTATGGGAACTGAAGAATGCCCTGATCAGCCTTCCAGCAGGCTGCGCAGCATCCAGGCATTCTTTTCATGCAGTTGCATACGTTGTGTCAGCAGGTCGGCAGTTGGCTCATCGGCAGCGGCATCGACGGTCGGGAAGATCGAGCGCGCAGTGCGGGTAACGGCTTCCTGACCAGCGACCAGTTGGCGAATCATTTCTTCGGCAGCAGGTACGCCTTCGGCTTCCGGGATCGAGGACAGCTTGGCAAATTCCTTGTACGAACCCGGTGCTGGATAGCCCAGTGCACGGATACGTTCAGCAATCAGGTCTACTGCCAACGACAGCTCGGTGTACTGACCTTCAAACATCAGGTGCAGCGTATTGAACATGGGACCAGTGACGTTCCAGTGGAAGTTATGTGTCTTCAGGTACAGCGTATAAGTATCTGCCAGCAGCTTGGACAGGCCATCTGCAATCTTCTTGCGGTCCTTGTCGTTGATGCCGATGTTGATCACTGCGACGTTCTTTTTTGCCATTGTCTTGCTCCTTGAGGTAATGGAATGCAACCCGGCAATTTTATGCCAAATTTTCTATGCTGTTCTAGTAGATCGTCGATATAGCGAGACGGTGAGTGCGACAGCGCACAGCGCGCCGATGGCGGCGAACAGAAAGACTTCTTCATAGCCGAACTGACCGACGATCAAGCCCGCCAGCGGTCCGGTCACGCCCAGTGCCAGATCAAGAAACACCGAGTAGGCCCCAAGTGCCGCACCACGATTGGAGGCTTCTACCAGACCGACTGCTTCTACGCCCAGCGATGGGAAGATCAGTGCAAAGCCAAAACCAGCCAGGGATGCGCCGATCATGGCAACTTCGGCCGAGCCGGCAAGCCATAGCGTGGTCAGGCCAATCGCTTCGACCAGAAACGAGGCAATGGCGACGCGGAAGCCACCGAAGCGATTGATCGCGTTAGCGAACAGCAGTCGTGAGCCAACAAAGAAGCTGCCAAACAGCGTCAGCGAGAAGGCCGCGTTATCCCAATTGTGGCTGGCGTAATACAGGGTGATGAAGGTGGCGATGGCACCGAAGCCGACGGTCCCCAGCGCCAGTCCCAGCCCATACGGCAGGACGCGCCGCAACACCAGCTTGAATGCCAGCCGTTCACCATGTACCACGGGTACCGAAGGACGTGGCCGTGCTGCCAGATAGCCAATCAGTGCCAGCCCCAGTCCGGCAAAACCAATCGCCGAGAATCCGAACAGATGTTGCAATGCCACGCCCAGCGGTGCACCCAATGCCAGTGCGCCATAGGTAGCGATGCCGTTCCACGAAATCATCCGTGCCGTATGGGTTGCACCGATGCGGCCGATGCCCCAGATGATGGCGCCGGTACCGACCAGACTTTCGGCAACGCCGAGGCAGCAACGGCTGATCAGCAGCAGGCTCAGGCTGAGCCAATGCAGTTCGCTGGTCCATGCTGCCAGCACCAGGAAGGCGCTGCTGATAGCGCAGCCCAGCATGCCGCGCATCACAGTCTGCTTGGGGCCGAGCGTATCGACCATGCGACCTGCCTGAGCACGGGTGGCGAAGGTGGACAGGTAATGCACACTGATTGCCAGGCCAGCGACGAAGGAGCTGTAGCCGAGATCCAGATGGACATAACCCGGCAATACGGCCAGTGGGATACCAATGGTCAGATAGGCCAGGAAGGTGAACAACACAGTCGATAGAATCTGTGAGATGACCGTACTTTGCGGTGCGTTGGTGTCGGGCTGCGCAGATAAAGTCGTCGCAGTGGCAGCTGGCGTAGCAGGGGAAGGGCGTAGGGCTTCGTCGGACATAGAGGTATGTGGTAGTACAGAAGGGACTGCGTGCTGATGCGCCACCTGCAAATGGAGGCAAATGCGGAGGATGCAGGTAAAGCTGTATGACAGCATTTTACTCTTGTTGATACTGGCTTGCAGAAAGCTGACAAAAACGATATCCGTGGTAGGAGCGAGAGTTGTCTGTAGGATGTCTGTATTTCAAGGGTGCAAAAGGTGGCGCTCATATTGAATCCCTCCTTCTTGACAGGAATCACCATGCCCGCTCCTATTGGTAACGCCAACGCTACCACCGTCCAACCGCGTTTTCCGACACATCACAATGCCCGGGGCCCTGAATTGGAACATTTCCTCACGGTGGAAGCTGTCTTCAGCACGATACAGCAACTAGACACCCTTCCGCCGCATGTGACCCGCCAGCCGCAGGTTGAGAGGCTTTTCCCGAATTGTTCAAATGTATGGGGCCCTGAACGGCCCTGTTCCCTCTCGATGAAAGCTGTTTCCAGCATGATGCCGAAACCAGAATTCTCCAAGGCTACCGGTATCCCTCAAGAGAATCCCTTGTTCCATTACGTGACGCCTCCGGGCGGTGAAATTGAGAGCGGCGTGCAGGTACAGGCTGTGCAGCCAGTGTTACCAACTGCAGATCTGCCTGCGGCTCTGCCAGCTGCAGAGCCGGGATGGCACGAGCTGGCGCGTTATATCAACCCGGATAACAGTCTGACGCAGGCGGGTATGGAGTTGGCGGCATCTGCAGAGAGCGAAGCACTGCTTTATATGGGCACTGAGCCTAGGGCGATTAACTTTCCGATCATGCTGGCTTGGATCGTCGAGAGACCGGAGACCATCTATCAGATTGAAGTTTTTCGCGGTCGTCACTTCATCACGTATACTCCCGCTCAATTCGTAGACCCGAACGCAGTATTGACGTCAAAAGGCGTTACTCGGGCATATGAGTATCTGGAAAAACCATTCAAGACCTTGAGGATCGAGCATATTGTCGATCTGATCAACCGACGTTGCTTTCGCCGGGAAGTCTTTACAGAGATAGACATGTTCAAGCATCACGGCGTCAATCCATTTGCATCGCGCCAGATAGTTTCTTTCCGTGCATCAGGCAAATACAGATTCACCGGGCGCGGCTTGCGCTGGATGAGCGAACGCGATCCCAACTTCAATCCGCTCAAGCCGTATCTGCCTGCGCAGTAAAGCGCATCTGTATAGGCATACAGTCGTATAATCGCGGGATGCAAAATCTTCTCCATAATCTCAACGAAGAGCAGCTCGCTGCTGTGACCCTGCCGGCGCAATCGGCTCTGATTCTGGCCGGAGCCGGTTCTGGCAAGACCCGTGTATTGACGACCCGGATTGCCTGGCTGATTCAGACCGGCCAGGTATCGCCTGCTGGTATTCTGGCGGTGACCTTTACCAACAAGGCCGCCAAGGAAATGCTGGCACGGCTGTCGGCGATGATGCCCATCAATACCCGCGGTATGTGGATCGGTACCTTCCACGGCTTGTGTAACCGTCTGCTGCGTGCACATCATCGCGATGCCGGCTTGCCACAGACCTTTCAGATTCTGGATTCCCAGGATCAGTTATCGGCCATCAAACGCCTGCTCAAGCAGATGAATGTCGATGATGAAAAATATCCGCCGCGCAACCTGATGTACTTCATCAACAGTGCCAAGGATCAGGGTTTGCGTGCCAAGGATGTGGAAGCGCACGACGACTATAACCGCAAGTTCGTCGAGCTGTATGAACTTTACGATCATCAATGCCAGCGGGAAGGCGTGGTCGATTTTGCGGAACTGCTATTGCGTAGCTATGAATTGTTGTCCCGCAATCAACCGTTGCGCGAGCATTATCAGCAACGCTTCAAGCATATTCTGGTCGATGAGTTTCAGGATACCAATGACTTGCAGTACAAGTGGCTCAAACTCATGTCGGGGCAGGGACAAATCAACGCCGGTGCGGTTTTTGCCGTGGGCGATGATGACCAGAGTATCTACGCGTTCCGTGGTGCCAATGTCGGCAACATGCAGGCATTCGAGCATGAATTCCGCGTCCAGAACATGATCAAGCTGGAGCAGAACTACCGCTCGCATGGTCATATTCTGGATGCCGCCAATATCCTGATTGCCAACAACAGCAAGCGTCTGGGCAAGAACCTGCGCACCGATGCCGGGCATGGCGAGCAGGTGCGTGTGTTTGAGGCCAGCAGTGATTTGCAGGAAGCGCAATGGATTATTGAACAGGTCAAAAATCTGATTGCCGAGGGTTGGTCGCGTAGCGAGATTGCGTTGCTCTATCGTTCCAATGCACAGTCCCGGGTGCTGGAGCATGCGCTATTCAGTTCCGCTATTCCGTATCGGGTCTATGGTGGTCAGCGCTTCTTTGAGCGCGCGGAAATCAAGCATGCAATTGCCTATCTGCAGTTGATGGACAATCTGCACAATGACTCCGCGTTCCTGCGGGTGGTCAATTTCCCGACCCGTGGTATCGGCGCCAAGGCGCTGGAACAATTGCAGGATGCTGCGCGTCAGCAAGGCTGCTCACTCTACGCGGCGGTGCCCTATGTGGCGGGCAAGGCAGGCTCTTCACTGAACGCCTTTATCAAGCTGATCGAAGGTGCACGTTTTGAAACCCAACATTTGCCCTTGCAGGAAATGGTCAAAGTCGTGCTCGATGCAAGCAGCCTGATCACGCATTACCAGAGCGAAAAAGAAGGTGCGGACCGGATCGAGAATCTGGAGCAATTGGTCAGTGCGGCAACCTTATTCGTGTCGGAAGAAGGGTATGGGCTCGATACCCCTGCCTTCCTCGGACCGCAGGCGCAGGCTGTCGCCGGAACCTCGATTACGACCGCTGATGGCGTCGAGATCATGGATGCTGATGCGCCATTGGCAGCGGTGATGTCGCCGTTGTCTGCCTTCCTGTCGCATGCGTCGCTGGAGGCGGGCGATAATCAGGCGCAGGTTGGCCAGGATGCGCTGCAATTGATGACCGTGCATTCGGCCAAGGGGCTGGAGTTTGATGCGGTGTTCATCACCGGTCTGGAAGAAGGGTTGTTCCCACATGAGAACAGCGCCAAGGAAGAGGGAGGCGTGGAAGAAGAGCGCCGTCTGATGTACGTGGCAATCACGCGTGCCCGCAAGCGGTTGTACATGAGCTTTTCGCAGACCCGCATGTTGCACGGTCAGACCCGTTATAACCTGCGCTCGCGCTTCTTTGATGAATTGCCGGATGAAGCCATCAAATGGCTGTCCCCCAAGATTGCCCAGCAGGCTGGCTGGTTTGCCCATCCCAAGGCTGCCTGGGACGAGGCTCCCGAGTCTGGCAACAATAAAATTGCGCAGAATTTCTCACGGCCTGATTCAGGCTGGCGCATTGGTCAGAACGTGGCACATGCCAAGTTCGGGGAAGGCGTCATCGTCAATATCGAAGGTGGTGGCGGCAGCACCCGGGCCCATATCAACTTCGGTAAATTCGGGATGAAGTTGCTGGACCTGAGTGTGGCCAAGCTGGAAAAACTTTAACAGTCATCAGCCGCAACCCGACTGGTGTTCAGCTGGTCGGGCCAATCAAGGTCTTGGCTTCTTCCCAGGTCGCCGCATAAGCGCCGGCGCGCGCTGCCGACAATGCCGCACTGGCCGCAGCATGGCGCAGGTGGGTCGCCACCGGCGCTTCTGGCTGGCGCAGTACGCTAGCCATCCAGCCGCCCATGGCTGCATCGCCGCAGCCGACGGTGTCAATCACAGTCACTGGATAGATCGCTTGCGTGACGACCTCATTTCCCTTGATCCAGCGCATGCCACCAGCGCCCAGCGTAAGCAGGATTTCTGCCTGTGGTGCCAGTGCTTGCAATGTGGCCAGTGCCTGTGGATCACCGGGGAACAGCTTTTCCAGATCCTCGTCCGAGACCTTCACATAATGCGACAGCGACAATAATTTGCGTAGCAGCGGCTGGTAATGCGGCTGGGCCATCAGCTTGCGCCAGTTCGGATCAAAGGCGATACGCTTACCACGCTGGGCCGCTGTGATCGCGATATCCAGCAGGCGCGAGGCGAGCGGTTCACGGGCCAGGCTGATGCAGCCAAAGTGCAGTATGCGTGCTGCATCGAGCCAGTCTGCGGGTAGCCGGGAAGGGTCAAAATGCAAATCAGCACTGTCGTCGCCGACAAAGAAGTAATCCGGTGGCGTGGTCGAGGTCACCATCGCCAGCAGTGGTGACTTGTCGACCTGTTGCAGATAGCGCATATCGAGTCCGGCCGCTTGCGTGAGGCCACGCAATTCTTCGCCAAACACGTCGCTGCTGATGGCACCTGCGTAGCCGGTCGTCACACCCAGACGCGCGGCAGCGCGCGCAACGTTCCAGCAGGCACCACCAGGGATGGCGCGCCAATGGCCCTCAGGCTGGCGGATGAAGTCGGTCAGTGCTTCGCCGAAGACGACGAATTCAGTGGGGTTGCTCATGGTGTCTCCGTTTATCGGTGTTTTTGGGTTGAACGAGCTAATGGGGCTGATGTATGCATGGCACTGCAGGTTTCAGTCATCCTGCAGTGCAAAGCGTGCGCAGTATTCATCGGTGACCAGCCCGGTCAGCCAGCCGCCGCGCAAAGCGGCGCGCACGGCCACGGCCTTTTTGCGGCCACCAGCCATGGCAATGACCGGCTTGCTGGGTGACTTGCTCAGTGGCGGCGTGGTGATGCGTGCAGCCAGCGGCGAATCAAGCATCCGACCTTCCGCATCAAAGGCGTGGCAAATCAGTTCGCCAACGGCACCTTGCTGCTGTAATTGACGTACTTCGTCACTGTCGATGAAACCGTCTTCATGCATCGCACCTTGCAGGGCGATGGTGCCGATCCCGAGGAAGGTGACATCGGCGCGCTGGGCCAGACCGGTGACGATCTTGTAAGCGCGATGGTTGCACCATTGCCTGCGGTCGGCGTCGCTCTCCGCTACACGCGGTGCGGGCAGCAAGTAGAAGCGGCTTTGCATCTTTTCGGCAGCCTGCAATGCCACGTCGTAGCGGTTGGCTGAGCCATCGGAAGCAAAGGCACCAATCATGGAGACGATCTGGTGTTGCGGCCGCTCCATCTCGGTAATTTTCTCAATGGCTGCCTTGAGCGTACGGCCCGAGCCGACATTAACGATCAAGGGCGCTTCCTGATGCAGATATTGCTCCATCAGTTCGGCACTGGCCACAGCCAGCATGCGCTGCACTTCCTGGGTATCGTCAATACCGTCGATGTCAGCGACATCGCCAGCATCGCTCTGTGCGGCTGCGGCCGGTACCACCCGGCAAACCTCCAGTCCATAGCGTTGCTGCAAACCTTGCGCCAGTTCCAGACAGGATGAGATGGGATGGGTGATCTGTACTTTGACCAGATTGGAGGCAGCGGCATGCGCCACCATCCGTTGCGCCATCTGGCGTGAAATGCCGAGGCGTTCGGCAATTTCGTTCTGGGTATTGCCAGCGACGTAATACATCCATGCAGCGCGTGCTGCCAGGTCGAGCTTGGATGGCGTGGATGACATCGGTTTTCCTCTGCTTCTCTTTTGGGATGGGACGCTGACGTCGCCAAGGTAAAAATCTAGCCGGCATTGTAAAGCGCGCCGCGTCGGTGCAATCAACGGGATTACATCTGCAGGCATTATTTTGTGCCGCGCATTGCAGCCTTATTGCCTCGTTATTGCAGCATTATTGCCAACAATGAGTATTTGCTCAAGAAAAAAGCAAATGCTTGACTTTTTCTGGTCAATGTTTGATTATTTGCTCGCAGTTGGATTTTTTGCTCAAAAACACAATCGAGACGAAGGCCTGCGCTGAGCGCACCTTACGTCCTCATATCATGGAGACAAGCATGAAACTTCGCGCATCTGTTGCACGCATTGCTGCCGCTATGGGCTTTCTGGCCTGTGGACTGGCGCAGACCTCGGTATACGCTGATCCGGTCACTATCAATATCGCATCCATCAACAATCCCGACATGATCGAATTGCAAAAGCTGTCGCCGCAATTCGAGAAGGCCAATCCCGATATCAAACTCCGTTGGGTCACCATGGAAGAGAGCGTGCTACGGCAACGCCTCACCACCGATATCGCCACCAACAGCGGTCAGTTTGATTTGATGACGATTGGTGCCTATGAGGCGCCGATCTGGGCCAAGAAGGGCTGGCTGGCACCAATGACCGGCCTGCCGTCCGACTATGACGAAGCCGATCTGATCAAGACTGTGCGTGAAGGCTTGACCACCGATGGCAAACTGTACGCCTTGCCGTTCTACGCGGAAAGCTCGATGACGTATTACCGCAAGGACTTGTTCGCACAAAAGAATCTGAAAATGCCTGAAAAGCCGACCTGGCAAGATATCGCCAAGTTTGCTGCTGCTCTGCATGATCCTGCCAATGGTGTCTATGGCATCTGCTTGCGCGGTCGCGCCGGCTGGGGTGAAAACATGGCATTGGTCGGGACCATGGTCAATGCCTGGGGCGGTCGCTGGTTTGATGAAAAATGGCAACCACAACTGGATACGCCGGAGTGGAAGCAGGCGGTCGGTTTCTATGTCGATCTGATGCGCAAATATGGTCCACCAGGCGCCAGCTCGAATGGCTTTAATGAAAACCTGGTGCTGTTCTCGGGCGGCAAGTGCGGCATGTGGATTGATGCCACGGTGGCTGCTGGCATGCTTTATCACGGTAAGGATTCCAAGGTCGCCGACAAGACCGCTTTCGCACCGGCGCCGATGGCGACAACCGACAAGGGCTCGCACTGGTTGTGGATCTGGTCACTGGCGGTACCGAAGTCATCCAAGTCGCAGGATGCAGCACGCAAGTTTGCAGCATGGGCTACCTCTACCGAGTACATCAAGCTGGTCGCCAAGGATAGCGGCTGGGCGCTGGTGCCACCGGGTACCCGTTTGTCGACCTATGCCTCGGCTGATTACAAGAAGACTTCACCGTTCTCAGACTTTGTGCTCGATGCAATCCAGAACGCCGATGCCAATCATCCGACCATCAAGCCGGTACCGTACACCGGGATTCAGTTCGCGACCATTCCTGAATTCCAGTCCATCGGCACCATCACTGGTCAGGCGATTGCTGGTGCATTGGCAGGCAAGGGCAGTGTCGACGATGCCTTGCAGACTGCGCAGGCACAGACTGTACGCATGATGCGTCAAGGGCGTTACCTCAAGTAATCCAGGCTTTGCCCGACGATTGTTGCCGGGACTGAGGTCATGCAGGGCGCTTGCCTTGCATGACCCTCCGTACCCGCATCTGATGTAGTTGAATTCCACGCGAGGCCGCTAATGACGTCGCTTACCAATACCTCCCCCATGCCTGCTGATTCCCTTTCTCCAGCCAAGCCAGCGCAGCGTGGCACGCGCTTCCTGCCGGTGCGTCTGTTGCAGACACCGGCAGTCGCGCTGCTGTTACTCTGGATGATCGTGCCGCTGGCGATGACGATTTATTTTTCGGTCAATCGTTACAACTTGATGGCCCCTGATCAGACTGGTTTTGTCGGGCTGGAAAACTATCAGTTCCTGCTGGAAGACCCTTCCTTTTGGCCATCGATTGGCAATACTGCACTGCTGATTTCGTCGGTACTGATCATCAGCGTGATCGGTGGCACCTTGCTGGCGGTCTTGTTTGACCAACCTTTTCGTGGACGCGGAATCGCCCGGCTGCTGGTGATTGGCCCCTTCTTTGTGATGCCAACCGTGGCCGCATTGATCTGGAAAAATATGATCATGCATCCGGTCTACGGCATGCTGGCCTTCGTGATGCGCCATCTTGGCCTGCAACCGGTGGACTGGCTGGCTGAGTATCCGATGCTGTCGGTGATCATTATCGTCTCATGGCAATGGATTCCGTTTGCGTTCCTGATCCTGCTGACTGCGCTGCAATCATTGGATATGGATCAGAAGGAGGCGGCGCAGCTCGATGGTGCTGGTCCGGTACGGATTTTCTTTTACATCGTGCTGCCGCATCTGAAGCGGGCGATCACGGTGGTGATCATGATCGAAACCATTTTTCTGTTGTCGATCTTTGCCGAAATCTTCACCACCACTGCCGGTGGTCCGGGGACGGCGACCACCAATCTGACCTATCTGGTGTATTCGATCGGTCTGCAGCAGTTTGACATCGGCATTGCCTCGGCAGGTGGCATTTTTGCTGTAGTACTGGCCAATATCGTGTCGTTTTTCCTGGTGCGCATGCTGGCGCGCAACCTCAAGGGAGTCAATGAAAAATGAATGTCCGAAAAAGTCCCTGGTGGGTTGGCCTGCTGGCCTGGAGTTGCGCCATTGTCTTGTTCTTTCCGATTTTCTGGATTGCGGTCACGGCCTTCAAGACCGAGCATCAGGCGTATGTGCCGAGCCTGTTCTTCTTGCCGACATTGGATACCTTCCGCGAAGTGCTGGAGCGCAGCAGTTATCTGAGCTTCGTCAAGAACTCCGTGATTGTGGCACTCGGATCAACCTTGCTGTCGCTGGTGTTGGCGGTACCGGCGGCGTATTCGATGGCCTTTTTTCCGACCGGCCGGACGCAGAAGTTATTGTTGTGGATGTTGTCGACCAAGATGATGCCCGCTGTCGGCGTGCTGGTTCCGATTTATCTGCTGGCCAAGAATAGCGGCATGCTGGACTCCGTGACCGGTTTGCTGATCATCTACACGCTGATCAATTTACCGATTGCCGTCTGGATGGCATTCACCTATTTCAATGACGTACCCAAGGAGATTCTGGAAGCGGCCCGCATCGATGGTGCCAATGCCTGGCAGGAGATGATTTATCTATTGTTGCCAACCGCCATGCCGGGACTGGCATCGACGGCATTGCTACTGATTATTCTGGCCTGGAACGAGGCTTTCTGGAGTCTCAATCTGACCAGTGTCAATGCCGCACCGCTGACCGTCTTCATCGCTTCTTACTCGAACCCGGAAGGTTTGTTCTGGGCCAAGCTCTCTGCTGCCTCGTTGCTGGCAATTGCACCCATCATGGCCTTGGGCTGGCTGGCGCAAAAGCAGCTAGTGCGTGGTCTGACCTTTGGTGCGGTGAAGTAATGACGACGATTGCGCAACCCTCCGGTATCACCCATTTGATCTGTGATTGCGATGGCGTACTGCTCGACAGCGAGCGCATTGCCCTGCGTGTACTGCATGCGCAGTTGTTGCCGCTCTTGCCGGCACAACACGATGCAGATGCCTTGTATCAGGCCATTGCGGTGCGGTTGGGCATGTTCACCTCGCAATTGCTGGCGGAGCTTGATCACGATTTTTCGCTGAGATTGACGTCCGCGATTAGCGCCGGGATTCACGAGGCGGTTGGGCTTGCCTGCGCCACGGAGGTTATCGCTGTTCCCGGCGTGGCCGAGGCGCTGCAGCAGATCAGCTTGCCCAAGGCGGTCGCCAGCAACAGCAGTTTGCCTCGCATCGAACAGGGCTTGGCGCGTTGCGGTTTGCTGCCGTTGTTTGCCGGTCATATTCATAGCGCTGATGAGGTCGGCCATCCTAAACCGGCACCGCATGTCTATCTGGCTGCTGCGGCTGGCCTGGGCGTTGATCCGCGTCATTGCGTAGCGATCGATGACAGCGTCACCGGTGTACGTGCTGCCAGTGCCGCTGGCATGCGCGTGATTGGCTTTACCGGCGTGGCGCATGACAAGGCCGGAATGGCCAGCAAGCTGCTTGCCGCCGGTGCTGAACAGGTATTTGAATACATGCATGACTTGCCGCTGTTGCTGGCTGATCTGCTGGCGGTCAATGAGGCCTGAACAGCGACGTTGACGACCGCAATAGCGCAGGCAATGACAACCCCACAAGACCAAAGACAAACTGGAGACTGACATGGCAGCTGTGACCATTAACAATCTTTCCAAGCGCTATGACGATAATGAAGTCATGCGTGACATTAATCTGGACATCGAAGATGGCGAGTTTGTCGTCTTTGTCGGCCCCTCTGGCTGTGGCAAGTCGACCTTGTTACGGATGATCGCCGGTCTGGAAGACATCAGCGCCGGTGACCTGCTGATCGGCGGACGCCGCATGAATGAGGTGCCCGCTGCCAAGCGCGGCATTGCCATGGTGTTTCAATCGTATGCGTTGTATCCACATATGACCCTGTACGACAACATGGCTTTCGGTCTCAAGATCGCTGGTAAATCCAAACAGGAGATTGATCAGGCGGTGCAGCATGCCGCGCGCATCCTGCACATTGATCATTTGCTGGACCGCAAGCCACGCGCCTTGTCGGGTGGGCAACGCCAGCGGGTGGCGATTGGTCGCGCGATTACCCGGCAACCAAGCGTATTCCTGTTTGATGAACCCTTGTCGAATCTCGATGCAGCCTTGCGGGTGAAGATGCGACTGGAGTTTTCCAAGCTGCACGATGATCTCAAGACCACCATGATTTACGTGACCCACGATCAGATCGAAGCGATGACACTGGCCGACAAGATCGTGGTTTTATCCGCCGGCAGGATTGAGCAGGTTGGTTCGCCGCAGCAGCTTTACCATCATCCTGCGAATCGCTTTGTGGCAGGCTTCATTGGTTCGCCCAAGATGAATTTCATTGATGCCAAGGTGGTGGGTACCAGTGCTGCCGGGGCATTGCTGGAACTCACCGGTGGTGGCGTGCAGCTGGCGGCAGTCGATGCCAGCAGCCTGCAGCTGGGCGAGCAGGTCACGCTGGGTGTCCGGCCTGAGCATTTGCGCATTGTCGACACCAACACGACACCGACCTTGCAGGCGCGTTTCACCGCACTGGAATTGCTGGGCGATTTTTCTTACCTTTATGCGGGCAGCGAGGCCGCTGAAGAAGCCCTGATTTTGCGCGTCTCTGACAGTCTACAACTGGCTAGCGGCAGCATCATCGGGATTACGGCTGATCCTGAGCGCTGCCATCTGTTCCGCAGCGACGGCAGTGCTTTGCCACGTCAAATCGCGACACTACCGGTGGCAGCCTGAGTTACTCATACAGTTTCCATTTCATTCGCACTCATTCGTATTCATCCGTATTCACGAGGACACCATGACAACCCGACCTTCACCCAAGGACCTGATCTGGCTGCACATTGGCGCCGGGTCCTTTCATCGCGCCCATCAGGCGGTCTATCTGCATCGCCTGCGGGAGCAGGGTGACGACGAAGACCGTCGCTGGCAACTGGCGCTGGGCAATATCCGGGCCGACATGGCGCCGTTGCTACAGGCGTTGCAACAGCAGGACGGTCGCTACACGCTGGAAACAGTCACGCCGCAAGGCCATCGTGCTTACGAGACGATCAGATCTGTGCGGCAGATCGTTCCCTGGGATGCACAGCTCAAGGCATTGGTGAAGACGGGCGCTGATCCGCGCACACGGGTGATTTCATTTACCGTCACCGAAGCCGGCTACTACCTTGATCACAGCCATCAGCTGGATCCGCGCAATCCTGATCTGGCGGCGGATCTGGAAGGGCAACGCGGCACGATTTACGGTGCACTGGCTGCCATCCTGCAGGCCCGCATGGAAGCGCAAGCAGGTCCGCTGACTTTGCTCAATTGCGATAATCTGCGGCACAACGGCGAACGCTTTTTCTCAGGCCTGCAACAGTTCTTGCGCTTGCGTGCACAGGACGCTTTGCTGGACTGGGTCATGCAACATGTCAGCAGTCCCAATTCGATGGTCGACCGTATCACACCAAGGCCGACACCAAGCGTGCGTCAGCGGGTGCTGGAAGTTACCGGCGTGGACGATCCTTGCGCACTGATGGCGGAATCCTTTATTCAATGGGTGATCGAGGATGATTTCCGGGCAGGACGCCCAGCGCTGGAAAAGGTCGGAGTCGAACTGGTGCCATCGGTGCTGCCGTACGAAGAAGCCAAGATCCGTATTCTCAATGCCAGCCACAGTTGTATTGCCTGGGCGGGTACCTTGATCGGTCTACAGTACATCCATGAAGGCACAAGCAATGCCGCTATCCGGAAACTGGCGTACGACTATGTGACGCAGGACGTGATCGGCTGCCTGTCACCGAGCCCACTGGATCTGGAGAGCTACCGCGACATGACCTTGGCACGCTTCGGTAATCCGGCGATTGAAGATACCAATCAGCGGGTCGCAGCAGATGGGTTTTCAAAAATTCCTGGCTTCATCCGACCGACCATTGCCGATTCTCTGGAGCGTGGCCATGTGCCAAGCAGCACAGCGATTTTGCCGGCCCTGTTTTTTGTCTTCTTGCAGCACTGGGCTGCGGGGCAGTTACCGTACGATTATCAGGATGGCGTGTTCGATCCCGGCGCAGTGCGGCGCATGCTAGCAGCACCGGACCCCTTGCGTGCCTTCTGTGCCGATACCTTGCTGTGGGGGCCGCTGGCGGCAACCCCGGCGCTCGAACAGCTATTGCGTGATGCATTGGCAGTGGTCAAGGAGTGGCTGGTGGCTTCGACTACAATGCCTGCTCATTCATCCTGACCTTAGGGAACATCATGTATCTGGGGATTGACCTTGGTACTTCGGAAGTCAAGGCTGTCGTCATCGACGATGCCGGCAAGCTGCTGGCGCTGGCCGGTACCGCGCTGACGGTATCGCGTCCGCATCCACGCTGGTCGGAGCAGGAGCCCGCGCATTGGTGGGCGGCAAGCTGCGAGACCATCGCCAAGTTGCGTACACAGCTCGGTGAGGCGCGTTTTGCCACGATCCGCGCCATTGGGCTATCAGGCCAGATGCATGGCGCGGTGTTGCTGGATGCGGATAATCAGGTCTTGCGTCCTGCCATTTTGTGGAGCGACTCACGCAGTACCGAGGAGTGCGCTGAATTATCCCGGCGCGCACCGGAACTGCATGCCATTGCCGGCAATCTTGCCATGCCGGGCTTTACTGCACCGAAACTGATGTGGGTAGCGCGCCATGAGCCGCAACTGTTTGCGCGCGTGGCGTGCGTGCTGTTGCCCAAGGACTGGTTGCGCCTGCAAATGACCGGACAAAAGATATCTGATCCTTCCGATGCAGGCGGCACCCTGTGGCTGGACGTGGCGCAACGTGATTGGTCCGATACGCTATTGGCGGCCAGTGGTATGCGGCGCACACAAATGCCGACACTGGTTGATGGCTGTGCTGCCAGCGGTTTTCTGTTGCCAGCGGTGGCGCAGAGTTGGGGTTTGTCGCCGCAGGTTCAGGTGGCCGGCGGTGGTGGCGATGGCGCGGCCAGTGCGGTCGGCATCGGCGCGATCAATCCGGGCGATGGATTTTTATCGCTGGGAACATCGGGTGTACTGTTTGTTGTCAATGACCGTTTCAGGCCCAATCCGGCACGGGCGATTCATGCTTTCTGTCATACCTTGCCGCAGCGCTGGCATCAGATGAGTGTGATGTTGTCTGCGGCTAGTTGTCTGCGCTGGTTCTGTCGTCTCTGCAGCGTGGATGAGCAGACCCTGTTGCAGGAAGTGGCGGCGCTGACGCCTGAGCAGCAGGCGCAGGCACCGTTGTTCCTGCCGTATCTGTCGGGCGAGCGAACGCCGCACAATGATCCCTACGCGCAGGGCATGTTCCATGGTCTGTCGCCCGAGCATCAGCGCGCCGCATTGGCCTATGCCGTGTTGGAGGGCGTCAGTTTTGGCATGGTTGATGGTCTGGACGCCTTGCGCGCAGCCGGTACCGATGTCCAGCAATTGTCATTGGTTGGGGGCGGTGCCCGTAGCACCTATTGGGCCCAGTTGCTCAGCGATGCGCTGGATGTACGTATCGTGACCCACGTCGGAAGCGAAGCCGGTGGCGCCTTGGGTGCTGCACGACTGGCATGGCTGATGGCAGGTGGTAGCGAGCAGGAGGTGTGCAGCAAGCCGCCACAGCAGGATCTCTTCATCCCGCAGCGCCAGCGTCATACGATGTTGCAGCCACGCTTGCAGCGTTATCGAGAGATTTATCGGCGCTGGTCGCCGTTACCTGAAATGGCATGAAAAACGGCAGGGAGCCTATCGCTGCCTGCCGTTTGAGGATGTGGCCCGGGCTGCCGTGAGCAGCTCATGCTTATACGGTTATCGGTGCTGGAACTTGAATACCGAAATAGCCTGCAATAGCCGTGTAGTCTGATCTTCGAGACTATTAGCCGCTGCTGCTGCCTGTTCTACCAGCGCGGCATTTTGCTGGGTACTTTGATCCATGTCGGTCACCGCAGCATGCACTTGCGTAATACCACTGCTCTGCTGCTGGCTGGCAATTGTGATTTCACTCATGATGCCGGTCACACGCTGGACCGAGCCGACAATGTCATTCATCGTGCTGCGCGCATCATCGACCAGACGATTGCCGATATCGACCTTCTCTACCGAATCCTCGATCAGTGTCTTGATTTCCTTGGCGGCACCGGCCGAGCGTTGCGCCAGACTACGTACTTCCGAGGCGACGACCGCAAATCCACGACCTTGCTCACCGGCACGGGCTGCTTCTACGGCGGCATTCAGGGCCAGAATATTGGTCTGGAAGGCGATGCTGTCGATCAGGCTGATGATGTCGACGATCTTCTTCGACGATTCGCTGATTTCACTCATAGTGGTGCCGGTCTTGGCCACCACATCACCACCCTTGACCGCGATGGCGGAGGCAGAGGCAGCCAGTTGATTGGCTTGCAAGGCGCTTTCAGCGTTCTGGCGCACGGTGCCGGCGAGCTCTTCCATGCTGGCGGCGGTTTCTTCCAGATTGGATGCCTGTGATTCGGTACGGCGCGACAGGTCCATATTGCCTGCGGCAATTTCCCGCGTGGCACCGTTGATCGACTCAACATTGGCACGCACGTCGCTGATGATGGCGGTCAGGTTGATGTTCATCTGGCGCAGTGCACGCAGAAGACGACCGATTTCGTCGGGACGATCGGAGGTGATGCTACTCGACAGATCGCCACCGGTGATCGCATAAGTCGCTTCCAGCGCCTGCTTGATTGGACGCACCAGAGCGGTATGCAAGGCCAACCAGATCGACAGCGTGACCAAGATCGCGAGGACGCCGATGATGGCGTTGAACGGGCTGTGGCCGACAGTCAGACTGATGATGGCTGCTGCCACCTGCAGGCTCAACTGCGTCAGCATGGCGGCCTTGATCTTGGTATTGAGCTGCAGTTGATGAAGTTTGCTGATCCAGCCCTTGATGCCGGTTTTGACCACCGCGCCCTGCTCGATGGCGATACCCTTGGCCTTGCCTTTGCGGATATCGGCGTAGAGTTTGTCGGCCGCGGCAATATCGTCCCGGCGCGGCTTAGTCCGTACCGACATGTAGCCGATGATCTGGCCCTTTTCGCGCACCGGAGTAATGTTGGCCTGGACCCAGTAGTGATTACCGCTCTTACACCGATTTTTGACCAGACCGGTCCAGGGAATGCCTTTCTTGACGGTACGCCACATGTCGGCGAAGGCTTCTGCCGGCATGTCAGGGTGGCGCACGATATTCTGTGGTGCCCCCATCAATTCTTCTTCCGAAAATCCGCTGATCTCGACGAAATAGGGATTGACGTAAGTGATATTGCCTTTGAGGTCGGTTTTTGACACGATGGACTTGCCATCTTGCAACAAAGTTTCGATATTGGTTACGGGCAAATTCATGCGCATCTTGGTTCCCCTGAATTACTTGCGGACTTGGCGGTATCAGCCGGCTTGGTCCTCGTGCGCTGTAGATTCTGCGTCGGTTGCCGGCTGATCAAAGACGGCAGTGTAATTCGGATAGAAAGAGCAATATATGACGACGGTCAATATTATCGATAATGGCACCAGAATAAACACGATAATCGACGTGTTATTGAACAGCAAAGCGACGATGGTGCCGAAAATTGCCGGCAAGATAACGCCGATCTGCAGCAAGCTGAGTGCATAGACCAGAAAAGCCTTGCCGCTGCGTCGTACTGCAAAGAAACTATAAAACATGGCCTTGCCTAAAGGCATCTCTTGCCAGAACATCAACGGCGCAGCAAACCAGAATGCCATGGCGGCAGGAATATAGACCAGCGCTGCCACCAGCATGCCAAAGCCCATGCTACCGCCCTCCAGCTCCTGGATATCCAGACCGCCTTGAAACATGACGCGCCAGAACGCCCCGCCATCGACCAGACGCGACAATCCCATCGCAGCGTAGGCAGCGATCGCGTAAAACACGCCCAGCAACAGAAGCGAGCGCAGCGCCGGTGAGCGCCAGCCGACCAGTAGCAGATTGGGATAAACCCGCTTGCCTTGTGCGATGTACCGACTGGCCTGCATGAAAGATAAGCTGAAGACCGGCATCAGTATCAGTGGTAGCAATTGACCGACCACTGGGATAACGCCCAGCAGCAGCATCAGGAACATGTATCCAAGAAACAGGGTAGAAAGCTCTGCCGGTTGTTTCCGGAATAGCGCGAAGCCTTCCTTGATCCAGAGCCAGCCAGTTTTTGCGGGCAGATTTTGCATGGTCAGTTCAATGGCAGATTGGCGCTGTGGACGCGCAATCGCAGAATGCGTTCAAAGTGGGTCGGATCGTGCGGTGTCAGCATTTCGGCTGCGCGCGGCAAGTAGAAATCGTACAGACGAGATACCCAGAAACGCAAGGCCGCAGCGCGCAAAGTCGGATTCCATGCCTGGCGCTCGCTATCGGTCAGTGGGCGTACCCGTTGATAGGCGTCGAGCATGGCATGCATGCGGACGTCATCGATCACGCCGGTGGCAAGGTCAATGCACCAGTCATTGACCGTCACGGCCAGATCAAACAGCCAGGTATCACAACCTGCGAAGTAGAAATCGAAGAAGCCGGTCAGGCGTTCACCGACAAACATGGCATTGTCGCGGAACAGGTCTGCATGCACTGGCCCATGCGGCAGCGTGGCATACAGTGGCGAGGCGGCGAAGGCTTCCTGGACTTGTAGCTCATCACGCAGCAACGTCTGGGTAGCCGCATCCAGATAGGGAAGCACAACAGGCACAGTCTCGCGCCACCACGACAGACCGCGCAGATTAGGCTGGTACAGCGCAAAGTCTTGCGCGGCCAGATGCATGCGCGCCTGCATGGCACCCACCTCGGCGCAGTGCACTGCTTGCGGCTGGGGCTCATATTTACCCTCCAGCTTGGTCACGATGGAGGCTGGCTTGCCATTGAGTGCATTGATGATGCTGCCGGCCTGATTGGGAATCGGCGCAGGGACCAGCACCTGGCGCTGCGCCAGATGGCGCATCAGTTCCAGATAGAAAGGAAGTTGCTCGAAGTTCAGTTTTTCAAACAGCGTCAGGACGTATTCGCCGCTTTCGGTCGTGATGAAAAAATTGCTGTTCTCGATACCGGATGAAATGCCCTTGATCGCCAGGGCTTTGCCGAGCGAAAACTGGGTGATCCAGGCGGAGAGTTCGTCGAGGCTGACCGGAGTAAAAACTGCCATGTGCTGAAGTGAGTGAAAACAATAAAAGCCCGGATAGGAGCAATTCCTAGTAGCTGGTTGCTACATCATCCGGGCGATAGAAATGAACTTTGCTGCCGCGATTACTTGTTGTCGCTGCTATTTTGCTGCGGTGCCTTGCTGCCACCCCAGTCAAATTCCTTGATGACCCACTGAGCGGGCGTTGCCGGACCGCTTTGAGCATCGCCTGGCAAGGCGGTACCAACTTGTTGTGTCGGCTTCAGATAATAGGTGCTGGGGCCTGACTGCACCTTGACTTCGGTGGTCTGGCCATGATCACGGCGCTCGGTTACGCTATTGCCGGTGCTCGGCGCGTCACCCTGCTTCTTGATGGTCACTGCCGGTGGCGGACCTTCTTCCAGCACTTCCAGTTCCGGCGGCGGTGGTGCTACAGCCGGTGCATTCTGTTGTGCCAGTGCCAGCGAGGAGACCAGGCTGGTGGCCGCCAAGGCTGCCAGCAAAGCGGCTTTGAGCCCGACTTGTGCTTGGTTCATGATGATTCTTCTATAGAAGTTGAACAGGATGCCAGCATTGTAACAAACCGCCCCCTGTTACAGAGAGAAGAAGCAAAGAGATCCAAGAAAGGGAGTCGACAAGAAGAACCAGTCAAGGCAGTCAAGGGGGACTGCGTGCATCAGCGGATACAGGGTGGCGGGGTCGGTGATTGCCACCGACCCACGCACCATCAGAGATACATGCCGGTCTGGCGTGCGCTGTCTGGTTCGTCGTCAGGATCGGCCGGTTTGGCGCGCTCAGCGTAGAAACGCTGGATCGCAACGACCACTTCGGCCGGATCATCGATAACCTGCAGCAGGTTGACGTCCTTGGCCGAAATCATACCGTCGTCGACCAGTTGCGTGCGGATCCAGTCCATCAGGCCCGCCCAGAACTTGCTGCCAACCAGAATCACCGGCATCAGACGCGATTTACCGGTTTGCATCAGCGTCAATGCTTCGGTCAGTTCATCGAGCGTGCCAAAGCCGCCTGGCAACACCACATAGGCGTCGGCGTATTTCACGAAGGCGACCTTGCGGGCAAAGAAATGACGGAATGACAAGGAGATGTCTTGCCACGGATTGCCATGCTGCTCATGGGGCAGTTCGATGTTCAAGCCAACCGATGGGGATGCACCGTCGAAAGCGCCTTTGTTGGCTGCTTCCATGATGCCGGGGCCGCCACCGGAGATGACCGCATAACCTGCGTCTGACAGGCGTCGGGCGATATCCACACACAGTCCATAATGTGGATCATCAGGTTTGGTACGGGCGGAACCAAAGATGGAAACTGCCGGGCGCAGTTCGGACAGACGCTCGGTGGACTCGATAAATTCTGCCATAATCGTGAGTACATGCCATGACTCGCGTGCCTTCTTGGCGGTGGCGCGATCGATGTCGCCAACCTCCCGCAGCCGCGGTACATTTTTTCCTCTAGTTTCCATATGCAAAAAACCCTGTTGTTAGTTGATGGTTCCAGTTACCTCTATCGCGCGTTTCATGCCTTGCCCGATATGCGTAACGCAGAAGGTGCACCTACTGGTGCCTTGTACGGGATCATCAATATGTTGCGCCGACTGCGCAATGATTATCCCGCAAGTTACATCGCTTGTGTATTTGATGCCAAGGGAAAAACCTTTCGCGATGACTTGTATGACGAGTACAAGGCGACCCGTAAATCCATGCCGGAAGATCTGGCGTTACAGATCGAGCCGATTCATGCTGCCGTGCGTGCATTGGGCTGGCCAATTTTAATGGTCGAAGGCGTTGAGGCCGATGATGTCATCGGTACCCTCGGTGTGCGTGCTGCCGAAGTTGGGCTCAAGACCATCGTCTCCACCGGTGACAAGGATCTGGCGCAACTGGTCAATGAGCACGTGACGCTGGTCAATACGATGAGCAATGAAACCCTCGATCGTGCGGCCGTGATTGCCAAGTTCGGTGTGCCGCCCGAGCGCATCATTGATTATCTGAGTCTGGTGGGCGATACCGTGGACAATGTTCCCGGTGTCGAGAAGTGCGGTCCCAAGACGGCCGTCAAATGGCTCACCCAATACGACAGTCTCGATGGCGTGATAGCCAATGCTGACAAAATCAGCGGCGTGGTTGGCGAGAACCTGCGCCGCGCTTTGCCGTGGCTGCCGCAGGCACGTGCGCTGGTGACGGTGAAGACTGATTGCGATCTGTCAGCGCATATGGGAACGATCCTTGACTCATTGCCCGTGCAAGCGCAGGACAACGATACGCTGCGCACGCTGTTCGCACGTTACAACTTCCGTACCTGGCTGCGTGAACTGGATGCCGCAGCTAGCAGTGATACGCCAGCAGTGGCGGCAAATACCAGCGCCCAGAGTGAACCGGCGCCATCCGCAGCGCCACCACAGGGCGGTCTGTTTGATAGCACGGCGCATATCGTGACCGAGTATGAAACGGTGCTCACCGAAGCACAGCTGGATGCATGGCTGAACACGATCAATACCGCTGAACTGACCGCGGTGGATACGGAAACGACTTCGCTCATTCCGCTTCAGGCACAACTGGTTGGCATCTCGCTATGCTGTACACCAGGACGTGCGGCCTATATTCCTGTCGCACACAATTATCAGGATATGCCCGCGCAATTGTCGCGTGATCTGGTTCTGGCAAAGCTCAAGCCATGGCTGGAAGATGCCAGTAAAGCCAAGCTCGGTCAGAATCTCAAATACGACAGTCATATTTTCGGCAATCATGGCGTGCAGCTGCGCGGCATCGTGCATGACACCTTGTTGCAGTCTTATGTGTTTGAGTCGCATCGAACGCATGATATGGATAGCCTCGCGCTACGTCATCTCAATCGCACCACCATCAGCTATACCGACGTGTGCGGCAAAGGCGCGTCGCAGATCGGTTTCGAACAAGTCGAGATTGTGCGTGCGACCGAGTACGCTGCAGAAGACGCCGACGTGACATTGGCGTTACATCATGCGATGTGGCCACAGGTGGCGGAGGATGCCAAGCTGCGTTTCATCTATGAAAATATTGAAGTGCCAACTTCGGTCGTGCTGCAAAAAATTGAACGCAACGGGGTACTTGTTGATGCAGATATCCTTGCAGTGCAGTCCGGTGAGCTAGGCAAGCGCATGCTGGAAATTGAACAGCAAGCCTATGCGCTGGCCGAGCAACCGTTCAATTTGAATTCCCCGAAACAGCTGGGCGAGATCCTGTTTGACAAGCTCAAGCTGCCGGTGGTCAAGAAGACGCCATCTGGCACGCCATCCACCGATGAAGAAGTCTTGCAGAAGCTGGCCGAAGATTACCCTTTGCCCAAGGTTCTGCTCGATTACCGCGGTCTGGCAAAACTGAAGTCAACCTACACCGACAAGTTACCGAAGATGGTTGATCCGACGACCGGTCGGGTGCATACCAACTATGCGCAGGCGGTGGCGGTCACCGGGCGACTATCCTCGAACGACCCCAATCTGCAAAACATTCCGATTCGCACTGCTGAGGGCCGTCGTATTCGTGAAGCCTTCATTGCGCCGCCGGGCCGCGTAATTGTGTCGGCGGACTATTCGCAGATCGAGTTGCGCATCATGGCGCACATTTCTGAAGACGCCAACATGCTCAAGGCCTTTGCCGATGGCGAAGATATTCACCGTGCCACCGCTGCTGAAATTTTCGGCGTCGCGCTGGGCGAGGTCACTAGCGAGCAGCGCCGCTTTGCCAAGGTCATCAACTTTGGTTTGATCTATGGCATGAGCGCCTTTGGTTTGGCCGGCAATCTCGGGATTGAACGTGCCGCTGCGCAGATGTATATCGACAAGTACTTTCAGCGTTTTTCCGGCGTCAAGCAGTTCATGGATAACACGCGTCTGGAGGCCAAGTCGCAGGGCTATGTTGAGACGGTCTTTGGACGTCGACTGTGGCTGCCAGAAATCAACTCACCCAACGGTCCGCGTCGTCAGGGCGCAGAGCGCGCGGCGATCAATGCACCGATGCAGGGTACTGCCGCCGATCTGATCAAGCTGGCCATGATTGCCGTTCAGGACTGGCTGGAGCGGGATGGTCTGGGTAGCAAGATGATCATGCAGGTGCATGACGAACTGGTGCTGGAAGTGCCGGAAGCAGAGCTTGATCTGGTGCGCCAGAAACTGCCGGAACTGATGAGCAAGGTCGCGCAATTGAAGGTTCCCTTGCTGGCTGAGGTCGGTACCGGCAAGAACTGGGATGAGGCACATTGAGCGGTCACCAACTGCAGGTTTCTTCTGTCTAGGTTAAATTGACGGCTTTCAACGAGGGAGATGGTGATGGAAGATTTGAAGAACGATATCAACGGTCTGCTTGGCTCTACCACTCTTCTTGAAGGGAGTTCGCGCCGGACTTTCATCAAGACTGCCTTTGGTACTGGCTTCGCCGCTGCCGTGCTGCCGGTGTGTGCACAAACCATAATCAAGACCGATACCGTCGGCCTGACCGCTGGCGAGGTCAGCATCATGGTCAACGGTACGCGTGTGCCGGCCTATCGGGCACAACCTGAGGGCAAGACCAATTTGCCGATCATGATCGTGCTGTCGGAAATTTTTGGCGTGCACGAGCATATTGCCGATGTGGCACGCCGTTTCGCTAAACTCGGCTATCTGGCGATTGCACCGGACCTGTTTGTGCGCCAGGGTAATCCGGCAATTTATCCCACCATCGCTGAACTGAATCAGGCCATCATTTCCAAGGTGCCAGATGAGCAGGTGATTGGCGACATTGACGCCTACGTAGCCTGGGCCAAGGACAACCATGGCAATCCCCACAAGCTGGGTCTCAATGGTTTTTGCTGGGGCGGTCGCTTCGTCTGGCTGTATAGCGCGCACAATCCGAAGGTGAAGGCGGGTGTCGCCTGGTATGGTCGTATCGTTGGCGACAAGAATGCATTGATGCCGCAGAATCCAATCGATATTGCACCTGGCTTGAAAGTGCCGGTACTGGGCTTGTACGGTGGTAAGGACCCCAGCATTCCAGTGCAGACACTGGCGCAGATGGAAGAGGTATTCAAGAAGACCGGGAATCCATCGACCTTTGTGGTCTACCCGCATTCCGGACATGCCTTCAATGCCGATTACCGCGCAAGTTATGTCGAAGCCGATGCCAAGGACGGCTGGAAGCGGGCGGTCGCCTGGTTCAAGGCGCATGGTGTCGTGTGAGATGCACCGGGGTGCCATTTTTTTGGGCACCGTGTGCAGAGTTGTAAAGTAGTTGCACCAGTTTGGTGTCGATGTGTGCGGGAAGGGGCTGGGGAGTATCCCTTTTCTTCCCGTAACACCGGAATTAATATAGCAATCACCGTGATGTTGATCTTGGCACGCTGATTGCTTAATCTAAAAATGAGTAGAAGCGGCTAGCCGTCGATCTGCAATTTATCGACTGTGGGGCATTGCTCGTGACGCTACCGGATCAGACCGGTAGTTCCTGATATTGATGGGACACGACCAATGTTGACACTCACCGCTTCCAGTACTGCTTTCAGTTCCGCTATTAACGCCGACTCCTCCAGTCCAGCGCGTTCTTCCCCGATTCCTTCCGTTGTACCTTCTTTTGTGCCTTCACCTGGTCGTCTAAGACTGTCCTTGCAGGTCTCGACCATCCGCGAAGATGGTCACCTGATTCGCGTCATCGAACTGCGTGCCAATTCTCGCCAGCGTTTGCCGGACTGGTCTCCAGGGGCACATGTGCAGCTCCTCTTACCCAATGGACTCAGCCGTTGTTACTCACTCTGCAATGCCCCTGATGAGGACGACGTCTATCGTATTGCCGTCAAGCGTGAACTCAATTCCCGCGGTGGCTCCGACTGGTTGCACACACACCTGCATGTCGGCGACCGGCTCACGCTGATGGCGCCGGTCAATTTCTTTCCATTGCAAGAGAGCGTGCATACGCCGGTGTTGTTTGCGGCTGGCATTGGTATCACGCCAATCTATTCCATGGCCGCAGCACTGGCGGCACGCGGCCAAGCGTCAGAGCTTCATTACTTCGCCCGTAGCGCCGGTCATGCGACTTTGCTGGGGCCGCTGTCGCAAACACCCATGGCGTCACATTGTCACTATTACTTCGGCCTCGATACTGGTGATATCGAAGTACGGCTGCTGGCCACGCTGCAGTCACTGAGCGTGGTGACGCCACTGTACGTCTGTGGTCCTGCGCCCTTTATTGCCTTGCTGCGCACGCAGGCAAACCAGCTTGGCTGGCGTGACGAGGATATCCATTTCGAACTGTTCGGTGCATCGCCTGTAAAACCAGAGACCCCGCAAGAGAAAATCGTTGATGGCAGTTTTGAACTGATCCTCCAGCGCTCGGGTGTGTATTGCCGCGTGGCGCCGGGACAAAGCATCGTCGCTGCTGCAGCAACCGCTGGCGTGCATATCGGAACCTCTTGTGGCGAAGGTTTTTGCGGCAGTTGTCAAAGCCGTGTCATCGCTGGTGAGGTTGACCATCGTGACAGTGTGCTGACGGCGGCCCAGCGTGCCAGTCATCAACTGCTGATGCCGTGCGTTTCGCGCTGTGCTGGCGAACGACTGGTGCTGGATCTGTAGCTGAATCTGAATCTTTAACAACTACCTGTTCATTCTCTGTTGTACCCACCCACTGAAAGGAAGGCCATGAGCAAGCGAATGACCCTGATCCGACTCGGCGCAGCATTGTTTGGCGCATTGAGCATACAGACAGCAATGACAGCACACGCACAAGATAAAGTGACCTTGTTGAGTAACTGGTACGCCCAGGCGGAGCACGGTGGTTTTTATCAAGCCGTGGCCAAAGGGATTTATAAAAAATATGGGCTCGATGTGACCATCAAGATGGGTGGCCCGCAGGTCAACAATATGCAGATCCTGCTGGCCGGGCAGGCTGACTTCAGCATGGGTTACGACTTCACGGTACTCAAGGGCGTGGAGCAGGGCTTGCCGCTGGTCACGGTTGGGACTTCGTTTCAGTCTGACCTGCAGGGCATGATGACCCATGCGGATGTCAGTGGTCTGGGCGCACTGAAGAACAAGACCATTCTAGTTGCAGGTTCGGGCCAGTCCAGCTGGTGGCCGTGGCTCAAGGCCAAGTACGGCTATACCGATGCGCAGAGCAAGCCGTATACCTTCAATCTGCAACCATTCTTCGCCGACCCCAACATTGTGCAGCAAGCTTATCCCTCGTCCGAGCTGTATCAGGCCGAAAAATCTGGCAGCAAGGCCAAGTTTTTCCTGTTTGCACAAGACGGTTATCCACCGTATGGCACCACCATTATCACTTTGCAGAAAACCATTGCCAGCAAGCCTGATCTGGTGAAGCGCTTTGTCAAAGCTACAGCTGAAGGCTGGAAAAGTTATCTGGAAGACCCTGCACCAGCGAACGCGCTGATCCGCCAGGACAACAAGGACATGACGGATGACCAACTGGCTTATGCGCTCAAGAAGCTGAAAGAACTGAAAGTCGTCACCGGCGGTGATGCGGCCACGCAAGGTATCGGCATCATGACCGACGAGCGCTGGAAGAAGACCTACGAAACCATGGTCGCTACCGGCTTGCTCAAGGCGGATGTCGATTATCACAAAGCTTATACGACACAGTTCGTCAAGGACATGCACGTCATGCCATGAGGCTGTGAAGGCATGCCTGTCCGGAAATGCGGGCAACAAGTTTGGCAGAACCCGGCGAAGGCGACCATGATGGCGCGCCGGCCGGTTGTTGTTCAAGGAGTGACACCATGTTGGTGACAAAACAAAAAGTATTGCGCAAGTTCTGGTACGCCGTCATGCCCATCTCGCATCTGGAAGAGGGCCCCAGGCCGTTCACCCTGCTTGGTGAAAATATCGTGGTCTGGCTCAAGGCACCGGGGCAACCGGCAGCCTTGCGCGACCGCTGCTGTCATCGTACGGCCAAGCTGTCCAAAGGCTTTGTGGAAAATGGCAATATCGTCTGCGGTTATCACGGCTGGACCTTTGATTGCAGCGGCAGCTGTGTGCGGGTGCCGCAAAATCCCGATGGGGCGGTGCCCAACGGTGCCATGGTGCAATCCTATTATTGTCAGGAGCGCTATGGCTATGTCTGGGTCGCTCTGGAAAAGCCGCTGCGTGATATTCCTTTCTTCCCGGAGGAAACCACGCCAGGCTACCGGCGCATCTTCCAGTTCTACGAGCGCTGGAACACCAGTGCGTTGCGCATGATGGAGAACTCTTTCGATAACTCTCATTTCAGCTACGTGCACCGCGCTACCTTTGGTCTCTACGATCAGCCCAAGCCAGAGAAATACGACATTCAGGAAACCGACTACGGTTTTGAAGCCGAGACACTGGTGCCGATCAAGAACGTCCCCGCCAGTTACCGCGTTACCGGCACTACCGCCGATACCACGATGCGGCACATGTTCAATCGATGGTATCTGCCATTCTCGCGGCGCTTCGGTTGTCAGTACCCGGAATCGGGACGGCATCACATCATCTATAACTGCGCCACACCGATTGATGATGGCTCCATCATGTTGGCGCAATGGCTGTATCGCAACGATAGCGAAGACGAGTGCAGCAGCGCCGAACTGATTGCCTGGGATGCGCCGATTCTGGTGGAAGACCGCGAAATTCTGGAAGCCACCGATCCGGATGCCTGCATTGATGTGCAGCGTCAGCAAGAGTTTCACATGGCGTCGGACCGGCCGGGGCTGATCATGCGTCGCATGCTCTTGCAGTTGCTTCAAGAGCATGGCGAGACGGAGGTTTTTGGCAGCAATATACAAGTACCGAGAGAGGCAGACCATGATGAAACGTGATGATCAGGCCATCGCCAGAATGACGCAGATGGCACAGCTCATGGCAGCCGAGGCTGCCACCGCCGACCCGGACGCCGTCCTCAATGCATTGCGGGTCGAAAAAACCTACCGTAATGGCACGCGTGCTCTGGACGAGGTCAGACTGACGATCAAGCGCGGCGAGTTTGTTTCTCTGCTGGGACCATCCGGCTGTGGCAAGAGCACCTTGCTGAAGATGTTCGCCGGACTGGAAGAGCCCTCGCACGGCCACATTCGCTGGTGGGGTAAAAATCTGGCAACGATTGGTACTGAGGGGCATACGCTGGCGATGGTGTTTCAGGAGGCGACGCTGATGCCGTGGGCCTCGGTCGAGCAAAACGTGCGCCTGCCGCTGGACTTGCAGCACATGCCGCGTGCCGAGAGTGAGCAACGGGTCCGGGATGCCTTGAAGCTGGTTGGTCTGGAGCGTTTTCACCAAGCTGCACCACGTGAATTGTCCGGTGGCATGCAGATGCGTGCCTCGATTGCGCGGGCGCTGGCAACGCAACCGAATCTTTTACTGATGGATGAGCCCTTCGGGGCCCTTGATGAATTCACCCGCAACAAGCTTGATGCTGATTTGCGGCGGATCTGGAGCGAGCAGGATCTGACGGTCGTGTTTGTCACCCATAGTATCTACGAGGCGGTGTATTTATCGAGTCGGGTAGTGGTGATGGCAGCTCGTCCGGGGCGGATCATTGCGGATGTGCCGATTGAGGCACCCGGTGCCGGTGGCATGCGTGATGATGCCTTCCGCATGACGCCTGAATTCATGGGGTACTGCAAGATACTCTCCGATTATCTGACACTAGCCAATCGGGAAGGAGGCGCACATGACGCCCTTGATCACTAATCCACGCTTCCTGCAGATTGCCGCGCCGCTGACCATTGGTGCCATGCTGCTGCTTGCCTGGCAACTGATCTGCACCGTCTTTGAGGTGCCGGTTTATCTGGTGCCATCGCCATTGGTCATTGCCAAGACTTTGGTTGCTGACTGGAGCATGCTGTTCGATGCGCTACTGATGACGCTGCAGATTACCTTTCTGGCATTCGCGCTGGCAGTCGTGCTGGGCGTTGCGGTGGCCTTTGTGTTTGTGCAGAGCCGCTTCATCGAGGTCAGTCTGTTTCCCTACGCGATCATTTTGCAGGTCACACCGATTGTGGCGATTGCGCCCTTGATCATTATCTGGGTCAAACAGCCGCTGCTGGCCTTGGTGATCTGCGCCACCATCATGGCGGTATTTCCGATCATCTCCAACACAACGTTGGGACTGCGCAGTGTCAATCCTGGCTTGCTCAACCTGTTTCGGCTGAACAAGGCCTCGCGCTGGCAGACCTTATGCCGCTTGCGCATTCCCAGTGCCTTGCCGTATTTCTTTGGTGGCTTGCGCATCGCCAGTGGTCTGGCGCTGATCGGTGCAGTGGTGGCAGAGTTCGTGGCAGGCACCGGCGGCACCAGTACCGGGCTGGCCTACCAGATTCTGCAAGCAGGATTCCAGCTGAATATCCCGCGTTTGTTTGCCGCATTGTTCCTCATTACCGTGACTGGCATTGTGCTGTTTCTGGGCATGATGATCCTGTCGCGATTGGCGCTATCGAGCTGGCATGAGAGTGAGATGAATTAATCATGATGACTACCCCAACTTCCTTCCTGATCCGCCATCTGGATGCCGTCATGACAGGCATGTCTGGGACCCACGCGCGTCACGCCGGATCTGCCATCCGCGTCACCGGCGGTGTGATCACGGCAATGGGTAACCTGACACCGTTACCCGGTGAAGCGCAGGTCGATGCCAGCGGCTGTGTCGCCTATCCATCGTGGGTCAACACCCATCATCACTTGTTTCAGTCCATACTCAAGGGCGATCCGGCAGGCATCAATGCTTCACTTACCCCATGGTTGGCAGCCACGCCTTATCGTTATCGGGCGCGCTTTGACGACAAACTGTTTCGGCTGGCTGTGCGCATCGGCTTGATCGAGCTGATGCGTTCCGGCTGCACCACGGTGGCCGACCACAATTATCTGTATTACCCCGGCATGCCCTACGACACTTCTGCAATCCTGTTTGAGGAGGCGCAGGCGCTCGGTGTGCGCTTTGTCTTGTGCCGCGGCGGTGCCACCCGCACGCGTCAGCTGGAGGCGGAATTGCCGACCGCACTGCGTCCCGAAACCATGGACGATTATCTGCGCGATATGGAGCGATTGATCCAGCGCTATCACGATCCTGCACCGGATGCGATGCGCCGTGTGGTGCTGGCCCCGACGACACCCCTGTATTCGGCCAGCCCCGAAGAACTGCGCACCATGGCGGCCTTCGCACGTCGCCACGGCGTGCGTTTGCACAGCCATTTGTCGGAGACTGTCGGCTATCAGGAGACGGCACGCAAGGTGCATCAATGTTCGCCGGTCGAGTTTGCCGAGCGCTGTAACTGGTTAGGTCGGGATGTCTGGTTCGCGCATCTGGTCAAGCTGGACCCGGAGGAGATTGCGTTACTCGGCCGCACCGGCACCGGCATTGCCCATTGTCCGCAAAGCAACGGCCGGCTCGGCAGTGGGATTGCGCCGTTGCCAGAGCTGGAACGGGCCGGTGTGCCGATTTCCATCGGCGTCGATGGTGCTGCCTCCAATGAAGCCGCCGACATGATCTCCGAAACTCATGCCGCCTGGTTAATGCAGCGAGCGCGTAAAGGGCAGCAGGCCTTGCCTGATTACGCTGGTGGTCAATTCGAAGGTGGTGCCGATGCCGCCACGGTCGAGGATGTGGTGCGCTGGGGTAGCAGTGGTGGTGCCCGGGTCTTGGGATTGGGCGGGATTGGTACATTGCAGATTGGACAACAGGCCGATATTGCCCTGTATCGGCTGGATGATCCGCGTTACTTCGGGCTGCATGACCCTGCGCTGGGCCCGGTGGTCAGCGCCGGCCGGCCGTTTTTGAAGGCGCTGTATGTGGCAGGCCAGAGTGTGGTTGCAGACGACACGATCCCCGGGCTGGATCTGGCGGAACTGGGCGCGCAGGCGCGCGCAGCGACCCGGCAGCTGCTCAATGCAGACTGAATGCGGGTTAACTACTGACTGGAGGCCGAGCGGCAGCGGTGCAGGGACGGTGACTGGCTAGGGGAAGCCTCGTAAAAATGCTAGAATGTCGTCCATGATCAAGCGACGTTTTGCTCCCCCCGAACCAGTCTCAGACGAGTCTGCCGACCCGACCATTGCTGCTGCAGTCAAGGAAGACTCAGCTCCGATGGCACCCTTGTCACTGGACCTGACCGATCATTTCCTGATTGCAATGCCCTCCATGCTCGACCCGATCTTTGGTGGCACCGTCGTGTATCTGTGCGAACACAATCAGAACGGTGCCCTCGGTGTGGTGATCAACAAGCCGACCGACATGACCATGGATGTCTTGTTTGATCGCATCAATCTCAAACTGGAAATCATTCATGACATGCCCTCGGCAGCGCCGCCGGTGTATCGCAGCCCGGTGATGTTTGGTGGCCCGGTGCAAGTCGAGCGTGGCTTTGTGCTTCATAGCGCCCTAGAAAAATTTTCGTCCACACTGAAGGTGACAGACGGTATTTCTCTGACCACCTCCAAGGACATTCTGGAAGCCGTGGCCCATGGTGACGGCCCGGAACAGGTGCTCGTCAGCCTCGGTTGTGCCGGCTGGAGCGCAGGTCAGCTGGAAGGTGAACTGGGACGTAATGGCTGGCTGACGGTCAAGGCTGATCCCGCGATTATCTTCGAGTTACCGGTAGAACAACGATTCAACGCCGCACTGGCGCTGCTGGGAATTGATCCAGTGATGCTCAGCGGCGATTTCGGCACAGCCTGAGAACGTGTTCTGAGCGCACTTATGGAAACACTACTGGCCTTCGACTTCGGCTTAAAGCGCATTGGTGTCGCGATTGGCAATACGTTGCTGCGACAAGCACAGCCGCTGACCATCATCAGCGCCGCCACCAATGATGCCAAGTTTGCCGAGCTCGGCAAACTGATTGCCGAGTGGGCGCCGAAGCGCTGTATCGTTGGCTTGCCCAGTCATCCGGATGGTGCTGAACACGAGATGACGGTGCGCTGCCGTCGCTTTGCCAACCAGTTGCAGGGGCGCTTTGGCGTCGCCACGGTACTGGTCGATGAACGCTACTCCTCAGCAGTGATCAACCAGCGTCGCGGTGAGCTTATCGATGCCGAAGCCGCCGCCATTATTTTGCAGCAATATTTTGACGACATCCATGAGCACAACTAACACCACGCCGGCACTTGATGCCGAAGCGCTGTACAGCAAGCTGGCGCAGCAGGTCAAAGCAGGTTTGCAGGGCGTTGAGCAGGTCGCCATCGTCGGCATCCATTCTGGTGGTGCCTGGCTGGCCGAACGTCTGGCTGCCGAATTGCAATTGAACGACCGCCTCGGATTTGTCGACGTCTCTTTCTATCGCGATGATTTTGCCGAGAAAGGCTTACATGCGGATGTCAAACCAAGCCAGATTGGTTTTGATGTCGAAGGTGCCACCATCCTGCTGGTCGATGATGTGCTCTACACCGGACGTACCACGCGCGCGGCGATCAATGAGCTGTTTGACTACGGTCGTCCGGCGCGCATTCTGCTGGCGGCGCTGGTAGACCGTGGTGGTCGTGAGCTGCCGATTGCGGCGGACTTTCTGGCCGAAACGATCACACTGGACGATCCATTTTCACTACAACTGCAACGCGCCGATGACGGCCGATTTTCCCTGACGGTGGTCCATGCATAATCCACAACTGAACAAGAACGGCGAACTGCAACACTTGCTGACCATTGAAGGTCTGCCCAAAGCCATCATCACCCATATTCTTGATACCGCCTCCTCGTTCGTCAGCATTGGTGACCGCGAAGTCAAGAAGGTGCCATTGATGCGCGGCAAGAGCGTCTTCAATCTGTTTTTCGAAAACTCTACTCGCACCCGTACCACCTTCGAGATTGCCTCCAAGCGTTTGTCGGCCGACGTGATCAATCTCAACATTTCTGCTTCCAGCGCCAGCAAGGGCGAATCCCTGCTCGACACCATCGACAATCTGGCAGCCATGCATGCCGACATGTTCGTGGTGCGTCATGCGCAATCTGGCGCGCCTTACCTGATTGCCAAGCATCTGATCGATACCAAGCAGTCGCACGTGCACGTAGTCAATGCCGGTGATGGTCGTCACGCGCACCCGACACAGGGTTTGCTGGACATGTACACGATTCGTCACTACAAGCAGGACTTCACCAAGCTGCGCGTGGCCATTGTGGGCGACATTCTGCACAGCCGGGTAGCACGTTCCGACATCCATGCGCTAACCACCTTGGGCGTGCCGGAAGTGCGGGCGATTGGTCCACGGACCTTGTTGCCGACCGGTCTTGAACAAATGGGTGTACGCGTCTTCCACAACATGGAAGAGGGCTTGAAGGACGTTGATGTCATCATCATGCTGCGCTTGCAAAACGAACGTATGAGCGGTGCCTTGCTACCTTCAGCACAAGAGTTTTTCAAGAGCTATGGCCTCACACCGGAGCGTCTGGCGCTGGCTAAGCCGGATGCCATCGTGATGCATCCCGGACCGATGAACCGAGGTGTCGAGATTGACTCTGCGGTAGCGGATGGCACGCAGGCAGTGATCCTGCCGCAGGTGACTTTTGGGATTGCGGTACGGATGGCGGTCATGAGTATCGTCGCTGGTAATTAATCGCTGTATCAGACCGAATCAACGAACTGAATCAACAGACGCGAACAAGAGTGGAATAAGCGCATGAAACTGCACATCAAGAACGGCCGACTGATCGACCCAGCCAATCATATCGACGCGCAACAGGACGTCTTCATTGCTGCCGGCAAAATCGTGGGCATTGGCCAGCCGCCAGCGGACTTCACTGCCAACAAGACCATCGATGCCAGCGGTTTGGTGGTGGCGCCTGGTCTGGTTGATCTCAGTGCGCGGCTGCGGGAACCTGGCTACGAATACAAAGCGACACTGGAATCCGAAATGCAGGCTGCCATGCAAGGCGGTGTTACCAGTCTGCTGTGCCCGCCGGACACCGATCCGGTACTGGATGAGCCAGGCCTGGTCGAGATGCTCAAGCACCGCGCCAAGTCCCTCAATCAAGCCCACGTTTATCCGTTGGGCGCGTTGACTGTTGGTCTCAAAGGGAAAGCGCTGACCGAAATGGCAGAGTTGACCGACGCCGGCTGTATCGGCTTCGCGCAAGCCGATGAGCCGATCCTTGACACGACGGTGTTGTTGAGTGCCTTGCAATATGCAAAGACCTTCGATTACACCGTCTGGCTGCGCCCGCAGGATCCGCATCTGGGGCGCAATGGTATCGCCCACAGCGGACCTGCGGCCTCCCGTATGGGGCTGTCGGGTGTGCCGGTGATGTCGGAGACGATTGCGCTCTACACCATCTTCGAGCTGGTGCGTTCGACCGGTGCCCGCGTGCACCTGTGCCGTATGTCGTCAGCAGCGGGTCTGGAGCTGGTACGCGCTGCCAAGCGCGAAGGCTTGCCGATCACCTGTGATGTTGGCGCGCACCACATCCATCTGTCAGATATGGATATCGGCTTCTTTGATTCCAATGCCCGTATCAACCCGCCATTCCGCTCCCAACGCGACCGCGATGCGATTCGTGCCGCGCTGGCAGATGGCACCATCGACGCGATTTGCTCCGACCATACACCGGTCGACGATGACGAAAAACTGCTACCCTTCGGCGAAGCATCACCCGGTGCAACCGGTCTGGAGTTATTGCTGTCGCTGTCGCTCAAATGGGCTGAGCAGACTGGTGCCGTCAATGCACTCAGTCAGGCGGTTGCCAAGGTATCCAGTGATGCTGCACGCGTCGCCGGTCTGGCAGCTGGCTCGCTGAAGATCGGCGATGTTGCTGATATCTGTATTTTTGATCCAGCGACACAATGGAAGGTAGAAGCCAAGGCGCTGGCCAGCCAGGGTAAACACACGCCGTTCCTCGGTTATGAGCTCAATGGTCAGGTCAAGACGACCATTGTTGCCGGCCATATTGCTTTCGAACGCTAAGCGAGTCACTGAAGATGCTTTTTTTCCGTGCATTGCGCCTGATGGTGCATTTATTCCGAGGCATGGCGATCTGCGCCTTCATTTTTCCGCTGATTGATGCAGCAGGACGGGAAGGACATGTACGCCGCTGGTCGCGGCAGTTGCTGGGCATTTGCGGGATTCAGGTCGTGGTACGTCAAGGCTCAGGTGTCACAGAGCCCTTGCCGCCACGCGCATTGATTGTTGCCAACCATGTTTCCTGGCTGGATATCTTCGTGGTCAATGCGATGCAGCCATGCCGCTTTGTCGCCAAGTCCGATATCCGTAGCTGGCCATTTATCGGCTGGCTGTGCGCCAAAACCGGCACTATTTTCATTTCCCGTGGCAAAGCCAGCGATGTCAGACGGATTTTTCAAGGCTTGGTCACCAGCATCAAGGCTGGTGAGCGCGTAGCCTTCTTCCCGGAAGGCACAACCGCAGCGCAAGGGAAACTGCTGCCATTTCACGCCAATTTGTTTGAAGCGGCCATTGATGCAGCCGTGCCGGTGCAGCCCTATGCCCTGCGTTATCTGGATGCAGAGGGCAAATACCATACGGCGGCTGATTTCATTGGTGACATGACCATCGTCGGCAGCATCGCAGCGATTCTGTCGGCGCGTGCAATGACGGCGGAATTGACGCAATTGCCGTCAATCCCCACAACGGGCGCGCATCGGCGCGAGTTAGCCGTGATTGCCCGTAAGGTGATTGCCGAAGGTCTTGGATACGTGCCGGAAGATCTTATTCAATCTGCTGCGCCTGCGGGCACGACACCTGCAGCAATTCCCGGTCCTCAAGCCGCACCGCAGTAAGCTTGCCGCCCCAGACGCAGCCTGTATCGAGACCGATCAGATTCGGGCGCAGGGTCAGTCCCAACGAGGCCCAGTGACCGAACACGCAAGTGACATCGGTGGTTTTCCTCTCTGGCATATCAAACCAGGGAACATAACCTGGAGGTGCAGCCTCCAGTCCCTCCTTGATCGTGAAGTCAATCCCCCCATCGGGCGTGCAGAAGCGCAAGCGGGTCAGCGTGTTGACAATGCAGCGCAGGCGATCATGGCCTTGCAAGTCATCACGCCAGTGCGCTGGTTCATTACCGTACATGTGCCGAAGAAACTCCACCCAATCCGGCCCGCGCAGCACGGTTTCCACTTCATGCGCCAGCGCCATCGTCTGTTCTGCTGTCCATTCAGGCAATATCCCGGCATGAAATAGCAGGTGCCCATGCTCCAGAAGGGCCAGCGGGCGATGCCTCACCCAGTCCAGCAATTCCTCGCGATCCGGTGCATGAAGAATATCGTCTAGGGTATCCGTGCGATGTTGTTTTCGTATCCCCTGGGATACGGCGAGCAAATGTAAGTCATGATTCCCAAGAACCGCCTTGGCGCGGTCGCCGAGTGCGCGTAGCTGACGGAGGGTTTCCAGCGATTGTGGGCCGCGATTGACCAGATCGCCGACGAAGAGCAATTGGGCGTTTGGTTCGGTTTGATTGATAAGGCTGAGCAGGTTTTGAAGCTGCTGGCCGCAACCCTGAAGGTCGCCGATAGCGTAGGTTGGCATCAAAATAACAATTCTGTTTCATAGAAATAAAAATTATCTCTTAAAAACCGGAGTTTAAAAGAACTCCCTGGGTCGATCTAAGCCGATGCATTGTATGTCGCATTCGTCATTTATCGAGTGGTTTCTAGTATAAAATTCCCCCTGACAAGACCCAGATGCAGCTTTGGTATCCAGAGTCACTTGGATTCTGGCTCTGTTGGGACACAGATGATCAATGCTCGTCCCACGTGTTTCAGCCGTAAGTCATCCGCGCAGTCCTCATTTGATGTGTGTCTTTTTCACCCTGCGGGGTTGTTTATTTACAGGATCTATTGTGGTGCTAGTTTACTTGGTTGCTTTTTGTTGTGTGGTAGGGCTCTCTGTCGGGCAAATTTTGTTCAAAGTAAGTTCCGCGGCGATGGTGTCGAGCGGTTCTTTTTTTTCGCCGAAAGCTTTGCTGCCGTTGTTCATTGCCATGTGTCTGTATGGCGTGATTACCTTGGTATGGGTATGGGTTTTACAGAGAGTCGAATTGGGCCGTGTCTATCCATTAATGGCGCTCGCATTTGTTCTGGTGCCGTTGGGAACGCATTTTATTTTTAATGAGCGCTTTCATACACAGTACTTTGTCGGTGTCGGCGTCATTATCGTTGGAATAGTGATTGCGATCCGGTCGTAATCTCCCTCACCTCTTCGTTCGTCATCATATTTTTTGATTGCCCAGACTATTTATGAGTAACGTAATCTCGCCCGCCGTGGCGGTGGTTATTCCATCCTACAAAGTTAAGTCGCACGTGCTCGCCGTGATAGGTGCTATTGGCAAAGAAGTTTGCAGAATCTATGTGGTCGACGATCATTGCCCTGAGGGCAGTGGCTCGCATGTCGAGCAAAATTGCACTGATGAACGAGTCTGTGTGCTCTACCACGAAGTAAATCAAGGTGTTGGTGGCGCTGTGGTTACCGGTTACAAACAGGCGATTCAGGACGAGATGGATATTGTGGTGAAGGTTGATGGTGATGGGCAGATGGACCCATCAAGTATCCCCCGCTTTATCAGGCGAATAGTCGATGGGCAAGCTGACTATACCAAAGGCAATCGATTTTTCGATATTGCTGGTCTTGCGGATATGCCGCCAGTGAGGCTATTCGGTAATGCCTGCTTGTCTTTTGTCAGTAAAGTATCCAGCGGATACTGGAATATCATGGATCCGACGAACGGATACACCGCAATTCATGTCAATATTTTGCGTAATTTGCCCTTGGACAAAATAGACAAGCGTTATTTTTTTGAAAGCGATATGTTATTTCGACTGGGGATTTTGCGCGCGGTCGTCCATGATGTACCGCTTGTCTCGACTTATGGCCTCGAGGAAAGCAACTTGAATGTAGTGAAGGTTGCATTTGAATTTCCAAAAAAATACATCAGCTGTTTCTTCAAGCGTATTTTTTATAATTACTTTTTGCGTAATTTCAATGTCGGAAGTATTGAGTTGTTAGGTGGGAGTTTGCTGTTTGTGAGTGGCTTGATATACGGACTCGTAAAGTGGCATGAGGCATATATTTCTGGTGTGCCAACGGCCACAGGAACAATCATGTTGGCAATGCTCCCCATATTGCTGGGGTTCCAACTCCTTCTGGCTGCCCTTAACTATGATGTGTCGAGTGTACCTGTAAGCCCGATGCATGAGTTGCTGTAGGCGGCGTTAAGCTTAAAAATACCTACTCGTTTTTGCAGTAGAAAAAATAGTATCAAGTGTAAAAATAATTATAAGTGTCTGCAGATCAATATTGATTGCATGCTGAAAACTAGGGGCTGTAATGTACCGATTTCAAAGTAACAAATTTGTAATTCGATATGCTTTGTTGCTTGTCATTATCGGTATATATCTCCAGCATGCCTGGAAATTCATCCATTTGCCGATTCCTCCCGACGCGGAAATTACTTATATTCCGCTGGCAAAAAAATTGATTGAGCAAGGGTGGCGGTTTTTTTTATCCTCGGACTCAATTCAGGTAGGCCCCGCAATCTACTCATGGTTTGCTATTTTTGGCGCTGATGATTACACGATCAGATACGCAAACATCTTGAGTGGTTGCATCATGGTGTTGCTTGCCTATGGTATCGCTCGTCGCATGCATTCGATTGTCGCGGGCATTTTGGCGGCATTATTGTTTGCTGCATCGCCGTTGATTGTCTCGTGGATCCCCCGCTCATTATCGGAAACGCCGTTTTTCCTGTTTACCTTAATGTGGATATGGGCTCTTGGTGAAGTTATTGCCTTCAAACGCTGGGCTATACCGGTCGCTGCAATAGCACTTTCAATATCGATTTTACTTCGACCGGTGTGGTTATATCCGGTGATTCTGTTACTGGTAGCTTTATCATTTTCCTTTCTCTTTAGTCCGAAGTCTCGAGCTGTGGTCGGGAAGGTATTTTGGGTTCATATACTTGCGCTATTGTTGCCGGGCCTGTTTGTCGTGAAAAATTTGCTTTTGTTTGGGACGCCCAATATCGCCGAAGGTGGCGGAGGCGCTCTGTACTATGGCACTAATTTGCTTACTGGCGGATTTGAGCCGCCCTTGCTCGGAATGAATTACCAGGGATTGACAAGGTCTATCTTTACCGTTGCCGGCAATCATGACTATGGAATAGTAGCCGCAGAATTTTTAAAGCATAGGTCGTTTTCTGGGTTGCTGGAGTGGTTTTTCCGAAAAATATCCTGGGTGACATTCTTTACTCCTTTAGAGGCGAGCGCGAGAATGTCCTGGTTCAGAGTTGTCGAACTGGCAATGGCAGTGACAGCGGTCGCGTGGGGCTTCCGCGCAAAGCGACTTTTAGTCATTCTTGTGGGCGCTGGTATTTTGCTGCAAGTGCTGCAAACCGCACTCGTTCTTTACAATATTCGTTATAGCGTAGGCAATGTTGAGTTGCTGCTGGTCCCGCTTGCGGCGGTTGGTATCGCACTCATGTTTGAGCGGACCAAGGGCGACCAGGGAAATGCTTACACGGCGCCTGGGACGTGGATTAATCGACACGTTGATAGGGCAACAGGTATTGTCCTTCTGTGTGCATTTATATCTATGTTTTATCTACGAGTCATCCCTCGTATCGGCGAGTCTCCTGATATTCCAGTGCGCATATTATTTGAAAAATTCTTTGGTAAAAGTGATGTTTCTGCTGCTTTCGTTCAAGATGCAGGCAAAAAAATATCGCGATTTACATTGGATATTCCCTCGCTGGATGTATCTAGAAAAGGTGGTAACTTGCTTTGGCAAGTTAGTCTGATGCCAGCTTCGTCCGTGACTGAAAATAAAGCGTGCAAGCAGGCGTCCATATCTTATCTACCCAATGGAATGGCACCTCGTATCCCAGTCGATTTCTCATTTGTTGGTAATGGCGACTATGCTTTTGGTACGGCGTATGATCATTCAATACTATTGCCTGATACGCCTGGGAAGCTAGTCATTGAAGTGAAATGCTTTTTAGCCTCGGGAATCGCTGTACGAAAAATAGCATTTGTCGAGTCAACATTGACTGAAGTATATGAGCCTTATCGTAAGCCCGTTCAATAAGTAGCATTTACATGCGGATAAACTAGCAAGTCCATTTATTTGATTGGCAGGTTATGAATGCAGACTGATTGTATTTATATTATGTGCCTTTTTAAATTTGACCACTATTGAACTAATTTTAGTTTATTCTTCGGCAAAAAACGGTGAGCAAAGGTTTAAAAATGACCGCAACTTTAAAGTCCCGACGCAAAGGAATTATTCTCGCAGGAGGCTCTGGAACGCGACTCTATCCTGTTACCCTAGCTGTTTCGAAGCAACTGCTGCCGGTGCATGACAAGCCGATGATTTATTACCCTTTGACAACGTTAATGTTGGCAGGGATTCGTGAAATTCTAATTATTTCCACTCCGACTGACTTACCTCATTTCAAACGTTTGCTTGGAAACGGCAGTCAGTGGGGATTGGAAATTAGTTATGCAGAACAACCATCACCTGATGGTTTGGCGCAAGCGTTCACCATCGGTAGAGAGTTTGTCGATGGCCATCCTTCAGCCCTGATTCTGGGCGACAATATTTATTACGGAAATGAATTTGAATCGCAATTGAAAGTAGCGGATGCCCAAAAAGAAGGGGCGTATGTATTTGCCTATTACGTCAACGATCCGGAACGATATGGCGTGATTGATTTTGATGAGCAGCGCCGAGTCATCAGCATTGAAGAGAAACCGGTCCATCCGAAATCGAATTATGCCGTTACTGGCTTATATTTTTATGATGAGTTGGTCTGCGATATCGCTACCCACATCAAGCCCTCTGCGCGCGGCGAATTGGAAATTACTGACATCAATCGCGTCTATCTGGAGATGGGGAAGTTAAATGTTGAATTGATGGGGCGTGGTATGGCATGGCTCGATACAGGAACACATGATTCCTTGTCAGATGCTGGCCAGTTCATCGCAACCATCGAGAACCGTCAGGGGCTGAAAATTGCTTGCCCAGAAGAGATTGCGTTTCGTAAAAAATATATTACCTCTGAGCAGCTTGAGGCATTGGCTCAGCCATACAGCAAGAACAAATACGGGCAATATCTGATGCGCTTATTGAATGCCAAAATGTTTTGAGCAACATCAGCAAACCTGTTTTTATCTACTAGCAGAACCTGGGAAATGTAATGAATAAAGTTGCACTGATCACTGGCGTCACCGGACAGGATGGCGCATATCTTGCGGAGCTCCTTCTGAATAAGGGCTACGAAGTCCATGGTGTAAAACGTCGTACGTCACTGATCAACACTGATCGTATTGACCACTTGTACCAAGACCCGCATGAGCAAAATCTCCGATTCAGGTTGCACCACGGAGACCTTACTGATTCGACAAGTCTGATTCGTATTATTCAGCAGGTACAGCCTGACGAAATCTACAATCTAGCAGCACAAAGCCATGTTGCGGTGTCATTTGAAGAGCCCGAATACACGGCAAATTCAGACGCGCTCGGAACCTTGCGTATTCTTGAGGCGATTCGTATTCTTGGCTTGGAAAAGAAAACCCGCTTCTATCAGGCATCGACGTCTGAGTTGTATGGTTTGGTGCAAGAAGTCCCGCAAAAAGAGAGCACGCCGTTCTATCCGCGTAGTCCATACGCCGTTGCAAAATTGTACGCCTACTGGATCACCGTCAACTATCGGGAAGCCTATGGCATCTATGCATGCAATGGCATCCTTTTCAATCACGAAAGTCCTATTCGTGGCGAGACTTTTGTGACGCGCAAGATTACACGCGCGTTGGCGCGTATCAAACTTGGCTTGCAGGAATGTGTTTATTTAGGAAACCTGGATGCCAAGCGCGATTGGGGACATGCGCGCGATTATGTTGAGATGCAATGGTTGATGCTGCAGCAGGAAAAGCCGGAAGATTTTGTCATCGCCACAGGCGTCCAATATAGTGTCCGGGATTTCATCAATCTGGCTGCCCAAGAGATTGGCATTAGCGTTCGTTGGGAAGGGCAAGGCGAGAACGAGAAGGGTTACGACGCCAATGGTAAATGTATCGTCGCGGTTGATCCGCGCTACTTCCGTCCGACAGAGGTGGAAAGTTTGTTGGGCGATGCCAGCAAGGCGAAGCAGAAACTGGGATGGACGCCCAAGACAACTTTCACTGAGTTGGTTGTCGAGATGATGCGCGAGGATTTGAAGTCGGCGGAGCGTGATGAGCTTGTCAAGCGCCACGGCTATGCAGTTATGGATCGGCGGGAGTGAGTGCATGATGAGCGCACTGTCTAGAGACGCTAAAATTTTTGTCGCGGGTCACCGTGGCATGGTGGGTTCTGCCATCGTCAGACGTTTGCAGGCCGGTGGGTACACCAATATTCTGACTCGCACGCATGGTGAACTCGATTTGCTGGACCAGGCAAAGGTGCAGGAATTCCTGTCCGTTCAGAAACCTGATTATATTTTTCTGGCCGCAGCCAAAGTCGGAGGGATACACGCCAATAACACTTATCGTGCCGATTTCATTTACCAAAACCTGCTGATGGAGGCCAATGTGATTGGTGCTGCCCATCAGGCAGGAATCAGGGATTTGATGTTCCTTGGTTCGTCGTGTATCTACCCCCGGGATTGTCCACAACCGATCAAAGAAGAGTATTTGTTGACCGGACCGCTGGAACAGACAAACGAGCCATACGCAATCGCAAAAATTGCCGGCGTGAAATTATGTGAATCTTATAATCGTCAATTTGGTACGCGTTACGTTTCTGTGATGCCGACCAATTTATACGGACCGAACGACAATTACGATTTGAATAACAGCCACGTGTTGCCTGCATTGCTGCGAAAGGCGCATGAAGCCAAGCTCCGAGGCGATCGGAAACTAGTAGTGTGGGGTTCGGGCAAGCCAATGCGCGAATTTCTTTATGTCGATGATATGGCCGATGCATGCGTTTTCATGATGGAGAACGCTATCGGTACTGGCTTGTTCAATGTAGGGACAGGTACTGATGTGACTATTTGTGAGTTAGCCGAATCGATTATGAGTGTAGTCGGATTTGATGGTGTCATCGAATTCGATAGTAGTAAGCCTGATGGTACGCCCCGGAAGTTGCTTGACGTATCGCAATTGGAGAACAGGGGCTGGCGTGCTAGCACTTCGCTTATTGACGGGCTAAAAAAGACGTTTGCCAATTATTTGGCATCAAATGCTGCGGGCGTCCCCAATTGAATGAATGCAAGTACACAATCGTACGCAATTTTATTGAAAGTGAATTGAAATGAAAGTACTAGTCACGGGGGCGGATGGTTTTATCGGATCGCACCTTACAGAGACTTTGGTGCGTGAAGGGCACGAGGTGCGTGCATTTGTCATGTATAACTCATTTAATTCGTGGGGCTGGCTTGATGATTGTGCGCCGGACGTGGCAGGGAAATTTGATGTGTTTGCTGGAGATATTCGGGATCCATACGGCGTGAAGAAAGCGATGCAGGGTTACGATGTGGTGTTGCATCTGGCGGCGTTGATCGCGATTCCTTATTCTTATCACTCGCCTGATACCTATGTCGACACCAATATCAAGGGGACATTGAACATCGTACAGGCGGCGCGTGAGCTGGGCGTCGAGAAGGTTGTGCATACCTCGACCAGTGAAGTGTATGGTACTGCTCGGTTCGTTCCGATTACGGAAGAGCACCCTCTGCAAGGGCAGTCTCCCTATTCCGCCAGCAAGATTGGCGCAGATCAAATTGCGCTATCGTTTTACAATGCATTTGATACTCCTGTATCAGTAATTCGGCCCTTCAATACCTATGGCCCGCGGCAGTCGGCCCGTGCGATTATTCCAACTGTGATCACGCAAATTGCGGCAGGGCAGCGCCGTATCAAATTAGGCGCATTGCACCCAACCCGGGATTTTAATTTCGTGAAGGACACTGTCCAAGGATTCTTGTCCGTTGCACGCTCTCCACGCACAGTTGGTGAGGTCATCAATATCGGTAGCAATTTCGAAGTTTCAATTGGTGAGACAGTGCGGATGATCGCTGAAATCATGGGAGTTGAAATTGAAATTGAAACGGAGCAGATCCGCATGAGACCTGATAAAAGTGAGGTCGACCGTTTGTGGGCTTCGAACGCCAAGGCGCATGAACTTACCGGTTGGGCACCTGCATATGGAGGTAAGGATGGTTTTAGACGCGGTCTGGCTGAAACAATCGCCTGGTTTACTCAGCCTGAGAATTTGAAGACATATAAGACCAGTATTTACAATGTATGATCACACACCCGTTATCAGCCATGTTTAAAATAGATTCTGCCGCGATTGTTGAAACCCTGCGGGCGGTGTTAGCCGTTCGGGACGAGCGTGTGTCACTGCATGAGCCCCGTTTCAGTGGCAATGAATGGGCCTACGTTAAAGAATGTATCGATACTGGATGGGTCTCATCTGTCGGCAAATACGTTGATCGTTTCGAGCAGGATTTGGCGGCCTATACTGGGGTTAGACATGCGGTTGCCGTCGTCAATGGCACTGCAGCATTGCATGTCTGTTTGCTGCTAGTTGGTGTGGAGCATGGCGATGAAGTGCTAATGCCAGCGTTGACATTTATCGCGACTGCCAATGCGGTCAGCTATTGCGGTGCAATTCCACATTTTGTCGAAAGCGACGCAACGACACTGGGGCTGGATCCGCAAAAGCTCGCTGAATATCTCGATGATATTGCTGAGATTCGCGGCGAATATTGTTTCAACAAGCAGACTGGCCGCCGTATCAAGGCCGTGGTGCCCATGCATACATTTGGACATCCAGTAGATTTAGATCCGTTAGTGGCGCTGTGTGAGCGTTATAGAATTGACTTGGTCGAGGATGCTGCCGAATCGTTGGGCTCTTATTACAAGGGGCAGCATACGGGTAACCTGGGTCGCGTTTCGGCATTGAGTTTCAATGGTAATAAAATTATTACTACCGGTGGCGGTGGCGCAATTCTCACCAATGACCCTGCACTGGGGAAACTGGCGAAGCATCTTACAACGACAGCGAAAATACCGCATAAATGGTCGTTCTCGCATGATCAGAAGGGTTTTAACTACCGTCTTCCGAATATCAATGCAGCATTGGGATGTGCTCAATTGGAGCAACTTCCAGATTTCATCCTCGCCAAACGTCGTCTGGCGCAAACGTATCAAGAGGCGTTTGCCGACATGCCCGGCGTATCTGTGTTTAAAGAGCCTGCATACGGACAAAGCAACTATTGGTTGAACGCGCTTCTAATTGATCCCAATTGTGCGCAACAGCGTGATGAGTTGCTGGAATATAGCAATTCAGAGGGCATCATGACGCGTCCCGTCTGGACGCTCATGCATGAGCTTGACATTTATAAAACGGCACCTCGAATGCACAACCTCAACGTTGCAGAGGATATTGAGCGACGCTTGATCAATATCCCTAGTAGCGCGAGTTTTGGTATGAGTTATGGCAATCGCTAAGAAAAAGATTTGCGTTGTTACTGGCAGCCGAGCTGAATACGGTTTGTTGTATTGGGTCATGAAAGAGATTGATCAGGATCCTTCCCTCGAGTTGCAATTAATCGTGACGGGCATGCACCTTGCCCCTCAGTTTGGCCTAACCTATCGAACGATTGAAGAGGATGGATTTTCAATCGATGCCAAGGTCGATATGTTGCTGTCCAGTGATACACCGGTTGGCATTGGAAAATCGATTGGATTGGGTGTTATCGGTTGCGCCGATGCTTTAGAGCGTTTGCGGCCAGATGTTCTTCTGGTGTTAGGTGATCGCTATGAAGTATTGGCGGCAGCCCAGGCGGCATTGGTTGCGAGAATTCCTATAGCGCATATCGCAGGCGGCGATACGACGGAGGGCGCCTTTGACGAAGGAATCCGTCACAGTATTACTAAAATGTCGCATCTTCATTTCGTCACGAATGCTGAAGCAGCGCGAAGAGTCCGCCAATTAGGTGAAAATCCCCAATACATTTTCAATGTGGGTAGCCCTGGTCTTGATTTCATCCGTCGGATGACTTTGATGGACCGGGCAGCACTCGAGCAATCCCTCGATTTCCGGTTACGTGAAAAAAATCTATTGGTGACATTTCATCCAGTTACCTTGGAAACACAGTCTGTATCGGTGCAGTTTGGTGCCGTGCTGGCGGCACTTGATTCCTTGGGGGACGAGTTTGGAATCGTTTTTACTAAGCCCAATTCTGACACTGACGGTTCCTTGATTGTCGCTCTGATCGATGATTTCGTCGCCCGTCGCCCGCACGCCAAAGCCTATACGTCTTTGGGGCAAATCAGGTATTTGAGCTTGATGGCGCAAGTTGATGTTGTCGTTGGAAATTCGTCTAGCGGTTTGTACGAAGCGCCGTCGTTTGGCAAGCCAGTGGTGAATATCGGTGATCGCCAAAAAGGTCGATTGCAGGCTGCATCGACCTTCAATTGTGGTGTGACTGAGCCAGAGATTGTGAGCGCTCTGAAGGCTGCTCTTGCTGCAGATTGCAGCGATGTCGAGAACCCCTACGGTGATGGAAAAAGTGCGGGGCGTATCTGTGATGTGTTGAGGCAGCTTGTTGACCCGCAAAGCTTGTTGAAGAAGCATTTTTTTGGATTGGATGATGGCCATGCGTAATAGTGTTTATATCATCGCGGAAGCCGGCGTTAATCATAATGGTTCGCTGGAACTGGCGAAAAAATTGGTTGAGGCGGCGGCATTCGCCGGTGCCGACGCGGTCAAGTTTCAAACATTCAAAGCCAATAAGTTAGTTAGTCGTTCCGCGCCTAAAGCCCAATATCAGTTGTCTACGACCGATGTGCAGGAATCGCAGCATGAAATGATTCGTAAACTTGAACTGAGCGAAGCCGATCACCGCGCATTGATTGCGCATTGCGCGACTCACAATATTGAATTTCTCTCAACGCCATTCGACCATGAGAGTCTGCAATTGCTTGTCGGTAATTTCGACATGCCTCGCGTCAAATTATCGTCTGGCGATATAACTAATGCGCCTCTTTTGTTGGCTGTGGCACAAACCGGCAAGCCGGCGATTGTGTCAACGGGCATGAGTACAATGGATGAAATCAAGACAGCGCTTAGTGTTCTTGCATTTGGATATATTCAAGGCAACGTGCCAGATAGATTGCCATCACTGGCTGCATTTGAATCTGCGTATATAACGAGCGAGGGGCAATCTTTGCTTCGCAAAAATGTGACATTGCTACATTGCACAACGGAATATCCTGCGCCATTCGAAGATGTGAACCTGCATGCGATGAATACCATTGCGTCGCAATTTGGTCTGTCGGTCGGCTATTCAGATCATACTGTTGGTATCGCCGTTCCGGTCGCAGCGGTGGCACTAGGGGCCACGTTGATTGAGAAACACTTTACGCTTGATCGTAGCCTTCCGGGGCCGGATCATAAGGCTTCATTGGAGCCAGATGAGTTGAAAGCAATGGTGCAATCGATACGCGAAGTTGAGTTGGCATTGGGCTCTTCTATCAAGCAGCCGGCAAGCTCAGAATTGAAGAACCGTGCGATCGCACGGAAAAGTCTTGTCGCTGCCGTTGATATTGCACAAGGTGAGCTCTTTACGATCGATAATTTGACCGTCAAGCGCCCTGGTGATGGAATAGCTCCAATTAGATATTGGGATTACATCGGAAAACCTGCTGATCGAAATTACTTGGCAGACGATAAGGTGCTGTCTTGAGCAAACCTATCATTATCTTGGGGGCAGGTGGTCATGCACGGGTGCTTGCTGATGCCTTGCTTCCGCTTGAAATATCAGGATTCACCGATAGCAATCCATTAAAGGTCGATTCACCGCTACATCATGCGGCTGTGTTAGGTGGCGATGATGTTGCGCTCGCCTATTCGCCGGACGACATACAACTCGTCAATGGTGTTGGCAGTGTTGGTATCGCTATTGGCAAAAAGGGTGCTGCGCTCGATACCCTTGGCAGGGTGACCTTGTTCAAGCGTTTCAGGTCAGCAGGATATCGCTTTCTTGATGTGATTCATCCATCGGCTATCATTGCGCCCGATGTTGCCCTGGGAGAGGGCGTACAGATCATGGCAGGTGCGGTACTGCAGACCGGCACCAGTATTGGAGACAATACCATCGTCAACACACGTGCATCGATAGATCACGATTGTCATATTGGCGCACATGTTCATATTGCACCTGGTGCAGTCTTATCCGGAGGGGTAACGGTTGGCGATTATGTGCATGTTGGTGCAGGCGCCACGATTGTTCAGGGTATTCATATAGGTGCGAATTGCATGATTGCCGCCGGTGCTGTTGTGATCAGGGATATACCCGCTGGCGAGACTGTGATCGGTGTGCCAGCTAAAGAGGTGAAAGATGAATAAGTGGAAAGAGGTTCTGGTATCGCAGGATGTCTCGATCAAGGATGCAATCCAGATGCTGGATCGCAGTGGTATGCAGATTGTCTTAGTAGTCGATGGCGATGGTCGGCTGCTTGGCACTGTTACAGACGGCGACGTGCGCCGCGGAATCTTAAAAGGATTGGCTCTCTCTGAGCCCGTTGGCTTGATTATGAACCGGCATCCGAATGTAGAGCATTTCAATGCCGGGTATGACACGATCTTAAACGCGATGAAGCGTAAAGGCGTGCATCACATGCCACTGGTCGATGATGATCGCATCGTCGTCGGCCTGGATACTTTGGACGGTTTGATTCAAACCTCGAACAAAAGCAATTGGGTTGTCCTCATGGCGGGCGGGCTCGGGAGCCGCCTCCGACCATTGACTCAGGATTGCCCAAAGCCGATGCTCAAAGTTGGTAACAAGCCATTGCTTGAAACCATTTTGACAAATTTCATCGACTATGGTTTCCGACACTTTTATATCTCTGTAAATTATATGGCAGATATGGTGAAGGATTATTTTGGCGATGGCTCGCGCTTTGGCGTTGAAATTCGGTATCTGCATGAAGACGAGCGGCTAGGTACAGCAGGTGCGCTTAGCCTTTTGCCCGAACGACCGGCTGAACCATTTTTTGTCATGAATGGTGATTTGCTGACAAAAGTGAATTTCAATCAAATGTTAGATTTTCACGGGAAGCAGAATGCCGTTGCGACCATGGGTGTGCGTGAATACGACTATCAGATTCCGTACGGGGTGGTTAACGTTGAAAGTCTTCGGATTGTTGGTATCGAAGAAAAGCCGATCCAGCGGTTTTTCGTGAATGCCGGTATATACGTTCTGGATCCGAACGCGCTTGATCTGATACCGCAAAATACGTTTCTCGATATGCCTACGTTATTCAATACATTGATCGATCGCAAGGATGAAGCGGTTGTCTTTCCTGTTATCGAATATTGGATGGATGTGGGGCATCTTGCCGATTACGAAAAGGCCAACGGCGAATATCATTCGGTATTTTCATGACCACGGCGCTGATAGTCGGGTTTGGCTCTATCGGTGCCCGTCATGCCCGGATATTGGCCGGGTTGGGACTGCGCACGGTGGTAGTCAGCAGGCGTCCGATCGAATTTCCTATACGTTATGCTCTGTTGGAAACGGCGCTGCAGAACGAGGTGCCGGATTACGTTGTCATCGCCAGTAGTACGGACGAGCATCATCTAGTGCTGGATAAGCTGCTTTCCTTGAATTTTTCGGGAAAGATTTTGGTTGAAAAACCCTTGTTTGATCACGTCCGGCATATTGAAGTCGCAGATTATTCACGGGTTTTCGTCGCCTATAATTTGCGCTTCCACGCCGTGCTGCAGCGGTTGCGGCAGATATTGGCTGGCGAACAGATTTTGGCTGCGCAAGTCTATGCGGGCCAGTATCTTCCTGACTGGCGGCCTGGCACGGATTATCGTACTAGCTATTCTGCGGATCGTGTACGCGGAGGCGGCGTATTGCGTGACCTGAGTCACGAAATCGATTACGTGCTCTGGCTATTTGGAGGATGGACTCGGGTCGCTGCGCTGGGAGGTCAACTCAGTGCCCTGGAAATCAACAGTGACGATTCATTTGCCTTATTACTGGAAACCCCAGCTTGCCCGATTGTGACTGTGCAGATCAATTATTTAGATCGCCCCGGGCGCCGTTCTATTGTGGTTAATACAGCCAAACTCACCGTAGAAGCAGATTTGGTCCGAGGTACGATTTCATGCAACGGCAATATGGAAACCATTGCGAGTGAGCGTGACGAAAGTTATATCTCAATGCACCGTGCAGCTCTTGCGGCGAATGCCCACTGCGACCAAGGGATGCTGTGTACCTTTGCTGAAGGAAATGAAACAATGCGATTGATCGATGCTGCGGAAGTGGCGGTACAAACTTCGCAATGGGTTGCGCGATGAGGCGTCTTTGCACGATATGCGCGCGCGGCGGCTCCAAAGGCGTTAAAGGGAAAAATGTTCGCCTATTGCAGGGAAAACCATTGATCGCATATACCGTGGAGCAAGCTCGCGCATCAGGTTTGTTTGACGCAATTGCAGTCAGTAGCGACTCAACCCAGATATTGGATATCGCGCAATCACTTGGCGTCGATTACCTGATTCGACGTCCTGCCGAGCTGGCGACTGATCATGCAGCAAAACTACCGGTGATCAGGCATTGTGTTGCTGAAGTCGAGCGACTTTCAGCCAAGCGCTTCGAGACTCTGGTCGATCTCGATGCAACCTCGCCACTGCGGCTCTCCGAGGATATTGAAGGGGCGGTCGCGCTGCTAGAGGGCAGTGGTGTTGCTAACGTCATCACCGCTATGCCGGCGCGCCGTTCACCGTACTTCAATCTGGTCGAACTCAATGCTGCTGGTTTCGTCGGTTTGTCGAAGCCTCCGGCGGCTAGCATCGTTCGACGGCAGGATGCACCACCGTGCTATGACATGAATGCGTCCATTTATGTTTGGCAGCACGATGTTTTGTTTGCTACTGATTCTGTCTTCAATCCAGATACTAAATTGTATGTGATGCCGGAAGAGCGCTCGATCGATATCGATTCCGAAATTGATTTCAAACTAGTCGAGCTACTGATGCAGGAGCGCATTGCCGGATCGAGTCCCATTGCGACATAAAGTTGGAGAAAATGGAATGTTGAAAGACAAAATTGTTGTCGTAACCGGGGGGGCAGGTCTTATCGGTCGCTCGTTCGCCAAGACCATTGCCGAGCAGGGTGGTGTTGCAGTCATTGCTGATCGTGATGAGTCTGGAGGCCGTGCCGCTGTGGAAGCAATTCAGTCCCAGGGATATTCAGGGCAGGTTATTTATGGGAAGCTCGATATCACGTCGAAACAATCGATTAATGACTTGATTGCCGATTTGCATCAGCGATACGGAAGCATTGACGCAGTTGTCAACAATGCCTACCCACGCACGAAGCAATATGGTCGCAAGTTTGAAGACGTGACATTTGAAGATTTTAACCAAAATGTGTCGTTGCACTTGGGTGGGTATTTTTTGACCGCTCAGCAATTTGCTGCCTATTTCAAGACTCAGGGCAGCGGGAATATTATCAATATGGCATCCATCTATGGAGTGATCGCTCCGCGTTTCGATATTTACGATGGTACCGCCATGACTATGCCGGTCGAATACGCGGCGATAAAGTCAGCTGTCATTCATCTGACTAAATATATGGCGAGATATTTTCAGAGAGATAATATCAGGGTAAATTGCATTAGTCCTGGAGGGATCCTGGACGGCCAGCCGACTGAATTCCTTGAACGCTATAATAGCCGCGCTTCGTCCAAAGGGATGCTCGACCCAGCCGATCTTCAGGGTGTTCTGTTGTTTCTTTTGGGAAATATGTCGACATATGTAAATGGTCAAAATATCGTCGTGGATGACGGATGGTCTTTATAATGCTGCTTTGTCTCTATAATATGAAATTGTTTGCATGCTAATTCGGTGCAAATCAACAATCTGACAGTAGTTAATTTTTAGAACAGATAATTGGGGTTATATGAAAATATTGGTTACCGGCGGTTGTGGTTACAAAGGAACAGTACTGGTTCCAAAATTGCTCAAACGAGGCTACGCAGTTGAAGTGCTGGATACCCAATGGTTTGGCAACTTCCTTGAGCCTCATCCCCAGTTGACAGTCACCAAGGGTGACGTCCGCGATATCGACAATATCTCGCTCGACGGTGTCGATACCATCATTCATTTGTCCTCCGTCGCAAACGATCCCTGCGGCGATCTCGATCCGAAACTGACGTGGGAGATCAGCGCGCTAGCAACGATGCAACTGGCTGATAAGGCCGTTCGCAAAGGTGTCAAACAATTCATTTATGCATCATCCGGTAGCGTTTACGGCGTCAAGGAAGAGTTGCAAGTTACTGAAGACCTGGAACTCAAGCCAATTTCCGAGTACAACAAGACGAAAATGGTCTCTGAGCCTGTGTTGATGAGCTACAAGGATCGAATGATCGTGCAGATTGTCCGTCCCGCAACTGTCTGCGGCTATTCGCCGCGCATGCGTCTTGACGTTTCCGTTAATTTGCTGACGATGCAAGCTTTGTCGAAAGGCAAAATTACTGTCTTCGGTGGTACTCAGGTCCGTCCGAACATTCATATTGACGACATCACTGACGTCTACCTGCATTTGATTGATCACCCTGAAGTTACGGGCGTGTACAACGCTGGATTCGAAAATATTTCGATACTCGATATTGCAAAAATGGTGGCGAAACATTTGCCGGTCGATATTGTTGTTACAGAATCCAACGACCCACGTTCTTATCGCGTCAATTCGGACAAGCTGTTGGCGACAGGTTTCAAACCATCCAAGTCGGTTGAAATTGCGATTGCAGAGATTATTGAGAAATATCGCAGCGGCGTATTGAAGGACGAAGACCGTTATTACAACTTGAAATGGATGGAGCAGACTGTATTGGCTCCGAAATAACGATGAAGACAAGTCATTTATCGATCGAGAGTTTTCGCGGCTACGCAAGTCGCATGCAGGAAGTGCTGTCGCGTTCCGATTGGGATGGCGTGGCTCAACTGGGTCAAGCAATGCGTGAGTGCTGGATTACCGGTCACCAGGTGTTTTTTTGTGGTAACGGTGGCAGCGCAGGTAACGCCATTCATTTAGCCAATGACTACTTGTATGGCATTGCAAAACGAACCGGTGGCGGTATGCGTGTTTCCTCGCTGTCTGCGAATGCAGCTGTCATCACTTGCTTGGCCAATGACGTTGGCTACGACAGTATTTATTCCGAGCAGCTTGCAGTCCAGGCGCAGCCGGGCGACTTGCTGATTGTCTTGTCTGGAAGCGGCAACTCGCCCAATATTCTGAAGGTGCTGGAACAAGCCAAAGTCATGGGTGTGACCTCCTGCGCTATCCTTGGCTACACCGGTGGAAAGGCGAAAGCCTTGGCCGACATTCCGATTCATTTCGATGTCAATGACATGCAGATCGCCGAAGACATGCAACTTGTGGTCGGTCACATGCTCATGCAGTGGCTGTACGAAAATCAACCTGTAGCGAAATAAACATGGCGAATAAATATTTTATTATCGGAAGCAATTCGTTTTCCGGCGCTAGCTTTGCCGACTCCCTGCTGCAGCAGGGGCATGAGGTTATCGGTACTAGTCGCTCTGCTGAGCCGCATAGCGCATTTTTGCCTTACCGCTGGAGTGGCAAGGATGCGAATTTTCGTTTTTATCAATATGATCTGAACAATGATCTGGCGCCTATGATGGCATTGATAAAACAGGAAAAACCAGGCTACGTTGTCAATTTTGCGGCGCAAAGCATGGTTGCGGAAAGCTGGAAGAACCCTGACCAGTGGTTTGCCACAAATGTTGTCGCGACAGTCCGTTTGCACGAAGCCTTGCGCCATTGCGATTTTTTGGATAAATACGTGCACGTCACGACGCCGGAAGTTTATGGCAGCACAGATGGATTTATCAAAGAAGATACGCCGTTTAATCCGAGCACGCCGTATGCTGTGTCGCGTGCTGCCTCGGATATGAGCTTGAAGACATATTTTGATGCCTACGGTTTCCCAGTTGTATTCACCCGTGCGGCAAATGTCTATGGCCCGGGTCAACAGCTTTATCGCATAATTCCCCGTACTATCCTGTCGATTTTGACTGGGAAGAAATTGCAATTGCATGGTGGTGGACATTCGCGTCGTTCATTTATCCATATGCGTGATGTCTCCAGCGCGACCATCAAAATTGCCACCGAGGGCGTTGCTGGACAGACCTACCATATTTCGACCGACGATATTGTCACGGTGCGGGCGTTGGTAGAGAAAATCTGTGCGAAGCTGGAGGTTGATTTCGATACGTGTGTTGAGGTAGTCGGTGAGCGCCTGGGTAAGGATGCTGCCTACATGCTCGATAGCACCAAGCTGCGTAGTACTCTGGGGTGGAAGGATCAGGTCGGGCTCGACGACGGACTTGACGATTGCATCGAATGGGTTAAGAAGAATCTTGACGAGATGAAATCCATGCATTGGGACTACGTCCACAAACCATAGCGCCAGCTTGTTGGGTCGCCGTATTTTTTTGCCCGCTTTGCCGGGCGCTGTTGAGAATTAGCACTGATGACTACTGACATCTCCGAGTTGAAAAATATTGCGAGCCGAATTCGCGGGCGCATTATCGCGACTTCGCACCAGACACATACCCCGCATTTGGGTTCCTGCCTGTCGTGCGTCGATATCCTGATTGCTGCGTATTTCAGCACTTTAAAAATTGATCCTGCGAAGCCTTCAGATCCTGAGCGCGATCGCTTTATCCTCAGCAAGGGCCATGGCGCGGCGGCATTGTTCCAAGTGTTGGCGTTGAGAGGTTTTTATCCCGAAGCGATGTTGGAGTCATATGGTGTGGATGGTGGTATTTTTGCGGAGCATCCTCCGACGCCGGATCATTTGCCTGGAATTGAAGCTGCGACAGGATCGCTCGGACATGGTCTGCCGATTGGATTGGGCATGGCGTTGGCTGGCCGTATCAAACAGCAGGAATACGACGTGACAGTGTTACTTGGCGATGGCGAGTGTAACGAAGGTTCGGTTTGGGAGGCCGCAATGATGGCGGCCGGCCAGCAGGTGGGCAATTTGCTTGCAATCGTCGATTTCAACAAATGGCAGGCAACGGGACGAAGTGAGGAAGTGCTTGCGTTGGGACCTCTGGTTGATAAATGGAGGGCATTCGGTTGGGAAGCCAGCGAAGTTGATGGTCATGACATGAATGCGCTTACTGCGGTTATGGGCCGCAAGCGCAGTCGGGTCGGCAAGCCTATTGCGGTGGTGGCGCACACCGTCAAAGGTAAAGGAGTGTCTTTCATGGAAGACGACAATAATTGGCATTACCGGATTCCGACTGCGGATGAAGTCCTGGCGGCCTACAAGGAACTGGGAGTGACAGCATGAGGAACGCTTTTGCAGACGAAATTACCAAGCTTGGGGCAACCGACCATCGGCTGGTGTTGTTGTCAGGTGATATTGGCAACAAATTGTTCGATAAATTCAAGGCTGGTGCTGAATCACGCTTTCTCAATTGTGGTATTGCTGAAGCCAACATGATGGGGGTTGCAGCGGGTATGGCGCTGTCAGGCTTACGGCCAGTCATCTACACCATTACTCCGTTCACCACGACACGTTGTTACGAACAAATTCGCATCGATGCTTGCTATCACAATGTGCCAGTTATCATCGTCGGTACAGGTTCAGGTCTTTCGTATGCAGAGCTCGGTCCGACGCACCATTCTTGCGAAGACCTCGCCATCATGCGGGTGCTGCCCCACATGACAGTGATGGCTCCGGCCGATGAAGTTGAGTTGCGACAGTGTTTGCGCGCCGCATTGAAGCAGGATGGGCCGGTGTACATTCGCATTGGCAAGAAAGGCGAGCAGATTATCCCCAAGAAAGACGACCACTTCGAAATTGGCCGTTCTATTACCGTTCGCGAAGGTGCCGAGGTTTGTCTTATCGGCACAGGGACGCTGCTGCCGACAGTATTGGAAGCTGCGACATTACTTGAGGCGCAGGGGATCACTGCGCGCGTTGAAAGCTTCCACACGATCAAACCGCTGGATAGCGATACGTTAATGCAGGCGTTTTCGAACTACAACATTGTCGCTACGATCGAAGAGCACAGTCGTATCGGTGGTCTTGGTGGCAGCATCGCCGAGTGGCTCGCGCAGCAGGACTCGATGCGTGGCCGCTTGCTGTCGTTTGGCACTGACGATGATTTCATGCACGAGGTGGGGTCGCAGGAATATGCCCGTGCAAAATATGGGTTGACTGCGGGAAATATCGCCGAGAAGGTACAGGCAGCATATGTAAAGGCTGTTGCCTGATATGCGTATTGGTCTGGACTTCGATAACACAATCGTTAGCTACGATTCCTTGTTTCATGCTGTTGCCGTTGAAAAATCATTGGTGCCCGCGCAAACCCCGGTTTCTAAAGTAGAGGTGCGAGACTATTTGCGAGCAGTCGGCAATGAACCTGCGTGGACAGAATTGCAGGGTTATGTTTATGGTGCGCGGATGGACCAAGCAGAGGCTTATCCAGGGTTCGTCGAATTTGTTCACGCTGCGCGTGAAAATAACGTCGAATTGGTCATTGTAAGCCATAAAACTAAATATCCTTTTCTCGGGCCGCAATATGATCTGCATGCGGCGGCAGGCGGTTGGATTGCGTCAGCGCTACGCGATGACAAGGGGAGCTTTTTTCCCGATGGCAGCGTATTTTTCGAATTGACCAAAGAAGCGAAGATCGCTCGTATTGCAGCGTGTCGTTGCGATTATTTCATCGATGATTTGCCGGAAATTCTCCGGATGCCAGGCTTTCCCGTGGATACCGGAAGATTACTATTTGATCCGGAACAATGTCATGGCACCGATGATGTGACAGCGCGGTTTGGTAGCTGGTATGAGATTAAAAATTTCTTCGAGCAAAAATGGCTAGCGCAGAACTGACGTCGAAGATAGTTACGCTATTGCGCGACAAAGGCTTGGATATTGGAGACATATCGCTCGCGGCGATTGATGGTGGTGGCAATAATAAAGTGTTTGCTGTCGAGACCGGCAGTGGAAAATACGTCGCGAAGGCATACTTTAATCACCCTGCCGACACTCGGGATAGGTTGGGTGCGGAATATGCATTTCTTTCCTATGCGCAGCATATCGGGCTCGTCAATGTGCCGCGACCAATCGCATGTGATGTTGCTGCTCACGTCGGTATTTATGAATTTGTTAACGGCTACAAACTCAGTATCGATCATTTGGAGAGAATGCATGTTGACGCGGCGGCGGAGTTTATCGCCAGCCTGAACGCAGGCCCGAATCGTGATGGCCGCTTGCCGTTGGCGTCCGAGGCCTGTTTTACATTGGAACAGCATTTGGCCACGGTTGACCGACGTATTCTTAAATTACACGAATTGAATGGAGGCGACGCACTCACACGGCAGGCAAAAGAGCTGGTTGATAATATCGCTACCTCCTGGAAGCGGCAATGCGCGCAGATCGTCGCAACTGGAGTCCCGGCATTGAATCCAGAGGATCGTTGTATATCACCATCAGATTTTGGTTTTCATAACGCGCTGCTGCGAGATGATGGAGATCTCTGTTTTATCGATTTCGAATACGCGGGCTGGGACGATCCGGCCAAAATGATTGGTGATTTTTTTTGCCAACCCGCGGTGCCCGTCCCTTATGAGTACTTCGAAGATTTTGTCTCGAAGGCGGTCCGGTACTCGACCAATGCAGCTGCCTTGCGCGCGCGTGCACATTTGTTGTTACCGGTATTTCAGATTAAGTGGTGTTGCATCATGCTCAACGAATTTCTGCCGGACGCCGCTCGGCGTCGACAATTCGCTAATCCGACAATGGACCCGGAGCAACGCAAACGTATGCAACTTGTTAAGACCGAACAATTTTTCAATTCCATCCTGACTTAAACCATGGCCTACATAGACTTCCTCAGTTCGGTACACAAAAGCACGAAGCGTGATTATCTCGCACGTGTCAACGATAGCGAGTTTCCAAAAGCAAAGGCCGCTGAACTGGCCAAACAATGGGGCTTCGATTACTGGGACGGAGACCGCCGCATTTGCTATGGTGGTTATCGTTACTTACCAGGTCGCTGGACGCCGGTCGCGCAGGCGATGATTGACCACTACGGTCTCAAAGCCGGTGACAAAGTGTTGGACATTGGCTGCGGTAAAGGTTTTCTGCTGTATGAAATGTCCCTGCTAATACCTGGCCTGGAAATTTTTGGTATTGATGTATCTGAGTACGCAATCGCCAACGCCAAGGAAGAAATCAAGCCGCGACTGCAACTTGCAAACGCAATCGATTTGCCGTTCCCGGACAACCATTTTGATTTTGTTTTCTCGATTACTACGTTGCATAACTTGCACAATTACGATCTTGACAAGGCGTTGCGCGAGATGGAACGCGTCGGCAAGAAAAACAAATATTTGTGCGTAGAGTCGTATCGGAACGAATCGGAAAAGGCCAACCTCCTATACTGGCAAGTGACTTGCGAAGCGTTCTGCACGCCAGAAGAATGGGATTGGTGGTTCAAGCAGACTGGCTATACGGGCGATCATTCTCTTATTTATTTTGAGTGAATAAAATGACAATACCAAAAACAATGAAGGCCGCGATTCTGGCGGAGCTGCAAAAGCCTCTGGTCGTGGATCAAGTCGAATTGCCTCCCGCGCTTGAGGTCGGGCAAGTTCTGGTCAAGGTCGAATGTAGCGGGATTTGTGGTTCACAATTAGGGGAGATCGACGGTGCAAAAGGCGAGGACAAGTATCTTCCACATCTGCTCGGACATGAAGGTTCGGGCGTCGTAGAAGCGGTTGGGCCAGGTGTGCGGTTTGTCAAGCCGGGTGATCGCGTTGTTTTGCATTGGCGTAAGAGTCAAGGGATCGATTCCGTCCCGCCCAAATATACATGGCGGGGCAACACGTTGAATGCAGGCTTGATCGCCACGTTCAATGAATACGCCATTGTTTCTGAAAATCGTGTCACGCGTATCGACGCTGACAGCGATATGGAAGTTGCCTCGCTTTTCGGTTGTGCAGTGACGACCGGTTTTGGGGTTGCTGAAAATAACGCAAAGATCAAATTTGGCGAGTCCGTGGTGGTATTTGGTGCCGGTGGCGTGGGCTTGAATATCATCCAGGCGGCGGGATTACTGTCGGCTTATCCTATCATTGCGGTCGATCTGTACGACGGCAGGCTCGACTTGGCAAAATCATTGGGGGCCACACATACGATCAACGCAAAAGATGTCGACGCCAAAGCGGCTCTGCTCGAACTGCTTGGCCCACAGAGTCTTGACGTATTCATCGACAATACAGGGCAGCCATCGATCATCGAAATGGGTTACGAGCTGACCAAGGCCCAAGGCCGCGTCGTATTGGTAGGTGTACCGCGCAAGGGGCGCAATATCAGCATATTCTCGCTGCCGCTGCACTTCGACAAGCGTATCAGTGGATCGCATGGTGGCGAAGCTGTGCCGCATCTCGATATTCCTCGGTACACCAAATTACTTGATGCAGGCTTGATTCAGCTCAAACCGTTGATTACAGAATATTTTAAGCTGGACGATATCAATACAGCCATTCAACGTATGCGCAGCGGAGAATTGTCGGGCCGATGCCTGATTAAGATGTAGGTGCAATCTGGCGCGCCAATGATATTGAGATAATGAAATGACGAAGCTAAACCTGAAAAGCAAGATTTTTGACTCACCGGGCTATTCGCGCGATGTAAAACTCAGTCCGGATGAGTTGTCGGTATTTCGTGAGGCAATTACTGAACAGTGGCTGGCGGTAATTGGTGAATCACGTCCGGATCTGGTGCCACAATTCAGGGATATCGGCATTGAAAACTATCATCAATTGGCGCAACAGCTTGAGCATGAAAAAATCTGGCCCAAGCAAAATCGCTGTTTGCCCAAAGCCAGTTGTAATCGGATCAAAGCGCTGCCTTTTCTACAAACTTTGAAAGACGAGTTTGGTGATTTCGCTATATCGGACGTTTTTTATGGCGATACACACGAAGTAGGCCGCGAAGAAATCTACTGGCGTTTGGTTCGCCCCAACGCCAAAAATGATGTCGGAACGATTCATGCCGATAAATGGTTTCATGACGTCATGGGTATGGATGACCAAGCGTTCCCTCCAGGTTCGGTGACAGTCAAGATATGGATTCCCATTTTTTCACAGCCCGGACGGAACGGCCTGATGATCGTGCCAAACTCGCATTTGAAAGAGTGGCGATACCACGGTGTGCCCGGTGCAGGTGGCATGAAACCGGTGATTGACGAGGATGTCACGACCATTGGTGCCGAGTTGATGCTGACCGAGCCGGGAAACATGCTGATATTTAACGAAGGTACGCTACACGGTGGGGCAGTGAACCTTGGAGACCAGACGCGTGTCAGCGTTGAAATCACCATGGTTTTTCCGAGGCAGCCATCATAAATCTGTCACGTTGACGGTTCAATCTCATTGGCAGGCTAATTGCGCAATTCGAAACGCGTGACAGCAGTTTTATCGTGCGTAACTTTCAGTAGCAACCACTATCACATTCAAACAGTTTATGCGTCTTTAGTGATCAGGTGGTTTGCTCTGGCATAGGTCTCCGGTGTACCGATATCGATCAGCGGTGCGGAAGTTTCGTGTGCGTAGATACGGTTTAGTAATGTGGGTAAGATCTGGGTGCTGAAATCGGTGATGCCAGAATTAACATGTTTGAGATGTTCCAGTAGTTCTGCTGAAAGAATATATATCGCACCGTTGGCCAGATTCCCGCTTGGTTTTTCCTGCTTTTCTTCAAAAGCGATCACAACGTTATTTTCATCCAGAGTGACGATTCCGCAAGACGACGGATTGTCTGTGCGAAATGTCATCATGCTCATCAGACAATGGGCGGGACGCTCCTCATGCGCCTTGATGAATGCATCAAAATCAGCCAGGCAATAATTGTCGGCATGAATTAAAAGACCATCCTCGCCATCGAAAAAATCCAAGTGTGCAATCAAGGTCGCAGCCGTTCCTAATAATACCGGCTCGTAGGCCAGCGTGGCACGAGCACGGTAACGACTTGTGGCCAGATAAGAGTCGACTTGCTCACTTTTGTAATGCGTATTGATCAGGAATGGGCCGCAACCGGCCGCATCCAGCTGGTGTAGCCAGACATCAAGTAAGGGCTGGCCATTAATTGGCACCAAGCATTTAGGTACGGTATCCGTCAGTGGTCGTAGCCGCGTGCCGAATCCGGCCGCCAGTAACAATACTTTCATCCAGTCATCTCCTGCAGCAATTGCAGTAATTCCTTCGTGCGAATTGGTATATTGCCGACGCGACCAACCTGCACTGCTGCCGCCAGCGAGCCGAGATAGGCGGCTTCCCAGATATTGCCACCGCAGGCCAGCGTCATCGCGCCCGCGATCAGCAAGCTGTCGCCAGCACCAGCAACGTCGCGCGGCGCGGTATTGAGGGCGCCAAGTCGATCAGTGAGCCAGTCATGCCCTTGTTCGACGGCAGCATGGATTAGCAAACCTTCTTCGCCAAGCTTCAATAGAATATTACGGGCTCCAGATTGCTGCCGTAACTGTTCTGCCAGAATCACCAGACCGTCTTGATGATTACGGGTACTGATACGCGCCTCATGCTCGGTCGGTGTAAGTAGATCCACGTCGTGAAAACGGCCGATGTCGCCAATTTGCGAAGAGGATTGGCTATCTGCAGCCAACATCACACCGTGCTTGCGTGCCAGCAAAGCGATCCGGTCCACCAGGGCTTGCGGGAGGCAACCATAGTTGAAATCGGAAAACACAAGCAGGTCAGTTTCGGTGATGGTCTGCTCAATACGTTGAAACAGAGAATTCTGCAATGCAATAGGAATTTCCGTCTGATGCAGATAACTCACTCGTAACAGTGTTTTACCCTTGCTACGGAAGCGCTGCTTGAGTGTCGTAGGGCGCATTTCATCAATGAGAAGGTCACCGATGACTCCGCTATCAGCAAGCTTTTCGAGGGCAAATGCGCGGGTCGAGTCGTCCCCGGTCACCGAAATGAAGCGTACCGATGCACCCAACCCAGCAGCGTGCGCCGCAACAATCCCGGCACCGCCGATGAAGCGTGTAGTATCGATCGGTGTGACCACAATAGTAGGATCTTCCTGCGACATCCCAAGCGGCTGGCAGGTAATGTACTCATCGACGATCAGATCGCCAACTATGGACACTCGCAGGTTGGTGAACTGGCGAAGCCTATCTGCGACGCTAATAGAATCGATATTGTGGCGGCTGAGATATTCTTTAGGGGCTACGATGGAACGCGGGTCGGATTCGTAAAATGTGCGACGAATCAAGTCAAGCGACGAAAACAATGTTTCACCGGAACTGAACAACAGCTTGCCGCCATATTCTTCGACAGCAGCTAGTTCAGCATTGAAGTGTGATTCATGTTCCTTACCCTTGACAACTACGTCGGGCTTTAGGCGAGCAATCGCTTCTGCCACCGGGGTGTCTATCAGAAACGCTTCATCGACCCAAATATTACTTTGGATACCCTCCAGGCGAAGCTGCTCCGGCACGTGCGCTGCATTACCAGCAATACGGTCGCTTTCAACAGCAACGACAAGGCGCTCGCCGCACTCCTTGGCAAAACGCAACAATCGCACATGGCCCGGATGCAAGACATTAAAATGGCCCGATACAAAGACGGTTTTAGGTTTCACGATAATAAGTTCATTGGTGAATACAAAGCGTCGCAAGAAAATGAGATCTCGAGACTGGCGCGGAGGGTTGTTGGGGTATTCCGAGTGCTACCGGGTAGTCGCTTTCCGTTGGGCAAGAGGGCTGGGACAAGTGCCTTAGGCAATAGCGACAGTATGTCGGCCACAAGCATGTAGGATACGGCGCTGCGGCCTTTTGCGCCGAGTGTTCTAGCGAGAAGTGCACATTTCTTGATGATCATTTTACTTCCTTAGCCACGTCGCTTACCGCGAAATGATCGAAGGCTTGTTCTGGCTGAGGAGCTCTAAGGCTGACTGAGGCTAGTCCGGCGGTGTCTAAAGCCGCATATCTCGGTGCGAACACAGATTGGAGATGCGAAACAGGCTCGACCAAGGTAGGGTCTGCACCCAGCTTGCGAGCGATCTCCAGAGCGGCTTCTGCGTAACTCATATCGCGCGCGGCAGTGGCATGGAGGATACCAGGCCTGCGCTGCTGAGCGACACGACGCAGCACCTCGACCGCAAACGATAGCGAAATCGGCGCCATGATCAGATCGTGGTAAGGCGTGATACGCTTTCCCGAGCGTAAATCGTCAGCCCAATTTTCAAATAAGGGCATGCCTGGAACAATTACCTTGCCGACGCGCACAATGGCGACCTGTTGATCAAGATTCAGCAATTGCCGTTCGGCTTCGGCTTTTTGCCTGCCATACACAGTTTGGGGATTATAAGGATGGTCGGTATTGGCAAATGGTGTCTCACCGTCAAGCACCAGATTGGTAGAAACGAAGACGACGAAGGTACCTGTGGCAGCAAGCTTTCGAGCCAACTGAACTGTATTCGTTACGTTGACTCGTGCGGTCGCGGCGGACTGACTCTCGCATTGAGCCTGTGAAGTAATTGCTGCACATAAGAAGGCAACATCGACAGGAGCGGGAGGGCCTTGCCAATGCTCGATGGATTCAGATAAGTCCATGAACAGACACCGAGGCGAAACACAGTCGTGACGGCGCGTGGTAAGCCACATAGGGATGCCGGCAGCAGTAAAAGCAGCCGCGAGGCCGCTAGCAATACCTCCTTCTGCCCCGGTGATAAGTACGCTGCGTGGAAGATGTCCTACCGTTGACATTCGATTCACTTCGTTACCCCGCATTCTTCCGGTAGCAATGTGTAATGAGCTTGAGTGCCAAAGGACGTAAATTGGTCATGGGCGATTCTCTTGAATGTGCTCAGGCGGGCGGCAATACAAACCTGCACTCGAGTTGATCAAAGCGTCGCGCGATAGCCTGCGCAATATCCGCCCGTAATGGCACTAATAAGGTAGATCCTTGCGGCGTATCGGCAGGGCTGAAAATTGGGCGGCCCATGTGACTGCGGCCAATCCTGTTAGCGTCTTCGTCAATAAAAAAGCGCACTTGATCCCCTAGTGAGGCCGCCAGCCATGTCGCAGATATGCTTGTGCCGAAGATGCCGCAGTCGTTTTTCTCGGCGCTAGCTTGAGCGTAAAGCGCTTGTAGCCATGCGATATGGGCGGCTGCTTTTTTGCCGCCGTCGGCATCGAAGTCGGAAGTCTGCAGATTGTCGGTAATCTTGTCCTTTGCGAGATCTCCGCAAAACTGCGCTAATAAAGATAATTCCTTTGGAATAAAACCGCTTTCCAGCGATTGCACCGTGAAGCCAGCAGCATTAATGACGCGCGGAAGCACCGCTGCCGTGAAGTGAGTTGTATGATCAGCGATCAGTATGTCGAATGGAGAACTGGTCAAATCGGGCACTTCGATCAATAACCGACCGCCCGGATTCAGGTGCCCGGTTAGCGAACGTAGGTAGGCGACAGGATCCGGGATATGTTCGAGTGCGTGGATCAGAACAATCAGATCGAATTTTTGGTTTACCTCTGTTAAGGCGCCGATATGCAATTGCGTGACGCCAGGGATCGCCTCAATTGTCGTTCGGTTGCGGTCACTCAGTTCCAGGCCGGCAAGTTCCCACCCCGGGTAGCTCTGCGAGAATGCCCGAAGGAAAGCACCATTACCACAACCAATATCCAGCATCTTACCTATTGACGGCAGTTTGCCAGCAATAGCCAGCCATTCTACGATTTTGCTAGAACGTGCAGCACTGGCACCGCCGGCATCGAAAGCGGTCTGCTCGGCTCCACCACCCTGACTGTAGATGTCATAGTGAGCGTAGATTTCATTTGCCTCCTCCATCCAGGCGGGTGTCGCAGGCTTTTGGACGGCTCCGCAACTGGAACATACTGCCAGCCTACCTCCTGTGCGCCATGGGCGGCAATCAGAGGTCACTTGAACCAATGTTTGAAAGCCGTTAAGTGATTGCAGCACTCCGTCGCATATATGGCAATGATGACTTGAGGAATTGTTCGTAGTGTTCATTTTAGTCCCCCATCTGGATCGGCCCGCGCCTACGCATCACACTGCCGCGCAAAGCTGGAGCCTGCGCGTCGAGTTGCGCTAGCGAATAATAGTTGGAAATCAGTTCGAGACACATCAGATGACCTTTCCAATAGAGGTTCTGACGGCAGTCATGACAGAGCTTGCGATCACTATCGCAGTCATTGAAGTCTTATCGTTTGACCGGTTCGAGTGCCTTGGCTTTTACAATCGGGCGCGTTCACGCGCGTGAAATAGTCGCACTTGGAGCTGCGTTTAGTTACTGACAGTAGGTCGACGTAAGCCATGGTTTGATGGTAATTGATGCTGAAATCGGTTGTGAATAATTGTTGGTCTCGCACAATTGTACTGTACGCCAGCCTTCTGGTGCCAGGCTGGCGTGCATCGGGATGGACTAATAGCATCAAATTTCGTGACGCTTTGGTCAATTGACCTACATCGCAGTATTGGAGTCTTTAAGGGGCGGCAAAGTCATGAGGCAGATTTCAGCGATGTGGCGATTGTCGCGCCTGCGTCTGCTCTGATATCATGACGGTCGCCAAGTTAGAGCGGACTGTAATGATGGAATTCTTTTTGCCCGAAATCTTGGATGCCTAGCTTTTCCCTCCGTAAAAATCCCGTCTGACAAATGAATTGGTTAATGTGTGATAGTGGTCAGCATAGCTAAAGCAGAATTATGCAGAAGAAATAAGAAAGGTCTATATGTCAATATTACACAGGTTGTTTCACTGGCTGGGGAAAATAACCAATACCATCATTATCGTTCCTCATCCAATTGCTGTCGGCAATTGCGGTGAGGAGATTTATTATGGTTTGTTGAAGGCGCGCCGAGAGAAAAAGAAATTGGTTGTGCTTTACCCTTACGACCTTACAGGAAGAATGCGTCTTGGCGTTCCGAATCGGGAGTTAATCCGTTTTTCCTCAGAATATAGAGTTTTCCTGCCGTCAAATCCGTTGTATCCATTGTGCTGCTGGTTCATCACCTTGTACTTTGGTTTTTTCCGAGGAATGCACATTATATCGACGCGATATTTTGGCAAGCAATTTACGGAGCGATGGATTATTCCCATGCTTGGGCAGGAGCTTTTATGGCAGCCTGAGCCCGTGATGCAGGAATTTTCATGGGAAGTAGTAAATGCTTACGACTGGAAAAGTCAGACTGCAGAACCGCTTGAAATTGGCTTGTCGCCAGATCGACAGGTCATTGCTGAGCGCTTGCGTTCGGAATTGGGATTGCCGGCGGATGCTTGGTTCGTTTGCGTTCATGTACGTGAGGGCGGTTATTACAATGATCATGATATGGTTGAGCGCAATGCCTCAATCAAAAACTATATTCCTGCCATGCGGGAAATTACGCGCCGGGGCGGCTGGGTAGTGAGGATGGGCGATAAAACAATGACTCCGCTACCTGCAATGGAGCATGTCATTGATTATCCCTTTACGCCGCAAAAATCTGAATTGATGGATCTGTATTTGATCAAAGAGTGTCGGGTTTATATCGGTATGCAGTCCGGCATTCTCGACGTTGCCAATATGTATCAGCGCCCGATCATCCAAACTAACATGTATAACTGGTTGCATGGTCATCCTGAAAAGAGGGGAGACCTCGGAATAATGAAGCGGGTATATTCAAAATCTGAGAAGAGGTTTTTGGCGCCAACGGAGTGGATGAGCAGAGAATGGGCGAATTATAGTTTCGTGCCAAGAGAAAACTATGAGTTTCATGAAAATACTCCAGAGGAGATATTGGATCTAATCAAGGAATATTTCGATCGTGGTGTTGACTGGCAGCCTAGCCCCGAGCAACTGGCATTCAACAAGTTAAGAAAAGAAAAAATGATCGAAAGACTGAGCCGCCCTTTAAGTGCAGAAAAACGAACTGATGACATTCAGTCACGTTATCGATTTGCTGCGAGGGCCGCGAGCACCCAAGGAATGCTGGCGGCGGGTTTTTTGAAGAAATATACTCCCGTGGCAGAATCTCAAGGCGAGGCCGGAATCTGCGACATGATCGAAGGACAGCGCTGAATGTCTGTTGATCCCCGTCTGCCGGGTTTGTATATCGCTATTACCTGGGCATCTACTTAAATTGTTAAAATGAAAATACTCGCATTTGCCCCCCACTCTGCGATCTGGCAGCATGCATTTCCGGAAGCACTGGTTGCGGAAGCTCTGAAGCAGGAAGGTCATGAAATTCTATATGTTTCCTGCGGAGGGGAATTCAAGGGATATTGCATTCCGATGAGCGCATATGGCGTATCAGCGAACGCCAGCGAATCTGAGAAACAGAAGGTATGTGACAGGTGCACTGCCTATAAAAATATCATTCGTAGCAAGTTCGGCTTTGGTGGCCCGGATGTGAACGATATCCTTCAGGCCGAAGATCGTTTGATGGTCATCGATGTACTTAAAGGGGTGAACCGTCATAATTTTCTGGACCTTGAGCTCGATGGTATTCCTGTTGCCCGGTATGCACTTTATGAGTTTCTAATTAACCTTAAAAAAGATTCGACTGTCATTACTGAAGACGAGTGGACGCGATTTTTACCGGAATTAAGCAATGCCCTGTCGTCGTTTTATGCTTGTAAGCGGCTGATTGATCGTGAATTGCCGGATCGGGTGATGGTCTATAACGCATTTTATTCGGTGAACCATATTTGTTGCGAGTTAGCGGCGCAGCGCGGAATTCCGCATTACTTCATTCATGCCGGAAATAATATCGCCAACCGGATGCAAACACTGTTTGTCACTCGTGGCTATTCGCTGGCAAGCTGGAATCGTAATCCGCACTGGAAGCAATACGAGGGTATGCCCTGCACGAAGTCGCAATTATCCACGGTGACTGATCATGTACTTGCGTTGTTGAAGGGGCTCGATGCATTTGCCTATTCCGCACCTGCGGCTAATAAAAAAATCGACCTCCGAGAGAAATTTGGGGTGCGCAAGGGGCAAAAGGTATTGATTGCCACCATGAGCAGCAGTGACGAACGTGTCGCGGCCGAAGCAATAGGTGTGCAGTTCCCGGATACGACCTGCATTTTTCCAACTCAGGTTGAATGGATTCAGGCACTTATCGACTATGCGAAGCAGCATCAAGAACTTTGTTTCATTGTGCGCGTCCACCCACGAAATTTCCCCAACAAGCGCGAAAGTGTAAAGTCTGCGCAGGCGGAAATCCTCGAAAAAATACTGACGAATCTGCCGAATAACTTCCGTGTGAATTGGCCTGCGGATGCGATATCCCTGTATGACCTGGCTGAAATCGGCGACGTAATCCTCAATGGTTGGTCGAACGCTGGCAAGGAAATGAGTCTTCTTGGACTTCCTGTTGTACTTTACTCGGCTGAGCTGGTTACATCCTATCCATCTTCCATCAACTACGTTGGTGCTAGCCTGGATGACTATTTCCGTAAGATTGAGCAAGCCTTGGCAGATGGATGGAGTTTCGAAAATATACGTAGGGCATATCGATGGTGTGCATTTGAATATTCGCGGTCGCTCATCGATATATCGGAAAGTTACCCGGCGTCTCGCGAACATGGTTTTAGTTTCGCTGAGCGTGTGATACGACGTATTGTCCGTGAAGTTGCGCCGTACCGACAGCAGTTGATCGATTGTAAGCGGCGAGCAAAGACACTAAGTGCCAAAAATCTAATCAACAAGATTTATACAAATGCCAGTGATTCGCTGTTTGATGAGATTGATCCAGATAGTTTGGAGAAAATTTCGATTGATCGGGAAACAGCATATCTGAAGCAGGAGATTGGTCGACTGTTGAAGGGCCTATATGGTGACCTTCAGTCGATTCCCTCCGGCGGGTTGGGTGAAAAGCTTAAAAAGGTCACATGATTTTTCTATTTAAATTTATAGGAAGGCGCCGCATTGCCTTCTTCCTCGGTGGTTTGCTTTTGCTCTCGATATCTGATCTGGTCGGGATCGCTGTCATTTTTCCCTATCTCAAAATCATTTCGGAACCGGCGCTGATTCAATCACAGAAATCCCTGTCGATGGTGTATTCGATGTTGGGATTTCAAAATAATGGGCAATTCGTTTATGCACTAAGTGCATGCATGCTGTTATTTTTTACCTTAAAAAGCGGCATGACATTTTTACTTGCGCGCTATCAATTTAAGGAGTTGGCCGAAATAGGCCACAGATTGACATCGCTGCTCTTTGGACTGCTGATGCGAGCCCGCTACGATTTTTTTCTGAAACAACCGCCATCCGAATTGGTGGGGATGAATTACACCTATTCGACCCAAGTCGTTTTCTGTTTTCAGGCTTGGCTTGGCATTCTCAATGAGCTGATTTTCTTCTTATTGTTCCTAGGAATTTCAGCGTATTTGCAGCCGCTGGCAACGGTAATTGTTTTCGCGATTATGGCAGTCGTTGCCGGCTTGCTGTATTTCGTTATTATCAAGCGCATCATGTCCTATGGTAAGGAGCAGTCCCGTATCGATGGTGACCGATACCGATGGGCCTTTGCAACGGTATCGAGCATCAAAGACGCCAAAATCATGAGTCTTGGAGATATTTTCACTAACCGTACTGTGGAATTATCTAAGTTGACCAAGGAGATCGCATGGCGAAATAGTCTCGCGTCATCGTTGCCTAGGGTTAGTATCGAATACGTCATCATGTCTTGCTTTGTCATCGTAGCGGTCGTGTTCGTGCGCTCGGGAGTGAGCATGGAGAAGATGATTCCGGTGCTAGGTTTAATGGCGTTGGCAGCCCTACGTGTGCTTCCCGCGTTCGGGCGACTTACCGGGCTTTATGGCTCCTTCAAATATTCCAAAAATTATCTAGATAAACTTGCAGAATTTCACGACGGATTGCAGCAGAATCAGCAGGATATAAAGCATTCCGCGTTGCAATTTACCAAACAAATTGAAATCAAAGATTTAAGCTTTAAATATGGAGCATCAGTCATCCTGGATAGGCTGTCGATGACAATCAAAAAAGGTCAGTCGATCGGTATTGTTGGTTCTTCCGGCTCGGGGAAAAGTACGCTTCTGGATGTTATAACAGGACTTCAGGAGAAAGCTTCCGGCAAATTCTATTTGGATGGTGTTGAGATTGATCCCTTTGAATCTGATGCGTTAAAGAAATATGTCGGTTACGTGCCTCAGCATATTGCAGTGATCGATGAGTCGATCGCGTTCAACATAGCGTTCAGCCATGACTATGATGAGGAAAAAATTCATCGTGTCATTCGGACCGCCAACCTTGAAGAATATGTAAGTGGCTTACCCCATGGTATTCGTACTTCGGTCGGTGAAGCGGGTGCCCGTCTTTCAGGTGGTCAGAAACAAAGGTTGGGTATTGCCCGCGCGTTGTATCGGGATCCGGAAATTCTTATCTTTGACGAGTCGACGAGTGCACTAGATAACATCACTGAAAAAGAATTATCGGATGAAATAGCGCGACTGGCTGGCAGCAAAACTCTAATTATCGTTGCCCATCGACTGACCACTATCATGAAGTGTGATGTGATTTATGTAATGGAGCGAGGGCGTATCGTTGCTCAAGGGACTCACACGGAACTCTTGGCAAATTGTGAGTTATATCAAACAATGAATCTGCAATCAGATGAGGTCGAGGGACCGGAGCCCGTCGATGGAAGGGGCTGATGACTGTCGACTTGGAGGTATCCCCACTCTTCTAGAAATCCATCCGTAGCAGACGCTACGCACAGCGATAGGACCACGTTTTGCGATTTCAGTTAAATCTTATCGTGGCATCAAATCTATTACTGCCGCGTGACCGTCGAGATCTGGAGCTCCAACGATATTGTGGTAGTTCTTTCAGAAAGATGTTCAAAAACAATATCTCAAAACTCAGATCGGTATCAATGACATCGCTTACAAGACGTCGTGAGTACTGAACTTCATGATTTTTGATTTCATCTAACATGGCACTGGCCGGAAAAACAATGAGAAACAATTCACCATGGTATCGCTCAGACATCGATGGGCTGCGTGCGATCGCCGTACTTGGAGTTCTGGGTTTTCATGCATCGCCTTTTCATATTCGCGGAGGGTTTGTCGGAGTCGATATATTTTTTGTGATCTCCGGCTATCTGATTTCAAAAATCATTTTCGAGAAACTCGATAAGGGTACCTTCAGTTTCGGTAATTTCTATGCGAGTCGGATAAAGCGGATATTACCCGCACTCATTTTGGTGTTGGCCGCGACGTTAGTACTCGGATGGTGCCTTTTGGTACCACTTGATTACAAGCGCCTTGCGCAGCATGTGATGGGGGCCATCGGCTTCGTCTCGAATTTCGTTCTCTGGAATGAGGCTGGATATTTTGATGTGTACGCTGACTTGAAACCGTTGCTGCATATCTGGTCACTGAGTATCGAGGAACAATTCTATTTGCTGTGGCCGTTGATCTTGGTGATCATCCACAAGCTATCAATTAAACGCACACCGATTATCTTGGTGTTGTTGTTACTGTCGCTCACTGGAAGTATCTATCTGGTCGGACATGACAAGACTGCCGCATTTTATTTCCCACTTACCCGAGCCTGGGAGTTACTGGTTGGTGCAATGGTCGCCCAATTCTCGTTGCACGGTAAAAACGTCGTCGCTGCTTTAGCGAGAAAATCCGGATCCTTCTTATCCGAGAGAATGGCGCGGAACTTGTTATCTGGAGTTGGCCTGATTTTACTGTTAGTGGCCTTTCGGTGGACCAACAATGCGCGTGCGTTTCCTGGCTACTGGGCAATGCTGCCGACGGTTGGTACTGCTCTGTTGATTATCTCTGGTCCTGGCAGCTTCATTTCTGAAAAGTTTTTGTCGAACAAATTGATGATCCAGATTGGTTTAATCAGTTACCCCTTATACCTCTGGCATTGGATATTTCTATCTTTCTTGCGTATCGAGGGCTTGGGGGAGCCATTAATATACAGGGTGGCGGTCGTTGCTTTGAGCTTTCTGCTGGCATGGATTACCTACAGATTTGTGGAAATACCGATCCGTTTTGGGACGGTTCCGCTTCGGCAGCGTAAAGTTGTTTTCGGGTTGGTTGCTAGTATGCTTTTCTTGGGAGCTGTCGGTTTCTATATCGACGCGGATGATGGTTTCGCAATGCGGTACCCGGACACATTGCGACCGTTCCTTGCAGCAAAGTACCAATACAAGAAAGAGTTCCGTAACAGTGAATGCATGTTGAGTGAACAGGAAGTTGTTTTCTCGCCCAAATGCATAGAGACCGAGAATTACAAAAAAGGATTTCCATTGATTATGCTGTGGGGTGACTCGCATGCATCACATTTGTTTCGTGCGATCGAAGCCCTTCACTCCGAGGCACAGTTTGCATTGGCACAGTACACATCTAGTTCTTGCCCGCCATTTCTCAATTTTGAAAAATTGGACAGACCGTATTGCGGGATGCTGAACAAGGTTGTGGAGGAAAAAATTCGAATTTTACGTCCAGCGACAGTCATCCTGGCACATGACTGGCCCCAGTCCGTAAATGAAAATTCGCTAGACCACCTGAGTGAGACGGTTCAGTTTCTGCGCGCAAATGGTGTGGTGCATATCGTCTTGGTCGGTCCGGTTCCTCACTGGCAGAGTTCGTTGGGAGATGCAATGACGAGATATCTGAAACAAACAGGGACTACGGAAATTCCGGTGCGGACCAAGTTCGGATTGGATCCGTCCATTCCAGAGCTGGACGCGAAACTGATGCATTTAGCGCAGTTAAATGGGATTACCTACATTGCTCCGCTGAGCGTACTGTGTAACGCGGAGGGTTGTTTGACGATTGCCAATGAAAAGACCCAGATGCCCTCGTCTTTTGACAATGCCCATCTTACACTTGAAGGCTCTAAGATTCTTGTTAATGCGGTGAAAGAGAAGTTCGGTGCACCTTTTTCCAAGGCATCTGGTGGTGGTTAATTCGAGCGCGCAGATTTTTTTCTTCGACCTGTTAATGAAAAAACACTCATGCAGCGTATTGAGGGGACTACGGCATTCGCTCTCAAATCACATTTCCCAAGCCATGAAAGAATCTTGAGCAGATGGAAAAAGTAGATTGCATTGTGATTGGCGCTGGCGTAGTTGGTCTGGCGGTAGCGCGAGCACTGGCACAGCGCGGCCTTGAAACAGTCCTACTCGAACGCGAGCAGAGCATCGGCAGCGGTACCAGTTCGCGCAACAGTGAAGTGATACATGCCGGCATTTACTATGCGGCTGGATCGCTCAAGGCGCAATTATGCGTGCGCGGCAAGCATCTGCTCTATGAATATTGTGAGCAACGTGGCATTACCCATGCTCGCTGCGGCAAGTTAATTGTTGCTACGGAGCAATCACATCTCGCTGTTCTGGAAAATCTGCAGCTCGCGGCGCGCGCTAATGGCGTTAATGAGCTAAACATGATTTCTGCTGCGACTGCACAACGAGCAGAGCCCCAGCTGCATTGCATCGCAGCACTGGAAAGTAGTAGTACCGGGATTCTCGATAGTCATGCTTTTATGTTGTCTCTGCAAGGCGATTATGAATCTGCCGGTGGTGTCCTGGCTTTTGGCTCTCCCCTGCTGGGAGCGCAATGCAGTGCCAATGGCATTACTGTACAGGTTGGTGGCATACAGCCGATGGAGTTAAGTGCTGACATTGTCGTCAACTGCGCAGGATTGCATGCCCAACAGGTTGCTAGCAGTATGACTGGGCTAGCGTCTGCCATGGTTCCTCCACTTTATATGGCCAAAGGTAATTATTACTGCCTCACTGGTCGCTCACCGTTTTCCAAACTGATTTACCCCGTGCCTGAACCGGGTGGGCTGGGTGTGCACTTGACGATCGATCTGGGCGGGCAAGCCCGCTTCGGTCCTGATGTGGAATGGGTGGACCGACTTGCCTATGATGTTGACGTGGGCCGCTCACACGGCTTCTACGAAGCAATCCGGCGCTATTGGCCTGCATTACCTGACGGTGCCTTGCAACCTGGTTACGCAGGAGTTCGCCCAAAGCTGTCTGGTCCGGGCGCGCCGGCTACCGATTTTGTCATTCAGGGACCCGCCTCACACGGTGTGCCGGGTCTGGTTAATCTGTTCGGCATCGAATCCCCAGGGTTGACCGCTTCACTTGCGATCGCTGAAGAGGTAATGACAAGGCTTTGAGTAGGAGCCATTCATCTCTTATGTGGTGATTCACTGCGTAGTCTATCTCGTCGAAATGGGCCTTACCATTTGAGTTTGATGTGATTGATAATGCTACAAAAGGGAAATTATCTACTTCAGCCTACGACACAGAACGGCATTGTATTTTCATTGTGATTGTTCAATTGATGCTACATCTATGCTGGTACGGTAGGGAAGGGTAGAATCCACAGCTTTCATGCTTTGCGATTTTTTTTTGCAAAATCAATCATCGGCCAACGTTGGCACAAAAATGATCAAATCTTTCTATCTACGAGTAGTTAACTACGATCGGGAATCGCGGAAACTACTCGAAATGATCGGCCGACAGGTCAGGCAAGACGCGCGTATTTTAGATGTCGGATGCGGCTATGGACGCAACATGGATCGATTGTTGAAAGGTGGCTTTCAAAATGTCACTGGCATAGATATTAATCCCGAAATTGTCGAGGCAAACAAGGCGCGAGGACTTAAGTGCCTTGGAGTAAGTGAATTGGATGACGGTATCGGGAAGTTCGATTTGCTGCTGATGTCCCATGTGGTGGAGCATTTTTCACCATTGGATTTGAAAAACTTTATCGATGGATATCTCGAGTATTTGGTGCCCAATGGCTTTCTAGTCATAGCGACGCCGCTCATGAGTGAGTATTTTTACGATGATTTTGATCATGTGAAGCCCTATCAGCCCAGTGGCATCATGCAGGTATTTGGCGCGAACAAGGCACAGATTCAGTATTACGCTAAAAATAAGCTGGTACTGCGCGATATTTGGTTTCGCACCGGCTACCATCGGTTTGGATTTTTCAGAGCCAATTATGTGAAAAGTGCCTATCGAAAATTATTGCAGCTGGCAGTCTTTTGTAGCGCGTTGTTGTTCTTCTTATCGGCCGGTTTTATTGGCAAAAAGGATGGTTGGGTCGGGGTATTCCAAAAGGTCTCTGTCGAATAAGACCTCACAATGATGGATAGCATGTCACAGCAGATCACTTTATCAGAAGATGCTCGCAGTCGGATCGCCCCGATCGTGTTATTCACCTATAACCGCCTGGAGCATACACGGAAAACGGTCGATGCCTTGCGTCAAAACGATCTCGCTATCGCGAGCGATTTGATCATATTTTCAGATGCACCCAAGAGTCCTGCGGCCGTGCCAGCGGTATCGGCGGTGCGGGATTATCTAAAAACAATCAGTGGTTTCAAATCTGTAACAATCGTCGAGCGGCAGGTCAACTACGGTCTGGCAAAATCTATCATTGATGGAGTTACCACGACCTGCGATCAATATGGAAAAGTTATTGTTCTGGAAGATGATCTGGTGACATCCCGTCATTTTCTGTCCTACATGAACGACGCATTAAAGTTGTATGAGGCGGAAGACAGCGTTATCAGTATTCACGGTTATATTTATCCGGTACAGGAGGCGTTGCCACCAACGTTTTTCTTGCGTGGAGCTGATTGCTGGGGATGGGCGACCTGGAAGCGCGGATGGGATCTGTTTGAGCCAGACGCACGAAAACTATATGACGCAGTGCAAGCTAGCGGAGAAGTCAAAATTTTTGATTTCGAAGGAAATTATGATTATGCAGAGATGTTGCAGCATCAAATTGAAGGAAGAATCGATTCTTGGGCAATACGTTGGTACGCCAGCGCATTTCTGGGAAATAAATTGACGCTCTACCCAGGGATCAGTTTGGTACAAAATATTGGAAATGACAGCAGTGGCACGCACTGTGGTACTACAGATGTGTTTACTGGGAAGCTCGCAGAGCAACCCGTACAAGTTGGTGGTATTTCTATCGAGCCTAATAAGCAAGCCTACGATGCTGCAAGCCGCTATTTCAAATCGCTGAGATTGTCGTTGATTGTGCGCATCAAAAACAAGATATTATCCCTGCGGCGACGTTGGGAGATTGTTTGAGATCTTTTCTTTACTGAAAAAAGTCTCTGTCGGCGCAATTGGGCCCAATAGTTCGCATGATGTTGCCGAGTAGGATATAGCGCAGGGCTATCTCGACCTGCTGTTTCGATTTTTAAATATGTTGGGTGGATTGTCATTACGGATCGCACTGCGTAACGCAGGTCTTTATTTGAATAATTTCATGCAGGCAAAGACGACCACACACTCTCATGCATAATTTCTGTACACTGTTTGATTCAAATTATTTGACCCGTGCGCTGGTCATGTATCGCTCCCTTGAGAAAACAGGGGAGGATTTCACACTATATGCCGTTTGTTTCGATGATCTGGCATATCAGGTTCTGCTTAAATGCAACCTGCCCAAGCTGGTGGCTATTCCTCTCGACGTATTCGAGTCTCCTGAATTACGTGCTGTAAAAGGTCAGCGGACTGCCGGCGAATACTGCTGGACCTGCACTTCACACGTTATTCGTTATGTGCTGGATACTTACGGTGTCTTGGAAGTCACCTATCTGGATGCGGATCTTTGTTTTTACGAAAAGCCTTCTTTGTTACTGCAGGAGTTCGAGTGCAGCGGCGCTTCCGTACTGATTACCTCACATCGATATACGCCGCGTTATGACCAGTCGGCGACATCGGGAATTTATTGCGTCCAATTTATGACATTCAAGGCCGATGAGCGAGGCTTGGCGGTACTTCAATGGTGGCAGGATCGCTGCCTGGAATGGTGTTTTAACCGGATCGAAGACGGCAAATTTGGTGACCAGAAATATTTGGATGACTGGCTGCAGCGATTCGATGGCGTACATGCTTTGCAACATATTGGCGGTGGCGTTGCACCGTGGAACGTACAGCAATATGAAGTAAGCGAGCGCTCGACGAAGTTGTATGTAAATGATTTTCCACTAGTTTTCTACCATTACCATGGCTTTAAACAGTATCTCGACAATACCGTGGATTTAGGCGGCTACCAGCTTTCTCCCGCGGTAAGAGATTTACTTTATCGTCCGTACGTGCAGGCTTTGGCATCCGAAAAAGAGATAGTCATGAGCGTATTGCCAGGCTTTAATCGCGGGCGTGTAACAAAACCTGTTTCCTGGAAGACACCGCTGCGAAACTTGCGTCGACGGCTTAAGGGGGAATTCAATGAATATAAATGCTTATAGTGGAAAGCGCGTACTGATCACCGGTGGCATTGGATTTATCGGCTCCAATCTCGCGCGTCGGTTGATCGAATTGGGGGCCAACGTCACTTTGGTCGATAGCCTGATTCCGGTTTACGGTGGGAATCTGTTCAACGTCGCGGATATTAAGGAGCGCCTGACTTGCAATATCAGTGATGTGCGTGATCCGCATGCGATGGCATATTTGGTGCAGGATCAGGATTATTTGTTCAATCTGGCCGGGCAAACGAGCCACATGGATTCTATGGCAGATCCAAGAGCAGATTTGGACATCAATGCCGCGGCGCAGTTGACTATTCTTGAGGCCTGTCGAAAAGCCAACAACGGCGTAAAGCTTGTTTTCGCCAGCACTCGGCAGCTCTACGGCAAGCCGGATTATTTGCCTGTGGACGAAGCGCATCCGATCCGCCCAGTTGATGTCAACGGTATCAATAAACTCGCTGGCGAGTGGTATCACCTGTTGTATAACAATGTCTATGGTATTCGCGCTTGCGCGCTACGTTTGACCAATACCTACGGGCCGGCGATGAGAGTGAAGGATGCTCGGCAAACCTTTCTCGGTATTTGGGTCAGATCGATCATTGAAGGTAAGCCAATCAAGGTATTCGGAGATGGCAAGCAACTACGCGATTTCAATTACGTGGATGATTGCGTGGATGCACTCTTGCTTGCTGGCGCTAGTGATGTCGCCAATGGGAAAGTGTATAACCTTGGCAGCCGGGAAGTCATCAATTTAGGCGATTTGGCTCAAATGATGGTGAGTTTGGGTTACGGTGGCACGCATGAACTTGTTGCGTTTCCAACAGAACGCAAGGCCATTGATATTGGCGATTATTACAGTGATTTCACCCTGATTTCCAAGGATTTGGGGTGGACGCCGAAGGTCGGCTTGAAGGATGGATTGAGAAAGACAATGGAATATTACAAGGCGAATAGCCAGCATTATTGGGATGCGGACAAATGATCTTAATGAATGATTTCAAGGCTGAGCCGGAAGAAATCCGCGAGGCCATGTTGGCGGCCGCGAAGCGTGTACTCGACTCAGGATGGTTTGTACTGGGCAAGGAAGTAGAAAATTTTGAGCGCGAATGGGCGGCTGTTTGCGGTACCACATACGGCGTAGGGGTGGGCAACGGCATGGACGCGATTGAAATTGCTCTGCGAGCAGTAGATATCGGCCCGGGCGATGAAGTGATTACGACTTCAATGACAGCTTTTGCGACAGTGTTGGCGATATTACGGGCAGGTGCCGTACCTGTTCTGGCTGATATCGAAGCAGATACTGGTTTGCTTTCCATAGAGAGTGTACGACGTTGTATCTCCGCCCGCACCAAGGCCGTCGTATTGGTGCATCTCTACGGGCAGGTTCGCAACATGGATGCATGGACTGCGCTATGCAAGGAGCGCGACATTGTATTGATTGAGGACTGTGCCCAAGCGCATTTAGCAAGCTGGGGCGGTCGTATGGCAGGCGCTTTCGGTCGCGCGGGCGCCTATAGTTTTTATCCGACGAAGAATTTAGGTGCGCCAGGCGATGGCGGCATGTTGGTGACTCAGGACGAGGCGTTGGCAAAAAAGTCGGCACGCTTGCGCAACTATGGCCAGAGCGTACGTTATCACCATCCTGAGCTGGGGATGAATAGCCGTCTTGATGAGATCCAGGCAGCGATGCTCGGGGCGCGATTGAAATGGTTGCGAGAATTTACGCAGCGTCGCCGTGAAATTGCTGATGCTTATCGTGTCGGCATCAGGCAGCCTCTGGTCACACTCCTTAGCGCCCCGCAGGAGCCTGCTGCCCATGCATTTCATTTGTTTGTCGTCATTTGCGAAGCGCGAGAGCAATTGCAAAAGCACTTGCAGTCGTGCGGCATTCAGGCACTCATTCACTATCCGATTCCTGTGCATCAGCAGTCTCCCTGCTCAGAGCTGGCAAGGGATCCGGAGGGACTACGCCACACAGAGCGCCATGCAAACACTTGCCTGTCGTTGCCTTGCCATCCGCAGATGAGCGTCGACGATGTGGAAGCGGTTATCGCCGCAGTCAACTCATTTGATGGCGGCTGAGGACTTGATTTTGTAATTACCTCATCTGCATTAAAGTGTAATGATGAGTGGCAGTCCAGATTTGGGCTAATAGTACCGACGAGAATGATGACTATGAAGCAAATTGAATCTAAACCTTTGTTGACGGTCATCGTCGCCGTATTCAATGGCGCAAAGACGCTGCAGCAATGCATTGATAGTTTTGCACAACAAACCTACGAAAACAAAGAGCTAGTCATCATCGATGGGGGGTCTAGGGACGGTACGGTTGATTTGTTGAAAGCAAATAGTCATTTGATCAGCTATTGGATTTCAGAGCCGGATCGTGGGATATACAACGCCTGGAACAAGGGGTTATCACAGGCAAAAGGAGAGTGGATCTGCTTTCTCGGGGCCGATGACTACTTTTGGGATGCGCATGTATTGGAGAAAGTCAGTAAGCAGTTGGTGACTGTTAGTCCCGCTATCTGTGTAGCATATGCTCAAATAATGCTCGTTAACGCAGACGGTGGCGACCTTTATCCGGTTGGTGAGCCGTGGCTTAAAGTGAAAAAAAGCTTCACACAACTCATGTGTATTCCACATCAGGGTGTAATGCATCGGCGCAGTTTGTTCGAGCGGAGAGGCGTATTTGATGAATCTTTCCGAATTGCAGGTGACTATGAATTACTCCTGCGAGAGCTAAAAACGGGCGAGGCCCAGTTCATTCCTGATTTGATAACAACTGGAATGCGTCAAGGAGGTGTCAGCAGCGACCCTGCCAACACATTGGTGGCGATGCGAGAAATCAGGCGGGCACAAAGAATGAATGGTCAAAAAATGCCGGGGGGGTTATGGCTGATGGCGATGGCACGTGTATACATACGATTCTGGTTGTGGCGCGTGCTGGGTGAAACGATGACAAAAAAGGCACTTGATACCTATCGACGTGTACGGGGATTAGCGCCGTACTGGACCAAAATCTGATTTTTCGTCATTGTTTCAGCGGCCTATTTCGATTTTTTCGGATTGTAATGGTTGGCCGCCAGGGTAAATGTCATTAGCACAACTGCGCCTTTTATGGGAGCGCTGTTGTCAATCAAAAAACTCAATCAAGACGTTACAATCCGGCTAAAATTGCCGGTAATTTTTGTAACACATCGCCGGAGGCCTGCAGTTAGCCCCGTTTGATTCAAACATTGGTCTGAGGTTCGGCTGAAACTTACTGTCTTAACAAACTTAATGCACGGGGGCTGATTGTGACCCGTAGATTGTTCATTCACGCTACGAATGTGCACCAAGGAGGCGGTCGCTCTTTGTTGTTAGCCCTGATGGGCGCGTTGCCCGCGGGCATTAAACTAGTGCTGTCTCTGGACGGCCGCATTCTCTTGCCCGATGAAATTGAGCAAGAAGTACAAGTCCGGCGTGTTGCCCCTACCGTCTTGAGACGTCTTTTTGCGGAAATTTGGCTGCGCAAGAATGTCGAGGCAGACGATATCGTATTGTGTTTTGGCAATCTTCCGCCTTTGTTCAAATTGCGTGGGCGTGTTGTGGTATTCGTACAAAATCGCTATTTGGTCGATGGTGTCAAACTAGATGGTTTTTCCCTTAAATCCAGACTGAGAATGTTCGTGGAGCGCTTGTGGCTTTCCAGCAGATTAGCTAATGCGGATGAGTTACTCGTGCAGACACCGTCGATGAAAACACTACTGAGTATTTTATCGAAGGGGAGCATTCCCGTCAGGGTCTCTCCATTTGCTGCTGCGCGTGACGGTTACCATCGTCAACTGAATACGGTTGAAACGGGAAGAAGAAAAGAAGCTGATTTTCTGTATGTCGCGTCTGGCGAGCCGCATAAAAATCATCGTAAATTGATCGAGGCTTGGTGCTTATTGGCAGATGAGGGTTTATTTCCCTCTTTGATACTGACGTTGGAACGTACGCATTTCACCGAATTGTGTCTATGGGTGGAAACGAAAGTCGCGAAGTACCGGATTAGAGTGGAAAATGCAAGCAATGTGCCGCATGCCGAGATTGGGCGGCTTTATGATCGGGCTGCTGCGCTAATTTATCCTTCTACCATTGAGTCATTGGGGTTACCCCTGATTGAGGCGAGACAGGCTGGCCTCGCGGTGTTGGCGTCGGAATTAGATTATGTGCGCGATGTGATTGATCCGGAGCAAACATTTGATCCTGAGTCGGCAATCTCCATCGCGCGCGCGGTGAAACGTTTTCTCGGCGTCGAAGAGCATGGTTTGCCGCTGCAGGATGGCAAGGGGTTCATGACACAAATTTTGGAAGATTTAGCATGTTGACTGCGGGCAAGAATAAATGAAAGTGCTTATTGTCAGTCAATATTTTCAACCTGAGAGCTTTCGAATCAACGATGTTGTTAAGTCGTTAGTGGAGAAAGGCGTTGAAGTTGATGTTTTGACAGGAAAGCCTAATTACCCCGATGGCGACTACTTTCAAGGCTATCGAGGGTGGGGCTGTCAGCGGGAACAGTGGGCCGGCGCAAATATTTATCGTGTGCCGCTTGCCGCGCGCGGTAAGCGTAGTGCGTTGAAGTTGATCTTCAATTACCTATCCTTTATCGCTGCTGGTTGTTTGTTTGGGCCCTGGTTGTTGCGCCGTCGCCGTTATGACGCCATCTTCGTCTATGCAACATCGCCACTGCTGCAGGCAATTCCAGCGTTATTCCTTGGTTTTTTGAAGCGCTCGAAGGTCTTGGTTTGGGTCCAAGATCTTTGGCCAGATAGCCTGGCTGCGACAGGCTATGTTCGCAATGCCGTCGCCTTGAAATGCGTTGAATACATTGTCAGGCTTATTTATCGTCATGCCGATTTATTGCTAGTACAGTCCGAGGCTTTCAAGCAAAACGTAAGAAAGCTTGCCCCTGGGAAGCCCATCGTTTATTACCCGAACTCTGTCGATCGCATTTTTAGCAGTGGTGATGACGGTGAATTACCTCAACTTCCGTTCCCTTACAATGGCTTTACGGTGGTTTTCGCAGGAAATGTGGGCTCGGGTCAAGCGGTAGAGGTCATTGTTGGCGCTGCAGATTTGTTGCGTGGGCGCCAGGATATTTCTTTTGTTGTTTTCGGCAAAGGAAGTCGATGGGATTGGATGGAATCGCAAGTGCGAGAGCTCGGCTTGACCAATGTGTATTTGCCGGGTCGTTTTCCTGTGGAAATGATGCCAGGGGTGATGAGCAAAGCGTCGGTATTATTGGTGACACTAGCCGACGAGGCTATTTTTGCTGCGACAGTTCCCAATAAAGTACAGGCATATATGGCAGTGGGTAAACCCATTATTGCGAGCCTTAATGGCGAAGGTGCACGCTTGGTGGCTGAAGCCGGCGCAGGACTGGCCGTGCCAGCAGAAGACTCAACTGCATTGGCTGCCGCTGTATTGCAACTTGTCGAAATGACCGACGCGGAGCGCGAGCAAATGGGGGAAAATGGCCGCGCATTTTTCAAGCAGCACTTTGATCATGATAAATTGATTGATAGGCTGATTACTCATTTTTCGGATTAAACAGATTTGGCAAGACAATCACGATGAAAATTCTAGTATTCGGTACAAGTGGGATGATTGGGCACGCGATGTTTCGCGTATTGTCTGAGAACGCTGAGTGGGAAGTTTTTGGTACGTTGCGTAATGTCCGTGATCTGCAATTTTTCCCCTCAATGCAGAAACGAATTGTGACAGGTGTCGATGTCAATTCGCATGATGCCCTGGTCAGGGTATTTTCGGAGGTAAGGCCCGATGTTGTAGTCAATTGTATCGGCCTGACAAAACACCACAAGGAAGCTGCAGATCCGTTACAAGCGATTCCAATCAATGCGCTGTTACCACATCGCATGGCCCAACTGTGCGAGGTTGTGAACGCCAGGTTTATTCATGTCAGCACTGATTGTGTTTTTTCCGGTAAAGATGGACTTTACCGCGAGGATGCCTTTCCAGATGCCAACGATTTGTATGGCAAATCGAAATTCCTGGGTGAAGTCAATAATGAACGCGCCTTGACTCTTCGTACCTCAACTATCGGACACGAGTTGCAGAGCGCATACGGATTGCTGGAATGGTTCTTGGCGCAAGAAAATGAGTGCAAGGGCTTTAAACGGGCCATTTTTTCCGGATTGCCCAATGTTGTTTTCGCGCAAGTCGTGCGCGATATTGTCCTTGTGCGTCCAGAGTTACATGGTTTGTATCATGTCGGCGCAGCGCCAATCGACAAATTTGATTTGCTGAGTCAGATTGCTGCAATCTACCGGAAAAAAATCAAGATAAATCCAGACGAGGACTTTTCCATTGATCGATCGTTGGATGTGACTCGATTTACGAATGCTACGGGTTATGTCGCACCAGATTGGCCGACGTTGCTTGAGCAAATGTATCTTTCTCAATATCCTCAAAAATAACGCTATGTTTAAAGACAAGGTATTAATGATAACCGGTGGCACCGGGTCATTCGGTAACGCAGTTTTGAAGCGCTTCTTATCAACTGACGTGCGCGAGATACGCGTCTTTAGTCGCGACGAGAAAAAACAGGAAGAGATGCGAATCGCGCTGAACGATAAAAAATTGAAATTCTATATCGGAGATGTGCGTAATTACGACAGCATTCATCAAGCTCTCAAAGGTGTCGATTATGTATTCCATGCGGCTGCATTGAAGCAGGTTCCTTCGTGCGAATTTTATCCAATGGAAGCCGTTCGCACCAACGTATTGGGTGCCGAGAATGTGATGACAGCCGCGATTGCCAATCACGTTAAACGGGTAATTGTTTTGAGCACCGACAAGGCTGTGTATCCGATTAATGCCATGGGCATTTCGAAAGCCATGATGGAAAAACTCATGGTTGCAAAAGCTCGCATGCAAGGCGAGGGAGAAACAGTGTTGTGCGCTACCCGTTATGGCAATGTCATGGCGTCGCGTGGTTCTGTCATTCCTTTGTTTGTATCGCAGATCAAGGCAGGTAAGCCGCTTACAGTGACCGATCCGAATATGACACGTTATCTGATGTCGCTTGAGGATTCAGTTGATTTGGTGTTGCACGCATTTGAGCATGGACGGCAGGGTGATATTTTCGTGCAAAAGGCTCCCGCGTCAACAGTAGCGGACTTGGCGATCGCATTGACAAAGATATTTTCCAGTAACAGTGAAGTTCGGATTATTGGTACCCGACATGGGGAAAAGCTTTACGAGACGTTGGTCTCGCGGGAAGAGATGGCGCGCGCCGAAGATCAGGGCGGCTATTATCGTGTACCCGCCGATGACAGAGATTTGAATTACGCTAAATATTTCAGCGACGGGGAAGAGAAAATCTCGCACTGCGAGGACTACACGTCCCATAGTACGCAAAGGCTCACCGTTGAAGAGGTTATTGCATTGGTGAAAAAATTGGATTTTATTCAGGAGGAAAGTCGTGTTTAAGGTAATGACCATCGTCGGGACGCGTCCTGAATTGATCAAAATGAGTCGTGTAATTGCTGCTTTGGATGTGCACACTCAGCATATATTGGTACACACAGGTCAGAATTACGACTTTGAGTTAAATCAAATTTTCTTTGAGGACTTGCAGATTCGGAAGCCAGACCATTTCCTGGATGCGGTCGGCGAGAACGTGGCGCAGACAATCGGTCAGATCATAGCTAAGGCTGATGCGGTGATGGAAAAGGAAAAGCCCGACGCCGTCATGCTTTACGGTGATACTAATTCGTGTCTGGCTGTTATCGCCGCAAAGCGTCGCAAGATTCCAGTTTTTCATATGGAAGCGGGCAATAGATGTTTTGATCAACGTGTGCCGGAAGAACTTAATCGTAAGGTTCTCGATCATTTGTCTGATATTAATTTGGTATTGACTGAGCATGCTCGCCGGTATCTGATCGCAGAAGGCGTCAAGCCTGAGCAAATTATTAAGACCGGCTCACATATGCGCGAAGTCATTGACTTCTATAAGCCCAAGATCGAGCAGTCAGATGTTCTCTCTCGACTGCAATTGGAGGCGGGAAGGTTTTTTGTTGTCAGTGCGCACCGCGAAGAAAATGTTGATTCGCCTGAAGCGGTCAAGGATTTTCTGGAAACCTTGCAGGCTCTGGTAGCACGCTTTCAAATGCCAATTTTCGTTTCTACCCATCCCAGAACACGCAAACGTCTGGAAGACATTGGCTACAGCAACCTGGATCCGCGAATCATGTTTTCCAAGCCACTGGGTTTCTTTGACTATATGAAATTGCAAACGGAAGCGTTCTGCGTGCTTTCAGATAGTGGAACAATTACCGAGGAGACTTCGCTGCTCAATTTGTGTTCGATTACGTTGCGCAATGCGCATGAGCGGCCAGAAGGTATGGATGCTGGTACGCTTATCATGGCTGGACTCAAGTCGGATCGGGTAATAGATGCGATCAATATAGTTACGTCTCAACGTGCCGCCAATGCGCAGCCTGTGTTGCCTGTCGCAGACTATGAAAATCCGCACGTATCGACGCAAATTGTGCGGATAGTTACAAGTTACATCGACTATATCAATCGGGTTGTTTGGTCAAAATAAGTTAGTTCTAAGAATAATGGGAGGCAAAGTACCTCCCATTTTCCACCCATCCTCCCCTCGTCCTATTCGTAAGATGTAGCGCGTGAATAGTGTGAAATGCTCCGACCGACATAAGTGTGGTGTAGGAGAAATCTATGTTGTATATAGATTGATGATAGGAGAGATTTAGATTGCGTTATTCGTTCCCGCTTGCGTTTATGGCAAATACGTTTGCCGTAACGGTCTTGCTGATTGCTCTGGGTTTAGCTGGCCATCGTGCAATGGCAGCTGACGTAGGGGTCGTGCAAGCTGCAACATTAGCATTGCTCTACGCATTTTCAGCAAATGCACGCAGCCTGATTCTCAGCAAAAAGTCTGGTGTATCAGCAAGTTCGGTGATGATCGGTCGCTTGCTTTTGCTTTTGCCGCTGGCAGTAGCCGCCTATTGGCTTAGCGTCAAAGTTGCTGGCGTCGAGACTCTGCTTGCAGTTATTTTGATTCTCCGCCGTTGCGTTGAGTGGATAGGGGAAGTCCATCTGAGCGAAATGGAGCGCCTGGGGTATCAAAAGGTCGCGAAAACATATTTAGCGTTGCAATCAGTTCTGCTGTTACTTTTGCTGGTGTGGTTGGTTGGAGATTTCAGGTTTCCATTGTTTGCACTGTTTCTATGGGCAATTCTCCCTCTCTTTATTAGCGCCAGATTTATTTGGGACACCTTGGTCATCACTCCAAAGTCGCCAGGAGGAAGTGTCCGTGAAATATTGCCGAATCTGGGGTCGACAGCAATTATCGGCATCACTGTTTATGTCTTCAGGCTATTGATCTTGCTTGTGATGGGCAAGGAGACCGCTGGCGATATGTACACAGCCTTTGCCATCGGAGGAGTCACCGGCTCGGTATTTGCTAATGCGTTGGGCGCAAGTATTGCGTTGCATGAACAGCGCAGTGGTAAACCTTATTTGCCGCCCTTTTTACGGGGCGCGTTGAATCTGTCGCTCGCGCTGGGTCTCCTCATATTTGTCGCATCCACTGCGAAACTTTCAGCATTGAGTTGGACCGGTAAAACTTACTTCTTCTGGGAGGCGACCGGTCTATCGATGATAGGTGGCGTGGTCATGGTCTATGCCCAGCAAATTCGATTTAGGCTACTTCAGCACGATACTGAGCACGATGTTTTTGGGCCTGATGTATTGATGAATATACTGATTTTTACCTCGGTGCCAGTCATCTTTTATATGTTCGGCAAAGAGGCCATGAGTGTCCTGTATTTGCTAAGTGCGGTAATGGCATATGTTTTCTATCGGAGTGCCGGGATAGAAAAGCAGGAGACACTAGGACGGCAGGTTTACTCTCCGCGCACATATAAATCCCTGCGGGCGGCAATAGGGGTGCTGTTGCTTCTTCCGATGTTTTTCCAGATCAGCAAGGGAGTGTTTGCAGATCCATCGGTCTCGTTTAATAGTGGCGGTGTATTGGGTAACCTGCCGATCCCTGTCTCTGTTATCGCCTGTTATGGTGGCATTCTGCTATTTGGAGTGTATCGACGTGCCTTCCTATCATTCGGATATATTTTTTTAACGTGTATCTTAATGGTAATGTCGTCGATTATTTTGACACGAGGTTCGCAGATTGAGCAGCAGTCGAAATTTATATTGCTTATTCAGCTCATACTGCCCATGTTTGCTTTGGTGCTTGGTCAAGTATATGAGCCACTTGATCGAGCTCGGGAAGACAATTCCTACGCCAAAGCATTTTTTGGAGTTTTGTTAATTATTGTTCCGATTCAGTTAATTTTTACAGTGAAAATGGGCAATGGTTATCTATCTCCGACACTTGGTTGGTTTTCGATCTATCAATATCTTCAATATGTGCCGGTAGTCTTTGTCGCTGCATATCTTCTCTCCTTATTTAGTCTCTGGCATGAAAGGCGATTTCGTAATGGATTGGTCTTTATCTCGGTATGCATGTCAATTTATGTTTCCGCATCGCTGTCTCTGCTATCAATTATTTTGTTTTTTGGTGGGGTAATTTTCTTTGCGCTGCTTAATATAAGAAAAAGAAATAATAAATTGCCTCTTGTTATATTATTGTTGGTTATCTTGTCGAGCTGGACTTATTTTCAGTGTGAAACAAAAAATACTATATTTAAAAAAGCTTTTGCTGAAAATTGTGTTTCTATAAATTCTGAGTTGGCCCCTGGAGTGGAGTCTCCCCATTCAAACGCGATAGCGCCAATAGGGTCCTCCGATGGCGCCCCCCGATCCTCAGGAATTGACATTAGATTCTTGCCTGTGTTAAGTGAGCGCTATACTTATTGGAAGTATTATTCCGATGGCATCACGGAGAGCGCGCAGTCACTGCTTCTAGGACTTAGTGTGCCGCCGAATCGTACTTTATATCCTAGTGCGCATAATTATTATCTGGATTTCATATATAACTTTGGGTTAATAGCATTACTTCCGACATTATTCCTTCTTGGTTTTACCATCGTTGAAATACTGCGTCAAAGAAAGAGGATCCTGGAATCTCCTGCTTTATTCGCGTTGAGTCTTGTAGTTTTATTTTTGGTTGTTGTTGACAACTCAGTGAAGGTAAGTCTGAGGCAGCCCTATACTGGGATATTTACCTTTTTTCTCTGGGGCGTTCTTCTCAATAAACTGATGAGGCCTGAGTTGGAGCCAATTATTAGCGAGTTTTCGTCGACGTGATGTTTTTCGGAAAGATATTGCTTGGTTGTTGCTGTGAAAAAGTAACCAAGCTCCAACTTCCTCAAGCTTTTTAATAATCACCATCTGGATGGCCAAGATTATTGACTGACTAACGATGTTGACCTCTTTTGTGAGGCGAGATGGACTAATGTCTGGAGTGGCAGTTTCTAGGGGTGCTGTAGGACTCCATGTTGAAAAGTTATAAGCGTCAGTAAATTAATTTTATTTATCTAATTAAAATCTATAAAATTTCTTTATGAACCCTCGTCAACTAAAAAGTGGAAATAAAGATGTTAGCGTTTAACAAAACAAATTTTGATATTTTTCAGGTGTGTAAATATTTATTTTTTTTAATTTGCATATTGCTGACGATAATTGCCTTTAAATCCTATTCTGGAGATAAATATATATATCTTCTGTTTACACTGATATCAAATGTTCTTCTATATTTTTCATTCAGAAAAAAAGCTATTTTTTTTGATGCATTTATCGGTGTATTTCTTTGGCTTGGATTCTGGCTCAAGTTGACCATTAGAGTCGGTTTTACGGACGGTATATTTCATGAGTCAGTAGGTAGTTTTGACGGCTCAGGCCCTGCTTTTGATCGAGGCCTACTCGTCACTTCATGCGGCATGCTAGGCTTGGTTTGTGCTGCATTGATCCGAGGATATGTCTTTTCCTACCAAGGAAAAAAACAGGAGTCTGTCACTCAGCCGGGTATTTTTAATCTATATCAGAGGCATCGAAAAATAATACTTATTTTATTTGTGTTATTTTTTATTTCTATAGCGCTAAGTAATATTTATTATGGTATATATCAACGAGGGCAGGTGCCATTGACAATACCTCCGTTTGGTATTGGTGGTATTTATAAATGGTTGTTGCTGTTTGGTCTGGCATCTTTTTCCGCAATAATATTGCAGTTCGAATATTCGATCGGAAGAAGCAATTCCTTCCTTGCTGCAGTTATCTCATTGCTTGAAGGATTTGTATCAAATGTTTCTTTGCTTAGTAGGGGAATGATTCTCAACTCAACTTCCTTATTTTATGGGCTATATAAAAATTTCAAAATAAATTTAATTCCGGTGAATCGGCGATTTTTTGTTGTTCTAACAATTTTTTTCTCAATTTTATTTATAAGTTCCGTATTCGTCGTGAATCATCTGCGATATAGCGGATTTTTGAGAAACACCAGTGTGAATCGTTGGGAAACCACGAGTGCAGTTCATGAAATGACCATACCTCTGTTTGTCGATCGCTGGGTCGGTATGGAGGGCGTGCTGGCAGTATCGAGCTCCCACAAGGGGGGGTGGGATTTGTGGAAGCGAGGCTGGCAAGAAGTCTATTCTGATAATAGTACAAGTTTTTTTGACTTGAATCTGGTTAATTCGCCATACCTGAATGCCAATACTGCAATACATCACTACATCTCATTACCAGGCATTATTGCGTTTTGTTTTTATCCTGGTTCATTTCCGTTCTTGTTTGTCTGCCTATTTATTGTTGGAGTGATCGGTGCTGTAGTTGAAATATTTGTTTATCGTATCGGTGGGAAAAATCTGATTTTATGTTCGTTGTTAGCACAAGCGATTGCCTATAGATTCGCGAATTTTGGATATGCACCAATGCAGTCCTATTTGATTTTTGGTTCACTGTTCATGAATTTGGTGGTGATTTATGGTGCTGACAAATTATTGGCATTTATATACCTCAGAGACCCAGCACAGCGCGGACTAAAATCCGACCGTGTTTGATGAATTTGTTAGCGTCAGGGGCGTACCGGGAGATAGCGTTCGGTCGTTTGACACACTGGGAGCACTTCATCAAGTGCGGAGTTCAACTAGTGCTTTAGGACAACCCCGTCACCTATTGATGTCGAAGCAGATTAAAATGTTCACTGCGGGAATTGACTTGGCCGGAAGACTACTTTGCCTCAGGAGGGCAAATGCGAGCGTCTCGATGCCTTATAGATCAATGGTCGGGCTCCGGCGTCGAGGGGCGGCTATAAATGGGCAAATACCAAGATGTCTTGCCAATCAACCGTACTGAATGACTCAGAAACTAAGTCGCCGGGTTGCCGGAAGGGATTTTCTCCAACATGTTATCGCTATTTATCGGTTTCCTCATATCTGCAGTAATGACACTGTTCGTGCTCAAATACGCGAGTTTGCATGATGGCATGTTGGACTCTGATCTTGACAGTGTCCAAAAGGTACATACACATGCTGTTCCGAGAATTGGTGGATTGAGTATCTTTGTCGCAGTCGCACTGGGAGGAGCTTTTTCTGCTTGGCGGCAGCCTGATGTGGCCAAGGATATGGGCATGATCGTCCTGTGTTCGGCGGTCGCATTTGGTGGGGGAATCGTTGAAGACTTTACCAAACGGGTGAGCCCATTCCGCCGTCTACTGCTAACAATGATCGCGGCACTGCTTGGTTTCTACCTGCTCAATGCACGTATCGAACACATTGATCTCGTCTTTGGCGTTTGGGTTATCGGTCAACTCTGGATTACCTTGCCGCTCACGATTTTTGCGGTCGCGGGGATTGCTAATGCCATTAACATCATCGATGGGTTTAACGGTCTTGCCAGCATAGTTGTGCTGTGCATGTTGCTATCGCTTGGATACGTCGCATTGCAAGTCGGTGATTCATTCGTCCTGATCACAGCGCTGTTAGTCGCTGGTGCTACGGTTGGTTTTTTCGTCTGGAACTATCCGGCCGGCTTGATTTTCATGGGTGACGGTGGCGCTTATTTTCTCGGTTTCATGCTGGGTGAGTTGGCAATTCTGCTCGTCATGCGCAATCCACAAGTCTCTACCTGGTATGCGGCTCTTCTGCTGATCTATCCTTGTTTTGAAACAATTTTTTCTGCCTATCGGCGGTTTTTTCTGCGCGGACAGTCGCCTGGGATGCCCGATAGCATCCATTTGCACAGTTTGATATTCAGACGAATGGTGGTCTGGGCAATTGGTCGCCGCGACGCACGCGCGCTTACGCGGTGCAATTCGATGACATCACCTTATCTCTGGACGCTTTCGCTGACAGCCGTAGTGCCAGCCACATTGCTGTGGCGTCATACGTGGGCATTGATGCTTTGCTGTTGCTTGTTCATCGCAATCTATATCTGGTTGTACTTGCGCATAGTCAGGTTCCGCTCGCCCCGGTGGCTCATGTTGCATAAGAAGAAGTAATCATGTCGTTCTTGCAATAAAATAAAGTGAATCAGTCATCATGCAAATTGCCTCAGCCATTTTCAAAGCCTACGACATCCGTGGCATCGTCGGTCAAACGCTCAACGCCGACGTCGCTTACCAGATTGGTCAATCCTTTGGCTCGGCGGCGTCAAGCAAAGGCCAAACATCGGTAGTCATTGGTCGCGATGGTCGTTTATCCGGCCCTGAACTGTCGGCCGCTCTGGCCGCTGGTCTGCAATCGGTTGGCATCAATGTTATTGATCTCGGTGTTGTGGCAACGCCTATGGTGTACTTCGGTACGCATGTGCTGGGAACCCAATCAGGCATCATGGTCACCGGTAGCCATAATCCGCCTGACTACAACGGATTCAAGATGGTCCTTGCCGGTGAAGCTATTTACGGCGACACCATTCAAGCCCTGTATCAATCCATTCTCAAGAACACCTTTGTCGCTGGCGAAGGCAGCTATCGCACTTACGAACTCCGTCATGAATACCTTGCACGTATCGTTGGCGACATCAAGCTGGCGCGCCCGATGAAAATCGCGATTGACTGCGGTAATGGTGTCGCTGGTGCCTTCGCCGGGGAGTTGTATCGTGCCCTGGGCTGCGAAGTGACAGAACTGTTCTGTGAAGTCGATGGTAGTTTCCCGAACCATCATCCTGACCCGGCACATCCTGAAAATCTGCAAGATCTGATCCGTAGTCTGCAAGCAGGCGACGTCGAAATTGGCCTGGCCTTTGATGGCGATGGCGACCGTCTCGGTGTCGTGACCAAGGATGGGCAGATCATTTATCCCGACCGCCAATTAATGTTGTTCGCAGCAGATGTCTTGAGCCGTCATCCCGGTAAGGAAATCTTGTACGACGTCAAATGCACCCGCCATCTCGCGCCCTGGATCAGTGCCCATGGTGGCCAGCCACTGATGTGGAAAACCGGTCATTCACTAGTCAAGGCCAAGTTACGTGAAACCGGTGCACCGTTGGGTGGAGAGATGAGCGGCCATGTGTTTTTCAAGGATCGCTGGTATGGCTTTGATGATGGCTTGTATGCTGGTGCCCGTCTGCTCGAGCTGCTGAGCCGCGTATCCGATCCATCGTCGGTCTTGAATGCGTTGCCACAATCCACAAGCACACCGGAGCTGCAACTGAAATTAAAAGAAGGTGAGAATTTCGCCCTGATTGAGCAATTGCAAAAAGAAGCGCACTTCCCAGAAGCGCAACAAATTATCTCTATCGACGGCTTGCGTGTGGAATATGCGGACGGCTTTGGCCTCATGCGCTCCTCCAATACCACACCCGTGGTGGTGCTGCGTTTTGAGGCTGAGTCTCAATCAGCACTCGAACGGATTCAGCAGCAATTCAGGCAGGTCATCCTGGCAGCCCGTCCGGATGTGGCATTGCCGTTTTGAAAGGGGTAAGATGCTGGCCCACAGACAAACAATAGTGGGTTAGCCTTGAATATCCTGATCGTCCGCGTTTCTTCCCTCGGTGACGTGGTCCACAATATGCCGATGGTGGCTGATATCCGACGCCACTACCCGCATGCCAACATCGATTGGGTGGTGGAGGAGGGCTATACCAGCCTGGTGCGTCTTAATCCCCATATACGCAACATTATCCCGATCGCCCTGCGGCGCTGGCGCAAGAGTCTTGGCCGCGTTGAGACCCGCGCTGAGATTGCTGCCTTTTACCGGCAATTGCGCGCACAAGCCTACGACGTGGTCTTTGATACGCAGGGCTTACTCAAAACCAGCGTTGTGATGCGCATGGCCAGATTGACGCCCGGTGGCAAGCGGGTGGGGCTCGCCAATGCGACGGAAGGCTCTGGTTATGAGCCTCTGTCCCGCATTTTTCATGATCAAAGCGTCAAGGTCGGCTTGCATACCCATGCGGTCATGCGTGCCCGACTAGTGGCTGCAGGCGGGCTGAACTATGCGGTTGATGGTGGTGCCGACTTCAGTCTGCAAGCCCACGCCGAGTTTGCTGCTTCGCCGCCAGCATGGCTGCCGTCGACCCCCTACGCTGTATTCCTGCATGGTACCGCACGCGCAGCCAAACAATGGGACGCGGGCAATTGGATTGCGCTGGCCCAACAGTTGCAAAAGAGAAGGCTTCCCGTATTGCTTCCTTGGGGCAACAACAAAGAGCGCGTGGCTGCGGAACAATTGGCCGCAGCGATGCCGCAGGCGACCGTATTGCCATCCTTGCCATTGATGGAGGCGGTGACATTGGTGCGGCAGGCAAGTCTGGTGGTCGGGCTAGATACCGGTCTGACCCATATCGCTGCCGCATATTGCCGGCCAACAGTCGAGTTGTATTGTGATTCGCCGCGCTGGAAAACCGAAGGAAATTGGTCACCATTGATTGCCAATGTTGGAGATACCGGCGCTGCACCTGATGTAGCTCAAGTCCTGCAAGCAATTGATGCGGTAATGTCTGTGGCTGCTGCCAGCGGGCAGCCTCACTTCACTCAAGACAACGAGGCATAATATCGTCATGGAATCGCAAATTATTGAAATCGACAGCGGCGAATGGGAAGTTCCGGCGCCTAACCAGGAATGGATCCGCGGGCTGGAAGCCGGCAAGGTGCTGTATTTTCCGCATCTGCCATTTGCCTTGCTGCCGGAAGAACTGGCCTTGCTGACTCCGGAGATTCGTGATCCCAAGGTGCGCAATATCAGCTTGGACGAGCGCGGCCATATCAAAGGCGCAGTTGGCGATACCGCGACGCAACTGGCACTGGCACTGATGGTCGGACGTTTCAGGGAGCAGGCCCAGACGCTGGTGTATTCACTGTTTCCTAAATACAAAGGCGCTTTGCGTCTGGCGCCAACCAGTTACCGGCCGACACAAGTCGAGACCCGTGCGCAATCATGGCGTGCCGATGATCGACGCATGCACGTTGACGCCTTCCCCTCACGCCCCAACTACGGCGAGCGCATCTTGCGTGTATTTTGCAACATCAATCCGGATGGTGTGCCACGTGTGTGGCGAGTCGGCGAGCCGTTCGAAATCGTGGCCGCGCGCTTCTTGCCGCGCGCCAAACGCTATGTGCCATGGCAAGCCAGCTTGCTCAATGCGCTACACGTGACCAAGTCTTACCGCAGCGAATATGACCATCTGATGTTGCAATTGCATGATGGCATGAAGGGTGACATGTCGTATCAAGAGTCGGCCCAGCAAGTGACGATACCTTTTGCGGCAGGATCAGTCTGGGTGTGTTTCTCGGACCAGGCTTCGCATGCGGTGATGTCAGGGCAATACATGCTGGAGCAGACCTTGCACCTGCCCGTTGACAAGCAATATGATCCGAGCGCGAGTCCACTGGCGATTCTGACCAAAATGACCGGCCGCGAACTGATCTGATGCGTCTGCTTTATACCGCACTATGGTGGATCGCATTGCCGCTGGTCCTGCTGCGCTTGTGGCGCCGCGGCACCAGGGAGCCAGGGTATCGCCAGCATATCGGAGAGCGCCTTGGCTTTTATCGGCGCGCTTCCTCTGCGCAAGCCATCGCTCCGTTTATTTGGGTGCATGCGGTATCAGTAGGGGAGACCCGTGCCGCACAGCCGTTGATTGATGCCTTATTGGCGACCTACCCTGCGCATAGGATTCTGCTCACCCACATGACCGCGACTGGCCGAGCGACTGGGCAGCAGCTGTTTGCCAAACACGGTACTCGGCTGGTGCAGAGTTATTTTCCTTACGACACCGGCTGGATGTGCGCGCGCTTTTTGCGCCATTTCAAACCGGTCATCAGCATCTTGATGGAAACTGAGGTCTGGCCCAATATGGTGCGCCAATGTGTGCGTCATGAGGTACCGGTGATGCTGGCCAATGCCCGCCTGTCGGCACGCTCTTTGCGCCGCGGAAAAAGATTTGGCAGCATGTTGCGCGAGGCCGCTGCCGGTATCACTTGTGTCGCGGCACAGTCTGACGACGATGCGCAACGGCTGCGGGAATTTGGCGCTAGTCAGGTAACTGTCACGGGGAGCATCAAGTTTGACGTTGAGCCTCCGGCTGATCTGGTGGCCCAGGGAGAGCGCTGGCGGCAGAATTTTGGTGCACGGCCCGTATTGTTATGTGCCAGTACCCGCGAAGGGGAAGAGGTTCTGATTCTGGAGGCGCTGTGCACGCTGCCGCAGCGTGATTTTTTGTTGGTCATGGTGCCGCGTCATCCGCAGCGTTTTGACGAAGTTGCACAGTTAATTTCCGCGCGCGGCTTGCGGATTCATCGACGTTCGCAAGGGCTGGATGGTCCTCTGCCAAAAGACATCGACATTGTGCTCGGTGACTCAATGGGGGAAATGTTCGGCTACTATGCAGCGTGTGACCTTGCCTTCATTGGAGGCAGCTTGTTGCCGCTGGGTGGGCAGAATCTGATTGAGGCTTGTTCCTTGGGGAAGCCGGTATTGATCGGGCCGCATACCTTCAATTTTGAGCTTATCAGCAGGCAGGCCATTGAGGCTCAGGCAGCGCTAAGAGTAGAGGATGAGAGCCTCATGCTGACGGTCGCTAACAGATGCTTTTTGGATAAAGAGCGGCTACGGGATATGGCGCTACATGCACAGATATTCGCTCGTCAGCATCAAGGAGCTACTCTGCGCACCTTAGCCTTGATCCGGCCACTCCTGTCCTGACATAAACTGATATCGAATCTGAAGTTATTGAAATTTAGCCAGCTATAATTGCAAAAAAAGGGGGGTAATTTTTATGCTAAGAAGGCTCAAGCGATTTGTCCGTTATTCAATCAACGCGGCTCTGCTCGTCGTTGCTTTCATTCGCTATGGCATCGCCGGTAAGATGCCCTCTTGGACGGGGCGGGCGCATATCATGACGTTTTGTCTCACTTCGGGCCGTAGTAATGATCTGATGAGCTGGATACTCTCACTAATTTATCCCTCCCGTAAAATCGATTTTGAATCGACAGTTTTGGCACCATTGTCTCCCGAGCAGTTAAATCAGGTATCCGATGAACTGGACAAAAATGGCTATGTCATTCTTGACCAGCGTTTACCTGAGGAGATGTGTGACCGGTTAATGAACTTTGCTCTTACGCAGGAAGCTGTGCTACGTCAGACGGATGAGATTCACGATGGACGCGTGACCGGCGTCTACAACCCCGAGGATCCAAAGGCTGTTATCTACGATTTCGAAAAAGAAGCGATTCTGGCTAATCCTGAAGTGCAGGCGCTGCTCATGGAACCTACACTGCTCTCGATTGCACAATCGTATTTCCGTAGTCAGCCGATCGCCGATATGCTGTCGATGTGGTGGAGTACAGCGTTCAAAGCCAAGGCAGACGGTGAAGCTGCGCAGATGTATCACTTCGATATGGATCGTGTCAAATGGTTGAAGGTCTTTGTCTACCTGACTGATGTTGAAAAGGAAAACGGTCCGCATTTTTTTGTGGCTGGAACACACCGCAGTGGCACTCTTCCTCGGGAACTGTTGGCGCGGGGTTATGCGAGACTGGAAGATGAAGACATCGCGAAATATTATCCACCGGAACAGATAAGGGAATTTACCGCACCCAGGGGAACCATCCTCATTGAAGATACTCGAGGACTGCATAAAGGCCAGCATCTTCAACGAGGACATCGCCTGATACTGCAATTCCAGATGAGTAATAGCTGTTTTGGAGGTGAGACTCCCAAGGCTGTTATTACCACTTCAAAGAACTCACCGCTGGCGCAGGCCGCCCGTCGTAATCCGCGGATGTTTTCTGGCTATACGCTGAAGACTTGAATTTATCTCTCTCGGATGTGCGCGAGTTCATAATTTTGCAAGTCGCAGTCAACTTGTCTGCGGCTTGCTTTGACAAGAAGGCAGTGTAGCCGTGCTGTTCAATTCATACGAGTTCGTTCTACTATTTCTGCCCATTACATTCTTTGGATTCTTTTTTCTTGCCAAATTCGGCCGTCAAATGGCGGCTATCTGGCTGGTGTTGGCTTCTCTGTTCTTTTACGCTTGGTGGAATCCCAAATTCACTACTCTGCTGCTGGGGTCAATTCTCTTCAACTATGCAATGGGGTACGCGATTTCGCGTCAGCAGCGTGGAGGGAAATTTCTCTTAGGGTTGGCGATTACTGCAAACTTGTTATTGCTGGGTGTCTTCAAGTACGCGAATTTTTTTATATCGACCTTCGATGCGCTAAGTGGTCACAGGTTTTCCTTGATAGATGTAGTGCTGCCACTGGGAATCTCTTTTTACACTTTTACGCAGATTGCATTCCTGGTGGACACTTGGAAAGGAAAGGCACATGAATATAATTTTATTCACTACCTTTTGTTTGTCACTTATTTTCCGCACTTGATCGCCGGTCCTGTGTTACATCATCAGCAGATGATGCCCCAGTTCGCTTCAGAGAAAATCTATAGAATCAATTTGCAAGATATCGCTTGTGGCGTTACCGTATTTACGATTGGCCTGGCTAAGAAGGTACTTCTTGCAGATAGTTTTGCGGAGTTTGCTACACCTGTATTTGCCGTTGCGACACGTGGCTCCCATGTCGATTTCTTCAGCGCATGGATTGCTGCGGTCACTTACACGATGCAGCTCTATTTTGATTTTTCTGGTTACTCCGATATGGCGATTGGGATATCGCTTCTATTCGGTGTTCGCCTTCCTGTTAACTTCAATTCGCCATATAAGGCCTCAAGCATTATCGATTTCTGGCGTCGCTGGCATATGACGCTTTCCCAGTTTCTCAAGGATTACCTATATGTTCCTTTGGGAGGCAATCGTTACGGGAGGAAGCGTACTTATCTTAACCTGATGGCGACAATGGTACTCGGTGGGTTATGGCATGGAGCGAACTGGACCTTTGTTGTTTGGGGTACGTTACATGGAGCGTATCTGCTGGCGAACCATGGTTGGCGTGCCTTGAGTAAGCGCTCCGTAGCGAGTCCAACAATAGTTACAAAGGTCTGGGGAACGGCCTTAACTTTCCTGATGGTGGTTATCGCCTGGGTTGTTTTCCGCTCCAGCAGTATTGAATCAGCGCATATTCTGCTCAACGATATGCTGTTGCGGCCGATCACTTCCAGTTTGGATCTCCCATCCATAAAGCAAAGCGCAATGGCATCCAAAGATTTTTTTGCCACCATCGGTTTAGGCGTCAAGCGACTTTTCTTGCTACTTACTGTCGCAGCAACAATTATCTGGTGCCTGCCCAATACACAGCAATATATTAATGGCGAGTACCGCTTACGCTGGCAACTGAGTAAATGGAATGGTTTTTTCTGGGCGCTTGTCTTTGCTCTGTGTCTCACCAAAATGGCCAGTGTTTCAGAGTTCCTTTACTTTCAATTCTAAGGCGTATCGTGGCTGTCTCTTATTTACGCATCTTCTTTTTGATCGGTTTGTTGCCGGTTGCATTGTTGTCTGCACTCAATTTGGTGGTTGATCCCTACGATATTTTTCAGACCGGGATATTGCGAGAGAGTGGTGCCACCCAAGAGCGCTATCTCAAGATTGAAATGATGAAGAAGAACAAGAGTTTTGATACTTTTTTGTTCGGCGGGTCGAGGATGGGAACAACGGTTCCTGCCGATATCGAACCGATTTTACCTGGCACTCACATCTATAATTTTTACGTTTCTTCAGGCAACCAGACAGATAATCTGGTGCATGGCTTGTGGTTACTGAAAACACAACCCCAACTTAAGACGTTTTACGTACAGGTGGACTGGCCCGATAGTGTTGGGCTAACCAAGGCAAATTATCAGTATTGGACCCATCCAGAGGTGCTGCACCAGAGTTCGGCGGGCTTTTTGGCGCAATATTTGTTTTTATTATCGTACAACGCAATTGATTTTAAGATCGAAAATAACAGCACCCGGAAGGGGGAGGTCAAGCGCCCGATGCAGGGTGGGTATTATTACTTTCCAAAGCGGGATCAGGAAATTGCCAGCGATTGTCGTGCCTACGTAGCCAAAGATCCAAACTTTACGGCCATAGTGGCACCCCAGAGTCCATCGATCGACCAACGTAAGCTAATTGATGCGAATCTCGCTGAGTTGGAGCAACTTATTCAGGCAGCACACCAGTATGGGGTGGATGTGAGGTTATATATCACTCCACATCATCATAAGTTTCTGGATCATATTAATATTGATGATTACCGATACTTTCTTACTCGGCTTGCCAAAATTTCACCCTTCTGGAACTTTGGTATCTACTCGGATGTAACGATGAATGATTGCAATTACTACGAAACATCACACTATATTCGTAGCGTCGCCCCGACACTCTTTAAGGTCATGTCAAACACTAGTAAGGATAGTGGGCTAGCGCACTTTGTGACGATAGATTCAATTGATCAAGAGTTGAACTTTGTGCGTTTGAATTTTGCGCAGCACAGGACAATCCAGGATAGAAATCCACGTTGACTTACGTAAGATAAAGACAAAAAAGCGGGCCAAGGCCCGCTTTTTTCTTTGAATCTAGTTCTTTGCCACCGGTAAGTTGGTGGTCGTATTCTCATTCAACCCACCCCCCAATGCCTTATACAAATCAATCGCATTGTTGAGGCGTAGCTGCCGTGCCTGGATCAGGGCTTGTTGCGCCGAGAACAGGTCGCGTTGCGCATCCAGTCGGTCCAGTGCAGAAGAAACGCCGTTCTTGTAGCGTACCTCGGTCAGATTCAGACGTGCCTGCTCTGCCTTCAGGTAGTTTTCCTGTGCGACGATCTGTTCATCCAGCGCACCGCGTGCCACCAGCGCATCCGCCACTTCGCGGAATGCAGTCTGAATCGCTTTTTCATAGGCAACCACAGCCAGATTCTTGCGGACTTCTGCCAGATCCAGATTGGCACTGTTGCGACCATAGTTGAAGATCGGAATACTGATCGAAGGCCCGAACGACCACGCACCTGAGCCCGAATCAAACAGCTTGTTCAACGTCGAGCTGGCACTGCCATAGGAGCCGGTCAGCGTGATGGATGGGAAGAATGCCGCACGTGCCGCACCAATATTGGCATTGGCGGCAATCAGCGACTGCTCGGCCGAACGAATGTCAGGACGACGGGTGAGCAGGTCCGACGGCAAGCCAGCAGGAATGTCGGTGACGATATTCTGTAGAGACAGTTCTTGTGCCGGCGGCAAGTCGTTAATCTTCTTGCCCACCAGGAGTGTCAAGGCATTTTCGGCTTGTGCGCGTTGCCGTTCCAACGTCGCCTTGGACACTCGCGCCGACTCCACCAGTGTCTCTGACAGACGTAGATCCAGAGCCGATGACGCGCCCACTTCAAATTGCGTCTTGGCCAGTGCCAGATTGGCTTCACGGCTATGCAGCGTTTCTATTGCCAATTGCAGCTGCTCGGCATACGAACGTTCAGTCAGATAGGCTTCTGCGACCTGGGCAATCAGGCTGATCTGCGCTGATTGCTTGGCCTCATCGGTCGACAGATAGCTGGCCAGTGCGTAGTCTTTCAGGCTGCGTACCCGTCCAAAGAAATCCAGTTCATAGGCTGGAACCGCCAGGCCTGCAGAATAGCTGCTGAAGGTAAGCGGTGCGCCAGTAGTTGATTGGCTAGCCGAATAACGGGTACGCGCTGCGCTGCCAGTTGCATTGAGCGTTGGCAGCAGATCGGCACGGGCAACTTCATACTGAGCTCGCGCCGCTTCGATGTTGAGCACCGCAGTACGCAGGTCGCGATTGTTTTCCAGCGCGGCAGCAATCAGTGCCTGCAGGCGTTGATCCGGGAAGAACTGGCGCCAGCCCATGACCAGTGCGTCATGTGTAGCCTGACCACCAGCCTCTGCCGGATAGCTTGCTTCGACCGGTGCTTGTGGACGCTCGTAGGTGGGGGCCAGCGAGCAGCCGGAGAGCACGCCAGCGACCAGCAATGCTGCACTCAGTTGATGCAGGCGCAGGGTTGGTAACTTAAACATTCTTTTCCTCCACTTCAATTTGCTGTTGGCCGGCGTCAGGCTTCTTCGGGTTCTTGCTCTTGAAGACCGTGCGGACAACGACAAAGAATACGGGTACCAGGAATACCGCCAGTACAGTTGCGGTGATCATGCCGCCCATCACGCCAGTACCGATGGCGCGCTGGCTGGCCGAGCCCGCACCGCTGGCAATCGCCAGTGGCAACACGCCTAGAATGAACGCCAGCGAGGTCATGATGATCGGACGGAAACGCAGATGGACAGCTTCCAGCGTCGCTTCAATCAGCCCCATGCCCTGCGCTTGCAGATCCTTGGCAAATTCGATGATCAGAATCGCGTTCTTGGCCGACAGACCAACCACCGCAATCATCCCCACCTTGAAGTACACGTCGTTCGGCATGAAGCGCAGCGTCACACCCAGCAGTGCACCGAGAATACCGAGTGGCACCACCAGCATCACTGCCAACGGGATCGAGGTGCTTTCGTACAGCGCAGCCAGCACCAGGAATACGGCAACCAGCGACAGCGCGTACAGTGCCGGTGCCTGCGAGCCGGACGTCTTTTCTTCCAGTGACTGACCGGTCCATTCGAAGCCGAAGCCTGGTGGCAACTTGGATACAAAGGACTCCATTTCGTCCATCGCTTCACCAGTACTATGACCAGGTGCAGCACCGCCGGCGATCTTCATTGCCGGATAGCCGTTGTAGCGAATCAACTGTACCGGACCCTGGATCCATTTGGAGCTGGTGAATGCCGAGAAGGGGACCATCGTGCCACCCGAATTGCGGGCATACAGTTTGGAAAGATCTTCCGGACTCAGACGACGGGGCGCATCGGCCTGTACGATCACACGTTGTTGACGCCCCTGATTCGGGAAGTCATTCACGTACGATGAACCCAGTGCTGTCGACAAGACACTATTGATCGTCTCGAACGGCACGCCAAGTGCATTGGCTTTGTCGCGGTCAATATCCAGTTGCAGCTGTGGTGCGTCTTCCAGACCTTCTGGACGTACACCGGCGAGGACCTTGCTTTGCGATGCCATACCCAGGATCTGATTACGAGCCTGTACCAGCGCTTCGTGTCCCAGACCTGCGCGATCCTGCAGACGGAAGGTAAAGCCGGTGGCGTTACCCAGTTCGGGGATTGGCGGCGGGTTCAGTGGGAACACGATCGCATCTTTGATCTGCATGAACGTACCAAAGGCTTTACCAGCGACCGCATCTGCCGATTGCGACTTGTCACGCAGGCTCCAGTCTTTGAGCGGCGTAAACACCAGACCGGCATTCTGACCACTACCGGAGAAGCTGAAGCCGGTAATTGCCACAACGTGTTCAACAGCAGGTTCCTTCAGATAGTAAGCTTCAATCTTCTTGATGACATCCAGTGTGCGATTGGTGCTGGCGCCCGCGGGCAGCTGGACGTTGGTGATGATGTAGCCCTGATCTTCATTCGGCAGGAATGACGACGGCAGGCGTGCATACAGTAAGCCCACGCAGGCCACGATCAGCACATAAAGAATCATGTAGCGGCCGGCTTTGGTCAGCATCTTGGCAATGAAGCCCTGATAACCCGCAGCAGTCTTGTTGAAGCGACGGTTGAACCAGCCAAAGAAGCCGGTCTTCTCGTGATGATGTCCCTTTTCCACTGGCAGCAGAATGGTGGCGCACAGCGCTGGAGTCAGCGTGAAGGCCATCAGTACCGAGAACACCATTGAGGCAACCATCGACAGCGAGAACTGGCGATAGATCGCACCAACCGCACCACCGAAGAATGCCATCGGGATGAATACCGCGATCAGCACCAGCGTAATACCGATCAGCGCGCCGGTAATCTGGCCCATGGCCTTACGGGTAGCATCACGTGGCGACAGGCCTTCTTCGCTCATGATGCGCTCGACGTTTTCCACCACCACGATCGCATCGTCAACCAGAATACCGATCGCCAGCACCATACCAAACATGGTCAGCACGTTGATCGAGAAACCAAACAACAACAAAGTCGCAAAGGTACCCATCAAGGCGACCGGCACAACGATGGTCGGGATGATGGTGTAGCGGATGTTCTGCAGGAACAGGAACATGACCAGGAACACCAGCACAATCGCTTCGATCAGGGTCTTGACGACTTCTTCGATCGAAATCTTGACGAACTTGGAGGTATCGTAAGGGATGGTGTATTTCACGCCGCTCGGGAAGTACTTGGACAGTTCTTCCATCTTCTTGTGAACAGCGGTTGCGGTACCCAGCGCATTCGCGGTCGGTGACAGCTGAACGCCGATGAAGGAGCTGGGTTTGCCATCGAGACGACCCGAGGTGTCATAAGCCTGACCACCAACTTCGATGCGTGCAACATCACGCAGGCGAACCGACGAACCGTCAGCATTGGCGCGCAGGATGATATTGCCAAACTGTTCACGTGTGGTCAGCTGACCCTTGACGACCACCGTCGCAGAAATCTGCTGCGTACCAGGGCTGGGCAAGTCACCCAGTGTACCGCCGGCGACCAGGGCGTTTTGCGCCGTGATAGCAGCAGTTACGTCAGCAGGCGTCAGGCTGAGGCCAACCAGTTTGGCAGGATCGATCCAGATACGCATGGCGCGCTCGGTACCAAACAGCTGCGCCTGACCCACGCCAGGCACACGTTTGATTTCGTTGAGCACGTTACGCGACAGATAATCGCCCAATGCCACCGGATCAAGCTTGCCGTCGGTCGATGACAGTGCAATGAACAGCAGATAGTTGCTACGCGACTTGGCGACCTGTACACCCTGCTGCGTCACCGCCGCAGGCAGACGTGCCTCAACCCGCTTCAGACGATTTTGCACGTCCACGGCCGCGAGGTCAGCATTGGTTTCCGGCGAGAAGGTCACGGTGATCTGGACCTGACCGTTAGCCTGGCTTTGTGACTCAATGTATTCCAGGCCATCTGCACCGTTCATTTCCTGTTCGATCAGGCTGGTGACCGAATCGTCCAGGGTTTGTGCAGTCGCACCAGGATAGCTTGCCGTGACCACGATGGTCGGCGGCGCAATACTTGGATACTGAGCGACCGGCAGACCGGTAATGGCCAACGCACCGCCCAGTAGAATGAAAATTGCCAATACCCACGCAAAAACGGGGCGATCAATAAAGAACTTTCCCATCTGGCAGCCTCTTAATTAGCTTTGTTAGCAGCGTCCTGCTTGGCGGCGGCCTGATCTGGCGCGGCAGCACTGGCAGCATCGGCGTTAGCAGGTGCGGCACCGACTGGACCCTTCCACTGTACCGGCTTGACTGGTGCGCCTGGTTTGACTTTCTGCAAGCCTTCCACGATCACACGATCACCCGGCTTGAGACCATCGGTGACGACCCAGCTGTCACCCTGTGCGGCACCAGTTTTTACTGGACGTACTGCAACCTTGTTGTCTTCACCAACGACCAGCACGGTTGAGCCATTGAGATCACGGATCACGGCCTGTTGTGGCACCAGGATCGCCGATTCATTGACGGCCTGTTCCAGCTTGGCACGCACATACATACCTGGCAGCAAGGTACGATCAGGGTTCGGGAATTCGGCGCGGATAGTCACTGAGCCTGTGGTCGAATCGACCGTGATATCAGAGAACAGCAGCTTGCCTGGCAGCGGGTAGGTGCGGCCATCATCGGTGACCAACGTCACGCGTGCTTTGTTCTTCCCTTGACCAATCGTCTTCAGTTGACCGCTGGCCATCGCTTGCTGCAGGTTCAGCAGATCGGTGCTCGACTGGGTCAGATTGACGTAGATCGGGTCGAGTTGTTGCACGGTCGCCAGTTGGGTTGTTTCACCCTGACCGACCAATGCCCCCTCGGTCACCAATGCTCGTCCGATACGTCCGGAGATCGGTGAAGTGACGGTGGCGTAACCGAGGTTCAGCGCCGCAGTTTGTACGGCAGCCTTGTTGGCCGCGACGTCTGCTTCAGCCTGCTTCTGCGTCGCATAGGCGTCGTCGTAATCTTGTTTGCTGATGGCGTTGACTTCTACCAGTGGCTTGTAGCGTTGTGCCTTCAACGTGGCTTGCACCAGGGTTGCCTGGGATTTTTCCAGTGCCGCCTTGGCACTGTCGAAGCTGGCCTTGAATTGCGCCGGATCGATGGTATAAAGCACCTCGCCTGCCTTGACTTCACTGCCTTCGCGGAAATGACGTTTGAGAATGATGCCAGCCACCCGCGCGCGCACTTCAGCGATACGTAAAGCTTCAATGCGGCCTGGCAGCTCATTGCTGATCGTGATGCGCTCTGGGGCGATCGTAACGATGGAGACTTCTCCTGGAGGCATGCCGCCCATGCCCTGAGCATTCGGTTTTTGACCACAGCCTGCAAAGGCGGTAACGATGGCAACGGTCAGGGTGAGGCGCGTGAAACGACTAACTGAGCTCATAAATATCTCGCACGGTAAGTAAAGTTGAAGCTGCAAAGCAGCAGGTGAGTCGATGACAGAGACAGCAATAATGTCATGTTGATTCGCATGGCAAGTGCCGGGAGGCAACATGGTGACACTGAAGACGCTTGAATAACGAAAATATTGTTGAGATGTAAAAGACTGGTGAATTTTGTAAAAATCCAGATGGCGGATTTACATCGGATGCTATTATACATACATCCTTGAATGTATGTTTTCATGTGAGTTAGTGCAAAAATTCTTGAAATACTTCAACCCAGAGCGCAGATTTTCGCGAAATGATGGTTTTGTCAAAGACAATTGCGACAATTTGTCTATATTGCACAACAACGGTAGGAGGACTCGACAATGAACATCACATTTTTCGCGGCCAACTGATCATGGCACGTTCGACCAAGGAAGAGGCTCTGGAAACGCGCTCACGCATTCTTGATGCGGCCGAGCAGGTTTTTTTCGAGCAAGGCGTTGCACGCACTTCACTGGCCGATGTTGCGAAGCAGGCACAGGTAACGCGTGGTGCCATCTACTGGCATTTTAAGAACAAGAGTGATTTATTCGATGCCATGTGTGATCGCGTGCGATTGCCGATGGAGGCAGTGCTGGAGGAAAACGCGAACCCGCGATTGGCTGATCCGCTCGGCGAGTTCGTTCGAGGCGGTGCTTATGTGTTGAAGCAGGCAGTGACTGATCCGCGTTGTCGCAAGGTATTCGACATCATTTACAACAAATGGGAATGTGTCAGCGCTAGCGATCCAATTTTGATTCGGCAGCGTGAATGTCAGCTCAGGGCAATGTTGCTGATCGAGCAGATTCTCCGGAATGCGATTGCTTGTGGACAATTGCCCGCCGGACTGAATATTCGTCTGGCGGCCTTGCACATGCACAGTAGTTTCAATGGCTTGTTGGGTGACTGGTTCTTTGCGCCAGATAGTTTTGATCTGGCTGAAGATGCAGAGAAGTTGCTGGCGGCGAGTGTTCACGCACTCAAGACTGCACCGACCCTGATTTCCTGATGCAAGACGAAAAAAGCCCCGCATCCGGCGGGGCTAATTCATGACAAGCGTTTTCTTTACGGATCAATACGTCTGCATGGTCGGATCGACCTGGGTTGCCCAGGCATGGATGCCGCCGGTCAGATTGTGCACCCGGGTAAAGCCCTGGCGCTCCAGAAAATTGGCGACCTGCATGCTGCGTGCGCCATGATGGCAAATACAGACCACCACTTGTTCTTCGTCGAGTTCGGTGAAGCGGCTGGGAATGCTGTTCATCGGCATCAGTTGCGCTGATGCCAGATGACAGGTTTCATATTCCCACGGTTCACGGACATCCAGCAGAAGCGGGGAGGGCCGCTCCGGATCCGCAATCCAGGCAGCCAGTTCCGGTGCAGTGATCAGTTCCATGATGCTGCTCAGAACGTGAAGTGGGAAACCGGAGCCGCTGCGTGCAAGGACTTTGCCATCAGTTCAAAGACGTTCACGGTGTCATAGACCTGTTCCGATGTGCGGGTAATGACCTGCAGGTTCATTACCGGTGCTTCACCGATGATCGCCAGAATACGTCCGCCGACCTTGATCTGTTGCAGGAAAGCTTGCGGCAAGCTTGCCAGTGCACCCGAGATGATGATCACATCATATTCGCCATTCCAGCCTTGCGCGCCATTACCCAGTTCCACGCTGACGTTGGTCACGCCATTGGTGCCCAGATTCTTTTCTGCCAGCGCCTTCAGGTCCGGATCGATTTCCACGGTGGTGACATGGCGTGCCTTGTAGGCCAGCAGTGCAGCCATGTAGCCTGAGCCAGCACCAATTTCCAGGACTTGCTCATGCTTTTTGACGTTGGCTTCCTGCAGGATGCGTGCTTCCACCTTCGGTGCCAGCATGTTTTCACCGCCTGGCAGTGGAATGTCGGTATCGAAGAAGGCCATGCCGCGATAGGCGGCAGGCACGAATTCTTCGCGCTTGACCACGGTCAGCAGGTCCAGGATGTCCTGCGCCAGCACATTCCAAGGGCGGATTTGCTGTTCAATCATGTTGAAACGGGCTTGTTCGATATTCATGGCAGTGGGCTCGATAACGACGTAAAAGCAGCATTTTAGCAAACACGGGCGCTCTGAGACAGCGTTGCCGCATGCAAAGCTGCGCAAGTGTCGCCCTGTTGTCCGCAGAGCAGCGGGCATGAAATGCCTCTGTTCTTTTGTGCGACGCTTGTAAAACACTCTTACAATACTCGTACGGGTGTTTGCGCGTGAATGGCTGTTGTCGCTCTGATAACGTTGCTCATCGTCAAGCGTCGCCATCATGCACGATGACCGATCGTGGTATTTCGCGGGGAGCGGCAATGGCCACCATCAATAACCAGTTCAAGATCAATAACGTTCCGGCTTCTCCTGCGGCCAAGGTATACGCACGTAGCAGCAACGAGATTGCCTTCAATAATCTGATGGCTACCCGTCAGACCGGCGCCGATGGCATTGTCAGTTCGTTCCGGCCCGACGTTAGTCCCGCCTTGACCATGGCCTTGACCTCGCTGGTCGGCAATTATGGGATCAAGGTACCGCCGAAGATGCGTATTTTTTCGGCGAAAAAAGGCTATACGCTGGAAGAGGGGGATGAACGTGCAGGTGCCTTTATCACCTTGCTCGATGATCACCCGGGCGTCACCGAACTGCTGACGCAGGCAGAAACTGAAGCCCTTGCCGCGCGCGAAAATGCGCTCAATGCCAGTATCGACAACTTCCTGCAAGGCACCTCTACTGCCAGCTACGATGCCAAGGGTTTTTTGCAAGAGTTTCGCGACGAGCAAGAAGTGCGTCAGGTCAGCATTGTCTATGACGGCAATACCACCCAGGTAGAAGAGCTGGGCTATACCGGCTGGCGTCCGGTCAAAACCGAACATGACTTCAACGCTGATCTGCAGGCGGCTTACAGCCGTTACACCATTACCGGCAGTGCGATTGAGCATTCCGAGCTGAAGAAGCACAAGGCCGCGCTGGCGCGCCTGCCCGGAATCACCAAGCCCGGCTGATCCTGATCGTCTGCGCTGGTTCGTCTATGCTTGGTCGCCGAGGCTGCTGCCCATCAGCCGCGACAGACGGATCGAAATTTCGCGCACGATTTCCTGCACCTCATCCAGACTGGGATTGACCTTCTTGTCGATGCGCTCAATGTAGGGCACATTGAGTGCGGCCAGCATGCGCTCATTGGCGCCCAGTACCGGATAGGATAAATTCACCACGCCTCTGATCTGCCGGCTATCCATGCGTGAGAAGCCGCGTTGCCGGGTTTCCTCCAGCTGGCGCAGCAATTGCGCGTGGTCGATATCCGGTTCCCCATCCATCTTCACATGCGCGGCCAGCATGCGCCCGCGTTCCGCCTCATCCCGAAACGACAGCAAGACATGTCCTGATGCGGTATCGGTCAGGCTCACCAGTGCGCCAACCTTGAGGCCAAAGGCCCAGCGCTCCGGACTATCAACCTGCGCCACGACAATCACCCGGCCGGCTTCGTAGAGAGTGAGGTGGGTCGACTGCATGCTGCGGTTGGCCAGCTCGCGCATATGGGGTAATGCGGTATTGACCAGTGAGCGGATCGGCTGGTGATGATGGGCCAGCTCAAACAGCTTGAGCGAAAGCCGGTATTGGTCGTTGTCGGCAATCAGATAGCCGCGCTGTTCCAGCGTGACGACCATACGGAAAATTTCATTGACGCTGCGTCCCAATTGCCGGGAGATCTGATTCAGGGTCAGCATTTGTTCCGATCTGCTGAGCAGTTCCAGAATGTCCAGCCCCTTGTCCAGAGCGGGGGCCGCATAGCGTGATTTGCCACTGTCGTTGCCGGACGGGTTGTTGTCGGTATCGTTGCTGATGGCGGTGGGCACAGCGTTGTCCTTCAAAGATAAAGATGATATGGGAATTTCATGAATAAAATACTTTTTCAAGCCTGTGCAGGATAAATTATCGTGGAAGTATCTCGTTTTTGCTATCGCTTTACGATAAAAACTTATCGCAATGCCTTGTTGATCTGCATATTGCACTGCTACACCCCTTCCAGTGATACGAAAATTCTATCAAGTTAAATTTAAATATAAAAACAATTTTCATTGATGAATTAAAAGTTGCGTGTGATAATGATCTCAACCTGATTCTCCGGTCCCTGTTTCTCCACTTGCATAGATTGGCAGCCACCACACGATGACGATCATTACTTCTCTGCGCGTACTGGATGTGCGCTTCCCGACTTCCCGCACACTGGACGGTTCTGACGCCATGAATCCGGATCCGGATTATTCAGCTGCCTACGTCATTCTGGAAACCGATCGGCCTGGACTGCAGGGGCATGGACTGACCTTCACGATTGGCCGTGGCAATGAAATCTGCTGCGCCGCGATCAGCGCGATGCAGCATCTGGTGGTCGGGCAGCGCCTGGAAGCCATCGCGGCAGACATGGGCAGCTTCTGGCGTGCGGTGACGTCAGATAGTCAGTTGCGCTGGATCGGGCCGGACAAAGGGGCAATCCATCTGGCTACCGGCGCAGTGGTCAACGCGGTCTGGGATCTGTGGGCCAAGGCGGAGGGCAAGCCATTGTGGAAGCTGGTGGCGGATATGTCGCCGGAGCAATTTGTGCGCTGTATCGATTTCCGTTATCTGACCGACTGCATCACGCCGGGTGAGGCGCTGGCCTTGCTCAAGGCGCAGGAGCCCGGCAAGGAAGCACGGCTCGCGCAATTGCAGGAGCATGGTTATCCCTGCTACACCACATCCGCCGGCTGGCTTGGTTATGACGATGCCAAATTGCGTCGGCTCTGCCAGGAAGCTATCGATAGCGGCTTCAATCACATCAAACTCAAGGTCGGACGGGATCTGGCCGACGATCAGCGGCGGCTCAGGATTGCCCGGGAAGTCATTGGTCCGCAACGCCATCTGATGATTGACGCCAATCAGGTATGGGAAGTCGATCAGGCCATCGACTGGGTCAATGCCCTGGCGTTTGCCAAACCGTGGTTTATCGAAGAGCCAACCAGCCCGGATGATGTGGAAGGGCACCGCAAGATCCGCGCTGGGATCGGTGCGGTCAAGGTCGCTACCGGCGAGATGTGCCAGAACCGCGTCCTGTTCAAGCAATTCATCATGCGCGGTGCAATTGATGTGGTGCAGATTGATGCCTGCCGTCTGGGTGGCGTCAATGAAATCCTCGCCGTCTTGCTCATGGCCGCCAAATACAACTTGCCGGTCTGCCCGCATGCTGGTGGTGTCGGTTTATGCGAATACGTGCAACATCTGTCGATGATCGATTATCTGTGCGTCTCCGGCACCGCCGACGGCCGCGTGACCGAATATGTCGATCATCTGCATGAACATTTTGAGGATCCTTGTGTTATCCGCAACGCCGCTTATCTACCGCCAACGGCGCCGGGATTTTCGATCACGATGAAGGCGGCATCTCTGGAGCAATATCAGTTTCGCGGTTGACGTTCATCGGCACGCAGGATAGCGTGCATTACGTTCGATCCAGATCAGCACAATAAAAAAGCAGTCAGATGGAGACACATCGTGGATTTACATTTGCAAGACAAGGTGGTGATCGTCACCGGCGGTGCTTCCGGTATTGGTGCCGCGATCTCGCTGCAGTTGGCAGCGGAAGGTGCCATCCCTGTTATCTTTGGTCGCACTGAACCGACGCCGGCATTTCAACAGCAGTTGTTGCAGCGTCAGCACCGTGCACAGTTTTTTCAGCTTGATCTGATCGACGAAGACAAGTGCCGTGATGCCGTGACGGCGACCGTGCGCCAGTTTGGCCGTCTTGATGGACTGGTCAACAATGCCGGAATCAACGATGGCGTCGGACTCGATGCCGGACGTAGCGCTTTTGTGTTGTCGCTGGAAAAGAATCTGATCCACTACTACGTCATGGCGCATTACTGCGTGCCGCATCTCAAGGCCAGTCGCGGTGCCATTCTGAATATCTCATCCAAAACTGCGGTAACTGGTCAAGGTAATACCAGCGGTTATTGTGCCGCCAAGGGGGCGCAATTGTCGCTGACCCGGGAATGGGCAGCCGCGCTGGCAGACGATGGTGTCCGCGTGAATGCGCTGATTCCGGCAGAGGTCATGACACCACTCTACGAAAAATGGCTCGCCGGTTTTGACAATCCCGAGCAAAAGCTGGCCACCATCGCCAGCAAAATCCCTTTTGACAAGCGCTTTACCACCGCCGAGGAAATGGCGGATACCGCCGTATTCCTGCTATCGTCCCGGGCTTCGCACACCACTGGACAATGGGTATTTGTCGATGGTGGTTATACTCACCTGGACCGGGCATTGAGCTGATCTGCGGCAAGGAGAAAGCAATGCGCTATTGCCTGGCACTAGACCTCAAGGATGATGCGGTACTGATTGCACGCTATGAAGAACATCATCAGCGCATCTGGCCCGAGATTGCCGCGCACCTGAACCAGCACGGTGTGATCGGCATGCAGATATTCCGGCTGGGCACGCGCATGACCATGATCATGGAAACCGACGACACGCGCTATGACGCCGCTGCCATGGTGCGCGCGGCAGAACAGAATAGCAGGGTGCAGGAATGGGAAGCCCTGATGTGGCAATTTCAGGCACCAACACCATGGACTCCGCAAGGGCAGAAGTGGACGCCGATGACCCTTGTTTTTGACTTGCAGCACGTGGCTTGATGTCAGGCAGGATATGCCTTTCACAGTGACGGTGGAGAAGAGGCAGGTATGCAGCAATCGCAAACACAGCAGGCAATTTCAATGCCTCCCTTGATCGAATTAAAGGATGTCAGCAAGCGTTTTCCTGGCGTGCTGGCGCTGGATAATTGCCAGTTGGATCTGATGCCCGGTGAGGTTCATGCGCTGATGGGCGAGAACGGTGCCGGTAAATCAACCCTGATGAAAATTCTGTCCGGGGTGTACCAAAAGGATGCCGGTGAGATTCTGGTCAATGGCCAAGCAGTCGAGATCGACGGGCCTCGGGCAGCGCAGGCACTGGGGATCGGTATCATTCATCAGGAACTCAATCTGATGCAGCATCTGAGCGCAGCCCAGAACATGTTCATCGGACGTGAACCACGGGGCCGTTTTGGTCTGTTTCTCGATGATGCCGAGCTCAATCGTAAGGCCGCCGCCATCTTCGCACGCATGCGTCTTGATCTCGATCCTCGCACCCGCATCGCTGAGCTCACCGTCGCCAGACAGCAAATGGTGGAAATTGCTAAAGCATTGTCCTTTGATTCGCGTGTACTGATCATGGATGAACCGACTGCCGCACTCAATAATGCCGAGATCGACGAATTGTTTCGGATCATTGGCGAGCTGCAGTCACAGGGTGTAGGTATCATCTACATCTCGCACAAGATGGATGAATTACAGCGCATCTCCAACCGTGTCACCGTCATGCGCGATGGCAGATATATTGCCACCGTCACGACCGAAGGCACGCCAGTCGACACCATCATTGCCATGATGGTGGGGCGTCAACTCGAGAATGCCGGGCCGATGGATGTCGATACCAGCCGCAATGAAGTGGTACTGGAGGTGCAAGGTCTGCAGCGCGGCGATACGATCCGCGATGTCAGCTTTGAGCTGCGCAAAGGAGAAATCCTTGGTTTTGCCGGACTGATGGGCGCCGGACGCACGGAAGTGGCGCGCGCCATCTTTGGTGCAGACCCGATTGATGCAGGAGAGATACGGGTACGTGGAAGCCTTGCCAATATCAAATCACCGGCCGATGCAGTGGCGTATGGCATCGGCTATCTCTCCGAGGACCGAAAGCACTTTGGCCTAGCGACCGGCCTCGACGTCAAGACCAATATGGCACTCTCGAGCATGCAGCGCTTTCGCAAGCAGGGCATCTTCCTGGATGACGGCGCCATCAAACAAATGGCTGAACAGTATGTGCGCCAGCTCAGCATCAAGACGCCCACAATCGATCAGCCAGCGCGACTTCTATCTGGTGGAAATCAGCAAAAAATCGTGATCGCCAAATGGTTGCTACGCGATTGCGACATCCTGTTCTTTGATGAGCCGACACGCGGCATTGACGTCGGTGCCAAGAGCGAGATCTATAAACTTATCCATGCATTGGCGGCACAGGGTAAGGCCATCGTCATGATTTCCTCCGAATTGCCCGAGGTACTGCGCATGAGTCATCGGGTGCTGATCATGTGCGAAGGGCGCATCACCGGCGAGCTCAGTGCCGCTGAAGCGACACAGGAAAAAATCATGCAACTGGCAACCCGGCGCGCCGCCACTGTCATGCCATCTTCCCATTGAGATCACCATGGTAAATCAACCCAATTCCATTCACCAGGCCAATCTGACCATGAGCACCACTCCCGTACCGAGCGAGCCCACTGGCTGGCGCGCGCGTTTGTTTAATCCCGTCACGCGGCAGAAATTGCTGGCCTTTGCCAGCTTGCTGGTACTACTGGTGTTTTTTAGCTGTGCCAATGAAAATTTTCTGCAGATAGAAAACCTGGTCAGCATTCTGCAGTCAACGGCAGTCAATGGTGTGCTCGCAGTTGCTTGTACCTTTGTGATCATTACCGCCGGGATTGATCTGTCGGTCGGCACGATGATGACCTTTTGCGCGGTCATGGCCGGTGTCGTGCTCACTTACATGGGTTTGCCCCTGGGTGTTGGTGTCGCTGCAGCGATTCTCTTCGGTGCCTTGTGTGGCTGGACTTCAGGCATGTTGATTGCCAAGCTCAAGGTGCCGCCGTTTATTGCCACGCTGGGCATGATGATGCTGCTCAAGGGACTGTCTCTGGTGATCTCGGGGACCAAGCCAATTTACTTCAATGACACGCCCAATTTCTCGATGATTTCCCAGGATTCCCTGATCGGTGATCTGGTGCCCGCGTTACCCATTCCTAATGCAGTACTGATCCTGTTTCTGGTGGCACTGGCAGCCAGCATCGTACTCAACAAAACCGTTCTGGGGCGTTACACCTTTGCGCTGGGCAGCAATGAAGAAGCGCTGCGTCTGTCGGGGGTGCGGGTCGATTTCTGGAAGGTAACCGTCTATACCCTCAGTGGTGCCATCTGCGGCATTGCCGGCTTACTGATTGCATCCCGTCTGAATTCGGCGCAACCAGCGCTGGGGCAAGGTTATGAGCTGGATGCGATTGCCGCTGTCGTGATCGGCGGGACCTCACTATCGGGTGGTACCGGCACCATTCTGGGCACCATCATCGGCGCTTTCATTATGAGTGTACTGATCAACGGTTTGCGCATCATGTCGGTGGCGCAGGAATGGCAAACCGTCGTCACCGGCATCATCATCATCCTGGCGGTGTACATGGACATCCTGCGTCGTCGCCGGCAGTAATGCAATACGTATCACCCAGCAGTCTGATCCATCCACCAAGGAGACATTACATGATAAAGAGAAGAGCAATCAATCTTGCCATTGGTTTGACGTTGGCAGTTGGCATGAGTGGTAGCGCACTGGTCGCACACGCGGCTGATGAAATTTATATTCCACTCATTTCCAAAGGTTTTCAGCACCAGTTCTGGCAAGCCGTGAAAGCGGGCGCGCTGCAGGCTGGCAAGGATTTCAATGTCAAGGTCTCGTTCGAAGGACCAGAGACCGAAGCGATGGTCGACAAGCAGATTGACATGCTGTCGGCGGCACTAGCCAAGAAGCCGCGCGCACTCGGCTTTGCTGCACTCGATAGCAAGGCAGCCTTGCCGCTGCTGAAGAAAGCGCAGGCTGCGAAGATTCCCGTGGTCGCATTTGACTCTGGTGTCGACAGTGATATTCCGGTGACGACCGCTAGTACCGACAACAAGGCTGCTGCTGCCCTGGCCGCTGACAAGATGGCCGCGCTGATTGGCAAGGAAGGCGAAATCGCGGTGGTCGCCCACGACCAGACTAGTCGCACCGGTATTGATCGTCGCGATGGCTTCGTCGAACGGATCAAGGCTGCTTATCCCAACATCAAGATTGTTAGCGTGCAGTATGGCGGTGGCGATCAGTTGAAGTCGACTGAAATCACCAAGTCGATTCTGCAGGCCTATCCCAACCTGAAGGGCGCTTTTGGCACCAATGAAGGCTCGGCCATCGGCGTACTCAATGGCGTGCGCGAAATGAAGCGCAAACTGATTGTGATCGGCTTTGATTCCGGTAAACAACAGAAGGATGCGATTCGTGACGGGTCAATGGCGGGCGCGATTACACAGAATCCGGTCGGCATCGGTTACAAGACCGTTGAGGCTGCAGTCAAGGCAATCAAGGGCGAGACGCTGCCCAAGGTGATCGATACGGGCTTTTACTGGTATGACAAGAGCAATATTGGTGATCCCAAAATTGCCGCTGTTCTCTACGATTGACAGGGTTTGATGTAGATCGAGATAGCACGTCGGCCATGGCCTCCCTCACAGGTCGTGGCCGGCACTTCTGTTTTTGCGGCCCACCAATATGACAATACGCATCGACGCGCATCAGCACTTCTGGCGCTACCGCATTGAGGATTATCCCTGGATCGCCAGTGACATGACGATACTGGCAAACGATCGTTTGCCTGACTCCTTACAAGCAATTTTGCAGACGAACACAATACAGGCCACGATTGCCGTACAGGCACGTGCTGATTCGCAGGAAACTGGGTTTCTGCTGGCCTTGGCACAAGACACCCCATGGATTGCGGGCGTCGTTGGTTGGGAGGACCTGTGCGCCGACGATTTGGTCGAGCGACTGGCATCGTGGCAGCATCCCAAACTGCTGGGCTGGCGCCATCAGGTGCAGGATGAACCAGATGTACCGGGCTTTCTCGCGCGGCCGGATTTCAATCGCGGTGTGGCGTTGGTGCAGCAGTTGGGCTATGTCTACGACGTGCTGGTCACGCAGCAGCAATTGCCACAGATACCTGCATTCTGTGCGCGACATGACCAGCACTGGCTGGTGCTGGACCATCTCGGTAAGCCGGCCCTGCGCGAGTTTGACGCGCCAGAGACGGTGCACCATTGGCGCCAGCATCTGCAAACACTGGCGGCTATGCCGCATGTTGTGTGCAAACTGTCCGGACTTGTCACGGAAGCAGACTGGCGTGCCGGTTTGCAGACGCAAGATCTGTCACACATCCGTCTTTGTCTGGATCTGGCGTTGGCAGCTTTTGGTCCGCAGCGGCTGATGTTTGGTTCGGATTGGCCGGTATGCCTGCTGGCAGCTTCCTATGCAGACGTGGCGCAACTGGTGACGCAATGGAGTCGGGATAATCTGCATCCTGATGAGCAGGCTGCGCTATGGGGCGGTACAGCAGCGCGCTGTTATGGCATGACTGATTTTACCGACTCAATTCCCGGCTGAACTCTGCCAAATATGAATATGCAGATTTATTCGTGGCGGTGCCGATGGTGGCGCAAGAGAATCGACTTTTCTTTTCTGCCCAAGGGACTGCACCGTCATGAGCGAACACCAGCACGAGCAAGCGCGCAGCCTGCATCTGAATGTCAATATCCTGCACTCCGGCTTTGTGCCCTCGGCCTGGCGTTTGCCGGATGCCGATCCATACGCTTTCAGCGATGTGAATCATTACATCCGTATCGCTCAACTTGCCGAAGCTGCCAAATTTGATGCCGTATTCCTGGCGGACAATGCTTCTATCGTTGAGCAGATCGACTTTCGCCCCATCACGGCGCTGGAGCCGACTGTTCTGCTGGCAAGCATCGCGGCGGCGACTTCACGCATCGGGGTCATCGGTACTGCCTCCACCAGCTACAACGAGCCCTACAATATCGCGCGTCGCTTTGCGACGCTAGACCATGTCAGCCATGGTCGTGCTGGCTGGAATGTGGTGACCACCGCTGATCTGGCATCGGCGCGCAACTTCGGTCATGACGCCGTACCGGATCACGCCGCCCGCTATGCGCGTGCCCACGAATTCACCGAGGTGGTCAAACTGCTCTGGGACAGCTGGGAAGACGATGCTGTCATTGGTGACAAGACCGACGGACGCTTTATCGATGTGACCAAGGTGCATCCGGTTGCCCATCGCGGAGCCCATTTTTCCGTATACGGACCACTCAATCTGCCACGCTCACCACAGGGGCAGCCGGTGCTGGTACAGGCAGGTGGTTCGGGGGATGGTCGCGAACTGGCTGCGCGTCATGCGGAGGCTGTATTTTCAGCCTCGCAGTCACTGGAAGAATCACTGGCCTACAGCTGCGATATCAACAGTCGCGCAGCGGCCTTCGGACGCGGTCCGCACGCGGTCAAAATTCTGGCAGGACTGGCAACCGTTATCGGTGCCACCGAGGCCGAGGCACGTCAGCGACGTGATCAACTGATTGATCTGATTCCCTGGAGTTACAGTCTGAACCGCCTCGCCGGGATTCTTGGCATTAGCGCTGACCGACTCAAGCTTGATGAGGCATTGCCGGACAATCTTGCCTTGCCTAATGGCGGCAACGGCAACCATACCTTCTTCAACGCCACACTAGCGCTGGCACGGCACCATGGGCAGACGGTTCGGCAATTGATCTATGCACTCAGTGGCGGCGGTGGTCATCGCGTGTTGGTAGGTACACCCGAGCAAATTGCGGACGATATTGAACACTGGTTCCGGGCCGGCGCTGCCGATGGCTTCAATCTGATGCCGGATGCTTTACCGGGTGGTCTTCAGGATTTTGTCGATGGTGTTGTGCCGATCCTGCAGCAGCGCGGAATCTTCCGACGCGAATACAGCGGCACTACCTTGCGCGAGCATCTGGGACTGGCGCGGCCAGCAAGTGTATTTGCACAGAGCAACCAGCAGCACAAGGCCGCCTGAATGTTCAGGCGGTAGCGTGTTCAGGTGCTAAGGCACAGATTATTTCTTGAAATAGTCGGGCAAGCGAAAGCCGTCATAGAAATGGTCTGCCCGAATCGCTTTCTGGAACGTATCGGATTGATAGGCCTCCACCAGATCACGCGAAAATTGGGCAGTCTGCTTGCCTTTGCGCACGACCAAGACATTGATGTAGGGCGCTGTCATGTCTTCCAGAATGAATGCTTCGCTTAATTTGAGTTTGGCGAAGATGGCAAAATTTCCCTGAATCGCAGCGAAGTCAGCATCATCAAGAGCACGCGGTCCCTGTGCGTTTTCCAGCAAAACCAGCTTCAGACCGACCTTGTTTTCGACGACGTCGAGTTCACTGACATCCACCGGATTGGCATTTTCCCTGATTTTGATCCAGCCAAGATGTTGCAGGATGTGCAGCGCACGTTGCAGATTGACCGGGTCATTCGGCACCGCCACGGTGAAGCCCTTTTTCAGGCCTTCCAGACTGTGGTGCTTTTTTGAGTACAGCCCCATCGGTGGTGTTGGTACCTGAACAATGCCGACCAGATCAGTCTGATTACGATCGTTGTAGGACTTCAGAAAGACCGCGTGTTGCATCACGTTGGCATCGATATCGTCCTTGAAAACGGCAGTGTTGGCCTCCAGTCCGGTACTGAACTCGTAATATTTGATCTTGTAGCCTTTCTTTTCCAGTACTGGCTGCACACCAATTTTGAACTCATCAATATAAGGCCCGGGCACAAAGCCCACCCGTAATTCGTTGGTAGATAGATTGCTGGCTGCCTGCACGGTACTAAGGTTAAGGCTGGACAGTGCCAGCAGACTCAGCGATGCCAAATGTTTGAAATAGGAAGTGCGCATATTGGATTTTCTCTCGGTCAGGCGTAGGCCAGCGCAAAGCGCTCGTTGGGCGCATTGTCGTTGAGATGGAAATCGCCGATGGCAGCTTCGCGCTGGGTTGCGGGGTTATGCGAGGCCAGCGTACGTGCATTGCGCCAGTGGCGATCCAGACGGCGCTTGTCGCTGGTAGCTGAAGCACCACCGACCTCGAACAACAAGGTCGTTGCTTCCAGTACCTGGCCGATGACGATTTGCTGTGCCTGGAAGGTTTGAATATCCAGCGCGACGTAATCTGCCGTGCTGGCGTGACCGGCTAGACGTGCCAGATGTACCTTGTCGATGGCGCCAGCCAGCGCGTTGACGAGTTGCTCGGACGACCATGCCAGACTGGCGAGTCGGCCAACCACCCGATGTACCAGGGGATTGTCCCGCGGGCTGGACTGGCCGGGAACGCCGAAAGTGCGGGTGCGCGCCTGCGTAAAGGCGACAGCATCACGTTGCACGGCGCGTGCGATGCCAGCCAGCGTGGCCAGATGCACCGTCTGATAGAAGGTCGTGATGATGCTGTTGCGACGCGGTTGCGAGGCATGATAGCGATCCAGAATCTGTGCCCGAGGCACCAGTACGTCTTCAAAGCGGGTAGTGCCACTGCCTGTCAGGCGTTGACCGAAGCCATCCCAGTCATCGATACGCTGTACGCCCGGTGCATCGCTCCTGACCAGTACATTGAGATCCGATTCCTGGTCATGTGCTCGTACCAGAATCCAGTCGGCATAGAGTGTGCCGGTGGAGTAATATTTTTCGCCATTGAGACGCCAATGATCCGGCTGGCTATCGCTGCTCAGTACGACCGAATTAGTAGTGCTGTTGGTGCGCTCCGAGGTTGCTGCACCAACACTTTGACCGCTGCCGATGACGCTGAGCCAATGGCGGGTATCGGCATCGTCCTTGCGCTCTAGCAGCAGTTCGGTAAAACCGGCGTTGACACGCAGAATCTGCGGCAGATTGGAGTCTGCCTCTGCCAGACGGATTAGCAGGCTGAAAAACTGCGACAGGCTGACGCCGCTGCCACCTTGTTGCTGCGGTACACGCAGCGAAGTAAAGCCACTATCCTTGAGCCATTGCACGGCCTCAAAGGGCAAGGTTCTGTCGTTTTCGCGTGCGATGCTACCTGCGGCGATACGATCAAAGATATCTTGAAAGCGGCTAAGCAGTGGGTCGGAGTTCGCGGCAGTAGAAGCGTGAGACATGATTACCTTTTTTTGCGAGATGGACGAAGGGGGACTGACTAATCAGAAATTATCTGGCAGCCTCCTGCGCTTGGTAACGAAGATAATCAGATAAGAATATGCTGCGCCACGCTTTGCCAAGGCAGCAGCAGGCTTGCAGGCAGTATGGCAATCGGCGTTACAATGCGCGCCTGTCTGTTATTGGGGCTGCCGTCCTTCCCTTGCAAGATTGTCATGAACTGTCGCCCACTTTGCGGTGCCTGCTGTATCGCACCTTCGATCACCAGCCCGATTCCGGGGATGCCTGATGGCAAGCCGGCTGGAGTTGCCTGCGTACAATTGATGGCAGATATGCGCTGCGCTATTTTCGGCAAGCCGGAGCGGCCGTCATTTTGCGGTGGCCTACAGGCATCTTCTGATATGTGCGGGGCAGATCGGCACCATGCCATTGCCTGGCTTGGTCGGCTTGAGCATCTGACCAGCCCGTCGTTGAAAACTGACGGTCTGATTTAAGACTCTTGTTCGAAAATTGACGAGGAGTAAAATAGTCGCATGACTACGCCACCTATCAGCGGCTCGACGCCAGCGACTATGCGAACTGCCACGGCAGCTTCTGTGACGAAGGCCACCACGGTCGCAGGAGACGCTGCCGCCACCACGACGACTGCTGCTACCGGTGCAACATCGGCAGCGGCTCCTGCAAAGTTCTCTACGGTATTAGGTGCCAAGGTCAAGCAACATGCAGCCCGGGCAGCGACCGGTGTGGCGGCACAAACGCCGCATGTGGTGGTGGCTAAAAAGGTCGGTAAGGCGGTAGCATCGGCGCGTTCTACGGCGCCTGCTGCGGCAGTCAAGACCGAAAAAGCCTGACCATTCCCCTTTCGGCCTGGTTGCGTTTCTCTTGCGTTTAACTGTTTATTTTATTGTGGTAGGGCTTTTGCCGCGGCAATGACCTTGGGGTGATCAAAATCATTGATCGCAGCAATGAATTGATTGGTGTACAAATCTTCCAGCTTAGGGCTGGTCTGTATCACATTCCCAGCCTTCATGAAGGCCACCATGTTGGCGACAGCGCTGGCAGGAATTTCTCCCCATTGCACACCCGGTTCCAGTTTCAGAAAATCATTGCGGGTATTGATGATGTGAAGTCCTTGTCGGATCGCCGTAGCGTCATCGAGGCTCGATGGCTTTGTCAGCGGGAAAACCTGCCAGTGCACCTTGAGCGCTCCCTGCGGGTTGGTCAGTGCGGTCAGCGAACCCATCGCGACACAACGCAGTGTTTTTTCGATCACACGAGGGCGCTTACTGATCATGTCATCACGTACGAAGTAGGAGCCGCCGAAGTTCAGCTTTTCAGCAAATGGCGAGCTAAAGCGACGTAGTTTGATTCCTTGATTTTCGGCCGTAGCAATCTGTGAATCCCAGGTACCCCAGATATCGACCTTGCCATGCACCAGCGCAGAAATTGCCTGCGCACCGGTACCCGTTTCGACAAAGGTGACATCCTTGTCCGGATTCAGTCCGGCCTCGCTCAACATGCCCCGGAAGATCTGCACCATTTGCGCGCCGTAGGACGCCACGCCGATGGTCTTGCCCTTGAAGTCGGCCAGCGTTTTGATCGGCGAGGAGTCCAGCACGACCGGGAACTGGAAGTTGTGTCGCATGTTGAGATAGACCGCCTTGATCGGCGCACCCTTGGAACGCGCAATGATGGCAGCAGCCGGACCCATGTTGACGAAGTCTGCCTGGCCACTCAACACTGCCTGCATGGCCGTGGTGGAATTGGTCGGCTGCAGTGTGACGTCGAGACCTTCCTTCTCCCAGCATTTGGTATAGGTGGGCAGCGAGGTATTGTTGACCTGCGAGGCATCGAGTACCTCAGTGCCGATGGCGATGGTAACTTTTTCTTTTGCCGTGGAAGGTTTGCTCTGTGCCTGGGCCTGGTAGCTGCTTAGCGCTACTATCAGCAAGCAACTCAGCATTGTTAGCGCAAACGAACGGGACGTTCGGAGGAAGGCCAGCATATTCATGGTAAATCCTTGTAGATAGCGTGACAGCAACAAGCTTTGCATGCTACCGAAGTCAGTGGATACCTGCTCGTATGTCGTATGCCCCATGAATTGTGCTGCGTTGACCTCACTCTTCTGTAACAACCCGTTTGGCCTTGTGCGTGAACCGGGTCAGTGTGCCCAATGGCAGGACATCGATCTTGGCCGTGACGGAGAGTACCTTTTTGATCTCCTGCGCCAGTTGCGTTGCCAATTGTTGTGCATCCGCAGCGGTGTCGATCTGCTCGACCCGCAGATGCAGGCTCTTCATGAAGCCAGCAGCATCGCGCACCGAGCGGTCAAGCACCAACTGGTACTCATCGCCTAGCCCGGGAGTCCGGCGCACCAGTTCTTCGACCGCAGAGGGAAAGACATTGACGCCGCGGATGACCAGCATGTCATCGGCGCGACCGCGCACGCCACCCTTGAGTCGCGCATGGGTTCGGCCGCAATGACATGGAGTCTGGTCACGCACAACAATGTCGCCAGTCCACCAGCGAACCAGTGGCCCCGCCTGCTTGTCCAGATGGGTCAGCACCAGGACGCCGGGGGTCCCATCCTTAACGGCGATTCCGGTATCGGCATTGACCACTTCGGCATAGGCAAAATCTTCGGCCAGATGCAGACCATCCTGAGCACTGCATTCACCGGCAATGGGCTGGAATTCGAGACAGCCATAGGCATCATAGCAGCGCGCTCCCCACAGCGCTTCAATACGCGCCCGTGTTGCCGGTATGCTGGCACCGGGTTCACCACCAACCATGATGGTGCGTACACTCGACGCGGCCGGATCGAGTCCGCGTTTGCGGACTTCCTCGGCCAGATGGGTAATGAACGATGGCGTACCACATAGCACGGTGGTGCCATAGGTGAACAAGGTATGGATCTGCCGCTCGGTATCCTGGCTGCCGGCCGGGATTACCATGGCACCGGTACGCTGATACCCGGCAGTCGCGCCAAGACCACCGACGAACCAGGTATAGCTGAACAGGCATTGCACGATATCGTCAGCGCCAATGCCCTGTGAGTGCGCATGGCGCGCGTACAGTTGCGCCCAGCGCTCAAGATCGGTACCAGTCCAGAACTGTGGGGTTGGTATCGTCGTGGTGCCGGAAGAAAAATGGATGCGCTGCACCTCGCTGCGCGGGACCGCCATGAAACCGCCTAACGGTGGTTGCGCTGCGAGTGAAGCGACATAATTATTTTTGTAAGTGAATGGCAGCCTGGCAAGATCAGCCAGCGAGCGCAGCTCGCTGACGTCCCAGCCGAGCCGCCGCAGCAGTGGTGCGTAATAGTCACTGTCCTGGCTGAGCCTGGACATTTGCTTGCGCAATTGCGTCAGCTGGAATGCTTCCAGTGTGGCACGATCCCAACTTTCGGCGGGATCAAGATGTGCAGGCACAGCAACGGGCATTACTGTGCCCCGAGACCACGAATGGCAAAGGTCGCAATCGACGCCGCCAGACCCAGTTTTTCTTCTTCGGTTTGGTCGGGGCGTGGACGGTACCAGATGGTGGTCCAGTTCAGGGCGCCAAAAAAGGCTTTCACGACGATATGTAATTGTTGTTGTGGGGCGTGACCTTCATCAAGCACTTGTTGAATTGCTTCGCGAAACAGCGTTTCATACTGATCGCGCAATACTAGGATTTCTGCCAGCACGGTACGTTGTGAGGCAGTGGTTTCACCGGCCAGATGCATTTCCAGGCCTTGTACTGCAACCCGCTGATACGGTAGATGATCCATGATGACGGTGATATGTGCCATGACCATCGCGCGTAATTTCTCAACCGCATTCGTATGCGGCTCAATAGCCGCGGACTGTACTGCTCCCAGATCCATTTCCATGCCACGTTTGTGGACATCGAAGAACAGATCAGCCTTCTTGCGATAGTGATGGTAGATCTTGCCTTTAGTGGCACTGAGAATGTCAGCGACATCATCAATGCTAGTAGCGGCATACCCTTTGGTCATGAATGCCAGTGCAGCTGCATCGAGAATCTCACTTCGTGGGTCTGATTCTGCCGCGGTTACCACATCGGTTTTCGATGGTGGACTTACTGTTTCGACCTTCATTTATGCTCCCTCCTCATTAAACTCGGCGTGTATCGCGCGTGCGAGCACCAGTCTCTGGATCTCCGAAGTACCTTCGTAAATTTCGGTGGCGCGCTGATCCCGGTACAGGCGCTCGACGAGCGAAGGCTTGACGAAACCTTCCGCTCCAAATACTTGAACCCCAATATCGACCGCATCGTGTGCAGCCTCGCTACAGAACAATTTTGCCTGGGCACCGATCAGTGCGACATCCTTGCCAGTATCGAAGTTGCGGGCGGTTTCGTATGCAAGCATTCTACCTGCTGATAGCCGTGTTGCGACATCTGCGAGTTGAAAACCGATACCTTGATGGTCAATGAGCACTTGTCCAAACGCCGTGCGAGCCGTTGCACGCTGGGCTGCAGCGCTGAATGCGGCTAATGCAATTCCGTTGGCCTGCGCTGCTACCACCACGCGCCCGACGTTGAGTGCTTCGAGTGCAAGCTTGAGTGCGCGACCTGGACCAGCGATCATCGCCTCAGCTGCGACCCAGGTATCGAAGTGCACACTGCTGTTGACGGTGCCACGCATGCCCATCTTGTCTTCGGGTGCCGCATTGCTGACACCCTCTGCATCAGCATCCACGATGTAGGCCGCAATGCCGCGCCGCCCCTGTCCCAGCGCGGTTTGTGCAAACACCAGGTAATAGGCGCATTCACCGCTGCCACCGATCCAGCGCTTGGTACCACGCAAGCGCCAGCCACCGTTTTCCGGAAGCGCCAGCGTCTGCATGCTGGAAGGGTCCGAGCCGGCTTCCTGCTCACTGAGCGCAAATGAAATTGTTTTGCGCTCGCGTGCCATCGCGCCAATATACGTCTCTTTCTGTGTCTCACTCCCCGCACGCAACAGTGGCCAGGCACCAAGCTGCAGCGTTGCCACGATACCGCTGGTGGAAGCGCAGGCTTGCGCGAGCTCTTCCACCACCGCGCAAAAAGCCATCAGCGAGGCACCACTGCCGCCGTATTCCTGTGGCAGGAACATGGTCGCAATTCCGCAGTCGTAGAGAAGCTCGACGGTCTCGCGAGGGTAACGTTGATTGCGATCGATCTCGGCAGCTTTGGGCGCGACATGATCCTGCGCGACTTGCCTTGCAATGCTGCGCCAGGCGCTCGCTTGGGGATCGAGCGTAGGCTCCCAGATAATCGCCATTATTTCTCCAAGTCGGCCAAGGTCATGGCCTGAGTGGTTGTGGAGCGGGCTAGTTGATGCTTTTTATTGATCTTCTGAATTGCTTGCCAGAACAAATATACTAAGTAGCATTGCCGCAGTCAATTGCTGAAAATGCAGTTTGTTTGGCTGAAGTTAGCGTGAAAAGAAACATTATGCCCGGTATGTTTTTATTTAACTGTCGTATCTACCGTTATCTCGCGCAGCGGGTCACACCGCTGTCTTAAAATGTGGGCTGTGTGATCGGTCAGCCTGAGTCCTGCGCGTTGGATGCAGACCTGCTAATCTGCGCGCCGTGTTGTGTTTTGGTACCAGGCAAGACGACACAGCCATCATGGATCCGCAAAATCGCACAATTGCAAACGTACACAATCGCAGGAGAGCACAGCATGCAGCAACATCCCGGAAGCTTGTTTCGCCAGTTACTGGCACGTGGTGGTGCGGTGCCGGTGCCGGGGTGTTACGACCCGCTGGGAGCAATGCTCATTGAACGTGCCGGATTTGATGCGGCCTACATGACCGGCTTTTCGCTCTCGGCTAGCTACGGCAAACCGGACATCGGCCTATTGACCATGCAGGATATGGTGCAGCAGGCCCAACGCATTGCGGAGTCAGTCAGGATCCCGGTGATCATGGATGCAGATACCGGCTACGGTGGTGCTGCCAACATCGCAGAAACCGTGCGTGCCTGCGACAAGGCGGGTCTGGCTGGCTTGCATCTGGAAGACCAGCTGATGCCAAAAAAATGTGGTGCGATGGCAGGCAAGCAACTGGCATCGATTGAGGAAATGCAGCTACGTCTGAAGGCGGCACGCAGTGGTCGGGTTCACCGTGATTTTGTGATTATCGGTCGGACCGATGCGATGACCGTCGCCGGTCTGGAAGAAGTTCTTCTGCGTTGCAAGGCGATGCAGCACGCCGGTGCCGATGCAATCATGGTGCCGTCATTGAGTACCCCGGAAGAATTGGCCGCAGTTGCTGCCAGTGTCGAGATTCCGGTGCTCTATGTCGCTGCCGAAACAGTACGTCCCACCTATACCAAGGCACAGCTGGAGCAGGCCGGGTTTGCCGCCGCGCTGTATCCTTTGAGCCTGATTCAAACCACCGTCAAGGTCCAGCAAGCTATGTTGCAGGCCTTGCATCAGCACGGAGACAGTGTACAGCTCATTGATGGCATGCTGCCCTTTGCCGAGCTTGGCCGACTCGTCGGCGTCGAACGTGCCGCTGCCTTTGAGTCCTGGCTCAACTCGTCGAGCGATCTCGAGGATGTTGTCGACAACACGATGGCCACACTCAACGGCAGGAGCTGATCCCATGGGCGCCACCATGACCCAGAAAATTCTCGCACGGGTAAGCGGCCACGATGCTGCGCACCCGCTGCCACCGGGACAGATTATCTGGGCTTCCCCAGACCTGGTGAGTGCACCGGAAGTTTCCTTTTCTGCTTACATCAAGCGCTTGCGCGATATTGGCGTAACCCGGCTGGCACAGCCGGACAAGGTCGCCGTCATCATCGATCATGAAGTGCCGGTTCACAGTGCTGCGGGTGCCGAACGCAATCAACTCACGCGCAAGCTGGCACAGGAGTTATCGGTGGGTCATTTCTTTGATGGTGTCGGTATTACGCACCCTTTGCTGGTCGAGCGTGGACTGGTGCGACCAGGCATGTTTGCCGCCGGTGCCGACAGCCACGCGCCAGCACTGGGTGCGGTCGGTGCACTATCGATTCCGTTCGGCTTTGAAGTCACGATGGTGTTGGCGACCGGGCAAATCTGGCTGCAGGTGCCAGAGACCATTCGGGTACGTCTGCATGGTTGCTGCCCACCCGGCGTGGCTGCCCGCGATATCGTGCTGGCCACCATGCAGCAGCTTGACGACGACCTCACCAGTTACCGTGTGATTGAATATCAAGGCGAAGGATTGGCCAGCCTGTCGATACCAGAGCGCATGACAATCTGCGGGCTTTGTGTGGATGCCGGTGCCAAGTCCGGTATTGCGCAAGTGGATCAGCGTTGCGTGGAAGCCTTGCATGCACTGGGTGTGGCCGATGCCGCATTCTTTCACAGCGATGCCGATGCCAGTTATGCTCACACCATCGATATCGATCTCGACAGCCTGAGCCCACGGGTCTCAATTCCTCCTTCGCCCAGTCATGTCCGAGAAGCACAAGCGCTGTCAGCGATCCGCATTGATCATGCTTACATTGGTTCCTGCGCCTCGGGTTCCATCGAAGACCTCCGTGCTGCTGCCGCCATCCTGCGTGGGCACAAGGTTCATCCCGCCGTGCGGCTGCTGGTGATACCCGCTACCCAACGGGTATTTCAGCAGGCGCTAGAGGAGGGCTTGCTGACCGAGCTTAGTGCTGCGGGAGCGCAGATTTCACCCTCAACCTGCGGTCCATGTTTTGGTGGCATGGCACAACTCACCGCCGGTGAGCGTCGTATCAGTACCAGCACCCGCAATGATCCAGGACGCATGGGTAGTAACGCTGCCGAGATCTATCTGGCCAGCGCCATGACCGTTGCGGCATCGGCCATTACTGGTCACATCACTGATCCACGTCAGTTCGTCGATAGCGTGGCCGTTGCAGGGAGCGCAACATGAGGAGTGCTGCATGACCGTACAGACGACCTTGCGCGGACGGGCGTGGAAGTTCGAGCAAGATATTTCCAGTGACCAGTTGATCTCGGCACGTCATGTGTTCGAGTTTGATCCGCGCCTGCTCAGCAAACATCTGCTACATGAGCTCAGACCCGAGCTGGCCCAGCAGGCCAAGCCCGGTGATGTGATCGTGGCAGGCGCGCATTTTGCCCATGGCAGCAATCACAGTCATCCTTTTCTGGCGATGCAGGCATTGGGTGTCGGACTGTTGTGCCGCTCCCTGTCGCGTGGGCCGTTCCGGCTGGCGATTTTCATGGGCGTGCCGTTGCTGCAGGCAAGTGATGAAGTGATTGCCGCCATTGAAGATGGTCAGCAACTGGAAATCGACTTCAGACAAGGCCGTGTTATTAATCTGAGCACCGGCGCCAGCATGCAGGCTGAGCCACTGTCGCCGTTTCTGCAGGAGATTGTGCAGGCAGGTGGCGGGATGGGCTTCATCGAATCGAGACTGATCAATAAATAATCCATGACAGCAGCTTTGCCAGAATCCTCCCCGATCATTGCCATTGACGGTATCGAAAAAAACTATGCGACGCAGGATGGTCAAGTGGTTGCCGCGCTGGGACCGTTGTCGCTGACCATCGCGCGCGGCAGTTTCACGACCATCGTTGGACCATCCGGCTGCGGCAAGTCAACCCTGCTCAAACTGATGGCCGGTCTGATCGTCCCCAGTGCTGGCCAGATCCGACTCAATGGGCAGATTGTCGACGGACCGCAAGCGGCTATCGGCATGGTTTTTCAGATGCCAGTGCTATTACCCTGGAAAACCGCGCTCGACAACGTCTTGCTACCAGCCCGCGTGCTGGGACTGGAGCAACGCAGTGCGCGCGAACGGGCGCAGGAGCTGCTGGCACTGGTGGGATTGGCTGATTTCAGCCGCCGTTATCCGCATGAACTCTCTGGCGGCATGCAACAGCGGGTGGCGATTGCGCGTGCATTGATGCAAGACCCTGAAGTGCTGGTCATGGATGAACCCTTCGGCGCGCTCGATGCGATGACGCGCGAATTGATGAGCCTGGAGTTATTGCGTCTGTGGCAGCAGTCTGGCAAGACCATTGTCTTCGTCACGCACGCCATTACCGAGGCGGTATTTCTTGGCACCAGCGTGCTGGTCATGTCGGATCGGCCGGGCCGCATTGCTGATCTGGTTGCGGTAGATTTGCCCGCCGAGCGTAGTCTCGACCTGATCAGCAGCGATGCGTTTGGGGTGTACACCAAACGTATTCGTAGCAAATTCAGCTTACCAGGATGGCGTTGATGGATGCACCATTTAAATCCCCCGCCCCCGAGCAACGTAGCAGTCTACTAGCGCGCCTGCACCGGTCGCTGGCGGCACGCCCGGAGTTGTTGCTGATTCCGGCCGTGTTCGTGGTGTTGATCGCCTGCTGGGAAGGCATTATCTATTACTGGCAGATCCCGGCCTATCTGGTACCAGCACCCTCTGCGATTGCACGCGCACTGTCTCAGACGGCATTTCTCGATAATGCCCTTTATACCTTGGCAGAGGCGCTATCCGGGTTTCTGCTGGCGGCTTTCTTCGGGATTGTGCTGGGTGGACTGATTGCCCAGTTCCGCTTGCTGGAGAAGACCCTTTATCCGTATATGATTGCGATCCAGACCACGCCCAAGGTAGCGCTGGCACCTTTGTTCATCATGTGGTTTGGCTTTGGTATTACTTCCAAGGTCATCATTGCGGCGACCATCGCATTCTTCCCGATTCTGGTCAATGTCATCAGCGGATTACATGCCACCGATACTGCCCGCCTCGAGCTGATGCGCTCGCTGCGCGCCACGCGCTGGCAGATTTTTACCATGGTACGGCTGCCCAGTGCGTTACCGAGTATCTTTGCCGGTCTCAATATTGCGATCATCTTCTGCATACTTGGTGCCATCGTTGGCGAGTTCCTTGGCTCGCGCCGTGGACTTGGCAATGCCATCATGCAAATGAACGTCAATCTGGACACCGCCGGCATGTTTGCCACGCTGTTCGTGCTCTCCCTGATTGGTGTCACGCTGCATCTCTTGATGCGCTGGCTCCAGCGCAAGTTGCTGTTCTGGGCTGACCGCAGTCGCATGCCGGAGCTCTGAGGCAAGCCTGCCGCAGTTGCTGATCAACTTGTCGGGACGCGCTTCCAGTAAAATGGCGGACTTTCCGTTGCCGGTAATCGTTGCCAGCAATAGCGATGGCAGCGTAGTTGCCTGATTTTGCCCTTTCATATTTTACGTTTAGCAATAAGGAGTTGGTTTTGGCTAATGTCTGTAGCGCCGGTCTGGATATCGGCTTCGCCTCCCTCGATTATGTTCAGATTGGCATACTCGGTATTGTCCAGGGCATCACCGAGCTGTTGCCAATTTCCTCTACCGCGCACATGCGTATCGTGCCGGCCGTACTGGGCTGGCATGATCCCGGCTCGGCGTTTTCAGCGGCGATGCAACTGGCGGCATTGGCTGCCGTGGTCAGTTATTTCTGGCGTGATGTTAGTGCGGTCACCACCGGCAGCATCAGTGCCTGGAAGCAACGTGATTTCAATGCGCCGATGTTTCGTCTGGCGGTCGCCATCATTCTGGCAACGATCCCTATCGGTATCGCGGGACTGTCGCTCTCCCATGTGCTCAACAGTTGTGGCTCGCCGTTGCGTACGCTGTCGGTGATTGGTTATTCCAGTCTCGCGCTGGCAGTGCTGCTGGCAATTTCTGAATTCACCTGCCGTCATCGCCGGACGGTGAGCGAGATGCGCTTGCGCGATGCCCTCATTGTTGGCATTGCTCAGGTTGGTGCGCTGATTCCCGGCGTATCGCGTTCTGGCTCGACACTCACTGCGGGTTTGTTTCTCAACTTTAAGCGTGAAGAAGCGGCGCGTTTTTCCTTCTTGCTGGGCTTGCCAGCAATTGCACTGGCGGGTCTGAAGGAATTGCTGGTGCTGTGGCACGCGCACATTCCGGTGCAGGCATGGTCGCTGCTCTTGTTCGGTCTGCTGGTGGCGAGTCTGTCGGCGTTTGCGGCGATCTGGGGATTGATGAAAGTGCTGGAACGCTTCTCGACCTGGCCGTTCATTGTCTATCGCGCATTGCTGGGTATCTTCCTGCTGGTGGCAGTCAGCAATGGCTATCTGCAGTAAATAATGTCCTTGCCTGCTTCCTCACCGGCGCATCTTGATCGCGCCCTGCAAGAACTGCAAAGCGTATTTGGCTATACCTCGTTCCGGGGTCATCAGGCCGAGATCGTGGAGCACGTGGTGGCCGGTGGCGATGCGCTGGTGCTGATGCCGACCGGCGGCGGCAAGTCGCTCTGCTATCAGGTGCCTGCGCTGGTACGCGAAGGTATCGGGGTAGTGGTGTCGCCGCTGATTGCCTTGATGCAGGATCAGGTCGATGCGTTGGCCGAAGTCGGGGTGCGCGCTGCCTTTCTCAACTCTACGCAAAGCTTTGATGAAGCCATGCAGATCGAGCGACGGGTGCGCAGTGGCGATCTGGATCTCTTGTATGTCGCTCCCGAGCGCCTGATGACGCCGCGTTGCCTGGATTTGCTCGACGCCTCGCGAATCGCCCTGTTTGCAATTGATGAAGCGCACTGCGTGGCGCAATGGGGCCACGATTTCCGCCCAGAGTACATCAAGCTGTCAGTGCTGCATGAACGCTTCCCGCAGGTCCCCCGCATTGCACTGACAGCCACCGCCGATCAGCAGACCCGTGAAGAAATCATCCACCGTCTGCAACTCGAAGATGCACGTCAGTTCGTCTCCTCGTTCGACCGTCCCAACATCCGCTACCAGATTGTGGAAAAGGCGAATGGGCGCAAGCAGCTGCTTGACTTCATTCAGAGCACGCATGCCGACGATGCGGGTGTCGTCTATTGCCTGTCGCGCAAAAAGGTCGAGGAAACTGCTGAGTTCCTGCAGCAGCATGGCATCAATGCGCTGGCTTATCACGCCGGCATGGACTACGCCAAACGTACCGCTAATCAGGCTCGCTTCCTGCGGGAAGACAAGATTGTGATGGTTGCCACGATTGCCTTTGGCATGGGCATCGACAAACCTGATGTGCGGTTTGTCGCGCATCTGGATTTACCCAAAAGTATTGAAGGCTATTATCAGGAAACCGGACGCGCCGGACGCGATGGTTTGCCTGCCAATGCCTGGATGGCCTACGGTCTGCAGGACGTGGTGCAACAGCGACGCATGATCGCCGAGTCGGATGCCGATGACAGTTTCAAGCGCGTGCTAGGTATCAAGCTCGATGCCATGCTCGGCCTGTGCGAAACCCTGCATTGCCGACGCATGCGTCTGCTGGAATATTTCGGCCAGCCCGGCCAGCCCTGCGGCAATTGTGACATCTGCCTGAACCCGCCGGTCTCCTTTGATGGCACCGTACTGGTGCAAAAACTCCTGTCTACTGTCTACCGTGTCGAGCAGCGCTTTGCCCCTGGACATGTCCTGGATGTGTTGCGCGGTATTGACAGTGAGAAGATCAAACAGTGGCATCACGAGCAACTGTCTGTTTTTGGAATCGGCAGTGATCGTGGTGAGGCGGAGTGGCGCGCCGTGCTAAGGCAAGTCATCGCACTTGGTCTGTTGACCGTGGATCATGAAAATTACAGCGCGCTCAAGCTGACCGAGGCGGCTCGTCCGGTGTTGCGCGGTGAACAGAAAATTAATCTGCGGCAATATCAAAAACCCGTCAAGGCCAAGCGCACTCCCAGCACTGGCACGGGTTACGTCGAGACAGACCTGTCTTTGGCCGAACAACTTATCTTCGACAAACTGCGTTGGTGGCGGGTGGAAACCGCGCGCAAACACAACGTTCCTGCCTATGTCATCTTTCATGACAGCACTATGCGCGAGATCGCCAAAGCCAAACCAGTGTCGCTTGACGACCTGCGGGGCGTCACCGGTGTTGGCGCACGGAAACTTGATACCTACGGTGCCGACATCATTGCTCTCATTCAGGAATTGTCTGAATAGACACAAGCGTTTCTTGAGCGCATCCTATCTCACACATTTCCACGCATTCTTGCTGGTATGTGCTTTGCTTAGTGTTGTCATGTATGCAGGTGAAAATGATTCGTCTGCAACATCTATCAGAACGGCCTGGAGGTAGTATGCATTTGAATAATTGGCGAATTGGCACCCGTCTTGGTGTTCTGGCCGCGATCCTGTTATTGGCGACCATTTTTGTGGGTGTGCGTGGATGGGTGTCGCTGTCCTCTAGTTTCGAGCGCAACAGCATCTCCATGCAACAGGCCGCGACCGTGCAGCATGCCATTGATGCTGCACGTAGTGCGCAGGTGCAGTTCAAGATTCAGGTACAGGAATGGAAAGATACCCTGTTGCGGGGCAAAGACCCTGAAGCCTTTGCTAAATATCGTCAGGCTTTTATCGATCAGGGCAAAGCAACTCAGTCCAATCTAGGACAACTTAAAACGCTGCTGCCGCAGTTGAACTTGACGACCGACAAAGTAACGCAGACTCAGCAACAACTGGCCGATCTGGAGACCAAGTATCTGCGTGAGCTGCAGCAAGGTTACAAGTCAGACGACCCGTCCAGCGTAGCGCGGGTCGATCAGGCGGTCAAAGGTATGGATCGCGGCCCTACCAAGATGATCGATGACATCGTCAACGACGTCCATCAGGCGGCAGAGCACTTCCAGGAAGAGGAAGCCAGCAAGGCCACGCAGGACTTCCAGAGTGCGCGCATGACACTGCTGGTATCGATTGTGCTGGCGTTGCTGCTAGGGGGGATTGTTACCTACTGGCTGGTGACCAGTATCATCCGGCCATTACAGACCGCGGTAACACTGGCACAGACCGTGGCAGCAGGGGACTTGCGTTCGCAGGTGGCAATCACGGGCAAAGATGAGACCTCACAATTGCTGCATGCGCTCAATGATATGAATGGCAGTCTTGCCAAAATCGTCACTGATGTGCGCCTTGGCACCGACACCATTGCCACGGCGTCCAGTGAAATTGCGATTGGTAATCAGGATCTGTCGTCACGTACCGAAGAGCAGGCCGGTTCGCTGGAAGAGACTGCCGCTGCGATGGAACAGCTCACTGCCACCGTCAGGAAGAATGCAGACAATACGCAACAAGCCAATGATCTTGCGGCCAGTGCGGCTGGTGTGGCAGCGCGCGGTGGTGAGATGGTGGTCGCCGTAGTGGAAACCATGGGGGCCATCGAGCAAAGCTCCAACAAGATTGTCGACATCATCAGCGTGATTGACGGAATTGCTTTCCAGACCAATATTCTTGCACTGAATGCGGCGGTCGAAGCGGCCCGTGCCGGAGAGCAGGGACGTGGTTTCGCGGTGGTGGCCTCAGAGGTGCGCTCACTGGCCCAGCGCAGTGCCAGCGCCGCCAAGGAAATCAAGGAACTGATTGGCGACTCGGTCAGCAAGATCAATGCTGGTAGCAGTCTGGTCAGTGGCGCCGGTGACACCATGCAGGAGATCGTTCGCGCGGTCGAGCAGGTGGCCGGCATCATGGATCAGATCAATCGCGCCAATCAGGAGCAAAGCATCGGCATTGATGAAGTCAATCGTGCCGTGGTGCAGATGGATGCGGTGACCCAGCAAAACGCGGCACTGGTTGAGCAGGCCGCGGCTGCCGCAGAAAGCCTCAAGGATCAGGCCGCCCGACTGACCAGTACGGTCAGTGTATTCAAGGTCGGATAAAGCCGCGGAATCAGGGTTAGCCCTGTTTGATGAAGACCAGATCCCAGACCCCGTGGCCCAGACGCAGGCCGCGGTTTTCAAACTTGGTGACAGGGCGGTAATCGGGACGTGGCGCGTAGGCTTCGGCGCTGTTTTTCAGGGTCGGTTCGGCGCTCAGCACCTCCAGCATCTGGACCGCATATTCTTCCCAGTCGGTTGCGCAATGCAGATAGCCACCAGTGGCGATGCGCGAAGCCAGCAGACTCACCAGCGGTCCCTGAATCAAGCGCCGCTTGTTGTGGCGTGCCTTGTGCCAGGGGTCGGGGAAAAACACATGTGCACCGGCCAGTGACCCGGGGGCGATCATGTTGGTCAATACTTCCACTGCATCATGCTGAATCACACGCATATTGCTCAGTTGCTGCTCACCAATTAGTTTGAGCAGGCTCCCGACACCCGGGGTATGCACCTCGACACCAATAAAATTCTTCTCAGGCATGCCTGTTGCAATTTTTGCACTGGTTTCTCCCATACCGAAGCCAATTTCAAAAATCGTCGGTGCGCTGCGTCCAAAGCTGGCTTCCATATCCAGTGGTTGCTTGGCATAGGGCAACATGAACTGCGGGCCCAATTCCTCAATGGCACGTGCCTGCGCACCTGAGAGCCGGCCAGCGCGGGTGACGAAGCTGCGGATACGATGCTCGGTCGGATCGTAAAAAAGAGGTTTGCCGGACTTGTTTTCTGACATGGGGGAACTCGTGAAGCGATAAATTGAAACGGACGTCTTGCGGTCCGCAGAGGTGCTTGGCTTTTCCCCGATCTTGCCGAGGCGCGGACGATATTCTGGACTGTAACCAGCAGACTGGCAAGTCTGCGTGTGGCGGGTTCTGGACAGGATCAGCGCCTCATCGCGGGTATCTCTCATAAATATCACTGATTTCTACTGAACTTATTGTCGTGGCGCCTTTCTTCTTATCCATCGGTGAAAATGTACCGACAACCGATAGGGGATTTCGGCAAGCGCATCATCGCCTGATGCTCAGCAAGGACCAATCCGGGCGCAACGAGGGCGATATCAAATAACAGCAAGCTCACGACACGCCAACAATCATGAAAATGGCGACGGTCGCGCATCAGTCGCCGCCGGGGCTACCCGCATCGGTTTCAACCTTATTACGATCCGTATTTGCAAGGAGGTCAACCTATGTCCACGCTGACTACCATGCCCGCAGAACTCTCTATCTCCGGACTGCTGACTGGTCATCCGATTGCCCACAACCAGATCTCGACGCAAGGCACTGTGCTGCGTACCACGCTGCGCGATGGCCTCGACATACTCGTCTGGGAAGGACATTTCCCGCAGCCGCTGACCATGCATGTGCGCGACGATTGGGGCCGGGTCCAGTTCTGCTGCGCATTGCGCGGTCGCTCGCATTATTCGTTGCATCAAGGTAGCCGGCGACGCGAGGTCGATTTGCGCGCGGGGATGAACTGCATTAGCTACACCCCCGATTCGCGTTGTCGGTCGACCCATGCGGGCACAATGGAGACGGTGGTTATTGCGGTCAGACCAGATATATTGCACGACCTGGTGCCTGAGATGGATGCCGGTCTGACTGCACAAATCGATGCCGCGCAATGCTGTCAGGTCGGTCGCAGTGACGCCCAGATGAATGCGATTGCTTATTCGCTGATGACGGCCTTGCGCAGCACGCCGCCTTCTACCTTGTGGTTGCTCGGGCAAAGCCTGGTGCTGGTGAGCCTGACACTGGCCGCGCATGAGCAGGCGGATGGTTCTGTCAGTCAGCTTAGTGAGAGCGACCGCCAAAAATTGCTACAGGCGCGCGATTATCTGCTCTCCGATCTCAGTGCCGCACCGACGATCGCCATGCTTGCCAGAGAAACCGGACTTGGTGTGCTCAAGCTCAAGCGTGGCTTTCGCGAGCTGTTCCAGCAGAGTGTGTATGGCCTGTTCCAGCAGGAGCGCATGCATGAGGCAAGGCGGCGGCTACTGGCCGGTGATGGCTCCGTCATGGTCGTCGCCAGCGATATGGGGTATGCCAATGCCAGTCACTTCGCGACGGCGTTCCAGAAACAGTTCGGGATCAGACCTTCGACGCTCAAACAACGCCGGTGAGCGAATTTGCCGCCTGCGGATGTGATCGCATGATGCCCTCGTCCATACCGATCCGGGCCTAAATAATTCCGCTACGGGTGGCAGTGAATAACCAGATGATTATCATTTGCAGGTCGGATCAGTGCCGTAACCCTGAGCTGATCGGATGCGCGGGGGGGGGGCAGCCTTCTGGTTTCACCCCGCCTCAAGTCGCGGATAGTCTATCCGCCAATCACATCCGGTGTCCCACAGACGGCATATGCAATATGCTCGTGCAGTGCCGGGCGACGCTGACGGCACCATGAGGACTCTATGTACCCCTTTATCGATGAGCAACTGCATGCCGAGCTGGCGGCTGACCTGTTCTTACTGCCAGCGCAACTGCCAGTCGAAGCCAATCTGTTGCAGCTGGGGCTGGACTCGCTGCGCATGATGGCATGGCAAAACCGACTCCGGGCACGTGGATATCCACTTAGTCTGCGTGCCTTGTACCGTGCGCCCAGTGTGGCCGGCTGGAGTCGTTTGTGTCATCAGGCGGCTGCATTGGCATTTGGCAGTCGTCAGGAACCACTTCCTGGCTTTACCGTTACCGATGCGGAGCCATCACTGCCGGATGATTTCAGTGTGCTGTTTGCGCCATTGACGTTGTCCCCTGATATCCGGCAGTCGGCGCAGCATATTGTGCGGCATGGCGCGCTGGATGCGCTGGCACATGCCATTGCGACACTGGCATTATGGCTCGGTCGTCCGGTGCGCGTCATTGAAGTCACCGCTCAACATGGCTGCAAAAATGCACGCGGACAGACTTTGCTGCAACAGTTGACGCCGCGACAGTTGTACTACATCGGTTTGATCAGTCCTTCGGACCTGCGCGTTCTGACCGCGCAGCAGGCTGACGTGATCTGTCTGCATCATGAAGACTGGCGACAGGATAGTGGTGATGTGCGCCAATTACTGGCGCTCGCGGCGCCCGGTGCGATGGTGCACCTGCTGCAGTGTTCGCCGCAGCAAGACAGCTGGCTCGATTACCTGCAGCAGCAAGGGCTGGAATGTCAGTCGGCAGAGCACTGTGGCACACAATGGCGGATTATTGCCCGCGTCAGACCGGATCTCAGGATCGCCGCTCAAGATCCGTTGCCGCCTTTGTCGGTCTTATCGCGATTGTCTGTTCAACTTCAGCCGCAATCACGATCACCATCGCAATTTCCATCGCCACCATACCAACCGCCGATCATCACACCGCCATTGGTGCTCAGGCCGGATCCGGTAAGCCGCCATCGGCCATTCGCACTGACTGACTTGCAACAGGCTTATCTGGCTGGTCGTGAGCCCGGCTTCCCGCTCAGCGGTGTTGGCGCGCATTTTTTTATCGAATTTGATGTAGATGCGCTCGATGTCGGGCGTTTCGAAGCAGCATGGAATCGACTGATTGCGCGACACGACATGTTGCGCTGCGTGGTGCGCCACGGGCGTCAGCAAGTACTGGTACTGGAGGATTTGCCACGCTTCGCGCTACAGCATCATCAACTCGATCATCTCGACGGTGTAGCAGCGGTGGCCCTGCGTGATCGCCTTGCCTATCAGGTGCGTGATCCTCGTCGTTGGCCGTTGTTCGATCTGCAGGCCGGGGTAGATGGTAGTGGGCATAGCCGACTTTACCTATGCCTCGATCATCTGATGCTCGATAGCTTGAGCATCCAGATCTTGCTGGCGGAACTGGAGCAGCTATACCTGTACCCAGAATCGGAACTGCCCGCACTGACACTGCGTTTTCGGGATTATCAGAAACAGCTTGGTCAACGCCGTCCCAGCCAGGGTTCTCTGGCGTATTGGCAGGCACGCTTGTCGACGCTACCAGCAGCCCCCCAGTTACCCTTGCGCTGTGATCCGGCGCAGGTTGCAAGGCCGCATTTCGTCAGGCTGTCGGCGACGCTACCGGCGGCACGCTGGGGCCAGTTGCAGCAACGTGCAGGCGATGCCGGTCTGACGCCTTCGGCAGTGTTGCTGGCGGCATTTTCAGCGGTGCTCTCCGGGTGGAGTCGCAGGCCTGAGCTTACGCTGAGTCTGAGTCTGTGTGACCGGCCGCAGGTAGATTCGCAACTCAATCATTTGCTGGGTAACTTTACTTCGCCGCTATTGCTGGCCTGGCAGCCTGATGGCGCTTGGCTCAGTAGCGCCTGCCAGTTACAGCGGCGCTTGCAGCAAGACCTACTGCATCGCGATGTCTCCGCGCTATGGGTGATGCGACAGCTGGCGCGACAGCATCCTGATCATGGCAGTATGCCAGTCGTGTTTACTTGTGCATTAGGAGTGCCGCAACAGGATTTTCTGTCTCCGCGATCATGTTTCCGTCCCCAATGGGGAATTTCCCAGGCGCCGCAAATCTGGCTCGATCATCAGGTCTATGAATCGCAGGGTGATTTGTGTTTCAACTGGGATGCGGTACAAGCACTGTTCGCACCAGACGTGCTGTGTGCCATGTTTGATCAATACGTGGCACTGCTGGAGCGACTGGCGCAGGATGCAGATGCCTGGCAATTGTCATTGCAAGAACTGATTGTGCCGCCGTCTCTTCCAGACCATGCGTTGGCGCTCCCGCCGTCTGCGCTAGCGGCGCCAGAAGTGGCATTGCTTGATGTCGCCGCGCAGCAGCATTCACAGTACACACTGCGTCGTTATGGTCGTACCGGTCACCTTGGTCGCGGCGGGCGTGGCAGACGTCATGTACGTAGCTGTCCCGGCGGTAACAGCCTTACACGCGGTGGAGAAAACGCATGAAACCGATGTTCTCTGTTTGTCACTGGTATCTGTTTCAGGGCGTGATCATGGCATGGCACGCGGTTCAGGCTGGCCGATCCTACTATTCTTTCGGAGTGAAGTGATGGATAGTGTCATCCACAATGGATTGAGCAGCAATGACACCAGCAAGATCGGGCAAGACCAGCAACAGGCGCTAGCCACACTGCCGTTTTGCTACGATGACGCAATTGCGGTGGTTGGGTATGCCTGCCGCTTTGCAGGAGCCGAAAATAGTCACGCGTTTTGGCAGAATCTGGTGAGCGGACGTGAATGTGGTCTGCGATCGTCGTGCGCGGAGTTGCTGGCCACTGGTGCCGATGCCCCAATCATCGATACCTCCAACTTTATCAATCTCGGAACCGCAATCCCGGACGCGGATAACTTCGACGCAGCTTTGTTTGGCTATACTGCGAGCGATGCGGCAACGCTCAATCCGCAGCAGCGGCTATTTTTGCAGATCGCTTGGCATGCTCTGGAACATGCTGGCTTTGCGCCGACTGACGTACCCCACAAGACCGGCGTATTCACCTCGGCGCAGGAAGTACGCTCTTTGCCACCAGAAGACAGGGATCATGTCGCGCCGCAGGTTGCTCGCAAGCTCAATTTGCGTGGCCCGGCAGTGTCGCTGCAGACCACCTGTTGCAGCTCTTTGGTGGCCGTACATCTGGCCTGTGAGAGTCTCCGCTCGGGCGAATCTGATATGGCCATTGCCGGCGGCGTGGACATTTCATTCCCACAGGTTGGTGATGAGTTACATCTGCCCGGCACGCTTTATTCACCCAATGGTGCAGCGGCAATCGTGTTGCGTCGTCTGGCTGATGCGCTTGATGATGGCGATCCGGTACTGGCAGTCTTGCCCTCCAGCGCAATGAACAACGATGGCGCTCAGAGGGCCGGCCATGCCGCACTCTCTGTGGCGGGACAACGAGAAGTGATCAGCATGGCGCTGGCGCAGGCAGGTATCGATAGTACTAAAATCGGATTGATCGAAGCACACGGAGCGCTCACGCCACGGGGTGATCCGATTGAGTTGCAGGCGCTATGCACCGTGTTTCACACCGCCGATGCCGGGCCACCCTGCGCGCTCGGCTCGGTCAAGGGTAATCTGGGTTTTCTCGACAGCGCCGCCGGTATCGCGGGCATGCTCAAGACCATCATGGCTGTCGAACACGGCGTGATTCCGCCTAGTCTGCATTTCGAGCAAGACAATACCTCCCAACAAATGGCCGACAGTCCTTTTTATGTGCCCACGCAGGCACATTCCTGGAACGATGCTACGCGTATCGCCGGGATTTCCGCGTTTAACATTGGTGGCACCAACTGCCATGTATTAGCCAGCTCACTGCCGCCCGCGCTCCGCCAGGCGATGACTGGTAGCAGACCATTTCCTGCAGTATCGCGTACGACGCCAAAATCATCTGCTGCGGTGCTGTTGCTCAGCACCGCCAGCGAAACTGCGTTACGGCAGTTGGCCGCCGCCTATGCACTGGCACTGGAAAAGACGAGCTCACACGATCTCGCCTATACTGCATTGCACGGACGGCAACTTGATCTTCCCTACCGACTGGCCCTATCGTTGACCACAGTGGAAGATGCCACCGCAGCGCTGGCTGGCTATGCAGGTGCGCATCCGGAACCGCTGCTATACCGCGGTCATGGGGACCCTGGGAAATTGGTCTGGGTATGCTCCGGTGAGGGTACGCAATGGGTCGGCATGGGGCAGTCGTTGTATCGTCAGTCAATGAGTTTTGCGCAGACGCTGGAGCGTTGCTTCGATGCCTGCGGTAAGGAATGCGCCAATCAGCTGCGCAAGGCCATATTTGGCTTTTCGGGCGAACAACTGGCACAACCGATATTGGCGCAGCCGGTAATCATCGCCTTTCAGATAGCGATGGCTGCCCATTGGCGGGCGCTGGGTCTGGAGCCAGAGATGGTACTGGGCCAAGGGATCGGTGAATATGCCGCGGCAGTGATTGCCGGGCATTTTTCCATTGAGCAGATCATGCCGGTGGTATGCACCCGTGCCCGCCTTTTGCAGGATTGGCAGGCCGTGCCGCATTACGTAGCCAGTCAGGCAGCGGCAGCCGTTCCGGATGATTGCGCAACGGCACGGTTCCACGAAGTGACGGCGATCTTGAGCAAAGTTTGCGCCAATCTGCATGCAGTACCTTCATCCGTGCGCATGATTTCCAGTGTAACCGGTGCCGTGGTCAGCGCAGATCAGCTTAATGCCGATGCGGGCGAACATTGGTGTCGTCACCTGCAGGAACCTGATTGTCTGGGTACGGCATTGCAGGCCGCCAGTAGCGCAGGAGCGACGGTATTTCTGGAGCTCGGCGCAGATGCCTCACTGAGTAGCATGGCTCATCAGTGCATGTGGCCCGTGCTGGCCAATCCAGATTCGCAAGCGTGCTGGATCGCGAGTGCCCGGCGCCAGCAAGTGGCAAGTGTTCAGTTAGAACAGGCCTTGCTGCAGCTCTATGTCGCCGGGTTCGATCTGCGCTGGCAAGAAATTTTGCCATCCTCTGGCCGTAAAGTGCAGGCACCACTCTATGTGTTTGATACCAATACTGCTAATGCCACTGATGCCACTAATGCTACTGATACGATGACATCTCTGGCATTAGACACATCAGTAGTCACCACCCGTCATCTGCAGCCAGCAAACAGTTCTGTGGAGCGCCGATGCAGCAGTTGACTACTTGCGCGCCAATTGCACCAGGGTGTAGATCTGTCGTGCATACAGCACATAGGCAACGTCAATCTCACTACCAGTCGGCCACTCCTCAGACCATGAGTGAGTCAGCCGCAGTCGCAACAGATGATCGTCAAGTGCGATCACCTGTGCCGCATGAAAATCCTGAAAACGCCGCACTAGTGGAAACAATGCCTTGTACAAGGCTTCCTTGGCCGAAAATAGCAGACTGGTCTGATGCAGAGGTGGCAGTGGTTGCGACAGCGACTGTGACAGTGATGCCAGCAAGCGCGCTTCTGGGGCGCTGGCGATCTGTGCCGCAATGTCGCTGGCCATACTGGTACCGGGCAAGCATTCCCTGTTTACCCCCAGCGCATACCATCTGGAACAAGTCGCGGCCACGGCGATCGCGCCAACGCGGCTGTGGCTGATGCTACCGGTCCAGCCAACAGGCCATTGCGGCAAACGGTCTGCGCCGATGGGTAGCATCTCATTTGAGATCGCATGCCCTAGTCCGGCCATCTGCAGCGCATGTGCTGCGCAGCAACGTCCGGCGATAAATTCATGCTGACGTTGCCATGCCGCCTGACTTAATGAGGGCGGCAGACAAGCTGATGTCGTTGCGCGCGAGAGGTAGCGCTGCCATTGCGCTGCCTGGTGCGGGTGTCCGAACTCAAGCACTGACAGGCCAACACCCTCACCCAGGCCGAGTGCACTGGCCAGTCGATGCGGTTGATTTTCTGAGAGCGGAATTGGTACGTCGGGTGAGGGCAGTGGTGCCTTCTGGTCAGGATAGGTCATGGTGCCAATTCTGAAGTGTTCATGTTGCTTGAACAACTTAAAAACAGACTTCGCCGACGGGATCCTGGCAGGTGTCTGTGCATGCCATCACATTCTTGCCCAGACTACTTCTATTACCAGGGAATTGGCTGGCCCTGATAGTCAACAAATTGCGCACCGCTGACCGGTTCCAGCTCTTGTAGTACGCGTAGCATACCGGCCACCGATTGGTCCGGCTCTAGCAAATGCTCCACATTCGCCTGAAACGGCGCTGACAGACGCGAATTCACTGTCCCCGGCTGCAGTGCGACCAACATCAGCTGCGGTTGTTTTCTCTGCAGCTCCAGTGCAGCCGTCTGTAGCAACATGTTCATCGCCGCCTTGGAGGCACGATAACCATACCAGCCGCCCTTGCGGTTATCGCCAATGCTGCCCACACGCGCCGACAGCTTGGCATAGAGTGAGCGTCCCGGCGCCAGCAAGGGAGCAAAATGCTTGAGTACCAATGCCGGTCCGATGGTGTTGATTTCAAATGCACGGAGCAGATGCGCATGTTGCAGTCCTGCCAGTGATTTCTCAGGACCGATCCCATCGATGTAGAGCGTACCGGTGGCATCCACGATGATGTCGTAAGGACCGTCAGCGCGCACACGATCGGCATGGGCGGCAATACTGAGCGGGTCTGCCAGATCAAAGCATGGGATCGTACCGTCAGCAGCAGGCCCGAGTGAGCGGGATACACTGGCTTGCTGCAGGCAAAGCGGGTCGGCGTTGAACGCTGCCAGCCAGGCGGCACCGATTGCACCACCACTGCCAATGACCAATGCCTTGTATGGCTGTGTGAGATTTTTTTTACTCATATTTACTCCTGGTGTTGTTGGGTCGCATGAGGGCGCGCCACGACAATGTCAGTCCTCGCCTGTTTCCATTGGGAAATATTGTTTGAAAACTTCTATCATAGGCGTTTAATTTGTAGGCTGTAGCCGCCATTGAGGGGAGTCGAGCTGCTTAGTCCTGTCTTTTTCTTTACCGGACATTGCCCTTCTGCTAGATTCTGGCGTCTACGCCTGTTGGGTTGTACCTGACGCAATCAACGTGATTACGACTCGCGTTGTCCAGTATGATTTGAACGGCGGGTATTGAGCAGCGAGTCTCGGGCGGATAAGCTGATGTTTTCGGCGGTGTCAAAAACAAGAAAATGTGGAAAGAAAAGGGAAGTATATGAAGAATAAATTGATCCTTTCTCTGCTGCTGATGGTGGCTTGCCAGGCCAGGGCAGTGGTACTGATTACCGATAATGAAGCGCACCTGCCACCGGCGGCGGTTGTGCAGACGCGTGGTATTACGCGCGGTCCGGGAATTGCGCTGGTATCCCCGGCCAGTGGGCAAAGTATCAAGTCGCCGTTTGATCTGAAGATCAATTTCGAGGAGCGGGGCGGCGTCAAGATTGATCCTACCAGCGTTTCGGTGACCTATCTGCGCGCACCAGTGGTGGATCTGACATCGCGCCTGCGTCCGGTTGTCAGTGCCAATGGTATCGTCCTGAATCAGGCTGAGGTACCGCCCGGCGATCATCAGATCAGTATCCGGGTCAAGGATGCAGAGGGACGCGAATCCCATACCATCATCGACCTTAAGGTTGCGCCCTGAGATGCAATGCCCCTATTGCCAGTCAAACATTCCCGAGAGCGCGTTGAGCTGTTCTTTCTGCACCAAGGATCTTTACCTGTTTAAACCTTTGCTGCAAAAAATCGCCAGTCTGGAGGAATCTTCGGTACCGAAGCAGGCGCTGGCAGAGCTGGAGCAAAAGGTCGCAAGGCTCGAACAATTGCTGGAGCAGGGCCTGCACTCGCCGGCGCTGGCAGAGCAGCCGTCTGAATTATCTGAGGTGACCACTGGCACTGCCATTGGTCTTGCGGCATGGGTGTTGCGGACGCTGCGCATGCTGGGACGTTATCTATTGTTGCCGCTTGCGCTGCTGCTGTTGTCGCATTACTTGATGGATATCGTCTTTGACACGCATGTGTTGTATCTACGGCTGGTGAGTCTGGCTGTGCCGTTGCCATTTGGTCTGCTGGTGATGCGTGAGCGCCACGCTGGTTTTCGTCACTGGGCTGTGCTGAGCGCCTTGATGGCACTGGGAGCTGTGTTCGCGATGAGCTTTGATACCAGTCTGTTTGATCACACCAGCGTATTGCCGCAGTCGCGTCTGGAGCTCAGAGAGTTCATTGAATTTTCCTTCAGTATCTGGGGCAGCTACCTGGCGGGCATGATGCTGGGCTATTTTGTCCATCCCCATCGAACCGTGCATCCACAGCACTTCAGCTACAAGCTGGTACAGATGGTCAAGAAAACAGATATGTCCCCAGAGGATATTCAAAAACGTGCCGAAAATCTGCAGGGCTTCTTTGGCACCATTGTTTCGCTGGGGACATCGGCACTGGCGATCTATACAGGTCTGAAAAGTGTGATCGGCAATTGAGATCCGGTATTCCTGAATCAGTGTATTGACAATGTACGAACCTCCGTGCGGCTTCAACGGACTGCGCGGCGACAATCGAAAGGTTTGCGATCATGCGCAGAACGATGACTAAGCTGTTTTTTTTGATATGCCTTACAGGTTGCTCCAGCCTTGCATTTGCGCAAACGGACGAGGTCTCTGGCAACTACGCCAAGCTTAGTCCCGACGAAATCAAGGCCGCAAGAGCTGCATTGGCTGAGCCAACGCCAGCCGGCGCACTGAGCAGCAGCCTGCTCGATTTCTTTCTACGCAAGGAAAATCTGGCCCGCAAGCTGGGCGATAATCAGGCATTGATTGCCATGTATCGCGAATGGCTATCGGTATTGCCAGAGTCTTTTCATTACAACGGATTTGCCAACGAACTGTATGCTGCAGGACAAATTGACGAGGCGCTGTCAATGCGCAGGGAGTCCATTGCACGTCAAAAAAACAGAGTCATGTCAGCTTTTTATCGGCTCAATTACGCCACTGAGCTCTTCACGCTCGGGCGCTATGATGAGGCCAAGAAGACTCTGGAATCCCTGATTGGCGAGTTCGATGGGCTCAAAAGTTTTCTCGATAATAATCGCAACCAGAACGGCCGAGTGAACGATCAGGTGACGCTCAAACGCACGCAGGCCGGCGCGCTCAAGTTGCAGAGCACCATGGACGTGCGTGAAGGTAAATTCAAGGAAGCCGTAGAACATGCTGCACAGGCAGTCGTGTTTGCACGTGACGCCTACAAGGACTCTCAGGGGCTGTCCAAGCTGGGGGAAGATCGGGAGATGCTGACCGCACAGACGCTGGCCGGTTGTTTGCGCACGCAGGCCAACGCCTTGCGCTCAGCTGGCCGTTTCAGCGATGCCGAAGCTTCGCTACGGGAGTTTCTAAAGTTCACCAGCGCGGTCAAGTTGCCGCCTTCGGTACTGGCCGGTCTGTACACCACTGCCGGCAGTCTGCGCTTTGACCTGCGTGAATTCCCACAGGCCGAGCGCTATTACCGTAGCGCCGACAGGGCGGCCGAGACCCAGGCGCTTGCGCCGGATAGCCCTGATCGTATCAACTACGGATATTCTATTGTCGCCGCGATGGAGGGGCAGCAGCGCTGGCAGGACGCATTGGTGGAACTCAAACGCATCGATGCGCTTACCCCCAGTATCGATCCTCTCAAGCAACGTAATTTTGTACTGGAGCGCGGCTATGCCTATTTGCACCAGCCGGCACTGAATGCGCAAGCAGCGCAATTGTTCGCAAAGCTGAGTGCGGATGCCCATCTGCGCTATCCCGAACACCATTTCTTTGCGGCACAGGCGGACGGCTTGCTGGGACTGGCATTGTGGCAGTCTGACAAAACCGAGGACAAGGCGCGCGCTGTCGCCCTGCTCAAGGGAAGCGTACGCGACTACATGCTGCCGGAAAATCTGGATCTGGAAACCGCCGGATTGCGCAAGGATATCCGTGAGCTGGTATTTGCCAACTATCTGGAGGCGATGTTTGCGACACATGAAGAACAAGCCGTAGACGCGATGGCACCGGCGGACTGGATTCGCGGTGGCATGGTGCAGGAAGCATTGAGTGATGCAGCGGTGCGTTCGGCGGCCGGTGAGCCGGGTCTGGCTGATCTGGTGCGCAAGGATCAGGATGCAAAAAACGAAATCGAATCATTACGCAAATTCCTCGCCGGAGACGTTGGTACTGTCAGTCTTGCTTCGCCGGAGATCGTCAGTCAGTTGCATCAGCGGATCAATACGCTGGATGGCGAGCGCCAGAAGTGGCAGCAAGAGATCAAGAAGCGCTTTCCTGACTATGATCGTCTGGTGCATCCGGTACCCCCTGCAGTCCCGGATATCCGCGCTGCCTTGCGTGCCGATGAAGCCTTGCTGATGTTGCTGCCAACGCCCAATGCGGTCTATGTATGGGCGGTTGCAAGTGACGGCAAGGAGGCCGCCTATCGTGTTGCCCTGTCGCAGGAGCAATTGGATAAGCAGATCAAGGCGATACGCGCCACGCTGGATCTGGCGGATATGGACGACCGTTTGCGCCCGTTCAATGCTGCTGCCAGCAGTGCGCTGTATCAATCTTTGCTGGGGCCGGCGCAGGCCGTGATCAATGGGCGGGCACATCTGATTGTGGCACCCGGTGGCATGCTGGGACAGATTCCGTTTGCGGTATTGCTGACCAAGCCGACAACCCAAGTAACAGCCGATGCACCTTGGCTGATCCGCCAGTCAGCGCTGACGCAGATACCGAGCCTGAGCGCCTGGTTGGCGGTCAAGAAATTTGCGCAGGCGCCCTCGGCAGCGGAACCGCTGGCCGGTTGGGGTGATCCCGAGTTCGGTAGTGGCAAGACTTTGGCTGCTACTACTGGAGCGACGGGCGTCAACCGTGGCGTCATCCATACCAGAGCCGCGCAGGACGGCAATCAAGCGCAGAACCAAAATCAGGACGATGGCAGCGATAGTTTCAATTACGCCGATATCCCGGCGCTGCCCGATACGCGCGACGAGTTGCAGGCAATTGCGAAGGCGGTGCATGCCAATCCAGAGCGTGATTTGCATCTTGGTGCGCAGGCGACCAAGCTCAGTGTGTTGCACAGCAGTGCCGATGGCGAATTGCAAAAGAAGCGCGTGATCGTGTTTGCGACCCATGGTCTGGTCGCAGGGGATCTGCCCAATCTGAACCAGCCAGCCCTGGCCTTAGCGAACATCCAGAAGACCGGTGAGAGCCCCTTGACGTCGCTGCTGACTCTCGATGAGGTCTTGCAGCTCAAACTCAATGCAGACTGGGTAGTCCTCTCAGCCTGCAATACCTCGGCCGCAGATGGCAAGGGTGAGGAGGCCATGAGCGGGCTGGCCCGTGGTTTTTTCTATGCCGGTAGCCGTAGTTTGCTGGTGACCTATTGGTCGGTTGACAGTGAAAGCGCCAAGGAGCTGACCACCGCAACCTTCACCTATCACACCGCCAATCCGACGGCGCGGAAGGCCGAAAGTCTGCGTCAGGCGATGTTGCAGGTAATGGGACACAGTGAGCATGTGCACCCGGCTTTCTGGGCACCCTATGCGCTGGTGGGAGATGGCGAGTGACAATGCAGAGAAAGTGGTGCGCATGATGGCGGAGGGGCGGCAACTCTTTCACGCACTCGTGCGACGCTTGGCAATGCTTGATGGCAGGGTGTTTCATATTGCGCTGGCGGTGCTGCTGGGTGTTGGTATCGTACTCAGCTATGGCTTGCATCAGGAGCAGCATATGAAGGGCTCCATCTATGACTGGATGACCCGGCATCGTTTTCATACGCCGCAGCCAGATCCTGAGGTCGTGATTCTCGATATTGACGAAAAGAGTCTGGCATTGCTCAGTAGCGAGTTTGGCCTGTGGCCCTGGCCAAGGGATGTGCTGGGCGCGGTGTTGGCAGAGCTGGAAGCGCAGCAGGCACAGGCAGTGGTGTTCGATATTTTGTTTTCTGATCCGGACAAAAAAAATCCGGTCAGTGAGCAGGCATTTTCAGACGTCATCGCCAGCAGCAAGCGGAGTTTCTTTTCGGTGTTGCGGCTCAATCCCGACAACGATGACAAGAGTCAGATCAGGGCCAGCGACATGCCTGGACTGATTCAGCCACAGCCAGGCGAATCCCCATCTCCGGCACGTACCTTCGCGCTGGTGCCGCCGTATTTTGCGACCGCTGTGGCGACTGGGCGATTGGGTACGCTCAATATCCAGCCGGACAGTGATGGCGTGATCCGACGCTATCATTTGTGGGAAGACATCGACGGCTGGCGGATTCCCTCTCTGCCACAACGTCTGGCCAACGATTTGGGTTGGCCCCAACAGGCGCATGAAAATCAGTTATTGCAATGGATGGATAAGCCGCTGGCACATCGCCGTATTAGTTTTGCTGATCTTTATCAGGATAGCCAGAAGAAAAACAAGCGTCGGCCACGCGATGAATTCAAGGGCAAGATTGTCGTCATCGGTGCTACTGCCGCCAGCCTGTTTGATGTCAAGGGCTCCCCCTTGTCTTTCGTACATCCGGGTGTCGATGTGCTGGCCACGGCCATCGATAATCTCAAGAATCAGCAATTTCTCAGAGAGATTCCAGTTTGGGTGCAGTTGCCGGTCGTGTTTGGCCTGCTGCTGCTGATGGTGTGCCTGTCACTGCATTATTCACGCGAACAGCTGGAATTTGCTTTTCTGGTGGCACCAGCCATTCTGTTGCTGATCGCCTATCTGAGTATGAATACGCTGTATACCTTCGTTGACCTGTCGATGTCAGCGTCGGTAGCACTGATCTATTTCACGGTAGCCAAACTCTATAGCGTTCTGATGCGGCAATACTGGAGCGGTGAGGCACCTTTTGGCATCAAAATGGATGCTGGCAAGACGTATCGCGTGATCTGCCTTGCGGCCATCATGGGACGGCCGCAAGGTGTGCTCGGACTCGAAATGCGCTTTTTGCGGCTGATCAGTCGCTATGCCAGTCACGCCAAGGGCAGCATTGGCTTGGGTAAGGGAATCGGTTGGCTGCAGCCGGCGCTCAACAAGATCTTGATTGCGACCTGGGTTTGTCCGGTTGATGATGCGCAGGCGCTCGACAGGATGCATGTTGAAGCGACCGCGCTGCGTGAGAAAATTGCTGAGGAATTCGCTTCTCAGCAGTTACCACAGCCATCGCTACTTGAGCGCACCATGTTTGTCGACAGCGTAGCGACCGATACCGAAGCATCCTTGCGCAGTATGATCCTTGATAGTGTGCAGGCACTCACGACGACACACCAACAGGATCAGCAGGCATCAATGAACGACGCATTACATCATCAAGGTAGCTGAAAGGAACAGCATTCATGACCCGATGGAACCTATCCCTCCTGCGTTGTGCCAGCCTGGTGCTGGTAACGACTTTATCGACGATCTTGTCAACTACCGCTCACGCACAGCAAAATTCTGCCGATACGGTGCCAACACCGCAAGACATTATCAATGCGCTGCAAGTGCATCCGGTCACGCATCTGAGGAGCATCCGTAATCTTGGCGTCAAGCGCAACGATGACAGTACGACGGCGGTGAGTCAGGAGCCGCATGCGGCCGGTGGTGCTATCAATCTGAATATTCAGTTTGATTACAACTCCAGTCGTATCACCGTAGCTAGTCAGCAAATCCTCAATGCACTGATCGTTGCCATGCGCTCGGAGGAGTTGGCGCAACTGAAATTCCGGATCGAAGGCCATACCGATAGCACCGGTACTGCCGAATACAATCAGAAACTGTCGCAGCAGCGAGCCGATGAGGTCCGACGGGTATTGGTAGCGGCGCACATCAATGGCGACAGACTGAGTACCGAGGGTAAAGGAGCCTCCGATCCACTTAATCCGAATGATACGAGTGCAGCAGAAAATCGTCGCGTGCGTATCGTCAGTGTGGAGCAATAGCATGGGCAGGAAGCTTTTTATGCGAACGACTCTCCAGCGTCTGGATGCTGTTTTCTGCGCCTTGCTTTTCGTCATCGGCATGATGGCTGGTTCCGTCGCCAGAGCCGCATCGACGACTCCTGCCAGCGTTGTTCAGGAAACCGATTTGCGTGATGATCGTTATGTCGATGCCAAGATACTGGCGCATCTCAAGCCTGGTCAGGACGTACAGATCATTCGTTCAGAGGCCGGCTGGGTGCTAATTCAGGTCAGCAAGAAGTCGGGCTGGGTACGCGCGAATACACTCTCCGGCAGTGGCGCGGCAGCCGCTGGTGCAGCAACAATCGAAGGTGGACGGAGTGCCAGTGGCAATATTGTGGCGACCTCCGGTATCCGGGGCTTGCCACACACGACACGCTACGCGCTGATTATCGGCGCAGGTCGTTCGGTGGCGAACGATATGCCAGCACTGACTGGCGTGTCGGAGGATATCGCCGCCGCACGTGGCATGGCGCAAGCCATGGCAGTTCCAGCGTCCAATATCTTCGTGCTGCAGGAGCAGGACGCCGGCAAGGAGGGCATTGCGCATGCAATCAGTGGACTGTCAGCAAAATTGCACGCCGGGGACCGCGTGTTTGTCTATTTCTCGGGTTATGGCACGCAGGTTCATCAGCCGGGCGCTGGCAGTTGCAGTGCGGCGCTGGTGGCCAACGATGCACAAGCGATACGTACCGAGGAGTGGCTGGAATGGTTTAAACCAGTGGCTGCCAAGGCCGACAAGTTGATGGTCTTCTTTGATGCCGGTCAACATTCTCCAGCAGCTGCCGTCAGCTGGCCGAGGCTCCAATCCAAGTTTCTGCCTGCCAGTGATGGCTGTGCGGCGACGACGCCAGATTTTTTTACGCAGGCAGTGCAAGCTGGCGCGGTACCCGGCAATCTGGTTCAGATCACGGCAGCTAGTGGTGACGAAGCAGCATTCTCGGACCCGCTTCACGGTAGTCCGAGCACGCAGGCTTGGCGGGATTGTATGATGGGTGAGGCGCAGGATCTCGATAACTCAGGTGCCATCTCGATCCACGAACTTGCCGTGTGCGCGCAGCAGAAACTCAATCGCTGGCCTGGTGCTGCCGTTGTGACTGTCGCTCAGGCTGCAGCGGTCACTTCTGATGAAGAGGTGGTACCAGCAGGACCGGTAACGACGCTGACGCCTGCGATCGTTGCGCATTTGCAGGTAGCGGGTAATGCCGCACTGGTACCGGGCTGGAGTACCCCAGCAAGTGCGCCCGCCGGTAATCATGGTAAGGACGGCAAGCTTACCGTGACGGCAGCCAGAGCCGCATTGGATGACATACTGGCACAACGCGATTCACGTCGCACGGTGACCGTGACTGCACCCGCCAGCGTGCAGATCGACAAGGACCTTCTCCAGTTTTCCGTGACGTCCTCGCAAGACGGTTATCTCTATATCGTGTTGCTGGGCTCGGATGGTGAGAGTTTTTATCTGCTGTTCCCCAATGATCTGGATCAAGGAAATCAGATCAAGGCGGGACAGCGTTTCGACCTGCCGCACAAGAGTTGGTCGATCACCGCACAAGGGCCAGCCGGAACCGATAAGATGCTGGTGCTGGTGACCGATTCTCCGCGACCGCTGGCAAAGCTTGGTGACAGTCGTACCGGTCCTTTCCTGATGACACTCAGCGACGGTGAAGGGCGCGCCAATCTGCAATGGTTATTGTCGACCTCGTTGCAGCAGGCCAATGGACAATGCAATGGCAACACTTTGGACAAGCGTTGTTCCGATGCCTTCGGTGCAAGTCTGGTGGAAATTGTAGAAAAATAAGCCAAGGTAAGGCAGGGTAAGACAAGTTAAAACGTGACAGCGAGGAAGACATGAGTACACCATACAAGATTGCGGTACTGGCGGGTGATGGCATCGGCAAGGAAGTCATGCCGGAGGGATTGCGTGTACTGCGCGCTGCGGCCAGTCGGTTCAAGATTGATATCGAACTGCAATCCTTTGACTGGGCCAGTTGCGACTACTACGCCCAGACCGGGAAGATGATGCCGGATGACTGGAAGGCACAGCTCAGCGGCATGGATGCGATCTATTTCGGCGCGGTCGGCTGGCCGGCGACCGTACCAGACCATATCTCGTTGTGGGGCTCGCTGCTCAAATTTCGGCGTGAGTTTGATCAATACATCAATCTGCGTCCGGCACAGACCTTCGAAGGGGTGCGCAGTCCGTTGGCCGGGCGAGGTGCCGGTGCTATTGACATGCTGATCGTGCGTGAAAATACCGAAGGTGAGTATTCCTCGGTGGGCGGCATCATGTACGAAGGAACACCGCATGAAATTGTGACCCAGCAATCGATATTTTCACGACGTGGCAGTGACCGGGTGCTGCGCTTTGCCTTTGAGCTGGCACGCACCAGAGCGCGCAAGCATGTCACTGTCGCCACCAAGAGCAACGGCATTTCGATTTCGATGCCTTGGTGGGATGGCCGCGCCGCCGAGATGGCGACGCAATTTCCTGACATCAGCTGGGACAAGCAGCATATCGATATTCTGTGCGCACACTTTGTCTTGCAGCCACAACGCTTTGATGTGGTAGTGGCTTCCAATCTGTTTGGCGATATTCTGTCCGATCTCGGTCCAGCCTGTACCGGCACCATTGGTCTGGCACCGTCTGCCAATCTGAACCCGGAGCGCAACTTCCCTTCGTTATTTGAACCAGTACACGGATCGGCACCGGATATCTATGGCAAGAACATCGCCAACCCGGTTGCGATGATCTGGTCCGGTGCCATGCTGCTGGACTTTTTGACTGGAGGAACCGGGGCCGGCAGACAGGCACATGATGCGATTGTGGCGGCGATCAAATCAGTCTTGGCCAGTGGGCCACACACACCTGATATGGGTGGCGCCGCATCGACCACGAACATGGGACAAGCCATTGCTAGTCTCATTGTGTAGTGTTGGGCCAATGTCGACTGTAATCTGGTCATAACCAACGACGGCTCTGACCAGAAGACTTAGTGATTGTGCCGTGGCATCTGTTCGGCCACGCCGCGATACTTTACGGCTAGCTCCATGCAGGCACCCGATTCCAGCTGCCCTACGGTACTGCGGTAGAGCTCCTGCCACGGTGTCTGACTGGGTGGTATGGCTGGCAATCCTTGTGCCTGACGTTGCGTCAATTCCTCGGTGCTGATGAGCATGTTGCAACTGCCGGTATTGAGATCGATACGAATACGGTCACCGGTACGCAAATAGGCCAGTCCGCCACCGACCGCACTTTCGGGCGAAGCATTTAGAATCGAAGGGCTATCCGAGGTGCCCGACTGGCGTCCGTCACCCAGTGTCGGCAGGGTGGTGATGCCTCGTCGCAACAGCGCGTCTGGCGGTTGCATATTGACGACTTCGGCCGATCCCGGCCAGCCTACCGGACCTGCGCCGCGGATCACCAGAATGCTATTTTCATCGATACCAAGGACAGGGTCGTTGATGCGCGCATGGTAATCGTCCGATCCATCGAACACCACCGCCGTGCATTCAAAGATCCCCTCATTGCCCGGATCACTCAGATAACGCGCGCGGAAATTGTCGGAAATGACGCTGGTCTTCATGATCGCGAAATCGAACAGGTTGCCCTGTAACACCAGGAAGCCAGCCTGCTTGCGCAGTGGCGTCGCAAACGGGGTAATGACTTCACGGTCATGACTTTCGCGACCGTTCAGATTATGGGCCATGCTCTTGCCAGTTACGGTGAGTCGCTCGGCGCGCAGCAGACCGGCTTGCTGCAATTCCCACATAACCGCAGGGACGCCGCCGGCGCGATGGAAGCGCTCGCCAAGATATTTGCCGGCTGGTTGCATGTTCAGTAGCAAGGGGACGTCGTAGCCAAATCTCATCCAGTCTTCGGGTTCCAGTTTGACCCCGGCATGGCGGGCCATCGCCATAATGTGCGGTTGAGCATTGGTGGAGCCACCGATGGCACCATTGACCACAATCGCATCAAGGAAGGCATCCCGGGTCAGAATCGTGGATGGCCGTAGGTCTTCAAATGCCAGGTCGACAATACGGAGGCCGGTTTCATAAGCCATCTGACCACGCTCGCGATAGGGCGCAGGAATTGCCGAGCAACCGGTCAGCGACATGCCCAGTGCTTCGGCAATCGCATTCATGGTAGACGCTGTGCCCATGGTATTGCAGTGGCCAGCCGAGGGCGCTGAAGCCGCCGCGATATCGAGAAATTTTTCATTATCGATCTGGCCTGCTGCCAGTTGTCGACGACCTTTCCAGATCGCGGCACCGGAGCCCACCAGCTCGCCATCCATCCAGCCATCCAGCATCGGTCCGCCAGACAGCACAATCGCTGGAATATCGACCGTTGCTGCGGCCATCAGTTGGGCCGGTGTGGTCTTGTCGCAACCCGTGGTGAGGACCACAGCATCGATCGGATAGCCATGCAGGATCTCGACCAGACCCAGATAGGACAGATTGCGATCAATCGCTGCAGTAGGGCGGCGGCAGTTTTCGAAAACCGGATGCAACGGGAACTCCATTGGTATGCCACCGGCATCGCGAATACCGTCGCGTACGCGGCGTGCCAGTTCCAGATGGATGCGATTGCAGGGACTGATGTCGCTGCCACTCTGCGCGATTCCGATGATGGGACGACCGGAGCGTAATTCGGCAGCCGTAATGCCATAGTTCATGAAGCGTTCCAGATAGAGCGCGGTCATGTCGATATGCTCTGGATTGTCAAACCAGTCCTGGGAACGGAAACGACGGGCGGGGCGATTCGACTGGGTCACTGTGATTCTCCTGATGGTGAACCGATTACGGTCATGATGGTTAGGCGCCATACCAGCCGGCATCGACAAAATAGTCGCGGCCACTGCAGCGCGCGCCACTGTCTGAGGCCAGGAACAGCGCCATGGCAGCAATGTCTTCCGGCTCAATACGTTCGGGCAGACATTGTCCCGCCAGGATGCGCGCTTCTTCCTGCGGGTTGTGCCAGAGCCGCATCTGACGTGGTGTCCGCACGGCACCGGGGACGATCGTGTTGACACGGATTCCGGCGCTTCCCAGATCGCGTGCGAGGCCGCGCGTGAGCCCTTCAATGGCGGCCTTGGCTGTCATGTAGAGCGTCAGGTCGGGTAAGGCCAGATGCCAGGAAATTGATCCCAGATTGAGAATCACACCCTGCCCCCGGGCGCGCATGCCGGTGGCGACTGCCTGTGCACAAAAGAATTGATGCCGCAGATTGACCGCCATGCGCTGATCCCAGTACGCAGCGCTGACATCGCTGATCTGATGGCGATCATCGTTAGCCGCGTTATTGATCAGCACATCGACACCACCGGCCAAGGCTTCAATCTGGGTAAAGCAGGCCTGGAGCGCATCCAGATCGGTCAGATCACAGGGCAGGAAACGTGGTGCTACCTTCACGGCGGGCGTCTGCAAACTGGCTGCCAGTGCTGCACCTTCATCGGCAGCAATATCGAGAAAAAAGACCTGCGCTCCTTGTCGGGCGAAGGCGCTGACCAGCCCCACGCCAATGCCGGTTGCGCCACCGGTAATGACAACCCGCTTGCCAGAAAGACTTGGGTAGATGGCCTGTTCTCTTTGTCCCGCCAAAGCAGGTGGGACTGCGATGTTGTTATCGGTGATGCTCAAGCTCATGCTGTCAGTCTCCTCGGTTCGGATTGTTGCCGCTAATCAGGCAGGATGGAAATGAATTGGGTGTAGGGTTGATATGTCTCATGAGTACTAGCGGTTGCCTCTGGTACTGACATCCACCCACACCGCCAGCATCAAAATGCTGCCCTTGACGATCATCTGCCAGTAGGTACCCACATCCAGCATGGACATGCCATTGTCGAGACTGGCCATGACCAGCGCACCGATCAGGGCACCGTAAATGGTGCCGGAGCCACCGCGCATGGAGGTACCGCCGATGAAGCAGGCGGCAATCGCATCGAGCTCCCCCATGTTGCCGGCCGAAGGTGATCCGGCGGCCAGGCGCGCGGTATTGACCAGCCCCGCCAGTGCACACATCATGCCCATGATGCCAAATACACCTAACTTGATCGCCTGCACATTGACACCGGAAAAACGGGTTGCCTCCATGTTGCTGCCAACCGAATAGATGCGCCGGCCAAACACGGTTTGCGTGCTCATGTAACTGAACAGCCCCAGCAAGGCCAGTAACAGCAACACCGGTACCGGTACGCCGTCGTAACTATTGAGTGTGCGTACGAAGCCAAACAGCAGCAAACCAATCAACAAGACCTTGACGCCATCGCGCCACAGTGCCGGCAGCGGCAAGCCATAGCGGGTGCGACTGTTGCGACGTTGCCAGGTCAGTACAACGGTCAGAATAAACAGGCCGATGACCAAGACTAATCCAGCCTGCGTCGGCAGATAGCCTTGACCCAGATAGACAAGATCGTCCGACACCGGTGCAATCGTCAGTCCGCCGGTGATACCTAGTAATATCCCGCGAAATGCCAGCATGCCGCCGAGTCCGACAATGAATGAGGGAATTCCTCGATAGGCGGTCAGATAGCCATTGAACAAGCCGCAGAGCAGGCCAAGTAGGAGCACTAGTACGACATTCAATGCCAGCGGTAGCTGATAGTTCACATTCAGGATGGCAGCCGCTCCGCCCAGCAGACCAAGCAGCGAACCGACCGATAGATCAATTTCACCTGCGATGATGACCAGCACCATGCCGCAGGCGAGAATGCCGGTCACTGACATTTGTCGCAGCAGGTTCGAGAGGTTGCGCGGTGTCAGAAAGCCACCTTCGGTTTTCCAGCTAAAGAAGGCCCAGATGAGGGCAATTGCAATCAGCAGCGCCATGAGCTTGTAGCGGCTAAAGAGTTGTTTGATAGACGGACGGGTCATGTGTATTCCAGTTTAGGCAGACGTCGCGGTAGCGGCGGCTGGATGGTCTGAAGTGACTGAGTGGGAAGCATCAGGCTGATGGATAGCGGCAGCCAGGATGGTTTCCTGGCTGAGATCATGGTTCTCGAAGTCACCGCGCAACTGGCCTTCGCCAATCACCAGTACCCGGTCTGACATGCCAAGTACTTCGGCCAGCTCGGACGACACCATGATGATGGCCACTCCCTGTTCTGCCAGCGCGGCAATGAGCTTGTAGATTTCGGCCTTGGCACCGACATCGACACCGCGGGTCGGCTCATCGAGGATCAGGATCCGTGGAGTCGCCAGCAGCATCTTGGCCAGTACGGCCTTTTGCTGATTGCCACCCGACAGTCCCGTAATGGGGAGGAAGGGACTGGCGGTCTTGAGTTGCAGGCGGGCGATTTGCGCCGTGATGGTTTGTAGCTCATCCTCGGCATTGATACGACCACGACGTGAGAAGTGGTCGAGTACGGTCAGTGTGATGTTTTGCCCGACACCCAGATCGCGCACGATACCGTGTTGCTTGCGATCTTCCGGCACCATGCACAGGCCCTGTGCAATCGACTTGCGCGGGCTACTGGTATCTGCCGGTTTACCATCGATGAGGACCGCACCGCTATGAAGACCGGGGTAGGCGCCAAAGATGGCCGATACCAGTTCGGTGCGGCCAGCACCGACCAATCCTGCGATACCAAGAATTTCTCCTTTTCTGATGGCAAAGGACACATCATCAACACGCTTGCGCGACGGATTGTCGACATCGTGACAGGTGATATTATGGGCCTCCAGTACCACCTCGCCGAGCTGCCTGTTACGCGGCGGATAGAGGGTGGTAATTTCACGTCCGACCATTTGCGTGATGATCTGCTCAACGCTCATGGCCTGCATGGGCGTAGTGGCAATATGCCTGCCGTCGCGAATGACGGCAATGGTGTCGCATACCGCAGCGACTTCATCGAGCTTGTGCGAGATATAGACGCAGGCGACGCCACGCGCTTTCAAGCCTTTGATGATGTTGAGCAGGATCGCAATTTCAGCGGCCGTCAGTGATGATGATGGCTCATCCAGAATCAATAGTCTGGCCTGCTTGTTGAGTGCCTTGGCGATCTCCACCAACTGCTGATGACCACCGCCGTACTGCATCACCGGCAGCGCCACGTTGATATCCGGCATCTGTAGTTCGCGCAGCAACTCTTCGGCACGCTGGAACATGGCGGGATAATTCATGCGCCCGCCGGGCAGCGTCAGTTCGTGGCCCATGAAGATGTTTTCTGCCACCGACAACTGCGGTACCAGCATCAGTTCCTGGTGAATGATGACGATCCCGGCTGCCTCGGTGTCGCGCACCGATTGCGCGCGCAGGGGCTTGCCATCCAACAGGATTTCTCCATCCCAACTGCCATGTGGATAGACCCCGGACAGGATTTTCATGAGTGTTGATTTGCCGGCCCCATTTTCGCCGCACAGACCAATACATTCGCCGGGCCGGATCTTGAGTTCGATACCATCGAGTGCGCGTACACCGTCAAACTGTTTGACGATGCCTTTCATTTCCAGCAAATACTCAGCCATACCTGTGATTCCGATGAAACGTGCAAGGAGAGTGCGCTGCCACCATTGGTGGCAGCGCCATGCGTCGGCTTACCGAAGTCGATTTACTGAATCCCGAGCTGGGCTTTGGTATAGAAACCATCATCGACCAGTACATTGACGTTGCTCTTGGTCAGAGGAATCGGCTTGAGCAGGACGGTGTCGACCTTTTTTGCACCATTGTCATATTGGGAGTTGTAGGCTGGCTTTTGATTGCGCGCCAGTTGTACTGACAGATTGGCGGCCTCGCTGGCGATCAGCTTGAGTGGCTTATAGACGGTCATGGTCTGGGTGCCGGCAATGACGCGTTTGACTGCTGCCAGATCGGCGTCCTGCCCCGAGACCGGCACCTTGCCAGCCAGTTTCTGTGCTGCCAGCGCCTGAATCGCACCACCCGCTGTGCCGTCATTGGAGGCGACGATGGCATCGATCTTGTTGCTGTTGGCGGTCAGTGCATTTTCAACAATGGACAGTGCTTCCGTCGGATTCCAGTCTTTTACCCACTGCTGACCGACAATCTTGATGTCGCCGCGATCAATATAGGGCTTGAGTACCTTGAGCTGGCCTTCGCGCAGCATCTTGGCATTGTTGTCGGTCGGCGAGCCACCGAGCAGGTAGAAATTACCCTTGGCCTGACTCTTGACAACACCTTCGGCCTGCATTTCGCCGACTTTTTCGTTATCGAAGGAAATATAGGCATCAATATCGGCATTGAGGATCAGGCGGTCATAAGACAGCACCTTGATACCGGCTTTTTTGGCTTCCTTGATGGTATTGGTCAGTACGGTGGCATTGAAGGGAACGATCACGATCACATCAACGCCGCGCGAGATCAGGTTCTCAATCTGAGACATTTGTCGCGCCTCGCTGGCATCTGCCGATTGCACATAGACGGTCGCGCCCAGCTTTTCTGCGGCGGCGGTGAAAAAGTCCCGATCGCGGGCCCAGCGTTCGACCCGTAGATCATCGATGGAAAAGCCGATCTTCGGATGTTGCGCATCGGCCAGGGCAGCGCCGCTGCTCAGGCTCAGGACCGCCAGTGATGCCAATGCCAAGATACTTTTTTTTATGCTTGCCTTCATTGTCTTGTCTCCTGTGGTTCATTATGATTTTTCATGGTGGCTGGCAGGTGCCGCGCAAAAAAATGCGCTGCAACGCGCGCTCAGTCCGGTCTGGTACTGCCCGCCACACCTTGTTGGTATTGCTTTGTCGGCGTGAACGAGTGGCCATACTATGCTTGCTCATATCGGCCTACAATTACGAAATCCGCCAGCATTGATGGCGATTCTTTCTATTGCAGATGCACAAACAGGCCGTGCTAGCGGCAGCTCGGTACAATCAGCTCAATCAGTACAGGAAGTAAAATCTGGTAATTCAGTGCAAGTCAGTTCAAGAAGCTGATCGCAGTAGCAGTTACCAGGAAGAAACCAAGAATAAGTAATAATTCGCTGCATAAGCAGGAGACATGTCGTTCATCCTTAAAGGATAGACGATCATCTGGAGGTGTCAGTGTGACAAGAATACCGACTGTGCATCGCATAGCACTGTTGTTCAATGCGAACAAAATATTCGACCGCGACATCATTGCCGGGATCGGCGAATACCTCACCAGTACCCGCGCCTCCTGGGATCTGTTTCTGGAAGAAGACTTCCGTTGCCGGTTGCAGGGCATCGAGGATTGGCAGGGCCATGGGATCATCGCCGACTTTGACGATCCTGCCATCGCCGAAGCCATGACCCGGGTCCGTCTGCCTGTGGTGGCAGTCGGCGGCTCGTATGCCGATACCGACGACTATCCGCGTGATGTCCCCTATGTGGCAACCGATAATTTCAAGCTGGTCAAGCTGGCCTATGATCATCTGATTGAGGCTGGACTGCAGAATTTTGCCTGTTTCAGCCTGCCACCAGCACCCACCAACCGCTGGGCGCAGGAGCGTGAGAAGGCGTTCACTACGCTGACGCAACGCGATGGCATCAGCGGTCATGTCTATCGTGGTGTCGGTACCAGCGCGCAATCCTGGGATAACGCTGTCGAGCAGCAGATTGCCTGGGTTCGCAGCCTGCCCAAGCCGGTCGGCATTATCGGCGTGACCGATGCGCGTGCCAGACAATTATTGCAGGCTTGCCTGTGTGCCGGCATTGCGGTACCAGAACAGGTCGCCTTGATCGGTATCGACGACGATCCCTTGGCGCGCATCCTGACGCGGGTGCCGCTGAGTTCGGTGATTCAAGGCACGCTGGAGATGGGCCGCACGGCGGCGCATCTGCTCCATCAAATGCTGCACGGCGCCAGTTTTACCGATACCCGTATTCTGGTGCCGCCGGCAGGTATCAATGTACTCGCGTCGAGCCAGCATGAGGTACGCACCCATCCGCATGTGATGCAGGCGCTGCATTTCATCCGTCAATATGCGTGCCAAGGGATCAAGACTGAACAGGTCGCGGACTACGTTGGCATTTCGCGCTCGTCACTGGACTGGTACTTCCGGCGTGAGCTGCGGCGCAGCGTGCATGATGAAATCCTGCGCTTTAAACTGGAGGCAGCATGTCAGATGCTGCGTCAGAGCGCGTTGAGCATTGCCGATGTCGCTGTGGCGTGCGGCTTTACCTCGGTCCAGTATCTGCATGTGGTGTTCCGGCGCGAGCTCGGTTGTACGCCCAAGGAATATCAAGACCAATTGTTGTCGGCCAGTGGCAAGGCTGCCGTACCATCGGCCGCAGACGGACTGGACCGTACCACCAGTATCGAGGTTATCGCAGCGCGTGCTCCGCATACACCTCATGCATCGCATGGTATGCGTCGTTTGCCTTCAATTACCCAGTCTCTGCGTGCGTCCGATTGACGTATCGGGTCACTTTTTTACTTCTTACTTTTTACTTTCAAGATCAGAGCCAACGATGTTTCTCAAACATGTCAGCATCAGCAGCACCCCGGCAGGATCAGGCGTTACCTGGTACACCTTGCGCAATAGCAGCGGTATGCGCGTCATCATCAGCAATCGCGGGGCGGCCATGGTGTCGTGGTGGGTTGCTGACCGCTATGGTCATGAAGATGACGTCCTGCTGGGTTACCCTGACGATGCAGGCTATGTCGAGAATCTACCCTACTTTGGCGCGATCGTCGGCCGCTGGGGCAACCGTATTGCCAAGGGACAGTTTAGCCTCGATGGTGTGGTCTATCAGGTCGATTGTAACGATGGGGACAATCATCTGCACGGTGGACATGCTGGCTTTCATCGTAAGCTGTGGCAGGTTCAGCCCGATCCCGAAGGACTGCGCATGACGCTTGCGGTACCCGCTGGTGAGGCTGGATTTCCTGGCGCATTGCTGGTGTCGGTTCTATATCGCTTCAACGATGACGGAGCCTTGACGATTGACTACAGCGCCACGGCCGATGCCGCCACACCGATCAATCTGACCTCGCATGCCTATTTCAATCTCAATGGTGGCGTGGCTGATATTGGGGATCATTTGATCGCCATTGATGCGGATCGCTATCTGCAGGTCGATGCCGGGCTCATCCCAGTGCGGGCTGCCGACGTGGCTGGCAGTGCGTTCGATTTTCGCCAGCCGGCACCGATTGGTGCCCGACTCAGTTGGCCAGACCCGCAATTGGCGCTGGCTGGTGGTTTCGATCATTGCTATTGCCTGCGGAAGCAGGAACAGGAACACTTGTCATCGGCACTACGCCAGGTAGCGCAGGTATCGGACCCCGGGTCAGGACGCCAATTGACGATCTTGACCACCGAGCCTGGCTTGCAGTTCTACAGCGGTAATTTTCTGGCAGGTGTGCAGGGACGGGGCAGTGCACCTTATGCGCTGCATGACGGCTTCTGTCTGGAAGCGCAGGCGTTCCCCGATCAGGTCAATCATGAAGACAGCGCTGCCGTCATTTTGCGGCCGGGTCAGTTATACCGTCAGACGACGGTGTATCAGATGGGCTTGCAGGGAATTGCCTAAGCGTACATCAGCTTGCATGCGGAGAGCGTTAGTCTGACAGCACGCGCAGACGTTGCACGCCGCGCCATTGCGCTTGCGGTGCCAGATGCACTGGTTGAGCGACCTGCGCGGCTTCAATGCAGAGCATGCGAATCCAGTCGGACGGCACCATGTCGCCGAGTTGTTCGGCTTTGCTCGGACCGGGGTTCCAGACTACGCTGTCGCAGAATCCTTCTTGATCGACTTGCAACAGTGCGCGCTGCGTCACGGTTGATTGCAATTGCAGGCTTGGCGGTGGCGACAGATAGATGCGATCGGTCTCCTCGGCAATGTGCAGCAGTTTGTCGAATTGCGTGGCTTGGGTTTGACCCTGTGCACTATCAATGTAGTGCACATCCTGCAACCCACTGACCGATAGTTGCCGTACATCCTCGCTTGCCAGGTAGGTATGCAGTGCGCCGGTAAAGCTGAAAGCGGAAGTGCCCTGATTACTGACCGTAAGGCCGACTTCCAGGGTATTGGTACCGAGCGCGATATCGAGCTGCAGTTCGAACTCATGCGGCCACAGGGCACGCGTGGCGTCACTGGCAGCCAGCCACAGATGCGCCCGCGCGACTTCCTCCGCATGGATTGTTGAGACACTGTCGGTATGCCAGACGGTGGTGCGCACCAGTCCATGTTTTGGCAACGGTCCGCGATCGGCGAACTGGGGGAAGCAGATGGGCACGCCGCCCCGTGTTGGGCCACCGGGTTTGGTCGGCAGCATTTGACTACAGTACAGACGTTCGCCGCCGTTCGCTGTGCGCCAGGACAGGATTTGACCGCCATACAGGTTGATCACGGCACTGTCGCCTGCCAGGTTGCGTAAGCGGATCAGACCGGCGGGTGTGCTGGACGGGTCATCAGGATAGGGCATGGCGGACTCGATTGGTGAGGGCTTGTACAGACGTCATTGTTGGCGTTCGACCTGAAACAGTAGTCCGGATTTGATGATTTGTGCTGACAGAATGCGGTCGCCGATGACTTCGCTCATGTTTTGCCCTGGATTGTTCAGGGCATTGTCGACCAGCTGCCGGATCAGCGCGGGCAGCTTGTCTTTGGAACCATCGCTGACCACACGCGCAATGGTTTCCGCGCACAGGTAAAACTCGGTACGCGCGGCTTCGGTAGGCTGGGTCAGCAGGGTACCGATACTCTTCAGGTCGCCGTTTCTGGCGAAGGTGCCGATGAGCGTGGTGCGCGACGGACCGACCTGAGTCTGGAACACACGGCGTTCGCCGTTATTGGCCAGAGCGGTCACATCAATGACGTACAGCGCAGCCATGTGGGCTGCATCGGGATCCTTGCGGTCTTCTAGTACCTCGATCATGGTGCGATTGAAGCGGGTCGCAAACAAGGTAGGCGAAATATCGAGAGATTTTTCTGCGGCGGCAATGGCCTTGAGTTGATCCCGAATCGAGTGATCACATCCGGTAACGGTCAGTGTCACGGCCAGCAGGACAGAGAAGCAGACGCACAGGCGCGAAAGAGTAGTATTCATTGCGGTTTTCATCGGATAGCGACACAAATCTGGCAAGAAAAAAGCCCGGTGTCGGGATCGGTGCGATCACCCGGGCGATAACGCTCGAAACAGGGACGGGCATCCATCGTCAAACCTTGTGCCGGCAGCAGTTCACTGAACATGGCTTGCCAGGCTGCGCCAATGTCGCGTGTATCACCATGAAAGTCGAACACGGCATAGCGTCCGCCAGGCAAGTTCAGTTCGTGTGCCGGAGCGACAATCGGAGTTTGCTTCGTGACTTCGACACAGGCATCGTAGCGACATAGTTCGGGTGGCGTGTGCACTGGGTCATCGAGGCCAATGCCATAGCAGATGGCCGTTGCGTCCATCGCGCTGGCCGCGCACCACGGCAAAAACTGCGCACGCCAGAATGTGCCCAGCGCCGGGCCATAAGGACCGGTGTAGCGTAACGCAGCAACCCGCGCAGGAGGGAAATCAAGAATCTGTAATGGCATCGCGATCAAGGCGTGACAAAGATGCGCATATGATACCGCACCGTCCCCGCTGGCAATGTACTCAGTACGGTATCAGTGGCTGTATTTACGATGCGTCGCCAGCAGCAGGTCGAGCAGCTGGGAGAGCCTCTTGCCGGCCTGACGTACATGCTGTTTCTTGTGCTCGTACATGCGCGAATCGGCACGTTTCATCAGTTCACTGATATTGGCGGGCGCCACAGTAGTATCGACCTGGCCGACGCTAAAGCGCAGTTTGTAGCCGCGATTGCTGCTGCGGTTGTGTTGTTGTACTGCCTTCTCCAGGCAACGTAGCGCAACCAGTGCCTGATGACGGGTGGTGTTGGGCAACATGACCGCAAATTCATCGCCACCAAGGCGTCCGATAATGTCTGACTGGCGGAAGGATTTTGTCAGAATGGCACTGAAATCCTGTAGCGCACGATCACCCTCGGCGTGACCGAACTGATCGTTGATTTGCTTGAACAGGTCCAGATCAAAGTACAGCAGCGACACCGGTTTACCAAGACGCTGGCACAAACTCAGCGCTTGCTCCGACATGGCATCAAATCCGCGGCGATTCGGAATACGTGTCAGCTCGTCGATGGTTGCCAGTTCCATGGCAAACAGCTCCTGCTCGGCCATCTTGGCCAGATCGCGCAACAATGCCAGATCATCCTCGCCAAACTGGTGAGGCTGGTTATCGATCAGGCACAATGTCCCGAGCGGCTCGCCGTCACCGACACAGATCGGATAACCGACGTAAAAGCGTACACCGCTATCACGTCCGACCAATGGATTGTTGCTGAAGCGTTGATCCAGGGCGGTATCTTGCAATACCAGCAGTTCGTCACTGGCGCCGGGAGGAGTGAAAAATGGCGGTTGTGCCAGGCTGGCCTTGCCAGCTTTGCCGCTGCGTGTCTGCCAGGGCTGGTCGGCCAGACTGACAAAGGCAACCGGCACGTTGAACAGGCGCTTGGCCAGGCGGGTCAGGCGTTCGAAACGTGCCTCTGCAGCACTGGCCAGCAAGCCGAAGGCATGTATTGCGTCAACCTGGTAGAGCTCATTGATCGACATTTCAGACATGTTCATGGCAGGGCCTCAATTCTTGGCAAAGACAACGACAAGCAATGCCGGGCGGTGCTGCTGGTCAGATTGTGTCAGACCTACCCGGCGAAAGTATTTCTTGTAACGACAGCCCGCCCGCTTTCTGAAGTGCTGGATTGAAAATTTACACTTGTAGCTTTGACATGTGTTGTCGTTTTGCCATGTTTATGTTGCTAATTGCCGAAATGATAAGAGGCACCACCCATGCCATCGGCATCGAAGCCGGCAGTGATTGTGTGTTCGCTACCGCAAAACAGGACCTTCCATTGCTCTTGCCAGCTGCCGCGCAACGGATAGGTGCCAACCAGCAGTGGATTCCTGAGTGGCAGCCAGATGGCATTGACCAATGTGCTGACCTTGCCGACCGAGATCAGTTTGAAGTCGCTGCATTGATCAACGTTGGCACCGCCGTCACGGCTGATGGCTTCAGCCACGGCTGAGCGTGCCGCTGGCAATGCATCGACAATCAGCTTGGGGCCGGCACGGGTTGCGCCCAGTGTTTGTACCTGATGTGCCAGCTGCAGCATGTCGCGGTACTTGGGTGGCAGCTCCGGATTGCCACCTAGCAGGGCCAATACCTGCTGAACGGTACCACCGCCACTTAACTCGTTGAGGATTCCCGCGAGCGCGAGTCGGGCTGGCATATAGTCAGCGTCGGCGGCACCGGCCAGCGCTTCGAGTGCCTCAATCTGGTCGCTGCGCTGGGCAACGCTGCGACTGGCGATTTCATCGTAGCGTGCCTGAATCATGGTGCCGTTGATGCGGTACTGGTTTTCAGGATCCAGCTGGTAGGCTTGCCATAGCAGGAACCCGGCGCGGGCATCTCCGCCATCAATGGCCTTGCGGGTCCAGATACGGGCTTCCTTCAGATTGACAGGCAAGCCCTGGCCGGGCAAGTTGAGCTGGGCATAGATGGCGTAGCAGGTAGGTTCGCCACCTTCGGCGCACTCCTTTGCCAGGCGCGCTCCGGCATGGACGTCGGCAGCAGTGCCTACGCCGCGCACAGTCATCATGGCGAGAAAGGATTTGGCGCGATTGTCGCCGTCGGCTGCCAGGGAGGAAAATTCCTTGTAGGCCGCTTCATATTGCTGAGCGTCGTAGGCTTTGAGTGCACTATCGATATCGGCGTGGGCCGGCGCAGCTAGCAGCAGGCCGCATAGTGACAGGCCGAGTGAGACTGCGCGCAGTGGATGAGGTAGGTTCATGGTGTTTGACTGGAGTCGGAATCAGGATGATCTGGTTGATTGCTATCGCGGTAATGCGTGTATTTACGGGATTGTCCTTTGACCTTGTCGACCGGGTATTTCTCCCGGTTGAGCTGCATTTTTTCGAGCACTGCACTATACAGGTCGACATTGACCTGATCGGCTAGCCGGATCAGATAAACCAGGCTATCGGCCAGTTCGTGACGAATGCCGAGGCGCTGGGCGTCATCAAGCTCGTGATCGGCACCGGTGGGCAGCCATTGAAACTGCTCTACCAGTTCAGCAACTTCGACCGACAGCGCCATGGCCAGATTTTTCGGTGTATGGAACTGCTGCCAGTCCCGTTCTTCGGCAAATTGCCGCACGATATCGCGCAATACCAGCAGGTCGGATGGCATAGTGCCTGAAGTGCTCATGATGATGCCTCAAAAAATTGCCTCTGTAACAAGGCTAAACCCATAGTTTACTGCTGCAGACGGAAGTCGCCGATTCTGCCACACTGCGAGCTGTTCCTTTTGCAGTTCCTTTTTCTGCTCCTTTATTTACTCTTGTTCGATACTCATCATGACTATGGATGCGCACTGGACTGACGGTTACGTCACCGATATCGGCTATACCCACGGCTATTATCCGCAGCTCAATCCGGCACGCCTGCAACTGGCACTGGCTGCCGTCGGCCTCGATAGTCCGGTGGTGCACTCGGCCTGTGAGCTGGGGTTTGGTCAGGGCTTGAGTATCAACCTGCATGCTGCCGCGTCCGCCGTGGCCTGGCATGGCAATGACTTCAATCCAGCGCAAGCCAGCCACGCCGCAACCCTGGCAGCAGCGGCTGGTAGTACGGCCAGATTGTCCGCGGCCAGCTTTGCCGAGTTTTGCGATAATGAGACGCTGCCGCAATATGATTTCATCGCCTTGCATGGCGTCTGGAGCTGGATTTCGGCAGCCAATCGGGATGTGATTCGGCGCTTCGTCGAGCAACATCTGAAGCAGGGCGGGGTACTCTACATCAGCTACAACACCCAGCCGGGATGGGCAGCGTTCATGCCCCTGCGGGATTTACTGCTACGCCATTTCGACATGCCGGCCAATGCCGGACTGAGCAGCAGTGAACGCATCGATGCAGCACTCGATTTTGCGACCCGGCTGTTTGCTACCAACCCGGTGTATCTCCAGGCGAACCCCTTCATGCAGGAGCGGCTGGAACTGCTCAAGAAGCACAGCCACCATTATCTGGCGCATGAATACTTCAATCGTCACTGGCATGTGCAGTCGTTTGCCGACATGGCTGACATGTGGTCGGCGAGTGGTTTGCAATTTGCCTGTTCAGCTGATTTTCGTGACTATCTTGATCTGGCCAATCTGAGTCAATCCCAGCAGCAGTTCTGTGGCGAGCTGGAGGACCGGTACCTGCGCCAGGGAGTGCGTGACTTCATGGTGAACCAGCAATTCCGACGCGACTACTGGGTCCGCGGTGCGCAGCCACTCGATCCAGTGCATCATCACGCCGTCCTGGCGCAGCAAAGGGTGGTCTTGCTTACCACGCCGGCGCATATCCCGATGACACTCAAGACCGTGGCCACCGAAATTACCCTGAACCAGCTTATCTATGGACCGATTATTGCCGTACTGGCTGATCTGCAACCACATACGCTGGGCGAGATCGCCGGTATCGTCGGCAATCGCAACATCGGTTTGCAGCAGGTACTGGATGCCTTGATGATGCTCATCGGTTGCGGCCATGCCGCGCCGGTGCAGTCGGACGACAACCGCGCCGCCGGAGTGGCAGCCAGTGCCGCTCTGAACCGTCATCTGCTGGCACGGGCAGCCCAACATGGCGATATCGAACATCTGGCCAGCCCGGTGACCGGCGGCGGCGTGCCAGCTGACCGTATCCAGCAATTGTTCATGCTGGCGGTACTGGAGCAGCGACAAACACCGCAACAGATCATCGACTTTGCCTGGCATCACCTTGCTGTACAAGGTAAAACGCTGATCAGAGACGGCCAGCTTCTGGCCTCTGATGCAGATAACCTGGATGAGATGTCGCGACTGGCGCAGCAATTTTTTGTGGAGCGGCTGCCTTTGTTGCAGGCATTACAAGTGATTTAGCATAAAATGAAAGACGTTTACGGGGGTAGTCGTCGCGAAGAAATTGCTGAAAAGACAAGATTTTGAAAAAATCATTGCGGGCTAATTTGCTGAACTGGACCTTGAAAACCAAGGTCATCATCGTGGTTGTGATGGCGGTTCTGGTCACCACGGCGGTCACCGTTTCTGTGTCGCTGTACATCATGAAGCAGGATCTCAAGATTCTGATCGGCGAGCAACAATACAGTGCGCTCAAGAGTATCTCGGTTTCTATTGATGAAAGCTTTTATAACCGTCGTGTGGCGCTACGGGCGCTAGCCCAGGGCTTGCCCGGGTCGGCCATTACTCATCCAGAGCAGTTGCAGGAATACATCGGTGTTCACAGTAGTCTGGCCGAGATCTTTACCAATTTTCTAGTAGTCCGGGCCGATGGTGAATTGTTGGCCAATTACGTCAATACCACCGTCGTCGGCAAAATGAGCTTTGCCGACCGGGACTACATGCAGCGCACCCTCAAAGAGCGCCAGGGCATCATTTCCGGACCATTCCGAAGCAGGATCATTGATCGCCCGGTCGTCGTCATGACGGAGCCGGTATTTGATGCGCAGGGCAATGTCGTCTTTGTGTTCGTGGGCAGCATTGATCTGCAGCAAGATAGTTTTGTCAGCCATTATTCCACCCTCAAATTTGGCAAGTCGGGTTTTATGTTTATCGTGGCGCAGGACGGGACTATCGTCAATCACCCGAATCCTGCGCGACTTCTGCAGCGTGTCGATCCGCAGAGCAATGCCAGTGTGGCCATCAATCGTGCGTTGGGTGGTTTTGAGGGGAGCACTGAGGGCATCACCCGTGAAGGGCAGAGTGCCTTGTTTTCGTTCACCCGGATTCAAAGTGTGGACTGGGTCATCGGTTCCGTGTTTCTGGAGCAGGACGCGCTGGTGCCAATCAAGGAGATGCAGCGTCAGGCCTCACTGGTGACGCTGGTATTGGCCATCGGGGCGGGGCTGCTTGCCTGGATCATCATGTCGCGCCTGCTCAATCCCTTGCGCCGCTTGCATCGGCATATACAAAAAATCCATGCCGACAAGGTCTACGATGAAGTGCCACTGTATTACCGCAATGATGAAATTGGCGATCTCGGAAGCGCCTTCAATGCACTGATGCGTGAGCGCCGTGATGCAGAAGTTGAGCTGGAGCAGGCGCGCGCGCATCTCGAAAGTATGAACAAGACGCTGGAGCGACTGGCACTGGAGGATGATCTGACCGGACTGTCGAACCGGCGGCGCTTCGATCTGGCGCTACAGGAAGAATTCAGTCGCGCTATGCGGACCGGGCAGCCATTGGCATTGGTGATGATTGATGTCGATCACTTCAAGCAGTTCAATGATCTCTACGGGCATCTGGCCGGCGACGATTGCCTCTACAAAGTTGGTCGCACGATTCGGGCACAACAGACTCGTCCCGGCGATGTCATGGCGCGTTACGGCGGTGAGGAAGTGGCGGTCCTGCTGCCCGGCGCCGATTTACTGGGTGCGCTGGCGGTCGCCGAGCGTATTCGTCATGCGGTGCGTGAACTGGGAATTATCCATGCCGGTAACCCTGGCGGCATTGTGACCATCAGTGCCGGGGTCGCCGCGATCGTGCCTGAGCGGGACCTTGATGAGCCCGATAAATTGCTGGGACTGGCCGATAGCGCGCTTTATTTTGCCAAACAACAGGGCCGTGACCGCGTCTGCAGCACGCAGGATTTACCGCTGCTGTAAGCGCACACTCTGCCACGATGGCCCTGTCGATTTTCTTGCCGGTGGTCACACTATCCTCTCTACTCCCCGAGCTTGTGGAAAGTCTGATCCAGACGCTGTGACGCCTGTGCAAGCTTTTGTCGCTGCTGCTGCAGCCATGCACTATCACGGTTGAGCTTGTCCTGCTCGGCACCAAGCATGCGCATGACTTCCGCGCGTTGCGGACCGCCCAATCCCTTGCTCGATGAGAGCATGTTCTGCGCTGTGACGGCGGTCTGGTACTGCGCCTGGGTGAGCGGGAACTGGGTGCGTTCAAAGTCGAATTTTTTGACTGCTTCCGCATAAATCTGCTGCACTACATCAAACGAAATATCGCCTGGTTTGAGCTTGTTGGTCCTACCATAGGTCACCAGATCAGAGGCAAAATGATGACCGACCCGGAACGGGACATCTGCCTCACGCTGCAGGATATCGGCCAGTTCCGTGGTGGTGGAATAGTCTGCATCGACTTCCTGCAAGGCACGTTGTTTGTCGATCACCAGATTGTTGAGCAGATCGGCCATCTTGATGAAGGCATCGCTGGTCAATTCGAGTGTTTTTTCAACCTGGTCACGCTTGTAGTCGGGCATGCCGGGGCTGACGTTGTGCGCCTCGATCTCATAGGTCATCGCGCTGCCAACCACTTCACTGGCCTGCAAGCGCAGGATGTTGATGCCATAAGGATTGCGCTTTTGCGGCATGATGCTACTGGTGCCGGTAAGGCGACCTTCCTGAATCATGATCCACGGATAAGGCTGGTGGTATTGGGTATGGAAGTCTTGCATCAGGATGCCCATGGTTAGCGCGGCATTACTGCACAGACTGGTCAGTTCGACACCGGTATCGAGTGCCCCCAGCTGGGCGGCATCGTAGGAGTTCTCGACGGTACCATCGAAGCCCAGCAGCTCGGCCAGGCGGTGTCGGTCGACCGGAAAGCTGGAGGTGCCCAAAGCAGCTGCGCCCAGCGGGCTGAGGTTGAGTCGGGCATAGGCTTCCTGCAGGCGCGCGCTATCACGACCAAAGGCTTCGGCGAAGGCCAGCAGGTAGTGTGCAAATGTGGTGGGCTGCGCCTGCACGCCATTGGTGTAGGCCGGTACGATCGTGTCGACATGCTGCGCTGCCAATGCCAGGATCTGTGCCTTCGACTGGTTCATGGCCGCCATCAGGTCCAGCACGCGTTCACGCTGCATCAGGCGACGGTTGGTTGCCAGAATATCCTGACGACTGCGACCCGAATGCATACGCGAGCCGTCTGGTCCGGCAATGGCCAGGATCAGTGGCTCATATTGCAGATAGTCAGCCGGACGTTTGGCGCCGGGCTGATCGCCGTCGCGGATCACCTGGTCAACTGCGTTGACAATCGTCTTGCCCAGCCCAGTCGGGACGATTTTGTTTTCGATCACCATTACGGTCGAGGCCTTGTTCATTTCACCCAGGAAGTAAAAGGCGTCGTGGTAGACCGGTGCCTTGTCGGTGCTTTGGGCCTGAGCGGGCATCATTGGCACACTGCCCATTATGGCGACTGCCAAGGCAATACAGGTTGTCATGCGTCTGGCGTGAAGCCTGTATGCGGATTTGCGCCGAGGCTTGATTGGGTCGTGACGTGTCTCGTGGTTCATCTCTTGGTCCTTGATGTTTTTTTGATAACGGGAGATTGTCTGGCCTGCAATTGTAGCCATGGTGCGCATGCTATTACGGCTGGCGATGCCACCATATTGTGGATATCACGACTGGCTGGGCACCAGATATTTGGATTTGGCGCAGTAAATCTTTGCTCTGGTACCCGCAAAGGCGATCACGCTACCGGTACGTGTCTGGCGCAGTGCATAGGGATCGTTGGGGTTCTCAGAGGTGAAGTGGAAGCCTGTGTTACGTTCAATGGCATCGGCCAGTTGCTGTGGCGTGCCGTTGAAGACGGCGCCGATGAATTCAGCAGGGCTGCTGCTATCGTTGACCAGTACATCGCTTAACTGAATGCCCCACAGATCGGTACCCGCTTGCCGGTTCCGGCTGGCGCTGAACCAGTAGGCGCCGCCGTCGGTCTTGTAGGGCATGCCAAAGGCGAGAAAAAGGTAATCGTAGAAATACTTGCTGTTGAGTTGATCCAGACACAGCAGGGCGCTACCGATCTCGATACCGAAAGTACCACTTGGGATGGCTTGTGCTTCATCCATGCTGGCAGGCATCAGCTGTGCCACCATCAGAATGGCGGCCAGCACTACTGAACGCGCATTGCGGTGCACGGTGAAGTACGAGAGACGACGGAGGTAGTTCAAACAGACTCCAGAATGCGCATGTCGGTCACATGCCAAGTAAAACAATGCGCAAATTGTAGGAGTCTTTTGTGTTTTTGGCTAATTAATGCTTGTCGGAAATTGGTCTGGAGTTGCTTGAACGGCCCGACTTGAGTACGGTCTCGCCGCGCTGGGATGCTTCGAGTTTGCCGCTGAGGCTACCCAGGCCATCGACGAACGAGGCAATGCCGGTCCCCTTGATCATGACGCAGGGTTTGCCCATTTTCTTGCACAACTGTTTCACCAGATGATAGGCATTATGGCTGATATTGCCAGAGGCGCACAGGACGAGATCGGCGCCGCTGAGCATCGGCTGCAAGCGATGCAGGCTATCTTCGCGACCGCCGTCATGGTGAAGGAAACGGCCACAGCGGGCTTCGATAGCGACGCGATAATGATTGCGGGCACCGGTCAGGCCGCCCACGCAAAGGACACTGCGATCATTCAGACTGAAGCCTGTTGTATTGACCAGATTGTCAGTCTGCTGTCTTGTTTGTGATGGAGCAGCACGATGCATGAATACCTCGGTAGTCGCAAAGAATAGCTGCAGACTAACGCGTCCCTGCTGTGCTGCGAACGAAGATATTGGCATCTGGATATACAGTTTTTGCTGCTACTTATCCCGGCCGCTCCAGAATCAGACTGGCTTGCCCGTCAAGTGCTCTGCCTCGGCACCATGCGCCGGCTCTGGTGTACCTGCCGCATAGCGGCGCGCCAGTGCTGCGCATAACATCAGTTGCATCTGGTGGAATACCATGATCGGCAACAGCACGATACCCACACCGCTACCGGCAAACAACACTGATGCCATCGGAATCCCCGACGCCAGTGATTTTTTCGAACCGCAAAATACCAGCACGATTTCATCCGGCCGTGAAAACCTCAGCGCACGACTGGCATAGGTGGTCAGTACGATCACGCCGCCGAGCAGAATGGCATTGACCAGTACCAGCAACGCCAGCTGCTGTGGTGGAAACAGATGCCATACACCTTGTACAACGGCCGCACTGAATGCCGCATAGACGGCCAGCAGGATGCCGCCGCGATCGACCACCGCCAGCAAGCCCTTGTTGCGCGTCACCCATTCACCGATCCATGGCCGCAAGACATTGCCAAGCACAAACGGGAGCAACAGTTGCAGCAAAATCCCGGTGACTTGCTGCAATCCGTCACTGCCATCCTGATGACGATGCAGCAGCCAGGTCACCAGCAAAGGCGTGATGATGATACCCAGCAGATTTGAAGCGGTAGCGCCACAGATCGCAGCTGGGACATTACCGCGCGCAATCGAGGTGAAGGCAATCGATGACTGTACTGTCGATGGCAGCGTGCATACAAACAGAACGCCCAGCCACAGTTGCGGCGTCAGCAGGCCCGGTGCCACAGCCTGCAACAGCAAGCCCAGCGCCGGAAACAGAATGAACGTGCAGGACAGTGTCAGCAGGTGCAGGCGTGGCTGGCGAAAGCCAGAAAGCGCAGCCTCGCGTGACAGCCTTGCACCGTGCAGGAAGAACAACAGTGCAATGGCGATATTGCTGGCCAGATGCATGACATGTTCGAAGCTGCCGGTTGCGGGCAATATAGTTGCCAGCAGCACCGTACTCAGCAGAAGCAGCGTAAAGGTATCGGGGAGAAAACGTTTCATGATGATCAACCGAAGAATAAGAAATTAAGAAAACAGGATGCAGGCGCGGACTGGTTCCGGCACAGTAAGGCGATCTGACCTGCATGATAGGAAATCCTGCTATGATCGGGAACCCCTTTGATCGCGTTGACTGTTATCGGAATTGCCGATGATCGAAGGTTTTCTCACTGTCATGCAATCCGACGCTGCGCTATGCTCAACCCGATCTGGCTCAAGACATTCGTTACCGTTGCGACCTCCAGCAGCTTCACGGAAGCAGGCCGGCGGCTTGGGCTAACCCAATCCAGTGTCAGTGATCACATTCGACGACTGGAAGAAAGCACCGGCCGCAGGCTGTTTGTGCGCGACACCCATTCACTGGCATTGACCGCCGATGGCGAAAGTCTGCTGGTGCACGCCCGCTTGATTCTCGAGGCGCACGCCCGCGCCGAGGCGCAATTGAGCGCGCCGCGCCTGCGCGGACGGGTGCGCTTCGGTACCTCAGACGATCTGGCCATGGGGCCACTGCCAGACATGCTGGCCGCATTTCGTAATCAGCATCCTGAAGTCGAGCTGGAAATCACGATCGGTCTGACCAGCGAGTTGTATCGGCGTTTTGATAATGGCGATCTGGATCTGATTGTCGGCAAACGCTGGCCCGGCGAGCAGCGTGGTCAGCCCATCCTGCGCGTGCCGCTGGTGTGGCTGGGACGCCCGGAATCGGTGGTGGATCTGAGCCAGCCCTTACCGCTGATTCTCTTACCGGAACCGAGCGTGACTAGGGCGGCTGTACTCAATACCCTGGGTGTGGCTGGGTACCATTGGCGTATTGTCTGCACCAGTGGCAGTCATGCTGGCTGTATGGCGGCTGCGCGTGGTGGGCTGGGGTTGACGGTGTTGCCACAAACCATGATGTCACGCGAGCTGAGTCTACCGCTCAATCACGCCAGCCTGCCGGTGTTTCCTGTGGTGGAATATGTGGTGCTGGGTGCACGGCGGCTGAGTCGGCCAGCCGATAGTCTGCTGCAGATTCTGTTAGCCAGCGAGTTGTATCTGCGCTAATCCGGTCGTGCCGGGAGGCTACATGGTCAGGCGTCAACCACCAGATCGGCCCGGTACAGAGCGCGCAGGCGACGATCGACGAAGTAGCCACCTGCTTCGGTGTAACGCAGGTAATGGCGGCCGCAATGGGTGCAGACGGCGACTTGACAGCGGTTGTACGGGAAGTGTTGCGGTGCGATCGGCGCTTCTGGTGATTCGTAGCGCGTACCGGCCGGATGATATTCCTTGAAGCTGGGTTCATCGTAGGGATCTGCCAGCAAGGTGCCGATGTCCTGCAACAAGTGTTCTGGAAACGAGAGTGGTGTACTGACCCAGCCCGCAGTGACAGCCTGTGTGCAATCACAACTGGCAGTGACGGCAGCACTGCGTTTAGCCAGTGCGCACAGGGCATTGCTATCGAGCAAGGGGAGTGAAGCAGACATGGTGATGTGTGTGGGGGGGCGACAGTAATGTGATTTCAGTCATGCGATGTCAGAATTATTTACCGCCGAAGGCAATCCGTCCACCTTGCAAATGGGCCGTGCCGCCACCCAGGCTGCTGAGGATCGGCCAGGTTTGACGTCCGATCTTGATTTCGACCCCTTCAAACACCGCTTTGATGACGACCACTGAGGCTGAATCGGCGGCAATCAATTCCTCTTTCATCTCGGTCTGCACCGCGACCAGATCCTTGACTTCCTGCGCCACGATCTTGCGCTGATGCTCGATTTCTTCATGCTGCGCCGGGCTGCTTTTTTCGGGATGTTGCTTGAAATAGCCGATCTGTTTGATGATGCGGTCCAGCTCATCGAGTTTTTTCTGGAAGTTATGTTCAGCATCACGCAGCTTTTCTTCCAGATAAGGGTCATGTCCAACCTGAATCTTGGTCAGATTGCCTGTCGGTGAGCCCAATGTAATGGCTTTGACCGTCAGTGTCGCCTGTGCTTTACCACCGATGATCTGACCCAGTTTGGGGTTGTTTTTGCCGACGATGATTTCATTGCCGGCCATCATGTCGCATTGTCGAGCATTACCAGCGATCATGATGGACTCGCGTGCCTCAATCACCGCGCTCTCGGCAAACAGGGCCTGCACCGAGCCTTCGCAATGCAAGCGTGCCGACACGGCTGTGCCACCGGGCTGCGACTCGGCCATGCCGATGATGCCGCCATTGACAGTGATATTGCCACCAGCCTGAATCTCGGCGGCTTCTACCGTACCCTGCACGAAGACATCGCCAGTCACGCGCAAACGCATACCGGTCTTGACATCACCCTTGACCTTGACTGTGCCGGAGAACTCCATATTGCCGGTGCTGAGGTCGATATCATCCACAATGACGACCGGATTGATCTTCACCCCGTTGGAGATCAATGTTGGCTGACCGGCGATTGCTGCAATCAGGAGATTGGGGTCGTCCGGGTGCAGTTCGGTACCGGAGCAGTCTTTGTTGAATTCGACTTCCGCCACGGGCGGCGGATTGACTTCCTCGCCTTTGATATTCATGCCAATAGTGCCGTGATCGGTGGGGATGCGACGCATCACGGGATCGCCCACATTGGTGAGCAGCATATGGCTGATATCGGCATAGTTGATGATGGCATCGTCGTCGATTTCTTCCTCATCTTCGCCACTATCGAGCAGGCTTTCGAAGCGAGCAGGTGTGCCCATTACGGCCTCATCACCTTGGGCAATGAGGAGTTTGTCGCAGGAACCTTCTTTGAGGGCGGCGCGCAGTTTGTCGTGCAAAATCCCGTGTATGATGCCGCGCAGGCGAATATCGGTGAGTACCTCGATTGCCTTGGCGCGGCCGCCTTGCGGTGGGATTAGCGTGAGGTAGGCCGACATCAGGTCATTACTGACTTCGAGGACATACTCGCCGTCACGACGCTCGCCGATCTTCATGGAGACGGTTTCCGTTGCACTCATGGCACTGGCCACGAAATAGTTGATCGCAACGTCATCGATACTCAGTTTGGTATATCTGCCGTCCTCAAGCGCCTGTTTCACGAGGACCAGATTAGGAAGAAGTGCACCTTCCATTGGCGTATAGACTGCCGTCAATACACCGCTGACTCTGTCGAATTTGAGCGACAGTGATTGCGGGCTGATTTGTTCCATGTTATTTCTCGACAGTCTCAATCCAGGAGCCCGACGGATCGATCTGCAGACCTTCAGGCTTTTTGTTGTGTGGCAAGATGATCCTGTAAATTGCCATTTAGTACAAGGGCTGTTTCACCACGGCCACTGTGTTGTTAAAACGATAATGATGGAAGAAAACATGATGGAAAGCGCGCATGCGCGCTACGAAGATGGTCGTCGTAGCACTCTGATCAGCATTGTGGTCAATGTTACTCTCACTACGTTGCAGATATTGACTGGTCTGTTTGCAGGCTCGCAAGCCCTGATTGCCGATGGTGTTCATTCGCTGTCTGATCTGGTGGCTGATTTTGTCGTGTTGCTGGCGGCCAGACAAAGCCGCAATCCAGCCGATGAAGATCACCAGTACGGTCACCAGCGCTTTGAAACCGCGGCCTCGCTGGCGTTGGGAGCCCTATTGCTGGCGGTCGGTACTGGCATGCTGATATCGGCCTATTTCAAGGTGCAGGCACCGGCGGCGCAGACGGTACATATGGCTGCGTTCTGGGTGGCGCTGGCAACGCTGGCCAGCAAGGAACTGTTGTTCCGTTACATGCTGCGTATCGCTGAGCGTCTGCGCTCCAGCATGCTGGTAGCCAATGCCTGGCATGCGCGTTCGGATGCGGTTTCATCGCTGGTAGTAGCACTCGGCATTGGCGGCAATCTGCTGGGCTTTCATTTGCTGGATCCGATTGCCGCATTGGTGGTTGGCTTGATGATCGTACGTACCGGTTGGCTATTCTTTTGGCGGGCATTGAACGATCTGATGGACAAGGCCGTCTCGGAAGAAGAGTCAGAAGCGATTCGCGCGACCTTGCTGGCGACACCGGGCGTGTTCGGTCTACATGATTTGCGCACCCGCAAGATGGGTGATCTGACCATCGTCGATGTGCATCTGGAGCTCGATGGCAATCAGACCGTCACTGCCGGTCATGCGATTGCTTCACTGGCGCGGCAACGGGTGATGGAGCAGCATCAGGTGCTTGACGTGATGACGCATGTGGATCCTGTAGGACATATTGAATAAGCCACGAATTCGAAGGCCCACATAAAGGCTTATTCCAGATCCCATTGCACGTCCTCGAAGGCGTGCACCAGAAAGTCGATCGTGGCCCTTACCTTCGCCGGCAGGTGGGTGCGACTCGGGTAGACCGCATAGATACCCAGTTCTCCACACCGGTATTGCGGCATCAGCTGCACCAGCCTGCCGGCACGGATGTGTTCACTGAGCATGAAGCTGGGTTGGCGGGTAATGCCGATTCCAGCCACTGCCGCAGCAGCGCAGGTGTCGCCGTTATTGGCATGCATCCTGACATTGGTCTTGATACTGACTGAACCCTCGGGGCCCTCGAACTGCCAGTCATCCTTGTCAGGTGAATAGGTATAGCCCATCACCGCATGATCCTTGAGATCATGCGGATGTTGTGGCGTTCCGTGGCGCTCCAGATAGTCTGGCGAGGCACACAGCAGAATCCGGGTCGAAGCCAGCTTGCGATAAATCAGTGAAGAATTGGGTAACTGTGCAATACGGATCGCGAGGTCATAGCCTTCTTCGACGATATCGACGATCCGGTCCGAGAGGGTGATATCCAGCCGTATTCCCGGATAGCGCTGTAGCAGGCAGGGCCAGACCCGCGTCATGTGCAGTACGCCAAAGGACTGCGGCGCGTTGATCCGTAACAATCCGGTCGGATCGGAAATGCCGGCACCGATGACCTGATCGGCTTCTTCCAGTGCGGTGACGATTTGCTTGCATCGTTCCAGGTACAAGATTCCGGCTTCGGTCAACGAAAGACGGCGCGTCGTGCGTTGCATCAGGCGCGCGCCGAGTCTGGCTTCCAGCTCAAGAATGGTACGCGATACCGCGGCCTTGGAGATATTGAGCGCATCAGCCGCCTTGACGAAGCTACCAAGCTCGGCGACAGCAATAAAGCATTCGATTTCGCGCAGTTTATTCATGTGCTTGGTGCGATCTCATCGTTAGGCGGCGGCTGTCAATGGCGTCAGTAACGCGGCGCCACTGCCAAAGGCAAAGGCATCCATGCGCAGACTATGATAAGTCGAACCGGTATCGAGATGCTGCAATCTGGTCCAGTCGTCGGCCGCGCCCATGGCAAAGAACAGCGTCAGCAAGTGTTCATCGGTAGGGTGGTTGCGCACTGCATGCGGCGCGCTGGTGCGGTAATCCAGCAATGCCTGCAGTTTGCCCGCTTCCATCTGTTGCAGGAACCAGTGCAAAAATTGTAGCGTATGCGGTGCTGAATCACTGCCATCGGACTCAGCTGCATTGCGCTGTAGTTCGCGCAGATTGTGGGTAAAGCTGCCTGAACCGATCAGCAGCACGCCTTCTTTTGCCAAAGGTGCAAGCAGTTGACCGACACGATAGTGATAGGCCGGTGGCATCTGTGGCTGCAGCGAAAGTTGCAACACGGGAATGTCAGCCTGTGGATACAGATAACGCAGTGGCACCCAACTGCCATGATCGAGTCCCCAGCTATCGTCGGTCTGGGCCGGTAGTCCGGCATCCTGCAGTAGTGCGACGATGCGCATCGCTAGATCGGGAGCACCAGTGGCTGGGTAGTCCAGCGTGTACAGTTGCGATGGAAATCCACCGAAATCATGAATCACTTTCTGCTTGAGCAGATTGCCCACCCTCGGGGTTTGTGTAGACCAATGTGGAGAGACCACCACGATTGCCTTGGGACGCGGCAGGTACTGTCCAATCTGGTTCAGCAATGGCCCTGTGCGGCCCGGCTCCACGGCCAGCATTGGCGAGCCATGTGAGACAAACAGGGAAGGTAATGTGGTCGACATGATCAGACTCCGACAAGTTGATCGGGGGCGAGGCCCCCGGGGACATCAGACGTCATGTACGCAAACATGACGCGGTAAGGTTTTCAGGGGGCGAATGGCTGCAAACCTTTCGCTGAAAACCATCATTATGCGGCGCTTTTTCCACCCCGACGTTGCAGCGCGAAGGCGCCATTGCCGAGCAGGGTGATGGAAATCAGGGCCACGATCCACATTGCCAGATACTCCCAGCCGCCGTTTGGATTATTGAAGAAGAAGCCATTTTTCGCATGGACCGTGATAATCGCACCCAGCAGGTCGATTGCCAGTGGAATTGCCACCAGGTCAGCGTAAATGCCCAGTACCAGTGCCAGACCGCCGACGACTTCCAACAGAATCACTAGATACGCCATTACACCCGGCAAGCCCAGCGATTCAAAAAAAGCGACGGTACCTGGCAAGGTAAAGACAAAAATCTTGAGACCGGCGTGGATCAGAAAAAACAGACCAGTCGTCACGCGCAGCAGGAAGGCAGCGTAATCGGCTTTGGTATTGAAGGTAGTGGTGGGCATGATGGCTCCAGAGTTGAGAGAAGCCGACATTGGCTTCGATGGAGACACTGTAAGCAAAAGCAGGAGGGGAATAAATGTGGGACAGCGGGATTGATTGTCTCGTATGAATTGACAATCGCCCCCGCTCCAGGGAGATTATGACTCAGTCTTCGGTTTGGCAGCTTCGCGGCGGTTGAAGCCTTCTACCATGTCAAAACGGAACAAACGGCATTCCAGTGCCCCGTTGAAGAAGGGGGTCTTGCGTGCTTCTTTGAGTCGCAGCAGCTTGGGCAAGCCCAGATCGGCGGAGAACAGGAACACGCTCCAGCCAGCAAAGCGCTGCTTGAGTGTGGTGCCAAAGGCGCTGAAAAATGAGGCAAACAATTCCTCGGTGGGCAGCGCACTGTCCCCACGCACGCCGATACGCTCGCCATAGGGCGGATTGGTCAGCATGATGCCGACTGCCGGATTGCCGTTGGCATCCAGTGGTGGCTTGACCTCTTGTGCTTCGATCTGCTTGAGCGGTACCTCGAACTGGATGCCGGCCTTGCGCAGGTTGTTGCGTGCAATATTGACCATATCGCCGGAAATATCGCTGCCAAAAATGGTGGGAACGGAGGGTAGCGCCTGTGGCTTGAAGTCGCCCTTGATGGCCAGCCAGGCATCGGCGTCGAAGTTGTCGAATTTCTCAAATGCAAAACGCCGGCGTGCGCCTGGAGGAATGCCCGCCAGCATCTGTGCCGCCTCGGCCAGAATGGTGCCGGAGCCGCACATGGGATCAAACAGCACCATACCGGGCTTCCAGCCACTGGTCCGTAGCAGACCGGCGGCCAGATTTTCGCGCAATGGTGCGTCACCGGTGTCTTCGCGCCAACCGCGCTTGAACAGGGCCTCGCCGGAGGTATCCAGATACAGCGTGAAATTATGGGCGTCAAGGAAGCCCGAGATGCGCATATCCGGGGTCTTGGTATTGACCGAAGGCCGTTCGTCAAAGCGCTCGCGGAAGCGATCGCAGATGGCATCCTTGATCTTCAGGGTGGCAAATTCCAGGCTGCGCAGCGGCGATTTGACGGCGGTCACGTCGACCCGAATGGTATGGGAGACCTGGAACCAGTTCTCCCATTCCTGTTCCAGCGTCAGATCGTAGATATCGTTTTCGTTCTTGTAGGAGCCGTGGGCCAGTCGCAGCAGCACGCGGCTGGCAATGCGCGAGCGCAGATTGAGCTGATACGCGCCCAGTATCGTGCCTGAGCAATGCACGCCGCCCGGGACCTGATTGTGCACCTTGAGTGCGGCAGCCGGGCCGGCATAAGCGGCAATTTCATTGAGTTCTTCGGCCAGCGCGATTTCCAGCCCGCGCGGACAGGGGCAGAAATAGGAGTACGAGTGCGAACGGGATGCAGCAGGGGAAGTGGTCATAGGGGTACCTTTTGTCCGTTGGTGATTCAAAAGAGGAGATGCAGCAAGGAAACTGAATCGACATTCAATGCTACCGCGTCGCTCCCGCCCACGCGAGGAACGACGCTTGATACGATGCTTGATACGTTGCTAATTACAACACTTGTGTGCGCTTATTTGCGCTTATTCGCCCTTTTTTTCGGCAAAGGCGCGTTCGACGAAATCGAGTCTGTCCTGGCCCCAGTAGCCTTCGCCATCGACGATATACCAGGGGGCGCCAAAGACGTTGGCGGCGGACGCTTCTTCCGTGAATCGGTCAAACTCGGCCTGCACACTGGCAGTCTCAGAGGATTTGAGCAGAGTGACACCGTCATGGCCCAGCTGGTCTGCGATGGCTTGCAGAACGGCATTGTCGGCGATGTTCTTTTCTTCTTCCCAGATTGCACGCATGACCGCACCGGTCAGCGCGAGTGCTGCATTGGTGCCATGCGCGAGCTGCGTGGCAATGATCAGTCGTGCCGCCGCATCACTTTGAACCGGGAAGTAAGTCGGTTGAATGTTCATTGGCTTATCCAGGAACTGGCTCCAGCGTGCCAGCTCCTTGAGCCGATAAGCCTGCCGTTGCGGCGCACGCTTGGCCAGAGGCAAACCACCAGACTGACCGAAAACCTTGCTCAGATCAAAGGGTTTGAGTGCAATCTGAACGTCGTATTGCTTGGCCAGTGCAACCAGGCGTTCATGCCCCAGATAGGCGAACGGAGAGTGTGGCGCGAAAAAGTATTCACAAACCTTGCCCATGAGGGACTCCATCGTTGAAGAAAATTGCAGAAGAAAGTTGAAGAGCCATTTCAGAATGGCTTGACCACAACCAGAATCACGATCACCAGCAGCAATAATACCGGTACTTCATTGAACCAGCGAAACCAGACATGACTACGCTTGTTGTTGCCGTGTTCAAATTTTTTCAATAATGAACCACAGGCATGGTGGTAGCCGATCACCAGCAGCACCAGTAGCAATTTGACGTGCATCCATGCATTTCCCGGTCCCATACCGACGCCATAACCAAGAAACATCCACAGCCCCAGCACAAGTGCCGGTATTGCCAGAATGGTGGTGAACCGATACAGGCGGCGCGCCATGCCAAGTAATCGTTCCCGGCTCACGGTGTCGTTCTCTTGCGCCAGATTGACAAAGAGTCTTGGCAGATAGAACAAACCGGCAAACCAGGAGGCGATAAAGACGATATGCAGGGCTTTGATCCAGAGATACATAAGCGTTCCTTGGCAGACGTTGGTGGCGCCAGCGTCGCTGCTGGCGTAACGGGTATTACTCTTATTACGGGAATTACTGGCGAACCTGACCTTGTCCGAGCACGATATATTTCAGCGAGGTCAGTCCTTCCAGGCCGACCGGCCCCCGGGCGTGAAGTTTGTCATTGGAAATCCCGATTTCTGCGCCGAGTCCGTATTCGAAACCATCGGCAAAGCGGGTCGATGCATTGACCATGACCGACGCAGAATCAACCTCACGCAAGAAGCGCATGGCGCGGCTGTAGTCTTCGCTGATGATGGCATCGGTGTGCTTGGAAGAATAGGTGTTGATATGGGAGATGGCTTCATCCAGGTCGGCAACGATCTTGATGGCCAGGATCGGTGCCAGATATTCGGTGGTCCAGTCCTCTTCTTGTGCTTCCTTGAGCAAGGGGTAGCCGGCCAGAATCTGATGACTCTCAGGGTCAGCACGCAGCTCAACTTCCTTGCTCAGATAGCGCTCGGCCAGTTGCGGCAGAACAGTCGCAGCAATGGTGCGCGCTACCAGCAGTGTTTCCATCGTATTGCACGTGCCATAGCGATGACATTTGGCGTTAAATGCCACATCCAGTGCCTTTTGCAGGTCGGCCTTGTCATCGATGTAGACATGGCAGATACCGTCCAGATGCTTGATCATGGGGACGGTCGCTTCTTTGATCAGGCGCTCGATGAGGCCTTTACCACCGCGGGGCACGATCACATCGACATACTCGGGCATGGTGATCAGTGCGCCAACGGCGGCGCGGTCGGTCGTCTCTACCACTTGCACCGCATCGGCCGGCAAGCCAGCGTCGACCAGTGCTTGTCTGACCAGTTTAGCCAGTGCCTGATTGCAGTGAATCGCTTCGGAGCCACCGCGCAGAATGGTGGCATTACCACTCTTGATACAGAGCCCGGCCGCGTCTACCGTGACATTGGGGCGGGCTTCATAGATGATGCCAATGACACCGAGCGGGACGCGCATTTGACCAACCTGAATACCGCTGGGGCGATATTTCATATTCGATATTTCACCAATCGGATCCGGCAAGGCAACAATCTGCTCCAGACCTTCCGCCATGGTGGCAATCGCTTTATCCGACAGCGTCAGTCGATCCAGCATGGCGTCTGACAGACCGTTGGCACGTGCCGCAGCCAGGTCTTGCTGATTGGCCGCACGCAGCTGCTCTGCTTCACGACGAATCGCAGCAGCCAGCAGGCTGAGTGCCCGGTTCTTGGTGGCACTATCGGCACGGGCCATGGCGCGCGAAGCTTGTCGCGCGCGCTGGCCGAGTTGGGTCATGGTGTGTTGAAGTTCGGTCGTCATGAATGGATTCTTACAAAGTAGTCAAATGCCGCGCGCCAGTTTCAGCCCAAGTTGCGACAAGGCATCCCAGGCATCGCCGGAAAAAGCCTTGGCACGCAGGCCTTTGACCATCTTATCGATTTGCGCCGCATCTCGCAGCGCGTTTTGCAGTGTGGACAGGCTAATGCGGCGCAATGCCGGCTCCATCAGCTTTTCACGCGGCCCCCAGATGCGGTACTCCTTGAGAAGTACACCTAATGGCTTGCCTTGACTCATTGCCGACTTTAGCTTGAGCAGGGTGCGCACTTCTTCGGCCACAGCCCAGAGTACCAGCGGCAAGGCCTCGCCTTCACCCTTGAGTCCGTCCATCATCCGCACCAGACGGGCACAGTCGCCGGAGAGCATGGCTTCGTTGAGCTTGAATACATCGTAGCGCGCCACGTTGAGTACGGCATCATGGACTTGCTCGAAACTGAGTTTGCCGGGCGGATGCAGCAGCGCCAGTTTCTGGATTTCCTGATGCGCCGCCAGCAGATTGCCTTCGACCCGATCCGCAATGAAGTCCATGCATTGGCGATCAGCACTTTGCTGTTGCAGCGCCAGTCTGTTGTTGATCCAGCCAGGCAGCTGAGCACGTTCTACCAGCGGTATATCGATGTAGACGCCTGCCTGTTGCAGGCTACCGACCCATGCTGCTTTGGCGGTTGCCCAGTCGAGCTTGGGCAGGCTGATGATGGTCAGATTGTCTGGATTCAGATTGGACACGTATTCCTGCAGTGCCTGACCGCCATCCTTACCCGGCTTGCCCGTTGGTATACGAAGTTCAATCAGTTTCTTGTCACCAAACAGGGATTGCGATTGATTGGCTGCCAGCAGCTGACCCCATTTGAAACTGCGCTCCACCACCAGCACATCCCGTTCGGTATAACCGTTGGCGCGCGCTGTGCGGCGAATTTTGTCGGCCGCTTCGAGCGCGAGCAGATGCTCATCGCTGGCGATCACATAGAGTGTTGCCAGCGATTTGCCGAGATGGGCGTCAAGTGCGTCGAGCCGCAGTTGCATGGTTTAAGCGACCACTTTACTGACTATTTTCTTCGTTAGCGGCCTTGGGCTTGAAGGCTGCCAGACGGCGTAGCAATTGCAAGACGACATCTTGCTGCATGGCCGTGTAGAGTGAGCCTTCTTCGACCTGCTTAGACAGATCCTGATTGGGATTGTAGGTAATCTGGTCATGCATGACGATCTCAAACGGCAGCATGGCGACTGATCCGTCTTTGTTCACCAGCTGGAAGCGGTAGCGATCATACAGCGCATATTGACGTACATTACCGGAGGTATCCAATGCATCAATTTTCTTTTCGCGCTTCTCTGACAGAAGCTGGAGGGTCACTTCAGCTTCGGCCTGGGTTTGCGTCACGACCACTCCGCTCAGACGGATCTGGCGCGAGAGTTCGATATCCATGGGCGTGTTTCTTGGCAACGACAGATAAATCGATTTGAACGCCAGGTCTGGTGCGCCGCGCAGATGAAAGCCGCAGGCGCTCAGCGTGAGCACCGTCGCCAGGGTCAGCAGCCAGTGAATCGCCTTGCGTTGATGAAGTTGAAATGCCATGTCAGTTTCCGTGGTCAGGTTCGAGGGCAGGTTCTTGTTCGGTTCTTGTCAGGGACGTTATCAGGCAACAATGTTAATCAGCTTGCCGGGAACGACGATGACTTTCTTCGGTGCGCCGGTCAGGAATTTTTGCACGTTTTCGTTAGCCAGCGCCATCGCTTCGATCGCTGCGCGATCTGCATCCTTGGCAACGGTAATGCTGCCACGCAGTTTGCCGTTGACCTGCACCATCAGTTCGATCTCGCTTTGCTCCAGTGCGCTGTTGTCCACCTGCGGCCATGCGGCATCAAGGATGTCGCCTTGCTGGCCGGCAAAACCCAGTTCCTGCCACAGCACATGGGTGATGTGCGGGGTGATCGGGTTAAGTACACGCAGGAAGATCGAAGCGCATTCTGCCAGCACGGCATTGGCGGCCGGGCTGTCTTCCAGTTTGGCAGCTTCGAGCGTGTTGAGCATCTTCATGCAGGCAGAGACCACAGTGTTGTACTGGATCCGCTTCAGGTCGTGATCGGCCTGTTGCAGGATCTTGTGTACTTCACGGCGCAGCGTTTTCATGGCGTCGCTCAGCTGTGCTGCATCAATACTGCCGGCCTCCTGAATGCGCGCTGCGTTCTGGTAAGAAAATGCCCAGACCCGGCGCAGGAAGCGGTTGGCACCTTCGACACCGGCGCCAGACCATTCCAGCGTTTGCTCCGGCGGTGCAGCGAACATGGTGAACAAACGGGCAGTATCGGCGCCGAACTGGTCGATCTGCGCCTGCGGATCGATGCCGTTGTTCTTGGACTTGGACATCTTCTCGGTACCGCCAATGGCGACCGGCTGGCCATCCGACTTCAGGATGGCAGAGACCGGACGGCCCTTGTCGTCAAAACTGAGTGTGACATCGTCAGGGTTGATCCAGGTCTTTTTGCCGGACGCATCTTCGCGATAATAGGTTTCGTTGAGCACCATCCCTTGGGTGAGCAGGTTGGTAAAGGGCTCGTCGAACTTGACCAGGCCGAAGTCACGCATGACCTTGGTCCAGAAGCGTGCATACAGCAGATGCAGTACGGCGTGTTCAATCCCGCCGATGTACTGATCCATCGGCATCCAGTAGTCGTTGCGGGAATCGACCATGGCATCGTTGCTTTGCGGCGAGGTGTAGCGCATGAAATACCAGGACGAATCGACAAAGGTATCCATGGTGTCGGTTTCGCGACGGGCAGGCTTGCCGCATTGCGGGCAATCGACGTGCAGGAATTTTTCATGCTTGTTGAGCGGATTGCCGCTGCCATCCGGGACGCAGTCTTCCGGCAGGACGACCGGCAAATCTTTTTCTGGAACCGGTACGTCGCCGCAATCGGCGCAGTGGATGATGGGGATTGGTGTACCCCAGTAACGCTGACGTGAGATCCCCCAGTCGCGCAGACGGAAGGTGACTTTCTTTTCGCCCAGACCTTGTGCTGCCAGATCGGTAGCAACCGCTTCAACTGCGGCTTGATAACCGAGGCCGTCATACTTGCCGGAGGCGATGATGCTGCCGCTTTCCTTGTCGCCATACCATTCCTGCCAGGCATCGGTGGAATAGTCTTTCCCTGCGACAGCAACGACCTGCTTGATCGGCAGATTATATTTCTTGGCAAAGGCAAAATCACGCTCGTCGTGCGCCGGGACGCCCATCACGGCGCCATCACCATAGGTGATCAACACGTAGTTACCAATCCACACTTCGACCTTGGCACCAGTCAGCGGATGGGTGACGAACAGGCCAGTTGGCATGCCTTTCTTTTCCATCGTTGCCATGTCGGCTTCGATGACGCTGCCTTTTTTGCATTCGGCGATGAATTCAGCCAGTGCCGGATTGGATTTCGCAGCGAAGGTCGCCAGCGCATGTTCCGGTGCCACGGCACAGAAGGTCACGCCCATGACGGTATCGGCGCGGGTGGTGAAGACCCACAGCTTGCCGTCATTGATCAGCTTGCCGTCTTCGGCGATGTCATGCGGGAAGGCGAAACGAACACCAGTCGACTTGCCGATCCAGTTTGCCTGCATCAGGCGAACGCGTTCCGGCCAGCCCGGCAGCTTGGTTTCGACATGCTCCAGCAGCTCATCAGCGTAATCGGTGATCTTGGCGTAGTACATCGGAATTTCACGCTTTTCGATCAGCGCACCAGAGCGCCAGCCGCGGCCATCGATGACTTGCTCATTGGCCAGCACGGTCTGATCAATCGGATCCCAGTTCACGGTACCGGTTTTTTTGTAGATGATGCCTTTTTCCAGCATCTTGAGGAACATCCACTGGTTCCACTTGTAATACTCGGGCGTGCAGGCAGTCATCTCACGCGACCAGTCGATCGCCAGTCCCATCGACTGCATCTGCTTCTTCATGTACTCGATATTCGAGTAAGTCCATTGTGCTGGCGGCACGCCGTTGGCCATGGCGGCGTTTTCTGCCGGCATGCCGAACGCATCCCAGCCCATTGGCATGAGCACGTTGTAGCCGTTCATGCGCAGGTAGCGATACATCACGTCGTTGATCGTGTAGTTACGCACATGGCCCATGTGCAGCTTGCCCGAAGGATACGGCAGCATGGAGCAGGCGTAGAACTTCTTCTTGTCGCGGCCGTTCTTGTCTTTTGCGTGCTCGACGGTCCGATAGGCGTTGCTCGAAATCCAGTGCTGTTGCGCGGATTGTTCTACTTCTGCGGGGCTGTATTTATCTTGCATGACGGATGAGGCAAAGGAAAGATCGAAACCCAGCATTATACCGGCTCACCCTCGTGACGACGCAGTTCTGTGTTGTTAGTGCTGGAGCCCGGTTTTGGGCCCGATAATGAGAATAATTTCTCTGGTGAAATATTCCGTGAGGCTGCTAACGCTAAACGTCATCGGCCGGTAACAAAGCGCTGGCAAGATGTAATCGTTTTCATTTTGTTCCATACGCTTGTGCCACCCTCTATTAAAGAAGTTGCCCAGTCCGCTGGTGTCTCCACTGCCACTGTATCGCGCCTGCTCAATAATCCTGCGGCAGTCAGCAGCGAGACCGCCGAACGGATTCAGCAGGCCATCAGTCAGCTCGGCTTTCGTCCCAATTTCAATGGGCGTAACCTGCGTGCCGGCAAGTCGCGCACCATCGGTGTCGTGGTCCCGACCTTGTCCAATGCGGTCTTTGCTCAGTGTCTGCAAGGTATCGAACTGGCAGCGCGGGAGCTCGACTATTCGGTCATGTTCACTGCGACAGAATATCGCCAGGAAGAGGAGGCCGCCGCCGTCGAATTGTTACTTAGTCATCGCGTTGACGGGGTGATTCTGACTGTCGCCGACGCGAGCAGCAGTAGCACGCTGGACGTGCTGGATCGCGAAGCAATTCCCTATGTCTTGACCTACAACCAGCCACAGCAGGGCGAGCGTCTGTCGGTTGCTGTGGATAACCGGGCGGCCGCCTTTGATGCTGTAGCCCACCTGATTGCGTTGGGTCATCGGCGGATTCAGATGTTGAGCGGATATTTTCATGCCTCCGACCGTGCCTTGCAGCGTTATCACGGTTACCTGGAAGCGATGCGCATGTACAGCTTGACGCCGATGCCACCGATCGAAGTGGCGCGCCATACGGCAAGCAGTCTGAGTTTGTTTGTGGAAGGCGGCGATTTGTCTGCATTGACAGACCCGCAGCTGCGTCCTGAGGCCTTGTTCTGCTCCAATGACCTGCTGGCGCTGGCTGCCATCCGTGATTTGCGCAAGCTGGGATTGGATGTGCCACATGACATATCGGTCATGGGCTTCGACGGGATTGCGCTGGGCGAATTGATGTCGCCAGTCTTGTCCAGTATGGTGCAACCCTCCGAGCTGATCGGTGCGACGGCACTAAGGACCCTGATTGCCGCGATCTCTCCGGGCGCAACATCGGTTCCCGTTTCTGCCATTTTGCCCCACACGCTTCGTCATGGTGCCTCGGTACGCAGGCGCCATGCTTCCAACCAGGCTTTTGTTGCCTCCTTCATTTCTCTCTGATCGAAAGGAAATTCCATGCATTTCGCTCGACTTGTTCAGCGCCTTGCCCGCGGCGCAGCAATGCTGGCCGTACTGGCATTGCCAACCTGGGCCATGGCACAAAACGCCATCTGTTACAACTGTCCACCCGAATGGGCAGACTGGGCTACACAAATCAAGGTCATCAAGGAAAAGACCGGTATCACGGTGCCACCTGACAACAAGAACAGCGGCCAGGCGCTGGCGCAGATACTGGCAGAAAAAGCCAGCCCGGTAGCTGACTTTACCTATGTAGGTGTGACCTTCGGGATTGAAGCGAAGAAGCAGGACATCATTGCCCCCTACAAACCAGCCGGTTGGGATGAAGTGCCCGCTGGCTTGAAAGATCCACAAGGCTACTGGACCACGATTCATTCTGGCACTATGGGCTTGATGGTCAACGTTGACGCACTGCGAGGCAAGCCGGTACCGCATTCCTGGCAAGATCTGCTCAAGCCAGAATATAAGGGCTTGATCGGTTATCTGGATCCGGCCAGTGCCTTTGTCGGCTATGTTGGTGCAGTGGCGGTGAACCAAGCCTTGGGCGGTACGCTCGACAACTTCACGCCTGCTATCAATTATTTCAAGGCCCTGCAGAAGAACTTGCCGATCGTTCCCAAGCAGACTTCTTATGCACGCCTGCTGTCGGGTGAAATCCCGATTCTGTTTGGCTACGACTTTGATGCCTATCGTGCCAAATACAAGGATCATGCCAATGTTGCTTTCGTGATCCCCAGCGAAGGCAGTGTGAGCGTGCCTTACGTGGTGAGTCTGGTCAAAAATGGTCCGAATCAGGCCAATGCCAAGAAGGTGCTGGACTTCCTGCTGTCCAACGAAGGCCAGGCAATCTGGGCCAATGCCTATCTGCGTCCGGTGCGTGCCTCTGCCATTTCCAAGGAAGCGCAAGCGCACTTCCTGCCTGCGGCTGACTATGCACGCGCCAAGTCGATTGATTACGGCAAGATGGCTGAAGTGCAGCGTCAGTTCAGCGAGCGTTATATGGCTGAAGTGAAGTAAGCATGTCGTTGCACATTTCTCAATCAGAGAGCGGTCAGCCAACCGCTCTTCGCAGGCCCGCCAGTCGTGGCGCAGATACACGCCATCTCTGGTGGTGCGCTGCGCCAGCCATGACCCTGTTTGCCGCATTCTGGCTGCTGCCGATGATCCGTCTGATCGGGGTCGGCGCTAGCGGGCCTACAGGTGCTATGGCCTATGTCGCGGTACTGACTAATCAGCATTATTTGAACAGTCTGATTGCCACCTTGTTGCTGTCCCTATTGGTGACGGCAGTGACACTGGCTATTTCTGCGGTGGTCGGCTTGTTTTTGCAGCGCAATCGCTTTCCCGGCAAGTCCCTGCTGGTTGCCATGTTGACCTTCCCGCTAGCGTTTCCCGGCGTGGTGGTGGGTTTCATGGTGATCATGCTGGCGGGACGTCAAGGTCTCATTGGTGCGTTGACCGACAAGTTGTTTGGTGAACCGCTGGTGTTTGCCTACTCCTTGTCGGGGCTGTTTCTGGGCTATTTGTATTTTTCTATTCCCCGCGTGATTCTGACGGTGATTGCCGCTGCTGAAAAACTCGATCCTTCGCTGGAAGAGGCTGCCCGCTCACTTGGTGCGAGCACATTCCGGGTTGCCCTCGATGTCGTGGTGCCGGGCTTGACACCGGCGTTGATTTCTTCTGGCGCAATCTGCTTTGCGACCTGCATGGGCGCATTTGGTACGGCCTTCACGCTGGCCACCAGTATTGATGTGTTGCCGATGTCGATCTACAACGAATTCACCAGCTATGCCAACTTCGCCATGGCAGCTGCGTTGTCGATTGTGCTGGGCCTGATTACCTGGTTGGCGCTGGCATTGGCACGATCCCTGTCCGGCAATGATGTGCCGGCGGCGGCATGAGGAGCCGACGATGAAGAGACAAACCTCCAAGGTACTGCGGTTCTATCTGCAATTGAGTTTTACGCTGATAGTGTGTGCCTTCCTGATCGTGCCAGTATTCCTGTCGGTACTGGCGGGACTGACCGATAACGTATTTGTCGGTCTGTCCAGCGGCTTCACCTTGCGCTGGGTAGCGCAGGTCTGGAACACCTATCAATTGACCATCTGGCGCTCGATCGTGATCGCACTCGCCTGTCTGGTCGTGACGGCTTTGCTCGGTGTGCCGCTGGCCTACATGCTGGCGCGCTATCGGGGTGGCAACAGCCGTGTGGCGAGACTGTTCGAGGAGTTACTAATGATGCCGGTAGCGGTGCCCGGGCTGGCGACTGCATTGGCATTGATCATGGCCTATGGGCAATATCGCGCGCTGCGCGGCAGCATGGTATTCATTCTGATCGGCCATGTCCTGTTCACTTTGCCCTTCATGGTACGGCCCGTATTGGCAGTGATGCAATCCTCGCAATTGGCCGTTTTGGAGGAGGCTGCTGCGAGCCTTGGTGCGACGCGCCTGCAACGCTTTCTTGGCGTGGTGATTCCCAATGTGATGTCGGGCATTCTGGCGGGTGCACTCATGGTGGTGACCTTGTCCATTGGTGAATTCAATATCACCTGGATGTTACACACGCCGCTGACCATGACGCTGCCGGTTGGGCTGGCTGACAGCTACGCATCCATGCGGCTGGAAGTCGGGTCAGCCTATACGTTGATCTTTCTGTTCATGATTATTCCCCTGCTGATTGCCATGCAATGGGTCACGCAGACTACACAAGCAAGAGTACGACTATGAGTGCGTTAGTTTCCAATACAGTATCCAAAGCAGATTCCGGATCAGTCTCGATCAAGCTGATCCAGTGTTCCAAAACCTTCGGCAACGGCGCACCTGCGCTGGAGCCAATTGATCTGGAAGTGCATCCCGGTGAGACACTGGTCTTGCTGGGACCTTCCGGCTGTGGCAAGACCACCACGCTACGGATGATTGCCGGGCTGGAGTTTCCGGATGCCGGTGGTCGTATCCTGTTTGGCGACGAAGATGTGACTGACTTGCCGATTGAACGTCGTGGTGTGGGCATGGTGTTTCAGAGCTACGCACTGTTCCCCAACATGACCGTTGGTGAAAATATTGCCTACGGACTCAGGATTCGTGGCATCGCTGCCGCTGAACGCTTGACCCGCATTGATGACTTGCTGGAGTTGGTCCAATTGCAGGGCTTTGCTCAGCGTCGGATTGATCAACTCTCTGGCGGGCAGAAACAGCGAGTCGCACTGGCGCGCGCATTAGCTGTCGAACCGAGAGTGTTGCTGCTTGACGAGCCGCTCACGGCGCTGGACGCCAAGTTGCGCGAATCGTTGCGGGCAGACCTCAATAGCCTGCTACGCAAGCTCGGCATTACGGCTATCTATGTCACCCATGATCAGGGTGAAGCGATGGCGCTGGGTGACCGCATTGTGGTCATGGAGCGCGGCAGGATTGCGCAGATTGGTAGCCCGCAAGAGATCTACTATCAGCCTGCCAACCTGTTTGTTGCTGATTTTATTGGCAACATGAATCGGATTAGCGGTGCGGTTCAGGATGGTCAGTTGCAAACTGTTGCCGGTACCTTGGCGCTGCCTGAGCAGCAAACGCCATTGCAACATGGAGCGCAGGCGACGGCGATGTTTCGGCCGGAAGATGTCCAGCTTGCGGTACCTGATGGCAGCGGCGAAGGACTGGATGGATGCATCATGTCGAGCTTCTTCATGGGCGACAGGACCCGGCTGATGATCGATGTCGGGCAAGCTTTGCCGATCATCGTCGATGCCAGTGGTCGTGTCAGCTGGCACGCCGGCGAACGTGTCAACTTGCGCATTGCGCCGCAGGCCATGTTGGGTGTGTTGCCATCACCAACTGACAATCAAGGAGTGCCATCATGATTCTCTGTCAGATTTCCGATTTACATATCAAGGCACACGGCAAGAAATCCTATCGCGTGGTGGATACCGCTGAGAGCTTGCGGCGCTGTATAGCGCAGGTCAATACACTGCCCCAGCGCCCGGATCTGGTGGTGTTCACTGGTGATCTGGTCGACTTTGGACACCCCGATGAATACGCCATGTTACGTACTCTGCTGGCGCCACTGCAGATGCCGTATTACCTGTTGCCCGGCAATCATGATGAGCGACAGGCATTGCGTGCAGCGTTTCCCGAGCACACGTATTTACGGCAAAGCGAGACCGAACGGATTGACTATGTGATCGAACAACATCCAGTGCGCATCGTTGCGCTCGATACAGTGATTCCCGGACAAAGCAATGGCGCGTTGCCGCAGGCAAGCCTGCAATGGCTCGATGAAGTGCTCGCGCAACAGCCGCTGCGGCCGACCGTGATTGTCATGCATCATCCGCCGTTCAAGACGGGTATCGGCCATATGGATAAGATTGGTTTGGCACAACCACAGGCACTGGCTGCAGTGGTCCAGCGTCATCCTCAGGTGGAGCGCGTTTTATGCGGTCATTTACACCGACCAATACAGGTCCGGTTCGGTGGCACGATTGCGTCGACCTGTCCTGGCGTGGCGCATCAGGTGGTGCTGGATTTGTCGGATGAGGCGGCATCCCAGTTTGTTATGGAACCTCCGGGATTCCAGCTGCATGTATGGGATCAGGATGCCGGAATGATCAGTCATACCGCTGTCATCGGCCAGTTTGACGGCCCTTATCCGTTTTACGACGGTGATGCGCTGATTGACTGATCGAAATCTGAGGATGTTAGGCGGTATTCATCAGAGCAGCGACAGTTTCAGCGTCGCTGCTTCTTCATAATCTTCGCAGCGCTCGTTGATCATCGCTACACAGAATTGCAGCTCGTCAATAATCTCAGGCGCTGCCTGGCGCAGCTTGTCGCTGTGGGTCACTTCAATGGTCAGCACTTCGTCTGGCTGCAGCACGAATTGACTCATGCCATCGTCATCGCGCAGATAACTGAGGCAGTCGATCCAGGCATTCATGTTGTTGCCGTAGAACTCTGGAAATCCAAAAACTGCTGCGCAGTGGGCATGAAAACTATCCCAGTCGGTAATGAGTTCGCCGTTCAGGCGTGCGGTTGCCATGGTTATTGTTTGGCCGGATCAGGCTTGGGATCGGTCACAAAACCGATCTTGGTCAGCCCGTTGACCTGTGCTGCGGACATGACTTCGGCAATCATTTCATAGCGGGTTGCCTTGTCGGCACGCAGCTGTACTTCGGGTTGTGGTTCACGGCGCGCAGCGACGACCATACGCTGCTTGAGACCTTCCAGACTGACGGGCTGGTCTTGCCAATAAACCTTTCCTGCCGCATCAATGGAAATGCTGATAGTTTGCGGCTTCTCTGGTGACGGATTGGATTTTGCCGTGGGCAAATCCAGTTGCAAGGCGTGTGTAAACATCGGCGCTGCAAGAATGAAGATCACCAGCAATACCAGCATCACGTCAACCATCGGGGTGACGTTGATTTCCGCCATCGGCGCGCTGTGCTGGTTATCGTTGAAGCCGCCGAAACTCATGCTTGCCCCTTGTTCACGCGTTCACCGGTGGTCAGATAAGCGTGCAAATCATGGGCAAAGCCATCCAGCTCTGCCAATGTCAGACGATTGATACGGGTAAAGGCGTTGTACGCCAACACGGCCGGGATCGCCACTACCAGACCCAGTGCCGTCATGATCAGCGCTTCACCGACCGGGCCAGCCACCTTGTCGATCTGGACGGTGCCGCTGCTCGATACCGCGACCAGTGCATGATAAATACCCCATACCGTACCGAACAGACCGACAAATGGCGCCGTCGACCCGACAGATGCCAGCAGGGTCAGCCCGCGTTCGAGTCGTGCTGAAACGCGGTTGATTTCACGGCGTAAAGTGCGTGTGATCAGTTCACCTGGATCGGTTGATGAGTTTAGCGATGGTGTGCCTTGCTGCTTGGAGGAGATGCTCGCGGCTTCTTCGGCATGCAAGGCCAGCGGTGTATAGACTTCTTCACTATCGATCTGCTGCATGACCGCGATCGCATAGGTCAGTGTGGGTGCCTTCCAGAAGCTCTCGAGTGCATTGCTGCTGCGACGAATGCGCCATGAGCTCCAGGTCTTGGCGAGGATGTAAAACCAGCTGGCGATCGACATCAGCAGCAGAACATAAGCGACCGAGTGCGAAACCGCATCACCTTGCGCCCAGTAATGGGCAAATCCAACGCTATCTTCCATGGTTTTCTCTAGTGCCTGTTTTTTGTACTACACGTACATGTTGAACAATAGGTTTCCGATTGTTGCGTGCAAGATGGCATCGCCGTCTTGCACCAAGCTGCACGCTGCAATCAGTCAACTCCGTGACGCAATTGCAGGCAGAACGACTTATTTCAGACCCAGCACATCCTGCATATCGAACAAGCCGTTTGACCGCTCTGCCAGGAAGCGTGCGGCACGCAGGCTGCCATGGGCGTAGGTGACACGGCTTGAGGACTTGTGGGTAATTTCGATACGCTCACCAATGCCCGCAAACAGGACAGTATGGTCGCCCACGATATCGCCCCCGCGTACGGCTGCAAAGCCGATGGTGGAAGGGTCTCGTGGACCAGTGATGCCTTCGCGTGCATACACGGCGACATCTTCAAGCTTTTTGCCCTGTGCTTCGGCGATGACTTCACCCATTTTCAGGGCTGTTCCCGACGGTGCATCGACCTTGTGCCGATGATGGGCTTCGATGATCTCGATGTCATAGCCTTCAGCGAAGCTCTTGGCTGCCATTTCCAGCAATTTCATCGTGACATTGACACCGACGCTCATGTTGGGCGAGAGCAGGATGGCTGTCTTTTGTGCCGCAGCAGCGATCACTTCCTTGTGCTCAGCTTCCAGGCCAGTGGTGCCAATGACCATCTTGATGCCGTGTGCCGCACAGTATTGCGCATGCTTTACGGTACCTTCCGGACGGGTGAAGTCGATCAGTACATCCGCACCACGCAAGCCTTTTTCCAGATCGGATTCAATCAGGACGTTGGCTGGCGTACCAAGAAATGCAGCGGCATCAATCCCGAGATTGGCGGAGCCGGGTACATCGAGAGCGCCAGTGAGGATCATGTCATCGGATTGCTGCACGGCTTCGATCAGCATACGTCCCATGCGGCCAGATGCACCAGCGATGGCGATTTTCAGTTGTGTCATGTTGCTCAAAAATTAGCGTTGATTACTTTGGAGACGGGGCAAGTGGGGTATCGGAGGTTTCCGGCATTGCGTCCTTGTGGCTGCCGGCAATCATCGAGAGATATTCCGACTCGGTTGGCAGATCGTCGCCACCCTCGAACTTTTCCAGCAGATTTTCTTTGAAAAAGACGGATACGCGGCTGCTCACCAGTTCACCATTACGCTTGAGTAGATGAAATTCGTATTCCCAACGATCGGAGTGGAACAGGTCGGTCAGGAGCGGCGTACCAAGTACGAAACGCACCTGATCCTTGGTCATGCCTGGACGCAGTTGGGCCACCATCTCTTTCGAGACAAAGTTCCCTTGCTGGATGTCGACACGATAAGGTGTCAGAAAATCAAGGCCGAACAGGCCGCCCTTGCCCTTGACAACTTGCACCCCGTTGGAGGACGCAGAGGACGGTTGGTTATCGGCCGGACTCTTGGTGGCGCAACCGGACACCAGGGTGGTCAGCACCATCAGTGCCAGTGCGGTTATACGGGATGAAGGCAACATTTGCATAAAGATTTCAATTGGTTGAGCAATTATGCTAAAACGCTATATGATAAAGCAGATCATCTGACTTTTACTGAAACATGCCTAATAATCCATCCGAACTCAAAGCCAGCGGCCTCAAAGCGACTCTGCCACGGCTCAAAATCCTTGAAATTTTCCAGAACACTGAAGTCCGGCATTTGAGTGCAGAAGATGTCTATAAAATTTTGCTGGCCGACAATCTTGATGTCGGATTGGCAACGGTTTACCGCGTATTGACCCAGTTCGAGCAGGCCGGCCTCTTGCAGCGCAATCATTTTGAAACTGGTAAAGCTGTGTTCGAGCTCAACGAAGGATCTCACCACGACCATCTGGTTTGTCTTGACTGCGGCAGGGTGGAAGAGTTCTTCGATGCTGAAATCGAGAAACGTCAGGTTAAGATCGCTCAGGAGCACAACTTCGAGATCGCCGACCACGCTCTGGCCTTGTACGGTCGTTGCAAAGACTGCCAAAAAGACAAGAAATAAGCTGGTACAGACTAGCAAAGAATAAGCTGCACCACCTGATCCGCTCCAATTTCGTTGGCCTGTCAAAGCACAGAGCCAGAAGTACAGCCAAGCAAACAAAAGCCATCTTCTGGATGGCTTTTTTATTTTCGTTTGATTTTGCTCTGCGCAATGTTAAGCAAGGTAAGGCAATTGCAACAACTGGTTGTTGACTGGTTGTTTCTTGGATTTTGCTTAGGTATTGCTGAGTGCGCTCGAGAGCAGTTTGGCGGTGATGTCGACGATCGGAATAACCCGTTCGTAAGCCATCCGGGTTGGCCCGATCACTCCCAGCGTGCCGACAATCTTGCCATTGACTTCATAGGGAGCGGTGACGATGCTCATGTCATCCATCGGCACCAACTGCGATTCACCGCCGATGAAGATCTGTACTCCTGTGGCCTTACTGGAGACATCGAGCAATTGCATCAGACTGGTCTTCTGCTCGAACATTTCGAACAGTTTGCGCAGCGAGCTCATGTTGGAGGAAAGGTCTGCCACGCTCAACAGGTTACGTTCACCGGAGATGACCACGCTGTCAGAATCTTCACTCATGGCGTCACTTCCCGCCTCCACGGCCGACTGCATTAACTGGCTCATATCGTCGCGCAATTGTCGCAGCTCGTTTTGTAAGCGCAGACGCACTTCGTCGAAGCTCAGTCCGCCGTAGTGCTGATTGATGAAGTTGGCCGCCTGTACCAATTGTGACGGAGTGTAATCAACCTCAGTCAGTAGCAGCCGGTTCTGCACATCCCCTCCCTGTCCCACGATCACCAGCAGAATGCGTTTCTCGGACAGGCGCAGAAACTCGATTTGCTGAAACACGGATTCACGTCGCGGCGTCATGACCACTCCGGCGAACTGAGAGAGCGAAGACAGCACCTGCGCTGCGTTGGAGATGATCTTTTGCGGTGAGTTGATGGGCAGACGAGTCTGAAGTCGTGTTTCCAGCGCTGCTTCGTCGATAGTTTCGATGGTCAGCAGGGTATCGACAAAGACCCGATAGCCGCGCGGTGTTGGTACGCGGCCAGCCGACGTGTGCGGGCTGGCAACAAAGCCCATTTCCTCGAGATCGGCCATGATGTTACGGATCGTTGCCGGCGACAACTCCAGTCCGGAAATCTTGGAAAGCGCGCGCGAGCCGACCGGCTGACCGTCGGCAATATAGCGTTCGACCAGAGCTTTGAGCAGGGTTTGGGCGCGGTTATCTAGTTGCATTTCTTTATTCTAACGATCGGGCGGCAGTGCTGCCAGGGTTTCCTGTTCTGTATTCCTTGTCAAACACTGGTTAGCCCTAGCCAATGCTGCAGTTCATGAAGATTGGTACAGACTACGTCGGGTTGTATTTCAGCCGGTAATTCTCGCGCAAAGCGATTCATCCAGGCCGCACGCAAGCCGGCCTGCTGGGCGCCGAGGACATCAAGCGTCAGGTCGTCGCCGACATAGAGCGTATGCGCTGGCTCGACGTCGAGCGCCGAGCAGGCGGCATGAAAAATACTCGGATCCGGTTTTGCAGTGCCGAATTGATGGGCCGCAATAGAGACCTCGAAGTGTCCGGCCAGTCCGATGACGCCAAGGTCGGCGAAACCATTCGATACCGTACCCAGTTTCAGACTTGATTTCATGCTTTGCAGGCCCGGTACCACATCATCAAACGGGTTGACTGCATTGCGGGCGCGACTGAACAATTCCATTGCCGGGTCGGCCAGCGTAACGTCCTCGTGGCATTCGGCCAGTACCTCGCTGAGTACCGTGTGCCGCAGCGCCCATAAATTGATACGGTAAGCTGGTTCGCGTTGTGCCAGCAACTGCCTGCGCTGACGCAGGCTGCTGATAGTGTGCTGCGCCGTCACTGCAGGGGCGTGTTGTTGCAGCCAGGCATACAGTTGCTGCTCGGCTAACACCAGAACGGGCTCAATCGCCCATAGGGTGTCGTCCAGGTCGAACAGGACTGCCTTGATGCTTGTTTTGTTCATCAAATCTTCCAATTTATGTTCTAATCCGCAGCATGTGGCCTATCAAATTACCCGTGCAGGCGGCAACGCCGAAAACCATCGCCATCGTCGGCAAATTTCATGCCGTCGGGATTGCGCAGTCTTTGTCCGATATCGCAGCATTTCTTGAAGCACACGGGCATACCATCGTCTTTGAAGCAGAAACTGCTCAGAATGTCCGGCTGGACGGCTATGAAGCCATGACGCCGGAGCAGATCGGCCAGTTCGCCGATGCTGCCATTGTCGTCGGCGGCGACGGTACCATGCTCGGTATTGCTCGTCAGCTGGCACCATTCAACGTACCGCTGATCGGCATTAACCAGGGACGTCTTGGCTTCATGACCGATATTTCGCTAGACCGAATGATACCGGTATTGGCCGATATGCTGGATGGAAAGGTGGAGGCGGAAACTCGCTCCCTGCTGGAGGCCACCGTATTCAGAGAAGGCGAGCAGATTTTTCATGCGCTGGCTTTCAATGACGTGGTAGTTGCGCGTGGAGCATCTTCCGGTATGGTTGAGCTGACGGTCAAGGTTGATGGCCGCTTTATGTACAACCAGCGTTCAGATGGCTTGATTGTCGCTACTCCTACCGGCTCTACCGCCTACGCGCTGTCGGCTGGTGGTCCGATTCTGCATCCCAGTCTGCACGGTATTGTGCTGGTGCCAATCGCACCGCATGCGTTGTCGAACCGGCCGATTGTCATCCCGGATTCCTGTGAAATTCTGATTGAAGTCGTAAATGGCCGCGATATTAGTGCCAACTTTGACATGCAATCGCTGACTAGTCTGTCCTATGGTGACCGGATCGTCATCAAGCGCTCCGAGCATAAAATTACCTTCCTGCATCCACATGGTTGGAGCTACTACGACACGCTGCGCCAGAAATTGCACTGGAACGAATACCCCTCTGCAGAAGGCCGTCTACAATAAGCGCCTGCTGTACCAACTGTTTTCAAAAAAACCTTTCTTCCGATCCCATGCTGCGTACTCTGTCGATTCGTGATTTTGTGATTGTCGATGCCATTGAACTCGAATTTGCCCCTGGCTTTTCCGTGTTTACCGGTGAAACCGGCGCCGGCAAGTCGATTTTGATTGATGCGCTGACGCTGGCACTGGGTGGTCGTGGCGACGCCAGTGTGGTGCGTGAAGGTGCAGGCAAGGCGGATATCAGTGCTGATTTTTCGGCGAATGATGAGGTCTCGGCCTGGCTGCAGGCTAACGAGTTTGCCGATGATGAGGGCAATGTGCTGCTGCGCCGCGTGATTGATAACGCTGGTCGCTCGAAGGCCTATATTAATGGTATTGCCGCCACCGCGACGCAATTGCGGGAGTTAGGTGAATTGCTGGTTGATATTCACGGGCAGCATGCCCATCAGTCGCTGCTCAAGGCCGATGCCCAGCGCCAGTTGCTGGACAGTCAGGCTGGATTGACTGACGCAGGCAAAGCTGTTGCGGTCGCCTTCAAGATCTGGCGCAATCTGGCCCGCCAACGGGAAGAGTTTGAACGCAATGCGAAGAACGTGCTGATGGAACGGGAGCGTCTCGACTGGCAGGTCAATGAGCTCGAAAAGCTGGCCGTCAAACCGGGCGAATGGGTGGATATTAGCAATGAGCACAGTCGGCTGTCGCATGCCGCCAGTTTGATTGATGGTGCGCAGGAAGCGTTGTCGGCGATCTCGGAATCGGATTTTCCTATTCTGTCGCAGTTATCGTCCCTGAACCAGAAGCTGACCAAGCTCACCGATGTCGATGCTGCGCTCAAGCCGGTACTCGATGCGCTGGAGCCGGCTCAGATTCAGTTGCAGGAAGCGGTCTATGCGCTCAATGATTATCTGGGGCGTGTGGAGCTTGATCCTTCCCGTTTGCAGCAGGTTGAACAGCGACTCGAAGCGATCCATTCCACGGCGCGCAAGTTTCGTGTTGATCCGGAGCAATTGCCGCAGGAACATGAACGTCTGGCGCAAGAGCGCTCGCAGCTAGCCGATGCCAGCGATCTCGATGCGATGCTGGCACAAGAAGAAAAGCTGCGCGCCGCCTACCTGGCCGCGGCAGAGAAACTATCTGCTGAGCGTACCAAAGCCGCGCAGGCACTAGGTACTGCCGTGACTGCCGCGATGCAGGATCTGAGTATGACCGGAGGTCGTTTCGCGATTGCGTTGACACCGTGCGAACCGGCTGCATTTGGCATTGAGCAGGTGGAGTTTCTGGTGGCGGGGCATGCCGGTGTGGCACCGCGTCCGCTGGCGAAGGTCGCCTCCGGCGGTGAATTGGCCCGGATCGCTCTGGCGATTTCGGTGATTGCCTCGTCGGCAACGGCGACGCCGACATTGATTTTCGATGAAGTCGACAGCGGTATTGGTGGTGGTGTTGCCGAAGTGGTTGGACGTCTGCTCAAACGGCTCGGTCAGGAGCGTCAGGTGCTGTGCGTTACGCACTTGCCGCAGGTGGCAAGTCAGGGCAATCAGCATTATCAGGTCAGCAAACGCAATGCAGATGGCAAGACCCTGTCGCAGATCGCCGCGCTGGACGCCAAGGCGCGTATCGAGGAAATCGCCCGTATGCTGGGTGGCCTGGAAATTACGGCAACAACGCGCAAGCACGCACGTGAACTGCTGGCGCTTTAGCAAATTGCCAAAGCAGGCCACGCATTTTTTAAGCTAACTGAACCCGATTTTAAGGAAGCGGCTCTCCATGTCTTTTCGCAAAGAACCACCTTATGTTCACGGGACCAGCACACAGACTGCGGTTGTGCTGGTCAATCTGGGAACGCCAGAAGCACCGACAGCCAAAGCGGTGCGGCGTTATCTGAAGGAGTTTCTCTCGGATCCACGCGTTGTGGAAATTCCACGTGCACTCTGGTGGTTCATCCTGAATCTGATTATTCTGCCTCTGCGTTCCGGTAAATCGGCCGAAAAATATGCGTCGATCTGGTCGCCGCAAGGCTCTCCGCTGAAGCTTAATACCGAACGTCAGGCCAATTTGTTGCAGCAACAGCTGCAGTCGCGCGGGCATCGTGTCAAAGTGATCTATGCCATGCGCTACGGACAGCCGTCTTTGCCAAGTGTACTTGATGAACTCAAAGTGCAGGGTTGTGACCGGCTCGTGATATTGCCCGCCTATCCCCAGTACTCGGGAACCACGACTGCCTCCATTTTTGACGCGGTATTCGCGCATTTTGCCAAAGTGCGTAATGTGCCTGAGCTGCGTCTGATCAAGCATTATCACGATCATGAAGCTTATATTCATGCGCTCAAGTCCTCGGTGTTGGTGCACTGGGACGCCTATGGTCGGCCCGAGAAGCTGATCATGAGTTTTCACGGTGTTCCTAAACGGACCTTGATGCTGGGCGATCCGTACCATTGCGAATGTTACAAGACGGCTCGACTGCTGGCGACGGCGCTGGGCTTGAGTGAGGGCGAGTATCTGGTGACGTTTCAGTCGCGATTTGGCAAGGCGGAATGGCTCCAGCCTTACACCGCGCCGATCATACAAAAGCTGGCCCAGGAGGGGGTGGAAAAAGTCGACGTCATTTGCCCAGGCTTTACCAGCGATTGTCTGGAGACGCTAGAAGAAATAGCGCTCGAGGTGAAGGCGGATTTTCTGCTTGCAGGTGGGAAGGAGTTTCGTTTTATTCCTTGTCTCAATGACTCCGCGCCATGGGCCCAGGGCATGATGGAAATTGTCGAGCAGCACCTGCATGGGTGGCCCACGGTGGCGGGAAGTGCCTGGCGAGAAGAAGAGGCCAGACAGGCAAAAATCTCAGCTGAACAGGCACGTCTGCTTGGCGCCGCGCAATAATTGTACAGACATAGCAGATTCGTCTGCTGTCATGCGCCTGGTAAGCTCGTGTTGCAGAGGCTGGAAATCATGTTTCCAGCAGCCAGGCTGTTAAAATATACGGCTGGGTTTGGTGCGAATGTTGCTTTGCGGGATCGTTCGATGCTTTCCTCGTATTGCGAATAGTCAATACAGGGCAACGAGTTGTGAATAGCTGATCCAGGCAGCAGCAAGCAGAGCGTATGCAAGAATAGTGGCGGAGATAAGCGGCAATTTCATGACGCCTCCTTGGAATGAGGGGTAAGTAAGCTTTCGGTTTAATCATAAATGTTGCACCGCAAACTGTTAAGCTCATTCTAGTAAATTTTGTAACTGGACGTTAGGGCGGGCTTAGAACGTTTAGTTAGATTGCCCTAGGCGATCCATGCGTTTTGAGCAAAAAAATTCCTTGCGTCATGCTGGTAGCCACCGAATTGACCCATCATTTGTCGATAATGCCCCTTGATTTATTAGGGGCAAGCCCAATGTGGAACCGCATGCGCACAGGGCGCTGACCATCAAATACGCATTAAAGTTGGAGATTGATTAATTATGCAAGAGACCGAAAAACAAACGGAAAGTCAGGCAGAAAATCCTGCTGAGTCCGCAGCGCAAGCTCAGGCGACTCAGGATTCCTCCGCGCAACAGGCGACAGCCGAAGCGGCAAGTGAATCGCCTGTCGAGCCTGTGGCTGCAGCGGGTAATCTCGCGGAGCAATTGTTGGCTGCGCAAGCTAAAATTGCTGAAATGCAAGACGCGTTTCTCCGCGCCAAGGCAGAGGCTGAAAACATTCGTCGTCGTGCACAGGACGACATCAGCCGTGCGCACAAATTTGCAATTGAAGGTTTTGCCGAGTCGCTGCTTGCAGTCAAGGACAGTCTCGAAATGGCATTGAAAATCGAAACGCCTTCGGTTGAGTCCCTCAAGGAAGGTGTGGATATGACATTGAAACAGCTGTCGTCCGCCTTTGAAAAGAACAAGCTGCTGGAAATCCATCCGCAGGCCGGTGAAAAGCTCGACCCGATGAAGCATCAGGCAATATCTGCAGTACCGGCCGAGCAGGAGGCCAATACTGTCGTGGTGGTATTGCAAAAGGGTTATACGATTTCCGACCGTTTGTTGCGTCCTGCGCTGGTGACCGTGGCTCAGGGGAAATAAGCGGCATAAATTTTGCTTTTTATGTCGTTTTAAGCGCTTGAAAAGCAGAATTTCCCTCCACATATTAAAACTATCAAAATCATTGTTGTTCCCCTTCGCAAGGGGATTTAAGGAACAGAGGAAAAATCATGGGAAAAATCATTGGTATTGACTTGGGTACAACCAATTCGTGCGTTTCGGTCATGGAAGCTGGTCAACCAAAAGTTATCGAGAACTCCGAAGGCGCGCGTACAACGCCTTCGATCATTGCTTATCAGGAAGATGGCGAAGTCCTGGTCGGTGCGCCTGCCAAGCGTCAGGCGGTCACCAATCCAAAGAACACCATCTATGCGGCAAAGCGTTTGATCGGTCGTAAATTTGAAGAAAAGGAAGTGCAAAAAGACATTTCCTTGATGCCTTATCAAATCGTCAAGGCAGACAATGGTGACGCCTGGATCGGCGTGCGCGACAACAAGCTGGCGCCACCGCAGATTTCTGCTGAAGTCCTGCGCAAGATGAAGAAGACCGCAGAAGACTATCTGGGTGAAGAAGTGACCGAAGCGGTCATCACCGTACCAGCCTATTTCAACGATGCGCAACGTCAGGCAACCAAGGATGCTGGTCGTATCGCCGGTCTGGAAGTCAAGCGTATCATCAACGAACCAACCGCTGCGGCGTTGGCCTTCGGTCTGGACAAGACTGAAAAGGGTGACCGCAAGATCGCCGTCTATGACCTCGGCGGCGGCACGTTTGACGTATCGATCATCGAAATCGCCGATGTTGATGGCGAAAAGCAGTTTGAGGTGCTGTCCACCAACGGTGACACCTTCCTCGGCGGTGAAGACTTCGACCAACGCATCATTGATTACATCATTGACGAATTCAAGAAGATCAACGGTCTTGACCTCTCCAAGGATGCGATTGCGCTGCAACGTATTAAGGCGTCGGCTGAACGTGCCAAAATCGAACTGTCGTCTTCGCAACAAACTGAAATCAATGAGCCCTACATCGCCATGGCCAATGGCGCGCCGGTTCACCTGAATCTCAAGATCACCCGTGCCAAGCTGGAGTCGCTGGTTGAAGAACTGATCAGCAAGACCATCGAGCCATGCCGTATTGCCATCAAGGATGCTGGCGTAAAAGTGACTGATATCGACGACATCATTCTGGTCGGCGGTATGACACGGATGCCTAAGGTGCAGGAAAAGGTCAAAGAATTCTTCGGCAAGGATCCGCGCAAGGACGTCAATCCGGATGAGGCGGTGGCAGTCGGTGCAGCGATCCAGGGTTCGGTATTGTCCGGTGAACGCAAGGACTTGTTGCTGCTGGACGTGACACCACTGTCGCTGGGTATCGAAACCATGGGCGGCGTGATGACCAAGATGATCAAGAAGAACACGACCATCCCGACCAAATTCAGCCAGGTCTTCTCGACAGCAGACGACAATCAGCCAGCGGTTACCATCAAGGTATATCAGGGTGAGCGCGAAATGGCGTCGGGCAACAAGGGCCTGGGCGAATTCAATCTGGAAGGTATTCCACCATCACCACGTGGCACGCCACAAATTGAAGTGACCTTCGACATCGATGCCAACGGTATTTTGCACGTAGGCGCCAAGGACAAGGCCACCGGCAAGGAAAACAAGATCACCATCAAGGCGAACTCTGGCCTGACTGAAGATGAGATCGAAAAGATGGTGCGTGATGCCGAGGCGAATGCTGAAGAAGACAAGCGCCTCAAGGAATTGGCTGAAACCCGCAATCAGGGCGACGCACTGGTACATTCGACGCGCAAGGCACTGACCGAGTACGGCGACAAGCTCGATGCTGGCGAGAAGGAGGCAATTGAAGCCGCTGTCAAGGAGCTGGAAGACGTGTTGAAGGCCAATGACAAGGCAGCAATCGATGCCAAGACCGCAGCATTGTCGGTTGCCGCTCAGAAGCTCGGTGAAAAGATGTATGCCGATCAACAGGCGCAGCAAGCTGCAGGTGCAGCCGGCGCGGCTGATGGTGCAGGTGCAGCAGGTGCTACCGGTGCCGGTGAGGCGCGTCCAAAGGATGACGATGTTGTCGATGCTGACTTCAAGGAAGTGAAGTAACTGGCGAATTAACTGAGCGCGCTGGCAGCGGCGCGCTCTTGTGCGACCTGCTACAGGAATACTTCAAGCAATACGTCAGGCAGCATTGCTGCATGACACGCCGAGTCAGACGGTTGCAAAATCGTCTCTCGGCTTTTTCACATTGTTGGTTTCATCGGTTCCTGAAGTTTGTATCCGGTTGTTTGTCTTCGGTTCAGCACGTGATTTGACAGGGCATGCGTTGAGCTGATCGCGCAGGTATGTCTGATGTGCTGTTGGCTGCGCACTGATCGGATTCAGGGACAGGAAATGTCCAATAACAAGGTGGTATAAAACATGGCAAAACGTGACTTTTACGAAATCCTGGGTCTAGCGAAGAATGCGACCGAGGAAGAGATCAAGAAGGCTTATCGCAAACTGGCGATGAAATACCATCCTGATCGCAACCCTGACAGCAAGGGGGCGGAAGAGAAATTCAAGGAGGTCAAGGAAGCCTACGAGATGCTGTCCGATCCGCAAAAGCGCGATGCTTACGATCGCTATGGTCACGCTGGAGTTGACCCGAACATGGGCGGCGGCGGTGGTGGCGCAGGTGGTTTCGCGGATGCGTTCGGCGATATCTTCGGCGATATCTTCGGAGGTGGTGGTGGCGGTGGCCGAGGTCGCAGTTCGGGACCGCAGGTCTATCGTGGCGCCGACTTGCGCTATAACCTGGAAATCACGCTGGAACAGGCGGCTCACGGTTTCAATACCACCATTCGCGTACCTTCCTGGGATGAGTGCGATACCTGCCACGGCTCGGGAGCTAAACCCGGTACCAGCCCAACGACCTGCGGAACCTGCGGTGGTCATGGCCAGGTGCGGATGCAGCAAGGTTTCTTCAGCATTCAGCAAACTTGCCCCAAATGTCACGGTAGCGGAAAAGTCATTCCAGAACCATGCCCGACTTGCGCCGGGGCCGGCCGCCTCAAGCGCAACAAGACGCTGGAAGTGAAGATTCCTGAGGGTATCGATGACGGTATGCGGATCCGCTCGTCAGGCAATGGTGAGCCCGGCATGAACGGCGGTCCTCCAGGTGATCTGTATGTGGAGATCCACATCAAGCAGCATGAAGTGTTTCAGCGTGATGGTGATGACCTGCATTGCGAAATGCCGATTTCGTTTGCCAAGGCAGCATTGGGTGGCGAGATTGAGGCGCCGACACTCAATGGTCGTGCCTCATTTACTATTCCTGAGGGTACGCAGTCCGGCAAGACTTTCCGCCTGCGCGGCAAGGGTATCAAGGGCGTTCGCTCGGGTTATGCCGGTGACTTGTTCTGTCATGTGGTCGTTGAAACACCGGTCAAGTTGACAGATCGTCAAAAGGATCTGTTGCGGGAATTCGAGAAGCTCACAGCAGAGGGCGGTGCTAAGCATAGTCCTCAGACCAAGACCTGGAAGGATAAGGTCAAGGAGTTTTTCGAGTAATGGATCAGGCCGATGACGTTTGCCAAGGTGTCGGCCTTTTCTTGTGTTTCGAAGAGTCTATCCTCAACCTCCTAACCAGCTCTTGAACCAGCTCTTGATGACGATGAAAACACCAAGCCAACACGACCAGGTGCAGCAGCAGTTGCTGCAAGGAAATCGCCGCTGGGCGACCGAAATTACTTCACGCGATCCCGATTTCTTTCTGCGACTGGGTGCGCAGCGCTCGCCGGAATATTTCTGGATTGGATGCTCCGATAATCGCGTACCAGCTAATGAGCTGCTCGGATTGCAACCGGGCGAGCTGTTTGTTCACCGCAATATCGCCAACGTCGTGGTACACACCGACCTCAATTGTCTTTCGGTATTGCAGTTTGCGGTAGATGTCTTGAAGGTCAAGCATGTGATCGTCTGCGGGCATTATGGCTGCGCGGGCGTGCAGGCCGCCCTGAATAAGCGTCGCGTTGGTCTGGCTGACAATTGGCTGCAACATGTCCAGGATGTGCACGAAAAGCACAGCGACTGCTTTCATGATCATCAATCCGAAGGCGATCAGCACGATCGTTTGTGCGAACTCAATGTTCTGGAGCAGGTCGCCAATATCTGCCGTACCACAATCGTGACCGACGCTTGGGAACGTGGGCAGGCACTTAGCATCCATCCTTTGGTGTATGGCGTGCACGATGGCTTGCTGGAGGCGTTGTCGCCGACCATCAGTAATGCCGATGAATGCAATCGCTATCTGTCAGAAAGTCTTGCCTTGTACCGCAAGGCCAATGCGACTGGGGGCAGCTGATTGCCTGATTGAACGCTCTCCGCTAGTCGAAAAAGCCTGCTCTGGCATCTGCCGGGCAGGCTTTTTTACGCGCGTTTGATTTACGCACCGTTGCTTGGGCATGCGCAGGCACAAATCGCTTGTGCCTAGCGGATTCATGGTAAAGCAGGGTCTTAGAAGCAGTGCTCGCTGGCCGGAAACTGCTCTTGCTTGACCGCCGTTACATAGGCGCGCACAGCCTCATCAATGCTTCCGGCACCTTCCATGAAATTTTTCACAAAACGTGCTTTATGCCCTGGGAAGACACCAAGCATGTCATGCATCACCAGCACCTGGCCAGAACAGGCAGAGCCAGCGCCGATGCCGATGGTGGGGATATGCAAAGCTGCCGTCACAGAGGCACCTAGCGTTGCAGGGATGGCCTCCAGCACGAACAATGCCGCACCGGCATCCTGCAGGGCCAGCGCGTCTGCCAGCAGTCGCTCTGCAGCTTGCTCGGTTTTGCCCTGGACCTTGAAACCGCCCATCTGGTGCACTGATTGTGGCGTCAACCCAAGGTGCGGGCATACCGGGATACTGCGATCTGTCAGAAAGCGCACGGTCTCGGCGAGCCAGGCACCGCCCTCCAGTTTGACCATGTGCGCGCCCGCTTGCATCAATTTCACAGCATTGTCGAATGCTGCCGTGGGTGTGGCATAGGTACCAAATGGCATGTCTGCCACCACCAGCATGTGTGTATTGCCGCGTGCGACGCTGGCAGTATGGTAAGCAATCTCGTCGAGTGTGACCGGTAAGGTTGACTGATGGCCCTGGCACACCATGCCGAGGGAGTCTCCAATGAGTACCGTATCGATACCACAGCGATCCATCACCGCAGCAAAGCTGGCGTCATAACAGGTCAGCATCGTGATTTTCTCGCCTTTATCGCGCATGGTTTGCAGCGTGTGGCGGGTAACGGCTTTTTTGCGGATTTCGGGCGACTCTTGCAAATAGGCTGCCATGGTGGCTTCTCCTCGGTTCATGAAAATGCGCCAGATGCATGTTCATGGATATCAATAATGTGAATTGCAGTCCCCGCAGGGAAGTCCAGAAGCCTTGTCAGGTATCTCTGGCGTGCTCAGCGAGCCCGCATTGTAGGAGATTGACGCCGGGTTGTCAGCGCATACTGACCCAAGGCGCGAGCCGGTCATTGTTGCATGCGACAGGAGTGTTAGATTTTGGCAATATTTGTCACGTTCCCCGGTGCTGAGCGTGATATGCGTCGCTCGAATAGTGCAGAATAAGACTTGTCATTGTTGTTGCGACTATTGGCATTTACGGTAAGCCCAGCAGCGGAATATCACAAGGAGTTGAGTTTCGCCAGCGATACTGATGTAATCAAGAAAAACTAACATTCGGATTGGGAAATTGTGAAGTCCAGATACCACGCCTTGCTGGCGATTTTTGGGGGTAATGTATTGCTCCTTGCGCTATTGGCATCGACTTGGTGGGTTGGCGCCATTGCGGGGGGGGTGATACTGGCAGCCGTGATTCTGGTATTCAGGCAGATTGCCTTGAGGCAATCAGATGACGTATTAGTGCCGGCGGGGACGACGGTTGATTCTGAGTTGCCGACCTTGGTCCAGCAGGTAGTGCCAGCTTGGCGAGATAACATCCAGTTGGCACGAGTCCAGACTCAGGAGGCCATCGACAGGCTGGTTGTGCGTTTTGTCGGCATTCATCAGCGTTTGGCTAGCGCACTGAATCTGGCCGAGGGGAAAAATGGTGATATCGCTCAGGTTATCCAGAGCGCTGCAGTGCAGCTTGGCAGCGTTGCCGCGGCGCTGGAACATGTTTTGTCGACCCGCAATATCCTGTTGCAGAAGATTGAATTGCTACGCCAGCACAATGATGAAATTCTCCATCTTGCTCAGGACATGAATCGTCATCTTGACCAGCAAACCGGGACAGACTTTGCCAGCAGTCAGGGGCGATTAAGCGAGCTGATGGCAGTGTCTGTCACTTCCAGCGCGGCAATTACGCAAAAATCCCGGATGATTGCCTCGCAGATAGCGGTGGCGCTGTCTTCCAGCAAGCAGCTCGATACAGAGGCCAGTTCGATGGTAATTGACTCACATCAAGTCATCGATACCGTGATTGCAGATTTTCGACAGTCAGCGCTCAAGCTCAGCGGTACAGTAGACCAACTGGAAGGTGAAAACCGAGAAGTAGATCTGGAAGTCTGCGACATTCTGGTGAATTTGCAATTTCAGGATCGTATCAGTCAGATTCTCGATCACGTACAGAAAGACATGGTCAAGCTGGAGCAAATGCTCAATACCAGTGCGCCATTGCCAGCGGCACAGCAGTGGCTGGATGCGCTGGCACAGACCTATACCACGCTCGAGCAACGTCAGCGCCATGCCGGGCAGCAAGCGGATAAATCGATGCATTCCCAGGTCGACTTTTTTTAATGTGACATGTCATGACGAAACCGATTGATAACCAGGGCCCGTGGAGCATCAACACATGAGTGCCAAGACCATTCTTATCGTTGATGATTCGTTCAGTTTGCGTCAGACCATTAGCCTGGCACTCAAGATTGCAGGTTATGAAGTCGTTGAAGCAATGGATGGGCAGGATGCGCTCAATAAACTGGATGGACGGAAATACAACTTGGTCATCTCGGACGTCAATATGCCCAATATGGACGGTCTCAGTTTCGTGCGTGCGCTGAAACTGCTGCCGGATTACAAATTCACGCCGGTGATCATGTTGACCACGGAAAGCACCGATGCCCGCAAGCAGGAGGGGCGTTTGATCGGTGTGCGTGCCTGGGTACACAAGCCTTTTTTACCCCCGGTATTGTTGGATGCGGTAGCCAAGCTGATATTGCCATAGGAGGATCCCATGCCATTGACACAAAGTACCCAAGAAGGGCATCTGCTACTGCAGATCAGTGGCAGCTTCACCATTTTTCAGGCGCGTCAATACAAGGATCAACTATTGCAGCAGTTGGCACTTCCGGGTGATTTGCTGGAGCTGGACTTGAGTGCCGTCGAGGAAATCGATACCGCCGGGCTGCAATTGTTGTTGCTGTTGCGTCGAGAGGCCGGCGCGCTGCACAAACGCATGCAATACAAGAGTTTCAGCCCGGCGATCGAAAACATGATCGAGATGCTGCAGCTACAGCACATCTTCCCGATAGCACCGCTACCGGGGCGGAGCTGAAATGAAAAAAGACGCTGCCCGTGACGCGCTGGTGCAAGAGGCGAGAGAATTGATTGTCGCGATGGAAGCGGCCTTGCTGCAGATCGAAAGCGAAGGTCGCAGTATCGATGCCATCAATGCCATCTTTCGCGCGGCCCATACCATTAAAGGCTCCGCCGGGCTGTTCGCCTTTGACAGCATTGTCAGCTTTACGCATCTGCTGGAAAACCTGCTCGATAAGGTACGTAACGACATCCTTGCGCTGGATGACAACATGATGTCATTGCTGCTCAATTGCGGTGACTACATGGATGCGCTGGTGGATGCGATTGCCGAGGGCAACGAGGATCAGGATCCCGATCCAGGATTGCGTAGCGAACTGGAGGCTGCACTTAATGCTTATCTGGAGCGTGCGCTGACGGGGGGATCAATTCCTGTTACTGCACCAACGTCGCCTTCTCTGATGACCTCGGTGGCACAGTCATTGCAGTCTCTTGGTGCCGATGCAGAGCACGAACTGATCGCCGACATCAATGTTGCCAATCCACTGTGGCACATTTCGCTACGCTTCAGCCCCGGCATGTTGCGAGACGGCCTTGATCCGCTTTCCTTCCTGCGTTACTTGCTGACGATGGGGACCGTGGCTTATCTTCATGTAGTCGAGGATGGAATGCCTGCGGCTTTGGAAATGGATCCCGAGCTCTGTTATCTCGGTTTTGAGCTGGGCTTTGACAGCGTAGCGGATCAGGCGAGCATTGAAAACGTCTTCGAATTTGTAAAAGAGGATAGTCAAATCCTGCTGTTACCGCCGCATGCGGCCCTGGGAGACTATCGTCGCTGGCTCGCCCGCCTGCCAGATCGCGACAGCATCGGCTTGCTGCTGCGTCAGCACCAGGCGCTCACGGATGTGGAGTGGCAGTTATTGACACTCGGAGATGTCAATCTGAAGAGCATCCCGACTGCCGCCATAGCATCGCAGCAGCTTAGGGCCAACATTTCACCACTCGTCCCGACGACCGCTGTGCGGGCCAGAGCGGGCGACGAGAAAAAATCACCGGAACAGAAATTCATCAAGATCGAGGTGTCCAAACTCGATCAGCTCATTGATCTGGTCGGAGAATTGGTGATCGCCGGTGCCGGTGCCAGTCTGGTCGCCAAGCAAAAGAAAGATCAGCGCTTTGATGAAGCAACGCAAACGATCTCAGATCTGGTCGAGCAGATTCGTGATGCGGCGCTGACTTTGCGGATGGTGCAAATCAACGAAGTGTTTCAACGTTTTCCAAGGGTGGTAAGGGATATTGCGCGTGAGCTTGGCAAGAACATCGAGCTCATTGTCACTGGCGCCGAGACAGAGCTGGACAAGTCCATGGTCGAAAAAATTTCCGATCCGCTGGTGCACGTTGTGCGCAACGCACTCGATCACGGGATTGAATCGGCCGCCGAGCGCAAGGTCGCTGGCAAGCCTGAGACAGGCGTGCTGCGGCTCAATGCAACGCATGAATCCGGAACGGTCGTGATTGAAGTGTTCGATGATGGACGTGGTCTGGACAAGCAAAAAATCCTTGCCAAGGCGATTGAGCAGGGTCTGATTTCCCCGGAGCAAACACCATCTGATAGTGAAATATTCCGCTGTATTTTTGAGCCAGGCTTTTCTACCGCCGAGAAAGTCACAGCCTTGTCGGGCCGCGGCGTTGGTATGGACGTCGTCAAGCGCAATATTGAGTCACTGCAGGGCGAGGTCGAGATCTTCAGTAATCGAGGTCAAGGAACGCTGGTGCGTATTCGCCTGCCGCTGACTCTAGCCATCATCGCTGGTTTTCAGGTGGTCGTTGGTGGCGCGGTGTTTGTCATTCCGCTTGATCTGGTCGTCGAATGTATCAATTTGTCTGCCTATCCGGTACAGCGCAATGTAGTGACCTTGCGCGGCGAACCATTGCCGTTCATTCGCTTGCGTGAGCTATTTGACCTGCCGCACCGGGAGACTGTGCGCAAGAGTCTGGTGGTGGTCCAGTACGGGGCAATGCGTGCCGGTTTGCTGGTTGATAATCTGCTGGGAGAGTGTCAGGCAGTGATCAAGCCACTGGGAAAACTATTCAGCAAAGTAAAAGGCTTGAGTGGTTCGACGATTCTGGGCGATGGCCGGGTGGCATTGATTCTTGATGTTCCGCACCTGATTGCACAGACAGGAAAAATCGAGCAGAGCCAGGCGAGGGAATCGGGCACACGGTCCGAACTTGGCGTGATTTCTGGAGACCAGGCCGGATAACCTTCTCGTTAGGCCTGAACGGCAGGGTACGTGAAGCCCAACCGATATCGTAGTGAAAAGAAGCAAGGGATTTGTCATGCAAACTAAATGGACCCAGAAGATAACGATCAGACAGTTGTTCACCTGGCTGGTCATTTTGCTGGCAGTGCTGATGAGTATGATGGTTGTCGTCACGCGCGAGCTAAAGAATGCCAATCTGAATCTGGATCGGGCGCACGAGTCGCGTTATTACTCTTTTCTTCTTGCCAATGAAATGCGACGTACGTCCGAAGATCTGACCAAATTTGGACGGGCCTATGTCACCACGGGCGATCCCAATGATGAAGAGCGCTACTATTTTGTACTTGATATCTTCAACGGCAAGAGACCGCGTCCCTTGCACTACGAGCGTTTTAACTGGGATCTGGTCAATACCAAGCAGTTAGCCTCCACCTCAGCCGATCAGGCGGTGCCATTGATTGAGTTGATGAAGCAGGCCGGCTTTACGCCCGCCGAGCTGGGCAAGATGCAGGAAGCAAAAGCCAACAGCGATGCGCTGACCAAGATTGAAATCACCGCCTTCAACGCCATCAAAGGTCAGTTCGATGATGGAAGTGGTCATTTCAGTGTCATTGGTGCCCCCAATCAGGCCATGGCCCAGGAGCTGATGTTTGATCAGAACTATCGTGCGATGGTCGGTCGTGTCATGGTGCCGATTAATGATTTTCTGCGAATGGTGGATGAACGTACACAAGCGCGGGTGAATGTGGCGCAAGTCCGCTATTCCAAGCTTGAAATCGTGATTTTCTCTTTGTTAGGGGCATCGATGCTGCTGTTGCTGGTGTGCCTGTTCTTCTCTTACCGGCTGATTCGTTTACAGCTCGGCGGCGAGCCGCGGGATGCCATGATGGTTTTGCGTAAACTGGCCGAGGGCGACTTGACGGTGAAAGTCCCGCTCTGGCACAAAGATACCGGCAGTGTGCTGCACAGTGCGCAACAGATGATCTCCAAATGGACCTCGGTCATCAGCGATGTCAACGATACGGCCAATTCGCTGGCGTCAGCCTCAGAAGAAATTTCGGCATCCTCGCAGTCGCTGAGCAGAAATGCTTCACAACAAGCTGCCAATGTTGAAGCAACCAGTTCCTCAGTTGAGGAAATCACAGCCACCATTGCACAGAATGCCGAGAACGCCCGGGTGACTGACAATATTGCCAGCAAGTCTGCTGGTTCAGCTGCCGAGGGCGGCCAGGTGGTACGCGAGACCGTGCATGCGATGAAACAGATCGCTGGCAAGATCGGCATCATTGACGATATCGCTTACCAGACCAATCTGCTGGCATTGAATGCGGCGATTGAGGCTGCGCGTGCCGGCGAGCATGGTAAGGGTTTCGCGGTGGTAGCAGCGGAGGTGCGTAAGCTGGCCGAACGTTCGCAAACCGCTGCGCAGGAAATTATTGCTGTTGCAGAAAATAGCGTGAGTCTGGCCGAACGTGCTGGCGTCTTGCTTGATCAGATGGTGCCTTCTATCTTGAAGACGGCAGACCTGGTACAGGAAATTTCTGCAGCCTCGCGCGAACAGTCCGCTGGGCTCGAGCAGATCAACACCGCAGTGCATCAGATGGCGCAGACGACGCAATTGACAGCATCTGCGTCGGAGGAGCTGTCGTCAACTTCAGAGCAAATGAGTTCGCAGGCAATGCAATTGCAGGAGTTGATCATGTTCTTCCAGGTTGGTGCCGAAAAGGTCAGTGAGCCCAAAAAGCCGGCAAAAGAAAAGAAAGGTTCTACCGAGCCAGCACTGGTGAGTGCCCGACTCGTCAAGAGCAGGCGTGTTTCCATGCTCGATGCCGGAGAAGATCCGGTTGATGAATCATCTTTCAAACACTTTTAAACCTTATGTTGTATCGATTTCATGTCGAGAACTACCCGGTTGTAATGATGTATTGCGCCAAGTGCCGGAGGAGGAATAAGTATGCCTAGTCTATCGCTTAGCGGTGAAGCATCCCTGCTTGATCTGCGTCAGCAGGAAATGGTGCAAACCAGGCAATTTCTCAGCTTTATGCTGGGCGAGGAATTGTTCGCTATGGCAATTGACGATATTCGGGAAATCATCGAATACGCGCCGCTGACGGAAGTCCCGCTGATGCCCAGCTTTCTGCGTGGGGTCATCAATCTGCGTGGTGCGGTGGTGCCGGTGATTGACCTGTCTGTGCGTCTTGGTCGCCCGGCGACAACAGTTTCCAGACGGACCTGCATCGTCATTCTGGAGTTGCCGCAACAGCAACAAAATCTATTGCTTGGTGTGATGGTCGATGCAGTACGTGCGGTATTGACGGTGGAGCTGGACAAGATCGAACCGGCATTGCAATTTGGTGCACATATACGTACCGATTTCATTGATGGCATGATCAATATCAATGATCGCTTTGTGGTCTCGCTCGATGTTGGCGCCGTGTTTTCGGTGGAGGAGCTGTCTTCGCTGATCGGCCTGGCAGAGCAGGAGGTTGCTCGCAGGCAGAATTAGCATCTGAGGACATGCAGGATAGGCCTGGGCGGAGTAATCTAAGGCTTGGTGTTGCTGCGTTACCGGCACTATCGACATAAGCACATTCACGGGAGCATGAATGAGTTTGAGTATCGAATCCGTTGCAATGGATATCAGCGATCAGCAAATGTTGTTGTTCCAGCGTTTCTTCAGAGAACAGACGGGATTGCATTTGCCTCTGTCGAAGAAGGCCTTGTTGTGCAGCCGATTATCTTCGCATGTGAATGAACTCGGAATGGGCAATCTTGAAGCATATTATGCGTTCATCTGTCTACCAGCGCAGCAGGCAGAAAGGCAGCGTGCGATTGATCTCATTACCACCAATGAAACTTATTTCTTTCGCGAGTCCAAGCATTTCGATTTTTTACGTGATCAGATATTGCCGGTACTAGGCCAGGTCGACAAGTTGCGGATCTGGAGTGCCGCCAGTGCAACCGGAGAAGAGGCATACTCGATTGCCATGGTGCTTGATGATGTTGGTGTGCAGCAGCCTTGGAGCATCCTGGCAACCGACATTAGTCAGCGGGTCTTGTCGTTTGCACGTCGTTCACTGTATCCCATGGCGCGGGGGGAGCGGATACCGGATGATTATCTTGCACGTTACTGCTTATGTGGAACAGGCGACTATGAAGGACATTTTCTGATCGATCAGAGTCTGCGCCAGCGCGTCAGCTTCGAACATTGCAATCTGGTGAATTTACCTGCCAAGGTGCAGACACGTTTTGATGTGGTTTTTCTGCGTAATGTGATTATTTATTTTGATTTCCCGACCAAGCTCCAGGTATTGCAACAGGTAGTCCAGCGCGTCAAGCCGGGCGGCTGGCTGCTGGTCGGCCACTCAGAATCCTTACATGGCATGTCACTTGATCTGGAGATGGTCGCCCCTTCGATCTACCGGCGGTGTGTATGAGCGAACTTGTCCAGCCTGTTTTCCTCAATCTGGGCGACACTTATTTCGGTGAGGGAGAGATGCAGGTTGAGACTCTGCTTGGTTCTTGCGTGGCTATTGTTTTATGGCATCCGCTACGACGACTGGGTGGCATGTGCCATTTTGTGTTGCCCAAACGCCCACGTCCAGCCGACGGTCAGTCACTCGACGGACGGTACGGCGAAGAGGCTTTGATGATCTTGCTCGAGCAGGTACGTCTGCATCACAGCGCAATCGATGAATATACTGTCAAGGTTTTTGGCGGCGCTAACGTCTTGGGGCTATCCGCTACCGAGCGCCGTATCGGGCCCGCCAATGCCGAGTTCGTATTGGCCATTTTGCAGCGTTGGAAGATTCGGGTTGATGCACAAGATCTCGCCGGTGAAGGCTATCGTTATGTCCGTTTTGACTTGCGCACCGGCGAAATCTGGTTACGTCACGGGCAATCTCTTGCTCAGGAATTTACCAAGGTCAAGGGAGCGCTCGGATGACGATCAAGGTTATGGTAATCGACGATTCCTCTGTTGTGCGCCAGGTCATTACGGATCTGTTGGCGCCCTGTCGTGATATCGATCTGATTGCAACTGCGGCTGATCCGATTTTTGCCATGGGCAAGATGCGCAGCAACTGGCCGGATGTGATTGTGCTGGATATTGAAATGCCGCGCATGAATGGCATTAGTTTTTTGCGCCAGATCATGACTATCAGGCCCACGCCTGTGGTGATCTGTTCATCGCACGCGGATCCTGACTCCGGCACCACAATGGATGCACTTGCAGCCGGTGCAGTGGATATTATTCGCAAGCCAGCGGTGGGTATTCGTGATTTCTTGCATGACAGTTCGGTGGCGCTGATCGCTGCCATTCGTGCGGCGGCTGAGAGCAATCCCGCCGGTACTGCTCACCATCCGAATCCTGCTGCCGCGACCTTTAGTGACCTCGCTGTTGCCGATATTCTTTCAGACAGAAAAACCATTACGCGGACGGAGACGGTCACTAACACTGCCATGAATTTTGTCACCGATACTGCTTCCGGTTTGTCTGGAGTGAGACTGAGCGCGGATGTGATCCTCGACCCGCCTGATTTTCGCGATGTCTATGTTCCTCTCACATTGAAAATTATCGCTATCGGTGCTTCCACCGGTGGCCCGCAAGCACTCGAACAAGTGCTTGGCAAGCTCGCGCCAGGTTGTCCCGGGATCGTCATTGTGCAGCACATGCCAGAGAAATTTACGGCCAGTTTCGCCAGTCGGCTACATGCCCTGTCTACAATTGACGTCAAAGAGGCTGCACATTTTGACCTGGTGTTGCCGGGACGGGCATTGGTAGCCCGTGGCGGGTCGCATTTGCTGGTCAAGCGTGACGGAGGGCAATATTATGTCGAAGTGGTGGACGGACCGTTGGTCAGTCGCCATAAGCCATCGGTAGATGTCTTATTTCGTTCTGTTGCCAAGGCTGCCGGACCCAATGCGGTTGGTATTATCATGACTGGCATGGGGGATGACGGCGCAGTTGGCATGCGTGAACTGCGTGATTGCGGTGCTGCAACCTATGCACAGGATCAGGATAGTTGCATGGTCTATGGCATGCCTAAAGAAGCGGTGTTGTCTGGCGGCGTGAGTGCCATGGTGACTCTTGAGAGAATTCCTTCCTTGATTGACCGATATGCGAATTAAAACATCATTCCCACTGGAAACGCTGCTGGTCGTTGATGACAGCGCCTTGCAGCGGCTGCATACCGTTGGACTCATGCGCGATCTCGGGGTAGAAATGATCTATGAGGCTGGCAATGGGCATGAAGCGCTGGAATTGCTGTCCCTGCTCAAGTTGCCTCCCAGCCTACTTATTGTTGATCTGGAGATGCCCGGCATGGATGGCGTGGAGTTCATCCAGCAATTACAGGTCAGGGATATCAACATTCCGCTGATCGTTGCATCAAGTCGTGAAAACGCCTTGCTGACATCAGTCGAGACCATGACGGGTGCCTTGGGTCTGCATGTATTGGGCGCCTTGCAGAAGCCGCTCACGGAGGAAAAAATTGTTGGGGTATTGACGGCTGCCGGGGATCCGTTGTTGCCACCAAGAAAAAATGAAGATGTGCCGTCTGTCTCCGAAGAGGAATTGGCTGCCGCCATCACTGCGCAGCAGATCATCCCCTATTACCAACCCAAGGTTGATATCCGCAGCGGGATGCTCAAGGGCGTGGAAGCACTGGCGCGGTGGCAGCATCCTGAAAAAGGGATGATTGCGCCGGTGCACTTCATCGGCCTGGCAGAGCAGAGTGGCTTGATCCATGAGCTTACCTTTTCCATGCTGGAGCAATCCATGCGGCAGGCGGTACTCTGGAATAGTCGTGGATTTGCACTGAAGGTCGCAGTCAATCTGTCGACACTATCGCTGGACGTGCCAAGTTTCGGTCAGAAAGTGGCTGATTTATTGGCTCAGCATGCGTTGCCGGCGGAGCAGATCGTGCTGGAAATCACCGAAAGTTCGGTTTCTTCGAACCTTGGTAACTCACTGGGAACACTGGCGCGTTTCCGGCTCAAGGGTTTTGGCTTGTCGATTGACGATTACGGTACGGGCTTTTCTTCCATGCAACAGCTGGCACGGATTCCGTTTACCGAGCTCAAGGTAGATAGGACGTTTGTCCATGGTGCCCACATGCGTCCGCATTTGCGGGTGATCCTGCAATCTGCACTGGACATGGCCAAACGCCTGGAGCTGGTGACCGTGGCGGAAGGCATTGAAGCCATTGAAGACTGGCGCCTGCTGCAGGAATCGGGCTGCATGATCGGTCAGGGATATCTGATCGGTCGTCCGATGCCTGCCAATGAACTGCCGACCTGGCTCAAAGGTCATCATCGCCGTCTGCATGAACTCCGGCCTTTGCTGCCATCTGGCATGCAGCCAGAAGTCCAGCCTTCTCCGGTTAAAAGTGACTAAAAAGTTTGTGTGAATCAGATCAACGCGAGCTCAACCGTGCTCAATTCTCTCAGTGCGCAGTTGACTGGATGATCTCAATTGTCTGGCCAGTTACTGCTGCAAGCGCATGCTGCGCCGGCCCGAATCCCGGGATGTCGATCGCGGGTGCAATCTCCAGCAATGGCAAGAGAACAAAGGCGCGTTGTGTCATGCGCGGATGCGGTACGCTCAGTGTTGCATCGTTGATGCTGTGGTCGCCATACAGCAGCACATCGAGGTCGAGTGTGCGCGGTGCATTGTGATACGGACGCTGGCGTCCATGTTGTTGCTCTATTGCCTGTAATGCGGCCAACAGCGCATGGGCTGAGAGTGCGGTAGCGACAGCCACCACTGCGTTGACATAGTCATCACCACTGGAGTCAATCGGTGCGCTGCGATAGCGTTGCGACTGACCCTGTAATGTTGTTTGCGGCAATTGCCCCAATTGCACAATCGCCTGATTGACGGTGGCAAGGGCATCGCCCAGATTGCCACCAATACCAATGTAGGCGAGCGTCAACGGTGCTGCTGCAGTCATACTTCACCGCCACCATCATTGCCGGTGCCGCCGGCCACTTTGCCGCTGCGGTTGCGGCCACCACGGCGCTTGCGTTTTTTTGCCGGTGCAGCGGTGCCGGCTGCGGCGACTGGCTTGCGCGCTAATAAGGCCTCGCGTTCAGCGCCATCACCATCGATGAAGGCGGTCCACCATTCACCCAGCTCAGCATCAAGCTCGCCAGAACCGCAACGTAATAGCAGGAAGTCGTAGCCAGCACGCAGGCGCAAATGCTCCAGCAGCTTGTAGGGCGATTTGCCGGTACGACGCTCGAAGCGCGGTTGCATGGCCCAGATATCGCGCATATCAGAAGCGATCTTGCGTTGCAATGCCAGTTTCTCTGTCTGCGCGTTCAGGACGTCATCGGCTGCCAGATGCAGTGCCGGAATTGGATATTCGCCAGCGGCCTGATAAGCGCGCCATTTCTCCAGTACCTGATGCCACAAGAGCGAGGCAAACAAAAAGCCCGGTGAAACTGGCTTGCCTTGCTTGATGCGGGCATCTGTATTGGCGAGGGCCAGAGAAACGAACTTCTCGCCCAGTGGTTGCTCAAGCACCACGTCGAGCAATGGCAGCAAGCCGTGATGCAGACCTTGCTGCCGCAGTTGCTGCAGGCAGGCCAGTGCATGGCCGCTCATGAGCAGCTTGAGCATTTCATCGAAGACGCGCGCTGCCGGAACGTTGTTGATCAGCGGTGCCATGACGGCAATCGGTGCACCGGTTGCAGCATCGATCTTGAATTTGAGCTTGGCAGCGAAGCGCACCACGCGCAGCATGCGCACCGGATCTTCACGGTAGCGCTCTTCCGGGATACCAATGATGCGCAAGGTTTTACCCCGGATATCGGCGATACCACCATGATAGTCAAGCACGGTCTGCGTGGCCGGATCGTAGTACATCGCATTGATGGTGAAGTCACGGCGCACCGCGTCTTCATGCTGTTCACCAAAGGTGTTGTCGCGCAGTACCCGGCCATGTTCATCCTTGGGCGCGCTAGTAGCGGAACTGCCGCGGAAGGTCGTGACTTCGATCAGTTCCTGACCAAACATTACATGTACGATCTGGAATCGTCGGCCAATGATGAAGGCACGCCGGAACAGTTGCTTGACCTGCTCTGGTGTCGCGTTGGTGGCGACATCGAAGTCCTTGGGTTTGACCGACAGCAGCAAGTCACGCACGGCACCACCCACGATGAAAGCCTTGTACCCTGCCTGTTGCAAGGTTTGCGTCACCCGGATCGCATTGGGAGAGACCAGCTGTAAATCAATGCCGTGCTGCTTCTGGCCGAGCACGGTCGGTTCCGTGGCAGTCTCAGCGGCAGTTTTCTTGTTCTTGCCGAGAATCGAGCGGATAAACTTTTTAATCATTGCGCGTGCGCGTCGAAGACGTTCAGGATCGGCCAGCCCTTGGCAATGGCATGGGCCTTGAGTTTATCGTTGGGATTGGTCGCCACCGGGTGGGTCACGCGCTCCAGTAACGGGATGTCGTTTTGCGAGTCACTGTAGAAGTAGCTCTTCGGAAAATCCTCGATGGTCTTGCCCAGGCCTTTGAGCCATGCTTCGGTATGGGTCACCTTGCCAGGACCAAAGGTTGGGGTGCCGATCAGACGTCCAGTGATGCGGCCACTGGCATCAATTTCAGGTTCTGCACCGATCAGGTGATGGACTTTGAACAGTTTGCCGATGGGCGCGGTCACGAAGCTGTTGGTGGCAGTGACAATGGCCACCAGATCACCAGCGTCCAGATGTTGCTGCACCAGCGCTTGGGCAGCGGGAACCATGGCGGGCTTGATCACTTCTTCCATATATTGCTGGTGCCATGCATCCAGCTGGTCTCGCGGGAAGCGCGACAGAATTTCGAATGCAAACTCCAGGTATTTCACTGGATCCAGTGTGCCAGCCTGATATTGAGCAAACCATTCGTCATTGGCTCGGCGCAGGGCTTCGCCATCAACGGCACCAGTACGGGAGAGAAACTCACCCCATTCGTGGTCGGAATCGATCGGAAGGATCGTGTGGTCAAGATCAAAAATAGCAAGATTCATGGTGTGATGTCTTCGGGTTGCTGTAGTAAGAGATCGCGGAGCAGCGGCAAGGTAATTGGCCGCTTGGTCTCCAGCGAGTAGTGGTCAAGTTCATCCAGCATATGTGACAGCGATGGCATGTCGCGCCGGTAATGGGTCAGCAGATAACTGAGAATGGCGGGCGATACCGTCATGCCACGCGCTTGCGCAGATTGGGTCAGGGCAGCTATTTTTTCGTCATCGGTCAGGCCATGTAACTGATAGATCAGTCCCCAGCCCAACCGTGTTCGCAAGTCTTCCCGTACATGTTCCTGTAATTGCGCAGGCGGCAAGGCCCCTGAGCTCACCAGGAAGCCGCCTTGTTCGCGAATCTGGTTGAACAGATTGAAGGCAGCAATTTGTGATGCTGCCGATAATTGCTCGCAGTCATCCAATAGGTAGCAGCTCACCGCAGGATCGTAATCGAAGTCGTTCACATCGGCATTGGCTGTGATGTAGCGACTGTTGGCACAGACCTGTGCCAGGGATTGCAACAGATGTGTCTTGCCGGCGCCGCTGGCGCCCCACAGATAAATAAACCGGTCATGCAATGGCGGCAGCGCTTGCGCCGCGCCGATGTCTTGCAGCCGTTGCAGCAGTTCTGCATTCTGACCACTGACAAAGGTTTCAAACGTTGGTGCCTGCTGCGCACCTAAATCCAGCAGAAGTTGTCTCATGTCTCGCTATTGTAGAAACTGCTGCTCAGGTAGTGACGACGCAGATGCCGCACGATCACCGACAGAATCGCCGAGATCGGCAGCGCCAGCAGAATGCCGACAAAACCGAATAGCTGACCAAACGCCAACAGGGCAAAAATCACCACCAGCGGATGCAGGCCGATGCGCTCTCCCACCAGTTGCGGCGTCAGAATAAAACTTTCCATGACCTGACCGATGCCATAAATGATGGCCACCGAGATCAGACCCTGGGCGCCAGGAAATTGCAATACGGCTGCAATCAGCGCCAATGTCAGTCCCAGGCCAAAGCCGACATACGGAATGAACACCAGCAACCCGGTCAAAATACCGACTGGCAAGGCAATATCAAAGCGGGCTATTGCCAGCGACGCCGAATAAAAGATCGCCAGAATCAGCATGACCAATAGTTGACCTCGCAAGTACTGCGCCAGCAGATCATCGACTTCTTCGGCCATGATGGTGACCGTGCCGACCCAGCGGCGCGGGATCATACCACGCAGGCGGTTGATGAAGGCATGCCAATCCTGCAGCAGGTAAAACAGGACCATCGGAATGAACAGCAGATTTGCCAGCCAGGTCAGCAAGGCGCTACCACCCACCCGGACCGAGGCCAGCACCGACGTCCAGATATCATCACCGCTGCTGGCCAGTTGCTGGGTAAGCAATTGCTTGATACCGTGCAAATCGAGGCTGATATCGATGCCAAGATCATGCAGGCGGGGTGAAACGAAGGCATTGAGCTTGTCGAGGAAGGTCGGGATCTGTTGTTGCAATAAAGGCAACTTGGTCAAAAATACCGGCATCACGATCAAAATCAGTGCCAGCATCGCCAGGATCAATAGGGCAATAACGATGAGCACTGCCAACGCACGCGGTAGCGTAAAGCGCCCGATACGGCGGCGCGCTAGCCAGTCTACGCCGGGATTAAGCGCATAGGCCAGGATCGCAGCCGTCACGAACGGCGCCAGCATCGGTCCCAGCAGGATCACGAGGCCAACGAGCAATAACCCGACAATGAGCCACAACAAGCTTTGTTTTTGATCACTCGATAAAGAAAAAGGCATGGAAATCGGGCTTTAGGCGAATCGGTTTGATAAAATCATGGTTTGAATGTTGAATCGGACATCGTTTATCTTCTGATAAAACTTCTTAGACCTTCTCTATTTTACCGCCTCTAGTGCCAATATCATCATGACTTCATCATCCAATGTTTCCCTTTCCTACCGTGACGCTGGCGTCGACATCGATGCGGGCGACGCTCTGGTCGAGGCGATCAAGCCATTTGCCAAGCGTACTACGCGTGAGGGCGTGCTGGGCGGTATTGGCGGCTTTGGCGCGTTGTTCGAGATCAGCAAGAAGTTCAAGGAGCCCGTTCTGGTATCCGGTACTGATGGCGTTGGTACCAAGCTCAAGTTGGCTTTCCACCTGAATCGTCACGATACCGTTGGTATCGATCTGGTCGCAATGAGCGTCAATGACATTCTGGTGCAAGGTGCAGAACCGCTGTTTTTCCTCGATTACTTTGCTTGTGGCAAGCTGGATGTGCCTAGCGCAACGGACGTCATCAAGGGCATTGCCAAGGGCTGCGAACAGGCTGGCTGCGCGCTCATCGGTGGTGAGACTGCGGAAATGCCAAGCATGTACCCGGATGGTGAATATGACCTGGCAGGCTTTGCTGTTGGCGCGGTCGAGAAGTCCAAGCTGATCGATGGCACCAAGATTGTACCGGGTGATGTGGTCCTTGGTCTGGCGTCCTCGGGTGCACATTCCAACGGTTATTCACTGGTACGCAAGATTCTGGAGGTGGCCAAGCCCGATCTGAATGCCGACTTCCATGGCCGCAAGCTGGCCGATGTTTTGCTGGAGCCAACGCGCATCTACGTCAAGCCTTTGCTGGCCTTGATGGAGAGCATGGAAGTCAAGGGTCTGGTCCATATTACCGGCGGTGGGCTGGTGGAAAACGTGCCACGCGTGCTGCAAGACAATCTGACCGCCGTTCTGCATAGCAACGCGTGGACCATGCCGCCACTGTTTGCCTGGCTGCAACAACATGGTGGCGTCGCTGATGCCGAAATGCACCGCGTCTTCAACTGCGGTATCGGGATGACCGTGATTGTTGCCAAGGAAAATGCAGACGCCGCGATGGCCCAATTGAAGGCTGCCGGCGAAACGGTCTTCCGTATTGGTGAAATCCGTGCCCGCGCTGAGGGAGAAGCACAAACCATCGTGCTCTGATTTCAGATCTGTGCACATGAGTGCACACAAGAAAACGGCTGCAATCAGATTGCAGCCGTTTTTTATTGTCCGTACAGTTGCAAAGCAGTACTAGCTGCTGTGCTGAGCGTTGTCGTCGCCATTGCCCTGACCAGCCAATGTCTGACGCGGTACCGCAGGAACTTCACGGGCAATCGCCGCCGGTGGTGGTACACGTACCGGCTGGCTCACACCGTCGCGGCTGGAAAGCACATTGGAAGTCGCCTCCGGCGCGGCATTCCAGATGGGGTCGTCAATTGCCTCGAACACGCTCTTGAGTTGCGCGCCCCAGCGCTTACGAATCATCTGGAAGTATTGATTCTGCTCATCAATGGTGACGAAACGCGAGACCACCAGGCTATTGGTGTCATAGAGCAGCAAGTCAAGTGGCAATCCCACCGAAATGTTCGAACGCAAGGTCGAATCCATTGAAATCAAGGCGCACTTGGCGGCTTCGTCCAGCGAGCTGTCGGGCGTCACGACACGGTCGATGATCGGTTTGCCATATTTGGCTTCACCAATCTGGAAGTAAGTGTTTTCGTCGTGCGATTCAATGAAATTGCCAGCCGAATACATCTGGAACAGTCGACAGCGTTCACCCTTGATCTGGCCCCCGAAAATGATGCTGACATTGAAGTCGATGCCGAACTTCTTCAGTTCTTCTGCATCGCGGTCATGCACGGTACGGATTGCATCACCCAGAATCTGGGCTGCTTCATACATGGAGTTCGCGGTCCAGATCGAGCGACCATCGGTGGCGGACTTGTCGCTGATGATCTGGCGAATCGATTGTGAAATCGAGAGATTGCCGGCGGTCATCAAGACCATGACGCGCTCACCAGGGTTTTCGTACACATTCATCTTGCGGAAGGTGCCGATATGGTCAACCCCCGCATTGGTGCGAGAATCTGACAGAAAAACCAGGCCTTCATTGAGGCGCATGGCAACGCAGTAAGTCATGATGTGAGCCGAAAACGTAAAAGCAGAATTTTACCGTAAGCCCTGTCGACCGCCGAGGCCGACAGGGTTAACTGTCGCAGAGCCGAGACATTATCGATAAATTCCAGGTATTTTCACGATAATCCCTGGAAATGTTGTCATTTTAAGCTGCCAAAGGCACAAGAAAGTCACGACTGATCCGGTTGCCTAGTTCAAAGATGCGCTCCAGAAACACGGTGAGATAATCATGCAGTCCGGCGTCGAGAATTTCTTCAATGCGGCTGAAATTCAGATCTGCATGCAGCTTGCCCGCAAAACGTTCGGTGTCGGCAGAGACATCATTGTGGATGTGGCGCAGGTTGCTGAGCACCTCCTCGACACACGCGAGCAGGGAGCGAGGCATATCACCGCGCAGGATCAACAATTCGGCCACCCGTTCCGGGGTGATCACGTCCCGATACACCTTGCGATAGATTTCAAAGCCAGAGACGGAGCGCAGGATCGCCGCCCAGTAATAGAAATCAAGCTGCGGGTCACCCTGACCTGCGGCATCGTTGGATGCAGCCTTTCCCTGTTGCTGGCTCTGCTGATTTTGCTTGCCTTGGGTTTCCTTGGCGCCGTGGTATTTGACATCGAGAATACGTGCCGTGTTATCGGCCCGTTCGAGGAAGGTCCCCAGCCGGATGAAGTGAAATGCTTCATCCTTCAACATGGTGCCGATGGTCACGCCACGCGCCAGATGAGAGCGATGTTTGACCCATTCGAAAAATTCGCTGGGATTCTGTTCCAATGCATCTGTTTTCAGATAACCCTGCATCTTGATCCAGGTCGCGTTCTGGATTTCCCAGGCTTCGGTGGTCAGTGCGCCACGCACGGCGCGTGCGTTTTCGCGGGCCTGCTTCAGGCAGGAGGCAATCGACGAAGGGTTGCCGGGATCGCGCACCATGAAGTCAATTACATCCTTTTGCGTCAGGGAGGTGTACTTCTGGTTATAGCCATACAGTAATTCAGAAATCCCCAGCACGGCACGCCAGCCTTGCTCGGCATCATCGGTGGATTGCGGCAGCAGGGCCGTCTGTACATGCACGTCGAGCATACGTGCAGTATTTTCGGCGCGCTCGGTATAGCGCGACATCCAGAACAGGTGGTCAGCGGTACGGCTCAACATGATTATTTCTCCAGAATCCAGGTGTCCTTGGTGCCACCGCCTTGCGACGAGTTCACCACCAGCGAGCCCTCTTTCAGGGCCACGCGCGTCAAACCGCCCTTGACCATCGAGACCGTTTTACCGGACAGCACAAACGGACGCAGATCCAGATGGCGTGGCGCAATGCCTGACTCAACATAGGTCGGACATACCGACAGCGCCAACGTGGGCTGGGCAATATAACCATCCGGTTTGGCGATCACGCGCTGCCTGAAATCCTCGATTTCCTGTTTGCTGGAGGCCGGGCCTACCAGCATGCCATAGCCACCTGCGCCATGGACTTCCTTGACCACCAGTTTGTCCAGGTTAGCCAGTGTGTAGGACAGGTCTTCCTTCTTGCGGCACTGATAGGTAGGAACATTGTTGAGGATCGGTTCTTCCGTCAGGTAGAACTTGATCATGTCGGGGACATACGGATAGATCGACTTGTCATCGGCCACCCCGGTACCAATCGCATTGGCCAGCGTGACCTTGCCGGCACGGTAGGCCGACAGCAAGCCTGGCACGCCCAGTGAGGAATCAGCGCGGAATGCGAGCGGATCGAGGTAGTCGTCATCAATCCGGCGATAGATCACATCGACCCGTTTTGGACCACGCGTGGTGCGCATGTAGACCGTATCGTCATCCACAAACAAGTCCTGACCTTCGACCAGTTCCACACCCATCTGCTGAGCCAGGAACGCATGTTCAAAGTAGGCCGAGTTATACATGCCAGGAGTCATCACTACGACCGTCGGATCGACCACACCGGCTGGTGCCACCGAACGCAGGTTGTCGAGCAGCATGTCCGGATAATGATCAACCGGTGCGATCTTGTTGCGGGTGAACAGTTCCGGGAACAAGCGCATCATCATCTTGCGATTTTCCAGCATGTAAGACACGCCGGACGGTACCCGCAAATTATCTTCCAGGACGTAGAACTCACCTTCACCTGCGCGCACGATATCGACACCAGCGATGTGGGCATAGATGTCGGAGGCTACATTGACGTCCTGCATCTCACGTCGGTACTGGGCATTGTTGAATATCTGTTCGGCTGGAATCACACCGGCCTTGACGATATTCTGTCCGTGATAAATATCGTGAATGAACATATTCAGCGCTTTGACACGCTGCACCAGTCCAGCTTCCAGTCTGGTCCATTCAGCGGCGTGGATGATACGCGGGATGATGTCAAAGGGAATCAGCCGCTCGGTACCGGCGTCGTTACCGTAGACGGCAAAGGTAATGCCGACGCGACGAAAGATCAGATCGGATTCCGCTCGCTTGCGAGCGATTGTTTCCGCGGATTGTGCCGACTGCCAGGCTGCGAATTCATCGTAGTGTTTGCGCACGGCAACACCGTCGCCGGAATACATCTCGTCAAAAAATTTGGCCATAAATTTGCTTCGATTTCGAGTACAACTACGGAGGAGATTTTCTGTTACTGCGATTGCCGGAGGGCGCGGATCGTATCGGTTTTTTAATTGGTATCGTTTGCCGGATCATCCTCATTACTGGTGAACGTCATGAAAGACTATCACGCCATTTCTGCTTTTGAACAGCGAAAAATGCGTGTCAACCAATCAGTGGCCCATACCTGGTGGACGATGCAAGCGGTTGCTTGAAAATGCCTGTCGACACGGGCTTTCAGTGCCGACGAAGATGGCAAACGATAAACTCCTTTCTGTTGGTTGACCTGTACTTTGGTGCTAGCCCCAAGGCGTTGGCGACGGTACTGCACAGGGTGCGGGCATGTCGACGGTGCTGAAATCGGCGGGGCTTACGATTTCCAGATATTCCATATCGGGCGAGTAGTCGAACAGGAAATGCACGATGCCCGGGCGCTGGTGTACGCAGTCACCGGCCTTGACCAAGGTCTCTTTGTCTTCGTACATAAACCGTGCCCAACCCTTGAGCATGATCACGATATGGAAGTTGGCTTCGTGCCGGTGCCAGCCAGTTCCCACTTCAGGCGGCTGGTTGGCCTTGACCAGCTGGGCGATGACCTGACCACCGGTGGCCGTGGCGATGCCAAGGTCGCGATAAAGGAAAAAATCACGTAAACCACCTGATGCAAAAGGCGTGTCCTCTGGATGGATATGTGAAAACTGATTCAGGGAAGTCGACGTTGTAGCAGCTGGAGTAGACATCACTTTCATCCTTTCTTGCGGCATGCCGCAGGCAATTTCGGTGAGGCCCGGTGGCGTAGTGTCATCAGGCCGATGTGCAATTTCAACGCGGGTTTGTCTCCTGTTTTTCGTCTCTAGTTACGTATCGAGTTGCGCCGTCAGAACTCAACATCGAGTTCGTCGATGTCTTCCGGTTCCAGTTTTGCCGATGCAATCCATTCCTGCATTTCAGGCAATGCCATGATGCGCTTGCTATAAGCGGCACAAATCGGTTCCAGCGAGACGTCATAGGTGACAAAGCGAGTGACCACCGGTGCATACATCGCATCCGCTAGAGTACGCTCGCCAAACAGAAACGGACCGCCGTAAGTGGCGAGGCATTCTTTCCAGATGGTGGTGATGCGGGCGATGTCGGCTTGTGCTCGCGACCACACCTTGAAGCCGGGGAAGTGGGCTTTCAGATTCATCGGCAGCGCCGAGCGCAGCGCACTGAAGCCCGAGTGCATCTCGCCGCAGATGGCGCGACAGTGCGCACGCGCTACCTGATCCGCTGGAAGCAGCTTGGCTGCCGAACGTACTTCATTGAGGTATTCGCCGATGGCCAGGGTATCCCAGACCAGGGTTTTTCCATGGCGCAGGCTAGGCACCAGAATCGAGGAAGAAAGCAGCAGAATTTCTGCGCGTGCATCAGGGTCGTCGGGGGAGACAATTTCTTCCTCGAACGGCAAGTCGGCGAACTTAACCATCAGCCAGCCACGAAGTGACCAGGATGAATAGTTCTTGCTGGTAATGCGTAACGTCGTCTTCGGCATCTCGGTCCTTTGGGTATGGTTATTCGGACGCATCTAGAGCATGACATCCCTTCTTGCAAAGGACGTGCCAGCGACGCTGTTGCTGTTAAGTATGGAAACGCATGGTCGTCAGGTGCCGGATTCTCGCGCGGATGCAATGGCATGCATATTGCATCGCGGTAGCGACTGGCAAGAACAAAGGGAATGGGCTGTCCTATGACAAATAAGTACCAGGCATATCAGTATTACGCTGATGTTACGGACCCATTGCGCGCCGCAGCCCGGTTTGCTGCGCCGATTCTGGGACAACTTTTACAATACAGCTGGCCCGACCTGCCCGGCAGTCATGCTCTGCGCAGGCTGGCAGCTGGCTATGAAGTATTTGCCCGAACCCAGCTCACACACTTGCGGCCGCCCTTTGGCATCGACAGTGTGGAGCTGGGACAGCCGCCGCGCACCATTGCGGTGCGCGAAGAGGTGGTGGACAAGACGCCATTCTGCAGCTTGTTGCGCTTTTGCAAGGATGCTGCGGAACCTCAGCCACGGGTCTTGCTAGTGGCACCCATGTCAGGGCATTTCGCCACCTTGTTACGTGGCACCGTTAAAACTCTGCTGCGCGATCACGATGTCTACGTCACCGATTGGCATAACGCGCGTGATGTCGGGGTCGAGCATGGACGCTTTGGTCTGGATGAGTATGTGGCGCATCTGATTCGCTTCCTGCAGACCATGGGGCCCGGCGCACATGTGGTGGCGGTCTGTCAGCCAACGGTGGCCGCCATCACGGCAGTTGCGGTCATGGCTGAGGCCGGTGATCCGGCACAACCGCGCAGCATGACGCTGATGGCCGGACCACTTGATACCCGTGTCAATCCTACCACTGTCAATGCGCTGGCCAAGAGCAAGCCGATCGAATGGTTCGAGGAAAATCTGGTGAGCACCGTACCGGCAAGGCACGCTGGTGGCGGCCGTCGTGTCTACCCAGGCTTTCTGCAACTGACAGCGTTCATGAACATGAATCTGAACCGGCATGTGGATGCGTTCCGTAATCTTTTTCATCATCTTGCCAATGGCGAAGATGAGCAAGCCGAGGCCATCAAAGTGTTTTATGAAGAGTATTTCGCCATGTCAGATCTACCTGCGGAGTTCTATCTGGAGACCGTACGTGTTGTCTTCCAGGAACATGCCCTGCCACTAGGGCTGTTGCAATATCGGGGCCAGCCGGTCAACCTGAAAGCCATCAAACGTACCGCCCTGTTCACCGTTGAGGGCGAAAAAGACGATATCTGTGCCGTCGGGCAGACCGTCGCTGCACAGGAAATGTGCAGTAGCATCCGCCCTTACATGCGTCTGCACCATGTGCAGACATCAGTGGGGCACTATGGTGTCTTCAATGGACGTCGCTGGGACAGGGAAATCTATCCACGCCTGCGGGATTTCATTAATATGCACCAGGGATGACCAGCGCGATGCTGGTGATTTCCGTTTATTTCGGTGCATGTCCGTTGATATCCGTTATGCAGTGCTGCTGATCCATCCATTCAAACTTGCTTTGTTGTAAAGGATACTCATGTCAATTCATGTGGCGCTGAATCATGTCACGTCTTACCACTATGACCGTGCAATCAATCTGGGGCCGCAAATCGTTCGCCTGCGTCCCGCACCACATTGCCGTACACGCATCCTGAGTTACTCGTTGCGTATCCTGCCAGAGCCGCATTTCATCAACTGGCAGCAAGATCCCCAGTCCAACTATCTGGCACGTTTAGTATTTCCGGAAAAAACCAGTCAATTTCGGATTGAGGTCGATCTGGTGGCCGAGATGTCGGTCATCAATCCCTTTGATTTTTTTCTGGAGCCTTATGCAGAGCAGGTTCCCTTCGATTACGCCAAGGAGCTGCTGAACGAGCTGGCACCGTACCGCAAGACCTTGCCGCTGACGCCGTTGTTCCAAAAATTTCTGGACGGTATTTCGCGCGAAAAGGCGACGACGGCCAATTTTCTGGTGGCACTGAACCAGAAGCTGGCGGATGCGATTGCCTACACGATCCGCATGGAACCCGGTGTGCAAACACCGGAGCAGACACTCAAACTGGGATCTGGATCCTGCCGTGACTCTTCCTGGCTGTTGGTGCAACTGTTGCGCCATCTTGGTCTGGCCGCACGCTTTGTATCGGGTTATCTGATTCAGTTGACGGCCGATCAGAAGTCGCTGGATGGCCCGTCGGGACCGGAAGCCGATTTCACCGACCTACATGCCTGGTGCGAAGTCTATTTGCCGGGCGCTGGCTGGGTCGGACTGGACCCGACCTCGGGCTTGTTTGCCGGAGAAGGGCATATCCCGCTGTCCTGCACACCTGAACCGTCCTCAGCAGCACCTGTCAGTGGCTTGGTGGATCCCTGCGAAGTTGAGTTTGAGCACGAGATGAGTGTCCTCCGGCTATGGGAAGCGCCACGCGTGACCAAGCCGTATACCGAAGCACAGTGGCAGCAGATTGAAGCGCTGGGACATCTGATCGATGGCGACCTGTCGGCAAACGATGTGCGTCTGACCATGGGTGGCGAGCCTACCTTCGTGGCGCTCGATCATCCCGATGAACCAGAGTGGAATACCGCTGCCATGGGGCCGACCAAAAAGCCCCTGGCAGCCGATCTGTATCACCGCATGCGTGACAAGTATGCAGAACACGGCTTGCCGCACTTTGGGCAGGGAAAATGGTACCCCGGAGAGCAGCTGCCGCGCTGGGCGCTTAATTGCTACTGGCGTCGCGATGGTCAGCCAATCTGGCATAACCGCGCATTGATCGGCGACGAGACCCGTGCCAATGTCAAGGATGATGCCATCGCTCAGCGCTTTCTCAAGGGAGTTGCGGGCTTGCTGGCGCTAGACGACAAATACGTTTTCCCGGCTTTTGAGGATGTCTTTTACTACCTCTGGCGCGAGCGCAGATTGCCGGGCAATGTTGATCCTTTCGACGCCCGGCTGGACGACAAGCAGGAGCGCGAACGTTTGATGCGGGTATTTACGCAGGGCCTCGACAAGGTCGCGGGTCATGTATTGCCGATTGCACGCCGGCCCGATGGACGCGGCTGGCAAAGTGGGCAATGGTTCCTGCGCAGCGAGCGCTGCTACCTCTATCCCGGCGACTCACCGCTGGGTTATCGCCTGCCGCTGGATTCTTTGCCCTGGGCGAAAGCGACCGATCATCCTATCGTTTATCCGGAAGATCCAACCCAGCAATTTGCAGCGTTGCCGACTGCTGCAGCGATTCGACATCAGGTCACGGAACGTTTTATCCGCGTCACAACAGCACCGGCCCGTGCCAGTGCTAACGCCGCGGCTACCGCTATGAGCACGGCTGTTTCAGGGCGTGCAGCTGGTAGAGCGGCTGGTCAGGTCCCCGCACCGTTCGAATCGGCTGCCGACATCACTCGTACCGCACTATGTGCCGAAGTCCGCAAGGGTGTGCTGTATCTGTTCATGCCCCCGTTGGCGAAGCTGGAAGACTATCTGGAACTGGTCGCAGCGATCGAGGCGACCGCCGAAGCGCTGAAGCAGCCGGTCATCATGGAAGGTTACGAGCCGCCATCAGATCCCCGCCTGCGCAAGTTCAGCGTGACACCCGATCCAGGCGTCATTGAAGTCAATATCCAGCCAGCCGGTAGCTGGAAAGAGCTGGTGGAGCAAACCACCCATCTGTATGAGGCAGCCAGAGAATCCCGTTTGACCACGGAAAAATTCATGCTCGACGGTCATCATTCTGGCACCGGTGGCGGTAATCATCTTGTGCTCGGTGGTGCCACCACGATGGATTCCCCCTTCTTGCGGCGTCCGGATTTGCTGCGCAGCCTGATCAGCTACTGGCACAACCATCCATCTCTGTCCTATCTGTTCTCGGGTATGTTCATCGGACCGACATCGCAGGCGCCGCGGATTGACGAGGCGCGCAATGACTCCACGGTCGAGATCGAACTGGCCTTTGCCGAGATGGAAAAACAACTGGAACATGGTGGTTGCGCGCCCTGGCTGGTGGATCGGCTGTTGCGCAATCTGCTCATCGATGTGACGGGGAACACGCACCGGGCCGAGTTTTGTATCGACAAACTGTATTCCCCAGACAGCGCCACAGGCCGTCTGGGGTTGCTGGAGCTACGTGCTTTTGAAATGCCACCGCATGCCCGGATGAGCCTGACCCAGCAATTGCTGCTGCGGGCATTGGTGGCGCGATTCTGGAAGACGCCGTATCAACCTCGGCGACTGGTGCGCTGGGGTACGGAGCTGCATGATCGCTTCTTGTTGCCGCATTTCATCTGGCAAGACTTCGAAGATGTCATTGACGATATGCAAGAGGCCGGTGTTGCGATACAGGCCAACTGGTTTGCGCCGCATTTCGAATTCCGTTTCCCCAAGATTGGCGACTTTGATGTCAAGGGTATGGAACTGGAACTGCGTACCGCACTTGAACCCTGGCATGTATTGGGCGAGGAGGGCAGTTCTGGCGGCACGGCACGTTACGTTGATTCTTCGCTGGAGCGGTTGCAGGTCAAGCTCAGTGGAATGGCATCTGACCGTTACGTACTCACTTGCAACGGTGTCGCGGTACCGTTGCAGGCGACCGGTGTGGTGGGGGAATTCGTCACCGGAGTGCGTTATCGCGCCTGGCAGCCGCCTTCGGCATTGCATCCGACCATCGGGATTGACTCGCCACTGACCTTCGATCTGGTGGATACGTGGAATGGTCGCAGTCTGGGCGGATGCCAGTATCACGTGGTGCATCCCGGCGGCCGTAACTACGACAGCTTCCCTGTGAATGCCTTCGAAGCTGAAAGCCGTCGTCTGGCGCGTTATTTCAGATTCAACCACACACCAGGAAAATTCGATATTAGCCCTGCCAGAGCATCAATCGAGTTTCCATTTACGTTAGACTTGCGGCATTACTGATCCAACAGGATCTGCGCATTCTGGCGCTACCTCTTCCGCGCTCTCTACTTGATGAGAAGTCGGGAGAGGTAGCATGCTTTCTGACGGATGTTTTCAATTTATGTACCAGCGCCTTCTGCAGAGTTATACCGCTGACGCCGACCGCTATGACGAGATGCTGGCGGCCGACGGAAGTTTGCGGCCGCATTGGCGCACGCTGATCGATCAACTCGAAAATCTGTCGCCGGATATGATGCGTCGACGCGCCGAGGAGGTACGTGACGCGATTGCATCAGACGGCATGACCTACAACGTCTACGCCGATCCGCAAGGCGCCAATCGGCCGTGGGAACTGGATTTGTTGCCGCAGATCGTGGCAGCCGACGAGTGGCGCATGCTGTCAACTGCCGTACAGCAACGGGCCCGTTTGCTCAATGCCGTGCTGACAGATTTGTATGGCGAGCAAACCTTGTTGGGCGAGGGTTTGCTGCCACCGGCACTGATCTTCGGACAACACGGATATCTATGGCCTTGCCGTGGCATTCAGCCACCAGGTGGTGTGCATCTGCATTTGTATGCGATTGATCTGGCACGTTCAGCCAACGGCAAATGGTGGGTGATTTCAGATCGGACACAAGGTCCATCCGGCGCCGGTTATGCACTGCAGAACCGGCAAATCATGACGCGCGCCTTGCCGGAAGCATTGCGCGATATGCATGTGCAGCCCTTGCTCAACTATTTCCATGCCTTACATCAATGCCTGACGCGGCTTGCGCCCACTCAAGGCGAGCAACCGTTAGTGGTATTGCTGACACCAGGACCGTATAACGAAACCTATTCCGAGCACGCCTTCCTGGCGCACACACTGGGCTTTCCTTTGGTCGAAGGGGTTGATCTCACAGTACGTGGCGAGATGGTCTATCTCAAGACCTTGACTGGCTTGCGTCGTGTGCACGCGATCATGCGCCGGCTCGATGATGATTATTGTGATCCGCTCGAGTTGCGCTCAGAGTCGGCCCTTGGGATTCCCGGTTTGACGCAGGCAGCACGCTCGGGCAATGTACTTATTGCCAATGCACTCGGCAGCGGGGTGCTGGAGTCGACTGCGCTGCATGGTTTTTTACCAGCGATCTGCCAGCGCATGCTGGGTGAGGAGCTAGCGCTACCTGCGGTGGCGTCTTGGTGGTGTGGCGAGAAACCTGCGCTCGACTATACGCTGGCCCATCTCGACGAACTGGTCATCATGCCAGCCTTTCCCTCGATGCGGATGCAGCCGGTATTTGGCCATACTTTGACCGGACATGCGCGGCGTCGTTTGCTGGAGAGCCTGCAATTGCAGCCGCATGCCTATGTCGCGCAGGAGTGGGTACGTCTGTCACAGGCGCCGGTGCTGTCACGTAGCGGTGAATATCGCCTGATGAATCGTACCGTCAGCTTGCGAGTGTTTGCGGTGGCCGATGGCAAGGGCGGGTATCAAGTCATGCCCGGTGGATTGACGCGGGTTGCGCCGCGGCAACGACGTGATGTGGTCTCGATGCAGCAGGGCGGCACCAGCAAGGATGTCTGGGTTTTGAATGAACGCATTGAACGCACGGAGCGTACTGAACGCGATGAAGATGCGGTTGGCAATCATTACGGGACGATGTCAGCGAATGTTGGCATGACCGATCCGATATCGCGTACCTCTGCATTGATCCGAACGACCGTCGACGTCTCTTCCCATGCTGGAGAAAACCTGTTCTGGATGGGGCGTTATGCCGAGCGTACCGACAATCTGGCCAGATTGCTCCGCACCACCCTGCAATGTACTACCGAGGGAGTGAGCGAGCAGCGCGGCATCCTCCGACATGTCAGCCAGATTTGCCGGCAATTGGGCATTTTGATGCCTAAATCGGAGCAAGCCCATCCTACGCTCACTGCTATGCAGCAGAGCTTGCAGGCAGCGGTTTCCGACCCTAGCGCGACGGTCAGTGTCGCGACGCATCTGCGCCATTTGCATCATTCCGGCTATCAGGTACGCGAACATCTTTCGCTCGACAATTGGCAGGCCCTCAACCGCATGCCAGCGATGGTGGCGGAACGATTGAATTCCCCGAGTGCGACCTTGCAGGTACTCAATAACGTGATACAGGCCTGTACCGGTTTGGCAGGACATGCACTGGACGATATGACGCGTGATGAAGGATGGCAGTTCTTGATGATCGGTCGCCACATCGAGCGCATGGTTCACCTTGCTTATCTGTTTGACCAGTTTCTGCAGCTTGAACCAGCGGCCCAGGACGGCGCACTGACCTGGTTGCTGGAGTCGTCGAGCAGTATCGTGACCTATCGCGTGCGCTATCGACGCAAGCCGGAATGGCTGCAGGTACTGCATCTGCTGATTTTTGATGTGAGCAATCCACACAGCATTGCGTATCAGTTCCGCATGCTGCAACATTATCTGGCTGATATTGCGCAGCAGCTTGGCATTTTGAGCATGAATATCCCAGCCCATCTCAGTCACCAGCTGGATGCTATTTCCTTGTCCGACCTGGTGCGGGATGCGCATGCCGCTCCTGCTGGTGCCGTTGCGGCCAATGCCCGCCTGATACAGTTGATGCGAGAGGCATCCAGTGCCGGCTACACACTCACTGATGATCTGGCCCGTCACTTTTTCACGCCACTCAGTGTGCCGGTCAGTCAGGGAGTATAGGGATGCGCATGGCCACTTATCACATCCTGCACGAGACGGTTTATCAATACTCGGTACCGGTACGTCTGTCGCATCAGGTCTTACGACTGACGCCACGCTTTTTGCCTTGGCAAACGTGTATTTCGCACACGATCAACATCGCGCCTTTGCCACAAAACGTGAATATTTATGTGGACAGTTTTGGTAATGCGCTGCAATCGTTTTCGCTGGATCAGGATCATGCCGGCCTGGAAGTACAGGCTGAATCCTGGGTTGAAATGGTGGAGCATCCACTGCCTGACATGACGCCGGGCTGGCAAGAGGTCGCTACCGCGCTGTCGTATCGTGCGGGACGGCATCTGTCGGATGAGATGCTGGATGCGTCGCGCTTTCTGTTTGAATCGCCGCACGTCAGAATCAAACGCGAATTCGCTGCCTATGCGGCCCAATGTTTTGCCCCGAATGCGACGCTGCTTGAGGGGATCGCTACGCTCATGCATCGCATCTTCAGCGAGTTCACCTTCGATCCGCATGCGACGACCGTATCGACGCCGGTCACGGAAGTGTTTGCCAACAAACGTGGGGTGTGTCAGGACTATGCGCACTTCATGCTGTCCTGCCTGCGCTCAATCGGTCTGGCGGCACGCTATGTCAGTGGTTACTTGCTGACCCAGCCACCGCCGGGTCAGGCCAGACTGATTGGCGCTGATGCTTCGCATGCCTGGGTCTCGGTGTATTGCCCCGGGCCTGACGGTGCACCGGGATGCTGGATTGATGCCGATCCCACCAATGATTTGTTCCCCGGGATCAGCCATATCACTCTGGGATGGGGGCGCGATTTTCTGGATATTTCTCCCTTGCGTGGCGTCCTGATCGGCGGCGGCCAGCAGACCATGGAGGTCGCTGTCACGGTCCGGCCAGCAGATGAATTGCCTGGTTTGCCGTTTGCACGCTGAATCTGGCGGCGGTATTGTTAGCCAAATTTACGATTGTCGTTACTGATATTTGGAAATGTCGCTTGCATGTACGCGGCTACTTGCTTTACCAGTGTGGCGGTGAGTGGCTTATCTTGCTCAAGTCCTGGTACATCTATTCTTAACTTAGTGAGTCGATCGTTAAGCAGGATGATGAAAATGTCTTTCGCTAACATTTCGTCGTCGGAATAGACCGGCTTCTCGGGCTTGCTTTGTTTAGTCGGAGATTCGATTCTGAGCTCCAGTTGGACATTCATGCTCGCCACTACAGTCGCCTTGAAATAGGCTTCCGACGCGTTATTAACGCCGTTCGCCTGATCAATATAAGAAAAGAACAAGTCTTCTCTGGATTTTTGGCTCATCGCTGTAAGGATCTCAAGATAGCTCGGAGGCTTCTCGAAGCGTACTTCATATCCCGTGCGGCTTTGCGTTATTGTAGTGGTCGGGTTGTCGTTGATTGAGAAATCAAAATTATTGAGTGCGTTGCGATTCAGATGGATGTCGGTATAGAAGGTTGAATAACTATTTTTACCTAATTGTGTCCAGATATCGCGGTCAACGTTTTCGGCAGCCTTGTCAATTTTCTTGGTATGTGTGGCGCGAATGTGAATATCTTTTCCCTCCGCAGCAGTGATGTCGAAGCGAGTTTCGCTTTCTCTTTCGTGTGCGTAAAACTTATCGCCCATCTCTTTTTCTATCATCTTTGTCATACGAATAAGTGGCAGCGCCAGAACGGACTGATTGGCAAAGTTAGAGATGGCGTATAGACCTTCATGATCCAATTTCCCATTCGAGGTCAATGCAGTCCTCAAATTCATCCTTGCGATTGAGAGCTCGGTACCCGGTTGCGAAATAATCTTGCCATTGATGACGTAGATGTTACGCGTCAGATCTTGTTCAAATAGTGGAGAAATCCGCTCTGCCTCCGCAGATGGCTGTGCCAAAGGACATGGTTTAGTTTGTTGCGAGTGGACGCAGTCTCTCAATTCATTGATCGCTATTTCGGGATCGATGTCCTCTTTTTTCTTGAATACAAACTGATTTTTATTAAAAAAAAGAGCTTTAGGCTGGCATGTAGTCATTCCGGTAGTAATGCTCTGCTGTGCTTGCGTCAAGTGATGCTCGGGATTCCATCTAATGGGGGACGGTGATGCCGATTTGACACATCTGGCAATCAGCTCAGGCTTCGCATTGCTTGCGGTACTGTCATCGTGAATTTTTGTCGTGTTCCTGGGAGTAAGGGAAGGTGGTTTATGACTAAGCAAAGAGAAGAGTTGCATAACGGCGAGTTAAAAAGTTATTTAAAAATAAAGACTTAAGCGTTTTCATTTTTTAAAATAGCATTTGCTAGCCATCGTGACTTTTAAAAAATACACCTGCGAATGCGGATGTAACTAATCGGGCTTTCGATTTGTTGTTATCCCGTTATCTTTATTCGTGGTACCCGGACTTTTATTGTCTTCTTACCAGCATGAGTAGATCGATCAAGGCATGCGGATATGGTCTATCCATGCCAGGGTGTCTTCATCCGGAGGGGCTGTCAGCAGGCTTGCAATGACCAGCGCCAACAAGCCAACGGGAATGCCGAATACACCGGCAGAGATTGGCGCAATGTGGAACCATTGATTGGCAACGGTGCCGCCGAATGCGGGATGGGTGTGCAGGATGTAATAAACGCACATCAGGAAGCCCGACAGAATACCGGCAATAGCGCCGGTCCGATTGGCCCGCTTCCAGAAAATTCCCAACACCAATGCCGGAAACAATGTCGACCCAGCAAGTGAAAACGCGACACCGACCATGGAGAGAATATCGCCTGGTTTCAATGAAGCTGCATAGGCAGCCAATAAGGCCACCACCAGCAACAGCAGCTTGGAGATGGTTACGCGCTTCTGGGTTGAGGCAGTGGGATCGACGACCTTGTAATACACATCGTGCGACAAGGCATTGGAAATGGTCAGTAAGAGACCATCAGCGGTTGATAAAGCTGCAGCCAGTCCACCGGCGGCGACCAGCCCGGAAATAACATAGGGCAGACCCGCAATCTCAGGTGTGGCAAGTACGATGATGTCACCGTCAAGCGAGATCTCGCCAAGTTGCACGATATGGTCATGATTGAGATCAGTGATGCTGACCAGCGGATTGACTTTGTCGATATTGGCCCAGTAATAGACCCAGTCGGGCAGGTGCGCGTAATTGCTGCCGACCAGCGAGGTATAGATATCGTATTTCACCAGAATGGTCAGCGCCGGTACGGTGATGTAGATCAGCATGATGAAGAACAGTGTCCAGAATACCGATTTGCGCGTCTCCTGCACACTGGGCGTGGTGTAGTAACGCATCAGAATATGCGGTAGAGCAGCGGTGCCTATCATCAGACAAAATACCAGCGCCATGAAGTTGTTGCGTTTGATCTCGATGCTGGCGTCGTCCTTGCCCGGGAAGGGTTCAGTCTGAGAGGCCGGGACCTGTGCGCGCGCGAGATTGCTGGCCTTTGCCTCCTGCCAGCGTCGTTCGGCCTCATCTGCGGACTTGGGATAACTGCTCAGCGCCCTACTGGCACTCTTGATATCTGCCAGCGAGGCATTGCTGTCGCGACGGATTTCTTCAACATGATGTTGCGCTTCGAGGCGGCCGTCTTCCCATGAACGCGGCAGATTCTTCAGCTTCTGATCAAAATCCTCAGCACGTGACTGGAAGATGCCGCGGACCTGCTGTTCCTTCGGGTCGTTATTGATGCGCTCTTCGACAGCATTGAGTTTTGGCATGATCGAGCCATACGCCACCTGCGGCACTGGCACACTGGTGTGCTTGGCGGAAAGCCAGATGACGGGGATCAGGTAGGCAAACAGGATGATGATGTATTGGGCGACCTGGGTCCAGGTAATGGCGCGCATGCCTCCCAGAAACGAGCACACCAGAATACTGGCCAATCCGAGGAAGATGCCGATTGAAAAATCGATGCCGGTAAAACGCGAGGTAATCAAGCCCACACCATAGATCTGCGCGACCACATAGGTGAACGAAATAATGATGGTGGCAATCACCGTCAGGATGCGGACAAAGTTGCCTCCGTAGCGCTCGGCCATGAAGTCGGCAAGGGTGTATTGCCCAAACTTGCGCAGATAAGGAGCGATCAGCAACGCCACCAGACAATAACCACCGGTCCAGCCCATGATGTAGGCCAGACCATCAAAGCCTTGCAGATAAAGTCCACCGGCCAGACTGATGAAGGTGGCTGCCGAGATCCAGTCGGCAGCAGTCGCCATGCCATTGAACAGAGCAGGAACCCGGCGACCGGCGACGTAATACTCGGGCACGTCCGAAGTGCGACAGACCACGCCAATGCCGGCATAAAGCGCAATGGTGACCAGCATGAACAGGTAGCCGATCCATGCCCGCGGCATGCCTTCTCGCTCCAGCATGGCCAGTACCAGCAGGAACAGGATGAAGCACAGCGTGTACCAGGCGTAGTAGCCCACCAGCCGCCGGAAAAAGCTCTTATTCTCCATGTGTTTGCTCAATGTCTGGATGTAACCGTCGCTCCAGGCGACCCATGATGACGGTGTACAGGACGACGATCAGGAGGTAGAGCAGCATGATTCCTTGCGCTGCCAGATAAAATGAAACTGGCCAGCCAAAGAGATGAAACCGATCCAGCTCTCTGGCAAAAAAGATGGTGCCGAAGGTCATCACAAACCACACCAGTAGCAGACCCAGTGTCAGGCGCTGGGTTTTCTGCCAATAGCTGTTTGTCGATAGCGTTGGCGCAGTTGCTACTGCATCTGTTTTGTTAGCTGCAATAACTGGATTAGCGGCATCAGATAAATCGTGTTTGCTCATATCAACCAATATCCTCGATGAAATACTGGCGTGCAGCCAATTTCAGTGTCACGCGGAATAGGCTACCCGGTGCTTTCGGGTCGAGACTGCGTGGGTTATTACTGATGTCGACGCTGGCACCGTGCTGCAGAGCGATTTCCCGCACGATGGCCAGACCCAGACCGCTGCCAGCGGTATGTGTACCCAACACACGATAGAAGCGTTCGAAGACATGTTCGCGCTCTGCAAGGGCGATCCCGGGGCCGGTATCCTCAACTTCCAGAAACGCCAATCCGGCTAGTTCATCGGTGCTGGCACGTACGGTGACGCTACCTTGCGGTGGTGTGTAATGCAGCGCGTTGTCGAGCAGGTTGTTGAGCATCTCGCGCAGCATGATGGCGTTCCCGGAAATCATGATGGGATGCCCTGGTTGCTCGAAGCCAAGATCAATGCGTTGGGTGAAGGACATTGGTACCCAGTCTTGCACCACGGTACGCGCTAGTTCAGAAAGTTCGACTGGCGCGAAAGGAGCGGTTGCCGATGTCTGGTTCTCGGCCCGGGCCAGCGACAAGAGTTGATTGATCAGCCGGGTTGCCGATTCGGAGCTCTTGGATAATTGTTCCAGTGAGCGATGGATGTCGCTCTGGTCGGTTTGACGTAGTGCCAGTTCTGATTGCATACGCATACCCGCCAATGGCGTCTTCATCTGATGTGCGGCGTCCGCGATGAAGCGTTTCTGCAAGGCGATGGTCTGCGACAGTCTGGCCAGCATGTCATTGAGAGAGCGTACCAGCGGCGATATTTCTTCTGGTACCTGGCCAGAATCAATCGGACTCAGGTCATCAGGACGACGTGCGCGTATGCGTTGCTGCAACTCAGACAATGGAGATAATCCGCGCGACAGGGCGAACCAGACCAGACCCAGCGCAATCGGCAGGATGATGAATTGCGGCAGAATCACCCCCTTGATGATTTCATTGGCCAGATGGGCACGCTTTTCACGGGTTTCGCCCACTTGTACGGTTGCCAGTCTTTGCTGCTGCGGGCGCATCGAACGTGGCTCTGGCGGTGGTTTCAGATCAACCTGCAAATAGGCAATACGCACATCACTGCCATGCACGATATCGTTGCGAAATTGCACGGTGCCAACCGGAGGTTTGTCTTCATCAGGTGGCGGCGCTGGCAGATCACGGTCCCCCTCGATGAATTCTCCGCGCGGACCCGTGACCTGATAGTAGATGTTGTCGATGTCATCGGCGCGGAGCAAGTCGCGTGCTGGCACTGGTAAATGGACGACAGTTTTGCCATTGACCTCGGTCACCTGCTGCGCCAGCACCGTGACACTGTCTTCCAGTGCACGATCAAACGGCTGGTTGGCGATCGATTGGGCAATCAGATAGGTGATGGCGATACTCATTGGCCAGAGCAATAGCAACGGCGCCAGCATCCAGTCGAGGATTTCGCCGAACAGCGAGCGTTGTATGCGCTCTTCTGGCTGGGTCGCGATGGCCGCACGGCGCTTGCTTTTGTTTTTGCCGCGAGGCGCATCAGCGTCGTTTGGATGCCGCGGATCGTTTTCGGTGGCGACGGGGATATCGAAGGAATCAGGCATGCGCGCCGCCTGGTGCAATCACGATCTCAAGGATTACCGGTGGCACTGATACCGACGCCGGGTAAAGACTCCGGCAGCTTCTCCAGGCAGTAGCCGAGGCCACGAACGGTGGCAATGCGAATGCCGCCGACCTCAATTTTTTTGCGCAGGCGGTGGACATAGACTTCGATCGCATTATTGCTGACTTCCTCGCCCCATTCGCATAGATGATCGACCAGTTGTTCCTTGGATACCAGTCGTCCGGTACGTTGTAATAATACTTCCAGCAAGCCGAGTTCGCGTGCAGAGAGATCAAGCATCTGCTCGCCAATATAAGCGATACGTCCAACCTGATCGTAGCATAGTGAACCGTGGCGAATCACCGTTGGCCCGCCACCGGCACCACGTCGGGTCAGTGCCCGCACGCGCGCCTCAAGCTCTGACAGCGCAAATGGTTTTGCCATGTAATCATCGGCACCCAGATCAAGTCCTTGTACCCGTTGTTCGACTGAATCGGCGGCAGTCAGAATCAATACCGGCAGATGAGAGTTGCGCGCCCGCAGCCTTCTTAATACTTCCAGGCCGGACATCTTGGGCAGGCCAAGATCCAGGATCAATAAATCAAAGTCCTGTGTCGAGAGCGCTGAATCAGCCTCTACGCCATTCTTGACGCAATCCGTTGCATACCCAGAATGACGCAACGAGCGAGTCAGGCCATCGGCGAGAACACTGTCATCTTCAGCGAGCAGAATACGCATAGTCTCAAACCACACCGGTAGCCGGTGTTGTCTCCCTTTTTTGTTGAAGTGTTACGATATTTTCGATGATGATCCACTAAAAATTTGCCCATTGCAATGCATAACAAGGGCTTGCTTGCGGAATGAGAAACAACGGTTGATTTTGCTTAAGCTCTTGAAATATCAGCTAAACTGCCGCATCTTTCAGAAGGATTGCTATAATTTCTTCGTATTTTTTTGCCTGATCACCGTTTTCATGAAGCGTTTGCTTGTTCTGTTCCTGATGTGCGTTCTGCCGCTGCAAGTATTTGCAGGGGTGGTGTCGTCGCGCGCAGCGCAGTTACAGCAGACCCCAGTGTTGCTGCAAATGCAACATGCTGGTGCTGCTCATGAAGATCATCACGGAGACCAACAGAAGCAAGCGCCTCTTGACGATAACGCTGGTATTGCCGGTGTCGATGACGAAGATTTTTCTTATCATGCCAGTATTGGTGATGAGCCAGTGCTGGTCACAGCATTGATGTTTGTTGCCGAGTCAGCCCGTCTGGCGCCTGCCTTGCGCAGTGATCCAGAGATTCAACCTCCCTTCCTTCCGCCTGCGGGGCGCCCACCGCGGGGCTGATCCTTTCATTGCCGCTGGCGGCACGTTCCGATACGACTGTATTCGCTCTCGACTTGACGAGAGCGTGTTACGACCAGTTCCAAGGTCGTAGTGACTTGTCGCCACTGGCTTGAGTTTCTCCTTACTTTTGATTTTTCGGTGGATGCGACCGACTTCGCATCACATTCCCTTTCTGGAGATAGTATGAAAAAAGCATTTGTCGCGTTGCTGGTAGCAGCGCTGACCTTGTCCGCAGGTATTGGCTCAGTAGAAGCCAAACGCCTGGGCGGTGGCGGTTCCTTTGGCAAACAGTCGTCCAGCGCCAGCCGGCAGGCGCAAAGCCCGATGCAGCAAAATCAGGCTGCTGCCGCTAAACCGGCAGCTCCCGCAGCTGGCCCGGCTGCTGCGCCCAAACCTAGTCCATGGAAGGGCATACTCGGTGGTGCCTTGCTCGGACTGGGACTGGGTGCGTTGTTATCCCACTTTGGTCTGGGTGGTGCTATGGCCAGCATGATCAGCACACTATTGATGGTGGCGTTGCTGGCTTTTGCAGCGATGTTCATTTATCGCATGTTCCGTCGCAAGTCTGAAGGCCAGGCGTCTTCCGCACGTCCGGCCTATGCTGCAGCCAACGACGTCAATGCAACGCCGGCGATAGGCTCGGCACTGCCATCGGAGTTTGCTCCCAAGGCCTTGCAGGAAAATGCCTTCGGCAATGCGCCGCAGGCGACTGGTGCCGGACCAATGACAAGCGTTCAGAGCAGTTACGGTATTCCTGCTGATTTTGACAGCATCAGTTTCGTGCGCAATGCCAAGACCTATTTCATTCGTCTGCAGGCGGCGTGGGACAAGGGCGATGCCAGCGATATCCGTGACTTCACGACACCGGAAATGTATGGCGAGATCAGGCTGCAATTACAGGAGCGTGGAGGTGAGTCCAACTTTACCGACGTGATCTCACTGGACGCGGAGATGTTAGGCGTAGAAACCGTCGGAAATGATTATGTTGCCAGCCTCAAGTTCTTTGGCTTTATCAAGGAAGATCCGAAGGCATCGCCGACACAATTCAACGAAATCTGGAATCTCAGCAAACCAGTTTCTGGTAGCAGTGGTTGGGTGCTGGCGGGGATTCAACAAGTGGCATGCGTTGCTGAGTAAGGATAATCGTCTGCCTGTGCGGACGATCTGATGTGGGCCGGGTTCTGTTGCGAACAGACCCGGCTTTTTTATGCAGATAACACGGCATGTTCAATCACGCTGCAGATACAAAAACACCCCAAATTTTGGAGATTAATCCAAATCTTGGGGTGTGATCCAACCAGGAAGCCTGGTTGAGCAGCTTGCGTGCCGAAGGGGAATTACTTCGCTTCTGCGCCGCCAGCTGGTGTTTCCGCTTCTACCTTGCCAGCTGGAACAGCTGCAGTAGCAACGGTCAGGTTTTCCTGGCTCACTGCAGTCACGCCGTTTGGCAGCTTCAGATCGGCCAGGTGGATCGAGTGACCAGCTTCCAGTGCGGACAGGTCAACAGAGACGAACTCTGGCAGGTCCTTAGGCAGGCAAGAGATATCCAGTTCGGTCAGCACGTGGCTGATGACAGCCGACGATTGCTTCACTGCTGGGGATACGTCAGCATTGACGAAGTGCAGAGGCACCTTGACGTGGATCTTTTGCGAGGCGTCAACACGTTGGAAGTCAACGTGCAAAACCAGTTGCTTGTACGCGTGGACCTGGAAGTCGCGCAGCAGAACTTGTTCAACCTTGCCTTCGATTTCGAGGTCGAGGATCGACGAGTGGAATGCTTCTTTCTTCAGCGCGTGGTACAGCGCGTTGTGGTCCAGAGCAATGTTCAAAGGGGCAGCAGTGCCACCGTAGACGATTGCTGGTGTTTGACCCGCATTGCGCAGGCGGCGGCTCGCTCCGGTCCCCTGTTCTTTGCGTGGAAATGCGATAACTTTCATTTTAAGCTCCAATGGATGCGGGACTTTCGTCTCGCGTTAAAAATCCCCCGCGACCAGGGGATTCAAGAATTCTTTGCTGATGTTGTACATCGGCAAAGAATGAAACTGAGAATATTTTATTCGGCAAACAGCGACATCACCGAGTCACCCTTGCTGATACGCTTGAAAGTTTCGGCCAGCAGGCTGGCGCAGGTGAGCTGACGGATCTTGCCGCAGGCTTTCGCTTCTGGCGACAGTGGAATCGTGTCTGTCACGACCAGTTCATCCAGCGGAGAATTGGCAATGCGGTCCAGCGCCGGTCCCGACAGGACTGGGTGAGTACAGTAGGCGACGACCTTCTTGGCACCGCGTTCCTTGAGAACTTCAGCTGCCTTGGTCAGCGTGCCGGCGGTGTCGACCATGTCATCCATAATCACGCAATTGCGACCTTCAACTTCACCGATGATATTCATCACTTCGGATACGTTGGCTTTTGGACGACGCTTGTCGATGATTGCCAGATCACAGCTCAGACGTTTGGCCAGCGCACGGGCGCGTACTACACCGCCGACGTCAGGCGAAACAACCAGCAGATCATCGTAATTCTTGCTGACCAGATCGCCCAGCAGAATTGGTGATGCATAAATGTTGTCGACAGGAATGTCGAAGAAGCCCTGAATCTGGTCGGCGTGCAGATCCATGATCAAGACACGTTCAACACCGGCTTCCTGCAGCATGTTTGCCACAACCTTGGCAGAAATCGCTACTCGCGCCGAGCGTGGGCGTCGATCCTGGCGGGCATAACCGTAGTAGGGAATCGCAGCGGTAATTCGACCGGCAGACGCGCGCTTGAGCGCATCAACCATGATCATGATTTCCATTAGGTTGTCATTGGTCGGAGCACAAGTTGACTGCAGCACGAAGACGTCCTTGCCGCGCACATTTTCGTTGATCTCGACCATGACTTCGCCGTCGGAGAACTTCGAAACATTGGCCTTGCCCAGAGGGATACCTAGTTTTTCGACGACGCCTTGTGCCAGTTCCGGATTGGCGCTGCCAGTAAAAACCATCAGGTTTTCGTATGCCATTTGGGTATCCCTGAATGCAATCGTTAAAAAGTCGAAAAGCCGACAATGCTGGACTTGGGTAGTCTCGCGTTGGCGGCTTATTCTTTTGGTCGGACGTCATGGTCCAAAATTAATGGCAGGGGAACAAGGATTCGAACCTTGGAATGCCGGAATCAAAATCCGGTGCCTTAACCAGCTTGGCGATTCCCCTACGCAATCTGCTGCTTGCCGTTATCTTGTTAGTGGTATAGGCCACTTAAAAAACAACGTCAAACCAATTCTTTGACTACGTACTCAGTAAATGATTGAGCGGATGTTTTTGCATCGCCCTGGCTTTCCATGCTTTCCAGTGAGAGGGCATTAACGCTAACACCTCTTGTGCTTTTTGCTCATGTTCAAAAGAACAGAATACACATGAGCCGGAACCTGTCATTCTAGCATTTCCGAAAGTTTTTAGCCATTTTATGGCTTGATTAACCTCAGGGAATTGCTGTGCAGCCACCACTTCTAAGTCGTTTTTTCCGAAGCTCTTATCGAGAAGATTTTGTGCATCAGGAAAGTCCGTTATTCTGATTGCTTTCGTATCTCTTGTCAACTCTTTCGATGAAAATATTGTTGCGGTAGGAATTGAGACGCCGGGTTCGATAACAACAAACCAGCATTGAGGTGTCTCCAGCGCGGCTAACTCCTCTCCCACACCCTCTGCAAATGCATTTTGTCCAAAAATGAAGAAGGGCACATCGGCACCTAATTGCAACCCTAACGTCATTAATTGAACGCGTGACAATCCTGTTTCCCACAAATGATTGAGTGCGATCAGTGTGGTTGCGGCATCCGAAGAGCCACCTCCCAGCCCCCCCCCCATTGGCAACTGCTTGCGAATGGTGATGTCTGCACCCAAATCGTGCTTGCCCGCTACCTGTTGCAGCAGTGAGGCGGCACGTACCACCAGATCGCTCTCGGCGGGGACGCCAGCAATCTCGTTTGTGCGACAGATGCGACCATCTTTGCGGACATTGAAGTCGAGATAGTCGCAGTGATCGATCAGCTGAAACGCGGTTTGCAGCAAATGATAACCGTCCGGGCGGCGGCCGGTAACATGCAGGAACAGGTTCAGTTTGGCCGGGGCAGGGCAGTTGGACAGGCTTGCTGGCATGGCTTTTTGTAAGGAGGTGTGTTTCAGGCCGTTGCTGACATCTTCTTGAAAGCGTCGTGCATTGGTGGGCCAGGTTGGTTTGGTGCTTTTTTACTGCGTATTGGCAGGCGGATCGCTGGTTTGCCAATCGGAGATCACGATACGTATCGATACCAGGCCAGCCTGCTCAGTCTGCCGCGTCAGATCAATACGTCTGGGGCGATTGCGCCCGATGTTCGCGGCCTCATCCTGCCAGTCGACATAGCTGAGTGCCCAGCCATCCTGGGTGGCAAAGCGGGTGGTTTCGGTGTTTGGGTGCGCCACAAAAGGGGAACCGTCATTGGCTTTTCCAAAACCTTGCAGCCAATCGCGCAAGCCAGATACCGGCAACGGCCAGCCCAACGCCTGCGATACAAGCACATCGACATCGTTGGCCATGATTGGGGATTTGCCTGATTGCGTCAAGACGGCTTCGCCTGGCTTACTGTCAATGACTGCCAATGTCTGTCCGAGTGGCGACAGAAGGCTCAGGATAATATGGTCGTTCTGCTGGTCCCAGGTAAAGCTACCATGTAGCGACTGCGGCTGATTGTTCAGTGAATACTGTATCGACAATCTGCCGCTGAGCGCAATCGTGTCATGGTAGTGGCGCTCGACAGGTGGTCCTTGCTCCATTGTGGTCTCGTGGTGCATGGTTGCACACCCTGCCAGCAAGAGGCCTAGCGCGACGACAGCGCTATAGCGGTTAAAGCGGCAGGGCAAGAGAGGGGCAAGCGAAAGCAAGTGGGGCCTTATAATTTCACGTTGAGGCGAGTCAATGTGCTCTTCAGTACATCATTCTGAGGATCCTTGGCTTGTGCATCCCGCCATAATTGTTTGGCTTCAGTTTGCTTGCCGCTGACCCAGAGAACCTCGCCCAGATGAACACCAATTTCAGGATCAGCCTTTAGGCCGTACGCACGACGCAGCTGTTTCTCAGCTTCGGCAAAATTGCCCAGGCGATATTGTGCCCAGCCAAGACTATCTGTGATGAATGGATCATTGGGAGCCAGTTCTAACGCCTTCTGGATCAGAGTCAGCGCTTCCGGTAGTCGGATATTGCGGTCAGCCAGGGAGTAGCCGAGCGCATTGTAAGCATGCTGGCTGTTTGGCACGATCTGGATGATCTTGCGCAACGCGCCTTCCATGGTTGAATAGCTGCCAATCTTGTCAGCGGCCATCGCGTAGTCGTAGAGCAGATCTACGCTGTCAGGAAAGCTCTTGACGCCTGCTTCCAGAATATCGGCGGCTTCCTGATTGCGACCTGCATCACGCAGGATCTGCGCTTCCCCCAGAATCAGCTGTTGCTGGTCATGGTCGTTGCTCGCGTCAGCCTGTGCCTGCTCCAGCACCTTGCGAGCACCATTGATGTCGCCGCGCTTGGCGAGTAATTGGCCACGTCGGATCTGCGCGCTGATGTACGCATCACCCGGTTCAATCTGTTCCAGCCACTTCAGTGCGCCGGGGATGTCATTGCGCTCTTCTGCGATTTGCGACAGAAGTAATAACGCCTGGGTCGGGTCGTGCTCGTCTTCCTGGTCAGCAGCCAATAACTCCAGATAATGTTTCAGATAGGTTTCTGCTGGGCCCAGATGATTGGTTTGTACATTCAGGATACCCAGCGCGAACAATGTTGCCTGATCGTCCGGGTTGTCCTTGAGCAGTTTCAGAAATTGATCGCTGGCAGCTTCAAACTGCTTTTGCTCTACCAGGCCGCGGGCGTATGCAATCCTTACTTCACGCGCATCAGGATATTTTTTCAGAAAATCTGCCACCAGTTTCATGGCACGGTCCGGATCCGGGGTGACTTGTGCGAGTGTCAGGATTGCCAATTCCGAATCTGGTTTGATACTCAGTGCCTGATTCGCTTCGGCCTGAGCACGAACAGAGTCGCGATTGGTAAATGCGCTTTGCGCCAGCGCCAGGTGGCTTTCCATCAAGGTCGAATAGGGCGATGTCAGCTGTTCCAGCATGGTGAAGGCAGCAGTCTTATCACGGGCGCGATTGAGAAGGCGCTGGATTTGCAGGATCAATGGCCCGACCGTTTCGGGCGATGCCTGCGCCAGTCGCTGCGCCAGCAAGGGCTGAATTTCGCTGATGTTGTCACTCAACATCACCAGGCTGAGGTAGTTTTGCAGCGCTTCATCGGAGTGCGGGGCCAGTTCGCTCCACAGACGCACTGCCGACAAAGCTTCAGCCGGGCGTCGTGCAGCCAGTGCAATTTCAGCAGCACGTCTGGCCAGCCTAGGATCACGGGTTTGCTGAGCATCACTCAGCAAGATTGTGTAGGGGCCCTGCCATTGGCCACGCTGGAAACCGATTTCGGCACGCATGATGTCGTAGAACAGATCGGCGCTAAGATCCACTGCAGGTAGCGGATCTTCCACTACCGCCACTGGCGCCGCAGGCAGTTTGGCGGCTGGCGGCACCTTTTCCAGCGTCGGCTTGGGGCTCGGTAGACTGGCATCGGCGTCATTCTCGCTGGGTTGCCGCAGGCTTGCACACGCGGAGAGCATGACGGAGAGCGTTACAATGGCGAGAGTTTTTTTCAAGGCAAATCCTGAATAATCGGGCAAGTTTCAATTTTACGCCCAAGACTGGTTTTCTTGGTGTAAGTGAGTGTAAACCATCACGTCCTGAATCTGCCGGACGTAACTGCACTATGATAGCGTCCGGCGGGTTTTGTTCGTTTCCCGGCAAGCGTCGGCACGCCGTCAACGCGCCTGACTTTATGCTTTATTCCATTTCATTGCTGTCATGCCTGAATTACCCGAAGTAGAAGTTACCCGTCGGGGCGTCGCGCCCTACCTTGAAAACGCCACCGTTACAGGCGTGCATCTGCGTCACAGCGGCTTGCGCTGGCCATTTCCTGCTGGTTTGCAGGAACTGCTGGTCGGCCAGCGTATTACCTCCACCGGCCGTCGCGGTAAGTATTTATTAATTCATTTCGCTCACGGTACCTTGATCGTCCACTTGGGTATGTCAGGTCATTTGCGCATCCTGCCACCGGGCATTACTCCACAAAAGCATGATCATTTTGATCTTGATGTCGGTGAGAAGGTGATGCGCATGACAGATCCACGTCGTTTTGGTGCGGTCCTTTGGCATGACGCAAACGAGGGTGACATTGAGGAACATATGTTGCTGCGCGGGCTTGGCGTGGAACCATTGCAGGGAAAATTCTCGGCGCACTGGTTGCACCAGCAAACGCGTAATCGCAGCGCACCAATAAAGCAGGTGTTGCTGGCGGGCGATATCGTGGTCGGGGTTGGTAATATTTACGCATCAGAGAGTCTTTTCAGAGCTGGTATTAACCCGAAAACCGCAGCCTCAAGAATCAGTCTTGCGCGCTATGACAAGTTGGCGCAGGCGATCCGTGAAATCCTCGCGGCGGCTATCGAGCAGGGTGGCAGCAGTTTGCGTGACTTCATTGCGGTCAATGGGCAATCCGGATATTTTCAGCAGAGTTATTTTGTGTATAACCGCACCGATCTGCCTTGCCGCGTGTGCGCCACGCCGATCAGACAAATCAAGCAAGGACAGCGCTCCACCTTTTACTGTGTCGTTTGTCAAAAATGAAGCGTGTACTCAAGCAATCCGATGCGGTATCGCCGCCATCGACAGACATAGCAAGTGAATTTGTTGATCCCAGCTTTTCGGCTGCCGTGATTGAATGGCAAAAGCAGCACGGTCGCCATGCACTGCCTTGGCAAAACACCCGTGACGCTTACCGTATCTGGCTCTCAGAAATCATGCTGCAGCAGACTCAGGTTACTGCTGTCATTCCGTATTACCTGAAATTTCTGGACAGTTTTCCAACGGTGCAGAGTTTGGCGGCAGCGCCGTCCGAGCTGGTCATGGCGCATTGGAGTGGATTGGGTTACTACACGCGCGCACGTAACCTGCATCGTTGCGCGCAACGCGTGGTTGATGAGTACGCGGGACGTTTCCCGAATGATCCGGAGTTGCTTGCCGATCTGCCTGGAATCGGACGGTCGACAGCGGCAGCAATTGCGGCTTTTTCTTACGGTAAACGCGCTGCGATTCTGGATGGGAATGTCAAGCGCGTCTTTGCCAGAGTCTTTGGTGTTGAGGGTTTTCCTGGTGCCAAACCGGTCGAGGACCAGTTGTGGCGGCGTGCCGTTGCCTTGTTGCCGGAAGCTGACATGGAGGCTTATACGCAGGGCTTGATGGATCTTGGTGCAACGCTTTGTGCGCGTGGCAAACCAGCGTGTGATCGGTGTCCCCTGCAGTATCGCTGCGTCGCATTGGCAAGCGGACGTACGGCTGAATTGCCCATACGCAAGCCAAAGAAGACTGTGCCCGAGAAGTCAGCTGTGATGCTGGTCATTTGCGCAGAAAATCAGGTATTGCTGGAGCAGCGCCCTGATAGTGGCATCTGGGGCGGCCTGCTCTCTTTGCCCGAGTTGCCGCTCAGCGTCAATGCGGATGATTTCGGTGTCGCGGTGGAAGAGGCTGTTGAACGTTTTGGCAGCGTTGCCGCATGTCGCAAGTTGCAGCCTTTTACGCATGTATTTACGCATTTCAAGCTACATGTTTCACCTTATCAGGTGATTCTGAAGCATCGTTATTCCGGAGTCGCCGAAGCGACGCACGTCTGGTATGCGTTTGAAAAACTATCAGATGCACCTCTACCGGCACCGGTCAAGAAGCTCTTGTTGGGTGTGCTACGCACAAATGATCTGCTGGGGTAAGCCTGCTCAGCTCAGTTGCAGGTGTCTGACAACGACATGCTCTTTGTCGGAAAAATAGTGCGCCAGCTTTTCAGCGATGAAGACGGAGCGATGTTGTCCACCCGTACAGCCGATCGCAACCGTGAGGTAGCTGCGGTTGTCTCGTTTGAATGCAGGTAGCCACTTTTCGACAAAATGACGGATGTCGTCATACAGTTCATCGACCTCTGGCAGCTCGCTCAGGAAGGTGGCAACGGCTGCATCTTTGCCGGTGAGTGGGCGTAGTTGCGGGTCGTAGTGCGGGTTGGGAAGGAACCTGACATCAAAGACCATGTCGGCATCCAGCGGCACCCCGAATTTGAATCCGAATGACTCAAACAGCAGGGTCAGTTTGCTTTCGGTACCGTTGATGAGCTCTTGAATCCAGCTTCGTAATTTGTTGGCGCTTAGATTGGATGTATCGATAACGTGGGCCAGGGATTGAATCCCGCTGAGCATTTCACGCTCCAGCTGAATACATTCGGTCAACGTTCGACGATAGTTGGGCTGTTGATTCGCCAAGGCGCGGTGCGACAAGGGGTGGCTGCGACGCGTTTCCGAGAAGCGCGTGATCAACGATTCGGTTGAAGCCGTCAGAAAAAACACCTTGACGTCATGCCCTTCATCCTTCAGGGACTGAATATCCTTGCCAAGTTCTGCGAGTGAGTCAGCGCTGCGGGCATCCGTTGCCACGGCCAACGTGGCGTCACCTTCCTTCAAGCGGGTTTCTACCAGGCTGCGCAGCAAGGCCGGCGGCAAGTTGTCCACGCAGAAGTAACCAGTGTCTTCCAGCATATGGAGTGCCACCGATTTGCCTGAGCCCGAGATGCCTGTGATAAGTACAATACGCATGAGTATGATGATACCTTATCTATAGCGGACTCGATGGTCAAACAACAACTGCCTATTCGCCATTCATGGCGCGCCGTTGACGCTCGATGAATTCCTTGAGCGTATCGATTCCACGCAGCTGCAGAATGGTGTTGCGGACGGCGGCCTCCAGCAGCACCGCAATATTGCGGCCAGCTGCAACGGGAATGACCACCTTGCGGATTGGTAAACCGAGAACGTCCTCGAACTGAGCATCCAACGGCAATCGTTCGTAATTCTCTTCCAGCGTGCTGCGGCGAACCAGATGTACGATCAGTTTCAGACGCATTTTGCGGCGTACCGCAGTTTCACCAAAAATGGCCTTGATATCGAGCAGGCCCAGTCCACGAACCTCCAGCAGATTCTGCAGCAAAGGCGGACAGCGTCCTTCAATCATGTTCGGTGCAATACGGGCAAATTCGACTGCGTCGTCGGCGACTAGTCCATGACTACGCGAGATCAATTCCAGACCTAATTCGCTTTTTCCCAGTCCGGATTCGCCAGTAATCAACACGCCAACTCCCAACACATCCATGAAGACGCCATGCATGGTGATTTGTTGCGCGAGCTTCTTTGACAGATAAACGCGTAGGTAATCAATGACCTGTGCCGCGGGCAAAGGCGTGGAGAACAGCGGGATATTTTTTTCGTCGCAGATCGACAGAATATCGGGCGGTGTTGCCAACCCTTGCGCAATAATGAATGCTGGCGGTTCTCCGGCAACCAGCTCAGCGGTCTGGTAGGCGCGAGAGGTATTGGACAGGCGCTGGTAGTACTCGGTTTCCTGATGACCAAATACCTGAATACGACCAGGGTGAATTAGATTCAAGTGCCCTACCTGATCGGCTGCAGAGGCAGCATCGCCGGAAATCAGTCGCTCACCGCCCGGAAACCCGGCGAACCAGCCCAGTTGGAGCGATTCACGATTCTCTTCGTATAGTTGTTGTATTGATAAAGCGGTAAATGCGGGCATGGTTATCCAGTGCGACGATGATTGTTGATGCCCTCAGTACACCTGTCCGGCAGTCACGCCATCAAGTAATCCGATTAATGCGTCTTTTCCAGCGAAGGTTGCCAGGTGACCAGCCGCGAATAGACGGAGGCCTGATCACCGTCGTTAATGAGTTCGGCACGAAAAGCGTTGTCGGAGAACATTTCGGCAATCTCCGAAAGAATTTCGAGATGCTGTTGCGTCACGTTGTCAGGAATCAGCAGGAAAATCAGTAGCTTGACTGGCTCACCGTCGGGGGACTCAAAGGGGATGGGCTCTGCCAGACGCATGAACAGCGCCAACGGAGCCTTCAGTCCTTTGATACGGCCGTGTGGCACTGCTACGCCATGCCCAAGCCCGGTCGAACCCAGGCGCTCACGTGCAAACAGGTTCTCGGATACGGTTGAGCGGGCAATGCCGCTATTATTTTCGAAAGTCAGCCCGGCTTGTTCGAATGCTCGTTTTTTGCTGGAGACTTCTAGATCCAGAATGACGTTCTCCGGATACAGGATTTTTGCAAGATTTGTCATGACACAAAAGAAAGGCGCTAGATAGGCTTTTGTGCAGGATTATAGGCTTCTTTGGGAGTAACGCAATGAATTCCGTTGTTGTCTTTTTGTTATCTTGCCCGACTGCAAACAAAGCTGAAAGTTACAGAGAAAGCCGCTAGTTGCAGCGGCTTTTCAGTCATTGCCATGGGTGTTGGTGCTAGCTGATTATCAAAGTTCGATGCGGCCAAAGACCAGCAATACATCGCCATTGTTCTTGCCAGAGAAGCGGGGAACATAGGAGAACATGAGTTTGACTCTTTTGGTACCGATCGATGCAACCGGCAGGGCGACTGGAAAAGGGACACTGTCAAAGTAATCCTGGCGACTCATCAGCATGGCTGTATAACCACCGCCCAGCTCCAGTGGTGTGTTCGGAATCTGATAGACCCATTCATAAGCGTAGCCTGCCATGTACTGGGGGTGATCGTGGGAATCCTTGATAACAAAGGCGTAGAGGGATTCATCATTGCCGCTATCATTGCGCAGGGTCTTGCCATAGCCGAGGCCCCATGCATGTTCGTTGAGTTGCGCCAGTTTTTCAGCCGTGTAGGTATGCCGGCCGTGATGAGCCAGGCCAGAAACATAGAGCGCGCCCTCGCCATTATCAACGATATTGTCGACCCGATTTTTGACGGATTGCCACCAGCTGAATTCATCACTTTCTTGCGCCATGGCTGAGTTTGAGAAGACGATCGCAGTCAGAAAGAGAAGACTGCCGAGAAGTAGTCGGCGAGTGAAAGCGTAAGTTAATGTGCGCATGGTTTAGCGTGGGCGTAGTTGAAATAATGTGGCGATAGGTACGTTGCCGTTTAATACTAAGTAATGCTGAGTTTTGGATTAAGCGCCGAACGGTTCAGGAAGGCTATGCGCTTCTGAGTGCCGTGTAGGTATGAAAGCTGGTTTCAGATGCTGTTGCAGCCAACTGGCTGTTGCACCAAAGCGTACGGATCAGGTTGCAATCATGGTATTAACGCGGCGTTGGACCGCATGATTGCATGGAAGTTTTTTGTGAGAAATCAGACTCGGCTGAAAAGCCGATAGTTTCGGGTTGTGGAGAGCTGTTATGCAGCCCCAGGCCGCATGGGGCCTGGGTGTTTCAGGTATATTTGTTTTGTAACAAAATCCCTGATTTAAGTCGTAATGTCCATCATTGCCGGGCGTTGCGGCTGTTAGTTGGTGCTTGCATCGCCGAAAAATTACTCCGCCATGGATTGATATCCAAGCCACCACGACGTGTGTAACGTGCATAGACCGATAATTTTTGCGGTCTGCATTGACGCAGGATATCAATGAAAATACGCTCTACACATTGCTCGTGAAACTCATTGTGTTCGCGAAAACCGATCAGATACTTCAATAAGCCTTCCTGATTGATCGGTGCGCCAACATAGTGAATCTGTACGCTGCCCCAGTCTGGTTGATTGGTCACCGGGCAATTCGACTTGAGCAGATGCGACAGCAAGCTTTGCTCAATCGGCGCTTCATCCTGTGCTGCCGACAGCAGCTGCGGGTCTGGATGGTGATCGACCACTTCAATATCCAGTCGATCCAGTAGCAAGCCGCTCAATTCACCCATGGATAACTGTTCAAATTGTTCCGGTGCGGTAAGCATGACCTGAACACCAGCACCGGCTGCGGCAGAGAGATCCTTCTGCAGCAACGCGATCAAGGCATCCTGACTTTCCAGTCGGGTCTGGTTAAACGAGTTCAGGTAAAGCTTGAAAGACTTTGACTCAATGATATTGGGCGAGTCTGCCGGGATCAGGAAAGTGGCAATCGCAATCTGCGGTTTGCCGCGCAGATTCAGCCACGATACTTCATAGGCATTCCAGATATCGACGCCAAAAAACGGCAGCGTTCCCTGCACGCCAAGCTCCTCCCGTTTGGGCTGGCGCGCAATCGGAAACAGCTGACTGGCATCATAGGTGCTGGGGTAGATGGAGGTCTTTCCCAGCAGTGAGGTTTCGGGAGAATTGGCGTGCATGTCAGATATCCACAGAGTCGGTATTAACCAAGGAAAAGTTTGTACAGGGGATTTTTGCTCTCGTCCCAATGACGATAGCCGAGATTATCGAGGAAGGCACGGAAGGTTTTCATCTCCTTCTTGGGTACCTGCAGCCCGACCAGAATGCGACCGACATCGCCACCTTGATTGCGATAGTGGAACAGGCTGATATTCCAGTTCGGATTCATGGTGTTGAGGAAGCGCATTAATGCACCGGGACGTTCCGGAAACTCGAAGCGATATAGCAGCTCATCCTTTGCTAGCGCGCTCTTGCCGCCAACCAGATGGCGAATGTGCACCTTGGCCAATTCATCGTGTGTCAGATCCAGTGTGCTAAAGCCTTGTTTTTCAAAGGTCTTGGCAATCTTGGCAGGTTCGTCGGCGCTGTCGGTCTGAATTCCGACAAAAATATGTGCCGATGTTGCATCGCTGATGCGGTAGTTGAATTCGGTCACGTTGCGAGGACCAACGGCTTCACAGAAGCGTTTGAAGCTACCATGCTCTTCGGGAATCGTGACGGCTAGGACGGCTTCGCGTGATTCGCCGACATCGGCCATTTCGGCAACAAAGCGCAAGCGGTCAAAATTCATATTGGCGCCACAGGCGATCGTGATTAGGGATTCATTGCGGATTGGCTTCTTGCTGTTTTTAGCGCGCTCAATATAAGCCTTGGCACCGGCAACGGCCAATGCGCCCGCTGGCTCAACAATGCTGCGGGTATCTTGGAAGATATCCTTGATCGCAGTACAGACGGCGTCGGTGTCAACCAGAATGATGTCGTCAACCAGCTCTTTGGTGATGCGGAAGGTTTCCTCGCCAACCAACTTCACGGCGGTACCGTCAGAGAACAAGCCGACATCGGGCAACGTGATGCGGCGACCAGCCTTGACGCTACGTGCCATGGCATCGGAATCCGTGGTCTGCACGCCGATGATCTTGATGTCCGGGCGCACTGCCTTGACGTAGGCGGCAATGCCCGAGATCAGGCCGCCACCGCCAATGGCGACAAAAATGGCATGGATAGGATCGGGATGCTGACGCAGTATTTCCATACCGACGGTGCCTTGACCTGCGATGACGTAGGGATCGTCAAAGGGATGCACAAAGGTCAGTTTCTGTTTCTTTTCAAGTATCAGCGCGTGTTGATAGGCATCCGTAAACGATTCTCCGGACAGCACAACCTCGCCGCCACGCGCTTTGACGGCATCAATCTTCACCTTCGGTGTCGTAGTGGGCATGACGATCACGGCCCGGCATCCCAGACGGGCTGCGGACAAGGCAACACCTTGCGCATGATTGCCGGCTGAGGCGCAAATGACGCCGCGCTTGAGTTGCGCAGGGGTCAGATGCGCCATCTTGTTGTAGGCGCCGCGCAGCTTGAAACTGAACACACTCTGCATATCCTCGCGCTTGAAGTAAATTCGGTTGCCGGTCCGTTGCGAGAGCGTATTGGCAAACTCCAGCGGCGTTTCAGTGGCAACGTCGTAGACGCGGGCGGTGAGGATTTTCTGCAAATAGTCAGTGGTCATAGTAGTTTCATGGCGCCACAGGCGCAGTTCAGATAAAGCGCTCCAGCTTGAGGGCCTGTGCTTGGCAGGCGGTTCTTCTGGGGCGCAACGGACTGGACATTATAATAGACGCCCATACTCACCCATCCTGCCGCTCTGCGCTTTTCCCTCGATGATTGAATCCGCTGTCCTCTGGTTGCTCAACATACTGGCTATTCCGACTGTTGGACTGACCTCTGTTTTCCTTATCAGCTTCGTATCAGCGACCTTGTTGCCGATGGGTTCCGAACCTGCTGTGTTCGCCGTTATCAAGGTCAATCCGAGTATGTTCTGGCCGGTGATTCTGGTAGCCACGGTGGGCAATACGCTGGGTGGCGTCGTGGACTATTGGATGGGTTACGTTGCCAAGCAGACTTTCGCGAAGGAACGGTCCAGCCGATGGTTTGGCTGGCTGGAGCGGTTTGGCCCAAAGACAATGCTGCTGGGCTGGATGCCTGGTATCGGTGACCCGATTTGCACGCTGGCAGGATGGCTCAAGCTGCCGTTTTGGCCGTCGGTGTTCTACATGGCGATCGGCAAGATCGTGCGCTACATCCTTATGACTTGGTTACTGCTCAATGTACCCGACGGATTCTGGCGTCAGGTCGGCGACTGGCTGGCCTGAAGTGTGTCGGGTTTAGCCCTTGCACTGGGCGTAGTCAGCCAGTGTCAGGGCGAGATTGTCGAGAAACTCCGTCATCGCAGATTGCAGCATTACGTTCTCCTTCAGGTTGGATTGCGGGCAGTGTTGCCTGGAGAGATGATAATTTATAACTATTAAAAAATATAAATTGATTGTTTAAATGGATGCAATACAGCTTTTATATTGCGCTGCGGAAATGTATTTCGTCGTTATTCGAATGCGTACTCGCAAAATCAGGGGCATTTCCTCGCTCCTGACGGCAATACGCTAAAATGCACCTCCGGCAGCAGATTTTTTCTACATTAATGAACGCCCCCGCCCACATTCAAGCTTTGCTCACTGATGCACCGCAAGGTGCCAGCCCCACGCGCTTGCGCGAAATTCCTTACAACTACACGTCGTTCTCTGACCGAGAAATCGTGATTCGCCTATTGGGTGAAGATGCTTGGCGCCTGCTCGATGAGCTGCGCGCCAAGCGGCAGACAGGACGATCTGCGCGCATGTTGTACGAAGTATTGGGCGATATCTGGGTGGTACGTCGTAACCCGTATCTGCAGGATGATCTGCTGGATAACCCCAAACGTCGCGCCGCGCTGATTGAGGCGCTTCAGCATCGCCTGTCCGAGGTCGACAAGCGTCGTATTGATGTGAGCCAGAGCGAAGCCGGCGATGCCGATGCTGCGCGCCGCAGCCACAATGTAGAAGTATTGTTGCAAGCAGCTAGGAAGGCGGTGGTCGCATTCTCTGAAGAATTCCGTCAGACCTATGACCTGCGCAAGCGCGCTACCAAGGTGCTTGGTCGCTATACTGCCAAGGACAATATCAAATTTGATGGCCTCTCGCGCGTCTCGCACGTGACCGATGCGACCGACTGGCGCGTCGAATATCCGTTCGTTGTGCTGACGCCGGATAGCGAAGACGAGATGGCTGGTCTGGTCAAGGCATGTATCGAACTGGGTTTGACCATCATCCCTCGCGGCGGTGGCACGGGCTACACTGGTGGTGCGATTCCACTAACACCGTTGTCAGCCGTCATTAATACCGAAAAGCTGGAGCAACTTGGCGCGGTTGAGATGGAGGTCTTGCCGGGCCTGGACAAGCCCTATGCCACCATCTACTCTGGAGCCGGTGTGGTCACCAAGCGCGTTTCGGATGCTGCTGAAAAGGCAGGATTTGTCTTTGCGGTTGATCCGACCTCGGCTGAAGCCTCCTGCATCGGCGGTAATGTTGCCATGAATGCCGGTGGCAAAAAGGCTGTGCTGTGGGGTACTGCACTCGATAATCTGGCCAGCTGGCGCATGGTGGATCCACAAGGTGACTGGCTGGAAGTGACACGGCTGGATCACAATCTGGGCAAGATTCACGACGTCGAAGTGGCGCGTTTCAAGCTGGAGTGGTCGCATCCAGGCGAAAAAGGTCAGAAGACTGAAGTCTTCAAGACAGAAATCCTCGAAATCGCTGGCCGTACTTTCCGCAAGGAAGGCTTGGGCAAGGACGTCACTGACAAATTCCTGGCTGGTTTGCCAGGGATCCAGAAAGAAGGTTGCGACGGCCTTATCACTTCGGCGCGTTGGATTCTGCACAAGATGCCCAAGCAGACACGTACCGTGTGCCTGGAGTTTTTCGGGCAGGCACGTGATGCCATTCCGTCGATTGTCGAAATCAAGAATTTCCTCGACGCCGAAACCCGCAAGGGCGGGGCGATCCTCGCCGGTCTGGAGCATCTGGACGAGCGTTATCTGCGCGCAGTCGGTTACGCCACCAAATCCAAGCGTGGCGTTTTGCCGAAGATGGTATTGATCGGCGATATCGTCGGTGACGATGAAAACGCGGTTGCACAGGCCGCCTCGGAAGTCATCCGCATGGCCAATAACCGCGTCGGTGAAGGCTTTGTGGCGATCAGCCCGGAAGCACGCAAGAAGTTCTGGCTCGACCGTTCACGTACGGCAGCGATTGCCAAGCACACCAATGCCTTCAAGATCAATGAAGATGTGGTGATCCCGCTCAATCGCATGGGCGAATACACCGACGGTATCGAACGCATCAATATTGAATTGTCGATCAAGAACAAGCTGCAGCTGCTCGACGAGTTGCAGACATTCTTTGCCAAGGGCAATCTGCCGCTGGGCAAGAGCGACGATGGCGAAGGTGAAGACATTCCCGCAGCTGAGATGCTGGAAGATCGTGTGCATCAGGCCGAAGATCTGTTGCGCCTGGCACATGCACGCTGGACCTATCTGCTGGCCAAGCTGGATTTGCCACTGCGCGAAGCGAAGACCCAACTGGTAGCGCTCGGACTGGATAAATTGCTGCCTGTATTTGAGCAACGCCTGCTGGATCAGCCTGATGCCACGCTGTTCCATGTGGTTCAGGATCGCACTGTACGCGTGTCCTGGAAGCAGGAAGTGCGCGCTTTGTTGCGCCAGGTATTCAGCGGTGCGGCATTCAAGCTGATTCTTGATGAATGCAATGCGATTCACAAGCGTGTGTTGCGTGGCCGTGTCTTTGTGGCACTCCATATGCATGCGGGTGACGGTAACGTCCATACCAATCTCCCGGTCAATTCCGATCACTACGCGATGTTGCAGGATGCGCATGAAGCCGTAGCGCGCATCATGACGCTGGCGCGTTCGCTGGACGGTGTGATTTCGGGTGAGCATGGCATCGGTATCACCAAGCTCGAATTCCTGACTGAGGATGAAATCAGCTCCTTCCGCGAATACAAGAAACGGATTGATCCAGAAGGTCGCTTCAACAAGGGCAAGCTGCTCAATCTGCCCGGCATGGAAGCTGATTTGCGCAATGCCTACACGCCATCTTTTGGTTTGATGGGCCACGAATCGCTGATCATGCAACAGAGCGATATCGGTGCCATTGCCAACAGCGTCAAAGATTGTCTGCGTTGTGGCAAGTGCAAACCAGTTTGCTCGACCCATGTGCCACGCGCCAATTTGCTGTATTCGCCGCGTAATAAAATTCTGGCGACCTCCTTGCTGGTTGAGGCTTTCCTCTATGAAGAGCAGACCCGTCGGGGTATCTCGGTCAAGCATTGGGAAGAATTCGAGGATGTGGCCGACCATTGCACGGTATGTCACAAGTGCGTCACGCCTTGCCCGGTGGATATCGACTTTGGCGATGTCTCCATGAACATGCGCAATCTGCTGCGCAAGATGGGACAGAAGTCGTTCAATCCCGGTACGACCGCTGCGATGTTCTTCCTTAATGCGACCGATCCGGCGACCATCAATGCGACGCGCAAGGTCATGACCGACTGGGGCTTCAAGGCGCAGCGTCTGGGAAATGATCTGCTTAAGAAGTTCGCCAGAAAGCAGACCCAGAAGCCGGCAGCAACGGTTGGCAAAGCGCCGATCAAGGAACAGGTGATTCATTTCATCAACAAGAAGATGCCCGGTAATCTCCCGAAGAAGACTGCGCGTGCCTTGTTGGATATTGAAGATGACAAGATCGTACCGATCATTCGCGACCCGAAGACAACCACGGCAGAGACTGAGGCAGTGTTTTATTTCCCGGGCTGCGGTTCGGAGCGCTTGTTCTCGCAAGTCGGTCTGGCCACGCAAGCGATGCTCTGGAATGTTGGCGTGCAAACCGTCTTGCCACCTGGTTATCTGTGCTGCGGTTATCCGCAACGTGGTTCGGGTGACTTCGAGAAGGCCGAGAAGATCATCACCGATAATCGCGTGCTGTTCCATCGCATGGCCAATACGCTCAATTATCTGGATATCAAGACCGTGGTGGTCTCGTGCGGTACTTGCTATGACCAACTGCAAGGCTATGAATTCGAGAAGATCTTCCCCGGTTGCCGCATCATCGACATCCATGAATATCTGCTCGAAAAAGGTGTTCGACTCGAAGGAGTGACCGGTACCCGCTACATGTATCACGATCCCTGCCATTCGCCGATGAAACTGCAGGATCCTCTGAAGACGGTCAATACCTTGATCACCACCGTTGATGCGCAAAAGATCGAGAAAAGCGATCGTTGCTGCGGCGAGTCTGGCACCTTTGGTGTGAGCCGCCCGGATGTGTCGACGCAGGTTCGCTTCCGCAAGGAGGAGGAAATGCGCAAGGGGGCTGACAAGGTGCGTGCAGATGGGTTCACAGGTGATGTGAAGGTCTTGACTTCTTGCCCATCGTGCTACCAGGGCTTGTCGCGTTACAACGAAGATTCGGGTACGCAGGCCGATTACATCGTGGTTGAGATGGCACGTCATCTGCTGGGTGAAAACTGGCTGCCCGACTACGTTGCCCGTGCCAATAACGGTGGCATTGAGCGCGTGCTGGTTTGACGTTGCCCATGCTTGATCTGACATCAATGACCAAGGTTACTGCTGTGACCTCTGCTACTGCGACTTGCGAATTGTGTGAGAGCCACGGTGGCGAGCTACTGTTTGATGGTGGCCGCTATCGTGTAGTGCTCATTGATGACGCTGCCTATCCGGGATTTTGTCGGGTCATCTGGAATGCACACGTCAAGGAGATGACTGATCTCACCACTGCTGATCGCACGCTGCTAATGGCCGCTGTATGGGCAGTGGAAGCGGCGCAGCGGGAAGTCCTGCAACCCGAGAAAATCAATCTGGCCAGTCTTGGCAATATGACGCCGCATGTTCATTGGCACGTGATTCCGCGCTATGTCGATGATGTGCAATTCCCAAGTCCGATCTGGGCTGATGCCCGACGTGTCGCCAGTGAAGAGCTATTGTCTACGCGGCGCACGCTATTGCCAGCGCTGCGACAGGCAATACTGCGGCAACTACAGGCATTGGCCTGAACTGCCATTGAATGCGTTTCGGTCTCGACGACGTTGATGGTCGTAAGCGAACGCCAAATTTGAAGAGGATGCACCAGCAATGAGTTCCGCTGCCACGCCCGTATCATTCAAAGTGCGCACACAATCGCGCGTCATGGAAGTTGCCTTTGATGACGGTGCGATGTTTTCCATTCCGTTTGAACTGCTGCGCGTGTATTCACCGTCGGCCGAGGTCCGTGGTCACGGGCCTGGCCAGGAGACGCTTCAGACCGGCAAGCGTGATGTCACCATTGTGGCGATGGAACCGGTAGGTAATTACGGTATCAAGCCGATCTTCTCTGACGATCATGCCAGCGGTATTTATACCTGGGATTACTTGTATCAATTGGGACGTGATCAGGATTCCATGTGGGAAACCTATCTGCAAAAGTTGGAAGCAGCCGGATTTACCCGTGATGGTGGTCGTGATCATCACCCACAAGGCAATGCAGGTGGCCATGCCTGCGGTCATCATTCTTGATTGATTAAGGTGAGTCGTGTGCCGGCGCTGCTGTTGCCTGCTTGCTCACCTCGTATAATATTGCATTACTCTCTACAGGTTGTCACATGAGCAATACTACCCATTTCGGCTATCAGACTGTCGCGGAAGAAGACAAAGTACGCAAAGTTGCGGAAGTGTTTCATTCCGTCGCTGCTAAATATGACGTGATGAATGATTTCATGTCGGCAGGTCTGCATCGGGTGTGGAAAGCCTTCACCATTGCTCAGGCAGGTATTCGTCCCGGCTTCAAGGTGCTTGATATTGCTGGCGGTACCGGCGATTTGTCCAAGGCATTCGCTAAGCAGGCTGGCCCCAGCGGCGAAGTCTGGCTTACAGATATCAATGAATCAATGTTGCGGGTTGGTCGTGATCGCCTGTTGAATAAAGGAATTCCTACCCCCACCTTGCTTTGCGATGCAGAAAAATTGCCCTTCCCGGACAATTATTTCGACCGTGTGTCGGTCGCATTTGGCTTGCGTAACATGACCCACAAGGATGTTGCGCTCAGTGAAATGCGCCGGGTACTCAAACCTGGTGGCAAGTTGCTTGTGCTCGAATTTTCCAAGGTGTGGGAACCGCTGAAAAAGCCTTACGACGTGTATTCGTTTTCGGTATTGCCATGGCTGGGCAAGAAGGTGGCCAACGATGCGGAAAGCTATCGTTACCTGGCAGAATCGATTCGCATGCATCCCGATCAGGAAACACTGAAGCAGATGATGCAGGATGTCGGCCTGGAGCGGGTTCAGTACTTCAACCTGACTGCTGGTGTCGCCGCACTGCATACCGGTATAAAACTATAAAAATACAGGAATAGCGATGAAAAAGTGGATGTTGATTCTGGCGCTGGCCTTGACCAGCCTGATGCTGTTTTCCGGTGCCGAGGCCAAGCGTCTTGGCGGTGGTGGTTCCTTCGGCAAGCAATCCTCCAACTATGCACGTCAAGCGCCGAGCAGTCCATCTGGTGTGACTCCTGCCAAACCGGCAGCACCCGCTGCAGCGCCACAACCAATACCGCAGCCTGCTGCACCGGTACGACCTGCAAGCCCATGGAAGGGTATCCTGGGTGGCGCCTTGCTTGGTCTCGGACTCGGGGCCTTGTTCTCGCACTTCGGTTTGGGCGGTGCGTTTGGTGGATTGTTGGGCACCATCCTGATGATCGTTTTGCTGGTAGTCGTGGTGCGACTGCTGTTTGGCCTGTTCAATCGCGGGAATCGGACGAGCGACAGTTATCCTGCGACTTATCCCACAAACTATACGAACTACACTGAAGATAACCGTTCATCTGCGTCATCCAGTGCGACGCCGGAAATCGGTTCAGGACTGCGTCCGGTGGCACCGCATCAATTGGGTAATAATGAGGCTATCGTGCAATGGGGTATCCCTGCTGATTTCGATGTGCCAGGCTTTGTGCGTAACGCCAAGAGCTACTTCATTCGCTTGCAAGCAGCTTGGGACAAGGCAGATATCAATGATATCCGTGAGTTCACCACACCTGAGATGTTTGGTGAACTGCGCCTGCAAATTCAGGAGCGTGGTGCGACGCCTAACAATACTGACGTCGTGCAAATCGACGCTGAGTTGCTGGGTATCGAAACGTTAGCCAATGATTACCTGGCCACAGTGCGTTTCACCGGTTTGATCAAGGACGCTATTGATGCTCCAACAGAGCCATTCGTCGAAATCTGGAATCTTTCCAAACCGTTCGACGGCGCCCATGGCTGGGTACTTGCCGGTATTCAGCAAGCCTAGTGACAAGCCGAAACAGGATGTCTGAGGCGCTGCGCAGCTCAGAGAACCTGTTAAACTTGAAGCCGCTCGTGTGATTGCACTGCAACGAGCGGCTTTTTTATTGGCGCTGTTTTATTCTGTTATGGCGCTGTAATCCTTCCTGTCTTTTTCTGTCACTCCATCCGTTATGCATCCAGCCATGCGCCCTGTTGCTGCCATCCTTAATCATTTACTTGTACAGGAGCCCTGGGCCCAGGGGCGACTTGCTGCGCATCATGGCAAGACTGCCTGTATTGACGCTGGCATTGCCGCGCTGTCGCTTACTGTGGGTACCGATAGTTTGGTAGAGAGCGCAAACGACGATGCCACACCTGCTGTCACTATTCACGTCAAATTGTCAGACCTGCCGTTGATTCTGGCTAATCGTGAACGTGCTGTTTCCTACGTCAAGATCGAAGGGGATGCCGACTTCGCCAATACGATTTCACAGGTGAGTCAATCGGTGCGTTGGGATGCGGAAGAGGATCTGAGCAAATTGATTGGAGACATTGCCGCCACGCGTCTGGTTGCTGGCGTCAAATCCGGTCTGGCAGCTGCGCAAGTGGCGCAACAACAATTGACCGAGAATGTGGTCGAGTATTTTCTGGAAGAAAAACCGATGCTGATTCGTCCCCACATGATGCGGGAGTTCTCCGCCGAGGTAGTCAGGTTGCGAGATGACCTCGAGCGTCTGGCCAAACGCATCGAAAAATTGGAGCGCCGCTAATGTTTTTGCGCTCCCTGCGTCTGTTTAAAATCATTCGCGTCGCCGTACGTTATGGTCTCGATGAAATCGTTGTTTCCGGTTTCAATACCCCGCGTATCGCAGCTTTCTTAAAAGCAGTTTTTTTCTGGCGTGACTTGTCGGCACCGCGTGGTGAGCGCTTGCGGCGTGCCCTGGAAGATCTGGGGCCGATCTTCGTGAAATTCGGGCAGGTATTGTCGACCCGGCGTGACTTGTTGCCACTTGATATCGCCGACGAATTGACGCGCTTGCAGGATCAGGTACCGCCGTTCGATTCCGAGTTGGCAATCGCCCAGATCGAAAAGTCACTGGGAGCGCATCCAGACGCCTTGTTTGCCAGCTTCGAGCGCACTCCCGTTGCTTCGGCGTCGATTGCGCAGGTGCACTTTGCGATGCTTAAGAACGGTACGGAAGTCGCCGTCAAGGTGCTGCGTCCTGGGATGCGCGGCACGATCGACAATGACATCGCGCTGATGGCTGTGGCTGCTGAGTGGCTGGAGCGCCTTTGGGTCGATGGTCGTCGACTGAAGGCACGCGAAGTGGTTGCCGAGTTCGACAAATACCTACATGACGAGCTGGACTTGATGCGCGAGGCAGCCAATGCCAGTCAGCTACGCCGCAATTTTGCCAATTCCGATCTGCTGATGGTGCCAGAAATGTACTGGGATTATTGTTCGCCGTCAGTGATCGTCATGGAGCGCATGATCGGCATTCCGATTTCGCAGACGGAGCGACTCAAGGCTGAAGGTATTGATCTGAGCAAGTTGTCTCGTGACGGTGTAGAGATTTTCTTCACGCAGGTGTTTCGTGATGGATTTTTTCATGCTGACATGCATCCCGGTAATATCCTGGTCTCGACCGCACCGGCCACTTTTGGGCGTTACATCGCGTTGGACTTTGGCATCGTTGGCACGCTCACTGATTTTGACAAGGATTACCTGTCACAGAACTTCCTGGCATTTTTCCAGCGTGATTACAAGCGTGTGGCGGAAGCACATATCGAGTCTGGCTGGGCCCCCAAGGAAACCCGGGTCGATGAGCTGGAAGCAGCTGTGCGTGCCTGTTGCGAACCGATTTTTGATCGGCCATTGAAGGATATCTCCTTCGGACAGGTACTCTTGCGGTTGTTCCAGACCTCGCGTCGTTTCAATGTGGAAGTACAGCCGCAACTGGTATTGCTGCAGAAAACCTTGCTCAATGTTGAGGGCCTCGGACGTCAGCTAGACCCCGATCTGGATCTCTGGAAAACCGCCAAGCCCTATCTGGAGCGGTGGATGAATGAGCAGATTGGCTGGCGCGGCTTTGTGCAGCAGCTCAAGATCGAAGTGCCTCGTTATAGCCGCTTGTTGCCGCAATTGCCCCGACTTGCTCATCAGGCGTTGACCAAAATGACGGAAGATCAGCGCCCACAACAGCAGGATGAACTGCTCAGGAAGCTGCTCGCCGAACAACGACGGACCAATGTTCTGCTGGGGGGGATTGTCTATTTTGGCGGCGGTCTGATTGGAGCAATTGTTGTCATCCAGATCCTGTTGCATATCTTGCGCATGGGGTAATACGCGTGCGGTACAACAAATAACAATCCCGACCAGATGGACTGAGTATGACAACAGCACACAATTCATCACGATTGCACTGGTTGCCCTTCATCGTCGCGGCGACCTTCTTCATGGAGTATCTGGATACGACCATCATTGCCACGGCGCTGCCGCAGATGGCGCAGTCGTTCAAGATCGGGCCCAATGAGCTGAGCCTGGGGATGACTGCCTATATGCTGACGCTGGCGGTGTTCATACCAATCAGCGGCTGGGTGGCAGACCGGCTTGGTTCGCGAACGGTCTTCGCTTGGGCAATTGTGGTTTTCACCCTGGCATCGGTCTTGTGTGGAATCTCAAGTAATGTATTTGAATTCACCTCGGCCCGGATTTTACAGGGTATGGGTGGTGCTTTGATGGTACCCGTCGGTCGTTTGATCGTCGTGCGCAACACCAGTAAAGACAAGCTGATGAAGGCTATCTCCACGATCACCTGGCCGGCGATTGTTGCACCGGTTGTCGGGCCATCTTTGGGGGGATTCATCACAACCTATTTTTCCTGGCACTGGATTTTTCTGATCAATGTTCCGTTTGGTCTGGCTGCATTGAGCGCGGTGCTTGCCCTGGTGCCAAATGAGCGCAGCAGCGAGAAACGTCCGCTGGATCTGGTGGGCTTCTTTCTCAGCGGGTTGGCCCTGACGTCGTTGTTGTATGGCACCGAGCTGGCCAGTCATACGGAAGTCAGGTTGATCGAGGCGTTTCTGTTCATCGGTGTAGGCATTGTGCTGGGTGTGCTGTCTTACCGCCACGGTATGCGTAGCCCTCATCCCTTGCTGGACTACTCGACTCTACGTGTCAAAACCTTCAGCGCCACGATTGTGACTGGTTCGTTCACCCGAATTGGTATTGAGGCTGTTCCTTATTTGCTACCGCTGATGTTTCAGATCGGTTTTGGCTTATCAGCCTTTCAGTCGGGCCTGTTGTTACTGGCCAGTGCCGTTGGCAATCTGGGAATGAAGATTTTCACCACGCGTATTTTGCAGCGTTTTGGTTTTCGCCGTGTCACGCTGGTTAACGGATCGATTGCTGGTGTGTTTGTCCTTGCCTGTGGATTGTTGATGCCGAGCACGCCCGTAGCATTCGTGCTGTTGACTATTTTTGTCTATGGTCTGGCACGCTCGATGCAGTTCTCTACATTAGCCACATTGGCCTATGCCGATGTGACGGAAGCACAGAAAAGTGCGGCCAGCACACTCTGGAGTGTGGCGCAGCAAATGACAATTGGTATGGGAATCGCATTTGGTGCGCTCGGTTTGCGCATTGCTTCCTACTTCAATGGGGGTAGCAGTGATGTCGATGGCATCCCGCATTTCAGCATGATGGATTTTCATTGGGCATTTGCCATGGCTGGTGTGTTGATCCTGCTCTCGGTATTAGGTTATCGAGGACTGGCAAGGGATGCCGGTAGCAATCTAGGTGGCGGCATGCGGTCAGCTTCAGCAACACGCCCTACAGGACGCTGAATGTTCGACCTTTACGCGCCATCAAAAAACGGAGCACTAGGCTCCGCTTCTGAGGTAAATAGCGATGACTGAGGTGTCATGCAAAGAGACGTGCCAGCTCCACTCCCGGTTCGGGAGCACGCATGAAGGCTTCGCCCACCAGAAAAGCGTTAACATTGGCATTACGCATACGTTTGACGTCCTCAGGTGTTGCAATCGCTGATTCCGTAACGACCAGTTTGTCCGAAGGAATGCGTGGTAACAGACCCAGCGTGGTATCGAGGGTCGTGTCAAAGGTACGCAGGTTGCGGTTGTTGATACCCAGCAGGGCTGTCTTCAGCTTGAGTGCTGCATCAAGTTCGACACCGTCATGCACTTCCACCAGCACACTCATCCCCAGTTCATGTGCACAAGCTTCCAGATCAGCCATCAGGCCATGATCAAGCGCTGCCACGATCAGCAAAATGGCATCTGCACCCCAGTATCTCGCTTGATAGATTTGATAAGGATCAATCATGAAATCCTTACGCAGCACCGGAATCGAACAGGCCGCACGGGCCTGCTGCAGATAGGCGGGTGCCCCTTGAAAAAACTGCTCATCGGTCAGCACCGATAAGCAGGCCGCGCCATGCGCGGCATAGCTGACGGCGATATCGGCAGGCTTGAAATCAGGACGGATGACACCTTTCGAGGGCGAGGCCTTTTTCACTTCGGCGATCACACCTGCATGGCCATTAGCAATCTTGCCGCGCAGGCTCGCTTCGAAACCACGTAGTTGTGCGCGGGCGTCGGTATCGGTCTCGACATCGCGACGCAGGCTGGCCAGATCGCGATACGCCTTGGCTACCTTGACTTCATGCGCCTTGACGTCGAGGATTTTATTGAGAATGTCTGACATGGAAATTCCTTATGGGCGGCCCAGTTGTTGTGTCACCTTGACGAAGGCATCGACCTTGGCCAGCGCAGCACCCGAGCTGATAGTGGTACGTGCCAGTTGCAGACCTGCCTCAATCGAGCTTGCGACGCCTGAGGCATATAGTGCGGTACCAGCGTTGAGGGCGACGATATTGTGCACTGGACCGGGCGTGCCCTGGAGTGCTTCAAAGATCTTCGCTTTAGATTCTTCCGCATTCGCGACCTGCAGGTTGCGGCTGGCGAACATGCTCATGCCGAAGTCTTCCGGATGAATTTCGTATTCACGGATTTCACCATTGACCAGTTCACCAATCATGGTAGCGCCACCAAGAGTGACCTCATCCAGATTGTCCCGACCCCAGACCACGACCGCATGTTGCGCGCCCAGGCGCTGCAGCACACGCACCTGTATCCCTACCAGATCGGCATGAAAGACACCCATCAGGATATTCGGCGCGCCGGCAGGATTGGTCAGCGGGCCAAGAATATTGAAGATAGTCCTTACCCCCAACTCCTTGCGTACCGGTGCCGCATGTTTCATTGCCGCATGATGATTCGGCGCGAACATGAAACCGATACCGGTCTGCGCAATTGATTGCGCAACCTGTTCCGGTTGCAGATTGATATTGGCACCGAGCGCTTCGAGAACATCAGCGCTGCCGGACGACGAGGAAACACTGCGACCACCATGTTTGGCAACCCGTGCTCCGGCTGCTGCTGCAACGAACATCGAGGCAGTTGAAATATTGAAGGTGTGGGCGCCATCACCTCCGGTGCCGACGATGTCAAGCAAATTGTTGGTGTCGGCCATTGGGACCTTGGTGGCGAATTCCCGCATAACCTGTGCCGCAGCGGCGATTTCTCCAATGGTTTCCTTCTTGACTCGCAAGCCCATGGTGAGCGCTGCGATCATCACAGGCGACATTTCGCCACGCATGATCTGACGAAACAGTGTGAGCATTTCATCGTGGAAGATTTCACGATGATCGATACAGCGCAGGAGTGCTTCTTGTGGTGTGATGGACATGATTGAATTTTCCTGAAAGTTAAGTGATGTGCGCATTGAAGCTTTCACTTAACTCTGCGCGGAGCCGGTCAGGAAATTTTTCAGCAAGGCATGACCATGTTCCGACAGGATCGACTCAGGGTGGAATTGCACCCCTTGCAGATCAAATTCCTTGTGACGTACGCCCATGATTTCGCCGTCATCGGTCCAGGCGGTCACTTCCAGGCAATCTGGCAGCGTAGCGCGGTCGATCGCCAGCGAGTGATAGCGGATTACCGTATAGGGGCTGGGGATATCCTTGAACACACCGACGCCGGTATGCGCGATCTTCGATGTCTTGCCGTGCATGACTTGTTTGGCGCGCACCACATTGCCGCCGAATGCTTCACCAATGGCTTGATGGCCAAGGCACACGCCCAGAATTGGCAGTTTGCCCGAGAAGTGTTTGAGCAAGTCAATGCAGATGCCAGCTTCACGTGGACTGCATGGTCCGGGGGAAAGGCAAATACGCGCCGGATTCAGTTTTTCAATCTCGGCAATGGTGATTTCATCATTGCGGATAGTCAGGACTTCTTCACCTAGTTCGCCAAAATATTGCACGATGTTATAGGTGAAGGAATCGTAGTTGTCGATCATGAGTAGCATTTAGATTTCTCCATCCAGTCCATCTTGCACTTGTTCGGCAGCACGCAAAACGGCACGTGCCTTGTTTTCGGTCTCTTCCCATTCCATTTCCGGTACCGAGTCGGCAACGATGCCGGCTGCGGCTTGCACGTAGAGCGTGCCATCTTTGATGACCCCTGTGCGAATCGCGATGGCGACATCCATCTCACCGCCAAACGACAGATAGCCGCAGGCGCCGCCGTAAATACCACGTTTCACCGGCTCCAGTTCATCAATGATTTCCATGGCGCGGACCTTGGGAGCACCCGACAGGGTGCCGGCGGGGAAGGTTGCTTTGAGCACGTCCAGATTCGACAGTCCGGGTTTGAGCAAGCCCTCGACATTGGAGACGATGTGCTGCACGTGTGAATATTTCTCGATCACCATCTGATCGGTGACTTTGACACTGCCGGTCGTCGCGATGCGACCAATATCGTTGCGCGCCAGATCGATCAACATCACGTGCTCGGCGATTTCCTTCGGATCGGCCAGCAATTCGACTGCAAGAGCGGCATCGCGTTCTGGTGTTGCGCCGCGTGGTCGGGTACCTGCCAGAGGACGAATCGTGATCTTTTTCTGCGCATTGCCATCGGAAGTCTGGCCAATGGTTTCATTACGGACCAGGATTTCCGGCGAGGCACCAACAATCTGCATATCGCCGAAATTGTAGAAATACATATACGGCGAGGGATTCAGTGAGCGCAGCGCACGGTACAACATGAGCGGTGAATCGACATAAGATTTTTTCAGGCGCTGACCGATCTGGACCTGCATCAGATCGCCGGCCATGACATATTCTTTGGCCTTGGCGACGGCCTGCAGATAGTCAGCTTTGGTGAATTCACGGATCGTATCTGTACGTACGGAGCCGGTAGTAACAGGGGCATCGGCGGCGCGACGCAACATGGCGCGCAAATCCTTGAGCCGCTGACGCGCCTTGGCGAAGGCTTCTGGTTGGCCCGGATCGGCATAGACGATGAGATATAGCTTACCGGAGAGATTGTCGATGACAGCCAACTCTTCGGTGACCAGTAACTGAATGTCGGGCAGCCCGAGATCATCCTTGGGGGCGCTGTCGGCCAGACGCTTTTCGATATAACGTACGGCGTCATAGCCAAAGTAGCCCGCCAGGCCGCCACAGAATCGCGGCATGCCCGGACGAATCGCCACTTTGTAGCGAGACTGGAATTCGGCGATGAATTCCAGTGCATTTTTTTCATGCGATTCAACTACCTGATCGTTTTTGAGAACTTCGACCCTGTTACCAAAGCTGCGCAGCTTGGTGGTGGCTGGCAAGCCAATAAAGGAATAGCGGCCAAAACGTTCGCCGCCGACCACCGATTCCAACAGGAAGGTGTTCTTCCCCGCATTCTGGGTCTGTGCCAGTTTCAGATAGAGGGTGAGTGGCGTCTCCAGATCAGCGAAGGCTTCGGCGATCAGTGGAATGCGGTTAAAGCCTTGATTAGCGAGCGATTTGAATTCGAGTTCGGTCATGTTTCTCTCCGGAGCCGATATCGTGGAGCATGTGCCAGGCGTACTGATGCGGCCTGGCAAATACGTGCCGACAATAACGGATATTAAACAGTGGGGTAGTGTTGCAAAAAACGTCTGCTCGCGTGGAGCGAACAGCAACTGACGAGGCTAAATATTAGTTAGCCTGGGATTGCCAGCGTCGCCACAGCCAGGCCTCAGGGGCGGCTGAATGATTGGCGATGAGTTTTTTGTCGAGAAACATTTGTCGTATGTGTTTAGTTGAGTACAACTTCAGTACATTTCACTACGAAATCTGGTTTGCTGCATCAAGCAGCGTCTGAACTATACCATCGGAATCGACGTTGTGTATAGGCTCACCGTGGTTGTAGCCATACGGGACGTTGAGCACGCGACAACCCGCTGCCCGTGCGGCCAGTGCATCGTTCGACGAGTCTCCGATGGCAACCACCTGTGACGGTTCCAGAGAGAAATCTTGGCAGACTTGCAATAGTGGTAATGGATCAGGTTTCTTGCGCTGCAAGGAATCGCCGCCGTAGACGATTTCAAAATAGGGACGTAAGCCCTTTTGTTCCAGTAGTGGCAGGGCAAAGGCGACCGGTTTGTTGGTTACGCAAGCCAGACGCAAACCCTTTTTCTGGAGTACCTGCAAGCCCTCGATTACCTGCGGGTAAAGCGTGGCGTATTTGCCGTTGATTTCCGCGTAATGCTCCTGATAGGAGGATAAGGCGGCGGCAAAATGTTGCTCAATATCAGTGTCGTCATAGTCCACTGCCAGCACCCGGCGCATCAGATTTTCTGAACCCTTGCCAACAAAATCCACGATCACATGTAATGCCAGCGGGGCTAGCCCTAGATCGGCGCGCATACGATTGACCGCCACATGGAAGTCCGGTGCGGTATCGAGCATGGTGCCATCGAGATCAATGATGGCGGCTTTGATGTTGTTGAGCATGCGTCTTTTCTATCGTTGCGTCGGGTTTGTGATGGATGATCGATGGCTGGCTTAAACCTTGGCCAGTTCGCCGCGCATGGCGTCGATCACTGCCTTGTAGTCTGGCTTGCCAAAAATGGCGGAGCCAGCCACGAAGGTATCCGCACCTGCTTTGGCAGCAGCGGCGATGTTTTCGACCTTGATGCCTCCATCGACTTCCAGCATGATGTCGCGGCCGGATTCGTCGATGCGACGACGCACTGCGGCGATCTTGTTCAATGCTTCTGGAATGAAGGATTGACCACCAAAGCCAGGATTGACAGACATAATCAGAATGATATCGAGTTTGTCCATGACGTGATCAAGATAGTGCAACGGGGTGCCTGGATTAAAGACCAGCCCGGCTTTGCAGCCGTGATCCTTGATCAGTTGCAGGGTGCGATCAATATGTTCCGAGCCCTCGGGATGGAAAGTGATGATGTTGGCACCGGCCTTGGCAAAGTCGGGGATGATGCGGTCAACTGGCTTGACCATCAGATGCACATCAATAGGTACTTGTACGTGCGGGCGGATGGCTTCGCACACCAGAGGCCCGATAGTCAGGTTGGGAACATAATGGTTGTCCATCACGTCGAAGTGCACGATGTCGGCGCCGGCGGTGATGACGTTACGGACTTCTTCTCCCAGGCGGGCAAAATCGGCAGAGAGAATGCTGGGAGCGATACGATAGGTTGGCATGGCTGGAATGGCGATAAATAAAAAGGAAGTCGATGAATGCTTGAAAGATGCGTTATTTTACTCGTTCATGCTGGTAAGGTTTGCTTGCGAATCTTGCACCGCAAGGGAATTTCGTGTGCAATGGTTCATTGCTATTTAATTAATTGAGGGAGCCGTATGGCGACGTATGAATTTACCGTGACGGTCAAAACACAATATCAGGAAGAACAGTCCGATCCAGCCCGGTCACACTATGTATTTGCCTACGCGATCACGATCATTAATAGCGGCCAGGTTCCCGCGCAATTAATTTCGCGCCATTGGGTCATCAAGGACGCTAATAATCATGTGGAGGAAGTGCGCGGACTGGGCGTGGTCGGTCATCAGCCCTTCCTGCAGCCAGGCGAGCAGTTTGAATATACCAGCGGCACTGCCCTGAAGACGCCGCAAGGATCAATGCACGGTGAGTATTTCTGTGTTGCCGAGGACGGCGAGCAATTTGATGCCCGCATACCCGAGTTCTTCCTGTCCTTGCCGCGTACCCTGCATTAAGCTGACTGGTCGTCAGCCTGATCGTCTGGTTTGCTGCGCTGTGCTGGCTGGGTAGGCTTCTTACCGGAAAACATGGTCCACCAGACGATGAACACAAAGATGAAGAAGGCACTACCAGCTTCCAGTATTAACCACAACATTTAACGTTTCCTCAATGTCATTTATCCGTACTAGTTTAACTGCATTCGCCGCGATCATTCTTCTGAGTCTTGCCGCCTGTACAACCGTACCTCCGAAGCCGGAGCCAAGTCCAGTGCCTGCGCAGAAGCCAGGTACTGAGCCGGTAGCGCAGACGCTGCAAAAAAGTAGCTTCACGGCAATGCCTGGTTGGGATAAGGATGCGCTGCGCGAGGCCTGGCCTGCATTCATGAATTCCTGCGCGACGCTGATCAAACGTAGCGACTGGCGCGCTGCTTGTAATGCTGCAGGACAGGTCAACGGCGATGACGACGATGCCGTGCGCAGTTTTTTCGAGGCAAATTTCATCCCCTACAAGGTATTCAATGGTGATGGTACTGATAGCGGCTTGATTACCGGTTATTACGAGCCTCTGTTGCGCGGCGCACGCAAACGCGGCGGCCCCTATCAGACACCGCTATATCGGACACCCGATGATATGCTGACGATTGATTTATCCAGTGTCTATCCTGATCTCAAGAACATGCGCTTGCGCGGTCGATTGGCGGGCAACAAGGTTGTTCCCTATTACACACGTGCTGAGTTGCTGCAGTCAGGGGCTCTCAATGGCAAGGAGCTGGTATGGGTGGATGATCCTGTCGAGGCATTCTTCCTGCAGGTTCAGGGTTCCGGGCGAGTCTATCTGAGTGATTCCAAGGAAACCATCCGGGTCGCATATGCGGATCAAAATGGACAGCCCTACAAATCGATTGGTCGCTACCTGGTGGATAAAGGTGAAATGCAGCTTTCTCAAGCATCTGCCCAGGGCATCAAGGCCTGGGTTGCTGCCAATCCGTCGCGGCAGAATGAGTTGTTCAATGCCAATCCAAGTTTTGTCTTCTTTAAAGAAGAGAAAATTGCCGACCCTACCAAGGGGCCAAAAGGCGCACTTGGCGTGCCTCTCACGGGGCAGCGATCAATTGCCATCGATCCGCAACATCTTCCTTTAGGTGCGCCGGTATTCCTGGATACGACGCAGCCGAATAGTGACACTCTCCTGCAACGACTTGTTGTGGCGCAGGATACAGGGGGGGCAATCCGCGGTGCGGTGCGAGCAGACTATTTCTGGGGCTCAGGGAGTGAGGCCGGAGAAAAGGCGGGCGCAATGAAGCAGCGCGGCATGATGTGGGTGTTACTACCCAGGCCTTGACGCAGGGAGTAAATAAACACACAACGCCGGTTTTTGCTGAAGCAGCAAAACCGGCGTTTTACTATCCGATGTTGCTAGCGCAACACGAGCACCGGGACAGGTGAGTGCGCCAAGACTTTCTGAGTTTTGCTGCCGAGAAATAATCGACTTAATCCACTTCTCCCATGCGACGCCATAAAAATCACGTCGCAGCCATATTTCTTGGCTGCATTGACGATCTCTTCGTCCGGTGCAAAGGAAAGTACCGTCATTGTCTCACAGGCAACACCTGCGGCCTGCGCGGCATCCGCGATACGCTGAACATGTTGTTCTGCCAAGGCGCGTACATTTTCTTCATACATGCCGGGATCAATGGCCATGGCAGTCTCTGCTAGCGGAGAGAACGGATAAGGTTCAGCGACCCCGATACCGACTATCTTTGATTTGCAGTGCTGAGCGTAGTCGATGGCGTTGGCAATCGCTTTGTCAGACCGTTCTGATCCATCTGTTGGTACAAGTATGGTCTTGAACATGTGATCCTCCTTTGACGCAGTGAAAGGGGTATATCCAGTATAGCGCTGAGCTTGATCAAGGAAGCAACTTCTGTTGCTTGAAGCAGCGTCGAGAAAAATTCAATAGCGGTACAATCATCGGCGACGGTAAATGCGCTTTTCTGCAATATGTGTATATCAATAGGAGACCAGATGAGTTACGAGAATATATTGACTGAAACCCACGGTAAAGTTGGTCTGATAAGACTGAACCGTCCAAAGGCTTTGAATGCCTTGAATGACGGCTTGATGACCGATCTTGGTGCAGCTCTGCTTGAATTCGATGCTGATACAGAGATCGGCTGCATTATTGTCACTGGTAGCGAAAAGGCTTTCGCTGCTGGCGCTGATATCAGTGCCATGGCAGGCTATAACTTCATGGACGTTTTTAAGGGTGAATTCATTACCCGCAACTGGGAAACCATTCGCCGCGTGCGTAAGCCGGTCATCGCGGCGGTAGCTGGTTACGCCCTTGGCGGTGGCTGTGAGCTGGCGATGATGTGCGATTTCATCATCGCCGCCGATAACGCCCAGTTTGGACAGCCCGAAGTTAAGCTTGGCATCACGCCCGGAGCAGGCGGGACTCAGCGTCTACCACGTGCTATATCGAAATCAAAAGCTATGGACCTCTGTCTTACTGGGCGCATGATGGATGCTCAGGAAGCAGAGCGTGCTGGTTTGGTATCCCGAGTCGTTCCAGCGGCGAAGCTGATGGATGAAGCAATGGCCGCAGCGATTACTATTAGTCAAATGTCGCAGCCTGTCGTTGCCATGGTGAAGGATTGCGTCAATCGTGCATATGAAACAACGCTGGTGGAGGGAATCAAGTACGAGCGGACTTCCTTCTACAGCTGTTTTGCGACAGAGGACCAGACCGAGGGCATGGCGGCTTTCCTGGAAAAGCGCCAAGCCAACTTCAAGAACCTGTAACGAATAGCGCAGTTGAGTAGTTTTGTAAAACAATAAGGCCATCCCGCAGGGATGGCCTTATTGTTTATGGTGTTGGTTTTTTTTGTTTGTTCGAAGAGAGTGAGTGTGGGCGTGGGTTTGCGAGGGGTTTGGTAAAAAGTTTAAATAATTGCTTAAAAAAGCTTGCACGAATTGGAAAGGCTTTGCTATAGTTCGCCTCCCCGCTGAAACAGCGACGCAGCAAAGAGCAAGACGCAGCGAGCGAGGTGGGGAAGAAGTAAGAAAGCAAAGCGCAATACAAGATGTAGAAATGAGAAGTGGCAGTAAAAAATTTTTAGTTAAGCGTTAAAAAAGTAGTTGACGCAAATTAAAAAACACTACATAATCTCGTTTCTCTGCTGCTGACAAACAAAACGATTTGACAGCGATGCAAGC